>NZ_AP014936.1:0-2400000 GCF_002355415.1 Sulfurifustis variabilis | reverse complement strand
GGCCGTCGCCGCCGTATCGGGCGGTGCGCTCGCCGCGACGGACACCGAGCCGCCGAAGGCGGCGGCGGAGCCGGCGCGGCCGAAGGGCTACCACGAGACGGACCACATCCGCGAGTACTACCGGACCGCGGCCCTGTAGCGTGCGGACGCCGCTGGTATCGGATAGAGGAGACGAACGATGAAGCTCATCAAGAAGCAGCCCCAGGCCCCGTCGATCGCGGGTCTCGCGCTCGCCGCGTCCACGATGGACCGGCGCACCTTCCTGCGCCGCTCGGGCCTCGTGCTCGGGGGCACCGCGCTTGCCGCGTCGCTGCCGATGTCCTTCATGAAGAAGGCCAGCGCGAAGCCGGCGGCCGAGATCGATCCCAAGGCGCCGGTGAAGACCGTGCGCACGATCTGCGGCCACTGCTCGGTCGGCTGCGGGATCATCGCCGAGGTGCAGAACGGCGTGTGGACCGGCCAGGAGCCGGCCTTCGACCACCCGTTCAACCTGGGCGCGCACTGCGCGAAGGGCGCGTCGGTGCGCGAGCACGGCCACGGCGAGCGGCGGCTGAAGTACCCGATGAAACTCGTCGGCGGCAAGTGGCAGCGGATCTCCTGGGACCAGGCGATCAACGAGGTGGGCGACAAGATGCTCGCGCTGCGCAAGGAGTTCGGGCCGGACTCGATCTTCATGACCGGCGGCTCCAAGCACAACAACGAGCAGTCGTACCTGCAGACCAAATTCTTCCGGTTCTGGGGATCGAACAACCAGGACCACCAGGCGCGCATCTGCCACTCGACGACGGTCGCCGGCACGGCGGCTCAGTACGGGTACGGCGCGATGACCAACTCCTATAACGACCAGCACAACTGCAAGCTGATGCTGTTCATCGGCAGCAACGCGGCCGAGGCGCACCCGGTCGCCATGCAGCATATCCTGCGCGGCAAGGAGAACGGGGCGAAGATCATCGTCGCCGAGCCGCGCTTCACCCGCACGGCGGCACACGCCGACCTGTACGTGCGCATCCGCTCGGGCACGGACACCGCCTTCATCTGGGGAGTGCTGTGGCACATCCTGGAAAACGGCTGGGAGGACAAGGAGTTCATTCGGAGTCGCGTGTACGGCTTCGACGAAGTCCGCTCGATCGTGAAGAACTACACGCCGGACGTGGTGAGCGACGTGACCGGCACGCCCAAGGAGCTCATCTACAAGGTCGCCGAGATGATGGCCAAGAACCGTCCGGGCACGCTCGTGTGGTGCATGGGCGGGACGCAGCATCACCACGGGACCGCGAACGTGCGCTCCTACAACACCCTGCAGCTCGCGCTCGGCAACACCGGGCGCTCGGGCGGCGGCTCCAACATCTACCGCGGCCACGACAACGTGCAGGGCGCGACCGACGTCGGTCCGAACAGCCACACACTGCCGGGCTATTACGGCCTGGCCGAGGGCGCGTGGAAGCACTGGGCGCGCGTCTGGGACGTGGACTTCGACTGGCTCAAGAACCGTTTCGACCAGACCGAGTACGACGACGGCAAGGGCGGCAAGGTGAAGCCGATGAACATGGTCGGGGTCACGGTATCGCGCTGGCACGACGCGGTGCTCGAGGACCCGAAGAACATCACCCAGCGGTCCCCGATCAAGATGGTGCTCTTCTGGGGCCATGCGCCGAACAGCCAGAGCCGCGGACCGAACCTGAAGAAGGCGTTCGAAAAGCTCGACGCGCTCGTCATCGTCGATCCGTATCCGACGGTGTCCGCCGTCATGCACGACCGCACGGACAACGTGTGGCTGCTGCCGGCGACGACCTGCTTCGAGACCTACGGCTCGGTGACCGCGTCGAACCGCGCGCTCCAGTGGCGCGACAAGGTGATCGACCCGCTCTTCGAGTCGAAGACCGACGAAGAGATCATGTACCTGCTGGCGAAGAAGCTCGGCTTCGAGAAGGAGATGTTCAAGCACATCCGGGTCGAGAACAACCAGCCGAACCTGGAGGACACGCTGCGCGAGATCAACCGCGGCGCGTGGACCATCGGCTACACCGGCCAGAGCCCCGAGCGTTTGAAGCTGCACCAGCAGAACTGGGGCACCTTCAACACCACGACGACGCGCGCCGAGGGCGGACCGTGCAACGGCGAGTACTACGGGCTGCCGTGGCCGTGCTGGGGCACGGCCGATCTCAAGCACCCGGGCACGCCGCTGCTCTACGACACCAGCAAGCCGGTGAAGGAGGGCGGTCTCAACTTCCGGGCGAACTGGGGTGTCGAGAAGGACGGGGTCAGCATGCTCGCGGGCGAGGGCAGCCATCCGGTGGGCGCCGAGATCAAGGAGGGCCACCCGGAGTTCACGTTCGGCCTCTTGCGCAAGCTCGGTTGGGACAAGGACCTCACGGACAAGGAGCTCGACGTCATCTATCGCGTCGCCGGCATCAACCTCGCCAAGGGCGACGAACCCGACAAGGCCGTGCAGAGCCCGCAGTCGCACAGCCGCAAGAAGCTCGACCTCGGCAAGGACATGGAGGAGAAGCTCAACGGCGTGAACTGGAAGACCGACCTGTCCGGGGGAATCATCCGCGTCGCGATTAGCCACGGCTGCGCGCCGTTCGGCAACGGCCGGGCGCGCGCCAAGGTGTGGGAGATGCCCGACCCGGTGCCGGTGCACCGCGAGCCGCTCTACACGCCGCGCCACGACCTGGTGCAGAAGTTCCCGACCTATCCCGACAAGAAGGTCCTCTACCGCCTGCCCACGCGCTACGCCTCGATCCAGGCGAAGGACTATTCGAAGGAGTTCCCGCTGGTGCTCACCAGCGGGCGGCTCACCGAGTACGAGGGCGGCGGCGACGAGACCCGGTCGAACCCGTGGCTCGCGGAGCTCCAGCAGGACATGTTCGCCGAGATCAACCCGACCGACGCGAACAACGCGGGGATCCGCCACGGCCAGATGGTCTGGGTCGAAAGCCCGGAGGGGGCGAAGATCCGGGTCAAGGCACTCGTCACGCGCCGTGTCGGAGCCGGCACCGTCTGGTGCCCGTTCCACTTCGGCGGTCACTTCCAGGGGCAGGACCTGCGCGCCAAGTATCCGCCCGGAGCCGATCCGTACGTGCTCGGCGAGGCCGTGAACACGGTGACGACCTACGGGTACGACGCGGTGACGGCGATGCAGGAAACCAAGACCACCCTGTGCCGCGTGCGGCCGGCGTAAGAGGAGAGAAGCCATGGCGAGAATGAAATTCCTTTGCGACGCCGAGCGCTGCATCGAGTGCAACGGTTGCGTCACGGCCTGCAAGAACGAGCACGAGGTGCCCTGGGGCGTGAACCGCCGCCGGGTGGTGACGCTCGACGACGGCGTGCCGGGCGAAAAGTCGATCTCGGTCGCCTGCATGCACTGCACGGACGCGCCGTGCGCGGCCGTCTGCCCCGTCGACTGCTTCTACACGACGTCCGACGGCATCGTGCTGCACAACAAGGACCTCTGCATCGGCTGCGGCTACTGCTTCTATGCCTGCCCGTTCGGCGCGCCGCAGTACCCGCAGGCCTCGGCCTTCGGCGTGCGCGGCAAGATGGACAAGTGCACCTTCTGCGCGGGCGGCCCCGAGGCGGACGGCACGGCCGAGGAGTTCAAGAAGTACGGGCGCAACCGCGTGGCCGAAGGCAAGCTGCCGCTGTGCGCCGAGATGTGCGCCACGAAGGCGCTCATCGCCGGCGACGGCGACGTGGTGGCCGACATCTACCGCAAGCGCGTGCTCAAGCGCGGCGGCCGCCCGCAGACATGGGGCTGGGAGACGGCCTACAAGGGCTGAAGCCGAAAGGAGAAGCATCATGCGCATGATTGCCTGGGGATTCGCCGCGCTCGCCGCGGCCGTGGCCGCCGGGTGCTACGAGTCCCCGGACGTTACCGTGCACAAGCCGGGAGTCTACAAGGGCCCGAAGGACCCGCTCGTGCAGAAGCAGAGCGACCCCAAACACCAGGAGGCGCTGATATCGCGGTTCAACCAGGTGCAGACGGACCGCTAGCGTTCGGCCAGGAGGAGGAGATGCGGCGAGGCGTATGGTCGGCTGGGGCGGCGTTCGTGGTGGCCTTCGCGCTCGGCGTGGCCGGATGCGGTTGGGAGGAAGGTCAACCCGTCGGGCACACGCAGGCGAAGCAGGAGTGGCATTCACCGACCGCCGCCGATCGCGGAGACGATCTGCGCGACCGGTTGCAGGTCACGCAGTCGGATCATTAGCACGGAGACAGCGGCATGGCTAAGCAGAACGATCGTGTGCGGGCGCGGTCCATCCGGCGCCGGTGCCTGGGATGGGGACTCGCGACCGTACTCGTCGCCGCCCTGAGCCTTCCCTTCATCGCGTACGTGGGCGATGCGACTGTCGTCGCGGCGTCGTCGGCGACCGAGGAGCAGACGAACCCGCGTGCGAACTACTGGCGCGCGGTGCGCGGCGGCGGCGAAGGCTACACTGCGGCCTCCGGGCCTTACACGACCAACACGCTGATCCAGAACGGCGGACAGAACTGGCGCCAGATCCGCAACGGGCCGGTGGCGAGCGTCCTGCCCTGGGTGCTCGCCCTCGTGATCCTCGCGATCGGCGCGTACCACATCCTGCACGGCCCGAACGAGCTCACGCGCCGGCCGACCGGACGCGTGGTGCCGCGCTGGACCCTGGCCGAACGGGTACTGCACTGGTACACCGCCGTCCTCTTCATCGTCCTCGCGATCACGGGCCTGAGTCTGCTCTTCGGCCGGGCCGTGCTCATCCCGGTCATCGGGCTCAACGGCTTCTCGGCCTGGGCCTCGCTGTCGATCGGGCTGCACAACTATCTCGGGCCGTTCTTCCTCGTCGGCATGCTCCTCGAGATCGTCGTCTGGCTGAAGTACAACATCCTGCACGACTACGACTGGACGTGGCTCAAGAACGGCGGCGGTTACCTCTGGCGCACGGCGCATCATCCGCCCGCGCACCGCATCAACGCCGGCGAGAAGATACTGACCTTCTGGATGGGGTTGGTCGTGCTCGGGACGCTGGTGGCGATCACCGGGCTCATCATGGACTTCCCGAACGTCGGCTGGAGCCGGCAGACGATGCAGATATCGAACGTGATCCACGGCGTCGCCGCCATCATCTGGATCGCGCTGATCCTCGGTCACATCTACCTCGGCACCGTCGGCGTTCCGGGCACGCTCCAGGCCATGACGCAGGGCAACGTCACCGCGGAGTGGGCGCAGGAGCACCACGATCTGTGGTACGAGGAGCTCCGGCGGCGGGGCATCGCGGAGGAGGACATGCCGGCCGGCGAGCCCGGGCGGGGCCCGACGCGGCCACGGGTGCCGGGTACCTGACTCCGGTCAAGCAAGAACAAGGAGGTTGCCATGGGTGTCGCCAGGAACGGCGCGATCATCGCGCTCTCGTTGCTCGCCTCGAGCGCGTTCGCCGATCAGATAACCGTGAAGATGACCCTCATCGACGAGAAGGGTCAGGGCAAGTCCATCGGAAGCGTCCAGCTCGAGGACGGAAAGGACGGTCTGGTGATTCGTCCGAACCTCACCGGCCTGCCCCCCGGCGAGCACGGGTTCCACGTGCACGAGAAACCCGACTGCGGTCCGGGCGAAAAGGACGGCAAGCGCCAGGCGGGCCTCGCGGCCGGCGGGCACTACGATCCGAAGAAGACCGGCAAGCACGAAGGGCCGAAGGGTCAGGGGCACGCCGGCGATCTGCCGGCGCTCAGGGTCGGCGACAAGGGCGAGGCCAAAGGCCAGCTGACGGCGCCGCGTCTCAAGGTCGCGGACCTGCGCGGCCGTTCGCTCATGATCCACGAAGGCGGCGACAACTATTCCGACCAGCCGAAGCCGCTCGGCGGCGGCGGGGGCCGGATTGCGTGCGGCGTCGCCGGCTGAGCGGCTGCGCCGCCCGGCGGGACGGCATATCATAGAGTGCATGTCCATCCGGGTACGTTACTTCGCCTCCCTGCGTGAACGCCTTGGCCGCGCCGGCGACGAGATCGCCCGCGATTCCGGAGTCCGCACGGCCGCCGACGTCTGGGCGCGCGCGGCCGGCGGCCAGCCGCTACCCGACAACACGCTCGTCGCGATCAACATGGAGTACGCGAGCCTCGACCGCGAGGTCCACGAGGGCGACGAGGTGGCATTCTTCCCCCCGGTGACGGGGGGCTAGCCATGCCGGTCGAGATCCGCGAGGCCGCGTTCGATCCCTGGTCGGAGCTTGCGCGCCACGAACGTACGCTCGCCCCCGAGGGCGCCTACGGCGCGACGGCCTGCTTCGTCGGCACGATGCGTGACTTCAACGAGGATGCCGGAGTGACGGCCATGACCCTCGAGCACTACCCGGGCATGACCGAGAAACACCTCGAGACCATCGTGGCCGAGGCGACGGCGAGCTGGCCCCTCCTCGATGCGCTCATCGTTCACCGCGTCGGCGCGATCCGCCCCGGCGAACCCATCGTCCTCGTCGCCGCGTGGTCGGCGCATCGCGCCGCCGCGTTCGCCGCCTGCCGTCACCTGATCGAAGAGCTCAAGACGCGCGCGCCGTTCTGGAAGAAGGAACAGCTCGCCGACCGCGCCCGCTGGGTGGAGCACAACACGTGAATGCTTAGTGCCGAGTCTTGAATGTTGAATTGAAGTGCGCGCGTTGTGCGCGTCGTCAATTCGACATTGAGCGTTCAACATACATCGTTTCCTTTCCCATGAAAGCCCGGCTGTTGGCTCTCCTCGCCCTCGCAACGGCAGCTCCGCTCCATGCCGCCGACCCCGATGCCGACCTCGCCGCGGCACTTGCCAGGCGGGACGTCGCGGCCGTCGCGCGGGCGATCGAGCGCGGCGCGGACGTGAACGGGAAGACGCCGGACGGCCGCACGGCGCTCATGGTGGCGGCCGGCGCGGGCGACGCCGCGCTCGTCCGCGGGTTGCTGGAGGCGGGCGCCGCCGTCAATACCACGAACGGCCGGGGCGGAACGGCGCTGATGTACGCCTCGGTCCGGGGCGACCTGGACACGGTGACGGCCCTGCTGGAAAAAGGGGCGGAAGTCGACGCGCGCGCGTCCAACGGGTGGACCGCCCTCATGATCGCCAGCGCCAGCGGCTACGCGGACCTCGCCGCCGTTCTGGTCGATGCCGGCGCGAACGTCGACGCGGCCGACATCTACGGATGGACGCCCCTCATGCGCGCCATTCACGAAGGCCGAACCGAGGTCGTGCGGCTGCTCGTGAAGCGGGCGCGCCCGACGCTCGAGGCGCGCGACGAGGCGGACGCCACGGCGCTGCACCATGCCGCCGTCGTCGGTTCGCTCGAAAGCGCTCGACTGCTGCTGGAGCGCGGCGCAGACCGGGGCGCGCGCGACCGTGCCGGCCGGACGCCCGCGATGGCCGCGGCGGAGGCGGGACACGGGGCGCTCGCCGAGCTGCTGGAGTGTAAAGGGAGAGAAGAATGTTGAATTCTTAATAATATCGAATGGAAGTGGCGCGCTTCGCGCGCTCATCAATCGAGCATTCGGCATTCAGCATTCGACATCGCCTTCTCAGCACAGCACCTGGGTGCGGCAGTAATCCGCGAGCGGCAGGACCGTCGCGGTCTCGCGCACCTCCGCGCGGATGTCGCTGGTCTGGAGCTCGAGCGCCAGGCGGAAGCCGAACTCGCGGAAGAAACGGTCGAACATTTCCCCGCCGTAGGTGCCGACCGCCTCGAGCCCGCCGTCCCGCCCTTGCTCGAGGAGGATGGCGGCGAGCGGCTGCTTGGCCGGCCCCGAAAGCACACGCGCCCCGTCGAGCGGATCGTAGACGCTCTTCTCCGAGCAGCAGTAGATGACCTGCGCCCGGCGCGCCGACTGTTCGCCGTCGGTGTAGCGCACCGGCTCGTGGCGGTAGTTGATGAAGCTCACCTCGCGCGCCGGATGGGACATCTTGTGCGCGCAGATGGCGGAGAACGCGACGATGGAACGCTGGGGACCGACGCCGCCGGTCCACTCGTAACGCTCCCCGCCTTCGGTGGTCAGGTTCGCCCTGTGCCGCGTCGGCCTCCCGAGATCGAGCAGAAAGCACGGGGTGCTGACGTACGGATAGTGGAAGAGGTAGTTTTCGCCCACCTCGAGGTGGTCCGGGGCGACCGGGCGGCCCTCCGGGTCGACGAGCCGAACGCGGTGATAACGGCGAGCGACGGCCTCCGTCCCCGCGAGGAGCGCCGGGCTCGCCCCGGCGAGCGCGACGAGCGAGGCACAGAGTTTGACGAATCGTCGACGAGGGGGGTCGCGGTCCTCGGCCATGGGCGCCTCCCGGGCGGTATCGGCCGATTGAATCAAACGGGGGGAAGCGGGGCAATCCGTAGCCGCGCCGAGGGCGCGGCCGCCGCCCCCGTACGCCGGGTGTACGATAGCCCGATGCGCTTTCCCCGCGTCATCCGCCTGGACGAATCCGACAGCCGTGTCTACGAGCCGCCTTCGCTTCCGAGCGAGTGGGCGGTATCGGGGTCTTTCGCCTTCGTGGATCGGGATCCCGCCCTCCTGCACGGCAAGCCCGGGCAGGCGTTCCGCAGCGGTTTCCTGGGCACGGAGAGCTTCGGCTGGAGCACGCTCGTCGCCGTCGAGGAGATCAGCGACGAAGAGCACGCCGCCGTGCTGGAGCGGCTCGCGACGCATTTCATGGCTCGCTACGGTGCGCCCGACCGCACCACCGCGCTGCGGGCCGCACGCGACGAGGCCGAATTCGCGGCGAGCCTGTGCGAGCATCCGCTGCACACCTTGCTCGCGGTCGAGCGGCGCGTCGAGAACGGCGAGATCGTCGAGGAGTTCCGTGTCGTACGCCCGACCGGCGCGGATCATGCGCGCGTGCGGTTGTGGGGAATCGAGGACGACGGCGACCCGAGCTGAATCGAACGAAGTGCGCGATGCCGCCGCGAGACGCGCCAGGGGCCGCGAGGTGCCGGTTCCGGCCCGTGGCCGAGCGGCGTCACGCCGTGACGCGCCTGCCGATCCAGTACGTCTCGATCTCCCGGATGTCCGGCGCGTCGTTGGTCGCAACCGGTTGCAGGTCGCGCAGCAGCCGCGCAAGCTCGCCCGGCTTGAGCAAAAAATCCGGATTGAACGCGGGACGCTCGCGCTGGTAGTTCACGTTGAACGTCTTGCAGACGAAGAGCCCGCCCGGACGGAGGCCGCGTACCAGGCGGGAAATCAGGCTTCGGTCGAGGAAGCGCACGATGACGATGAGGTCGAACTGCGCCTCGGCCGGCGCGAAGCGATCGAGGTCCACGGCGACGAGCCAGACGGGCAACGGCCGTTCACGAAGCCGATCGCGTGCATACCTCAAAGCCGCCAGGCTTCCGTCGACCGCGAGCACTTCGTAGCCGTGCTCGGCGAGGAACATCGCGTTGTGCGCGACTCCGCAGGCGACGTCGAGCGCCACTCCGCCCCGCAGCTTCGGCGCGAGGTCGACGAGCAGCGGATCCGGCTCGAAGCGCGGGTTCGGGTTGGCGGCGAGGTACTTCGCGTTCCAGCGTTCGATTTCCGATCGCATTTCGGCGATTCCCGGAGGCATGAAGGCGCCCGCGAGCGAGGGCGCGCGACGAGCGTCAGCGCCGCCCCTTGCGGTACTCGTCGCGCAGCGAGCGCTGCCGCTCCGGGGGCAGCGCCTGGTAGCGGCGCCGCTGTTCCTCGACGGCGCTGCGCTCGGCGGGAGAGAGATTGAGATAACGCTGCGCGCCCTGGCGCAGGCGCTCCTGCTGTTCAGGGGAATAGCGATCCCACTCGCCGCGATGCGACTGCAGCACGGCGCGCTCCTCGGGACTGAGGGCGCCCCACGGCGCCGCGCCGGCGAGGCCCGGGAGCAGCGCGGCGAGAACGAGGATCAGTCGACGTGTCCGGCGCATGCGTTATCCGTTCGGCGCCGCGTTGGCGGCCTCCCGCTTCAGCAACCAGAGATAGAAGTCGATGTCGGCGTAGAGGTCGGAGTCGGCATCGCGCGCGGGGGCCGAAGCGAACTGCGAATCGCCGGGCTCCGGCTCGAGATAGGTCCACATGCCGAGCCCGATGGCCAGCGTGGCGACGACGAAGCTCGCGAAGACCGCCACCGCGGCGCGGCGAGCGGGCGCCCGGCTCGCTTCGCCGCGCAGCGCGCGCTCGCGGCGCGAGCGCAGCCGCAGTCCCAGCCCCGCCTCGTGGGCGCCTGCGTCGAGCGACTCGCCCACGCGCGCCCACACGCGGCCGCGCGCCTGACACCGCGCGCAGGCCTGGACGTGCGCGCGCAGCCCCTCGTATCCGGCGCTCGACGTCTCGATCAGTCCCGCGCGCAGCCGGTCCAGCTCGTCGTCCGCCGGATGCGCATCCCTCATGCATTCATCGGGTTTCGCCATGCCACACCTCCGACAACTTTGCCCGCAGCGCCTTGAGCGCGCGGAAGTGATGCTGCTTCACGGCGCCGACCGAACAACCGAGCACCTGCGCCGTCTCGACCGCGGTGAGGCCCTGCCACTCGCGCAGGAGAAACACCTGCCGCTGGCGCGCGGGCAGGGCCCGGAGCGCCTCCTCGATGCGCTCCCGCTGCTGCCGCGCCTCCGCACCGGCGTCCGGTCCGTCGACAGGACTCGGGATCGAGGCGAGCGGGTCGTCCTCCTCGCCGTACCGATCGCCGCGCAGCAGGCCGCGCACCCGGCGCCACGCGCGCCAGCGCTTCGCGTCGGTGGCGCGGTTCCGCAGTATCGTGAAGAAGATGGCCGGCCACTCCGCGCTCGGCCGATCGGCGTAACGTTCGGTCAGACGCAGCATGCTGTCCTGGACGGCGTCGAGTGCCGCCTCGCGGTCCCACAGCTCGTAGAGCGCGAAGCGGTAGGCACGGTGCTCGACGCTCGCCAGGAACTGCCCGAGCGTCTGGCCCGTGGACGCGCCTTCCACGGCGGGCGCGGGAAGCACGCTCACCGATGTCCCGTACACACGACGCCCAATCGGCCGCCGGTATCAGCCCCGCCGGCCGTCGTGGCGCGGCCCACGCACAACGTCCGCGAACCCCTTCCGCCCGTGCCCGGCGCGGTACGCGGGGGCCGCGTGGTAATGCTTGCCATGGTGGTACCCATGCCCGTGATGCCGGTCGTGATGCCGCGGTGGCGGCTGATGGTAAATCACCCGCGGCGGGTAATACACGGGGGCGTGGTACACGACGGGCGGGTGAACCACGACCGGCGGCGCGTAGATCACGTGCGGGAAGCCCAGGTGCACGTGCACCCGGACCTCGCCGGCCGAGGCCGGCGAGCTTCCGAGGCCGAGGGCCAGAACCTGTGCGCCGGCCAGGGCGAGCAGGGTCTTTTTCATGTCTTGTCCTCCGTCGGGGCCCGGTATGGGCGGACAAGAGAGTCAACGCCGGCGGCCGGCAAATGGGTGACAGCCCCGGGCGGGGGCGATCCCTCAGCGCCGTCCCGCCCCACTGACGCGCCACAGGAGCCGATCGAGCGCGGTCGTCGGGAGCAGGCGGCGCGCGACGGCGAAGAAGCGGGTGGGCACGGTAACCGCGTACCGCGGCCGCGGCCGGCGCGCCTCGAGCGCGTGCACCACCTTGGGCAGGACGGCCTCCGCCGGAAGGGTGAAGGGGAGCGGTCCCCCGCGGCCGGCCAGGCGCCGCTCCATGTGCTCGTAGTTCGACCGGTGTACGCTTCCCGTCGGGTCGATGTGCCGCTTGTAGGCGGCGTAGGCGTTGTCCCGAAACCGGGTCGCGATCGGACCGGGCTCGACGAGGCTGATCCGTATCCCGCTCCCCCGCAGCTCCAGTCGAAGGGTGTCCGTAAGCGCCTCGAGAGCGAACTTGGAGGCGTTGTATGCCCCGCGATAGGCCAGGCAAACCAGCCCGAGCAGCGAGCTGATCTGCACGATTCGGCCCTCGTTCCGGGCGCGGAATGCCGGCAGGAGGCGCGCGGTGAGCTCGTGCGTTCCGAAGAGGTTGGTCTCGAACTGTGCCCGCAGCGCTTCGCGGCTCAAATCCTCGACGGCCCCGGGCTGGCCGTACGCGGCGTTGTTGACCAGCCCGTGGAGCCTGCCGGCGGTGCGCGAGAGCACCTCATCGACGGCGATCCGGATGGATTCCGACGAATCCAGATCGAGAAACAGGGCATCGAGGCCGGCCTCCCGCAGCGCCGCCACGTCGGCGGGCCTGCGGGCGGTGGCGTAGACCCGGTAGCCGCGCGCCTTGAGCCCGAACGCGACGGACTTGCCGATTCCGCTCGAACAGCCGGTGACGAGGACGCTTCGTGGCATGGCGGTTCCCCTTGACGCTGCGAATGTGAGGGCGCGTCGGCCCGAATGCTCATACAGAGTAGGGCATAGTATAATCGCCGCGCCCGCGACGCCCCTTCGAGCGCGGCCCAAGGATCGAACGCCCCTCACGACATGACGGATCCCCAACCCGCCCCTGCCGGTCGGCTGCGCGTCGGCGTCATCGGCGTCGGCTACCTCGGACGCTTCCACGCGCGCATCTACGCTTCCATGCCCGACGTCGAGCTCGTCGGCGTCGCCGACGTGGACGGTGCGCGGGCGCGGTCGGTCGCCGAGCAGCACGGCTGCCTTGCCTGTACCGACCCCCAGGAGCTGCTCGAACGGGTCGAGGCGGTGAGCATCGTGGTGCCGACCGTCTACCATGCGGCCGTGGCCCGGCCGTTCCTCGAGCGCGGCGTGCACATGCTGATGGAGAAGCCGATCGCCCCTACGCTCGGCGAATCCGAGGAGCTGGTCGAGCTCGCGGAGAGCAAGGGCGTCGTCTTCCAGGTCGGCCACCTGGAGCGGTTCAACGCCGGCATCATGGAGCTGGCCCGGCGCGTCACGAACCCGCGGTTTCTCGAAGTGCACCGTCTCGGCACCTTCGTCGAGCGCGCGATCGACGTCGACGTGGTGACCGACCTCATGATCCACGACATCGACATCGTGCTGTCGCTCGTGAAGTCGAACATCCGGTCGATCGCCGCGGACGGTATCCCGGTCATCACCGAGCACGTGGACATCGCCAACGCGCGCATCGAGTTCGAGAACGGGGCGGTCGCCAACGTGACCGCGAGCCGCGTCTCGAACAAGAAGCTGCGCCGCATCCGCATCTTCGGCAACGAGCACTACTACGGCCTGGACTACATCGACCAGAAGCTCGAGGTCGTGCGCGCCGTGCCGGACGAGGCGGGCGGCAAGTGGCCGAAGATCGTGACCGAGGTGCTCGCGATAGAGCCGCGCCCGCCGCTCGACACCGAGCTCGCCTATTTCGTGGACGCGGTGCGCCACCGCAGCCGCCCGCTCGTCGACGGGCGGGTGGGACTGGAAGCGCTGCGCGTCGCCATGCTCGTCAAGGAGAAGATACAGTCGTGACCGATCCCGTTCCGTTCCTCGACCTCACCGCGCAGTTCGGCGCGCTCGAGGCCGAATGGCTTGCCGCGATCCGGGAGACCGGGGCGAAGGGCAGCTTCATCCTCGGGCCCAACGTGGCCGACTTCGAACGCGAGTTCGCGGAGTACGTCGGCGTCAAGCACGCGATCGGCGTCGCCAACGGAACCGACTCCCTCATCCTCAGCCTGCGCGCGCTCGGGATCGGGCCGGGCGACGAGGTCATCACCACGCCCTACACGTTCTTCGCCTCCAGCGAGGCGATCGATGTCGTCGGCGCGACGCCGGTGTTTGCCGACATCGATCCGGCGAGTTTCACGCTCGACCCGAAGAGCGTGGCCGAGCGCGTGACGGACCGCACGCGGGCGATCGTTCCGGTGCACATCTTCGGCCATCCGTGCGACATGTCGGCGCTCGGGGAGATCGCGCGCCGGCACAAGCTCGCGGTAATCGAGGACTGCGCGCAGTCGTTCGGCGCCACGGTCGGCGGCAGGGTCGTGGGATCGATGGGCGATGCCGGCAGCTTCAGTTTCTATCCGACGAAGGTGCTCGGCTGCTACGGGGACGGCGGGATGATCACGACGAACAGCGACGCGGTGAACGAGCACGTCCGCCGGCTGCGCAACCACGGCGCGGTGAAGCCGTTCATTCACGTCGAGGTCGGGTGCAACAGCCGCCTGGACGAGATCCAGGCCGCGTTGCTCCGGATCAAGCTGCGCCGCGTCCGCGCCGACATCGACGGTCGCCGCGGCGTGGCCCGCGCCTACGACCGCCGCCTCGCCGGCACGGCGCTCGTCGTGCCGGCAACCGCCGCCGGCGCGGAACACGCCTACAACCTCTACACCGTCCGCATCCCGCGTGGGCGCGATGCCGCGCGCCAGGCGCTGGCCGACGCGGGCATCCCGACGGCGCTCTGCTACCCGCAGGGCCTGCATTTGCAGGAGGTGTACCGGCGCCTGGACTACCGGCCGGGCAGCCTTCCGGTCTGTGAGCGCCTGACGGAAGAGAACCTCTCGCTCCCCATCTATCCCGGCATGCCGGAAAGGCACATCGATCGCGTCTGCGAGGCCCTCACCCGCGCGCTCGCCTGAAGCGCTCCGCCTTCCCGCCCCACCCGGCATCCTCCGGGCCTTCCGTTTCGCGCACTACTGCGCGGCCGGAATCCCGGCGAATCCGGCCCGGCTCAGCGACTCGAAGCGCTCCGGCGTCACGGCCGGGCTGAAGAGGAATCCCTGCGCGGCGTCACAGCCGAGCCGGCGCAGCAGTTCCAGCTGCTCGGGTGTCTCGACGCCTTCGGCGACGACGGTGAGCTCGAGGCTGTGTGCGAGTGCGACGATCGCCTTGACGATCGCCGCGTCGTCGGGGTCGTGCGTGAGGTCGCGGATGAACCCGATGTCGATCTTGAGCGTGTCGACGGGAAGACGTTTGAGGTAGGTGAGCGAGGAATAGCCGGTGCCGAAATCGTCGATCGACACCGCGACGCCCCTGCCGCGCAGCCGGTCGAGGTGCTCCGCCGACTGCTCGGCGTTGTCCATCAGATTCGATTCGGTAATCTCGAGAGCGAGAAGAAGCGGCCCCGGCGCCCCGTCTTCCCCGGAGAGTACCGCGAGCACGCGGCGGTCGAACTCGGGGTCGCGGAGCTGGATCGCGGACGTGTTGATGGCGATGCGGCTCGGCAGCCCGAGTCCCTTCCAGCGGCGGGCCTGCTCGCACGCCCGCTTGAGGACCCATTCGCCGATCGGCACGATCAGCCCGTTCTGCTCGGCGATGGGAATGAAGATTCCGGGAGAGACCGGCCCGAGGCGGGCGTTGTGCCAGCGGAGCAGTGCTTCGGCCCCGATCACCCGCAGGTCCTTCAGATCGACGATCGGCTGATAGTGGAGCTCGAGCTCTCGGCGTTCGATCGCGCGCCGGAGCTCGCGTTCGATCTCGAAGCGGTTGCGCGCCCGCGCGTCGATCTCGGGAGTGTACAGGCGGTAACGCGTACCCGACTCGTTCCCGACCATGTGCAGCGCGGTGTCGGCATTGCGCAGGAGGGTTTCCGTGTCGTTGCCGTCCCCGGGCGCGACCGAGGCGCCGATGCCGAGCGTGATGTAGAACTCGCGCCCTTCGATCTCGACCGGCGCCTCGAGCGTCCGGGCGATCTTGCGGGCGACGATGGCGGCGTCGCCCGGCTGGGCCACGTCCGTGAGTATGAGGCCGAACGCCGCCGTGCCGGTGCGCGCGATCGTGTCGCCCGTGCGTATCGCATCGCTCAGGCGTCGGGCGATCTCGCGCAAGAGGGCGTCTCCGACCGGGTGCCCGTGGAGGCTGTTGATCTCCTTGAAGCGGTCGACGTGCGCCATGAGGACCGCCACGTGCCGGCGCCGGTAGCGTTCCCGCGCCAGCGCCTGGTCGAGGCGGTCGGCGAACAGCACGCGGTTGGGCAGGCCGGTCAGGGCGTCGTAATACGCCAGGTGATGCAGCGCCTCTTCCTTGTCGAGGTAATCGAGACACAGCGACACTTCATCCCTGATCTCTTCCAGGAGCGATACCTCGGCGGTATCGAAAAAGCCGGGACGTTCCGCGTACAGGCCGAGGGTCGCGACCACGTCGCCGCCCGTGCGCAGCGGCAGGTAGGCGCACGATCGGAGACCTTGCGCGAGCGCCTCCGGGCGCCCGGCGTCGAAGCGCGGATCGAGGGCGATGTCGTCGCTCGTCACCGTGTGCCCGGCGAGGAGCGCCGCCGCGATGCCGGCTCCCGGTCCGTCGAGCGCCAGGCGGAAATCGCCGAGGTGCACTTCGCCGCCGCCGTCGTGCCACAGCGGCGCGAAGGCGCGCTCCGTGGAGTCGTACACCCCCACCCAGGCGTGGCGAAATCCGCCGCTACGCGTCGCCAGCGTGCATACTTCGCGGAGCAGCAGATCGCGGTCGCGTGCCTGGCGCGCGGCGGCGTTGATGCCGGCGAACAGCCCGTGGCCCCGCTTCAGACGATCGATCTCGCGCTTGTGCACCTCGTGCTTCGCCGCGACCTGCGCCGCCGCCACCTGCAGTCCCGCGTCTTCACCGACGTCGTGCGGAATTCCCAGCCGGTACAGGAGGTCGCGCAGCGGCTGGATGACGAACCGACCCACGCCGGCCCAGGCGAGCGCAAGCGCGACGACGACCGTGACGCCGACCGTGAGGGGCGTCGTCCCCGCGGTCAGGAGAATTGCGGGGACGAGGGCGGTAGCGAGGACCGTGAGGGCCAGGCGTGTACGAAGGCCGAGCAGCGTAAGAGGGCGCTTACCGGGCGCGGGGCAATGTGCCGGGCTGGTCCCTGACATGACGCGAATAGCCGCTCCTTGGCCTGCCGGTCCGTCCGTTGCGCGAGCCGGATGTGGGGTCTGCTCCCCCGAAGTATGGACGAGGGTCGGGCGGGTCGCCACAGCCCGCCGGTCGATCTCTATATATATAAGTGAGCGGACCGCCGCTGCTCAGGCCGGCCGCGCGGTGGGCGCGGCAGCCGGGGCCGGACGCGCCGCCTTCACCGCTTCGACGAGGGTGGCGTGCCCGGAGGCACGTACCCGCTCGGCCAGCCCGGCGACGATGCGCCGAACGATCCCCGGCCCCTCGTAGACGAGAGCGGTGTAGATCTGGACGAGATCGGCTCCCGCCAGCAGCTTTTCCCAGGCGTCGTCCGCGTTCTCGATGCCTCCGACGCCGATGATCGGGACACGGCCCTGCAGTTGCGCGTGAAGCTTGTGGATCACGACGGTGGCGCGCTCCCTGAGCGGCCGCCCGCTCAAACCGCCCGCTTCGCCGGCCAGCAGGGCATGGCCGACTCCGGGACGGGCGAGCGTGGTGTTCGTCGCGATGACGGCGTCGAATCGGTGCTCCAGTACGAGGCGGGCGATGGTGTCGAGCTGTTCGTCGGTAAGGTCGGGAGCGATCTTCAGGGCGATGGGGACGTACAGGCCGTGCGCCCGCGTGAGTGCCGCCTGCTCGAGCTTCAGGGCACCGAGCAGCTCCTCCAGGCGCGACTGTTCCTGGAGCGCGCGCAGCCCGGGCGTATTGGGGGACGAGACGTTCACGGCGACGTAAGCCGCATGGATGTACACCGCGCGCAGGGCATGCACGTAGTCCTCGACCGCCCGCTCGACGGGGGTATCGCGGTTCTTGCCGATGTTTATGCCGAGCAGGCACGGCTTGGGGCCGCCGCCGAGATGGCGCACGAAGGCATCGACGCCGGGGTTGTTGAAACCCATGCGGTTGATGAGCGCATGTTCGGCGGTGAGCCGGAACATGCGCGGCCCGGGGTTGCCCGGCTGCGCCCGCGGGGTGACGGTGCCGAGCTCCAGCCAGCCGAAGCCGAAGTCCGCCAGCCCCCGCGCATGGCGTCCGTCCTTGTCCAGGCCGGCGGCAAGCCCTAGCGGGTTCGGGAACCGGAGTCCCATCGCCTCGACCGGCAGGGATGGCACGCGGTTCGCGCAGACGGCGCGCACCAGGGGAGAGACACCGGGAACACGGTATCCCGCCCGCATCATCCCGAACGTCAACCGGTGGCTGCGTTCGGCATCGAGGCGGAAGAGAAAAGGGCGAATGAGACGATACAAGGGCGGCGGTCGGCGCTTTTCGCGGATTGTACCCGCTTGGGCACGCGGTTCGTACGCGCTTCGTCGGAGGCCCTGCCTCTGGTAAGGTATGCGCCCCCCGCCAGTGCGCAGCATGTGTTGGAGTCGATCCGTGTCGAAGAAGCTCAACCGCTACAGCAGCCGAATCACCGAACCCCGGTCCCAGGGCGCCTCGCAGGCCATGCTCTACGGCGCGGGGCTCAGCGAGGCCGACATGGCCAAACCCGAGGTGGGTATCGCCAGCGTCTGGTGGGAAGGCAACACCTGCAACATGCATCTGAACGACCTGGCCGCCTTCGTGAAGGAGGGCGTGGCGGCAGCCGATCTCGTCGGCCTGCGGTTCAACACCATCGGCGTATCCGACGGCATCTCGATGGGCACGGAAGGGATGAGCTACTCCCTGCAGTCGCGGGACCTGATCGCCGATTCCATCGAAACGGTGGTCGCGGCGCAGTGGTACGATGCCCTGGTCACGATTCCCGGCTGCGACAAGAACATGCCCGGCTGCCTGATGGCGATGGGCCGGCTCAACCGGCCTTCGCTCATGGTGTACGGCGGCACGATCAAGCCGGGGCACCGCGACCATGACACCCTCGACATCGTCTCGGCGTTCCAGAGTTACGGGGCGTATCTGGCCGGCAAGATCACGGACGACGCGCGTGCCGACATCGTGAAGCATTCCTGCCCCGGTCCGGGTGCCTGCGGCGGCATGTACACCGCGAACACGATGGCGAGCGCGATCGAGGCGCTCGGCATGTCGCTGCCCTACAGCTCGTCCACGCCGGCGGTGGACGACGCCAAGAAGGAGGAGTGCCGCCGCGCCGGCGCGGCCGTGCGTCACCTGCTCGAGATCGATCTCAAGCCGCGCGACATCATGACGCGGGAGGCGTTCGAGAACGCGATGGTGATGGTGATGGCCCTGGGCGGATCGACCAACGCCGTCCTCCACCTGATCGCCATGGCGCGCGCCGTCGGCGTGTCGCTCACGATCGACGATTTCCAGAAGGTATCCGACCGCGTGCCGTACATCGCGGACCTCAAGCCGAGCGGGCGCTACGTGATGGAGGACCTTCACAAGGTCGGCGGCACGCCGGCGGTGATGAAGTATCTCCTGCAGGAGGGGTTGCTCAACGGCGAATGCTACACGGTCACCGGAAAGACGCTCGCGGAGAACCTCAAGGACCTGCCCGGTCTGCCGCCGGGACAGGACGTGGTGCGGCGATTGAGCGACCCGATCAAGCCGTCCGGTCACATCCGCATCCTCAAGGGCAATCTCGCGCCCGGCGGCGCGGTCGCGAAGATCACCGGCAAGGAGGGGCTCGTCTTTCGCGGGCCCGCGCGCGTGTACGACGCCGAGGAGGACATGCTCGCGGCGCTCGAACGCGGCGAGATCCGGAAGGGCGAGGTGGTCGTGATCCGGTACGAGGGCCCGAAGGGTGGCCCGGGCATGCCGGAGATGCTGACGCCGACATCCGCGATCATGGGCGCGGGACTGGGCAAGGACGTCGCGCTCATCACCGATGGCCGCTTCTCCGGAGGCTCGCACGGCTTCATCATCGGCCACGTCGTGCCCGAGGCCCAGGAAGGGGGGCCGATCGCGCTCATCCGCGACGGCGACGTGATCACGATCGACGCGGCGGAGAACGCGCTGAGCGTGGGGGTGAGCGACGAGGAGATGGCGAGACGCCGTGCGGCATGGACCATGCCGCCCTTCAAGGCCGCGCGCGGGACCCTCTACAAATACATCAAGAACGTCAGGAGCGCTTCCGAGGGCTGCGTGACGGACGAGTAGCAGCCGTTCTCCCGGGCGCACCCGTCTCGTCCCGGCCGCGCCCGGGAACGCGGTTCACAACCATACATCCATACCGAACCACAACAGGAGCCGCTCAATGGCAAGAATAACCGTGCGACAGAATGGTCCCTATCTCGTAGAGGGAGACGACGTCGAGCTCGTCGACTGGAACGGCAAGCCTTATCCGGTTCCCCGCCGCCCGTTCGCCCTTTGCCGGTGCGGCGGATCGACGAGCAAGCCGTTTTGCGACGGCACCCACACCAGGATCGGTTTTTGCGCGGCTGAGGCGGCCGTTCCCGGCAGCGCCGACAAGCCGGCATGACACGACGCGTCAAAGGATACCGAACAGCATCAACAGGACGATGACGCTCAGGGGTACCCCGAGTAGCCACAGTAGAATAATCCGCATTTCCGCGCCTCCGTGATTCTCGACGCGATGCCAGCAATCGGCGTGCCACGCGCCGGCCTCGTTCACGCGTCTTCCCGCCGCACCGCCTGAGCACGCCGCTCCCCCGCGGGCGCGGCCGCAGCTCCGCCCGACGCGCACCGTCCGATCGCACCCGATGTCTCCCGGGTTTCCCCGTCGGGGTCGCGTCGCGCGGGGTGTGAGGCCGTTCTTGTCGCTGTCGAGAGACAAGAGAATACGCGCCAAATCAATCGTCGTTCGGCCGCGCCAAACGCGGGTGTCGCCCGCGGACGACAAACGATCTTGAGAGCGCGGTCTTTCGCTCTCCGTACGTAGCGTTTCCGGGCGCTTGGCTCCTGGCATACGCATTGCTACGACGGCGTGACACGGAGTACTCCGTGTGCATTCGGATGGCAATCACTTTTTCAAGGAGATCTCTATGAAACTCACCAGGACAGTGATCGTTGCCTTCGCGCTGTCGGCGTTCTCGAGCGTCGGCTTCGCAGCAGGCGAGAAAGGCACTACCGGCGCCGGTGGCGCAGCGGGGGCAGGCGGCATGCCGTCCTTCACTCAGGCGGACAAGGACAGCAGCGGCTCCATCGAGCGCAGCGAGGCGCAGTCGATCTCCGGTCTCGACTTCTCCACGGCCGACAGCGACAGCGACGGGAAGCTCAGCCGTTCGGAGTACGAGGCGGCGATGAAGAAGGGCGGCAGCTCCAGCCCCGGCGGCAGCTCGAGCCCGGGTGGCAGCTCCAGCCCCGGCGGCAGCTCGAGCCCGGGCGGCAGCTCCAGCCCCGGCGGTTCCTCCGGCGGCGGCATGACCCGGTAGGACGCGTTCGGCCGGGTCGCGCGTCGCGCGACCCGGCCCTACGTTTTTGCGCGAAGAGAGAATTCTGGTGCGCCCGCAAAACGCCGTGGGCGTGAGCAATCGAAGGCTAGCAAGGAGGTACTCATGGGAACCATCGGGAAGGCAGGTGTGCTCGCTTTTGCGCTGTCGGCGCTTTCCGTTTCGGCCTACGCGGCCGACGCCACGCGCGGCGGCGTGCAAAGCGATCAGCCCGCCGCGGGCGGTGCGACCGGCTCGTCGACGGGATCGGCGGACCGCAGCAGCTGGGGCTCGTTCACGGACGTGGACAAGAACGGCGACGGCTTCGTCGATCAGAGCGAAGCGGCGGCCGTGCCGGGTCTCAGCTTCATGAACTACGACGCCGACGGCGACCAGCGGCTGAGTCGGCAGGAATACGAAGCGGCCCGCAGCGGCGGTCCGAGTCTGAAGGGCGAAGGCAGCGGCGGGAGCCCGATCACGCCCAGCGGAAGCGAGAAAAGCCCGCAGAAAGGGAGCGGCGGCTACCCCGAGCGGTAAAGGAAGTGGCACGGAAAGACGTGAGCAAAGCGCACCGAGCGGTGGGTTCGTTCCGGCGCGCGGTGGTAATCAAAAACCAACCAGCTATGGAGAAGCGAACATGAACACACTCAATAAGGCCGCGATCGTCGCGCTTGCTGTTTCCGCCTTCTCCTTCACGGCATATGCCGCGCAGGAAGGGAAAGGGGCCAAGGCCGGCGAGTGGGCATCCTTCCAGAAAGTCGACGCCGACGGCAACGGCATGGTCAGCAAGGAAGAGGCGGGTTCGGTACAGGGGCTCGACTTCTCGAAGGCGGACCGGAACAGTGACGGCCAGCTGAGCAAGTCGGAGTACGAGGCCGCCAAGAAAGGCCAAAAGCCCGAGCGCAAGCAGGAGAAGAGCGGCAGTCGGTAGCACGATCCTTAAATTCCCAGGGACGGGATCCCGCTTCGGGTGTCTTCGGCCCCTCCTCCCCAGGGGACTCCCGGGGCGGGCGGATCCAGGGACGGGCCGCGACGGCCGTGAGGCCGCCGCGGCGCTTTTTTTTCGCCGGCCGGGAACGCGCCCGTCGCTTGAGCGGGTAATTTTCGGAAGACCGGTGATAGCATCGCGGAAGGGAGCGTGCCAGCCGCCGGGATGCGTCCGTCCTTTTATCGTTTCACCTCCAGCCTCCAGCTCATTCTGACGGGGTTTTTCCTCCTCGCCCTGCTGCTGATCATCGGGCAGGTGGCCGCGATTCTGTCCGTCGATCGCCTCGCCCGCCAGAGCCGACAGGCGATCTACGACGCCGCCGAAACCCTGCATGTCAGCCAGGTGTTCGCCACCGACGTGACCTTTCTCGAGCGGGCCGCCCGGCAGTACGACGTGCTTCGCGACCGGGAGCTGTTCGAGGTTTATCTGGAGCGCCGCGCGCGCTTCCTTCAGGACGCGCAACGGCTCGCCGCCCGACCCCTGACCGGGGAACAGCGCCGACGACTGCAGGGCCTGCTCCAGGAGGAGTCCGCGATGCACCAGGCACTCGCGGGGGCGCCCGCGCCGGGCCCGTCCGTCGCCGAGCGCTTCTCCGTCCTGGACGCGGCCGCTCGCGCGATTCTGGCCGAGAGCGGCGAACTCGTGAGCCGGGCGGTCGATGACATCCAGCTCGGCGCGGCCGAGACCCAACGGCGGTTGATCGTGCAGGCGATTGCGCTGATCCCCGCGGCGCTCGTGCTCGCAGCGGTGTACAGCGTGCTGATCAACCGGCCGATCCGGCAGATCAAGAACGCGATCACTTCGCTGGGGGAGGGGCGATTCCTGGACGGTGTGCGTGTCTCGGGACCGCGGGATCTAGAGGAGCTCGGGCGCCAGCTCGACTGGCTGCGACTTCGGCTGCGCGGGCTGGAGCAGCACAAGGTCACGATCGTGCGCAACATCTCGCACGAACTGAAGACGCCGCTCGCCGCGATACGCGAAGGTATCGAGCTTCTGCACGACGAAGTACCGGGCACGCTCAACCGCCAACAGGCCGAGATCGCGCGCATTCTCCAGGCGAACAGCGTGCGGCTGCAGAAGCTGATCGACGATCTGATCAACTTCTCGATCGCGCAGACGGAAGATCCCTTTCTCAACGAGCGGCCGATTCAGCTGCATCGGCTGCTCGCCAGCGTGATCGACGACCAGAAGCCGCTGCTTGCCTCGCGCCGTCTCGCCGTGCACACCGACCTGCACGAAGCCACCGTGATCGGCGACCGCGAGAAGCTCAAGTCGATCTTCGACAACCTGCTCTCGAACGCGATCAAGTATTCTCCGCCCGGCGGCGCAATCGACATCGCTCTCTCGCGCGAGGCCGGTCGCGCGCTGGTGGACGTCCGCGATCAAGGACCGGGAATCGATCCGCGGGAGCGCGGAAAGGTCTTCGATGCCTTCTACCAGGGTCGTCCGACACCGCAAAGCGCGCTCATGCAGGGCAGCGGGCTCGGTCTCGCCATCGCGCACGCGTACACACGCCTGCACAAAGGCAGCATTGAAGTCGTGGACTCGAAGGGCGGCGCGCACATCCGCGTTGCGCTTCCGCTGGCCGGTGCGTAATCTTTCGCGGCTGAGAGGAGGGGCAATGGATTGTCGCGTTTCCGCCGCGGCGGCTTCGCTCGCGTGTGTCGTCATCGTCGCGGGCTGCGCCGCGCCACCCAGCCGATCGTCGTCGGCGTCGCCCGTCGTCGCGGGTTCCTACGAGTGCGAGCACGCGTCGTCCGAGCTGGAGGATCTGATCAGTTATGCGGAGCGCGTGCGACTGCTCGCGCCGGGCGCGCTCCAGCGGGAGTACTCGGAGCGCGAGCAGGGATTTCGGGACGAGGGGAGTCCCGCGAACCGCATCCGGCTCGCGGTGCTGCTCGGGCTGAAGCAGGCCCCGTTTCGCGACGACGCTCGCGCGCGTCATCTGCTCCTGCAGGCCGCCCACCAGTCCGGCTATAATGCCGAATCCTATCGCGGCCTGGCGGTCCTGCTCCTGCAGCAGCTGGACGAGCGCCGCGAGATGGAGGCGACGCTCGAAAGCGAACGCAGGGAGCGTCAGGCGCTCCGCAGGAAGCTCGAGCAACTCAAGGCGATCGAGGAGCAGATCGACCGACGCATGCCCCCCGTGATCCAACCCCGCTGATGCCTTCGCGCGCGCAGATACTGCTGGTCGACGACGACCTCGGGCTGCTCCGGCTGCTGGCCATGCGGCTCAACGCCGCCGGCTACTCCGTGGAGACGGCTGAGAGCGGCGAAAAGGCGCTTGCCTACCTCGCCGCGTCGCAGCCGCAGCTCGTGGTCACGGACCTGCGCATGGACGGGATCGACGGCATGGCGCTGTACAACGCGATCCACGAGCGTCATCCGGCGCTTCCCGTGATCATCCTCACCGCGCACGGCACGATTCCCGATGCCGTCGAGGCGATCAAGCGCGGTGTCTTCGGCTACCTGACCAAGCCCTTCGACAGCAAGGGGCTGCTCAAGGCGGTCGAGCAGGCGCTGCACGTGGCGGGAGCGCCGCGACCCATGCCGGCAGGGGACGCGGAACCGCCGGACGACGCGTGGCGGTCGGAGATCATCAGCCAGAGCGCGGTGATGGAGGACCTGCTGCAGCAGGCGCGTCTCGTCGCGGACAGCGAGGCGTCGGTGCTCATCCAGAGCGAAAGCGGAACCGGCAAGGAGCTGCTGGCCCGCGCGATCCACAAGGCGAGCCGGCGGTGCGGCGAGCCCTTCGTGGCGATGAACTGCAGCGCCATTCCGGAGACGTTGCTCGAATCCGAGCTTTTCGGCCACGTGAAGGGCGCCTTCACGGGAGCGATGCAAACCTACAAAGGGCTGTTCCAGGCCGCGCACAAAGGGACGTTGTTTCTCGACGAGATCGGCGACATGACGCTCACTTTCCAGGCGAAGCTCCTGCGGGTGCTCCAGGAGAAGGAAGTGCGGCCGGTGGGCTCGAGCGAAACCATTCCCATCGACGTGCGCGTGATCTCCGCCACGCACCGGGACCTGGACGCGGCGGTTGCAGCGGGGGAGTTCCGGCAGGACCTTTATTACCGGCTCAACGTCGTCACCCTCGTGCTTCCGCCTCTCGCGAAGCGGCCGGAGGACATCCCGCTTCTCGTCGCTCACTTTCTCGTAGAGATCAGCGAGCGCGGCGGCCGGGAGCCCAAGAGCTTCTCCCCGGAGGCGATGGAGCTGCTGATCAGCGCGCCGTGGCCCGGCAACGTCCGGCAGCTGCAGAACGTCGTCGAACAGACCTGCGCGCTCTCGACCACGCCGGTGATCCCGGCCAGCCTGGTGCGCAAGGCCCTGCACAACCAGCCGCCGCAGGTCCTGTCGTTCGCGGAGAAACGGGATCAGTTCGAGCGCGAGTACCTCACCCAGCTGCTGCGCATGACGGCGGGAAACGTGAGCCGGGCCGCGCGGCTCGCTCAGCGCAATCGCACGGAGTTCTACAAGCTCCTGCGGCGCTATCACCTCGAGCCGAAGGCCTTCCGCACCACCACGCCTTCGGGCCAGCGGCCCCCTTCGTCCTGACCGCTCGACGCGGCCGGACGTTTCGTTTCCGTATCCGGACCAACCTGGCGTGCCGGGGCGGACACCGCCCGCCCCGTCGCGGACGCGCGCGATCAGAGCCCCAGTCGCGCGAACATCTCTTTGGCGCCCTTGTGCGCGCCCTTCATCATTCCTTCCTTTTCTTCGGTGATGGTCTGGGCCATTTCGGCCGCCTCGTCCTTGTCGATCAGCTTCTCCGCCTTCGGGAACAGTTCCTTTTCCTCTTCCTCGACGTGGTGCTCGATGACTTCCTTCAGCACGGTCAGTTTCGCTTCCCACTGCTCGTCGTCGGTGGGCATCGCGGAGATCTCCTCGAGCAGCGTGTCCGCGACGTGATGCTCCTCGATCGCCTCGTTGATGATTTCGCGGAGTGACTCCTCCTCCCGGAGCCGCGGGTAGAAGATTTCCTCCTCGACCTGCGTGTGGACCGTGAGCTCCTTCGCCAGCTCCTTGAACGTCTTCTCCCGCGTCTTGACGGCGCGCTCCGAGCTCTCTTCGAGTTTCTTGAAAAGCTTGGCAACCTCCGCGTGGTCCTGCTTCAGCAGCTTGAATACGTCCATGACCTGGTCTCCTGATGCTGTGTGATCCGGTCGCGCCGTCCACGACGCCCCGACGCCGCCGCCGGGCGACGGGGACGGCCGCGGAGGCGGATGTCCCGTCCGTCCGATCCCGTCCTCAGGGCTCGGGTATGCCGCGCACGTGGTGGCGTTCGGAAACATGATCGCCGACGACGCGGTTGGTGGTCGCGCGCACGCCGGCCGCGCCACCCGCGATTCCGAGCGCGAGCGACAGGAGCAGGCCGATGAAGAGCCACCAGGAGGCGGCAGTCAGTGCCTCGGTCGTCTGTTCCGCGGCCCCGCGCACGTTCTGCTGACTGAAGAGCGGCATCGCCTTGTCCACCGTCTGCTGCGCGCGCTCCGGCGTGAATCCCATGTTGTTGACCATGATGTTCACCGCGCGGTCGCGGTCGCCCGCCTGCATCGCCTGCTGCAGCGAGGACAGGGTCTCCGCGTTCACCTGCCCCTCTCCGGTGCCGGTGATCATCCCGGCCAGCTGGTCCATCACGTTCTGCTGGCCGCCCGCGGGAGCCGCCTGCGCGGCGCCTTGCACGGTCGAGCTCAGCACGCTGAACGTGCCGCCGAGCAGGGCACCGAGTGCGCTGACCGTGATGAACGCGTAGAGCAGCGTGGTCGCGCCCCATGAGACGAACCCGTGGAGCATGCCGTCGGTGAGGCGCGAAAGACCGGACATGTTCCCCGCCACGTAGCCCCCGATGAAGGCGCCGACGAGCATGCTGATGCCGGTCCAGATGCCGGCGCCGAGCGGCACGGCGCCGACCGGCTCGGCCGCCTGCGGATCGACCGCCGTCAGACCGACCGCCACGCCGAGCAGGGCGAGCAGCAGATAGCTTGCGGTCCCGCTGACGACGCCGGCCAGCACGGCGCCCCAGCGGATGGCGGAGAAGTAGGGTCGGCGTGTCGACCTGCTTTCCAGACTGGTCGTGGTAGGTTCGATGATCGTTGCCATGTGAGATCTCCTTTCTCGGGGTTCGTCCTTGCGCCTGTTCAGCGGTCAACCCGGTCCTGCGCACGATCGCCGGCGCGTTCGAGCGAATCGCCGGCCTTCTCGACCCCGCGATCGATCCGTTCGCCCGCGCGCTCCGCGGGGCCTTCTCGCTCGCAGCCGCTGAAGGCGAGTATCGCTACCGCGGCGCCCATCACGGCGCCCATCGTGGTCGTTCTGAGTCTCATCGCTTCGTTTCTCCTTTAGGGTAAAAGTGTCCTGGGTCGGGCGAGTGCGAGCCTGCGACGGCGGCGAGGCCCCGTGCCTCGACCTTTTCCGCGTCGACCCGCGCGTAACTGCGTGCCCGACCGGTCCGCCGGGCGGTTCTTGCGCGGCGTGACCTCGTTCGAGCACGCGCTCACGGCCAGCATCGCGGCGGCCGCCCCGTACAGCCAGCCGGGACAGCGCGTTCGCATCGAGTCAGTCTCCGGCCTGCACGCCCCGGCGAGCGAGGGCGCCGAGCAGAAAACCGGCGCCGACCGCGATGCCGATCGCCGCCATCGGGTGCGCCACGATGTACTCGTTGATCTGGTCTATCAGTTCCCGGGACTGTTCGCCCGCGAGACGGCCGGTCTCCCGCAGTTGCTGCTCCGCACGGGCGCCGTACTCGCTCAGCGTGTCGACCGTCTCGTGGGCCGTCTGCGCGAGACGTTCCGTTGCCGTCTGCGCCGCCTGCTCGGCGCTGCTCACTGCAGAATGGGCTTGCTCCATGGCCATGGCACTTTCTCCGTCGTCAGCGCGGTTTAACAATGATGCTGTTGGTCACCGAGCGCACGCCCTCGACCGAGCGGGCGACCCGCTCGGCCCGGGCCTTCTGCTCCGGGGTATCGACAAAGCCGCTCAGCTGCACTTGGCCTTTGTGGGTCTCGACGCTCACCTGGAACCCGCTCACGTCGGGGTCCCGGAAGAGGGCCGTTTTCACCTTCGAGGTCACGACGCTGTCGTCGATGTACTCGCCGGTACTGGCTCGCGTCGGCCCGCCGGCGCAGCCCGCCATCGCGGAGAATCCCGCGACGAGAGCGAGGAGGACGAGTGCGGCCGGCAGAAATGCCATTCGTGCGCGATTCGAAGAGCTCACGCGGGCAGGGTAGCAAACGCCGTACCATGCCAGCCGCGCTGCGCGGCGGCGTCAGCGCGCGCACCCGCGGCCCGCGGTGTCGGGACGGCCCGACAGGCGATACGCGCCGCGCGATACGGTCTTGATTGCCCGCCGGTTGTCTTGTCGTTTGCCGGCGACAGCACCGGCGCGCTTCGCAGGTTCCCTGCGATTGCGTATGATGCAGCGCTTCGCGCGGTCCCTCGTGAACCGCACCCACAACAAGAACTTCGTGTGTCATCATGCGCCGTCGTCTGCCTCGTGACCGCTCGCTCCTCGAGCTCTTCGCCGCACCCCTGGTGCTGGCCGCCTATGCGATCCTCGCCTTCGGAGTCTTTCGCCTCGGTTGCGCCCCCGCGTTCGAGGACGTCGACTTCTTCGGCGTGCCGGTCACCGTGTTCCTTCTCGGGGCGCTGACCCTAGCCGCGCTCGTCCTGATTCTGTTCGCCGGCCTTCACCTGCCGCGCGTCCTCCGGCGGGCGGAAACGACGGTGGGACAAACGCCCGCCCGGCGCACGGCGTTGATGCTGCTCGGTGCGACCCTGGTCGTCGCGTCGTTCCTGCTCGCGGGTGCCTGGGGCATGTTGCTGCTCAACACCCCTTGCCCCTGATATCCGGGGCCGCACCGCAACCGACCGTTCCGACCGCGCGGAAGGGAGCCGACGACGAAAGGGGGTTCAGCCGAAAATATCGGTCGCGAAGAGCAGGAAGACGAGTACGTAGGTGACGACGTACATCAGGACGTCCCACTTGTCGGCCGCGTAATGGGCCTCCAGGTGACGGAGCACCGTTCCGATGTATTGCGTGAACCCGTCGCGGTAAGCCTTCCTGTCCTGCGCCACCGCCACGCCGGCCGCGTCCTTGCGGCGGGCGACAGCCGCGGTTGGCATCGTGAACCTCCGTGTTCGTTTACTGCTCCTTGTCCGAAGCCGCGCGTACTCCGGGCCGGCGTCTCAGGACGCCGCCGACGCCGGGTAGAGAATCTCCCGAAGCGCGTGCACCGTGTCGACGTTGAAATCCGTGAACATGAGCCCGGCGCCGCGGTCGCCCTCCCAGATCACCGTGGCCGGCAGCCGATGGTGTGTCGTCATTCCGTTGACATCGACGGTGAAGGCGACCGAAAGCGGCGCGTCCGCGGGGATCCTGTGCGAGCCGAGCTCCACGAACATGCCGCCGATCCCGACGTTGTGAGCGCGTCCCTGCCCGATTGGTTCTCCGCCCCGGAAGAGCTTGACCGGGAACGTGATCGGCTGGCGCGTGCTCCAGCGGTGATCGGCGTGCTTTCTTTGATCCATCGTACCCTCCTTGAATCACGGCCGCGTGGCGGCCCTACTTGTTGAACCAGGAACCTCGCGAGCTTCCACGCGTCACGGCGCCGGATCGAGCGGCGCGTTCACGGTGGCGCTGCTCTTCGGCCAGCAGGATCGCCAGCAGTGCGTAAAACGCGTTCGGCGTGAGCTCGCTGAACATCAAACCCGCGCCTTCGCGCGACCACCGCATGACGACCGCCGGCAGCCGATAGATGCGCGAGACGCCGCGTTCCCTGCGCACGAAGACGACTTTCACCCGGTCGCTGGCCAGACCCGGCATCGGCCGCATTTTCACGAACAGCCCTCCGACGCTGATGTTCCGGATCCGTCCGTGTATCAATCCGTTGGGCCGACAGTCGACGATCACTCCCGTGTCGATCTGCCGCCGGGTTCCGCAGCGGTGCTCCATGACTTCGGCTCCTTCCGGCCCCTCAGCGCGGGTCCATGGCGCTCTCCGTGGGCGCCATGACCGCGCGGATTCTCACTGCTTCCGGTCCCATCGGGCCGTCCGCCATCTGAAACTCGACCTGCTGTCCCTCGCGCAAGGTCCGGAACCCGTCCATTTCGATGGCGGAGTAGTGCGCGAACACGTCGTCCCCGCCGTTGCTCGGTGCGATGAAGCCGTAGCCACGGCTCTCGCTGAACCACTTCACCACGCCCGTTGCCATATCTCCTCGCCGCGGCGCGCATCCTGCGCCGTTCCGCCCCGATCGGCCGGGTTCTCTGCTTGCCGTGCAGGCACGCGAGACTCTACGGGCTGGGAGGAAGCGGAGAAATCCGGACTTGCCCCAGAACGCCCTCAGGGGTTTTCCGTAGGATTGGTGCGGGAAAGACGATCGCTCGGAAAATGTCGAGAGGGACAAACCCGCGCCCGGACGTGCGCGCGAACGTCGCGAACGCGAGCGTCAAAAAAAAGGAACGAGGCGCGAGCCCCGTTCCCTGCGGTGCGTATTCGGCGGATCAGAGGGTCCGCTCGAAGTCGCTTACCTGGCGCTCCGCTTCCTCCCTGCCGACGCCGTACGCCTTTTGTATCCTTCCGACGAGCTCCTCGCGACGCCCGTCGATCTGGGTGATCTCGTCGTCGGTGAGATCGCCCCACTTTGCCTTCACCTTGCCCTTGACCTGCATCCAGTTGCCCTTGATCTGATCCCAGTTCATCGAATCCTCCTGCCGATTCTCCGCGACGCTTCTGCGCTAAACCGGCGGACGACGGCCGAGCAGCAGGAAGACGACGAAGAGAACCAGGAATATGAAGAACAACACCTTGGCGATCGTCGCCGCCGTTCCCGCCAGGCCGGTAAAGCCGAGCAGCGCGGCGATGATCGCGATGATGAGAAAAGTCACCGCCCACGAGAGCATGAGTCACCTCGTTCGGGCGGCATGACCGCCCGTTTGTTGTTGCTGAAAACGCGGGCCCTATTGCTGGGTTCCGCTGCCCGAAGAAGAACCGCCCGGCTGGCTGGACGTACCGCCAGGCTGGCTCGGCGTCGTCCCCGGGCTGCGCTGCGTCCCCGCACCCGAGTCGGGTGACTGCTGGCCGGCTGTACCGCCCGGCGAACTGCTCGTGCCCCCGCCCTCGCGTTCGCATGCGGCGGCGCCGATCGCAAAGAACGCCGCCAGTAAGACCGGTGTCAGAATGCGCGTATTCATAGTCGCTCTCCTTTTCTCCGTTGCAGGTTGAAACAATCAGCCGTCCTGCCGACTGGGCCGGCGCGAGACGACGAAGTCCCGCGCAGTAGTGAGCAGGAACGGCCAGACCAGGTAGTGGCCGAGCCAGTGCGGCGGCAACGAGGTGCGGGCGCGCCGGGCGCCTCGCCGCATGCCGGAGCCTGCCGGTTCCGCACGCGCCGTCGTCCTCCTGCGTCCTCCCCGCCAGAAGCCGATTGCAAGCCCCCCGGAAAAACCGAGCACCAGCGCGCCGCGCGAAGCCAGCTTCCGTCGCCACGCCTGACGCAGGTCCGCGACGCTCTGCTCCAGCGCCTGTTTGGCGACCTCCGCCTGCCGTTCCTTGAGGCGAATCTGTTTCGTCAGTCGCATTGCCGCGTTTCTCTCCGGGATCTACTCGCCCTTGAGCGCACGCCGTGTGGCGCGAAAGGTGAGCCTTCGGCTCAGGCGCGGGATGACTGCGAGCAGGCCGACCGCGACAACGGCGTTCACGGCCGCCGCGACGAGCAGCGCGACACCCGCGCTCAGCCCGAGCGCCATGAGGCCGCGCACGCCGGCGGCGATCAGCAAGCCCCACGTCGTGAGCGCCAGTACGCCGACCGCGAGAGCCAGGCCGGCGATGAACGCGAGCGTCAGGCCCGCGAGCCGGGACTCGAGCGCCGCCATCTCCAGCACGGCGCCCGTGTAGTCGCGAAGCGACCGCACACCCGTCGAGGCAAGGCCGAGCAGGCTCACCTCCGGCCCGGTTTTGGGCGCCGCCGGCTGCTCCGCCGTCGCCGCGCCGACCTTCGCAGCCGGGGCCGCCATGCGCCGTCAATCCCGCCCGCGGGACAACATACCCATGAAAAAGCCCACGCCGAGCGCTATCGCGAGCGCCGCGAGCGGCCGCTTGGAGACGTATCCGCTCAACTCGTCCGCGTACTCCCGGGTCGTCTCGCCCGCGCGGCGGCCGGTTTCCCTGAGCCGCTCCTCGGTGCGCCCGCCGTACCCGCTCAACGAGTCGATGGCCTCGTGTGCCGCTCGCGCTACGCGTTCGGTCGTCGACTGGACCGTCTGCTCCGCACTGCTGACCGCCTGGTGGGGCTTGTCCGTTGCCATGTTGCCTCCGCTACTGCGCCTTCACGATCAGATCATTCGAGACCGATTTCACGCCTTCGACGTTCCGGGCGATCTGCTCGGCGCGCTGGCGCTGCTCGTTGCTGTTCACGTAGCCGCTCAGCTGCACCTGTCCGCGGTACGTGGTGACGTTGACATTGAGACCCGAGACCTGTGGATCGGCGAGCAGTTGCGATTTGACCTTGGCGTTGATCGCGGAGTCGTCGACCGTCTGCCCCGCGGTGCGCTCGGTCTGGCACGCGCTCATGAGCGGGGCGGCGGCGACCAGGCACGTCGCCAGGGCGAACACACGAACTTGCGTTTTCATGGCACTACCTCCTTGATGTTCTTCTGCGAAGAACGGGTTTTAGAAACTCGCTTAGAAGCTCGCCTGGAGCATGACGAACACCGTATCCAGATCGGCGTCGGCGACGTCGTAGCGCTCCCACTCCAAACGGAGATCGAGCAGGTCGTTCAGGCGGAATTTCGCGCCGGCGCCGAAAAAGGGATCGTCGCCGTCGTCGTCCGGCCGGACGCCCGGACCGAGCCCGCTGGCCTCCGTTTCCCAGAAGAACTGCCCGGCCTTGCCGTAGAGCGCGAAGTTTTCCGAAAGCGGCAGCGACAACACCGCCGCCGCGCCCCAGCCGTCGGCGTCGAGCGAGTTGCCCGCCTCGCGCGCCTCGTTGAAGTCGACCCAGGAGAGTTCGACCCCGAGGGCCTGGTTGAAGCTGAAGCCCGCATAGGCCTTCCAGACCGTGTCGTCCTCGTCGAAATCGTCCTCGTTGATGTCGTAACGACCGTAACCGGCGCCGAAGAAGAACTCCGGCTGGGCCTGCGCGGGAACGGACAGCGCGATCCCGGAAAGGGTCGCAAGGGCGAAGAGCAGCATGCGGGCGCGGATCATCATCTCGTTACCTCGACCTGTTCTCGCCCGACCGGGCACGCGACAGACGCGCGGCCGGGCACACGTGGGAACACGCGGGGCCCCGGGGGAATGGACGTACACAGGGAGGCGATGCCTCGAGGACGATTCCCTTCACGAGACGCTCCATTTTCGATGCGCCTCGTTCCTCGGGCGCACCTTCGCGATAGCAATTCGTATACCACTCGCGCACGGCCTTTGAAATCAGGCGATTGACGGGCGCGCATCACGACTTCGCCGCCACGGGTGTCGGTCGCGCCCGACAGCGCGTGTGCAAGCGGTCCTTATCCGGTTGAAAGCGCGGCGATTCCGCTGTCGTCGCGTGGCGACAGCATCGCGTCCGGTGCTCAGCGCGCGAGGACGTGGCCCAGCGGCTGAAGGAGGCGCACGTGATCGCATGCGATCTTCAGCGCGACCAGAATGGGGACCGCGAGCAGGGCGCCGACGACGCCCCAGAGCCAGCCCCAGAAAATGAGGCCGAGAAAGATGACGACCGGGTTCAGCTCGAGCTGCTTGCCGAGCAGGAGCGGGGTGACCACCTGTCCCTCCAGCGACGTGAGGATCAGAAACGCCCCGGGAACGAGGAGGGCGCGGCCGAGCTCGTCGAACGTGAGCATCGCGACGATCGCGAGCACCACCGTGGTCGTGAGCGCGCCGATATAGGGGATGAAATTGAGCAGCGCGGCGAGCGCGCCCCAAAGCGCCGGATTCGGCATGCCGAGGAGGTACATGAGCAGGGCGGTCAGCAGCCCGAGGCCGGCGTTGATCAGCGTCACCGTGGACAGGTAGGACGAGATGGCGCGTTCGACCCGGTGTGCGATCTCGAGCACGTTGGCCCGCCCCTCGTTGGACGAGGCGAGGCTCGCAAGCCGGGCACGCAACCCGTCCCCGGTCGAAAGCAGAAAGTAGAGGAGGAAGAACATCACCAGGCCGCCGCCGAGAAGCTGCTGGATCCGCGCCAGCACCATGTCGCGCAGTCCGGTGCCGCGCACTTCCACCGTGCGCCCGCGTTCCGCGCCCGTCGCGCGCTCGACCTGCTGCGCCGCCTTTTCGACCTCCTCGACCTTCTGCTTGATCGGGCGCAGCTTGCGCTCGAGCTCGCCCATGATCTGCGGCGCCTTCTGCAGCCAGGCGGAAGCGGGCTCGCTCAGGGCGAGGACGATGTACGCCAGGCCGCCGAGCAGCGCGAACACGACCAGCGCCGCCGCGACCGGCGCCGGCAAGCGCAGCAGACGCAGCCAGCGCACGAGCGGAAGGAGCAGCAGGGCGAGCAGCAGCGCGAGGACGATCGGAAGGGTGAGGTCGCGCGTGAGGTAGAGCGTATAGAAAACCGCGAGCACGAACAGCGCGGTGAGGACCCATCCGCGGACGCGATCGTCTCCGGACCGCGCGTCGTGGTGTACGCGCGCGCTCTTGCCGGCGGAATCGTTCGTCCCGCCGCCGTCCCGAGAAGTCACAGGCTTCATGTCCCTATCGCCGCGCGCTTCGAGGCAGCGTACCAAACTTCAAAACGCGTGTGTTACCCTTTGGAGCCGACAGACCTGCACGGAAGCACGAACGCCAATGACGGCGGAGACCACACGATTGCAGTGGCGCGGCGGCGAGACGGTGGCGTCGTTGCGCGAGGCGATTGCCCGCCACGCCGACGTCGAGCTCGAGCTGCCCGCGGACTTCCATCATGCCGTCGCGTCCCGCCTGAAGCCCGACCTGCCGCCCGCGCACGGGCAGCGGGTCGAGGTGTCCGGGGGCGCCGAGCTGCTCGCGCGGGTCGCGGGCATCGCGGGGCTGTCCGCGCTCTCGAGCCTCGAAGACGCGGTATACCGCGCGCCCGCCCGCGTGCACGTCGTGAGCCCGGTGCCCACCATACGCATCAGCTTCGCGGAGGCGCGCGCCTCGCGATGACCGGTTACCAGATCCTCAAGCCCGGCTACAACTGCTGGCAAGTGGCCCACGCGCGCCGCGTCGCGTTCCTGATCGACGCCGCCGACTACTTTCGCGCGTTCCGCGAGGCGGCCGCACGCGCCCGGCACAGCATCCTGATGGTCGGCTGGGACATCGACAGCCGCGTGCGCCTCGTGCGGGACGGCGATCCGGGCCTGCTGCCCAACACCCTCTGCGAGTTTCTGAACGGGGTCGTCTCGCGTCCGGGCGGCCCGCACGCGTACGTGCTCACCTGGGACTTCGCGATGCTGTACGCGCTCGACCGCGAGTGGCTGCCGATCTACAAGCTCGACTGGCGCACGCATCGTCGATTGCACTTCCGGATGGACGGCAAGCATCCGCCCGGAGGATCGCACCATCAGAAGATCGTCGTGGTGGACGACGGACTCGCCTTCGCCGGCGGCCTCGATCTGACGAAGGCGCGTTGGGACACGCCCGAGCATCGCCCCGACGACCCGCGCCGCATCGATGTGGCGGGCACGCCGCCGTACCGGCCGTTTCACGACGTCATGATGCTCGTCGAAGGCCAGGTGGCCTCCGTGCTCGGCGAGCTGGTCCGCGCACGCTGGGAGCGGGCGACCGGCCGACGCGCGCGGCCTGCGGTCGGCGCTCCGGCGGACCTCTGGCCGCTCGGCGTGGCGACAGAGGTGGAAAACGTGCCGGTGGCGGTGGCGCGCACGGTGCCCGCGTACGACGGCGAGGCGGAGGTGCGCGAGGTAGAGCTCCTCTACCGCGACGCGATACGCGCGGCCCGCCGCTCGCTGTACATCGAGAACCAGTTCTTCACGGCGACCGGTATCGCGGACGCGATCGCGGCGCGCCTCGGCGAGCCGGACGGACCGGAGGTGGTGCTCATCCTCGCGCTGCGCACCGACGGCTGGCTTTCCCAGCAGACGATGGACGTGCTGCGCGGCCGCCTGATCCACCGGCTGCGCCAGGCCGATCGTCACCACCGCCTGCGTGTCTATTACCCGGATGTGCCCGGGCTCGACGGCCAGTGCGTCAACGTGCACAGCAAGGTGCTGGTGGTCGACGACGACTTCGCGCGGGTCGGATCGGCCAATCTGAACAACCGCTCCATGGGAATCGACACGGAATGCGATCTCGCGTTCGAGAGCGGCGGCGAGGAGCGGGTGCGGCGCGGCATCGCCGGCCTGCGCCACCGCCTCCTCGCCGAACACCTCGGCACGCGCCCGGAAGAGGTGGCGCGCGCGGTCGCTCGCGAGGGATCGTTGATCGCCGCGATCGAGTCGCTCCGCGGCGGCGGCCGCACGCTCCGCGAGCTCGAGCCGCCCCCGCCGGAGCAGGTCAGCTCCTGGCTTCCGAACCCCGAGCTCCTCGATCCCGAGCGCCCCATCGATCCGGACAGGCTCGCCGAGCAGCTGGTCCCGCCGGACGAACGCGCGCCGGCCCATCGCCGGATCGTCGCCGGGGTTTCGATTCTCGTCGGCCTGCTCGCGCTGGCCGCGGCCTGGCGCTGGACGCCGCTCGGTGACTACCTCGACGTCGATTCGCTTACCGGACTCGTGGCCGGCTTCCGCGGCTATCCGGCGGCGCCCTTCATCGCGCTCGGCGCGTTCGTGCTCGGCGGCCTGATCGTCGTTCCGGTGACGCTGCTCATCGTGGTGACCGCGCTCGCGTTCGGCCCGTGGGAGGGGTTCATCTATTCGGTCATCGGCGTCCTGGCGAGCGCCGCGCTGGTCTACGGCGTGGGCCACGGGCTCGGGCGCGACACGGTGCGCCGCTTCGCCGGGTCGAAGCTGAATCGCCTGAGCCGGCGCCTGGCGCAGCGCGGGGTCCTCACCATGGCGATCGTGCGTCTGATTCCCGTCGCCCCGTTCACGGTGGTGAACCTGGTCGCGGGCGCCTCGCACATCCGCTTTCGGGATTTCGTGGCGGGCACCGCGCTCGGGATGATCCCGGGGATCGCCGCCATCACGCTTTTCGTGGACCGCGTCGGCGCGACCCTCCGCGATCCCGGCCCCGGGACCTTCCTCGTGCTCGGGGCCGTCGTGCTGCTGCTCGTGCTCGGCATGTACGGCTTGCGCCGGTGGGTACTCAAGCGCACCAAGGACGAACCGGCGGCCGTCTCGAGCCACGCTTGATCGCATGGAGTGGGATGCCACTCTGCTGTCCCGTATCCAGTTCGGCTTCACGCTGGGCTTTCACATTCTCTTTCCCACGCTCACGATCGGCCTCTCCGGCTTCCTCGTCATCCTGCACGGGGCCTGGCTTTACACGGCGCGCGAAGAATACCTCCGGCTCTACCGCTTCTGGCTGAAGATCTTCGCGCTCGGTTTCGGTACGGGCGTGGTCTCGGGAATCGTGCTGTCGTTCGAGTTCGGCATGAACTTCGCCCGTTTCTCGCAGGCGACCGGCAACGTCCTCGGCCCCCTGCTCGGTTACGAGGTGCTGATGGCGTTCTTCCTCGAAGCGAGCTTCCTTCCGATCATGCTCTTCGGTTGGGGTCGGGTGGGCCCGCGGCTGCACTTTCTCGCGACCGTCATGGTCGCCCTCGGGACGTTCCTTTCGGCGTTCTGGATCCTGGCGGCCAACTCGTGGATGCACACGCCGGCGGGCTTCGAGCTGCGCGACGGGGTGTTCTACGTGCGCGACTGGTGGTCGGTCGTCTTCAACCCCTCGTTTCCCTACCGGCTGGCGCACATGCTCATGGCCTCCCTCCTCACGGCGGCGTTCGTGATCGCCGGGGTGTCGGCGTGGCACCTGCGCCGCGGCGTGCACGCCGCGCTCGCCCGCCGGGCGCTCGCCGTCTCCATCCTCTCGGCCGCGGTCTTCGCTCCTGCGCAGATCCTGATCGGCGACCTGCACGGGCTGCAGGTCGCGCGGGATCAGCCGGTCAAAGTCGCGGCCATGGAGGCATTGTGGGAGACGACCGAGGCCGCGCCCTTCGTGTTGGTCGGCTGGCCCGACGAGGCGCGCGAGGCGAACCGCTTCGCCGTCGAGATCCCGTATGCCGCGAGCCTGATCCTCACGCACTCCCCGACGGGCCGGGTGCCCGGGCTCGACCAGGCGCAGGCGGCCGACCGGCCGCACGTGCCGACCGTGTTCTTCAGCTTCCGGGTGATGCTCGCGATCGGCTTCTATTTCCTGTTCGTGGCGTGGACCGGATTGGTCCTCTGGTGGCGGGGGCGGCTCTACGACCGCGCCTGGTTCCAGCGCCTGTGCATCGCCGCCATCCCGCTCGGTTTCGTGGCCGTCATCGCCGGCTGGCTGGTGGTGGAGGTCGGGCGTCAGCCCTGGGTGGTGCACGGGATGCTGCGGACCGCGGACGCGGCGAGCGCCCTCGAACCGAGCGCCGTCGCCGGCTCGCTGACGCTGTTCGTGCTCGCCTATCTCGTGCTGCTCGGCGCCTTCCTCGCCTTCGCCTTCCGGCTGGCGTCCCAGGGCCCCGAAACGGCCGTTCCGCCGCAGGCGCGCCGGCTCCCGCGCACCGTCTGGCGCGCCACGCCCTGAGCCGTGGACCTGGCGCTGCTATCCGGTCTGGTCATCGCCTTCGGGATCGCCATGTACGTGATCCTCGACGGCTTCGACCTCGGCGTCGGAATGCTGTCCGCCGTGCTGCCGCAGAAAGAGGGAGAACGGGACCTGCTGATCGGCAGCATCGCGCCGGTCTGGGACGGGAACGAGACGTGGCTCGTCCTGGGCGGAGCGATGCTGTTCGCGGCGTTCCCGCTCGCGTACAGCATCCTGCTTCCGGCGTGGTACGTGCCGCTGCTGGTCTTCCTGTTCGCGCTGGTGTTCCGCGGCGTCGCCTTCGAGTTCCGACCGCGCGCGCATCGCAAGCGGGTCTGGGAGTTCGGCTTTGCGGGAGGCTCGTTTCTCGCCGCGCTGGCGCAGGGGGTGATGCTGGGCAGCTTCGTCGAGGGCTTCGACCTCACGGGTACCGCCTACGAAGGCGGGACCTGGGGATGGGTCAGCGCCTTCAGCGTGATGAGCGGGGCAGGGGTGGTGGCCGGTTACGCGCTGCTCGGCGCGGCGTGGCTGGTCTACAAGACGGAAGGGGAGTTGCAGGACCGATGCTACCGGGCGGCGCGCCGCCTCCTGGCGGCCGTGCTGGCCTTCGTGGCGGCCGTGAGCGTGTGGACGCCGCTCGCGCAGCCGGCGATCGCCGAGCGCTGGTTCAGCTGGCCGAACCTGCTGTACTTCTCGCCTGTGCCGCTTCTCACCGGCATCGTCGCCTGGGAGCTCTGGCGCGCGCTGGCGCTGCGGCGCGAGCGAGCGCCGTTCGTCTACACCGTCGCTCTCTTCCTGCTTTCGTACGCGGGGCTCGCGGTGAGCACGTGGCCCTACGCGGTTCCGCGCGCGCTCACGATCTGGGACGCCGCGTCGCCGCCCGCGACGCAGCTGTTCATCCTTGTCGGCGTCCTGCTCCTGCTGCCGCTCGTGCTCGCGTACACGATCCACACCTACCGCATCTTCCGCGGCAAGGCGTCGGCGGGCTACGAGTGACGCGCGGGCCCGTGCCGGCTAGCCGCGCGGGCCGAATATGAACCAGATGATGAGCCCGAGCACCGGCAGAAGGATGATGAGCACGACCCAGAAGACCTTTGCGCCGGTCGAGGCGCCGCTCTGCACGGTGCGCACGATCGCCCAGATGTCGGCGATGAGCACGATAAGCCCGAAAATTCCGCCCACCTGCACTTCCATGTGTCACCTCCGTGTCGCGGAAAGAGGATGCGTCGGATCGGACCGCCGACCGGTCCGACCGGTCGAGACGCTGCGTCCGTCAGGGCAGGCCGCCCGACGGCTCGGAGAAGCGGCGCTTTCCCGGTCGGCTCCGCGGTCCAGATGCGAACGGTTCCTGTGACCCCGCCCGAGGTGCGCACCGCGTCTCCGTCGTCCACTCGCGCGCGCACTTCGGTATCCGGTGCCCCCGCGGCACGCCGCCTCGCGTATTTCGCCATCGTTCGCCTAGCGAGCGGTGAGCCGGAGACCATTTAAGCACGCTACCGCGGCGCGCTTCACCCCGACACGGTAGCGTGAATCGCGCGCCCGGACGCGTCGAGGCGTTTCCGTTGCCCCGGGGCGGGAGGCATGTGAAACTCGCGGCTCGTTACGGGAGGGGTGCATGACCGTCGGCGAACTCTTCTGGCTGTTGTTCCTGCTCATCCTGCTTCACCCGGTGCTGCGCCAGCGCATGGTGGAATGGGAGCGCGTGCGCCTCCTCCGGCGTATCGAGGGCCGCCGGCGGACACGCGTCATCACGCTCATCCATCGGCAGGTCTCGATGGCGTTCTTCGGCATCCCCATCATGCGCTACATCGACATCAACGACTCGGAGGAGGTCATCCGGGCGATTCACCTCACGGACAAGGAGACCCCGATCGATCTCGTGGTGCACGCGCCCGGCGGGCTGGTGCTCGCCGCGCTCCAGATCGCCAGCGCGATCAACGCGCACCCCGCTCGCGTCACCGTGCACATCCCGCACTACGCGATGTCGGGCGCCACGCTCATCGCGCTTGCGGCCGACGAGATCGTGATGGACGATCACGCGGTGCTCGGCCCGGTCGATCCGCAGGTCGGCGGCTTTCCTGCGGCGTCCGTGCTCGCCGCCGTGGACCGCAAGAGCCCGAACGAGGTAGACGATCAGACGCTGATCCTGGCCGACGTCGCCGAGAAGGCGATCGCACAGGTGAAGGGCGCGGTAAAGACCCTGCTGCGCGAGCACATGGCGGACCCGGACGCCGAGCACGTGGCCACGCTCCTGAGTACCGGCACCTGGACGCACGACTACCCGATCACCGCCGACGTCGGGCGCATGCTGGGCCTGCCGATCAAGAAGGATCTCGACCCGTTGTTCTACGACCTGATGCGCCTGTACCCGCAGCCGGTCCGCCAGCAGCCTGCCGTCGAGTACCTGCCGCGGCCGCGGGAGCCCGAGCCCCGACCGGGCGCCGGCCCGCGCGGCCGCTGACCCCGGCGCGCTCGCTGCGCGCCCCCGCGCGTGCCACAATACCGCGGTTTTTTCAAAGGAGAATACGTGAAGCCCGATACCCAAAACATGGCGGTGTTCTGCGATTTCGAGAACATTGCGCTCGGCGTGCGCGACGCGAAGTACGCCGACTTCGACATCAGAAAGGTGCTCGAGCGGCTGCTGCTCAAGGGCTCGATCGTGGTCAAGAAGGCGTACTGCGACTGGGAGCGCTACAAGGTCTTCAAGGCGCCGATGCACGAGGCGGCGTTCGAGCTCATCGAAATCCCGCACGTGCGCCAGGCGGGCAAGAACTCGGCGGACATCCGCCTGGTCGTCGACGCGCTCGATCTTTGCTACACCAAGTCGCACGTCGACACGTTCGTCATCATCAGCGGCGACTCCGATTTCTCCGCCCTGGTGAGCAAGCTGCGCGAGAACAACAAGAACGTCATCGGCGTGGGCGTGAAGGACTCGACCTCCGACCTCCTGATGGCGAACTGCGACGAGTTCATCTTCTACGACGACCTGGTGCGCGAAGAGAAAAAGCGCCGTCGGGGGCGCAAGACCGAGCGCCAGGCGCCGGTCGCGAAGGCCGACGGCAAGACCGAGGAGGAGAAGAAGCAGGAGGCGATCGACCTCGTGATGGAGACGGTGGAGGCGCTGTCCAAGGAGCGAGGCGAGGAGGAGAAGGTCTGGGGCTCGATGATCAAGCAGGCGCTCAAGCGCCGCCAGCCCGGTTTCGACGAGACCTACCACGGCTTCCGCACGTTCGGGAAGCTCCTCGAAGAGGCCGCCGGGCGCGGGCTCCTGAAGCTGGAGCACGACGAGAAGTCGGGCGGCTACATCGTCAGGAGCATCCAGCACGAGGAGTGAGTGACCGGCCCCGGGGAATAAACCGTGCCCGGGCGGTGTTCACTGTCCGACGGCGTACGACCGGGGCGGGGCGCCATCATATATATAGGAGGGCCGGCCGGACGGGGTCATGAGCGGGATGGACGAGCAGATCGCGGAGCACATCCCCCGGCTCCGCCGTTACGCGCGCGCCCTCACCGGAAACCGTGCGCGTGCCGACGACCTCGTGCAGGACACGCTCGAGCGCTCCTGGTCGCGGCGGCATCTCTGGCGTCCCGGGACCGACCTGCGCGCCTGGCTGTTCACGATCATGCACAACGTTCACCTCAACCAGGTGCGCCGGCGCGAGCCGGTCGCCATCGACGACGAGCGCCTCGACATGCCGGTCCCGGCCTCGCAGGAGGACGCGCTCGCGCTGCGCGACCTGCAGCACGCACTCGAGCGTCTTCCGGCCGAGCACCGCGAGGTGCTGCTGCTCGTGGGGGTCGAGCAGATGCGTTACGACGAGGTCGCCTGCGTGCTCGGCGTCCCGATCGGCACCGTCATGTCGCGCCTGTCTCGCGCGCGCGAGCGCCTGCGCGCCCTGATGGCGGGCGGCGCGCCGGTATTGCGGAGGATCAAGTGACCACGGCGCCGATCGACGACATCGAGCTGCACGCGTACGTCGACGGGCAGCTGGATCCCGAGCGCCGCGCACGGGTCGAGGAGCGGCTGCGCGGCGATCCGGATGCCGCCGCCCGCGTCGACGCGTATCGCACGCAGAACGAGCTGCTGCGGGCGCTTTTCGATCCCGCGCTCGCCGAGCCGGCCCCGGCGGCGGGGCGGCGTGCGCGCCAGCCCGGCGGCTGGTTGCGGCACGTTGCGACGGCCGCGGCGCTTCTGGCGGCCGTCGCCCTCGGCTGGTTCGCCCGGGGGGTCGGGACGATCCCGCCGGCCGAAGCGCCTTCGCTCGCGGCGCGCGCCGCGGTAGCGCACGTGACGTACGTGCCCGAGGTGCTCCACCCGGTCGAAGTCGGCGCGCAGCAGGAGGACCACCTGGTCGGCTGGCTGTCCAAGCGACTCGGTTCGCCGGTGCGGGCCCCGCGCCTCGGCGACGCCGGATTCCGGCTGGTGGGCGGTCGGTTGCTCCCCGGGGAAGATCGCCCCGCCGCGCAGTTCATGTACGAGGACGCGCAGGGCCGACGGCTTACGCTCTACCTGGCGAACAACCCGGAGGAGGGGCGGGAGACGGCGTTCCGGTACGCCCGCGAGGGCAACGTGAGCGTGTTCTACTGGGTCGACGGGGCGTTCGGCTACGCGCTCTCGGCGGAGATTCCGCGCGAACCGCTGCTGCGGGTGGCCGAGGTCGTTTACCGCGAACTGAACCGCTGATTTTCCGCGCGCGCCGCGATTCATCCGCTCTCGGCGTTTCGGGTACACTGGGGCACCCGAGCGACGGCACCGCGATGACAACAATCGCCTACGAAGAGCGCAAGCAGAGGCTGATCGACTTCCTGCGCCATCACGCCGACGGGCCGATACGCCTCGGCAAGGCCACCTCGAACCTCTTCCGCGACCGCAAGCCGGTGGCAGGCGAACGCCTCGACGTGCGCGACTTCAACAACGTGCTTCACGTCGACCGCGAGGCGGGGGTCATCGAGGTCGAGGGCATGACGCCGTACGCGAAGCTCGTGGCCGAGTCGCTCAGGCACGGGGTGATGCCGGCGGTGGTGCCGCAGCTCAAGTCCATCACCATCGGCGGCGCAGTGACGGGCTGCGGCATCGAATCCTCCTCCTTCCGTTACGGCCTCGTGCACGAGACGGTGGAAGAGCTGGAAGTGCTGCTCCCGGGCGGGCGCACGGTCGTGTGCACGCCGACGAACGAGCACCGCGACCTCTACTTCGGTTTTCCGAACTCGTACGGGACCCTCGGCTACGCCCTCCGGGTGAAGGCGAAAGCGGTGCCGGTGAAGCGTTTCGTGCGCCTGGAGCACCTGCGGCACCGGGACCCGGCTGCTTTCTTCGACGACTTGCGGCATCGCTGCGACGACCCCGGCATCGACTTCGTCGACGGGGTGGTGTTCGGGCGCGACGAGATGGTGCTCTCGCTCGGCCGGTTCGCCGACGACGCGCCCTACGCGAGCGACTACACCTACGAGCGAATCTACTACAAATCCCTCCGCGAGCGGCGCGAGGACTACCTCACGACGGAGGACTACATCTGGCGCTGGGACACGGACTGGTTCTGGTGCTCGAAAAACCTCCTCGCGCAGAACCCGCTCATCCGGCGGCTGTACGGCCGGGAGCGTCTCAACTCCGTGACGTACACGAAAATCATGCGCTGGAACAGCCGCGTCGGGCTCACCGCACGGCTCAACAGGCTGCTCGGCGTGCACGCCGAGTCCGTGATCCAGGATGTCGAGATCCCGATCGAGCATGGCCCCGCGTTCCTCGAGTTCTATCACGACACGATCCGGTTCCTGCCGGTCTGGATCTGCCCGACGCGCGCCTTCCGCGACGACGTTCGCTTCGACCTTTACCACCTGGCGCCCGGACGGCTGTACGTCAACTTCGGCTTCTGGGACGTGATCCGGGGCCGCGACAAACTGCCCGACGGGTTCTACAACCGCAAGATCGAGCACAAGGTGCGCGAGCTCGGCGGCATGAAGTCGCTTTATTCCGATTCGTACTTCACGCCGGAGGAGTTCTGGCGGATCTACAACCGCGAGGCGTACGAGCGGCTGAAGCGCCGGTACGATCCCGAAGGCAGGCTCAAGGACCTCTACGCGAAGTGCGTGCTGAAAGAATAAGGAATGAGGAGACGACGATGGCGAAGCGATTCCTTTCCCTCGTGCTGCTGGCGGCGCTTGCCGGATGCGTGTTCGTGCAGCCGACGGTCGAGGGCAAGAAGGTGCGAGTGCTGACGGCGGGCGAGGTGGAGCGCTGCCGTCTCGTCAGCACGCTCACCGCGCAGGTGACCGACCGCATCGGGAACATTCCGCGCAGCCGCGAGGCGGTCGAGGACGACGTGCTGCAGCACGCCAAGAACGAGGCAGCCGTCCTGGGTGGCGACACGATCGTGGCCGTCTCGGAGCTCGCCGAGGGCCGGCAGACCTTCAACGTGTACAGCTGCCTCAAGCCGTGAGCTAGCCGCTGTCCTCGTGGCGCGCGCGAAGCAGCAGGTCGCCGAGCGCGGGGTTGGCGTAGGCGCCGAAGGCATCGACGATCAGCCCGCGCTCGCCCGATCCGCTCTCGACCGCGTACACCACGGACATGTCGTCTGGATTCGACTCGCCCTCGAAGCGATGGTGTTCCCGGACCTTCACCTCCTCCGGAGTGACCAGCGTTCCGGTTTCGACCACGCGCAGCCGGCCGTTCGCCACCTCGAAGCTCCGCGTGTAACCCCGCCCGCGCAGGCCCTCGATCGCCTCCGACAAGGTGCGGTACTGTTTCTCCGGCATGGACCCTCCTTGGTGTGCGCAAGCCCGGTTCGATCGCGTCATTCTAACTGCCGCGCGGGAACCGGTCCGAGGAAGACCGGCCTCCGCGTGCGGGCATGACGCGCCGGGTCGGATGAACCCGTGCACCCGACGCCTGCGACGCGCCGGCGGACGTTATCGGGCGCTCGGCTCCTGCATGGCCGCCGAAACGGCGTGGCAGACGGTCGTGCACGCGATTCCCGCACCCGCAGGACGCGCACGCCTCGATGGGAAGAGGCCGTTCGCGCGCGTGTGGGCAGACGGGGACGCGGCGTCATGATCGCCGCCGTACTTCTCGCGGCCGGCCGATCCACCCGTTTCGGACGGAACAAGCTCCTCGAGCCCCTCGCCGACAGCGAGCCGCTCGGCGTTCACGCGGCGCGCAACGTGCGCGCGGCGGTCGAGCGCTGTTACGCCGTGGTCGCCGGGGGCGAAGCGGGCCTCGGCGACCGCTTCGAGCGCGTCGGCCTGCGCGTCGTGTACTGCGCGGAGGCGGAAAGGGGAATGGGATCGAGTATCGCGTGCGGCGTGGCGGCGGCGAACGGGATGGCCGGATACGTGATTGCGCTCGCCGACATGCCGTTCATAGCGCCGGCGACCATTCGGCGGGTTGCGACCGCGCTGCAGCAGGGCGCGCTGTGCGTCGCGCCGGTCTACCGCGGCCGGCGCGGACACCCCGTCGGCTTCTCGGGCCGTCTGCGCGGGAATCTGCTGGCACTGGAGGGGGAGAGCGGCGCGAGCGGACTCCTGCTTCGTCTCGGCGCACGCACACGGCTCATCGAGGTGGATGACCCGGGCATCCTCCGAGACGTGGATCGGCCAGAGGATCTTCCCTAGGGCTTGTCGATCGAGTCTGAATCGGCGCGGGCGATATCGGCCGCGATGTCCGGCGTCGATCGCGCGGGACCGCCGCAGGTGCAGCGCGTACCATTGGCCGCCGACGGGCAACCGCATGCGGAGCAGATCCCCGGGGCGGTGCGTCGGGCGACGACCTCCGCACGTTCGGACTGCGCTGCGCGGAACGCGTCGGTGGGTACGGGTGAGGCACGGTGTCCGACGCGCGCGGGTGCCTCGGGCGCGACGGCGAGTTTGGCGCGCTGGCCTTCGAGTTCCCGGCGAAGCACCTGCAGCTCGTGCACGTGTTGCATCACGCGCATGGCGCACCCGTAATCCCCGGGGCGGGCCCGCAACGCGGCGCGCGCGAGCTCGAGCGCCTCGAGGCCCTGGTCGAGGCGCGCGGCAAGATAAGTCTCGTACAGCTGCTCGTCGTCGAGGGACTGCTGCGTCGCGTCGGCGTCTTCGCTGCCGAAGCCGTAGCCGCACGGACAGCGTTCGGCGGCGCGTGCGACGACCCCGGCGCAGGCCGGGCAAATCTTTTCGTAGATGCTGCGCGCGCCCATGGTCGTGCGACCGCTACTTCGCGCGTCCACCGCGCGGGACCCGCAGATCCCCCTCGCTCAGGAGCACCTGCCCGGCGCCGGCGTCCGCGGGCGCGAACTCGTATCCGCAGCGGCACTCGGCCACAGCGCCCGGAACGCGCGCGGCGCATCGCGGGCACTCGCGGTGGCCGGCGTCCGCGCGGTTCGCCGACGACGCGGACGGTGAGGGAGGGGAACCGGAAGCCGTCGGTGCGGACGGCGCGGCCGGCGTCGGGGAGAGGTTCCGCGCCGCATCGCGCGCTTGCTGAGCCTTGCGCGTCTGCTCCACGAGCTGCATCTCGAGAAGCGCCGCCTCACGGTCGGCATGGCGCAGGGCCTCGCCCTTCTCGCGGTTTCGGGGTTCCCGGAGGAAGGCGACTTTGGCCTCCCGGGCCCGGCGACGCGCGTGAACGACGCGGGCGGCCAGATAGGACTCGAAGAGCGATTCCGCCTTGGCAAGGAGGTGCGGGGAGCCGGAATCGACCGCCGGCCGGGCGTCCGGGCACAGGCAGCGGCCGGTCGCGGAATCCGCGGCGGCCCCGCACACCGGACACGGGACAGGGATGGGATGCATTCGGCAGGCTCGGCCAGAAGTCGTTCGTAGATCAGTATAGGCAGCGGGTCCGGGCCGGCCCGGTCCCGGCCGCCTCCCGGCGATGGCAGGGAGGGAGGGCCCGACGAGCGGATGCGGCGCATTTTCGCTTGAAAAGACCGCAGGGCGGCCCCATGCGAGGGCCATCAATCAGAACAAGGAGCGCCCATGAGCGTCGACACACACCGGGAAACGCTCGGCTTTCAGACCGAGGTCCGTCAGCTGCTGGACCTCATGATCCACTCGCTTTACAGCAACAAGGAGATCTTCCTGCGGGAGCTGATTTCGAACGGTTCGGATGCCGCAGACAAGCTGCGGTTCGAGGCGCTCACGGACGACGCGCTCTTCGAGGGCGATTCCGACCTCAAGATCGGCGTGCGCTACGACAGGAAGGCCCGAACCGTTACCGTGACGGACAACGGAATCGGCATGAGCCGGGCAGAGGTGATCGAGCATATCGGCACGATCGCGAAGTCGGGCACGCGCGAGTTCCTCGCGGCGCTCTCCGGCGACCGCGCGAAGGACGCCCGGCTGATCGGGCAGTTCGGGGTCGGCTTCTACTCGGCGTTCATCGTCGCCGACCGCGTGACGCTCGTAACCCGCCGCGCCGGCCTGGGCCCGGAGCACGGGATCCGCTGGGAATCCGACGGCAAGGGCGAGTACACGGTCGAGACCGTCGAGCGCCGGCAACGCGGCACCGAGATCACCCTGCACCTCAAGGAAGGCGAGGACGAGTTTCTGGACGGACACCGGCTGCGCGCCGTCGTCCGCAAGTACTCCGATCACATCCCGATCCCGATCGTCATGGCGTCGGAGTCCGGGAAGGGCGAGGACGAGGTGGTGAACCGCGCCTCGGCGCTCTGGGCGCGGCCGAAGAACGAGATCAAGCCGGAGGAGTACGAGGAGTTCTACAAGCACGTGGCGCACGATTTCGAGCCGCCGCTGGCTCACGTTCACTCCCGCGTGGAAGGCCGGCAGGAGTACATCTCGCTTCTGTACGTGCCGCGCCACGCGCCCTTCGACCTGTGGGAACGCGATCGGCGCCACGGCGTCAAGCTGTACGTGCGCCGCGTCTTCATCATGGACGACGCCGAGCAGCTGCTGCCGAACTATCTGCGCTTCGTGCGCGGGGTGATCGACTCCAACGACCTGCCGCTCAACGTCTCGCGCGAGATCCTGCAGCGCAGCCGCGACATCGACGCGATCCGCGCCGGGTCGGTGAAGAAGACGCTCGACCTGCTCACCGAACTGGCCGAGAGGGACAAGGAGAAGTACGCGACGTTCTGGAAGGAGTTCGGCCGGGTGCTGAAGGAGGGCATCATCGAGGACCCGGGAAACCGCGAGGCGATCGCCAAGCTGCTGCGCTTCGCCTCGACCCATGCGGACAACGGGAGCGAGGACGTGTCGCTTGCCGACTATGCCGCGCGCATGAAGCCCGGGCAGGAGAAGATCTACTACATCACGGCCGACAGCCTTCCGGCCGCCAGGCACAGCCCGCACCTCGAAATCTTCCGGCAGAAGGGCGTCGAGGTGCTGCTGCTGCACGACCGCATCGACGAATGGCTGATGACGCACCTGACCGAGTTCGAAAAGAAGCCGCTGGTTTCCGTCGCCAAGGGCGATCTCGATCTCGGCGGCCTCGAGGACGCGGACGAGCGCAAGCGCCACGAAGAGGCGGCCGTTGCCCACAAGGAGCTGGTCGAGCGCATCAAGCGGGCGCTCGGCGAACGCGTCAAGGACGTGCGCGTCACGCACCGGCTGACGAACTCGCCCGCGTGCCTCGTGGTCGATCAATGGGACGTGAGCGTGAACCTGGGGCGACTGTTGAAGGCCGCGGGCCAGGCCTACCCTCAGGGAAAGCCGATCCTGGAGGTGAATCCCGGCCACCCGCTGGTCCAGCGGCTCAGGGACGAGCGCGCGGAGGATCGGTTCGCCGACTGGAGCACGCTCCTGTTCGACCAGGCGTCGCTGGCGGAAGGGGGCAGCCTCGAGGACCCGGCGGGGTTCGTCCGCCGCTTGAACGCGCTGCTGCTGGCCGTCTCTCCGCCGTCGTCCGGCTAGCGGCGCGAGTTGATATTGAGTCCCTGCGCGAGCAGGGCGAGGGTCTCCGCATCGAGCGCGACGGGCGGCATTTCGACGGACACGGTCGGGAGGCTGAAGCCGCAGCGGCAGCGGGTCGCGTCGAGAGGAACCAGCGCCGTGCAATGCGGGCATTCCTTGCGGGCTTCCTTGACCAGCGCCGCGGGCGGCGCTGCGACGCGGGTCGGTGGCCGAGCGGCCTTTGCCCGGGACTTGGGCACCGATGCGGGCGGAGCGACTTTCGGGATCGTGGGTTTCGGCTCGACCTTCCTCGTCTGCATCACGCCTTCGGCCTTTACGGCCTGCACGGCGCGGAATTCGGGACCCGGCTTCTCGGTCGCGCGGGCCGCCGCCGGCGTCACCGCCCGGACGGCAGGCGGGGAGGCGGGCGGGGAACGTCGCGGCGCCATGGGTTCCTGCGCGACGGCGTTGCCGACCTTGGCCTTCGCGGGCGGGGCGGGCGGCGCCTTGGCGACCGGCGCGGGAACGCGCGAGGCGGGGCCTGACCGGCCCGTCTTGACCGCGAGCGCCCGCAGCTCGGCGCGCGCGGTGTTGAGGGCCTGCTCCGCGAGCAGGGCCTGCGCGGTCTTCACCTGGTTATCGGGATCTGCGGAAGCCTCGCTCCGAGCGACGGTCAACGCGGCCTCGGCTTGCACCACCCGGGCGGCGAGATAATCCCGGTAGAGCCGCTCCTCCTGCCCGTCGGTTTCCTGCTGCAACTCCGGGTCGAAGCAGTATCCGCAACGGCAACGCCTGGCGTGCACGGGATTGGCCGACGCGCACTGCGGGCAGTCCTTTTCGAAGATGCTCACTGAGAATCTCTTTCCGCGCGATCGGGGGCTCCTAAGAAATATGGCAGGCGGCGGCCGGGTCGCCACCCGGGACCGGACGACCCGCGGGGGGTGCCGGACGAGCGGCCGCGACGTCGAAACGACGCCGGATTTGACCCGGATCAATGTGGGCCGAGCGGGTTCGGCTAACATGGCTCGCGTCACGGGCGACCGTGGCACCGGCCAGCGGAGCACACCTCCGGCGGTTTACCCAGACGGACCCCAGAGGCCCTACTCGGGCCCTTTCCGCCGGAGCCGCTGGCCGAACATCCTCATTCGACCCGTTCCACGCGGGTCGAGAGCGTCAGCATCTCGCCGCCTCGCAGAACCCTGATCGTTACCCGTTCGCCGGTGTTGAGCTTCGCCACGCGCTCGCGCACCCGCCGGTAGCCATCCGGGTCCGCCAGCGAAATGCCGAGTACCTCCAGGATGATGTCGCCGCCGACGTACAGATCCTCGTCGCCGATGCTCGCCTCCACTGCGCCTGCCCGCAGCCCGATGCGGGACGCGGGCGAGTTCGCCGCGATGCGCTGCACGAGCAGGCCGCGCGACTGCGGAAGGTTGAACACGCGCGCCATTTCCCCCTCCAGCCAGTAGCCGTGCAGGCCGCTCCAGAACGAGCGTTTCTCGAGCAGGAGGCGGCGGGCGAGATTGGACGTGACCGCGAAGCCGAGACCCTCGAAGCCGCCCGAGACGGTGAGGATGTGGCTTACGATGCCGATCACCTCGCCGTCGGCGTTGAACATCGGCCCGCCGGAATTACCCTGGTTCACCGCGGCGTCCGTCTGGAACAGCTCGCCTTCGAGGAACTCGCCGCTCACCGCGCGCGGCTGGTGACGGCCGCTCACGTGACCCACGGTCAGCGTGTGGCTCATGCCGTACGGTGCACCGACGACGAACACCTCGTCACCGACGCGCGTCTTCGAAGAATCGCCGAGACGCGCGACGCGCGCCGAAGGCGGGAGCCGGTCGAGCCTGAGGAGCGCGACATCGGCCGCCGGTTCCGACGCCACGATGCGGGCACCGGTCTCGATGTCGCCCAGGAAACGGACGCGGATGCGATCCGCCGACTGCACCACGTGCGCCGCCGTGATCACCAGGCCGTCGGCGGAAACGATCACGCCGGAGCCGATGCCGGACACGTCGACGACCTGCGGCGTGCCGTTCTGCACGATCTGCTCGCGCGTATGAATCTCGACGACAGACGTATTGACCCGCTCGAGCACGTCCGCGTACGAGCGGGCGTCGCTCGCCGCCGGAAAAGCAAGCAGGGCGGCGCAGAGGAAGCCGGTGCGGTTCATGTTCTCTCCTGTTGTTCGCGGCGGGGCGCGCTTATTCTATAGATCGGACAACTGCCCGCCTATGACGCGCAATGCCCGATGCCGACGAACTTCGCGCCTCGATCGCAACCCGCTTCGACCGGCTTGCGTCGACGTACGATCAGGAGGCGCTTCGGTTCTTTCCCTTTTGCGCCGACCGGCTGGTCGCGCTCCTCGGCCCGGCGGCCGGCGAGAAGATCCTGGACGCCGGCGCCGGCACGGGCGCGGTGACGCTCGCGGCCGCGCAGGCGGCGGGCCCGGGCGGACGGGTCGCCGCCGTCGACATCTCCGAAGGCATGCTCGCCCGCCTGGCAGAAGCTGCGCCATTTGAGGTTCGGACAGGTCGATATCCACGCGATGGACGCCGGAGCCCTCGAGTTCCGATCGGGCTACTTCCACCATGCGCTCTGCGGCTTCGGTATCGGTTTCCTCCCCGACATGGCCGGCGCGCTGCGGGAATGGGCGCGCGTCACCAGGCCGGGCGGGCGGATCCTCTACACCTGTCACGGCCCGAACGCCTTCCGGTCGATGGCGGACATGCTCCTCGCCCGACTCGAGCGACGCGGAATCGCACCGCCCGCGGAAGGGCCGGCTGGCGAGTGGGAGGACCTGCGTCGCCCGGAGATCTGCCGCGCGCTGCTCGCCGCGGCCGGTCTCGCCGAGACCGAGGTGCGGACGGAGCGGATCGCTACCACCTGCGGCCGGAGGCCTGGTGGGCCGTCGCCGAGCACGGCAGCCTGGGGGCATTGATCGAAAGGCTTCGACGTCCCGGAACGCGCGCGTTTGCGCGAGGAACATGTCGCCGAGGTCGCCCGGCTGGCCGGCGCCGACGGCCTGTGGCTCGACGTCGAAACCCATTTCGCCGCCGGCCGAAAGCCGTAGCGTCATTTCCGACTTCGGCGCTCGGTGAACGCCTTGTTTCCGCGGCACGTGCCGCTGATTACACTTCAACTTCCGGATCGGCGGAGCAGGTGACGATGCGAAGCGTTCAGACGGCAGGCGTCGGCGAATATGCCGCGTGCCAACGGTGCAGCCTGCATCCACTGTGCGTTCCGACGCCGCTGACCCGAGGCGACGTCGAAATACTGGGCCGTTTGCTGAGACGCCGCCGCGTCATCGATCGCGGCGAGCTCGTGTTCCGGACAGGGGATCCGTGCAGCGGCTTCTACGCCATCTGCGCCGGCTCCGTGAAGACCAGCGTCGTCGGCCGCGACGGCCGGCTTCAGGTGGTCGGGTTTCACATTGCTGGAGAGCTCATCGGACCAAGCGGGGCGTGTCTCGAGCAGCACGAGTGCGACGCGACCGCGCTCGAGCGCACCGAGATCTGCGAGATCCCGTTGGGCCGATTGCGGGAGATCGCCGAGCAGTCGGTGTCGCTGCGCCGCGCGCTCTTCCACTTCCTCGGCAGCGAGATCGCGGAAAGACAGGAGCAGCTGCTTCCGTTCATAGGGCGCAAGACCGCCGCGAGCCGCCTTGCGGCTTACCTCCTGAGCCTCTCGGATCGTTTCGCCCGGCGCGGGCATGCCGGACGCGAGTTCATGCTTCCGATGTCGCGCACCGATATCGGCAATTACCTGGGGCTCGCCAAGGAAACGGTGAGCCGGCTGTTCGCCCGCTTCGAGCAGGAGGGCTTGATCCGGATGCGGTCCCGCCTGCTGCTGATCGTCGACCGCGAGCGGCTGCAGGGCGTGGCGGGCGAGTTGCCGGTCTCCGGCCGGCCTGTCGACCGCGTGCAGTGACGGCGGTCAACACCCGCGTCGCCTGTCGTTGACGGGCCGCGCAAACACCCGATTTGCCTTGCTCTAATATCCCGCTGCTTTTGTGCGGGAGCCTGTAGCGTGTCCAATGAAGGCCCGCGTCCGGCCGAACCGGCCGCCAGCGCGGATTGCATCGTCCTGCTTCCGAACCGGTCCCTCTCGCCGCGCGGCATGGCGGCGCTCTTTGCCGCGCTCGCCGGGAGCGCCGTCGCCCTTGCGGTTCTCTTTCTCAACAGCGGTGCCTGGCCCGTCGTGCCCTTCCTCGTCGCGGAAGTGGCCGCCGTCGGCGTCACGCTCGGGCTGCTGTACCGGCATGCGGGCGACTGCGAGGTCGTCCGTCTCGAGGACGACCGGCTGGAAGTCGTGCAGCGGCAGGGCCGCAGGGAAACCTGTCACCGCTTCCCGCGCTATTGGGCGCGAGTCGCCGTGGAGCCGGGTTCGAATGCGCATCTGCCCTCGCGGCTCGTGATCCGTTCCCACGGGCGCGAGGTCGAGGTCGGCGCCGGCATGACGGAGGAGGCGCGACGCGCCCTTGCCGGGATGCTCCGCCGCGCGCTGGCGCCCGCCGACGTTGCGAAAGCGGGGCGCTCCGTCCCCGTCACCCTGACCAACTGATCGGAAAAATTCGACAGCGAGGAGAAAACGTCCCCATGGCCCACACCGCCGTCCACCATCACGAGGCGCATCCGAAGGGTGTCGCCCGCTGGCTCTTCACGACCAACCACAAGGACATCGGCACGCTGTATCTCGTCTTCGCGTTCGTCATGTTCCTCGCGGGGGGCACGATGGCCCTCGTCATCCGGGCCGAGCTCTGGCAGCCGGGGCTGCAGGTGGTCGAGCCGCACTTCTTCAACCAGATGACGACGGTGCACGCGCTGGTCATGGTGTTCGGCGCCGTGATGCCCGCGTTCACGGGCCTCGCGAACTGGCTGATCCCGATGATGATCGGCGCTCCGGACATGGCGCTGCCGCGGCTCAACAACTGGAGCTTCTGGCTCCTGCCGCCGGCCGCGATCCTGCTGGCGATGTCGCTGTTCATGTCCGGCGGCGGGCCCGCGGCCGGCTGGACGCTGTACCCGCCGCTCTCCGCGCAGGGCGGGATCGGGATGGACTTCACCATCCTCTCGGTGCACATGCTCGGGTTCTCGTCGATCCTCGGATCCATCAACGTCATCGCGACGATCATCAACATGCGCGCTCCGGGCATGACGCTCATGAAGATGCCGTTGTTCGTGTGGACCTGGCTGGTGACCGCGTTCCTGCTGCTCGCGTCGATCCCGGTGCTCGCCGGCGCCGTGACGATGCTCCTGACCGACCGTCATTTCGGGACGAGCTTCTTCGACGCGGCCGGCGGCGGCGATCCGGTCATGTTCCAGCACGTCTTCTGGTTCTTCGGGCATCCGGAGGTCTACATCCTCGTCCTGCCGGCCTTCGGCGTTATCTCGCAGATCATCCCGACCTTCGCGCGCAAGCCGCTGTTCGGCTACAACTCGATGGTCTACGCCACGTGCACCATCGCGTTCCTGTCGTTCATCGTCTGGGCGCACCACATGTATACGGTCGGCATGCCGATGGCGGGCGAGCTCTTCTTCATGTACGCGACCATGCTGATCGCGGTGCCGACCGGCGTAAAGGTCTTCAACTGGGTCACGACGATGTGGCGGGGGTCGATGAGCTTCGAGACCCCGATGCTGTTCGCGGTCGCGACGGTGTTCACGTTCACGATCGGTGGGCTGTCGGGGCTCATGCTCTCGATCACGCCGGCCGACTTCCAGTACCACGACACGTATTTCGTCGTGGCGCATTTCCATTACACGATCTTCGGCGGCTCGGTCCTCGCGCTGATGGGGGCGACGTATTACTGGCTGCCGAAGTGGACCGGCCACATGTACGACGAGCGACTCGGGAAGCTGCACTTCTGGCTCACGATCCTCGCGTTCAACCTGACTTTCTTCCCCCAGCACTTCCTGGGCCTCGCCGGCATGCCGCGGCGGATTCCCGACTACGCGCTGCAGTTCAACGACTTCAACCAGTGGTCGACGGTCGGCGCGTTCGTCCTCGGGCTTTCGCAGCTGCTCTTCGCCTACGTCCTCTGGCGTACCACGCGCGGTGGGGAGAGGGCGAGCGGCCGGGTGTGGGAGGGCGCGCACGGGCTCGAGTGGACGCTCCCGTCACCGGCGCCGTATCACTCCTTCGCGACGCCCCCGGCAATCCGGTAGCGACGACTAGCGAGGAAGGTGGAGAAGCCTCCGGTGCTCCCGGAGCCTTTTCCCGTACGCCCGCCGCTCGGTGGCCCAGGCCGCGCCCCAGTCCATATCGGGACGGACGAGCGCGCGGCAGAGCGCCAGCAATCCGTCGACGTCATCGAGATAGACGAACTCCGGCGCTGGTCCCTGGTTCCCGCGACTGTCGGGCCCGCCCTCGAAACCCTGGTTGTGGTAGTTGCCGAGCGGCACGGAGATGCCGATCGCGTCCAGGCCGTAGACGGTGGCGGCGGTCGCCTCGCACGTCCCGCCGTCCATGACGCGGCGCTGGTGCCGGTCCGGGAGCACCCGCGTGGCGACGCGCGCGAGCACGTCGAGGGGATCGGGCGCGAACACCGTGCGCCTGTCGCCGAGGCGCACCACCGGGCCCTTGCCGATCAGCGCGCCCGGCAGGGTGCGCGAGGTCTCGAGGCTCACGCAGACGACCGGACGCCGGGCGGACCGGAGCCAGCCGAGCTCGAGGTGTCCGATCGCCCCGACGAAGCCGACCTCCTCGGCGCGCGTGAGCAATCCCAGAAAAGGCGCTGCCCGCCGGCGGGCCCACGCGTCGATAGCGGTGGCCAGGATAGCGAAGACGCCGACGAGGTCGTCCGCGGCCTTCGTGTAGAGGCGTTTGCCCGACTGCCAGACCGGCGCGCGGAAGTGAAAGCCGCCGTAGAGGTCGGTCGCCTCCGGCCGCCGGCCTTGCCAATGCGACTCGCGCACGACCACCTCGGCCGTGTCGAGCGCGCGGCGCGAGCGCGCGAGCGCGGCCTTCGTGATGCGGCCCTCCGCGACGAAGCCCGCGCCGTCGCGGGCAAGCCACACGGGCGCGCCGACGAGGCGGTTTACCGGCGAACCGCCGTGCCACTTCACCCGCAACCGGGTGGCCGACACCCAGCGCACGCCGTGAAACCCCGGGTGATCCATGTGTGCGATAAACACCGGGAGCGTACCCGCGGCGGCGTCGCGCACCAGCCGCAGGTACCCCGTGCGCGAGGCGCAGCCGACGACGACGTTCCCGACCGGATCGACGAAGTGCGGGACGCCGTGCGCCGCGAGCGTGCGCGCGACGAAATCGACCACGTGGCTTTCGCGAAACGGCGCTGTCGGTCGGGCGAGGAGGGACGTGAGGAGCGAGAGCCGCTTCGGTGACATCCCGCGACTATAGCGCGTTCGGGAAGCGGGGGCCCGGTTGTCGCCCGTCCGCACGCGTGCTAGCGTGCGCGCTCTTCGGCGACAAACCGAATGTCCTCCCCGCTGATTTTCGACGTGACCGAAGCCGACTTCGAGCGGCTCGTGCTGGAAGCCTCGCACGCCGCGCTCGTCGCGGTCGACTTCTGGGCCGACTGGTGCCCTCCGTGCCGCGCGCTAACGCCGGTGCTCGAGCGCGTGGTGCCCGACTATGCGGGAAGGGTGCGTCTCGCGAAGGTCGAGGCCGACGAAAACATGCGCCTGGCCGGCCGTTACCGGCTTCGTGGATTTCCTACCGTCATCCTGTTCGGAAAGGGCCTGGAGATCGACCGCTTCAGCAGTGCGCGGGCCGAAGGTTTCGTGCGCGCCTTCCTCGACGCCCGTCTCGCACCCGCCTAGTCGACCCTCAGCAGGACGGCGTGCCGCTCCTGCGACTGCGTCCGACCGGCGGTAAGGATCTCCCGGTGCACGTCCGAGGCGGCGCCGAGGATTTCCCCGAGATCGATCCACTCGCCCAGGCGTGCCGTCACTGTCGTGCGCAGCTCCTGGAAGGTCACGACGCCGTCCGGCGTCCGCGAGGTCGTGAGGCGCGGCGTGATCTCGAGGTGCACGGTCTCGCCGCGCAAGCGCGGGCTTACCTCGAAACCGCTCGTGGCGTCCTCGAACACGACGCTCCGCCCGACGACGACGGAGCGGCCGCCGAGGGCGAGGACCCGATGCACGTGCGGGACGGACTGCCCGACGCGTATGTACGCCTTCTGGCCGTCCTGGACGCGCAAGGTCTGCACGAACGCGCTGTCCTCCGTGCCGGCGCGGGCTTGCGCTCCATACGTGACGTGGCCGTCGCCGACGCGCACCCCCGTCGAAGGCCGATCGTGCACCGGCAGGCGCACGGTGGCGCGGTCGTCGACGTGGATGCGTCCCCGCATGCCGTGTTCCGCTCCCGCGGTTCCCCGCGTACTGTCCCGCCGGACGGTGATCGTCAGATTTCGCGCCGCGACGTCGACCGTCGCGAGCACGCGCTCGATTTCCTTGAACCGCTGCGGATCGGTACGGAGGAGCAACAGAAAGCCGGTGCCGCTCGCCCCGTCCCCGGGGCCGAGCAGCGGACGCACGAGCGGGAGCACCTCCGCGGCCGGGCGATGCCGAAGCTCGATCGTGTGCACGCCCTCCGCGCGCGCGGTCAGGGCCGGCGACGGGAGCAGCGCGGCGGCGAGGAGCCAGAGCCCCGCGCGCGCCGTCATTCGATCAGAGGCCGGCGCGCCTCGTGAAAGTGGCGCCGCCAGTACGGGTCGGTGATGTCGGCCACGTAAACCGACTTGCCGCTCGAGGGGGCGTGCACGAAACGGTTGTTGCCGAGGTAAATGCCGACGTGCGAGGCGCGCTTGCCTTCCTGGTTGAAGAACAGGAGGTCACCGCGCCGGAGCTGGCGCCGGGACACCGGGTGCGACCGCGCGCGCTGGGCCTTCGTGCTGCGCGGGATCCGGGCCCCGGCCCGGGCATAGCTGTACTGGACGAGTCCGCTGCAGTCGAATCCCCGCGGGCTGCTCCCGCCGTAGCGGTAGGGCACGCCGACCATCCGCAACGCGTGCTCGGCCGCGCGCGTGCCGACCTCGGCGGTTTGCGGGCGGGTCGGCGCGGAGGAGCAGGCGCCCAGGGCGACCGCGAGCAGGGCGGGCACGACGGCAAGACGAAGGCGGCAGGCGACAATCATCGATCACAACCCGAGCGGTCGCAGGGACGCGGGGATCCCGCGCGCCCACATGTCCTCGAACGTCTCGGAAAGCGCGATGGCCTCGCGCCGGGCGGCGCCGTGGCGGCCGTCGATTCCGGAGCCGTCGGGCAGCAGCAGGTACTCGCGCCGGTCGATCAGCACGAAGAGATCCGGGCGCCCGCGGTCGTGCTCCGCGATCCCGCGCAACTGGATGGCGTCGCTCAGGCGGCGCAGCACCTCGGCGAGCCGCACGTGTTCGCGGGCGAGGACGACCGGATCGTCCACGAGGAGGCGGACCAGGTTCTGGCGATGCCGGGCGGCGAACGCGGCGAGCTCCGCGACGAAGCGCTCGTTGTCCAGGTAGGACGGTTCGGGCCGCGCGGCGAAGACCGCGACCTCGCGCTGCGCCCTGGCGAGGAGCGGCGGCATGGCGTCGCGGAGCGCTTCGCGGCCGCGCAGCCCCGTTCCCTCCGCGGATTCCTGGTTGACGGCCCTCGATTCCGGCATGGCCTGCTGCCCGTTGTCCGGATTTGACCTATAAGTATAGGCAATGCCCGAACCACGGAGGAATTGCATGCGCACGCACGTACAGGTGGCTTTGGGAGCCACCGCGGCATTCTTCTTGCTCTCGGGGTTGAGCCTGGTCGTCGCCCCCGAGGCGACGCACGCGCTTTACTCGCGCGACGCGCTCAACCCGGCCATGACCGGGATGCACGGCGCTTCGCTGTTTGCGTTCGCAACGCTCTTTCTGATCGCCACCCACGAACCGGCGAAACCGATCGTGCACGCCTCCGCCGTCGCGTTGTTTTTCTATGGCGCGGGCGTGGGTTATCAGGCGTTCTTCATGCGAACGATGCCGCTGTCCGCGCCGGTGGTCGCCAGCCTTATCGTGAGTCTCGCGGTGGCCGCCTTTCTGGCGATCTCGCTGACCGAACCGGCTGCGGCAACGTCGGCGACGCGCAGCGTGAAGGCGGCTCCGCGGCGACGGCGCCCGCGCGCGGCGCAGCCGCGGCGGGCTCGCGCCTAGCGCGTGTCCTGCGCGATCGCCACCGCCTGGGCGGCGGCGTTCCCCGTGTAGCCGGCCGGTGTCAATGCCAGCAACCGCTGCTTGGCATCGTCCGGTATGGACAGGGCTCGGATGAACGCCTGCAGGCTCTGGCGATTGATGCCCTTGCCGCGGGTGAGCGCCTTCAGTTTTTCATAGGGCTCTTCGACGCCGTAGCGGCGCATCACCGTCTGCACGGCCTCGGCCAGGACCTCCCAGTTGTCGTCCAGATCCCGCGCGAGGCGGTCGGCGTCGACCTCGAGCTTGCCCAGGCCGCGCAGGCAGGATTCGTAGGCGAGCAACGCGTAGCCCAGCGCGACGCCGAGGTTGCGCAGCACCGTCGAATCGGTGAGATCGCGCTGCCAGCGGCTCACCGGCAGCTTGCTCGAGAGGTGATGGAGCAGCGCGTTCGCGAGGCCGAGGTTGCCCTCGGAGTTCTCGAAATCGATCGGGTTCACCTTGTGCGGCATGGTCGAGGAGCCGACCTCCTGCGCCGCCACCTTCTGCCTGAAGTAGCCGAGCGCAATGTAGGCCCACACATCGCGGTTGAAGTCGAGCAGTATCGTGTTCAACCGCGCCATCGCATCGGCGATCTCGGCGATGTAGTCGTGCGGCTCGATCTGGGTCGTGTACGGATTCCAGGCGAGGCCGAGGTTCTCGACGAAGCCCTTCGCCACGGCCACCCAGTTGACTTCCGGGTACGCGACGAGATGTGCGTTGTAGTTGCCGACGGCACCGTTGATCTTTCCGAGGATCGGCACCGCGGCGAGCGCGGCGCGGGCGCGCCGGAGCCGGTATGCGAAGTTCGCCATTTCCTTGCCGAGCGTCGTGGGCGAGGCGGGCTGGCCGTGCGTGCGCGAGAGCATGGGCTGGTCGGCATGCCGTACGGCGAGCTCCCCGATCGCGGCGATGAGCCGGTCGAGGCGCGGGAGCATGACCGCGTCGCGACCCTCGCGGATCATGAGGCCGTAGGCGAGGTTGTTGATGTCCTCCGACGTGCAGGCGAAGTGGATGAACTCCCCGCACCGCTCGATCTCCGTGTTACCGCGCGTGCGCTCTTTCAGGAAGTACTCCACCGCCTTCACGTCGTGGTTCGTCGTCGCCTCGATCTCCTTGATCCGTTCCGCGTCGGCGAGGGAAAAACCGCTCAGGATGTCCTCGAGAAGCCGCATCGTGGCGGGAGTAAAGGGGGGCACCTCGCCCACCTGAGGCTGGGCCGAAAGCGCGAGCAGCCAGTGTACCTCGACCTGCACGCGCAGCCGGATCAGACCGTACTCGCTGAAGAGCGCGCGCAACGGTGCGACCTTGGCCTCGTAGCGGCCGTCCAGCGGGGAGAGCGCGGTCAGCGGATGGAGGCCGGGCGACGCGGGGGAGCTCATGGCCGGTTCGACTCCTCGTTGAAAAAGCGGCGGTATTCTAGCAGGCGGCGTGCGCGCGGACGCGGGTTCCGGCGCCGTCCGTCGCGCGCGCGATCACCCCGCCGCCGAGGCACGCCTCGTCGTCGTAGAACACGACCGACTGTCCGGGGGTGAGCGCGCGCTGCGGCACGTCGAAGCGCACCCGGTATCCCGTTTCGCCGACGCCTTCCACCCGACACGGCTGCTCGGGCTGCCGGTAGCGGGTCTTCGCGAAAAGTCGCGTCCCGTCGGGCGGAGGCGCATCGACCCAATGCAAATCCGTGGCCTCGAGCTCAAGGTGGTAGAGCGCCGGATGGTCCTCGCCCTGCGCCACGTACAGCGTGTTGCTGGCGAGATCCTTGCCGGCGACGTACCAGGCGGCGCCCGGACCGCCGAGGCCGAGCCCGTGCCGCTGCCCGAGCGTGTAGTACATGAGCCCGTCGTGGCGCCCCTTCAGTTCGCCCTCGGTATCGCGGATCGGCCCGGGCTGGGCCGGCAGGTAGTGCTCGAGGAAGGCGCGGTAGTTGCGTTCGCCGATGAAACATATCCCGGTCGAGTCGCGGCGGGCGTGATTCGGGAGACCCGCCTCGCGTGCGATCGTCCGGACCTCGGGCTTGGTCAGGTGGCCGATCGGGAAGAGCGTGCGCGACAGCTGTGCCCGACCCAGCGTGTACAGGAAGTACGTCTGGTCCTTTTGCCTGTCCGCCGCCTTGAGCAGGCGCCAGCGGCCGTCCCTTGACGCGACCCTGGCGTAATGGCCGGTCGCGATCCGCCCGGCGCCGAGTGTCTGCGCGTGCTCGAGGAAGGCCCTGAACTTGATTTCCTTGTTGCAGAGGACGTCGGGGTTGGGCGTGCGGCCGGCGCGGTGCTCCTCGAGGAAGTAGCGAAACACGCGGTCCCAGTACTCCGCGGAAAAGTTCACGGCGTGGAGCGGTATCCCGAGGTGGTCGCACACGGCGTGCGCCGCGCGATAGTCTTCGGCCGCGGCGCAGCGCTCCGCGGTGTCGTCCTCTTCCCAGTTCTTCATGAAAGCGCCGACCACGTCGAAACCCGCGCGAACGAGGAGCAGGGCGGCGACGGCGGAATCGACTCCGCCCGAGAGCCCGACCACGACGCGCTCCCGCGTCGTCATGGCGTTCCCCCGGCGAGGTCGGCCAGGAGACCCAGAGGAAAGCGACGCCCCTCGAGAAAGTCGTCGACGCAGCGCTGGACCAGAGGGCTGCGATGACGGTCGGATGCCGCCCTGAGTTCCTCGGGCGTGAGCCAGACCGCCTGCGCGATGCCCTCGTCGAGACGTCGCGCGGGTTCGTGGTCCACCACGCGGCCGGCGAAGGCAAAGCGCAGATAGGTCACCGGCCGTCCAGGATGGGGCCACCTGTAGATGCCGACCAGCGCTTCCGGCCGGAAGTGCCATGCCGTCTCCTCGAGCGTCTCCCGAACCACGGCCTCGATGAGGCTCTCGCCCTCGTCGAGATGACCGGCGGGCTGGTTCAGCACGAGGCGGCCGTCGGCGGTCTCTTCGACCAGCAAGAAGCGGCCGTCGCGTTCGACGACGGCCGCCACGGTGACATTCGGCTTCCAGATCATCGCCTAATGGTATCAAAGACATCGGGGAATCCGGGGCGGGCGCCGCAACGACGGCCGCGCCAGCGTATTGATGTAACAAATACTAACTATTGAGATAATTAACTTGTCAAATACTTCGCCGCTTCCCTATCTTGCGTAAGAGGCCAGCCGCGTCGCCCATCCCGTGTCAATTCCATGTGCGCGGCACTCCCCATCCTTGGAGGGACGTCATGAACCGCGAGCAAGTCATCCGGGAGCTGGAACAGGACTGGAAGCAGAATCCGCGCTGGAGAGGCGTTACGCGCGGATACGCGCCGCAGGAGGTGGTGCGGCTGAGGGGCACCGTCCAGGTCGAGCACACCCTGGCCCGTCTCGGCGCCGAGAAGTTGTGGAAGCGCCTGCAGACCGAGGACTACGTCCACGCGCTCGGCGCCCTGACCGGCAACCAGGCCATGCAAATGGCGAAGGCCGGCCTCAAGGCGATTTACCTGAGCGGCTGGCAGGTCGCGGCCGACGCGAACAACGCCGGGCAGATGTACCCCGACCAGAGCCTCTACCCGGCGGACAGCGTCCCCGCCGTGGTCCGACGGATCAACAACGCGTTCCGGCGGGCCGACGAGATCTACGCCGCGGAAGGCCGGGAAGACATCGACTGGTTCGTGCCCATCGTCGCCGACGCCGAGGCGGGGTTCGGGGGCGTGCTCAACGCCTTCGAGCTCATGAAGGCCATGATCGAGGCCGGCGCGGCAGGCGTGCATTTCGAGGACCAGCTATCTTCCGCGAAGAAGTGCGGACACATGGGCGGGAAGGTACTGGTCCCGACGCAGGAGGCCGTGCAAAAGCTGATCGCGGCGCGCTTCGCCGCCGACGTGATGGGCGTGCCGACGATCGTGGTCGGTCGCACCGATGCGCTCGGCGCCAACCTCATCACGAGCGATATCGACCCCCGCGACCGCGAGTTCCTGACCGGGGAGCGCACGAGCGAGGGCTTTTTCCGCGTTCACGCCGGCATGGAGCAGGCCATCTCCCGCGGCCTCGCCTACGCCCCGTACGCCGACCTTATATGGTGCGAGACGTCGAAACCGGATCTGGCGGGCGCCCGGCGTTTCGCCGAGGCGATCAAGGCCAAGTTCCCCGACCGGATGCTCGCGTACAACTGCTCGCCGTCCTTCAACTGGAAGAAGCACCTGGACGACACGACGATCGCCAAATTCCAGCGGGAACTGGCGGCGATGGGCTACAAGTTCCAGTTCATTACCCTGGCCGGCTTCCACGCCCTCAACTACGGCATGTTCGACCTCGCGGACCGTTACCGCGACCAGGGCATGACGGCCTACGTCGAGCTGCAGGAGGCCGAGTTCCGCGCCGAGCCGCGTGGTTATACGGCCACCAAGCACCAGCGCGAGGTGGGTGCCGGTTACTTCGACCAGGTCACTCAGGCGGTCATGGGCGGTGCGTCCTCCACCACCGCCCTCGCCGGGTCGACCGAGGAAGAACAGTTCGAGACGCGCCGGGCGCCGAGTCGCGCCCGCGCCTGATCGACCGATCCTCCCTTTGGCCCGGGGCAGGCTTGCCCCGGGCCTTTCTTTTTGCCGCCCGCTATACTTACGCGCCTCCGAAGCACGGCGAAGACGACCACGATGGTTTACGACAAGATTCAGATCCCCGCGAAGGGCGAGCGCATCACCGTCAATCCGGACTTCAGCGTGAACGTCCCCGATCACCCGCTCGTTCCCTTCGTCGAGGGCGATGGTATCGGCATAGACGTGACCCCGGTGATGCGGCGCGTCACCGACGCCGCGGTGCGGAAGGCATACGGCGACAAGCGCTCGATCGCCTGGATGGAGGTGTACGCCGGCGAGAAAGCCCTGAAGCTGTACGGCAGCAACACCTGGCTTCCGGACGAGACCCTCGATGCGCTGCGACGCTACGTCGTGTCCATCAAGGGGCCGCTCACGACCCCCGTGGGCGGCGGCATCCGTTCCCTCAACGTCACCATGCGCCAGGTGCTCGACCTGTACGCGTGCGTGCGGCCGATCCGGTTCTTTCCGGGCACGCCGACTCCCCTCAAGGAGTCGGAATCGGAGCTGACGGACATGGTCGTGTTCCGCGAGAACACCGAGGACATCTACGCCGGGATCGAGTGGCCCGCGGACTCCGCCGAGGTGAAGAAGGTGATCAACTTCCTTCAGAGGGAGATGGGCGTCACCCAGATCCGCTTCCCGGCCAGCTCGGCGATCGGCATCAAGCCGGTGTCGCGCGAAGGCTCGGAACGGCTCATCCGCAAGGCGCTCAAGTACGCTGTGGAGAACGACCGTCGCTCGGTGTCGCTCGTGCACAAGGGCAACATCATGAAGTACACGGAGGGGGCGTTCCGGAACTGGGGTTACGACGTGGCCCGGCACGAGTTCGGAGCACAGCCGATCGGCGACGGTCCGTGGTGCCGTTTCCGCAATCCGCGAACCGGCCAGGAGATCGTCGTGAAAGACGTCATCGCGGACAACTTTCTCCAGCAGATCCTGCTCCGGCCGGAGGACTACGACGTCATCGCGACGCTCAACCTGAACGGCGACTACATCTCCGACGCGCTGGCCGCGCAGGTCGGCGGCATCGGTATCGCGCCCGGAGGCAACATCGGCGACGGCGTGGCAGTTTTCGAGGCGACCCACGGCACCGCGCCCAAGTATGCCGGCAAGAACCAGGTGAACCCCGGTTCCATGATCCTGTCCGCCGAGATGATGCTGCGCTACATGGGCTGGACCGAGGCCGCGGATCTCATCATCAGGGGGGTCGCCGGCGCGATCGCGGCCCGGACCGTGACGTACGACCTGGCACGTGCGCGCACGGCGATTACCGCGCCGCACAAACCGGGCGAGCACCCGAAGGCCACCGAAGAGGTCGCGCGCCTCATGCCCGGCGCGACGCTCGTCTCCTGCTCGGGCTTCGGCGAGGCCGTCGTGAAACACATGCAGTAGCGTTCGGGAGGATCCCCGGGCCGGCGCGGGACGGAAAAGAAAAACCCGGCCTGGGCCGGGTCTCAGGGAAAAAGTCGCTGATAATTTTTGATGGAAGTGGCGACGCGGTCTACTTTGACAAGCTGCGGATACGGGAAGCCTGTGGGCCCTTGGGTCCTTCCTGGACCTCGTACTCCACCTGCTGGCCTTCCTTGAGCGTCTTGTAGCCGTCCATTTCGATGGCGGAGAAGTGTGCGAACACATCGTCTCCGCCGTCGCTCGGGGTGATGAATCCGTACCCCTTGCTGGCGTTAAACCACTTCACGGTTCCTATTGCCATAACATCCCCCTAGCTACAGCGGAACAAACTCCGCTGTGGTACGTCACAGAATGCGTTCATCCCTGCGCGCAGACTCCCGTGCTCGCTGCGCGGAAGGGGCGAAGGCAGAACAATGATCCTTCTTTTTCGTCGTTAGTCAAGCAAGCGAGCGGGGGGATGTCCGCCTGCGCACAAAATTCGTGCCATGGCGCCCGGGGTTGAATTTTTGGCCCGGGGTCTCAAAATGGGAGGCGTTTTCCCGTTGCTCGCACAACGTTCTCGCATTAGGAACTTGGTCTAAGCTTGCAAATATGAAAGAGAAACAGCCGCAGCTTCCGGAGGGCCCGGTTGTTCAGGAAGCGCGTCCTAAACTCGCCCGGCCGATTCTCTATAAAGTGATTCTGCTGAATGACGATTACACGCCCATGGACTTCGTCGTCGCGATACTCGAGCGATTCTTTTATAAGACGCGCGAGGAGGCGACGCGGATCATGTTGCACGTGCACAACAAGGGGATCGGTATCTGCGGCATCTATACGAGGGAGATTGCGGAAACCAAGGTTCGGCAGGTACTGGCATTTGCCCAGGAGCACCAGCACCCGCTCCAGTGTACGCTGGAGCCCGAGTAACCATTATTAAGTAGCGCGGGCCCTGGCCCGGAGGTTCGGTCGATGCTTTCCCAGGAACTGGAGCTGTCCCTGAATGCCGCCTTCCAGGCGGCGCGCGAGAAGCGCCACGAATTCATCACCGTCGAGCACCTGCTCATGGCGCTGCTGGACAACCCGTCCGCGGCCCGGGTGCTGCGGGCGTGCGGCGGAAACATCGACGAGCTGAGGCGCAACCTGACCCATTTCCTCAGCGAGAACGTCCCGGTCCTGCCGCCGAACAGCAAGATCGACACGCAGCCGACCATCGGCTTCCAGCGGGTGATCCAGCGTGCCGTGCTGCACGTGCAGGGCGTGGGCAAGAAGGAGGTGACGGGCGCGAACGTCCTGGTCGCGATCTTCGGCGAGAAGGAGTCGCACGCGATCTACTTTCTGCACAAGCAGAACATCAGCCGTTTCGACGTCGTCAACTACATCTCGCACGGCATCTCGAAGGTGCCGGGAGAAGGGCAGGGTGAGCTGCCGGCTCCCGAGGACAACGACGAGGCCTCCCCGTCCGGCGAGAAGAGTCCGCTCGACTCGTTCTGCGTGAACCTGAACGAACAGGCGCGCCTGGGGAAGATCGACCCGCTGATCGGGCGCGAGCGCGAGGTCGAGCGCACCATCCAGGTGCTCTGCCGGCGACGCAAGAACAACCCGCTCTTCGTCGGCGAAGCGGGCGTGGGCAAGACGGCCATCGCCGAGGGGCTCGCCAAGAAAATCGTGGACGGCGAGGTGCCCGAGGTGCTCTCGCACAGCACGATCTACGCGCTCGACATGGGCGCGCTGCTCGCCGGGACCAAGTACCGCGGCGATTTCGAGAAGCGGCTGAAGGCCGTGCTCCACCACCTCAAGCGCCAGGAACACGCGGTCCTCTTCATCGACGAGATCCACACGATCATCGGCGCCGGGGCGGCTTCGGGCGGCGCCATGGACGCCTCCAACCTCCTGAAGCCCGTGCTCTCGACCGGTGAGCTCAAGTGCATCGGCTCGACGACGTACCAGGAATACCGGAACATCTTCGAGAAGGATCGGGCGCTCTCGCGTCGGTTCCAGAAGATCGACGTGACCGAGCCCTCGGTGGACGAGACCTTCGAGATTCTCAAGGGCCTGAAGACGCGCTTCGAGCGCCACCACAGCGTGCGTTACACGAACCAGGCGCTGCGCTCGGCCGTCGAGCTCTCCCATCGTTACATCAACGACCGGCATCTTCCGGACAAGGCGATCGACGTCATCGACGAGGCGGGTGCGAGCCAGCAGCTCATGGCGCCCAGCAAGCGCAAGAAGACGATCGGCGTCCACGACATCGAAGGCATTGTCGCGAAGATGGCGCGCATCCCGCCCAAGACCGTGTCCTCCTCGGACATCGAGTCGCTGCGCAACCTGGAACGCGACCTCAAGATGGTGGTGTTCGGCCAGGACGAAGCGATCGAGGCCCTCGCGACCTCCATCAAGCTGTCGCGCTCGGGACTCGGCCAGCCCGAGAAGCCGGTCGGCTGTTATCTCTTTTCCGGCCCCACGGGCGTCGGCAAGACCGAGGTGACGCGCCAGCTGGCGCGCGTGCTCGGCGTGGAGCTCATCCGCTTCGACATGTCGGAGTACATGGAGCGGCACACCGTGTCGCGCCTCATCGGGGCGCCTCCGGGCTACGTCGGCTTCGACCAGGGCGGACTGCTCACGGAGGCGATCACCAAGCACCCGCACTCGGTGCTGCTGCTCGACGAGATCGAGAAGGCGCACCCGGACGTGTTCAACCTGCTGCTGCAGGTGATGGACCACGGCACGTTGACCGACAACAACGGGCGCAAGGCCGACTTCCGCAACGTCATCCTGGTAATGACGACGAACGCCGGCGCGCAGCAGGTCAGCCGGGCGTCGATCGGCTTCACGCAGCAGGACCACACCGGCGACGACGTTCAGGAGATCAAGCGGATGTTCAGCCCGGAGTTCCGCAACCGTCTGGACGCGACCATCCGCTTCAAGCCGCTCGACGACGAGACGATCATGCACGTGGTCAACAAGTTTGTGCTCGAGCTCGAGGCCCAGCTGGCCGACAAGCACGTGACCATCGAGCTGGACGAGGCGGCGCGCCGCTGGCTCGCCAGGCACGGACACGACGTCGCCATGGGCGCCCGCCCGATGGCGCGCCTGATTCAGGAGAAGGTGAAGAAGCCGCTCGCCGACCAGCTCCTGTTCGGTCGCCTTTCGGGGGGCGGCCACGTGAAAGTCACGCTGGGCCCGGACGGGGACGACCTGGCGCTGGCCTTCGAGGCCGCCCGGAGAACCGCCGAGGAGTCGACGCACTGAAAGCGGCCCCGGAAAGGGGCCGCTTCGTTTCGTCTGCTTTCGCGTTTCGGCCGGACGGCCGACACTAGCGGGCGCGGAACGTGATCCGGCCCTTGGAGAGGTCGTACGGGGTGAGCTGTACCGTCACGCGGTCGCCGGTGAGGATACGAATATAGTTCTTCCGCATCTTGCCCGAGATGTGCGCGGTCACCATGTGACCGTTGTCGAGCTTCACCCGAAACAGTGTGTTGGGCAGGGTCTCGACGATGGTGCCCTCCATCTCAATATGCTCTTCTTTCGCCACGCGCCTCTGAAAATGTGAAACAGCCGGGTTTGACTGGCGGCGTATGATGCCCCAGTCGTCCCCGGTCGTAAAGTTCGCGGCCGAACGGACTCAGGGAAGGAGGGGCGAGGCGAGCTCGGTCCAGCGACCGTTGCGGTAGACCTCGAGCGGCCGGAAGTTCGCCTTGTAGGCCATCTTCGGGCTTTCGGCGATCCAGTAGCCGAGGTAGACCCAGGGGAGACCGAGGCGGCGCGCGTGCTCGACTTCCCATAATACGGCGAAAGTGCCGAGGCCGCGTGCGGATTCGTCCGGGTCATAGAAGGTGTAGACCGCGGACAGCCCGTCGTTGAGCCGATCGACGATCGCGACCCCGAGCAGCCGCTCCGCCAACCGCATCTCGAAGAACACGGTGTCCACCTGGCGGCCCAGGAGGAAGCTCAGGTACTTCTGCGGATCCGGGTCGTCCATGCCGCCGCCGGGGTGCCGTCGTGCCTGGTATCTGACGTACAGGTCGAAGTGTTCCTGCACATACGCGCCCGTGACCGGCGCGACGCGCACATCGAGGTTGCGTCGCCACACCCGCCGCTGTCCGCGCGCGGGCCGGAAGCGCGCGGTGGGAATGCGCACGGGGACGCACGCCGTGCAGTCGCGGCAGTGGGGGCGGTAGATGAGATCGCCGCTGCGCCGGAACCCGAGACGCGTGAACGCGCCGTAGCGTTCGCGATCCAGCGGATAGCGCGGATCGATGAAGAGCGTCGTCGCGGTCTTGCCCGGCAGGTAGCTGCACGGGTGCGGCATGGACAGGAAGATGTCCGGGGCGCGCTGGTGTCCGCTCATGGGGCCACGCTAAACAAGCGCCAGATGGGTGTCAAAGCGCCAGGACCCCGTCCGTCCGGGCAGCCGCAGCGCCGATTCGAGGAGAGCCAGGTAGTGGCGCCGCCGGATCGTCTCCGCGCCGAGACTCTCCAGGTGGAGCGTCGGGAGCTGGCAGTCGATAAAGCGAAATCCCCACTGCTCGAGCTGACGAACGAGGTGGGCGAGCGCGACTTTCGACGCGTCGGACGCGTGGCTGAACATCGATTCCCCGAAGAAGGCGCCGCCAAGCGCGACCCCGTAGAGCCCGCCGACCAGTTCGTCGCCCCGCCAGGTCTCGACCGAGTGTCCGTGCCCTTGCTCGTGCAGCCGTCCGTATGCCTCGCTCATCTCGGGCGTGATCCACGTCCCGCCGCCGGGGTTGGCGCGCCGCGGGCCCGCGCAGGCGGCCACTACCGCGGAGAAGGCGCGGTCGAGCGTCACCGTGTAGCGACCGCCGCGCAGCACCTTTCGCAGGCTGCGGGAGATCTTGAGCTTGTGGGGCAGAAGCACCGCGCGCGGATCGGGTGACCACCAGAGTATGGGCTGGCCGTCGTTGTACCAGGGGAAGATGCCGCAGCGGTAGGCTTCGAGCAGGCGCTCGGCCCGCAGGTCGCCGCCGATCGCGAGCAAGCCCTCGGGCGAGGCGAGGTCGACCGGCGGGAAACGGACGTCGGACGAGTTGGGGTTGAGCACGAACATGATCAGACCCGCTCGGAACGCGTTCCCCCATTTTCCGCGACCGTCGCCTTGAAAGGCAAATGCTCCCGGAGCTCGTCCATGTAGCCGGCGACTGCCAGCTGCTCGCGACTCAGAAAGTCGGCGACCGCGCCGCTGAACCGGGGGTGCGCGAGCCAGTGGGACGAGTAGGTGGCGACCGGCGCGAACCCGCGCGCAACCTTGTGCTCGCCCTGCGCGCCCGCTTCGTAGCGCTTCAAGCCTGCGGCGATGCAGTACTCGATGGCCGCGTAGTAGCAGGTCTCGAAGTGCAGGCCGTTCACGCCCGGACGCCCGCCCCAATAGCGCCCGTAGAGCGCTTCGTCGCCCCGAAAGTTCAACGCGGCGGCGATGCAGGCGCCCGATTGTTCGGCCATCACCAGCACCACGCGCTCCGGCAGGCGCCGGCCGATGGCGTGAAAGAATTCCCGGGAAAGGTAGGGAACGCCCTCGTATCGCGCGATCGTGGAGCGATAGAAACGGTAAAGCGCCTCCCAGTCGCGCGCTTCGGCCGCGCCGCCCGAAACCACGCGGAGTCGCACGCCGGCCTCGCGCACGTAACGCCGCTCCTGCCGGATCTTCTTGCGCTTGTTCGCCGTGAAGCGCGACAGAAAGTCGTCGAAGTCGCGGTAGCCGGAGTTCGACCAATGAAACTGGTACCCCGTGCGTTTGAGCAGCCCGCGGGCAGCCAGGAAGTCCGCTTCGGGCTCCGTGGGAAATAGCCAGTGCAGCGAGGACGCCTCGAGCTCGCGGGCGAGGGCGAGGGCACCGTCCAGGAGTCGGCCCGTCACCTCGGAACGGTCGCTTGCCGGGTCGACGAGCAGCCGCGGGCCGGTGGCCGGCGTAAACGGGACGGCGGCCACGAGCTTGGGGTAGTACGCGTGTCCGGCGCGAGCGTAAGCCCGGGCCCAGGCCCAGTCGAAGACGTACTCGCCGTAGGAGTGCGTCTTCAGGTAGAGCGGTACGGCGCCGACGAGCCGTTCGGCGCGCGCATCGTGGTACAGCGCGAGGTGGCGAGGTTGCCAGCCCGTGTCGGCGCCGACGCAGCCCGTTTCCTCGAGGGTGCGGAGGAATTCGTGGCGCACGAAGGGACTGCCGCCCAGGTCGAGCGCATTCCACTCGTGGGGCGGGACGGCCGACAGATCCGGAAGGACGCGGAGGTGCATCGGCGCATTCTAACCGTGCGTTTGCGCCGTCGGCAGCCGGGCGATCACTTCTCCCGGAGCAGGCGATTGACGGCGATCAGGTCCTCTTCGCCCAGCGTTCCGGCGACGGCCCGGAGCTGGATGCGCGCGAGCAGGTAGTCGTAGCGTGCGCGGGCGAGGTCGCGCAGCGTGCGAAACAGGACACGCTGGTTGTTGAGCACGTCGAGCCCCGTTCGCAGGCCGCGTTCCTGACCGAGCACCGTGGACTCGACCGCCCGCTGGTTGGAGGCGCGCGCCTGCTCGAGCGATCGGACCTGCGCGAGGTTCGTGGTGACTGCGAGATAGATCTCCCGTGCCTGTTGCGCGACCTGGCGCCGGGTGGCTTCGAGCTGCAGCTGCGCCTCGTCGCGGCGCGCGACCGCCTCGCGCACCTGCGCGCTCGTGCCACCGCCCTGGTAGATCGGCAGGTTGAACCGCACGCCCACCTGGTCGGTCGTGGTTTCGATCGGAAGACGGGCGCCGCTGAACACGCTTGGCGCGTCGGCATCGTTGTAGCTGCGCCCAAGCACGAGATCGAGCGTCGGGTAATGGCGACCGCGTCCGGCCTCGACCGCCTGCGCGGCCTGCTCCAGCACCTGCTCGCGCACGAGGACATTCGGGTTTTGTCGTACCGCCGTCTCGACCCAGCTTTCCATGATCGCCGGGTCCGGCGGGACGGGCTCGAGTTTCGCCGTGAGGCCGGCGAGGGGGCCCACGGGATGCCCCGTGAGAACCTGCAGCGATTCCCGCGCCACCTCGAGCTCGTTCGCGGCGGCGATCTCCTGCGAAACGGCGAGGTCGTAAGCCGCCTGCGCGTCGTGCACGTCGATGAGGCTCGCGGTGCCGACGTTGAAGTTGCGGCGCGCCAGCGTGAGCAGCCGCTGAACGGCCGCCTTCTCGGATTGCGCGTAGTCGTGGACCTCGCGGGCCGTAAGGACGGCGAGGTAGGCGCGCACCGTGCGCACGATGAGATCGTCGCGCGCCGCAGCCAGCTGGTGCTCGGATTGCGAGGCAAAGGCCAGGCTCTGCGCGTAGACCGCACGGTTGGGGCGGTTGTACAGCGGCTGGTTCAGCTCGAGGGTGTAGCCTTCGCTGCGAAAGCTGAACGTCCCGTCCACGACCGGCGTCTGCACCTGCTGCCGGTTCTGAAAGACATCCACCGAAAGATCGACGTTAGGAAGGAGCCCCGCCCGCGCCTGCGGCACCTGCTCGAGGTTCGCCCGGTGCGCGGCCTGGGCCGCGGCCCAGGCCGGGTCGTTGGCCTGCGCCTGGCGGTATACCTCGAGCAGGTCGACGGCGGATGCGGGGCCGCTCGTGCCGAGCAGCATGGTCCCGAGCAGCAGGACAGCCGTCCTCATTTGCGGCGAATCCGGGCGATCCGGAGCCAGGCAGGCGCCGCCTCGGCCTGCTCCGGAGCGACGGTACGGCGTGCGCGACGGCGCGCGAGGGCGTTCTCGACCAGCGAGTACACGGCCGGCACGACGATCAGGGTGAGCAGCGTCGAGGACACCATGCCGCCCATCACGACGAGCGCGAGCGGCCGGTTCGTCTCCACGCCCGGCCCGAGCCCGATCGCCGCCGGCAGCATCGCGGCGATCACGGTCAGCGAGGTGATCAGGACCGGCCGCATCCGGTGAGGACAGGCCTCCCCGAGCGCGTCATCAACGGACTTGCCCGCGGCGCGATACTGGTTGGTGAGATCGACGAGCAGGATGGAGTTCTTCGCCACCAGGCCCATGAGCAGGATCATGCCGATCATGGAGAAGAGGTTGAGCGTGTCGCCGGTGCCGAACTGCGAGGATATCCACAGCGCGGTGACGCCTCCGATGATGGCGAGCGGCTGCGCGACCATGACGACCAGGGGTTGGATCAGCGAGTTGAACTGGCTCGCGAGCACCATGTAAATCATGACGAGCGCGAGCGAGAAGGCGAACACGATGTAGCCGCCCGTCTTGGCGAACTCCTCCGCCTGACCGGCGAAGGCGATGGAGTAGCCGGCGGGGAGGATCTCCCGCGCTATCCGGTTCACGGCCTCCGTTGCGTCGCCGAGGGGCAGTCCCTCCAGCGCGCCGTACACGAATCCCGCGTACTGGCGGTTGCGGCGCTTGATCTCCGCCGGACCGAGCCCTTCCTCCACGCGTACCAGCGTGTCGAGGCGCACCAGCTCGTCCGCCCGGTTCTTCACGTAGATCTTCTTCAGCACTTCCGCGCTGTCCCGCTCGCCGGGCTCGACCTGCAGCCGGATGTCGTAGCGCTGGCTGCCCTCGCGAAACTCCGCGATGTCGAGCCCGGCCGTCATCGCGTTGAGCGTCTGCGCCACATCGGCGGCGCTGATGCCGAGCTGGGCAGCCCGTTCGCGGTCGAGCTCGAGGCGGTACTCCGGCAGGTTCAGCTTCAACTCGTTGTCGAGCTTCGCGACGCCCTCGACCTGACTGAGGCGCGCGACCATCTCGCCGGTCAATGCCCCGATCTGGTTGATATCGGGACCGACGACCGCGAATTGCAGCGGCTCGCCGCGCTGTCCGCCGATCGGCGAGATGTTTGCGGGGAAGGCCTGGATGCCGGCGATGCGGTTCAGCTCGCGCCGCAGCTCGGTCATGATCTGCGCCTGGCTCAGCTCGCGTTCCTCGCGCGCCTTGAGCCGGACGAAGGTGCGGCCGGTCGTGACCTGACCCGCCTCCCCCAGCCCCACCGCGGAGAAGAAACTGAAGGTTTCCGGTCGTGCGGCCACGATCGCCTCGACCTCCGCGAGCTTGCGGCTCGTGTACTGGAGGTTCGAGCCGAGCGGCGCCTGGGTCATGATCATGAAGCGCGACTCGTCCTCCTCCGGGACGAAGCTCTTGCCGACGTACCGGAAGGGGAAGACGCTCGAGGCCACGACCAGGACGGCGAGCACGACCACTTTCCACCGGTGGCGCAGCGCCATCCCGAGCAGCCGGCGGTATCCGTTCTCCAGCGCCACGAAACCGCGCTCGAGCACGCGGTATACCCGGCCGTGCGACGAGGGCAGATTCAGGTAACGGGCACACAGCATCGGCGTCAGCGTGAGCGACACCCACAGCGACACCATGACGCCGATGACGACGACCAGCGCGAACGAGGAGAGGAAACGACCCACGATGCCCGTGATGAAGGCGACCGGCAGGAAGATCGACACCAGCGTCAGGGTCGAGGCGATGACCGCGAAGATCACCTGGTTGGAGCCGGCCACCGCGGCGATTTCCCTGTCCTCGTGCTCCTCCTCGCGGTGGCGGAAGATGTTCTCGAGCACCACGATGGCGTCGTCGACGACCACGCCGATCAGCAGCAGCAGGCCGAGGAGGGTGATCTTGTTCAGCGTGTAACCGACGAAGTACATCATCGCGAACGTGGCGAACAGGGAAACCGGTATGGCGGTCGCGATGATCAGGGTCGAGCGGCCGCTCTTGAGGAACAGGAACACGAGCAGCGCGGCGAAGAGCGTGCCCAGCACCAGGTGCTCGTTGAGCGCGGCGATCGACTGGCGGATGGAGATCGAGTCGTCCGAGGAATAGCGGATCTCGAGGCCGGGCGGCAGGGTCGGCCGGATCTCGTTATCGACGCGCTCCTTGATGCGGTCGACCACGGCGACGGTGTTCGCATCGGTGGCCTTGACGATGCCGAGCCCCACCGCCGGCTCGCCCATGTAGCGGGCGAGCTTGCGCGCGTCCTCGAGGCCATCCTCCACGCGCGCCACGTCCTTCAGGTAGACGGGGCTGCCCTGGCGATAGGCGACGATCAGGCGGGCAAGATCCGAAATCCGGTCGAACTCGGCGTCGAACTTGATCAACCACTCCCGCCCCGGCGTCTCGACGAACCCGGCGGGCTGGGTGATGTGCTCGCGCCCGAACGCATTCCCGACGTCGAGCGGCGAGAGGTCGTACGCGCGCAGGCGGTCGGGATCGAGCCAGACGCGGATCGTGCGCTTGATCTGCCCGCCCACCAGCACCTCGCCGACTCCGGAGACGGTCTCGAGGCGCGGCTTGATCACCTCGTCGGCATACGTGTTGAGATCCTGGATGGTGCGGTTGCCGGTGAGCGCGAGCCACAGTACGGCGGTCGCCCCCACTTCGACCTTGCGCACGGTCGGCGGATCGGAGTCCTCCGGCAGCAGCTTCAGAATGCTGTCGACCTTGGCCTTGACCTCCTGGTACGCGACGTCGACGTTCTTCTCGAGCTCGAACTCGACCGCCACCACGGAAGCACCGAGCGACGAGCTCGAGGTGATCGACTTCACGCCCGGGACCTGGTTCACCACCTCCTCGATGCGGTCGGTGATGTTGCGGTCCACGATCTCGGGGTCGGCGCCCGGCATGGTGGTGACCACGCTCACGATCGGAAACTCGACCTTGGGGAACTTGTCGAGTCCGAGCCGGTTGAACGCGATGACGCCGAACAGGATGAGCACGAGGCTCACCATGAGCGTGAAGACGTTGCGGCGGATCGACAGTTCGGGAAGGGTCATGACTGGCCTTCGCGGATCCGGATCTTCGTGTCGTTTGATAGCAGGGCGGCGCCGTCGACCACGACCGTTTCGCCCGGCTTCAGGCCCTCGATGATCTCGATGATGCCTTCGCGGGCGATGCCCGTGCTCACCCGCCGCTCCTTCGCCTGTTCGCCCTCGACCACGTACACCACCGTGCCCGCCGGCCGCAGCACGACGGCCTGTTCCGGCACGGTCACGGCGTTCTTTCGCACGCCGAGCGTGACTTCACCGCGCACGCTGCCGCGCGGGCGCCATTTCTCGCCCCGCGGCACCGCGACGATGACCTCGCGGCTCACGGTCGTGATGTTGAGCGCGGGTCGAATTTCCCGGATGCGACCGGTCACGACCTGATCCGGCGTGGCGAAGTTGCTGAGCCGTACCGGCTGCCCGACCTTAAGCTGGAGCGCGATGGTCTCCGGGAACGGGAGCCGGATGTAGGTCGTGCCGGTGCGCTCCCGAGTCGGGTCGTAGCCGAGCGCGGCGACGATCGCCGTCTCCGCGCCCACGGCGGCTTCCGTGACCGCGAGATCGCGCTGACCGACCGGCGCCGTCGTCACGGTGACCACGCGTTCGGGCGGCTTCGGCGGCTCCTTGGACGTGCACGCGAAGAGCGCGAGGAGGGAACCCAGCAGGAAGGCGGCGCGGACCGGCATCGTTTTACCTCAGACAGCGTCTTTTCGAATTTTTCTCGTGGCCGGTTCGGCGGTCGCGGCCATGCCGTTGAGCAGGAGGTCAACGAGCATGCGGCTGTAACCGGACGGATCCTGCGCGAAGCGCACGTCGGGAAAGTGCCGCAGCACCTCCCGGGACTGGAAGAAGAAGACGCTGGCGCCGATGAGCAGCGTCGCGACCATGGCCGGATCGATCTCGCGCCGCAGCTCGCCGGTCTCCTGAGCGGACCGGAGGATGGCGACCAGTCGGGCGAAGGTGTCCCCGAAGACCCGCTCGGCAAGGTCCCGATCGAAGCGGTCGTCGCGGTCCGTGAGCAGCTCGCGCATCATGAGGCGGTGGATCTGGTCGTGCTCGAGCATGTCCCGGAGCATGCCCTCCGCGTAATCGGGCAGGCGCCGGCTGACCGGTCCCCCCGGCTCCCCGAGCGTTCGCAGGCGCTCGGCGGCGTTGCATGCGCCGCGCACCACCGCAAGGTAAAGTTCCTTTTTGGAGCTGAAGTGATGAAAGACGTTCGCCTTGCTGACGGCGGCCGCGGCGGCGATCTGGTTCATCGAAACGCGGTCGTAGCCGTGCTCGGCGAACAAGGTCGCCGCGGCCGCGAGGATGCGCGCGACCGCATCCGGCTCGGATCGGGTACTGGTGCTGGGTTCCGTCGTCACGGTTTCAAAGCGGCGTTGACGGGTTTTGAGCGGGATGGGACACTGACCGACCGGTCAGTCAGTGCACTATAGCCAAGCCCGCGACGGAGAACAACGGTCCGGCAGTCGCCCGACCTGGTGCCGCGCAGGGCTCAAACACGAGGCGCAGAGCATGTTCGCCGCCAAGGCACGGCTAGTGATCCCCGTCGCGCTTGCCCTGGCCGGGGTCCCGGCCGCCGCTTCGGCCGAGCCGGTCACCTGGGAGCGCGCCGTACAGGAGGCGGCGCGGACGAACCCGGACCTGCGCGCCGCCCGCTCGACCCTCGATTCGTCGCGGTATCAGACGCGCGCCGCGCGCGGTGGCTACTTCCCCCAGGTTTCCGGCGGCGTGGGGTACACCGACGTCTCGCGCGACAGTGGCGCATTCACGACCAGCGAGAGCGGCTATACCACCGCGCTTTCCGTCACGCAGAACCTGTTCTCCGGTTTTCAGGATCAAGGGCTCGTGGAGCAGGCGCAGGCGAACTTCGCGGCAACCCGGGCGCGGCTCGACGGAATCAGGGCGCAGGTGAGCCGGGACCTCAAGGCGGCGTTCGCCGGCATGCAGTACGCTCAGCAGAACGTCGGTCTTTCGCGCGACATTGTCCGGCGGCGCGAGGAGAACCTGCGACTCGTCGAACTCCGTTTCGAGGGCGGACGCGAGAACCGCGGCGCGTACCTCGTCACGCGCGCGGCCGTCTCCGAGGCGCGCTATGAGCTGCTGCAGGCGGAGCAGGCGGTCTATTCGGCGCGCGCCGAGCTGGCTCGGGTCCTCGGCCGGTCTCCGGCCGAGGACCTCGAGGTCGTCGGAAACGTGCCGATCGAGGCGCCCGGCCGCGCGCCCGATTTCTCCCGACTCGCCCAGCAGGTTCCCGGCTTCCGCGAGGCGGAAGCGCAGCAGAACTTCGCGCTCGCCGGCGCGAAGATCTCGCGTTCGAACCTCCTCCCGAGTCTCGATCTGCAGGGGACGGTTGCGCGCGACGGCGAAGACTGGGCCCCGCAGGACGACCGGCGGCAGATCTCGCTCAACCTCTCGATACCGATCTACAGCGGCGGACGGAACTACTACGACGTGCAGAGCGCGGCCGCGAACGTCGAGGCCGCCGCCTCGACCCGGGACAGCACGGAGGCGCAGGTTCTGGTGCAGCTGCGCCAGATGCACGCAGCCTACGTGGAGTCGGTGCAGAAGCTCCAGGTGGACCGCGAGTCGCTCGATGCGGCGGCGGTCCGCGCGGAGATCACCCGCGCGCGCTACGACAACGGGCTCGTCTCCTTCGAGGAATGGGACCGGGTCGAGAACGACCTCATTCAGCGCCAGCGGAGCTACGTGCTGTCGCAGCGCCAACGGATCGTGGCCGAGGCGAACTGGGAGCTCGCGCAGGGGCGGGGGGCGATACCGTGAAGCGCGGCGTCCGGTTGCTCGTCGTCGTGGCGCTCCTCGGCCTGTTCGCCGCCGGCGCCGCGTTCTACTGGCGGGGCGGGGAGGAGGCGGGGCCGGTCCTGCGGGAGGTGACCGTGGAGCGCGGCGATCTGACCGTGACCATTCTTGCGACCGGCGTGGTGCAGCCGCGCAACCGGCTGGAGATCAAGCCGCCGATCGCGGGGCGTGTGGAGCAGGTGCTCGCGCGCGAAGGCGAGCTGGTACGCAAGGGGCAGATCCTCGCCTGGATGAGCTCCACCGAGCGCGCGGCACTCCTCGACGCCGCCCGCGCAAAGGGCCCGGAGGAAGTCCGGCGCTGGGAGCAGCTGTATCGGGCCACGCCGATCCTTGCGCCGATCCCGGGGACCGTCATCTCGCGCAACGTCGAGCCCGGTCAGACGTTCACCAGCCAGGACGCGATCTTCGTGATGTCCGACCGGCTGACGGTCAAGGCGCAAGTCGACGAAACCGACATCGCGCAGATCCGTCTCAAACAGAGCGCGATCGTCGAGCTCGACGCGTACCCCGGCAAGCCGGTGCCCGGCGCGGTCGAGCAGATCGCTTACGACGCCCAGACCGTGAGCAACGTGACCACGTACGAAGTCGATGTTTTGCCCGAGCGCATCCCGCCGTTCATGCGCAGCGGCATGACCGCCAACGTTCGCTTCGAGGTGGCGCGGGCGGAGAACGCGCTGCTCCTGCCGACGAACGCCGTGCGGCGGCGGGACGAGGGCGTCACGGTGCTGGTGCCGGACGGCAAGCGGCCGCCCGTGGAGCGCGAGGTCGAGACCGGCTTGAGCGACGGCAAGCACGTCGAGGTCCTCGCGGGCCTGACCGAAGGCGATACCGTGCTGGCGCCCGATCTCCGGGCGGGTGCGCGCGCCGGCGGCGGAGGCAGCCCGCTGACGCCCTTCGGGCGACGCCGGTAGCGTAAGCGACAGGCCGGGCGCACCGGGGATGCGTCAGCGACACCACCGATGATCGAGCTCAAGGACATCCACAAGCGCTACCGGATGGGCGACATGAGCGTCCACGTGCTGCGCGGCATCTCGCTGACCATCGCGCCGGGCGAGTTCGTCGCCATCACCGGCCCATCGGGTTCCGGCAAGTCGACGCTGATGAACGTCATCGGCCTGCTCGACGTGCCCGACTCGGGCTCCTACAAGCTCTACGGGCGCGAGATCGCCGGGGTCGAAGAGGACGAACTGGCCGTGCTGCGCCGGGAGGCGATCGGCTTCGTCTTCCAGCAGTTCAACCTGCTTCCGCGCGTCACCGCCTGCGAGAACGTCGCTCTTCCGCTGATCTATTCCAAGGGCACGGTCGACCTCGGTCGCGCGCAAGCCCTGCTGAAGCAGGTCGGTCTCGGCGACCGCCTCGCGCACCGGCCGAACGAGCTCTCCGGCGGCCAGCAGCAGCGCGTCGCGATCGCGCGCGCGCTCGTCAACGACCCGCGCATCATTCTCGCGGACGAACCGACCGGGAACCTGGACACCGCGAGCCAGCGGGAAATCATGGCGATCCTGAAAGAGCTGAACCGCCAGGGCATCACGGTGATCCTCGTCACGCACGAGGAGGAGGTGGCGCGCGAGGCGCACCGGCGTATCCGGCTGCGCGACGGCACGGTGCAGTCGGACGAGCGCGTGCAGCCCGATCGGCCGGCGGTGGAAGCCGGCCCGGCTCACGGCCGGACCCTGCGGCTGTCGTGGCTCGCCGAGGCGCGCGAGCACGTTCGCCAGGGGCTGCGCGCGCTCGCCGCCAACAAGGTCCGGACAGCGCTCTCCATGCTCGGCATCCTGATCGGCGTCGCGGCGGTCATCGCCATGCTCGCGCTCGGCCGCGGAGCGCAGCAGGCCATCGAGCAGCAACTCGCCTCCCTCGGGTCGAACCTGCTCGTGCTCCGGGGTGGCGCGGTGCGCGTGGGCGGCGTGGCCCAGGAGGCGGGTCTTACGACGCGGCTCACGATCGAGGACGTGGCGGCGATCGAGGAGCAGATTCCCGGGGTGCGCAACGCTTCTCCCAGCGTGCAGGGGCGCGTGCGCGTGACCTTCGGCAACCGCAACTGGAATACGCAGCTGCTCGGCACCGGCGTCGACTACGCGACGATGCGCGCCGCGCAGCCGCAGGTCGGCCGCTTCTTCACCGAGGAAGAGAACCGCACGCGCGCGCGGGTCGCGGTGGTCGGCCTCACCGTCGTCCGGGAGCTGTTCGAGGGAAGGAATCCCATCGGGGAAATGATCAAGATCGATCGCGTGAACTTCCAGGTGATCGGCGTCCTGCCGGAGAAGGGCGCGACCGGGTGGCGCGACCAGGACGACACCATCGTGATCCCGGTGCTGACCGCCATGTACCGGGTGCTGGGCAAGGATTACGTCGACTCGATCGAGATCGAGGCGACGAGCGCCGCGGAGCTCGATCCGGTCACGCGGCGGACGACGGACCTCATGGTCCAGCGCCACCGCGTGCCGCCCTCGCAGCGACAGGACGCGTTCCGCATCCGCAACCTCGCCGATATCCAGCAGACCATGGTCGAGTCGAGCCGCACCATGTCGCTGCTTCTCGCCTCGATCGCGGCGATCTCGCTGCTGGTCGGTGGCATCGGCATCATGAACATCATGCTGGTGTCGGTGACGGAGCGGACGCGGGAAATCGGGCTGAGAAAGGCGGTCGGCGCGCGTCGCGGCGACATCCTCTCGCAGTTCCTGGTCGAAACCCTCGTGGTGAGCGCCGTCGGGGGGCTGGCGGGGGTCTTGCTCGGCTGGCTCATCACACTGGTCATGTCCGGGGTGGCCGGCTGGAACGCCTCGGTCTCGCCCGCCGCCGTGCTGCTCGCCGTCGCGTTTTCCGCCGGCGTCGGCATCCTGTTCGGGCTCTACCCGGCGCGCCGCGCGGCGGGGCTGAACCCGATCGAGGCCCTGCGCTACGAGTAGCGGCGGCTCGGCGCGCCGGCTGTGGTAAATTGCGCGTTTCGAGCGGCGACCCATGAACCTCCACGAATACCAGGCCAAGGCCCTGCTTTCCGAGTACGGCGTCCCGGTGCCGTCCGGCCGTCCCGCGCTGAGCGCGGACGAGGCGCTTGCGGCGGGCGAGGCCCTCGGCGGCGACGCGTGGGTGGTCAAGGCACAGGTGCACGCGGGCGGCCGCGGCAAGGCCGGCGGCGTGCGTCGGGTGCGGGGCCGGAAGGAGCTCGAGCAGGCGGCGCGCGCGCTTCTCGGTACCCGCCTGGTCACGCACCAGACCGGCGCGCGCGGACAGCCGGTCGAGCGCATCCTCGTCGAGCAGCCGAGCGAGATCGCGCGCGAGCTCTATCTCGCGTGTCTCCTCGACCGCACGCTCGAGCGGGTCGTGTTCATCGCCTCGGCGGAAGGGGGAATGGACATCGAGGAGGTCGCGGCGCGTCATCCCGAGAAGATCCTCAAGGCGGTCGCCCATCCGGCCGCCGGCATCCAGCCTTATCAGAGCCGCCAGCTCGCGTTCGCGCTCGGACTCAAAGACAGGCAGGTGAGCCAGCTCGCGGCCATCATGCAGCACCTGTTCCATCTCTATAAGGCGCGCGACCTCAGCCTGGTGGAGATCAATCCCCTGGTGGTGACGACGGCCGGCGACCTGCTCGCGCTCGACGCGAAGATCCAGGTGGACGACAACGCGCTCTACCGGCAGAAGACGCTCGAGGCCCTCCGCGATCCCGCGCAGGAGGACCGGCGCGAGCAGCGCGCGCAGGAGCATGGGCTCAACTACGTCGCGCTCGACGGCGATATCGGCTGCATGGTGAACGGCGCCGGCCTCGCGATGGCGACGATGGACCTCATCAAGCTGCACGGCGGCAACCCCGCCAACTTCCTCGACGTGGGCGGCGGCACGACCGCGGACCGCGTGGCCGAGGCGTTCAAGATCATTCTGACCGACGGCGCCGTGAAGGCGATCCTCGTGAACATCTTCGGCGGCATCGTGCGCTGCGACCTGATCGCCGAAGGGATCATCAAGGCGGTGCAGGAAGTCGGCATACGGATCCCCGTCGTCGTGCGCCTCGAAGGCACGAACGCCGAGCAGGGCCGGGCGCTGCTCGCGGGGAGCGGCCTCGAGATCCAGGCGGCGGCCAGCCTCACCGAGGCCGCCCAGCGCGCCGTCGCGTCGGTCAAATAGAAGTGGAAGTAACAATTGTTTTGAACCGCCAGGAACGCCAAGGACGCCAGGTCAAGAGCGACGGAAAAGATGATTCATACTTCTCGAAATTATTTCTTTGCGTTCTTGGCGCCCTCGGCGGTTCGATTTTTTTAACATGAGCATACTGGTCGACAAGAGCACGAAGGTGATCTGCCAGGGGTTCACCGGCAAGCAGGGGACGTTCCACTCCGAGCAGGCGATCGCCTACGGGACGAACATGGTCGGCGGCGTGACGCCGGGCAAGGGCGGACAGACGCACCTCGGGCTGCCGGTGTTCGACACGGTGCGCGACGCGGTGGAGCGGACCGGCGCCGACGCGACGATGATCTACGTGCCGGCGGCCTTCGCGGCGGACTCCATCCTCGAGGCCGCCGACGCCGGCATCGAGGTGATCGCGTGCATCACCGAAGGCATCCCGGTGCGCGACATGCTGCGCGTGAAGGCGGCGCTTCGCGATTATCCGCAGTCCGTGCTGATCGGGCCGAACTGCCCGGGGATCATCACGCCCGGCGAGTGCAAGATAGGCATCATGCCGGGCGCGATCCACAAGCCGGGCGTGGTCGGCATCGTGTCGCGTTCCGGCACGCTGACCTACGAAGCCGTGTACCAGACGACGCAGGAAGGACTGGGACAGAGCACCTGCATCGGCATCGGCGGCGACCCGGTGCACGGACTTTCCTTCGTCGACTGCCTGGCGCGTTTCGAGCGGGACCCGCAGACACGCGGGATCGTGCTCGTCGGAGAGATCGGCGGACAGGACGAGGAGGCCGCGGCGGCGTACATCCGCAGCCACGTGCGCAAGCCCGTCGTCGCCTACATCGCCGGCGTGACCGCGCCCAAAGGCAAGCGGATGGGGCACGCCGGCGCGGTGATCGCCGGCGGCAAGGGGACGGCGGAGGAGAAGTACCGCGCGCTCGAAGCGGCGGGCGTCCACACCGTCCGCTCTCCCGCCGAGATCGGCCGGCGCATGCGCGAAGTCCTGAGCTGACGTGCCCGAACGCGTCCGGATCGCACTGGCGCAGGTCAACCTGCTGGTCGGCGACGTGCCCGGCAACGTCGCCAGGATCCTCGCCTGGACCGAACGCGCGCGCGACGAGCACAAGGCCGACCTCGTCGTCTTTCCCGAGCTCGCGCTGACGAGCTACCCGCCCGAGGACCTGTTGCGCCGCGCCGGGCTGCTGCGGCGCGTGGAGCAGGGGCTGGAAACGCTGCGGGAGGGCATTCGGGGTATCGAGGCGATCGTGGGTCACCCGCACCGGGCGCAGGGCGGGCTGTACAACGCCGCCTCGCTTCTCGGCAACGGCGAGATACGCGCCACCTACCTCAAGCACCACCTTCCGAACTACGGCGTGTTCGACGAGAAGCGCTATTTCGCCTCCGGCACGGCGCCCTGCGTCGTCCCCGTACGCGGGCTGCCGGTGGGGCTCACCGTCTGCGAAGACATGTGGGCGCCGGGGCCCGTCGAGCAGACGGTGAAGGCCGGCGCGCGGCTGCTGATCAACATCAACGGCTCTCCGTACCACATGAACAAGGGCCGCGAGCGCCTGGAGATCGTCGTCCGCCACGCGCGCACGAACCGCGTCCCCTTCGTGTATCTCAACCTCGTGGGCGGGCAGGACGAGCTCGTGTTCGACGGCGAGTCGTTCGTCACCGATGCGGCGGGCGGTGTCGTGATGCGCGCGCCGGCCTTCGTCGAGGGGCTCTATCCGCTGGACATCGAGGTCGGCGGCGAAGCGCGGCCCGTTCCCGGTGCGATCGCACCCGAGCTGTCCGACGAGGAGAGCGTCTACGCGGCGCTCGTGCTCGGTGTGCGCGACTACGTGGAAAAGAACCGGTTCGCGGGCGTGGTGCTCGGTCTCTCGGGGGGCGTCGATTCCGCGCTCACGCTCTGCATCGCCGTCGATGCGCTCGGTCCCGAGCGGGTCGAGGCGGTCATGATGCCGTCGCGGTACACGGCCTCGATGAGCCTCGAGGACGCGCGGGCGCAGGCGGAGATCCTCGGCGTCGCCCACCGCACGATCCCCATCGAGCCGATGTTCCAGGCGTTCATCGCGTCCCTCGCGGAGGAGTTCAGGGGCATGCCGCCCGACACGACCGAGGAGAACATCCAGGCGCGGGTGCGCGGCGTCCTGCTCATGGCGATCTCGAACAAGACCGGCAAGATGGTGCTCACCACCGGCAACAAGAGCGAGATGGCCGTGGGTTACGCCACGCTCTACGGCGACATGGCGGGCGGCTTCGCCGCGATCAAGGACGTGCCGAAGACGCTCGTCTACCGTCTCGCCGCCTGGCGCAACCGTCGCCGGGCGGTCATTCCGCAGCGGGTTTTCGACCGGCCGCCGTCGGCGGAGCTTCGCCCCGACCAGAAGGACACCGATTCGCTCCCGCCGTACGCGGTGCTCGACCCGATTCTCGAGCGCTACGTCGAGCGCGAAGAGTCGCCGGAGGAGATCGTCGCCGCCGGCTTCGAGGCCGAGACCGTGCAACGGGTCGTCCGCATGGTGGATCGCAACGAGTACAAGCGGCGCCAGGCGCCGCCCGGGGTGCGCATCACGCCGCGGGCCTTCGGGCGCGATCGCCGCTACCCCATTACCTCCGGTTACCCCGGCGACAGGTAGTCACGGCGCGGGCGCCGGGACATAATGTGCAACCCACAGGTGGGGCGAGACGAATGAAGAAGATCGAGGCCATCATCAAGCCGTTCAAGCTGGACGACGTGCGCGAGGCGCTTTCGGAGGCGGGGGTGACGGGGCTGACCGTGACCGAGGTCAAGGGCTTCGGGCGGCAGAAGGGCCATACCGAGCTCTACCGCGGCGCCGAGTACGTCGTCGATTTCCTCCCCAAGGTGAAGCTCGAGGTCGTCGTCGCCGACGGTCAGGTGGACCGCTGCATCGAGGCGATCATCGCCGGCGCGCGCACCGGCAAGATCGGGGACGGCAAGATCTTCGTGACGCCGGTCGAGCACATCGTGCGCATTCGCACGGGCGAACGGGGCGAAGAGGCGATCTGACGGTCCCGTCCGGCTCCGCCTGCACGGTCAACCGGCGTCCGCCCCGATCGACCGGATCTCGACCAGGTAGCGGCTCTCCGGAAAATTCCGCTCGAGGACGCGCAGGGTGTCCGTCAACAACCCGTCCATTCCCATGCGCTTGTAGGCCATGGCCTGGATGCCGAGGGCGTCCTCGGTCGCGGGCGTGCGCGGGAAGTTCTCGAGCGCCTGCTTGCACCGGTTGACGGCGGCGACGTAGGCGCCGCGATCGAAATAGAATCGCGCCACCTTCACTTCGTAGCGGGCCTGCGCGTCGAACAGGTACGCCATGCGCTGCGCCGCGTCCGGCGCGTAGCGGCTGTTCGGGAATCGCTCCACCAGCTCGCGAAAGGCGTTGTACGAATCGCGAGCGCCCTTCGGGTCGCGATCGGAGAGATCGTCTTCGACGCCAAGCAGCCAGTACACGAAGTTCTTGCTGCCGCGGAAGTTCACCAGACCCTTGAGGTAGTACGCGTAGTCGACGTTCGGGTGTGTCGGATGCTGGCGGATGAAGCGGTCGGCGGCGGCGAGCGCGAGTGCCGGCTCCTGGTCCTTGTAATAGGCGTACGCGATCTCGAGCTGCGCCTGCTCGGCGTAGCGGCCGTAGGGATAGCGCGCCTCGAGCGTCTCGAGGTGCTTGATGGCCGCCGCCCAGTCGCCGTCGTCCATCCGGTCCTTGGCCTCCGCGTAGAACCGTTCGGGCGTCCAGTCCTTGGTGGGGTCGGTAATCGAGGTGCAGGCCGCGAGCGCGAGGAAAGCGAGGAGCAGCGGGAGGCGGCGAAGCGTCATGGCGGTGGACCTCTGATCAGACGGGCGTGAAGCGGCTAAACTGCCGACCATGCCGGCGACGCGATGATACTGACAAGCATGCCCCAAGCAAAGGTGCTCAGCGCCCGGATTCCGCCCGAGCAGGCGGGACGACGGCTCGACCAGGCGCTCGCGGCGCTCTTTCCCGACATCACGCGCTCTCAGCTCCAGCAGTGGATCGAGGAGGGTCGGGTGTCGCTTGCGGACCGCCTGCCGCGCAAGCGCGACAAGGTGAGCGGCGGCGAGATGGTGGAGATCCGGCCGCCGCCGCCGCGGGAGACGACGTCGGCGGCCCAGCCGATACCGCTCGCGATCGTGTACGAGGACGACGACGTGCTCGTCCTCGACAAGCCCGCCGGTCTCGTCGTGCATCCCGGCGCCGGCAACCCCAAGGACACGCTGCTCAACGCGCTGCTGCATCACTTCCCGGCGGCCGCGCAGCTGCCGCGCGCCGGGATCGTCCATCGGCTCGACAAGGACACGTCGGGACTGCTCGTCGTCGCGAAGAACGAGCGCGCGCGGCAGCGATTGATCCGCCAGCTCCAGAAGCGCACGGTCGAGCGCGAGTACGTGGCGATCGTCAATGGCGTGCTCGTCGCCGGCGGCACCGTGGAGGCGCCGATCGGGCGCCACCGGCACGAACGGACGCGCATGGCCGTTACGGAACGGGGCAAGACGGCCATCACGCATTACCGCGTGCTCAAGAAGTACCGCGCCCACACCCTCGTGCAGCTGAAGCTCGAGTCCGGGCGCACGCACCAGATCCGCGTGCACATGGCGCACCTGCACTTCCCTCTGCTCGGCGATCCCGTGTACGGCGGACGACTGCGCGTCCCGAAGGGTGCGACGCCGCAGCTGACCGGCGCGCTGCGCGGCTTCAGGCGCCAGGCGCTGCACGCGGCCAAACTGGCGCTCGTGCATCCGACGACCGGCGAGCGCATGCAATGGACCGCTTCGGTGCCGAAGGACATGAGCGGCCTCATGGAGATTCTCGCGAGGGACGCCAGGGCGCACGGGCCGCCATGAGGAACCTCGAATTCATACGCGCCGACTGGCCCGCGCCCCCGCAGGTCCGCGCCGTCACCACGACGCGCCTGGGCGGCGTGAGTTCCGGGCCCTACGCCTCGTTTAATCTCGGCGATCACGTCGGCGACGTCCCCGATCGGGTGCGCGCGAACCGTGCCCGCCTGGGCGAGACGCTCGGCCTCGGCGCGCCGCCGCTCTGGCTGCGGCAGGTGCACGGTACCCGCGTGGTCGACGTCGGGCAAGCGGTCGAGGGGACCGAGGCGGACGGCATCGTGTCGGCGGAGTCCGGACGCGCGTGCGCCGTGCTCACCGCGGACTGCCTGCCGATCCTGCTCTGCGACCGCGCGGGAACGCGGGTCGCCGCGCTGCATGCGGGATGGCGCGGTCTCGCCGCCGGCATCGTCGAGGCGGGCGTGCGCGCGATGCGCGCGCCCGCCCCGGCGCTGTTCGCGTGGCTGGGGCCGGGAATAGGCAGGACGGCTTACGAGGTGGGCGACGAGGTACGCGAGGCGTTCGCCGAACGCGATCCCGGCGCCGCCGCGGCGTTCACGCGCAGTCCGCGGGGAAGATGGATGGCGGACATGTACGCGCTCGCCCGCCGGCGACTCAACGCGGCGGGCGTGGTCGCGGTCTACGGTGGCGAGTACTGCACGGCGAGCCAGGAGGCGCTTTTCTTCTCCTATCGCCGCGACGGCACGACCGGCCGGATGGCGTCCCTGATCTGGCTCGGCTAGGCGCGCATACCGGGCCCCGATGCGTTCGGGTATGATCGCGCCTTCTTCAAAACCATAAGAAAGCGGGATGCCCGAGCTGGTCCTCTGGATCGTCGTCTTCACCGCGCTCGGCGGCGTGCTGAGCGCGGGCGCCGCGGGCGTGTTTCTGCTCCTGTCGGAACGCGTGCGCGCGCGGCTCCTTCCGCCGCTGGTGAGCTTCGCCATCGGCGCGCTTCTCGGCGCCGCCTTTCTCGGACTGCTTCCCCGCGCGATCGCGGAGGTGGCCGAGGTCCACTACATCACGATCGCCGTGCTGGGCGGCCTGCTCGGCTTCTTCGTGCTCGAGAAGATGGTGATCTGGCGCCACTGCCACAGCCACGAATGCGAGGTGCACGGCCACGGCCCGCTCGAAGGCACCCTGTTCGACTTCGACAAGGTGCGCAAGGCGGCGGCCGGCAAGCTGATCCTGATCGGCGACGGCATACACAACCTGGTCGACGGCGTGCTCATCGCCGCGGCCTTCCTGACCGACATCCGGCTGGGTGTGGTGACGAGCATCGCGGTGATCGCGCACGAGATCCCGCAGGAGCTCGGCGATCTCGCCGTTCTGCTCCACAGCGGCTACACGCGCGCCCGCGCGTTCACCTACAACGTGCTCACCGGCCTCACGACGGTGGTCGGCGGCGTCGTCGCCTACTTCTCGCTCTCGCTCGCGCAGGGCGTCGTGCCGTACGTGCTTGCCATCGCCGCGGCGAGCTTTCTTTATATCGCCGTGGCGGACCTCATTCCCGGTCTGCACAAACGACCCGAGTTCAGCGCCACGGTGCAACAGGTTGCGCTCATCGGTCTCGGCGTCGGCGTTATCCTGGTGACGCGCGCGCTGCATTGATCCGGCCTGGCCGGGGTGACGGCCCTCACGCGGGCGCACGCGCCCCGGGCCGTCGGGTTTTCTAGACCCTGCTATCATGCGGGGATCCTTCCACCCGGCCTGACGGCATGGAGCTCACCAACCAGCTCATCCTGATCGGTGCGGTGTTCCTGCTCGGGAGCATCGTTGCGAGCGCGGTCTCGTCGCGCCTGGGCGCGCCGCTGCTGCTCGTGTTCCTGCTGATCGGCATGCTCGCCGGCGAAGACGGGCCGGGCGGCATCCGATTCCACGACGTGCAGCTCGCCCACCTCATCGGCAGCCTGGCGCTCGCGGTGATCCTGTTCGACGGCGGCCTGCGGACGCCGCGAAGCAGTTTCCGGGTCGGCCTGCGACCGGCCATCGTACTGGCCACCGCCGGCGTCATCGGCACGGCGTTCGTCACCGGCCTTGTCGCGACATGGGCTCTGGGACTCACGTGGCTGGAGGGCCTGCTGCTCGGCTCGATCGTGGGCTCGACCGATGCCGCCGCCGTCTTCTCGATCCTTCACGCCCGCGGCATGCAGCTCAAGCAGCGTGTGGGCGCGACCCTCGAGATCGAGTCGGGAAGCAACGACCCCATGGCGATCTTCCTGACCATCGTTCTCGTCGAGGTTCTCGCCGCCGGCGAGACCGGCATCGAGTGGACGATCAGTCTCGAGTTCGTGAAACAAATGGGCCTCGGCGCGGTGTTCGGAGTGATCGGCGGGCAGTGGCTCGCCTGGCTCATCAACCGGCTCACGCTCGAGAGCGGCCTCTATCCTCTCCTCGCGATGGCCGGCGGCCTGCTCACCTTCGGCGCGACTTCGGTGCTCGGCGGCAGCGGCTTCCTCGCGATCTATCTCGCGGGGCTGATGCTGGGCAACCGGCGGCTGCATGCCGCCCAGAACATCCTGCGCGTGCACGACGGTCTCGCCTGGCTGTCGCAGATCGTCATGTTCCTCGTGCTCGGCCTGCTCGTCACGCCCTCGGCGCTCCTCAAGCAGGCTGCCGGGGCGCTGCTCGTCGCCGCGGCGCTCATGTTGCTCGCGCGGCCGCTCGCCGTGTGGCTGTGCCTGGCGCCGTTTCGCTTTCCCTGGCGCGAACAGCTGTTCATCGCCTGGGTCGGCCTGCGGGGCGCGGTGCCGATCATCCTCGCGCTGTTCCCGCTTCTCGCCGGCGTGGCGCAGGCGCAGACGTTCTTCAACGTCGCGTTCTTCGTCGTGCTCGTCTCGCTGATCGTGCAGGGGTGGACGGTCGCGCCCCTCGCGCGCCTGCTCAAGCTCGAGGTGCCCGCGCGCCTCGGCCCCGTGCAGCGGGTCAACATCGAGATCCCGGAACGCTTCGACTACGAATTCGTGGGTTACCGGATCGCTCCGGACAGCGCCATGGCGGAAGAGGGGCTGAAGCACCTCGCGCTGCCGCCGCACAGCCGCGTGACGGCCGTCGTGCGGGCGGGCGAACCGCTCGCGCCGGAACGGGTGAGGAAGCTGCTGCCCGGGGACTACGTCTACCTGCTCGCGCCGGGCGGCGCCATCGAGGAGCTCGACCGCCTGTTCGCCGCTCACCGTCAGGTCGACTACCTCGAGGAACACCGTTTCTTCGGCGAGTTCGTGTTGAACGCCGACGCACGATTGGCCGACGTCTCGGCCATGTACGGTTTCGACATCCCGCATGCGCCCGGCGACCAGACGGTCGGCGAATTTCTCGTCGCCTCCCTCCGGCAACGACCGGTCGTCGGCGACCGTCACCGGCTCGGCAGCGTCGACCTCGTCATCCGCGAGATGGAGGCCGACCGGATCGTGAAGGTGGGCATCGCGCTGCGCCCCTCGGGCAGGGAGGACGGCGGGTGATGCGGTTGCTTGACAGTCGCGCGACGCAGCGCCTATATAAATGGTGTAGTTAGCCAAGGCCTGTAGCGCTGACTACCACTTCAACTCCATGGAGACATTAATGAACAAGAAGCTGTGGGTCGTCGCAATGTTGAGCGCGCTTCCCGTCACCGCGATGGCGGCGGGCGAGAACAACGTCGGTAGCTGCGGCTGGGGCTCGAAAGTGTTCGAGGGCCAGCGGGGCGTGGCGCCCCAGGTGCTGGCCGCAACCACGAACGGCACGTCCGGCAACCAGACCTTCGGCATTACCTCCGGCACTTCAGGCTGCACGCAGGACGGCCTGGTGTCGTCCACCTGGAAGACTGCGCTGTTTATCGAAGGTAACAAGGAGAAGCTCGCTCGCGACATGTCGATGGGGCATGGCGAGACGCTCGAAGCGTTGGCCAAACTCATCGGGATCCGGGACGAAGACAAGGCGACGTTCTTCCGTGTCGCCAAGGACAACTTCGGAAACATCTTCGCGGCCGAGAATGCCACGACGGATCAGGTCCTCGCGGGGCTCCGCCAGGCGATGGCCTCCGACGCACAGCTTTCGTCCTACTCGACGCTGATCTAATCCGCAACATCGAGAGCGCGGCGCCCGGTGGCTCGCCACCGGGTGCCGTTTTTTTATGCGGTCCCGGAATCGGCATGCCCCTCGGTCGCTTCGTTGTCCTTCTGCTGTTCGTCCTGGCTCCCCTTCCGTCCCGGGGCGGCGACTACCTCGAGGAGCTGGTCCGGCAGGCGACGGCGAAGCGGTTGTCGCAGCGCGTGGAATGGCACAACCTGCTGCACTACAAGCGGTACGCCTGGCGTCCGGGGATCCGCAGCCTCGCCGACGACGCCCGGTTCTTCAACGCCCCCAACGGCAAACATGATCCCGAGGCCGAGCTCATCGCCACGCTCGAGGCGTTCTTCTCCGACCGGGCGGAAACCGACAGGGAGCAGAACCCCCAGTGCGCGTTCATTGCGCGCTACCAGTGGCTCAAGCAGGAGCTGCACTTCGACCCTGCGCGGTTGCCCGAACGGGAGTGTCTGCGATTCAACCGCTGGCGCGCCGGCCTGAACCCGCACGCGATCACTCTCGTCTTTCCGTCCGCGTATCTCAACAACCCCGCCTCGGCCTATGGGCACACACTGCTCCGGGTCGATGCGGCGGACCAGGACGACCGCACGCGCCTCCTCGCGTATGCGATCAACTACGCCGCCGCGACCGACGAGGATAACGGCCTGATCTTCGCCGTCCGCGGGCTCTTCGGAGGTTATCCGGGTCTCTTCGCGATCGCGCCGTACTATGTCAAGGTCTCGGAGTACAACGACCTCGAGAACCGCGACATCTGGGAGTATCGCCTCGATTTCACGCCGGAGGAGATCGACCGGCTCCTGATGCACGTCTGGGAGCTGGGTCCCGTCCGGTTCGACTATTACTTCTTCGACGAGAACTGCTCCTACCACCTCCTGTCGCTGTTCGAGGTCGCGCGGCCGACTCTGCGCCTCACCGACCGGTTCCGCGCCTGGGCCATACCGGCCGATACGGTTCGCGCCGTGGTGGAGGAGGAAGGTCTGGTCCGTGACGTGACGTATCGTGCGGCGCGCGCCACGGTGCTCCGCGAGTGGCAGAAGCGACTCCCGGGGGAGGACGTGGAGCTCGCGCGCGCCCTGGCCCACGGCGAGGCGACGCCGGGTCTCGACGCGCTCGCGCCCGAGAAGCAGGCCCGCACGCTGGAGCTCGCCTACGAATACCTCGAGTACGAGCGGCTCGCGGGCGCCCGGGACGGTATCGAGTCCGCCCAGGCGACCGGCGCGCGCCTGCGCGAGTTGCTGCTCGCCCGCAGCCGTCTGAAGACGGCACCGCCCGAGCCGGTCGCCATCCCGTCGGTGCGTCCCGACGAAGGGCACGGGTCAGCTCGCGTCGACCTGGGCGCCGGTCGAGAGGACGGCCGGGACTTCCAGGAGGTCCGCCTGCGGCCGGCCTACCACGACCTGCTCGATCCCGAAGAGGGGTACGTCCAGGGCGCGCAGATCGAATTCTTCGGCACCACACTGCGCCGGACGGAGGACGACCACCGCTTCCGACTCGAGCGCCTCGATCTGCTGAACATCACGTCGTTGTCCCCGCGCGACCGGCTGCTGAAGCCGCTTTCCTGGAAGGTCGCGTCCGGTTGGGTGCGCAAGCGTTTCGTGGATGACGATCGCGAGCTGGTGTTCCGGCTGAGCGGCGGTGCCGGTGTAACGCACTCACCGCTCGACGGCATGCTCGTGTACGCGCTCGCCGAAGGCGCGGTCGATCTTGCCGACGATCTGGACGACGGCTACGCGCTCGGCCTCGGCCCGGGCATCGGCGCCGTCGCTCAGGTCGGACCGGCGGATCGGGTCGCCGTTCACGCGCGCGCCTTGCGCTACGGCGTGGGCGACGACCACGATGCACGCGATGTCGGCATCCGTCTCGCCCACGCGTTCGGCCGCCGCTTCGCGCTGCGTCTCGAGCTCGAGCGCGAGCGCGAGTTCGACCGGGCATGGAACCGTGCCGGCGTTTTCGTTCTGGCGTATTTCTGATGCGCCGCCTCCGCCAGTGCCTGCTCCTGCTCCCCGCGCTGCTGGCGCTCGGCTGCACCCCTATGTTCTTTCAGCCGCTCGGCTCCCATGTCCGCACGCCCGCCGACATCAACCTCGCCTACGAAGACGTCCATTTTTCGGCGTCGGACGGCGTGAAGCTCCATGGATGGTTCCTTCCGGCGCGGGGCAAAGCCAGGGCGACCGTCCTGTTCCTGCACGGGAACGCCGAGAACATCAGCACCCACATCGGCAGCGTGTACTGGCTGCCGCAGGAAGGTTTCAACGTGTTCCTGCCGGATTACCGCGGTTACGGGCGCTCGCAGGGCGTGCCCACTCTGGAGGGTCTGCACGCGGACGTCGATGGCAGCGTGCGATACCTGCTCGATCGGCCGGACCTCGATCCTGACCGGCTGATCGTCTTCGGCCAGAGCCTGGGCGGAGCCATCGCGGTTCATTACGTGGCGCACACGGCCCATCGCCGGCACATCCGGGGCCTGGTCGTCGACAGCGCCTTCGCGAGCTACCGGGATATCGTGCGCGAAAAACTGGCGTCGTTCTGGCTGACCTGGCCGCTGGCGTGGCCGTTGGCGCGCACGGTGGAGGACGCCTACAGTCCCGTACGCTCGATAGCGCAGGTAAGCCCGATTCCGTTGTTGATCATTCACGGTGAGCGCGATCCGATCGTGCCGCCGGGGCACGCCCGCCGTCTCTACGAGGCGGCGGATTCTCCCAAAGCGCTCTGGTTGGTTCCGGAGGCGGGGCACATTCAGACGTTCGGCTCGCTGGGGCAGCGGCGACGTTTCGTCGCCTTCCTCGAAGCCATCCTGCCGGCTAGCCGGTGACGAAGCGCATCGACAGATCCAGGGCGCGGACGTTCTTGGTGATGTCGCCGATCGAGATGAAGTCGACGCCGGTCTCCGCGACGGCGCGGATGTTCGCGAGCGTAATGCCTCCGGAGGCTTCGAGCCTTGCCCGGCCGGCCGTCTCCCGGACAGCCGCGCGCAGCGTATCGAGGTCGAGGTTGTCGAGGAGCAGGCGGTCGGCGCCCGCGGCGAGCGCCTCGCGCAGCTGATCGAGGTTCTCGATCTCGATCTCGACGGGCACGCCCCGCGGCGCACCGCGTTTCGCCGCTTCGACGGCGGCGCGCACGGATCCGCTCGCCGCGATGTGGTTCTCCTTGATCAGGATTCCGTCGTAGAGACCGAGGCGGTGGTTGCGGCAGCCTCCACAGGCGACCGCGTACTTCTGCGCGCGACGCAGCCCCGGTACGGTCTTGCGCGTGTCGAGCACGACCGCACCGGTGCCGCTCACGGCGTCCGCATAGCGCCGCGCCTGCGTCGCGGTGCCGCTCAGGAGCTGCAGGAAGTTGAGCGCGGTGCGCTCGCCGGTCAGGAGCGACCGGGCGCGACCGTCGAGCCGGCAGACCACCTGGTTGGCCGCGAGGCGCTCCCCGTCGCTCGACTCCCATGCGATCCTTACGGCCGGATCGAGCTGACGAAACACCGCCGCGAACCACGGTTCGCCGCACAAGACACCCGGCTCGCGCGTGATCACGCGCGCCCGGGCGTCCCCGTGCAGCGGCAGCAGGCCGGCCGTCAGATCGCCGGCGCCGACATCCTCGGCCAACGCGGCGGCGACGGCCTTTTCGATCTCCACGGCCGGAGGAGGCGCGGGTGGTGCTGTCATGGATCCCTCTTCGATTGGCGCGGGGCGGGCCGGGAAAGCGTCGGGACGTATCAGCAATTCAGAACTTCAAAATATATTGACATGAAACGCGGCTTCGCTATTCTCCACCCGGTCTTTTCGTGCCTCTGGATGCTCGGTGCCACGACGACGCGGTTCTCGAATGAATGCCGAGTGCGCCCGTCCCTTGCCCGATGACTGGGTGGGCTACCCCCGCTTTTTCGCCGCGCTCGGCGATACCATCCGCCAGCAGATTCTGCTCCTATTCCAAACGAACGAGGAGATCTGCGTCAACGAGATCACCCGCCTGTTCGAGTTGAGCCGACCGGCCATATCCCATCACCTCAAGGTGCTTCGCGACGCCAACGTGCTCGTCAGCGAGAAGCGCGGCAAGGAAGTGTACTACCGCGTGAACCACGCCCACTGCGAGCAGGTGCTGCGCGCGGTGCAGCGCCGGTTTGGGCGCGCCGACGGTTCCCGGCGCGGTCCGCTGCCGGGCCTCCAGGCCGCCGGCTAGGCATGCCCCCGTCGTTTCGCGCGTGAGCGCGCCGGAGGCGCGGGGGTTCCGGGCGCCGCGGCGGGAGATCCTCGCCTGGGCGATGTACGACTTCGCGAACTCCGGTTACACGACCGTCGTCCTCACCGCGATCTTCAACGCGTATTTCGTCGCGGTCGTCGCGGGCGAGGGCGCGGACGGGAACGGGGCGGGGACGCTGCTCTGGACGGTCGCTCTGGGCGTGAGCAACCTGGTCGTGCTCGTGAGCGCGCCCGTCATCGGCGCGATCGCCGACCATCGCGCCAGCAAGAAGCGCTTCCTCGCGCTGACGACCCTGGGATGCGTCGTCGCCACCGCGCTGCTCGGGTTCGTCGACTCGGGCGACGTCGCGCTCGCGATGCTGCTCGTGGGAGTGGCGACCTTCATGTTCTCGAGCGGCGAGAACCTGGTCGCCGCGTTCCTGCCCGAGATCGCGCCGGCCCGGGACATGGGCCGCATCTCGGGCTACGGGTGGTCTCTCGGCTACGTCGGGGGCCTCGCGGTGCTCGGCGCGTGCCTCGCCTACATCACCTGGGCCGAGTCGCAAGGGCAGAACGCCACGCAGTACGTTCCCGTCACGATGTGGATCACCGCGGCGGTATTCGGCCTCGCCGCGGCGCCCACGTTCCTCTGGCTCCGCGAGCGCGGGGTTCGCCAGGCCATGGCGCCGCGCGAGGGCTATGTGGCGGCCGGGTTCGCGCGGGTGCGCCGCACGCTCGCCGAGGCGCGGCGGTTCCGGGATCTGTTCCGCTTTCTGCTCAGTCTCGCGACGTACTACTGCGGCATCAATACCGTCGTGGTGCTCGCGGCGGTCTACGCGCAGCAGGCCATGGGGTTCGGCACGCAGGAGACGATCGTTCTGATCCTCGTCGTGAACGTCACGGCCTCGGTAGGCGCATTCGTCTTCGGCCATGTGCAGGACCGGCTCGGGTCCGTCCGTACGCTCGGGGCCACGCTGCTGCTCTGGATTGCCGCGCTCGTGCTCGCCTTCTTCATCGAGAGCCGCAGCGCCTTCTGGGTCGTGGCGAACATGGTCGGACTCGCGCTGGGCGCCAGCCAGTCCGCGGGGCGCGCCCTCATCGGGCAGTTCGCGCCGCCGGATCGGGCGGCCGAGTTCTTCGGCCTCTGGGGGCTCGCGGGCAAGCTCGCGGCGGTGATCGGACCGCTGGTTTACGGCGGCATCACGTACGCCTCCCGGGGGGATCATCGCCTCGCGCTGCTTTCGACCGCGCTGTTCTTCATCGCGGGGCTGCTGCTGCTGTTCGGAGTGGACGAGGATCGCGGCCGCGCGGCCGCCCGGGCGGGCCCGTGAGCTGGCTCTACGCGCTCGCGTTCGGCGTCGTGCTTGGTGTGCTGGGCGCATACGGCGTGCGGCGCGCCGTCGCGGCGTGCGAGTCCGCGAACCGCGCCGACTGGGGCGGCAAGTGGTTGAACCGGTTGGACGGCCTGAATCGCCTGTTCTGCCGCCGCTACCACCGCCTGCGCCATCGCCGCGTGCCGTTGCCCGCGCGCGGCCCGGCGCTGGTCGTCGCGAACCACGTGTCCGGGCTCGATCCGCTTCTGATGATCGCGGCGTGCCGGAGACCGCTGCGCTTCATCATCGCGCGCGAGCAGTACGAGCGCCGATGGCTCACGCCGCTGTTCCGGGCGATCGGCTGCATCCCGGTCGAACGCCTGGCGAACTCCCGTCCCGCGCTGCGCGCCGCCCGGCGGGCGCTCGAGGCGGGCGAGGTCGTCGCGCTCTTCCCGTACGGGCGCATACGCCTCGACCACGAACCTCCGGCCCGGCTGAAGCGCGGCGTGCTGCACCTCGCCGCGCAGACGGGCGCGCCCATCGTGCCCCTGCGCATCGACGGCGTGCGCGGCCAGGGCCGCACGGTCAGCGCGGTCTTGATGCGCAGCCGCGCCCGCATCCGCAGCCACGCGCCCCTTCGCCATCCCGGCCGCACCCCCGACGCCCTGCTCGACGAGCTGGCGGGCGCCTTGGCACCGGCCGCGAAGTCGAAAACGCGGCGTCCGCCCTTGAAATCGCGGTCCACCGCCCCACTTTAGGCGGACAGAGCCGAATCCCGGACAAATCCCATGCGCATGGACAAACTGACCGCGAAGTTCCAGACGGCGCTCGCCGAGGCGCAGAGCCTCGCGCTCGGGCGCGACCACCAGTTCATCGAACCGGTCCACCTGATGGCGGCGCTGCTCGACCAGGAGGGCGGAACGACGCGGCAGCTGCTGGCACAGGCCGACGTCAACGTGAACGCCGTGCGTTCCAAGGTCGCCGAGGCGCTGGACCGGCTGGGCACGGTGCACGGGGCGGGCGGCGAGGTGCACGTCTCGAACGATCTCGGCAAGCTCCTCAATCTCACCGACAAGTACGCGCAGAAGCGCGGCGACCAGTACATCTCGACCGAGCTTTTCCTCCTGGCGGCGCTGGAGGACCAGGGCGAGCTCGGCCGCATCCTGCGCGAGGCCGGCGCCTCCCGGAACGGCATAGAGAAGGCGCTCGAGGCGATGCGGGGCGGCCAGAAGGTCGACGACCCGAACGCCGAGGACACACGCCAGGCGCTGTCCAAGTACACCGTGGACCTCACCGAGCGGGCCGAGCAGGGCAAGCTCGATCCGGTGATCGGCCGCGACGAGGAGATCCGCCGCGTCGTGCAGATCCTGCAGCGGCGGACCAAGAACAACCCCGTGCTGATCGGCGAGCCGGGCGTGGGCAAGACCGCGATCGTCGAGGGCCTCGCGCAGCGTATCGTGAACGGCGAGGTCCCCGAGGGCCTGAAGAACAAGCGCGTGCTCGCCCTCGACATGGGCGCGCTCATCGCCGGCACCAAGTTCCGCGGCGAGTTCGAGGAACGGCTCAAGGCCGTGCTGAACGAGCTTGCCAGGCAGCAGGGACAGATCATCCTCTTCATCGACGAGCTCCATACCATCGTCGGCGCCGGCAAGGCCGAGGGCGCGATGGACGCGGGCAACATGCTGAAGCCCGCGCTCGCGCGCGGCGAGCTGCACGCCGTCGGCGCGACCACGCTCGACGAGTACCGCAAGCACATCGAGAAGGACGCGGCGCTGGAGCGCCGGTTCCAGAAGGTGCTGGTGGACGAGCCGACCGTCGAGGACACGATCGCGATCCTGCGCGGGCTCAAGGAAAAGTACGAGGTGCATCACGGCGTGGACATCACGGACCCGGCGATCGTCGCGGCCGCGACGCTCTCGCACCGCTACATCACCGACCGCCAGCTTCCGGACAAGGCCATCGACCTCGTCGACGAGGCGGCCTCGCGCATCCGCATGGAGATCGACTCCAAGCCCGAGGCCATGGACCGGCTCGATCGCCGCCTGGTGCAGCTGAAGATCGAGCGCGAGGCGCTGAAGAAGGAGACCGACGAGGCCTCGAAGAAACGTCTCGCCCTGCTCGAGGACGAGATCGAGCGGCTGGAGCAGGAGTACGGCGAGCTGGAAGGAATCTGGAAGGCCGAGAAGGCGCAGGTGACGGGCGCCGCGCACGTGAAGGAGGAGCTCGACCGCGCACGACTCGAGCTCGACACCGCGCGCCGCGCGGGCGATCTCGGCCGCATGGCCGAGCTCCAGTACGGGCGGATCCCCGAGCTCGAGAAGCAGCTTGCCGCCGCGAGCTCGCAGGAATCGCAGAAGACCGAGAAGAAGCTGCTGCGCAACGCCGTGACCGAGAACGAAATCGCCGAGGTCGTGTCGCGGTGGACCGGGATCCCCGTGTCCAAGATGATGGAAGGCGAGCGCGACAAGCTGCTGCGCATGGAGGACGATCTGCGCCGGCGCGTGGTCGGGCAGGACGAGGCGATCAAGGCGGTCTCGAACGCCATTCGTCGCTCGCGCGCGGGCCTGTCCGATCCGCGGCGGCCCTACGGCTCGTTCCTGTTCCTGGGTCCCACGGGCGTGGGCAAGACCGAGCTCACCAAGGCGCTCGCCGCGTTCCTGTTCGACACCGACGAGGCGATGGTGCGCCTCGACATGTCGGAGTTCATGGAGAAGCACTCGGTCGCGCGACTGATCGGCGCGCCGCCGGGGTACGTGGGCTACGAGGAGGGCGGTTACCTCACGGAGGCCGTGCGCCGGAAACCTTACTCGGTGATCCTGCTCGACGAGGTCGAGAAGGCGCACCCGGACGTGTTCAACGTGCTGCTGCAGGTGCTCGACGACGGCCGTCTCACGGACGGTCAGGGGCGCACCGTCGACTTCCGCAACACCGTGATCATCATGACCTCGAACCTCGGATCCACCGTGATCCAGGAGCTGGCGGGAGAAGAGAACTACCAGAAGATGAAGGACGCGGTCATGCAGATCGTCGGGCAGCACTTCCGCCCGGAGTTCATCAACCGCGTCGACGACATCGTCGTCTTCCACCCGCTCGGTCGCGACCAGCTCCACCGCATCGCCGAGCTACAGGTGCAGTACCTGCGCGGGCGGCTGAAGAGCCGGGAGATGGATCTCGAGCTCACCAAGGCGGCGCTCGACAAGCTGGCCGAGGCGGGATACGACCCGGTGTACGGCGCCCGCCCGCTCAAGCGCGCCATCCAGCAGGCGATCGAAAATCCGCTCGCCCAGGAGATCCTCGCGGGCAAGTTCGGGCCCAAGGATGTTATTCTGGTCGACGTGGCGGGGGACAGGCTCGCGTTCCGCAAGAAGCTCGCCGGCGCCGAGAAGAAGACCGCCTGAGGGTTGACCCGAACTTTTGCGGGCTTTTTCGATCGGAGGCGTTATCGGTTTACGTTACGTCTTTCCGAGGGATCCCAATAACATGATCATCGAGCGCCGTTCCTTCCGGTTGGGCCTGCTGGCGGGCCTGTTTCTTTTTGCCGGCGTCATTGCGGGCATCGTTCTTTCCTCGCGGCTCGACTGGATGCCGGTCGCCGGCAGCGCGGAGAACGCGGCGACGGCCCTGCCGCCCGGTGTCGGGCCGTCCACCAACTTCGTGCCGATCGTGAAGGCCGTCACCCCGGCGGTGGTCAACATCTCGACCACGCGGGTCGTCAAGGGCCCGTCCGGCGGCGAGGTGCCGCCGGGATTCATGGACGACCCCTTCTTCCGCCAGTTCTTCGGCGACGAGTTCTTCAAGCGCTTCGGCATTCCGCGCGAGCGTCGGGAGAACAGCCTCGGCTCCGGCGTCATCGTCTCGCCGGACGGCTACATCGTGACCAACAACCACGTCATCGCGAAGGCCGACGAGATCAAGATCCTGCTCAACGACAAGCGCGAGTTCACCGGCAAGGTGATCGGCACCGACCCGAAGACCGACATCGCGGTCGTCAAGATCGACGCCAAGGACCTGCCGACGGTCCCCTGGGGCGACTCCGACAAGCTCGAGGTCGGCGAGTACATCCTCGCCATCGGCAACCCGTTCGCGCTCAACTCGACCGTCACCATGGGCATCGTCAGCGCGGTGGGCCGCGCCAACGTCGGCATCGCGGACTACGAGGACTTCATCCAGACGGACGCCGCCATCAATCCCGGCAACTCGGGGGGCGCCCTCGTCAACGTTCGCGGCGAGCTGGTCGGCATCAACACCGCCATTTTCTCCCGCAGCGGCGGCTACATGGGCATCGGCTTCGCCGTGCCGGCGAACATGACCCGCGCGGTCATGGACAGCCTGGTCAAGCACGGCAAGGTCACCCGCGGCTGGCTCGGCGTCTCGATTCAGGAGGTCACGCAGAACCTGGCGAAACAGTTCGGCCTCGACGAGGCGAAGGGCGCGCTCGTGAGCGAAGTGCTGCCGGACAGCCCCGCGGCGGCCGCAGGCCTCAGGAGCGGCGACGTGATTGTCGGCTTCGACGGAAAGGCGGTCGACAGCCCGACCCTGCTCCGCAACATGGTGGCCCAGACGCCGATCGGCAGGAGCGCCAGGGTCGAGGTGCTCCGCGACGGCAAGCGCCAGACGCTGTCGGTGAAGATCGCCGAGCAGCCGAAGGAGATCGCGCAGGGCGACGGCGAGGAGGAGGGCGAGACCGCTCCGAAGACCGCCCTCGCCGGCCTCGAGCTGCGCAACCTCACGCCCGAGATCGCGAATCAGCTCGGTCTGAAGCCGGGAGCGAGCGGCGTGGTCGTGACGGCGGTGGCGCCGGACAGCTCCGCGGCCGCGGCGGGCGTCGAGCCCGGCGACGTGATCATGGAGATCAACCGCCAGCCCGTGAAGTCGATCAACGACGTGAAGCGTCTGAGCGAAAAACTCGGCAAGAACGAGAGCGCGCTGCTGCTCGTGAACCGGCGGGGCGGAAAGCTCTTTCTGGTCGTGAAGCCCTAGCGGGCGCGTCCCGCGGACGGCCGCAACGCCGTTCGCGGGCGCGTTCTCAACCAATCACATCTGGCACGCGCCGGTATCCCACCGGAAGTAGCGGGCGTGCACCCGCCGGTAGGACCATACGCCGAGCGCGATGCCGATCGCGGTCGCGAGGCCGGGCAGATACCCCGCCCCGAGCTGCACGAGCGCGACCGCGGGACAGGCGCCCGTGACGGCCCAGCCGGCCCCGAAGAGTACGCCGCCCGCGATCGTGCCGCGGTGCAGCGGCTTGCGGGGCATCGCGGCGTTGTGGGCGACGATGGCGTAGCCGATCATCGTCATGACCACGGCGCCGACGAACGTCAGGAACAGGCGCAGATCGACGAAGGCGAACATCTTGTGCACTTCGCCGTAATCGGCGAACCCGATACGCGTCAGCGAGAAGCCCAGAATCAGGCCGAAGAAGCCGAAGACGACGTGATACGTAGGCGCGGTGAGCTTCATCACAGAACCCTCTCGAGGAGCAGCGTCATGGCGACCGCGGTGCCGAAGAAGGAGGCGGTACCGACCAGGCTGCCCGGCTGAAGGCGCGCGCAGCCGTTGACCCCGTGACCGGACGTGCAGCCGCCGGCCATGCGCGTGCCGAAGCCGACCAGAAAACCCCCTGCGGTAAGGAGCACCCAGGTGTGCCAGCCGGCGCCGAACAGGCGTTCGAACTCGGGGCCCAGGCTCCACTGAACTTCCCACGTGCCGGCAAAGAAGCTCGCGAACAGACCGCCGAGCAGCATGCACGCGAGGAAGGTGAAATGCGTCGGCCAGGGCGCCTTGGCGGTCGACGACATCCGGATCTTCTTCGCCTGCGGCGCCGTCTTCGCCCTGAACTCCGCGATCGCCGCGTTTCCGAACTGCGCGATCGTCTCGGCGAGCAGGGCGTCGGTGACGGCGTCCTGGTTCTTCGCGAGCGCCTGCTCGGCGCGCCGCATCCGTTCGTAGTCGCGCCAATGAACGACGTGATCCCAGCTCGACGAGACACCCATCGGCGCCCGCACGAGCAGCCAGAACGCGAGCATGATCAGGGCGAGGGCGATCGCGCCCTGCCACCAGCTCCAATAGGGTCCCGCCGCACCCTGCGCGAACGCCGTCCGCGTGAAATCCGATAGCGCGTCCCACGGACGCTCGAGCCAGTTTTTTTCGACGGCGGACGTCCGCGCGGGCGCGGTCGGCGCGGGCGCAACCGCCGCCACGTCGGGTGCGGCCTCGGCGGCGAGCCCGGCGAGGCGCTCGCGCGCGCCCTCGTGGCCGCGCAGGGCCGCCTCGTTGTACCAGTGCAGCGCCGTCTCCCGGTTCGCCGCGACGCCGCGTCCTTCCTCGTAGATTCGACCGGTGGCGTACAGGGACGGCGCGTGGCCCTGCTCGCCGGCGCGCAAGTACCACTTCAGCGCCAGATCCGGATCGACCGCGATGCCCAGGGTCGGCGCGCCCGTCTCGTACATGCGCGCGAGCCCGTACTGCATGTCCGGCTGGCCCTGCTCCGCCGCCTGCTGCCACCAGCGCCGCGCCTCCTCAGCGCTGCCGATCGGTTCCGCTTCGGACGCGTACACCGCCGAGAGCAGGAACAGGGCGAGAAGCACGATCGCCGTCAGGTTCGAGCAGAGCACGACGAGCACCGCGCGGATGCGCGGGAGCCAGATCGGAGCGGTCGGCGCGTGTTCCATGGCGGTTCTTCCTAGGCGGCGCTCGCCGCGCGCGTGTCGAGACGTTCGAGGGCGATCGACTTGACCGAACCGCTCACCTCGTCGAGCGCTTCGATGCGGACGATCGCGCGGTAGACGTTCATTTCCTCCGCCTGGTCCGTCACCAGGATCAGGCAGCGCGCCCCGTTCGGGCCGACGGCCGATTTCTGGATGGTGGCGTCCACGGGGACGTTGAGCTCGCTCAACGGCGCGAGTACCTTGTCGAGCACCCCGGGCGCATCCTTGACGGGAATGCGCAGATAGTACGAGGAGACGATCTGCGGCATGCCCGTCGCCGCCGTCGTCGCGGCCGGCTTCGCCGTCGGCTCGCTCTGCGCGGGGGCCACGCGCGTGGTCGGAGCGCCCGGGCGGGCCTCGGCGGCCGGCCGCGGACCGTCGTTGGCGACGTCCAGCAGCTTCCCGTTCGGAAGCAGGGAGGCCGCCACCGGCTGACCCGCGAGCGACAGCTTGTAGCGCTCGCAGGTCTCGTGGCGACCGTCGCAATAGAATGTCTGCCAGATCTTGAGCGCGCTGCTGAGCGAGATCACCGGGAACAGCGCGCAACTCTCTTTGTGCGTACAGGCCATGAATGGATCCCCACATTTACCGGTCCGATCCATGCCGGTCGTGTCGTTGGTTCCTTGTACATTTTCAAAGCAAGCTCTGTGCCATGGCTCCCGGGCAGTCGATCGGGCCTGCATTAAAAGTACCGTCAAAACAGCAGCTAAGGGGTTTTTCCGGTGCAATTCCACGGTCGCCGCGCTCGGCCGCCTGACGCGCTGCCGGGACGGTTCGTCGATCGGGGCGGGGATTGGGTTACTCTCCCGGTGCCGGACGGCCGAGGAAGGAGGTGGACGCGTGTCGCAGCGACGTGGCGGTGAAGGATCGCATGATCGCGTTCGAGCGCATGGGCGGTCCCGGTTGAAACACCACGGCGGCAGGATGGCGGCCGGTACGGCCGTCGCCCTGCTGTTGTCCGGCCCGGCGGCGGCGCAGGATGCCGCCGCCATCGTGCAGGCCGCCATCGACTACTGGCGGGACGTCTCGTCCTACTCGGTCGCGGACATGACGATCCACCGACCCGACTGGCAGCGGACGATGACGATACGCGTGTGGACGCGCGGGCAGGACGATTCCCTGGTGCGCGTGGTCGCGCCGCCGAAGGACGCCGGCAACGCCACCCTCCTGGTCGGCGACGACATGTGGAGCTTCGCCCCGAAGATCAACCGCGTCGTCAAGATCCCGTCGAGCATGATGAACCAGAGCTGGATGGGTTCCGATTTCTCGAACAACGACCTGGCGAAGGCGGACGACCTCGTGCGGCACTACCGGCATCGGCTGCTGCGGACCGAAAGCCACGAGGGGCGGCGTCTCCACGTGATCGAATCGGTGCCGCGAGAGGAAGCACCCGTGGTGTGGGGGAAGGAGATCGTGAAAATACGCGAGGACCACCTGGTGCTCGAGCACGAGTTCTATGATCAGGCCGGCGTGCTCGTCAAGCGGCTCACCAGCCTCGACATCCGCCCCATGGGCGGCAAGCTCGTCGCGGCGCGGCAGCGCATGCAGAAGGCCGACAAGCCCGAGGAATGGACGGAGATCCGGGTGAACGAGGCGCGCTTCGCGATCGACATCCCGCCGCACACGTTCACGCTCTCCAACCTGCGCAACCCTCGCGGGTGACTCTGCGCCGACGAATATACGCGATGGGAATGCGACAGGCACCGCGGGGGGTCGAGGGCGCGCGCTTCGGAACCGCGGCCCGGCGTCGCCACCGCTCGCGGAGACTTCGCCCGTGAGCGGCATTACCGTCAGGCTGGCATGGCGCAATCTCTGGCGGCACCGCCGGCGCACCTGGCTCACGATCTCGGCCATCGCCTTCGCCGCGATGTTGCTCGTGTTCCTGATCGCCATCCAGCTCGGCGCCTACGACATGATCATCGACAATGCCGTGCGCGTGTATACGGGGCAGATGCAGATACAGCGCCCGGAATACCTCGACAGGCCGCAGATGCGAACCAGCATCCCGGCGGCGCGCGAGCTCGCCGGGAGGCTGCGCCGGGAAACGGGGCTTCCGGGCATCGCCGTGCGCGCGAACGGCTTCGCGCTGGCGACGGGGGAGGACCGTTCCTACGGCGTGCCGGTCGTGGGCGTCGAGCCGGAACACGAGCCGCGGGTGTCGACGCTTCCCCGGCTCATACGGCAGGGACGCTACTTCAGCGCGGTCGATGCGCCGGAGGCGGTGCTCGGCGCGACCCTCGCGCGCAACCTGCGACTCGGCGTCGGCGACGAGCTGACATTGCTCGGCGCCGGGCGCGACGGGTCCGTGGCCGCCGCGGTGGTTCCGGTCGTCGGCATCTTCGAGAGCGGCAATCCCGAGCTCGACCGACACGTCGTGCAGCTGCCGCTCGCGACGTTCCAGGACGTCTTCAGCATGGGGGACGATGCGCACGCCATCGTCGTATCCGGCCCGGACCTCGAGCGGTACGCGTCGACCCTGGCGCTGGTCCGCGCGGCTCTTCCGCCGGGCGGGGACCTCGTGGTGCGCGACTGGGAAGCGCTCATCCCGGGACTGAAGCAGCTCGTGCAGGCGGACATGCTCCAGAACTGGTTTCTGTACATCTCGCTGATCGTCATCGTCACGTTCAGCATACTCAACACCTTCCTGATGTCCGTGCTCGAGCGTACGCGCGAGTTCGGGATCATGCTCGCGCTCGGCAGCACGCCGCTTCGCATCGGCGCGCTGGTGGTGTTCGAGTCCGCGGTGCTGACCGTCATCGGCCTCGCGCTGGGCGTCGTCGCCGGCGGCGCCGTCGCGCTCTACTTCTACTTCGAGGGCTTCACCTTCCCGGGCATGAAGGAGATCCACCAGCAGTTCGGCCTGCCGGGCGTGATCACGCCCGAGCTCTCGCCCGTCACGCTGCTCCTCGGGCCCGCCGTCATCCTGGCGTTCACGCTCGCCGCGGCGCTGTACCCGGCGTTGCGGATACGGCGCCTGGAGCCGGTCGAGGCGATGCACGCGGTGCAGTGAACGAGCTCGGCCTCCTCGCGACCCTGGCCTGGCGGAACCTCTGGCGCCACCGATGGCGCACGGTCGTGATCCTGTTCGCGCTCGCGCTCGGCATCTGGTCGATGGTGACGCTCGGCGCGCTGTCGCGCGGCTCTCTCGAACAGCAGCTGGCGAAGGCCATCCTCAATCTGACCGGCCACGTGCAGATCCACGCGCCGGCGTACCGTGACGACCCCGTGATCGAGCACCGGCTCCCCGCGCCCCCGCCGGCGTTAGGCGAGGTGCTGGACGGTCCCGGGGTCCGCGCGTGGGCCGCCCGGGTGCGCGTGCCGGCGGTCATCTCGAGCGAGCGCGAGTCGGCGGGCGTGGTGCTGGTCGGAATCGAGCCGCGGCGGGAACGCGGTCTGTCGTTTATCGCCGACGCGGTGACCGAGGGCCGGTATCTCGAGAGCCCGGACGACCCCGGGCTGCTGCTGGGCCGCAAGCTCGCCGAGCGCCTGGAAACCGCGCTCGGCCGGCGCGTGGTGCTCATGAGTCAGGACGTCGCGAACGACATCGCCGACCGCGGATTTCGCGTGATCGGCATATTCGACGCGAGCCCCGAGGCGATCGAGACGGGCTACGTCTTCGTGGGCCGCGCGGTCGCGCAGGACCTGCTCGGTCTCGGCGACGCCGTCTCGGAGATCGCGCTCGTCGCGCCGGACCGCGAGCGCCTGGGACCGGTATTGGCGGACCTGCGCCGGGCGGCCCCCGATGCCGACGTCCAGCCGTGGACCCGGCTCGAACCGTTGCTGGTTCTGACCGAGAACGTCACCGACGTCGTCCTCGTCATCTGGTACGTGATCGTGTTCGTCGCCATGTCGTTCGGGATGGTCAACACGCTGCTCATGGCGGTGTTCGAGCGCACGCGTGAGTTCGGCCTGTTTCAGGCCCTCGGGATGCCGCCGCGACAGATCCTCCTGCAGGTCCTGCTCGAGTCCGTGATCCTGCTCCTCTGCGCGCTCGCGCTCGGCAATGCCGCCGCCTGGGCGACGTTGCGGGCGCTCGAGGGCGGCATCGATCTCTCCGCTTTCGCCGAGGGCCTGGAGCTGGTCGGCGTCAGCCCCGTGATCTACCCCGCGCTTTCCCCGGGCGACGCGACGATCGCGAACGCGCTCGTCTTCGTGCTGGGCCTGGCCGCGAGTCTCTACCCGGCGTGGCGCGCCGCGCGGTATGTTCCGGTCGAGGCGATTACGCGTGCCTGAGGAAAAGGGGAGGGTGACCGGCGGGGCAGACGCGGGCGCGGTTGCGGACCGCGGCGCGGTCGTCGTTTGCCGGGGCGTGAGCAAGGTGTATCGGCAGGACGCGGTCGCGGTGCAGGCGCTCACCGACATCGACCTCGACATCCCCCGCCTCGATCTGGTCTGCCTCTCCGGGCCCTCCGGCTCCGGCAAGAGCACGCTCCTCAACCTCATCGGCGGGCTCGATCGGCCCACGCGGGGAGAGATCACGGTCGCGGGGAGGCGGGTGGACCGGATGGAGAAGGGCGAGCTGGCGGACCTCCGGCTGCGCCACATCGGGTTCGTGTTCCAGGCGTACAACCTGATCCCGGTGCTTTCCGCGATCGAGAACGTCGAGTTCGTGATGCAACTGCAGGGCGTGCCGGCGGCGGAACGCACGCGCAAGGCCCGCGAGATCCTGACGGAGGTGGGCCTCGAGGGCCTGGAGCACCGGCGGCCGGGCGAGCTCTCCGGCGGCCAGCAGCAGCGCGTGGCCGTCGCCCGCGCGATCGTTTCGGAGCCCGCGCTCGTGCTCGCCGACGAGCCGACGGCCAACCTGGATTCGAAGACCGCCGAGAACCTGATGCAGCTCCTCGTGCACATGAACGCCGAGCACGGCGTCACCTTCGTCTTCTCGACGCACGACCGGCTGGTCATGGACTTCTCCCGGCGGCTCATCAAGCTGCGCGACGGCCGCATCGTCGCGGACGAGCGCAGGGGCTGATGCCGGAAATCCGGCGCGTCGCGCGTGGTTTTGGCGGGCGCGCCCCGCAGCGCCCCTGGCTCTCCCGCTTTCGCAATTTCCCGCCAGGCTCTAGCATCGGAGCGGACACCGGTGCGCTCGCCCACCATGGAAACGATGAAGACGGACGCGATCTCCGCAGAGGAGAGGGAAGAGCTCGAGTCGGCGTACCGCCAGCTCGAGCAGCCCTCCTTCGCGATCTGGCTGAGCAGCATGCTCGGCGCGCCGCTCGAGCAGAGTATCACTCTCCTGCCGGCGTTCTGGCAGCGCCGCCTGCGGCAGGCGGCCGAAACGAGCATCGGGCGCACGCTCGACGTCGCGATCCGGTCGCTCGAGGCGCGTCCGCGGCGCTGGTCCGGAGCGCCCCTGCATCGCACCGTGGTCGCGCTGAGCGGCGCGGCGAGCGGGTTCGTGGGCCCGCTCGGCCTCCTCGGCGATCTGCCCGTGACCACGACGGTGATGCTCCGGGCCATCGCCGCGATCGCGCGGGACCACGGCGAGAACCTCGATGACCTCGAGGCGCGACTCGCGTGCATGCAGGTGTTCGCGCTCGGCGGCCGCACGCGGGAGGACGACGCGGCCGAGACCGGTTACTACGGCCTGCGCGTGGCGCTCGGCATGCATTTTCCGGGAGCACGGCACGCCGGCGCGGCCCACATCCCCTACGCGATCGAGCTGGCCCGCCAGATCGCGGCGCGCTTCGGCGTCGTGATCTCGCAGCACGCCGCCGTGCGGCTGATTCCGGTCGCGGGCGCCGTGGGCGGCGCGACCCTGAACCTGCTCTTCATGCGCCACTTCGAGAACGTCGCCCGCGGGCACTTCACGATGCGCCGGCTGGAACGCAAGCACGGTGCGGAGCCCGTTCGTCTGGCGTATGAGCGACTGGCGCTCGCCCGTGACCGGCAGCCGTCAGCCTGAGGCGGCGTTCGTGCTGCGTGCCTGTACGCCGGGCGACTTCGAGGCGATCTACGCGATCGTCAACGAGGCGGCCGGGGCCTATCGCGGCGTCATCCCGGCGGATCGCTGGAAGGAGCCGTACCTGTCGCGGACGGAGCTGAGGGAGGAGATCGACGCGGGCGTGACGTTCTGGGGATGCGAAATCGAAGGCGAGCTGGTCGGCGTGATGGGCATACAGCCGCGCGGCGAGGTGGCGCTGATCCGGCACGCGTACACGCGCCCGGCGCGACAGCGAGAAGGGATCGGCGGGCGCCTGCTCGAATTCCTCCGCGCACGGGCCGGGACGCCGCTGCTGGTCGGCACCTGGAGGGCGGCCAGGTGGGCGATCGCGTTCTACGAGCGACACGGTTTCCGGCCGGTCGCCGGCGACGAGTCCGCCGCGCTGCTCCGTCGCTACTGGCGCATTCCCGAGCGGCAGGTGCAGACGTCGGTCGTCCTGGCGGATCGCCCGCCACGCGGCGCCGCGACCTGAACCATGGCGACCACCGTCCTGCTCTGGGTTCTCGCCGTGGCGCTGATCCTGGTCGGCCTCGCGGGTCTGCTCCTGCCCGCGCTTCCCGGGCCGCCGCTCCTCTTCGGGGGCCTGCTGCTCGCGGCCTGGGCCGAGGACTTCGCCTACATCGGCACGCTCACGCTCGTCGCTCTCGGGCTGATGGCGCTCCTCATGTACCTCCTCGACTTCGCGGCGACCGCGTTCGGCGCGCGACGGTTCGGCGCGACGCGTCGCGCGATGATCGGCGCGGCGCTCGGCACCGTCGTCGGCCTTTTTCTCGGCCTGCCGGGCGTGCTCGTCGGGCCGTTCGTCGGGGCGGTCATCGGCGAGCTGTCCACGCGCCGCGACCTGCGCACGGCGGGGCGCGCGGGCGTCGGGGCGACCTTCGGCCTCGTGCTCGGCGCGGCGGCGAAGCTGGCGCTCGCCTTCGCCATGATCGGAATCTTCATCGTCGCCCGGTTCGTTTAGCGGTTGCGGTGCGCGCCGTGACGACGCGTGCGCCCGCGTTGACGACGTAAAGGAGAAGACGCCATGCGGCCCGCGACACGTCTGCTCGCCTGGCTCGCCCTGGTGCCGGCGCCCCTTGCGGCGGACGAGAGCCGGGACATCGTCACGGTCTAGCGCCCGCGATGCGCCCCGTCACGCTCATCCACGTGGACTCCGCACTCCAGGCGATCCTGGCGCGCGGCCCGGAAGATTTCGAAGCGAGGTATCACGCCACGCTCGGCCGCCAAGGCGAGCTGGTGCGCGAGGTCGTGCGCCAGTCGCTCGCGTTCTTTCCTTCGGCGGACGACGAGCCGGTCTGGAGCGGTTTCCTCGCGGTGGACGAGGTCAGCGGCACGGTCGTCGGCTCCTGCGCCTTCAAGGGCCCGCCGTCGGCGGACGGGACCGTGGAGATCGCCTACTTCACGTTTCCCGAGTTCGAGCGAAGCGGCTTCGGAACGGCGATGGCGGCCAAGCTGGTCGAAATCGCCCTGACCGCGAACGCGGTGAATGCGGTCATCGCGCACACGCTGCCCGAGCGCAATGCCTCCACCCGCATACTGGAGAAGATCGGTATGCGTCTCCTGGGAGAGATCCTGGATCCGGAGGACGGGACGGTCTGGCGCTGGGAGCTGTCGAGCGGTCGGTAAGAACGATGCCGGCCTCGCCGGCGTACCCGGGCACGTCCGCGGCTTCAAGATCGCGTTGTTTGCCGGGGCGATTCCGCACTGCTCCGGATTCACCCCAATCGTGAGGTTCGCGCCATGGCGCTACCTTGCGTCGATGATGGTGTCGCTCGGGCGCAAGGGTGCCGCATCGAGAGCCACCGCGTGCAGGCAAGGAGCGCCTCATGAAACGGATAGTCATCGCGCTGTCGTTCGTCGCGGGCGCGGCAGGCGCCGAGCCGTTGAGCCCGGAAGCGGAGCGGGTGGCGCCGCTGCTCGAAGGCACGGCCGCGCACCGGCACCTCGTCACGACCTCGGATCCGCTCGCGCAGCGGTTCTTCGACCAGGGGCTCGTGCTCGTCTACGGGCTCGATCGCAGGGAAGCGGTGCGCTCGTTTCAGCAGGCGCAGCACCTCGATCCCGCGTGTGCCATGTGCTACTGGGGCGAGGCGCTCGCGCGCGGGCCCGACCTGCACGCGGCGCCCGAACGCGAAGACGGACCGCGTGCGGCCCATGCGATTCAACGCGCGCTCGCCTTGCGCGATCGCGTGACCGAGCGGGAGCAGGCGTACATCGAGGCGATGGCGCGCCGTTACCTGCAGGAGCCGTCCACGGCCACGGACCCGGACCTCGCGTATGCCGAGGCAATGGGAGACGTGGCGCGACGTTTCCCGGACGATCCCGATGCGGCGACACTGCACGTCCTGGCCCTCATGGTCGCCACGCCGCCGCAGCATCGGGAAGCGGGCGGCCATCGTGCGATCGTCGACGCGCTCGAGCGCGTGCTCGAGCGCCATCCGTCGCATCCGGGGGCGAACCATCTCCTGATCCGCGCCGTGGAGAGAGGCGAGCCGGAGCGGGGCGTCGCGGCGGCCGATCGGCTCCGCGCGCTCGCGCCCGCGGTCGCCGGTCTGCGGCACGCGCCGGCGCGCATCTACCTGCGCGTCGGGCGCTACCGGGACGCGGTCCTGGCCGATGAAGCGGCGATCGAAGCGGACGAGGCCTATCTCGCGCAGTGCGATGCCCAGGGGCTCTACCCGGTGTCGGCTGCGCCGCCGAGCCGCCGCTTCCTGCTCGCGGCGGCGAGCTTCGGCGGGCTGAGCGAGAACGCCATCGACGTGGCCAGGCGCATCGCCGCCCGTCAGGACGCCCGACTGCTGCGGACGCCGGGTTTCGAGTCGCTGCAGCACCACGTTGCCATGCCGCTTTACGTGCTCGTTCGCTTCGGCCGCTGGCAGGAGATCCTGGCGCAGCCCGCGCCGCCGGGCGATCTGCCCTACGTGGAAGGGGTATGGCGCTACGCGCGCGGCGTCGCTCTCGCGCGCACCCGGGAGACAGCGCGGGCGGGAGAGGAGCTGCTGGCGCTCGCGCGCCTCGCCGAGGATCCGCGGCTCGAGCGCGCGCGCATCTGGGGCGAGCACAGCATGGCGCAGCCGCTGCGCGTCGTGCGCGCGGTGCTCGCCGGCGAGCTGGCGCAGGCGCGCGGAGACCATGCGGTCGCGATCCGGCTGCTGCGCGAGGCGGTCCGGCGAGAGGACCGGCTGGTGCATCGCGAGCCTTCGGACTGGTACACGCCCGCGCGGCACCACCTCGGGCTCGCGCTGCTCAAGGCGAATCGCGCGAGGGAGGCCGAGCGCGTCTACCGCGCGGACCTCGAGCGGCATCCCGACAACGGCTGGGCGCTGTATGGCCTGGCGCAAAGCGTCCGCGCGCAGAACCGGCGAAGGGAGGCGAGCGAGATCGAGGCGCGGTTCAGGGAAGCGTGGGCCGAGGCCGACGTGCAACTCACGGCGTCACGCTACTAGCGCGGAGATCCGCGGCTGTCGGGGAAAGCCCCATTATCCGGGAGCGACGGCGAGATAGTACGATCCGGGTATGTCGGGATCTCGGCCGCCGATTTCATGAACATGAAGCTTCACATCGTCGAAGCGGCCGATTTCATCAAGTCCACGCCGGCGGGCGATCTCGATCTCGAAGCCAGCAAGGCCGTGCTCGACCGGGTCTGCGAGCTCGCCCGGAACCTGGAAGACCACCGCATCCTGATCGACCTGCGTAACGCGAGGTCGGTCCTGTCGACGGTCGACGTCTGGTATCTGGCCGAGGAGCTCGGGCGGTACGGAGGGTGCTTCCACCGCAAGACCGCCGTGTTGCTGAGCCAGGAAGGCAGCGTCGATCAGGTCCGCTTCTTCGAGCTGGCGGCGCAGAACCGGGGCCATATCGTGCAGATATTTTGCGACTTCGAGCAGGCGTTGTACTGGCTCGCCTCGGTCGAGGAGATCAACGGCTCCGCGTCCAGCTGCGCCTGAGCGAAGCGCGGAGCATCCGCGTTCCCGCATAGGGTTCACCGCGCGCACGGCGCGCGACGGCCGCGCGCCGGGTCCGCGCTCGATGCCGGCGCATGCATGACGACGAGCCGGGCGTCGGCGTTGAAGCGATCCACGTAACGACCGCGGCGACTGTCCGACAGCTCGTAGGCCAGGTAACCGAGCGACCGGTGGCGCTCGAACGCCGAGCGCGCCTGCTCCGTCGCGTCGCCGTCCTCCCCGGTCCATCCGTAATACCGGCAGCCCCCGCCCGCGGTGAGCACCGTCAGTGTCGCCATTGCCGAATCGCGAAACAGGTTCGAAACTCGCGGCAAGCCTATCGCGGGACCATAACCGCAGTGTGACAGCCGGGTCGGGAGCCGATAAGGTTGCGCGGATGAAGCCCTCACAGGTGGTTTGCCTTGCGCTGACCGTGGGGCTTTCGCTCTTTGGGAGCATGTCCGTCTCGGTCGCCGCTCCCTGGGAGACCGGGGGACACGCCAAGTACCAGTTCACCCGTGCGGACTACGGGGCGCGCGACGCAGGCGCGCTGTTCGGCGACGACCCGGCGCTCGACCACGGCCTCGACCTCAGGCTCAAGGCGGAGGGTCGGGAGGGACGATGGGACGCGTCCGTGCACTACGAAGTGCTCGCCATCGCCGGGGACTCCGTCGCTTTGCGCCGGCTAGCCGATCTGCCCGGCCTCGTTGCGCGCGACGGTGCGGGGCTGCCCGACGACGCGCGCCGGCTCTTCGATCTGACGGACGAAATCAGCGAAGGCGGCCGGCGCGCGGCGGTTCACCGGCTCGACCGGCTTTCGCTCGGCCACGGCACGCCCGAGCGGGTGTGGCGGTTCGGACGACAGGCCATCAGCTGGGGGAACGGGCTCGTCTTTCATCCGTTCGATTTCGTCAATCCGTTCTCGCCGATCGCCATCGACAAGGATTACAAGACCGGCGACGACATGGCGTACGCGCAATGGGTCCTCGCGCGCGGCGACGCGCAGGCGATGCTCGTGCCGAGGCGGGAGCCCGAGTCGGGAAGCGTGCGGTCGGACCAGAGCTCGGCGGCGGGGAAACTCCGGATGCGCGCCGGGCCGAACGAGCTGGATCTGCTCGTCGCCCGTCACTACGACGACGGCCTCGGCGGCATCGGGCTGGTGAGAAGCATCGGCGGGGCGGTGTGGCGCGCGGACGCGACGGTGACGGATACCGCCGACGACCCGGTGTACGCACTCGTCACCAATATCGACTATTCCTGGACCTGGTTCGGGCGCAATACGTATGGGTACGCGGAGTACTATCGCAACGGCTTCGGCGAAACCGACCGGGCGCGTTACGCGCGGCCCGATCCCGAGCTGCTCGCGCGCATCGAACGCGGCGAGCTCTTCACGCTCGGGCGCGACTACCTCGCGCTCGGTCTGCGGGTGGAGCTCACGCCGCTCTTCAATCTCTACAACAACGTCGTCTGGAACCTGAACGACGGTAGCGGTCTGTGGCAGGTGCGCGGGCTCTACGACTGGCGGCAGGACGTGCAGCTGCAGGTCGGGCTCGATGTCCCGGCCGGCGAGCCGGGCGACGAGTTCGGCGGCATCCCGCTTTCGGGAACCGACGCGTTGCTGTCGCCCGCACGGTCGCTGTACCTGAGAGCGGCGTACTATTTCTGACGTGTGCGCACCGCCGTTTGCGGTCGCGGTCAGGTTCCGAGCACGGCCTTCATGGCTCTCGTCCTGGAACCGCGCGCGCCGGTGGAATGCCGCCGGACCGGGCGCTTGCGCCGGAGTTCGGAGGCGCCCGACGCCGCGCTTGGTTCCTCCGCGTCGTCGCGGTTACGCTTGTCATGTCGCGTGCCCGGCCTGACCATGTCGTTGAAGCGTTGCAAACCCGTCGTTCCTGTTTCGCGCGGATCCACCGGCCATTCGGGCGGCTCGCGGGAACCCGCGCGCGGCTCACGACCGGCCGCCGGCTGCCCGTCCCGCTGAGCGGCCGTGTACTTCGCCACCGCCGGCATCGAAGTCCAGCCCTGGATTCCGCCGCTCGTCGCGTTCGTCATTTCGGTATTCACGTCGATGGGCGGCGTGGCGGGCGCGGTGCTGCTGTTGCCCTTCCAGGTGAGCGTCCTCGGGTTCGTAAGCCCGTCCGTCACGGCAACGAACATCCTGTACAACCTCGTCGCCATCCCGGGCGGCGTCTACCGCTTCGTCCGCGATGGGCGGCTGCTCTGGCCGCTCGCGTGGGCGATCGCCGCGGCCACGCTACCGGGTGTCTTCCTCGGCGCGTGGGTGCGGGTGAACGTCCTGGTCGATCCGCGCGCGTTCAAGCTGTTCGCCGCGCTCGTGCTGCTCTACGTCGGCGTACGCATGCTGCAGGCGCTGCTGGCGGATCGCCAAAGCCCGCGACCGGAGCTGGCGGCAGGCGCCGATTCTCGACTCGAGTCGGTGCGTTTCGACAGGGCGCATATCGCGTTCGCGTTCAAGGGGCAGGTTTTTCGCATCCGGATCGCGGCGCTCGCCGGTCTCGGCTTCGCGGTCGGGCTCGTGGGCGGCGCGTACGGCATCGGCGGCGGGGGCATCATCGCGCCGATGCTGGTGGGGCTCTACCGTCTCCCGGCCCAGGCGATCGCCGGAGCCGCGCTCTGGGGGACGTTCGTCACTTCGCTCGGCGCCGTGCTCTTCTACCACGCGCTCGCACCGTTTCATCCGGAGCTCGCCGTCTCGCCCGACTGGGCGCTCGGCCTGCTTTTCGGGCTGGGCGGCGCGGCGGGCGTGTACGTCGGCGCGCGCCTGCAGAGGGTGGCGCCGTCGGCGCTGATCAAGGGCGTGCTCGCGGTGTGCCTGCTCGTGCCCGCGCTGTACTACGTCCGGGAGTTCCTGAACGGCTAGCGAACGTCGATACGACGCGGGAAGGCGGCCCCGGGCGGCGCGCGGGAAAAGGATGTGTTTGACTGGCGGGGGCGCGATGTTAAATTGCTGTGCGCCAAGGGGCGCGCCAATCAACGCAAGACTCGACCTCATCCCGATATCATCCATGGCCAAAGCGATCCGCATGCACGCAACCGGGGGGCCCGACGTGCTCCGGTGGGAAGACCACGATCCCGTGCCGCCGGGCGAGGGCGAGGCGCGCGTGCGCCATGATGCGGTCGGGCTCAACTTCATCGACGTGTATCACCGCACCGGGGTCTACGCCCTCCCGCTCCCCGTGACCCCCGGGCTCGAAGGCGCCGGGGTGGTCGAGGCGGTCGGTCCGGGCGTGACGGAAGTCGCCGCCGGTGACCGCGTCGCCTACGCCGGGCAACCGCCCGGCGCGTACGCGGAAGTGCGCAACATTCCGGCCCATCGCCTGGTGAAGCTGCCGCCCGAGATCACCACGCGCCAGGCGGCGGGGATGATGCTGAAGGGCATGACCGCGCGCTACCTGCTGCGCGGCTGCTACCCGGTGACCTTCGGCACGACCGTCCTGCTGCACGCGGCGGCCGGCGGCGTGGGCTCGATCGTGTCGCAATGGGCGAAGCACCTCGGGGCTATGGTGATCGGCACGGTCGGCTCGACGGAGAAGGCCGAGCGCGCCCGCGCGCACGGCTGCGACCACGTCATCCGCTACGACCAGGAGGACTTCGTCGCGCGCGCGAAAGAGATCACGCTCGGAAAGGGCGTGGACGTGGTGTACGACTCGGTCGGGCAGGCGACCTTCCTCAAGTCGCTCGACTGCCTGCGCCCGATGGGCACGATGGTGAGCTTCGGTCAGTCCTCGGGCAAGATCGCGCCGCTCGACATCGGCATTTTGTCCGCGAAGGGATCGCTCTTCCTGACGCGCCCGACCATCATGACCTACACGGCGAAGCGCGAGGCGCTGCTCGCGCACGCCAACGACCTGTTCGAGGTGGTGCGCTCGGGCGTGGTGAAGATCGACATCACCCGCACGTACCCGCTCGCCGAAACGGCGCAGGCGCACCGCGACCTCGAGGCCCGCAGGACGACCGGCTCGGTCGTGCTCCTGCCGGGCTGATTCCGGTCTTCCGCGCCCGCGACGTGCCGTTTCCCGCCAAGCTCTTCCTTGCGCTGGGGAGCGTTTCCGCGATGCTCGTCGTGGTGCTCGGCGCCTTCGGCGCGCACGCGCTGCGCGCGCGTATCCCCGCGGAGCTGATGGCGTCGTACCAGACCGGCATCCTTTACCATCTGTTTCACGCGCTCGGCCTGCTCGCCGTGGGCCTGATTGCGGCGCACCTGCCCGCGTCGGGCCTCGTGCGCGCGGCCGGCTGGCTGATGCTCGTCGGCACGGTGCTTTTCTCCGGCAGCCTGTATGTCCTCGCGATCAGCGGCGTGCGCGCGCTCGGGGCGGTCACGCCCTTTGGCGGATTCGCGTTCATCGCCGCGTGGCTGCTGCTCGCCGTCGCGCTGTTCCGGTCCTGACGGACGCCTAAGCGAGGGATGAGGCTCAACGTCAAGGTCGTTCCCGGGGCATCGCGCAGCGGGATCGCCGGCTGGCTCGGCGAGGTCCTGAAGGTGCGGGTGGCCGCGCCGCCCGAAGGAGGCCGCGCGAACGCCGCGGTGGAGCGCCTGATCGCGGAAGCGCTCGGGTTGCCGCGCGCACAGGTGCGGTTGATCTCCGGGGCGAGCTCCGCGCGCAAGACGCTGGAGATCGCCGGGATGGCCGAACGCGAGGTGCTTGCCAGACTCAAGGGAGGTGAAGGCGAATGAGTACCGTCACGCGCGCGTTGCTGCTCGGCGGTCTGCTCGCGGGAGGGCCTTTGGCGGTCGCGGACATTTCCCGGGAGCGCCCGCCGGAGGTCACGCTGCCGCCGCCGGCACGCCCCGAAACACGGAAGGCGCCCGAGGGCGAGATCCCGCGCGGCCAGCTCCTCTACGAGAACCACTGCCGCGGGTGCCACGAAAGCGTCGTGCACGTGCGCGAACGGCGGAGCGCCCGTACGCTCGCGGCGCTCGAGGGCGCGGTGCGCCGCTGGGTGAAAGCCCAGGGGCTGGGATGGGACGACGAGGAGATCGTCGAAGTGACCGACTTCCTGAACGCGCGATACTACAAGCTCACGCGCTGAACGCGCACCGCCGGCCGGCGCCGTTCAGCTCTTGATACGGACCAGCCGGTCGTAGAAGGCGACGACCCGGCCGGCGAGCTTCGCCGCTTCCTGCCGCACGGCCGCCTCGGGGCCGGGATGGCCGGGGAGAAAATAGAGCTGTTGAAGCGCGCCGCGCAGACGGTGGAACTCGGGTTGCAGGTCGTCCGGAAGATCGAGCTGAGGATCTATCTGCGACAGGCCGAGCCGCAGCGCGGTGAGCAATCGTTCCTCCACGGGACCCTTCTCGCAGGCGAGCGCCAGGAGCGCGTTGTAGAGCTTTTGTCTCCCGTCGGCCGGAGGAACGCCGATCATCCGTTCACCCTCCCGGTTCTAGTTGTTAGCGCGAGCGAATATAGCCGTATCGCGCGGGGCTATTCAAGGAATTCCCCGACCACCCGGACCTCTCAGCAGCTCGTCGTAGAAGTCCAGGATCCGCCGCGCCAGGGCCGCGGCCTTGTCCTCGTCGAGATCGGGACTCGGTCCGGTTCCCGGATACATCCGACGCAGGTCGGCGAGCAGCGCGGCCCATTTCGCGCGGTGACCGGGGTCCGTCAGCTGCCGCGGCTCGAGGTCGCGCAGGTGATCCGCGTAGGCCCTTTCGACGCGCAAGCAGATGCGCTCGGCACCGGCGGCGAGAATGAGGACGGCGGCCTCCAGGCGGCTTGCGGGCGATCGAGTCATGCGGCAGGGTGCGGGGCGCTACAGTTTCCTCGTCACCGCTTCATATAGTGACACCACGCGCTTCGCGAGTCTCGACCCGCGTGCCGCGTCGACCGCGCCGGAATCGGCCTGGCGATCGGGATAGGCCGATCGCAGCTCGTTCATCAGCGCCGCGAAGTCGGCCTGCAGGTCCTCGGAGAGGTGCGGGTTCGGCGAGATATGAACGAGGTGGTCGAAGTACGCGAGTTTCAGCCGTTCGGTTACCTGTCCGGAATCGGTGGCGAGCGCTACAACGGCCGAAAAAAGATGTCGCCACGCGTGAATGAGATCGATCATGAGAAGCCTTGAAGCAGACGCGATTCCCGCACGAATAGTGGGTTCCGGGGCGTGTGGCGTCAACCAAGGGTTTTCCCCAATAAGGCCGCGGGTGCGGCGCAAGCGATCGTCGTGGGGGGCAGCCGAACGGCGCGGCACTCAGGCCAGGCGCGCCGCCGGGATCGGTTCGATGGCCTCCAGCGGCCGGCCGAGCGCGAAACCCTGCACGCACTGAATGCCGAGGTCGCGAATCACCGCGATGAGCGCCGGGTCCTCCACGAACTTGGCGACCGTCTCGACCCCCATGTCCCGGGCGATGGCGGTCAGCGTCGACGCGATGCGCTGCTCGTCCGGTTCGCCGAGCCGGCGCACCAGGCCGCCGTCCAGCTTGATGACGTCGAGCGGGATACGCCGGAGATGCCGGGCGAGCGCGAGGTTGAGCCCGGCGTCGTCGAGGACGACCCGGCAGCCGAGCGCTTTCAGTCGCTGCGCGAGCGCGGTCGCCTCGTTCATGTGATCGAGCAGCAGCCGCTCGCTGATCTCGAAACCGAGCTGCGCGGGGGGCAGGCGCGCGAGATCCAGCGCGTCCTCGAGCGCCTCCAGGAACCGTGCATCGCCGAGCGTCGTGCGCGACAGATTGATCGAGATCCACACGTCCGTTCGCCCCAGCTCGGCGAGCCGTCGCGACGCCTTGCGCAGTACCATGGCGTCGATGGAGCCGCTCAGGCCGAACTGCTCGGCGTATTCGAGGAAAACGCCGGGGCTGATCAGCCGGCCGTCGCGATCCTCCATGCGCACCAGCGCTTCGTAATGGGCGGTCGCGCCGGTCGTCAGGTGCACGACCGGCTGGTAGAGCAGAACGAACTGATCGGTCTCGAGCGCGCGTCGGAGTCGCGCGGCCCAGCGCATTCTCTCCCGCGCGCGATCCGATTCCGCGTCGGACGCCGAGTAGAGATGCCAGCGGTTTCGCCCGCTCTCCTTCGCGTGGTACATCGCGCCGTCGGCGCAGGCCAGGAGCTCGTCCGCCGTCGCCGCGTGCTCGGGCAGCGCGGCCACCCCGATGCTCGCCGACACGGCAAGGCGCTCCCCGTTCAGCTCGACCTTGCGCGCGCCGAGTCGCGCGAGCAGCTTGTCGGCGACCTGGCCGGCGGCGCCGGCGTCGCTCTCCGGCAGCAGCACCGCGAACTCGTCGCCTCCCCACCGGGCGGCGAAATCCGTCGACCGCAGCGTGGCGACGAGCGCTTCCGCCGCGGCGGCGAGGCACTGGTCGCCGCCCTTGTGCCCGAAGCGGTCGTTGATCTGCTTGAAGTCGTCGAGGTCGAGGAAGAGGAGCGCGAGCGGGCGTCGATAGCGGATCGCATGATCCGTCCAGCGGCGGAGATCCAGCTCGAACCGACGCCGGTTCAGAAGGCCCGTCAGGGCGTCGTGCTCCGCCATGTGAGCGATCACGTCGTTCGCGCGCTGCGCCTCGGCGAGCGCCCGCTGCAGGGACTCGGTCTTTTCCGCGATCTGGAGCTCGAGGCTGTCCGAAAAGCGTCTCAGGCGATCCTGCCGGATGCCGGCGATGCGGGCGAACAGCCCGAGAAAGAAGGGTGCGGTGTCGATGATGTAGAGCAGCGGATTGCGGTGGGCCGCCTGCACGATCGCGACGAGCCCCTCGGCCGCCTGCAAGTCGCCGATGGCGTAAAGGAACGCCACCGAACCGATCGGAAAACAGCACCCGAAGAGCGCCCCATACAGGGTAACCTGCGGGTCTCGGATCCGAACCGGGCTTTGGCCATGACAACTATAAATATAGTCGTTTCACGGCGGCCTTACGGCCGGTCGCGCGCGGGTTTTTTCGGGGGCGGGCGGACGGCGCGCTAGCAGATCCGCGGCAGCGGATCGTCTTCGAGCTCCTCGATCAGCCGCTCGCCGCCGAGCTCGGTCTCGAGGACGACGTGCGGTTTGCCCGCCTCGATGCGCCCGATCAGGACCGAGTCGCGCCCGGAGGGCAGGCGGCGCCAGGCGGCGAGGGCGCTTTCCACCCGTTCCGGGTCCACGACCGCCACGACCCGACCCTCGCAGGCCAGGTACATGGGGTCGTACCCGAGCATGTCGCAGACCGAGCGGACGGGGTTCCGGACGGGAATGGCGGGTTCGCGTAGACGCACCGTCAAGCCCGTCGCGCGGCAGATCTCGTTCGCGATCATGGCGAGCCCGCCGCGCGTCGGGTCGCGCATGAAGCGCACGCCGGGGCCGTCGAGGAGCGCCGAGGTGAGCGGATACACGCTGGCCGCGTCCGACTGCAGGTCGCCGCGCAACCCGAACTGCTCGCGCGCGAACATGACGGCGATGCCGTGGTCGCCGATCGGGCCGCTGACCAGGACGGCATCGCCCGCCCGGATCGCGTCCATGCCCAGGCGCAGCCCGCGCGCTCGCACGCCCACGCCCGTGGTCGCGAGGTAGAGACCGCCGCCTTCGCCGCGGCGGACCACCTTGGTGTCGCCGGCGACGACCTGCACGCCCGCCTCGCGCGCGGCGCGCGCGAGGCTCGCAGCGATGCGTTCGAGCTGAGCGATCTCGAGTCCTTCTTCGATGAACGCGTTGAGGGCGAGGTAGAGCGGTCGCGCGCCCGCGACCGAAAGGTCGTTGACGGTGCCGTGGATCGCGAGCGAACCGATGTCGCCGCCCGGAAACTCGAGCGGCTGCACGGTGAAGCCGTCGGTCGTGAACACCATTTCGCCGTCGATCGCCGGGAGGGGAACGGCGTCGGCCTGCACGTCGAGCAGCGGGTTCGCGAGATGACGCGCGAACACGCGCTCGATGAGCTCGCGCATGAAACGTCCGCCGTTGCCGTGCGCCAGGGTGACGTGGGTGGAATCGAAGTCGTCGGCGTGGTCTTGCACGTGCGCGGAATGTCAGTGGAGCGAGTGGCGGTATGACATGGACGATCGGTCGGCGACGAGCGGGCGTTTAAGGGTGTCTTAAGTTGGCGCTGCTAGATTGACCGTCAGTGACGCACGCGAGAAGGCCCCACCCGTGAATCCCGACGTTCGTTCGCCGACATTTTCGGCCGGTCCCCGCCAAAACGCCAGCGCCATCCCGTCGCGGGTCGAGATGGTGAAGGCCGATTCGCCCGAGCGCCCCGAGGTGGAAGGCTTCATCCGCGCCAGCTTCGCGGCCGCATACGGTGCGCGCCTGCATCATTTTCTGCCCGATCTCATGAGCGTGCGCGACGCGCGACGTGCGCTCCTGGCGGTGCTGGGGCTGCGTCCCGCCGCCTCGGGCGCGCTCTTCCTCGAGCAGTACCTGGAGTGCCCCGTGGAGGGGGCGCTCGGCCGGGCCCTGCGGCGCGAGGTGTCGCGCGCGGAGCTCGTCGAAGTCGGAAACCTCGCGGTCGCGCACTCGGGCGGCGCGCGCTGGCTGATCGCCGCGCTCACGGCCTACCTCAAGGGCGCGGGCGTCGGCTGGGCGGTGTTCACCGCCGTTCCCGCGTTGCGCAACGCGTTCGTCCGTATGGGCATCGAGCTCATGACCCTCGCGCCGGCCGATCCCCGTCGGCTGACGGAGGCGGAGCGCGCGCAGTGGGGACGCTACTACGACAGTGGCCCGCTCGTCATGGCCGCGAGCGTCGAGCAGGCATTCGACGCGCTCACCGCGTTTCTGCGCCGCACGAACGACCGGTACCGGCTGATCGGCCTCTGGAAGCACGCGTATGCGGCCGGCATCTTCGCCGAAGTGGAGCCGGCATGAGCGCGGTGCTTCGGACGCTGTTCGAGCACGCGCGCCACAGGCCGGAGGCCGTCGCGCTCCGGGGCGAGTCGCAGGCGGTGAACTACGCGGCGCTCGCCCGGGCGGTCGAATGCGCGGCGCAGCGGCTGCGCCGCGCCGGTGTGCGCACGGCGGCCGTTCTGATGGAGAACGCGCCGGCCTGGGCGGTCGTCGATCTGGCCGCACAGCTCGCCGACGTCGTGCTCGTTCCGCTGCCCGCGTTTTTCAGCGACGAGCAGCTCGCGCATGCCATCGAGGACGCCGCGGTCGAGCTCGTCGTGACCGATATGCCGGCTCGGGTGCGGGGACTGGCCGTTACCGATCCGGCGCCGTCGGACGACATCGAGGCACTCGGCGCGTCGTATGCCGGGATCCGCGTGTCGCCGAGGGGATCGCCGCTGCCGGCGGGTATCGCGAAGGTGACCTACACCTCGGGGACCACCGGCAGCCCCAAAGGCGTTTGCCTCTCGCAGGCGGCGATCGACGAAGTCGCGCAGAATCTGCATGCGCGCCTGGGCCCGGAGCTCGTTGCCCGTCACCTCTGCCTCCTGCCGCTCGCGACCCTCCTCGAGAACATCGGAGGGCTGTATCTGCCGCTGCTCGCGGGCGGCGAAGCCTGTCTCTGGTCTTCGGCCCGGTGCGGACTTCAGGGCGCGGCGGGGCTCGATGCGCGGCGCCTGGTCGAGGCGCTGCACACGAGCGGCGCGACCAGCGCCATCCTCATTCCCCAGATGCTGCAGGCGCTCGTCGCGCGGGAGGCGCGTTTGCCCGAGGCGCGCTTCCTCGCCGTCGGCGGTGCGCCGGTCGCCCCCGGGCTCCTGCGGCGCGCGGCCGAGCTCGGGCTGCCGGTGTTCGAAGGCTACGGGCTGTCCGAAAACGCCTCGGTCGTGTGCGTCAACACGCCGGCCGCGCACCGTGCGGGAAGCGTCGGCCGGCCGCTGCCGCATGCCGGGGTGCGCCTGGCGCCGGACGGCGAGCTGCTCGTGCGCGGCGGACTCTTTGCGGGGTATCTGCACGACGGCGCGCCGGCGCTCGTCGAGGGTTACTGGCCGACCGGCGACCTCGGGCATATCGACGGCGACGGCTACGTCCATCTCACCGGCCGCAAGAAGAACATCTTCATCACGGCGTACGGGCGCAACGTCGCGCCCGAGTGGGTGGAGCGCGAGCTGGTGCTGCAGCCGGCCATCGCCCAGGCGGTCGTGTACGGCGAGGCGCGACCCTGGAACGCGGCGATCGTCGTCGCGCGCGCGGACGCATCGCTCGTCGGGGAGGCCATCGCGCGCGCCAACGGCTCGCTCCCGGACTACGCGCGCGTGAGCCGCTTCGTTCTTGCCGACGAGCCGTTCTCCGTCGCCAACGGCGAGCTCACCGGGACGGGACGGCCCCGTCGGTCCGCCATCCTCGCGCGCTATGGCGCGCGTCTGAACGCGTTGTACGAAAGCACATCCGTGCAGGAGGTTCTTGCTTGAGTTTCTACGACGAGCTGCATGCCGCCACCGAGCCCGCCCGGCGCGAGTTCCTGGCCATCCCGTTTCTGCAGGACGGCGTCGCGGGGCGACTTCCGCTTCCGGGCTACATCGCGTTTCTGACCGAGGCCTACCACCACGTGAAGCACACGCTGCCGCTTCTCATGGCCTGCGGTTCGCGGCTGCCGGAGCGCCTGGAGTGGTTGCGCACGGCTGTCGCGGAGTACATCGAGGAGGAGACCGGTCACCAGGAATGGATCCTGAACGACATCCGGGCGTGCGGCGGCGACGCCGAGGCGGTCCGCCGCGGCCGGCCTTCGCTCGCGACCGAGCTCATGGTGGCGTATGCGTACGACACGGTGCAGCGCGGCAACCCGGCCGGGCTGTTCGGAATGGTGTTCGTGCTCGAGGGCACGAGCGTGTCGCTCGCGACGCGCGCGGGGGAGGCCCTGCAGGCGGCGCTCGGGCTGCCGAAGCAGGCGTTCAGCTATCTGCTGTCGCACGGGTCGCTCGACCTCGAGCACATCGAGTTCTTCAGGGGCCTGGTGAACCGACTCGACCGCGAGGAGGACCGCGCCGCGATCGTCCATTGCGCGAACGTCGTCTATCGCCTCTACGGCGACATGTTCCGTAGCCTGCCCCGCGAGAGTCGCTCGCTCGACGAAAGGAGATACGCATGAACCTCAAGTCCGCCCGCGTGATCCTCACCGGCGCCTCCGGGGGAATCGGCAGCGCCACGGCGCTCGCCCTCGCGCAGTCCGAGGCGCAGCTCCTGCTCGTCGACCGCCAGGCCGAGGGGCTCCAGCAGCTCGCCAACCGCCTGCGCGCCGAAGGCGCGCAGGCGCACGCGTACCCGGCCGATCTGACGCGCGGCGCCGATCGGCAGGCCGTGATCGAGCACGCCGGCCGCGTGCTCGGGGGGATCGATCTGCTCATCAACAACGCCGGGCTGCTGCATTTCAATCCGTTCGAGGAGGAGGAGCCGCAGGCGATCGAGCGGCTGCTCAACGTGAACGTGGTGGCGCCGATCCTGCTCGCGCGCGCGGTGCTCCCGCTCATGCAGCGGCAGGGTCGCGGTCGCGTCGTGAACATCGGCTCGATTTTCGGCTCGATCGGGTTTCCTTACTTCGCGTCCTACTCGGCGAGCAAGTTCGCCCTGCGCGGCTTCTCCGAGGCGCTGCGGCGCGAGCTCGCGGGCAGCGGCGTCGGGGTCACGTACATCGCCCCGCGCGCGACGCGCACGCCCCTCAACCGCAGCGCGCTCAACCGCATGAACGAGGCGCTCAAGGTGGCGATGGACCCTCCCGAGCGCGTCGCCGCGGCGGTCGTGGACGCCGTCCGGCGCGATCGCGACGAGGTCTACCTCGGCTGGCCGGAGTCGCTGTTCGTGCGGCTGAATGGACTGCTCCCGCGGCTCGTCGACGGCGCGCTGCGCCGTCAGCATCGCGAGATGCGCAGTTACGCGACCCAGGGCTGAACCGGTTCCGGGGCCAGGCCAGGCGGGGACCCGCGGTTGCCAACGCCGGCCGCCGGGACTAATCTGCGCCGCCTGCTCCTCCCTCCGGCGGTCCGAAGATGCGCCTCCTGCTGGTCGAAGACGATGAACTGCTCGGCGACGCGATCCGCGTCGCCCTTGCGCACGATCACTACGTCGTGGAATGGGCGCGTGACGGGCTCGCCGCCGAGCGGGCGCTGCGCGGGGATGCGTTCGATCTCGTGCTGCTCGACCTGCAGATTCCCGGCCGCGCGGGTCTCGATATCCTGAAGTCCCTGCGCGCCGCCGGCAACGCGGTGCCGGTCCTCATCCTCACCGCCCGCGACACCGTGCGCGACCGCGTCATCGGCCTCGACGCCGGCGCCGACGACTACCTCGTGAAGCCGTTCGACCTGGACGAGTTGCACGCCCGGGTACGCGCGCTGATGCGCCGGGGAAGCGGCCGCGCGAGCGCCGCGCTGGAGCACGGAGACATCCGTCTCGACCCGGAGGCGCACACCGTCGCGCAGCGCGGCGAGCCGGTCGAGCTTTCGCCGCGCGAGTTCGCGCTGCTCAGGCTGCTGCTCGAGAACGCCGGCCGGGTGCTGTCGCGCGGCCGTCTGGAAGAGGCGCTCTACGGCGGCGAGGCGGACGTCGGCAGCAACGCCGTCGAGGTGCACGTGCATCACCTGCGGCGCAAGCTCGGCGCCGATCTCATTCACACGGTCCGCGGCGTGGGCTACCTCGTGAAGAAGGCCGGGGCGTGATCTCGCTGCGGCGGCGCCTGCTCGTCATCCTGCTCGCGCTCTTCGCGACCGCCTGGGTCGTGCTCGCCGCCTTCTCGTATCGCAACGCGCGCCACGAGATCGAGGAACTGTTCGACGCGGAGCTGGCGCAGTCGGCGCGGGTGCTGCTCGCGCTCACTCAGCACGAGCTCGACGAACCGGGAGAGATGGACGTCGGAGCCGAGCTCGGCGCGATTCCGGCGGACGGCGTCGTCGGCCACCGGTACGAGAAGAAGATCGCCTTTCAGGTCTGGCTCGGGGACCGCCTGCTGCTGCGGTCGCCGAGCGCCCCGGAGACGCCGCTCGCGCAGGCTCCAGGCTTCGGCGACCGTACGATCGGCGGCAATCCGTGGCGCGTGTTCGCCCTGCACGGCGATCGCGAGGAGGTCCGCGTCGAAGTCGGCGAGCGCGAGGACGTTCGCAACGAGCTCGTGCGCGACATCGTGCGCGATCTGCTGTGGCCGTTCCTGCTGACGCTGCCGGTCCTCGCCCTGCTGATCTGGACCGGAGTGGGACGGGGCCTTGCGCCGCTCAAGCGCACCGCGACGGAGATCGGCCGGCGCTCGCCGCATCAGCTCGATCCGCTTCCGCTCGGAGGCGCCCCGACCGAGCTTCGCCCGGTCGTCGATTCGCTGAACAAGCTGCTCGCCCGGCTGGACGACGCGCTCGAGAGCGAGCGCCGCTTCACCGCGAACGCCTCGCACGAGCTGCGCACGCCGCTCGCCGGACTGAAGGCGCAGGCGCAGGTCGCCGCGCGCACGGCGAGCGACGCCGAGCGGACGCAGGCGCTCGCGCAGCTCGTGCGCGGTGTCGACCGCGCGACCCGTCTCGTCGAGCAGATGCTGACGCTCGCGCGCCTCGATCCCGGCGAGGCGGCCACGCGGTACGAGCTCGTGAAGCTGGCGCCGCTGCTGGGCGAGGTCCTCGCCGAGTACGGGGCAACCGCGCTCGACAAGGGCATCGAGCTCGGACTGGCGGAAGGCGCGGAGGGCACGGTCCTCGCCGACCGCGCGGCGCTCGAGATCATGCTTCGCAACCTGATCGACAATGCGATCCGGTACACGCCGGGGCCCGGGCACGTCGAGGTGGGGGCGCACGGGCGCGGGCACGAGGTCGTGCTCTGGGTCGCGGACACGGGGCCGGGCATCCCCGCGGCCGAGCGGGCGCGCGTGTTCGACCGGTTCTACCGGGTGGGGGGCACGGACGCGGCGGGTTGCGGCCTGGGGCTGTCGATCGTGCGGCGCATCGCCCTGCTGCACGGCGCGCAGGTCGAGCTCGGCGAGACATCGGCGGCGGGCGGGTTGCGCGTCGAGGTCCGTTTCCCCGGAAGCGGCGGCAGAACGGCGCAGTCGTTCAACTGAACCGCTGGTCAGCGGCCTCGATCACCTGCCCGTAACACAGGCCTCCGTCGTTGCACGGCGTGCGCTCGGGCAGGTGCGCGTCGAAGCCATGCGCCTCCAGTGCCCGGGCCGCGAGCTCGGCGAGGCGGCGGTTCTGGAACACGCCCCCGGTCAGGCCGACCGCGAAATTTCCGTGCTCCTCGCGCACGCGCAGCGCCTGATCGACGAGCGCCCGTGCCAGGCTGGCGTGAAACCGGCCGGCACGCTCCGCGACCGGACGGGTCGCGTCGAGCAGCATCGGGACCAGGGCGGCCCAGTCGGTGCGCGGCAGTCCGTCCGCGTCGCGGATCAGCGGCAGGGGCAGCGCGTCCGCGTCGGTCGCGGCCGCCTCGAGCATCATCGGTCCCTGGCCCTCGAAGCTCGATCGCAGATTGAGCCCGGTGAACGCGGCCGCGGCGTCGAACAGCCGTCCGACGGCGCTCGTGGACGGCGTGTTCAGTCCCTTGCACCAGGCGGCGTGCAGCAGCCCCGCGTCTTCCGGCAGCGCCGGCCACTCCGCCCCGGTTTCCCAGGAGAGCGCCGCGGCAGAGCGCCACGGTTCCCGTCCGGCCTTCTCGCCGCCCGGCAGGCGAAACGGGCGAAAGCTCGCCACTCGTCGCCATCGTCCCGGAGCGCCGAGCAGGGCCTCGCCGCCCCACAGCGTCCCGTCTTCACCGTAGCCGACCCCGTCCCAGGTGAAGACGAGCCAGCGGGCGACGCGGGGGTGCTCCGCGGCGAGCGCAGCGGCGTGGGCGCGGTGATGGAACACGGCGACGGCCGGCAGTCCCGATCGCCTGGCCCAGCGCGTGCTCGCATAATAAGGATGCGCGTCGTGGACGACGCGTTCCGCCCGCACGCCGTACAGCGCCTGCAGGTCGGCGAGGACCTGCTCGAACACGGCGAGGCTGCGCGGCGTGCCGAGGTCCCCGATGTGCGGAGAAACGACGACGCGCTCGTCCCAGGCGAGCGCGACGGCGTTCTTCATGTGACCGCCCGTCGCGAGTACCGGTCGCGCGAGTCGGAACGGCAGATCGAGCTCGAGCGGCGCGATGCCGCGCCCGAGCCGGAGCGGACGCGGCTCGCCGGCGATGACGCGATACACCGGATCGTCGGCGGGGCGGACGATGTCGCGATCGTGATGCAGGAATCCGTCGGCGACGTGCGCCAGGCGCGACTCCACGTCGCGCGAATCGGTGAGCACCGGCTCGCCGCTCACGTTGGCCGACGTGGCGACGAGCGGTTCGCCGAAATCCTGAAGCAGCAGGTGATGCAGCGGGCTGTAGGGCAGAAACGCGCCGATCTCCGCGAGACCCGGCGCGATGGCGTCGGCGAGCCCGAGGTCCGGCCGCTTCCGCACGAGCACGATCGGCCGCATGGGCGCGCCGAGAAGGGCGAGCTCCGCGGGCTCGGGCCGCGTGCAGCGGCGCAGGGCGTCGAGGCCGTCTGCGCCGGCGGGCGGGAACATCACGGCGAGCGGCTTGTGGGGGCGCGGCTTCCGGCGCCGCAGGCGCGCCACGGCCTGCTCGCTGCGCGCGTCGCACATCAGGTGGTATCCGCCGACACCCTTCACCGCCAGGATCCGTCCGTCCTGCAGGGCGCGGAGCGCCGCGTCGAACGCGGCGCCCGGCTCGTCGATCGAGGAATCCGCTCCGCTTTCACGAAACCGGAGCCGCGGTCCGCACGTCGGGCAGGCCACCGGTTCCGCGTGGAAGCGCCGATCCAACGGGTCCTCGTACTCGCGCCGGCATTCCGGGCAGAGGGCGAAGCCGGCCATGCTCGTGTTCGGCCGGTCGTAAGGAAGCCGTGCGATCAGCGTGTAGCGCGGACCGCATTGCGTGCAGTTGATGAAGGGGTAGCGGTAGCGCCGGTCGTTCGGGTCGCGCATCTCGCGCACGCAGTCGGGGCACGCGTAATAGTCGGGCGGAACGTGGACGGCGGCCGCGCCGCGCGCCTCGCTGGCGCGGATCTCGAAGTCCACGAGCGCGCCGGCGTCGATCGGCTCCATCCGGACGACGCGCGGCCGGGCGAGCGGCGGCGCTTCGGCGAGGAGGGCGCGCGCGAAGGCGTCGAGGCGCGGCCCCGTTCCCTGTCCCACGATCTCCACCTGACCCATGCGGTTCTGCACCCAGCCCGTCAACTCGTGCGCGCGGGCGAGCCGGTGGACGAAGGGCCGGAAGCCGACGCCCTGCACGCGCCCGGCGACCAGCCAGCGCCGCGTCTCGGTGACGCCCGGCGTCGGGAGTGAAGGCGGAGGCTCTCTCATCGGCCCATCTTTGCCGCCGTGCCGGCGATCGTCAAATGCCGCGGTTGCACCGGTCCGCGAAGCCGCTAGAATGCCGCGCCACCTTGAATGCCCCGCGCGCCATCCCTGCTTCCTCCGCTCCTGCCGGGATGCTGCGGTTCTACGGATGGCACGCCGGGTTTCCGCTCCTGCTCGGGCTGCTGCTCCTGCTCGTGTTCGAGACGACGGCGCTCGACCGGATCGTCAGCGACGTGTTCTACGACCCGGTAGCGGGGGCGTTCCCGCTGCGGCGCGACTGGTTTCTCGAGCGGATCGTCCATCGCGGCGGCAAGTACCTCGTCGTGGCGGTCGCCCTCGCGGCGCTCGCGGTCGTCGTCCTGTCCTGCGTTCGTGCCGGCGCCCGCCCGCTGCGGCGCCCCGCGCTCTATGTCGTGCTCTGTCTCGCGCTCGGGCCGGGGCTCGTGGCGGGGCTCAAGACGGTGACGAACAAGCACTGCCCGTACGATCTCGCGGTGTACGGCGGGTTCGCCGAGTACACGCGCCTGCTCGATGCCGCGCCGCCCGGAGAGCGGCCGGGGCGCTGCTTCCCCGGCGGGCACGCCTCCGGCGGCTTTGCCCTGATGGCGTTCTATTTCGTGTGGCGGCGGCGCCGCGCGTCTTGGGCGGCGACCGCCCTGGTCGGCGGTTTCGCCTACGGCTTCACGATCGGGTTCGGCCGGGTGATGCAGGGCGCGCATTTCCTGTCGCACAATCTCTGGGCCGCGCTCGTCTGCTGGTTCGTCGCCCTCATCCTCTGGCGGCTCATGCTGTACGACAACAGTGGCTCCTCTTAAGTCGCCCTTAAGCCCGTTCTCCTATAGTTAATGTCGGCAGCCGCCGACGCGCCGAGGCGCCCGGTCGCCCGGACCCTTTCAACGACGGAAGAGTGATGATGCCGATCAAGGAATCGCACGGAGCGGTGCGCGTGTGGCGAGCCATCGGGTATTCGCTCGCGGGCCTGCGCGCCGCGGTCTCGCACGAGGCGGCATTCCGCCAGGAGCTCGCGCTCGCCGCGGTGCTCGTGCCGGCCGCGTTTTTCGCTTCGCCCGACCGGATCGAGCGCGCGCTCCTCATCGGCGCCGTGCTCCTCGTGCTGGTGGTGGAGCTGCTCAACTCCGCCCTCGAGGCCGCGGTCGACCGCATCTCGATGGAGCGCCACGACCTCGCCCGCCGCGCGAAGGACATCGGAAGCGCCGCGGTGTTCCTGTCGATCGTCAACGCAGTCATCGTCTGGGTGCTCGTGCTGTGGCGCTGACGATCGCAGGTTTCGGCGCCTCGGTACGGCGCGCCTTCCGTGCTCGCTACTTCCCCCTGGCCGTGCTGGCCGCGCTGTTTCTCGCCGTTTCCGCGTTCACGCGCCTGGTGCTCTATGCGGTGCACGCCGGCGAGCTCGCGCGCCCGGCGCGCGAGCTGCCCGCCGTCCTCGGGTTCGGCGCGCTGTACGACGTGGTCGCCGGGCTCTACCTGTTCGCGCCCTACGCGCTGTACCTGTTCCTGCTGCCGGAGCGCCTCCACCGCTCGCAGCCCCATCGCGTGATGCTGTCGATCGCCACCGCGCTCGCCGTCTTCGGCCTGCTGTACCTCGGCCCGGTCGAGTTCTTCTTCTTCGACGAATTCAACGCGCGCTTCAACTTCGTCGCGGTAAGCTACCTGCTGTACCCCCACGAGGTGTTCGTGAACATCTGGGAGTCGTACCCGGTGGGCCGCGTGCTCGCCGTCGTCGCGCTGGCGACGCTGGCGCTGCTCGCGGCGGCAGGCCGGCCGTTGTGGCGCTCCTTCGACCGCCCGACCCGGTGGCGCGAAAGGGCGGCGGCCTTCGGGCTGATGGCGGCCGTGGGCACGGCGGGCTACGGCCTCGTCGACGTCAATACCGGCCGGCACTCGACCGACCGGATCGCCAACGAGCTGTCGCAGAACGGCGTGTACGCGTTCTTCCATGCGCTGCTGCACAACGATCTCGACTACAACCAGTACTACGTCACGGTGCGCGACGACGAGGCCGTCGCCCGGGCACGTCGCCTCGTGGCCCAGCCGAACAGTCGGTTCATCCGCGACGCCGCCAACCCGCTCGCGCGGCGAGTGCACAACCGGGGCCCCGAGAAGCGGCTCAACGTCGTCGTCGTCGTGGAAGAGTCGCTCGGCGCGGAGTTTCTCGGCGCCTACGGCGACGGCCGCGGCCTGACGCCGAACCTCGACAGGCTGGCCAGGGACAGTCTCACGTTCACGCGCGTCTACGCCACCGGCACGCGCACCGTGCGCGGGCTCGAAGCCATCACCGCGTCGTTCCCTCCGATCCCGGGAGAGTCGATCATCAAGCGGCGCGGCGAGCACCCGGTGTACACCTGGGGCGAGGTGATGCGCCGTCACGGCTACACGCCTTTGTTCGTGTATGGCGGGTACGGCAGCTTCGACGGAATGAATGCGTTCTACGGCCGCAACGGCTACGAGGTCCACGACCGCACGGACATGCCGGAGCCGGCCTTCGCGAACATCTGGGGCGTGAGCGACGAGGATTTGTTCCGCTATGCCATCCGGATGTTCGACGGGAAGCACGCGCGCGGCGAGCCTTTCTTCGCCGTCGTGCTCACGACGTCGAACCACAAGCCTTTCACGTTCCCGGACGGGGTGCCGGGCGTTCCGGCGACCGGAGGCGGGCGCAAGGCGGGCGTCCGCTACGCCGACCACGCCATCGGCAAACTCTTCGAAGCGATCCGCGAACGCCCGTACTTCGACGAAACGCTGTTCGTGATAGTCGGGGACCACGGCGCGCGCGTCTACGGCCGCGAGGACATCCCGGTGCCGAGCTACGAGCTGCCCCTGCTGGTGTACGCACCCCGGCATGTCCCCGCACGGAAGGTCGACGTGCTCATGAGCCAGACGGACATCGCGCCGACCGTCCTCGGGCTGCTGGGCTTCTCGTACGACAGCGTGTTCTTCGGGCGGGACGTCTTCGCCGCGGTCGACGACCGCTTCGTCCTGTTGTCGCACAACCGCGACGTCGCGCTCTACCGTCCCGACGAGCTCGTCGTGCTAGGCATCCAGAAAGCGACCGCGACCGCGCATTACGACCCCCGTACGCACGCGCAGACCGCCGCGGCTCCCGACGAGGAGCGCATCCGCGATGCGGCGAGCGTTTTCCAGCTCGGCTACGAACTGTACCGGAGGGGCGAGTACTTCGCCCCGGAGCCGAAGCACACAATCGCGCACGCCGGCGCCAGGTAGCGGCGCGCGCCCGCGCGTCCGCGATCCGGAGGACCTCAGCGTCCCCGCCCCGAGAGGAACCAATGGCGCGGCTGCTGGGCCGGCTGCATCCACACCGCGAGCAGGGCGTCCGCGACCACCAGGATGCCGACGATCAGGTGGTTCCAGTGCGCCGCCGCGCTTTCATGAGGCATGATGAACGGCGCGATGATGAGCCACACGCCGAGCACGAGGTTGATCCACTCGCCCCACAGCGCGGGCTTGACGATCGCCACGATCGAGAAGGCGATCAGCCCGAGACCGACCACGTAAGCGGTCCACGCCGCCTGCGGGATGTCGGTGTAGCCGAGGAAGAGCGGGGAGACGAACAGCCACACCCCGAGGGCGAGCATGAGCCAGTCCTGCCAACGCGTCGCGCGCATGATCCACCTCCGTATGGAACGATTCCCGGGTTAGACGCAGACGGCTCCCCGGGATTCACTTGCCCGGGCGCGGGACGCGCGGCGGGAACCTCCCGCCACGCGTCGACCGGCGGGCCGGCTAGTGCATCGCGGCCTTGCGGCCCGTGCGTTCCTCGAGCATGGCCGAGATCGCGTCGCCGCCGATCAGCAGGCCGATGATGACGTGGTTCCACAGGGCCACGGTCTCCGACTGAAAGCCCAGCACGAACGGCGAGACGATCAGCCAGATGCCGAGCACCAGGTTCACCCATTCCTCCCACATCTGCGGGCGCGCGAGAGCCGCGATGGCGAACGCCACGACGGCGATCCCGAGGACGTAGGAATTGAGCGACGCGGTTCCGCGCAGGTCGGCGTACTGTAGGACGAACGGCGACAGGAACAGCCAGATGCCCAGGATGAGCATTACCCAGTCTTGCCAGCGCTTTTCCTTCATGAGCCACCTCCATGGTTCGCCAGCACTCTGTTTCCTTAGACCCGGCTCGGGCGCGGGGGATTCCCGCGAGGAACCGACAACGCGAGTGGAGGAATTCAGCCGGGGACCGATGCCGTCCGGGCGGGCTCGTGCGGCTCCCGGACACCGGCGGCCCACCAGATGCGGCAGGCGCCCTCGTCGGAGACCATGCAGGGACCGATGGGATGCCGCGGCGTGCACGCCCGGCCGTAAAGGACGCACTCGTTGGGGTAGATCTTGCCGAGCACGACGCGCGCGCAGTCGCAGCCCGGCGGCATCTGGCCCGCGCGCTTGCGCGAGGGATCCTCGTAGGAGGGGAACCGCCTGCGCGCATCGTGACCCGCCAGCGTCTCCTTTATCGCGAACCCGGAGCGCGGGATGATGCCGACGCCGCGCCAGTTGGCGTCGACGACATCCAGGGTGCGGGCGAGGTGCGCGCGCGCCGTCGGGTTGCCGCCCGGTCGCACGACTTCGGGATAGCAGTTGTCGAGGAAGGGCCGGCCCTCGATCAGCTGACGCAGCGTCGAGTACATGGCGGCGAGCAGGCTCTCCGGCGTGAAGCCGGCGACCGCCGCCGGGATGCGGTGCTTCTCGACCACGAAGCGCCATTCTTCCGGCCCCATCACCGTCGAGACGTGTCCGGGCGCCACGAGCGCGTCGAAGCCGGGGGTCTCCGAGTCGAGCAGCATGGCGACCGCGGGCCAGGTGAGCCGTCCCGAGAGGAGCACCGAGAGGTTCGACGGAACGCCTTCCGCGAGCATCGCCGCGACCGGCGCCGTGGTCGTTTCGAACCCGGCTGCGAAGAACACGATCGCCCGGTCCGGATTCGCCTGCGCGAGTCGAACCGCCTCGACGGGCGAGGCGATCGGGCGGATGTCGGCGCCGGCCGCCTTCGCCTGCTCGAGCGAGCGCGGGTCCTTCTTCGGCGCGTTCACCGGGACGCGCAGCATGTCTCCGAACGCGACCAGGGTCACGTCCTCGTTCAGCGCGAGCTGGATCGCCTGGTAGACGTCCTCCTCCGGACAGACGCAGACGGGGCACCCCGGGCCGGGGATGAGCTCGATGGCGTGCGGCAGCGCGCCACGGATGCCGGCCATGGTGATCGAGCGCTCGTGCCCGCCGCACACGTTCATGATGCGCACGCGCGGCGGCAGCGGCAGACGCCTGATGCGATCGAGCCAGTCGCGCGCGCTCGCCATCGGTCAGGGCAGCATCCTGGCGCGGGGGCGGGCGTGAGGATGCGACGGCGACGCCGGCGGATGCGTCGCGAGCCGCTCCCGTTCGGCCCGGAGCTCGCCGCGCAGCCACGCGAGCCACCCCTCGAGGCCGTCGCCGGTCCTGGCCGAAATCGTCAACAGCGGAGCCCGGCTCGCGAGCGCGCGCAACGCGGCCTCGGCGCGCGCGGGTTCGAAGTCGTCGAGCACGGGCAGGAGATCGCTCTTCGTGAGGAGGGCGAGGTCGGCCCCGCGGAACATCACGGGGTACTTCGCGGGCTTGTCGTCGCCCTCGGTGGCCGACAACAGGACGACGTTGCGGTGCTGGCCCAGATCGAAGCTCGCGGGGCACACGAGATTGCCCACGTTCTCGATGAAAACGAGATCCACGCCGTCGAGGGGCAGGCGGTGAAGCGCGTCGTGCACCATGTGCGCGTCGAGGTGGCACGCCGTGCCCGTCGTGATCTGGAGCGCCGCGACGCCCTTCGCGCGCACGCGCTCCGCGTCGTTCTCGGTCTCGAGATCGCCCTCGATGACGGCGATGCGCAGCTCGTCGCGCAACGCATCGATCGTCGCCTCGAGGAGCCGCGTCTTGCCCGCCCCGGGCGAGGACATCAGGTTGACGGCAAGCACGCCATGGGCGTCGAAGTGCGTGCGGTTGTGCCTGGCCTGGAGATCGTTCTCCGAGAGCAGGCCCCTGAGCACGGAGACGGCGGTCACGCCCTCCGGTTGCGGCGCGTGCGCCAGGTGGGCGTTGCCGGGGGTCACGTTGCAGCCGCAGGTGTCACACATCTGAACTCCGGTGACCAGTGATAAGTGATAAGTGACTAGTTGATGTTGCGCGCTGCGCGCGCTCCTCCACTCATCACTTATCGCTTTGCACTCATCACTTCTTCTTCTCGCACGAGCTCCACGCTCACGAGCAGCAGCTCGTCGCCCGCCGTGAGCGTCGTACGGTAGTCGCCGCACGCGCCGCAGAGCAGGCGGTTGGCGGCGGCCTCGGTCTCGGCGCCGCAGCGCTCGCAGCGCACGCGCACCGGCGCGGGTTCGACCACGAGGTCCGCCTCGGCGGCGACCGTGCCGGCCCGCGCGAGCGGGAAGGCCTGCGCGAGCAGGGCGGGCTCGACGCCCGAGAGCGGGCCGACGCGCACCACGATCCGGCTCGCCGCGCGCGCGCCATGGTCTCGCGCGATCTCGCTCACCTGCGCCAGCATGCCCTGGCAGACGGAGAGCTCATGCATCGGGCGCGCGCGTCTCGGCGGCGAGCATCTCGTCGTAGACCTCCCAGGCCGAGCGTGCCTCCTGCTCCGTCATGCGCTGGATCGCGTAACCGACGTGCACCATCACGAAGTCCCCGGCCACGACCGGCTCGTGCTGCAGGAGGAAGAGGCTCACGTCGCGCTCGACGCCCTTGGCCTCGCAGCGGGCGGTGTAGCCCATGACCTCCTTCACCTGCATGGGAATTCCCAGACACATGGCCGACCCTCGCGAATCGCGCTTACCCTAGCTCCTTTACGTACGGGATGGTAGCGCCCGGACCTCGGACGCATTTTGACCTGAATCAATATGCGAGTTTGCGCCCGCCTTACGATGCCCGCATATGAACGACACCATCGACGGGAGGTATGCGGGCCGGCGCGAGGCGCTGCCTCGCGTCCGGGGCCGCCACGGGCGAGCCGCCTTCGCCCTCCGCCCTCGCCTTCCTGCCGTCGAGAATTTTTACAGTAACGGACCGCGAGGGAGTGGACCGGCGGCCGTGCCTTGTGGGAGTCTTTTCGCCCACGCGTTATGGTGGCGACACAAGGAGGCAGGGCGGCCGTGAAAACGCTCGTGCTCGGGGTGGGCAACAGTCTGCTGACCGACGAAGGGGCCGGCGTCCATGCCGTTCGCCACCTCGAAGGCCGCTGCCGAACGCGGGACGATGTCGAGCTCGTCGACGCCGGCACGCTGAGCTTCACGCTGGCGGGAACGATCGACGACTGCGGCGCCCTCATCGTCATCGACGCGGCCGAGCTCAAGGAGGCGCCCGGGACCGTGCGGCTCTTCGAGCACGAGGCGATGGACCGTTTCCTCGCGCACAATCGCAAGCTCAGCGTGCACGAGGTGAGCCTCCTCGATCTGCTCGTCATGGCGCGGCTCGCGGGCCGCTTGCCCGAGCGGCGCGCGCTTATCGGCATCCAGCCCAGGGATATCGACTGGGGCGAGCGGCCGAGCGCACCCGTGGCGGCGGCGCTGCCCGCGGCCGGCGACATCGCCCTTTCCCTCATCGATCGCTGGAGCGCGCATGAAGCTCAATGAGATCCCGGTCGCCGTCGTCCCCGCGGACGCGGCCGGCGTCCCGCTCAATGCGCCGGCGCTGCTGCACGAGATCGCCGACCTGCTCGCGCGGCTGGTCGACACCGGCGAGGCGACGAGCATCGATCTGCGCAGCCTCCCGCTCACGCCGGCGGATTACGCCTTCCTCGAGGAGGCGCTCGGGCGAGGCGAGGTGGAGGTCGAGGTCCAGGCGGCCGGGCCGACGCACGTGCACGAGACCGGCGTGAACGGCGTCTGGTGGGTCAAGCACTTCAACGCGCTCGAGGAAGTCGCGGGCGAGCTGCTCGAGATCACGTATGTGCCGGAAATCCTGAAGACGCACCCCAGCGACGCGGCGCTGGGGCTGGAGCGGCTTCGCGCCCGACTGCAGTCCACGATGACGCCAGCCGCGGAAGGAGACAGCGATGCCGGATAACCTCACGCTCGGCGACAGACTCGGGCAGCACGGGATCAGCCGTCGGACATTTCTCAAGTTCTGCGCCTCGGTCGCCTCGGCGATGGCGCTGCCGCCGGGCGTGGTGCCGGCCATGGCGGAGGCGCTCGCGAAGGCACGCCGGCCGTCGGTCGTTTATCTCTCGTTCCAGGAGTGCACCGGGTGCCTCGAGTCGCTCACCCGCGCCCACACGGCCTCGCTCGAGACCCTGATCTTCGATCTCATCTCGCTCGACTACCAGCACACCATCATGGCGCCCTCGGGCGACGCGGCCGAAGCGTCGCTCGCGCAGGCGATCAAGGAGAACGACGGCAAGTACCTGGTGCTGGTCGACGGCGCGATCCCGATGGCCGACGCCGGCTACGGGACGGTCGCGGGTCACAGCTTCGCCGACATCCTGCGCGACACCGCGAAGGGTGCGGCCGCCGTGATCTCGGTCGGCACGTGCGCGGCCTACGGCGGCCTGCCGAAGGCGAATCCGAACCCGACGGGCGCGGTCGCGGTTTCCGACATCGTGAAGGACAAGCCGATCGTGAACGTCCCCGGCTGCCCGCCGATCCCGGTGGTCCTCACCGGCGTGATTGCCCATTACCTCACCTTCGGCACCTTGCCGGAGCTCGATCACCTCAATCGTCCGAAGGTGTTTTTCGCGGACACCATCCACGACCGCTGCTACCGCCGGCCATTTTACGACCAGGGCAAGTTCGCGAAGACCTTCGACGACGAGGGCGCGCGGCGCGGCTGGTGCCTGTACGAGCTCGGCTGCAAGGGGCCGACGACGTACAACGCCTGCGCCACCGTGAAGTGGAACGGCGGCGTGAGCTTCCCGATCGAGAGCGGTCACGGCTGCATCGGCTGCTCGGAGCCGAACTTCTGGGACAAGGGGAGCTGGTACACGCCGCTCTCCGCCGGCATCTGGACCGACCGCACGACGCTCGCCGCCGCGGCGGTTGCGGGCGCGGCCGTCGGCGTGGGGGCGGCGGTCACCTCGCGCATGCGCCAGCGCAAACTCGTGGAGGGCAAGTGACATGGAGCTGCTCGACTTCGCCCGCGGCCCGGCGATGGAATGGGCCTTCGCGATCTTCATCATCGGCGTGCTCTGGCGCCTGTTCGGGATCTTCTTCCTGCACCACCGGCGGGACCTGAACGAGCCGCGCCATGGCGGCGCGGCGCCCTGGTGGGGCGCGGTCAAGACGGTGTTCTCGCGCATGTGGCCCCGCCGCGAGTTCCGCGAACGCAATACCTACAGCACCGTGCTCGGCTACGTCTCGCACATCGGGCTCGCGATCGTGGTCTTCGGCGGCGCGTTCCATCTGCTGTTCATCCGCGACCTGTTCGGCGTGAGCTGGCCGGCGCTTCCCACGGCGTTCGTGTACCTGAGCGGCGTCGTCGCGCTCGTGGCCTTCATCGCGCTGCTCGTCCGGCGGATCACGCACCCGGTCCTGCGGCTGCTGTCGAACTTCGACGACTACTTCTCCTGGTTCGTGGCGGTGGCGCCGCTCGTGACCGGGCTCATGGCGGTCGCGCACCTCGGCGCGCGCTACGAGACGCTGCTCGCGATCCATATCCTGAGCTTTCAGCTCCTGCTCGTCTGGTTCCCGTTCGGCAAGCTCATGCATGCCTTCCTGTTCGTGCCGGCCCGCGCCGTGACGGGGTACGTGTTCACCCGCCGGGGGGCCGCCACATGAGCACCGTCGACCCCGCCCTCGAGCTCGACACCGGCAAGCCGCGGCTCTCGGTAAAGGAACCGGCCGTCCGCTACGACCAGCAGGGCGAGACGCCCGAGACCGAGCGCCTGCGCGAGGCGATGCGGCATTTCGCGAAGGACTTCCACTACGGCGCCGCCGTTCACATGGACTCCTGCATCCACTGCGGGAACTGCGCGGCGGCGTGTCACTTCTACGTCACCACCGGCGAGGCGAAGTACACGCCCATCTGGAAGGTCGAGGTCTTCAAGCAGGCCTACCAGCGCGAGGCGGGACCGTTCGCGCTGTTCTACCGGCTGTTCAATCTCAAGCCGGCGGTGAGCGTCGCGCGCCTGCGCGAGTGGCAGGAGCTCATCTACGACTCGTGCACGATGTGCGGGCGCTGCACCAACGCCTGCCCGATGGGCATCGACATCGCCGCCCTCGTCGGGCAGGCGCGCCACGCGATGTTCAAGGCGGGACTCGTGCCGCACGAGCTCTGGGCGGTCGCGGAGAAGGCCGAGCGCGAGGGCAGCCCGCTCGGCGCGACGCCCAAGGTGTTCCAGGAGCGCGTCGAATGGATGGCCGACGAGCACGAGGTCGACATCCCGATGGACAAGGACGCTGCCGACGTGCTGCTCACGATGTCCTCGATCGAGATCATGAAGTACCCCGAATCGATCGCCGCCACGGCCAAGGTGATGAAGGCGGCCGGCTACTCCTACACCTTCCGCAGCGACGGCTACGAGGCGACCAACTTCGGGCTGCTCTCGGGCAACGTCGACTGGCAGCGCGACATGAGCATGAAGCTCATCAACGCCGCCATCGCCTGCCGGGCCAAGTACCTGATCCTGCCGGAATGCGGCCACGCCTACAGCGCCATGCGCTGGCAGGGCGCCAACATGTACGGTAAACCGCTGCCGTTCAAGGTGCGCCACATCACGGAGTTCATCGCCGAGCAGATCCAGAACGGACGGCTCAAGGTGAAGAAAGCAGGCGGGACCGCGACCTTCCACGATCCCTGCCAGCTCGTGCGCCGCGGCGGCGCGATCGAGGCGCCGCGCGTCGTGATGAACGCGCTCGGCCTCGATCTGCACGAAATGGATAACAGCAAGGGCCGCAACTGGTGCTGCGGCGGAGGCGGGGGCGTGATCACGATCCACCGCGCCGACGACCTGCGCTACAAGACGTTCCAGATCAAGATGAAGCAGGTGGACGAGACGGGGGCGGAGAAGCTGATCATGGCCTGCTCGAACTGCCGCCAGACCTTCGACGACGGCCAGGCGCACTTCAGGTGGGACAGGACGGCGGAGAGCCTCCTCGAGCTCGTGGCGGACAATCTGGAACAGTGAATACGGGAGATCGTGAGAGCGGGAGATCGGGAAATGGAGACCTCACGATCTCACGACCTCACGACCTCACGCAAATAAGGGCCTAGGAAAATGGCGACGCAAACGGTAGTCGTTGACCCGATCACCCGCATCGAAGGGCATCTGCGCATCGAGGCGCAGACCGACGCCGACGGCGTCATCCAGCAGGCATCGAGCGCGGGCACGATGGTGCGCGGCATCGAGATCATCCTGCGCGGACGCGACCCGCGCGACGCCTGGGCGTTCGCGCAGCGGATCTGCGGGGTGTGCACGCTGGTGCACGGCATCGCCTCCGTGCGCGCGGTCGAGGACGCGCTCAAGTACGAGATCCCGGCGAACGCGCAGCTCATCCGCAACCTCATGATCGGCGCGCAGTTCGTCCACGACCACGTGATGCACTTCTACCACCTGCATGCGCTCGACTGGGTGGACGTCGTTTCGGCGCTCAAGGCCGACCCGAAGAAGACTTCCGAGCTCGCCCAGTCCATCAGCGGCTACGCGAAGTCCTCGCCCGGGTACTTCGCCGACGTGCAGGCGAGGCTCAAGGGCTTCGTCGAGGCCGGGCAGCTCGGTATCTTCAACAACGGCTACTGGGGGCACCCGGCGTACAAGCTGCCGCCCGAGGCGAACCTGATGGCGGTGGCGCACTACCTCGAGGCGCTCGCGTGGCAGCGGGACGTCGTGCAGATCCACACGGTCTTCGGCGGCAAGAACCCGCACCCGAACTTCCTCGTCGGCGGCGCGCCGGTCGGGATCGCGATCGATTCCGAGCACCCGGGCAAAGGCCGCGGGCCGCTGTACCGCGGCGGGAGCGGGGCGACCGCCGTGAGCATGGTCGGCCTCGAGCGGGTCCGCAACGTGATCCAGTCCATGCGCGCCTTCGTCGATCAGGTCTACGTGCCCGACACGCTCGCCATCGCCTCCTTCTACAAGGACTGGGGCCGGCAGGGCGAGGGTATCGGCAACTTCCTCACCTACGGCGACTTTCCGGCGAACGGGATGGGCGACGTGGCAAGCTTCCTGGTCCCGCGCGGCGTGATCCTGAACCGCGATCTTTCGCGCGTCGAGCCGATCGATCTCAATGCCGAGGACCAGATCCAGGAGTTCGTCGCGCACTCCTGGTACGAGTACAGCGGGGGCAAGGACAAGGGTCTGCACCCGTACGACGGGGAGACGACGTTCGCCTACACCGGTCCCAAGCCGCCGTACAAGAACCTCGAGACGGACAAGAGCTACTCGTGGCTCAAGTCGCCCCGCTGGCGCGGCAAGGCGGTGGAAGTCGGGCCGCTCGCGCGGGTGCTCATGCTCTATGCGACCGGCAACGCCCAGGCGAAAGAGCTCGTGGACATGGCGCTGAAGCGCCTCGACCTGCCGGTGCAGGCGCTCTACTCGACGCTCGGGCGCACCGCCGCGCGTACGCTCGAGACCAAGATCTTCGTGGACGCGATGGAAGGCTGGTACAACCAGTTGATCGCGAACATCAAGGGCGGCGACCTGCGAACCTTCAACGAGAAGCTCTGGGAACCGGAGAGCTGGCCGAGGGAAGCGAGGGGCGTGGGTTATACCGAGGCACCCCGCGGCGCGCTCGCGCACTGGATCGTCATCAAGGACGGCAAGATCGCCAACTACCAGGCAGTCGTGCCGAGCACCTGGAACGCCGGCCCGCGCGACGCGCAGGGCCAGGACGGCCCGTACGAGGCGGCGCTCAAGGGCACGCGCCTGCACGACCCCAAACAGCCGATCGAGATCCTGCGCACGATCCACAGCTTCGATCCCTGCATCGCCTGCGCGGTGCACGTGACCGATCCCGCGGGCGAGGAGCTGATCAAGGTGAAGGTGAGGTAGAACAGTGATAAGTGAAAAGTGACGAGTGATCGGTTGATGAGCGCGCGAAGCGCGCACCGGAGAACGTGAACTCATGACTGTGCGCGCAGAACTCGCGAGAGAGAGGCATTCATGCGCTTTTGGAAAGCGGTAGGGATCGCATCGACGATGCTGGCGGCGGCAGGGCCGGCCCACGCCCACACCTTCGGCGCGAGTGGCGCGGGTTTCGCCGCCGGTCTTGCGCACCCGTTCCTCGGGCTCGACCACCTGCTCGCGATGCTCGCCGTGGGGCTGTGGGCCGCGCAGCAGCAGGGGCGCATGCGGCTCGCGGTGCCGGCCACGTTCGTGGCCGCGATGGCGCTCGGCGCGCTGGCCGCCGTCGGGGGCCTCGGCGCGTACGGCATCGAAAGCGGGATCGCGGCGTCGGTCCTCGTCCTCGGGCTGCTGGTCGCGGCCCGCGCCCGGCTGCCGGTGCCGGTCGGGCTCGCGCTCGTCGCCGCCTTCGCCGTCTTCCACGGGCACGCGCACGGCGCGGAGCTGCCGCAGGCCGCGTCGGTCGCCCGCTACGGTCTCGGCGTGGTGCTGGCCACGGTCGCGCTGCACGGTTCCGGATGGCTGCTCGGCGACCGGCTGCGCGAGCGCCTCGGCGAGGCATGGCTGCGCGCGGGCGGCGGTATGATCGCCGCGACGGGAACGTGGGCCTGGCTCGCGGGCTGAAACGATGGCCGGGATGGAAGACGAGCTCCAGCGCCTGCTCGACGCCGAGCTGCAGGCGGAAGCGCTGGTCAAGGAGGCGGAGCTCGAGCGGGAGCACATGATCCGCCAGGCGCTCGAGGACGCGCGGACCGCGGAGGCGCAGTTCGAGGCGCGATTGCCGGAGCTGCGCAACTCCTTTCTCGAAAAGGCGGAGGAGCGCGCCGTGCAGGCGGTCGCAGAGCAGGCGCGGCGCTATGAGGAACGCCGCGCGCAACTGACGCGGCTCGGGCGCGACCGCGAGGAGGAGGCGATCCAGGCGGCGATCCGGGTGCTCACCGACCCGGACCGGCTCTGACGTGGGCGCGGTCGCGCGCTACGCCTACCTGCACTCGCGCGTCTCGGCGCTGAGCGAGCGACTGCTCTCGGACCCCGACGTCGAAGCGCTCATCGCCGTTCCTCCCGGGCAGGAGGGGGAGATCCTGGCGCTCAAGGGCATGCAGGCGATGGCGGCGGGCGGGACGCCGCCGTCGCTGGAGCAGCGCCTCATTGTCGTGCTGGTCGCGGACTTCGCCGTGCTCGCGCGCGCCCTCGCCGGTCGTCCGCGCGATTTCCTGGTCTACTGGGCGTACCGCTTCGAGCTATCGAACCTGAAGACGATCCTGCGGGGCAGGATGACCGGACAGCCGACCGAGGCCATCCGGCAGGAGCTGGTCGAGGCGCCCTTCGCACGCCTGCCGATCGACGAGCTCCTGCGCACCGAGGACGTCGCGGAACTGCTGCGCCGGCTGGAGAGCACGCCGTTCCACGACATCGCGCGCGAAGCGCGACGGATCTACGAGGAGCGCCACGACCTGTTCGCCCTCGACAGCGCGGTCGACCGGCGCTACTTCGCCGGCCTTTCGAGGGAGGCGCGCGCCGCCGAGGGGCGCGAGGGCAATGCGCTCAAGGCGCTCGTGGGCGACATCGTCGACCGCCTGAACCTCCTCTGGCTGCTGCGATTCCGTTTCGCGTACGGCCTGCCGGCGGCCGAGACCTATTACCTTCTGATCCCGGCGACGTACCGGCTATCCGCGCGCACGCTCGCGGACCTCGCGCAGCTCGGGAGCATGGAGGAGGTGCTCGCGCGCCTGCCCGAGCCTTTGGCGGCGCTGCTGGCCGGGAGCCGGGACGTGCCGGAGACGACGCGCAGGCTGGAGCGTCACGCCTGGGCCCATGCCGAACGGGTGTTGCGCTACAGCAGCTTCAACCTCGCGCGTGTGTTCGCGTACCTCGTGCTGCGGGAACGCGATCTCCGCCGGGTGCGGGCCGTTCTCAAGGGCAAGCAGCTTCGCATGCCGCCCGGCATCGTGAGGACGGCGGCCGCGCTGGGAGGGCCGGGCTAGGTGACCGGCGAGAAGCGGCAAGTGGCGAGTCCCGGGCGCGCCCGTCGCGCGCGCGACGCTCATCGTTCATCGCTCCGGGCGGGGTGCTGAGATGTTCAAGCCGTTGCCCATGCAGCGCATCGCGCTCCAGGTGCTGAACGAGGACGCGCCGCTCGCCGCGCTCGTGCTCGCGCGGGCCGGTGTCTTCAACCCGGAGACGACCCGGGCGTACGCCGAGCGGCTCCCGGAATTTCCCGGCGAGCGCTATCGCGAGGTCTACCGGAGCGCCCGCGCGCGGCTCGACAAGATCCTGGCTCATTGCGGGCTCCCCGGGAACGCGGGCGCGCCCGGCGGGCTGCGCCCGGTGACGATCGACGAGCTCGAACGGCTCGACGCGTGGCTCGGCGACGTCTGGGCGGAGTGCTCGCGCGCGCAGGAGGCCCTGCGCCGGCTGGACGAGGAGCGCCGGCACGTCGAGCAGCTGCTGAGGACGCTGGACAATTTCACCGCGCTCGACATCGATCTGGGCCGGCTTTCCGCGCGCAAGCGTTTTCTCGACGTGCACATCGGCACCGTCCCGGCCGTCAATGTCGGCCGTCTGCGGGAGGCGGCGGCGCTCGCCGGTTACGTGATCTCGCCGTACCTCGTCGCCGACGGCCTGACGCACGCGGTGGTGGCCGGCCCGACCGGCAGGGAAACCGAGTTGTCGGGGGTGCTGAATGCGGCCGGCTGGCGGGCGGTGGCGATCCCGCCGGAGCTGCACGACCGCCCCGACAAGGTGCGGCGCGAGCTCCGCGAGCGGCTCGCGCGGGCGGAGGCCGGGAACGCCGCGCAGTGCGGGCGGGTCGAGAGCCTGCAGCGCGAACACCGAGCCCGGCTGGCGGTGGCCGCGGACACGCTTTCGCGCGCCGCGCCGTACGCCGAGCTCGAGGACGCGCTGCGCGCCCGCGGCGGGCTGGCGCTGATCGGCGGTTGGATTCCGAAGCGCGATCTCCGCGACGTGAAACGCGCGCTCGACAGGTCGTTCGGGCGCCCCTACGTGCTCACCGCGCGGGATCCGTTGCCCGCGGAGCGGGGCGAGGTGCCTTCGGCGATGCGGCACTCCTGGCTCGTGCGGCCGTTCGCGTCCCTGGTGAAGAACTACGGCGTGCCGCGCTACGGCGAGTTCGACCCGACACTGCTTTTCGCGGCGAGCTTCGTGCTCATGTTCGGAATGATGTTCGGCGATGTCGGGCAGGGCGCGGTCATCGCCGCGGCCGGGCTCCTCTTTCGCCGGAAGCTCGGATCGTTCGCGGTCTTCTTCGTGGCGGCCGGGCTCGCGGCCGTCGTGTTCGGCTTCCTGTACGGCAGCGTCTTCGGCTACGAGGAGCTGATTCACCCGGTCTGGATCGCCCCGATGTCCGATCCGATGCGCATGCTCGGCGTCGCCCTCGCGTGGGGCATCGGGTTCATCCTGCTGGCCACCGGCCTGACCGTCTACAACCGCCTGATCGACGGCCGGTGGGGCGAGGCGCTGTTCGACGGAAAGGGCGTGGCGGGAATGCTCTTCTATGCCGGCGTGATTTACGCGGTGTACCGCTCGACCACGGCAGGTCGGTTCGGGGAGGCCGAGGCGGTCGCGATCGCATTGCCGTTCGCCGCGATTCTCGCTTACAAGTGGCGGCACTACCGGGCGCCGGTCGCCGAGCGCGTGCTGGTCGTGCTGATCGAGGGCTTTGAGACGGTACTGGCGTACTTCGCCAACACGCTGTCGTTCCTGCGGGTCGCGGCCTTCAGCTTGAACCACGTGGCGCTCGCGATCGCCGTCTTCACCCTGGCGGACATGATGGAGACGACCGGCCACTGGATCACGGTGGTGCTCGGCAACGCGTTCATCCTGGTGCTCGAAGGCGCCATCGTCGCGATCCAGGTGCTCCGGCTCGAGTATTACGAGGGGTTCTCGCGGTTCTACAGCGGCGACGGGCGGGAGTTCCGGCCGCTGACGCTCAAGGTCCGGGTGACGTGAGGGGAATACCTCGGGGAGGGATCACCGTGAGGGCTGCGGAAGGCGAGGCCCTCACCCCTTGCCCTCTGCCGCAAGCGGGAGAGGGGGAGTCGGTGGAAGCGGTTAGTTTGATTCCCTCTCCCCTTTGGGCAGAGGGTGAGGGTGGGGTGAGCGTTGGAACCCTCACCCCATCCCTCTCCCGCTCGCGGGAGAGGGGGAGCAGGAACAAGAAGCACCTATAAGGAGTCACCATGTACTGGCTAGTCGGACTGATCACGTTGAGCCTGGTCGGCATCGTGGCCGCCGGGGTGTACCTGGAGTTCCGTCCGCTGTCGCGGAAGAGACCCGCCCGGCGATGGCTCAGGGGCACGCTGGCGGCGAACCTGCTGCTCTTCGTGGTCGCGGAAGCGCTGCTGCTTTTCTTCGCCGTGGACCAGTCGATGGCGCAGGCGCCGGCCGCGGGCGCGTCGGCCGACGTGTCCGTGGGACTCGGGCTCGCACTGATCGGCATCGGCATACCGACGGCGCTCGCGACGATCGGCGCGGGCATCGCCGTCGGTCCGGTGGGCGCCGCGGCGCTCGCCGTCATCGCCGAGAAGCCGGAGATCTTCGGGCGCACGCTGATCTATCTCGGGCTCGCCGAGGGCATCGCGATCTACGGCCTCGTGGTCACGATCCTGATGCTCGGCCGCATCTAGGCGGGGCGATGGCCGACGCCGCGCCGCCGCCCGCGACCCGCCTGCTGGCGCTCGGATCGAGCGCGCTGATGGAGGGTTTCAGCCTGATCGGGGCCGAGACCTACCCGGAGGCCACGGGCGACACGGTCGAACGGGTGCTGGGCGACCTGCTCAAGCGCCAGGAGAAGGCGCTCGTCTTTCTCGAGCATCACCTCGCGCGCGATCCGGGACCCTGGCTCAGGCGCGTCCGCGAGGAGGGCGGGCGGATCGTCGTCGCCGAGATCCCGCCGTTGCACGCCCCCGAGGCCTACCGGCCCGGAGTCGAGGACGTGGTGCGCGCGATCCTCGGCCCGCAGGCCCTGGAGCCCAGGACGTGAGCCCGCGGGGCGGCATCGAGGAGCTCGAGGCGGCGCTCCTCGCTCGGGCGCGGGCGCTCGCCGACGAGCACCTGGCGAACGCGCGGCGCACGCGCGACCAGATCCTGGCCGACGGCGCCGAGCGCCTGAGGCTGCGCGAGGAGCGCGAGATCCTCGCGGCCAAGGCCGCGGCCGAACGGCTGTACCGCCAGCGCGTGCAGGCGGCCGAGATCAAGCTCGCCGAGGAGCTCGATCGGCTGCGCTGGAGCCTCGTCCTGGAGGCGCTGGAGAAGATGCGTTCCCGGCTCGCAGCGCTTCCCGCGGACGAGAAGCGCTACGACACGCTGCTCGAGCGCTACGTCGCGCAGGCGGCCGAGGCGATCGAGCGCGACGAGCTGGTGGCGGAACTCAACGATCGCGACGCCGCGCGCCTCGCAGGGCGCTGGGAGGCATGGTGTCGCGACGCCGGCGTGGCGAAGCGCTTGCGCCTCGCGCCGCAGCCGATCGCGTGCGCGGGCGGCGCGCGCGTGAGCAGCGCGGACGGCGCGATCCGGATCGACAACACCTTCGAGGGCCGCCTGGAGCGGATGCAGGAGGCGTTGCAGCGGACGGTCATGGAACGGCTCTACGCGGCGACCGCGGACGTGAGGGCGATGATCGGTGGGTAGGATAATCGAAGTCAACGGGCCGATCGCCACGGTGCACCTGCCCGGCGTGCTCAACGGCGAGCAGGTGCGCATCGGCAAGCTGGGCCTCGTGGGGGAGGTGATCGCGCGCAGCGGCGAGGAGGCGGTCGTCCAGGTCTACGAGTCGACCGAGTCGGTGCGCCCGGGGGAGTCGGCCGAGCCGCTCGGTCATCCGCTCGCGGTCGAGCTCGGACCGGGGCTCCTCGGGAACATCTACGACGGCGTGCAGCGTCCGCTCGCCGCGACCTACGAGGCGAGCGGCGACCAGATCGCGCGCGGCCTCTCGCTCGCGCCGCTCGACCGCGCGCGCCGGTGGTCTTTCACGCCCGAGCCGGGCATGGCGCCCGGCGCGAGGCTCGATGGCGGGGAGATCCTCGGGCGCGTGCCGGAGACGAAGACGATCGAGCACCGGGTTCTCGTTCCCCCCGACGGTCGCGGCGAGCTGATCGAGCTGGCGCCTAACGGAGAATACGCGGTCGAAGACGTGATCGCGCGCCTGCGGGAGCCTTCCGGCGCCGTCCGCGAACTCCGGCTCTACCATCGCTGGCCGGTGCGCACCGCGCGGCCCTACCGGCGACGCGACCACGCCACGAGCCCGCTCATCACGGGGCAGCGCATCCTCGACACCTTCTTCCCGCTCCTCAAGGGTGGCAAGGCCGCCGTCCCCGGGCCGTTCGGCGCCGGGAAGACGGTGGTGCAGCAGCAGATCGCGCGCTGGTCGAACGCCGAGATCGTGATCTACGTCGGATGCGGCGAGCGCGGCAACGAGCTGGTCGAGATCCTCGAGACCTTTCCCGAGCTGACCGATCCGTACACCGGGCGGCTGCTCATGGAGCGCACGATGCTCGTCGCCAACACCTCCAACATGCCGGTCGTGGCGCGCGAAGCGTCGATCTACGTCGGCGTCACGCTCGCGGAGTACTACCGCGACCAGGGCTACGACGTGGTCATGGTCGCGGATTCCACGAGCCGCTGGGCCGAGGCGCTGCGGGAGGTGGCGGGACGCCTCGGCCAGATGCCGGTGGAGGAGGGCTACCCGGCGTACCTCGCCTCGCGGCTCGCGGCCTTCTACGAGCGCGCCGGGCGCGTCGAAACCCTTGCGGGCCTGCACGGCTCCGCGACCCTGATCGGGGCCGTTTCGCCCCCCGGCGGCGATTTCTCCGAACCCGTGACGAGCCATACCAAGGAGATCGTGCAGACCTTCTGGGCGCTCTCCAAGGAGCTCGCGGATGCGCGCCATTATCCGGCGGTCGACTGGACGGACAGCTTTTCGGGTTACGCGGGTCAGGCGGCGACGTGGTGGGCCGAGAACGTGGACCCCCGCTGGGCGGCTCGGCGCGCCGAGGCCCTGGCGCTGCTCGCGCAGGCGGACGAGCTGGCGCGGATCGTCAACCTCGTCGGCCCCGAGGCGCTCTCGAGCGCGCAGCGCTGGGCGCTCGAGGGCGCCGCGCTGATACGCGAAGGCGTGCTGCAGCAGAGCGCGTTCGAGGAGGTGGACTCGTTCTGCTCGCCGCAGAAGCAGTTCATGCTGCTCGATCTCGTGCTCGAGCTGCACGGGCGCGGCGGCGAGCTCCTCGGCATCGGCGTGCCGGTGCAGGAACTGCTCGCGCTTCCCGTTCTCGCGCGCGCGCGGCGGCTCAAGACGCTGTACGCGAGCAACCAGGTCGACGAGCTGTCGGGCTTTCGCGGCGAGATCCGCGAGACCTTCGAGCGGCTGCGGACGGAGTACGGCAAACCGGGAGGCGGGACCTAGGCGCGCCATGAAGGAGAAAGAGTACCGGATGGCATCGGCCGCGCGCGGCGGCCTGCTGTACATGAAGGGCGTGCAGGGCGTCGCGCTCGGCGATCGGGTGGTCGTGCGAGACTATCGCGGGCGCAAGCGCAACGGGCAGGTGATCCGGACGTCGGACGCGGTCGTGCTGATCCAGGTGTTCGAGGGGACCGACGACCTCGACCTCGAGCGCACCTGGGTGCGGTTCCTCGAGGAGCCGTTCGAGATCCCGCTCTCGCGGGACATTCTCGGCCGGATCTTCAACGGCGTGGGGGCGCCGCGGGACAGCCGTCCGCCGCTCGTGTCGGGCGTCAAGCGCAACGTCAACGGCGCGCCGATGAACCCCGCCGCGCGCGCCTACCCGCGCGAGTTCATCCAGACGGGCATCTCCACGATCGACGGACTCAATTCCCTGGTGCGCGGCCAGAAGCTGCCGATCTTCTCGGGCTCGGGGCTGCCGCACAACCGGCTCGCCGCCCAGATCGTGCGCCAGGCGAAGCTGATCGGCGAGGAATCGAGGTTCGCGGTGGTGTTCGCGGCCATGGGCGTCTCGTACGCCGACGCGCGCTTCTTCGAAGAGGACTTCGAGTCGAGCGGGGTGCTCGGCAACGTCGTGATGTTCATCAATCTGGCCGACGACCCCCCGATCGAGCGGCTGATCCTCCCGCGTACGGCGCTCACGGCGGCGGAGTACCTCGCCTACGATCTCGACCTGCACGTGCTGGTCGTGCTCACCGACATGACGAACTACGCCGAGGCGCTGCGCGAGGTGGCGACGGCGAAGGGCGACGTGCCCTCGCGCAAGGGCTACCCCGGCTACCTCTACTCGGACCTCGCCGAAATCTACGAACGCGCCGGGCGCATCAAGAACCGGCACGGCTCCATCACCATGGTGCCGGTGCTGTCCATGCCGAGCGACGACATCACGCACCCGATCCCGGACCTGACCGGCTACATCACCGAGGGACAGATCGTCCTGTCGCGCGACCTGCACAACCAGGGCGTGTACCCGCCGGTCTACGTGCCGCCGTCGCTCTCGCGGCTCATGAAGGACGGCATCGGCAAGGACGACACGCGGGAGGACCACCCGCGCGTCGCGAGCCAGCTGTACGCGGCCTACGCGCGGGCGCTGGAGGTGCGCAACCTGGCGTCGATCATCGGCGCCGAAGAGCTGGGCGAGCTCGACCGCCAGTACCTTGCCTTCGCCGACGCGTTCGAGAAGCGCTTCGTCGCGCAGGGCGAGGAGGAGGACCGCTCGATCATCGAGACGCTGGCGATCGCCTGGCAGCTCCTTTCGTTCCTCCCCGCCGAGGCGCTCACGCGCATGCGCGAGGCCGATCTGGCGAAGTACCACCAGGGCGAGCGGGCGCCGGCGGAGGCATGAGGGGCCGGCTCAAGATTCCGCCGACCAAGAGCGCGCTGCTCGCCCTCAAGCGGCAGGTTGCGTTCCTGGAGCAGGGCCACGCGATGCTCGAGCGCAAGCGCGAGCTGCTGACGCGCCTCGTCTACGAGCGTCTCGACCAGTATCGCCGGCTGCGCGCGGAGGTACGCTCGTCGCTCGCGGAGTCGTACGAGTGGCTGGGCATGGCGCACATGCGCATGGGCAGCCAGATGCTGCGGCAGGCGGCGCTCGGCCTCAAGCCGGCGCTCGCGCTCACCATCCTTCCGCGCTCGTCCATCGGCGTCGAGTACCCGGCCGTGGAGGTCCGGACACTTCCGCTGCAGCCGGTCGGGCTGATGTGGACCGACGCGAGTTTCGACGAGGCGCGCCGCCGGCTGGCGCAGCTGGCGGCGTTGCTCGCGCGTTTCGGGGAAGCGGAGACGGCGCTCTGGCGCCTTCTCGCCGAGCAGCGCAAGACGCAGAAGCGTGTGAACGCCCTGAAGTACAACGTCATCCCCCGTTACCGCGCCACCATCCGCTACATTCAGTCGGCCCTGGAGGAGGAGGAACGCAACACGCTGTTCCAGATCAAGGTGCTGCGCGAGGCGGGGAGCGGCTGAAGACGTCCGCCCGGTCGCGCGCGACCCGGTCGCGAGGCGGCAAGTAGCCCTGGGGTGGCGGCGGGCATCGGCGGACCACAAGTCGGCGAACCCGCCAAGCTTTGCAAGTGGCCGTCGATAGGTTATTTTTCACCGCGACGAGTGCCCGCGCAGGGACAGCGGCGGTCCGGTTCCGGTTTTTCGCAAGTCACGGGAGCGCATGGATGGAGATCGAAGCAATAAAAAAAGCCTACCGGCGCTACGCCCGGCTCTACGACCTTTACTTCGGCGCGCTTTTCCAACCCGGCCGCAAGGCGGTGCTCCGGCACATGAACTGCCGGCCCGGCCAGCGCGTGCTCGAGGTCGGGGTGGGCACCGGCCTTTCGCTGCCGCTGTACCCGCGCGGCGTGCACGTGACGGGCATCGACGTCTCGCCCGAGATGCTCGAGCGAGCCCGCGAGCGCCTCGGTCGCGACGGAATCGGGGATAACGTCGAGCTGCACGTGATGGACGCCGAGCACATGAGCTTTCCCGACGACAGCTTCGACAAGGTCGTCGCGATGTACGTGGTTTCGGTCGTGCCGCATCCGCGCCGTCTGGTCGACGAGATGCGCCGCGTCTGCCGGGCGGACGGGGAAATCTACATCGTCAATCACTTCCACAGCCTGAATCCCGTCATCGGCGGCGTCGAGAGCCTGCTCGCGCCGCTCTCGCGCGTCGTCGGTTTCCATCCGGATTTCTGCCTGAAGACCTTCGTGCGTGAAACCGAGCTCGAGGTGGTCGACAAGCAGAAAGTGAACCTGTTCGGCTACTGGAACCTGCTGCGCGCGCGCAACAACAAGCAGCTTCTGACCGCGCTCGACGCCACCGCCTGAGCCGGTTCTCCCGCTCACGCCGCGGGTTTTGTCTCTGGGCGGTGCTGCCTCCCGATGATATAAATCGGCGGCATGCGCTCCCTCCGGGCCGTCTCGATCGCCGTCCTCCTGGTCGTCTCCTCGCTGCCGGTCGCCGGCTGCCGCGGCACGACCGATCCCGAACGCGAGCTGCGCGAGCTGCTGCGCGGCGCGGAGGCCGCGGTCGAGGCGAAGGACTTCGGCGCCCTGAGGCCGCTCCTCTCCGAACGCTACAGCGACGCTGAAGGCAACGACCGCCGGCGCGTCGAGGCGGTCTTGCGCGTCTGGCTGCTGCGCCATGGCGAGATCTATCTCGTCACGCGCGTGCAGGACCTGCGCTTTCCCGCCGCCGACCGGGCGCAGGTCGTGTTGCTGGTCGCGATGGCGGGCGAACGCATCGCCGACTCGGCCGACCTCGCGGGCCTGCGCGGCGACCTCTACCGCTTCGACCTGGACTTCGCCGCCGAGCGGGGAGACTGGCGGCTTGCGCGCGCGGCGTGGCGGCCGATGGAGCCGGAGGACCTGCTGTAATGGCGCGCCGGCGCATCTACTCGCAGGGCGCCTTCGACGGCGCCTGCTTTCTCTATGCGCTCGCCAACGCGTACACCGCGCTCACCGGTACCACGGTCACCATGACGCTGTGGCATCGTGCGATCCGAGGGATGCCTTACCTCACGGATTTTCTTTCCGGCACCGTCGGCACGGACCGCTACCGGGGCGACCCGCAGGTCCTGCGCTTCGCGATGGAGCGCATGCTGGCGGCACTCGGCGGGCCCTCGCGCTTCCGGGTCGAGCACACCGATTGCACGACGCCGGACGAGATCGCCGGCCTGATCGACCGTCGCTCGGTGGCGTTTCTGTGCATCAACCGCACGGGCGGGTCCCGGCCGTTCCTCGATCACTGGGTCTGCGGCGTCGGCCGCGGCGAGCATCCGGCGTCCGTGCGCCTGGCGTGTTCCTGGAAGTATCAGCGCAACCACGAGGACTACCGCGAACGCCTCGATCCGGAGTTCGGTCGTTACTACAACGACCGTTTCCGCCAGGAGGACGCGGCGCGCGTCATTCCGGGCACGGTATACCGGGTCGCGCTTCAGCGCGCGCGCACGCGCTCGCGTCGTTCCCGTCCTTCCGGCCGGTAGCGTCATGCACGGTGGTCCGGCTGCTCCTGTCGACGCAGCGCGGCGATTTCGCGCGCCGTGTCGCGCCGTCGGACCGCCTGTTGCTCGGTGTCGCGGCTGATGAAGAAGCTGGCCAGCGCCGCTGTGACGTACCCGAACACCGTGAAGCCGTACACGGCCAGCAGCAGGCACAGCAGCCGCCCCTCGGGCGTCCGCGGCCAGTACTCGGATCCCATGGTGGCGAGGATCATCGCGGTCCACCAGAGGGCCGAGCCGTAATCGTCGATCCCGCGCTCCGGCGACACGCCCCTCTCGAACGCATACATACCGGCCGCGCCGCTGACGAGGACGAGTAGAGTGAGGAGCATCACGTAGCCGAACCCCCGCCGGCGCATGGTGCGGCCGAGCGCGCGCATGCCGCGGTTCCAGGAGGTGACCAGCCGCAGCAAGCGCAATCCCCGCACGGTGCGCGCGGCCCGCAGCACCCGAAGGGCGCGCAGCGCGCGGACCGAGCGCAGCGCCGGAATGGCGAGCGACAGCGCGGTGAGCCAGTGGCGGCGCAGGTAACGCACCCGGTCGGGCGCGAGCGCGAACTTGAAGCCGAAGTCGATGACGAACACGACCCAGATCGCGAGGCCCAGGCGCGCGAGAAAAGGGCTGAGCCCGAGCGTCAGCTCGAAAACCAGCAGGGCAAGCCAGGCGAGGCCCAGGACCGCGAGCGGAACGTCGAGCCGGGATTCGAGACGGCGCACGAGGCTCGACCGCTGCGCATCCACTCGACGTCTGATGTCTTCTTCCATGACGACCTCCTGCGTCGCTGTCCGTGGGCCGTGTTATAACACGCGTCTCGGGCGGCAAGGCGGGCGGCGATGACGGAGCAGGCAGTGGCGCGGCAGGACGATCTTCTGAATTTCTGGTTCGGTCCGCTCGGACCGGACGGTTTCCCGCGCGGGGACCGTTCGCGGCTCTGGTTCGGAGGCGCGAGCGAGATGGACGACGCCATCCGCGCGCGCTTCGCCGATGACGTCGAGCTGGCGGTCAGCGGGAGCCTGGACGCCTGGGGCGAGACGGCGCGCGGCCGCCTCGCGCTCATCCTCCTGCTCGACCAGTTCCCGCGCAACCTGTTCCGGGGCACGCCGCGCGCCTTCGCCTGCGACACGCATGCCCTGCGGCACGCGCTCGCCGGCCTCGAAGAGGGACAGGACGGCCAGCTCGCGCCGATCGAGCGCGCGTTCTTTTATCTGCCGCTCGAGCACGCGGAGGATCGCGGCTTGCAACGACGGTCGGTGCGAGTCTACGAGCATCTCGTGCGCGAATTCCCGGCGGCGGCCGCGCAGCTGCAGGGATTTCTCGACTACGCCGTCAAGCACCGCGACATCATCGAGCGCTTCGGGCGATTCCCGCATCGCAACGCGATTCTCGGGAGGGCGAGCACCCCCGAAGAGATCACGTTCCTCGAGACCGCCGAGCGCTTCGGGCAGGGCGAACCGCGATGAGCCCGGTCTTCATGGTAGGCTGCGGCGACATCGGCACGCGCGTCGCCCGGCTCGAGCGCGCGCAGCGCGCGAGGGTGAGCGCGCTGGCGCGCAGCGAGGAGAGCGCCGCCCGGCTTCGCACCGAGGGAATCGCACCGGTCGCGGGGGATCTGGACCAGCCCGAATCGTTGCGCGAACTGCCCACGCACGACACGCTCCTTTATTACTTCGCGCCTCCGCCGGCGAAAGGCGTGCACGATCCGCGGATGCGAGGTCTGCTCGAAGCCCTTTTGCCGGAACGGCGGCCGCGGCGGATCGTCTACATCAGCACGACCGGCGTGTACGGCGACTGCGCCGGTGCCTGGGTCACGGAGGAACGCCCGCCGAAACCGGGCGCGGATCGCGCCCGCCGGCGTCTCGACGCGGAGGAGGCATTGCGGGCTTTCGGCGCGCGCTTCGAAGTCGGGACGGTGATCCTCCGCGTGCCCGGAATCTACGCGCCGGGACGTCTGCCGGTCGATCGCATTCGCGCAGGCGAGCCGCTCGTGCGCGAGGAGGAGGCGCCCTACACGAATCGCATCCACGCCGACGATCTCGCTCAGGTGTGCATCGCCGCCATGCGCCGCGGCGGCGACGGCGGCGTCTACAACGTCTCGGACGGTCACCCGACGACGATGACGGATTACTTCTTCAAGGTGGCCGACGCCCTCGGGTTGCCCCGCCCGCCCGTGCTGCCGCTGGCGAGCGTACGCGAGCGCGTGAGCGAGGGAATGCGCGGCTATCTCGCGGAGTCCCGCCGTATCGACAATCGCAGGATGCGCGCCGAGCTGGGCGTGAGCCTGCGCTATCCCACCCTCGAGGCGGGTCTGGCGGCGCTGACGACCGCGCGCTGAGGACCGATCCGCTCAGTCCCGGTCCGTCCGCTCTATGTTCAGCTTCAAAAAGTGCGTCGAGCACGAGATGCACGGGTCGTAGTTGCGGATGTCGGCCTCCAGCCGGTGGCGCAGACGATCGTCGTCGAGCGCGAGGGACTCGAGCACGCTCGCGCGCAGGTCGGCCTCCATCTGCGCCTGGTTCTGGCTCGTCGGGGGGACGATCGTCGCCGCTCGCACTACGCCCTCGGTGTCGAACGCATAGCGGTGCCAGAGGATGCCGCGGGGCGCCTCGGTGGCGGCCGTTCCCGTGCCCGAGCGCGGCTCGACCTCCACGTGAGGCTTGATGCGCCGCGTGTAACCCTCGGCCACGCGCAAAGCCTCGATCAGCGAGAGGTGCACCTCGAGGGCGCGTGCGACGATGCTGTGGTAGGGGTTCGCGCTCGGAAAGGCGATGCCCGTCTGACGCATCAGGCGCGCGGTCTCGGGCGGGAGGCGGTCGAGGTTGTTGTTGAGCCGCGGGAGCGGCCCGACCCAGTAGGGGCGCCCGTCGAGGTGCGCGTGCAGCGCCGTCGAGTGCGGCACCTGGTGCTCGCGGATGCGGTCGGCGAAGTCGGCCGCCGAGATGTCGACGCCGGCGCTCGACGCGATCCGGCCCTCGTTCATGGGATACTCGTCCGGGTGGCGCAGCGACACGAAGGGCGCGTCCCGCTCGACCGTCGGAAACGCCAGTCCCGCCGTCCAGCGCACCATCGCCTCGGCCTCCGGCAGCGCTTCGCGCAGGCTACCGGCCAGCGCGCGCAGCTCGGCCACCTCGGGCGCCCGATAGAAACCCCCGGGGCGCACGCCGACCGGATTGACCGGGCGTCCGCTCAGCAGCGCGATGATCCGGTTGCCGATGCCCTGGAGCCGCATGCCGCGGCGCACGGCCTCGGGCTGCACCTTCGCGAGCGCCATCACGTTGGGTTGGCCGTAAAAGTCCGGCGCGGCGAGGAGGTGTATGTGCAGGCTGTGGCTCTCGATCCACTCGCCGCAATAGTAAAGGCGCCGGAGCGCGCGGATTTCCGGCGTCACGGCGACGCCGAAGGCCTGTTCGATCGCGTGGCTCGCGCTCATCTGGTACGCGACCGGGCAGATGCCGCAGATCCGCGTGACGATGTCGGTCACCTCCTTCCAGGTGCGCCCGACGAGGAACTGCTCGAAGAAGCGCGGCGGCTCGAAGATGCGCAGACGGAGGTCGGTGACCGAACCGTTCTCGATGCGGACATGCAACGCCCCTTCGCCCTCGACGCGCGTCAGCACGGGCACCTCGACGCGGCGCTCGCTCACGGCACCTCGCCGGGGCCGGGCAGCGGCGCGTGCTCGTCGGCCGCCTTTTCCCAGATTTCCGCCGCCTCGCGAAAGGTCGGATCCCAGTTGTAGATGAAGCGATAGCGGCGCGCGATCGCGTCCCCGGAAAGACCGAGGCCCAGAAAGCGCCGCCCGAGCGCGACCGGATTGCCGCCGGCCTGTGGACCGAAGCAGCCGTAGCAGTCGCGTTCGTGGGCGGGGCAGAGGGCGCCGCAACCGATGCGCGTGACCGGCCCCATGCACGGCTCGCCGCTGGCGACGAGCACGCAGACGTTGCCGGCGCGCTTGCACTCCATGCACACCGACTCGTCGGGCACGCGCGGCCTTACGCCGGCGAGCAGGTCGGCGAGCACGCGCTTCAGCTCGCCCTGATCGGGCGGGCAGCCGGGGAGCGCGTAGTCGACCCTGATGTGATCGCTGAACGCCGTGGAGTGCGGAAGCGAATCGATGTGTTCCGGTTGCGGGTAGGCGGCCTTGAGGAAGTCCTCGTGCCGGTGGCGGTTGCGCAGCGCCTGGATTCCGCCGGCCGCGGCGCAGGCGCCGATCGCGATCACGACCTGGCTCACGGCGCGGATCTCGCGCACGCGCTCCAGGTTCTCCTCGGTCGAAACCGAGCCCTCGAGGAAGGACACGTCGTAGGGGCCGGGTCCGATGTCGCTCGAGGCCTCCCAGAAATGAACGATCTCGACCCGGTCGGCGAGCGTGAGCAGCTCGGCTTCCAGGGTCAGAAACTGCAGCTGACAGCCGTCGCAGGACGTGAACTTGTGCACCGCGACGCGCGGCTTCGCCATCTCAGTAGCCTCCCACCGGCAGCAGCGCGCGCACGCGGGCATACGGAAAGACCGGGCCGTCCTTGCACAGGAACTCCTTGCCGAACTGACAGTTCCCGCAGTGCCCGAGCGCGCATTGCATGTTGCGCTCGAGCGAGAGGTAGATGCGCTCGAGCGCGGCGCCGCGCTTGAGCAAGTTCTCGGCCACCGAGCGCATCATCGGCTCCGGCCCGCACATCAGGGTGAAGCCGTCCCGGATGAGACCCGGATCGATCTCGTCGAGCAGGGCGGTGACGAGCCCGCTGCGTCCCCGCCAGTTCGGGTCCGGGCGGTCGGCCGAAAGGAGCACGCGGGTGTCGGGCGCCTTTTCCCAGGCAGCAAAGCGCGCGCCGTAGATGAGATCCTGGGGCCGCTTCACGCCGTGCGCGATCGTGATGGGGCCGTACTGCGAGCGGCGCTTGATGGCGTACTCGATCGCGGAGTTGGTCGGGGCGCAGCCCAGACCGCCCGTGATCATGAGGAGGGCGCGTCCCTGCGCGACGGCGAACGGCCAGCCGGTGCCGAACGGCCCCCGGAGACCCAGTCGTGCGCCCGGCCCGAGGCGGACCAGTCCCTCGGTCACGCGCCCCACGGCGCGGATCGTATGGTCGACGAGCTCGTGTTCGTCCGGATCGGAGGAGATCGAGATCGGAACCTCGCCCACCCCGAAGAGATAGAGCATGTTGAACTGGCCGGGAGCGAAGCGGTAGGCGGCGCGTTCGGCCGCGTGGCGCAGGCGCACGCGCAGGGTGTAGACGTCCGGCGCTTCCTCGATCCGCTCGACGACCTCGGCCGTCATCGGCAGATAGGGGTTGCGTGCCACCGCGCTCATCCCCGCAACCCCGGCGTGGCCCGAATGGCCGCGACTTCCTCCGTGAGGTCGATTCCGGTCGGACACCAGGTGATGCAGCGCCCGCAGCCCACGCAACCCGACACCCCGAACTGCGGTATCCACGACGCGACCTTGTGCGTGAGCCATTGGCGGTAACGCTGGCGAATCTGCGGGCGCAGGCGCGCGCCGTGCACCGAGCCATGCCCGAGCGTGAAGCAGGCATCCCACTGGCGCTTGTGCGCCGATTGCGCGCCGTCGAGGCCGGTCTCGTCGTGCTCCTTGTGACAGAAGCAGGTCGGGCAGACCATGACGCAGTTGGCGCACGAGAGACAGCGCGAGGCCACGTCGTCCCAGCGCGGGTGCTCGAGGTTGTTGAAGAGAAGCTCGTAGATACCGTCCGAGTCGAGCCGGCGTACCTGGCTCTTCGCCGCGCCCTCGATGGCGCGGTCGGCGGCCGCGCGATCGGACGCCGGCGCGTTCACGAGCGGCAGCTGCTTCGCGACGTTCTCGCCGGCCGCGCTCCCAGCCTCAACCAGAAAGCAATCGTCGAGCTCCGTGAGCGCGAGATCGAACGCCTCGCGCACCCGCGGCCCCGTACCCATGGAGGCACAGAAGCAGGTGCCGGCCGAGCGCGTGCAGTTGACCGCGACGAGGAACAGTTTCTCGCGCCGCGCCGCGTAGTACGGGTCCGTATGGGAAGAGTATTGCCCGGCGAGAAACGTGCGGTCCTGCACCCGCATCCCGGCGATGTCGCAGGCGCGCGCGCCGATGACCGCCGTGGGCGGCGCCTCGGCGGCGGCTTCGTTGAAGCGCACCTCGCCGTCGGTTACGGTCCAGAGCGTTTCCTCCGGCGCGAACAGCAGCCGCTTGAGCGATTCCGGACCGTTGACGAAGTCGAAGTAGCGTCCGTCCGCGCTGTCCACGAGGCGATAGCTGCCCGGCTCCTGCGCGCTTTTGACGCCGCGCGGCAGGTCGGCCGCGCTGTCGATTTCGTCGAGCATGACCGCGCCCGCGCGCACCCTGGGTCCAAGGACGCGGTAGCCGCGCTCCCGCAGCAGGCGAACCAGATCGTCCAGCCGTTCTTTTGCGAGCCTCGCGGTCTGCATGTCTCCGGACCCGCGTCAGACACTAACGCAAAGACCGGATGATAGGAAGCGAACCGGAGTCGAGCGCCGCCGCTGGGCTCGCGGAGCGGAGGCGTGTCCGCAATGCGGCGCCGCGTTGCACGCGACGTCAGCCCCGAGGCCTGCGCGGTCTTGTTCGGGTCTCGGGCAGGCGTGCCATCCCCGCAGCGGAGTGCCGCCCGCTCCTCGTGCGAGTGCCGCCACGAGAGGTGTCAGCCACGAGTGTCATGCCGCCTTGCATGCCACGATCAACTGCCCGCCGCCGGGAGGCGGCGCCGCGAGGTCGCACGCCGACAGCCGGGCCGCCAGGTATTCGAGGGCTGCCGCCGGGAGGCGACGCCACAAGGCGCCGAAAGGAGCCGCATGTCGAAGGCGCAGCTGCTGTGGGAGATCGATCAGATCCCAGAGACGGACGAGGGAAGGACGCAGATAAGCGCGGACGTATTCGACCGACAGACCCGCCCGATCGAGCTCGCTCCTCCAGCGTTCCGGACTCCACAGGTTCAGGTGGCCGTAGGTCCGGTTGCGCCAGCGCCGATAGGCGTCGAAGGGTAGCCCGAGCGACGGCGAGAAACCTTCGCTCGGTGTGGTGAAGACGAGCCGTCCGCCGGACCGGAGCAGGCGCGCGACGGCACGGAGCACGAGCGCCGGGTCCGGCAGGTGCTCCAGCACCGAGTTGCTGAGGACCGTGCCGATGCTTCCCGGCGCGATGCCGGCGTGCTCGACGGGACGCGCGATCAACTCTCCGTACAGACCGAGCGCGTCCGCCCGAGCGAGCGCCGCGATCGAGGGATCGACGCCGTAGTCCACGCGGCGCAGCACCAGCGACGTGACGAGGCCGTCGCCGCAGCCCAGGTCCAGCACGGGTGGCGCAAACCGTTGCTCCCGCAGGACCGCCACTTCGGCGGCACGCCACAGGCCCAGAGAAGGACCCTGACGTTCGAGCAGGATGCGGCAATCGGAGCGCGGGAGATGCAGGACTCGGTGTTCCATCGCCTTGCGTGCAGGGGAGCCCTCTCTATTTAATAGCGCGATCCGCACCGTGCCCAATTGGGAAAGCGCCCTAGACCGATGTCCGCCACTCCGGCCGTGCTCATCATAGGAATCGGTTCTCCTTACGGAGATGACCGGCTTGGTCTGGAGGCCATTGCCGCCCTCCGGCAGGACCCGTACGTGCGCGCCCAGGCGAAGCGCATCGCGCTACGGGCGGCGGACCGTCCGGGTGCGCGACTGATCGATCTTTGGCACGGCGCGAAAGCGGTTGTGCTGATCGACGGCATGGTCACCGGTGCCGCGTTCGGCACGGTGCATCGGCTCGAGGAGGAGACGATCGCCCGCGCGGGCGGGTCGCACCCGGCGTCGACACACCACTTCGGCGTGGCGGAGACGGTCGCGCTGGCGCGACAGCTCGGCGTCGTCCCCGGGCGGCTGATTCTGTACGGAGTGGAGATCGGTGAAACGGGTGGACAGGCCGCGCCCGGTTCCGCGATGGATGCCGCCCTGGCGCGTCTGACCGTACAGGTGGTCGACGAGGTGAAGGGCTGGCTCGATGAAGACAAGGGCTAACGCCGGCGGCGACAGCCGCGCAAGCCGTCCGCGTTCGGCCGCGGCCTTCGTGCCCGCGCGCCTCGGTCTTGCGGCGCTGCGCCGGGCCGCCGCCGGATGTACCGGCTGCGACCTCTACCGCAACGCGACGCAGACGGTTTTCGGGGAGGGCGCCCGCTCGGCGCAGCTCGTGCTCGTCGGCGAGCAGCCGGGTGACCGCGAGGACCGCGAAGGCCACCCCTTTGTCGGACCCGCCGGCCGGCTGCTCGAGCGCGCGCTCGCCGATGCGGGCATTCCACGCGAATCGGTCTACATCACCAACGCAGTGAAGCACTTCAAGTGGGCCGCGCGCGGCAAGCGCCGCTTGCATCAGCGGCCGCGCGAGGGAGAGATCGACGCCTGCAACCCCTGGCTCGTCGCGGAGATCGCGGTCGTTCGTCCGCGCGTCGTCGTGTGCCTGGGGAGCACCGCCGCCCGCGCCGTCTTCGGTCGCACGGTGCGGATCAAGGACTGTCGCGGACGGTTCCTGAAGGCGGGAATCGCCGATTGTGCCTTCGTCACCCTTCATCCGTCCGCGATACTGCGCGTGATCGACCACGACGCGCGCCACCTGGAATATGCGCGTTTCGTCCGGGACTTAGCGGCCGTACGCGAGCGGATGGCCGATGAACGGCATTAGCCAACACCTGTAAAAACGCGGATATTGCGTTGTCGATGAGGGGGTCAGCGGCTAGACTTCGAACGCGTGGGACACGGAAGTCAACGAACAGAACAGCCGGGTAACGCGGGCGACTAATAAGAGTTCCAAGGGGGCGAGAACCATGGCGGAAGCATCCTGCCGGACCGGCGCGCGCGCTCGACCGCCCCTCCTGCCTTTGTGGTTGCTGCTCGCCGTTCTCGCCGGTTGCGCCCAGTTCGGGACGCGCCCGGACCGCATGGACGGAGAGCCGGCACCGCCCGGCCGTGTCGCCATTCTCGTCAGCGATGCCCTCCCCGCGTACGAAGGGGTGGCCGAGATACTCGTACAACGTCTGTATCCGACACCCGTCGTCTACCGGCTCGGGGGGAGCGCGTTCGATCCGCGCCAGATGGTCGACGCACTCGAAGTCGAACGCGGCGTTCCGATCGTCGCCATCGGGCCGGAGGCGCTGCACGCCGCCACGCTGATCTCCGCGCGCCCCGTGGTTTTCTGCCAGGTTTACAACTACGACGGAACGGACGCCGGGCTTGCCCGCCGGGGCGTAAAGGCGATGCCGCCGGCGGCGAAACAGCTTCAGGCGTGGAAGCTGCTGGATCCGCGGCTGCGGCGGGTGGCGCTGCTCACCGGCCCGGGCCTCAAGGAACTGGCGGATGAAGCGCGCGCCGCCGCAAAGCGCGCGCAGCTCGAGCTCGAGCACGTTGAGGTGCGTTCCGACAAGGAGCTGCTGTACGCCGTGAAGCGACTCGATCGCGGAATCCAGGGCGTGTGGCTGGCGCCGGACCGACAGGTGCTCAGCGCCGAGGTCTTGCGCGAGGCGCTTTCCCACAGCGTGAGGCAGGGCATGAGCGTGCTCGCGTTCAGCCCGCAGCTGCTCCCCTACGGCGCGCTTCTCAGCGTGGAGAGCGAGTACGGAGACGTGGCGGAGCAGGTCATCGCGCAGATCAACGGACTCGGCGGCAAGAAACGGGACGACGTGCTCGCGCTCACGCGGGCGCGCGTCGAGATCAATCCACTCGTGGCTCGGCACCTCGGTCTGACCGTGCCGCGGCCTCTGCAGGGAGGCGCGTATGTCTTTTGACGAGAGGGGTGTCGAAGCGCGCTCGAATCCGGAGGATTCCGCGCGCGGACGGAGCCCGGATGTCCCGCCGGGGCGCAGCCTGCTCGACCGGCTGCTCGGCTGGCTCGGCGTCGGCATCCTCGGCGCCTGCGTGCTCACGCTCGCCGGTCTCTGGTGGACGGGCGGACAGCTGGTCGAGGACAGTCTGCGCAAGCAGGCGGCGCAGTGGCTCGCCGAGCTGGACGAGCAGGGAACGCCGCTCTATCTCTCCCCGCGCCGGGATCCGATCATGCAGGAGATCGCCGGGGAACTGGCGCAGCACCCCGAGATCGCCTACGTGCGCTACTACGATGCCAAGGGCGAACGCCTGCTCGGCGAGTACGTCAAGGACGGACGCGAACGGTTCGCGCCCGCGGAGCTGACGCCCGAAGAAACGCAGGCGGCGAACGAGGTCGCGACCCAGGACGCACCCTTCCTCGTGCAGGGGGCCGGAAACCATGTCGGCATCGTGCGGATCATCGCGCCGGTTCGCATCCGCGCGCTCCCGGCCGTCGGGCTGCGGGATCTGCAGCAGGGTGCGCGTGCCGAGGCCGTCCGGGTGATCGGCTACATCGACTTCGGCCTCGATCCCGGGCACGAGCGCGCGGCGTTCCTCAAGAGCCTGATCGCGGGCAGCGTCGCGCTGGCCGCCGTTTTCCTCCTCGCGCTGTTCATGGGCCGACACATGATCCGCAAGGCGCTTGCCCCCCTTATCGCCCTCCAGGAGCCGCTCGCGCGGCTGGCGCGCGGCGAGACCGAGGTGCACATGGGCGACGGCGGCGACCGCGAGATCGCGGCCATTCGCGAGGCGCTGAGCGCGACGATCGGCCTGCTGCGGCAGCGCGAGCAGGCGCTCCGGCGCGCGGAGTGCGATTCCCTGACCGGGCTCGCGAATCGACGCTACCTCGGGCGCCAGCTCGAGCTCGAGCGCGGGCGACTGGGCAGGGAGGGTGGGGCGCACGCGGTGCTGTACATCGATCTCGACGGTTTCAGGCGGATCAACGACGCGCTGGGCCACGGCGCGGGAGACCGGTTGCTGGGGCAGATCGCCGGCATCCTGCGCGCGCACATTCGCGAGAACGACCTGCTCGCGCGCGTCGGCGGCGACGAGTTCGTCGCGCTCGTGCGCCGGGTCAATCGCGAAGGCGCCATCAAGGTCGCGCGCTCGATCAATCAGGTCATCCAGGACTTCCACTTCGTGGAGCGCGAGGAATCGTTCGGCATCGCGGCGAGCATCGGCATCGCCGTTCTCGACGGCACGCGCTCGATCGAGCAGGCGCTCGACCGGGCTCAGACGGCGTGCGAGCAGGCCAAGGCGCGCGGCGGCAACCGCTACTGGATCGATGAGCCGGACGAGGCGCAGGGCGAGCGGCGGCAGCACGAGCCGGAATGGTCGGATCAGCTGGCGGGCGCCATCCGCGACAACTCGCTCAAGCTGGTCTCACAGCCCATCGTGAGCCTGAACGACGCGAGCGGCGAGCGCTACGAGCTGCTGCTGCGGCTCGCGGGCGCCGACGGGGAGCTGATGGCGCCCTCGGCGTTCCTGCCGCTCGCCAACCGCTTCGGCATGCTCCTCGAGCTCGACCACTGGGTGATCCGGCAGGCCTGCGCCATGCACGCGGGCCTGCGCGCGACCGGGCGCGAGGCCACCTTCTTCGTGAACCTCTCGGGCCAGGCGTTCGACGACGGCGAGGCGCTGCTGCGCGTCGTCGCCGACAATCTCAAGCAGCAGCGCGTTCCCGGCGCCGCGCTCGTGTTCGAGATCACCGAGCAGGTGGCCGTGCGCCACGTGGAGCAGGCGCGGCGGGTGATGGAAGACCTCGGCCGGCTCGGCTGCCGGTTCGCGCTCGACGACTTCGGTTCGGGGTTCAGCTCGCTGAATTATCTCAAGCACCTGCCGGTCTCGTTCATCAAGATATCGGGTGCCTTCGTCGAGAAGGCATCGGCCGACGCTCTGGATCAGGTCATGGTGCGATCCATCGTCCAGATCGCGCAGGCGCTCGGGAAGCAGACCATCGCCGAGTCGGTCGAGGATCGGCGTACGTTCCAGCTGTTATCGGACATCGGTGCGGATTTCGCGCAGGGCTACTTCATCGCCCGGCCGGCCGAGGCCCTGCCCGATCCCGGTTTCTTCCGCTCGGATCGGCTGCGCCGTCTGCGCGACGTCCGGCCGCTGGCGGCGCGCGCGTCCCGATCGGGCGAGGAGCCGGGCCGGGGCTGACGGGCAGCCGGGCGCGCGGTCGTCTGGACCGACCGCGGACCCGGAGTTATCGTCGAGGCCCGCCCCCTCGGGCGCCGGCTATCGAAAATGGACCGATTTCTCACCTTGACCCGCGCCGCCCGGCTCGTCGGCGTTCCCCGCGGCGCGCTGCAAAAGCGCATCAAGACCGGTGAACTGGCGACCTTCGAAGGGCTCGTCCGCTCCGACGACCTGTTGCGCCTGTATCCCGAGGCGAGGCTCGAAGATAACAGCGTCTTCGAGCGCTTCGCCCGCATCAAGGACGAGGCGTACACCCGGCGCGTGCGCGAGCGCGTCCTGCCCGACGCCTCGGTGCTCGCCGCGCGCGTGACGGCGCTGAGCCGGGAGCAGGCGGAGCTGCGCGCGCAGCTCTCCCGCTACCGGAGCCTGGTCGACGTGCTCGAACAGCGTCTGCGCGAGCGGGCGAGCGGCGCGGACGCGGCGGCCGCGGAGCTGCACGCATGGCTGCGCCGCGAGCTGCGCGCGGGGGCGCCGGCGGTCGCGCCGCTGGCGGTCGAGGACGGGGTCCTCCGCATCATTGCGGCCCACGTGCGCGTGCAGCCCAGCGGTCACGAGTTCTTCGTCGAGGGCAACGAATCCATCCTCGCCGCCGCGCTCCGTACGGGGCTCGCGCTCCCCTACGGGTGCACCGACGGGAGCTGCGGCCGCTGCCGCGCGCGCGTCGTCGCCGGCGACGTGCGGGCCGTGGACGGCGGGGCGGACGCGTCCCGCCCGGAAGGCCGGGATGGCGTTCGACTCTGCCTGCACACCGCCGTGACCGACGTCGTGCTGGAGTCGCCGGAGGCGCGCGGTCCGGCCGACATCGAGCGCCAGCATCTCGTCGGCTGGGTGAGGTCGATGAAACGCGTCGCCGAGGACGTGATGCTGCTGGGTCTCCAGACGGCGCCGGCCAACCGGCTGCGGTTCCTGGCGGGGCAGTCGGTCACGCTGGCCCTGGGTGAACGGCTGATCCGCGACTATCCGATAGCGAGCTGCCCGTGCGAAGAGGGCGGTCTGCAGTTCCACGTGCGCCGGGGCACCGACGCGTTCTCGGCGCACCTGTTCGACGGACTGCGCTACGGCGACGTCGTCTCCGTCGTCGGTCCCGAGGGACGATTCGTGCTGCGCGCCGAATCGGCGAATCCGGTTCTGTTCCTCGCCTGGGACACCGGCTTTGCGCCGGTCAAGGGACTGATCGAGCAGGCGATGGCCCTCGATGCGGCGGAGGCGATGCACCTGTGGTGGGGTGTCCGGACGGAGGGCGGCCATTACCTGCACAACCTCTGCCGCGCCTGGGCCGACGCCTTCGACAATTTCACCTATACGCCTGCCGTTCCCTCCGGCGCGCCGGGCCCCGGCGTGCGAAAATGGCTCGCCTCGCTCGGCACGGAAGCGGCGGCGCTTGCCGCCTACGACGCCTATGTCGCCGGCCCCGCCTGGTTTCTGGAAGCCGTCGCTCCCGAGCTTATCGCCCGCGGTCTCGCGCCATCGCAACTCTATGCGGGCGTCGTGGACTGAGCCCGGTCGGAAAAGCGGCGCTCCGTCCACGCCTCGATCTCCCCGCGCACGGCCGCCGGGCTCTCGGTCAGCGGCCAGTGGAACGCGTCCACCGTGACACTCTCCACGAGCGGTGCGCCGGCCAGGAGACGCCTCGTCCGCTCCGGGTCGGTGTAGGTGAGCCCCTTCGACAACAGGACGAGCGCGGGCAGATCGAGACCGGCAAGGGACGGCAGGGGTCTCAGCATCTCCGCGAGCTCGGTCAGGTAGTGCGCGGGCGGAAAGTACTTGAGATCGGCGCGGACGGAGGAGTAGCGGCGGATGAAATCCTCCGTGCGCCCGTGCGCGAGCAGATCCGCGCGCACGCGCTCGTCCAGTGCGCGCAGGTCGCGCTGCGGGAGGACCTTGCGCCGCAGTCCGAGGCGGTTGAGAAACCCGAGGAGCGCGCCGGCGGCGCGCAGTGCCGGTGCGAACGGACGCAGCCAGCGCATTCTGCCGCGCAACGCCTCCGGAAACGCCGGGTCGATCAATGCGAGACCGAGCACGCTTTCCCGATGCCGCGCGGCGAAGTGCAGCGCCACGTGCGCGCCGAGACTGTGTCCGACGAACACCGCGCGCTCGCATCCTTCGGCGTCGAGCAGCGCGCGCAGGTCGTCGCTCCAGATTTCCATGCTCAGGCGGCCCCGCGTGAACGAGCCGCCGTGGCCGCGCAGGTCGGGACGAAGCAGATCCCACCGGTCCTTCAGACACGTGTGCTCGACGAACTCCGACCAGCGCGTGAGGTTGCTCGCGAGCCCGTGGAGCAGCACGACCCGCCCCCGCGACCGTGCGGCCCGCCAGACACGGTAGTGGAGCACCGCGCCGTCGGGCAGCACGCATGCCTTGGACATGTCCATGTCGGCGGACCGTGGCTACGCGGTCTTGCGGAGCTCGACCCGCAGGCGCGCGAGGTCGCGACGTAGCCCGCACAGGTTGCCGTCCGTGTCCTTCCCGTGCGACGGCGACGGATCGAGCGGGCCGAAGCGCTGCGCCATGTCGTTCTGCTCCGCCTCGATGAGGATGCTTGCGCCGCACTGGCGGCGAGGCGACTCCGGGTCCCGCACGGTCGGGCCTTCCTGATCTGTTAAGATCGACGCCGAAAAGAACCGGAATGGTACTGACTCCCCTTCGCGCCCGGAAGCCCGGCGCGCCATCGCGATGAACGATCTGCCCATCTCGGAAGTCCTGCCCGCGCTGGGCGACGCGCTCGCCCGGCGGCCGGCCGTCGTGCTGCAGGCGCCGCCCGGGGCGGGCAAGACGACGCTCGTGCCGCTGGCGCTGCTCGATGCGCCCTGGCTCGCCGGCCGCCGGATCCTCGTGCTCGAGCCCCGCCGGCTGGCCGCGCGCGCCGCCGCGGCCCGCATGAGCGAGCTTCGCGGAGAGCCGATCGGCCAGACGGTCGGATATCGCGTGCGCTTCGAGTCCCGGATCGGGCCTCGCACGCGCATCGAAGTCCTGACCGAAGGCATACTCACCCGCCGCCTCCAGAGCGATCCGGGCCTCGAAGACGCCGGGCTCGTTATCTTCGACGAGTTTCACGAGCGTCACCTCCACACCGACCTGGCGCTCGCCCTCGCGCGCGACAGCCAGCGCCTGCTGCGGCCGGACCTGAAGATTCTCGTCATGTCCGCGACACTCGACGGACAGGGCATCGCGCGGGTGCTCGAGGCGCCGCTGGTGGAGAGCGCGGGCAGGGCGCATCCGGTCGCGATTCACTATTTGCCGCGCGAGCCCGAGGCGCCGCTCGCCGAACGCGTCGCGACGGCGGTACGCGCGGCGCTCGCGCGCGACGAGGGCGACGTGCTTGCATTCCTGCCCGGCGCCGGAGAGATTCGCCGCGCCCGGGAGCTGTTGGGCACGACCGGCGAAGCGGACGTGCTGCCGCTTTACGGCGACCTGTCGTGGGAGGACCAGGCGCGCGCGCTCCGGCCGGGCGGCGCGCACCGCAAGGTGGTGCTCGCGACACCGATCGCGGAGACGAGCCTGACCATCGAGGGTGTGCGGGTCGTGGTCGATTCGGGGTACGCGCGGGTGCCGGAGTTCGATCCGCGCAGCGGCCTGACGCGCCTCGTCACGGCGCGCATCTCGCGCGCCTCTGCCGATCAGAGGGCCGGGCGCGCCGGCCGGCTGGGTCCCGGTGTCTGTTATCGTCTCTGGACGGAGAGCACGCACCGCGGTCTCGCGGCGCAACCGACGCCCGAGATCAAGTCCGCGGATCTCGCGTCGTTTGCGCTCGAGCTCGCCGCCTGGGGCACCGACCCCGCCGCGCTCACCTGGCTCGATTCGCCGCCGCCCGCGGCGCTCGCCCAGGCCCGCGGCCTGCTCGCCATGCTCGGGGCCATCGACGAGGCAGGCGCGATCACGGCGAGCGGCCGCGCCATGGCAGATCTCCCGGTGCATCCCCGACTCGCCCACATGCTGCGCGTCGCCGCGGAACGGGGCGCCGCGTACCTCGCCTGCGACCTCGCGGCGCTCGTGAGCGAGCGCGATGTCTACGCCGGCACGCGCCGGACCGTCGACCTGATCCCGCGACTCGAGGCGCTCGAAGCGGCGCGGCGCGAGGGTCACCGGGGCGCCCGGAATCACGGCGCCGATCCGGGCGCGTGCGCCCGCGCGGTTCAGGCGGCGGCACAGTTCCGTCACGCGCTGCACGCAAAACCGGATCGCGGTCCCCACGACGCGGGCCTGCTGCTCGCGCTCGCGTATCCGGACCGGATCGGCATGCAACGGGCGCCGGGAGAGCCGCGGTACCTGCTTGCCAGCGGCCGCGGAGCGCGCCTTCCCGCGTACGAGTCGCGCCTCTCTCCGCCGTGGCTGGTGGCGCCGGTGGTCGACGCCGGGGAAGCCGAGGGAGTCATTCATCTGGCGGCCGCGGTCGATCTCGCCGAATTGCGTCGGATGCGAGTCGACAGCATCCGCGTCGCGGACGTCGTGGGCTGGGACGAGGCCAGCGAGTCCGTTCTCGCGCGGCGGGAGGAGCGCCTCGGCGACCTGCTGCTCGCCTCGAAGACGACGCCCGACACCGACGGCGAACAGGTGAGGGGCGCCATGCTCGATGGCATCCGCCGCCTCGGGATCGGGGCGCTGCCCTGGAGCGGCGCAGCGCGCGAATGGCAGGCGCGCGTCCTGTCCCTGCGCGCCTGGTTCCCGGACGAGGGCTGGCCCGACGTCGCGGATGCGGCGCTCGCCGCCCGTCTCGAGACTTGGCTCGGTCCCTGGCTCGACGGGATCACGCGGCGAGCGCATCTGGCGCGGCTCGATCTCACGGCGATCCTGAACACGCTGCTCGACCCCGCGCAGGCGCGGCGGCTCGACGAGCACGCGCCCACCCACGTGCGCGTGCCGAGCGGCTCCCGCGTGCGGCTCCAGTACCGCGCCGGCGAATCACCGGTGCTCGCGGTCAAGCTGCAGGAGATGTTCGGTCAGACGGACACGCCCCGCGTGGCCGGGGGGAGGGTGCCGGTGACGCTGCACCTGCTCTCGCCGGCGCAGCGCCCGATTCAGGTCACGCAGGACTTGCGAGGTTTCTGGGAGCGCACCTATCCCGAGGTGCGCAAGGAGCTCAAGGGGCGCTATCCCAAGCACCCGTGGCCGGACGATCCATTGACCGCGCTTCCGACCGCGCGGCCGGCGCGTCGGCGGGGCTAGGCGAAGCGGGGCGAGCCCCGCTCGGCGCGACGCGTGCCCGAAGATAGGCGGGAACACGCTCGTCGAGCCAGTAGCGCGCGCGCCAGGGCCAACCGCCGGCGATGAAACCGGCGTGACCGCCGTTGGCGTACAGCTCGAGCTTCACGCCGTCGGGCAGCTCGCGGGCGTCGGGGATCGCGTCGGGCGACAGGAAGGGATCGTCGCGCGCCTGAATGATGAGCGTCGGTACCGCGATCCGGGAGAGAAACGGGCGCGAGCTTGCCGCCGCGTAGTAATGCTCGGCCCCGCGGAATCCGTGCAGCGGCGCGGTCACGTGCTCGTCGAAATCGCGAAAACGTCTGAGTCGCGCGAGGTTCTCGACCGCGAGCGGCACGTTCACCCGCCGGCGCTTGATCTCGAGCGAGCGACGCAGGCAGCGCAGCAGGTACCACTGGTACAAACGAGACGGGCCGACTTCGAGACGATCGGCGGCACGCGCGAGCACGAACGGCACGGAGACCGCGACGGCGGCCCGGACCGGAGCGGAGGCGCCGCGCTCGCCGAGCCATTTGAGCAGCACGTTCCCGCCGAGCGAAATCCCGACGAGCGCGAGCGGCGTATCGCCCGCGCGCTCGTGCAGCACCGCGACAACCTGCTCGAGATCGCCGGTTTCGCCCGAGTGGTAACTGCGCGCAAGGCGATTGGGCTCGCCGCTGCAGCCGCGAAAGTGCATGAGGCCGGCATTCCAGCCCTCGCGTGCCAGGGCGGCGAGCAGACCGCGCGCGTAGGGCGAACGCGAGGAACCGGCGAGGCCGTGCAGCACCAGCACGGTCGGCCGTCCCGCCGATGGCATGCGGAACGCCCAGTCGATGTCGAGGAAGTCGCCGTCCGGAAGCTCGAGTCGCTCGCGGGCGAGCGGCGGGCGCGGCGTGCGACGGAAGCAGGTCGGCCAGACCGTCTGCAGGTGCGCGCCGCGGCACCACCACGCGGGCTCGAACGGCGCGTCCAAGCGGTCAGTCCGACCAGAGCGCGCGCCACCAGCGGCGCCGGCCTTCGGGCAGCACGCGCTTGTCGTTCACCGGGAGCGGCGGGATGCGGGAAAGAATCCACCCCGGCAGCGGCGGGTTCTTGCTGAAGCCGCACGAGACCCCGAGGTGGTGCGGATCGAAGACCTTGACGATCGTCGGTTCGTCGCGGCTGTCCGTGTACACGATGCCGCAGTAGTCCTCGCGATGGTCCTCGCGCAGCAGGGCGTCGACCGCGTCGATGAACCGCCTCACCTCGTCGCCGGAGCGCGGCCGGGCCGGAACGGATTCGCCGACGGCGTAGATGTACCAGCCGTTGTCCGCGCGTTCGCGCAGGAGCGCCCAGAACGAGGTCAGTTCCTCCCAATGCAGGATGCCGCTGAAGCGGCCCTGGAGGGCCGTGTAGAACGTCGGGGCGCCGATCATGGCCGCGATTATTTCACAGCGCCGAGCCGTTCCCGAAGGGCTTCGATCGCGGGGCCGGCGTCGAGGTCGAGCTGACGGTCACCGTACTCGAGCAGGGGGATCAGGCGGGCGAGCAGGTCCGGCAGAAAAGGGGCGAGTTTTCCCGATTCGCCGTCGCAGAGCATCCGCAACGCCGTCTCGAGATCGGGCACTTCCATCACCGCCTCCTCGGGCGGCGGTACCGTTTCCTCGTGACCCACGCTCAGCCGGTTGCCGCCGGCCGCCTTGGCGAGCGTGAGGCGTTCTTCCGCGCGCGCCAGCAGCTCCTCGAGTCCGTCGGCCGCGTCGTGACCTGCGGTGACGAGCCCGAGACTCAGAGTGATGGCGAGCGCATGCGGGTCCTCGACGAACGGCCGTTCCGCCGCGGCCGCCCGGAGGCGTTCGCAAAGCGCCGTGCCCGCGTCGCGTCCCGTCGACGGCGCGAGGATCGCGAACTCGGCCGCGCGGATTCGGGCGATCGTGTCCTCGGTCCGGAGCGTCGAGCGCAGGATCCCGGCGAGCCACACGAGCAGCCGATCGGTCGCCTCGTCGCCGAGCGACTTGTAGATGTTGCGGAAGTCGTCGATGTCGACGCGGATCAGGGAGAGCTGCTCCCTGTGCCGCCGAGCGTAGGCGAGGTCCTGCTCGGCGCGTTGAAGGAAATATCGCCGGCTGTAGAGCTCGGTGAGCGGGTCGACCGCCGTCACGTCCTCGAGCGTGCGGGTGGTTTCCTCGAGGCGGCGGATGGTCTGATCGAGCCGGGCGTGGGCCCGGGCGCGGGCGAGGAGCTGCACGCCGTCGATGGGCTTGCTGACGAAATCGGTCGCACCGCAGGCGAAGGCGCGCTGGCGCGTCTGCTCGTCGTCCGCGCCGGTGATGATGATGACCGGCACCTCGCGCATGCGCGTCTGCTCGGCGGCGCGAATGCGGCAGATGAGCGCGTACCCGTCGAGCTTGGGCATCTCGACGTCGCTGATCACCACCTGGATGCGTTCGTCGGTGAGGAGATGCTTCCAGCCCGCCTCGCCGTCCTCGGCCTCGATCAGGAGGAACTCGTCGGCCAGGACCTTCTGGACCGCGCGGCGAATGACGCGCGAATCGTCCACGACGAGCACGCATGGCTTGCTGGCGACGGCAGCGTCACCGGGCATGGCGATCCCCCGGTAGGCGGAGACGTTCTGAAACATCGATGGGCACCCCGTCCTCGAAACATAGCCCAAGGGCCGGGGACATACAAAGCAACCCTACCAGAAATAAGCGAGAACCAGGAGGCCGAAGCCGATCCGGTAGTACGCGAAGGGCACGAAGGTGTGCCGCGCCACATAAGCGAGAAAGGCGCGGACGACCACCAGGGCGCTGAAAAAGGCCGTGACGAAACCGGCCGCGAACAGCAGGAGATGGTCGCCGGTGAGGTGCCCGAGGTCCTTGTAAAGCGCGTAGAGCGTGGCGGCGAACATGGTCGGCATGGCGAGGAAGAACGAGAACTCGGTCGCCGCCTTGCGCGACAGCCCCGCGACGAGTCCCCCCATGATCGTGGCCCCCGACCGGGAGACGCCGGGAAACAGGGCGAGCGTCTGCGCCATCCCGATCTTGAGCGCGTCGATCGGGCGGATGGCGTCGAGCGTGGCGACACGCTCCCGGCGGGGAAGGCGCTCGATGAGCAGGATCACGACGCCGCCGGCGACGAGCGCGCCCGCCACGGTGAACGGATTGAACAGGTGCTCCTTGATCGCGCCGTGGAGCAGCAGGCCGACGAGCGCGGCCGGGAGGAACGCGAGCAGCAGATTGAGCACGAAGCGGCGCTCGGGCGGCCGGTGGATCCGCAGCGCGAGATCCGCGAGCCTCGTCCGGTAGTGCCACATGACGCCGAAGATGGAGCCGAGCTGGATGAAGATCTCGAAGGTCTTCGCGCGCTCGCCGGTGAATCCCATCGCGTCGCCGACGATGATCAGGTGACCGGTGGAGGAGACCGGCAGGAACTCGGTCAGACCCTCGACGATGCCGAGGATCACGGCCTGGACCACGAGCCAGGCGGTCATGCGGCCGGCCGATCGGACGTCGGCCCGAAACGCAGCGCCTGTCCGCGTACCCCTTCCCTTATTCGTCCGCCTTCGTAGACGATGCGGCCGCCCACGATGGTGCAGAGCGGCCAGCCAATGAGCTCTTGGCCCTCGTAGGGCGACCACGCGGCGCGGGTGTAGAGCTCGTCGTTCCGCACCGGTCGATGGGTGTCGACGTCGACCAGCGCGAGATCGGCGTCGTAGCCGATCGCGATCCGGCCCTTGTTCGCGATGCCGTAGGCCTCGGCCGGTCCCCGGCACATCCACTTCTGGATGTCGGCGAGCGTGCAGCGCCCGGCGCGCACCTGCGTGAGCATGAGCGGCAGCGCGGTCTCGACGCCCGGCATGCCGGACGGCGCCTCGGGGTAGGGGCGATCCTTTTCGGCCAGCGTGTGCGGTGCGTGGTCCGTCGCGAGAAAATCGATGATGCCGTCGCGCAGCGCCTGCCAGAGCGCTTCGTTGTCCTCCCGACTCCGGATGGGCGGATTCATCTGGACGCGCGCGCCCTGGCGCGCGTATTCGCTGGTGTCGAGCAGCAGGTGATTGGGAATCACCTCCGCCCGCACCCAGGCCGGCTTCTCGCGCCGCAGCAGCTCGACTTCCTCGCGCGTCGACATGTGGAGAATGTGCAGCCGGCGCCGGTACTTCTTCGAGAGCGCGAGCGCCTTGCGCGTCGCGATCACGGCCGACTCGTTGTCGCGGATCTCGGAATGCACCGCGGGATCGGTGCGCCCGGAAAAGCGTTTCCGGCGCTCGTGCAGGCGGGCGTCGTCCTCGGCGTGCACGCCTATCGGACGGGTGCCGTTGGCGAAGATGCGCTCGAGGTCCTCGTCGGCCGAGACGAGCAGGTCGCCGGTGGAGCAGCCCATGAAGATCTTGATGCCGCAGGCCGGCCCGGCGTCGTTCAGCGCTTCGAGGTTGCGCGGGGTGGCGCCGATGAAGAAGCCGTAATTGACGACGGAGGCGCGGGCCGCACGCGCCAGCTTGTCGTCGAGCGTGACCTGATCGACGGTGGCGGGCGTGGTGTTCGGCATTTCGAGGAAGCTCGTGACGCCGCCGCGCGCCGCCGCGCGCGAGCCGCTGGCCAGGTCCTCCTTGTACTCCTTGCCGGGTTCACGAAAGTGAACGTGGGGATCGATGACGCCGGGCAGGAGGAGGTGACCCGCCGCGTCGATGGTTTCGTCGGCGTTGACGGAGAGGTGCGAGTCGATCCGGCGGATGAGGCCCGACTCGCAATAGACGTCACCCGCGAGCGTCGAGCCGTCCTCGCGCGCGATGCGGGCGTTCCGGATCAGTAGGCTCGACAAACGGATCGCCCCGCGCGCCGAAGGGCGCTCAGCCCATCTGCTTCTCGCGGATCTCGTCCAGCGTCTTGCAGTCGATGCACAGCTCGGCGGTGGGGCGCGCCTCGAGGCGCTCGAGACCGATCTCGACGCCGCAAACCTCGCAGTAGCCGTAATCGCCCGCATCCATGCGCTGGATGGCCTCGTCGATTTTCTTGATGAGCTTGCGCTCGCGGTCGCGGGAGCGGAGCTCGAGGGACATGTCGGTCTCCTGGCTCGCGCGATCGTTCGGGTCGGGCGGATTCTCCGGCTCGTCGCGCATCTGGTGCACGGTCCGGGTGAGCTCGTCGAGGAGCTCCTTGCGCCACGCCAGCAGCTTCGCGCGGAAGTGCTCGAGCTGCTTCTTGTTCATGTACTTCTCGCCCTTCTTCGCCGCGTAGGCCTTGATGCCCGAGGCGACGGCAACGGGTTCCTTTCTTTTCCGGGTGGCCGGCATTCGTCTACTCCTGCGATAATGGGCCCAAAATCGCGACCGGGCCGAAAAAATGAGCGCGAATCTATACCAGAAAGGGGTAGGGGTCGCAACCGGAAAACCGCCCCGGCCGGCCTCCGGCAGGGCACGCTAATCGCCGATTGCCGGCACGGATTTTATGGCTCCGCATACACGCCCGCCGCTCCGGGCCCTGATCTTCGACGTCGACGGAACGCTCGCCGATACCGAGCGCGACGGGCACCGGCTCGCCTTCAATCGCGCCTTCGCGGAGGCAGGGCTCGACTGGGCGTGGGATCCGGCGCTCTACGGGGACCTGCTGGCGGTGACCGGGGGCAAGGAACGCATCCGTCATTATCTCGAGCGTCATCGACCGGAGGAATTGTCGCGGTTGCCTGCGCCCGATGCGCTGATCGCTCGCCTCCACGCGGCGAAGACCCGGCACTACACCGCGCTCCTCGCGGACCCCGGCATTCCGTTCCGCCATGGCGTGCGGCGCCTCATCGAAGAGGCGAGGGCGGAGGGCCTCCGGCTCGCGATCGCCACCACCACTACGCCGGCAAACGTGACGGCGCTGCTCGCGGCCGGTTTCGGCCGCGATGCCGAATCCTGGTTCGCGGTGATCGGAGCGGGCGATGTGGTCCCCGCGAAAAAGCCGGCGCCCGATATCTACTATTATGTACTCGAACGCCTCGGGCTCCCCGCCGAGGCCTGCCTCGCCTTCGAGGACTCCGAGAACGGGCTGCGCGCGGCGACCGCGGCAGGTCTCCCCACGATCGTGACGCCGACCGACTACAGCCGGGATCACGACTTCCGCGACGCCCTCGCCGTCCTCGATCACCTGGGCGATCGCGACCGGCCCTGTCGTGTGCTGGCCCCGCCCGGCCTGAACGGCTTCGATCTGGTCGATGTCCCGGCGTTGCGCCGGCTGCACGCCGGACCGTGACTCGGCCCGCCGCCCGCCTCGACCGCATCGCGCCCTTCCGGGTGATGGAGGTCCTCGCCCGGGCCCGGTCGCTCGAGGCGCAGGGGCGCTCCGTCATTCATCTCGAGATCGGCGAACCGGACTTTCCCACGGCGGACGGCATCGTGCAGGCCGGCGTCCGCGCCCTTGCGGCGGGGCGCACGTCGTACCTGCCGGCGCTCGGACTCGATGCGCTGCGGGAAGCGATTGCGGCGAGCTACCCGGCGGCGCATCGGCCCGATCCGTCGCGCATCGTGGTCACGCCCGGCGCGTCGGGTGCGCTGTTGCTCGCGCTCGGCGCGCTCGTGAATCCCGGCGACGGGGTGCTGCTGTCCGATCCCGGCTATCCCTGCAATCGCCACTTCGTGCGATTGTTCGAGGGCGATCCGCGGCCCGTGCCGGTCGGCCCCGAAACGAACTACCAGGCGAGCGCGGAGCAGTTGCGATCGCGCTGGACCGACCGTACCGTCGCCGCCCTCGTGGCGTCGCCGGCGAACCCTACGGGGACGATGGTCGCGCGCGGGGAGATGGCGCGAATCGCACGGACGGTTTCCGCTCTGGGCGGCGCGCTCGTCGTCGACGAGATCTACCACGGACTCACGTACGGGATCGACGCCGAGAGCGCCCTCGCGCTCGGGCCGGACATCTTCGTCGTCAACAGCTTCTCGAAGTATTACGGCATGACCGGCTGGAGGATCGGCTGGCTCGTCGCTCCGGCGGAGTACGTGCCTGCGCTCGAGCGCCTCGCCCAGAATCTCTACATCTCCGTCAACACCCCGGCGCAGTACGCCGCACTCGCGGCCTTCGAGCCCGAAGTGAAGGTGGAACTGGAGCGGCGGCGCGGCGTATTCAGGGAGCGGCGCGACTACCTGGTGCCCGCGTTGTGCGATCTGGGATTCGGCGTTCCGGCGTCGCCGGAGGGCGCGTTCTATGTGTACGCCGACTGCAGTCGCTTCACGGACGACAGCGAGGCGTTCGCTCGCGAAGTCTTGACGGCGACGGGAGTAGCGATCACGCCCGGCATCGACTTCGGCGAGCATGCCGCTCGACGCCACGTGCGATTCTCGTACGCGAACACCCTCGAGAACCTCGAGGAGGCGGTGCGGCGGTTGAAGGCGTACCTCGAAGACAGGCCCGCCCGCCCCTGAAGGCGCCGGGCCGAGGAGTCCCCGATGACGCTCGATTTCGCGCTCCATGTCCGGAAGCGCTGTTCGCCACGCTCCGGTCCGGCGCTCGCTCCCTGATTACGGGGACAGGATCTCGGTGAGGTGCCGAGGCAGGTCCCGTTCCTCGATGCCGCCAAGGTCCTTGTCGAGCGTCGCGGTTACCAGCGCGGCGACCGAAGGACTCAGCGCCGCGCGGAGCATGCCGAGGAAGCGCGGTTCGGCAACCAGCGCCAGCCGCTCGTACGTCCGTGCCGTGCGAGCGTCCTCCAGGACGGTCGCGATCTGTTTCGCGAACTGCGCCGCGACGTGCTCCGTCGGTTCCTGCTCGCGCGTATAGGCATGGCGCCCCGCGCCCCGCCGTTCGAATGCCCGACCCTGCTTGTCGCTGTCGATGTCCTGGTTCTTGAGCTTGCCGGCCGGGTGCTCCAGCTCCGTCACCAGATCCATCCCCTTGCCGGACTGGCCCGCGGCGAAGATACGCGCTCCGCCGCGGTGCGCGACCACTATCCAGGTTCTGTCCATCGCTGTCCCCGTCTGTGTTTTCCGTACCGACATTGCATCATACCAGCGCGACGCAAGCGCTCCGGCGGGTGGCACGCTCCTTGCTGCCCTCCATGTACAGAGAAATCAGCGCAGCCCGTCGCGGCGCGGAGGTGGCGCGATGCAATCCGGTCTACTCGATTTCGCTCTGGACCTCATCCGGCAAGCGGAAACGGAATGTGCCGAAACGGACGCCGGCATGCGGCAGGCGGCGGCCATGGTGTACGTGGGCGACGTCTACGCGCTGTTGGTAACCCATGACACGGCCGCCGTCCCGACGGCGGAATCCCACGGCGACAGCCGGAGCGTCTGGCCTTTCATTCGATAGGGGTGTCGGGAAGATTGCCCCATTCCGACCACGACCCGGGGTAGGCGCGCACGCGCGGAAATCCCAGATGCTTGAGCACGAAGTAGGTGTGCGACGAGCGGTGGTGCGTCTGGCAGTACACCACGACCTCCTTGTCGGGCGTCACGCCCAGATCCGACAGCTCACGCCGGAGGGCGTGCTCGTCGCGCAACCGCAGATCGCGGGCGCGGTCCATCGCATTCACGTAATCGAAGTTCACGGCCCCCGGGATGTGCCCGCCGCGGGCGGCCCGGAGCACCGTCCCCTGATGCTCCGCCGGGCTGCGCGTGTCGAGCAGCACGATTTCCGGATCGTGCAGATGCGCGAGGATCCACTCTTTGTCCGCGAGCAGCGAAGGTTCGATCGTGGCCCGGTAGTCCGAGCGCCGCGGCACGCGTTCCCCCGATTCGAGGGGACGTCCCTCGTGCTCCCAGGCGAGCAGTCCGCCGTTCAGCAGCGACGCGGTCGGGTGACGCAGGACGTCGAGCGTCCAGACCAGCCGTGTTGCCCGCGATCCGCCTTCCTCGTCGTAAGCGACCACGTGACTGTCCGGCGTGAGGCCGAGCGCGCTGAACAGCTCGCTCAGCCGGGACTCGTCGGGAAGCAGTCCCTGTGCCGGCGGTTCGGCGCGGACGAGTGCCGCGTAATCGAGGTTGACCGCGCCCGGGATGTGCGACTCCAGGTAGGTTTCGCGCCGGCTCATGTCCACGATGAGCAGCCGGACCTCGCCCAGGCGCGCCTGGAGTTCGAACGGTTCGACGAGGCGCGGAAGCAGCGGCGGGGTCATTCGTTTCTCGGGGAGGGACAGTCGACCATTCTAACGCCGAAGAGGCGAGGTCGCAGGAGGGTCGTGTCGTGCGGCGGCTGTGACGGTCCGGGATTTGGAGTAAACTGCGTCGCGGCCGAACCTCGCCCCAGCACGTGGAAATCTACAAGCTTTTCACCCTCGAAGCCGCCCACCGGCTGCCGCACGTCCCCGAGAACCACAAATGCCGCCGTCTGCACGGCCATTCTTTCCGGGTCGAGGTGCGCGTGCGCGGGCCGGTCGATCCGGCGGCCGGCTGGGTGCAGGACTTCGCCGACATCGGCCGCGCGTTCCAGCCGATCTACGAGCAGCTCGATCACCACTACCTGAACGAGATCCCGGGGCTCGAGAACCCGACGAGCGAGAACCTCGCCCGCTGGATCTGGGATCGCTTGCAGCCGGCGCTGCCGCTCCTCGCGGAAATCACGGTTCGCGAGACCTGCACCGCAGGTTGCGTCTACCGGGGCGAGCGCGAGGGTTCGTGAGCGCATGAGCGGCATCGCGACGGAGGGGGACGAGCCCGTCGAGATCGAGACCGGACCGCATCCTTCGGCGGCGGTCATCTGGCTCCACGGGCTCGGCGCGGACGGCCACGACTTCGAGGGCATCGTGCCCGAGCTCGGTCTGCCCGCGTCCCCGGCCGTGCGTTTCGTCTTCCCCCATGCCCCCTTCCGTCCGGTGACGATCAACAACGGCTTCGTGATGCGCGCCTGGTACGACGTGGGGTTCGGCCCGCGCGGGTTCGCGCAGAACGCGGCGCACATCGGCGAGTCCGTGGACCTGGTCCACGCGATCGTCGCACGCGAGGAGGAGCGCGGTATTCCCATGGGCCGTATCGTCCTCGCCGGCTTTTCTCAGGGCGGAACCGTGGCGCTGCACGCCGGCTTGCGCCACGCCCCGCGACCGGCGGGTGTGGTCGCGCTGTCCGCGCCCATGCCGTTCATGGACGACCTCCTGCACGGCGCAGCGCCGGCGACCCGCGATCTGCCGCTGCTGCTCGCGCACGGCCGGCGGGATCCGGTCGTGCCGTTCGCCGTGGGCGAGCTCGCGCGCGACGCCCTGCGGGCGAACGGATATGCGCTCGAGTGGCATCCCTACGACATCGAACACACCGTCAGCTACCAGGAGATCCGGGACATAGGCCGGTTCCTCGGTCGCGTCCTCGCTTGAGTATTCGATGCCCCGATTGTCTCTGTTAGAATTCACCCACCTCGGTCCGCGTCACCGAAACATGCCTGTAGGGGGAGCCGATGGTCCTGCTGAAAGAAAGCTCGCGCGACTGGATTCTCGTTTCCCTCGTGGCGCTGCTCGCCATCGGCGCCAATCTTCCGACAGCCTGGACCGACGCGCTCAGCCTCGATAGCCGCTATTTCCTCGGAGGCCTGATCGCTGTCGTCGGCGTGGCGCTCGTGCGCTACCTCAAGTTCGCCTTGCTGCTCGTCGTGGTGTTCCTCGCGATCGGGGCCAACCTGCCGGAGGAAATCGCAAAAGAGTTCGGCGTCGATCCGCAGATCATGCTGCTCGGCCTGGTCGCGATGGTGGTGATCTCCCTCAGCAACCGGATCTGGAAGCTTCCGGCCGGTCTCGACCGATCCGGCCGCTCGCCGAGCGCGCATGGCGCAGCGGCGCTTTTCACGGCAATCCTCAAGGGCCGTATTCCGGTCGTTCAGACGCTTCTCAAACAGGGCGTGAACGTCAACACGCGCACCGTGACCGGGAAGACGCCCCTCATGGCGGCGGCGTACAAGGGGTACGGCGACATCGTGCAGATCCTGCTCGACCACGGGGCGGATCCCGCGATGAAGGACCGTAACGGCGAGACGGCGCTGGCCATGGCGACGCGGGGCGGCTTCACCCGCGTCGTGCAGATGCTTCAGGCCTCCGGCGCCCGCGAATGAGCGCGTGCGCCCGGCTCCCCAAGTTAATTAATTAAGGGCGCTCGAGAGTCGCGCCCGGTACTTGGGCACCAGGGGATGCTGCTGTCCGAGCAGGTTGAACACGGAGACCAGGGTCTTTCGGGCGCCATCGTCCCGGAAGGTCCGATCCCGCCGGACGATTTCCAATAAGCCTTCCATCGCCTGCTCGTAGTCTCCGGACAATACGCGCCACGCGCTCAGCCGGTAGCGGGCATCCTGATTGCCCGGGTCGTCGGCCAGCGTTTTCTCGAGCTCGGCCGGAGTCGGCGCGTCCGCGACGGCGCGAAGCAGGTCGAGCCGGGCGCGCAAGCCGATGGTTTCCGGATCGCTTGCGCGATCGAGCGGGAGGCCGCCGAGCACCTGTTCCGCCTCCTCGATTCGCGCACTCAGCCCGGCCGCGTCGTCCGGAGTCAGCAGCAGTCGGGCGAGCGCGAACCGGATCGGTGCGTACTGCGGGTCCCCGGAAAGGCCCGCGCGCAGCAGAGCAAGTCCTTCCCGGGTGCGACCCTGCGCAGCCAGCGCGTCGGCGCGCTCGATGACGCTGTCCGCCTCGCGCGGAACGAACCGGTCGATCAGGGTCCGGATCGCCGACTCCGGCTGGACGCCCATGAATTCGCCGACCACTTGCCCGTGCCGGAAGAGTTTGACCGTCGGCAGGCTGCGCACGCCGTACTCAAGGGCCAGCGCCTGCTCCACGTCGGTATTCACCTTCGCGAGCAGGAACTTGCCTTGATACTCGCCCGCCAGCCGGGCGAGCACCGGCATCAGCATCTGACAGGGGCCGCACCAGGCTGCCCAGAAGTCCACCAATACCGGCACCTCGTGCGATTTTTCCACGACGCGGGCAGCAAAATCGGACTGGGTGACGTCGGCGATGAAGGGCGAATCGGCCATGGCGAGCTCAAAAAATTGGGGTTACGCGCGAATCTGGGGTTGACGACCGCCAGGTTCAAGTCGCAGGCCGTGCAGGCAGCGCGGTGATCCCTGGCTCCTCCCGGACCACGGCACCCCCTTGCCCCGAGCCCGGAGTTCAGCGAGATCGCAAGGTGGCGCCATGGACGGCGAGGTGGCGCTCCCTAGGGGGCGAGGCGGGGCGCTTGCGGACACACTTAACGTGTGTCCGCGCCGCCGAGCGCCCGCACACGGACGTGCGGGCCGGAGTTCAGCGAGGTCGCAAGGTGGCGCCATGGACGGCGAGGTGGCGCTCCCTAGGGGACTCGAACCCCTGTTACCGGCGTGAGAGGCCAGCGTCCTAGGCCACTAGACGAAGGGAGCGCGGGATGCCCGCGTAAACGGCGGTGTGAAAGCGGTGCTATTATACGGGCCGCCCGGGATTTCACAACCGCGAACCGCGTGCAGCGAGGCGGGTTTTTGCGGTTCGCGGAGTCGCGCGGCGCGAAGGAAGAGGAGGCACGCCGGTTTTTCGGGTACGACGGCATGGGTCGCATCGATTCCGCCCGTTGCCGCGATGGCATCATGGCCGGTCCGTCGGTCCGGCGTGCACGGTCGAACACAGCACAGGGTAAGGCGAAAATTAGCGAGCCCTTCATCATTCCGCGCGCAGAACATCCCATTTCCCGCGCGCTCATCAGCGAAAACGCGCTCAAGGTCCTGAACCGGCTGAAGGAGGCGGGCTACGCGAGCCTGCTCGTGGGCGGTTGCGTGCGGGACCTCATGCTCGGCCGCGAGCCGAAGGACTTCGACGTCGTCACCGACGCACGCCCGGAAGAAATCAGGAAGCTGTTCGGTAATGCGCGTCTGATCGGTCGCCGATTCCGACTGGCGCACGTGCGCTTCGGCCGCGAAATCGTGGAAGTCGCGACGTTCCGCGCCGCGCCCCCGCCGGGCCTCGAGGGTGAGTCGGCGGAAACGCACGATCACAACGTTTTCGGTACGCGGGAGGAGGACGCGCGCCGGCGCGACTTCACGGTGAACGCGCTGTACTACGACATCCGCGACTTCAGTGTTATCGACTACGTGGGCGGTGTAGCCGACCTCAAAAAGGGCGTGTTGCGCATGATCGGCGACCCGGTCACGCGCTACCGGGAGGATCCGGTGCGGATGCTGCGCGCGATACGTTTCGCCGCGAAGCTCGGCTTCAGGCTGGAGGATCGCACGGGGGCGCCGATCCGGGACCTCGGTCCGCTCCTTCTGAATGTGCCGCCCGCGCGCATGTTCGAGGAGGTGCTGAAGCTCTTTCAGGGCGGCTACGCGGTCGAGACATACGAGCTGATGCGCACGCACGGCCTCTTCGGATTCCTGTTCCCGCTCACCGAGCGCAGCCTCGAGGTCGAAGAGCAGCACTTCCCGCTGACACTCGTGCCCAAGGCGCTGGCGAACACGGACGCGCGGGTCGCGGAGGACAAGCCCGTGACGCCCGCGTTTCTGTTCGCGGCGCTGCTGTGGGAGCCGGTCCGGCAGGAGACGGCTACGCTCGCCTCCCGCGGAATGCGCTCGAACGAGGCGCTCGAGCGCGCCGCCGAGCGCGTCCTCCGCGAGCAGCTCAAGCACGTCACGATTCCGAAGCGCTTCAGCGCGCCGATGCGCGAGATCTGGTCCATGCAGAGCCGTTTCGAGCGCCGCTCGGGCAACCAGCCGTTTCGCCTGCTGGAGCACAAGCGCTTCCGGGCGGCATACGATTTTCTCGTGCTGCGCGCCGACTGTGGCGAAGCGGATCCTGCGCTGGCCTCCTGGTGGACCCGGTTCCAGGAGCGCGACGAGGCCGGACGCCGGGAAATGATCGCCGAAGCGGGTACGGCACCGAGCCCCGGCAAGCGGCGACGACGCCGGCGTGGGCGCCGGCGGCCGCCCGAGGCGCGCACCACGCCCCAATGAAGCAGGTTCGCGCCTACATCGGGATCGGCAGCAACATGGACGATCCCGAACGGCAAGCGCGTACCGGGACGGCCGATCTCCGGACGCTTCCGCACACGACGCTCGTCCGCTGCTCCTCCCTCTACCGCAGCGCGCCCGTCGGACCGGTCGCGCAGCCCGACTTCGTGAATGCCGTGTGTTCCGTCGATACCGGGTTGTCTTCGGAGCGGCTGCTCGCGGGACTGCTCGAAATCGAGCGAAAGCACGGTCGCGATCGCGGCAGCGGTCGGAAGGGCGGACCGCGCACGCTCGATCTCGATCTGCTTCTCTACGGCGACGAACGTCGCGACGACGCCGTGCTCGCGCTTCCCCATCCCCGACTGCACGAGCGCGCGTTCGTCCTGTATCCTTTGTCCGAAATTGCGCCCGGTCTCGTCGTGCCCGGGCGCGGCGCCGTCGAGGAGCTGCTGCGTGCGTGTGCCGACCAGCGCGTGTCCCGGGTGCAGGGCCCCACTGTTCCGCCGTCTTGATTCAAGAACATGCAGAAAACGTTTCCGGGATACATCGTCGTGGAGGGCGCGGTGGGCGTCGGCAAGACGAGCCTCGCACGCCGGCTCGCCGAGATATTCGGCGCGCGACCGCTGCTGGAGAGGCCGGAGGAGAACCCCTTTCTCGAGCGGTTCTACGCCTCGCGCAAGCATTACGCCCTTCCCACCCAGCTCTTTTTCCTGTTTCAGCGCGCCAGGCAGATCCAGGAGCTCAAGCAGGCCGACATGTTCAGCACCGGCTTCGTCGCCGATTTCCTTCTCGACAAGGATCGCCTGTTCGCGCGCGCGAACTTGGATAACGACGAGCTCAGGCTCTACGAGCAGGTCTACCAGCAGATGAGCCTCGACCTGCCGCAGCCGGACCTCGTGATCTTTCTCCAGGCCTCGGTCGACGTGCTGATGGAGCGGATCCGGCGGCGCGGCATCCCGTACGAAGCGCTCATCGACCGCGCGTACCTGCAGACGCTCGTCGATGCCTACACGCAGTTCTTCCATCATTACTACGCGGCGCCGCTGCTCGTGGTGAACGCCACCGAGATCAACTTCGTCGACCGGGAGGCCGATTTCCAGACGCTGCTCGAGTACATTCCGCGCGTGCGCAGCGGCCGCCACTTCTTCAATCCGCTGGTCGCGCCATGAAGCCCGTCACCGTCCTCACCCTGCGGGACATGAAGCGCGCGGGCGAGAAGATTGCCTGCCTCACGGCCTACGACTACAGCTTCGCGAGCCTCCTCGACCGCGCGGGCGTGGACCTCGTGATGGTGGGCGACTCGCTCGGCATGGTGGTGCAGGGCCACGAGAGCACGCTGCCCGTGAGCGTGGCCGAAATGACGTACCACAACGCCTGCGTCGCGCGCGGCGTGAAGCGGGCGCTGCTCGTGGTCGACATGCCGTTCATGAGCTATCAGCAGAGCCGCGAGCAGGCGCTCGCGACCGCCGGGCGGCTCATGCGCCGCGGCGGGGCGCACGTCGTGAAGCTCGAAGGCGGCGAGCCGATGGCCGAGACGGTGCATTTTCTCGTCGAGCGCGGCGTGCCGGTGTGCGCGCACCTCGGCCTCACGCCGCAGTCGGTACACCAGCTCGGCGGCTACCGCGTGCAGGGCCGCGGCGAGGAGGCGGCCGAGCGCATGCGGCGCGAGGCGAAGATCCTCGAGCAGGCCGGCGCGAGCCTGATCGTGCTCGAGGCGGTGCCGGCCGAGCTCGGGGCGGCGATCACGCAGGATCTCGCGATCCCGACGATCGGCATCGGCGCCGGCATCGACTGCGACGGACAGGTGCTCGTGCTCTACGACATGCTCGGAATCTACCCGCGGCCGACGCCGAAGTTCGCGCGCAACTTCATGCCGGGCAGCGCCTCGATCGAGGACGCGGTGAAGGCCTACGTGGCCGCGGTGAAGTCGCGCGCCTTTCCGGGCCCCGAGCACACCTTCCGCCAGGCATGATCGAGGTTGCGACCGTCGCGTCGCTGCGCGACGAGGTCCGGGCGCTGCGTGCGAGGCGCGCGCGTGTTGCGTTCGTGCCGACGATGGGCAACCTGCACGAAGGCCACCTGAGCCTGGTCGCGGAAGCGCGGCGGCGCGCCGACGCCGTGGTCGCCAGCCTCTACGTCAATCCCCTGCAGTTCGGTCCGAACGAGGACTACGCCACTTACCCGCGCACACCGGACGCCGATCGCGCGGCGCTGGCCGGCGCCGGCGCGGATCTCCTTTTCATGCCCGGTGACGATGTGATGTACCCGCGCGGACCGGAGATCATGACCAAGGTCGAGGTCCCGGTAGTGAGCGAGATACTGTGCGGCTGGTTTCGGCCCGGACACTTTCGGGGCGTGGCGACGGTGGTCAACCGGCTGCTGAATCTCGTTCATCCCGATATCGCGCTCTTCGGCAAGAAGGATTACCAGCAACTCCTGGTCATCCGTCTGATGGTGGCCGACCTCGGTCTCCCGATCGAGATCGCGGGAGTCGACACCGTGCGCGAAGCGGACGGCCTGGCGATGAGCTCCCGCAATCGGTACCTGACCGCCGGCGAAAGAGCGGCGGCGCCTCGGCTGTATGCCGCGCTGACCGCGCTCCGCGATCGCGTGGCGTCGGGTGCGGCCACCGCCCCGGCCGAAGCGGAGGCCATCGAAGCGCTCGCGGCGGCCGGCTTTCGGGTGGAATACGTGAGTGTCCGGCGTCAGCGGGACCTCGCGCCGCCTGAACGGGGCGACACGGCGCTCGTCGCGCTCGCCGCCGCCTGGCTCGGTCGCACGCGGCTGATCGACAATATCGAGTTCAGCCGGGCGGTTTGAATCCCCCTTGCCGACGGCGGATAATGCCCGCATGCGACGGACCCTGCTCAAGTCGAAGCTGCACCGCGTGCGCGTGACCCACGCCGAGCTCGATTACGAAGGCTCGGTCGCGATCGACGCCCGTCTGCTCGAGGCGGCCGATATCCGCGAGTACGAGCGGGTCGAGGTGTATAACCTCCGCAACGGCGAGCGCTTCGCGACCTACGCCATTCGTGCGGAGGCCGGCTCCGGCCTCATCTCGGTGAACGGGGCGGCGGCCCACCGGGCGAGCCCGGGCGACATCGTGATCATCTGCGCCTACGCGGAGGTGGAGGAGCGCGAGCTTTCCACGTTCGAGCCGCGCCTGGTGTACGTGGACGCGCACAACCGCATCACCCACACGCGCAACGCCATACCGGTCCAGGTCGCCTAGACCGCAGCTCTCGCCGAAAGACTTCCTCCTGCATCGACCCCGGCGGGGCGCCGGGCATTGGCGTTCGCGAGGCGGCATGCAGTGGCAACACGAGGAGTGGTACCGAGGGTCGGAGTCGAACCGACACGGTGTCGCCACCACCGGATTTTGAGTCCGGCGCGTCTACCAGTTCCGCCACCCCGGCACGGGCTTGCCAGTATAGCAACGGGCCTCGCATCATACCAAAGCGAATCCACCGCAAGCCCGAGGAACGAACACATGCGCGTGCTGGCCGGAGACGTCGGCGGAACGAAAGTGCTGCTGCAGGTCGCCGAGGTCGACGGTCCATCTTGCCGCGTGGAAGCGGAGGCGCGCTACGAGAGCGCGCAATATCCGAGCTTCCTCTCGCTCGCGGAAGAGTTCCTGAGGCTCGCGCGAGCGCGCGACCTGCGGGCGGCGTGCTTCGGTATCGCGGGCCCCGTGAGGCCGACCGCGCAGGGCGCCGCAGCGAACGTCACTAACCTTCCCTGGCGAGTCGAGAGCGAGGCGCTCGCGCGCGATCTCGGCATTCCGCGCGTGCGGCTCATCAACGATTTCCAGGCGGTCGGCTACGGTATCGCCGCCCTGGGGCCCGAGGACTTCGCGGTGGTGCAGCCGGGACGCCGTCAGCCGCGCGCGCCGTGCGCGCTGATCGGTGCAGGCACCGGGCTGGGGCAGGGACTGCTGGTCTGGGCGAACGGCTATTACGAGGCGGTGGCGACGGAGGGCGGCCACGCGGACTTCGCGCCCGTCGACGAGGTGCAGATCGACCTGCTCGGCTATCTGCGCGCTCGCTTCGGGCGCGTCTCGTACGAGCGCATCCTGTCCGGCCCGGGCCTCGTGAATGTGTACGGGTTCTTCCAGGCGCGCGGGGTCGCCGGAAATCCGGCGCTGTTGAACGCGGATGACCCGCCGGCGGCGATTACCGCGGCCGCTCTGGCCGGCGCCGATCCCGCGTCGGTCGAAGCGCTGCGGTTGTTCGTACGCGTGTACGGCGCACAGTGCGGAAATCTCGCGCTCACGGTGCTGGCGAGCGGGGGCGTCTACATCGCCGGGGGAATCGCCGCGAAGATCCTGCCGGCGCTGCAAACGGGGGATTTCGTCCGGGCCTTCAACGACAAGGGACGCATGAGCGCCCTGCTCGCCACGATTCCCGTCGACGTCGTATTGAACCCGCGCGTCGGGCTCATCGGAGCGGCACTCGCCGCAAGCCGGCTTGCCTAGCCCGCGCGCGGGATTGCCCGCCTTGTGGTCTTCGGAAAACGGAGACCAGAATGGCGCTCCGCCAGCAAGGGAAGCCCATGGCGCTCGCCGTCACGCCGCGCGGGCTGATCCGCCGGCCGATTTTCTGGGCCCTGCCGATCCTTGCGCTGATTCTCGTCGGCGCGCGGGTGGCGCTTCCCGGTATCGTCACCGACTACGCGAACCGCAAGCTGGGCGAGATCCCCGGCTACGAGGCGCGGATCGAGGACGTCGACCTGCACCTCTGGCGCGGGGCGTACACGATCCACGGCGCGACGATCGAACGGGTGGAGCGCACGCGTCGCATCCCGGTCCTAAGCGCGCAGCGGGTCGACCTGTCGCTCGAGTGGCGCGAGCTGCTGCGCGGCGCGCTCGTCGGGCAGATCGAGTTCGATCGGCCGTCGATCAACGTGCTCGCCGGACCGGTCAAGAAGGACGAGACGCGCGCGGCCGACGACATCGTCGAGCGGTTTCGCGAGCTGCTTCCGGTTCGCGTGAACCGCTTCGCGATCGTCGACGGCGACCTTCATTTCCGGGACGACGCGCCCGATCCCGACGTGGATCTCTACCTGCATGAGATCAATCTCGTCGCGCGCAACCTGAACAACAGCGCACGGATCTCGGAAAGCCTCGCGGCGACGCTGAGCGCGGACGGACGAGCCATGCAGAGCGGACGTTTCGATCTCAACATGCGCCTCGATCCGTTCGCGACCGCACCGACCTTCGACCTCGCCTTCGAGCTGAAGGCCCTGCGGCTGCCCGAGCTCAACCGCTACCTGCGCCATCACCTGGCGGTCGAGGCGCGCGACGGACGACTGTCGCTCTACGCGGAAGCCCGGGCGAAGGACGGCGGCTTTCGGGGTTACGTGAAGCCGTTCGTCCAGGATCTGGACGTCCTCAGGATCAAGGAGGAGAAGTCCGCCGGCGAGGCCATCAAGGGTTTCTTCGTGAAGCTGGTCGCGAACGTGTTCGAGAACGAGCCCAGGGAGCAGCTCGCGACCAGGATCGAGTTTTCCGGGAAGTTCGAGAATCCCGAGACCAGCGTCTGGGAGGCGGTGACGACCTTCCTGCGCAACGCCTTCGTGCAGGCGTTGCAGCCGGGACTCGAAGGCAGCGTCGCCCCCGGGCGCGCCAAGCGGATCAGGGAGGGTGCGTCTCCCGGCGACGGGCGCGGGGAGCGGGAGGAGGAGCGCACCGAAAGAGAGAAGGAAGCGCTCAAGGAGAAGCGCTGAATGGGGCTCAAGGCGGACCTGCTGGAGGTGTGGACGCTCGGCGGTCTCAGCCCGCGCCAGCTCGCCGTACGCGTTTACCGGCAGATCAACGAGGACGACGTTTGGGGGTACGCGGCACAGCTCGCGTTCTATTTTCTGTTCGCCATCTTTCCCTTCTTCATCTTTCTGACGGCCCTGCTGGCCTATGTCCCGATTCCCGATCTGATGGGACAGCTCCTGGAGGTGCTCGCCGGCCTGGTGCCCGAGCAAGTGCTCGCCGTGATCCAAAAGAACCTCGAGCAGCTTCTCGCCGAGCCGCGCGGCGGGCTGCTGTCCTTCGGCATCCTGCTCGCCTTGTGGATGGCGTCCAGCGCGTTCGCCGCGATCACGAACAGCCTCAACCGGGCGTACGGGGTGACCGAGAGCCGGCCCTTCTGGAAGGTCCGGGGAATGGCGATTGTCCTGACGGTCGGACTCGCGGTCATGATCATCCTGTCGATGGCGCTGCTGATTTTCGGTCCGGAGCTCGGCGGCCTCCTTGCCGAGCGCCTGGGCGTGGGCGGCGCCTTCGACGTCGCGTGGAACCTGATCCGCTGGCCCGTCATCGTGCTGCTCATGATCCTGGGCGCCGCGCTTATCTACTATTTTGCGCCGGACGTGGAGCAGGCATGGCGCTGGATCACCCCGGGCTCCGTGTTCGCCGTCATCGCGTGGATACCGATGTCGCTGCTGTTCGGCCTGTACGTCGAGCACTTCGGCGATTACAACCGCACCTACGGATCGATCGGCGCGATCATCATGCTGCTGACGTGGATGTACCTGAGCGGTTTCTTCCTGCTCGTGGGCGGCGAGATCAACGCGGAGATCGAGGACGCCGCGGCGAGCGGGAAGAACCGCGGCGAGAAGCGGCTCCCGCCGGATGGCGGGGCCGTGCTTCCGCGGAAGGGACGCCGACGTTCGAAAAGACGGAAGGCGACGGCGTGAGTCGCGGGCGGTTTGCGCCGCGGCCGTCAGAGCAGCGGCCGTGACCGGAAGATGCGGTAATCCATGTCCGGGAAGATCGTGTCCCGCTCGGCGACCGCCCGGAGATATCCCTCGTCGTAGCCGTTCTGCTCCGCCATCGAGGTCAGGCGGTCGAAGCGGTGAATGTGCGTCTTGAACCGCCGCACGGCGTAGTCGACCGCGGTCCCGGTCTTCATGATGAACGCCCAGTCGCTCGCCTGCGCGAGCAGCAGTTCGCGCGCCGCCTGGTCGAGGGTCCAGCGCAGCACGCCGTCGGCGTGCTGGAAGCGTCGCACCAGCCCGCTCATGCGCTCGGCCGCCTGGTGCAGGTGCGGGTACATCCAGTCGTTCGAGCCGTTCAGCCACACCTCGTGGAAGCCGCCCGCGCCCCAGCTGCACTCGGGCGGCGCGACGGGCTGGAGATCGGAAAAGCGGTCGAGGTACTCGGCCGGCGTGATCGTCTTGATGTCGTTCTGGTCGAACGCGATCTTGCGCAGCAGGAAATCGATCCACTGCGGCCCCTCGAACCACCAGTGACCGAAAAGCTCGGCGTCGTAGGGCGCCACCACGATCGGCGGGCGGTCGAGGAACGAGGTCAGCCAGCTCACCTGGAGCTGCCGGTTGAACATGAAGTGCCCCGCATGCATTGCCGCCCGTTCCTGTGCCCAGCCCGGGTGGTACGGCTCCTTCCAGTCGGTCTTGCCCGTGATGCGGTGGTACTTGAGCCCCGTGAAGCCGGGAATGCCCGCGTGATGGAGCGCCGCGATGTGCGGCTCGTGCACGTCGAACCCGGCGTCGCGATAGAACTCGCGATACGTGGGGTCGCCCGGGTAACCCTCGTCGGCCGACCAGACCTGTTTCGACGATTCGTAGTCGCGCGCGAACGCGGCGACGCCGGTCGGCGTCCGCACGGGTCGGTGGACGCCATACCTGGGTCGCGGATCGGCGTTTAGGACTCCGTGCGAATCGAGAAAGAAGTAATCGATTCCGAACTCCGCGAGGATGCGCTCGATGCCGGGCTTGTAACCGCATTCCGGGAGCCAGATGCCGCGCGGGCGGCGGCCGAGGATGCGTTCGTGGGTGCGCACGGCCATCGAGATCTGCGCGTAAAGGCTCTCTTCGTTCACCGCGAGCAGCGGGAGGTAGCCGTGCGTCGCGCCGCAGGTGACGATCTCGAGGTAGCCCGCGTCCATGAGGCGGCGGAAGGCGCGCGTCGGGTCGAGCCGGTCCTCCTCGAGGAAGCGCCTGCGCAGCCGCTCGTAACGGTCCACATAAAAGAGAACGACCGGCTGGTAGTACGAGTCGCTCTCGGTGCGACGGCGCTCGCCTTCGAGCGCCGTGAGGCGCTCGTCGAGGTAGCGGACATACCGGGACTGGAGCAGCGGATCCGTCATCATCGAGAGGAGCGTGGGCGTGAGCGACATCGTCACGCGGAAGTGGATGCCGCGGCGCGCCAGCCCCTCGAACACGTCGAGCAGCGGCAGGTACGTCTCGGTCAGCGCCTCGAAGAGCCAGTCTTCTTCCAGGAAGCGCTCGTGCTCGGGATGCCGCACGAACGGCAGGTGCGCGTGCAGGACGAGCGCGAAGTAGCCTTTGGGGTCCACTGTGCGAAGACGGCTGTTCGGTTTTCCTCCCTCAGGCCGTGCCGGAGGGAGTGGAGGGCACCGTGAAGGGCGTCATTCGTCTACCGGCTGCTCACGCCGCCGGGCCAGCCGAGCCGTTCTTCGCCGGGTCCCGGTGGCGGGGCGCCGGGGCTTCCCACAGAGGCCGCCCAGCCGTAGCGGCGGACACCGGCTTCGAAGCCGCCGGCGTTCAGGTACAGACGCCGGAAATCCTCCTCCGCGATCCACCACCAGCGATCGGTGCTCGTCGATGCGTAGAGGCTCGGGATGCGCGCGATGCCGCGATGGATGGCGCTCACGAAGTCGCGGTCGCGGTAGTAGCCGAGCTGGAGCACCACCTCGTGGTTTTGAAGACTGTCCGGGACGTGGAAGTACCAGCTCCCGTGCTCGGCGGGCAGCGGCAGCTCCTCCCACACGTCGAGGCGGTCGCGCTCGCTGCGGCACAGCCGAAGCTTGAGGTCGCGGCCGGCCGGCGCCCCGTCGGGGAGAACCCAGTAGGCGTGAAGAATCCCGGGTTTCTGCGGCAGGAGGCACAGCACGGGTTCGCGCAACGCGGGCAGGCGGTCGATGTCCTCGCCCAGATCGGTGGCGGGACCGGTCCCCGCCGCGCTCCCCGGGGGCAGCGTGTACTTCGCGCCCTCGACCCGTTCCTCCTCGGAAGAAAAGGTGTCGGTCTGTCTCGCGGCCGGCTGGGACGGCTCCCACCAGGGCGGGGTCTCCTTCCGATAACCCGTGTCCTCGGACCGCTCGGCCGCGGGTCGTGCGACCGGTCGTTCGCTCTTCGGCGGAGGCGTCGCCTCCGTTCCGGCAGCGTACGCTTTCGTCTCGGCGGCCGGAGACGGGCGTGGCTCGGTGGTCTGCAGGCGGCGCAGCAGCTCTTCTTTCGAGAGCTTCGAGTAGCCCTTGATGCCGCGCTCCTTGGCGAGCGCGCGCAGTGCCTTGACGGTTTTCGACTTCATCGGTGGCCGGCGGTCATCCTTTGCGTTCGGGTGCCAGTGTAAGGCCGGGACACGCGCGCATAAAGGCGTCGATGGCGGTCGATGCCGCGTCCACCGGGGCGCCACGGTGGTGCGTGTAATTCCATTTCGAGTTCCCGGTCTTCCGGGACGCGCACCGCGACCGTGCAGCGGCGGTCCCGGGCCTCAGACCGACCGGTCCCGCTGTTCCGTCGCCATGTCGTAGAGGCGGACGTACGCGCGCGCGCTCCTTTCCCAGCTGAAGTCCTGCCGCATGCCCGTGTGCACCAGCCGGCGCCAGCGGTCAGGCTGCTTGCTCAGCGCGAGCGCCCGTTCCACGGCGGCGACGAGCGCTTCCGGGCGCTCCTCGTCGAACACGAAGCCGGTGGCGCGCCCGCTCGCGAGGTTGTCCTCGTTCGCGTCCTCGACCGTATCGGCGAGGCCGCCGATCCGCCGCACCACGGGCGGCGTGCCGTAGCGCAGGCTGTACATCTGATTGAGCCCGCATGGCTCGAAGCGCGACGGCATGAGAAAGATGTCCGCACCGGCCTCGATGCGGTGCGCGAGCGCCTCGTCGTAGCCGATCTTCACGGCGAGCTGCGCAGGGTGCCGCCCGCGCTCGCGACGCCATGCGTCCTCGTACGCGGATTCGCCCGTTCCGAGCACCACGAGCTGGCAGCCGCGCCGCGCGAGCGCGGGCCAGGCGCCGAGCACGAGATCCACGCCCTTCTGTTCGACCAGCCGACCGACCATGCCGAGCAGGGGGGTGAGCGGCTCGTTTGGCAGTCCGCACATTTCCTGGAGCGCGCGCTTGTTGATTCGCTTGCCGTCGAAGCGCGTGCGCGAGTACGGCGCGGCGATGTGAGGATCGCGCGCCGGATTCCACACGTTGACGTCGATGCCGTTGAGAATGCCGGACAGCCGGTCGGCGCGATGGCGCAAGAGGCCGTCCAGGCCGCAGCCGAGCGCCGGCGTCTGGATCTCGCGGGCGTAGGTGGGGCTCACGGCGTTCAAGCGGTCGGCGTAGGCGAGCCCCCCTTTGATGAACGACATCTGGCCGTGGAATTCGAGACCGGCGAGGGACCAGAGCGACGCGGGCAGACCGAGCGAACCGAACATGTCGGCCGGGAACAGCCCCTGGTACGCGAGGTTGTGAATGGTGAAGACCGACGCGGGCCGTTCGCGCTCGAGGGCGAGCAACGCGGGCACGAGACCGGTCTGCCAGTCGTGGCAGTGCACGACGTCCGGTTTCCACGGGAGCGTCGCTTCGCCCCGCGCCACGGCCACGGCCACGCGCGCGAGCAGCGCGAAGCGCGGCGCGTTGTCGTACCACGGTTGACCCTGCGGGTCGAGGTACGGGTCGCCGGGCCGGTCGAAGGCGGGCGGGTAGTCCACGAGCCATACCGGCACGCGAGTGCCGGGAAGCGTGCCTTCGAGCAGGGTCGCCGGTTCCGGAAGACGCGGCACGGCGACGCGCGCGACGGGGCGCAGCCGGCCCGCGGCGGCCTTGGCGTCGCGGTATGCGGGCATCATCAGGCGGACGTCCACGCCGATCGCACGGAGCGCGCGCGGAAGGCTCCCGCACACGTCGCCGAGCCCGCCGGTCTTCATAAGCGGGTGGGCCTCGCTCGTGACGAACAAAGTCTTGTGCATGCGTCGGGAATCGCCCGGTGTCTCGCTGCGGGCGCGTTATGGTAAAGTCAAAAGCGGCGACAAACGAGTGCCGCGGGAAGCGGGCATCGACGGAACGGCGGAGGGGGCATGGCGTGAAAACAGTGCACACCGAGCGCTTTGTCAGCCGCCTCACGCGCAACACGCTGGCGCTCATCCTCGCCGGCGGGCGCGGCTCGCGTCTGAAGGACCTCACGAACTGGCGCGCGAAGCCGGCCGTCCCGTTCGGCGGCAAGTTCCGCATCATCGACTTTCCCCTCTCGAACTGCATCAACTCCGGCATCCGCCGGATCGGCGTGCTCACGCAGTACAAGGCCCACTCGCTCATCCAGCACATCCAGAAGGGCTGGGGTTTCCTGCGCGGCGAGTTCGGCGAGTTCGTCGAGCTCATGCCCGCGCAGCAGCGAATTCAGCCGTCCTGGTACCTCGGCACGGCGGATGCCGTCTACCAGAACCTCGACATCATCCGCAATCACGGCCCCGATTTCGTGCTGATACTCGCGGGCGACCACATCTACAAGATGGACTACGGTCCGATGATCGCGTTCCACGTCGAGCGTCAGGCCGATCTCACCGTCGGCTGCATCGAGGTGCCGGTGCACGAGGGGCGCGACTTCGGGATCGTCGCCGTGGGCGAAGGCGGGCGCATCGTCGAGTTCCAGGAGAAGCCCGAGCACCCGAAGCCGATACCGGGAAGCGAGGAGCTGGCGCTCGCCTCGATGGGCATCTACGTGTTCAACACCGCGTTCCTGATCGAGCAGCTCATCAAGGACGCCGACAACCCGAAGTCGGCGCACGACTTCGGCAAGGACATCATTCCGGCGGCGCTCGAGAAGTACCGCGTCATCGCGTATCCGTTCCGGGACGTGCAGAGCGGACAGCGAGGCTATTGGCGCGACGTGGGCACCGTCGACGCCTTCTGGCTCGCGAACCTCGAGCTTGCCGACGCGGTTCCGGACCTGAACCTCTACGATACCGCCTGGCCGATCTGGACCTATCAGGAGCAGCTCCCGCCGGCCAAGTTCATATACGACGAGGAGGACCGGCTGGGGCTCGCCGTCAATTCGATGGTCTCGGGAGGTTGCATCATCTGCGGCGCCGTCGTGCGCCACTCGCTGCTGTTTTCGAACGTGCGCGTCGACTCCGACGCGAGCGTGACCGATTCCGTGGTCCTGCCGAACGTCGAGATCGAGCGCGGCTGCCGCATCCGCCGCGCGGTCATCGACAAGGGATGCCGTCTGCCCGCCGGCACCGTCATCGGAGAGAACACCGAGGAGGACGCCAAGCGCTACTTCATCAGCCCCCGCGGCATCGTCCTCGTCACGCCGGAGATGCTCGGTCAGTCGCTGCACCATGTCCGCTGAGCGGCACACGGAAGTCCGGGCCGGAGCCGGACGAAACCGATGCGGTCACGCCAGGGAGGGCAGGCATGGCGGACGGTGAGCGACTGAAGGGCGAGGCGGGGCATTCGCGAAGACACTTAACGTGTCTTCGCGCCGCCGAGCGCCCGCACACGGAAGTGCGGGCCGGAGCCGGACGAAACCGATGCGGTCACGCCAGGGAGGGCAGGCATGGCGGACGGTGAGCGACTGAAGGTAATCCTCGCCTGGCACATGCACCAGCCGCAGTACCGCGATCTCATCAGCGGGGAGTACCAGCTGCCCTGGGTCTACCTCCACGTGCTGAAGGACTACGTGGACATGGCCGCGCACCTCGAGGCGCACCCGAACGCCAGGGCGGTCGTGAACTTCGCGCCCATCCTGCTCGAGCAGATCGCCGACTACGCGGCGCAGGTCTCCGGCTTTCTCGAAAACAGCCGCGCCATCCGCGACGACGTCCTGTGCGCGCTCACGCAAGTGGCGCTGCCGGTCGATCCGGAGGCGCGACTGCCGCTCATCAAGGCCTGCCTGCGCGCGAACGAGACGCGCATGATCGCGCGCTTTCCAGCCTACCAGCACCTCGCCGAGATGGCGCGGTGGCTGATCGAGCATCCGAGCTCCTCGGTCTATCTGTCGGAGCAGTTCCTCGTCGATCTCGTGGTATGGCACCACCTCGCCTGGCTCGGCGAGACCGTACGGCGCTCGGATGCACGCGTGCGGCGGCTCATCGAGAAGGCCGGGGGTTACACGCTTCACGACCGGCGCGAGCTGCTTACGGTGATCGGAGAGCTGCTTGCCGGCGTGATCGGCCGCTATCGCCGGTTGGCCGAGCGCGGGCAGGTCGAGCTTTCCACCACGCCGTATGCGCACCCGATCCTCCCGCTGCTCGTGGATCTGAAGAGCGCGCATGACGCCCAGCCGGACGCCCCGCTTCCGCTGCTGGAACGTTATCCGGACGGCGTCGAACGCGCGCGCTGGCACGTGCGACGCGGCATCGACACCTTCGCGCAGCACTTCGGCTTCGCGCCCACCGGTTGCTGGCCGGCCGAAGGCGGCGTGAGCGACGCCGCGCTGGACCTGCTCGCCGAGTCCGGTTTCCGCTGGGCGGCAACGGGGGAGGGAGTGCTGCGCCACACGCTCGCGCGCGCCGGCGAGAACATCCACGGCGCGAAGGACGGGTGGCTATACCGCCGACACGCCACGGCCAAGGGTGTGAGCGCCTTCTTCCGCGACGACGGGCTCTCCGATCTCATCGGGTTCACCTACGCGACGTGGCATGCCGACGACGCGGTCGCGAACCTCGTGCACCATCTCGAGTCGATCGCCGAGCACGCGAAGGACCACCCGGAGCGCGTCGTCTCGATCATCCTGGACGGCGAAAACGCCTGGGAGCACTACCCGGAGAACGGCTACTACTTTCTGAACGGGCTCTATGCCCGGCTGGCGGAGCACCCGCGCATCCGGCTCACGACGTTCCAGGATTGCCTGGGGCTCGAGCCGCGGACGCTCCCGCCGCTGGTGGCCGGGAGCTGGGTATACGGGACGTTCTCGACCTGGATCGGCGACCGGGACAAGAACCGGGGCTGGGACATGCTGACCGACGCGGCCCGCGCGTTCCAGGCGGCGCGGTCGCGGCTGAAGCCGGAGACGCTGGCGCGCGCCGAGGTGCAACTCGCCGTATGCGAGGGATCGGACTGGTTCTGGTGGTTCGGCGACTACAATCCGGCGGCCACCGTGAGCGACTTCGAGCGGCTGTACCGCGACCATCTGGCGAATCTCTACCAGCTGATCGGCGTCGAGCCGCCCGACTACCTCTCGGCCGTCTTCACGCGCGGAAGCGGCATGCCGGTGCACGGCGGGACGATGCGCCCCGGCCAGCCGACGGCGTGACAACGAAGTGATAAGTGCATAGTGATAAGTGAATAGTTGATGAGCGCGCGAAGCGCGCATCATTAACTTAGAACTTATCACTCAGCACTTATCACTGAATTTAGAGCCAGATCATGTATCCCAGCTCCAGCCGGTGGCTGAGGCAGGGATGGAAGGGCAGCATCCGGATCTTGTAGTACTGCAGGCCCGGCAGGCGCGGCTGCAGATCGAGCCGGAACTCCGTCTCGCCGGTCTGCGAATCGCGCGCGCCCGGGGTGAAGACCAGCGTGTCCTGCTTCACGAACTCCCCGCTCTCGGACTCGGTGCCGACGAGGCACTCGACCAGCACGTCGTCCGGAGCGAGCTCGTCGAGATAGGCGGCCACGCGGATCGCGAGCGCCTCGCCCGAGCGGATCTCCTCGAGCGGATTGTCGATGCGCCGCAGGCGCACGCGCGGCCAGGCGCGGTCGACGACGCGGCGCCAGGCGGCGACCTCCCTGGCGCGCGCGTAGTCCTTGCCCGCCATCACGAGACGCTGACGGCGCGCGTTGCTGTAATAGCGCACGACGTAGTCCATCACCATGCGCTGGGCGTTGAAGCGGACGATGAGCGATTTCATCGACTCCTTCGACATCCCCACCCAGCCCTCGGAGTACCCGTGGCCGTTGCGCGCGTAGTACAGCGGAATGATCTGGTGCTCGAGGATGTCGAGCAGCTCCTGCGCCTCCTCGCGGTCGCGGTAGGCGGCGTCGTACGCCGGCCCGTGCGGCGTGATCGCCCAGCCGTTCCTGCCGTTGTATCCCTCGGCCCACCAGCCGTCCGTGACCGACAGGTTGATGACGCCGTTGATGCCCGCCTTCTCGCCGGACGTGCCGCTCGCCTCGAGCGGGTACTCCGGGTTGTTGAGCCACACGTCGACGCCCGTCACGAGCTTGCGCGCGAGCGCCTGGTCGTAGCCCTCGAGCAGGACGATCCGGCCCTGGAACTCGGGCTTGAGCGAGTACTCGTGGATCACCTTGATCAGGTTCTGCGCCGGAATGTCGTGCGGATGCGCCTTGCCCGCGAAGATCAGGATGCAGGGACGCTGCGGGTCGTTCAACAGCCGCGCGAGCCGCGCGGGGTCGGCGAAGATCAGCGTCGCGCGCTTGTAGGTGGCGAACCGGCGCGCGAACCCGATGGTGAGCGTCTCGGTCGATTGCGGGCGCAGGCGGTCGGTAAGGCGCTCGATCAGCGCTTCGCTGTAGCCGTTGCGCCGGTGCTGGAAGATCGCGCGCCGGCGTACGTCGGCGAGCATCTCCGTCTTCAGCGACTGCCGGAGACTCCAGTAGCTGTGGTCGGGGATGTTGTCGATCTGCGCCCAGTAGGACTCGTTCAGCAGTTCGTTACGCCAGCCGCCCCCGATGCGCATGTCGAACAGGTTGACCCATTCGCGGGCGAGGAAGGTCGGCACGTGGACCCCGTTGGTGATGTAGCCGACCGGGTTTTCCTCGGGCGAGATCTGCGGCCAGACGTAGGCGGCCATGCGCGAGGCGACGCCGCCGTGGATGCGCGACACGCCGTTGCGGAAGCGGGATCCGCGCAGCGCGAGCGCCGTCATGTTGAAGCCGCCCTGCGCCGTCGGGCTCGATCCCAGCTCGAGCAGCTGCTCGAGCGAGATGCCGACGCCCTTCACCTTCTCGGTGAAGTAGCTCGCCATGATCTGGTCGTTGAAGATGTCGTGGCCGGCGGGGACGGGGGTGTGGGTCGTGAAGACCGTGTTCGCCGCCGTCACCTCGAGCGCCGAGTCGAAGTCGAGCCCCTCGGCGACGAGCTCCCGACAGCGCTCGAGAATGAGGAAGGCCGCGTGCCCCTCGTTGATGTGCCAGACGGTCGGATGGAGTCCGATCGCGCGCAGCGCACGCACCCCGCCGATGCCGAGCACGATTTCCTGCTGCATGCGGGTGTTCACGTCCCCGCCGTAGAGCTGGTAGGTGATGCGGCGGTCCGCTTCGGCGTTCTCCTCGAGGTCGCTGTCGAGCAGGTACAGCGAGATGCGCCCGGCCTTCGCCCGCCATACGCGCAGCAGGACGCGGCGCTCCGGGAGGTTCACGTGCACGCGCACCTCGCGGCCGTCGCGGTCCATCGCGGGCACGATGGGCAGGTCGCGGAAATGCGTGGGCGTGTAGTGCGCGATCTGGTTGCCCTGGCCGTCGATGGTCTGCGTGAAGTACCCCTGCCGGTAGAGCATGCCGACCGCGACGAACGGGAGCCCGAGATCGCTCGCCGCCTTGCAGTGGTCGCCGGCGAGAATGCCGAGGCCGCCGGAGTAGATCTGGAAGCTTTCGTGGAAGCCGAACTCGGCGCAGAAGTACGCGATGAGGTCCTCGCGCTCGTCGAGGAGCTCGCTGCACGCCGACTTGATCGGCTCCTGATGATAAGTGTCGTATGCCGAGAGGACGCGGTTGTAGTCCTCCATGAAGATGCGGTCGGCGGCCGCCTGCTCGAGCCGCTGCTGCGAAACCCGGCGAAGGAATACCTTCGGGTTGTGTCCGCAGAGCTCCCAGAGCGTGGGATCGAGCCGGTAGTAGAGACCGCGGACCTGCCGGTCCCAGCTGTAGAGCAGATCGTTCGCCAGCTCGTCCAGGCGCTTCAAACGCGCGGGCAGGACGGGCTGGACCTCAAGCGTGTAGCGCGTACCGTTCATGGAAACTCGCAGCTCAACCGGTCGAAGGGCGCGGGTGGGGCGCAGTACGAAGGCGGGGACACACGGGTGAGCCGCGCATCGCGCCTCCAGCCGCGCTGCCGATCCCCGCGGCCGTCGTGCTCCGCGGGAGAGGCGTCCCCTTGTCGCGCGGGCGAGTATAGCGGCTTCGCCGGGTCGAAGAACAGATCGCGCGGACGAAGTGGCGTTTTGTTAACCTTGCCGGCGCCGTGCGCAAATCCGACTTTTATTATGAGCTCCCGCCCGACCTGATCGCGCAATATCCGCCGTCCGAGCGCACCCACGCCCGGTTGCTGCACCTCGATGGCGCATCGGCGGTGCCGGTCGATCGCACGTTCGTCGACCTTCCGCGCCTGCTCCGCGCCGGCGACCTCCTCGTCTTCAACGATACGCGCGTGCTGCGCGCGCGGATTCACGGCACCAAGGATACCGGCGGTCGGGTCGAACTGCTCGTCGAGCGTGTTCTCGGCGAACGGCGCGCGAGCGCGCACGTGCGCGCGTCGAAACCGCCGAAGCCCGGACAGCGGATCGCGCTCGAGGGCGGCGCCGCGTGCCGGGTGGAGCGGCGCACCGGCGAGCTCTACGATCTCGCCTTCGACCGGCCGGTGCTGGAGACGCTCGAGCGTCATGGTCACGTCCCGCTGCCGCCGTACATCGACCGCGCGGACGAACCCGGCGACCATGCCCGCTACCAGACGGTCTACGCGCGCGTGCCCGGTGCCGTGGCCGCTCCCACGGCCGGCCTGCACTTCGACGAGGCCCTGCTCGCGCAGCTCGATGCCGCAGGCACGGAGCGCGCGTGCGTGACCCTGCACGTCGGGAGCGGCACGTTCCAGCCGCTGCGAGGCGACGAGGTCGAAGGACAGCGCCTGCACGCGGAACGCGTCGTCGTCAGCGCGCAGGCGGCCGATCGGGTGAACCGCGCGAAAGGGGAGGGCCGCCGCGTCGTGGCGGTGGGCACGACGGTCGTGCGTGCGCTCGAGGCCAGCGCGCGCGAGGGAAGGGCGCGCGCCTTCGACGGCGAGACGGACATCTTCATCTATCCCGGCTTTCGCTTCCGGGTCGTCGACGCGCTGCTGACGAACTTCCATCTGCCGGAGTCGACGCTGCTCATGCTGGTTTGCGCCTTCGGCGGGACGGAGCGGGTGCTGGCGGCGTATCGGCACGCCGTCCGGCAGCGCTACCGCTTCTACAGCTATGGCGACGCCATGTTCGTCGAGCCGCGGACCGGCGCGACAGCCTGATTTTCGCTAAGCTTCGGCGCGCATGAGATTCGAACTCCTCGCAACGGACGGCGCCGCGCGGCGGGGCCGCATGACGTTTGCTCGCGGTACGGTCGAGACGCCGGCGTTCATGCCCGTCGGCACCTACGGCACGGTGAAGGCGATGACGCCCGAGGAGCTGCGCGCCGCGGGTGCCGAGATCATCCTCGGCAACACGTTCCACCTGATGCTGCGGCCCGGCGTCGACGTGGTTCGCGCGCACGGCGGGCTGCACCGCTTCACGCACTGGGAAGGCCCGATCCTCACCGATTCGGGCGGCTTTCAGGTATGGAGCCTCGGCGCGCTGCGGAAGCTCACGGAGGAGGGCGTGTGGTTCCAGTCGCCGGTCGATGGCGCAAAGGTGTTTCTCGGCCCCGAGGAGGCGGTCGCCGTGCAGCACGCGCTCGACGCCGACATCGTGATGGTGTTCGACGAATGTACGCCGTATCCGGCGAGCGAGTCCGAAGCGCGGGCGTCGATGGAGCTCAGCCTCCGCTGGGCGGAGCGCTGTCGCCGCGCGCACGGCGACCATCCGGCCGCGCTCTTCGGCATCGTGCAGGGCGGGATGCACGAGCACCTGCGCGAGATCTCGCTCACGGGCCTCAGGCAGATCGGTTTCGACGGCTATGCGCTCGGCGGGCTCTCCGTCGGCGAGCCGAAGGAGACGATGTATGCGGTGGTCGCCCACATGGCGCCGCGCATGCCGGCCGACCGGCCGCGCTACCTGATGGGGGTCGGCACGCCCGAAGACCTGGTCGAGGCGGTGCGCCGCGGCATGGACATGTTCGACTGCGTGCTGCCGACGCGCAATGCGCGCAACGGCTGGCTCTACACCTCGACCGGGCACCTGAAGATCAAGAACAGCCGGCACGCCGCCGATACCTCGCCGGTGGACCCGCGCTGCGACTGCTACACCTGCCGGCACTACAGCCGGGCCTACCTCCGTCACCTGCACCAGGCGAACGAGATTCTCGGCGCGCGGCTCGCGACCGTCCACAATCTGCATTACTACCAGGCGCTTATGCGCGGACTGCGGACCGCCATCGATGAAAAAAGGCTGGATGATTTCGCCAATAAGTTTTATCGTATGCGCCGCCGGGAGACCCCGCTCGAAGCGGAAGAATAACCGCGCCGCTGGCGGACGGAATGTCGGGCAGCTTGCCTCTGTTTGAGCTCGCTTGTTTCTATCCTTTTAAGGACATGCCATGAACTGGTTCATTGCTGACGCCTGGGCGCAGGCCCCGGCCGGCCCTGCGCAGGGCAGCCCCTACGTGACGCTGATCATGCTGGGGGCGATGTTCGCCATCTTCTATTTCCTCCTGATCCGCCCGCAGGCCAAGCGGGCCAAGGAACACAAGGCGATGGTCGCCGCGCTCGCCAAGGGCGACGAGGTGGTGACCGCGGGCGGTGTCCTGGGACGCATCACGCACGTGGGCGAGAATTTCGTGACGGTGGAGATCGCCGACAAGGTCGAGATCCGGGTCCAGCGCCCGGCGATCCAGACGGTGTTGCCCAAGGGCACGATCAAGTCCGCAGGCTAGGCCCGGGCCGGCGCCGCCCGGTCCTCCCCAGGTGACATGAACAAGTATCCTCTCTGGAAGTATTTGATCGTCCTGATCGTGGTCGCGCTCGGCGCGCTCTACGCGATTCCCAACCTCTTCGGCGAAGACCCCGCCATCCAGATCTCGGCGACGCGTGCGACGAAGGTCGACGCCGGAACGCTCGCGCGGGTCGAGCAGATCCTCGGCCAGGCGAAGCTCGAGTTCACCGGAACCGTTCTGGACGAGACCGGCGCCAAGGTGCGCTTTGCCGACACCGAGACGCAGATCCGCGCACGCGACCTCGTCCAGCAGGAGCTGGGCGACGGCTACACCGTCGCCCTGAACCTGCTGCCGGCGACCCCGGGGCTCCTCCGCGCCATCGGGGCGGAACCCATGTACCTCGGGCTCGATCTCCGGGGCGGAGTGCATTTCCTCATGCAGGTCGACAGCCGCGCGGTCCTGCGCAAGGCTTCCGAGAGCACGGCGGACGACCTGCGGCGCATGTTCCGGGAGAGCCGGATACGCTACGCGGCCGTCAACCGGCTGGAGAGCGGGGCGGTGGAGGCCGTCTTCCGCGAGGCCGCCGAGCGCGAGCGCGCTCGTGAGCTCGTTCGCAAGGATCTGCGCGACGTCGAGGTCGCGGAGAGCGAGCGCGGAAGCGAGTATGTCCTGATCGCGCGATTGAGCGAGACGGCGCTCGCCGAGAAGCGCCGGTTCGCGCTCGAGCAGAACATGACCGCGCTCCGGAATCGCGTCAACGAGCTCGGCGTCGCCGAGCCCGTCATCCAGCAGCAGGGCGCGGACCGGATCGTGGTTCAGCTTCCCGGCGTGCAGGACACGGCCAAGGCGAAGGAGATCCTCGGGCGCACCGCCACGCTCGAAATCATGCTCGTGGACGAGGAGGCCATGTCGTCCGGCGCCAGTACCGTGCCCCCGGGCTCGAAGCTCTACCGGATGCGCGACGGACGGCCGATCGTCCTCAAGAACCGGGTGATCTATTCCGGCGACAACATCGTCGATTCCGCGCCCGGCTTCGACAGCCAGACCAGCCGCCCGATCGTCTCCATCACGCTCGACGCGCGCGGCGCCTCCATCAACCAGCGCGTCACCGGGGAGAACGTGGGTCGCCGGATGGCCGTCGTCTACATCGAGATCAAGTCCGAGCCGCGACTCGACGAGCAGGGCAGGCCGGTGCTCGACGAGGAGGGCCGGCCGGTGCGCGTGAGCCGGCGCGTCGAAGAGGTGATCACGGCGCCGGTCATCCGGCAGCAGCTCGGCAAGCGCTTCCAGATCGAGGGGCTCGACAGCACGCAGGAGGCGAACGAGCTCTCGCTGCTGCTCCGCGCCGGCGCGCTCGCGGCGCCCGTCGAGATCATCGAGGAGCGGACCGTCGGCCCGAGCCTCGGCCAGGAGAACATCGATCAGGGCGTGAAGGCGACGCTGCTCGGTTTTGCCACGGTCGTCATCTTCATGGTGATCTACTACAAGGTCTTCGGGCTGATCGCGGACCTCGCCCTGCTCGTGAACCTGGTGCTGCTCGTCGCGGTCCTGTCGATGTTCCAGGCGACGCTCACGCTGCCCGGCATCGCCGGCATCCTCCTGACGCTCGGCATGGCCGTGGACGCAAACGTGCTCATCAACGAGCGCATTCGCGAGGAGCTGCGCAACGGCAACACGCCCCAGGCGAGCATCCACGCCGGATACGAAAAGGCGTTCAGCGCGATCCTGGACGGCAACGTGACGACGCTGATCGCGGCCATGATGCTGTTCAACTTCGGTACCGGGCCGATCAAGGGCTTCGCCGTCACGCTTTCGATCGGCATCCTGACCACCATGTTCACGGCCGTCATGTGCGCCCGCGCCATGACGAACCTCACCTTCGGCGGGCGCAAGCTCAAGACGGTACCGGTCTGACCCATGGAAGTCTTTCGACGCAAGACGCACATCGACTTCATCGGCTGGCGTCGCCCGGCGATCGCCGTTTCGATGGCGCTCAACGTGCTCACGCTGATCGCGCTTTTCGTCTCCGGCCTGAACTTCGGGCTCGACTTCACGGGCGGCACCCTCGTCGAGCTCGCGTACGAGCAGCCGGCCGACGTCGAACAGGTGCGCCGGACCCTGACCGAGGGCGGGTTCCGCGACGCGGTGGTGCAGCGCTACGGCACCACCAAGGAGCTCATGGTGCGACTGCCGGTGCACGCGGAGGGTCAGAGCGCGGCGGTCAGCGCCCGGCTCGTCGCCGCGTTGCGCGAATCGCTCGGCGAGCGCGAGGTGGAAAGCCGGCCGGGACAGGCGCAGCGATGCGTACCGGCGGGGGGCGGCGAACCGCGAGCCTGCGCGCTGCAGGTCAAGCGGATCGAGTTCGTCGGGCCGCAGGTGGGGCGGGAGCTGGCGGAGAAGGGCGCGCTGGCGCTGATTCTGACGGCCCTCGGCATCCTGGTATACGTGATCTTCCGCTTCGAGTGGCGCTTCGCCGTCGGCGCCATCGCGGCCAGCGCGCACGACGTGCTGCTGCTCTTCGGCTTCTACGCCGTGACGCAGATCGAATTCTCGCTCACGTCGCTCGCCGCCATCCTGACCGTGCTCGGCTACTCGCTCAACGACACCATCGTGATCTTCGACCGCGTGCGCGAGAACTTCCGCAAGATGCGCAAGCACGCCGTGATCGAGATCATGAACACGTCGCTGAACGAGACGCTCTCGCGCACGATCATCACGGGCGGCACCACGCTGCTGACCATGCTCGCCCTCTACCTGTACGGCGGCGACGTGCTGAGCGGCTTCGCGCTCGCGATGATCTTCGGCGTGCTCGTCGGCACCTACTCGTCGCTCTTCATCGCCACGCCCGTCACCCTTGCGCTCGGGATCACCCGCGAGGACATGCTGCCGCCCAAGAAAGAGGCGGCGGCGGACGCCCAGCCGTAGCGGCCGCGTTTCAAATAGGCATCGCGGGGCGAATCGGCTATCCTAGGCGGCCTTCCGGGGCCCCCCGCCCCGCCGTTTCGCAGGAGTCGAGCCGTGTTTGCCAAAAACATGACCATCGCCGGGTTCGATGACGAGCTGGCCGGCGCCATTCGCGCCGAGGAGCGCCGCCAGGAAGATCACATCGAGCTCATCGCCTCGGAAAACTACGCGAGCCCGCGGGTGCTCGAGGCGCAGGGCTCGGTGCTCACGAACAAGTACGCGGAAGGGTACCCCGGCAAGCGCTACTACGGCGGCTGCGAGCACGTGGACGTGGCGGAACGCCTGGCGATTGAGCGGGTGAAGCAGCTTTTCGGCGCGGCCTATGCGAACGTACAGCCGCACTCCGGTTCGCAGGCGAATGCCGCCGTGTACATGGCCCTGCTCAGCCCCGGGGATACGATCCTCGGCATGAGCCTCGCCCACGGCGGTCATCTCACGCACGGGGCCAAGGTCAACTTCTCCGGGAAGCTCTTCAACGCCATCCAGTACGGCGTCGACGACAGGACCGGGCTGATCGACTACGCCCAGGTCGAGCGCCTGGCGAAGGAGCACCGCCCGAAGATGATCGTGGCCGGATTCTCCGCCTACTCGCGCGTCGTCGACTGGCAGCGCTTTCGCGAGATCGCGGACGCCATCGGCGCGTACCTGTTCGTGGACATGGCGCATGTCGCCGGGCTCGTCGCCGCCGGCATCTATCCGAACCCGACCTCGATCGCGGACGTGACCACGTCCACGACGCACAAGACGCTCCGCGGCCCGCGCGGCGGCATCATCCTCGCGAAGAGCAATCCCGAAATCGAGAAGAAACTGAACTCGCTCGTGTTTCCCGGCACCCAGGGCGGGCCGCTCATGCACGTCATCGCCGCGAAGGCGGTCGCGTTCAAGGAGGCGCTCGAGCCGGGATTCAAGGACTATCAGAAACAGGTGCTCGCGAACAGCCGAGCCATGGCGGCCGTCATTCGCGAGCGCGGGTACGACGTGGTGTCGGGCGGCACCGACAACCACCTATTCCTGGTGTCGCTCATCGCCAAGGGCATCACCGGCAAGGATGTCGAAGCGGCGCTCGGTGAGGCCCATATCACGGTGAACAAGAACGCGGTGCCGAACGACCCGCAGTCGCCCTTCGTCACGAGCGGCATCCGCATCGGCACGCCCGCGGTCACCACCCGCGGCTTCCGGGAGGCCGAATGCCGCGAGCTGGCCGGCTGGATCTGCGACATCGTCGACGGCATGAAAGGTCCCGCGGTCCGGGCGCTCGTGCGGGAGAAGGTCCTCGGCATCTGCCGTCGGTATCCGGTTTACGAGACCGCCGCCGCCTAGCGGCCATTGCGGCCGCGACACAGCCGACCGGGCCGGCCGGCCTGACTCTTACCCATGGGCAGGCCGCGAGACACCCCGGCGCCGAAACGCCGATCGATGTCGCGCCGCGCTTCACGCCGTAACCCCTTATTTCCCCGCCTTACTTGCGGATTCAGCGTGGGGCGATTACGTTTATCGGCTCACAGGCCAGAGGCCCTTTCCGCTTCCCGTGCGCTGTCCCTTCTGTTCCGCTGACGAGACCCGCGTGGTCGATTCCCGTCTGGCCGAGGAAGGCGATACCGTGCGCCGGCGGCGCGAGTGCGAGGTCTGCGGGGCGCGGTTCACGACCTTCGAGCGCGCGGAGCTGCGGCTGCCCGCCGTGATCAAGTCGGACGGCCGGAGGGAGACTTTCAACGAAGCCAAGCTGCGGGCCGGGCTGTCGCGCGCGCTCGAGAAGCGGCCCGTCGACGCCGAGGAGGTGGAGGCGATGCTCGGGCGGATCCGGCACAAGCTGATCGGCAGCGGCGAGCGGGAGATCGCTTCGCGCCAGATCGGCGAATGGGTCATGGAGGAGCTGAAGGACATCGACCCGGTCGCCTACGTCCGTTTCGCGTCCGTGTACCGCAGTTTCCAGGACGTCGATGCCTTCCGCGAGGAGGTGCAGCGGCTGCAAAGCGAGCCGAGCGCCGAATCGCGACGCAAGCAGCTCCGTCTCCTTCCGGAGGAGGGTGGGCCTCAGGGCGAGCCTGCCAAGCCCCGCGGCCGCCGGCCGGCCGAGCGCAAATCATGAGCTTCGACGCCGCCGACGCGCGTCACATGGCGCGCGCCCTGGAGCTCGCGCGGCGCGGACTCTACACCACGGACCCCAACCCGCGCGTGGGCTGTGTCATCGTGCGAGACGGCCGGGTGGTCGGCGAAGGGTGGCACGCGCGGGCGGGAGAGGCGCACGCGGAGGTCGTTGCGCTCCATGCGGCCGGCGAGCGCGCGCGCGGTGCCGACGTTTATCTGACGCTCGAGCCCTGCGCGCACCATGGCAAGACCCCGCCCTGCGTCGACGCGCTCATCGGGGCGCGCGTCGCGCGCGTGGTCGCCGCCATGCGCGATCCCAACCCGCGCGTCGACGGCGGCGGCTTCGCGGCCCTCCAGGGCGCCGGCATCCGTTGGGCCGTCGGCCTCCTCGAAGACCAGGCGCGCGCGCTCAACCCGGGATTCGTGCTGCGCATGGCGCACGGGCGCCCCTTCGTGCGCGTGAAGCTGGCGGCGAGCCTCGACGGCCGCACGGCGCTCGCGAGCGGGGAGAGCCGCTGGATCACGGGCGAGGCGGCGCGGGCCGACGTGCAGCGCCTCCGGGCACGCAGCTCCGCGATCCTCACCGGCGTCGATACGGTGCTCGCCGACGACCCTGTGCTGAACGTGCGCGCGTTCGAGATCGGCCGGCAGCCGATCCGGGTCGTGCTCGATTCGAGATTGCGCACGCCGCCGCAGGCCCGGCTGTTCCGTCCTCCGGGAAAGACCTGGTTGATTGCGGTCGCCGCCGAACCGGAAGCGCGTCGTGCGATCGAGCGGTCGGGCGCGGAGGTGGTCCTGTCCGCTGCGGATGCCGGCGGGCGCGTCGAGCTCGCCGGCGCCCTTCGGTTGCTCGCGGACCGCGAGATCAACGAGGTGCTGGTGGAGGCAGGAAGAACGCTTTGCGGAAGCCTGGTCGAGGCCGGCCTGGTCGACGAGCTCGTTCTCTACTTTGCGCCTCATCTGCTCGGGGACGGGGCGCGCGGGTTGTTTCATCTGCCCGGGATCGCGCGGCTGTCTGATAGAATCGCGCTCGATATCGCAGACGTTCGCGCCGTGGGCCAGGATTGGCGCATCGTCGCCAAACCCGTCTACCCGACCTGAAACATGTTCACCGGCATCATCCAGGCGATCGGCTCCGTTCGCGCGCTGGAACCGCGTGGCGGCGACGCGCACCTGCGCATACAGTCGGGCGCCCTCGATCTCGCGGACGTGCGGGAGGGGGACAGCATCGCGGTGAACGGTGTCTGCCTGACCGCCATCGCCGTCGGCCCCGAGGGCTTCGCCGCCGACGCCTCGGCGGAGACGCTCGGACGCACCACGCTCGGACGGCTCAAGGCAGGAGACCGCGTGAACCTCGAAAAGGCCCTCGCGCTCGGGGACCGGCTCGGCGGACACCTCGTAAGTGGTCATGTGGACGGCGTCGGCCGCGTGCGGGCCCGGGAGCGGGCGGCACGCTCCGAACGGTTCACGATCGAAGCGCCCCCGGGTCTCGCGCGTTATATCGCGGAAAAGGGCTCGATCTGCGTCGACGGCGTGAGTCTCACCGTGAACGCCGTGGACGAAAACCGCTTCACGGTCAACATCGTGCCCCACACCCTCGGGGCGACCACGCTCGGCGATCTCGGGGAGGGCGCCGCAGTGAACCTCGAGGTGGATCTGCTCGCCCGTTATCTCGAGCGATTGCTGCACCGGTCGGAGGCCGACCCGTCCGGCCCGGGCATCTCCCTCGGCCTGCTCGCGCGCGCGGGATTCCTGAAGTAGTTCAGCGTACGCGGAACTCGGCGCTCGCGGCCGCAAGGGTCCTGTCCTTGCGCCCCGCGTCCTTCAATACGATGCGCGTGACGACGCGATAACGGCCCGCGGGTGCCGCTTCCGGGATGGGGAGCGGGACCGAAGCGCTGTAGTAGCCGGCCCGCCGCAACTGGGCGCTAAGGTTCTCCTTCTTGACCGCGATCAGCTTGCCGCTGGACGTATAGAACTCCCGCTGTTCCTCGATCTGGATCGATCGCGAATCGCGTTCGATGTAGAGATCCTTGTAGAGATAGAGGTGCTCGCAGCGCGCAACCGCGTCCGCGCTGATCCGAAGCGTGTACCAGCGCACCTCCGCCGGTGCTTTTCGCTTGAGGGGCCTGAAGCTCCATACTGCGTTGCGGGTATCGGCCTCGGAGTAGCGGTACTCCGTGTCGTACGAAGTGGACGCGCGCGCGGCGTCGAAGCGCGCGCAGACGTCGGGATGGACGGTCGCGCAGCCGGTCAGAACGGCGAGCATCGCGACAGCGAGGCCAAGGCGCCCGCGGCGCGCGCGTGGCCTACTGGCCCCAGGCCTCGCGCAGGGCGTCGTAAGCATCTTGATTCGTTTTCTTCGGCTTGGGCGCGGGCTTCGGCGCGGGGACGAGGCGCGCGGGTCGCTGGGTCGTCATCGCGGTCTTCGGCGTTCCGGGTGCGGTCTCGGCCCGCGACGCTTCGACCGGTGTCTGGCTGTCGTCCGGGTAGAGGCCGAGGCCGTAGAGCAGGGCGGCGATGCTCGCGACCAGCAGCAGGTCGAGGGCGAAACCGACGATCAGTCGGCGACCGCCGGGCCGGACACGCGTCGCGGGCAGGGCCGGGCCGAAGGCGTTCGCCGGAAGCGCCGCGGCTCCATGCTCGTCGCCGGGTCCCGCGCGGAGCAGCGCGTGGCGGAACTCCGCGGCCGTCTGAAAGCGCCGCGACGGTTCTTTCTCGATCGCCTTGAGTATGACGCGCTCGATCTCCTTGGACAGCGAAGGAGCAAGACTGCGCGGCCCGGGCGGCCTTTCCTGCACGTGGGCGTGCATGAGCTCGTAGTCGGTCTGCCGCTCGTACGGAAGGCGGCCGGTGACCGCCTGGTACAGCGATATGCCCAGGGTGTAGATATCCGAGCGCGCATCGCTCGAACGGCCGCTGATCTGCTCGGGGGGGATGTAGAGCAGGGTGCCGAGCATCGTGCCCGGCGCGTAGACGTCCTGATCCAGGAGTTTGGCCACGCTGAAGTCCATGATCTTCACGTGACCGGACTTGGTGAGCACCAGGTTGCTCGGCTTCAGGTCGCGGTGCACCACTCCCATCTGGTGCATATGCTCGACGCCCCTGAGTATCTGGTCGAAGAGCCGGACCGCGTCGTCCGCCGGGAGCGGGCCATTGAATCGTATCCGCGCCTCCAGGGTCTCGCCCTCGACGTACTCGAGCACGAGTATGGAGCCGAGCGGAAGCTCGAGCAGCGAATAAAGCGTGACGATGTGCGGGCTGCGCAGGCGCGCCTGGGCCTGGGCCTCGGCGCGGAAGCGCGTGAGCTGCTCGGGCGGGCACTGCCGGCGCGGGAGCAGCTTGAGCGCCACGTCGCGGGAGAGCTCCGTGTCCAGGGCCCGGTACACCATGCCCATGCCGCCGCCGCCGAGCTGCTCGACAATCAGGTAGCGGTCGACCTGGGTGCCGGGTTCGAGGGAGACGGACGCGGGCCGATCGCTCGCCGTCGCCTGCGTGGTGCGGCGCTCCAGGAGTTTCGTGCTCAGGTCGATGGTATTGCCGAGTTTGGTCCGCATCCGGCAAAAAAGGTTTTTCTCTATATAATGCGGAGTTCTGAACAGCCAGCGCCCCTTTCCAACTATAGGTGGAAGAAAGGGATGCGGAGGCGGGCGCGGATGGAAGCAGCCGGTCAGCGGATGGACGGCCCCGGAGCGCTTTTCTATTTTATAAAGCGAGATCAATCACTTACTTCACGTTTTTAACGCGAAATCATGGCGATCAGTCCGATCAGCGAGATCATCGATGAGCTCCGTCAGGGCCGCATGGTCGTTCTCATGGACGACGAGGACCGCGAGAACGAAGGCGATCTCCTCATGGCGGCCGAGCACGTGCGCCCCGAGGACGTGAACTTCATGGCGAAGCACGGCCGGGGCCTGGTCTGCCTCACGCTCACCCAGGAACACTGCCGGCAGCTTCAGCTCCCGCTCATGGTGAGCGATACGCACGCCCGGCGCTCGACGAACTTCACGGTCTCGATCGAAGCCGCGCGGGGGGTAACGACCGGGATCTCGGCCGCCGACCGGGCGACGACCATCCGGGCCGCCATCCGCCCCGACGCCAAGCCGGGCGACATCGTGACGCCCGGGCACGTTTTTCCGCTCATGGCGCAGCGGGGCGGGGTCCTCGCCCGGGCCGGCCACACGGAGGCAGGCGTCGATCTCCCCCGGCTCGCGGGGCTCGTTCCGGCGAGCGTGATCTGCGAGATCATGAACGAAGACGGCACGATGGCGCGGCTCCCGCAGCTCGAGACGTTCGCGCGGGAGCACGGGCTCAAGATCGGCACGATCGCCGACCTCATCCGCTATCGCATGGAGAACGAATCGACCGTGCAGCGGATGGCAGAGGCCGTGCTGCCGACCGAGTTCGGCGAGTTCCGCGCGATCGCTTACCACGACGACATCGGCGATCAGGTGCATCTCGCGCTCGTGCGCGGCGAGATCGCACGCGATCGCCCGGTGCTCGTGCGCGTGCACATGCAGGAGAGCCTGCTCGATCTCGTCACCGCCGTGCACCGCACCGGCGCCACGTGGTCGCTGCGGACGGCGCTCGCGCGCGTCGCGCGCGAAGGCGCCGGAATCGTAGTCATCCTGCAGCAGCCGGAGCCGGCGAGCGAGCTCATCGGGCGAATCCGGCGTTTGCAGCGGCGCGGCGACGCCTTAGAATCGCCGGTGGCCGCCGGTCGCGAGGAGATGCGCACGTACGGGCTGGGCAGCCAGATTCTGGCCGAGCTCGGCGTGGGCAAGATGCGCGTGATCGGGCACGCCATGAAGGCCCCGGCGCTCTCCGGTTTCGGGCTGGAGATCATCGAGTACGTCGAGGAGCCGGGCAGCGCCGTCGTCGAGGATTTCTCCAGCCGCGAAAGCCGCCGCGCGAAGTGACGCAGCAGAAGGGCAATTCATGAACAACACCAGACAGATCGAGGGAGACCTGCTCGCCCGTTCCGCACGCTTCGGGATCGTGCTGGCGCGCTTCAACGGCTTCATCGGGGAGCAGCTGCTCGCGGGCGCGCTCGACGCGCTCGCGCGCCACGGAACCGATCCGAACAACATCGAGGTGGTGCGGGTGCCGGGCGCCTTCGAGATGCCGCTCGTGCTGAAGACCCTCGCCGGGAGCGGCCGGTTCGATGCGCTGATCGCCCTCGGCGCGGTGATCCGCGGTGCCACCCCGCACTTCGACTACGTGGCGGGGGAGTGCGCGAAGGGCGTGGCGCAGGCGAGCCTGCAGCACGACATCCCGGTGTCGTTCGGCGTGCTCACGACCGACACGATCGAACAGGCGATCGAGCGCGCCGGAACCAAGGCCGGGAACAAGGGCGCGGACGCGGCGATGGCCGCGATCGAGATGGTGAACCTGCTGAAGAAGCTTCGCGGGTGAGGAGGTTTCATGGGCGCGAAGGCCGGGCCGAAGGGAAGCCGTCACAAGGCCAGGCGCTGCGCCGTGCAGGCGATCTACCAGTGGCAGCTCACGCACCAGCCGCCTGAGGACATCGAGACGCACTTCATTCTCGACCACGCGATGAGCGACGTCGACTTGGAGTACTTTCACCACCTGGTGCGCGAGATCCCGCTGCACCTGCACGAGCTGGACGACCACATCATTCCGCATCTGGATCGGGAGATCGGCGACGTCGATCCGGTCGAGCGCGCCATCCTGCGCATCGGGGCGTACGAGCTCGAGTTTCACCCCGAGATTCCCTATCGCGTGATCCTGAACGAGGCCGTGGAGCTGGCGAAGACCTTCGGGGCCGAGCACGGCCACAAGTACGTGAACGGGGTGCTGGACCGCGTCGCGATCGAGCTGCGGCCGCACGAGCTCGGCACGAGCGGGCAGCCGGCGTGAGCCCGTGAACGAGTTCGAGCTCATTCGCACCTGCTTCGCCTCGCAGCCGGTCTCGCGGCCGGACGTGCGCGTCGGCATCGGCGACGACGCTGCGGTGTTCCGCGTGCCGGGCGGCATGGAGACGGCGATCACGAGCGACGTGCTCGTGGCCGGCGTGCACTTCTTCGCCGACGCCGATCCGGTCTCGATCGGGCACAAGTCGCTCGCCGTCAACCTGAGCGATCTCGCCGCGATGGGCGCCGAGCCGGCGTGGTTCCTGCTGGACCTCACCATGCCCTCCGTCGATGTGCCCTGGGTGCAGCGCTTCGCGGAGGGCGCGTTCGGCGTCGCGCGCCGCTTCAACGTGCAGCTCATCGGTGGCGACATGTCGCGCGGCCCGCTGGCGATCGGCATCACCGCCATCGGGCTCGTGCCCGAGGGTGGAGCCATCCTGCGCTCCGACGCGCGTCCGGGCGACCAGATCTACGTCACCGGCGACCTCGGCGACGCCGCGCTCTCGCTCATGCAGCATCGCGGCGAGCTCAAGCTCTCCGTGGCCGAGAGCGCCGCGATCACCGATCGCCTGGCCCGCCCCATGCCGCGCGTCGACGAGAGCCTGGCGCTGCGCGGTATCGCGTCCAGTGCCATCGATCTCTCGGACGGCCTGCTCGCCGACCTCGGCCATGTCCTCGAGGCCAGCGCCGTCGGAGCGCGCCTCGAGCTCGCGCGAGTGCCGCTCTCGTCGGTGTACCGCGCCCGGCTCGCCGAGATCGGGTGGGAGGGCGCCATCGCGAACGGCGACGACTACGAGCTGTGCTTCACCGTACCCCCCGAGCGCATCCCCGACCTCGAACGGATGGCCGCCGAGCGGCGCTTCGTGATCACGCGCATCGGCGAGATTACCGAGGATCGCGAGCTCGACGTGCGCGATCCGGCCGGCAAGCCCTACCGGCCGCGCGCCCTCGGTCACGATCATTTCGCGCCCGCATGAGGATCGGCACGCCGCTCGCGCCGGGCGCGACCCGCATCATGCTGCTCGGCGCGGGTGAGCTCGGCAAGGAAGTGATCATCGCCCTGCAGCGCCTCGGCGTGGAGGTGATCGCCGTCGACCGCTATCCGGACGCGCCGGGCCACCAGGTCGCGCACCACGCGCGCGTGATCGACATGACCGATCCCGCGGCGCTGCGCGCCCTCGTCGAGCGCGAGCGGCCGCAGTTCGTGGTTCCCGAGATCGAGGCGATCGCGACCGACGCGCTCGTCGAGATCGAGCGCGAGGGGCTGGCCGAGGTGATCCCGACCGCGCGCGCGGCGCGACTCACGATGAACCGCGAGGGTATCCGCCGGCTCGTGGCCGAAGAGCTCGAGCTGCCGACCTCGCGCTACGCGTTCGCCGAGAGCCTGAACCAGCTCAAGCAGGCCATCGACGGCGGGATCGGCTATCCGTGCGTCGTCAAGCCGGTGATGTCCTCCTCGGGCAAGGGCCAGTCCACCGTGAATGCGCCGGAGGACGCGGCGCGCGCCTGGGACTACGCCATGAGCGGCGGACGGGTCCGGCAGACGCGCGTGATCGTCGAGGAGATGATCCGCTTCGATTACGAGATCACGCAGCTCACCGTGCGTGCCGTCGGCGAGTCGGGATCGGTCGAGACGCATTTCTGCGAGCCGATCGGGCACGTGCAGGAGAAGGGCGACTACGTCGAGTCGTGGCAGCCGCATCCCATGTCGCCGCTCGCGCTCGAGCGCTCGCGCGCCATCGCCAAGCGCGTGACGGACAGCCTGGGCGGGCGCGGCATCTTCGGCGTCGAGCTCTTCGTCAAGGGAGACCACGTGTGGTTCAGCGAAGTGAGCCCGAGGCCACACGACACCGGCATGGTCACGATGGTGTCGCAGGTGCAGAGCGAGTTCGAGCTGCACGCGCGTGCCGTGCTCGGTCTCCCCGTCTCGGTCGCGCCGCGGGCGCCGGGCGCGAGCGCCGTGATCTACGGGGGCGTCGAGGCAAAGGGCGTGGTCTACGAGGGCATCGACGAGGCGTTGCGCGTCCCGCAGAGCGAGGTGCGGCTCTTCGGCAAGCCCGAGGCCCATCTGCGCCGGCGCATGGGCGTGGCGCTGGCGAACGGACCGGACGTCGGCGAGGCGCGGAGACGCGCCAAGGACGCCGCGGCGAAGGTGAAGCCGGTTGCCGTCGCCTGAGTCCGGTTGCCCGCTCTGTGCGGCGCGTGACGAAACGGCGCTTTGGCGCGACGACCGCTGCCGGGTGATCCTGGTGGGAGACGCCGACTACCCCGGGTTCTGCCGGGTGATCTGGAGAGCGCACGTGCGGGAGATGACGGATCTGGCGGCCGAGGACCGCGATCGCCTGATGTCGGTGGTGTACGCCACGGAAGCGGCGTTGCGCGCGACGCTCTCGCCCCTCAAGATCAACCTCGCTTCCCTCGGAAACCAGGTTTCGCACCTTCATTGGCACGTGATCCCGCGCTTTGGCGACGACGCGCATTTCCCGGATCCCGTCTGGGCCGTCCGGCATCGTAACGGCGCGTCTCATGGCGTCGACCGGGCCGCGCTCGAGCGGGCGTTGACGGAGCGCCTCGGATGAGGGCGCTGCGACGGCCGTACGTGCGCACCGGCCTGCTGGTGGCGACGTGGGTCGTTCTCTTCGCGGTGTTGATCCGGTCGCTGGACGTGGCATTCGCCTGGTGGAAGGGCGATCTCGCGCAGCCGGCCTTCGGCGACTGGGTGTGGATCGTTCTTCTGCCGGTCTGGGTTTTCCTTTACGTGCGCTACTTTTCCGTCTTTCGCCCGGGCTGCACGGCGTGCGAGGCGCGGGACGACGAGCCGCTCGGGCCGAGGGGTGTCTGATTTCGCCCCGGATCTCGGGCCTCGTCATGCTGCTCCCGCTCGTGGCCGTGGCTGATCCGGCGAGCGCGGTGGACACCGCGCTTGCACCGTGCCCCGACTCGCCGAACTGCGTCTCCAGCCAGGCGGTGGACGACGCGCACCGGATCGATCCCATCGCGTTCGAAGGCGCCGCGGACCGGGCGCTCGCGCGCCTGAAAGAGGTGATCGCGCGCTTTCCCCGCGCGCGGATCGTGCGCGAGGACGGCCCGCGGTTGCAGACGGAATTCACGAGTCTCGTGTTCCGTTTCGTGGACGACGTCGAGTTCCATGTCGACGCGGACGCGCGGGTGGTGCACGTGCGCTCGGCCTCGCGCGTGGGGCGGTACGACTTCGGCGTGAACCGTCGCCGGGTCGAGGCGATACGCGCCCGGTTCGGCGAGTCGGCGCGATCCGACGGCCCATCGTTGCCGCAAACGTGAAACTGCTCGCCCTCGATACCTCCACCGAGGCGTGTACGGTCGCGGTGTCGATCGAAGACCGCACCCTCGAGCGCTTCGAGCTCGGCACGCGTCATGCCGAGCGCATCCTGATCATGGTGTCCGAACTCCTGGCGGAGGCCGGGGTCGGGCTCGCTCAGCTCGACGCGTTCGCCTTCGGGCGCGGGCCCGGCTCGTTCACGGGATTGCGTATCGGTGCCGGCGTGGTGCAGGGTCTCGCCTTCGGCATCGACCGGCCGGTCGTCCCGATCTCTTCGCTCGCCGCGCTGGCCCAGGGACAGAAGGCGGACCGCGTTCTGGCGGCGTTCGACGCCCGGATGCAGCAGGTTTACTGGGGGGCGTACGAGCGTTCGCCGCAGGGCCTGATGGCGCTCCGCGGGGAAGAGCGCGTCATCGCGCCGGCGCACGTGCCGCTCCCGGAGGGCGAGGGGTGGCAGGGGGCGGGTACCGGGTGGGATCAGTACCACGACACGCTGACCGCGCGTCTCGCTGGCCGGCTCGCCGGCTGGACGCCGGGCGCCTTTCCGCACGCCGCGGATCTCGCGCGCCTCGCGGTGCCCGCGCTGGCGGCCGGCCGCGCGGTCCGTGCAGATGAGGCGGTTCCCGTCTACATTCGGGATGAGGTGGCGGCCAAACAGAGGCCTCGCGACCGGACCGAGTGAGCGTCGTCCTCGGGCGGCCGCGCCCGCGTCACCTTGAACGCGACAGGGAGGGCGGGTGCAAGGGGCATCCCAACAGACAGTCGAGCCGGTACCGCCGGCGCCGGCCGCGGCCGGCGCGCCGTCGGAGCGCGTGCTCGCGCTCGAGTTCAGCGGCTCGGCGCGCGAGTACTTCCGCGTCTGGGCGGTGAACCTGTGCCTGACGTTGCTCACGCTCGGCGTCTTTTCCGCCTGGGCGAAGGTCCGCAAGAAGCGCTACTTCTACGCGCACACGAGGCTCGTCGGCACGCCGTTCCAGTATCTCGCGCAACCGCTGCCGATCCTGAAGGGCCGCATCATCGCCGCCGTCGTGTTCGTCGTTTATTACCTCTCCAGTCACTACTTCACGTCGGTGATGCCCTACGTGCTCGCGGCCGGCGCGGCACTCGCGCCGTGGGTGGTCGTCCGCTCCGCCGCGTTCAACGCCCGGTACTCGGCGTTCCGCAACATGACGTTTCAGTTCGGCGCGCGCTACCTCGACGCGGCGAAGACGATCTACGCCTGGGGCCTCGTTGCGGTTCTCGTCGTCGGCAGCATGTTCAACTGGTGGGGTAACCCCTGGTTCGGCGTGGCGGCGTTCGGCGTCTTCAGTCTCGCGTTCCCCTGGTGGATCAAACGTCTGAAGCACTTTCTGGTGAGCCACACCGGCTTCGGCGGCGAGCACGGCGAACTGTCGGCGACCGGCGGGCAGTTCTTCGCGGTGTACTTCAAGGCCGGGCTCATCATCGCGGGCGCCGCGTTCGCGACGGGCCTGCTCGTCGCCGCGTCCGCCCAGGTCGCCGGCACGCGCCCGTACGCCTTCCTGCTCGCGATGCTTCCCGCCTATGCCGGTTACGTGCTCGCGTTCGCGTTCGTGCAGGCGCATCTCGCGAACCTGGTCTGGAACCACACGCGGCTGGGACCGCTGCGGTTCCAGTCCACGCTCAGGGCCCGCGGGCTCGCGAAACTCTACGTCACGAACGCGCTCGGCATTCTGGGCACGCTCGGCCTGCTCATCCCGTGGGCGGTCGTCCGCACGCTCCGGTACCGCGCCGAGAACATGCGCGTGCTCCTGGACGGCGAGCTCGACGCGTTCAATGCGGGAGCGGCGAGCGCCGTGCGCGCGGCCGGCGCGGAGGTCGGCGAGTTCTTCGATCTGGACCTTTCGCTGTGAGCGCCGGCGCCCTGACGCTGGAGGGCCGGTACTACGACGGTCGCCGGCCCCTGCCGGTCCCCGCGACGCTGTTCGTGGCGGGACGCCAGGCGGTCCTCATCGGCGAGCGGCTGACCGAGCGATTCGCACGGTCGACGCTGCGCGTCTCGCCGCGCGTCGCGCGCTCGAACCGCTTCATCGCGCTGCCCAACGGCGGACAGCTCGAGTGCGCGGACGATCCGCGCCTGGATCTCCTGCCCCAGGAGGTTCCGTCCGAGGGGCTGGTCGCCTGGCTGGAGCAGCGCGTCGCCGTGACGGTCGCCAGCATCGCCCTCACGGCCGTCGTCCTGCTGTCCGGGTACGTCTACGGGCTGCCCGTGCTCGCGGAAAAGGTGGCCGCGCGCGTGCCGATCGAGACCGAGCGGGAGCTCGGCGAGAAGACGCTCGCGTGGCTCGACGAGCACGAGTGGTTCGAGGCCTCCGAGCTCGACGAGGACATCCGCGGTATCGTGAGCAGGGGCTTCGACGAGCTCAAGCAGGGCCTGCCCACGGAGCCGCACTTGCGCCTCGAGTTCCGCAAGTCGTTCGTCGGCCCGAACGCCTTCGCGCTCCCGGGCGGGGTGGTGGTCGTCACGGACGCCATGGTGCGCGCCGGCGAGTCGCCGGACGAGGTGTTGGCGGTGCTCGCCCACGAGATCGGCCACGTCGAGCATCGCCATACGCTTCGCCACCTCGTGCAGGATTCGGCGCTCGCCGTCGTCATCGCCACGCTCACCGCCGACGCGGCGACGCTCGGCGGCGCGGTGGCCGGCCTGCCCGTGGTTCTCGCGCGCGCGAAATATTCGCGCGATTTCGAGAGCGAGGCGGATGCCTACGCTTTCGAGTTGCTGAAAGAGCGCGGGCGTTCGCCGGAATCGTTCGCCGCCCTCATGGAGCGCCTCTCGGGCAAGCGCGAGAAGGCGAATCAGTCGTTCCTCTCGAGTCATCCGGTCACCGCGGAACGCGTCGAGCGGGCGCGCGCGGCGGTCGACCCGGACGCCCCGCGGGTGCCGCGCGCCGAGTGGCCCGATCGCGACTGGCGTGGCAAGGAAGACACCGGGGAGTGCGAGGTGCCGGCGGACGACGGCGAGGCGGCCGCGGATTAGGGACCTGCGCGCGGAAGGAGGCCTGTGGGCGTTGTCACGCGCCGGGCGCTTTCCTAACATGCCCGCTTTGCCCTTGGACAGGGTTTAACCACGCGCAAAAGGAGCCTTGCCATGAACCGCTACTTCCTCCTCGATCTCCCTTACGACTATGGCGCGCTCGAGCCGCACATCTCGGGCGAGATCATGCAGCTGCATCACGACCGCCATCACCGCGCCTACGTGGACGGCGCGAACCAGACGATCGAGCAGCTCGCGGAAGCGAGGAGCAAGAACGATTTCGCCCGTACCGCGCCGCTGGAGCGCGCGCTCGCGTTCCACGTTTCCGGTCACGTGCTGCACTCGCTCTTCTGGCAGAACCTTCGGCGGAACGGCGGCGGCCGCCCGGACGGCGCCCTCGCCGAGCAGATCGACCGGGATTTCGGGTCGTTCGACGCCTTCCGCACGCAGATGATCCGCACCGCCTCCACCATCATGGGCTCCGGCTGGGCCGCGCTCGCCTGGGACCCGGCGGGCGGACGGCTGATCGCCGTGCAGATCCACGATCACCAGTCGGAGACCCCACAGGCGAGCATGCCCATCATGGTGCTCGATGCCTGGGAGCACGCGTACTACCTGCAGTATCGCGCGGACAAGGCGAAGTTCTTCGAGGCGGTGTGGAACATCTGGAACTGGGAGGACATCGGCCAGCGGTTCCTGACCGCGCGCAACGTGAGTCTGGGGCTCGGGCCGTGGGCGCAGCCGGGCGCGGCCGCCGGGCGGGGGTGAGCGACTAGGCGGAGGTCTGCTCGGGGGGCGGCGCGGGGGCGGGCGCCGGCGTCATCGGCCGGATGCGGGCGACGTCCACCGCGGTGCCGCGCGTGCGCAACACCTCCACCATGTAGCCGTTGAGCATGAGGCTCGTGCCCGGCTCCGGGATGTCCTCGAGGTACTCCACGATCAGGCCGTTCAGGGTGCGGGACTCCTCGGTCGGCAGGCCCCAGCCGAGGCGTCGATTGAGATCGCGCAGGCTCACGGTTCCGCGCACGATGTAGGTGCCGTCGTCTTCCGACCGGATGTCCTCCGGACGGCCGAACGTCTTGAGGCTGAAATCGCCGACGATCTCCTCGAGAATGTCGTTGATCGTCACCAGCCCCTGAATGTCGCCGTACTCGTCGACGACGAGGCCGATGCGCCGGCCGGACTCCTTGAAGTTCAGCAACTGCTTGGTGAGCGAGGTACCCTGCGGAACGAAGTAGGCATCGACCAGCCCACGCCGGAACGATTCCGGATCGAGCTCGCCCTCGCGCATGAGGTTCAGCACCTTGCGCAGGTGAATGATCCCCGACACGTTGTCCAGGCTGCCGTGGTACACCGGCAGGCGCGTGTGCCGCGCAGTCGTGAGCTGGCCGACGACGTCGGTCCAGTCGCCGTCGATGTCGATCCCCTCGATCTTGCCGCGCGGCACCATCACGTCCTCGACCGTCACGTTTTCGAGGTCGAGGATCGCGAGCAGCATGTCCTGATGGGATTCCGGCATGAGCGCGCCCGCCTCGAGCACGATGGCGCGCAGCTCCTCGGCCGTGAGCTGCTCCCGGGGTCGCGACTGGACGGACACGCCGACCAGGCGCAGGAAGCGGTTCGCGATGACGTTGACGAGCCAGACCAGCGGGTAGAACAGCGCGAGCAGGGGCCGCAACAGGAAGGAAGCGGGGAAGGCCGTGCGCTCCGGGTGCAGCGCGGCGAACGTTTTCGGCGCGACCTCGGCGAAGATCAGCACGATCAGCGTGAGCAGGCCGGCGGCGATGCCGATGGCCGCCTCGCCGTAGACCTCGAGCGCGATCAGCGTCGCGACCGAGGAGGCGGCGATGTTCGCGAAGTTGTTGCCGAGAAGAATGATGCCGAGCAACCGGTCCGGCCGCTCGAGAAGCCGGTGCGCCATGCGCGCGCCGCGATGCCCCGACTCGGCGAGGTGCCGGAGCCGGTAGCGGTTCAGTGTCATCAGGCCGATCTCGGCGGCGGAGAAGAAGGCGGAGAGCAGGATGAGGAAGATGAGGGCGCCGACGAGCGCACCTAGGGGAACGTCGATCAAGGGCCGGGGGCCTCTCCGTGTGGCGAAGCCCGGATTCTAGCACCGCGAGAGTCCCGGTCAGAACCGGGGATTTCCAGCGGTCGGGACAGCCCGCCGACTCAGCTGGCCCTGGCGCCGGGGGTGAGCTCGATCGGGCAGACGACGTTGAGCGGGCAGTCCGCCTCGTGATTGCCGCCGAGCTCCTTCCACGCCTGGTCGAGCGCCTGCTCCTCCGTCCGGAAGAACCGGTCCGGTCCCAGCCGGCGATACAAGCCGGTGCGCTGGAACGCGTCGATCACCTGTTTCTTCAGGCCCGTGAACACCATCCGGATGCCGGCCTTCTCCAGCCGATCGGCGAGGTGCGCGAGCATCTCCTCGCCGGTGGCGTCGATCTGGTTGATGCCGTCCCCGACGACGATCACGTAGCGCAGGTTCGGCCGGACGGCGACGCGCTCCTGGACCTTGTCCTCGAAGTAGCTCGTGTTCGCGAAGTAGAGCGAGCCGTCGAAGCGGATCATCGAGATGTTCTCGCAGGTCTTGAGACCGAACACCTCGGCGTCGCGCAGCGTCCCGTCGGGATGGCGCGCGAGGATCGCCACGCGCGGCTGCATCGTCCGGTACAGGTAAAGGATCAGGGCGAGGCCGACACCGACGAGGATCCCCTTGTCGAGGTGCGGCGCGAACGCGAGCGTCAGCGCGAAGGTCACGACGGCGACGACGCCGTCCTGGCGCTGGGCCTGCCAGGCATGCCGGATCGCGCGCACGTTGATGAGGCCGACCACCGCCATCATGATTACCGCGGCCAGCGTCGCCTGGGGAAGGTGATAAAGGAGCGGCGTGAGCCACAGCAGCGTCACCACGACGATGAGGCTCGTCACGACCGAAGAGAAGCCGGTCACCGCGCCGGCGTCCATGTTCACCGCCGAGCGCGAGAACGAACCGGAAGTGGGGTAGCTCTGGAACAGGCTGCCGACGACGTTGCTCAGACCCTGGCCGATCAACTCCTGGTTCGCGTCGACTTTCTGCCGCGTCTTGGTCGCCATCGCCTTGGCGATGGAGATCGCCTCCATGAAGCCGATCAGCGAGATCGTGATCGCGGCGGAGAGGAGCTGCAGCACGACCGACAGGTCGAACTTCGGCAGCGCGAGCGAGGGTACGCCGCGCGGAATCGCACCCACGACGTTGCCGCCGCCGTTCATCTCCAGCGACCCGTCCTCGCCGATGGTGCGGATGCGCCAGATGTTGCCGTCGTCGTGCGCGCCCTCGGGGAGGTTGGCGAGGAGATAATAGCGGCCGGGCGCGCCCTCGGCGCCGGGGACATAACGGAAGCGCACCGCGCGCAGCTCCTTCAGGTCGGCCGCGGCGGTCTTCACCCGCCGGTCGCGCTGCAGCTTCAGCGTGTCGATCGCGTGCTGCGCGGCGAGCGCGCGCGCATCGTTCCAGCCATGGCGGGCGACCGTCTCGGCGAGACGCGCACGCGCCTCGGCCAGCCGGGCGTCGAACTGCGGGATCTCGTCCCTGAGCCTCAGCTGGTCGGCCACCACCTCCTGCACGGCCGAGGCCGGGAACTGATCGAGCGCGGCCTGCTGCACCTTCTCGAATCCGGTCGCCCAGGCCAGCACGGTGGTGACGCCGACGGCAATCAGGACGTTGGGCAGCCGCCGATTGACGCGTCGGAGCACGATCATGATCGTGAACGCCGCCACGGCCATGACGAAGGTCGGCCAGTGGATGTAGCTCGCGGCCGCGACCACGGTGGCCCAGACCGTCTCGTAGTGGTGGGCGGCCTTCTCCACGCGCACGCCGAAGATCTTGTCCAGCTGCGAGGTGGCGATGATGATCGCCGCCGCGTTCGTGAACCCGACCACGACGGGGTGCGAGAGAAAATTGACCAGGACGCCGAGCCGCAGCAGCCCGAGCGCGAACTGGAACACGCCGACGATGAGGGAGAGCGTGATCGCGTAGGCGATGTAGCCCGGGCCGCCGGCGGCGGCGATCGGCTCGAGGGCGGCGGCGGTCATCAGCGAGACGACCGCCACAGGACCGGTGGCGAGCTGGCGCGACGATCCGAAGAGCGCGGCGACCAGCGGCGGCAGGAAGGCGGCGTAGAGGCCGTAGTAGGGCGGGAGGCCGGCGAGCTGCGCGTACGCCATCGATTGCGGTATCAGCACGAGGGCGACGGTGAGACCCGCCACGAAGTCGGTGCGCAGGATGCGGCCGTCGCGCAGCTCCGGCATCCAGGCGACGAACGGCAGCAGCCGCCGGAGCCAGGGCCCGGCGACCGGCACACGCAGCCGTCGGTCGAGGTTCACGAGGGCCGGATCACGTCGCCGCCCGCCTGGGAGCGATCAGCGACGATGCGCTCATCCATTTCCGCCGTCGGGGCACGTCAGTAGAACAGCGAGAGCATCGTCACGACGACGACGATGAAGATCAGGGTCATGATCCCGCCGGCACGGAGGAAATCCCTGTTGCGGTAGCCGCCCGCGCCCATGATCAGCGCGTTCACCTGATGGGTAGGCAGGATGAACGAGTTCGACGTGGCGAGTCCCACGGCGAGCGCGAAGAGTCGCGGGTCGAAACCGGCGCCGAGGGCGATCTTGATCGCCAGCGGAACGAGCAGCACGGTCGCGCCCACGTTCGACATCACGAGCGAGAAGGCGGTCGCCAGGACCACGACCACGGTCAGCAGCACCCACTGCGGTACTTCCCCGAGGAGCATGAGGATGTTGTGCGCGATCCAGGCGGCCGTGCCGGACTGTTCCACCGCGATGCCGAGCGGTATGAGGCCCGCCAGCAGGAACACGGTGCGCCAGTCGATCGACTGGTAGGCCTCATCGATACGCAGCACGCCGGTGAGGATCATCCCGATGGCGCCGGTCATGAAGGCGGTCGAGAGACGCAGGTCAGTGAACAGCACGAGCCCGATGGACACGAGAAAGAACACCGCGGCGTACTTCAGCTTGTCCGGGCGCATGCCCAGGTCCTGCTGCGGGTAGTCGGTGATGACGATGAAGTCCCGGTCCTGATCGAGCAGGGCGAGGGACTCCCAGCTGGAATGCAGCAGCAGGGTGTCGCCCGGCTGAAAGGGGACGTCCGAGAGCTTCTCCGTGATGACGGCGCCGCCCCGGTGCAGCGCAAGGATCGTCGCCTGGTATTTGAGCCGGAACTTGATCTCGCGCATGGTCTTTCCGGTCAGCGAGGAGCGCGGCGCGATCACCACCTCCGAGAGGCCCGACTGCCCGGGGGACAGCACTTCGTCGAATCGTTGCAGGCTGCTGCTCACGTCGAGCTTGAAGGTCTCGGCGAAGCGGGCGACGTGCTCGCGGTGGCCGAACATGCCCAGGACGTCACCGGGCTGTACCACGGTGTCGCGGACCGGCGCGAGGGTGATCGCCCGGTCGCGGGCGAGCGCCACGACGCTGATGCGGTAGCCCGACTGCGCGCGCACGAAATCGATGTTCCCCCCGGCGAGCGTGCTCTCGGGCGGCACCGTCACCTCGAACAGCTGGCCCTCGAGGTTGTAGTGGCGGGCGAGGTACTCCATCGTGCTCTGGAGGTCGGCTTCCGCGCCGCTCGTGGCCGGGAGGATGCGCTTGCCGAGCAGCACGAAGTAGAGAATGCCGGTGGCGATCAGGATGAGCCCGATCGGCGTCACCTCGAACAGCTCGAACACCGGGATCGGGCTCGCACCCTCCGGGAGCGCGCGATTTGCGGTGGTCACGAGGTCGTTCAGGAGGATGAGGGGGCTGGAGCCCACGAGCGTGACCGTGCCGCCGAGGATCGCGCAGAAGCCCATGGGCATGAGCAGGCGCGACAGCGGGATGGCGGTGCGCGTGGAGATGCGCTTGACCGCCGGCAGGAACAGCGCCGCCGCGCCGATGTTCTGCATGAAGCTCGAAATGATGCCCACCGCGCCCGCGATGAAGGCGATGAGCCGGCTTTCCGTATTTCCGGCGAGGCGGATGATCGGCCGCGCGATCTGGTTCATGGCGCCGGTCTTGTCGAGACCGGCCCCGAGGATCATCACCGCGATGATCGAGACGACCGCGTTGCTGGCGAAGCCGCTGAAGGTGTCGTTCGCGCCCACGAGGCCGCTGACGCCGAGCAGCACCATGATGGCGATCGCGGCGACGTCCACGCGAACGATCTCCGACACGAACAGAAACAGCGTGAGGGCGAGAATGCCGAGCACCGCGAGGATGGTCGGCGTCAGCTCCAGCGATTCGGTCATGAAACCCTTGCTCCGTCAGGGACTGCAAAAGGCGTTCAGCGCGCGAGGATGACCTCGAGCACGAACTTCGTGCCGAAGTAGGCGAGCACGAGCAGGGCGAATCCGCCGAGCGTCCACCGCACGGCCTGGCGACCGCGCCAGCCGAGCTGCCATCGCCCGAGCAGCAGCACGCCGTACACGACCCACGCGAGCGCCGAGAGGACGACGTGGTGCGTCAGCGGCAGCGGCTTGCCGAACAGATGTTCCGAGAAAAAGACGCCGGAGACCAGCGTGAGGCTGAGCAGCACGAAGCCGAGCGCGAGCATCTCGAACATCACGTCTTCCATCGTCTGCATCGGCGGCAGCGCGCGCACGAAGCCGCCCGCCTGCTTGCGGCGGAGCCGGCTCTCCTGTGCGAGCAGCATCAAACTCTGAACGGCCGCGAGACACAGGAGCGCGTACGCGAGGAACGAGACGACGATATGGATCGCCTGCGATCGGGAGGCCATCGGAATCGGAAGCTCCGAGGGCCACGCCCATTCGACGAGCACCGTGAGCGCCGCGAGCGGCATGATCACGACGCCGAGGTTGTCGATGGGGCGGTAGAGCGAAGCGAGCAGGTAAAGGCACGCGACCACCCACGCGACGAGCGAGAAGGCGCTCGTGAGGGAGAGGTTGAGCGTGGGGCCGAGCTGCAGGTCGGTATAGAGGATCCAGCCGTGAAACGCGACCGCGGCAAGCACGCCGGCGAGGACGGAGGTCCGCGCCGCGCCGGCGGCCGCTTCTCCGCGGCCCAGGCGGGCCGCGAGCAACAGACCCACCGCCGCGTAAGCCGCAATGGCGAGGAAATTCAGCACGGGATGGGTCATAATTCGGCGCGGAATCATGGCATAGGCGACGCCGGCTTTGAAGGGCGCGCGGCCCCGCCGGCCCCGCCCGAGCGGGTCGCCGAAGCCGGATCGCCTCCCCTTCAAACCCGTTCAATCCGCCCCGCCGCACGGCGCGGGCGACCCGTGAGGCAGGGATTCATGTTCGACAATCTGAGTCAGCGGCTGCAGGCCACGGTCAAGCGCCTTCGAGGTCAGGGTCGCCTGACCGAGGAAAACATGCGCGAGACGCTGCGCGAGGTGCGCATGGCGCTCCTCGAGGCGGACGTCGCGGTACCGGTGGTGAAGGCCTTCGTAGACCGGATCCGGGAACGGGCCCTGGGACAAGAGGTGCTCACGAGCCTCACCCCGGGCCAGGCGCTGGTGAAGATCGTGCACGACGAGCTGGTCGCGCTCATGGGCGGGGCCAACGACGCGCTCGATCTCGCGGCGCGGCCGCCGGCCGTGGTGCTCTTCGCCGGTCTACAGGGCTCCGGCAAGACGACCACGGTCGCGAAGCTCGCCCGCCGCATCAGGGAGCGGGAGGGGAAATCGGTGCTCGTGACGAGCGCCGACGTCTATCGCCCGGCGGCGATCGAGCAGCTCAGGAAGCTCGCGCATGCGGTCGGCGTCGAGTTCCACGAGAGTCGAGCCGACCAGCGTCCGGTCGACATCGCGCGCGGCGCAGTCGAGGCGGCGCGAAAGCGGCTGCTGGACGTCGTGCTGATCGACACCGCCGGGCGGCTGCACGTGGACCAGGCGATGATGGAAGAGATCAAGGCGGTCCACGCGGCGATTCAGCCGGTGGAGACCCTCTTCGTCGTCGACAGCATGGCGGGGCAGGACGCGGTGAACGCCGCCGAGGCGTTCAACGCGGCGCTGCCGCTCACGGGCGTGGTCCTCACCAAGGCCGACGGCGACGCTCGCGGCGGCGCGGCGCTGTCCGTGCGCCACGTGACCGGCAAGCCGATCAAGTTCCTCGGCGTGGGTGAGGCACCCGATGCGCTCGAGCCGTTCCATCCCGAGCGCATCGCCTCGCGCATCCTCGGCATGGGCGACGTGCTCACGCTGGTCGAGGAGGCGCACCGGACCGCCGACAAGCAGCAGGCCGAGAAGCTCGCGGAGAAGTTCCGCAAGGGCAAGGGTTTCGACCTGGAGGACTTCCGGGACCAGCTCCAGCAGATGCAGCGCATGGGCGGGATATCCAGCCTGCTCGAGAAGCTCCCCGGCGTCGGCGAGCTGCCGGCGGGGGCGCGGGACCAGGTCAACGATGCCCAGATGAAGCGGCTGGTGGCGATCATCAACTCCATGACCCCGCGCGAGCGCCGGGCGCCCGACGTGATCAAGGGGTCGCGCAAGCGCAGGATCGCGGCGGGCTCCGGCACACAAGTGCAGGACGTGAACCGCCTGCTCAAGCAGTTCGACCAGATGCAGCGGGTGATGAAACAGATGCGCAAGGGCGGCGGCCTGCAGCGCATGCTGGCCGGCATGCGGGGCAAGCTGCCGGGCGCTCCGTAAGCCCATGACTCTAACCGTTTGAATCTTTTCCCATACTGACTGTATAGTCTCGGCCGGGAGACAAACATAAGGCACCGCCTCGGCATGAAGACGACCATCAAAGACGATCAGACGCGCGCCGGAGAGCGCCGGCGGGGCAGTCAGGACGCTATCGCGAAAATGGTGACGGAGCGCACCGAGATGCTCGCGCTCTACTGCCGACTCGCGGGACTGGACCCCTTCAGCCAGAAGCAGCACCGCGAGCCGGCTCAGCAGCTGCTCCAGGAGTTCTGTCAGGTCCTCGTCGACTACATCGCCGCCGGCCACTTCAGCCTGTACGAGCGCGTCGTGAACGGCACCGAGCGCCGCCGGGACGTGGCGACCCTGGCGGAGCGGCTCTACCCGCGGATCGCGGACACGACGCAGGCGGCGCTCGACTTCAACGACAAGTACGATCTCGGCGAGAACGGCATCATCCCGCCGTCCTTCGAGCCCGACCTTTCGCGTCTCGGCGAGGAGCTGGCGGTGCGGATCGAGCTCGAAGACCAGCTCATCGCCCGCATCGTCTGACCGGCCCGTCGCCCGGCGGCGCCGGCCGTCCGGCGCTGACGAGCGCCGCCTCGCCGTTCACCCTTCGGATCACATTGCGCGCTCGGCCGTGAGGGCCTGGCCGGTCACCCCGCGGCTGTCCGGCCCGAGCAGGTACAGGTACGTCGCCATGACGGCTTCCGGAGCGGGCGTCGCGAGCGGGCTCTCGCCGGGGTAGGCGGCGGCGCGAAGGTCGGTGCGCACGGGGCCGGGGTCGAGCGTGTTCACGCGGATTCGCGTGTTCTCGGCGAGCTCGTCCGCGAGGATCTGCGCCATGCCTTCGAGGCCGAAGGCGGCGACGGCATACGCGCCCCAGTACGCGCGCGCCCTGCGGCCGACGTCGGCCGAGGTGAACACGACGGACGCGTCATCGGAGCGCTTGAGCAGCGGGAGGCATGCGCGCGTCAGCAGAAACGGCGCGGTCAGGTTGACGGCGAGCACGCGCTGCCAGGTCTGAAGGTCGTAGAGCTCGAGCGGCGTGAGCGTGCCGAGTTCCGCGGCGCTGTGGAGCAGGCCGTCCAGTCTGCCGAACTCCTGCGCAATGGTCTGCGCCACGGTCTGGTACTCGGTCGGCCCGGCCGATGCCAGGTCCGCCACGAGCATCGCCGGCTTGGGTCCGCCGTGCGCCTCGATCTCGTCGTAGACGCGCTCGAGCTTCTTGAGCGTCCGCCCGAGCAGGACCACGGTCGCCCCGTGTTCCGCCAGGGCGAGAGAGGCGGCGCGGCCCAGACCACCGCTGGCGCCGCTGACCAGGAGGACGCGACCTGCGAGCGAGTCGGGTGCAGGTGTGTAGGGCATTCAGTCTCTCTCCTCGTGCAGGTGTGTTTCGGATGCGGCGTAGGCATGCCGCAGTATCCACCGGGCGCACAGTACGCCGCTGCGCACGGCGCCTTCGAGCGAGCTCGGGTAACCCGTGGCGGTGTAGTCGCCGGCGATCCAGAGCCCCCGCACCCCGGTGGCGTGCGCCGGGCGATAACGGTCTATCCCCGGTCGCGCGACGATCGTCGCGCTGCGCTCGCGGATCAGCTTGGTCTCGATCGGAGCCGGCCAGCGCGGAAAGCGGACGGCGATGTCCCGGACGACGCGGTCGATCAGGGCCTCGTTCGCGAGGCGCAGGTGTGGCCCGCGCCCGTTGATGACCGCGGCGATGAGACCGCGGTCGCCGGTCAGGCGCCCGCGGTCGAACAGCCAGTGCGCCGTGCCGTCCAGGAGGCCGACCATGTCGCGGTCGAGCGCCACGGGCTGAGGGTAGCGCAAAAACACCGTGCAGACGGGCTGGGGCACGAGATGCCGATAGGCCTCGGCGATGTGCGCCACCCGAGCGTGGTCCCGCAGCAGCGCGGCGCAGGTCTCGGGCGGCGTGGCGATCACGACGTGGTCGGCGGCGACCCGCTCCTCGCCGAGGTACACGCCCGCCACGGCACCGTCGCCGAGCTGCAGCGCGCTGACACGGGCGCCGAGCCGCACCGTGCCGCCGCGGCTCTCGATGTAGTCGGTCGCCGGACGCGGCAGGCATGCCGAGAGGTCGAGGGTCGGGAGCAGGAGGTCGGAGTGCCGGCGCCGGACGAAGAAGGCGTCGCGCACCACGCGCAGGAAGACCCGTGTCGATGCCTCTTCCGGTGCCGTGTTGAGGGCGGCGAGACAGAGCGGTCGCCATACCGTCCGGAGCGCTTCGGGCGGTTGGCGATGGCTCGCGAGATAGTCGGCGACGGAGCAGTCCGGGTCGACGGTGAAGCCCTGGCGTCGCATCGCGCGCAGCAGCGCCAGCGCCTTCAGGCGCGCGGCCATGCCGAGGCTGCGTGCCCGCAGCAGGCCTGCCGCGAGGTGCAGGGGCGCCGGGAGCCGCGCGGTTCCGATCTCGAATCGTCGGCCGTCCGGCTCGACCATCACGAGCCGCAGGGGTTGTCGACGGAAGACGCTGGCTTCGGCGACCCCGACCGTGCCGAGAATGTCCAGCACCGAGCGAAACGCACCGAGCAGGATGTGCTGGCCGTTATCCACGTGGAACGGCCCGAAGCGCACCGCCCGGGCGCGCCCGCCGAGTTGCCGTCCGGCCTCGAGCAGCGCGGGTTTGATTCCATGGCGCGCGAGCTCCACCGCGGTCGCGAGGCCGGTCCAGCCCCCGCCCACGATGACGACGCGCGGCGACGGCTGCGCCACCGCGGCGCCGGGCATGCTCGGCATCTTCGCGCTCAACCGCCTCACCCGCGCGCGCCCGCGCGGCATCCCTTCCACGCCAGCCAGAGCTTGCGCAGCGGGGTGAGCTCGACACCGTGGTCGAGCACCCGGTAACCGTCGCGGGCGATCTCCTCCAGGGTGGCGCGGGCGAGCGCGGCGAGCACGCACAGGGGGCGGAGGCGGGTACGTTCGGACGACGGCAGCGACGCGGGCAGATCGAGGAACGCAAGGCTTCGCCGGTGCAGCGCGCCCAGGAGATCGCGCAGCGGTTCGCCGTCGCCCCGGCGCAGGAGGTCGGTCGGGGAGATGCCCCGGCGTGCGAGCTCGTCGCCCGGCAGCGCGAGGCGGCCGGAACGCGCGTCGGCACCGAGCCCGGCGATCACGCGGGCGAGCCGCAGACCGACGCCGAGGTCCGCGAGGCTCGCGTCCGGAACGGCGAGCAGCCGCGCCGCGAGCGCGACGAGCGCCCCGTCGGTGTCGCGCGCGTGCATCTCGAGCGCCTCGATGTCGTCGAAGCCGGGCGACGACAAGGATCGGTGCAGTGCGTCCAGCTGTCGCTGCAGCGGCGCGCGGGTGATTTCCTTCCGGGCAAGCGCGTGAACGGCGACCGAGGCCGGGTGGCGCGGCCGGCCTTCGAAGATCGCATCGATTTCTCCGCGCCACCAGGCGAGCTTGTGAACGGCGACCGTCGGGTCGCGGCACTCCTCGGCGATCTCGTCGAGCTCCCGCCACAGCGCATACACCGCGGCGAGCGGCGGTCGCAGGCGCGAGGGCGCCGCGAGCACGGCGTAGTGGAAGTCGGAGCCGGCGAGCTTCGCGCGGCTGTAGGCGAGTGCCTGGGCGACCGGTCCGTCGGCACTTTTCGCGGACGGGAGGGCGTGGCGAAGGAGGGGATGCGCCATGCGCCGGATTGTAATGCAAGAGCGACGCCGGCCGCGAAGTCAGGAGGCGTAGGTCGACTTGCCCTCGTTGTTGACGCAGATGCGGTTGCGGCCGTGCTTCTTGGCGAGATAGAGACGCTGGTCGGCGATGTTCAGGAGCTGATCGATCGTGTCCACGAGCTCCACGGCGTGCGAAGCGACGCCGATGCTGACCGTCAGGGGGAGCGCCTGCTCGCCCACCGCGAAATGGTCCCGCTCGATCGCCGTGCGAATGCGCTCCGCGAGCACCGCGGCGCCCAGCCTGTTGGTGTCGGGCAACAGGATGGCGAACTCCTCTCCGCCGATTCGGGCGACCGTATCCTCCGTGCGCGTCATGCGCGACAGCACTCGAGCGATGTGCACCAGCGCCTCGTCGCCCGCCTGGTGCCCGTGGGTGTCGTTGATGCGCTTGAAGTGGTCGAGATCGGCGACGAGGATGGACAGGTCCGTGCCGTAGCGGCGCGCGATCGCCATCTGCTTGGTGCCGTTCTCGAAGAAGGCGCGTCGGTTCTTCAGCCGCGTGAGCGGGTCGGTGGTCGCCTGCTCGGCCAGCTGCCGGCGGCTCGCCTCGAGCTCGCGAATGGTGTGCGCGAGCTTGTAGTGCACGTTGACGCGCGCCTGCAGCTCGGCCTCGTCGATCGGCTTGGTGATGAAGTCGTTCGCCCCGTTCAGGAACGCCAGGTTCCGGTCCACGTTGTCGTCCGTGGTCGTCATGACGATCACGGGGAGGTTCCGGAATCGCGGCTCGTCGCTCTTGCGAATCTTCACGAGGAGCTGGTGCCCGGTCAGCCGCGGCATGTTGATGTCGGTGATGACCAGCTCGATGTCCGGGTTGCGCTCGAGCATGTCCCACGCGTCCGCCCCGTCCTTGGCGTGCAGCAGGCGGTAACTGCCGGCGAGATACTTCGACAGCAGCGCGGTGGTCGTCTGCGAGTCTTCGACGAGCAGGACGTACGGCAGGCGCTCGTTCTCGCGGGAGGCTCGGTCGGTCATGGCGGCGCGGCGCAAATCATACTAAGAGTGGCCGCCGGCTCATATCCCGAGGCTACTCCCCGACCTCGCGCACTTTCTTCTCGATCCGAAGCGGCTCCTCCAGGTCCTTGACCGCGCCGACCCCGAGCTCCGTGAAGCGCCGGGCCCCGGGAACCAGCTTGGTTTCGAACGAACCGACCGCGCGGTTGTAGCTCTCGACCGCCCGGTCGAGTCCCTTGCCGACCCCGGTCAGGTGCTCGGCGAAGGTGGCCAGCCGGCGGTACAGCTCCTCGCCCACCTCGCGGATGCGCTCGGCGTTGGCGGCGAGCGCCTCCTGCCGCCAGCCGTAGGCGACGGCGCGCAGCAGGGCGACGAAGCTGGTGGGCGTCGTGAGGATGATGCGATTGCTCAGCGCGTCTTCGAGCAGCGTGCGGTCGTGGTCGAGGGCGGCCGCGAGGAACTGATCGCCCGGGATGAACAGCACGACGAAATCGGGCGCGCGGCGGAACTGGCTCCAGTAGCTTTTCGCGGCGAGCTCCTTCACGCGCTCGCGCACCTTCCGCGCGTGGTGCTCCAGGTGACGTCGTCGCGTTTCGTCGTCGGCCGCCTCGACGGCGTTGAGGTACGCGTCGAGCGGCGTTTTCACGTCGACCACGATCTCGCGGCCGTCCGGCAGGCGCACGATCATGTCGGGACGGAGGCGCCCGGCCTCCGTGTCGAGCGTCGTCTGTTCGTAGAAATCGCAGTGCTCGACCATGCCGGCGAGCTCGGCGAGACGCTTGAGCGTCAGCTCGCCCCACTGCCCGCGCACCTCGGGCCGGCGAAGCGCCTGCACCAGATTGCGCGTCTCGCTCTGCAGGAGCTGCTGCGTCTGCGCCATGGTCTCGAGGTGCTTGCTGAGCGAGCCGTACGCCTCGTGCCGCGCCTGCTCCATCAGGCGGATCTGCTCGGCCGTCCTGTCGAGCGACTCGCGCAGGGGCTTGACGAGCGCCTCGACCGCCTTCTCCTTCTGCTCGAGGTCGTGTCTGCCCTGCAGATGCAGCTTGGCGAGCGCCTGCTCGGCGAGCTGGAGGAAGGCGGCGTTGTTCTCGCGCAGCGCCTGGTGCGAGAGGTTGGCGAAGCGCTGCTCGAGCTCGGCGGCTCGCGTTTCCGCGGCCAAACGCTCCAGATCGAGCTTCGTCGTGAGCTCCGTAACGCGACGCAGGTGCCGGCTCGAGGCGAGCAGCCACCCCAGACCGAAGCCCAGAGCGGCCGCAAGCACTATTATAAGTATCGTCCCGCCGTCAGCGGGCATGCCGCCTCCCGGCCGCCGCGTCGATCCAGTCGAGAACCTCGAGGGGCGAGCGGATCAGCGCGTCGGCGCCCCACCGCGACGGCGATTCATTCTCCCCGATGTATCCGAAGAGCGCCACCAGCGTGCGCATGCCGGCGTCTCGCCCGGCGCGCACGTCGCGCTCGGCATCGCCGACGTACAGGCAGTCCTCGGGTTTCGCCGCCGCGATCCGGCAGGCATGCAGCATCGGTTCGGGATGCGGTTTCTTGTTGTTCGTGGTGTCGCCGCTCACCACGCAGACGGGCGGGTGCGGCAGCCCGAGGCGCTCCACGAGCGGATCCGTCAGGAATGCCGGCTTGTTGGTCACGATGCCCCAGGCGATGCCTCGCGCGCGCAGCGCGGCCAGCAGATCGGGGACGCCCGGGAACAGCCGCGTTTCGCGGCAGAGGTCCTGGGCGTAGATCTCGAGCAGGCGCGCGCGCCGCTCGGCATAGCCCGGCTCGCCCGGCGCGAGCGCGAAACCGATCCGTATCAGCGCCGGGCTGCCGTGCGACACGACCGGTCGGATCCGTTCGAACGGAAGGGGCGCGCGGCCGGCTTCGGCGAGAAGCCTGTTGAGCGCCGCTGCGAGATCGGGCGCCGTGTCGGCGAGCGTCCCGTCCAGGTCGAACAGTACGGTACGGATCGATGTCATTTCGGGGAACGAGGATTCTGAATCTTGAATTCCGAACGAGGCGGGCGCCGCGCGCGTCGTTAATTCAACATTCGACATCAAGCGTTCATGTGGGCGAGGTAGTTCACGTCCACGCCGGGTCCGAGCCGGTAGTGCCGGGTGAGCGGGTTGTAGTGCATGCCGACCAGCTCCCGCATGTGCAGCCCTGCGGCGCGCGCCCAGCGCTCGAGCTCCGAGGGACGGATGAACTTGAGGTACTCGTGCGTGCCGCGCGGAAGCAGATTCAGCACGTACTCGGCGCCGACGATGGCGAAAACGAAGGCCTTCGGCGTGCGGTTGATGGTCGAGACGAACACGTGACCGCCCGGTTTGACGAGCCGTGCGCAGGCGGCCACCGTGGAGGCGGGGTCGGGCACGTGCTCGAGGAGCTCCATGCAGGTGACGACGTCGTAGCCTTCGGGGCGCTCGCGGGCCAGGTCCTCGGCGCTGATCTTGAGGTACTCGACCTCGCGTCCGCTCTCCTTGAGATGCAGCCGGGCCACGGCGAGGGGCGCTTCGCCCAGGTCGATGCCCGTGACGCGCGCGCCGAGCCCGGCCATCGCCTCCGACAGAATCCCGCCGCCGCAGCCCACGTCGACAACCCGCTTGCCCGCGAGGCCCGCACGCTGATCGATGAAGCGCAGCCGCAGCGGATTGATCTCGTGCAGCGGCCGGAATTCCGCATGCGGGTCCCACCAGCGCGCGGCCAGTGCCTCGAATTTGGCGAGCTCGGCGGCGTCGAAGTTGGGAGTGGAATGAGGCATCAAAAGCGAATGTTTAATTTTGAATGTGTAATGCTGAATCGAGGTGCGCGCTTCGCGCGCGTCATTAATTCAAAATTCAACATTAAGCATTCAACGTTATGGTTTTATCTTATCACGCCAGGCGCGGGCCTTTTGCAGGGCGGCGCGCTCGTCGAGCGTGGTGAGCTGACGGTTCTTGAGGAGTCGCCGGCCATGGACCCACACGTCGCTGACCTGAGCGCGGCTCGCCGTATAGACGATCTGGGAGGCGGGATCGTAGACCGGCTCGCTCGGCAGGTGGGAAAGGTCGATGGCGACGAGATCGGCCTGCTTTCCGCGCTCGAGCGAGCCGATGCGATCGTCCAGGCCGAGCGCCTTCGCCCCGTTCAGCGTCGCCATCCGCAGCGCAGTGTGCGCGGGGACGGCGGTCGCTTCGCCTGCGACGCCTTTGGCGAGCAGGGCGGCGAGCCGCAGCTCTTCCAGCATGTCGAGGTCGTTGTTGCTCGCCGCGCCGTCGGTGCCGATCGCGACGTTGACGCCGGCCGTGAGCAGCGCGTGCACCGGACAGAAGCCGCTCGCGAGCTTCAGGTTCGAGCTCGGACAGTGGACGACGCTCGCGCCGCTCCCGGCAAGCATGCCGATCTCCCCGGCCGAGAGCTGTGTCATGTGCACTGCGGCCAGGCTCGGACCGATCAGCCCGAGCTCGGCGAGGCGCGCGAGCGGCCGCCTGCCGGTGGCCTCGACCGCGTTCGCCACCTCGTGCGCCGTCTCGTGCACGTGCATGTGCACCGGGAGGTTCAGCTCGTCGTTGACGGTGCGAAGCCGCTGGAGCGGCGCGTCGGAGACGGTGTACGGCGCATGCGGCGCGAACGCCGTGGTGACCAGCTCGGCGGCCCGCAACCCGTCGTGGACGGCGAGCCCCTTGTGCAGGTACTCGTCGGCCGTCTGCGCGTACGCCGTCGGAAAATCGAGCACGATCAGGCCGACCACCGCGCGCATGCCGGCGGAGAGGCAGACGCGCGCGGTGTCCTCGGCGAAAAAGTACATGTCGTTGAAGCAGGTGGTACCGCTCGCGAGCATCTCGGCCACGGCGAGCTCGGTGCCCTCGCGCACGAATTCGGGGGTGACCCACTTCGCCTCCGCGGGCCACACGTGCTCGTTGAGCCAGGTCATCAGCGGGATGTCGTCGGCAAGACCGCGGAACAGGCTCATTGCGGCGTGCGTGTGGGCGTTCACGAACCCCGGGAGCAGGGCATGCTGCGGGAAATGCAGGGTGTCCGAGGCGCGGTAGCGCTGCTCGGCCTCGGGGCTCGGGAGCAGATCCACGATGCGCCCACCTCGCACGGCCAGCGCGTGGTCCCGGTGGACCCGCCCGGCGGGCTCGATCGGGATAATCCATCGTGCGTGGATCAGGGTGTCGACGTCGGTCATCGCTGGCTGCGGTTCGTGGCGGCGCTTAATATATACGTGCCTCACGCGCGATTCGAGCCGAATGAACCGACCCGCACCCGCCCCGAACCTCGCCTACGACCGCGTCCGTGCGGTCGAATGGGTGGAGGGACGCATCCGCCTTATCGACCAGCGCGTGCTGCCGCTGCACGAGGCCTACGTGCATCTCGACACCGTCGAGCAGACGGCCGAGGCGATCCGCGACATGGTCGTGCGCGGCGCGCCGGCGATCGGCGTCACGGCGGCCTACGGCGTGGTGCTCGCCGCGCGCGACCGGTATGCGCGTTCGGCAGGCGCCTGGACGGAGGCGATCGGGGCGGATCTGGCCCGCATCGCCGCCGCGCGGCCGACCGCGGTGAATCTCGCCTGGGCGATCGCGCGCATGCGCGGGGTGATCGAGGCGGGCATCGCCGGCGACCCCGTCCCGCGGTTGCTCGTCGAGGCGCAACGAATCCACGCCGAGGACATCGCGGCCAACCGGGCCATGGGCGACCACGGTGCCGACCTGATCGCGCCGGGCAGCGGGGTGTTGACGCACTGCAACACGGGGGCCCTCGCGACCGGCGGCTATGGCACGGCTCTCGGCGTGATTCGTTCCGGCTACGCGACCGGAAAGATCGCCCGGGTCTACGCGGACGAAACCCGGCCGTGGCTGCAAGGGGCCCGACTGACGGCCTGGGAGCTGTCGCAGGAAGGCATTCCGGTGACGATGATCGCCGACGGCGCGGCCGCGTGGCTCATGCGGCAGGGGAAGGTGCAATGGGTGATCGTCGGCGCCGACCGCATCGCGGCGAACGGCGACGTCGCCAACAAGATCGGCACGTACATGACGGCGCTCGCCGCCCGACACCACGGGCTCAGGTTCATGGTGGTCGTCCCGATCTCCACGATCGACCTCGCCACCCCGAACGGGGAGGCCATCCCGATCGAGCAGCGCCCGGAATCCGAGGTGCTGGCCTTCGGCGGGACCCGCGTCGCGGCCGAGGGGGCGAGCGCCTGGAACCCCGCCTTCGACATCACCCCGGCGGGGCTGGTCGACGCCCTGGTGACCGAGCGCGGGGTGGTTCTCGCCCCCGACCGCGCGAAGATCGCGGCGCTCATGGCCAGGGGCTGAGAACCGTTCCCAAACCTCCAGTAGTAGCGTCCCGCGTGGTAGAATTGCGCGCTTTCCGGAACAGCGCCACCGCGCCCGGCAACCCCCGCTAAACCGCCTCCAAGCCGAATGGAACAGGTCGCCAGAGAGACGATCCCGGTCAATCTCGAAGACGAGATGAAGCAGTCCTACCTCGATTACGCGATGAGCGTGATCGTGGGCCGGGCGCTCCCGGACGTGCGCGACGGGCTGAAGCCCGTGCACCGGCGGGTGCTCTATGCCATGCGCGAGCTCGGCAACGACTACAACAAGCCCTACAAGAAGTCGGCGCGCGTGGTCGGCGACGTCATCGGCAAGTACCACCCGCACGGCGACACCGCGGTGTACGACACGATCGTGCGCCTGGCGCAGGACTTCTCCATGCGCTACCCGCTGATCGACGGACAGGGCAACTTCGGCTCGGTCGACGGGGACGCCCCGGCGGCCATGCGCTACACCGAGATCCGCATGAGCCGGATCGCGCACGAGCTGCTCGCCGACCTCGACAAGGAGACGGTCGACTTCGCGCCGAACTACGACGGCAGCGAGCGCGAACCGGTGGTCATGCCGACCAAGCTTCCGAACCTGCTGGTCAACGGCTCCTCGGGCATCGCGGTCGGCATGGCGACCAACATCCCGCCGCACAACCTCACCGAGGTGGTGAACGCCTGCCTCGCGCTGATCGAGAACCCGGAGGCGACGGTCGACGACCTGATGGCGCACATCCCCGGTCCGGACTTTCCCACCGCGGCGATCATCCACGGCGTCGACGGCATCCGCGAGGCCTACCGCACCGGGCGCGGGCGCATCTACGTGCGCGCCAGGGTCGACATCGAGACCGACGAGAAGAGCGGGCGCCAGACGGTCGTCGTGACCGAGCTGCCGTACCAGGTGAACAAGGCGCGCCTGCTCGAGCACATCGCGGAGCTCGTGAAGGACGGCAAGCTCGACGGCATCTCCGAGCTGCGCGACGAGTCGGACAAGTCCGGCATGCGCATGGTGATCGAGCTCAAGCGCGGCGAGGTCGCCGACGTGCTGGTGAACAATCTCTACGAGCACACCGCGCTGCAGAGCGTCTTCGGCGTGAACATGGTCGCGCTGATCAACAACCAGCCGCGCCTGCTCGACCTCAAGCAGATGCTCGAGGCCTTCGTCCGCCACCGCCGCGAGGTGGTGACGCGGCGCTCGGTCTACGACCTGCGCAAGAGCCGCGACCGCGCCCACGTGCTGGAAGGCCTTGCCGTCGCGCTCGAGAACATCGACGAGATGGTCGCGCTCATCAAGGCCGCGAAGGACCCGGCCGAGGCGAAGGCCAGGATGATCGCGCGCGCATGGTCGGCGAAGGTCGTGGGCGCGATGCTCGCGCGCAGCGATGCGAACCTCACGCGCCCGCAGGGGCTCGCCGCCGACTTCGGCCTGCGCAAGGACGGCTACTGGCTGTCCGAGACGCAGGCGCAGGCGATTCTCGACCTGCGGCTGCACCGCCTCACCGGTCTCGAGCAGGAGAAGCTCCACGCCGAGTACCAGGAAATCCTGAAGACTATCGCCGACCTGCTCGAGATCCTCTCGAACCCCGATCGGCTGATGCAGGTGATCCGCGACGAACTGACCCAGCTGCGCGACCAGTACGGCGACGCGCGGCGTACCGAGATTCTCGAGACGCGCGTGAGCCTCCGGATGGAGGACCTGATCGCCGACGAGGACGTGGTCGTCACGCTCTCGCACGCGGGCTACATCAAGTCGCAGCCGTTGACGGCGTACCGGGCGCAACGGCGCGGCGGGCGCGGCAAGACTGCGACCAGCGTCAAGGAAGAGGACTTCGTCGAGAAGCTCATCATCGCAAACACGCACGCGACGATCCTGTGCTTCACCAGCCGCGGCAAGGTGTACTGGCGCAGGGTCTACGAGATTCCGCAGGCCGGGCGCGGCGCACGCGGCAAGCCTATCGTGAACCTGCTGCCGCTCGAAGCGGACGAGAAGATCAACGCCATCCTTCCCGTGCGCAGTTTCGAGCAGGGCGGCTTCATCTTCATGGCGACGTCCGACGGTACCGTGAAGAAGACCGATCTGGCCGAGTTCACCCGGCCGCGCTCGACCGGTATCCGGGCGATCGAGCTCGAGGAGGGCAACCGGCTGATCGGCGCGGCGCTCACGAGCGGTTCGAGCGAGATCCTGCTCTTCAGCAACGCCGGCAAGAGCGTGCGCTTCAACGAGGCGGACGTGCGCCCCATGGGACGCAGCGCGCGCGGCGTGCGCGGCATCGACCTGAAGGAGGGTCAGTCGGTGGTGTCGCTCATCATCGCCGGCAAGGACATCGCGGAGTCGGCCGCGGTGCTCACCGTCACGCAGAACGGCTACGGCAAGCGGACGAATCTGTCCGAGTATCCGACCCACCGGCGCGGCGGTCAGGGCGTGATCTCGATCCAGGTCACCGAGCGCAACGGCCCGGTCGTGGGCGCGGGCCTCTTCGACGAGGGCGACGAGGTGATGCTGATCAGCGACGGCGGTACGCTCATCCGTACGCGGGTGAAGGAAATTTCGGTGATCGGACGCAACACCCAGGGCGTCCGCCTGATCGAGATGGGCGAGGGGGAGAAGCTAGCCGGGATCGAGAAGATCGAGGAGTCGGACGAAGAATGACAATGTTGAATGTTGAATTCTAAATGTTGAATTGAGGTGCGCGCGCAGCGCGCGTCATTAATTCAACATTCAGCATTGAGCATTCAACATTTTCTTTCGTCCGTTTCACCTACTTCAGATTCAGGATGGCGAATGGCACGGGTGTATAACTTCAGCGCGGGACCGGCGGTGCTGCCGGAAGAGGTGCTCACGCAGGCGCGCGACGAGCTCGTCGACTGGCGCAGCTCCGGCATGTCGGTGATGGAGATGAGCCACCGCGGCAAGGAGTTCATCTCCATCGCGGAGAAGGCCGAGGCCGACCTGCGGGAGCTGCTCGCGATTCCCGCAAGCCACAAGGTCCTGTTTCTCCAGGGCGGCGCCACGCAGCAGTTCGCGATGGTGCCGATGAACCTGCTGCGCGGCAAGAAGAGCGCCGACTACGTCAACACGGGGCAATGGTCGAAAAAGGCGATCTCCGAGGCGAAGAAGCTCGGCGCCGCCAATGTCGTCGCCACGTCGGAGGCGAGCAATTTCACGACGGTGCCGGCGCCGGGCGCGTGGAAGCTCGACCCGAACGCGGCCTACGTCCACTACACGCCCAACGAGACGATCGGGGGCGTCGAGTTCCACTGGATCCCGGACACCGGCGACGTGCCGCTCGTGGCCGACATGTCCTCGACCATCCTGTCGCGGCCGCTCGACGTCGCGCGCTACGGCCTGATCTACGCCGGCGCCCAGAAGAATATCGGCCCCGCGGGTCTCACGATCGTCATCGTCCGCGAGGACCTGATCGGCGGCGCGGCCCCCGGCACGCCGAGCATGATGGATTACAGGATTCACGCGGAGAACGGCTCGATGTACAACACGCCGCCGACCTACGCGTGGTACATCGCCGGGCTCGTGTTCGAGTGGCTGAAGCGCCGGGGCGGGCTGAAGGCGATGGCGGCCGTCAACGAGCGCAAGGCGAAGAAGCTCTACGACTACATCGACGCCTCCGGCTTCTACCGAAACCCGGTCGATCCCGCGTGCCGTTCCTGGATGAACGTGCCGTTCACGCTCGCCGACGCCGCGCTCGACGAGGCCTTCCTCAAGGGAGCGAAGGGTGCGGGGCTCGTACAGCTCAAGGGCCACCGTTCGGTCGGCGGCATGCGCGCGAGCATCTACAACGCGATGCCCGAAGCGGGCGTGGACGCGCTCATCGACTACATGAAGACGTTCGTCAAGAACAAGGGCTGACGTGTACAAGATTCTGACGCTCAACAACATCTCGCCGCTCGGTCTGTCGCGGCTGCCGGATGAGCTGTACCAGGTGGGCACCGCCATCCCGGAGCCGGACGCGATCCTGGTCCGCTCGGCCAACATGCACGAGCTCGCCATCCCGAAGTCGCTCAAGGCCGTCGGCCGCGCGGGGGCGGGCGTGAACAACATACCGGTGGCGAAGATGTCGCAGCTCGGTATTCCCGTCTTCAACGCTCCGGGGGCGAACGCGAATGCGGTCAAGGAGCTCGTGGTGGCGGGACTCATCATGGCCTGCCGGCACATCGCGCCCGCCTGGGAATTCGCGCGCGCGCTCAATGGGACCGACGAGGAGATCCACAAGGCCGTGGAGGCGGGCAAGAAGAAATTCGCGGGTTTCGAGCTGCCCGGCCGGACGCTTGGCGTCATCGGCCTCGGGGCCATCGGGCGCATCGTCGCGAACGCGGGCGTGGCGCTCGGCATGAAGGTGGTGGGTTTCGATCCCGGCCTGACGGTGGAAGGAGCGTGGCAGCTCTCCGCGAGCGTGCAGAAGGCGCGCTCGATCGACGATCTGCTGAAGAACGTCGACTTCGTCACCTTCCACGTGCCGCTGAACGACAAGACCAGGTACATGATCAACGCCGAGCGGCTGAAGCTCATGCGCGACGGCGTGGTGATCCTGAACTTCGCGCGCGAGGGCATCGTCGACGACGCCGCCGTTTCCGCCGCGATCAAGAGCGGCAAGGTCTACGCGTACGTGTGCGACTTCCCGAACAACGTGCTCAAGAACCACGAGAGGGTCGTTACCCTGCCGCACCTCGGCGCCTCCACGCGCGAGGCCGAGGAGAACTGCGCCGTCATGGTCGCCGACCAGGTGCGGGACTTCCTCGAGAACGGCAACATCCGCAACTCGGTCAATTTTCCCGAGGTCGTATTGCCCCGAGGCACCGATTACCGCATGGTGGTCGCCAACGCGAACGTGCCCAACATGCTCGGACAGATCTCGGAGGCCTTCGGCCTCGCCGGCATGAACATCCACGACATGGTGAACATGTCGCGCGGCGAGCTCGCCTACACCGTGGTCGACCTGGACAGCCCGATCCCGGAGGCGGTCCGGGAGCACATCGCCGGCATCCAGGGGGTCCTGATGGCGCGCATCGTCGATCCGCCGCGGCCGTTCTGACGCCCGCGGCACCGCCCGTTGCCATACCAATGACCAAAGAAGAGCGGCGGCTGCGAGAGCTTCGCGGCAAGATCGACGCGCTGGACGAGAAGATCCAGGCGCTTCTCAGCCGGCGCGCGCGCATCGCGCAGGAAGTCGCGCACAGCAAGGCCCGCAACGGCGACAAGTATTTTTACCGGCCGGAACGCGAGGCGGAGGTGCTGCGGCGCGCGCTCGAGCGCAACCGGGGACCGTTGCCGGACGAGTCGGTCGCCCGGGTGTTCCGCGAGATCATGTCGGCCTGCCTCGCGCTGGAGTCGCCGCTCAAGATCGCGTTCCTCGGGCCCGCGGGCACGTTTACGCAGGAGGCCGCCCTGAAGCACTTCGGGCAGGCCGTGGAGACGTTGCCGCTCGGCGCGATCGATGAAGTGTTCCGGGAGGTGGAGTCCGGCAACGCCCACTTCGGGGTGGTGCCGGTCGAGAATTCCACCGAGGGGGTAGTGAACCACACGCTCGACATGTTCCTCGCGTCGTCGCTCAAGATCTGCGGCGAGGTCGCGTTGCGGGTACACCATCACCTGCTGGGCACGGGCGCGACGTCAGCCGCGCGGCGCGTCGTCTCGCACCAGCAGTCGCTTGCGCAATGCCGCGAGTGGCTCGACGCACACCTCCCCGGGATCGACCGGGTCTCGGTCGCCAGCAACGCGGAGGCGGCGCGGCTCGCGGCGGCGGATTCCGGGACCCTGGCGATCGCGGGAGACTCGGCCGCGGGCCTTTACGGTCTCACGATCCTGGCGACGAACATCGAGGACCGGCCGGACAACACCACCCGCTTCCTCGTGATCGGGGATCTCGACACGCAGCCCACGGGGGCGGACAAGACGAGCCTGCTCCTGTCCGGCAAGAACCGCCCCGGCGCGCTGCACCGGCTGCTCGCGCCGCTCGCGCGCCACGGCATCAACATGACCCGTATCGAGTCGCGCCCGTCGCGGCGAAGCATCTGGGAGTACGTCTTCTTCATCGACATCGAGGGGCACGTCCGCGACCGCAAGGTGGCGGGCGTGCTGAAGCGGCTCGAAGGCGAGGCCGCGTTCTACAAGTGCCTCGGCTCATACCCGAAGGCCGTCGCCTGACAGCCATGACCTTCGAACCGATCGCCCTCGCCGCTCCCGGCGTGCGCCGCCTCTCGCCGTACCAGCCGGGCAAGCCGCTCGACGCGCTGGAGCGGGAGTACGGCGTCCGCAACGCGATCAAGCTGGCGAGCAACGAGAACCCGCTCGGTCCAGGCCCGGCCGCCGTCGCGGCCGCGCGGGCGGCGCTCGAGGGCGTGGGACGCTATCCGGACGGGGCCGGTTTCGGGCTGAAGCGCGCTCTCGCCGCGCGTCTCGGCGTCGACGCCATGCAGATCACGCTCGGGAACGGCTCGAACGACGTGCTCGAGCTCGTGGCGCGCGCGTTCCTCGGTCCGGACACCGAGGTCGTGTATGCCGCCCACGCCTTCGCGGTGTACGCGCTCGTCACGCAGGCGGCGGGAGCGCGGGCCGTCGTCGTGCCCGCCAGGGATTGGGGCCACGATCTGGACGCGATGCGGGCGGCGGTCGGACCCCGTACCCGGCTCGTCTTCATCGCCAATCCCAACAACCCGACCGGCACGTGGCTGCGTGCCGGAGACCTGGAAGGCTTCGTACGCGCCGTGCCCGAGAACGTGCTGGTCGTCGTCGACGAGGCCTACTTCGAGTACGTGGACGAGCCGGACTATCCGGACACGGTCGGGTGGATCGCGAAGTACCCGAACCTGATCACCACCCGAACCTTCTCGAAGATCCATGGGCTCGCCGGTCTGCGCGTCGGATACGGGGTGTCGCATCCGGCCGTCGCCGATCTGTTGAACCGCGTGCGCCAGCCGTTCAACGTGAACAGCGCCGCGGCCGCCGCGGCGGAAGCGGCGCTGCGCGACGAGGCGCACGTGGCGCGCAGCCGGGACATGAACCGCGCGGGACTGCGGCAGCTGACCGAGGGAACGAAGAAGCTCGGTCTCCCGCACATCCCGTCGACCGCTAACTTCGTTTGCATCGAAGTCGGTCAGGCGGCCGCCGTCTACGAAGGGCTGCTGCGCGAGGGCGTGATCGTACGGCCGGTGGCGAACTACGGGATGCCGCGCCACCTTCGCGTGACCGTGGGCCTGCCTGAAGAGAACGAGCGTTTCCTGAAAGCCCTGGACAAGGTGCTCGGAGGTTCGCGACGGTGACTGCTCAGGCCACCACGCCGTCACCGACGGCCGCCCGCGATTACGAATGATCGACAAGCTCGCCATCATCGGTGTCGGACTCATGGGCGGTTCGCTCGCCCGCGCGTTGCGCGAACGGAACGAGGTCGGGGAAATCGTCGGTTATGGCCGAACGATCGCCAATCTGGACGAGGCGATCGAGCTCAACGTGATCGACCATGCGGAAACGAGCATCGCGGCCGCGGTCGACGGCGCGGACATGATCGTGCTTGCCGTGCCCGTCGGTGCGATGCGCGAAGTGCTCGACGCGGCGGCACCCGCGATCGGGTCGCATGCCGTCGTGACCGACGTGGGAAGCGTCAAGCAAACGGTCATCGACGCGGCGAGGGCGGCGCTGGGGCCACGCTTCGCCTCGTTCGTGCCGGGTCATCCGATCGCCGGGACCGAGCAGTCGGGCGCGCGCGCCGCGCGCGGCAATCTTTACGAGGACCGGCGCGTGATCCTCACGCCCGGACCCGAGACGGACCCGACGGCGACCGGGCGGGTGACTGCCATGTGGCGGGCGGTCGGGGCCGAGGTCGTCTCCATGCCCGCTGCCGATCACGACCGGGTACTGGCCGCCAGCAGCCACCTGCCCCATGCCCTCGCGTACGCGCTGGTCGACATGCTGGTGCGGCTGGACGACCATCGCTCGATCTTCGAGTGCGCCGGCGGCGGGTTTCGCGACTTTACGCGGATCGCCGCCAGCGACCCGGTAATGTGGCGCGACATCTGTCTCGCCAACCGGGAGCCGCTCCTCGCGCTGCTCGAACAGTACCAGGAGAACCTGCGTCTGCTCGGCGAGGCGCTCGAACGGGCCGACGGCGAATGGCTGCGCGAGACCTTTGCGCGGGCCAAACGCGCCCGCGAGGGGTTGCATGGCCCGGGGGACGGCGAGTAGTTTGCTCCGTTCGCGCGTCTCACTGCATATCACCCATGTCCGATTCACGCATCGACTTCCTCGTGCAACCCGGCGGCGCGCTCGTCGGGCGCCTGCGCGTCCCCGGCGACAAATCGATCTCGCACCGCAGCGTGATGCTCGGGGCGCTCGCGGAAGGGCGGACCGCCGCCGAGGGGCTCCTCGAGGGCGAGGACGTCCTGCGTACGGTGAACGCCTTTCGCGCCATGGGCGTCCGGGTGGACGGTCCGCGCGCGGGGCACGTCGAGATCGAAGGGGTGGGTCTGCACGGACTCAAGGCGCCGGCCGCGCCGCTCGACATGGGCAATTCCGGCACCGCGATGCGCCTCATGGCCGGGATTCTCGCCGGCCAGGCCTTCGATTCGGAGCTGGTCGGCGATCCTTCCCTCAGCAAGCGACCGATGAAGCGCGTGGCCGAGCCGTTGAACCGGATGGGCGCGGAGATCCGGACGGAAGAGGGCGGCCGCCCCCCGCTGCGCATCTCCGGCGGGCGGGCGCTGTCGGCCATCCGTTACGCGCTGCCGGTCCCCAGCGCGCAGGTGAAGTCCGCGTTGCTGCTCGCCGGCCTCTACGCGAAAGGCGAGACGGCCGTCACCGAGCCTGCGCCCACGCGCGATCACACCGAACGGATGCTCCGGGGCTTCGGTTATGCCGTCGAAGTGAGCGGTTCGACGGTGCGCCTGAGCGGCGGGGGGCGTCTGAAAGCCTGCCGGATCGACGTTCCGGCCGACATCTCCTCGGCGGCCTTCTTTCTCGTGGGCGCCTCGATCGCTCCGGGCGCGGATATCGTCCTCGAGCACGTGGGCATGAATCCGACGCGGGTCGGCGTGCTCACCATCCTCGGGCTCATGGGAGCGGATATCGGCATCGAAAATGCCCGTGAGTCCGGCGGTGAACCGGTCGCCGATCTGCGCGTGCGCGCCAGTCGGCTGCGCGGCATCCGAATCCCGCCGGAGCAGGTTCCGCTCGCGATCGACGAGTTCCCCGCGCTGCTCGTCGCGGCGGCCTGCGCCGAGGGGGAAACCGTCCTTTCCGGGGCCGAGGAACTGCGGGTCAAGGAGAGCGACCGTATCGCCGCGACGGCGGCGGGACTGCGGGCCCTCGGGATCGACGCCCGCGAGACACCCGACGGCATGATCGTGCGCGGAGGCGGCGCCTTCCGGTCGGGTACGGTCGAAAGCCTGGGCGATCACCGCATCGCGATGGCCTTCGCCATGGCCGGGCTGCGATCGCAGGGCCCGATCACCATCCGCGACTGCAAGAATGTCGATACCTCGTTCCCCGGGTTCGTGGAACTGGCGCGTCGGGCCGGACTGGGGATCACGATACGCGGCGGGCGGTAACGGACGCCGCATGACGGACAATACGGATCCCCGGGCCTCCGCCCCCGTCGTGACCCTCGACGGTCCGAGCGGATCGGGGAAGGGAACCGTGGGTCAGGTACTCGCGGCCCGACTCGGCTGGTATTTCCTCGACAGCGGCGCGCTGTATCGTCTTGTTGGCCTGTTGGCGCACGAAACGGCAGTGCGTCTGGACGACGGCCCCCAGCTCGCCCGGCTGGCACAGGAGATGCACGTCGACTTTGGGGTGAATCCGGCAGGCACGCCCCGGGTCGTACTGAACGGGGTCGACGTGGGGGACCGCCTTCGGACCGAGGAGGCGGGCGACCGGGCATCCCGGGTGGCAGCGGTCCCGGAGGTCCGGCAGGCGTTGCTGGAGAAGCAGCGGGCTTTCCGCCGGCCCCCGGGCCTCGTGGCCGATGGCCGGGACATGGGAACGACCGTTTTCCCCGATGCCTTATTAAAGGTGTTCGTCACTGCGAGCGCCGAGCAGCGGGCGGAGCGCAGGTATAAACAGTTGAAGGAAAAGGGGTTCGATGTTAACCTTGCGCGCCTCCTTGAGGAGATTCGGGAGCGCGATGCGCGCGACGCCGCACGTGCGGTATCGCCGCTCAGACCCGCTGCGGACGCCCAGGTACTGGATACCTCCGATCTGAGCATCTCCGAGGTAGTCGATCGCATCGAGGGCCTGCTTCACGAACGGCGGTAGGGCACAGCACCCGTCGCCGCGATGTGCTTCCGCCCGTCGGGTGGACGTCGCGCCGACCGGGACACCAGTTCTGTTGACGGAGAGTTATGGCTGAAAGTTTTGCGCAACTGTTTGAAGAGAGCCTGAACAAGCTTCACCTTCAGGCGGGTCAGCTCATTACCGGCGAGGTGGTGCACGTCGACGACGACATCGTCATCGTCAATGCCGGCCTCAAGTCGGAGGGCATGATCCCCGCGATCCAGTTCAAGGACAACCGCGGCGAGCTCACCGTGCGGGTGGGCGATCACGTCGAGGTGGTGGTCGAGGCGATCGAGGACGGCCGGGGCGAGACCCTGCTCTCGCGCGAGAAGGCGCAGCGCGTGAAGGCCTGGGAAGAGCTCGAGAAGGCCTTCGAGGACCAGTCGATCGTCACCGGCGTGCTGACCGGCAAGGTGAAGGGCGGCTACACGGTCGCCATCAACGGTGTGCGCGCCTTCCTGCCGAGCTCGCTCGTCGACGTCCGTCCGGTGCGCGATCCCTCGTACCTCGAAGGCAAGGAACTCGAATTCAAGGTCATCAAGATCGACCGCAAGCGCTCGAACGTCGTCGTGTCCCGCCGCGCGGTGGTCGAGAAGGAGCTGTCCGCGGAGCGCCAGGCGCTGCTCGCGAACCTCGAGGAAGGCCAGATCGTCAAGGGCGTGGTCAAGAACCTCACCGATTACGGCGCGTTCGTCGACCTGGGCGGCATCGACGGCCTGCTGCACATCACCGACCTCGCGTGGAAGCGCGTCAAGCACCCGTCCGAAGTACTGAAGATCGGGGACGAGATCGAAGCCAAGGTGCTGCGCTACGACCGCGAGCGCAATCGCGTCAGCCTGGGCCTGAAGCAGCTCGGCGACGATCCGTGGGTCGACATCAGCCGCCGTTACCCCGAGGGCGCCCGTCTCTTCGGCAAGGTCACGAACATCACCGACTACGGCGCGTTCGTCGAGCTGGAGCCGGGCGTCGAGGGACTGGTGCACGTTTCCGAGATGGACTGGACCAACAAGAACATCCATCCGACCAAAGTCGTACAGGTCGGGGACGAGGTCGAGGTCATGGTGCTCGACATCGACACCGAGCGCCGCCGCATCTCGCTCGGCATGAAGCAGTGCATGCCGAATCCGTGGGAAGAATTCGCGGCCAACCACCAGAAGAACGAGAAGATCGCCGGCAAGATCAAGTCCATCACCGACTTCGGCATCTTTGTCGGTCTCGAGGGGGGCATCGACGGCCTCATTCACCTGTCCGACCTTTCCTGGGCGCGGCCGGGCGAAGAAGCGGTGCGCGACTACAAGAAGGGCGACGAGGTCGAGGCCGTCATTCTCGCGATCGACCCGGAGCGCGAGCGCATCTCACTCGGCATCAAGCAGCTCGAGGGCGATCCGTTCTCCTCGTACGTGGCCGCGCACGGCAAGGGTGCCGTGGTGAAGGGCACGGTGACAAGCGTCGAGGCGAAGGGAGCGGTGGTGAAGCTGGGGGACGATATCGAAGGGTACCTGCGCGCATCGGAGCTCTCCCGCGAGCGCATCGAAGACGCGCGTTCCCTCCTGAAGGAAGGGGATACCGTCGAGGCGAAGATCACCACGATCGACCGCAAGAATCGCAAGATCTCGCTGTCGGTCCGGGCGAAGGATCTCGAGGAGGAGAGCGAGGCAGTCCAGGAGTACACCCGTCGCGCCGCCACCGGCACGTCGACCCTTGCCGACAAGCTTAAGGAAAAGCTCGGGACCCAGGACTCGGACGCCTGAGCGTTCTTGCAAACGATGACGGCGTTTTCTATAGGTAGGGGAAGATGACGAAATCCGAGCTCATCAACGCCCTCGCCGCCGCGCAGCCGCAGCTGCAGCCGCGCGACGTCGAGCTCGCCGTGAAGGAGTTGCTGGAGCAGATGTCCGCGGCGCTCTCGACGGGAGAGCGCATCGAAGTCCGGGGCTTCGGCAGCTTTTCGCTCCACTACCGTCCGCCGCGCATCGGGCGCAACCCCAAGACCGGGGCCGCGGTGCACGTACCGGACAAGTTCGTCCCCCACTTCAAGCCGGGCAAGGAACTGCGGGAACGGGTCGACCAGGCCGCACGCTAGAGCTGCTCCGGTCGCCGGTCCGCCGGGCACGGAGAGAAAAAAACGGCATTCGGCTCGCCCAATGCCGTTTTTTTATGGCTACAATCCGGCCGCAGAGACGGGCGGACCGGGCGCCCAAGCGGAGGAGGTCATGAAGCGCATTCTCTACGTCGTCATTATCGCCGTCACCCTGCTTTTCGGCGTCACCTTCGCGCTGCAGAACCGCCAGACCGTCGACGTCGGCTACTACTTCGGCCTCGAATGGACCGGGCCGCTTTCGATCGCGCTCCTCGCCGTACTCGCGCTCGGTGTCCTGATCGGCTACCTGGCCAGCCTGCGCATGGTTATCGGCATGCAGCGCAGTCTCGTGCAGGCGCGCAAGGAGCTGCGGCAGGTGGAGCAGGAAGTGCAGAACCTGCGCGCGCTGCCCATCAAAGATGTCATTTAGCGCCGAGGGCCTTCTCTGGCTGCTGCTGCCGCTCGCCGCGGCGTCGGGCTGGTGGGCCGCGCGCTTCGAGGCCCGACGCCAGGCCGCCAAATCGTTTGACCTGCCTTCGGCGTACTTCAAGGGTCTCAACTTCCTCCTCAACGAGCAGCCGGACAAGGCTATCGAGATCTTCATCCAGGTGCTCGAGGTCAATTCGGAGACCGTCGAGACGCACCTGGCCCTCGGCAATCTCTTCAGGCGGCGCGGCGAGGTGGAACGCGCCATACGCATTCACCAGAACCTGATCGCGCGGCCGACGCTCGACAAGGAGCAGCGCACGTACGCGCTGCTCGAGCTCGGGCAGGACTACTTCAAGGCCGGGTTGTTCGACCGGGCCGAGAACCTCTTCCTCGAGCTCGCGGAGGTCCGGGCGCACAGCGAGCAGGCATTGCGACTGCTGCTCAGCATCTACCAGCAGGAGAAGGAATGGGAAAAGGCGATCCAGACAAGCCGGCGGCTCGCCCGCGTGTCGGGGAAGCCCATGGACGACGTCGTCGCGCAGTATTACTGCGAGCTCGCCGAACATGCGTATCACAAGCGCAACTTCCCGGCTTCGCGCGACTTCCTGAGGCAGGCGCTGGCCGCCGATCCCGCCTGCGTGCGGGCCAGCATCCTTCTCGGTGACATGGAGGCGGACGAGGGTCGGCCGCGGGAAGCGATCAAGGCATGGCGCGCCGTCGAGGATCAGGACGCCAGCTATTTCGGGGAAGTGGCCGGGCGAATCGCCGAGGCGTATCGCAAGGCAAAGGACGAGGAGGGCCTGTATGAGTTCTTCAGCGCCGCCCTCCGACGGCACGGCGCGGTCTCCCTGACCGTGACCTTCGCCGACATCATCAAGCAGCGCGACGGCGTGAAGGCGGCCGAAAAGTTCGTCGTCGAGTGGCTGCGGCGCAGGCCGAACGTCCACGGACTCCATCAGCTGATCGAGTACAACCTCGAGCAGGCGGACGGGACCGCCAGGAAGGACCTGCTGCTCCTGAAGGGCATCATCGACGAGCTTCGGCAACAGCACCAGGGCTACTTCTGCCAGCAGTGCGGCTTCAAGGGCCGACAACTTCATTGGCTGTGTCCCGGTTGCAGCAGATGGAACACGATCAAGCCGGTGCTGGAGGAGTAATGGAGGGGCCACCGATCGCGGTCGCGCTCGACTATCCGTCTTCCCGGGAGGCGCTGGCGCTGGTCGATCGCGTGACTCCCGAACACTGCCGGCTGAAGGTGGGCCTCGAGCTCTTTTCCGCGGCCGGCCCCGGGTTCGTGGAGTCGCTCGTGCGACGCGGATTCGACGTCTTCCTCGACCTCAAGTTTCACGACATACCCAACACCGTGGCCGCCGCATGTCGGCGGGCGGCCGACCTCGGGGTCTGGATGCTCACGGTGCACTGTCTGGGCGGCCGGGCCATGCTGAAAGCGGCTCGGGATGCATTGGGACCGGCCGGGCGCCCGCTCCTCGTGGGAGTCACGGTGCTGACCAGCCATACCGCTGCGGAGATCGCCGAGATCGGCCTCGCCGGCGATATCGAAGGCCGCGTCGCCGCCCTCGCCGGCCTGGCGAAGGAATGCGGGCTGGACGGGGTGGTGTGCGCCCCCACCGAGGCGCATACGATGCGCTCGCGCTTCGGCGCCGGCTTCTTGCTCGTTACTCCGGGCGTGCGGCCGGGCGGTAGCCCGGTCGGGGATCAGCGGCGCGTGCTCACGCCGGCGGAAGCCATTGCGGGCGGCGCCGACATGCTCGTGGTCGGGAGGCCGATTACTTCGTCGCCCAACCCCCGGGCGGCGCTCGACGCCATCCTTCGGGAAATCGCGACAGCGGGTTGACTTTCATCGCCGCGTTCTTATCATGGCCTTTCCCCCGCGAATTAGGGGGAGCAACAAAGCAATCCCACCAAAAAACGACAAGGAGCGTTTCGATGAAAAAGCTGTCTGTTCTCGTTTTCTCCCTCTTTCTTTCCGTCCTGTCTCCGATCGTCTTTGCCGAACCCGTCGATGTGAACACCGCCGACGCCAAGACCCTGGCCGCCAGGCTGGACGGGGTGGGCAGCAAGACCGCGGAAGCGATCGTGGCGTACCGGACCAAGAACGGGCCGTTCAAGAGAATCGAGGACCTGGAGAAGGTGAAGGGCGTCGGCACCAAGACGGTGGAACGAAATCGCGCCAACCTGAGCCTGGGCGGTAAGAAGTAGACCGCCGGTAACCGAAAGGGGCGCCTCCGGGCGCCCCTTTTTTTGTCGTCGCCGTGACAGCCGCGGAGAAAGCTCTGATAATAGCGTGCGAATTCACCGCCCCTCATCGATTCGCCCCGCGGATCCGACAACCACAGACAGACAATGCTTCCTGATCTGCTCAACGCGCTCACACGCGCCCGGGTACTGGTGGTCGGCGACGCCATGTTGGACCGATACTGGCACGGCGGCGTGGAACGGATCTCTCCGGAAGCGCCGGTGCCGGTGGTCACGGTCGGACGATGCGACGAGCGTCCGGGCGGTGCGGCGAACGTGGCGCGCAACGTGCGCGACCTTGGCGCACGGTGCACATTGCTCTCGATAACCGGGGATGACCGCGAAGCGGACAAACTGGAGCAGCTGCTCGACAAGGCGGATATCGGCTACCGCCTGTACCGCGACAAGCTGATCAATACGATCGTGAAGCTGCGCGTGATCTCGCGCAACCAGCAGCTGCTGAGGATCGATTTCGAATCGCCACCCAGCAAGGATGCACGGGTCCGATTGCTCGATTACTACCTCGAGCATCTCAGCCAATTCGATGTCGTGATCGTCTCCGACTACGGCAAGGGCGGGCTCGGCTACGTGCGGGAGATGGTCGGTGCCGCGCGGGATGCGGGGCTGCCGGTGATCGTCGATCCAAAGGGAGACGACTACAGCATCTACCGGCGCGCGACGCTGGTCACGCCGAACCGCAAGGAATTCGAGCAGATCGCGGGGCGAGCGCGGGACGATCTCGATCTCGAGCGTCGGGCCGCGGCAACGGTCGCCGCGCTCGAACTCGACGGACTCCTCATCACCCGCGGGGAGGAAGGGATGACCCTCGTCGAGCGCGACGGGCGGGTGCTTCACGTTCCCGCGCGCGTGCGCGAGGTGTTCGACGTGACGGGCGCCGGCGACAGCGTCATCGCCGCCGTCGCATGCACCTACGCGGTCGGCGGACCGGTCGAGGAGGCGCTGCGCCTCGCGAGCATCGCGGCCGGAATAGTGGTCGGGAAACTGGGCGCCGCGACCGCGACGCCGGACGAAATCAGGCAGGAATTGTCTGCCGGCGGGACGGGTTCTTGAGAAAGGAATCGCGCGCGGGGGCAGCGGCGGGTCGGGCACGTTGGTACCTGGTGTACACCAAGCCCCGCGGAGAGGCGACGGCGCGGGTCAACCTGGAACGGCAGGGCTATACCGCATACCTGCCGCTGGTCCGTCAGCCACGCAGACGCCTGGGCCGGCGCGTCTCGATCATCTCCCCCATGTTTCCCCGGTACCTGTTCGTCCATCTCGACACGGAAACCGACAACTGGGCGCCGATCCGGTCCACCCTCGGGGTCGTGTCCGTGGTGCGCTTCGGCCAGCGTCCGGCCGCCGTCCCGGACGACCTGATCGAGAATCTGCGGCGGCGAGAGGACGAGGAGGGGGTGCAGGTGCTGCCGGCCGAGCGTTACGAGGCGGGCGCCCGGGTGCGCATCACGTCGGGCAGCCTTGCCGGCTATGAAGCCGTCTTCCAGGCGACAACCGGCCGCGACCGCGTGCAGGTCCTGCTCGAGGTCCTCGGCCGGTACACGCGCACCGTCGTCGAGCTCGCCGCCATAGAACCCGCGCGCTGAATCCTTGCGGGGCCCTCCGGCGCTGCCTATAGTGTTCATTGAATGAACACCACCCCGCAAAGAGACGAGGAGCGCGTGCTCGAGCTTCTTCAGGCGGTCGAGCGGCGCAGCGACGTGACGCAGCGTCACCTCGCGCGGCAAATGGGGGTCGCGCTCGGGCTCGCCAACTCGTATCTGAAACGTTGCATCCGCAAGGGCCTCATCAAGATCAGCGAGGCACCCGCCAACCGCTACCTGTATTACCTGACGCCGAAGGGGTTTTCCGAAAAGAGCCGTTTGACGGCGAAGTATCTCGCCGCGTCCTTCGCCTTTTACCGGAGCGCCGGTGAATCCTGTGCGCGCGCCTTGAAGGAGTGCGAGGCGCGGGGTCAGCAGCGGGTACTGCTCTGCGGCGTCTCGGACCTGGCGGAGGTGGCGGCCCTGCGGGCGCTGGAAATGGACATCGACATCGTGGGCGTCTTCGATCCGCGTACCGAGCGACGGCGGTTCCTCGGCAAACCGGTGTGGCGAAATCTTTCGGAAGCGCTGCCGTTCGATGTATGCCTGCTGACCGATACGCAGGCGGATCGCGGCGTTTACGAGCAGCTGTTGCAGACGTTCGGCAATAACGGAGTAAAGGTTCCCGACATCCTGCGGTTGTAGTCGGGAGCGCCCGGGCGGGGAGGCGGCGGACCGCCCCGAGTTGTGATCGTGCGGAACGCTGTTCTGCATGGCGGTAGCGTGCCCGGGCGGGATCCCGGAGCCGCGCCCATCGACAGATAAAGACCGGAGACGACGCATGAACATCCTAATAACCGGGGCGGCCGGTTTCATCGGTTCGACGCTCGCGCTGAGGCTTCTCGCCCGCGGTGACACCGTGTACGGGATCGACAACCTCAACGACTACTATGAAGTGTCGCTCAAGGAGGCGCGGCTCGCGCGGTGTCAGGCCCAAAAAGGCTTCACCTTCGAGAAGCTGGACATCGTCGACCGGGACGGAATGCGCCGGCTCTTTGCCGAGAACCGTTTCGACGCGGTGATGCATTTGGCCGCCCAGGCCGGCGTGCGGTACTCGATCGAGAACCCTCACGCCTACATCGATGCGAACGTCGTCGGATTCGGCAACATCCTGGAAGGCAGCCGCCACAGCAAGGTCGGCCACCTGGTCTTCGCCTCGTCGAGTTCCGTTTACGGGGCAAACACCAAGCTGCCGTTCTCGGAGCACGACAACGTCGATCATCCGGTCTCGCTCTACGCCGCGACGAAGAAGGCGAACGAGCTGATGGCGCACACGTATGCCCATCTCTACGGCCTGCCGGTGACCGGCCTGCGGTTCTTCACGGTTTACGGTCCGTGGGGGCGCCCGGACATGGCGCTCTTCAAGTTCACTCGCGGCATCCTCGAAGGCAAGCCGATTCCGGTGTTCAACCGCGGACAGATGATCCGGGACTTCACTTACGTCGACGATATCGTGGAGGGCGTCATCCGGGTCATCGACCAGCCGGCGCGCCCGAATCCGCAATGGACCGGCAAGTCGCCGGATCCAGCGACGAGCTATGCGCCCTACAAGGTGTACAACATCGGGAACAACAACCCCGTCGAGCTGATGCGCTACATTCGGGTCCTCGAGGACTGCCTCGGCAGGAAGGCGGAAATGGATCTGCTGCCCATGCAGGATGGAGACGTGCCGGCGACCTACGCCAACACCGAAGCGCTGGAGACGGCCGTCGGATTTCGGCCGGCGACACCGGTCGAGGTCGGTATCCGCCGTTTCGTGGATTGGTATAAGGAATACTACCGCGTATCCTGATCGCCGTGACGCAAGGCGCAAACGCACGCATTTACCCGGTGATTCTTTCGGGCGGGTCCGGCACCCGGCTCTGGCCGCTCTCGCGCGAACATTTCCCGAAGCAGCTGCTTCGCCTGTCGGGCGACGGGACGCTGCTGCAGCAGACCGTCAATCGGCTGCGCGGCCTGCCGGGCGCGGCCGAGCCGCTGTTTGTCTGCAACGAGGAGCACCGCTTCCTGGTCGCCGAGCAGGTGCGGCAGCTGGCGCGCGCGCCGCTCGACATCATTCTCGAACCGGTCGGCCGGAACACCTGCCCGGCCGCGACGCTAGCGGCGCTCGCGCTTGCGCGCGTCGACGAGAATGCCCTGATGCTCCTTATGCCGGCGGACCATCTGCTGAGGGACGTCGCCGCCTTCCAGCGAGCGATCGGTACCGCGGCCTCCCTGGCCGACGAGGGTTATCTCGTGACATTCGGCATCGTGCCGACGGCGCCCGAGACGGGCTATGGCTACATCCGGAAGGGAGAGGGCCACCGCGTCGACGCGTTCGTCGAGAAGCCGGACGCGGCGACGGCGACGCGATACGTCGAATCCGGCGAGTATTTTTGGAACAGCGGGATGTTCCTCATGAAGGTAGGACACTGGCTGGACGAGATGGAGCGTCGCTGTCCCGACATCCTGGCCGCGTGCCGCACCGCATACGGCGACGGCGCGAAAGACGGCGATTTTTATCGCGTTGCCAGGGAAGCTTTCCTCGCGTGCCGAACCGACTCGATCGATTACGCGGTGATGGAGAAGACGGACCGCGCGGCCATGGTGCCGCTCGACGCCGGCTGGTCGGACATCGGCGCCTGGTCGTCGCTCTGGCAGATCTCGGAGCACGACGCGTCCGGCAACGTGCTGCAAGGCGATGTGCTGGCGCACGGTACCCGGGACTCGCTGATCGTTGCGCAGCATCGTCTCGTCGCCGCCGTGGGGCTGGACGACGTCATCGTCATCGAAACACCGGACGCGGTGCTGGTCGCCAGGAAGGATCGCGCCCAGGACGTAAAGGAAATCGTCAACGCCCTGAAGGCGGGCAACCGCAGCGAGCATCTCATGCACCGGCGCGTCTACCGCCCGTGGGGCTGGTACGAGGGGCTGGACAACGGCCAGCGCTTCCAGGTGAAGCGGCTGATGCTCAATCCCGGCGCCGCTATCTCGCTCCAGATGCATCATCATCGCGCCGAGCATTGGGTCGTCGTGAAGGGGACGGCGCGGGTGACGCGCAACGATGACGTCTTCCTGCTGACGGAGAACGAATCGACTTACATTCCGATCGGGGCCCGACACCGACTCGAGAATCCCGGCACAATTGGGCTGGAGATTGTGGAGGTACAGTCCGGCAGCTATCTGGGCGAGGACGACATCCTGAGATTCGAGGATCGATACAATCGCCACTCTCGCTGAAAGAGACCCCGTCATACGTGGCCCTTTTTTCGACCGGAACTGCTTTAGTATTCGGGTTTCAGTGGACAGCTTCGATACTGATACTCGAGGGATTGCAATGGATGCACCCAGCCAGGAACTTCAGAAGTACTGGTACGCGCGCGAAAGCTATCGGGTTTCCGGCGAACCACGTCTCGCGGATTTTTGTCTCCTTATCTTGCGGCGGAAGTGGATTTTTTTGGTAACTGTCGGGACAGGTCTCGCCATCGGCATAGTCGTCGGTTTTACGCAGCCCACGTTCTACGAAAGCCGCGCTGTAGTGGAAATAGGTCAACTTGGATTCAATCGACCGTTTTTCGAGCCAACGGAATCCGTAGTGGAGCGACTAAGGGAGGTCTATCGCGTCGGGGAACGCAGTGATGGCTCGGTTAATCCCCCTTTCCTGTCCGACGTGCGAATCAGCAAGCAAGCGAAAAACTTCATCATCCTCACCGCCGCTGGACCGGAACCGGAACGGGCACGCGACTTTTTACAGTCAGTGTTGGGGCGGCTGTTTACGGAGCATGAAGCGCTGAGGGAGCAAGCGCTTCTGGCATCACGTATGCAGATTGACTTGCTGGAAAAGCAGATCGATCGTTTCAGGTCGGACGTGCAGGCGCTCGAGCGGCGCGTGCAGCAAGCGATGCGAAAGGGAATGGCAACCGGGGCAATGACCCTGTCCCTCGATAAAAATCGATTGATAGAACAGCAGGCCGAATTGGAGCAACAGCGTATAAGGATAAGAGCGGAAATCGCGGAAGGCGAATCAAAGCCGACACGCGCTATCAGAGATCCATCGTTGCCGTCGACAACGGCAGGGAGCCGACCGTCGTTGTACGCATTCATCGGTTTAGTAGCGGGTCTCGCCGCCGGGATCCTGGCCGTACTGATTTTCGAGTTCGTGCTGGTGGTTCGGCAGAAACAGGCGCTGCTGAAGCAGTAAACGTTGACGCGCAGTTCCGACACAAAGGCGGAGCAGGCCAAACACGGCGCCTCGCCCGTTCCCTTCCACACCCGGACAGGCGCCCGGCGGGCTGAGGCCATCACGGCCTCCGCTCGCAGCGCGCGCGGCTCGACTCGAGAATCAACAAACCCTGTTGAACACTGACTCCAAGCAAAGGCGTCGACCACAGGTTGTGCTCGTTACCGGGGGCGCGGGGTTTATCGGATCCGCTCTAGTCCGGCACTTGTTGACGAACACAAAGGCACGCGTAGTCAACCTGGATGCGCTTACCTATGCGGGCAACCTCGGATCTCTGGAATCGGTCTCTGGACACCCCAAGTATCGATTCGAGCGGGCGGATATCGGCGATCTGCGAGCCGTCCGCGAAGTCCTGGGCAGGTATCGGCCCGATGCGGTCGTTCACCTCGCCGCCGAATCGCATGTCGACCGCTCGATCGACGGCCCGGCGGCGTTCGTGCAGACGAATATCCTCGGGACGTACACCCTGCTCGAAGCGGCTCTCGCATACTGGAAATCGCTCGACGCGGCGAAGCGGGAGGGCTTTGTCTTCCATCATGTCTCCACCGACGAGGTGTTCGGAAGCCTCCCCGAGACGGGCATGTTCACGGAATCGTCGGCGTACCAGCCGAATTCGCCTTATGCGGCGAGCAAGGCGGCCGCCGACCATCTCGTACGCGCCTGGTATCGCACTTACGGGTTGCCCGTCATCGTCACCAATTGCTCGAACAACTACGGCCCCTATCAATTTCCGGAAAAACTCGTTCCGCTCACCATAATCAACGCACTCAACGGGAAGTCGCTTCCGGTCTACGGGACCGGCGCGAACGTGCGCGATTGGCTGTACGTGGAGGACCACGTCCGGGCGCTATGGGTCGTCGCCACGAACGGCGAAGTCGGAGCAACGTACAATATCGGAGCGAATAACGAGCGGACGAACCTGGACGTCGTGAAGGCGATCTGCTCGACTCTCGACCGGTTGCTCCCTCAATCCTCCTGCCGGCCACACGCATCCTTGATCGAATTTGTCGCCGATCGGCCCGGCCATGACCGACGTTATGCGATAGACGCGGAAAAAATTGGACGCGACCTCGGCTGGAAACCGATCGAGACCTTCGAGAGCGGGCTCGCGAAGACCGTGCGCTGGTACCTCGACAACCGGGCATGGTGGCAGGACATCCTGACCCGGCGCTACGCGGGGCAGCGATTGGGGCTTGCGAAATTCGAGAATACGACGGTGGAAAGAGAGGGCAAGAAAGAAGCGTGAGAACCGTCGATAGTCAGCGCAAGGGAATCATTCTTGCCGGCGGCTCCGGATCGCGGCTCTATCCCTTGACGAAGGCGATCAGCAAGCAACTTCTGCCCGTCTACGACAAGCCGATGATCTATTATCCGTTGAGCGCGCTGATGCTCGCGGGCATACGGGATATTCTTCTCATTTCGACGCCAGGCGACTTGCCGCGCTTCCGCGAGCTTCTTGGTGACGGCTCCCGGTTGGGTATTACGATCGACTACGCGGAGCAACCGGCCCCCGATGGAATACCGCAGGCGTTTGTCATCGGCGAGCGGTTCATCGGCGAATCGCCGACCTGCCTGATACTGGGTGACAACATTTTCTACGGTCAGGGGCTTCCGAGCATGCTTCAGCGGGCATCGGCGCGAGAAAAGGGCGCGACGATCTTCGGCTACTATGTCCGGGATCCGCAGCGCTACGGGGTCATCAATTTCGACAGGAAGGGACAGACGATCGATATCGAAGAGAAACCCGTGGCGCCGAAGTCCAACTATGCGATCACAGGCATCTACTTCTTCGACAGTGACGTCGTATCCATCGCCAAGCAGACGAAGCCATCGGCGCGCGGCGAGGTCGAGATCACGGACGTGATAAAGGCGTACCTTGCGGAGTCCAGCCTCTCCGTCGAGTTTTTCGGACGGGGCATGGCGTGGTTGGACATGGGGACTCCCGAATCGCTGCTGGCTGCTGCGAGTTTCGTCGAGGCCGTCGAAGCCCGGCAAGGCCTGAAGATATCCTGTCCAGAGGAGGTCGCTTACCGAATGGGCTTCATTACACCGGAACAGCTCGAGAAGCTGGCCGCACCGATGCGAAACAGCGGGTATGGACAATACCTTCAGCGGCTCCTGCGAGAGAAGGCGCCCTTGGACGGGTCATGGCCGTCATAAGGAAGGATTTTCTCCCGTTCGGAAGGCCGAACTTTTCCAGAGAGGAGATAGAGGCCGTCACGCGGGTCCTTACGTCGGGATGGATCGGCATGGGACCCGAGACAATGAGCTTCGAGGAAGAGTTGGCCGCCTTCCTCGGCGCGCGGCACGTGGTGACGGTCAACTCCTGCACCTCCGCGCTTTTCTTGTCGCTGCTCGTGGGCGGCGTCGACAAAGGCGACGAGGTTATCTGCCCGAGCCTCACGTGGTGCAGCACCGCGAACGCTGCGCTGTATCTGGGAGCCACACCAGTTTTCTGTGATGTCGATCCGTACACCTTGTGCGCGACCTCCGAGACCGTCCGTGCGAAGTTGACGCCACGAACGAAGGCGGTCGTCGTGGTGCACTTCGGCGGGCTCGCGGCCGACGTCGACGGTATCCGTGATGCCCTACCGGACGGCGTGCGCCTCGTCGAAGATGCGGCGCATGCCCTCGGGACACGCCTGGCGGACGGCCGGAACGTCGGGGCATCAGGCAATCTCACCTGCTTCAGTTTCTATGCCAATAAGAATCTTTCGACGGGCGAAGGCGGTGCCATCGCGTTGCGCGACGACGAGACGGCGGGACGACTCCGTTCACTCCGCCTGCACGGTCTCCCGGCCGATGCGTGGAAACGCTTCTCGAATCCCGCCGGCCGCTTTGTCAGCGAGCTGACGGAGCTCGGCTACAAGATGAACTATACCGATCTTCAGGCGGCAATCGGACGAGTCCAGCTTCGCCGTCAGGCCGAGTTGCACGAAACAAGGCTGGCGATCGCGAAGTACTACCGCGATCGCTTGTCGGCCCTGGACATCGGCATGGGTTTTCAGCGCGGCGTGACCGAGTGGACGCACGCGCATCACCTGTTCGTGGTTTTCCTGCCGACCGAGAGGATGAGCCGCGGCCGCGACGAGCTGTTGGCCGAGCTGCGCAAGCGCAATATCGGCGCGAGCATACATTACCACCCGCTCCATCGCATGAGCCTGTACGGCGCCGTGAAGCAGCCGGCCTTACCCGTTACCGAGCGCGTTGCGGATTGCATCCTGACGCTCCCGATAAGCAGCAGTATGACACTCGAGGATGCCCGGTACGTCGTGGATAACCTGACCGAGCTGCTGAGCGACTGATTGTCAGAGAGGCGATATGGATACAGCGCGAAAAAAGAGCCAGCAAGAAGACAGCCGTTATGATTTCTACGGGCGGCTGAAAGCCGAGTTTCCCTCGCAGATCATCGTCGACATCACGGAAGTCTGTAATCTCGCCTGCGTGCACTGCCCGCATCCGGAGTTCAAGAAGTCGAAACACTACGGCGCGCGCTACCTGGAGCCGGAGTTGAACGCAAAGATGGTCGAGGAAGTCCGTCAGCACGGACAGGGGCTCACGCAGTACATCCGCTATACCAGCGAAGGCGAACCACTCATTCACCCGAAAGGGTACGACATGATCGAGCACGCCGTTCGCAACTCGGGCGTATTTGTGACGTTGACGACGAACGGAACGATCATGAACGAGAAACGGACCCGACGGCTGCTCGAAGCCGGCGTCCACATGATCGATATCAGCATCGATGCCTTCAAGCCGGAGACCTACGCGAAAGTACGCGTGAACGGCGACCTCAACGTGACGCGGGCGAACGTTCAGCGCCTGATCAGGTGGGTGAAGGAGTCGGCAGCGCCGACCAAGGTTGTTGTCAGCTACGTGGAGCAGCCGCAGAATCGGGCGGAAACCGCTGACTTCGAGTCCTTCTGGAAGAACGAAGGAGCGAACTACGTGGTGATCCGGCGCCTCCATTCGGCGGCAGGCGCGGTGGATGGAGCGGCCGAGCTGATGAGGGCAAGGAATGCCCGTGTTCCGCGATATCCCTGTCTGTATCCGTGGGAGCGAATCACTCTGAATCCTCGCGGCGAATTGGCGTTTTGCCCGCAGGATTGGTTTCATGGCTCGGCCGTCGCCGATTACCGCATCACGACAATACGCGAAACATGGCAAGGCGAAGTTTATCGTGCCCTACGAAGAGCGCATGTCGCCAACGATTTCACAAATCATCGGTTTTGCGGACAATGCCCCGACTGGGCAACGACTCGTTGGCCAGGTGAAGGGCGCAGCTATGCGGACATGGTCGAAGAGTTCATGTGTAAGGGCAAATAGGTGTGGGCATGAAAGGGGAGACAGTACCGATTATCAACCAAATCGAGGACATGGTCCGCGGCGTCCCGGGATGGACACCGATCGATCAGTTGTACACCTTGTTCAATCTCGTCTGTCTGACGTCGGACCTTCCTGGCGACATACTCGAGATCGGTTCTTGGTGCGGCCGATCGAGTGCGGTACTCGGCTTTGCGGCGCGCCTTTCTGGGGAAGCACGAGTCATGTGCGTCGATCTCTTTCCTGGAAAAACCGACTGGAAGCAGAATCCGGACGGCAGCTACTCCTTCCGGGTAGCGATTGCAGGGAAAACCTACGGCGGCTACCAGGAACAGACGGTCTGGAAAGAGCCGTTCGAGCGGGACATCGCCCCGATCTACGCGCGGTACGACAGCGTCTTCGACGTTTTCAGCGACACCATTCGCAGGCAGGGACTGCAGGAGCGGGTCGAGGCGTTTAGGGGTAACTCGGAGACCTTCGCCGATCAAGCGCCACCCGGTTTCCGGTGTCGGGTCGCTTTTATCGATGGCGATCACAGTTACGAGGCCGTGTGCCGGGACATCCGGAACGTGGAGAGGTTCTTGGTGCCGGGCGGGTGGGTCTGTTTCGACGACGCCTTTTCCCACTACGAAGGCGTGAACCGCGCCATCACGGACCTCGTGATTAAAAATCCAGATTATGCGCTCGGTCAGCAGATGACGCGGAAACTTTTTATCGCTCGCCGCAAGCCGGTAGCCGCATGAACAGCCACATCGGGGTGCTACGGGGATGGGTCCTGTAGATGCGGGTCGGTATTATCCAGTCGAGTTACGTTCCGTGGCGCGGCTTCTTCGATTTCATCGACAGCGTCGACCTCTTCGTGGTCTTTGACGACGTCCAGTACCCGGTCGGTCGCAGCTGGCGCAATCGGAATCAACTCAAGACGAAGAACGGCCTCAGGTGGCTGACGGTACCAATCGCGGCGAAATCGACGGGGCTCGCGATCGACGAAGTGGCGATCGGCCGGACCGAGAAGCCGTGGCAGGATGCGCACCGCCGCTCGCTCAAAGAGGCGCTCGGGCCGGCGCCTTTCTTTGCCGCTGCACAGCGGCTGTGGGAGGAGGCGATCGCTGCCGGGGACACCGGGATCAGCGCCCTCAACGTTCGTTTGATTCGCGGAATCTGCTCGTATTTGCGCATAGAAACACCCATCGTTACCTCGCGCGAGTACGGGGCAGCAGGTCGTAAGACTGAGCGCCTTATCAATTTGCTGCAGGCAGTCGGTGCGTCGACGTATCTCTCGGGGCCAAGCGCAAAAGATTACCTGGATGAAGCGGCATTCCAGGCGCATCGGATCCGTTTGGAATTCAAAAGCTACGACTATGCGGAATATCCGCAGCTGTGGGGGCCGTTCGTCGGAAACGTGACCGTTCTCGACCTGATTGCTAATACCGGTCCGAACGCGAGAGAGTTTCTTAAAAGCAGGTCACCCGATGCAGTGGCGGTGGGATGAAAATCGGGTTCCTTGGCAACGCCAACAATTACCCGTTCATGCTGGCCCGCGCTGTTCGGCGTCTGGGGCACGATGTCACTTTCATCGTTGCCAACCGGACACAACTCGACCGGCCGGAGAACCGGTACCCCGACCTGCGACAACCGTATCCCCAATGGATCCGGGATGTAGGGAATTTTGAGGCGCGCGACTATGTGTTGCCGACGGCCAAACGCCGAATGGTTGTCGAACTGCTCCGGAAGTGCGACGCGGTCATTCTTAACCAGAATGGTCCGGCCCTTTTACCCCTGGTCCGGCGGCCGGCCGTCGTTCTCCTGACAGGCGCTGACCTCGAGGTCTACGGAAACATTCGGGCGCGGGAGACTTTCTTCGACCCGAGCTTCGAACATCTCGGTCCCCTGCGTCGACAAATGGCCCGGTACATCATCGGAAAGCTGATCAAGGCGCAGCGTGCCGGAATCCGGGCGGCCTATACCGTCAACTATTTTGCACCAGGCTTGGCCCCGTCGGGCGATGCGCTGCTGTCCGAAATCGGTGTCTCGCCTGCTCAGCGTGTGTTCTTCATGATGACCGAACTGGAGAGGATTCCGTTCGAGCATCCCGCCAACAATGATCCTCCGCGCATCTTCTGCGCTACCCGACTCTCGTGGATGAAGCCGATTCGTCCGGGCACATGCGAGTTGGACTACAAGGGGTCGGACGTGATGATCAAGGGCTTGGCCCGCTTTCATCGACAGACCGGTGTCAGACTGGAAATACGCCTCGTCAAGAAGGGCTTGCATGTGGCTGAATCTATTCGGCTGGCCGAGGACGAGGGCCTGAGCGACCAAGTCACCTGGCTGGACGAGATGTCACAGGCGGACGTGTGGTACGAGTTCCGGCAAGCGGACATCGTCTTTGAGCAGATGGGGAAGAGCGTGGTTGGTATGGCCGGGTTGGACGCGATGGCCATGGGTCGGCCCGTCATCGCTAACGGACGGCCGGAAATCATGGAACAGTTCGTCGGAGAGCCTTCACCTATTTGCCAGGCGGAGACCCCGGAAGAGGTCGCTGTTCAGCTCATCCGGCTGGTCGGAGATCCGGCCGAGCGGGAGCGAGTCGGAAGACGTTCCAGGCAGTACGTAGAGCGCCATTTCTCAGCAGACAGAGCGGCCGAGCTGTGTCTGGAACGCCTGCAAAAGGGGATCTTGTCGTCCCCGGTCAAAAGGACGGGTTGAAGACGTGCCTCGAGCGAGCGTCGCAATCGGGTGCTTGATCGACGCGTGCGGATAACGCTCGTCAGCGGTTCCCTTGGTGGTGGCGGTGCGGAGCGAAACATCGTCTGGCTCGGTGGGGCGTTGGCGGCCGCTGGTCACTCGATAATGCTTTTAACGGTACGGCCCGACATCCCCGATTTCTATCGTGTCCCGGCGGGGGTCACACGCGTCAAGGCGCCGTCTGAGGCGGCGCTTCCTTGTCGCTGGCATGGCTGGCGCTGCGTACAGAGTAGGAATCGGGCGCTGGGGACCGCGATTCAGGATACGAAGCCCGAGGCGGTCGTCAGTTTCATCGATACACTGAATATCAGCGTCCTGATGTCCTTGAAGTCGACCTCGATCCCGGTCATCGTCGCTGAACGCACTGATCCGAGACGTCACCGCATAGGGTTGCGGTGGAGTACGTTGAGGCGGATTTATTATCCGACTGCCGCTGCGGTCGTAGTTCAGACGCGATCGGTGGCCAAGTGGGCCGAAACTGTACGGCCAAGATGGCAGGTCGCGACAATATCCAATCCCGTGCGTTCGTCGCCCTTGGACTCGGGATCGAGGCCTCCCTGGTTCGGCCCCTTCAATGTTGTCGCTGTGGGAAGACTCTCGGCGGAGAAGGGTTTCGATTGCCTGATCGATGCGTTTGGATTACTCGCCAAACAAGCTCCCGACTGGCATCTCACCATCGTGGGAGAAGGCGGCCGGCGAGCCGAATTGACCGAACGGGCTTCTAGATACAGGCTCGGGAATCGGGTTCATTTCGTCGGGACTGTAGCGGAACCGCAAAGCATCTTGATGCACGCAGATCTTTTTGTGCTTTCCTCCCGATACGAAGGATTTCCGAACGCGCTTTGCGAAGCAATGTCATGCGGGCTAGCTGTGGTCAGTTTCGATTGCCCTTCCGGGCCGGCAGAAATTATCCAGGACGGAGTCAACGGCTTTCTTGCACCCGCCGGCGATACAGACGCTTTGCGGGACAGGATGCTGACGTTGATGAAAGACGAGGGGAAAAGACACAGACTAGGGCAGCAGGCAAAGGAGGTCTCTCGTCTTTATAGCGAGGCGCGAATTTTGTCCCAGTGGGAGGAACTGCTGCACTCAGTGATCAGACGGTCGGGCAAAGCGGATGTTCAAGGACTACTGGAAGATTCTGGAAGGGCATAGAGTTACAGCCTCGTTCGCTGTTCTCCTGTTGGGAATTGCGAGCGTGCTGGAGGGGCTGGCTTTGATCGCCCTGATGCCAGCGCTGAGTGCCACTCTCTCGGCTAGCTCGCGGCCGGAGACCAGCGGCTACCTGCAGCATTTGGTTGTATGGTTCTCCCTTCCGGATAGCTACATCGTTCCGCTTGGCCTAAGCGTCTTTGCTCTGCTCGGCGTCACAACCGCCCTTTTCCGGCTGTTCGGCGATACCAAGATGCTGCGGATACGAACACGAGTCGAGGAATCGGCGAGAGTGCAAATGGCCAACACCCTGCTACGAATGCAGTGGTCGCGCTACGTCGCGCTCCAGGTCGGAGACATTAGTAAGGCGATGCTGATTGAGGGCGTGCAGATGGGTGCCGGCACGCATTCGTTCCTCTTGGGTCTGGGTGCGATTATCGCGGCGCTCTGTTACTTGGGGATCGCGTTCGCGATCTCGGTGCCGATGACCTTGATGACACTGCTGTTCGGCCTCTTCGGTCTGGGCGCCTATTACCTGGCATCGAGAGGCTCGCGGCGCCATGCACGCGAGCTGTCGCAGATGATGACAAGTATCGGCAATGAAGTGAACAACATATTTGGTAATCTAAAATTTTTCAGAGCAGCTGGTCGATCGCGATTGGCCGAGCGCCAGACACGGGAATTATCGGGGCGGTATGGACGCACATTTTTCCGAAGCCAGATTCTCAGCGTGTTGATGCGATTCGGTTTTGAGGCGGGTGCGATTGTCTTCATCGCGGCTTTTCTCGCTGTTGTACTACTCTTGCGCGGCCATTCGACGGCGCTCGCGCTCATCTTTCTAGCGGTTTTCTACCGGCTCGCCCCACAATTGCTGAAAGTACAGGATTGCTTCTTCCAGGCAGCGGTCTACTTGCCGTGGTTCCACTCGTGGCACAAACGGCTGGAAGAGGCCCGAACGGCGGAGGAACGTCATTCCGGAACGGAAAGAATCCAGGAGCTTTCCGAGATTAGGCTAAGTGCAGTCGAGTTGGTCTATTCCGGACGGGAGTCGGCGGCACTGACTTCAGTCGATCTCAAAATTGGCCGCGGCGAATGTGTAGCCATCGTAGGTCGATCAGGCAGCGGCAAGAGCACGATTGTCGATCTGGTAAGCGGACTGCTTGCACCTACGAGAGGTTCGGTAAAAGTGAACGGCATCGACCTGTCGCGAATCGACACTGATTTCTGGCGTGACCGAATCGGTCTCGTCCTGCAGGAGAGCCCGCTCTTTTACGGTACCGTGATCGACAACATCGCGTGGGGAGAGCCGGAGGTAGACCGATCAAAGGCGGAACGTGCGGCCAGGCTGGCGCATGCATGGGAATTCATCGCGAATCTGCCCTCGGGGATGGATACGTTGATCGGGGAAAAGGGGGGCATGCTGTCGGGAGGGCAGCGCCAACGCATTGCGCTCGCCCGCGCACTGTACCGCGACCCCTGGCTGCTCATCCTTGACGAGGCAACCAGCGCGTTGGACAGCCACGCCGAGGCCGTCGTTCAGGAAGCGTTGCGGGAGATCAAGGGACGCTGTGCGATCCTGATGATCGCTCACAAGGTGAAGACGACCGAGATTGCCGACAACATACTCGTGCTCGAAGAAGGCAGGATCGTGCAGAAAGGAACGTGGAGCGATTTGTCGCGGGAAAACGGACCGTTCCGGGAATTGATGGTGCTGCAGGGAATCGACCCAGGCAAGCCCGAAGCGCCCGTTCTTGACCGGGCCCGGCCGACGATGAGAACTAATCGAACTCCGACAAAGTGAAACGTCACGACGCAATTTTCTTCCGGGGAGCTTGATAATGGGTGTACATGCAGATGAAGTCACCGCCGGGCAGCGCTTTGAATTCGGCAAGAACTGGGCGCATTTCCTCGCCGTCCTTAACGACGACCGTATACGACATGCCGAGGAATCCCTTCGGGAGCTGCTCTCGGTCGACGATTTGGCCGGCCTCTCATTCATCGATGTCGGCTCTGGAAGCGGGTTGTTCTCGCTGGCGGCACGCCGGCTCGGGGCCCGGGTGCATTCGTTCGATTACGACCCGAAGTCGGTCGCCTGCACAGCGGAGATGAAGCGTCGTTACTTTCCCGGCGACGGGAACTGGGTCGTTCATGAAGGATCGGTTTTGAACGATGATTATCTGAAATCGCTGGGTCAGTTCGACGTCGTATACTCCTGGGGCGTGCTTCATCATACGGGCGCCATGTGGCAGGCAATGACGAACGTGATATCGCTCGTCAGACCCGGAGGAAAACTGTTCATCGCGATCTACAACGACCAGGGTTACAAGAGCCGATGGTGGCGGAGGTTGAAGAAGGCCTACAACGAGATATCCTGGTCGAGGCCGTTTCTTCTGGCCTACGTTCTTGCCCGTGGCTGGGGACCGCAAACGCTCCTGGACCTGTTCCGGGGGCGCCCCTTCTTTTCGTGGCGAGAGTACAAGCGCCAGCGTGGCATGTCGCCGTGGCACGACGTGGTGGACTGGATCGGAGGCTGGCCCTATGAGTACGCCACGCCGGAAGCGGTGTTCGACTTCTATCGCGAACAGGGTTTTACGCTTAGCAAACTGGTCACGCGGCAAGGTCTCGGATGCAACGAGTTCGTTTTCCTGAGAAACAACGAAGCACCCGTTCGGGCCCAGGACAAAAAGTCCGCGCCGGCAGCACACCACGAGTGAGCCGCGAAGATGTCGCAGCCAGCGTTTCCTTCGGAGAACTCGTTCTGCTTTCGACGGACTCAGGGCGAGGGCAGCGTCCTTCGAGCGGAACGGCCGCTAGACGATGAGAACAGCGTCAGGGGCCCGAATCTTCAATTTCTCGCACTTCCTTTGCAATACCTCGTGACGCGCGGCCGCCGGCAGGGATGTAACGAGCAGGTATACGAACTTCGTTGAAGATCTGTTTCCTCATTCGCTCGCTTGGCCTCGGCGGCGCGGAGCGCCAGCTCGTCAATCTGGCGACGGGATTGGCGAGTCGAGGCTGGCAAATATCAGTAGCGGTCATGTATCCAGGCGGGGTTCTGGAGGAGGAGCTTCGACAGGCCGGCATCGAGGTTTACTCGGTCGAAAAGCGCAACCGTCTTCAAACCGGGCGTGTCGTCTTCAAACTGTGGCGTTGGCTGCGAAGGGAGCGGCCGGACGTGCTGCACAGTTACCTGACCGTGTGCAATATCCTGTCTGGAATCATCGGCACCTTGATGCCGTCGCTCAACGTCGTCTGGGGCGTCCGTGCATCGAAGCTGCCGCTCGACGCCTACGACTGGCTCATCGGACTTACCGAGCGTGCCTCTGCATTTTTTGCGAGGAGGGCTGATCTGATTATCGTGAACTCCGAGGCGGGAAAACGAGATTGTCTGAAATCCGGCTATCCGAGCGGCAAGACGATCGTCATACCGAATGGAATCGACACGCGGTGTTTTGCCCCGGACCACAGCGCACGAACCCGCATGCGCGCCCTGCTGAAAGTGGGCGCGGACGAAAGACTCATCGGTCTGGTGGCGCGCCTGGATCCGGTAAAGGGTCATTCGCTGTTCCTGCACGCCGCCTCGCGTCTCGCCAATACGCACGAGAACGCTCGTTTTCTATGCGTGGGCGACGGTTCGGAGAGCGTTCGGAATGAGCTGCAGGCGCTCGCTCGCCGACTCGGAATCGGCAACAGGATTTCGTGGTTAGCGGCCGGGCAAGACATGCCCGCCGTGTACAATGCGCTCGACATACTCTGCTGTTCCTCGCTCTCCGAGGGTTTCCCGAACGTCCTGGGAGAAGGCATGGCGTGCGGCACACCTTGTGTCACCACTGCGGTTGGCGACGCTGAACGACTGGTGGGAAACACTGGCGAAGTGGCGGCTAGCGCGGACCCGGAGAGCATGTGCGCAGCCTGGGAAACGATGTTGGGACGTATCGCGCGCGATGGCGCACGTCTGGGAATGCAGTGCCGGGAGCGCGTCTCTCAGTGTTATACGCACGAGCATTTAGTCGATCGGACGGCGGAGGCGCTCACGGAACTCGTCGCACCACGGTCGCCACTGCCGTCGGACACTCGACCGCTCACATGAGTACGGGCCTGACCTCGGAGCTTCTCCTCGCCGCTACCGCAGTCGGAGCGTTAGGTTTCTTCCTGATTGCTCGACAGGTTTCAACCGCCGTCGCCATCCCCATAGCGATCGTCAAAGTCGGGATCCCGCTGGTGTACTTCGCGTGGTTTTTCGATGGCAGTTGGACGTTTTTCGACGACCTGAGCTATCAGGCACATGGGGAGGAGTTGAGGCGCGATTACAGTCCGCTGTCGGCTCTCGTGGAGGACGGAGGGCGCGCCAAGCTGACCGAGCTGGCCCAAGGCCGACATGTCCTTTACGCCTGGTGGAACCTCCTCTCCCAATCGCTTCTTGGAGAGCACTACTATTCTCCGGTCTTCCTGAACGTCCTCCTGACGTTCGTTATCGGCGCCGTACTTTTCCGGATTTTCGGCGAACTGGGTTTCCCCGAAGGATACCGTCGGGGCGCGGTCGTGTTTTTCCTCCTGCATTGGGACCTCCTTGTTTGGTCGTCCCTCGTGAACTTGAAGGAGGTCCTGGTCATGGCGCTTATCGTGCCCACGGTCTACTTCCTGCTGATCATTCGCAACCGGGTGCGCCTGTTGCCGGTCCTTGGCGCGGCAGCCGGACTGTTCGTCCTCACGTGGGTGAGATACTACGTTCCGTTCTTCCTGGTTGGCGCCTTCGTCGTTTGGATGCTGCTGGAAGCGCAATTTCGCCGTAAGTACCTCTATGCGGCGCTGGCCGGCGCCGCCTTCCTGCTGCTGCCGCTGGATTGGTCGGCCCTGCAGTACATTCAGCCGGCTGCCGTCATGTCGGGGATCTTCCGGGCCCCGCTGACGCCGCAACCCTGGAGCATCGAGGACGAGTACTCCTTTCTGCTGATCCCTTCCGTGCTCCACTGGCTGTTGTTCGTTCCCATGGTCATCGGGGCGATCGCCCTGTGGGCGCGCGCCGCGGGCGCTCGGTTCAATCTCCTGGTCCTCACGCTGATGCTGTTGTTCTACGCCATCGTTCCGGAGCTTCAGGGACCTCGGCATCGCGTGCAGTTGACGTTTATCATCGCCTGGATCCAGTTTCACTTCTTTTGGGAGATGACGGCGCTCGCTCTTCGAAACCACTCGTCTTTGCGCTCGGCGGCACGGTGACGAGCAAGATCGCTCACGTGATCACCGGTCTGGATGTGGGCGGCGCAGAGACGGCTTTGTTCAAACTGCTGTCGCGCTGCGACCGGACGCGGTTCGACCCCGTCGTTATTTCCCTGACAAGCGTTGGTCCGATCGGCGATCGGATCAGAGCGCTGGGCATTCCGGTGTTCGCGCTGCATATCAGGAGTGCCTTTTCGGCGGTCCCGGGCGTCATCCGCCTTGCCGCACTGCTGCGCGCAAATCGGGTCGGTCTTATACAGACGTGGATGTATCACGCTGACCTGCTTGGTGGGGTCGTCGGCGCAATCGCGGGGCGGATTCCGGTCGTGTGGGGCATTCGGCAAAGCAGCTTCGATCCGCGTTCGTGCAAGCGTTCTACGGTCTGGATCGCGCGTCTTTGCGGGCGTCTGTCGCGGTGGATTCCGACCGCGATCCTTGCGTGCTCTGTCGAGGCAAGGCGCTTGCACGTGGACATAGGCTACGACCCGAGTATCGAGGTGATTCCGAATGGATTCGACTTAGAGCAACTCAAGCCCGATCCGGGCGCCAAGGACTGTTTGAGGGCGGAGCTCGGTATTCCGGTGGGATCCGTTGTCGTCGGTTTGGTGGCGCGTTTCGATCCACAAAAAGGACATGACACATTCCTCCGTGCCGCGGGTCTGATTGCCCTGCGCTTCCCCGACGTTCACTTCGTCCTGTGCGGTACGGAGGTGGTCCGGAGCAACGCTCGATTGCTCGCGTGGATCACCGACGCGGGAATCAGGGAGAAGTGCCATCTGCTCGGACCGCGCGGCGACATCGAGAAAATCACTCCCGGGTTCGATATCGCGGTTTCTGCCTCCACGGGCGAAGGATTTTCCAATACGGTGGGCGAAGCAATGGCGTGCGGTGTGCCGTGCGCCGTTACGGATGTCGGTGATTCGGCGGAGACCGTAGGCGAGACGGGCCAGGTCGCGCCCGCACGGGATCCCGAGGCGCTCGCGAAGGCTATCGGCGCACTGATCGAAGCAGGGGCCGAGGGCCGCAAACGATTGGGAGTAGCGGCACGGCGGCGGATAGCGGAGCGGTATGAGCTGGGTGTGGTGGTGGGACGATACGAGGATGTCTACGAGAGAATCCTGTCAAAGGAACGCTTGAACAGATGTGCGGTATAGCGGGACTTTACCGGCCGGCAGCGGACAGCACGGCCGACGGCCTGAAGACATCCGTGCTGGCGATGACGAGCGTACTTCGTCATCGGGGGCCTGACGGTTCGGGCACGTGGATCGACCCTGCAACCGGGATTGCCTTGGGACACCGCCGGCTATCCATCATCGACCTCTCCCCGAATGGCCACCAACCTATGGTCTCGGAAAGTGGGCGCAGGGTCATCACGTTCAACGGCGAAATCTACAACTTCGGCGAGCTGCGCCGGGAGTTACTCGGTTGCGGCCACCAGTTCCGGGGACACTCCGATACCGAGGTGCTTCTGGCCGCGGTGGAGGAGTGGGGTCTACTTAACGCGCTGAAACGAAGCATCGGAATGTTCGCCATGGCGATCTGGGATCGCCAGGAGCGGTCGCTCTACCTGGCCCGCGATCGGCTTGGCGAGAAGCCGCTCTACTATGGCTGGGTCGACGGCACCCTGCTTTTCGGGTCCGAGCTCAAAGCACTGCGAGCTTACGCTGGTGGTCGTCTCATCATCGATCGCGATGCTCTCGCTCTGCTGCTTCGCCACAACTATATCCCTGCGCCGTACTCGATCTATAAGGGAATCCGCAAGCTGGAGCCAGGCATGGTGCTTCGTGTCGATTCCGGATCAAATGAGGAGCGCTCTCACTACTGGTCGCTGCGGGGGCTGGCCGGGCAATCGCAGGTTCATCGTTTTCGCGGCTCGGCGGAAGAAGCGACGGAAGGCCTCGACCGGCTTCTGCGGCAGGCAATACGCGGGCAGATGGTGGCGGACGTGCCTCTCGGCGCCTTCCTCTCGGGCGGCATCGATTCGAGCACGGTTGTCGCCCTGATGCAGGCGCAAAGCGAACGCCCGGTGAAGACGTTCACAATCGGGTTCGAAGATCAGAATTACGACGAGGCGAAACACGCAAAGACAGTCGCGGCTCATCTCGGGACAGACCACACCGAGTGGTACGTAACGCCGGGGGACGCCCTCGCCGTCATCCCTCACCTGCCATCGCTGTACGACGAACCGTTTTCCGACGCGTCGCAGATTCCCACCAGTTTGGTTGCGCGACTGGCGCGTCGTTCGGTGACGGTCAGTCTCTCGGGGGACGGCGGTGATGAGCTTTTTGCCGGCTACAATCGATATTTCCTGGCCCGAACGATTTGGGAACGGGTGCGGCGGGCGCCGCACCTTCTCAGGCGCATGGCCGCGCTCGGTCTGACGTGTTGGTCGCCCCGCACATGGGACCGGCTCTTTGCCGGCGTGGCGCGAGCCATTCCGTCGATACTGCGTCCGCGTCTCTTCGGCGAGGGAATCTACAAGCTCGCCGAGATTCTCCGCGCACCAGGGCCGGAGGAAATTTACCGGAACCTGGTGTCTCACTGGGACGATCCGGCGCGTGTCGTTTTGAACGCTGCGGAGCCTCCGACGGCCTTGACAGATCCCGAGCGATGGGCGGATCTGGGCGACTACACCGAGCGGATGATGTTCCTGGATTCGGTCAGCTATCTCCCGGACGATATCTTGGTGAAGATCGATCGGGCCAGCATGGGTGTCAGCCTCGAGTCGCGAGTGCCGTTGCTCGACCCTCGCGTAGTCGAGTTTGCCTGGTCATTGCCTTTGGAGTTGAAGATCCGGAAAGGGCAGGGCAAATGGTTGTTGCGCCAAGTGCTCTATCGATACGTGCCTCCACATCTTGTCGATCGGCCGAAGATGGGTTTCGGAGTGCCGATCGACAGCTGGCTGCGGGGACCGCTGCGAGAGTGGGGCGAGGCAATGCTCGACGAAGCTCGAATCAGGCAAGACGGCTTCTTCGACCACATCCCCATACGCCGAAGGTGGGAGGAACATCTTTCCGGTCGTCGGAACTGGCAATACCCTCTCTGGGATGTGTTGATGTTTCAGGGATGGCTGGACGCGGAGCGTTTACATTCCATCGGCCACGCATCGCTTGCTGCAAACGCATCGTGAAGGTGATGGCACGCTCACCCATCGATGGCTCTGTGCTGCAGCCCGCCGGTGTACTGAATTATCGGCTCAAGGGGAAACTCCTCTACATCGTGAACGATGCGGGGTTCTTTCTGTCACACAGGCTGCCGTTGGCCGTGGCGGCAAGAATGGCTGGCATGGAGGTGCATGTCGCGACGCCAGCTGATGCCACATCGGGACGAATCGTCGCGGAAGGTTTTCATTTTCACGCGATCGACATTCACCGATGGCGAACGAATCCCTGGCGCGAAGCACGCAGCCTCGTCGCCATGATTCGTCTGCTCAGGCGGCTTCGACCCGACATTGTACACAATGTGACCATCAAGCCCGTGTTGTACGGTGGCATCGCAGCTCGCCTTACGCGTCAGCGGGCAGTTGTCAGCGCCATTCCGGGACTGGGCACTGTCTTCATCGACTCAAGCGGGTTCGGGCGGGTGCGACGTGCAATCGTGAAGTGGATTTACAGGCAAGCACTGCGGCATCCCAACTCCGGCGTCATATTCCAGAACGAGGATGACCTTCGGTCTTTCACCGAAGCAGGTCTGACGGACGCGCGAAGCGCGGTTCTGATACGCGGTTCCGGGCTTGATCTGCAATCGTTTATACCAACGCCGTTGCCGCAGGGCGTTCCGGTGGTCATGCTTGCGTCTCGCATGGTCTGGGACAAAGGCGTGGGCGAGTTCGTTCGAGCGGCGATGCGGGTGCACGCCGCGGGAGTCGCCGCGCGATTTGTTCTGGTCGGCGAGCCGGAGCGCGGTAACCCGCGATCGGTCGCTCGAGAACAGCTGGACGAATGGCAACGAGCGGGAATCGTCGAGTGGTGGGGGAGGCGTACCGACATGCCCGAGGTGCTTTCGCGAGCCTATCTAGTGTGCCTGCCTTCTTATCGCGAAGGGTTGCCCAAGGTGCTCATCGAGGCGGCAGCGTGTGGTCGCCCGCTCATCGCGGCTGACGTCCCCGGCTGCCGGGAGGTTGTGCGGCACGAGGCGAACGGACTGCTTGTCCGCGTGCGTGACAGTGATGCGCTTGCGGCAGCCTTTTCGGACCTCTTGCAAGACCGCGTACGAGCCGAAAACATGGGCCGGTACAGCCGACATATTGCGGAGGCGGAATTCGGCGTGGGAAAAGTGATCGACGACACGATGCGCGTTTACGAAAAGTTGCTGAGCAAATGAACGGGTCCTGTAGCACGATCCACGCGCTGGAGGAGCCGACCCGGGGAATCGTATCCTGATACGAGCGATCGCCATCGTCGTCTTCTCCTTCGTGTTTTCCCTATGGCTGACTGCTCGATTCTCCAAACCGGGGTCCTTGTTATATGTACTCGACCATCCGAACGCGCGCTCGCTCCATACGGCTCCCACGCCTCGCATGGGAGGGGTGGCGATTCTTGCCGCCGTCTATCTTGCCGGTATCGCCGCGGTGCTGCGACGTCCTGACCTGGCGGCACTGTGGTCGCTCGGCATCGCAGGAGCGGTTCTGGCATGTGTCGCGTATGTCGATGATCGCCGACCGTTGCCGGCATCTTTTCGAGCGTTGGTTCATCTTGCCGTCGCCGGCGCCCTCGCGATCTCCGGCCTGTATCTTACCGAGATAGATCTCCCGGGTTTCGATCTGCGAGTGGCCGGCTGGCTCGGGGTGACGGTTACGATCGGGTTGATGGCCTGGATGATCAATCTCTACAACTTCATGGACGGGATGGACGGATTTGCCGGGGGCATGACGGTCAGCGGCTTTGCCACGTTAAGTGCGCTCGGGTGGCTTGCGGGCCATCCGGATTTCGCACTCGTGAGTGCGGTGATCGCCGCGTCGGCGGTGGGATTTCTTGTCTGCAATTTTCCGCCCGCGCGGATCTTCATGGGCGATGTGGGCTCCTCGACGCTGGGTCTCTTCGCTGCCGGGTTTGTTGTGTGGGGCGTGCGCGAGCGCATGTTTCCACTATGGTGCGCGATCCTGATCTTTTCGCCGTTCATCGTCGATGCCACGGTGACTCTCGTGCGCCGACTGGTGCGCGGGGAACGGATATGGGAGCCTCACCGGACGCATTACTACCAGCGACTCGTCCGGGCGGGTTGGGGGCATCGCAGGACTGTTCTTCTGCAGTATGCCTTCATGCTTGGCTGCTCCGTCAGCGCGGTTGTGGGTGTCCACGCTTCGGAAGGCATGCAGTGGGCGATCATCGTAGGTTGGACGCTGATCTACGGTACGTATTTCCTCGGCGTTAACAGGCTCGAGGCCCGAGTCGGTTCGCCGGCATGATCGAGCTTAACGGGATCGGTGTATACTCCGCCCGCACGACTGGATTATAAGAATATCGAAGTGGCATTGTTCCTGAAGCGATTTCAATCTAGCTGGGCGGCGTTTGCCCATGACCTCGTCATGGTGCCGTCCGCTTGGCTCTCGGCTTACTGGCTCCGGTTCAACCTCGAGACCATACCGGACGAGTACTTGAGACAGGCCCTGGTTCTTCTGCCCGTTATTTGGGCGAGCCAGGCGGCTCTATTCTGGTACTTCGGCCTTTACCGGGGACTGTGGCGTTTCGCATCGCTTCAGGACCTGTCGCGCATCGTCAAGGCGGTTCTCGTCGGCGTCGTTGTCGGTGCCGCCATCAGCTTCGTCCTGACGCGGCTCGAGGACGTTCCGCGCTCAGTCTTCATAATCCACGCGGCCCTGCTGGTGCTGTTCCTCGGCGGTCCTCGCTTTCTTTATCGTTCCTTGAAGGATCAGAACTCCAGTCGGGAAGAGGGAAGGCGCGCGTTGATCATCGGCGCCGGGCGCGCCGGGGAGCAGCTCGCGCGGGACTTGTTGCGCGACTCGTCGTCGTCCTACCTGCCGGTCGCGTTCATCGACGACGACCCGGGTAAAATCCGAAAGGAGATACACGGCATTCCGGTCCTCGGGACAACTAATGACGTTCCGCGCATTGCAGCCGATTGTCAGGCGGACCTCATCGTCATCGCGTTGCCCGGCGTAAGTTCGCGGAACCGAAGGAAGGTCGTCGAAGCGTGCGAGAAAACTGGCCTTCCTTTTCGCACGTTGCCTCCACTCGATGACCTGGTGAGCGGCCGGGTGAGCATCCGGGACCTGCGCAATGTCGAGATCGACGACCTGCTCGGCCGCGAGCCGGTTCGCCTTGACTGGGATTCGATAACACGCGCGCACCGGGGGCGACCCATCATGGTGACGGGCGCGGGCGGGTCCATTGGATCCGAGCTGTGCCGGCAGCTGGCGCGACTCGATCCATCGCCGTTGATCGTTTTCGAGCAAAACGAATACAACCTCTACAAGATCGAACTGGAACTCAAAACCGCTTTTCCCCGACTGCACCTCGAGCTCGTGCTCGGTGATATCGGCGACCCGACTCTGACTGAAGAGAATATCGATAAGTACCGGCCGGCCGTCATTTTCCACGCGGCTGCATACAAGCACGTGCCAATGCTCGAAGGGCAGGTCCGATCGGCGGTCCGGAACAACGTGCTCGGCACGCGGACCGTCGCCCGGTTGGCAGAGAAGTACCGGTGTCATTCGTTTGTGCTCATCTCGACAGATAAGGCGGTCAAGCCCGCGAACATCATGGGCACCACCAAGCATCTCGCCGAGATGTATTGTCAGAGCCTGAGTCAACGTTCGGAGACGAAGTTCATTACAGTGCGTTTTGGCAACGTCTTGGGCTCGGCGGGCAGCGTCATCCCGCTCTTTCAGAAGCAGATCGCGGAAGGCGGACCGGTCACGGTAACCGATCCGGAGATGACCCGGTACTTCATGACCATCCCGGAAGCAGCGCAGCTCATTTTGCAGGCGAGCAGCATGGGTGGCGGCGGAGAGATTTTCGTGCTGAACATGGGCGAGCCGGTAAACATTCGTTACCTCGCCGAGCAGCTGATCCTGCTGTCGGGGAAGAAACCCGGCGAGGACATCCAGATCGTGTATACGGGTTTGCGCCCCGGCGAGAAGGTGCGGGAGGAGCTGTTCCAGGCGGGCGAGGAGCTGATACAGACGCCGCATCCAAAGCTGCTGCTCGCCAAGAGCCGGACTATCGAACTGAGCGTCGTCGAAAAGGATCTCGACATGATGGCGCAGGCCTGCAACGCGTACGACGAGGCGGAGCTGCGCAAGCTCCTTGAGCGATTCGTCGCCGCATCGGTGGGCGCTGTGCCGGACGACGCTCGCGTTCGTGCCGTTCCAAGCTGACGGAGAGCCGGCCCTTGAGAGTCCTCGTCACAGGGGGCGCCGGCTACATCGGCTCCCACATGGTCAAGATGCTGCTGGGGCAGGGGGCGGAGGTCGCGACGCTCGACGATCTGTCGTGCGGTTACCGCGACGCGGTGGTGGGCGGCGAGTTCGTGAAGGGCGACACGGGTGACCGCGCCTGCCTGGACGCGCTTTTCGGCCGGCGGAAGTTCGATGCCGTCATGCACTTCGCCTCGTTCATACAGGTCGGGGAGTCGGTGCGTGACCCCGCGAAGTATTACCGGAACAACGTCACCCATACGCTGACCCTGCTCGACGCCATGGCCGCCCACGGCGTGCGGAGCTTCGTCTTCTCGTCGTCGGCCGCGATCTTCGGCGAGCCGGACTACACCCCGATCGACGAGGCGCATCCGAAGCGGCCCATCAATCCGTACGGCTTCTCGAAGTGGGCGGTCGAACGCGTGCTGTCCGACTACGACCGGGCTTACGGGCTGAAATCCGTCAGTCTGCGCTACTTCAACGCCGCCGGCGCGGATCCGGACGGACAGCTCGGGGAGCGGCACGAGCCGGAGACGCACCTCATTCCGCTCGTCCTCCAGGCCGCCGCGGGCAGACGTCCGTCGGTGAGCGTGTTCGGGGACGATTACCCGACTCCGGACGGGACCTGCGTGCGCGACTACATCCACATCGTGGATCTCTGTCAGGCGCATTTGCTCGCCTTGGAGCGGCTGCGCAGTAGCGGCCAGAGCGCGGCCTACAACCTGGGGAACAGCCGGGGGTACTCGGTCAACGAGGTCATTCGGACGGTCGAAGCGGTCACGGGCCGGACGGTGCCGGTGGAACGGGCGCCGCGGAGGGAAGGCGACCCCGCAGTGCTGGTCGCCGATTCGAAACGGGCGATGGACGAGCTCGGATGGCGGCCCCGATTCAACGAGCTCGAAACCATCATCCGGCACGCCTGGACCTGGGAGCAGAAGCGGCACCCGACGGCAACGGAACCGGGTCGCCGACAGGCATGACGAACAGCGGAGGAAGTCCGTGAAGCTAACGGTAATCGGGACGGGCTACGTCGGACTCGTGACGGGCGCGTGTCTCGCGGAGATGGGAAACGCCGTCACGTGCGTCGACGTGGACGAGCAGAAGATCGCGCGTCTGCGCGAAGGCATACTGCCGATTTACGAGCCCGGTCTGGAAACGATCGTGACGGAGAATCAGAAGCAGGGGCGACTGCGTTTCGCGACCTCGCTTGCCGACCCGGGCGCCGAAGCCCCGGTCTACATGATCGCCGTCGGCACCCCGCCGGGAGAAGACGGCTCGGCGGACCTGCAGTACGTCCTGGCCGTCGCGCGCGACATCGGTCGGCGGATCAGCCAGTACACGGTGGTCCTGGACAAGTCCACGGTACCCGTCGGCACCGCCGAGCGGGTCGCGGGCGTCATCCGGGGCGAGCTCCAGCAACGCGGGCTGAGCGTCGACTTCGACGTGGTCAGCAACCCGGAGTTTCTGAAAGAGGGCGACGCCGTCCAGGATTTCATGCGCCCCGATCGCATCATCATCGGCTCGGACAGCGAGCGCGCGCGCGAGGTCCTGCGCGAGCTCTACGCCCCGTTCATGCGCACGCACGAGCGCATCATCTTCATGGGCGTGCGGGACGCGGAGATGACGAAATATGCGGCGAACTCGATGCTGGCCACCAAGATCTCGTTCATGAACGAGATCGCCGGCCTGTGCGACCGCATGGGCGTCGACGTGGAGAACGTGCGCCTCGGGATCGGCTCGGACAGCCGGATCGGCTATTCCTTTATATACCCGGGCGCGGGGTACGGCGGCTCGTGCTTTCCCAAGGACGTGCGCGCCCTCATCCAGATGGCCCGCCAGACGGGCTTCGAGCCGATGCTCCTGAACGCCGTCGAGGCGCGCAACCACGCCCAGCAGCGGGTGCTGTACCAGAAGATCCTGCAACACTTCGGGCCGCAGCTCGCGGGACGGTCTTTCGGGCTATGGGGACTTTCCTTCAAGCCGGGCACGGACGACATGCGCGAGGCGCCTTCGACCGTGCTGCTGCGCGACCTCATCGCGTCCGGCGCCCGCGTGAAAGCCTACGACCCGGCCGCGCTCGAAGTGGCCAGGCGCGACCTCCCGCGCACGTGGTTCGAATCGGGTCAGCTCCAGCTGGTGGAGCAGCAGTACGACGCCCTAAAGGGTGCCGACGCGCTGGTGCTGATCACCGAGTGGAAGCCCTTCCGCCATCCCGATTTCACCCTGGTCAAGACCCTTATGAAAAGCCCGATCGTCTTCGACGGTCGCAACCAGTACGATCCCGCCCAGCTCCGAGGTCTCGGCTTCACGCACATCGGCATCGGGCGCGGGGGCGAGGCAATAACATGAACGAGCTGAAATCGAGCAACGCCGTATGGCACAACGCCACGGTCACGCGGAGCCGCCGCGAGAAGCTGAACCGGCACAAGGGAGCGGTCCTCTGGTTCACGGGCCTGTCGGGAGCGGGCAAGTCGACGCTGGCGCATACCGTCGAGGAGCGGCTGCACCAATTGGGATGCCGGACGTACGTCTTCGACGGCGACAACGTCCGGCACGGGCTGTGCGGCGATCTGGGTTTCACCGCCGAAGACCGCCGGGAGAACATCCGCAGGATCGTGGAGATGGGCAAGCTGTTCGTCGATGCCGGCATCATCGCGTTCGCCGCGTTCATCTCGCCGTTCGAGAAGGACCGGCAGCGCGCGCGCGAGCGGCTCGGCGCCGACTACAACGAAATCTACTGCCGATGCTCCGTCGAGGTGTGCGAGCAGCGCGACATCAAGGGCCTGTACAAGCGGGCGCGGGCCGGCGAGATCAAGGACTTCACCGGCATCTCGTCGCCTTACGAGGAACCGAAGCGCCCCGAGTTGACGGTCGATACCGGCACGCAGCCTCTTCAGTACTGCGCGGACCAGGTGATCGACCTCCTGCGGGGGAAGGGAATCATCGCGTAGAACGCGATTGGAAAATGGACAGCGCATGAGAACGCTCAAAAAAGTGGTACTTCCGGTCGCCGGCCTGGGGACGCGCTTTCTGCCGGCCACGAAGGCGAGCCCGAAGGAGATGCTGCCGGTGGTCGACAAGCCGATCATCCAGTACGCGGCCGAGGAGGCGATCGCGGCCGGAATGGACGAGCTCATCTTCGTGACCGGTCGGCACAAGCGGTCGATCGAGGACCACTTCGACAAGGCCTACGAGCTGGAAACCGAGCTGGAGGCCAAGGGCAAGAAGAAGCTTCTCGACAAGGTCCGGAACTTCCTCCCCGAGGGCGTCGCCTGCATCTACACCCGCCAGCCCGAGGCCCTCGGTCTCGGGCATGCGGTGCTGTGCGCCCGCGCCGTCGTCGACGACGCGCCGTTCGCGGTCATGCTCGCCGACGACCTGATTCGCGCCACGCCGACCGTGCTCGAGCAGATGGTGGAGATCTACCGCCGATACAAGTGCTCGATCATCGGCGTACAGCGCGTCCCGCGTGAGGAAACCGCGAGCTACGGCATCGTGGATCCCGAGCCGATGCAGCGCGGTCTGTACCGGGTGAAGGGCATGGTGGAAAAGCCGAGCCCGGACGCGGCGCCCTCCGATCTGGCCGTCGTGGGCCGGTACATACTGACGCCGCGCATCTTCGATCTGCTCGAGAAAGTGCCGCGTGGAGCGGGGGGCGAGATTCAGTTGACGGACGCGATCGCCGCCCTGCTCGCCGAGGAGCAGGTCATCGCCTACGAATTCGTCGGCAAGCGCTTCGACTGCGGAAGCAAGATGGGTTATCTGCAGGCAACCGTGGAGTATGCGCTGGAGCACCCCGAACTGAATGAAAAGTTCCGTTCCTATATCAGGAGCCTGAAGCTCTAACCCATCGGACCGGCGACCCGGAGAGTGGCGGGAAGGGATCCGGCGCCCGGCCGGCATCTTCGGTCCCATGTCCCTCTGTTCACCTGCGAGCAGGCGCGGACAGGCCGGTCACCGGTCGTTCGACAGCGCGATTTCCGTCACCGACGCCGCTTTTTCTCGCTTTTCCCTCGATAGGGCGGCCGATATAATGGCCCGCCATCCAAGCTGGAGAGTGCCGAATGGCGGACAAGCTCATGATCGTGATGGTGAACACCGACCCGACCAGTCCGTCGGAGCTCGGCGCGCCGTTCTTCCAGGCGACCGTGGCGGCCGCGATGGAGTACGAGGTGGAGGTGATACTCACCGCGCGGGCCGGAGAGCTGGCGATCAAGGGCGTCGCGGAGAAGCTCCGGGTTCAGGAAGGCAGCCCGAAGACGGTGTACGACTTCATCAAGGATGCCCACGAGGCGGGGGTGAAGTTCAAGGTGTGCACCCCGACGCTCGAGCTCTGGGGCAACGAGCTGATCCCGGAGGTCGAGGAGACGGTGGGAGGCGCCTACGTCATCAGCCAGGCGATGGACGATGACGTCGTGACCTTCACGTACTAGTTTGAAAGCGATCAGCGCGCAGCAGGCCTGGGAGGTGCTGCGACAGGCCGACTGCCTTTATCCCGCCGATGCGGTCGAAGCGGCGCTCGACCGCATGGCCCAGGCCATCACCGCGCGACTCGGCCACGAGGATCCGCTCCTGGTCTGCATCATGACCGGCGGGGTCGTTCCTTTCGGCAAGCTCCTTCCCCGCCTGCAGTTCCCCTTCGAGATCGACTACGTGCACGCCACCCGCTATGCCGGGCGGCTCCAGGGCGACCAACTGCAGTGGCGCGCGGGTCCGACGCAGCCGGCGCGGGACCGCGTCGTGCTCCTCGTCGACGACATCCTGGACGAAGGCGCCACGCTGGCGGGCATCGAGGCGCGCTACCGGACGGAGGGTGCGCGCGACGTGCTCAAGGCCGTGCTGGTGGTCAAGCAACGAACCCGTATCTGCGACGTGAGCGTCGAGTTCGTCGGACTCGACGTCCCCGACCGGTACGTGTTCGGGTACGGCATGGACTACAAGGGCTACCTGAGAAACGCGCACGGCATCTACGCGGAGCGGTTGCCGACATGACCGCCGTTGCCATCATCGGCGGCAGCGGACTCACCCAGCTCAAGGACCTCAAGATCACCCGCCGGGAGGTCATGCGCACGCCGTACGGCGAGCCCTCGGCGCCGCTCGTGCACGGGGAGCTGGGCGGGAGCGAAGTCGTCTTCCTTCCGCGCCACGGGCAGAGCCACACCATTCCGCCGCACGACATCAACTATCGCGCGAACATCTGGGCGATCAGGCAGATCGGCGTCGAGTGCGTCGTCGCCGTCAACGCGGTGGGCGGAATCTCGCCCGGCTACCTGACGCCGACCACGCTGGTCGTGCCGGACCAGATCGTCGACTACACGTGGGGCCGGGCGCACACCTTCTTCGGCAGCGAGCACCGGAAAGTGACGCACGTGGATTTCACCGAACCGTACTGCCCCGGGATGCGGCGTGCGCTGCTCGAGGCCGGCCGGCGGGCGGGCATGGCGCTGCTCGAAGGCGGGACCTATGGCGCGACGCAGGGCCCGCGGTTCGAGTCGGCGGCCGAGATCCGCCGGATGGAACGCGACGGCTGCGACGTCGTCGGCATGACCGGAATGCCGGAGGCCGGGCTCGCGCGCGAGTTGGGACTCTGCTATGCCTCGGTCGCCGTGATCGTCAATCCCGCCGCCGGCAAGGCGCAAGGCGAGATCAGCCTGAGCGAGATCGACAAGTACCTGAAGACGGGCATGGCCCGGGTTCGCGAATTGCTCGAGGCGGCGATTCCGCTCGTGGGGTCCGGCCGATAACCAGACGGGAGTTTCGATGAAGAAAGCGCTGATCACGGGCATCACCGGACAGGACGGTGCGTACCTCGCCGAGTTCCTGCTGCACAAGGGTTACGAGGTGCACGGAATCAAGCGCCGCACGTCGCTCTTCAACACGGATCGCATCGACCACCTGTATCAGGACCCACACGTGCCGGGCCGCCGGCTCGTCCTGCATTACGGGGACATGACGGATTCGAGCAGCCTGATCCGCGTCGTGCAGCAGGTGCAGCCGGACGAGATATACAACCTTGCCGCGCAGAGCCACGTGCAGGTCTCGTTCGAAGAGCCGGAGTACACGGCGGATTCCGACGCGCTCGGCGCGCTGCGGCTGCTGGAGGCGATACGTATCCTCGGGCTGGAGAAGAAATCGCGCTACTACCAGGCGTCGACGTCGGAGCTCTACGGCAAGGTGCGGGAGACCCCGCAGAAGGAGACGACGCCGTTCTATCCGCGTTCGCCGTACGCCGCGGCCAAGCTCTACGCGTACTGGATCACGGTGAACTACCGCGAGGCGTACGGCCTCTATGCCTGCAACGGCATCCTCTTCAATCACGAGTCCCCGATCCGCGGCGAGACCTTCGTGACGCGCAAGATCACGCGCGGACTCGCCCGTATACACCTGGGACTCCAGGACTGCCTCTACATGGGCAACCTCGACGCGCGGCGCGACTGGGGGCATGCTCGGGATTATGTAGAGGCGCAATGGCTCATCCTTCAGCAGCCACAGCCGGACGACTTCGTCATCGCGACGGGCGAGCAGTACTCGGTGCGGGATTTCCTGAATGCCGCCGCCGGGGAGCTCGGATTCGACCTGCGCTGGGAGGGCAGCGGCGCGAACGAAAAGGGCGTCGTCTCCGGGATCGCGGCGGGGAGCAAGACCGCGCTGAAGCGCGGGCAGGTCGTCGTGCGCATCGATCCGCGTTATTTCCGGCCGACCGAGGTCGAAACACTCCTCGGAGATCCGACGAAAGCCAGGGAGACCCTCGGCTGGTCACCCAAGGTCGGCTTCCGCGAGCTCGTGGCGGAGATGGTAAGCGCGGATCTCAAGGCCGCCGAGCGCGACGCGCTCGTGAAGCGCCACGGCTACGCCGCCTACGACTATCGCGAGTAGGCGCATGCAGCCCGCGAGCAAGGTTTACGTCGCCGGCCATCGCGGCCTCGTGGGCTCGGCCCTGCTCAGGCGCCTGCACGCGGGCGGCTACGAGAACATCGTCACCCGCACCCACGCGGAGCTCGACCTGATCGGCCAGGCGGCCGTCGACGCGTTCTTCGCCCGGGAGCGGCCGGAATACGTGCTCCTCGCGGCAGCGAAGGTGGGCGGCATCCTCGCGAACGACACCTACCGCGCCGACTTCATCTACCGGAACCTCATGATCGGCGCCAACGTGATACACGCCGCCTGGCGGCACGGTGTCCGGAAGCTGCTGTTCCTGGGTTCGAGCTGCATCTACCCGAAGCTCGCCCCCCAGCCCCTGAAGGAAGAGTACCTGCTGACGGGTCCGCTGGAACCGACCAACGAGCCGTATGCCGTCGCCAAGATCGCCGGCATCAAGATGTGCGCGGCCTACAATCGCCAGTACGGCACCGACTTCTTTTCCGTGATGCCCACCAACCTGTACGGTCCGGGCGACAACTACGACCTGGAATCATCGCATGTCCTGCCCGCCCTCATCCGGAAAATGCACGAAGCGAAGGCGCGCGGCGACCGGGAGGTCACGATCTGGGGAACCGGCACGCCGCGCCGCGAGTTCCTCTACAGCGACGACCTCGCCGATGCGTGCATCTTCCTGCTCGAGCGGTACGGCGCCGCCGAAATCGGCGAGCTGATCAACATCGGGGTGGGGGAGGACCTCACCATTCATGACCTCGCGCGGCTCGTCGGCGACGTGGTCGGCTTCCGGGGCGAGATCGTCCTGGATTCCTCCAAGCCCGACGGGACGCCGCGAAAGATACTCGACGTGACTCGCCTGCACCGGCTCGGCTGGAAGGCCAGGACGAATCTTCCGGAAGGCATACGAAGGGCATACGACGATTTTCTCGCCAGTCACGCCGGATCGTAATTCGCCTGCCTTTCTCCCCGGATGACCTCTTCCGCGTCACGCCGGATTCTTGTTACGGGTGCCACGGGGTTCATCGGCAGCCGTCTCGTTTCCAGCCTTCTCGGTCGCGGCGACGCGGTGATCGCCATGGTGCGGGGAACGGCCGCCGAGGGCCGGCTGCCGGCGGACGTCGAGCGGCGCCGGGGTGACCTCGGGATCCCGGCGTCGTTGCGCGGCGCCTGCGAAGGCGCAGACGCCGTCATGCATCTCGCGAGCCGGGCGGAATCCGAAGACAGGCGGGGGTCGGATGAGGAAGAAGCGCACCGGCAGGTGACCGTCGAAGGGACCCGGCGCCTGCTCGCCGAGGCGCGGGCCGCCGGCGTGCGGCGGTTCGTGTTCATGAGCAGCGTCAAGGCGATGGGGGAAGGCGGGGCAGACTGCCTGGACGAGGCGACCGAGCCGCACCCGGTTTCGGCTTACGGGCGGGCCAAGCTCGCGGCCGAGGCGCTCGTGGCGCAGGCCGGGCGCGAAGGGATGGAAACCGTCGTGCTGCGCCTCCCGATGGTGTACGGCCCGAACCCGAAAGGAAGCCTCGTGCGCATGATCGCCGCCGTCGATGCGGGCCGCTTCCCGCCCTTGCCCGAAGTCGGAAACCGTCGCTCCATGGTGCACGTGGAGGACGCCGTCACGGCGCTCCTGCTCGCTGCCGGACACGAGCGCGCGCCCGGCCACCTTTATATAGTCACGGACGGCCTGTACTACTCCACCCGCCAAATCTATCTGGCGATCTGTCGCGCGCTCGGCCGCACCCCGCCGTCCTGGACCGTCCCGAAGGCGGTGTTACAAGCGGGGGCGCGCATGGGCGACGCCCTCGAACGGTTGACGGGCAAACGACTGCCGCTCAACGGCGAGGCGCTCGAAAAACTCCTCGGCTCGGCGTGTTACCGGTCCGACAGGATCGCGCGAGACCTGGACTTCCGACCCGCCGTCACCCTCGAGCAGGCGCTGCCGGAAATGGTGCGCATGGTCGCGAGCCGGCGTCCCTGATTCGGTCCGGCGTTCGCGGACTGACGGACTATCCCTTCCCCGTCGGCACCACGCGTACGATCGCCCCGAACTTGGGATGATCGAAGTAGTGCAGCTCCTGCGTCTTGATCCGGCGCTGCTCGTTGATCTGGAAGGCCTGCGATTCGGCCGGGAAGGCCGTCTGCACGAGCGCCAGCGGCTGGAAGGTGAGGTTCATCTCCAGATGCAGGAATCGGGCGATATAGAAACGCAGCGTGCCGTCGAGCTCGCGGTCGCCGGTGCTGAGCAGGACGGGCTTGCTCGCGGAGCGCGCCTCGGCCGGCTGGGTCCAGCGCTTGTGCAGCAGAACCCGGAACCGGGGGTCGGAGCGAATGGCGGTGGCGGCGTTGGAGAGCTCGGAGGCGACCGGCGTCTCGCCGGCGACAACCGCGTCGGCGGTGTCCACCGGCTTCAGGTTGTCGGTGGTCCAGAGCTCGGCCCCCTCGTATTCGGGCAGCCGCATCTCGAACACCAGCACCTCGATGTCGTAGCTCGGCACGGGCGGGCTCGTCGTCACGGCGTGCGCGGTGAGCGTGGCCAAGACCAGACAAACCGTAACGAATAGGCGTTTCACGTTTCTTCCGCTCCGAACGATTCGCTATAGTATCCGGCAATTCCCGGACGATTTCGAGGACGGACCGATGGCCGTCAGAAGAGTGCTGAAGATGGGCGAGCCGGTGCTGTACCGGCGGGCGGAGCCGGTCAAGGAGTTCGGTACGCCGGAGCTCGACAGGCTGATCGAGGACATGTTCGACACCATGGCGGCGTACAACGGCGCCGGGCTCGCGGCCCCGCAGATCGGCGTCTCGCTGCGCCTGGTCATCTTCGGCGTCAAGGCCAATCCGCGCTACCCGCAGGCGGAGCCGGTTCCCGAAACCATACTGATCAATCCGGTCATCCACCCGATCGGCAACGAACAGGAGGAAGGCTGGGAGGGGTGCCTGAGCGTCCCGGGCATGCGGGGTCTCGTCGGCCGCCATCGAACGATCCGCTATACTGGCTACGACCGCCACGGCGCCCCGATCGATCGGACCGTCTCGGGATTCCACGCCCGCGTGGTCCAGCACGAGTGCGATCACATCGACGGGGTGCTCTACCCGATGCGGCTCAAGGATCTGAGACTGCTCGGGTACGAGGACGTGCTATTCCCGGAGCTGGAGAAGAAATCCGCCCCGGCGGCGGAGGCAGAACTATAAAGGGACCACCTGCTGAAGAGGCGGAGGGTCCCGACCCGTCATTGCGGGCATAGCGAAGCAATCTCGAAGAGATTGCTTCGGTCATTAATCCTGCTCGTCCTCGATCCGGCAAGCGCCAAAGCGGTCATTGCGAGCGTAGCGAAGCAGTCTGATGCGGCGTTTCGATGTGCGGCGAGGGTGCTTCGTCGCTGCGCTCCTGGCAACGACCTCTGACGAGTCCTTCTGCCTACGCTCTCAGCTCCTCTTTTTCGACCCTGGCGGGCGCCAAGGTGTCGAAAAGCTTTGTGATCGTCTTGACCCGCGATTCGGGATCGGGCATCTCGGTGAGGATGCGCAGGCGGTTCGGGCCGTCGAGTCGATAGGTGCGCGGCGCGGACTGCAGCAGCCGGATGATGGCGCCCGGGTCGATCGGAGGCTTCTCGACGAACTCGATACGCGCACCCTTCGCTCCGGCGTCGACCTTCTTGATGCCGAGCGGCGCCGCGCGGACCTTGAGCTCGGCCGCCTTGAACAGGCGTTTCCCCGCCTCGGGCAACACCCCGAACCGGTCGACGATCTCTTCCTGAAGAGTCTGCAGCGCCTCCAGGCTCTCGGCGCTCGCGATGCGCTTGTAGAGCACGAGCCGCATGTGCACGTCGGGTAGGTAATTTTCCGGCAACAGTGCGGGCGCGTGCAGGTTGATCTCGACCTCCCGCGACTCCGTCTTCGCCGGCAGCTTTTCGCCCGCCCGCAGCGACCGCACCGCGCGCTCGAGCAATTCCGAATACAGCGCGAAGCCCACTTCGTCGATCTCGCCGCTCTGCTGCTCGCCCAGCAGCTCGCCGGCGCCGCGGATCTCCAGGTCATGCGAGGCCAGCGCGAAGCCCGCCCCGAGCTCCTCCAGCGACTCGATCGCCTCCAGCCGCTTGCGGGCGTCGGCCGTGATCGCGTTGCGTCCGGGAATCAGCAGGTACGCGTAGGCACGGTGATGCGAGCGCCCGACGCGCCCGCGAAGCTGGTGCAGCTGCGCCAGCCCGAACTTGTCGGCGCGCTCGATGACGATCGTGTTCGCCGTCGGCACGTCGATGCCGGACTCGATGATCGTCGAGCAGACCAGGATGTTGTAGCGCCGGTGGTAGAAGTCGAGCATGACGCGCTCGAGCTCGCGCTCGGGCATCTGGCCGTGGGCGACGCCGATCTCCGCCTCGGGAATCAGCTCCTTCAGCTCGCGCGCGGCGCGCTCGATGGTGCGGACTTCGTTGTGCAGGTAGTACACCTGGCCGCCCCGGCGGATCTCGCGCAGGCAGGCCTCGCGGATCAGGTCCCGGTTCCACTCGGCGACGAGCGTCTTGATCGCGAGCCGACCCTCGGGGGCGGTCGCGATGATCGAGATGTCCCGCAGGTTCGCGAGCGCCATGTTGAGCGTGCGCGGGATGGGGGTGGCGGTGAGCGTCAGGATGTCGACCTCGGCGCGCAGCTGCTTGAGCCGCTCTTTCTGCCGCACGCCGAAGCGGTGCTCCTCGTCGAGAATGAGCAGCCCGAGCCGGTCGAAACGCACGTCGGTCTGCAGCAGGCGGTGCGTGCCGATGACGATGTCGACCTTGCCGGCCTTGAGGCCCTCGAGCACCTCCATCGCCTCGGAGGCGCTGCGGAAGCGGGAGAGCAGCTCGACGCGGTAGGGGGTGCCGGCAAAGCGGTCCTTGAAGTTCTGATAGTGCTGCGCCGCGAGCAGGGTCGTCGGCACCAGCACCGCCACCTGCTTCCCGCCGTGAACGGCGAGGAACGCCGCGCGCATCGCCACCTCGGTCTTGCCGAAGCCCACGTCTCCGCACACGAGCCGGTCCATGGGCTTCTCGGTCTCCATGTCGCGCATGACCTCGTCGATTGCGCGCGCCTGGTCGGGCGTCTCTTCGAAGGGGAACGATTCGGCAAAGCCGTGATAAGTGACATCGCGGGCGTTGAACGCGTGCCCCTTGCGCGCCGCGCGCAGGGCGTAGACCTCGAGCAGCTCCGCCGCCGCGTCGTAGGCCTTCTCGAGGGCGCGTCGCTTGGCCTTCTCCCACGCCTCGCCGCCCAGCTTGTGCAGCGGCGCCTGTTCCGGGTCGGTGCCGGTGTAGCGCGTGATGAGGTGCAGCGACAGGATCGGCAGATACAGCTTGTCGCCGTCGGCGTACTCGAGGCAGATGAACTCGGTCGGCCCGTCCCCCACGTCGATGGTCTGCAGGCCGAGGTAACGACCGACGCCGTGGTCTTCGTGGACGACGGCGTCGCCGACCTGCAGCTCGGCGAGGCTGCGGATGATCGCGGCCGGATCGCGCTCCGCTTTCTGCCGCCGGCGCCGCTGCACGGCCCGCTCGCCGTAGAGCTGCGATTCGGCGATGACCGCGATGGCCGGGTCGGTGAGGGCCAGGCCGCGATCGAGGGGCGCCGCCGTGAGGCCGAGTCGCGCGTCGCTCTTCAGGAACTCCGCCCAGCCGGCCACGTCCCGGACGTCGAGGCCGTGGTCCTGGAGCAGGGCGTGCAGGGTCTCCCGGCGACCGGCGGTCTCGGCGACGATGAGCGCGCGGCCGGCATAGGCGTCCACGTAGTCGTACAGGCTGCCGTAGGGTTTTGCGCTGTGGTGATCGACGCGCAGCTCCGCCGGAGCGGCCGTGCCGTAGTCGACGGTCTTGCCGGAGGAGGCGGCCTCGCTCGAGAAGTCGCGGAGCGTCACGCAGGGGTACCCCTTCAGCGAGGCGTCGAACGCTTCCGGGCCGATGAAGATCTCCTCGGGCGGCAACAGCGGGCGCTCCACGTCGTACCGAAGCTGCTCGTAGCGGCCTCGCGCTTCGCGCAGAAAGTCGGCCGCGGCCTGCTCCGTGCCGTCCTCGAGTACGCAGACGCCGGACCCGGGGAGGTAATCGAAGAGCGACGCCGTGCGCTCGAAGAAAAGCGGCAGGAAGAATTCCGCGCCGGCCGGCGCGATGCCTTTGCTCACGTCCCGGTAGATCCCGACTTTCTGCGGGTCCCCCTCGAACCGGGCGCGGAACGTCTGGCGGAACCGCTGGATCGCCGATTCCGTGAGCGGGTACTCCCGCGCGGGCAGGAGCTGCACGGACGAGAGCGACGCGCCGGAGCGCTGGGTCTCGGGATCGAACTCCCGGATCGAGTCGACCGTGTCGCCGAAGAGATCGATGCGGTACGGCCTGGGAGCGCCCACCGGGTAGAGGTCCACGAGCCCGCCGCGGACCGCGTACTCGCCCGGCTCCATCACCTGGGAGACGGCGTGGTAACCCGACCGGACGAGCTGCTCCCGGAACGGGTCGAGGTCGAGCCGTTCGCCGGCCGAGAGCATCAGGCTGTGGCCGGCCACGTACTCGCGCGGGGCGAGGCGGTAAAGGAGCGTCGAGACGGCGGCGATCACCACACCGCGCGACAGCCCGGGCAACCGGTAGAGCGTCGAAAGGCGCTGCGAAACGAGCTCCTGGTGCGGGGAGAAGATGTCGTAAGGCAGGCATTCCCAGTCCGGGAAGGGCAGCACCGGAAGCGCGGGATCGGTGCGGTAGAACCGGATTTCGTCTTCGAGCTGGTTCGCCTCGCTGACGCTGCGGGTAACCACGAGCAGGGGCCCGCGATGGCGCGCGGCCGCCATGGCGAGCGCGAGTCCCCGCGCGCTTCCTAGAAGCCGCGTCCAGGCCAGCCGCTCCCCCGGTGAGGAGGGCAAAACCGGATCAAGTGGCGAGGCCGAAACGATTTTTTCCGATGCCGACAGCGGGGAACTCATGATAAAGGGCTCAAAAAGGCGCGCTATTGTAGCCCAGCAGGTGCACGTCGTCGGCCCTTTCGAAACGCTTGTCAGAGTAGGGGCTTACCGGCATAATCTCAGCGGAATTGGCAATAGATAGCAATAAGTTGCCAATCCGGCGCGGCAACAAAACTAACCATTGGGAGACGATTGATGGCTGCGAAACGCCCTCGCTTCAAAGTCGGCGATACCGTGTTTTATCCCTCGGCCGGTGTGGGCGTGATCCAGGCAGTCGAAGAAATCTACGTCGCCGACGATTTCAGGCCGTGCCTGGTCATCCATATCCCGGAGACCAAGATGACGGTAAAGGTCCCCGAGGACAACGTGGAGAAGTGCGGCATCCGCCCGCTCCTCAACAACCGCAAGCTGAAAGACCTCTACAAGGTGCTGTCCGCGAAGAGCAGCAAGCGCGTCACCGGCGGCAACTGGGCCGAGCGCTGCAAGGAGATCGAGCGCAAGATCAACACCGGCTCGTACCTTGAGATCGGCGAGGTGGTGCGCGATCTTATGCGCTGGAAGAAGCAGTCGGGGCTGTCGTTCGAAGAGTCCATGCTGCTCGAGACCGCGAGCGGCTATCTCGCCCGCGAGATCGCGGCGGTGCAGGGCATGACGACCGAGGCGGCCATCAACCAGATCCGCGACTGCATCGGCGTGAACGGCACCAGCTAGGGAAACCCTGGCTCAGCGGCTCTTCGGTCATTGCGAGCGCAGCGAAGCAATCCGGTGTCCCAGGCAGTCGGGCGGTGGCGAGATTGCTTCGTCGCTTCCCTCCTCGCAATGACGACCCATTCAGAGGCTTCCTAACAAGGTCTCCCTGCTATCGTGTCCGCGGCGACAGGCATCTGGGGCCTCGTTCCCGCGGCCGGGACGGGGACCCGCATGAAGGCGGCCCTCCCCAAGCAGTACCTCCCGCTGCTCGGCCGGCCTGTTATCCTCCATACGCTCGAACGACTGTGTGGCTACGCGCGCCTGCAGGGCGTGCTCGTCGGCATATCGCGCGACGACGTCCATTGGGAGAAGATGCGGCCCGTGATCTTTCCCAGGTTGATGGGGACTTCGGAAGGCGGCGCGACGCGCGCCGCGACCGTGCTGAACGCGCTCATCGTCCTGGCCAAGACCGCGCGCGAGGACGACTGGGTGCTGGTTCACGATGCGGTGCGTCCCTGCATTCGCCATTCGGATCTCGATAAGCTGATCGATGCCGTTTCGGCGGATGGCGAAGGAGGCCTGCTCGCCATGCCGCTCACCGACACGGTCAAGCGCGCGGATGCCGAAGGCCGCGTGATCGAGACGGTTCCCCGGCAGAATCTCTGGCGCGCGCTCACTCCTCAGATGTTCCGTCTCGGGTCCCTGCGCGACGCGCTTAAGCGCGCGCTGGCGGATGGCGTGGAGGTCACCGACGAAGCCGCCGCGATGGAGCGGGTCGGCGCGCGCCCGAAAGTGATCGAGGGACGGGCCGACAACATCAAGATCACGCTTCCCGCCGACCTCGTGCTCGCCGAGCTCTACCTTAAGCAGCAGGGGCCCGCGCCATGATGCGCGTCGGACAGGGCTTCGACGTGCACGCCCTGGTCGAAGGCCGCGACCTCATCATCGGCGGCGTGAAGATTCCCTACGAGAAAGGTCTGCTCGGCCACTCCGACGCCGACGTCCTGCTCCACGCGATCTGCGACGCGCTCCTCGGCGCCGCCGCCCTCGGCGACATCGGCCGCCACTTCCCCGACAGCGACCCGCAATACAAAAACATCGACAGCCGCGTGCTGCTGCGCCGCGTGCGCGACGCGGTCACGAAGCGAGGTTGGCGCATCGCCAACCTCGACGCCACCGTGATCGCCCAGGCCCCGAAGCTCGCGCCCCACATCGCGCACATGACGGCGAACATCGCCGAGGACCTGGCGATCGCGCTCGACTGCGTGAACGTCAAGGCAACGACGACCGAGCACCTGGGCTTCACGGGGCGGGGAGAGGGCATCGCCGCGCAGGCGGTCGTACTCATCGAACGCTGAAGCGATTCGACCTGCGAATAAGGATGTGCTGATATTGCACGGGCACTTGACGTCCGAGGAAATCCGCTTTTAAAGTCGCTGCTGCATGACGGTCGTTTCGCAGGCGGCCGAGAGACAATAAGAAGACCTGCATAACAATAATCGCGGGCAGTCGACCAGAAGAATCAAAGCGGACACTGCCTGCCAGGGAGGCGGACATGCACGTCCTTGTCGCTCACGGCAGCGCGTTCTGCGCTCGCGTACTCAGCACCGCAATCGTCCGAAGCCTTCTACGACCGGGACCTGCCTTGAAGTGGGCAATCGGTCTTGTGGTTGCCGCTTTTTACGCCATTCTCCCTGCTCAGGCTGTCATTACGCCGACGGCGCAAGTTGGAACGACGCCCGGCAGCTTTGCGGTGAACGCTTCCGGCGCAGCGACCTACACAGTTCCAATCACCGTTCCACCGGGGACCAACGGCATGCAGCCGAGTCTCGGGCTTGTATACCACTCGCAAGGCGGTAACGGTCTCGTCGGGGTGGGTTGGGGCATCGCCGGCCTTTCAATCATCCACCGATGTGGTGCAACGTTTGAGCTGGATGGCTTCAAGAGCGGCGTCAATTTCGATGCAAACGATCGGTTTTGCCTGGACGGCGAGCGACTCGTGCTTATCGGAGGTAATGAATATCGCACCGAGCGGGAATCGCTGAAGAAGATCATCGCAAACGGCACGGCGAGCAATCCGAATTCCTTCTACCTGTATGAGCCTGACGGCCGAATCATGGAGTACGGCACCACGGCGGATTCCCGCATCGAAGCCGTTGGTCGCACCGACGCATATATCTGGGCTCTAAACAAAGCTCGGGATCAGAACGGCAACTTCCTGTCCGTTTCGTACTACGAAGATAGCGTGAACGGCGAATATCATGCAACTCAAATTTCGTACACAGGCAACGACTCCGCCGGCATCGCTCCATACAGCTCCGTTCAGTTCGTATACGGTCAGCGACCGGATGTAATCACGCTTTACCAAATCGGATCGCGTGTCACCCAAACGGTTCGGCTCACGAACATACGCACTTTCGTGGGTACCACCGCGGTTCGAGACTATCGGCTTTCGTATCAACCGGCAGTGAGCCCGACAACAGGCCGATCGCGCCTCGAAGCTATTCGGGAATGCGACGCCAGTGGATATTGCTTGCCGCCGACAACCTTCGCTTGGCAGGAGTCATCGGACACGCTGTCCTACGCCGGTGCCGGCACCGGCGGCCACCACGCCTACTGGAACACCGTGGTCGACAACTCCACCTACAAAGGCAGGCCCTTCGTCGGCGACTTCAACGGCGACGGCAAAGCCGATCTCATGCTGGTCTACCGCGACCCCAGCAGCCCTACTGTCAGCATCTACCACTGGAACTCGGATGCCTCCGGCAAGCTCGCCTACGCCGGCGAAGGCAATGGCGGTGCCGGCACCGGACCGCATTGGAACGCCGTCGACAGCTCCACCTACAAAGGCAAGCCCTTCGTCGGCGACTTCAACGGCGACGGCAAGGCCGATCTCATGCTGGTCTACCGCGATCCGAACAGCTCCACGGTCACTATCAATCACTGGAACTCGGATGCCTCCGGCAAGCTCGCCTACGCCGGTGCCGGCACCGGCGGCCACCACGCCTACTGGAACACCGTGGTCGACAACTCCACCTACAAAGGCAGGCCCTTCGTCGGCGACTTCAACGGCGACGGCAAAGCCGATCTCATGCTGGTCTACCGCGACCCCAGCAGCCCTACTGTCAGCATCTACCACTGGAACTCGGATGCCTCCGGCAAGCTCGCCTACGCCGGCGAAGGCAATGGCGGTGCCGGCACCGGACCGCATTGGAACGCCGTCGACAGCTCCACCTACAAAGGCAAGCCCTTCGTCGGCGACTTCAACGGCGACGGCAAGGCCGATCTCATGCTGGTCTACCGCGATCCGAACAGCTCCACGGTCACTATCAATCACTGGAACTCGGATGCCTCCGGCAAGCTCGCCTACGCCGGTGCCGGCACCGGCGGCCACCACGCCTACTGGAACACCGTGGTCGACAACTCCACCTACAAAGGCAGGCCCTTCGTCGGCGACTTCAACGGCGACGGCAAAGCCGATCTCATGCTGGTCTACCGCGACCCCAGCAGCCCTACTGTCAGCATCTACCACTGGAACTCGGATGCCTCCGGCAAGCTCGCCTACGCCGGCGAAGGCAATGGCGGTGCCGGCACCGGACCGCATTGGAACGCCGTCGACAGCTCCACCTACAAAGGCAAGCCCTTCGTCGGCGACTTCAACGGCGACGGCAAGGCCGATCTCATGCTGGTCTACCGCGATCCGAACAGCTCCACGGTCACTATCAATCACTGGAACTCGGATGCCTCCGGCAAGCTCGCCTACGCCGGCGAAGGGAGCGGCGGCGCCGGTGTTGGATCCCATTGGAACTCCGTCGACAGCTCCACCTACCGGGGTCAAGTGTTTTCCGATGATTTCGATGGCGACGGCAAGGCCGATCTCATGCTGGTCTACCGCGATCCTAACAGTCCCACGGTCACTATCAATCACTGGGGAGGAGATCGCCAGGCGCAGGACGTCGTCTCGCATACGAGAAACGGGTTAGGCGCCGAAAACACCGTCGTTTATGCAGCGGTTACCGACGAGCTGTTTCACGTTCGCGATTTCAACTCCCTTTATCCCTATCAGGACTTCGCAACACATGCGTTTGTTGTCACGAGCGCCGGCGAGAGCGACGGAAATGGGGGATTTCGCACGACAACTTACCGATATGGCGGTTTGAAGCGGCACGCAATAGCAGACGCGATTCTGGATTTTCGATGGACGGAAGTTCGAGGCCCCGACGAGCTCGTTCATGTGACGTATTACAACCAGAATCGCGAGGCAGGAATTGATGGCACCGTTTCCGTGAGTGAAACCTACGTGGGCGAGGTGCGCGTCAAGTACGTCGCCAACACGTGGAATCAGATGACGAATGTATGCGGAGGGACTCGACGACCCGGGCTGTATTCAAGTTATGAGGAAAGCCGGGAGCTGAGCGGAGCACTGGTTACCACGGTCAACACGAGCACCACCTTCGACAGTTGCGGACATGCAACCACGACGATCTCCAGTTTTGGCGACGGACTGAAGAAAACTACGAACAACTTCTATGCACATAACAGCGCGAGCTGGATACTGGGGCAACTCGTCCGATCGGAGATAACGGGCGAAGCGCCAGGGCAGGCCCCGCAGACTCGCGTTACGGCTTATAACTACGACGCCTTGGGTCGGTTGACCCAGGAGATCGTCGAACCCGATCAACCAAGCCTGACCTTGACCACGACGTATGGCTATGGCGATCCGTTTGGCAATCGTACGAGCAAGACCGTAAGTGGTTACGGGCTGACCGCTCGCACGGAGCATCAGGCGTACGATGCGCAGGGCCGCTTTCCCGTCCAGAAAACGAACGCACTAGGTCACACCATCTCGTTCACCTATGACCCGGGGAGCGGGGCCGTGGATAGTCAGACGGATTCGAATGGGCTCGTTACCCGTTGGGACTACGATGGCCTGGGTCGCCAGACGGGCGAGAGGCGTCCTGACGGGACACAATCCACGATTGTCTATAGCAGCTACAGTCCGGGATACGCGATTGAAACGACGACGAGCGGGTCAGGTTCCGCTTGGGTGTACTTCGACATCCTTGGCCGAGAAACCAAGAAAGTCACCATCGGATTCGGAGACAGGGAAATCCATAGAGACAGGGGCTACGACTCGTTGGGCCGTCTCCAATGGGAGTCGCATCCATATTTTCAAGGAGAGCCGGTACACAGCACAGAGTACGAGTACGACCCCTTAGGGCGGATTAAAGTGGCGACGGCGCCCGGAAACCGACAGACGACGACCGCTTACAATGGCCTCGTCACGACGGTTACAAATCCCCTGGGCCAACCCCGGACGACGGTCCGGAACTCGCAGGGCTGGACGGTCGAGGCGACGGATTTTGCGGGAACCGTAAATTTCAAACACGACCCGTTCGGGAATTTGCTCACGGTTACCGATGTACTTGGTAATGTCACGAGCATGCAGTACGACCTGCGTGGCCGGAAGATCGGCATGCAGGATCCGGATATGGGGAGCTGGACTTACGGCTACAACGCTCTAGGCGAGCTCACGCAGCAAATCGACGCGAAAGCACAATCGGTTGCCATCAGCTACGACGTGCTGGGGCGTATCAAAACCAAGACCGCACCCGAGGGAACGAGCACCTGGGAGTACGACACGGCAACAAACGGCATCGGAAAGCTGCGAAGGGTAACGGGCTGGGACGGCTTCGAGGAGACGTACGCTTACGATGAACTGAGCCGCGTGAAATTGGCCCTTACCTCTATTCAAGGGGTGCTGTATTCGACGCGTACCTCCTATGACGAATTAGGGCGGGTCGCGACCATCACGTATCCGCGGACCGGATACAGCATTCGCCAGGTATACGACGAAAATGGCCACCTCTGGCAAGTGCTCAACGCGAGCAGCAACTCCCTCGTCTGGCAGGTGGACGATGCCGACGCGCACGGCCGAATCACCAGCGAATATTTCGGAAATGGGATCAAGAGCCAGCGCACTTATGATCATGAGAAGGGCACCATCGAAAGCATTCGCACGGGTGTGAATGCAGATGGGCAGGTGCAGGACCAGACTTTCACCTTCAACGCCGTCGGAAACCTTCTTTCGCGATCGGACGCGATTGAAGGTCTAAACGAGACGTTCGTCTACGACGACCTCAACCGTTTGGTGACGGCGAACGGCGCCGTTACGAAGACCTACCAGTACGACGCGATCGGGAACATCACCTACAAGTCCGATACCGGCTACTACACGTACGGTCAGAACGGCAGCAAGCCCCATGCGGTAACGGGCGTGTCCGGCTCCGTAAACGCGACTTACGTATACGACGCCAACGGCAACATGGTTCTCGGTGGAGGACGGGCGATAACGTACACGTCCTTTAACAAGCCGTATACCATCAGGTCCGGCGCTCAGACCATCACATTCCGCTATGACGCGAACGGAAATCGTCTCGTAAAAGCGAGCCCGAGTTCGACGACGATGTACGTGGGAAGGCTGTATGAAAGGGTGAATGGAAATGCCGGAACGGAGCACCGTCATTACGTCTACGCGGGCAATAGCCTGGTCGCAATCCGCTCGACCGATGATGCCGATGTCGGCCCTACCCGCTATATCCACACCTCTCATCTGGACTCGGTGGATACCATCACGGACGAGAACGGCAATGTGGTCGAACGCCTCAGCTTCGATCCGTTCGGCAAGCGCCGCCAGCCCAACGGCCAGGACGCCACGGGACCGATCACGAGCTCGACGACACGAGGCTTCACACGCCACGAGCACGACGACGAGGTCGGGCTGATCAACATGAACGCGCGGCTTTATGACCCGGTGCTCGGCCGGTTCATCTCGCCGGACACGATCGTCCCAAGCTCGCTCAACAGTCAGGCTTTCAACCGCTACAGCTACGTCATCAACAACCCGCTTTCGCTGATTGACCCGAGCGGACATTCTTGGCTGAGCAAGGGGTGGAAGAGGCTAAAGAAAAATGTCAAGAGATTCACGCAGAAAGTGCTCAGGGAAGTAGGTGGCATCCCGTATGTCGGTGGTTTGGCGAATGTTGGCGTAATGACAAATCTTAGTTTCGGCGCCGCGTATGGATGGTCTACAGGTGATTGGCGCTCTGTTGGGCAAGCGCATATCACTGGTGCGAAACTCGCCGGCAGTGCCTTGGTCGGGGCAAATTTCAGCGGAAGCATGCTTGGCCAGATGGTTGGAAGCGGAATCAACGGTTGGCTACAGACCGGCAACTCCGAAGGTTTCTTTCGAGGATTTGCCGCGGGTGCCATCCCGGCTGACCTTGGCCTCTCGGATTTGTACTTAACGAACCCATATGCCAATGTCGGCATTGGAATTGTACGGGATGGTCTGCGTGGTTACGTGGTCGGCGGTAAGGAAGGGATTAAGGAAGGGATTGCGTGCGGGCAAGTAAGTAATATGTTCGGACACGCCTGGGGTTTAGCGTCTTCGGGTTTCGCTGCGCCGGAGTTCAGGGATGGAGCCTTCTTCTATCGAGGTGGTGCAAACAACTTTTACTATGCTATTACTTTTGGCAATGTGATAACTGATGCAACCCCTAATGGAGCGCTGTATTACAACGCATTAAATACAGACTATGAAAAATGGCTTAACGCGCATGAACTTGCGCACGCTTTTTCACAAGCCCCTGTATTGGGAGCTGCTTACATTCCGGCCCACATCATGAGTCAGTGGGTAGGAGGAGGGGTGGTTGCTTTACCCTTCTTGGAATATGCGCCGTTTCATCCGCTTCCCTATGATTCGTCTCCTCCTGTGAGATTTTACTCTGCTCCCTTCGACTATCTTGTCTAATCTGCTCGCATCCCGCATGACCACGCTGCGAGCACCGAAATGTAGACGCTGTCGACATCTGTCAAACGTAACGATTGTTTCGGCCGCGGTATCCATTTTCGGGCTCAGCAGTTGTATCGCCGTGCCTATTCCGCACGAGCGGAAGCTTACTCCACATTATTATGGGACGGTCAGCGACGCATCAACCGGCGCACCGATCGAATTTGTTACCGTAAGTGTTGCGCCTATCAGCCATGTCGATCGGTCAATTTCAGCTGAGACGAAGACCGATTTATCTGGTCATTATGAAATTTCTATCGTCGAGAAAGCTAAATGGTTTGTACTTATGGCGGGTCCCGCAGAAGGTAACTGCGGCGGCATCCTGTTGTTTCTTCACCCCGATTACGACATTGCCCTGCGGGAAACGAGCGAGTTCCGGGGAGGCGCCATCGACGGAGCGTGCAGAGGGGCGAAGAGCCGAGTCGATGTGTCCTTGACAAGGAAGACTTTACGCTAAACTAAGGTGACAGATTGAGGCAGCCCCGCTTCCCCGGACGGCGAGTCACGCAACAGCTCGAGTCATTTTCCTCGCCAATACGGTTTCGAGGCGAAGACACGAATCTGTTCGGGCGCCGTACAGGTGGTCCCGTCAATCTACCAGAGCCGCCGTTCAGGTCTTCGAAGCCGTCCCCTGTGCACCTGGGACGGAATCAGGGTCAGGTCTCGCATTGTCGCATAGCCTCGGAGTGAGGTATGCTCCAGCGCGTGACGAGACCCCTTCGAATTGAGTTCGCCGCAGACGGAATTACAGACGCAGACGGAATTAGGGTCAGTTCTCGCATTGTCGCATAGACTCGGAGTGAGGTAAGCTCCAGCGCGTGACGAGACCCCTTCGAATTGAGTTCGCCGGCGCGCTTTATCACGTCACCACGCGCGGCGATCGTCGTGAACCGATCTTCGAGGACGATGACGATCGCTCGAAGTTCTTGAGCGTGTTAGCGGAGGTGGTGGACCGGTTCAACTGGGTGTGTCATGCGTATTGCCTGATGACGAACCACTATCACTTGGTGGTGGAGACGCCGGACGGCAACCTCTCTAAAGGAATGCGCCAACTCAATGGCATGTATACCCAAGCCTCCAACCGACGGCACCAGCGGACGGGGCATCTGTTCCAAGGGCGATTCAAGGGCATTCTGGTCGACAAGGACAGCTATCTGCTCGAATTGACACGCTATGTGGTTTTGAATCCCGTACGGGCCGGGATGGTCAAGCATCCAGGAAAGTATCCGTGGAGCAGCTACCGTGCGATGGTAGGGGAAGCACCGGTTCCCCAGTGGCTCGCGACGGATGGTTTGCTGGCGCAATTTGGCAAACGGCGGGCAGAAGCACGGCGAAGGTACGGCCAGTTCGTGCTCGAGGGAATCGACAAGGGGAGCATATGGACCGGGTTGCGCCAGCAGATCTATCTCGGCGACGAGCGGTTCGTGGAGCGGATGCAAAGAAAGGCAGAGTTGCACGGCGACGAGCTGAGCATTCCGCGTGCGCAGCGCAGAGCACCCGCTCCCTCGCTTGCTGTAATCGCGGTGAAACACCGGGATCGAGATGACGCGATCGTCGCAGCCCACAGCACCGGAGCGTACAGCTACCGCGAGCTCGCCGAGCACTTCGGTTTGCACCTTGCAACCATCGGCCGAATCGTTCGAGCAAGAATGCAACAAGGCGAGAACTGACCCTTGATGTGCCAAGCTCAAGAAACTCGTGGCCGAGCAGCTCCTGGTCATCGAGGGACTCAGGGAGTTCTCAGGAAAAAAATGACGTCCCCGGCCGGCCGGCGCGAGGCATTGGCGGCGCTTACGAGCCGGGGCGTCTCGAGCCGTGCCGCCTGCCGTTATCTCGGCTTCAGTCGCCGGGTGCCGCACTACGCGCTCCGGCAACCCGCCAAGGACCGGCTCCTGACGCAGGCGCTGCTCGTGAGCGCCCAGCAGCATCCGCGCTTTGGTTATCGGCGCACGTCCGCCTGGCTCGATCTCGGGCTCTGGCGCGTCCGGCGCCTGTGGCGAGAGCTCAAGCTCGCCCTGCCGCGCCGGCGTCCGCGGCGACGGCGCTGCGGGACCGATATCCGCCTGCCCGGGGCGACCCGGCCGAACCACGTCTGGAGCTACGACTTCGTGCACGACCGCTTGGCGAGCCAGAAAGCCATACGGCTCCTCTGCGTGATCGACGAGCACACTCGGGAGTGCCTGGCAATCGAGGTAGCGCGCTCCCTCACCTCGCGCGATGTGATCCTGACCCTCGGAAGACTCATGCGCCTCTACGGCAAGCCCGAGTTCATCCGCTCCGACCAGGGCGCGGAGTTCACCGCCACTGCCGTGATGCGCTGGCTGCGCGATCAGAACGTCGGCCCGGCCTTCATCCCGCCGGGCAAGCCCTGGCGCAACGGCTTCGTGGAGAGCTTCAACGGGAAGCTCCGGGACGAGTGCTTGAACCGCGAATGGTTCCGGGATCTCGCGGAGGCGAGAACCGTGATCGAGAGCTGGCGCCAGTTCTACAACCACCGCCGCCCGCACAGTGCGCTCGGGTATCGGCCACCGGCCGAGGTGCGCGCGGAGCAAGCTAAACTCGTGCTTGGACTCACAGGGTGAGTGGCAACAAAAAAGCGACTCAGGTCAACCCCATGAATCAAGGATCGCTTAGAAAAGTCATTCCTATGGCGGTATTGATGACTAGTCTTTTGTGTGGATTACCAGCCGTCCATGGTAGCGATAGTAATGGTGTGGAACAAAAGCACATGTTCGTGCCTAAGAATGGTTTTGTTCCGGATGAGCAAACAGCGATAGCCATAGCTGAAGCGGTCTTGGCGCCGATTTATGGAAAACAGGTTATTGAAAAGCAAAAGCCGTTTAATGCGAGCCTATCGGCTGATGTGTGGACCGTTACCGGTTCCCTCGCGCGGGAAGAATTGGGCGGAGTATTCCTGATCCAAATATCAAGGCGAACTGCGAAAGTGATTCGTGTGAGTCATAGCAAGTAAGGTCCGGATACAGCTTGGGGTCCGGTAAAGGGGTCGGGAGTGGGTCGGGAGTCTTTTATTAACACCAACGCACCGCGGCTGTAGAAGAACCCACCATGCCGCGTCGCCTTCGCATCGCCACCGGTGGCTTGGTCTACCACGCCCTCAATCGCCGGGTAGGACGCTTGACCCTGTTTGAGACGGAGCGAGACTACCTCGCCTTTGAGCGCATCCTGGAAGAGGCCATCGCGCGCACCGGTATCCGCCTCTTGGCCTATTGCCTGATGCCCAATGACTGGCACCTGCTGCTTGGCCGCGCGACGACGAGGCACTGTCAGAAACCCTACGCTGGCGGACCGGGACGCACACCAACGCTGGCATGCCGCCCATCGGAGCGCCGGCACCGGGCCGCTGTACCAGGGGCGCTTTAAATCCTTCCCGGTCCAAACAGACGCACATCTCCTGACGGTGGCGCGCTATGTCGAGCGCAACGCCCTGCAAGCCAACCTCGTGCGCCGGGCCGAGAGACGGAATTAGGGTCAGGTTGAGGTACCACCCTCCCCGTAGACACTCAGCTAGGCACATAATGCCCAAAGGAGTGTCCGATGACAAAACGAAAGACCTTCACCCGGGAGTTCAAGCTCGAAGCGATCCGGCTGCTCGATAGCGGCGAGAAGAAACCCGCCGATCTTGCCCGCGAGCTCGGGATTCCACGCAACCGCCTCTATAAGTGGCGCGAACAGCTCCTCGCCAAGAGGAGCGATGGCGTGTTCCCCGGCCACGGACGCCAGCGCGGGACAGACGCCGAGGTCGCAGCGCTCAAGCGCGAGATCGCGCGCCTCAAGGAAGAGAACGAGATTTTAAAAAAAGCGGCCACCTACTTCGCGAAACAGTCGTTGAAGCACCGGTTCATTGCCGATAACCAAGGCGCGTACACCGTGGCCGCGCTGTGCCGCGCCCTGGGCGTCTCGCGCTGTGGCTACTATGCCGCCCGGTCGCGGACACCGAGCGAGCGTGCGCGCCGCAACACCGATCTGCTCCATCGCATCCGGCATATCCACGCCACGTCGCGCGAGAACTACGGGGCGGTCAAGACCCTCGAGGCCCTGCACGCCGAGGGCATCGACTGCGGGCTCAAGCGGGTGGCGCGCCTACGGCGGGTCCACGGCATCGAGGCCAAGCGGCGCCGTCGCTTTAAGCAGGCCTACCGCGCTCGCCATAGCGAACCCCCGGCACCGAATCTCCTCGATCGTAACTTCGCGGCCAACGCGCCCGATTGCGTCTGGGCGACCGATATCACGTTCGTCCCCACGCGGGAAGGCTGGCTTTATGTGGCGGTCGTGATCGATCTCTACTCACGTCGTGTCGTGGGTTGGGCGATGCATCGACGCATCAACCTGCCGATTGTGGTGGAGGCGCTTGCCATGGCAATCGAGCAACGCCGGCCGGCGCCCGGGCTCATTCATCACTCAGACCGCGGTCAGCTCTACCTGGCCACCGCCTACCGCGATCTGCTCAAGGCGCACGGCATGATCCAAAGCATGAGCCGTAAGGGCGACTGCTACGACAACGCGGTCGTCGAGAGCTTCTTCAGCAACTTGAAGAACGAGCTGACTTGGCACCGCTCGTTCGAAACCCGCGACGAGGCGAGACGCGCCATTTTCGACTACATCGAGCTGTTCTATAACCGCGAGCGACTGCACCAAACGCTCGACTATGTATCGCCGGTGCGGTATGAAGACAGTCGTGTAGTGGCTTAACCGACCGTCTATGGGGAGGGCACTACCTCAAACTGACCCTTGATGTGTGAAGGCGACGACCACCGAGCACCTGGGCTTCACGGGGCGGGGAGAGGGCATCGCCGCGCAGGCGATCGTGCTTCTTGAAGAGAGCAAGCGCTGAGGATGCGCGCTACTTTAAGATGAATATAGAACTGTCCCTATACTTAGTAATTCCGATACGGACAGTCAATTAGCGATGCCTCGCACCAAGGGGTCTACTAGGACGCCATGTTGGAACTTGTTGAGCTGGCAAGGAGGCTATTACACGGTTTCTCCGTTTGGCGATTGTTGTTCTCCGGAACTACCGTCGACGAGTCCTTAAGCGTTGGAAGTCACAGGGGAAAGGCTCGGTTGCATTCGAATTGTTTGAGCTGACGATAGGTTTGGTCCTGACGATCTTCCTCGTATATGCGGTATACATTATTGCGTTGAGCGCGTAGGTATGGTGTCTACAGCCGAGATGGGTCAGAGTGAGGTAGGCCCACTTCTCGGACGGCGAGTCACGTAACAATTCAAGTTATTTTCCTCGCCAATACGGTTTCGAGGCGAAGACACGAATCTGTCCCGCACAGGTGGTCCCGTCAATCTACCAGAACCGCCGTTCAGGTCTTCGAAGCCGTCCCCTGTGCACCCGCAAGCAGGGCGTTGATCACCGCGAGGATCTCTTCGTCGGCGGTGCCGGCCGCGGCGTGTAGCTGGACGATCTTCGTGCAGTACGCGTACCGTGCGCGCGCGAGGTCGCGCTTCGCGGCGAAGACCTGTTGTTCGGCCTGGAGGAGGTCGGTCGTGGTGCGGACACCGGCATTGAGGCCCGATTTCGTGGAGGAGAGCTGCAGCTCGGCGGAGCGCAGCGCCTGCTCCATTGCCTTCATTTCGGCGAGGCTGTGCGTCACCTCGAGAAACGCCTGCCGGGTTTCGAGGGCGACCGTGCGGCGCACCTCCTCCAAATCCTCCTTCGCCTTGTCGCGCAGCGAGGCGGCTTCGCGCACCTGGGAATTCAGCGCGCCGCCCTTGTAGAGCGGCACTTCGACCTGCACGCCGTAGCTGTACAGCTCGGCGCGGCTGGCCGAGTCGGTGTAGACGCTGCCGGTGGTGCGGGTCATCGAGTACCCCGCGACGAAATCGACGGTGGGGTGATGGCTGCCCCGGGCGCGCTGCAGTTCCTGCTCGGCCTCTTCGGCGGCGAAGCGGACGGATGCGAGCTGCGGATTGTGCTTTTCCGCGATCGCGACCCATTCGTCGGCCGTCTCCGGCCGCACCGTGGGCAGGGTCGGCTGCGGCATCAGCTCGGCCAGCTCCGCCGGGACGTGGCCGAGCAGCTTGCGCAACGATTCGCGCTTGATGTCGAGCTCCTTGCGCGCCTTGAGCTCGTTCGAGACGGCGAGATCGTATTTCGCCTGGGTCTCGTAGACGTCGAGAAGCGTCGCAATGCCCGCCCGGTGCCTTTCCCTGGCGCGTTCCCACTGGCTCTTGAACGAAGCCGTCTCCGCCTCGGACAGGCGCACGTCGTGCTGCGCGAACAGCATCTCGAAATAGGAATCCGCGACCCGTTCGATGAGATCGACCTGCGCCGCGCGAAAGTCCGCCTCGACCAGGCCGACGTGCGCCTTGGCCTTGCCGTACAGCGCGAAGCTCTCCTTGCGGTACAGCGGCTGGGTCAGGTCGACCCCGTACTCGCCGAAGTCGTAGTCGCGCTCGCCGCTGGTGAACGGGCTCGGGTCCAGGTACTCGATGTCGCCGTCCGTGTAGATCTTCTGGCCCTTCAGGGCCAGGGAGGGGAGCAGCAGGGAGCGGCCCTGGGGCAGCTTCTCGAGGCCGGCGCGGTAGGCGGCGTTGGCCGAACGCCAGCGGGCGTCGTAGTCGCGGGCCTGGCGATAGACCGCGAGGAGGTCATCGGCCAGGGCGCCCGCGGGAAAACCGAGGATGCACAGCGCCAGGGCGGAGAGGGTACGGGATCGCTCGGATTGGAGAGTACGGGGGCGCGGTTCGTGCCTTCCGAAGATCGACCGCCATGAGACGCAGCGCATGCTTTAGGGTCGCCTGATGTCTCGCCGGAGGGGCGAGTTAGACCTGTTTTTATTCCGGGCACGATTCTAGGGACAGCCAATGCCCGGCACAACGGCATGGGGCGCGTCGACCTCGCAATGAAAAAGCTTCCACGGCTCGTCGACGAAAAAGAAGAAAAGATGATCTCGGCGGCGGACCGGTCGGCTCGGATATTGAGCCGTGGCAGACGAGGGGGTGCAGCCGACGCGGAACGACAAGTCCGGTTCTTTCGGTGACATAACCAGTTAGAAACGGATCTTCGTCCGGTTTCGCGATCGGGTAGCCCGTGGCGTCGCTGCGCGACGACGAAAGCGGTAACCGTTCCGTAGTCGCAATACCCTCCGCAATGTAGTAGCGTATTGACGCGTTCTAAGGGGAACAAAGGGTAGAAAGGGGGAACGTGCTTACGCTGTCGCTTGTACCGGCGTTTCCCACAGGTTGAATTAGTCCGCGTCCAGAAAGCGGACAACTCATTATAAGCTGACCTGTGGATACGTTAGTTCCGGCGCGCCGGTTGCGCGCCCGTGCCTGGAAGACTTCTAGCACGTGCTCCGTGCCGGAAGCCTTTGCGGCTGGGTCCGTTTCTTCGGATTCCGCCGTTTTTGCAGGCCCGTACTTATTCCGTAGCAGCCCCCCGCCCCGGTTGCAAGGGAGTTCATCGTTCCGCTCGGTCCGTGGGGTCGTCGACTCCCGTTTCCGTGCCTTTCCAAAGGGAACCATGCGCATCGGCGATTCGTAGCTTTTGTAAAGAATTCAGGCAGACGGGGTTGCCTTATGAAAAGAACCAATAAGGAAAAGGCGTCACACGAGGGGAGAGTCGAAGAAGCGGAAACCTTCCGGCTTCTTTGTTTGAATCCGATCGTCGAATCCGGGTCGCCCGCCCTGGCGATAGCCGCATGTCGCGCCGGAGAGGTCGGGCTGCTCGATCTGGAGCGGGGCGCGGAAAGTCCGGCGGCGCAGCAGCAGCTCGCTGCCTTGCAGCGTTGCGATGGCGAAATCGGCCTGCTGCTCACCGGCACCCAACTGAGCCTGGCCGCCTCGTGGCTGGAGTCGCTGGCCGACCGTCCGCACTGGCTCCTCGTCTCGTCCCCGGATGTTTCGCTCCTGCCGGAGCAACTCAAGACCCTCCCGCGCGCATCGGCTCGGCGGCTCCTCGTCGAGGTCACGGATGTCGATACCGCGCTTGCACTCACCCTCGACGGCATCGACGGTTTCGTGGCCAAGGGACACGAGGCCGGCGGGTGGGTCGGGGAAGACATGGCGTTCATCCTGTGCCAGAAACTGCTCGCGCTGGGCACAAAGCCCGTTTACGTGCGAGGCGGCATCGGTGTGCACACGGTGGCGGCGTGTCGCGCGGCCGGGGCGGCTGGCGCCGTGCTGGACGACCAGCTGCTGCTCATGCCGGAGAGTTTCCTCCCCGCCGAGCATCGGCGGCTGCTGGAAAGCGCATCCAGTCTCGACACCGTGGTCATCGGCGAAACCCTGCAGAAGGGATGTCGCGTGTACCGGCGCCCGGGGCTGCTCGGCGTCCAGCGCCTGCAGGAGATGGCGCTCGAATGCGAGTGCGACGAGCCGGCGGCCTGGCGTGCGAAAGCGGACTCGCGGCTCGGATGGGGACAGCCCGACGACATGGCCTGGCCGATCGGGCAGGCCGTCGGGTTCGCCGCCCGCTTCCGCGACCGCTACAAAACCACCGGCCGCCTGATCCAGGCGATGCGCGCGAGCGCGGATCGCTCGCCGCGTGCCGCCGCCGAAACGCGCCCTCTGGCGCCGGAAGCGGCATTGGCGACCTCGCACGGGACGACTTACCCGATCGTGCAGGGAGCGATGACCCGCGTCAGCGATACCGTCGGCTTCGCGCACGCCGTCGCCGAGGCGGGCGCGCTCCCGTTTCTCGCGCTCGCGATGATGCGGAGAGAACAGGCGACCGAGCTCCTTCGCGCCACGCGCGATCGGCTCGGGGAGCGCCCCTGGGGCGTCGGTGTGCTCGGATTCGTCTCGCACTCGCTTCGCGAAGAGCAGATGCAGGCCATCCGCGAGGTGAAGCCGCCGTTCGCCCTGATCGCCGGCGGACGCCCGGACCAGGCCGCAGCGTTCGAGCGGGAAGGGATCGCCACGTATCTGCACGTGCCGGCGCCGAACCTGCTGCGCCTGTTCCTCGAGCAGGGGGCGCGCCGGTTCATCTTCGAGGGGCGCGAGTGCGGCGGGCACATCGGTCCGCTCGCGAGCTTCGTGCTCTGGGAGCAGATGACGGACGTGCTGCTGGAGGACGTGTCGGCGGAGATCGCGCCGCAGGTGCACGTGCTCTTTGCCGGCGGCGTGCACGACGCGCGCTCGTCCGCGATGGTGGCGGCGCTGGCCGCCCCGCTCGCGGAGCGCGGCATCCGCGTCGGCGTGCTGATGGGCACCGCGTATCTGTTCACGCGCGAAGCGGTCGAGTCGAAGGCGATCGGTCGATCCTTCCAGGAGCAGCTGCTCGCCTGCCGCCATACCGCCGGACTGGAAACCGGCCCGGGCCACTCGACGCGCTGCGCCGTGACGCCGTTCGTGCACGAGTTCTTCGGCACGCGCCGCCGTCTGCTCAAGGAGGGACGCTCGCACGAGGAGATCCGCGACGAGCTCGAGAACCTCAACCTGGGGCGCCTCCGGCTCGCCTCCAAGGGCGTGCGCCGCGGAGCGAGCGGCGAGATCGAGATGGCGGACGACGACACCCGGGTGCGCGAGGGCATGTACATGGTCGGGCAGGTCGCCACCCAGCGCGAGCAGGTGGTCGGGATACGCGACCTGCACGAGGACGTGAGCGTCAACGGCACGGCGTGGCTGGCGAAGTTCGCCGGGAAACCGGCGGCGACGCGTGCGGCCTCGCGCCCCGCGGACATCGCGATCATCGGGATGGGCACGCTGCTGCCGCGCGCCCATGCGCCGGAGACGTACTGGCGCAACATCGTCGAGAAGGTGAAGGCCATCGTCGAAGTCCCGCCGCACCGATGGGACTGGCGGCTGTATTACAGTGCGGACCGGCACGCGCGCGACAAGGTCTATTCGAAGTGGGGCGGATTTCTCGAGGACGTCCCGTTCGATCCCCTGCGTTTCGGCATCCCGCCCAATTCGCTGAAGTCGATCGATCCGGTGCAGTTGCTGGCGCTGGAGGTGGTCCGGCGCGCCCTCGAGCACGCGGGCTACGCGGACGCCGAGTTCGACCGGGAGCACACGGCGATCGTGCTGGGCGCGAGCGGCGGTCTCGGGGACATCGGGCAGCAGTACGGCGTGCGCGCCGAGATGCCCCGGTTCGTCGACAGCCTTTCCGACGAGGTGTGGGACCGGCTGCCCGAGTGGACGGAGGAGTCCTTCGCCGGCTCGCTGCTCAACGTGGTGGCCGGGCGCGTCGCGAACCGCTTCAACTTCGGCGGCATGAACCTGTCGGTGGACGCCGCCTGCGCCTCGTCGCTCGCCGCCATCTACACGGCGGTCAACGAGCTCGAAAGCGGTCGCTGCAACATGGCGATCGCCGGCGGCGTCGATACCGTTCAGGGCCCGTATGCGTACATGTGCTTCAGCAAGACCCAGGCGCTGTCGCCGCGGGGCGAGGCCCGGACGTTCGACAAGGACGCCGACGGCATCGTCATCAGCGAAGGGCTGGCGGTCGTGGTGCTCAAGCGCCTGGCGGACGCGGAGCGCGACGGCGATCGCATCTACGGCGTGATCAAGGCGGTCGGCAGCTCGAGCGACGGCAAGGCGCTCGGGCTCACCGCGCCGTTGCCGGCCGGACAGGTGCGCGCACTGCGGCGCGCGTACGACAAGGCCGGCTTTTCGCCGCGCACCCTCGGGATGCTCGAAGCGCACGGGACCGGGACCGCCGTGGGCGACAGCGCGGAGGCGCAGACGGTCGTGACGCTGCTGCGCGAGCACGAGGCTCCCGCGCGGAGCTGCGCCCTGGGTTCGGTGAAGACGCTGATCGGTCACACGAAGGCAAGCGCCGGCGCCGCCGGCCTCATCAAGACGATGCTGTCGTTGCACCACAAGGTGTTGCCGCCGCACGCCGGGGTGGAGCAGCCGATCGCGTCCATCGCCGACCGGGACAGCCCGGTGTACCTGCTCAAGAACGCACGGCCGTGGCTGCGCGATCCCGAATACCCGCGCCGCGCCGGCGTGAGCGCGTTCGGGTTCGGCGGCACCAACTTCCACGTGGTCCTCGAGGAGTACGACGGCGACCTGCGTCCCTCCGCCCGGCCCGCGGGCGGCAGCGTCTGGCCGGCGGAGCTGTTCGTGTTCGGCGCGCCGAACCGCGGGCAGCTCGCCAAGGAGATACAGGCGCTGCACGCCGGTCTGTCGGCGGGCGGCGAGCCGCGGCTGCACGATCTGGCCTACGCCTGCGCGCGCAAGGCGGAGGCGGCGGCCGGCGCGCGCTGCATGGCAGCGATCGTGGCGAAGACGCGGGAGGAGCTGATTGAGGCGCTCACCGCGCTGAGCGGCCATCTCGCGGGCGCCGGACCCCTGCCGGGCAACGTGCATCTGGGCCTCAATCTCGGCGAGGCGGCGCCGAAAGTCGCGTTCCTCTTCCCCGGCCAGGGCTCGCAGTACGTGGACATGGGACGGGAAGCCGCGCTGTACCTCGACGAGCTTCGCTCGGCCTTCGAGTTCGCGGACGGCGAGCTCAGGAGCGCGCTCCCGAAACCGCTCAGTCAGTTCGTGTATCCCGTGGGCGCCTTCAGCGAGAGCGAAGAGAACGAGCACCGCGCCGCGCTCACGAACACCGCGGTCGCGCAGCCGGCCATCGGCGCCATGGCGCTCGGATTCATGCGCCTGGCCGCGCGGCTCGGCATCGCGCCGGACATGGCGGGCGGGCACAGTTACGGGGAGTACGCCGCGTTGTGCGCGGGCGGCGCCCTGAGCCCGAAGGATTTTCTGGCGCTCTCCGCGGTGCGCGGTCGGGTCATGGCGAGCGCGGCGGGGACGGGCGGCGGGATGGCCGCCGTGCAGGCGCCGCGCGAGGAGGTGGCCCGCCGGCTCGAAGGGCAGGGCGACGTCGTCATCGCGAACCACAACGCGCCCCGGCAATCCGTGATCTCCGGGCCCAAGGAGCGGGTCCAGCAGCTGGCGGCCGAGTTCACGGCTGCGGGCATCACCGCCCAGGTTCTTCCCGTCTCGGCCGCATTCCATTCCTCGATGCTGGCGAGTGCTCAGGAACCGCTCGCGGCCGCGATCCGGACGAGCACGGTCGAAAGCCCGCGCGTTCCGGTTTACGGGAATCGCGACGGCACGCCGTATCCGGCCGACCCGAAGGCGATCCGCGACCGGCTCGCGGATCATCTCCTGAGTCCCGTCGAGTTCGTCCGGCAGGTGGAGGCGATGCATCGCGACGGCGCGCGGGTGTTCGTCGAGCTCGGTCCGAAGAACGTGCTCACGCGGCTCGTCTCGCAGGTGCTCGCCGGTCGCGATTTCCACGCGGTGTCGTTCGACTCGCCGGGCGCCGGGCTGGCCGGCGTCCTGACGTGCCTGGCCGCGCTCGCGGTCCGGGGCGTGCGCTTCCGGTATAGCGCGCTGTTCGAGGGGCGGGAAGTCGGGGAGATCGACCTGGCGCGCGTGGCGCAAATTCGCCACACGCTGCCCGCCAGCGCCTGGCTGGTCAACGGCGGCAGTTGCCGGCGGCAGTCGGAGGAACCCGGGCGCACCGGCAAGCTGCCGCCGCTCAACGTGGAATCCCTGAAGGTCGCGCGCGAACGCGAAGCGGCTCGTGCCACGGTGTCGCCGCCAACGCCATCTAATACGGAACCCGCACCGATTTCGGGACCGATGATTGCACCGCCGGCGCCGCATCAGCCGGCGGATGGCCAGTGGAGCGACGCCTTCGTCGCGTACCAGGAATCGATGCGCCAGTTCCTCGCCGTGCAGGAACAGGTCATGCGGCACTTCCTCGCGGGTCCGGCCGGTGTCGCGGCGATGCCGGCGGGAACTGCCGTTCCTGTGCCGCCGCCCATGCCGGCCACTCGGCAGCCGGCGAGCGTGCTGATGTCGCCGGCACCGACGACCGCTCCTCTGGCCTCCGTGCCGCACCCTGCCGTCCCGCCCGCGCCGTCGGCGCCCTCAATAATGGCGCCGCCCTCGCCGGCAACCGCAACCACCCCCGACGCGCCCGCCCGCCCCGCGCTCGCCGACCTGCTCGTCGGCATCGTGAGCGACCGCACCGGCTATCCGCAGGACATGCTCGGCCTCGACCAGGACATCGAGGCCAATCTCGGCATCGACTCGATCAAGCGCGTCGAAATCCTCGGCGCCCTGCAGAAGCAGCTCCCCCCGACGCTCGCCACCCGCGTGCAGTCGCAGATGGAGCGCCTCACGCGCGCGAAGACGCTGAATGCGGTGCTCGATCAGCTCGTCGCGGCGGGGGCGGTCGAATTCGCGGCACCGTCTGCGCCCTCGGTGGCCCCCATCGCGCCCGCATCCGTGCCGAGCACTCCCGCGACGGCGGCACCCGACCGCGCCGCGCTGGCCGACCTGCTGGTGCAGGTCGTGAGCGAGCGTACGGGCTATCCGCAGGACATGCTCGGCCTGGACCAGGACATCGAGGCCAACCTCGGCATCGACTCGATCAAGCGCGTCGAAATCATTGGAGCGCTGCAAAAACAGCTGCCGGCGCCGCTCGCCGCGCGCATGCAGTCGCAGATGGAGCGATTGACGCGGGCGAAGACGCTGAATGCCGTGCTCGACCAGCTCGTTTCGGCGGCCGCGGTCGAATCCGCCGCGCCGTCGGCGCCCTCAATAATGGCGCCGCCCTCGCCGGCAACCGCAACCACCCCCGACGCGCCCGCCCGCCCCGCGCTCGCCGACCTGCTCGTCGGCATCGTGAGCGACCGCACCGGCTATCCGCAGGACATGCTCGGCCTCGACCAGGACATCGAGGCCAATCTCGGCATCGACTCGATCAAGCGCGTCGAAATCCTCGGCGCCCTGCAGAAGCAGCTCCCCCCGACGCTCGCCACCCGCGTGCAGTCGCAGATGGAGCGCCTCACGCGCGCGAAGACGCTGAATGCGGTGCTCGATCAGCTCGTCGCGGTCGCTGCGGTGGAGACGCCTGCGCCCGTGGCCGCGCCGGCCGTCGCGGAAGCGCCGGCCGCACAAGCGGAGACGCCCCCGATGTTCGGGATGCGCGCGGTCGAAGAGCCGCTGCCTTCGGGAGACGAGAGCTGGCCGCAGGGCCTGGTCCTGATCACGGAGGACGAGCTCGGGGTCGCGGCACGGGTGGCCGGCGCGCTGTCGGCGAAGGGCGCGCGCGTGGAGACGTTGGGCGCCGACGCGTTCACGGACCCCGAGTCCCTCGCGGATACCGTGAAGCGTGCGCGCGCCGCCCACGGGCCGGTGTGCGCCATCGTCCATCTCGCGCCGCTCGCGCGCGCGAACACGCAGATGGATCTCGACGGCTGGCGAACGGCCACGCGGTTGCACGTGAAAGGACTGTTCTGGCTCCTGCGCGAATGCAGCGCGGACCTGATCGACGCGGCCAAGCGCGGCCAGGGCGCGGTGCTCGCGGCGTCGCTTATGGGCGGACAGTTCGGGCGCGCGGGCGCGATGCCCGGGCCGGCCTCGGGCGGCGGCGCCTGCGGTCTCCTGAAATGCGTCGTGCACGAGTGGAGCGGCCTGCGCGCGAAAGCGGTCGATTTCGACGATCGCCTGGGCGCGGAAGACTGCAGCCGCCACGTTCTGGCCGAGCTCGTGCGCCCCGGGCGACTCGAGGTCGGGTACCCGGGCGGTGTCCGCACGGTGTTCGACACCGTGCCGCTCGCGAAGTCCGCCGCCGCGCCGGAGAGCGCGCCGGCCGCCGACTGGGTGGTGCTGGTCACGGGCGGAGCACGGGGCATCACCGCCGAGATCGCCGAGGAGCTCGCCCGCTTCCGTCCGACGCTGATCCTCGCCGGCCGTTCCTCGCTCGGCGAGGAGGAGGATCGCGAGACCGCCGCGGCGCAGGAACCGGGCGCCCTGCGCAAACTGCTGATCGAGCGTGCGAAGGCGCGCGGCGTCGCGGCGACGCCGGTCCTCATCGACAGGCAGCTGCAGCAGATCACGGGGGCGCGCGAGATCCGGCGGAACCTGGCGCGGTGTCGCGCGGCCGGGGCGCGGGTCGACTACCGCGTGGCCGACGTGCGCAACGAGGCGGAGCTCGTCCGCCTTCTCGGGGACATCTACGCCGCGCACGGTCGCCTCGATGCGGTCGTCCACGGCGCCGGCGTCATCGAGGACAAGTTCATCGTCGACAAGACGATCGAGTCGTTCGATCGGGTGTTCGACACCAAGGCGGACAGCGGCTTCCTGCTCGCGCGCCACCTGCGGCCCGATTCGCTGAAGCTCATGGTGTTCTTCACCTCGGTCGCCGGCCGTTACGGCAACCGCGGCCAGTCCGATTACGCGGCCGCGAACGAGGTGGTCAACCGCCTCGCGTGGCAGATCGCGCGATCGTGCCCGAAGGCGCACGTGGCGGCGATCAACTGGGGGCCGTGGGACAGCCAGGGCATGGCCTCCGAGGGCGTCCGCCGGCAGTTCCGCAGCCAGGGCATCGTCCCGATCGCGCTCGACGCCGGCCGGCGCGCCTTCGTCGAGGAGGCGATACGGCGGGAGCGGGGGAGGCAGGTCGAGGTGGTCGTCGGCGAAGGGCCGTGGGCCCGGCAGGCCGCCGCGGCGGCCTCGCCGCCGGCGAACGCGGTCCTGCCCGCGCGCGCCAACGGCCATACGCTGGTCCTGCTGCGAAGCACGTCCCGGATCGAGAAGGGCGCGATGGTGATGGAGCACACCTTCTCGATCGAGACCGATCCGTATCTGCAGGATCACCGGCTCGACGGCAAGCCGGTGCTGCCCGCGACCATGGCGCTCGAATGGATGGTCCAGTTCGTGCAGCGCGCGTGGCCGGAGTGGGTGGTCAGCGGCATCCAGGACCTGCGCCTGTTCCGGGGCATCGTCGTCGACGGCAGCCACGGCACGCCGGTCCTGTTCCGGGCGCGCGCCTCCAGTCATTCGGACTCGGAGTCCTTCTCGGTGTCGGCGGAGATCCTCGAGCCGAACGGCAAGCTGCCGTATTACCGCGCCTCGGTCCTGCTCGCGCCGGCGCTGCCGGAGCCGCCCACGATGTCGCTTTCCCCGCTCGATACCGGCAACGCGCTCGCGACCGACCGCGTATACCGGGACTATCTGTTCCACGGGCCGCGCTTCCAGCTCCTCTCCGGAATAGAGCGTCTCAACGCGGACGGCATCGACGCCGTCGCCAGGCCCAGCGCCCCGGCCGCGTGGCTGGTGCACGGCGGGGGTCAGCAGGGCGCGTGGATGTTCGACCCGGGGCTCGTCGATACCGCGCCGCAGCTCGCCATCGTCTGGTGCCGCATCAACCAGAACACGACCGCGCTGCCGACGCGCTTCGGCACGGTCCGGCGGTACGGCACCGCGCCGATCAAGGACCCGCTGCGCGTCGCGATGCGGGTGAAGTCGCAGGATCACGGCAAGCAGATCGTGTACGACGCGCTGTTCGTCGAGCCCGACGGCAAGGTGCGGCTCGAGATGCGCGACCTCGAAGGATCGTGCAGCCAGGCGCTCAATCGGCTCGCGGGGAACTCCTGAGCCGTGAGCGCCGGAGACGACATCGCGATCGTCGGCATGTCGGCCATGTTCGCCGGGGCGCCGGACCTGCGCGCCTACTGGCAGAACATCGTGGACAGGCGGAACTGCATGAGCGAGGCCGGCGACCGCTGGGCGGCCCCGTACTACGATCCGACCTCGACCGAGAACGATCGGATCTACACGCGCCGGGGCGGATTCCTCGGCGAGTTCGTCGACTTCAATCCGGTCGAGTTCGGCGTGATGCCGAGCACCGTGGCGACCGGCGACGCGGATCACTTCCTCGCGCTGAAGCTGTCGCGGGATGCGCTGTCCGATGCCGGCTACGGCGACCGCCCGTTCGACGGCGCGAAGACCGGCATCATCCTCGGACGCGGCACGTACGTGAACCGCGGCTACAACACGCTGCTGCACCACGGGCAGGTCGTCGACCAGACGCTGGAGCTGCTGCGCGGGCTGGTCCCCGGCTTCACGCCGGAGATGGCGAAGGAGCTGCGCGCGCGCCTGAAGGAGAAGCTTCCGCCGTTTACGCCGGAGGTGATCCCGAGTCTCGTTCCGAACGTCATCACCGGACGGATCGCCAATCGCCTGGACCTGCTCGGACCGAACTACATCGTCGACGCCGCGTGCGCGTCCTCGCTCATCGCGCTGGAGCAGGCGATCAAGGAGCTGCGCAGCGGACGGTGCGACATGATGCTCGCGGGCGGGGTGCACACGACCACGCCGCCGCAGCTTTATATGATGTTCGCGCTGCTGAAGGCGCTGTCCCGCACCGACATCAGCCCGTTCGACGCGGGCGCGGACGGCACGCTGCTCGGCGAGGGGCTCGGCATCCTCGTGCTGAAGCGCCTGGGCGACGCACTCCGCGACGGCGACCGCGTCTACGCCGTGGTGAAGGGCGTCGGCAGCGCGAGCGACGGACGGGCGCTCGGCCTGCTGGCGCCGCGCCTCGAAGGCCAGCTGCTCGCGATGCAGCGCGCGTACGCCGAGAACGGCGTGGATCCGGACACGGTGGAGCTGATCGAGGCGCACGGCACCGGCATGCCGGTCGGCGACGCGACCGAAGTCGCGACGATGAAGCGGATCTACGGCCCACGGGACGGACGCCTGCCGCGCCGGGCGCTGGGGTCCGTGAAGTCGATGATCGGGCACTGCATTCCCGCGGCCGGCATCGCCGGCGTCATCAAGTCGGCCCTGGCGCTCTATCACCGCGTGCTGCCGCCGACGCTCTGCGCGAACGTCAATCCGGGTCTGAAGCTCGAGGAGTCGAGCCTCTACGTCAACAACGCGACGCGTCCCTGGATCCACGCGGGGACGGGGCCGCGCCGCGCGGGCGTCAACGCGTTCGGTTTCGGCGGAATCAACGCGCACGCGATCCTCGAGGAGCACCCGCAGGCCAGCGGGCCGGCCCTGCACGCGAGCTGGTCCTCGGAGCTGTTCGTGTTCTCGGCGAACGGCACCGAGGGCCTGATCGAAGCGCTGCGAGAGGTCCACCGGCTGGTGGTCGACGATCCGGGCGTCTCGGCCGCCGGGCTCGCGTGCGCGCTCGCCGCCAGACCGCACGGGCGCTGCCGTCTCGCGATGGTGTGCGCCGACGTGGCCGAGCTGCGCAAGAAGATCGAGCTCGCCCTGGAGAAGCTGCCCTCCGCGGCCGCGGACCTCCGGCGGCGCGGCATCCACTACGGCGGACCGGGCGCCGCCGGGCTCGGTCGCGTGGCGTTCCTGTTCCCGGGAGAGGGCGGGCAGTACCCGAACATGCTCCTCGATCTGAGCGTGTACTTCCCGAAGGTGCGCGCCTGGTTCGACGTGCTCGACGAGGCCTTCGCCGGCATCGCGCCCGACGCGCCGAGCCGGGTGGTGTTCCCCGCCCCGACCGGCCTGACGGAGGACGAGCGCGAGCGGGTCGCGCGCGCTATCACGACGCTCGAGATCGGGTCGGCCTCCGTGTTCGTCGCGGGGATGGCGCTGTATGAACTGCTCGGCGAGTTCGGCGTCTCCGCCGACGCGCTGGTCGGGCACAGCACGGGCGAGGGCACGGCGCTCATCGCCGGCGGCATCGTGCGCCTGCCGACGCGGGCGGAGACCGTCGCGGCGATGCGCCGCTTCGCGCAGGCGTACCGCGACCTCGGCGCGGAGGGTCGCATCCCGACGGGCGCGCTGATGACCGTGGGCGCGGTCGATCCCGAACGGCTCGATGCCGTCGTTTCCGCCGCGGGCGGGCGCCTCCACGTCGCGCTCGACAACTGCCCCAATCAGGTGGTGCTCTTCGGCGAGCGCGCGGATATCGATGCGGCGGTGGCGCGTCTCGGCGAGGCCGGCGGCATCTGCGTGCCGATGCCGTTCGACCGCGCGTACCACACGCCGCTGTTCATGCCGCTCGAGCCGCGTCTGCGCGTCCTGTACGACGGTCTCGACGTCGGGCCGGCGGCCACGCCCGTCTACAGCTGCGCGACCACCGAACCGTTCCCGTCGGAAGCGGAGGCCATTCGCGCGCTGGCGACCCGCCAGTGGTTCAGCCGGGTGCGGTTTCGCGACACGATCACCCGCCTGCACGCATCCGGCGTCCGCACTTTCGTCGAGGTGGGGCCCGGGGGCAACTTGACCGGGTTCGTGAAGGACATCCTCGAGCGCGGCGAGTACCTGGCGCTGGCGAGCAATGTCGAGGGCAAGCCGGGTCTGCAGCAGCTGCAGCAGCTGCTCGGGCAGCTCTACGTGCGCGGCGCCGCCGTCGATTTTGCGCCCCTCTATCGGGCGCGATCGATCGAGCCTCTCGCTCCCGGCGCGAAGCGCGAGCCTGCGAAGCGCGCGGTGCTCGACTTGATGATGCCCCGAATGGAAGTGAGCGCGGAGGCGCTCGCGTCGGCGCGACAACGGCTCGCTGCCGTCCTCGCCCCCGCGCCGTTGCAGGACGACGTCCGCCCGGATCCCGCGGCCCAATCGCCGACGCCCGTGGCCGCCGCGCCGAGGCCCGACGCGCGCGTGTCGTTGCTGCGTTCCCACTTCAACCTGATGCAGGAGTTCCTGTCGAGCCAGACCCGCGTATTGGGTCTGATGACGCCGCCGCCGACCGCAACCGTCGCCGCAGCCGAGGCGGCCGATCCGGACAGCGAAGCCGGGGCGTGGCCTCTGCTCGGCCGCGTCGTCTCGATGGACGCCGACTCGCTCTGGTGCGAACGGGACGTCGATCTGGCCCGCGACGTGTTCCTTTTCGACCATACACTGGGGGCCGCGGTGTCCGCCCGGAATCCGGAGCTGCATCCGTTGCCGGTCATTCCGTTCACCGTCAGCATGGAGGTCGTCGCACAGGCCGCGGCGCGGTTGAGCGGAAAGCGGGTGATCGGTCTTTACGATCTTCGCGGCTACCGTTGGCTCGCGCTCGACCAGGGACGCCTGCGGCTCGGCGTGCAGGCCGGCCGCAAGCCCGGCGCGCCGGCGGAGATCCACGTACGGGTTTTCGTGTTGGGGGACGGCGCCGACCGGCAGCTGGTTTTCGAAGGCACCGCGCGGCTCGGCGACGAATTTCCGGCGCCGCGGCCCGTGCCGCCGTTCGTGCTCGCGGAGGAGTTCCGTCCGAACTATGCCGGTGACAAGCTCTACGCGAATCACCCGGACGATCCGACCCGCTACGCCCCCATGTTCCACGGTCCCTGTTTCCAGGGCGTGAAGCGATTGCGACGCTGGGGTCGCGAGGGGATCGAAGCCGACTTCGGCGCGATCGACCCGAACCGGTTCTTCTCTGGCCTCGGGGCCGCCCGCTTCCTCACCGATCCGGCGCTGCTCGATTCGGCCGGACAGCTGATCGGCTACTGGGTCGCGGAACGGTTCGGCGCGGACCTGAGCTTCTTCCCGTTCCGCGTGCTCAAGTACGAGCAGTACGGCCCGGCACTGCCTCCCGGACGTCCTCTGCTGTGCCGCGCGCATATCCGGATCGCCAGCGAGACCGGCGAGGGCGGCGGTTTCGAATTCGTCGACGGGGACGACCGCGTCGTCGCGCGCGTCGCGGCGAGCGATCCGGTTCCGGCCTCGTTGCCGCCGTACTCGCGATGCCGGCTGTATCCGCGCGGCGCCCGGCTCGAGGCCGATTTCGATTTCATCGAGGAGACGGGGCGCCTGTGGGCGCGGATCGAGGGCTGGCAGGACCAGTACTTCAGCATCCCTCACGTCTACTACCGGTGCCGCCTCTTTCCGCAGACCGAGTACTTCTCGTCGGAGCAGCCGCTCCCGGCCGCCGGCGTGATCGGCCGTCGCATCGACCCGCTCCCGCCGTCGTTCTTCGACGACTCGTGGGGCATCTGGAAGCGCGTTTTGGCGCACCTGATGCTCGGCGGGAACGAGCGTCGCTTCTGGTACGCGCTGCCCGACAAGGGTCCGAGGCGCGGGGAGTGGCTGCTCGGGAGGATCGCGGCGAAGGACGCGGTGCGCGCATGGGCCGAGCGCAAGTACGGCATCCGTCTCGCGCCGGCGGACGTCGAAATTCTGCCGGACGCGGCGGGCAGGCCCGTTGTGTCGTGCCCCGCTCTCGGCGACCTGACCGCCGGCGCTCCCGCGGTCTCGATCAGCCACAGTCTGGGGTGCGCGGTCGCGGCGGCGGCCGATCCGGGGGTCGCGCTCGGCATCGACGTGGAGCGCCTCGGTGCCGGCCGGTCGGTGGAGTTTCTCGACGGCGCGCTCACGCCGGAAGAGACCGCACTGCTTCCTGCGGCAAACGCCGAGCAGAGGGCGCGAACCCTGCTGCGCTTCTGGTGCGCGAAAGAGGCGGCCGCCAAGTGCCGGGGCACGGGTCTCCTGGGCGACCCGCGCGCGTGGCCAGTGGTCGGCATCGACGACGAGCACCTGCTCGTGCGGCGGGGAGAACATTCGTTTCGGGTGCGCGTGTGGCAGTCGCCGGACGAAGTGATGGCCATTTGCGTGGAGTACAGCCAGGCCGCCGATACGGCGGGCGAACACCGGGAGAGGAGGACGGCGAGTGTCATTTAGCGAACAACAGGTCGGTACCGCGATCATCCAGATCCTGCGCGACATGACGCAGGACTGGGATCTGGATCTGGACGACGATATCGGCGTCGGAACGAAGCTGGTCGAGCAGCTCGGATTTTCGTCCGTCGACATCATTCACCTGGTCGTGGCCGTCGAGGAGCACTTCTCGAGGCCGCGCATGGGCTTCGACGAGCTGCTCATGCGCGAGGGCCGTTACGTCGACGACCTTTCCGTCAGCCAGGTCGCGTCCTTCGTCACTTCCAAGCTCAACGGAGTTGCAGCGTGACTCGCACACTATTCATCGGCATGGACGGCGCCACGTTCACGATCCTCGACGACCTCATCCAGGACGTGCCGGGACGGGGCGTGGTGATGCCGTTCCTCAAGGGGCTCATCGAGAACGGGGTCAGGGCGAAGCTGAGGTCGACGGCGAATCCGCTCACGCCTCCGGCGTGGGTCTCGCTCATGACCGGCCGCTCGCCGGGGCATCACGGCGTTTTCGACTTCCTGCGCGCGGAGGAACGGGGCGAGGAGGTGTACTTCACCCTGTCGGACGCGCGCGACATCCGGACCGAGACGATCTGGTCGATCGCCAGCCGCCAGGAGCGGAGCGTCGTGTCGCTCAACTTCCCCATCACGGCGCCGCCGCGGCCGGTGCGCGGCTCGCTCGTGCCCGGTTTCGTGCCCTGGAAGCATCTGCGCCGCAACAGCCTGCCCGCCGGGCTGTTCGACCGGCTGAAGGGCATCGACGGGTTCAACCCGCGCGAGCTCGCATGGGATTTCGAGCAGGAGAAGCTCGCGATGGAGGAGCTCGGCCCGCAGGAGGTCGAGCAGTGGGTGCGGTATCACCTCGTGCGCGAGGACCAGTGGTTCTTCATCGCCGAGAAGCTCCTGCGCGAGGACCGGCCGGATCTCATGGCGGTGATGTTCGACGGCACCGACAAGATCCAGCATCAGGCATGGGCGTACATCGATCCCCGCATGCCGGCGGACGACTCGCCCCAGGCGGCCGGCATACGGGATGCCTGCTACGAGTACTTCCGCAAACTCGACGGGTACGTCCGCCGCCTGGTGGCGCTGGCGCCGGAGGCGCAGGTGTACATCGCGTCGGATCACGGGTTCACGGTGTCCACCGAGATCGTCCGCATCAACGCCTACCTCCACCAGAAAGGCTACCTCGCCTGGCGGACGGCGGACGACAGCGAGACGAGCCGGCGGCGCGACCGGAGCTGGTTCGCGAACCTCGACTGGCACAAGACGCTCGCGTACTGCCGCACGCCCTCGAGCAACGGCGTCTGGATACGCGTGTCGAACCGGCCGGGGGAGCCCGGCGTGCCGAGGGCGGAGTACGAAGCCTTCCGGCAGCGCCTGATCGGCGACCTCGAAGCGCTTCGGGATCCCGCCACCGGCGAACGCATCATCCGCGCCATTCATTGCCGCGAGGACGTCTTCCCCGGCCCGGCGATGTCCGATGCCCCCGACCTGTCGCTGGAGCTGCGCGACTACGGGTTCGTCTCCATCAGCAACGTCGAACCGGTGGTGGAGGCGCGGGGGCAGCCGGCCGGGACGCACCACCCGGACGGCGTCTTCATCGCCAGCGGCCCCGGCATCCGGCGGGGGGAGACGGCGGAGCGGCGCCGCATCATGGACGTCGCGGCCACGCTGCTCTACAGCCTCGGCCTTTCCGTGCCCAGGGACTTCGAAGGAGTCGTGCCCGAGACGTTCTTCACCGACGAGCATCTCGGAAAGCACGGCGTGCGGATCGGGGCGGCGACGCTCCCGGTCGCGCAGTTCGAGGCGCCCGGAGGACAGATCGCGGACGACGAGAAGGACAAGATCATCGAACAGCTGCGCATGCTGGGATACATGGAGTAATCATGCCGCTCGCACAGCTGGAACAGATCACGCTTCACTACGTCACCCTCGACCAGCCGCGGCCCATCGGGGCGCGGCGCGAGGAAGTGGTGATGGTCCACGGGCTCGGCGCCAACCTCGGGTTCTGGTATCTGCGCATTGCCCCGATGCTGTCGGCGTACGCGCGCGTCACGTTGTTCGATCTTCGCGGTCACGGCCTGAGCGAGATGCCGCGCAGCGGATACGGCGTCGATCGCCTCGCGGCCGACATGCGCGAGCTGCTCGACCATCTCGGGATCGGCTCGGCGCACCTCGTGGCGCACAGCTTCGGCGGCTCGGTCGCGGCGCATTTCGCCTGCCTGCATCCCGACCGGGTCAAGAGCCTGACGCTCGTGGACACGCGCATGCGCTCGCTGCAACCGAATCTCCGGCTCCGCGACTGGGCCCATTGGCCGCGTTACCGGGATCTGATGCGGGAGAACGGATTCGTCTTCGACGAAGACGGCGGCGAATTCGGAATTCAGCTGTTCAACCAGATGGCACGGTTGCGCGTGCACGAGCCGGACAGGGCGGATCGCCTGGGGGCGATGATGCCGTCGCCCTTTTCCGGCAAGAACGGCAAGCGTTCCGCCATGCGCTGGCTCGAGCTGATCGAACGAACCACGGCCCTGGACGAATTCGGGCGCGCCGGCGACGTGCCGACCGACCGTCTGCCTTCGCTGCGCATGCCGATCGTCGGTCTCTACGGCGAGTATTCGCAGGCGCTGGAAACCGCGCGCGAACTGTCCCGCTTGTGCGAGCACGCCGACATTCGGATCCTGCCGAGGGCAGGTCATTTCTTCCCCCTGCACATGCCCGAGAAGGTGGTCGAACCCGTCGCCCGGCTGCTGGACGCCTCGTGGCTGCCGCAGCCGACGGCGGCACCGGCCTGGATGCACGGCACGGTGACCGGCCTGGCCGAGCCGGTCCTTCTCAAGAAAACGTGATGCGATCGGCGGGGGGCAGCGCTTGGAAGCCGCGACGACCGTTGGAGCAGGACGCTGGAGCGCGGAGATCCAGTGCGCCGCATGGCGCAGGGGGATCGGGCGTCGGTGGCATCGTGCGGGCGGCGAAAGGAAGGAACGCATGGCGGCGACCCGGGTAGCGATACAGGAGGGACCGATCGCCGAGGATCGGAGCGACCTCTCCAGCCAGACGCTCGGGCAGGAGCACTTTCTGCCGATCGCGCTCAACGGCTGGGGAGACGGCTGGAATGCCTACGTCCATTCCATGTCGTGGTTCAACGACCGGCTCTACTGCGGCACCTTTCGCGCGAATCTCTGCCTTAAGAAACGCCAGACGTTCCGTCCCCCGCAATGGCCCGTCTGGCCGATCCAGTGCCCGCCCGACGCCTTCGCCGACATCGACCTGCGCGCGCAGATCTGGCGCTACGACCCGCGCGCGGCGCGCTGGGACCTGGTGCAGCGCGCCCCGATCGTGACCGGACGGGACGGCAGGGACATCATTCGCGAGGTCAGCTATCGCGGAATGAGGGTCTTTCGGGGCAGGAGCGATGCCGCGCCGGCGCTGTACGTGAGCACGTTCGCGAACACGCGGGCCCCGGGGCCCATGATCCTGCGTTCCGAGGACGGCGAGACGTTCACGCCCGCCTCGAAGCCCGGCCTGGGGCTCGACGGCGTCTCGTCCTTCCGGTTCCTGATGGAGTTCAACGGCCGCCTGTACACCTCGCCCGTCGGAAGCAACAACAACGTCGCGAATCAATCGAAGTACCCCTATGTCCTCGAGAGCGCCGATCCCGCCAAGGGCGAGTGGCGGCAGGTGAGTCCTCCCGGTTTCGGCGATCCGTACAACACCGTCGTGTTCAACGTCGTCGCGTTCAACGACCACCTGTACGCGGGCACCTTCAATCACCTGACCGGGTTCCAGGTGTGGAAGACGCGGGGTGTCGGGGAAGCGCCGTATCGGTGGACGAAGGTCCTCGACATCGGGGCGTACCGCGGTCACCTCAACCAGGGCGTGCTGTCCTTCTGCGTGTTCAAGGATGCGCTGTACATCGGCACCGCCATCCAGGACGGCGGCTACGATCGCGTGAACCAGGTGGGCCCGGCCGCCGGCGAAGTCATCCGCCTGTATCCCGACGACTCCTGGGATCTGGTGGTCGGCACGCCGCGCCTGACGCCGAAAGGGGTGGTGCTGCCCAAGAGCGGCTTCTATCCCGGGTTCAACGATCTCTTCAACGGATACATGTGGCGGATGGCCGTTCACGCCGGCCGCCTGTACATGGGCACCGCGAGCTGGGGCTCGTTCCTGCCGTACCTCAACCGGTCGGTCTGGCCCGGACACTTCCGCGAGCTGATCGAATTCATGGGGGTCGACGAGGCCCACGAGCGGGAAGGGGGGTGCGATCTGTGGAGCACCGCCGACGGCGACAACTGGATGCCGGTCACCATCGGCGGGTTCGGGAATCCCTACAACTGCGGTATCCGGAGCTTTGCGTCGACGCCCTACGGTCTCGCCGTGGGCTCGGTGAATCCCTTCGGCCCCACGGTCGCCGTGCGGCGCGGCTCGGAATGGGAGTACGTCGACAACCCGCGCGGCGGCGCCGAGGTCTGGCTCGGGGCGCCTGAATTGAAACCGCACATCCGCGCGGCCAGACCCGCGGGGGCGGTCCAGCCAAGCGCCGAGGCGTATCGGCTCGCGCCGCTCGATCCGCCGCCGTACCGCAAGCCGGTTCGTCCGGGCGGCGGCGCGGAAGCGATGGCGACGGCCGGCGTTCTCGACCGGAAACCGGTAACGGAAATCGCCGAACGCGCCGACATCGGCCGGAAGGCGCCGCACATGCTGGCCCTGGCGCGTAGGGTATGCCGTCCGGAGACCGAAGGCCTGGACAACGTGCCGTCCAACGGACGCCTGCTCGTCGTCGCGAACAACCCGGCCGCGCCGACCCCCTTCGGTGCGGTATCGGTCCCCGACCACGCGCTGCTCGCGCTCGATGCGCTCCACCGGCATCGCCCGGACCGGCCGCCGCTCTTCCTCGCGCCGCCCGATTGCCTGGCCGATCCGAACCGGAGGATCTCCGCCGAGGCGGCGGCCGAGCTCGGCCTGGTTCCCGCCACGCTCGAGAACGGGCGCGCGCTGCTCGATCTCGATCGGGCGGTGTTGACGATGCCCGAGGCGGGACCTTCGGTACCGCCGTATCGGATGCGGCCCTTTACCGAGGATTTCGCGCTCATGGCGTGGCTCGCCGACGCGCCCATCGTCCCCGCGGTCGTGCTGGGCTCCCACGAGGCGCATTTCGTGATCGATTACCGGGGTCACCAGACCATCATTAATAAAGGTAAGCCGCGACCCGTCGCCTATACGGTGGCATTTCTCCCGCCGATACGCGTCCGCGACCGGGTGCCCGACGCCGAAGACCGGGCGGCGGTGCGGGCCTTCTGCGAGGAGCTGCGCGAGCGGATGCAGCGTGAAATCGACCGGCGGGTGGCCGGCCGCCACCTCGTCGGCATCGCCGAGCGGCTGCAGCGTCGCTTCGGCGACACGGCGCCCCCTTCGACCCCGTCGTCGCCCATCAAAACGACCCACTGAGGCATTGCGTATCCATGAATGGCGTTGATTACTTTCTCGAGCTGCTGCGGCAGCAAGGCGTGCGGTACCTGTTCGGCAATCCCGGCCATACCGAGCTGAAGATGCTCGACCGGCTCGTGGACATGCCGGAGATGGACTACGTGCTCGGGCTGCACGAGGGTGCGGCGCTGACCATGGCCGACGGCTATGCGATGGCGTCCGGCCGGCTCGGCGTGTTCTGCGGCCACGTGATGCCGGGCTTCGGAAACGCGATGGGGATGCTGTTCAACGCGTCGAAGCACGGCACGCCGCTGCTCGTCACCGCCGGGCAGCAGGATCTGGCGTTCGCCCAGACGGAGCCGTTCCTGTGGGGCGACCTCGCGCGGATGGCGCGGCCGCTGGTCAAGTGGGCGCACGAGGTCCAGAACGTGGGCGAGCTCGAGCGAGTGCTGACGCGCGCCGTGAAGGTCGCCCTGACGCCGCCCACCGGTCCGGTGTTCCTGTCCCTGCCGAAGGACGTCATGGCGGCGGAGGGCGCGTTCTCGCTCGCGCGCCCCACCGTCGTCGCGCCGAGGCTGTGCGCCGACCGCGAGGCCATCGGGGAGGCCGCGGCGGCGCTGCTCGCGGCGCGCTCGCCGCTGATCATCGCCGGGGACGAGGTCGGCAAATCGGGCGCCGAGCCCGAGCTCCGGCAGCTCGCCGATCTGCTCGGCAGCCGCGTGTACTCGGAGTGCGCGTCGACGACGTTCAACTTCCCGATCGCCCACCCGCTCTACCAGGGTGCGCTCGCGCGCACGCAGAAGGAAGTCCGCGAGGTGCTCGACACGGCGGACGTGATTTTCGCGGTCGGGGCGGAGGTGTTCACGCTCGCCGCGTACGCGCGCACGGAGCCCCTGCCTCCCGGCGTGCGCCTCATCCAGCTCAGCGCCGACGCCTGGCAGCTCGGCAAGAACTACCGGGCCGAGCCGGCGATGCTGGGCGACGCCAAGGCGACGCTCGCCGCGCTGGTCGAGGCCGTGCGGGCGCGTTGCGGGAGCGACCAGAGCCGGATCGCGGCGGATCGCGCGCTGGCGAGCGAGCGACGCAAGGCGGAGCTCCTCGCCGGCGTGAAACGCCAGGCGGCGGCGGATCGCCAGCAGCGCCCGCTGCGCGGCACCGTGGTCATGCAGGAGATCGTCGCCCACGCGCCGGACGACGCCGTGATCGTGGACGAGTCGGCCACGACCGGCATGAGCCTGCGCCGCTTCATGCAGGAGCGCGATCTGGGCTACTTCGGGCTGAAGGGCGGCGGCCTCGGCTGGGGGCTGGGCGCGAGCATCGGTGTCCATCTCGCCCTGCCCGAGCGGCCGGTGCTTTGCCTCGTCGGCGACGGGGCGGCCCTGTTCGGGATACAGGCCCTCTGGACCGCGGCGAACCGTCGGGCCAAGGTGACCTACGTCGTCTGCAACAACCGGCAGTACCGCCTCATCAAGCACCGTCTGCATCTGCACGGCGGCGGCGCATCGGCGCGGGCGAAGCGTTACTACGGATCGGAGCTGAACGATCCGCCGATCGATTTCGTCGGCCTCGCGCAGTCTTTCGGCATCCCGGCGATGCAGGTCGAGTCGGCGGACGACATCGCCGACGCGATGCGCGCCGCACGCGATCGGGAGGGGCCGTCGCTCATCGACGTGCTCGTGGAAGGCAGCTATCCGGAACGGGAAGAGGCGGCGAAGGTCGCCGCGCCGGCGACGAGCAGCTGAAAATCAGAATCAGAAACGTCAGGAGATCAGTCATGAACAACGCATTTGTCGTGGACGCGGACTCCCACATCCTGGAGCCGATCGATTTGTGGGAGAACTACCTGGAGGACAAGTCGCTGCTCCCGCTGGCGCCTCGGTTCTTCAACGACGAGAACGGCGATCAGCAGCTCTCCATGGAGGGCGAGCTCCTGTCGAAGAAGGGCTTCGGCCTGGGCGGTCGTAACGTCAACAAGAAGTGGGACCGCAGCCTCGGGAAGCAGAGGTGGGAGGAGCAGGAGCCGGGCGGGTTCGACCCGCACATCCGGATCAAGGACATGGACGCCGCCGGGGTCGATGCGGGCCTGGTGTTTCCGACGATCGGGCTGCGCTATTCCGGCTTCAAGGACGCGGTGCTCGGCGCCGCCTGCTGCCGCGCGCACAACAAGTGGATGGCGGACTTCGCGCGGCCGTATCCCGATCGGCTGTTCCCCATCGCGGCGCTGCCGTTCCAGGAGCCGGCGCTCGCGCTCAAGGAGCTCGAGTTCGCCGTCGAGAAGCTCGGGTTCCGGGGAGCCATGATTCGCCCGAACCCGGTCGGCGGCCGCAATCTCGATCACCCAGATTTCTATCCGATCTGGGAGCGGGCGCAGGACCTCGGGTGCGTGATCGCGGTGCACGAGGGCGGCAACATGCGCAACGCGCCGCAGGTCGGCCGCGACCGGTTCCAGAACTGGGCCTACCTGCACGCCGTCTCGCATTCCATGGAGATGCAGATGGCGGTCATGTGCGTGACGTTCGGCGGCGTGCTGGACCGGTATCCGCGGCTGCGCTTCTCGTTCGTCGAGGCGGGCGGCGGCTGGTTGCCGTTCTGGCTGGAGCGGCTGGACAGCCATGCCAGGCGTCTCGACTGGCTGCTCCCGGAGTGCAAGACGCTGCCGAGCGAAGCGTTCCGTCGTCAGTGCGTCATCCAGGTGGAATCGGACGAATCGACGATCCCGATGATCGCCGACCTCGTCGGGGAGGACTACATCGTGTGGGGCACCGACTACCCGCACTTCGACTGCAACTGGAACGGCGCCGTCGAGGAGCTGCGCAGCGCCAAGCTGTCGCGCGCGACCGCGGACAAGATCCTCGGCGGGAATCTCATCCGCTTCTACGATTTGCCGGTGGGCAGGACCCGTGCAGCGGCTGTCGGTTGAGTACGTCTCCGGCGCCGTCCACGACATCCTCGTGGGCGTGGGTACGCCGGGCGACATCGCCCGACGGGTCACCGAAGTGCTGGTGAACGCCAACCTCGTCGGGCACGATTCGCACGGCATCATTCGTATCCCCAGCTATCTCGAGGAGGTCGACGGCAAGAAGGTGCTCGTGGGCGAGCGACCCGAGATCGTGGGCGAGACCGCGGCCACGGCGGTCATGGACGGCCGCAGCGGATGGGGGGCGTACGCGGTCGATCGGGCGATGACCCTGGCGATCGAGAAGGCCCGATCCACGGGGCTCGGCGCCGTTGCGTTGCGCCGCTGCAACCACGCCGGACGCCTGGGCGAGTACGTGGAGATGGCGGCCAGGGCCGGCTGCGTCGGCATGGTGTTTCTCGGATACGGCGGGCGCGACTTCGGCGACTGCGCGCCGTACGGCGGAAAGTCGAAGGCGTTGCTGACCAATCCGGTCGCGATCGGCGCGCCCGTCGCGGGCCGGGCGCCGTTCGTGCTGGACTACGCGACCACGGTGGCGTCGCGCGGCAAGGTGAAAGTGGCGCAGAGCAGGGGCGAGTCGATGCCCGAAGGATGGGCGCTGGACTCGGACGGATTCCCCACCACGAGCCCCGACGCGTTCTTCAACGGCGGTTTCCTGTCGCACTTCGGCGGCTACAAGGGATACGGCTTGAGCCTCGCGACCTGCCTCCTCGGCGGCCTGGGCGGCGCCTTCAATCCCGCGCGCTCCGTGATGGGCGGGATCTACGTGCAGGCGATCGATGTGCGCGCCTTTCAGGATGCCGACGAGTACGGGCGCCGCGCAGCCGCGTTTCTGGACGCGATGCGCGGGTCGCCGGCGGTGCAACCGGACAGGCCCGTGCAGGTGCCGGGCGATCCCGAGGCGAAGGTCCGCGGCGAGCGCTCGGCGCGCGGGATCGAGGTTCCGGCAGGCGTCTGGAACCAGATCGTCGCAGCCGCCGCGGCGCACGGGATCCCGCTGCGGGCGCCCGAGCCGGACGCACTCGGAGACCGAGTCGCCGCGACATGACGAGCACGTTCACCCCGGACACACGGTGGAAGACAACATGAAAAAACCAGCAGGCAGGATCTACGGAAACCTCTCGAGGTCGCAGGTCGTCATGCTCGTGGCGGCGGTGAGCATGGGGCTCGTCCACTGCGCCCGGGCGGGCACGGTGGGCGCGCCCGCAGGGCAAGCCGCGGCTCCACGACCCGCGTCGTCGGCCGGCAGCCACGCCAGGGTGGCCAAACAGAAAATCGGCGAGGAGGGGAAGGCGGCGTGGATATTCACGCCCGATTCGCCGCGCCCGAGTGCCGCCCCGGTGGTCGTGTTTCTCCACGGCTATCGCGCCGTCAACCCGTACGCCTACGGCGGTTGGATCGATCATCTCGTGCGGCGGGGCAACATCGTCGTCTTCCCGATTTTCGAGGAGTCCCCGAGAGACGAAACCGACCAGATCGTGCGCAACGCCGTCACCGGCATCCGGCAGGCGTTGAACCAGCTGCAGAAGACCGGCCCCGTCCGGCCCGATCTCGCGCGCGTGGCGTTCGTCGGCCACTCGTTCGGCGGCGGCATGTCGGCGCAGCTCGCGGCGATGGCGCAGCGGGAGGGATTGCCGGTGCCGAAAGCGATACTGATGGCGCAGCCCGGCTGGCGCGGCTCCGAAGGCTATCCGGCCGGTCCGCTGTCGGAGATCCCCGCGTCCGTGCTGATGCTGGTCATCGACGGCTCCGAGGACCAGTTCGCCAAGACGCGCCACGGCGAGGACATTCTGTCCGGTGCCCGGCAGGTTCCCGCCACGCGCAAGGCGCACCTCGTGCTCGAGCCGGGCGCTCCGGGGATGCTCGCGGATCACTATGCGCCGCTGGCGCCCCACGCCGATTATCAGCTCGAACAGAAGACCGGTCGTGCCGCGCGGCGCGAACGACTGGTGAAGCGGGTGATGGACATCCGGGAAGGCGAAGAGGACGCCCTGGACCGGCAGGGATTCTGGCGATTCGGCGATGCGCTGATGGAGGCCGGCTTCCGCGGCGAAAGCTCGATCGCGGGCGTGGTCGGGCTGGCCAACGGGAAAGCGGGCGACACCGCGACGATCCGGGTGCCGATCCGCCCGAACGGTTCCTGACGGGGACGGGCGGCCGGACGGTGATCGGCGTTCCCCCGAACAGCAGGCGCGCGGACGATGCCGTCCGCTTGCGCGCGACCGCGGCGCGGCCGCTGGGATCGCTGCGCGTCCTCGACCTGACGCAGCTCCGGGCCGGTCCCTACTGCACGCGGCTGCTCGCCGGGTTCGGCGCGCAGGTGATCAAGGTGGAGCGTCCGGGGAAGGGCGATGTGCTGCGCGATCACGGCCCGTTCGTGGGCGGTCGGGCCGGGAGGGAACGAAGCATTCCCTTTCATTGGCTCAATCTGGGAAAGAAAAGCGTCACCCTCGACCTGGAGGCATCCGAAGGACGGGAACTGCTCTGGCGGCTGATACGGACGGCCGACGTCCTGGTGGAGAGCTTCGCGCCACGCGTCAAACGCCGGCTGGGACTGACGTACGACGCGGCGCGCGCGGCAAACCCGCGGCTCGTCATGACGTCGATTTCGAGCTTCGGCGAGAGCGGGCCGTATCGGGACTATCGGGCGAACGAAACGGTCCTGTACGCGATGAGCGGCGGCATGTACACCACCGGCGACGCCGACCGGGCGCCGCTGGCGGCGCGACCGGCGATGACGCAGTTCACCGCGGGAATGCATGCGTACATCGGCACGCTGATGGCGCTGTTTCGCCGAGGTCCGAGCGGCCCCGGCGAGCACGTGGAGGTCTCCATGCAGGAAAGCGCGCTCGAGAACGTCGAGATCCAGCTGGCGGAGTACCTGCACGAAGGCAAGGTCGCGCGCCGCAAAGGCAACGAACATCCCCTGGTCCCGTGGCGGACCTATCCCTGCCGGGACGGCTACGCGGCGGTCATCGGCGGACCGCTGCGACACTGGGCGAAGGCGGCCGAGATGTTCGAAGAGCCGCGGCTGCTGGAGCCGAAGCTGCGGCATGCGGCCGGCCGCATCGAGCACCGCGCCGAGGTCGAGTCGCTCCTGCGTCCGTGGCTGGCCCGACACGGCAAGAAGGACGTCTATCACATGGGGCAGGCGCGAGGGCTCGCATTCGGGTACGTCGCCGATCTGAAGGATGCGCTCGAGTCCCCGCAGCACCGGGCCCGCGGGTTCTTCGTGGACACGGACGAACATCCGGAAGTCGGACGCCTGCGCGTCTGCGGCGCGCCGTTTCTAGTGCGCGGCGCGGACTGGACGGTGGGCCGCGCGCCGCTGCTCGGGGAGCATACGGCCGAAGTATTGACCGGCTGTCTCGGCCTGTCCGACGACGGCATCGCGACGTTGCGGGAACGGAACGTGCTATGAACGATGCGCACGAGGCCGGCGCTCCGCTTCGCGGCGTGCGTATCATCGACCTCACCCACGAATGGGCGGGTCCGCACGCCGCGCGACTCATGGCGGACTTCGGCGCGGAGGTCATCAAGGTGGAGTACCTGAAGCGCCTGGATCACATGCGCGGGGCGCGGAAACAGGGCAGGGCCTACGATCGCCAGACGCGCTTCCTCCAGCTCAACCGGAACAAGCGCTCGGTGACCCTGGATCTGCGCGACGCGCGCGATCGCGCGCGCTTCGAGGGGCTGCTCCGCCTGTCCGATGCGGTCATCTCGAACTCGCGCCCCGGCGTTCTGGAGCGGCTTCGTCTGGGATACGACGATCTCCGGATCGTGAAGCCGGACATCATTCTCATGTCGCTGAGCGCCTGCGGCCAGACGGGGCCCGAGGCGTCCTACGCGGGATACGGCGGCGGCCTGGAGGCGACGAGCGGCATTCAATCCCTCACGGGGTACCTGCCGGAGGAGGAGCCGCGTCGCATCCGGGAACTGGACGTCACCAACGGCATCGCCGCGGCGGCCGCGTTGATGACGGCGCTCGTTCGCCGGCAGCTGACGGGTCACGGAACGTGGATCGACCTTTCCGAAATCGAAGCGCCGACGCACGCCCTGATCGGCGAGGAGCTCCTGGCGCTGGCCGTCAACGGCGAGCAGAGACGCCCGATGGGAAACCGGGATGCCCGCGACGCGCCGCACGGCTGCTATCCGTGCCAGGGGGACGATGCGTGGGTGGTGATCGCCGTAACCTCGGAAGACATGTGGGCCGCGTTCTGCGAGGCGATCGGTCGGCGGGACTGGGCCGAGGATCGTCGGTTCGCGACGCGCTCGGGGCGCATGCGTCACCATGACGAGCTCGATGCCGCAATCGCGGGCTGGACCGGCGCCCGAAGCGCGAGCGAGGTGACCGACCTGCTCCAGCGCGCCGGCGTCGGCGCGGGGCCGGTGATGAGCGTGGCCGATCTCGCCGAAGACCCGCATCTGCAGGCACGCCGTTACTTCCAGTCCGCGGACGCGGGCGGCCCGGACCTCCGCTTCCCCGGTTTTCCGTTTCGGCTGTCGGGCGGAGGCGCGGCCGTGCGCGCGCCCGGGCCGGCGCTGGGCGAGGGCAACGCGTACCTCCGCCACGACCTGCTGGGCGCACCGCCGGAGGCGGTCCCGGCGATCTCGGAAGACGACATCCGCACGGACTTCGACCTGGAAGGGGAACAGGACGCACCCGCGTACGCCGCGGGCAGGACGAAAATTTGACGCTCGATTCCGCAATAAGGGCTGAACGATGAAAAACAACCTGGTGTTTGTCGTGCTGGACAGCTGTCGCTACGACAGCTTCGTCGCGGCCAGGAAGCCGGCCATCGACCGACTGGGAGGCACGGAGCTCCGTTACTCCTACGCGTCCTGGACGTCGCCGTCCCATTACGCGCTGCTCATGGGGCTCATGCCGCACGGCAGTCCGCCGCAGGTCTTCGCGTCGGAGGTGTACAAGACGGAGTTCGTGCGCTGGGTGGACCGCCTGAATATCCCGAACCTGTCGTTCAAGACGTTCGTTCCCTACCTTTCGCTGCCCAAGGTGCTCAAGGAGCTCGGGTACCGGACGGTCGCGCGGGTCTCGATGCCGGTGCTGAATCAGTTCACGGCGATCAACCAGTATTTCGACGACTACAGGCTGATGTCGAATCACAACGACTTCGCGGGCATGGTGCGGGACGCGAGCTTCACCGAAGACCAGCCGTCGTTCTACTTTTTCAATCTCGGCGAAACCCACTACCCCTACATGCTGCCGAACCTGCCGCGGGTCTCGGGCGTTCACGGCGTGTTCAAGGAGCTGGGCGAACGCGAGGCGGCGACCTCCGATCACGGCGGCGCCCTGTCGTTTTTCGACCCGGCGGAGATGAAGCGCCTGCACGACCAGCAGATCCGCTGCGTCGAGTACGTGGACGGCGTGATGGGCCAGCTGTTCGACAAGGCGCCGCCGAACACGCACTTCATCATCACGGCCGACCACGGGGAGTGCTTCGGCGAGGACGGCTATTTCGGGCACGGACCGATCATGCACAGGAAGTGCTTCGAGGTGCCCTACGTCGAAGGCAAGCTGGCAAGCTGAATGAGCCGGAACGAACCGACAAGGGGCCCGCTCTTCATTCTGGGCGCGCCGCGCTCCAATACGTCGCTCGTGTGCGCCATGCTGGGGCAGCACCCGGAGCTCTACGGCATGCCGGAGCTGAACCTGTTCTGCGCCGACAGCATGGACGACTTCTGGATCCGCTTCACCGGCGCGAAGCAGTTCATGCGGCACGGGCTGCTGCGCACCGTCGCGCAGCTCTACGGCGGCGAGCAGAACATGCGGACCGTCGAGATGGCGATGCTGTGGTGCCAGGAACGGCTGCAGAAAACGACCGCCGAGGTGCACCACGAGCTGTGCGCGAAGGTCGCGCCGCGGATGCTGGTCGACAAGAGCCCGACCTACGTGTTCGAGCCGCAGATGATGATGCGCATCCAGGCGGCCTTCCCGGACGCCTATTTTCTGCATCTGGTCCGGCACCCGATGTCGCAGGGCAAGTCGATGCTCAAGTTCTCGCAGCTCGCCCTCGTGATCATGGACTCGATCGACTATTCGGGCGACGAGCCCGCGATCGATCCGCAGATTCTCTGGTACCGCGTGCAGAGGAATATCCTCGCCTTCCTTCCGAACGTCGCGCCGGAGCGCCGGCTCCTCGTGAAGGCGGAGAACATTCTGGGTTCGCCGCGGGAGGAGTTGACGCGCATTTGCGAGTGGCTCGGGATATCGACGGACGACATCGCCATCGACGAGATGCTGCACCCCGAACAGTCGCCGTATGCCGGGTTCGGGCCCATCGGCGCGAACCTGGGAAACGATCCCAACTTTCTGCGCTCGCCCGCGTTTCGCGGCGGCGCCGTCGCGCCTGCCTCGTTGCTCGAGCCGTTGCCGTGGCGGCCGGACGGCCGCGGTTTTTATCGCGAGGTCATCCAGATGGCGCTCCGGCTCGGCTACGAGCTGCCCCATGGGGCGGAAGCCGTGCCCGCGGGCCCGTCGGCGGGGAGCGACGACGTCGTCGATGAAGTGTCCGCCACCGAGGTGCAGGGCGGTTACGGGCTCCAGCGCGCGCTGATATCCGGGAGGATCCAGCGCAAGCGGGCGTTCGTGCAGGAATTCATGAGCCGCGACCCGACCCTTCGCAACCCGACGGTCTACCCGACCTCGAGCACGCCGCAGGAGACGGAGCAGCGACGGCGCGACCTCGAGTACCGGCGCAGCTGGCTGTTCGCCGCCCTGGAAGAGGCCGATCGGGAACTGACGACCACGCAGACGAAGCCGGAAGATCCCACGGGCCAGAACGACGGAAGCGCCGCGGCCGATCGGTCCGGGACGACCGCGCCGCGGCCGACGGAGAAGAAAGCCGACTGACCTCTCAGGGAATCCAGGACCAGAGCTCGATCAGGAAGAAGCGAACGAGCATCCGGGTATAGGCGACCGCCACCAGGGTATCCCCCGCTTCGACCTTGGCCACCCCCGTCATTCCCGATTTCAGCCCGTCGGATTGATTGGCGTTCACGTCCACGTAGACGTTGACGACGCGGCCGTAGGGCGTCTGCACCACCACCGGGTCGATGGAGCGGATGCGGCCGGGATACGCGATGAACGGGTAAGCCCAGGCCTTGAGATTCACCTGCCCGCCGATCTCCACCTTGCCCGCGTCCGCCTCCGGGATTTCGACCCGCGCCTGAAAGGCGGTGACGTTCTCCACGATCGCGAACAGGTCCCCCTCGCGCAGGTACGAGCCGACCTTCTTGTCGAGCTCGGTCGTGACGACCTGGCCGTCGAAAGGCATACGCAGGACCGTGCGATCCAGCTCTTCCTGGTTGTACCTCAGCTGCTCTTCCAGTCGCCGCAGCTCCGCCTCGGCCTGGACGACCTGGTCTGCGGAGGTTTCGGCGTTCGTGCGCGCCTGTTCGTAGTCCTGAGGGGTCGCGTAGCCTTCGCGGAAGAGCTGCTCGGTTCGCACCAGCTCGTTTTTTCTGAACGCGCGGGTCGTGATCAGGGCCTCGAGCGTCGCCTTCTGCTTCGCGATCTGCTCGCGGGACGTCGTGACCGCCGCTTGCTGGTCGTGGGAGTCGAGGCTCGCCAGAATCTGGTTGGCCTTGACGTGTTCGCCGCCGCGTACGTGCACCTGGGCGATCTCTCCGGCGATCCGGGCGTTCACCTGCTGGCGCACGGGGGCGAGGATCTCGAAGTTGCCGCTCGTCTCGTAGGTGTACGGCAGGAAGAGGACCACCAGCAGCAGACCCGCGAGCAGGATCCGGATGCGCGCGACCCTCGGCGGTCTGGTCGCGCGCTTCGCGGGCAGCCCGAGCCAGCTCATGCCCGGCGCGTTCTCGCGGCTTTCGGACGGAGCGGTGACGTCGGCCGGTTGCCCGCGCTGGAGGACCGCCGCCTGGCGCCGGCCACGGCGCAGAGGGTGCCAGGCCACGACGGCGATGGCGGCGACGAAGATGACGACGCCCAGCCCGCCGAGGTGGGCCTCGAGCGGCCGGCCGATGAACCAGAAGAGGGCCACGCCCACGGCCGAAAGGTAGGTCAGGATGGCGATGCCGTACGCGACCAGTACCCAGCGCGGGACCGGTTTGATCGGACGGATGAAAGACGAATCGACCGTGCGCTGCCGGCCGAGCAACGCTTGCAAGGCCCGTTCATAGAGGCCGGGTACCCGGAGCGCCATGGCGAGGAGAAAGTACGCCTCCCGCTTGGCGAGGGGGTTGAGGCTCATGCTCAGCGCGAAGGCGGAAGTGCCCATGAGCGCCAGGAAAGCCAGGTGCAGCTTGTTCCCGCTGCCGAGCGTCAGGAGCCATCCCGTGCTGCCCAGGACGAAGAGCAGGAGCTTGGCGTTCAACGACGCCGTGACGATTTCCCGCCTGCTGTTCAGCGAAACGAGCGGCATTGCCGAGGTGTCGGCGTGAAAGCTGGGGATGACGTTGAGCGCCAGCGCGACGCCGAATCGCGGGGTCGCCGGCGTGTGGCGGGAGATCGCACCGAGGCGCAGCAGCTGGACCAGCAGGTTCGTCAGCAACGCCGCCGGAAGCAGAGTGGGGAGGAACGTCCACGGTCCGAGGAGGCGGACGAGATCCTGGCTGAGCAGCGTGAAGTTCTCATGGAGCCCGAAAAGGCAGGCCGCGAAGGCGGCGAGCAGGCCGACGAGCGCCGCATTGCCTTTGATGAGTCCGGCCACGGAGCGGAAAACGGGTACCAGGCCCGAGACGGGAATCGCGAACAGAATCCGCTGGTGTGCCCGGGTCGCCGGCGCATCGAGGGTGATGCCTTCGGCCTCGAATGCCGTTTCGGCATTCGAGGCTCGGGAAGCGACGGCGTCGCGACCGGCCGATGCATTGTGCCGCGCCTCCGGTCCATCCGTCCCGGTCAGGGCAAGATCCGGCGCGCCGACGGTCGAGCGCCGACCGGCACGCAGGGCGTGACGGAATGTGCGCAGCCCGGCGCCGATCGTCACCGTCCCGCTGGCCCGGCTCGCCTGATCGAGCGCCTCGGCGTCGTCCAGCAGATTGCGTTCCCGCAGCGCACCGATGAACTCGGCGAGCTCTTCCGGGGCGAGCTCGATGTTCCTGTCGCGTCGATAGAGCGCGAGAACGGATTCCGGCGAGCGGGTTCCGTCGAACAGGCTGGCGAGCGCGTATTCGTCTTCGGTCAGGCGATGTACGGACCGGTCCAGGGCGCTGACCACGACGACGTAGCGCCCCAGCGCGGCGGAGCTACGCTCGGCCGCGGTCTTGCAAGCGAAACGATAATGTTTGTCCATGCTTCACTAGTGTTGTCTTCAGCGGATTCCCGCGACGGGATATCGCTGCTCAGTCCGGACCATGGATACCGGAGCGCTGGCGGCCGTCCGCCCGGATCGGATGTCCGCCCGACGCGGGCGGCCGACCGCGGTTCGGATGCTCTGGGCGTCGCCGTGCGGCGTCGCCTGACACTCCCCCTTATTACCCCTTTTTTATACCGACGAGCGTAACACTATACCTGACAGGGGGCTAAGGCTACATCGGACGTGCGGCCATCGGGCCATCGTCGTCGCCACCGCTCCGGCCGGCACGCGAGATCCGTTTATGCGGAGAATCTTCGAGCAGATAAGCGAGGTTAGGTCAGGGAATGAAGGTAGGGCATCAAGATCCTGGAGCCGGTCCGACCGTGCAGAGTGGCTAACGGAAAACGGGCAGGCGTCCGGCGGCCGACGATTCAGGCCGGTGCCGGCAGATATCGTCCTCAGTTCCTTCGCAGGAGGACGTACGCGGCCCCGGTTCCCCCATCGCGGGGGGTGGCGGAGCAGAAGGCCAGCACCTCGTCCTTCTGACGCAGCCACGTGTTCACCTTGCCCTTCAGCACCGGCATCTTCCCTTCGGAGCTCTTGCCCTTGCCGTGGATGATGCGCACGCAGCGTTTGCCGTTCGCACGCATGACGCGGATGAAATGGTCGAGGCGTTCGCGGGCCTCGGGCACCGTGTTGCCGTGCAGGTCGAGCTCGCCTTCGATGGCGTACAGGCCGCGGCGCAGCTTGCGGATCACGCTGTGCTGGAGGCCGGGACGGACATGGAAGAGCTCCTCGCCGGTCTCGATCTCGCAGGCGTCGTAGTCATCGGAGAGCAGGCTGCCCATCACTTCGCGGGCATCGCGCAGGGACTGCTCGGGGACGGGTTTGCGCTTGGAGCGATGGGGCGCGATGCGGTCCTGCCGGACCGGCCGGATCTTGCCGACGTGCTCGCGAAAGAGGGCCGCGGCTTCTTTGTCGATCTTCTTGGAAGCCATGGCTGGCTCCGGCTGAGGCGCGAGGTAGCTGTTCCCGCGCGCCGACTGACTCTGTGTAAGCGCCTGTCCGTCTGCGTTCTGTCATCGCGAGCGCAGCGAAGCCATCTGCGCCCGCAAGCATCTTCAGCGAAAGAGATTGCTTCGTCGCTTCGCCCCTCGCAATGACAATACGGGTTCGACGCGTCCTCCCTCGCCCCGCTTCCGGGGAGAGGGCGGGGGCGAGGGGCGGTCGAACGATCGTGCCTGTTGTTACTGCCCCTGACCCTGCCCGTTTCCGGAGAGAGGGAATTTCAAGGTCGAGGCCAGTATAGCAGGCTATTTCTTGAGGCTTTGCAGGTAGCGGTCGGCGTCGAGGGCGGCCATGCAGCCGCTGCCGGCCGAAGTCACGGCCTGGCGGTAGACGTGGTCCTGCACATCGCCTGCGGCGAATACGCCGGGCACGCTGGTGGCCGTGGCGTTTCCTTCCATTCCGCCGCGTGTCTTGATGTAGCCGTTCGCCATCTCGAGCTGTCCCTCGAAGATGTCGGTGTTGGGCTTGTGGCCGATGGCGATGAACACGCCCTGGACGTCGAGGTCCTTGCTGCCGCTCTTGCCCTTGACGCGCAGGCCGGTGACGCCGCTCTTGTCGCCCAGGATCTCGTCGACCTCGCGGTTCAGCTCGAGGGCGATCTTGCCTTCGTTCACCCGCTCCATGAGATGGTCGACCATGATCGCCTCGGCCCGGAACTTGTCCCGGCGGTGGACCAGCGTGACGTGCGAGGCGATCCCGGCAAGATAGATGGCCTCTTCGACGGCCGTGTTGCCGCCGCCGACGACGGCGACCTTCTGGCCCCGATAGAAGAAGCCGTCGCAGGTGGCGCAGGCGGACACGCCCTTGCCGCGGTACTTCTCCTCGGACGGGATGCCGAGGTACTTCGCCGACGCCCCGGTGGCGATGACGAGCGCGTCGCATGTGTAGTCTCCGCCGTCTCCCGTCAGCCGGAAGGGCCGCGCGCGCAGATCCACCTTATTAATATGATCGAAGACGATCTCGGTCTTGAAGCGATCGGCGTGCTGGCGCATGCGCTCCATGAGCGCGGGTCCCTGAAGTCCTTCCACGTCGCCCGGCCAGTTGTCGACGTCGGTGGTCGTCATGAGCTGACCGCCCTGTTCGAGGCCCGTGATCAGCACCGGGTTGAGGTTGGCGCGGGCGGCGTAGATCGCCGCGGTGTAGCCGGCGGGACCGGAACCGAGGATCAGAAGACGGCAGTGCTTCGCATCAGGCATCGCGCGAGAGTCTCCGAGCGGGAGGGAAGTAAACCCGGGCTTTGTCGGGTCATGAGTAAATCGGCGCGTAATGCTAACCTACGGCCGCGAAAAGCGTAAAGGCGATCCCATGCGCATCGGCGTGCCGAAAGAGATCAAAGCAAAAGAAGGCCGCGTGGCCCTCGTTCCGCCGGCGGCGGGCGAGATGGTGAAGGCCGGGCACGACGTGATTCTCCAGTCCGGAGCGGGCGAGGGCGCCGGCTATCCGGACGAGGAGTACCGGAGGATCGGCGCCCGGATCGTGCCGGACGCGCGCAGCCTCTACGGCGAGGCGCAGATGGTGCTTAAGGTGAAGGAGCCGCTCGAGAGCGAGTATCCGCTGCTGCGTCCCGATCACATCCTCTTTTCCTATCTGCACCTGGCCGCCGACCCCCGGCTGACGCAGACGCTGCGCGACGTCGGCCTCACGGCGGTGGCCTTCGAGACGGTGGACGTGGGCGGACGTCTGCCGCTCCTTGCCCCGATGAGCGATATCGCCGGGCGGCTTGCGATCCACACGGGCGCGACGCTGCTTCACAGCCACAACGGCGGTCGCGGGGTGCTGCTCGGCGGGCTGGCATCGAGCGAGCGCGGGCGCGTGGTCATTCTGGGGGCGGGCGTTGCGGGCGGAAGCGCGGCCGCGGCCGCCGCGCAGCTCGGCGCGCAGGTGACGGTGTTCGCCCGGCACCGCGACTCGCTGGAGCGCATGCATGCGCTCGGGGCCAATGTCACCGCGCTCCCGTCCTGGGCCGAGCCGGTCGAGCGCGCGGTGCTGGAGGCGGATCTGCTGATCGGTGCGGTCCTCGTGCCCGGCGCAAAGGCGCCGAGACTGGTGACGGCGGAGCAGGTGCGCCGCATGAAGCCCGGAAGCGTGATCATCGACATTTCGATCGACCAGGGCGGCTGCATCGAGACGATCCGGCCCACCACGTACGAGGAGCCTACTTATATATACGAGGACGTCGTGCACTTCGGCGTGACGAACATGCCCGGAGCCGTTCCGCGGACGGCCTCGCAGGCGCTTTCGACGGTGCTGACACCCTTCGTCCTGCGGCTGGCGAGCGTGGGGTCGGCCGGCGTCGCGCGCGATCCGCTGCTCGCGAGCGGTCTCAATGTAGCCGGCGGTCGGATAGTGCATCCCCGCGTGGCCGAATCGGTCGCGTAATCCTTGTCCCACGGTGGGGAAAAAGCGAAAATCTGCGTGTTTTTTGAGCCTTAGCGCAGGAATTTCGTGAGCCAGGCCACCTGGAAGAAGACCGCCGTTCCGCTGACCCCCCGCGTCATCCGTCTGCTGCGCGAGGTCGCCCTCTATCTGCTCGCCGCCATCGGCGTTTACCTGCTGATTGCGCTCTGGACGTACCAGCCGGACGATCCGTCCTGGTCGTACCGGGGCGCGAGCGCCGCCGTGGAGAACGGCGGGGGACGCGTCGGTGCCTGGTTGTCGGATCTGCTGTTTCACCTCTTCGGCTACGTCGCCTACCTCTTCCCGGTCATGATCGCGGTCGGGGGGTGGCGCATCTACCTGCACCGCAACGACCCGGCGCCGGCCAGCCTTCAGCACCGGCTCATCGTGGGGGGCGGTTTCGTGCTGGCGATCCTCGGGGCCTGCGGCCTCGCGAGCCTGCACTACGCCCAGAGCCGTACCGGCATGCCGTTCGCGAGCGGCGGCTGGGCCGGCAACGGTGTGGGCCTCGGGCTCGCCTCGGCCTTCAGCTTCACGGGCGCGACGCTCTTTCTGCTGGCGCTGTTTCTATCGGGCGTGACGCTCTTCACCGGCATCTCGTGGCTCCGGCTCATGGACGCGACCGGGCGCGCGGCGCTCGACGGGTTCGCCTGGACGAGGGACTTCGTCTCCGCCCAGTACGACCGGATTCTCGGCATGCGGGCGCGCAAGCAGCGCCAGGAGACGGTCAAGGTCGAGAAGAAGGTCCTCGCGAAGCACCCGCCGCCCCGCATCGAGCCGGTGGTCGTCAAGCCGCAGCCGAGCAAGCGCGTCGAGCGCGAGCGCCAAGTGCCGCTCTTCGAGACGCCGGGGGCGAAGGAGCTCCCGCCGCTCTCGCTGCTCGACCCGGCCGAGAAGCAGAAGGGGATGCAGTTCTCCAAACAGTCGCTCGAAAGCATGTCGCGTCTGCTCGAGAAGAAGCTGCTGGACTTCGGCATCGAGGCGCAGGTCGTCGCCGTGCACCCCGGGCCCGTCATCACGCTCTTCGAGCTCGATCCGGCGCCGGGCGTGAAGGCGGCGCAAATCACGAATCTCGCGCGCGACCTCGCGCGCTCGCTCTCGGTCGTGAGCCTGCGCGTGGTCGAGAACATTCCGGGCAAGAGCTACGTCGGGCTCGAGATCCCGAACGAGGTGCGCGAGACGGTGCGCCTGTCCGAGGTGCTCGCCTCCCAGGCGTACGAGGAGGAGCAATCGCACATCGCACTCGCCCTCGGCAAGGACATCGCGGGCCATCCGATCGTGATGGACCTCGGCCGCATGCCGCACCTGCTGATCGCCGGCACCACCGGCTCGGGCAAGTCGGTCTGCATCAACTCGCTGATCCTGAGTCTCGTCTACAAGGCGACGCCGGAGCAGGTGCGGATGATCATGATCGATCCGAAGATGCTCGAGCTCGCGGTGTACGACGGCATCCCGCACCTGCTGTCCCCGGTCGTGACCGACATGAAGCAGGCGGCCAACGCGTTCAAGTGGTGCATCGCCGAGATGGAGCGCCGCTACCGCCTCATGGCGGCGCTCGGCGTGCGCAACCTCGCGGGCTTCAACCGCAAGGTGCGGGAGGCGCAGGAGGCCGGCAAGCCGCTGCTGGATCCGCTCTACACGCGGCACAACCCGGAGGAGCTCGCGCCCGAGCTCAAACCGCTGCCGCTCATCGTGATCCTCGTCGACGAGCTGGCCGATCTCATGATGGTGGTCGGCAAGAAGGTCGAGGAGCTGATCGCCCGGCTCGCGCAGAAGGCCCGCGCCTCGGGTCTGCACCTCGTGCTCGCGACCCAGCGGCCCTCGGTCGACGTCATCACCGGCCTCATCAAGGCGAACATCCCGGCGCGCATCGCGTTCCAGATGTCATCCAAGGTGGACTCCCGGACCGTTATCGACCAGATGGGCGCGGAGCAGCTCCTCGGTCAGGGCGACATGCTCTTCCTGCTGCCGGGCTACGTGCACCCGACGCGGATCCACGGCGCGTTCGTGGCGGACCACGAGGTGCACAAGGTCGCGAGCTTCCTCAAGAAGAGCGGTCAGCCGATCTATGACGAGCAGATCGTGTCCGGCGATTCCGGCGTCAACGATCAAGGCATCCTGCAGGAGAGCGGGGACGGCGAGAGCGTCGGCGAGGGCGAGGCGGACCCGCTCTACGACGAGGCACTCAAGATCGTCACGGAGTCCCGGCGGGCGTCGATCTCCGGCGTGCAGCGGCGGCTCCGGATCGGCTACAACCGCGCGGCCCGGCTCATCGAGGAGATGGAGCGCGCCGGCGTGGTCGGGCCGCTGCAGCCGAACGGCAGCCGTGAGGTGATCGCACCTCCGCCGCCGCGGGTCGACTGATGAGGCGCCTCCTGCTCGCGGCCGCGCTCGCCGGTTTCATCGGGCCGCTCGTCGCCGCCACCGAGGCGCCGGGGGCGATCCAGAGTCTCAATCGCTTCTTCAACGAGGTGAAGAGCTACACGGCCGCGTTCCACCAGGACCTGCTCGACGAAACGGGCAAGCCGGTGCAGGAATCGACCGGGCGGCTGTGGATCGAGCGCCCGAACAAGTTCCGCTGGAACTACGACAAGCCGTACAAGCAGCAGATCGTCGGCGACGGCGGGAAGATCTGGATCCACGACGAGGAGCTGCAGCAGGTGACCGTGCGCGAGATGGGGCAGGCCTTGCTGGATACCCCGGCCGTGCTGCTCGCCGGCAAGGGGCGGCTCGAGGACCAGTTCACCATCAAGAACCTCGGTACCCAGGGCAAGCTCGAGTGGGTGCAGCTCGTCCCGCGCAAGAAGGAGAGCGGTTTCGAGGAGTTCCGGATCGGGTTCGAGAAGGGCAAGATCCGCCAGCTCGATCTGGTGGACGGCCTCGGGCAGACGACACGCTACACGCTTCGCGACGGGATGGAGAACGTGAAGATCAGCCCCGCGCGCTTCGTGTTCGAGCCGCCGCCCGGCGTCGACGTGGTCGGGGAGCCGTAGCGCGGAATGGGGGTGAGCGCGATGCGCAAGTCGCAGGGAACGCCGGACCGGCAGGCCTCTTTCGGGGCCCTCGACGCCGCACCCTGGCAGCCGCTCGCGGACCGCATGCGGCCGCGCACGCTCGACGCCTTCGTCGGACAGGAGCACATACTCGGTGCCGGCAAGCCGCTGCGCCAGGCGATCGAGGCCGACGCGCTGCACTCGATGGTCCTCTGGGGCCCGCCGGGCACCGGCAAGACCACCCTCGCGCGCCTGATCGCCTCGCTGTCGGGCGCACACTTCATCGCGATCTCGGCGGTCTTCGCGGGCGTGAAGGACATCCGCGCCGCGATCGACGAGGCCCGCCGGGTCCGCGCCGAGGGCCGTCGGACCGTGCTCTTCGTCGACGAGGTGCACCGCTTCAACAAGGCGCAGCAGGACGGCTTTCTGCCCTACGTCGAGGACGGCACGATCGTCTTCATCGGCGCCACGACCGAGAACCCGTCGTTCGAGCTCAACAGCGCGCTCCTTTCGCGGGCGCGCGTCTACGTCCTCAAGGCGTTGAGCGAGACCGATATCCGGGGCGTGCTGGAGCGTGCGCTGGGCGATCCCGTGCAGGGTATCGGGGATCGGGAGCTCGGCGCGGAGCCGGAGGCGCTCGACCTGCTCGCCCGCGCGGCGGACGGCGACGCGCGCCGCGCGCTGAATTTGCTCGAAATGGCCGCCGATCTGAGCGAGGCGGGCGAGGGGTTGACCGCCGCGAGGGTAAGGGAGGTGGTGGCGGGCGGGACGCGGCGCTTCGACAAGGGCGGCGAGGTCTTCTACGACCAGATCTCGGCGCTGCACAAGTCGGTGCGGGGGAGCGATCCGGATGCCGCGCTCTACTGGTTCGCGCGCATGCTCGACGGCGGCTGCGATCCGCTCTACGTCGCCCGTCGGGTCGTGCGCATGGCCTCCGAGGACATCGGCAACGCCGATCCGCGCGGGCTCGACCTCGCGCTCAAGGCGTGGGACGTCCAGGAGCGGCTGGGAAGCCCCGAGGGCGAGCTTGCGATCGCGCAGGCGATCGTCTACCTCGCGTGCGCCCCCAAGAGCAACGCCGTCTACCTCGCGTTCGGCGAGGCCATGCGCGACGCGAAGAATCTCGGCTCGCTCGACGTGCCGCTGCACCTGCGGAACGCACCCACGCGGCTGATGAAGGAGCTCGGGTACGGCAAGGAATACCGGTATGCGCACGACGAGCAGGACGCGTACGCCGCCGGCGAACGCTACTTCCCGGACGGCATGGAGCGGAGACACTATTACCGGCCGGTTCCGCGCGGACTCGAGGAGCGCATCGCGGAACGGCTGAAAGCGCTTCGCGAGCGCGATCGCCGCGCGGGCCGCGGGGAACGGGAGACGTAGGAATGCGACGCTTCGGAATCATCGCGGTGATCGCTTCGTGCCTGGTGCTCGCCGTCACCGCCGACGCCGGCGGTTCGCCTCATGCCGACGCGCTCACGGCGTACCAGTCCGCCGATTACGAGCGGGCCATGAAGCTGTTTCGCCCGCTCGCCGAGCAGGGCGACCCGCAGGCCGAATATTACGTGGGCCGGATGTACGAGAAGGGGCAGGGGGTCGAGAAGGACAACGAGCAGATGGCGCTCTGGTACCGGCGCTCGGCCGAAAAGGGCTACGCCCGGGCCCAATACAAGCTGGCGGTCGGTTACGCCTTCGGCCTCGGCGGCGCCGAGCAGGACGACGCCGAGGCGGTAAAGTGGTTGAAGCGCTCGGCCGAAGGCGGGTATCGGCGCGCGCAGAAGACGCTCGCGCGCGGTTACAGCGAGGGGCGCTTCGGGCTGCCCCGGGATCCGCGCCAGGCGGAATACTGGAACCGCAAGGCCGCGCGGCGATGACCCCGTCGTCATGAGCCAGGTCGTCGCAATCGCGATCGGCGGCGCGGCGGGCAGCGTGCTCCGCTACTGGATGTCGACGTCCGTGCACGCGCTGCTCGGCCGGGGCTTTCCGTACGGCACCCTGTCGGTCAACGTGCTGGGGAGCCTGCTCATGGGTTTCCTGTTCGTGATCTTCCTCGATCGCATGGGGAACGACACCGTGCTGCGCGCCGGGGTGCTGATCGGCCTGCTCGGCGGCTTCACGACCTTCTCCGCCTTTTCGATCGAGACGTTGAACCTGATCGAGCAGGGGGCGCACCTGCGGGCGGCCGTCAACGCGGGAGCAAGCGTGTTGCTCTGCGTGGCCGCCGCGTGGATCGGTGTCCTGCTCGGGAGGCAGCTATGAAGCAGAGCGAAGTCACGGTGGTGCGGATCTACCTCACCGAGGCCGAGAGGGCGATGAAGAACCTGCTCGCCCGGCTTCACGATCAGGAGAAGGTGCGCGGCGTGACCGTGTTCCGCGGTATCGCGGGGTTCGGGCGCTCGGGGGTCATGCACTCGTCGACGCTCCTCGATCTCTCGCTCGACCTGCCGGTCGTGATCGAGTTCTTCGACGAGCCGGCGAAGGTGCGGCGGATTCTGGCTCATCTCAAGGACACGATCCCGCCCGGCCACGTGGTGACGTGGTCTGCGAACGTGAACGAGGGCTGACATGCTCGATCCGCGACGGCTGCGCACGGACCTCGGTGCGGTGGCGCAGGGTCTCGCGCGGCGGGGTTTCGCGCTCGATACCGCCTCGCTCGAAGCGCTCGAGCAGCGACGCAAGGATGCGCAGGTGCGGGTGCAGGACCTGCAGAACCAGCGCAACGTCATGGCCAAGCGCATCGGTCAGGCCAAGGCGAAAGGAGAAGACGCCGGCGCACTCATGGCGCAGGCGAAGGGGATCGCCGACGCGCTCCAGGCGCGCGAAGCGGAGCTCGGCGACATCCAGCGGGAGCTCGAGGAGCTCGCGCTCGGGATTCCGAACGTGCCGCACCCGAGCGTGCCGGACGGTCGGGGGGAGGAGGACAACCTGGAAGTCCGGCGTGTCGGGACGCCGCGCGATTTCGACTTCGACCCGAAGGACCACGTCGATCTGGGAGCGCGGCTGGGACTCGATTTCGACGCGGCCGCCAAGATCGCGGGCGCCCGGTTCGTGGTCATGCAGGGCGCGCTCGCCCGGCTGCATCGGGCGCTCATTCAGTTCATGCTCGATCTGCACACGCGCGAGCACGGCTACACCGAAGTGTACGTGCCGTACATGGCGAACCCGGCGAGCCTGCGCGGCACCGGGCAGCTCCCCAAGTTCGAGGCCGACCTGTTTGCCGTGCGGAGCGAGCAGGGCTACTACCTTATCCCGACGGCCGAGGTCCCGGTCTCCAACCTGGTGCGCGACGAGATCGTGCCGGCGGAGCGCATGCCGCTGCGGTACGTCTGCCACACGCCGTGTTTCCGCAGCGAGGCGGGGTCCTACGGCAAGGACACGCGCGGGATGATTCGCCAGCACCAGTTCGAGAAGGTGGAGCTGGTGCAGGTCGTGCGGCCGGAAGAGTCCTACGACGCGCTCGAGCGTCTCACCGCCCACGCCGAAGAGGTGCTGAAGCGTCTCGGGTTGCCGTATCGCGTCGTCGCGCTCTGCGGCGGCGATCTCGGCTTTTCGGCGGCGAAGACGTACGACATCGAGGTCTGGCTGCCGGGACAGAAACGCTACCGCGAGATTTCGTCCTGCAGCAATTTCGAGGATTTCCAGGCCCGGCGCATGCAGGCGCGCTGGCGCAATCCCGCGACCGGCAAGCCCGAGCTCGTGCACACGCTGAACGGCTCCGGTCTCGCCGTCGGACGCACGCTCGTCGCCCTCATCGAGAACGGCCAACAAAAGGACGGAGCGATCGCCGTTCCCGAAGTGCTTCGTCCGTATTTCGGCGGGTCGAGTCGCATCGAGCCCGCCTGAACCGCGACATCGGCGTCGACGCTCGCGACGCCGGAAACCGACCCGCCGGCGTATGCGACTTGCGCCGCCCGGCCGGCTTTCTCCGCTCGGGCAGCGCGCCCCTACCGCTTTTCCCGCCGTTTCGACCGTTCGTGGTCACGCACGGTGCAGGTCGCCGTGGCGGGCGACCGCGCATCGTCGTCGCCGGCGAACCAGGTATGGAAAACTCGGTACGCCGCTTCGCGAACCTGACGCTTCGTCGGCGGCGAGCGGTAAGCGCGCACGGGGTCGTCTACGTTGACAGCGACCGTTGCTCCGATACTCTCAAGGGAGAGGATCGAGGACGCGATTCAATGGAGCGGCCAGGCCGATCCGGCAACGCCCGCATCGAAACCCCCTGAGAATCACCGTTGGCTCCTGGGAGCCGTAAACGGGAGGTCAATGTCATGTATCGGCTGGTTCTGGCCGCGTTGTTTGCTGCAACCTGTGTCGCCGCCTCGGCGAGCGCGGCCGAAGAGGTGTCGCGCGAGCAGATCCAGGGGCTGGACGAGCAGATACAGGAAATCAAATCGGATGTCCTCGGCATCGCGGCCGAGCTGAGCCGGCTGGAAGAAAAGCTGCTCTATCCCTCCAACACGCAGGTTTCCCTGTTCGTCTCGCTGCCGCGGGGCGCAAAGTGGCGCCTCGACGCGGTCGAGATCCAGATCGACGGGAAGGCGGTCGCGCATCATTTATATACCTACAAGGAGCTCGAGGCGCTGCGGCAGGGCGGCGTGCAGCGCATCTATACCGGGAACGTCCTCAAGGGCGATCATGACCTGCGCGTGAGCGTGCTCGGCAAGGCCGAGAGCGGGGGCGAGTATCGCCAGAGCGGAAGCTTCAAGCTGACCAAGGACGTCGGTCCGAAGCTGGTCGGGATCACCTTTGCGGGGCCCGGCGCCGGCGAGCAGGGCATTTCCCTCAAAGACTGGTAGTCCATGCGTCGCGCCTTACTCTGGGTTGCGGGGCTCTCGATCCTCTCGTCCGCTCTCGCCGCCAACGCGCCCGCCCGGGGCCCGCTGCGGGATCTTTATTTCGGGGAGGCGCTCTACCACGCCTATCAGGGCGAGTACTTCGACGCCATCGCCCGACTCGATACCGAGCTGGGCCAGCACTACGGGCTGGACGAGCCCGAGCTCGACTCCCTCCATCGGCACATCGGCGAAGCGGAGTTCGCCGTCGGCGACTTCGAGCTTTACTACCGCATGCATCACCGGGCGGGACGGGCGATCAAGGCCGTCCTCGAAGGCGATGTGGAGCAGTCGGTCCGCAACGAGGCGGCTTACCGTCTGGCGCGCCTCCACTTCCAGAAGAACGATCCGGTCAATGCGCTCCATGCGCTCGACCGCATTCAGGGCAAGGTCCCGGAGCGGATCCGCGACGACGTCGCGTTCCTGCGCGGGCAGGTCCTCATGGCCACCGGGCGCTTCGACGACGCCGTGAAGATCCTGAGCGGCCTGCAGGGGGCGAAGGGCTTTGAAGGGTTCGCGGCCTACAACCTCGGCATCGCGCTCTGGCGCGGCGGGCACCCGGAGGAGGGCGGCCGGCAGCTCGACAGGGCCGGTCAGCTCGGCGGCAGCGAGCCGGCGACGCTCGCCATCCGGGACAAGTCGAACCTCGTGCTCGGCAGCACCCTGCTCGAGAACAAGCATCCGGAGCAGGCGCGGCCTTACCTCGAGCGTGTGCGCCTGGTCGGCCCCTATTCCAACCGGGCGCTGCTCGCGGCCGGCTGGGCGGACGCCACGCTCGGTCGCTTCGATCGGGCGCTCGTCCCCTGGACGATACTGATCAAGCGCGACGTCACGGACGAGGCCGTGCAGGAAGGGCTGCTCGCAGTCCCCTTCGCCTACGGCAAGCTCAACGTTCACGGGAAGGCCGCGCTGCTCTACGGAGGCGCGCTGGAGGCGTTCGGGAAGGAGCTCGAGCGGCTGTCCGCCTCCATCGCCAGCATCCGCGACGGGAAGTTCCTTGTGGCGCTCGCCCGGGAGGAGATCAAGCAGGACCGCAATTGGGTCGTCAACCTGCGCAGCCTGCCCGACAGCCCCGAGACGTACTACCTGACGGATCTCATGGCGTCGCACGACTTCCAGACCTCGCTTCGGAACTACCTCGACCTGGAGGAACTGCGGAAGAAGCTGATCGCCTGGGACGAGAGTCTCGACGCCTACGAGGAGCTGATCGCGATCCGACGCGCCTACTACCAGCCCCTGCTCCCCGACGTCGACCGCACGTTCCGGGTGCTCGACTCCCGGATGCGCCTGCGCCTGGAGCAACGGGAACGCGTGGCCAAGCGCATCGACGCCATGCTGGTCGCGCCGCGGCCCGATTTCCTGGCGACGGCAAACGAGCGTCTCGTGCGCCAGAGGCTCGCGCAGATCGAGCGGGCGGCGCAGAAGTCCCGGGGCCCGGGGCGGGACGCTCTGCTGGAGCGCGTCGGGCGGTTGAGGGGCCTGCTGCATTGGCGCATCCGGACCGAGTACGACCGGCGCCTGACCGAGGCGTACAAGCACCTGCGGGAGCTCGACGCGGTGGTCGACGTCCTGAAGCAGCAATACGACTCGTTCGTGCGCACCCGCCAGGCGGCGACCCAGAGCTACGAGGGATACGAGCTCACCCGGCAGCTGCGCGTGCGCGTGCGCGAGGCGCGGGAGCAGGTCGCGACGCTCATGACCCGGCAGGGGCGCATGCTCGAGACGATGGCCGTCAACGAGCTGGAGAGGCGGTCGCGTCGGCTCGAGGAATACCAGGTGAGAGCGCGGTTCGCGATGGCGGACAGCTACGACCGCGCGACCCAGAGCGAGGAGCGGGTGGACTGATGGGCCCGGCGCCCCGCATCGCCGTGCTCGCGCTTTCCGCCCTGGCGATCTCGTGCGCCTCGACGGGCGACCAGGCCACGCTCGCGGACCTGAAGAACGTCACCATCGAGATCAAGGAAGAGCGGATCGAGGGCGGGATCGAGAAGGCGATCGAGGGCTACGAGCAGTTCCTGGCGGCGACGCCCGAGTCGCCGATGGCCCCGGAAGCGATCCGTCGGCTCGCGGATCTCAAGATCGAGAAGGAGTACGGCATCATCGGCGCCTCGTCCGAGCGCGCCAGGGCGGAGCGCCCGACCGGGGCGACGATCGACAGGCCGGCGCCCTACGAGGCCGCGCGCAGGCAGGCGACGGCCGTGCCGGCCGCGCCAGCGCGGGGGTCGCGCCCCGTGGCGGCCGAATCGGAGCGTGACTTCGAGAAGCGGGCGACCGAGAGCCAGGCGATCGAGAGCGTTGCGCAGACGGGCGACGCGCCTCTGCCGGCCGCGGCCGATCTCGAGAGAGCGGGCGCCCGGGACGCGATCGCGCTCTACAAGCAGCTCCTGGCGAAGTACCCGCTGTACGACCGCAAGGACCAGGTGCTGTACCACATGTCGCGCGCGTACGAGGAGCTGGGCGAGCTCGACGAGGCCATGGCGGTCATGAACCGCCTCGTGAAGGAGCACCCGCGATCCCGTTACGTCGACGAGGTCCAGTTCCGGCGAGGCGAGTACTTCTTCACGCGCAAGAAGATCCTGGACGCAGAGGACGCCTACAAGGCGATCGTGGACATCGGCGCCCGATCGCCCTTCTACGAGCTCGCGCTCTACAAGCTCGGGTGGACGTTCTACAAGCAGGAGCTCTATGAGGAGGCGCTCGACCAGTTCGTCGCCCTGCTGGATTACAAGATCGCGACCGGCTACGACTTCGAGAAGTCGCACGACGAGCTCGAGAAGAAGCGCGTCGACGACACCTTCCGGGTGATCAGCCTGAGCTTCTCCAACTCCGGTGGACCGACCGCGGTCACCGAGTTCTTCGGCAGGACCGGCAAGCGGCCCTACGAGGTCGACATCTACCGCAATCTCGGCGAGTTCTACCTGGACAAGCGCCGCTACAACGACGCGGCCGTGACGTACAAGGCGTTCGTGCAGCGCAACCCGCTTCACAGAATGTCGCCGCACTTCGACATGCAGGTGATCGATATCTATCGGAAGGGCGGCTTCCCCAAGCTCGTCATCGACTCCACGAAGGACTTCGCGCGCACGTACGGGCTCAACGCCCCGTACTGGAAGCACTACGATCCCAAGGCGCACCCGGAGGTGGTGGGTTACCTGAAGAAGAACCTGTACGACCTGGCGAACCACTACCACGCGCTCTACCAGGACAAGCGGCTGGACAGGGACAAGGGCACGAACTTCCAGGAAGCGCTGACCTGGTACCGGGAGTCGCTCGCGTCCTTCCCGCAGGACGCCGACGCCCCGGGGATGAACTACCAGCTGGCCGACCTGCTGCTCGAGCACAAGGCGTTCGGGGACGCCGCGCGCGAGTACGAGAAGACGGCCTACGACTATCCGGGCCACGAGAAGGCGGCGGCGGCCGGGTACGCGGCCGTCTACGCGCATCGCGAGGCGCTCAAGGGGCGCGCAGCGGCCGGAAGCGAGATCGTCCGGGAGGAGATCATCCGCAGCTCGCTCCGGTTCGCGGACACCTTCCCGAAGCACGAGAAGGCCGCGGTGGTGCTCGGCGCGGCGGCGGACGATCTCTACGAGACGAAGCACTACGAGCGCGCGCTGGCGACGGCGCAAAAGCTGATCGGCCGCTTCCCGGACTCGGAGCAGGACGTCCGGCGCGCGGCCTGGCTGGTCGTGGCCCATTCCTCCCTCGAGCTCCAGCGGTTCAAGGACGCGGAAGACGGCTATCTGACGGTCCTGCGGCTGACGGCCGAAAACGACAAGGCGCGCGAAGCGGTGATCGACAACCTCGCCGCCTCGATCTACAAGCAAGGCGAGCTCGCGAGCAAGCAGGAGGATCACAAGACGGCGGCCGGACATTTCCTGCGGATCGGTCACATCGCGCCGACCTCGAAGATTCGGCCGGCGGCCGAGTACGACGGCGCGACCGCGCTCCTGCATCTCAAGACATGGGACCGCGCGATCGAGGTGCTGCAGGCGTTCCGCAAGAACTACCCGGGGCACACACTGCAGCCGGAGGTCACGAAGAAGATCGCGTTCGCCCACAAGGAGGCCGGCCAGCCGGCGCTGGCGGCCGCCGAGTACGAGCGTATCGAGACGGAGACGAAGGAAGAGGAGCTGCGCCGCGGCGCGCTGTCGCTCGCGGCCGAGCTTTACGAGCAGGCGGGACAGGCCGGGCAGGCGCTGCGGGTCTACCGCCGCTACGTGGAGCACTTTCCGCGGCCCGTGGAGATGGCGCTCGAGATGCGTTACAAGATCGCGGGCCTTCTCAAATCGGCGAACGACACGAAGGGCTACGTCGCCGAGCTGAAGCAGATCGTCGACGCCGACGCGCGGGCCGGCAGCGCGCGCACGGACCGCACGCGGTACCTGGCCGCCGTCTCGGCACTGGCGCTGACCGAACCGCTGTACGAGCGCTTCACGGCGATCAAGCTGGTGAAGCCGTTCGAGAAGAACCTGGTCCGAAAGAAGGCGGCGATGAAGGAGGCGACCGACGCTTTCGGCAAGCTGGTCGACTACCAGGCGGGCGAAGTGACCGCGGCGGCCGCCTACTACATGGCGGAGATCTACCACCACTTCGGCCGGGCACTCATGGAGTCGGAAAGGCCGGACAACCTCGATGCGCTCGAGCGCGAGCAGTACGAGCTGGCGCTCGAGGAGCAGGCCTATCCCTTCGAGGAGAAGGCCATTGCCGTGCACCAGAAGAATCTCGAGCTGCTCGGCGTCGGGGTCTACAACGCGTGGATCGACAAGAGTCTCGAGAAGCTGGCGAAGCTGATGCCCGCCCGCTACGCGAAGGCCGAAGACGATCTCGACTTTGTCGATACCATGGGTCCGTACCGATACGAGGCGACCACCGCGCCTGCCGCCCCGGCACCGGCCACCCCGGCCGAAAAGCTCGTGCAGGCCGAGCAGACCGAACAGGCGTCCCCGCAGCCGACCACCCCGGATACGGTCCCCGCGCCGTGACATCGCGGCCCCGGCACGCTGCGCCGTCGCCGAACCGGAAAAGCGAAGAGGGCGGGAAGTGTAGTTCAACGAGACGCGATGGCCAGACGGTTCGTCGCCGTCGGACGGCCGGCGGAAACGGGGCGCGCCGCGTTGACGGGCTCCGGAATCGCAACTATCTCCTTAACTAGCCGGCTCGACGCGCACTTTCGGAGCGTCTCGGCGAGCCGTCCATCGGATGAGGTGCTTTACGGCCGTGGCCGCACACAACCTTCCCGGGTCTCAGCGGTCCGGACCGAACCGAGTGATGGATAGGGACGTTTCACCCGCATGACGCATTTCACTGCGCCACATTCCCCCTTTGGTCTTCTCGCGGCCATGGCCGTGCTGATGCTCGCCGGTTGCGCCGTCGGTCCGTCCCCGAATCAGGCTGGTCGGGCGGAAAGTGACAAAAGCGCGTTCACCGGCCATGAAAAAGTAGATGTAGACGCCGATGTGCGCAGCGATTTCGAGGCCGCGATGAGACATTTGAGGGCGGGTGAGTACGAGAAGGGCGTCGAACTCCTGAGCAGCGTGACCCAGCGTGCCCCGGGGCATACCGCCCCGTACATCAATCTCGCGATCGCGTATCGACGCATGGGGAAGCTCCCGGCGGCGGAGGAGAGCATCAAGAAGGCGCTGAGGCTCGACCCGGTCCATCCCGTGGCCAACGTCGAGTACGGCCTGATCTGCCGCAAGACCGGCAAGTTCGCCGAGGCGCGGAAGGCCTATGAGCAGGCCCTGACGCGCCATCCCGGTTTCCTGCCGGCCAGAAAGAACCTGGGGATCCTGTGCGACATCTATCTGGGCGATCTCGACTGCGCTCTCTCGCATTACCGGACGTACAGCGCGGGAGCGCCGGACGACAAGAACGTGCCGATCTGGATCGCCGATGTGGAAAAACGACTCGACCAACAGAAGCGCTGAGGTGCCCACCATGAATCCAAGAATCGTCCTCGCGATGTTGTTGTGCGCAGTGAACGTCGCGGCGAGCGCGGAGGGCGGCAGGAGCGCGAGCAACGAGGCGAAGGAGCTTTCGGGCATGTCGGTGCTCGGCAACAACGAGACGCCGAAGGCGCTCTACATCGTTCCGTGGAAGAGCTCGGAGATCGGTCTCGAGACCGACCTCCGCTCGGGCCTCCTGAACGACGCGATGTCCCCGGTCGACAAGGAAGTGTTCATGCGTCAGCTGGAGTTCTACGAAATCAGTGCCGGCCGCTGATCCTTACAACGTACATGGCTTTTCTTCTCGAGGGCTGAATGATGGAACTGTTCAACACAATCGTGAGCTTCATTCAGGATGGCGGGGCGTTCATGTATCCGATCCTGCTCGTCGGCGCCGTCGGCTTCGCGATCGCAATCGAGCGCTTCGCCAAGCTGCTGCTCGTGCGCAAGTCGAACGAGGCGATGTGGAAGGAGCTCCACCCGGTGCTCGTCGAGGGGGACTTCGACAAGGCCCGCGAGATGACGTCGGGAGACACGTCGACCGTGAGCCAGCTCCTGAGCCTCGGGCTCGCGCGGCAGGGCGCGGTCCGGCGTCGGGACGACATCGAGATTGCCATGGAGGAGGGGATGATGGAGATCATCCCGCAGCTCGAGAAGCGGACCTCGTATATCGCGCTGTTCGCGAATATCGCGACGCTGCTCGGTCTGCTCGGCACCATCATCGGCCTGATCCAGGCGTTCAATGCGGTCGCCAACGCCAATCCCGCCGAGAAGGCGGACCTGCTGTCGGCCAGCATCTCCGTCGCCATGAACACGACGGCGTTCGGGCTCATCGTCGCCGTGCCGCTCCTCCTTGCCCACGCGTACCTGAACTCGCGCGCGCAGGAGATCATCGACAGCCTCGAGATGGCCTCGGTAAAGACACTGAACATCATCTCCTCGACGACCCAGCGCAATTACCAGGTCAACAAGGCCGCCTGAGATGCTGCGCCGGCACCACTACAAGCGGCACAAGGAGACGCCGGAGCTCGACGTCACCACTTTTCTCAACCTCATGGTGGTGCTGATCCCGTTCCTCCTCATCACCGCCGTGTTCTCCCGCATCACCATCATGGAGCTCAACCTGCCCACCGCGGCCGGCGGGCCGTCGTCGAGCAAGCCGCAGCTATCCATCGAGGTGATCCTGCGGAAGAACGTGCTGCAGATCGGGGACGGGCGAAGCATCGTCGCGTCGATTCCGAAGAACGGCGAAAAGCACGACCTCAGGAAGCTTTCCGATTACCTGCAGCGGCTGAAGGCGACGTACCCGGAGAAGGATGACGCCACGCTGCTCGTGGAGCAGGACATCGCCTACGAAGACATGGTCCACGTGATGGACGCGGTGCGGATCGTGGAGCTGAAGCAGGACGGGCAGGAGGAAGTGCAGAAGATGGAGCTGTTCCCCGCGATCTCGGTGGGCGACGCGCCGTGAAGAGCACGCGTCGCCTGAAGCGCATGGCGCGCGCGACGAAGCGCCAGAAGGTCGGGCTCAATCTGACGTCGCTCATGGACGTCTTCACGATCCTCGTGTTCTTCCTGCTCGTGAACCAGTCGACCGTCGAGGTGGTCGAGCCGCCCAAGGAAATCAAGCTGCCCGACTCGGTCGTGGAGGCCAAGCCGCGCCAGACCGTGACGATCTTCGTCAGCGCCGACGCCGTTCTGGTGCAGGGCGAGCCGGTGGTATCGATCGCCGACGTGCTGGCGGCGAAGAGCGAGAACATCGCGCCGATCGGCGACCGGCTCACGGCGCTGCGCGACAACATCATCGGCATCAACACCGCCACCGTCGCCAAGAGCAACGAGGTGACGATCCTCGCGGATCGGACCATTCCGTTCAAGGTCCTCAAGCGGCTGATGTCCACCTGCACCAGCACGGGATACACGCGGATCTCGCTCGCCGTTAACCAGAAGGCACACCAGGGCTGACCGTGTCCGTCGCCGTTTCGCAAGAGCAGCAGGACCTGAACGCGCAGATCGCGGAGGTCCGCGACACCATCAACGGCCTGAAGGAGAAGCTCCGCCGCGTCGACGGCGAGCTCGAGGCGCTCGCGGGCGAGCGTGAGCGGTACGAGCTGCTCGGGGAGATCTGCCGCGGGCTCGACAAGCTCGACGAACTCGGCGCCGCCGACCTGTTCTGGGGCGAGCAGGCGGGTACGCGGGAGACGTCGGATCGCCTTGCGAAGGTCCGCGAGCGAGCGGGCGTGTTCGCGGAGAAGCTGACGGCGATCGAGCAGCGTCGAAAGCCGCTCCAGGACGAGATCGACCGGCAGCTGCTGCGGTTCGACCAGCTGAGCGACGAGCTTTTCGAGCTGCAGGAACGCGAAGAGAACATCAAGTACGAGTTCGTCGTTCATCGCGAGCTCGTCGTGCCGCCGTACACCCCGCCCGTCATGCCCTGGGCGGAGGAGCCCGACGACCGCCGGCGGTTCCGCAAGTCGTTGCTCGTCGCCCTCCTGGTGGCGCTCCTCTTCGGAATGGTCATGACGATTTGGGTATTGCCGCCTCCGGAGGAAGCCGACGTCACCGAGATTCCGGAGCGCCTGGTGAAGCTGGTTCAACGGGAAAAGCCGAAGCCGCCCGAGCCCAGGCCGCTCGAGCCGAAGAAGCCCGAGGAGAAGAAGGACGAGAAGACCGAGCCGAAGCCCGACACGCAAAAGGCGCGCGCCAGGGCGGAGCAGACCGGGATCCTGGCGTTCAAGAACACGTTGACGGAGCTGATCGACGACGCCACCGCGTCGAAGCTCGGGGCGGACGCGCGCATCAGCACGAGCGGAGAGCAGGCGACCGGCCAGACGCAGCGCTCGCTGGTCGTCGCGCAGGCCCGGGAGGGAAGCGGTGGCATCAACACGGCGTCGTTGAGCCGGAACGTCGGCGGCACCGGCCGCAAGGTGGGCGGCGTGCAGTTCACGCGGGTCGAGAGCTCGGTCGGCGGCCTGCAGGAGGCCGATCGGCCGCTCAGCGACGGCGTCGGTCCGTCGCGTACCGACGAGGAGATCCAGATCGTCTTCGATCGCTACAAGGCGACGCTCTACCGTATCTACAACCGCGAGCTGCGCAACGACCCGACGCTCAGGGGCAAGATGGTGCTGCGCATCACGATCGAGCCGGGCGGAGAGGTGTCCGCCTGCTCGATCGAGTCGACCGATCTCGCGTCGGCGGTGCTCAAGGCCGAAGTGGTCGCGCGCGTCAAGCGGTTCAACTTCGGCCCGAAAGAAGGCGTGCCGCGGATCACGATTCTGTATCCCATCGATTTCCTGCCGGCGACCTGAAAGAGGGACGACATGAACGACATCGCGGGAGACATTCGACTGGCCACGTCGAGATCCGTGCGCCGGGAGAATGTGACGCTGAGCGAGCGGCCGCACACCGACGCTTCCCGTCTTCGGCCGCGCGCGCGCCCGGTCGCTGTGCGGATCGCGACAGCGGCCCGTTTCGGGATCGGTCGCAACGCGTTCCTCCACCTTCGCACTTCGGCGATGTCGCGGGCGTGACGTAGACAGCCTCCCGCCGGCGGAAACCAGCGAATCGTCTCGGTACGGCTACCGGGTCTGCACCCGGCGGCGCGTTCGTGCGCGCGTCACGAATACGACGTTGCCGTGTGCGACAAGCAGGCAGACGGCCGGCATGGCAAAGGTTTTTCGCGACGGCTAGAGCTTATTGAGGAACTGCAGTAGCAACGATGCGTAAGAGGCAGAGAGCTTGATGGGCGGCTTTGTCAAGCGGGCCATTCGTGCAGTCAACGCGTTGTTGACTGCCGACGGTCTCTCGTTGCCGATCGCTTGCGCAGCGTCCTCCCCTCCGGCGCTCGGCGACGCGACGCGTGGCGCGGCATTCGACGCGCGCGTGTATTCGGCGGCGTCGTCGATCGGCAAAGGCCGGATCGTAACGAACAAGCGTTCCGAGCGGCGGCCGGATTGAATTCCGAATCCTTGTCTGCCCTCGCGAGGCGCGCTGCCTGGCTGCTGCCGGTTCTGCTGGCGATGTCGCCGTTCGGCGAGGCGATGGCGGATCACTGTCCGGCCACCAATGCCGTGACGATCACTCACCGGCCGCAGAGCTACTGCGAGCTCTGCGGCACCGGCCAGGTGGCCCTTCGCGTCACGTACTCCGGCGGAAGCTCCGCGCATGACATCACCCATCTGGTCATCAGCGAGAACTTCGGAAGCTCGGGGCTGGTTCCTATTCCCGGAACCACCGTCATCACCGCGCAAAACGGCGGCGGGGATCCGGCGCCCGCGGGTTTCGACCCGACCCAGACAGGGACAACGTATAGCTGGGATCTCGGCAGTTTCCAGCTCGAAAGCGGACAGAGCGGCGGCGGCAACGCCCGATGGGTCGAGATCACCTTCCAGGTGCGGCGCGAGAACGGCGTAACGGAAGAGGGGCTGTGGACGGCGAGCAAGGCCGTCTCCGCCGCCGTCACGTACACCTCCACCGACGGCGACGCCTGCGGCGTGGAGACGCAGAACACCAATCTGCCGTTCCGGGCGCCGAACCCCAACGTCGTCAAGCTCGGCCGCAACGCCGACGCCGGGCAGACGGCCGGCGAATACGCCGATCCGGTCTACGGCCACAACAACGACGACGTCATCTGGCGCATCGAGATCCAGAACAACGGCCTGGCCGACATGCAGGACGTGAGGCTCGACGACCTGATGGCGGCCGACAACCTCGTGATCAATTACGCCTGCGCGAGCGAGGCGGCCGCCGCGACCATCGCCGGCAACAACGGCGGCGGGCCGATTCCGGCCGGATGCGTCGCCGCCAGCAACACCGTCGACGACTTCGAAGTGGCCGATCCGTTCGGTGCCGGCGGGACGACGAACTACCTCAATGGCGGCGCCACGAACGGCTTCACGCGCAACCTGAATGGGCGCGACATCGACGTCGACGCGGGGGGCAGCGCCTTTATCTATCTCGTCGGCAAGATCACCGCCAACGGCTCGTGCATCAATGGCGGCAGGACCAACACCGTTTCCGACGTCCAGTTCGGGTGCGAGGCGGACGGACCGAGCGTCGGCGGCATCGCCGCAAGCGGCGACACCGCGGTGCTGCACACGTATCACGGGGACGTCCTCAACCAGCTGACCATCCAGCGGAGCTTCACGGGCGTCAATACGGTCGGTACGACGACCGTCTCCAATCGGCCCGTCGGTGCCCGCGGGCTCGTGACGTTGACCATAACCAACAACACCGGGGGAACGATCAAGGACATCGTCCTGGATGACGTGCTGCCGCCGCAATACGTCGTCGATCCGACCTACTGGACGTCCGACACCGGCCTGACGAAGAACCTCCCGGTGCGCGGGACGCCGGTCGCGGGCGAGAGCTCGATCGATCCGTTCTACAACGCCTACGCCGGGATGGTCGATCGCGTCACCTGGCTGAACCCGCAGGGATCACTGGCCTCACCCTCGCAGGATCCGTTGCAGAATACGGCGCCGCGCTTGCGTCTGTGGAGCAGCACGTCCTACACGGATGGCGGCGTCACGTACGAGCACCTCCTGCGCCACGGCGACGTGGTCACCGTGACCTTTCCCATCGTCCTGATCAGCCAGGACCGTGCCAGCGTCGAGCCTTACGACCTGGTCGCGAACCTCGACGTCACACCCGAAGTGACGGGCGACGGCACCGACCCCGCGTACACGGCGTCGCTGAGCAATCAGCTCACGGCGGAATACAGGACCTTCTGTGCCGGTCAGGGCAACGACGGGCCGGGCCGCTTCCGATTCTCGTACAACAACGCCAACATCGCCGCCTTCCCCGAGGACCTGGACGTCGCGATCACGGACAGCAGCAACAATCCGGGCGCGGTGTTCATCCTGACGAACGACCCGAACCAGCAGTTGCCCCTGCGGGTGCGCGTCACCAACAACGGCGGCCACGACGTGACGAACTACCGCCTTTTCGTCAGTTTCGGCGCGACCATGGAAGTGGTTTCGGCGCCGTCCGGCTGCAGCGTCGTCGCGCTCAGCGGCACACCGCCGCAGCCCAATCCCTGGAAGGTCTGGGTCGACCCGGAGCCCATACCGGGCACCGCGACGGTGTATCAGTGCACCTCGCCGGCCAGCATTCCGCCGGGCGCGACCCGGAACTTCGATTTTGCCGTGATCAAGACCAGCGATCCGGCCCGCATCCAGCTCGACGACCTCACGTTCCGCGCCGATGTGGTGGGCGAGATCGTCCTGCACGACGGCACGCCGCTGTGGTTCCCGACGCCCATCGTCCGACCGGACGGGCAGCTCGATCGCGCGAACAACTACAGCCTGGACGGCGTGCGGCAGCGGGTCATCGGTTTCAACCTCGTCAAGACGAACCTGGGGTGTAACGAGAACGAGCCGCCGCTCTTCGATCCGGGTCCCTATACGAAACCGGCACAGCGGGTCGAGATCGGCGAGGAGTGCAGCTATCGCGTGCAGACGGGCGGCTGGTTCGGTTTCGAGACACCGGGGTTCGTCTATATCGCGGTGCGAAACGTCCTGGTCACCGACAGCCTGCCCGCCGGGCAGGGCTACGTCTCTTCGACCAATCCGTATCTCACGAGCTCCGGGCAGATCGCGGGCATCTCGCTGATGGGAGTGCCCGTGCCCCCTCAGCCCAACGGGCTGATCGCGCCGGGGGCGCCGTTCAACTGGGCGTTCAATCAGGAAACCGGATCGTGCCGCGATGCGGTCAATCCGTCGCACCAGTGCATCACGCAGCTCGAAGAATGGTTCGAGGCGGGCGTGACGGCCCGGGTGCTGAACAATCCGATCAACGCGCGCGCCAACCCGAACCAGCATACGGCCAACAGCCACAACGTGCTGGTCTCGACTTTCGACGCGATCTTCGCCGACGACACGGGCGACTACGCCTACAGCCTCGGCCCCAGCACGGTCGGTTACCCCAACGAGCCGATCCGCCGCGAGGACCTGACGATCACCGAGCCGCACCTGGTGGTCGAGAAGCACGTCTGTAACGAAAGCCTGCATGGTACCGGTACGGCGTGCAATAACTGGACCACGCTGACCGACGAAGGCGACACGTACGATTCGTACATCTTCCGCATCACCGTGCGAAACCAGGCCACGGTGAACGGGCTCGCGAGCTCGCCGGCCTACGACGTGGTGGTGACGGATACGCTCGACAGCAGCGACCTGATGTACATCGTGCCGTTCGCCGGCGACGGGCTGGACAACGACGGCGACAGCCTGGTCGGCGGCAGCGACGCGAACGAGGGGACCATCAGCGACAACGTCGTGCTGAACGGCAGTCCTGCCGTCATCACCTTCTCGCATACCCACAGCACGGCGTTGCAGCGCATCAATCCGGGCTCGGAAGTGCAACTCTATTACCGCGTCGATCCGGATCAACGCATCGCGCCGATGCAGGTTCTGACCAACATCGTCGGCGCCGGCTACGACACGTTGGCGGGCAGCACGAACGAGAGCGGCAATCAGACCGTCGACCCGCGGCCGACCGGCGACATCGGCGGCGCGCGTTCCTACACGAGCGCCACCGCGCAGGCGCAGGTGCAGATCATTCCGCTGCAGACTTTCCCGAAGGAGATCACGGCGCTCTCGGCGACGCCGCTCGGGGGTTCGCCGCAGGAAGTGAAGATCGGCGAGGAGATCCAGTACCGCCTCACGGCCCACCTGCCGGTCGCGAGGCTGCGCGGCTTCTTCATCCAGGATTATCTGCCGGCCGGCGTGCGATGCAGCGAGGCGCCGGTGGTCGACCTGAGCCAGCCTCCTTATGGCGCCGCCGGATTCACGCGACCCGACGGCAGCCCGGTGCCGCCGGTCGTGCCCTCGTGCACCGACAACGCGGTGGTGTGGAACTTCGGGGACGTCGTCCTGACGCAAAAGCCGCCCGGGAGCAGCTACTTCGTGTTCCCGGTCTCGTTCATCGCGCGCGTCGACAACGCCGCCGCGAACGACGAGGGCACGGTGCTGAGCAACGGGATGCCCGCCACGAACACCACGCTGTACTACCTGAACGATCTGGGCCAGCAGGTGGTCCTGGAGTTCGGGCAGATCGACGTGGTCGTCCGCGAGCCGGACGTCGCGGTGACCAAGTCCTTCGCGCCGGTCGTCAACGCGGATGCCGGCGACGAGCTGATCGTGACCGTGACGGCGACGAACAACGGTACGGCCGGCGCGTACAACCTGCGCGTCCTGGACGATCTCGTCGATCGGCAGATGACGTTCATCCAGGGCAGCGTCAGCGGCACCGATCCTCCCGCCGCCGACCTCGCGACCCTCGGCGCCAACCGGCCGATCTTCACCTGGGCGCCCACGAACCCGCTGGCCCCGGGCGCCACTCGCACCTTCACCTTCCGCGTGCGCGTCGACACGAGCGTCCAGCCGAGGCAGATCCTCGAGAACCTGCTTCAGGCCGCCTGGACCTCGCTGCCGTCGCAGGCCACGGCGCTGAACAGCGCCGGCCAGATCGGCGTCGACGGCAGCCTTACGGGAATGCGCATCGGCCGCCTGCCGCATAGCGACCCGGCCGATCCGATCAACGATTACGAGTCCGTCGCGACGGCCTCGGTGTCCGTGCCGCCGCTGACCATCGCGAAGGCCGACAACGACCCGGGCGTGGTTCCCACCATCGGCGCGCAAAAGTCGTTCACGGTGGAGGTCGGCCTGCCGGAAGGCACCACTCTGGCGCTGGCGGTCACGGACGCACTGAACAGCGGCAGCGTCAGCTACGTGCTGACGCGCGAGCCCGGCTTCGACGTGTCGTACGAGTTCCTCGGTATCGCGAGCATCAACGGCCAGCCGCCCGCGGAGGCGGCATTCAACGCGTATCCGGCCGACGGCGCCTCGGGCAGCATCGTCTGGAACATCGGCACCGTCGTGACCCAGACGGAGAACGATCTCGCGGTCAGCGCGATCAGTCCGCGCATCCGCATCACCTACCACGCGCGCGTCAACAACGATCTGGACACCGACGCCGGCGACACGCTGCGCAACGCGGTAGTCGCGACGTACACCCACGGCGAGACGGGCGCGACGGAGTCGATCACGGCAACGACGAGTCCGGTCACCGTGGTGGAGCCCGTCCTCACGGTCAGCAAGACGGCAAGCAACGTCACGCCGGGCAAGCTGCCCGGAGACCCGGCGAGCGGCGGGGACGTGCTCGAGTACGTCGTCACGATCCCGAACGGCGGCACGGCTGCGGCGCGCGACGTCAACGTGGTCGATACGCTGCCTCCGAGCCTGACGCTCGATGCGGGCTTCACGGCGACCGCCACCGTCAACGGCGTCGCGGTGAGCGGCTTCGTGGCGGCGCCGGCGAACGCGCCGGATGGGCCGCTCGTATGGGGTCGGGACAACGGCGACGGCAGCCTCGATATTCCGGCCGGGCAGTCGCTGGTGTTGACGTACCGTGTCGTCGTTCGGGAGGTGGGCGGCTCGCTCACCAACAGCGTCTGGGTCGACTGGACCTCGCTCGACGGCGCGAGCGTGTACGAGCGGACGGGGGCGGGGTGCCCGGGCTGGACCGCGCCGAACGATTACTGCGTCGGACCGGCATCGGCGACCACCGGCTCCGTCGACACCACGACGTTCGCCAAAACCTTCGTGGCCGATACTTACGACACCGCGCCGCTCAGCACGGCGGCGGACGCGATCGCCCGTATCGGCGACGTCGTCACGTACCGCCTCGCGCTCAATCTCCGCGGCGGCTTGACGCGCGGCGTGCAGGTTCAGGACACCCTTCCGGCCGGGATGGCCTTCGTGGACGTCGTCAGCGTCAACGGCGACGCGGCGGCCGACTATACGCCGCCCGCCGGCGGTCCGGGCTCGAACTTCGCGTACGCGCCGATCTCCGCCGCCGACGTGCCCACGCCGGGCCAGACGGGCGTGCTGGTGTGGAGCCTCGGCGATATCGTCCACGATCCGGTCGGCAACCCGACCGGCACGTTCGAGATCGTCTATCGGGCACGAATCGTTCCCGATGCGGGCATCGCCCATGTCGCGTCCACGACACTCACCAACAACGCCGCACTGAGCTACGTCGGTTCGCCGGCGCTCGCGGACGGCGAGACCATCACCGCGCGCCAGCCGATCATCGGCGTGGTGACGAAGACCGACCGGGGCGGCCGCACGAGCCCGGCCCCGGTGAACGTCGCCACGGACACGATGGCGTTCCGCCTGCAGGCGTGCAACGCCTCCGGTCAGGCGCCGGCCTACAGCGTCCTGATCACCGACACGCTCGCCACGCAACTCGACGAGACGAGCATCGCCGGCCCGACCAATGGCGCGGGCCAGCCCGATGTCGCCATCAACGGCCTGCCGGCGTCGGCGGGAGCCGACTACGTCTACACGGCGCCCGCCGCGCGCGGCGGCACGATGACGTTCCGGCTCAATACCCCGGTCAACCCGGGGCAATGCGTCACGATCGATTACGACATCGGCTTCCATACGGACTTCGGCGCCAACCAGACCTGGAACAACAGCGCCACCGTCATCGAATACTGGTCGTTGCCGGCGCAGTCGGGTCAGCGCTACGGGCCGGTGGGCCCGGCCACGTTCGCCATGCACAACGTGGCCAACACCGAGCCGCCGACGAAGACAGTCGTGTCGCCCGCGGACGGGGAAGCGACGATCGGCGAGGAGATCGTCTACCGCGTCACCGTACCGGGCACGGCGGTCAACGCGGCGATGCACGACGTCGCCATCAGCGACGTCCTCGACGCGAACCTCGAGTTCGTGAGCGCAACGGAGGTCAGCGGCAACAACTTCACGCTGGTCGACAACAGCGTGCTGCCGAGCCAGGTCAACCTCTCCATCAGCCAGATCCCGGCCGGGCAGCAGGCGATGGTCGACCTCCGCTTGCGCGTACGCAACAACGAGGGCACCAACGCCGGCGTGCTGTTGAACAACAGCGCACTTTACACCTATGCCAACACCCCGGGAGGCACGACCATCGGCGGCGGCAGTGCCTCGGCGGGAGCCGTCAGGATCGTCGAACCGCTGGTCACGGCGGGCAAGACGGTCGTCAACGCATCGAACCCCGGTAACCCGCCGAGGGCGGGAGACATCCTGCGGTACACCCTGACGTTCACCGGATCGGGCGGGGCGGCGGGCGACAACTTCGCCGACGCGTTCGACCTGAGCATCGTCGACACGCTCAGCCTTGGGCTCGAGTACGCCGGAAACGCGACGGTGAACGGAGCCGGGAACACGCTCGCCGCGGCCCAGACCAGCGGCGACGGCGTCACCGCGCCCCAGACCGTGACCTGGGGCCCGGCACCAGGCAATGCGGACATCGACATCGTCGAGGGGACGGCCGTCACCGTCTCCTACGACGTGCGCGTCCTGGGTACGGTGCTCGCGAATCAGACGCTGAGCAACAGCGTCGTCGCGCAGTGGACCGGCATCGACGGTCCCAGCGCCCACGAGCGCAACGGCACCGCGACGCCGGCCTATAACGACTACTACACCGCGCCCGTCACGACCTCGCTGACCACCGGCGACAACAACACGGCCGCCAAGGCGCGTCTGACGGACACCTATGGGCCGGGCGACGCGAACGTGCGCATCGGCGACCTGGTGGAGTACGAGCTGCGCCTCGGGCTTCAGGAAGGCACCCACGGCGACGTGGTCGTGACGGATACGCTGCCGCAGGGACTGCGGTTCGAAGGGATCACGAGCGTCAACGGCGAGGCCAGTGCGCCCTATGGCGCGGTGCCGCCCTTCGCGCATGCGGATCTTTCCGCGCCGGCGGTCTCCGGCGACGCGGCCACGGGTCCGACGATCTTGACGTGGAACCTGGGCGACGTGGTCAACATGCCGAACGGCAATGGCGCCGACGACGCGTTCGTGATCGTCTACCGCGCGCGTGTGCTCAACGAGGTTCTCGCGCAGGCCAACGCCATCGCGCTGAGCAACGACGTAACGCTTTCGTACGCCACGGCGAGCGGGACCGCCACCCGGACGGCGGGCGAAACGATCACCGTGCTGCAACCGAACCTGGCGGTGACCAAATCGGCCGTCGCGGCCGGCGGAGACGCGGTCATCCAGGCGGGTGAGGTCGTCACCTACACCGTCGACATCATCAATAGCGGGACGGCGCCGGCCTACGACGTCGTGCTGCGGGACGTCATTCCGGCGGGGCTGCGCAACGGTGCCGCTACCGTCACGGTGGTCGGCACGTCGCTCCTGTCCGGTTCCGTGCTGCCGGACCTGGCGCCGGTGTACGACGCCGGCACCGGAATCGCCACCTGGAACTTCGATACCGGCGTCGCGGACGCCTACACCATTCCGGCCGGCGACACGCTGCGTCTCGTCTACCGCGTGCAGGCCGACGCCGACCTGGGCGCTGGTCTGACGATGACGAACGCGGCGCAGGTGCAGCTGTACTACTCCTTCGACGACGAAGCGGTGCCGGGCCTTGGCGGGATCGGCGGCGTACGCGAGGTCTATGGCCCGACCAACACCGCGTCGGCGACGCTGACCACGGCCCTGCCCGGCGCGCTGGCCAAGCAGAACCCGTCCGGCTTGACGACAGTGTCGATCGGCCAGCCGTTCACGTACCGGATCACGGTGCCGGCCACGCCGGTCCCGACCGCCCTGCACGACGTGCGCATCCTCGACGACCTGAGCGCCACGGGCGCCGACCTGCGCTTCGTCAGCGTCGCCAAGGTGTCCGGCTCGCAGCCGTGGACGCCGGTCAACACCGGCACCGCGACGAACCTGGTCATCGAAGATCCGGTGATCGGCATCGATATCCCGCCCAACGAGCAGGTGGTGATCGACATCACCGTCGTGCTGGGCGACTCGCCCACGAACGCAAGCGGCCTGCAGTTCAGCAACACCGCGTCGTACACGTACAACGCGGTGGCGAACGATCCCGCGACCCGGCAGCCCGGGAGCGGGGCCACCACCGGCACCCTGACCATCGTCGGTCCGGATCGGGTGACGCTCGACAAAACCGGCCCGGCGCAGATGCGTCCGGACGTGCCGGGTACGTTCACGGTGACCGTTCACAACACGTATGACGCCGGCACCGATCCCGCCCACGTGGGGCCCGCCTGGGGCCTGACGGTGGTCGATCGGCTGCCCAACCCGTCGCCGGGCGGCATGTGCGACGCGGCGCCGACGATCCAGAGCGCCGGCATCTACGACGCGAGCAACAACCTGGTGATGTCGCTGACGGCCGGGACGCACTACAGCGTGAGCGTCACGACCGGCAGCCCCAATTACCTGGGGCAGCCGAGCTGCGACCTCACGCTGACGCTGCTCGGATCGACGGTCTTGCCGGCGCATCACCGTCTGATCGTCAACTATCAGGCGCGGCTCGACGCCGACAATCCGAACGGCCAGCCGCTGACCAACGTGGCCGCCGCCACCCGGTGGTACGGCGCAAACCCGGCCGGCGGCGCCACACCGCATGCCTATGTCGGCGCTCTCACGGACGGAACCATCGGCGTGCTCGACAACCAGGACGCGCACACCGTCGGGGTCCAGACCGCCGTGCCGGTGTTCCAGAAGACGGTGCAGAACATGACCAGCGTCGGCAGCCCGACGGCTTCGCCGGGCGACGTCCTGCGCTACACCCTGATGATCCGGAACACGAGCGACGTGCCGGCGACCGGTCTTACGCTGCTGGACGAGCTCGATCGATTGAATACGCTGCCGGTGTTCCAGCCCGGCACCCTGACGCTCGTGACCGTGCCGGCCGGCGCGGATTCCGGCAATACGAATCCGACGGGCGGCGCGAAGGGCACCGGGCTGATCGATATCCGAAACCTGAGCCTGGCCGGGACCGACGGCGCGCCCGGGGGGCCGGACGAACTCCTCGTCGTGTACGAGGCGCGGCTGGTGACGTCCATCACCAACGGCGAGGTGATCGAGAATCAGGCCCGGCTACTCGGGGTGGGGGCGGGGCCGGTCGACAGCGACGACCCCAACGTCAACGGAGCCGATGACCCGAACGTGTCGGGCGACGAAGACCCGACGCAGATCGCGGTCGTGTCGGCGCCGGACTTCCGCGTGCTGAAGACCTCGCAGGACGTGACCGGCGACGCGGCCACGCTGATTCCGGGCGACATCCTGCGCTATACCATCACGGTCAAGAACGTCGGCAACGAAGACGCGACGAACGTCGTGTTGCAGGACGCGATTCCGGCCAACACCACCTACGTCCCCAACAGCACCTCGCTGAACGGCGTGTCGGCGCCGGACGCCGGCGGCGCGTCGCCGCTGCAAGCCGGCATGCTGATCTCCGCGCCGGGGAGTCCGACACCGGGCGCAATGCGGGCGGACGCCGATCCGTCCGCGAACAACGTCGCCACCGTGGTGTTCGACGTGATCGTGGATGCCGACGCGAGCGACGGCGCGATCGTCTCCAACCAGGGTTTCGTGAACGGGACGCGCTCGAGCGGAGCCGCGTTCCCCGCTAAACCCTCCGACGACCCCACGACTCCGGCCGTGGACGATCCCACGGTCGACACCGTGATCCGGCCCAACGGTATCGTCTACGACTCGGTGCGCCGCCAGCCGATTGCCGGCGCCACGGTCAGCCTGCAGCGGATACTGCCCGGGTTGCCGGCGCCCGTGGACGTATCGAGCGATTGCTTCAACGATCCGGCGCAGCAGAACCAGGTGACGCCGGCCGGGGGCTACTACAAGTTCGATCTGAACTTCAGCCGGCCGGACTGCCAGCCGGGCGACGACTATGTCGTGACGGTCAAGGCGGCGCCGGAGGGATACGACGTGTCCGCCCCGTCGCGGATTCTTCCACCGACGACCAGCGCGGCGACCGCGCCTTATTCGGTGCCGTTGTGTCCGGCGGACGCCGTTCCCGCCACCACGGACCGCTGCGAGGCGCAGGCCTCCGACCTCGTGCCGACGGGCGCGGCAGCGACGACGTACTACCTGCATCTGACGCTGAACAACGGCCAGGTCCCGGAAGATAGCCAGATCTACAACAACCACATCGCCGTCGATCCGGACATCGAACAGGCGATCGCCATCAGCAAGACGACCCCGTTGATCAACGTCACGCGCGGCCAGCTGGTGCCTTACACGATCACGGTCAAGAACACCCTGGGTGGCGTGCTGCCGGACGCCGCGATCGTCGATACCGTGCCACCGGGGTTCAAGTACGTCGCGGGAAGCGGTCGTCTGGACGGAAGGCCGGTCGAGCCCGCCGTCGCCGTCGTCTCTCGAACCGGGCAGCAGTTGAGGTGGGAAAACCTGCAGCTCGGCTACAACGAGACACACGCCATCAGGCTGCTGCTGGTCGTGGGTTCCGGCGTGGCCGAGGGCGAGTACGTCAACCAGGCGCGAGTCGTCAGCAGCGCCCTGGGAAACGCCTCGGCTGTCGCGACGGCCACCGTACGCGTCGTACCCGATCCGACGTTCGACTGCACCGACATCATCGGCAAGGTCTACGAAGACGCCAATCTGAACGGCTACCAGGACGACGGCGAGAAGGGCTTGCCCGGCGTACGCGTCGTGAGCGCCCGCGGGCTCGTCGCGAAGACGGACGCGCACGGCCGCTTCCACATCACCTGCGCGGCGGTGCCGAACGAGGACCGCGGCGGCAACTTCATCCTGAAGGTCGACGACCGATCGCTGCCGGCGGGCTATCGCCTGACGACGGAGAACCCGCTCGTCCAGCGCGTGACCCGCGGCAAGGCGGCCAAGTTCAACTTCGGCGCGGGGCTCCACCGCATCGTGCGGCTCGACATCGCGGACGGCGTGTTCGAGCCGAACACGACGGAAGTTCGCCCGCAGTGGGTGAGTCGCTTCGGGTTGCTGCTCGAGGAGCTGCGCAAGGGGCCCGCGATCCTGCGGATCTCCTATCTCGCCGACGTGGAGGAGCCGGGGCTGGTCAAGGCGCGCCTGGCGGCGATCAAGGAGGAGGTGGCGCGGCGCTGGGCGGCGCTGAATTGCTGCGACCGGCTGACGATCGAGACCGAGATCTTCTGGCGGCGCGGCGGGCCGCCGGGCCGGAAGGCCGCCGGCGACTGAGGCGGCCTGGCGACGAGGACAACAACGATTGAGTGAACCGGGAAGCTGTTGAAAGGGGAAGCGTGAAGAAGGCGTCCGTCATGTTGCTGGCGTGCTTCGTTTCGGCCGCGATCGCGGCCGAAACCGGCACGCCTGCCCGGGCCGTAACGGCTGCCGCGCCGGTGGCCGACCGCGTCACGCAGGCGTCCGCGCTCGGCGCGACGGTCGAGCGGCACGGCGCGCCGGACGAGCCCCGCACGGCGTGGACGCTGGACGAACAGGCGGGCGAGCAGGGCGACAGGATCGAAAAGCGCCAGGTGCTCGCACCGGAGGTGAAGACCGTCAAGCTGCAGAGCCTGGTCCCGCCGATCCGGTTCGCGTCGGGCGAAGCCGAGATTCCGGACGGTTACACGGCGCTGCTCCGCGGCGTCCTCGATCGCATGAAGGACCGGCTGAACGTCCGGCTGCATTTCGTCGGTCATACCGACAACATGCAGCTCGTCGGCGCCGCGAAGGTCCGGTACGGCGACAATCTCGAGCTCTCCCGTGAGCGCGCGGCGACCGTCGCCGAGTATTTCCAGCGGGCGCTCAACGTGCCGCCGGAGTCGATCTCCTTCGAGGGCGCCGGCGAGGACAAGCCGATCGCGACCAACGCAACCGAGGAGGGGCGCGCGCGGAACCGGCGCGTCGAGGTCGAAGTGTGGTACGACGAGGTCGGCGAGAAGCTGGTCGAGCAGGAGGTCGTCGTCGGGGACGAGATCAACCGCGTGAAGGTGTGCCGTGTCGAGACGGTGTGCAAGCTGCGGTACCGGGAAGGCCACGCCAGGCGGGCGCGCATCAAGAACCTGATTCCGCCGCTCCATTTCGAGGACGAAGCGACCGGCATCCCGGATGAATTCCTGCGGAACCTGCAGCAGGCGCTCGTCAACCTCCAGGGCAAGCAGAACGTGACGGTCAGGTTCATCGGGTACACGGACAGCCTGCCGCTGACCGGGCGGGCGGAGCGCATCTACGGGACCCACGAGGCGCTTTCGAAGGCCCGGGCCCGTCGCGCCTCGCTCGCCGTGCAGGACGCGCTGAAACTGCCGACCTCGGCGCTCGAGGTGGACGGCCGGGGCGCCGCGCAGCCGCTCGCGTCCAACGACACGGCGAAGGGCAGGGCACTCAACCGGCGTATCGAGGTCGAGTTCTGGTACGACGACGCCCTGCAGGAGCTGCCGGACGAGCCGCAGATCTGTCCGGAGGCGGCGGGCGCGGAGACGGTCACGCGCGTCTATGATCCGCCCGCCGGCGGCATCAAGCCGATTCTGTACGAGCACGGCAAACCCGTGATCCCGCCGGGCTACGCGGAGTATCTGAAGGAGGTCATGGACGGCATCCAGGACAAGACCCGCGTGCGGCTCCGCTTCATCGGCTACACGAACAACGAGCGGCTCGAGCGCCGCACGGCAATGGTGTACGGCGACGACATCGGGTTGTCGACGGCGCGCGCCCGCCGGGCGATGGCGGCGGTGAAGGAGCAGCTCGGGCTCACCGACCGCCAGGTGGAGTTCGAGGGGCGCGGCGACGTGCAGTCGAACGACGTCGTGAACACCGGTTTCATCGAGTCCGACACCGCCCGGGTGGAAGTGCAGGTCGTGTACGACGAGCTCGCCTCGCTCGACGACGACAGCCTCGAGGTCACTCGCCTGACGCGCGAGGTTGAGCCCAAGGATCCCTTCGCGCTCAACCTCATGCGCATCACGGTCGACGGCAAGCCGGTCGACGACCCGGGCAAGGGCATGTCGGACATCCAGCGCTGTACCGACGTGGCGCTCGACAAGGCGCAAATCCGGTTCAGGTTCGACAATCTCGAGATCAAGCCGCGGCTCAACGCGAGCGCCTGGCCGACCACTGTCCGCTACCAGGACGATCCGGAAACCGAGCTCCCCGAGAACCTGGTGCAGTTCCGCGCGCACTCGAACTACCCGGGCCTGATCGAAAAGGCGGAAGTCCGGATATTCGAAAGCCTCCGGTCCGAGCGGGACGCGCCCCTGGCCGTCGTCGAAGTGAACGAGGACGGCTACGCCGAGTGGCAGGCAACGTTTGACGAACACGAGGCGCCCGGCCGTGAGCTGAAATACGTACTTCGCGTCTACGACCGGGACGGGCGGTTCGATGAAACCGGGCCGCAGCCCCTCTGGGTGGTGGACGCGCTCGTGACCGACGTCCGCGATCACGACCCGGCGCAAGAGCTTCTCGTCGGTTACGGCGAGACCCGGCTGGCGGTGGAGAACATCGAGAAGACGGGCGGCACCGTCCGGGTCCAGGGCACCGGCATACCAGGGGAGCACTCCGTCTGGCTGGCCGGCCGGGCCGTGCCGGTCGACCCCGAAGGCAGGTTCGTCGCCGAGACGATGCTGCCGCCGGGGCTGCACACGGTGGAGGTCGCCGTGCTCGACAAGAGCGGCAACGGCGAGCTCTTCCTGCGCGATCTGGAGCTCAAGCGGAACGACTGGTTCTACGTCGCCATCGCCGACATCACGGCGGCGAAGGACCGGACCAACGGTCCCGCCAGGCTGGTGACCGGGGACGAGACGCATTACGAGAGCGATTTCAACATCGACGGCCGGCTCGCGTACTACACGAGCGGGAAATTCGGCGACGGCTGGCGGCTCGTCTCCAGCGCCGACACGCTCGAAGGGCCGGTCGAGGACCTGTTCAGCAACTTCCTGGACAAGTCGCCGGGCGCGCTCTTCCGGCGCATCGACCCCGACTACCACTATCCCACGTTCGCCGACGACGGCAGCGTGGAGGACGACGCGCCGACGCTCGGAAAGTTCTATGTCCGGCTGATGAAGGACGCCAACTACGGTCTGTGGGGCAACTTCAAGATCGCCTACACCGACAACAACCTGGCGCACGTCGACCGCGGCCTCTACGGCGCGAACGCCCATTACCAGACGGGCGCGACCACGAGCTTCGGGGAACAACGGTTCATGGTCGACGGATTCGCGGCCGAGCCGGGGACCGTCGCGGGACGCGACGAATTCCTCGGTACCGGCGGCTCGCTCTACTTCCTGCGCCACCAGGACATCCTGACGGGCTCCGAGCGCGTCCGCATCGAGGTGCGGGACAAGGATTCGGACCTGGTCATCGGCGTGAAGAACCTGACGCCGGTGCTCGATTACGACATCGACTACCTGCAGGGCCGGATCCTGCTTTCGGAGCCGCTGTCCGCGACGGCGAGCGACGATCTGCTCGTCGCGAGCGACTCCATCACCGGGAACCCCGTCTACCTCGTGGTGCGCTACGAGTTCACGCCGGGGGTGGACGACCTCGACACGATGGCCGTCGGCGGGCGCTCGCATTTCTGGGTCACCGACCACGTGAAGCTCGGCATCACGTCGAATCGAAACGAAGAGGACGGCAACCGGAGCAGCCTGAACGCGGCCGACCTGACGCTGAGAAAGAGCGCGCAGTCGTGGATCAAGCTCGAGACGTCGACGAGCGAGGGGGCCGGCGCCGCGTCGCTCCAGTCCAACGACGGCGGCTTCAGTTTCGGCACCGTGGACCCGTTCGCGGACGAGAATACCCGAGCGGGAGCGTATCGCGTGGACGCCAGCCTCGGCTTCGGGGATATCTTCGAGGGCGCCGGCGGGCGGCTTGCGCTCTACAAGCAGAACCTCGAGGAAGGGTACTCGGCACCGGGTCTGCTGGCGCCGACGCAGACGGACCACTACGGCGGGCTGCTGCAGACGCCGCTTACCGACAAACTCAGCCTGCAGGCGAAGACGGACAAGCGTGTGCGGGACCAGGGGCTCGAAACGAGCGCGAGCGAGTTGGATCTCAGCTACCAGCTGACCGACCGCTGGAGTCTCGGCTCGGGGTTCCGGCGCGACGAACGGATCGACAGGACGCCCGACGCGGAAAAACCGGTGACCCAGGTGGAGGGCGAACGGACCGATGTGGCCGCGCGCGTGACCTACGACTCCCGCGCGCGCTGGCTCGCGTACGGATATCTGCAGGATACGGTGGACCGGACCGGCAATCGCGAGGAGAACGGTCGCTTGGGCGCGGGCGGTTCGCTCCGTGTCGGCGACCGGTGGAAGCTCACGGGCGAGGTGTCGGACGGCGACCTCGGCGCGGCCGGCAAGCTCGGGACGGAGTTCCTCTACTCCGACCGGACGAGCCTGTACCTCAACTACGCGCTCGAGAACGAGAGCGCGGACAACGGCGTGCGGGCCAGAAAGGGCAATGCGGTGTCCGGGTTCCGCACCCGCTACTCCGACAGCGTGAGCGTCTACCTCGAGGAACGGTACGCGCACGGCGACGTCCCCACGGGGCTGACGCACTCCACCGGGGTGGACCTCGCACCGACCGACCGGCTGAATCTCGGCGCACGGCTCGACCTGGGGACCCTGACGGATCGTGAGACCGGAGCGGAAACCACGCGAAGCGCCCTGGGCCTGAGCGTCGGTTACGGCTTCGAGTCGGTCAAGCTCGCGACGGCGTTCGAGTACCGCGTGGACGAGATCGAGAACCCGATCGACGCGAGCGTCGCCGAGACCACGACCTGGCTGATCAAGAACAGCCTCAAATACCAGATCGTTCCGGATTGGCGCCTGGTCGCCAAGCTGAATCACGCCGTGAGCGACAGCTCGCTCGGCGAGTCATTCGGCGGCGACTACACCGAGGCCGTCGTCGGATACGGTTACCGCCCGGTCGACAATGATCGTCTCAATGCGCTCTTCAAGTACACGTACTTCTACAACATGCCGACCGCCGGGCAGGTGACGCAGGTGGACGGAACGACGACCGCGGCGAGCAGTGTTCCCGCGGACTACGTACAGAAGAGCCACATCTTCTCGCTCGATACGATGTACGACCTGACGCGGCGCTGGACGATCGGCGGGAAATATGCGTATCGCCTCGGACAAGTCAGCCTCGACCGGGAGAGCCCGGAGTTCTTCGACAGCACCGCGCACCTGTACGTGCTCCGGGCCGACTGGCGCTTCCTGCGACGCTGGGACGCCCTCGTCGAGGCACGCATGCTCGACTTGCCGGACGCCGGTGACCGGCGCAGCGGCGCGTTACTTGCCGTCTACTGGCACATGGGCAACAACGTCAAGCTCGGCGTCGGCTACAACTTTACCGACTTCTCCGACGACCTGACCGACCTCGATTACGACAGCAAGGGACTGTTTCTAAACGTGATCGGGAAGATGTAGGTGTCGGGGTCCGGGTCCGGGCACCCCGGAGGCCCGGGTTTCGCGGCCCCGATTCCCGTTGTATTTCCCTGGGCGTTGCGCTGTTGAAATCGCGGCCGCACCCGGTCGGCCGGCCGGCTGACCTCAGGGAAACCGCACTGCTGGAACGGATATTGCACTAATCAGGATCGAGAAAACCGGGTTGGACCCCTCGTTCTTCGTACATCGCCGCGCGACCAGTCCGAAACCGCACGCCGTGGGAGGCTCCGTTGATCGGGGGGTTCAAACGCCTTTGTCTGGGTGGCGCGCTCATGCTCGCGAGCGCGCCGCTCGTCGCGTCCGGAATCGAGGGCACGTACGCCGCGCACACGCGCGCGGTCGAGCTGGCGCGTGACGGCCGTCATGAAGAGGGGCTCGCCATCCTGCGGGACCTGCTCGCACGTTTTCCCGACGACTATCCCCTCAATCGCGATTACGTCCTGATCAGCCAGTGGAGGGGCGATTGCGACGAGGCGCTCGCCCGCTTCCAACGTATCCGCGGCCGATCGAGCCTGGACGATTACCTGACGGCCGCCGTCGCCGACTGCGCCGTCCAGCGCGCCCGCACGGGAGACTACGAAGCGGGACTCGAGGTGCTGACCGACCTGCTGCCGCGGGTATCGGATCCGTACGCCCTGCGTCGCGATATCACCCTGATCATGATCTGGACCGGGGATTGCGAGCGCGCACTCGGCTGGTTCGATCCCATCCGCGACGACCCGCGACACGAACCCTATCTCGTGGTGCCGGTCTGCGACTGTCTGCTCGAGCGCGACCGCACGACCGAGGCGCTCGCCATCGTGGAGGCCGCGCTCGCGCGTTCTCCGGACGATGTCACGCTCCGCCATGCGCATGCCAAGGCCGAGATCGCCCTGCGGGTGGACGAGGGTATCGTCGAGGACCGGCCCGCGATCGAAGCGGGGCTCCTGACCGACGAGGCGGACCGCAGCCCCCGTGAATGGCTGTTCCGGACGGAGGCGAGCGAGGCGATCGCCCCGCGCATGCGGGCGCACGCACGTTTCCTCGGATCGCGGGCCGCCGATCCGGATTTCGACGACGGCGAGATGAACCGGGTGGGGATGGGTCTGCGGTGGCGCCCAACGGCGCGTTGGCAGCTCACGCAGGAGTTTTCCCGTGACACCGCACGGTCGGGCCTCGGGGGCGGTCATACCTCGCTGGAATACCGTCCCTACGAGACGTGGCGCATCGTCGCGGAGCATCACACCTTCGCCGAAGACATTGCCTTGGCCGCGCGAGCCGCCGGTATCGAAGCCGACCGCTCCGAGGCGGGTGCGGAGTACAACAGCCTGGATCATGTGTGGCACTGGCGCGCGAGCGCGGCCCGCTACGGCTTCAACGACGGGAACCGGCGCACGAGCTTGTACGGGACGGTGGGCTACGCGTACGGGATGCTCCCCGAGCGGGAGCAGCGCATCTACGGAGAGCTCTACACGTCGCGTAACACGCTCGCGGATGCCGTTTATTTCAACCCGAGCGAGGATCGTAGCGTCGGTCTGGTGCACCGCACGGATTTCGTCTTCGATTCGCGCTTCCATCGTCACGTCGATCGCCTGTACCTCACCGCCGCGGCCTACCGACAGGAAGGGTTCGGAACGGCGCCCAAGTGGGGGTCGAAGTACGAACAGCACTACGACTTCGATCGCGCGCGATCGCTGGTTGTGGGGATGGCCTACGACAGCAACGTCTACGACGGGGAGCGCGAGGGCGAGTGGCTGCTCGACGTCCAGTATCGGTGGCGTTTCTGATGCGCAGGCTGCTCGTGCTGCTCGCGGCCCTCGCCGTCTCTCCCCTGCAGGCGACCGAGATTCCGGCGATCGCGTACCACGACATCGTGGATGCGGCTACCGGCGACGCGTACGCGATCACGCTTCGGGATTTCGAACGGCAGATGGCTTACCTCGCACGGCGGGGCTACACGCCGGTGAGCCTGAGGCTCCTCGACGACGTCCGCGCGGGACGGGCGCGCCTTCCATCGAAGCCGGTTCTGCTGACGTTCGACGACGGCCTGCGCAGCTACTACACGCACGCGTTCCCGGTTCTCGAACGATACCGGTACCCGTCCGTTCTGAGCGTGGTCACGGCCTGGGTCGACGCCCGCTCGCTGCCCGACGGCTACCGGACACCGCTCCTGACCTGGGACGAGCTGCGGACGTTGGCACGGTCGCCGCTGGTCGAGATCGCGTCTCACACCGATGACCTGCACCGGGGGGAGCCCGGTAACCCTTGGGGAAGCGTGCGGCCGGCCGCGGTGGCCCGGATCTACCGGCCCGAGACGGGGCGCTACGAGACCGAAGCGCGCCATCGGGCCCGCGTGCGAGCGGACCTCGGGCGTGCGATCGGGCGCCTGCGCGAGGAGCTCGGCGTCGCGCCGCGCGCCATCGCCTGGCCTTACGGGCAGTACGACGGGACGCTCGTGGAGGAGGCGGCCCGCCTCGGCATGGCGTACCACATGACGCTGGACATCGATCCGAACCGCATCGACTCGCTGCCGCGGATCAATCGCGCCACCTTCCGGCGGTATCGCGCCCTGGCCGACTTCGGCGATGCGCTCGGCTTCAAGGCGTACCGTCGGCAGCAGCTGCGCTACGTACAGATCGACTTCGACGCGTTCGCGGGAAAGGATATCGGCGAACAGAGGCGGCTGGTGAGCCGGCTCGTAGAGCGGCTGCAACTACTGCGTGTCAATTCGGTGATCCTGCGGCCGTTTACCGCGGATGCCCGGCGCGCGTTCTTTCCGAACGGTGCGCTGCCGATCGAGAGCGATCTCCTTAGCTACGTCGTGCACCAGATCGTCTCCCGTGCAGACATTTTCGAGATTTACATGCGGCTGCCGGCCGGGATCGAACGGATGCCGCCCCGGTTCTTCGCCGATCTCGGGCGCCACAGTCGATTTTCAGGGCTGGTCCTCGAGGCAGCCGAGGCCGGCACCGTTGCGGACGTGCGATCCGCGCTCGAGGCCTACAGGCCGAACCTGAAGCTGGCGGTGGCGTCGACCCAGCCGATACCGGGAACGGATTACCTGTTCGCTGAGTTCGACGGTGGCGAGACTCCGGACCGGATCGCCCGGCTCGCGCGGGAACGAGCCGCGGACGGACGCGAAGTGCTGTTTCTGATCAAGGGCGCGGAAAACGAAACCGCTACGCTGCGCGCACACATGCGCGTCCTGCGGGCGGCCGGGGCACGCCATTACGGCTACGGTCCGGACGACTTTCTCGGTCGGGTCCCGGACGCGCGCCAGATCGCCGTGCCGCTTAGCGAGCACACCATCGCCGTCGGGCGCAGGTAGACATGGAAGCGGTATTTTTCTTCGTTTTCTTCTACCCGCTGTTCATGGCCATTTTCTGGATGATGGGGTCGGCGATCTTCTTCGTCCGCAGGGAAAAGAGGGCGCGCAGACCGCCCCGGCTCAAGGCGTATCCGAAGATCGCGATCCTCGTCCCCTGTCACAACGAGGAGCTGATCATCCGGGACGCCATCGAGCAGCTCTCCGAAAACGAGTACCCGAATTTCGAGATCATCGCGATCAACGACGGGAGCACCGATCGCACCGGGGAAATACTGGCCGAAATCGCGTCGGGCCATCCGAAGCTGCGCGTGGTGACGCTGACGCACAATTACGGAAAGGCGATGGCGCTTCGGGCCGGCACGCTCGTGTCGTCGGCCGAATTCCTCATGTGCATCGATGCCGACGCTCTGCTCGCGAAGGATGCGCTCTTCTGGATGATGGAGCACTTCCTGAACGGCCCGCGCGTCGGGGCGGTCACCGGAAATCCGCGCGTGCTGAACCGCACGAGCCTGCTCGCCCGCATCCAAATCGGCGAGTTCTCGGCGATCATCGGTATGGTCAAGCGCAGCCAGCGCAACCTCGGGCGCCTTTTCACCGTATCCGGCGTCAACGCGTGTTTCCGGCGCGCGGCGCTTTATGACGTCGGCTTCTGGTCGTCGTCCACGGTGACCGAAGACATCGACATCAGCTGGAAACTGCAGCTCAAGCACTGGGATATACGTTACGAGCCGCGAGCGCTCACGTGGATCCTGGTTCCCGAGAAGATCGGCGCGCTCTGGCGTCAGCGGCTGCGCTGGGCGCAGGGCGGCGTGGAAGCGGCCATCCGCTACTTCAGAGACATGAGCCGGTGGCGCAGCCGGCGGATGTGGTCGGTTTACGCCGAGTACTGGGTCGGGGTGCTCTGGTGCTATGCGTTTCTGCTGACCGTCGCCTGCTGGGCCGGCACCCGGCTCTGGCCGGAGTGGCCGGTCGCCATGCGGGTATCCACGCTCATACCCGGCTGGACCGGCGTGATCCTCGCCGTCACGTGCCTGGCGCAGTTCTCCGTGGGCCTGTACATCGACAGCGTTTACGAGCGCCGCGGGCTCCTGCGTTATCTGTTTTGGGCCATCTGGTATCCCGCCATCTACTGGCTGATAAGCGCATTCACCACCGTCGTGGCGGTGCCCAAGGGAGCCTGGCAGTACCGCAGGACGCGCTATGCCGTGTGGAAGAGCCCTGCCAGAAGACTGCGCGATCTGCTCGTCTGGATGCGACCGCGCGGCCGCGACCGGGGCCACGTCTTCGCGGAGCACCCGCTCGTGGTGCATTCCCGTCGGCTCGCCGAGCTCCTGGTCACGGTCGTCTTCTGGGGGCTCTGGGTATACTTCGTGACGCCGCTCGTGAGCCTGTTGCTGTGGCTCGCCGGAATCTATCTCTTCGTCGACCGCATGATCTCGATGGGCGGATATCGGGCGTTCGCCGATCAGCTCGTGCACTATGCCGCCGCGGTCTTCGTCATGTGGTTCCTTCTCACCGCCTGGGTGCTGTGGAACCAGACCCGGTACGGCCGGAATGAACGGCGCACCGTGCGTCCTCCGCACGTATCCGAGGCCAAGATGGCGAAAGCCATGGGTCTGGAGCCGGAAACGGTCGTCTCGCTCCGGGTGAAGAAGAAGATCGCGCTCCACTTCGAGTCCGAAGCCCGTCCGTGCATCGAGCACGCGAGCTAGCCCTGTCCCTCAGCGGTGGTCCTGCGGTATGTTCGCGCTACGAACGGGGGGTCGAGCGGCGCAGGGGGCGGGTCCAGTCGCCGGGCAATCGCGGGGAGCCGGCGAGCCTCGACGGCGAAGCCGGCCGCCAGTAGGAGCACCGAGTTCATCGGAGAGGTGGCCGAGTGGTTTAAGGCGGCGGTCTTGACCAATTCGCCGGGAGCGAATTGGGACATCGCGAAGCGATGGCCCCGAAGGGGCGAGGCACAGGATGTGCCGAGCAAAACCGTTGGCCCGCGGCCGGCGAGCCTCGACGGCGAAGCCGGCCGCCAGTAGGAGCACCGAGTTCATCGGAGAGGTGGCCGAGTGGTTTAAGGCGGCGGTCTTGAAAACCGTTGGCCCGCAAGGGCCCGGGGGTTCGAATCCCTCCCTCTCCGCCATTCTCCGACCGACGCGCGCTCCCGGACGAACGTGTCGCGCGTGCGGACGTGCGGCCGATCGCGTTCCGGTTCGCGCCCTTAGAAACCGTTTCTAAAGCTCACAAGGCGGCGCGAGCGGCTCTCTCTTGTCACGAACCGGCCGAGTCTCTACGATGGAAACGGGAGTCAATCAAAGGAGAATCACAGAATGGAGCTCGCTGCGCAGGCCACGCTTCCGTTTACCGATTATGCACATCTGCTGACCCAATACGATCCCGAACGGCGCTCACTCTGGTACTACCTGGCGCCCAAGCCCCGACCGGCCTTCACGCCGGGTCTTCTTGCCGATATTCTCGATTTTCAGCACCGGGTCGCCGACTCGCTGAAATCCCCGCTCCACAACCCTCATTCCGTCGACTACCTCGTGCTGGCGTCCGCCACGCCCCGGGTGTTCAACCTCGGCGGCGATCTCGATCTTTTCGGCCGGTTGATCCTGTCCAACGATCGCGCGGGACTGATGAACTACGCGAACGCGTGCGTCGAGGCGGTTTACCGCAATGCGTCCAATCTCGGCTGTCCGTCACTGACCACCATTACCCTGGTCCAGGGAACGGCGCTCGGTGGAGGCTTCGAAGCCGCGATCTCGAGCAACGTGGTGATCGCCGAGCGTGGGGCGCAATTCGGGTTTCCCGAGATCCTGTTCAATCTCTTTCCCGGGATGGGCGCGGTCAGCCTTCTCTCGCGCCGCATCGGCATGGTGCGGGCCGAGCGGTTCCTCAAATCGGGCAAGCAACACACCGCAGAAGAGCTGTACGAGGCGGGTGTGATAGACGTGCTTGCGAACGAAGGGGAGGGGATACACGCGGTGAACAACTTCATCCGGCAGCACCGTCGATCCCGAAACGGGCTGCTGGCGATACGCGACGCCAAGGCGCGCGTGCAGCCGCTGACGCGAGAAGAGCTGTCGTCGGTCGTGGAGATCTGGGTCGACGCGGCTCTCCGGCTGACGGCGCACGACCTCAAGGTCATGCGCAGGCTGGTGGCCGCACAATTGAGGCTCGATGCGGGAAGCGAACGGACGGCCGCGGCCGAGGACATGGGCGGCGAGTCGGTCATTGCCTTTCCCGCCCATACGGCGGCGGGCCTCGCGTATTGAACGCGGGAGGTCAGGCTTCGGTCGTGCGTCTGCGCACCAGTACGCCCGGGGAAAGGGTCAGGCCGCGAAGCTCGCCGAGGGCCTCGAGGAAACACGCTTCCACCTCGGCGAGCAACCCGCCGCTTTCCTGCCGGAACTCGACGAAGCCCACGCCTTCGGCGCGCTGGCAGACGTCCGCGAGTCGAAGGGCGCCCATGTTCGCGGCGTTTCCCTTGAGCGCGTGAAGTGCCTCGCAAAACCCGGCGTGGTTCCTCGCGCCGGACGCCGAGCGCATCTGTAAGAGCAGCCGGTAGCCGTCTGTTTCGAAGCTCTCGACGACCTGCCGGAACGCGGCGGGATCGACGTACATGCGGTCGAGCTCCGAGAGCAGATCGAGATCCAGAACGTCCGGCGACGCTTTCGGCGCACCCGGAGAGGAGGCGGGCCGACGCTTGTTCAAGTCGGTTACTTCGTGATCGTCCACAAGGCGGTCCACGGTGGACAGCAGCAAATCGGCACTGACCGGTTTCGTCAGATACGCGTCGGCACCCGCATCGGCGCATTCCGTTTTCGCCTCCATCGTCGCATTCGCGGTCAGGACGACGATCGGCAGTGAGGAGCGAGGATTCAGGAAACGGTATTGCCGAATCAGATCCACCCCGTCCATCCCCGGCATGTGCATGTCGATGACGGCGACCTTGTAACGCCCCGTGGCCAGGCGCTCGAGCGCCTGCTCTCCGTCCTGCACGCTGTCTACTTCGTAATTCGCCCGTTCGAGCATCTTCTGGAGGATCAGGAGATTGGTCCGGTTGTCGTCCGCGATCAATGCGCGGCGGCAGGCGTTGCCGCGCGCGTTCCAGGCCCACGGCTCGACCTGTATGACGGCCCGATCGCGCTCGGCACGAAATGCGGGCGAAGCGCGCAGCGCGTTCCACAACAGCGGAAAGGAAGGGGTCGCGGGAAGTGCCGCGAACATTCCGGCTTCGCGCTGCAGTTCCTCGGGCAGGATCCGGTCGGTCAGGAGAATGAGCGGAACCTGCGCGGCAAGGGTCTTCTCGGACAGCCCGCGGGTATCGCCATTCTCCGGATCGACGCCGTCGAGCAGGATGCCGAGCAGCGGGTTGCCCAGGCGGATCGACCGCGCGAGCGCCGCTGCGGCCTCGTCGTGATTGCGAACCCGCAGCAGGCTTATTCCCGCCGGTTCGAGGATGGACGAGATGGTTTCCGTCCGGTCGTCGGTCTGAGCGAGGAAGATGACGCGGGCGCCGTCGGGCGGGCGGTCGGGTGCCGGGACGTCGCTTGCGCCGCGGAACGGAAGCTCACACCAGAACACGGATCCCTTTCCCTTGATGCTGCTCACTCCGATGCGGCCTCCCATCAGCTCGGCGAGCTGTTTGGCGATGGTCGTACCGAGCCCGGTGCCGCCGTACCGGCGCGTCGTGCTCGTGTCTTCCTGGGTGAAGCTGTCGAACACGCGCTCCAGCGCCTCCGGCGCGATTCCGATGCCGGTGTCGTGCACTTCAAAGCGCAGCACGAGGCGCTCCGGCGCGACCGCCCGCAACTTGACCTCGAGCGCAACGTAACCCTCGTTGGTGAACTTGATGGCGTTGGAGAGCAGATTGAGCAGGATTTCCCGCAGGTGATGCGGGTCGCCAACCAGTGAAAAAGGGGTGGCCGGGTCGATTCGAACGACGAGCCGAAGCGACTTGTCGCTCGCGGCGAAGCGGACCATGCGGGCGGCATTGTTGACCAGCTCGTGGAGATCGAAATCCACCTGCTCGAGAGACAGCTTGCCGGCCTCGATCCTGGAAAAATCGAGGACGTTGTCGATCTGCCTCAGGGACACGGCGACGGAATCGTTGATCACCTCGAGCAGCGATCTCTCTTCGCGGCCCAGCCGTTTCCCCGCGAGGAGAAGTTGCGTGGTGCCCACGATCCCGTTCAGCGGCGTCCGCAGCTCGTGACTCATGCGCGCGAGAAAGCGGCTCTTGGCTGCGCTGGCCTCTTCCGCGCGCTCGCGAGCCTGGGTGATCTGCCGGATCAGGTGCGAGACATACACAGGCAGCAGGATCAACGAGATCAAGACCCCGAGGGCGAACATGGGGTGGGTTTGCCAGAAAGGCGAGAGCATGAAAACAGCCGAAAAACCGGCGACGCTCAGCAGCGCGCTGACGACCAGCGCCGGGAGGCCGAAGCGGAAGCCGTTCCCGAGGGTGACCCACAAGTACAGTACGGACAGGGGTGCGCCTACCTGTTCCGTGGCGATCATGAGGTACGAGATGGCACCGATGTCGGCCACATTGGTGACGATGCGCCTGAACCGCGATGGCCCCTTGTCTCGCAAGGCGAGATAAGCGACAGCGGCCGAAAAACCGAGAAAGGAGGTGGAGAATAGGAGCCAACCCGGCGGGCCATTCGAAAGATCGAGGGGGATGTGGCTGGTCAGGAGATACGCGACCACGCCGGAGCTCACGAACAGCCGGACCAGGGCCTGGCCCTGTTCGCGTCCCAGCGCGTCTGACCGCTTCAGGCGGAATCGTCGAACGTAGCGTGCCAGGGTTCCCGCAGCGATGGGCGTCATGGTATCAACGACGGCCGCCACGGGCGGGTGGGTTGCCACGATGTGAAACGTAGGGCACGAAGAAGACCCTCCCAGCGCATCGGCGTGATTGGAGGAGGCACGGACAAACCCCTTGATTGCCGTAGAGTTTAGCTCGATTGCCGCCATAAAAGTCAAAAATTTGAAGCGATAGTCCTATGCCATTGAAAAAGATGGATCTATTACGCGATAGGAACGGTGGTATCACCGCCCGGTAGCCGCGGTCGCATAGCCCCCATGGCCCACCGGTCGGAAAAGCACGCAACGTCGGCTGACAGTGAGCGACCAAGCGGCTAATAGATTAAGGAATGGACGAGGCCGCATCCGGTTCCGCGATGTGAAACGCGACGTCCGCCAATAAAGGGAGAACTGAGATGCTCATCCTGACCCGACGGATCGGAGAGACGGTGGTGATCGGAGACGACATTGAAGTTACGGTCCTCGGCGTAAAAGGCATGCAGGTGCGGGTGGGCATCAGCGCGCCCAGGAATGTGGCCGTGCACAGGGAAGAGATCTACCGCCGAATTCGCGAGGCGGCGGCTCCGGGGGCCCCGCCACGCGAACGGAAGGTGCAACGGTAGCGGTTCGAGACTCACGACGAGGGGCGGTTCCTTCCCTTCGTCCCCTCCGGCGGCTGCGCTCGGCGGTTCGACGCGTCCTTTGCCGGTCAATGGCGTGCGGGTTTACTATTTATTTAGTTAATCCTCTCCCCCCGGGCACATGGCCGCACAGCGTGCGCTCTACTACAAGCGGAACAGGCTCAAGCAGTTGCGCGCCTTCTGCCATGCGGCCCGAACGGGAAGCATTTCGGCAGCCGCGGAAGCCCTGTTTCTCAGTCAACCCTCGGTGTCTCTCCAGGTTCAGGCGCTCGAACGAGAACTCGGGACGCAACTCTTCGAAAGGAGGGGGCCGCAGATCAAGCTGACGCCGGATGGCGAGCGGCTGTACGAGCTTTCGCATCCGCTGGTGGAGGGAATCGACAAGCTGGGCGAGACGTTCGCGGCACATTCCGGCAAGCTCGAACGGGGCGAGCTGAATATCGCGGCCGGCGAGTCGACCATCCTGTATATCCTTCCGGAACCCATCAAACGCTTCGCGCAGTCCTATCCCGGCGTGCGGCTAAAGCTGCACAACGTGACGGGGCGAGACGGGCTGGCGATGCTGCGTTCCGATACCGCGGACTTCGCCGTCGGCTCGATGCTCGAGGTGCCGGATGACATCGTGTACCACCCGGTCGTGAGCTTTCAGCCCACGCTCATAACGCCTCCCGACCATCCCCTTGCCCGCAAGAAGGGGGTGACGCTGGAGGACATCAGTCCTCACGGATTGATTCTTCCGCCACGGCACCTGAGCACCTGGGCCATCGTCGACCTGGTGTTCAGACAACACAACCTGGGATACCGCGTCGCGCTCGAGGCCGGAGGGTGGGAAGTGATCAAGAAGTACGTCGAGATCGGGCTCGGGATCGCGATCGTGACGGACGTCTGCCTGACCGGCAGCGAGCGTGTGGCGCGCATTCCGCTGAGCCGGTACTTTCCCAAACGGACCTACGGCGTCGTATTCCGCAAAGGGAAGTTCCTGGCGCCGCCGGCGGCTCGTTTCATCGAGATGCTGGAAGGCCTCTACGCGGAGCGCGGAAGCCGGATAGAGGACGGCGATGTGTCGCTCGAAAAGCTGCGCGGCCTGATGCGGCGAACAGAGAGCCGAAAAGCGGTCGGCGGCAGGGTCGCGAAGAACCGCAAGCGCGTGCCGGGCCGGATCGGAAAATAGAGGCCCGGAAACCGACGAGGACATTGCATCGCGTGAAGTGAAGGACTCGATGGCGAGTGCCCGACAAAAGCGCTAGCATCGAGGCACTCTTGAACAGCACGGAGGCGAGGAGAGGTCGCCATGGCAGCGAAGCGAAAGAAGAAGACAGCCGCCCGCACGGGCACACGCACCAAAAAGAAGACCAGGGCGATGCCACGGACGAGGACGAAGTCGAAGGCGAGGCCCAAGGCGAAGGCGAGAACGAAAGCGAAGCGGACCGCCGTTTCGAGGCGGGCGAGCGCTGCGGGAAAGCGACGCACGTCCCCGAAGACGAAGAAGGTTGCGCGCGTGACCGCTCAGAACGTGACGCCGGAGGAAGCCGAGTTCATTCAAGAGCACGCCGACGCGTTGTCGAGGACGACGAAGAGCGCGAAATGGGTGCATTCCGCCGACGAGCACGAGGATCGAGCCGGTCAGTCGCTCGCGACGCGCAGCCACGAAGTGATCCAGCGCTGGGCGGAGGCCCGGGGTGCGAAGCCGGCGACCATCGAGGGTACGGAACACGGCGATCGCGCGGGCGTGCTCCGATTCAACTTTCCCGGTTATGCCGGCGGCGGCCAGTTGAAGGAGATAGACTGGGACCGATGGTTCAAGACGTTCGACGACCGCGGTCTCGTTTTTCTCTTTCAGGAGCACAAGCGCGACGGGAAGCAGAGCAACTTTTTCCAGTTGGACAGTCCTGAGCGCGAGCGCGGTTAGGCAGTCCGCCGAGCCGCTCACTCATACTTTCGCCGGCGGTGACAGCTGATTGCGGCTGGCCGCAGTGGCGGCGCTCTGGGTCATTCCGGGGCCCTCCCGGCGACCGAATACAAGGCCGGGTGCCGCCGGGCAGCCGCTTCCGGCAGCTTTTCGCGTCCGTCGTTGCGCCCGCCTGTGATAGACCGGGTAGACTGGCCTATTCCTATTGAGGTATTCCGAAACCGGCGCGCTTGGGGGAGCATCTAGCCGGGCAAAAAGCATAAGAAAACACTCCTAAGTCCAACCAGAAGTAATTGATCCGTCTATGGATTTCTTACCCATATTCATGAATCTGCGCGGCCGGTCCTGCGTCCTCGTCGGCGGGGGTGAGGTAGCGGCGCGAAAGGTCGCGCTGCTGCTGGAAGCCGGGGCGAAAGTCACGGTAGTGGCGCCGGCGTTGGGACCGACCCTCAGGAACTTCGTCACCGGGCGGAAAGTGGATCACCGACCCGAGCTCTTCCGCGAGGACGTGCTCGAGGGGGCGGCGCTCGCGTTCGCTGCCACCGACGACGGCGAGGTGAACCGGCGGGTCCACGACGCGGCCCTGGCCCGCGGGATCCCGGTCAACGTCGTCGATCAACCGGCGCTCTGCACCTTCATCATGCCCTCGATCATCGACCGCTCGCCGGTGGTCGCCGCCGTGTCCACGGGTGGCGCCTCGCCCGTGCTCGCGCGGCTGATCCGGGCCCGGCTGGAGACGCTCGTGCCGGCCGGCTACGGGCGACTCGCGAGGCTCGTCACCGAGTTCCGCGATCGGGTGAAGAAACACTTCAAGCATCCGCCGCAACGCCGGCGGTTCTGGGAAGACGTGCTGGACGGCCCGATCGCGGAGCAGGTGTACTCCGGCCAGGAGGACGCCGCACGCAGCGCGCTCCAGAGGAAGCTCGAGGCGACGGACGGAGACGCGGCCCCGCAAGGCGTCGTCTACCTCGTCGGGGGCGGCCCGGGCGATCCGGACCTGCTCACGTTTCGAGCCCTGCGCCTGATGCAGCAGGCGGACGTCGTGGTGCACGATCGCCTGGTTTCGCAGGGGGTGCTCGATCTCGTGCGTCGGGATGCGGAACGCATCTACGCCGGCAAGGAACGCGACAACCACGCCATCCCGCAGGAAGACATCAACAAGCTGCTGGTGCGGCTGGCCAAGGAGGGCAAGCGGGTGGTCCGGCTCAAGGGGGGCGACCCGTTCATCTTCGGGCGCGGAGGCGAGGAGATCGAGACGCTGGCCCAGGAGGGCGTGCCGTTCCAGGTGGTGCCCGGCATCACGGCCGCCGCCGGCTGCGCGTCCTATGCCGGCATTCCCCTCACGCACCGCGACTATGCGCAGTCGGTGGTGTTCGCGACCGGACACCTGAGGGACGGCAGCCTCAATTTGAACTGGAAGGCGCTGGTCCAGCCGCGGCAGACCATCGTGTTCTACATGGGCCTGCACGGCGTGCGCGAGATATGCCGGGAGCTGGCGAACCACGGTCTTCCGGCGAAGACCGCGGCGGCGCTGATCCAGCAGGGAACGACGCGGAACCAGAGGGTCTACACGGGCAACCTGGAAACGCTGCCCGACATCGTCGAACACAGCCAGGTACGGGCGCCGACGCTCATCATCGTGGGCGACGTCGTCCGCTTGCGCGAAAAGCTGGCCTGGTTCGAGCCTACCCCGGTCAACTGACTCCGTCGCCGTTGTTCTTGCCCGGCGCCCGGCCCAGGCCGTGCTCGACGGCGAGGACGGCGGCCTCGACCCGCGAGTGCACGCCGAGCTTGCGCAGGATCGATTTCACGTGGAGTTTCACCGTGCCGTCCGTGATGTTCAGGACACGCGCGATCATCTTGTTGCTCTGACCCCCGGCCACGTGCGTGAGTATCTCCTGTTCGCGCGGGGTGAGCTCGCTGAACAGGCCCGCCGCGGGACGTTCCGCCGCGGGCTCCGTGGTCTGGCCCTTGACGAGCCGCGCGAGCGTTCCGACCATCTCCTTCGCCACCACGTTGTCACCGCGCACCGCGGCCTCGAGCGCCGGGACCAGGTCTTCGGGGTCCATGTCCTTCAGGAGGTACCCCTGGGCACCGCCCTGCAAAGCCGCCTGGAGATCGGTATCCTCGCGGCTCATCGTGAGCATCAGAACGGGGCACTTCACGCCGTTCTCCCTCAGCTGGTTCAGGGTCTCGATGCCGTTCATGCCGGGCATCTTGACGTCGAGCAGCGTGATGTCGGGGGCGAGGGCGAGCGCCTGCCTTACCCCCTCGGCGCCGGTCCCCACGGAGGCGACCACTTCCACGCCGCGGCTCGTCAGGAGCTCTTCCATGCCCTTGCGGACCAGGGCGTGATCGTCGATCAGGAGGACCCGCATTACGCTCCCTGCGCCCGCATGCGGGTCGCGGGCCGCGGGTCGAAGGCGAGCAGGATGCGGGTGCCTTCGCCGGGCTCGCTCTCGATGGTCAGCTCGCCTGCCAGGCTTGCCGCCCGCTCGCGCATGATCGAAAGGCCCAGGTGCTCGCCGGGCATCCCGGGCTCGGTCGGTGCCAGCCCCCGGCCGTCGTCCTCGATGAGCACGTAGTATCGACCGGTGTTGTCCTGATTCAGCAGGATGCGCGCGTTGCGCGCCTCGCTGTGCTTGCGGATGTTGGCCAGCGCCTCCTGCACGATGCGAAACACCTGGATCTCCTGTGTGGGGGACAGCGCGAGGTCGGGGCACTGGTTCTGAAAGAACACCGCGATACCCGTTTCCTCGTTGAAACGGTCGATCATGTTGGTGATGGCCGGAACGAGTCCGCCTTCGTCGAGCTTGAAGCGGAAATTGGAGAGCAGCTCGCGCAGGCTCGCGTGCGCCTCTTCGACCGCGCCGCGCAGACGATTCACTTCGTTCTGCGCGGTCCGCAGGTCCTTGCGGTAGAGCGTTTCGCCGAGCATCTTCACCTGCAGTCGCATGCCCACCAGCGACTGAGCCAGCGAGTCGTGCAGCTCGTTTCCGAGCGTCTGGCGTTCCTCCATGATCGCGAGCCGCCGCGCGTCGTTGTCGAGCCGCGCCTTCTCGATCGCGAGCCCCAGGTGCTTGCCGATGGAGCCGAGGAGATCGTGCGCGTCCTCGCCGAGCGCGGAGACCGGTTTGTCGAGGAAGAGGTTGTAGACGCCGAGGATGCGCCCCTGGTACTGAATGGGGATCACCACGAATTCGCTGCAGTCGCGGTCCAGATAGGGGCGTCCGAGCAGCTTCGCGCAGCCCTCGGTGCCGCGCTGGATGTGTATCTCGCCGTCGGTCGATGCCCAACCGCACTGGCAGCGATCGACCTCCATGCTCCTGTCGCGCTCCACCGTCTCGGGCGGGAGCCCGCGACTCGCGATGAGTCGCGTTCGGTGACGGTTCTCGCCGTCGAGCAGGCGCACGCTTCCGGCGCGGGCGTCGACGAGGTCCATCAGGATCTCGAGAAAACCTTCGAGCAGCTTGTCGAGGTTCGCCGACTGGTTGAGGCTGGTCGCGACGTCGTACAGGATATCCAGCGACTGCGTCTTGCGCGCGAGGCGTACGGTCTGGTTCCGCACCTGGGCATTCATCTGCCGGGTGAGCGAATTGAGCTCGGCCCCCAGCCGGTTGATATCGCGCGCAAGCTCGCTGAACTCCCCGTGCGCCGGTACCGGAATCTGTGCGGTGAGATTGCCGCCGCGCATGCGCGCCGCCCAGTTCCGGAGATGAGCCAGGGGCTCGATGAGGCGCGTGTTGACCCGGAGCACCAGGACCGCGACCGCGCCGAGAAGCAGGAGGAGCAGGAGCAGCCGTATCGCGTACACCGGGGCGGTCGGGCCGGTCCAGAGCGTGGCGAAAGCGAGGGCGACAAAAAGGGCGGCAATGAAGAGGATCGGGCGCCCGAGCTCGCGACGAATGAGCGCGTACGATTTCAGCCGCCACCCGTTGGCGGGCGGGATCCGCCAGGGAGACAACCGATCCGGCTCGGAAGCGGACTTTTTGTCGACGTGGTTCATCCCGGTTCCCGGACGGCGAGGCCACCGCCCAAGTAAGGCTTTAAATCATAACAGAATAGCCCGGCGAATGGCCGAGCGGCGCGCCGGGTCTTTCGGTTCAAGCGGGCAGCGGCGGCTTGTGCTGGGGGTCGTTCGGGTTGATGAAGATGAAATGAAATTCGCCGGGGTTGAGCTCGACGTAGTCGAGCGTCGCGCCCGTGAGCAGGTCCTTGCTGGCACCCGAGATCACGACCTCGACGCCGTCGGAAGTGATCCGCGTGTCGTCGTCGCGGCGCTGGTCGTCGAATCCCATCCCGTAATCGATCGACCCGTCGTCGAGGCGGCGCGCGGCGATGCGCAGGGCGAGACCCTTGGCGTCGGACTGCTCGGCCGAACGGCGGATCTGATCTGCGGCCTGGGGGGTAATGGTGATCATCCGAATCTCCTCTCTTCAGGGCGCCGCGAGGCGCGTGGCCCGGTCTTTGCGCTTGGCGCGAATGAAGTCGACAAAGCGGGTGGCCCAGGGGTTCGATTCCAGGTGACGCATGTGCGCATAGCAGGCGAGCACGTTCCGGTACACGATGCCGTCGCGCTTGCCGTCGACACCGCTTCCCCGCAGGACCTCGTAAGCGTAGGTCAGGCCCGGGTCCACGTTTTCCAGCCCCGAGTAGTGAAACTCGTGAGCACGCACCTCCCCAATTGAACCGACCCACGGGTTTTCACCGGTGTCGCGCAGCAGCACGTAGCCTCGGCCCTGCGGCCGGTCGTGCATCACCGTATCGGCCGGTATCGCCCCGACCATCTCGCATCGTCGACCTTTCCAGGCGATGCTGCGCGAAAGATACATAAGTCCGCCGCACTCGGCGTACACCGGCAGCCCGTGCTCGATGGCGTCCCGTATCTCCCGGCGCAGCGATACGTTGTCCTCGAGCGCCTCCATTTGAACCTCCGGGAAACCGCCGCCGATGAAGAGGCCGTCCACGTCCGGCAGATGCGCATCGCGGAGGGTGTCGATGCGCACGAGCTCGGCGCCGGCGCCCCGCAGCGCTTCGAGGTCGCCCGGATAATAGAACGCGAACGCCGCGTCCCGCGCAACACCCAGTCTCACCGGGGGGTGCTCGCGTTCCCGGGAAGGATGGGGTCCCCCGGACGCGGGCGGACCTTCTCGCGTTCCCTGAAGGGAGTCGGTCTCGTCGTCCCGTGAAGAAGCCCGAGGAAGCGGCGGCGCCGCCCGAGCGACGTCGATCACGCGGTCGAGATCGACGGAGTCGGCGATCACCTTCGCAATCGATTCGATGCGCTCGCGGGGCTCGCGGGCTTCGTTGCTCGGGACGAGTCCCAGGTGACGCTCGACGATGGTCAGGCGGTCGTCGTGGTGCACGGCGCCGAGCACCGGAACGTCGGTGTAGTGCTCGATGACGGCGCGCAGCTTCGCCTCGTGTCGAGAGCCGCCGAGCTGATTCAGGATGACGCCCGCGATGCGGACGGCGCGATCGAACGCCTGGTAGCCGAGAATGAGGGGCGCGATGCCCCGCGTCATGCCCCGCGCGTCGATGACCAGCACGACGGGGGCGTCGAGCAGGCGTGCCAATGCCGCGTTGCTGTTGCTGCCCTCGAGATCCAGGCCGTCGTAGAGCCCCTTGTTCCCTTCGATGAGACTGAGGTCGCTGCCGGCCGCGCGCCGTCCGACGGTGGCGAGGATCTCGCGGTCGGTCATCAGGTAGAAGTCGAGGTTATGACAATCGCGGCCGCTCGCGGCCGCGAGCCACATCGGGTCGATGTAGTCGGGCCCTTTCTTGAAGGGTTGCACGACCTGCCCGCGCCGGCGCAGCGCCGCGCAGAGCCCGAGGGTGACGGTGGTTTTACCCGAGGACTTGTGGGCGGCCGAGACGAGGAGGCGGTTCACGGGCACCTCCAGAGAATGAGATAGGAAAACCGCAGCGCACAGGGAAGGCAGCGGGTTTACCCCGTGCCCTCCCGGCGGTTTGCTTCTTCCGGCTATGCCGCCGCCGCGAGCTTCTCGGGCTCCGAGGCCCGGGAAGCGGGATGCGGGTCGACGCTGCCGTCCGCGAGGCTTTCGGGGAGGAACGGCAGCACCTTCACCGCGAAGGCGGTCGCCACCAGAGCGATTCCGACGCCCCCGATGCCGAGCAGGACCTCGGGCAGGCTCGGCGTATAGGAAGCGACGACTCCGTCGAAGAAACTGCTGCTGACCTCTTTACCCGGGAAGATCGCGAGCGGATAGGCCTGACCGCCGATGATGATGACGTACATCAGGGCGAGACCGCCCAGGACCACGAGCACGGCGCCGAGCGCGATCATCGCCCGCGACTTGCCGAGGCGCGGGTGCCAGAAAAGCAGCAGCGGGAGGAGGCCGCCGAGCAGCACCTGGCCGATCCAGAACATACGGGTGTAAATGCCGCCGTCGAGCAGAAGGAACCGTTCGATCCCGTGCCGCTCGGTGATGTACAGGTTGGTCAGGTGGTACACGAGCAGGAAGTAGAGCACCGACGCGACGAACACGCCCAGAAGGTTCTTGAGCCGCGCGACCACGGTGTCCCCGAGCGGTCTCCCGGTCCAGCGGTACGCGGCGAGGAGCACGAGCAGGAAGATCGCCAGACCGAAGGAGAACGACAGGATGATGAACATCGGGGCGAGGAGGGCGGTGTCGTAGGCCTCGCGGGCGACTAGGAAGCCGAAGATGGAGCCGGTACCGGTGGTGAGGATAAGGCGCCAGACGAACGCGAAGACCCCGACGGGCTTGCTGTACTCGTTCATGCGCCGCTCGAACATCATCCAGAGGTACACCGCGACCACCGCGAAGAAGCCGGTATACAGAAAAATGTTCCAGGCGAAGATCGATTTGAAGTTGTAATAGGTCATCGCGACGATCAGCCGATCCGGCCGGCCGAGGTCGAGGACCAGGACCGCGAGACCGCCGGCGAGGAGCGCCAGGGCGAGCAGGCCGGAAAGCCGTGCGAGCGGCTTGTACATCGCGCGACCGAAGACCGAGGCGATCGAGGCGACATTGAGCGCGCCGGACGCGGCGACGATCAGGAACACTGCAAACACGTGCGGCGTGCCCCAGACCACCTGATTGTTCATTCCGGTCACCACGTGGCCGTGGTGCTCCATGTACCAGGCCGCGCCGAGTCCGACGAGCACGATGCCGCCGAGCAGGGCGAGGAGGGCGTAGAAGCCGGGGCTCCGGCCTTCGATGGTGCGATAGCGGATGGTTGCCATGGTTCGTCGTCAGGAGAGGCCGCGGTAACGCACGCCGGTGTTGAGCTCGAGATCGGGACGCAGCTGCGCGGACGGGCCGTCGGCCAGCGCCTTGCGGATGTCGCTCGCACCGTCGTTGAGATCGCCGAAGACCATCGCCTTGTTGCCGTCCTTGTTGCACGCCTCCACGCACGCGGGGATGCGGCCCGCATCGACGCGGTGCACGCACAGCGTGCAGGACTCGACGGTGCCCTTGCCGCGCGGTGCGTGGTGCTTCTGGTCGGTGACATCCTCGTGCACGAACGAGCGAGCCTTGTAGGGGCAGGCCATCATGCAGTAGCGGCAGCCGATGCAGATGTGCTTGTCGACCAGCACGATGCCGTCGGCCCGCTTGAACGAGGCGCCGGTAGGGCAGACGTCCACGCAGGGCGGCTTCTCGCAGTGCTGGCAGAGCATCGGCAGCGTCTGCACGTATCCCGTCTGCTTGTCCTTGAGCGTGACCTTGCGGATCCATTGGGGGTCGGTCTCCGGCCGCTCGGGCAGCTTCCAGCCGTTTTCGGAGCTGCACGCAGTCACGCAGACGTCGCAGTCGTTGCACTTGCCGGTATCGATCAGAAGCCCCCAGCGGTTGATCGCCGTGACGGCTTCTTCCGGCGAGCGCGCCTGAACGAGGTCGATCAGACGGAGCCCGGGAGCGAGCGCGCCGGCGGCGGTGACGCCGGCGGCGACACCCAGAAACTCGCGGCGCGTGAGGCTCACGGGCGCACCTCCGCCGCGTCCACCATGGCCTTGAGATCGACGGGGCCGCGGCCGGTCACCTTGGCATCCGGCTCACGCTTGTGGGTGTGGCAGCCGAAACAATCGATCTTGACGGCCGCGTAGGTGTGGCAGGTCTGGCAGAACCCGTTCTCCCCGAGCACGCTGCCGGTCTCCGGATCCGCATGGCAGTTGATGCAGCCTTTCAGGCTGTGCTTCGTCGTGCGAATACCCCTGTGCATGGTCTCGTCCCGCTGGTGCAGGATGTACTTCATGTGGTTCCGGCGCATTTCGTCCGTCGGCTCCACGCACTGGTCCCCCTGCACGATGTTCACGTCGGGCACCGGGACTCGCGCGGGCTTCTTGTCCTCGTATCCCGCCGCCGCGACGGCGACCGCCGCGGCCAGGCTCCCCGCGACGATCACGCCGACCCATGCCCACCTGCGCTTGTTTCTCATCTACTCAGCACTCGGCACTGCAGTTTAGTGGTCGCCCATGCCCATCTTGATATAGCCGGTCGGGCAGACGTCCGCGCAGATGTGGCAGCCGATGCACAGGTCGTAGTCGGTGTAGACGTAGCGGCCCATGGTGGATTCCGACTTCGGCGTGCGCTTGACCGCCGTCTGCGGGCAGTAGATCACGCAGTTGTCGCACTCGAAGCACAGGCCGCAGCTCATGCAGCGCTTGGCCTCGGCGATCGCCTGCGGCTCGGCCAGCCCGATCACGCGCTCCTCGAAGTGTCCGAGCACCTCCTCGGCGCTCGGAACCTTTTCCTCGCGCTTGTTGCGCGGCTCGTAGGCGAAGTGTCCGAGGAACAACTCGTTCGACTGGCACACTTCGGACGAGGCGCGGTCCTCGAAGTTGTGGATCGCGTAGCCGCCGACGGCCTTTCCGGCCTCCGAGGTGCCGCGCAAGCCCTGGTCGATCGGGCGCGGGCCCATCTCCTCGGACGGCCGGAACTCCTTCGGCTGCAGGTTGACCTCGCGCAGCTTGTCGAGGAGGTTGAAGTGATGCACGTCGACCTTCGGCCGCTTGGCGAACTCCTGGTGCCGGAAGTACTGGTCGATCGTATCGGCGGCAACCGACGCCTGGCCGATGACCGTCGTCAGCAGGTGCGGACGGATGATGTCGCCCGCGGCGAAGTACTTCGGCTTGTTCGGAACCTGGTAGAACTTGTCCGCCGCAATCAGACCCTTGCCGTTGTTGAACGGCTCGAGCCCCTGGAAGTCGCCGGCCTGACCGATGGCGGCGACGATGAGATCGGCTTCGAGCACCTGCTCGGTGCCGGGCTTCGGCTCGGGCTTGCCTTTCGAGTAGTCGAGCTCGATGACCTTCAGCGCGGTGGCGCGGCCGTTCGCGTCCTTGATCACCTCCACCGGCTGGAGGGCGCCCCGGATCTTGACGCCTTCGCGGATGGCGTCGTCGATCTCGTGCTTCGCGGCATTCATCTTCTCGATCGGCTGACGGGAGATGAGCATGACATCGGCGCCTTGCTTGGCCGCAGCCTTCGCCGCGTCGTGCGCGGCGTAGCCCAGCACCACGTTCTCGGGCCGTTCGGCCTCGCCGACCTCGGAGACGTAGCCGAGGCGGCGCGCCACCGACACCACGTCGATCGAGGTGTCGCCGCCGCCGATCACGAGCACGCGGTTCGAGACGAAGCGGAGGCGGCCCTGGTTGAAGGCCTCGAGGAAGGCGACGCCGGTGACGCAGTTCGGGGCGTCGGCGCCAGGGACCGGGAGCGCCCGGCCGCTCTGGGCTCCGATCGCGAACAGGATCGCGTCGTAGTTCTTCTCGAGCTCCTCGAGCTTCACGTCGGTGCCGACGCGCGTGTTCAGTCGCACCTCGACGCCCATCTCGACGATCCGGTTGATCTCGCCGTCGAGCACGTCACGCGGCATGCGGTAGCCCGGAATGCCGTAGCGCATCATTCCGCCCAGACCTTCGTACTTCTCGAAAATGGTGACCGCGTGGCCCTTGCGGCGCAGCTGGTAGGCCGCCGCGAGGCCGGCCGGTCCGCCGCCGATGACGGCGACCTTCTTTCCGGACTCCTGCTCCGCGGCCTTGAAGGCGTACTTGCTGCTGAGGGCCGTGTCGCCGATGTACTGCTCGACCGAGTTGATGCCGACGAACTCCTCGACCGCGTTGCGGTTGCAGCCGGTCTGGCAGGGCGCCGGGCACACGCGACCCATCACGGAAGGGAAGGGGTTCGCGTCGGTCAGGCGACGGAACGCGTACTCCTGCATGGCCGTGCCCTTTGCCGGCTTCTCGATGCCCCGCACGATGTTGAGCCAGCCGCGGATGTCCTCGCCCGAGGGGCAGCTCGCCTGGCAGGGCGGCGTCTTGTGCACGTAGGTCGGGCACTTGTCGGTCTCGTCCGCGGTGAAGATCTGCTCCTGATAGGAACGCCAACGGTGCTCGCCGTCCTTGAACTTGCGGAACGTGTGACCCGGCTTCGTGTTTACCTTATTTGCGGGAGCTGACATCGAGGGATCTCCTGTAAACGCGTTGTACCGCCTGTGTCGTAATCGTGTCCTGGGCCGTCACTCGTTGACCGGTCCCAAACGGATTGCCTTGCTGACCAGCCCGTGGACGCTCTGGATCATGTCCATGGGGAACTCGTAGTAGGGCAGGATCTTCGTGAACTGCGCCTTGCAGATCGCGCAGATCGCCGCGATGTGGGTCACCCCGTGCTGCTCGACGACCTCCCGCAGGGCCTGCATGCGCGGCATCGCGCCCTTCACGCGAACCTCCATGAGCTCGTCGGTGAGCAGCCCGCCCCCGCCGCCGCAGCAGAAGGTCGCCTCGCCGATGGTCTCCGGCGCCATGTCGACGAACTTGTTCACGGATGCCTGCACCACCGCGCGCGGAATGATGAACTGCCCGCCCGGCATGTCGCCCATGCGCGAGGCGCGCGCGACGTTGCACGAGTCGTGGAAGGTCACGACCTTGTCGTCGTTCGCGCTCTTGTCGAACCTGAGCGCGCCGCGCTGGATGAGGTCGTAGGTGAACTCGCAGATGTGCTGCGGCACCGGATAGCGGCGATCGAGGAAATCGAACGGCCCGATCAGGGTGTTCCAGAAGGAGTAGGCGACGCGCCACGCGTGGCCGCACTCGCCGACGATGATGCGCTTCACGCCGAGGTCGAGCGCCGCCTCGCGGATGCGCATGGCCTGCTTCTTGAGGTTGGCGTGCGACCCGATGAACATCGAGAAGTTGGCGGCCTCGGAGGCGTGCGAGGACAGCGTCCAGGAGATACCGGCGGCATGGAATACCTTGCCGTAACCGATCAGCCCGTCGACGTGCGGCTCCGCGAAGAAGTCGGCGGACGGCGTGATGAGCAGCACATCGGCGCCCTTGACGTCGAGCGGGTACTTCACGTCCACCCCCGTCTCGTCCTTCACGTCCTCTTCGAGACCTTCAAGCGTGTCGGCCAGGGCCGGCTCGGGCAGGCCGAGGTTGTTGCCGATGCGATGGACCTTGCCGATGATCTCGTTGGAGTACTTTTGGCCGACGCCGACGGCGTCCATGATGTCGCGTGCCGCCATCGAGATCTCGGCGGTGTCGATACCGTAGGGGCAGAAGACCGAGCACCGGCGGCATTGCGAGCATTGGTGGTAGTAGTTGTACCACTCGTCCAGCACGTCCTTCGTCATGTCGCGCGCGCCGACGAGCTTCGGAAAGAGCTTGCCGGCGGTCGTGTAGTAGCGGCGGTAGACGCTGCGCAGCAGGTCCTGGCGCGCCACCGGCATGTTCTTCGGATCGGAGGTGCCGAGATAGTAATGGCACTTGTCGGTGCAGGCGCCGCACTTGACGCACGAGTCGAGGAACACCTGCAGGGCGCGGGACTTCGAGACCAGGTCGCCGAGCTTCATGACGGCGACCTGCTCCCAGTTCTCGACGAGCTCGCCGGGGAAGCCGAGCGCGGTATTGTGCTCGGGTTTGGCGGCGTACGACTTCGATTCCGCCATCGCGCCCGGATGGACGTGCGGGATCTCGATGTACTCCTTCAGGGTCGGGGTTTCGAATTTAGCCGCCATGGTTCACCCCGCACGCCCGGAAGTGGGAGGCTCGGCGCTCCAGCCGGCGACCCAGCGCTGCTCGCGCGGATTGTCGACCTGGTTGCGAGTCGGGCTGAAGAACACGCCCGGGGCATGCAGCAACTTCGAGAAGGGGAACACGATCATCAATACGACGACGAGGCCGAGGTGAATCAGGAGCGGCGCGCTCGCCGGCAGCGGCTGCCAGTCGAACAGCATCAGGCCGAGGAGGAAGGCCTTGAGCGCGACGATGTCGGTATGCGACACGAACGTCATCATCAGCCCGCTGCCCGCGATCCCGAGCAGGAGCAGCAGCATGAGGAAGTCGGACGGGCTCGAGATGTAGCGCACGCGGTCGACCACGATCCGGCGCCCGAGCAGGCCCAGCAGTCCGATGACCATGGCATACCCGCCGTATTTGCCCGCCGTTTGCACCAGCTCCAGGCTTACGAAGGGCCACAGAAACGACTCCGGCGTGATCGCGTAGCGCAGGTGCCGGAAGAAGGCGAGCAGCAGCGCGAAGTGGAAGATCCATCCGAAGAGCCAGATCCACTTGTTGGACTTGAACAGGCTCTCGAACACGGTGACCTCGCGGGCCATCCGCATCCACACGCCCGCCCGGGTGGTCGGGGCCGGTGTGGTGGGGATCTTCAACGGCTGGGGTGTGCGCGCGTAGACGTACACCTTGCGCGCGAGCCCCGCCAGAAAGATCGCGGTCGCGACGTAGAACAGCACGACGTAGATGACGGTCACCGCCGACATGCGCTACTCCTGATGATGCAGGCAAAGCGGGGCTTGCGCCCCGCTTCCAGGGCGTCTGCTCAGACGCAGCCGGTCGGCTTCGGCAGACCGGCGTATTTGCACGCCTGCTTCGCCGGGCCGTACGGGAACAGCTCGTAGAGGTACTTGCTGTTGCCCTTGTCCGGGCCGAGCTTCTTGCCGATGGCCTTGGTGAGCACGCGCACCGCCGGGGCGATCTGGTACTCGTCGTAGTACTCGCGCAGGAAGTTGATCACTTCCCAGTGGTTGTCGGTCAGATCGCAGTTGTCGATCTTGGCCATCTCCGTCGCGACTTCCTCGGTCCAGTCGGTGCGATTGGTGAGGTATCCCTCCTCGTCGACCTCGATGGTCTTGCCCGCTACTTCGATCGTCGCCATGTGCGTTACTCCTCGTCTGTCAGTAGTTGATAACCGGGTTTACAGCCACGCCTGGACCGCGTTGTGTTCGGTCACCAGGTCCACGAACCCGCCGTAGTCGACCAGCGTCACGCCGTCGACCAGACGACCGTTCAGGCCGCGCGTGTCCACGTCCGGCGCGAGCGCGTAGATCTTTACGTTCTTGGAGGCCTCGGCGAGGCGCTGTGCGTGCAGCGTGCCCTTCACCGCGCCGTATACGCCATCCTCGATCAGCAGAATGCTCGATCCCTTCTTCGCGTGCTGGAGGCAGGTTTCCAGGGCGTTGCGCTCGAAGGGCGATTTGTTGACGGTATGCAGCAGCATCGTTTTCCCCTCAGAAGCTCAACACCACGTCCTGGGACTCCATCATGTCGGTCATCTCGGCGCGCGAGAGAACCTTCACGTCCACGACCAGGTCGTCCTCGGTCAGCCCCCGCGCGTCCATCGACTCCTTCTCGACGTAAAGCTTCTCGATGTCGTAACCCTCGAGCGCCCGGTACGTGGGGGAGAAGTTCTTCATCTCGGTGCCCTTCGTGTTCTGGCCCTTGACGAGCTGGTACACCCCGTCGTCCACGAACGCGAGCGAGACGTCCTGCTCGAACGCCGCGCCGATCAGCACCACCTCGAGCGACTCGAGCGCGTAGATCGTTCCGTACGGCGCCTTGCGGTTCACGAACATGAACTTCTTGATCTTGCCCGGGCCGTCGCCTTCCATCATGTCTTCCGCCATGTCGTCCCCCTCAGTCGCCGAAGGTCACCAGGCGGTCCGCCTGGATGCCGGCTTCGATCAGCTGCCCGAGACCCGAGATGCGAAAGCCCGGCGCGATGTTGTTCGCATCCTTGCCGTGGCGCTTCATCTCGTTCTCGTCGAGCAGGCCGCGGCGCTGGGCGGCGGCGATGCACACGACGAGATCGAGCTTGTGCTTGTCGGCGAGCTCGGTCCAGCGCTTCTGGATGTTGCGGTCGTCCTGAGGCGGGACCGTGAGACGGGTCCCGTTGTTGACGCCATCGTGATAGAAGAACACGCGAAAGATCTCGTGACCCTTCTCCAGTGCCGCTTTGGTGAACTGATAGGCCGTGTCCGAGGCCTGATGGGTGTACGGTCCTTCGTTCACCAGTACCGCCAGCTTCATTCGTTTACCCCCTCGTTCGTACAATCGCCCGGTGGATGGCCGGGCGATGGGCGTACTCCGCCTTCATAATTGTCGAGAAACACCGCCCTCGATGCTTTGACCTAGGTCAACCTCGCGCGTTGCGCGCGAGGTTGAGCGTCGGTCATCGCTAGAAGCGGATGTGCGTCGAGGCGTTCAGGGTGTAACGCGAACCCCGCCAGTTGTCGACATGGAACTTCGTGAACGGCAGCTCGGTGAGCTCGAAGAAGCGCGGCCAGCCGATGCGGTCGACCCAGTCGCTCATCCGTTCCCAATCCTTCGCGTCCTGTTTGTAGACACGCAGGATCTTCTTCACGATCGCCGCGGCCTCGGGCCAGCGCGGCGGGTTGTTCGGGATGCCGGCCGCCACGAGCTTGTGGAACGTGGGCTTGGAGCGCGCGTTCGAGTTCTTGCCGCCGACCCAGATCGCGAGCTTGGAGTGCTCCGGATCGTTGATCTGCATCGGGGGGCAGGGCGGGAAGCACGCGCCGCAGCAGATGCACTTCTTCTCGTCCACCTCGAGGGAGGGCTTGCCGTTCACCATCGCCGGGCGGATCGCCGCCACCGGGCAGCGCGCCACGACCGAGGGACGCTCGCACACGTTCGCCACGAGGTCGTGGTTGATCTTCGGCGGCTTGGTGTGCTGGATGTTGATGGCGATGTCGCCCTGGCCGCCGCAGTTGATCTGGCAGCAGGAGGTGGTGATGTGCACGCGGTTAGGCATGTCCTCGGTGACGAACTCCTCGTGCAGCTCGTCCATCAGCGCCTTCACCACGCCCGCCGCGTCGGTGCCGGGGATGTCGCAGTGCAGCCAGCCCTGCGTGTGGGAGATCATCGTCACCGAGTTGCCGGTGCCGCCGACCGGGTAGCCGGCGTCGTTCAGCGCCTTGATGAGCGGCTCGACCTTCTCCCACTTGGAGACCATGATCTCCATGTTGGAGCGGATCGTGAAGCGCACGTAGCCCTCGCCGTACTGGTCGATGATGTCGCACAGCAGGTTCAGCGCGTAGGTGTCGAGCTGACGCGTCGTGCCGACGCGCACGGTCCAGATCTCGTCGCCCGAATGGGCCACGTGATGCAGCACGCCCGGGCGCGGACGGTCATGGTACTTCCAGTTGCCGAAGTTCTTGATCATCAGCGGATGCAGGTACTGAAACCCGTCGGGACATCCGCTTTCAATCGGCGGGCGCATGGTCTTCTTTTCTGCGGCCTGCGTTGCCTGAGACATTCCTGAAACCTCCGGACTCGAGTTCGATCGTTGTGTTCGGTAGTCGCGAGGGCCGTTCGGCCCCCGCCCTCAACGTGCGTGGATCAGCCCACCGCTTGCTGCTTGCGCTGCATCCACTTCTCCGCCTCCTGGTCCCAGTCGTCCATGCGGATGTACGAGACGGTGCGCGGATGGTTGATCATGTTGGGATCCACGTCGAGGCCGACGCCTTCGAGGAAGTTGACGAGGCCGATGCGCTCGATCATCTCGCCGCAGCGCTCGTGCTCCAGCCCGTTCTCCGCCCAGAAGTCGATCACGTTCTTGGCGATCTCGCGGAGCTTGTCGTAGTCCTCGTCGGTATCGAGCTTCATGAACGGCACGATCACGGTGCCGAAGGTGTCGCCGATCTTGAGCGTGCGCTTGCCGCCGATCAGCACCGTCACGCCCTTGTCGTCGCCGGGCGAGAGCGCCTTGGTCATGACGTTGATGCAGTGCATGCACTTGACGCAGTTGCGGTTGTCGACGGCCAGGGTGTCGTCGTCGTTGAGCGACAGCGCCTTGGTCGGGCAGCGCGCCACGACGTTGTCGATGACGTACTTGCGGCCCTTCTTGGCGACGAAGTTCTTCACCTCGGCCTGGTCGACCTTGATGTCGTCGCGCCAGGTGCCGATGACCGCCATGTCGGAGCGCTGGATCGAATTCATGCAGTCGTTCGGGCAGCCCGAGACCTTGAACTTGAACTTGTAGGGCAGGGCGGGGCGGTGCATGTCGTCGATGAAGTCGTTCACCAGCAGGCGGTGGATCTTCATCTCGTTGCAGTTCGACTGCTCGCAGCGCGCCGCGCCGACGCAGCTCATGGAGGTGCGCACGCACGGGCCGGCGCCGCCGAGGTCGAAGCCGTACTCGTTGATCTCGTCGAAGAAGTGCTGCGTGTTCTCGGTCGTGGTGCCGATGAACATGATGTTGCCGGTCTGGCCGTGGAACGCGATCAAGCCCGAGCCGTACTTCTTCCAGGAATCGGAAAGCTGGCGGAGCATCTTGGTGGTGTAATGGTTCCCCGTCGGCGGCTGCACGCGCAGCGTGTGGAACTCCTTGGACTCGGGAAACATGGACGCGACTTCGGAGAAGCGCGGGATGATGCCGCCGCCGTAGCCGAAGACGGAAACCGTGCCGCCTTTCCAGTAGCCGAGGCGCGTCTTATAGGAATACTCGAGCTGGCCGAGCAGGTCGACCATCATGTTGTTTTCGTGAGCCAGGCGCTTGAGACCGGTCACGAAGCTGGGCCACGGCCCGCTCTCGAGCTGGTCGAGCATCGGGGTGTCGTGGAAGGGCTTGGTCGACTTTTTCTCCTTGGGGAGATACGCCGCGTGTTTCTCGGGATTCTTCGGTTGGGCCATGGACTACCTCCTTAATAGAAGGGCGCGTTTTTTCTTGACGGTTCAGGAGCCGGACGGGGCGGGTGCCACCGTGACACGGCGGATGGCGGGAGTAGGACGGAACCGGTCCGCCTGCCTCGACGCCCGAACTACCGCTTTTTTGTTGTTTCTCAACGTGGCGGGAGTTTAGACACGTGCAATAGGCCGAAGAATCTGTCATTTGGGGGAGGCGCGAGCCGGATGACCCCCTCCCCAAAAGGGATAGGAGCGCAATGGCCGCCGACGTGCCCCGGATGGCGAGAGAGGAAGAAAAATATACGCCCGAACAGAACGATACAAGTAGAACCGGATCACGTCCAGGAGCGGTGCCACGTCCCATCCGCTGTCGCCCGGTGCCTACTACCCCCGAGGAGCGATTGCGGGCGACCGGGCGCTCCTCTATTTTTGCCGGCGTTTCCAGCCCGTCACGCGAACCCATGACCAATCCCGCTTCGGCGGCCTGGGTCGAGCCGGATGCCCATCCGGACAGCCCGTTCCTCCCCGACAACGACGGCGCCTACCGGCGCTGGCGCGACGCGAAGCTCACCGGCTACCCGGCATCCGCGGGAGAGCTGGTGGTGGAGCTCGGAGATCCCCGGGCGATGAGCGCCGGGGAGCGCGCCGAGCTGCTCCGGGTGTGCCGGAAAGCGAACATGGCGATCTACCGAAGCCGCCTGGGCGCGCTCGAAGACAAGGACATACCGCACCGCCTCGGGTCCGCCTTCGGGTTGCGGGATCTCGACCGCAACCCGCTGGCCGACGACGACGGCGTGACGTCGTTGAGCCATGTGCCCGGCAAGTCCGAGCGGGGCTATATCCCTTACTCCAACCGCCGGCTGCTCTGGCACACGGACGGCTACTACAATCCCCCGGCGCGGCGCATCCGGGCGTTCCTGCTGCACTGCGTGCGGCCGGCCGGCGAGGGCGGGGAGAACGGATTGCTCGATCATGAGATCGCCTACCTCCGCCTGCGCGATACCGACCCCGAGTACGTGCGGGCGTTGATGCACCCGCTGGCCATGACGATTCCCCCGAACGTCGAGAGCGGGACCGAGACGCGGGGAGCGCAGTCGGGGCCGGTCTTCTCGATCGATCCGCTCAACGGCCGGCTGCACATGCGCTACACGGCGCGCACCCGCTCGATCGTCTGGCGCGACGACGCTATTACCCGCGAGGCGGTGCAGTGCCTCGAGCGGATACTCGCCGAGGATTCCCCCCACGTGTTCCGATACCGGCTGGCGTCGGGGGAGGGGCTGCTGTGCAACAATGTGGTGCACAACCGCGCCGCGTTCAGCGATGCGCCGGGCGCGACTAGACTCCTCTATCGGGCCCGTTATTATAATCGGCTCGCCGACACCTGACCGGCCCCATGCTTCATCTGAGCGAAATCCTGCTCCAGCACCACGACATCGACAGCTTCGACCGGCTTTGCGAGGTCGTGACCGAGCGCGCGCGCACGAGCGGCGAGATCTTCTTTCGAATCGACGTGAAACCGCCTTATCCCGATACGCCGCCCAACTGGGAAGATCGCCTTGAAGGGGCGTTCGTCGGCATCCATTCAGTCACCAAGTAACCGGGCGTTCCCGCCCGCGGCCGTGAACGGAACATGAAATATCTGCGAGAAGACCCGTCCGTGATGGACGCCGACGACGCGGACGACCGCAAGGAGCCGACGCACCTGCTCGAGATGCAGGTCGAGGACCTGCGCCGGGAGCTGATCGAGCTTCCGGCCGGATTCGAGCCGACGCGGCGCGCCGACCTGCTCCTGCAGCTCGGCCGCACGCTGCTCCGGCTGGAGAAGACGAGCGACGCGTGGGACGCGGCGCGCGAGGCGTTCGACATCTATACGGCCGCGCAGAAATGGGAAGAGGCGGTGCAGTGCTGCGACGTGCTCTTCGCCTCCGATCAGCCGCAGTCGCTCGCGGCCCTCGGACAGGGCATCTGGCTCGCCGTCACGTTTCCGGTCGACCCGGAGCTCACCGTGGCCATGCTGCAGCACGTCATCGACGAGACGCCGCCGGACTCCCAGGGCGCGGCCGTGGCCGCGATCGTAGCGCACTACGTCGTCGATCTGAGGGCGCCGGACGGGAAGGAGCGGGAGAACCTCCTGTTCTATACGAACCAGATGCTCGCGACGGTGGCGCGCCGGCAGGGAGACGTGCACGACCAGGCGGCTTTCGATCAATGGTTCAAGAGGCTCGAGCTGAACGATCCCGCACGCTTTCTGCCGCGGCTGCGCAACGTCGTGGACGTGCTCGTGCAGAGCGACTGGTGGATCGATCGCGATGCGTTGACCGCCCGGCTGCCCGTGCAGTGAGGCGCGCGGCGTTTTCCGTAATGCGGTAGGACGGACCGTGTACTGGCAGGATTCGAGGCAGGAGGAACCCCGGCAGGTGGCCGACGACGTCGTCGACGTCGCCTACGCCATTCGCTGCAAGACGCTTCCCGTCGAGCACGCCTACGCGCTCTGGCGGGCGGTGGGCGAGGTGATGCCGTGGATCGCGGAGGAGGAGGGAGCGGGCGTGCACCCGGTGCATGTCGCCGATTCGGGAAACGGCTGGATGCGTCCGGACCGGCCCGACGATCTGCTCTACCTCTCGCGACGCACCCGGCTCGTCGTGCGCGTGCCCAAGCACCGGATAGAGGACGCGCAGCGGCTGCTCGGTCGCACGCTCGACGTCGCCGGGCACGCGATGCACGTGGAGAGCTCCACCCTGCGCGCACTCAGCACCCACCCGGCGATCTTCGCGCGCTACGTCGTTTGTGACGGGACCGTCGACGAGAAGGCATTTCTGGCGCAGGCGCTGGCCGGTCTGCACGCCCTGGGGATCCGGCCGAAGAAGATGCTTTGCGGCATCGAGAAGACGATTGCCACACCCGAGGCGTCGTTGACGACGCGCAGCCTGATGCTGGCCGACCTGAGCGCCGAGGAGTCGGTACGGCTGCAGCAGAAAGGGCTCGGACGCATGCGGCACCTCGGCTGCGGGTTGTTCATTCCGCACAAGGATATTCAGGAGCTGATGCCTGCGCGCTAGGCTCGTTGCGAAAACAATTTCCAGAAAACTGACATTGGGGGGTTTTAACCTATGAGCTTTGAGTTCAACGGCAATCAGATCGAGACGGACGCCAACGGCTTCCTGCTCAACGCGGAAGACTGGAGCAGGGAGCTGGCCGAGCACATGGCGCAAATGGAGGGGATCGCGCTCACGGAGAAGCACTGGGACATCATCGAGTACCTGCGCGACGAGTTCTTCAACAACAACCAGTCGCAGCCGAACACCCGGCACATCGTGAAGGCGATGTCCGACAAGTGGGGCACGAACGTGGGGCAGAAGGACGTCTACGACCTGTTCCCGAAGGATCCGAGCAAGCAGGGCGGACGGATCGCCGGCCTGCCGGAATCGCGGCGCAAGGGCGGATACTAGGATCCCTCGCGGTTGTCGGCCGACGGCTGACGGGTACACGGCGGCCGGCGATTTCGCCGGCCGTTTTCGTTTCGGGACGCGCATGGCGTACACGACACTCATCACGACCGGGGAGTTGGCGGATCATCTCGAAGACCCGGGCTGGGCTGTTTTCGACTGCCGGTTCATCCTGACGGACCCCGGGGCCGGCAGGCGGGCTTACGCCGCGGGTCATATCCCCTCCGCGCGTTACGCGCACCTCAACGAGGATCTGTCCGGGCCGGTCACGGCGAGCACCGGCCGGCATCCGCTGCCCGATCCCGGGCTCCTCGCCGAGAAGCTCGGGCGGTGGGGGGTCGACCAGACGACGCAGGTCGTCGCCTACGACGACAGCTACGGGGCCATGGCGGCGCGGCTCTGGTGGCTGCTGCGCTGGCTGGGGCACGACGCGGTCGCGGTGCTCGACGGCGACCTGCGGGCATGGTCGAGGGAGAAGCGGCCGCTGACGACGGCGGAGCCGGTGGTGACGCCCCGGATCTTCACTCCGCGGATCCGGGCGGACGCCTGGCTCGACAGCGCAGCCGTCGAGCGTCTTGTACAGACCGGCGACGGGGTGCTCCTCGATGCCCGCGCCGAGGAGCGTTTCCGCGGCGAGGTAGAGCCTTTCGATCGTGTGGCCGGGCACGTCCCCGGCGCCATCAGTCTCCCCTTCGAGGACAACCTGCAGCCGAGCGGGCGCTTCCTTCCGCCCGAGGAACTGCGCGGACTGTACCATCAAGCGCTCGGCGACATTCCGGCCGATCGGGTCGCGCACATGTGCGGCTCCGGCGTGACGGCCTGCCACAACCTGCTCGCCATGGAGCATGCCGGCCTCGCCGGCGCGCGGCTCTACGTCGGCAGCTGGAGCGAATGGATCACGGATCCCCGCCGGCCCATCGCACGGGGCGACTGAGGCCATTGCCCCGGCGCCTGCCAGCCGCTATTGTCGCCCGCTGCGGGCAGAGGCAAGCACCTTCATGAAGCGGGTTGAGGATTTCCGGCTGCGGTTGGGCCGGCACGAGCTCGTGCCGATCGTGATCGGCGGCATGGGTGTCGACATCTCCACGGCGGACCTGGCGCTCGTCGCCGCACGCCTCGGCGGGATCGGCCACATCTCCGACGCGATGGTCCCGACGGTTTCCGATCGGCGCTTCAAGACCCGTTTCGTCAAGCAGAAGCTCAAGCAGTTCAAGTTCAACGTCGCCAACCCCGACAAGTCGGTGGTGCAGTTTGACCTGGCGCCCCTGGCCGAGGCCACGCGCCTGCACGTCGGGCGCACCATGGAGGCGAAAAAGGGCGACGGGCTCATCTTCATCAACTGCATGGAGAAGCTCACGATGGCGAGCCCGCGCGAGACGCTGCGCGTGCGGCTCTCGGCCGCCATGGATGCGGGAATCGACGGCGTCACGCTAAGCGCCGGGCTGCACCTCGGGTCGCTCGCGCTGGTCGAGGATCACCCGCGCTTTCGCGACGTGAAGTTCGGCATCATCGTTTCGTCGCTGCGCGCGCTGCTGCTCTTCTTGAAGAAGAGCGCCCGGCTCAACCGGCTGCCGGACTACATCATCGTCGAGGGGCCGCTCGCCGGCGGACACCTCGGGTTCGGCATGGACTGGGCCCAATACGACCTGCGGTCGATCGCGACCGAGATCCTGCAGTACCTCGCGAAGGAGAACCTGAACATCCCCGTGATTCCGGCGGGCGGCATCTTCACCGGAAGCGACGCCGTGAGCTACCTCGAGGCGGGCGCGGGCGCGGTGCAGGTCGCGACGCGGTTCACGGTCACGAAGGAATGCGGGTTGCCGGAGCGGGTGAAGCAGGAGTACTTCAGGGCGGAGGAGGCGGACATCGAGGTGAACCTCATCTCGCCGACCGGCTACCCCATGCGCATGCTGAAGCAGAGTCCGGCGATCGGGTCGGGTATCCGCCCGAACTGCGAGGCCTACGGTTATCTGCTCGACGGCTCGGGCAACTGCGCGTACATCGAGGCGTACAACCGTGAGCTCGAGAAGCACCCGGACGGAGAGAACATCTCGGTGAAGGACAAGACCTGCCTGTGCACCCACATGCGCAACTTCGACGTGTGGACGTGCGGGCACTACGCGTTCCGGCTCAAGGAGACGAGCCGACTGCTCCCGGACGGAACCTACTGGCTCCCGTCGGCGGAGCACGTGTTCCGCGATTACCAGTACAGCACCGACGGCCGGGTGGCCCCCGCGGAAGCCCCGGTACTGCAACCCGCTTCCTAGGTCTCCGCGCCCGCCATGGAAGGGACGGGCGGCCTCAGTCGCCGGCCTTGCCGTGCGCGGTCGCCTCGGCGATCCGGTCCATCACCGCGAACAGCACGCCCGACACGACCAGCACCACGTGGATGCCGACCTTCCACGCGAGCTTCGTGTCGGAGAGCGTCCAGTCGGCGGCGGTCGTCACATCCTCGGCCGCGATCGAGATGTTCACGAACGACTTCAACAGCTCCACCGCCGAGATCGCCACGATCGAGGCGATGAGCTTCACCTTGAGCCCCGAGAAGTCGACCTTGCCCATCCACTCCGGCCGGTCCTCGTGGCCGGCGGTGTCGATCTTGGAGACGAAGTTCTCGTAGCCGCTGAAGATGATGATGAGCAGCAGGTTGGCGACGAGCGACATGTCCACGAGCGTGAGAATGGCGAGGATCACCTCGCTCTCCGAGCCGTCGACCATGTGGCTCGCGACGTGCCAGAACTCCTGCGTGAACTTGACGAGCAGGATGAAGATCGCCACGACCAGCCCGACGTAGAACGGCGCGAGCAGCCAGCGGCTGTTGAACACCAGGCCTTCCAGAACCTTTTCGGCACGCTTCATGGTCGATGTCTAGCTTATTGGGTAAGGGAGCGCGCCGCGGAGGGCGCGGGAAAAAGCGGGCGGATTATAGCGAAAAGCGGCTAGGGCGCACCGGCTTCGGGAATCAGCTCGATGCCGGCGGCGGAGATCGTGTCGAACAGCCGCCGGATGTGGTCGCGGTCGCTGGTCTCCACGATGCAGATGGCCCGTACCCGGCTGACGTCGGGGCCGGAGAACGTGCGGTCGTGGGCGATGTCCTTGATGCTCGCGCCGGTCGAGGCGATCAGCGAGGCGAGCGTCGCGAGGCCGCCCGGCCGGTCGCTGATCACCGCCGTGAAGCGGCAGAGCCGGCCGTCCTCGACGAGCCCGACCTCGATCACGCGGTCGAGTATGGTGAGATCGATGTTGCCGCCGGCGAGCACGAGGACGACGCGTTTGCCGGCAAGGCCCGGAAAGCGACCACGCAGGAGCGCCGCGAGAGGGGCGGCGCCCGCGCCCTCGACCACGGTCTTTTCCACCTCGATGAGCCGGAACACGGCGAGGGCCAGCGCCTCCTCGTCCACCGTCGTCATCGCATCGACGCGCTCGCGTGCGGTGGCGAAGGCCAGGTCGCCCACGCGACCGACGGCCAGGCCGTCCGCAAGCGTGGGCTGCACCCCGACGGTCACGGGCTCGCCGGCCTCGAGAGCGGCCGTGAAGCTCGGCGCGTGCTCGGCTTCGACGCCGTGGACCGCGACTTCCGGACGCAGCGACTTGACGGCGAGCGCGATCCCGGCGATGAGACCCGCGCCGCCGACGGGGACGACGATCGCCTCGACGTCGGGGACCTGGTTCAGTATCTCGAGGCCGACCGTCCCCTGTCCCGCGATCACGGCCGGGTCGTCGAATCCGTGCACGTAGCTGAGCCCCTCGCGGGCGGCCACCTCGTCCGCGTGTACGCGCGCGGCCGCGAAATCCTCACCGTGCAGGATGACGCGCGCGCCGAGCCGGCGGCAGGTCGCGACCTTGATGAGGGGGGCGTTGACCGGCATGACCACCGTCACCGGGATGCCGAGCAGGCTCCCGTGCCAGGTGAGCCCCAGGGCGTGATTGCCGGCCGAGGCCGCAATCACGCCGCGCGCACGGCGCTCGGCGTTCAGCAGGAGGAGGGCGTTGCGCGCTCCGCGTTCCTTGAAGCTGCCCGTGCGCTGCAGCGAGTCGAGCTTGCAGTGGATGCGCGCCCCGCAGAGCTCGGAGAGGGGCACGGACTCGGAGCACGGGGTCACCGGCACCCCGCTCGCGATGCGACGGCGCGCGGCCTCGACGTCGGCGAGGGTGAGCATCGCTATTTCGCGAAGACGCGGGAGGGATCGGCGAAGGCCTTGAACTCCAGCGCGTTCCCGCTCGGGTCGAGCAGGAACATCGTCGCTTGCTCGCCGACTTCGCCTTTGAAGCGGATACACGGCTCGATCACGAACGGGACGCCGGCGGTTTGCAGGCGCGCGGCGAGCGCGTTCCAGTCGGCCATGCTCAGGATCACGCCGAAATGCGGAACGGGCACGTCGTGCGCATCGACCGGATTGTGCGCGACCGCGCGCGGCGCGTCCGGCGCGAGGTGTGCCACGATCTGGTGGCCGTAGAGATCGAAGTCCACCCACGTATCGCTCGACCGCCCCTCGCGGCAGCCGAGCACGCCGCCGTAGAATGCCCGGGCCTGCCCGAGGTCGCTGACCGGGAAAGCGAGGTGAAACGGGTTCATGGGGCGGCGACCCGCGACGGTTCCCCGCGGCGGGAAACGGGTACCCGCGCTCGCTTCATTTCTCTTTTTTCTTTTCCAGGTTCAACGCCGCGGAATTGATGCAGTAGCGCAGGCCCGTCGGGGCCGGACCGTCGGGAAAGACGTGCCCCAGATGCGCGCCGCAGCGACTGCACACCACCTCGGTCCGGCGCATGAACAGGCTGCGGTCCTCCTCCTCCGCGATGTTCTCCTTCTTGAGCGGCGCGTAGAAGCTCGGCCAGCCGGTACCCGAGTCGAATTTCGTCTCGGAGCTGAAGAGCTCCGCCCCGCAGCCGACGCAACGGTAAACGCCGGGCTCGTGGCAGTCCCAGTACGCGCCGGTGAACGCCGGCTCGGTGCCCTTCTCGCGCGTGACTCGGTATTGCTCGGGCGTCAGGCGGGCGCGCCATTCCTCGTCGGGTTTGTCGATGGGATGCGTCATGACATGCCTCTCTTCGGAACTGCCGTAGTTTAGCGACGCGGGCGGCCGGCGCGAAAACCCCGATTCCGCAACGGGTTCAACCGATCTCGCTCCACATGCGCATCAGGTTCACGTAGGCCGTGTTGACCTGCGCGGTTTCGGGCGCGTCGGGCGCGGTGCGAAGCAGTTTTTCCCGTGCCTGATTGAGGCCGTAGAGCAGCTCCCGGCGGGCCGGGTCGCGCACGAGGCTCTGCACCCAGGTCACGGCCACGAGGCGCTCGCCGCGGGTGACGGGAGCGACCTGGTGCAGGCTGGAGGCCGGGTACAGGACGCCGTCACCGGCCGGAAGCTTCACGGACTGGTCTCCGAAGAGCGTGCGGATCGTGAGCTCGCCGCCGTCGTACTGTTCGGGCTCGTTGAGAAAGATCGTGATCGCGATATCGGTCCGGTACAGCCCTCCGCCGCTGCCCATGATCGGGTCGTCGACATGGTCGCCGTAGGTCATGCCCGGGATATAGCGGGCGTAGAAGGGCGTGGCCACCTTGAGCGGCAAGGCGCCGCCGCGGTAGTCCGGGTGCCGCACCAGGCTCCCCATCACGAGATTATTGAGCTGCTCGCGGAGCGCGTCGTTGCGGTCCATTTCCTCGTTGCGCTTCACGCGCGCGGCGGCCATTCCGGCAGACAGACGGCCGTCGACGAACGTGGCGCGGGCCAGCAGTTCGCGCGCGCCCCTGACCTGATCGGGCGTGAGGACGTTCTTCAGGTGCAGCAGCATGCGGTCGCCTTCGTGGCCGGATCTTCGAATTACCCGGGAAGCATAAACCGAGGCCTGTGTGGTTGAAACTGCGGCCCCGTCCCCCTCGTTCCCCCTTTCTGCTGCGCCTCCCGCTCCGCAGGAAAGTCCAGGGCAGCCATCCCTGGCTGCCCGCTCGCACTTCTCCCGCTCGCCCCGCGAGGGGAGAGGGAGGCGAGCCGTGTGCGCGCTGGGCGCGCACGTTTCATATTATCGGTAGAACAGCGTCAGGCCGCCGAACAGGATCATCAGGCTCACCACGCGCCGGAAAAGGCGCTCGTTCACGCGGAAATGAAGTTGGTTGCCGTACCAGAGCGCGGCCGCGATGAAAGGGGCGGTGACGCCCATCATGTGGAGGATCGCCGGCGTCATCGTCTGGTTGACCACGTATCCGCCGGCGCGGAAGAGATTGAGCGAGAGCGAGAAGGCGATGGCGTAGTTGCGGACCTCGGTCTTGCCGCGAACCGTCGCGAGCAGGCGGGTCATCGCGATCGGGCTGCTGATGCCGAAGAGCGCCTGCGACGCGCCGGCCAGGCCGTCGAGCGAGCGCGCCACGGGACCGGACAGCCGCGGATGCCCGGGCGCCAGGAGCAGATAGAGGCCGAAGAACGTGATCACCGCCGCCAGCAGGCGGTCGAACACCTCGGTGGAGAACGAGTAGAAGAGATAGAGCCCGGCGACGCCCCCGAGCAGCGCGCACACGAGCATCCGGCCCAGGAATCCGAAGTCGACCGTGCGCGGCGACCGCGCGAGCGCGATGACGCCGACGAGGATCTGCGGCATCGTCGAGTAGATGACGAGCGTCTTGCTGTCGTAGAAGACGGTCATGACGAGCAGCATGAGGATGGTCCCGGCGAGGCCGAAGACGATCTCGAAGGTGTAGGTGAGGACGCCGACGACGGTCAGGACGACGAGGGGGAGCATCAAGGAGCAATGTTGAATGCTGAATGTTTGATTTTGAATCAAGGTGCGCGCTTCGCGCGCGACATCAATTCAGCGTTCAACATTCAACATTGTCGTTTCAGGGTCAGGCGAAGCAGATCCAGGTCGTGGCGATGTACTTCACGCCGCGTTCGACCGTGGCGGCGCGATGGATGTGCGTCCAGAACGGCGGAAACAGCACGAGCTTGCCTTCCTCCGGCTTCAATTTCACGTCCTGGAGCGCGAACTCGGTCTCGCCGCCCGGGCCCTCGACGTCGTTCAGGTACCAGATCGCGACCAGCTGGCGGCTCATGAACTCGCCGGGACCGCCGTCCACGTGCCAGTGGTAGTACTCGCCGGCCTCGTAGCGCTGCAGGTTGTAGCCGAGATCCTTGAAGCGGTTCACCGCGAAGAACGGGAACGTGCGTCCCATTTCCCGAAACGCCCCGCCGAGCGACTGGACCAGGGCGCGGTCGATGTCCCTCCAGTCCTCGCGCCCGCTGATGCGCAGGTCGGTGGACTTCTTGATCGACGCGTCCTCCTGCTGGGCGGCGCCGAGGCGGCCCGCGTACTGCTGGTCCCGGTTCGCTTCGAAGCGCCGGATCATCTCGCGGCACACGTCGCGAGCGAGGGCGCTCGGGATCTCGTAGATGAAGCTAAGGGGTTTGACTTCGTGCATGACTCGCTCCGCGCGCTATCCTACGCGCGGGCCGGAGGCGACGAAACCCGCTTCCGCTCGGGCGCGTAAACCGGTATAAAGCCGCCCCGAAGAAAAGGCCGCTCCCCGCGGCCAGCAGAATGAAACCGAAAGACATCGTTCGTCTTCTCCTGCCGGCGCTGGCCACGGCCAGCCGGGCGGGTCGCCTCGTCGGTATGGCAGCCGCGCGCGTCGCGGCGGCCCGGCCGGCGCTCGTGTCGAGGGCGACCGGGGGTTCACCCGGCCGGAGGCGGCCGACCCCGGCGTCTTCGTTCTTCATCGTCGGCGCCGCGCGACGGGTCGGACGGGAGGCGGCGTGCCGCGCCCGCGCGCGCCGCGCGACCGGATCCGGTCCGTGACCCGACACGCAACGCAAAGACGCGGCAGGCGCTTCGATCGCTTGAGGCGGGTGGCGCAGCTGCTGTTCCCGAAGCAGCCGCCCGCGCCGCTCAAGGAGAAATGGGCGGGCGCGCTCGGCTCGCTGGTCGCGACGCTCGGCCTCGGCTGGATCTCGCTCCACACCGTCGGCCCGACCGGAACGGTCTTCCTGATCGCGTCGATGGGATCGTCGGCGGTGCTGCTCTTCGCCGCCGCGCACAGCCCGCTGGCGCAGCCGTGGCCGTTCGTGGGCGGGCATCTGGTTTCGGCCTTCATCGGCGTCACGATGCACCAATGGGTCCCCGATCCCGTGCTGGCGGCGGCGCTCGCGGTCTCGCTGTCGATCTTCGTGATGCACGTGTCGAACTGCCTGCACCCCCCGGGCGGGGCGACCGCGCTCACGGCCGTCTTCGGCGGGCCGGAGATCGATCGCCTCGGCTACGAGTTCCTGCTCGCGCCGCTGGGCCTCAATATCGTCGTCTATCTCGCGCTCGCGGTCGTCGTGAACAATGTCCTGCCGGGACGCCGTTATCCGTTCAAGGCTCCGGAGCAGCGGCCCGACCGCTACGAGGACCCGCTCAACTGGGTGCTCAATCGCGCCGGGCTCAAGACGCAGGATCTCGAATACGCCCTGCGCCAGATCGGCGGGTACATCGACGTGAGCCCGGACGACCTGCAGCAGATTCACGCGCGCGCGAGCCTGCACGCCTTCGAGCGGCGCATGGGAAAGATCACCTGCGGGGACATCATGGCGCGCGACGTGACCACGGTGGAGTACGGCACGCATCTCGAGGAGGTGTGGCAGCTCATGCGCACGCGCCGGGTAAAAGGCCTGCCGGTGCTCGACCGTGCTCGGCGGGTGATCGGGATCGTCACCATCGTCGATTTCATCAAGCGCGCGGACGCGCGCCCCGAGCACGTCTTCGACCGGCTGGTCCGCTTTATCCGCCAAACGCCCGGCCTGCGCACCGAGAAGCCCGAGGTGGCGGGCGAGATCATGACGCCCTCGCCGATCACCGCGCGCGAGGACGAGCACATCCTGACGCTGGTGCCGCTCTTCTCGGAGCACGACATCCACCACATTCCGATCGTAGGCCACGACGGCAAGCTGACCGGGATGGTGACGCAATCGGACCTGATGGCGGCGCTCTACAACTATCGCGCTGGCGACCTGCGCCGTCCCATCCGGCTGCCGCAGCCGAAAGGAAGCGGCGAGTCGCGACGCCACGCCGGCTGATCGCGGCGCCCGCCGGTTGCCCGGCGACGGGCTACTCGCTCAGCTCGTCGAAACGCCGCTTGACCGCGCGCAGGCGCGCCGCCTCAGCCTCGCGGGCATCGTCCATGGGGGCCGACTCCGTCCAGTTTCCGCTCGCGCGATCGAGGACGGCATACCGGTAGACCTGCCCCACCTTGTAGACCTTGGACACTTCCTTGCCGGCCTGTTCGAGCGCCTGGACCTTGCTGAGCCCGGCGACCGGAGCGGACGCGGGCGCCGGCTTCTCGGCAGCGGCGCCGTCGTAGAGCAGCTGCGTGCTCGAGATCTCGCCGGTCGTGTCGATGTCGAGCCCCGTGACGCCCGGCGCGCGGTTCAGTATGTATCCGGCCATGAGCAGGGCCACCTCGTGCTTGCCGACGCTCAGCGCGCCGAGAAGCCGGTGGGCGGCGATCTGGCAGCGCTGCACGCGGTCGGGGTGCTCGACGAACTCGCGGCTCATCTGCCAGCCGCGGTCCATGTCGCGGTCCATCTTGGCGAAGAAATCCTCTCCGTCCCGGACGACCTCGTCCGGCACGTCGAGCACGCGGGCGGTTTCCTCTACGATGATGTTGAGTTTCATGGATCAGATCGGCGTGTGTTCCAGCATCCGCTCGACGGCCGAACCCGCGTCCTCGCCCCGGTCACGGTAGAGGCGCGCGATCGCCGTTGCGGTCTCCGTCCAGCGATCGAGTCCGTCGTGAACGGCGCGGCGCAGCGGCCGAAGGTCGCCATCCGCCGCGAAGCGCGCGTACGCGTCGGTGGCCTCGGGAAAGAGATACCGGCGCATCCCGCTGAAGGTCGCGAAGTAGAAATGGATGCCCGGGATATTCTCGCGATCGATGAGCGCGGGCAGCGTGGAAAGACAGTCGGCGAGGAGGTCGCGCACGGCGCGCGCCATGATCTCCGCTTTGGAGCGCGTGAGCCCCGCGAGCATCTCGTTCCAGCCGTCGCCGAGCAGCCGTCCGGCCAGGCCCTCCCCGAGCTCGTGCAGGATCATGGTCTCCGTCTCGTTCGCGGTCATGCGCTCGAGCGCGCCGTCGAGATCGCGGTCGAACCCGTACCACTCGTGGACGCGGGCCATCGCGTTGTTGTTCCGGTTGCCACGGGCCTCTTCGATCCGCTCCCAGAGAAAGCGGCGCACCGATTCCTGCCGAACGTAGATCTCGTTGCCGAGCAGCATCGCGGGAGGTGCGACGAGATCGCGGGCGTACTCGCAGGAGGAGAGGTAGACGGTAAAGCCCTGCCGCCGCTCCGAGCGTACGAGATCGCCCAGAAAGAAGTGCGGCTTGCTGAAGCGGCCGTAGCCGCCGCTGTAGACGTAGCCCCGCGGTACGAGCTCGGCGTTCACGGTCTCCGTGTCGAAGGGGTCGCGCGAGCCGCTTTCGAGCGGGAGCGGCTCGAAGGGACTCGACTCGAGCGCGTTCCACATGCGTTCGCGCTCCTGGAGCCACTCGCCGACGTCCTGGTTCGGCAGAGCGCCGCTGAAGGGTATCTCGTTCTCCCAACGGTAGTACTCCCGCATCTTCAGGAGAAACACGCAGAGCGTGAAGTCGCCGACGTGGCGGGCATCGGAGATATCGCAGTTTCGCTGAACGGTGCTCGCGAGCTGCCCGAGGTTCAACATGAAACGGTTCGGCCTGTCGGAATGCATATAATAGTATATGGGCGTCCCGGTCCGGGGAACCGAAACAGGCCAGGAGAAACCGATGCGCGTTGTACGTGTTCTGTCGGCCATCGTTCTGCTCGCCGCCTCGTTCGGGTCGGTCGCCGATCCGCCGGACGGCTATCCCTTCGTTTCCTACGACGAGGGACTGCTCGCCGCACGGAGGGCCGACAAGCCCATCTTCCTTTATTTCGGGCGGCTGGGATGCGGCTGGTGCGATCTCACCAACAAGCAGGCGTTCTCGGACGAGGCCCTGAAGCGCACCTTCACCGACCACTACGTCCTGGTCTACGTCGACGCGGAAAGCGGCCGGAGGCTCACCTTGCCGAGCGGCGAACGCATCACGGAAATGGAGCTCGGCACCCGCTTCAAGGCGTTCGCCACGCCGCTCTTCGCCTACCTCGAGCCGGACGGCAAGCTCATCTTCAAGATTGCCGGCGTGCAAACGGTCAAGGACTTCGTCGCCTACGACCGGTTCGTACGCGAAGGCATCTACCGGACCAAGGACATCAAGCAGTACCTGGCGGAGACGCCTTGAGGCGTCTCGCGGGCCTCCTGCTGGGGCTTGTTCCCGCGGCGGCCGGCGCCGCGCCGTGGGCGTTCGGCGAACCCGTGGACGTCGCGCCACCGGCGGGTCCGGGCGTCTTTCATCACCTGGAATCGGCCGGGCGGCGCAACGTGGCATCGGACCACGGCTCGGTGGCGATCGTCTGGGAAGACAATCACACCGGCGCGCCCCAGGCCTATGTGGCGCTCAAGCCGCACGGCGCCGCGGCGTTCGATGCCGCACGCATGATCAGTACCGGATCGCAGGCGTACGAACCGGCGATCGCCGCCCTCGGAAACGGCCGCTTTCTCGCCGTCTGGGAGCAGGACGGCGCGGTGTGGACACGCGCGCTCGATGCGCGGCGCCTGGGTCCGGTGCAACGTCTGTCGGGCGCCGAAGCCAGCCAGGCGAGCGTGGCCGCGCGCGACGGAGTCGCCTTCGTGGTATGGAGCGAGCGCGCGAGAGGAGCCGCATCGATCCGGCTCGCCCGGCTCGAGTTCGAGGACGTGGAGCGGCCGCTCGGTGCGGCCAGAGCGGTCCAGGTGGATCCCGATGCGCCGAAGGCGGATCAGATCTACCCGAGCGTTGCCGCGAACGGCAGCCGGGTCGCCGTCGCCTGGGAAGATCGCCGCCACGGCCACACGGTTCTCCTGCACACCCACGCGCCGGCGCGATCGCTTCAGTTCGCAGCACCCCGGATGCTGAACGAGCAGCCCCCGCGCCGCTCTGCGATCTACGGCCGCGGCCCCGGCGTCGCGCGCGTCGTTCTCGTCGAGCGGGGAGAGCAGGGCATCGCGGCCGCGTGGCTGGACAAGCGTGACTTCACGTCCGGCTATGACGTCTATGCGGCCCTCAGCCGGGACGGCAAGCGTTTCGGCCCCAACCAGAAGGTGCAGGACGAGTTCGGCAACGCCATCAGCCAATGGCATGCGGCGATCGGCGCAAACGCGAGAGGCCGGATGGCGGTCGTCTGGAACGACGACCGGGACGAGACCCCGGACATCTGGATCTCGTGGCCGGAGGAGGGCGGCTGGAGTGCGGACGAGACCGTGCCCGCCGCATCGGGTGCCGGCGCGCAAACGAGCCCCGCGCTCGCGTTCGATGAAAACGGCGACCTGCATCTCGCGTGGGTAGACCAGGCGGGTCCCGAATCCCCCACGCGAATTCGGTATATACGAGGTGTCTACGCGCCTCGGGGCCGTTAACCGCTATTGAAAAGCGGTTTCCTTCCGGTAATATTAGCGGCTCCTTTTAGACGGCCCACTGTACGAGGAGCGCTTCTTCCATGGCCAACATTTATTACGAGACCATCGACAAGATGGAGAAGAGCAAAGTCGACGCCGAGTACATCAACGGCTGGGCGTCTGGCTATCTGCGCAACCCCAAGCGGGAGGAGCAGCGGATTACCGAGGCCTACGATGCGGGCTATCAGGACGGTCTGTCCAAGAAGGTCGACAACTTCCAGTCCTGGGTTCGCAAGTAACCGGAAGTCGAGCAGCAGTCATCCCAAGCGGGCCGCCTCCGGGCGGCCCGTTCGTTTCAGGCCCCGGCCTCCGCCTTCGCGTACCACTTCCGCGCTTCCGCGTCGTTCTTGTCGACCCCGAGCCCCTGCTCGTACATCATCCCGAGCGTCATCTGCGACCCTGCGAGGCCCTGTTCGGCCGCGCGCTGGAACCACTTCGCCGCCTCGACCGGGTCGCGCGCGACGCATTCGCCGTGCAGATACATGAAGCCGAGCCCATGCTGCGCGAGCGCGTAGCCCTGCGCCGCGGAGGCGCGCATCCATTTGAGCGCTTCGGTGTCGCTCTTGACCCGCCCGAGCCCGTTCTGCGCCATGATCGCGAGGCGATGCTGGGCCTCGGCATCGCCCGTCTCGGCGAGCGGCAGGAGAAACTGCCATGCCTTCGGAAACTCCTTGGCCTCGAAGGCCGCCATGCCGCTCACGCGGTTCATGTCGAGATCGTCTGTCATCGGCGTCGTCTCGCTGGAAAGCGCGCATTCTGCCAGACAGATCGTCGCGGGGCGATGAAACGCGCAGGCTTCATGTGGACTCGCTATTCAGCAACCGGACGTTTTCCGGTATAACGCAGGCCCCATGGCCGTTCGCATCAAGACCCGGTTTCGCAAGTCCGGCCCGAAGACCGTCGAGGAGCGGGCGAGCGTCGTCGCTGTGGCGGTCTGGAAAGCGGCGCACGAAGCCTTCCGGCGCATGGGCAAGGAGAACTTCAACTTCACCTCGCCGGAACAGGTGACCGGATTCGTGACCGAGTTTATTGCCTTTCTGGTGCAGATCGCGGACCGCATCGTTTACGGGCAGATCAGCGAGCCGGATCGCGCGGCCTTCGTCAACGCGCTTGCCCGTCACCTGTCCCGAAACATCCAGGACAGCCAGGTCGAGCTTCGGGGCCCCGGCGACTACGTGACGCCCTTCTTCGATACACTGAACGCGCGCTTCAGAGACTATGCCGAGTGCGAGTACGGCCCGGCCGGCCCCGGTTACGCATTCGTGCGCTACCTGGGCGAGCGGGTTGCGGAAGTCATGAACGCCGCCGACAACAAGTGGGTGCTCGAGTACGTCATGGAAATCGAGGCCCCCGATGCCGTGAAGGTGGTCAAGAAAGCGGTGGGCGAGGTCATGGGTGTGAAGGTCGGCTGATTCAAGGCGCCTGCGCACCGATCCGGTACAATATCCTGAATCTGCGAGCAATACGTTTTGGCCACTCTCGAACTCACCTCCTTATATACCCAGCTCAAGGATCTGCAGCATCGCGCGCAGGTCCTTCGGGGGTATCTTTGACTTCGACGCCAAGCAGGAGCGCTTAGCGGAGGTCCGGGCCGAGCTGGAGCGCCCGGAAGTGTGGGCCGATCCGGCGCGGGCGCAGGCGCTCGGCCGTGAAAGGTCGAAGCTGGAGAAATCGTTGGGGGCGCTGCAGCGCCTCGGCGCCGAGCTCGGTCAGGCGCAGGAACTGCTCGACCTGGCGAGGGAGGAAAACGACCCCGAGGTCGTCCAGTCCGTAGGCGTCGATCTCGAACGGCTCGAGAAGCAGCTGGGCGAGCTGGAGTTCGCCCGGATGTTCTCCGGCGAGATGGATTCCCACAACGCCTTCCTCGATATCCAGGCCGGATCCGGGGGAACCGAGGCTCAGGACTGGGCGAACATGCTGCTGCGCATGTATCTCATGTGGGGCGAGCGCCATGGCTTCAAGACCGAGATCCTCGAGATCTCGGAGGGCGAAGTGGCGGGTATCAAGAGCGCCACGGTGCGCTTCACCGGTCCCTACGCCTACGGCTGGCTGCGCACGGAATCGGGCGTCCACCGCCTCGTGCGGAAGTCGCCCTTCGACGCCGGCAACCGCCGCCACACCTCGTTCGCCTCGGTGTTCGCTTATCCGGAAGTGGACGAGGACATCGACATCGACGTGAACCCGGCGGACCTTCGTGTCGACACCTACCGGGCGAGCGGTGCCGGCGGGCAGCACGTCAACCGGACGGATTCCGCCGTGCGTATCACGCACATGCCGAGCGGAATCGTCGTCCAGTGCCAGTCGGACCGCTCGCAGCACCGGAACCGCGCCGAAGCCATGAAGATGCTGAAGGCGCGCCTGTACGAGCTCGAGATGCAGAAGCGCAATACGGAACGGCAGAAACTCGAGAGCACCAAGACCGACATCGAGTGGGGGCACCAGATCCGCTCGTACGTCCTCGATCAATCGCGCGTCAAGGACCTGCGCACCGGGATCGAGTCCGGCAACCCGGAACCCATCCTGAACGGCGACCTCGACGAATTCATCGAGGCGAGCCTGAAGAGCGGACTGTGACCACTGACGAGAACAGGCAGCCGATGGCGGACGACACCTCCGAATCCAACGACCAGATCGCGCAGCGCCGCGCCAAGCTCGCGGAGCTGCGCGCGCGCGGAATCGCCTTTCCGAACGACTTCCGGCGTAACGTCGTCGCCGGCGAGCTGCATGCCGAGTACGGCGAAAAGGACGCGGCCGAGCTCGACGCGCGCAACGTGCGGGTGAAGATAGCCGGAAGGATGATGACGCGGCGCATCATGGGCAAGGCGGCGTTCTGTCATCTTCAGGACATGTCGGGTCGCATGCAGCTTTATCTGACGCGCGACACGCTCGGCGAGCGCTACGAGGAGTTCAAGAAGTGGGACATCGGCGATATCCTCGGTGCCGACGGCGTGCTCTTCAAGACGAAGACCGGCGAGCTCTCCGTAAAGGTCGATGATGTCCGGCTGCTCGTGAAGGCGCTGCGCCCGCTGCCCGAGAAATATCACGGCCTCGCGGACACGGAAACCAAGTACCGGCAGCGCTACCTGGACCTCATCATGAGCGAGGTGGCCCGCAAGACCTTCCGGATGCGTTCCGAGATTGTGCGCTACATCCGCCGCTTCCTGGACGGCCGCGGTTTCCTGGAGGTCGAAACGCCCATGATGCAGGCGATCCCCGGGGGCGCGACCGCGCGCCCGTTCATCACGCATCACCAGGCGCTCGACATGCAGCTCTTCCTCCGCATCGCGCCGGAGCTTTACCTCAAGCGTCTCGTGGTCGGAGGCTTCGAGAAGGTCTACGAGATCAACCGTAATTTTCGCAACGAAGGGTTGTCCACGCGTCACAACCCCGAGTTCACCATGCTGGAGTTCTACCAGGCCTACGCGGACTACCGCGACCTCATGAACCTCACGGAGGAGATGCTCCGCGGCCTGGCGGAACAGGTGCTCGGGACGACGCGGTTGACGTACCAGGGCGAAACGTACGACTTCAGCGCAAGGTTTCAGCGCCTGGCGCTCAAGGAGGCCGTGCTGAGGTTCAACCCCGATCTTCGCCCGGAGGACCTGGAGATCATCGATCGTGCGCGCGAGGTCGCACGACGATTCCAGATAGACCCGAAGCCGGGTTACGGCACCGGCAAGATTCAGTACGAGCTCTTCGAGAAGACCGTCGAGGACAAGCTCCGCGAGCCGACGTTCATCACCGGCTTTCCGACCGAGGTCTCGCCGCTCGCGCGTAAAAACGACGCCGACCCGACGATCACCGACCGCTTCGAGCTCTTCGTCGGCGGCCGCGAGATCGCGAACGGATTCTCGGAGCTCAACGACGCCGAAGACCAGGCCGAGCGTTTCCGCCGTCAGGTGCAGGAGAAGGAGGCGGGCGACGAGGAGGCCATGCACTTCGATGCGGATTACATCCGCGCCCTCGAGCACGGCATGCCGCCGACCGCGGGGGAGGGTATCGGCATCGACCGTTTGGTGATGCTCTTCACCGATTCCCCCTCCATCCGGGACGTCCTGCTCTTCCCCCACATGCGGCCGGAAGGCTGACGGTGAGCTGAAGCCTCGAATGCTGAATGTTGAATGTTGAATTAACGAAGCGCGCGCGGCGCGCACGACAATACAGCATTCAAAATTCAGCATTCAACATTGTCTTCCCGTGCTGATGTCCCAACCTGCCCGACCGCTCGCGATCTGCCTGATGGGGCCGACCGCCTCGGGAAAGAGCGCGATCGCGCTCGCCCTGCACGACGTGCTTCCGGTCGACATCGTGAGCGTCGATTCCTCCCAGATCTACCGCGGCATGGACATCGGCACGGCGAAGCCGACCGCCGAGGAACAGAAGCGCGCGCCGCACCGGCTGATCGACATCCGCGACCCGGCCGAGAGTTATTCCGCCGCCGATTTCCGGGAGGACGCGCTGCGTGAAATGGGGCGCATCGCGGCATCGGGCCGAATTCCGCTGCTCGTCGGCGGAACCATGTTTTATTTCAGGGCGCTCGAGTACGGACTGTCGGCGCTGCCTTCGGCCGACGCGGACGTCCGGCGCCGGATCAGCGAGGAGGCCGCCCGGAAGGGCTGGCCCAGCCTGCATGCCCGGCTGGCCGAAATCGATCCGGAGACCGCCGCACGCGTCCGCCCGAGCGATCCGCACCGGATCCAGCGGGCCCTCGAGATACACGCGGTGACCGGGCAGGCACCGAGCGCGTTGCGGCGTGCGGTACCCGAACGCGCGCCGTATCGCTTCGTGAAAATCGGGCTTTGGCCTGATCGGCGCGCGGCTTTGCACGCGCGGATGGCGCGCCGATTCGAAGCGATGCTGGAACGCGGACTTGTCGGAGAGGTCGAAGCTTTGTACCGGCGCGGAGATCTCGATCTGACGCGACCGTCGATGCGAACGGTGAGTTATCGTCAGGTGTGGCATTACTTGACTGGGTCGGTCGACTATAATCAAATGATACAGCAAGCGATTGCGGCAACCCGTCAGCTCGCAAAGCGTCAGATGACGTGGTTGCGTCGCTACCCGGATGTACGCTTCCTGGACTGCAGCGATGACCCGCCCATCGAGGCGGCGTTGGACAACGTCCGCCGCTTCACGTGCTGATGAACGAAGTCAGATATAATCGAAACCGGACTGCGGATCGGTCCGCCGAAAAACTAGAGGCCATCAGGCCGTACGACGATAAGAACAGGAGAACTGTCATGAGCCAACAAAAAGGGCAAGCCTTACAGGACCCTTTTCTGAACACCCTAAGGAAGGAGCACGTCCCGGTTTCGATCTTCCTGGTGAACGGTATCAAGCTCCAGGGCCAGATCGAGTCGTTCGATCAGTTCGTGGTGCTGCTGAAGAACTCGGTCAGCCAGATGATCTACAAGCATGCCATCTCCACGGTCGTGCCCAACCGACCGGTCAAGTTCCATTTCGAAAGCGTTGAATCCTCCGACAAGGGGTCCGGGAACGATTAACTCCCACGCCGCAGGCTCGGCGCCCCGCCCTCGCGAGCGGGCGCTGCTTGTGCACGTCCGCTTTCCGGGTGAGGAGACCGGCAACGCCGAGGAACTGAGGCTCCTCGCCGAGTCGGCGGGGGCGGAGGTGTGCGGGACCGTCTACGGACGCCGCGAACGGCCGGACGCCGCCAGCTTTGTCGGCAGCGGCAAGGCGCAGGAGATCCAGGAGGCGGTTGCCCGGGAGCATGCCGACCTCGTGCTGGTGAACCACACGTTGTCGCCCGCGCAGGAGCGCAACCTCGAAAAGGTCGTCGCCTGCCGGGTGCTCGATCGTACGGGGCTGATCCTCGACATCTTCGCGCAGCGTGCGCGGTCGCACGAGGGCAAGCTGCAGGTGGAGCTCGCCCAGCTCGAGCACCTCGCCACCCGGCTGGTGCGCGGGTGGTCGCACCTCGAACGTCAACGGGGCGGTATCGGGCTGCGCGGACCCGGCGAGACGCAGCTCGAGGTGGACCGCCGCCTGATCCGGGACCGCATCAAGAAGCTCAACGAACGCCTGGCGCAGCTCACCGTACAGCGGCGCAGTCGCCGGCGCGCGCGGCACAAGGTGCCGATCCCGACGGTGTCCATGGTCGGCTACACCAACGCGGGCAAGTCGTCGCTGTTCAATCGCCTCACCGGTGCCGGTGTCTACGCCGCCGACCAGCTCTTCGCCACGCTCGATCCCACGATGCGGCGGACCGAACTGCCGGGCAAGACCGCGGTCATCCTCGCCGATACCGTGGGATTCATCAGCCAGCTTCCGCACGACCTGGTCGAAGCCTTCAAGTCCACGCTCGAGGAGGTCGCCCAGGCCGACCTGCTGTTGCACGTCATCGACGTGGCGGACCCGGACAGGCAACAGCACATGGAACAGGTGGATCAGGTGCTCGGAGAGATCGATGCGCAGTCGGTGCCGCGCATTCTGGTGTACAACAAGATCGACCTCACCGGGCAGGCGGCCCGGGTCGAGCGGGACGCCGCCGGCCGGGTCAGCAAGGTCTGGGTCTCGGCCCGCACCGGCGACGGCGTGGATCTCCTGGTCGAGGCGATGGGCGAGCACTTTCGTCAGCGACGCCGGCCATGCGTCCTCAAGCTGCCGTCGTCGGCAGGACGACTGCGCGCCGCCCTCTACGAGCGCTATCACGTCGCCCGCGAGACCCCTCTCGAGAGCGGCGGGTGGCTCGTCGAGCTCGCCCTGGATCCCGAGCAGCTGGCGTGGGTCGTGCAGCAACCGGATTTTCGTGACGAGTTCGTGGTGGCGGATTCCCGGTGTATTCTTGCCCCCACTGGAAGCCTCTCCTAGAATGCCGCCTTTGTCTTCTCCAAGAGCGGTTATTTAACCCGGTACGGAGTGTAACGCGTGGCGTGGAACGTGCCCGGCGGTTCGGGCGGCGATAAAGACCCTTGGGGTCAGCGCAGGAAGCCCGGCCAGGCGCCGGACCTCGACCAGATCGTCCGCAATATCCAGCAGCGGCTGAGCGGTTTGTTCGGAGGTCGGCGCGGCGGTGGGGGAGGCGCGCGTGGCTTCGGCATCGGGCTGATCCTGCTCGTGATCGTCGGCGTGTGGCTGCTGTCCGGTATCTATATCGTCCAGCAGGGCGAGCGCGGGGTGGTGCTGCGCTTCGGGGAGAAGCACCGCGTCACCGATGCCGGGCTGCGCTGGCACTTCCCGTATCCGATCGAGTGGGTGGAGAAGGTGAACGTCGAGAAGGTCTCCACCATCGAGATCGGCTACCGCAGCAACCCGCGTACGGGCGGGAGGAGCAAGGTGCCCAAGGAGGCGCTGATGCTCACCGAGGACGAGAACATCATCGACGTCGAATTCGCCGTCCAATACAAGATCAAGGACGCGGGTGATTTTCTTTTCAACGTCCGCGACCCCGAGGTCACGATCGCGGCGGCCACCGAGTCCGCGGTGCGCGAAAGCGTCGGCAAGAGCACGCTCGACTTCGCGCTCACCGAGGGCCGCGAACAGCTCGCGCAAAATGCGCGCGAGCTCCTGCAGCAGATCCTCGATCGCTACGAATCGGGCATCGACATCCTGGCGGTCGAGACCCAGAGGGCGCAGCCGCCGGACGAGGTCAAGCCCGCGTTCGACGACGCGGTCAAGGCGCGTGAGGACGAGCAGCGCCTGAAGAACGAGGCCGAGGCCTACGCCAACGACGTGATTCCGCGTGCCCGCGGCGCCGCAGCGCGTCTGATCCAGGAGGCGGAAGGCTACAAGGCGAGCGTGATCGCGCGCGCCGAAGGCGACGCGCGCCGTTTCACCCAGATTGCGACGGAGTACGTCAAGGCGCCGGCGGTCACGCGCGAGCGACTCTACATCGAGACCATGGAACAGGTGTTGAGCAACAGCACGAAGGTGTTCGTCGATCAGAAGACCGGAAACCTGCTGTATCTTCCGATCGATCGGCTCGCCCCGCGAGGCGACGGCGCGACGGCGGCGATGCCCACCCCGCCGACGAGCGAGGCGGATTCGGGAGCGGCGGGCCGCGACGCGGCCGCTGCCCGCGGCCGCGCTGATGCACGTCGTCGGGGCGGAGGCTAGGCCATGACGCAGACCAAGCTCATCGCCATTGGCATCGTTGCGCTGCTGGCAATCGTCACGATGCTGTCGGCGTTCTACTCGGTCGACGAGCGTGAAAAGGTGATCGTGGTACGGTTCGGGCAAATCCTTCGCCACGACGACATGCCGGGCCTCCACATCAAGACTCCGTTCATCGACGATGCGCGTTATTTCGATTCACGCATCCTCACGATGGACGCCGATCCACAGCCGTTCCTCACACGCGAGAAGAAGTATGTCATCGTCGACTCGTTCGTGAAGTGGCGGGTGCTGGATGCGCGTCAGTACTACCTGACGGTCGGTGGCCAGGAGACCGAAGCGCGCCGTCGTCTCGAGCAGGTGGTCAACAGCGGCTTGCGTGACGAATTCGGCAAACGCGATGTCCAGAGTGTGATCTCCACCGAGCGCGGCAAAATCATGCAGGTCCTGACCGAGTACGCGGATCGCGAGGCGCGCCGCTTCGGCATCCACGTCCTTGACGTGCGGCTGCAGCGGGTCGACCTGCCGGACGAGGTGAGCCAGTCGGTTTTCCAGCGCATGAAGGCGGAGCGCTCGCGCATCGCGAACGAGCTCCGTGCGCAGGGCGAGGAGGCGGCCGAGAAGATCCGCGCGAACGCGGAGCGCCAGCGCGAGGTCCTTTTGGCCGACGCGTACCGGCAGGCCGAGCGCATCCGCGGCGAAGGCGACGGACGTGCGACCACGGTGTATGCCGAGTCCTTCGGCCGGTACCCGGAGTTTTTCGCGTACTACCGGAGCCTCAACGCGTACAAGGAAAGCTTCAAGAACAAAGACGACATCATGATCGTCGACCCAAGCTCGGACTTCTTCAAGTACATGAAGAAGCCGGCGCGCTAGCGCGCAGCGATGTGGCGGGACCTCGCCGCGGCCCTGGCGCTCATGCTCGTGCTCGAAGGTATCCTCCCGTTTCTCAATCCGTCCGGGCTGCGGCGTGCGCTCGCCCTGCTGGGCGACCTCAGCGACGTGCAACTGCGCATCGCCGGATTCTCCAGCATGCTGATCGGGTTACTGGCGTTGTACTGGGTAAGAGGCTGACGATGGCCAGGGACCGCTGGCTCCTGCCGGAAGGTATCGAGGAGACCCTCCCGGCCGAAGCGCGCCGGCTGGAAGCGCTGCGCCGCGCCGTGCTCGACCTGTTCGACCGCTGGGGCTACGAGCTCGTCATGCCGCCGCTCATCGAGTACCTGGAGGCGCTCCTCACCGGCGTCGGGCGCGAGATGGACCTGCAGACGTTCAAGCTCACGGACCAGCTCACGGGACGACTGATGGGCATCCGCGCCGATATGACGCCGCAGGCGGCGCGCATCGACGCGCATTACCTCAAGCGCGAAGGGGCGGTTCGGTTGTGCTATCTCGCCCCGGTGCTGCGCACGCGCCCGGAGAATCTCGCCGGGTCTCGGGAACCGCTGCAGCTCGGCGCGGAGCTCTTCGGGCATCATGGGCCGGAGAGCGACGCCGAAGTGATGGGCCTCATGCTGGCGACGCTCGCGCTCGCCGGCATACGCCGCCCGCACGTGGACCTCGCGCACGTGGGGGTCTTTCGCGGCCTCGCCGAGGCGGCGGGCCTGGACGGGGATCACCGGGACGAACTGCTCGATGCGCTGCAGCGCAAGGCGCGCAGCGAGGTGGAAAGCTCGCTCCGGTCGTGGTCCGTCCCCGCATCGCTGTCGGGGGCGATTCTCGGAATGCTGGAGCTCAATGGCGGCCCGGAGGTGCTGGAGCGGGCGAGAAAGGAGTACACACGGTACCCGCTTGCGCTGGAGGCGATCTCGGAACTCGAGGCGATCGCGCGCCGTGTGGCCGCGGAGTCGCCCGACGCCGAGCTCTGTTTCGATCTCGCCGAGCTCGGCGGGTACCATTACTACACGGGGGCCATGTTCTCGGCCTTTGTGCCTGGGCGGGGCCGGGCGATCGCCAAGGGGGGCCGTTACGACGGCATCGGCCGGGCCTTCGGTCGGGACCGGGCCGCCACGGGATTCGGCGCCGATCTGCGCGAGCTTGCGCGCGCGGGTGACGTGCGCGTGGAACCGCGCGGCGGCATTGCGGCGCCGGTCGACGAAGACGCACAGCTCGCGGAGGAGATAGCGAGTCTGCGCGCGGCCGGCGAGCGCGTCGTACGGAAGCTTCCGGGCGACGGCGCCACGCCGGCCGACCTCGGTTGCGATCGCGAGCTCGTACGTCGGAACGGGCGCTGGACCGTTACGAAATTATCCTGAAGCCGTCCGTCGTGCGGGTCGGCGGAGCCGCCGGGACCGCACGAAGCTGAATGCTGAGAGCACAACTATATGGCCAAGAACGTCGTCATTGTCGGTACCCAGTGGGGAGACGAAGGCAAGGGCAAGATCGTCGACCTGCTTACCGATCGCGCGCATGCGGTCGCGCGCTATCAGGGCGGCCACAACGCGGGACATACGCTGGTCATCGAGGGGAAGAAGACGGTGCTCCACCTGATCCCGTCGGGCATCCTGCGCGACCAGGTGATGTGCCTCATCGGCAACGGTGTGGTGCTCTCGCCGGCGGCGCTTTTCGAGGAGATCGGCGAGCTCGAGCGGAACGGCGTCGACGTCGCCGCGCGGCTCCGCGTGAGCGACGCCTGCCCTCTGATCATGCCGTACCACGTCGCCCTGGATCACGCGCGCGAACGCGCGCGCGGCAAGCAGGCGATCGGAACCACCGGCCGGGGCATCGGACCGGCCTACGAGGACAAGGTGTCGCGGCGGGGGCTGCGCGTCGGCGATCTCTTCGACGCGCGGGGCTTCGGCGAGAAGCTTGAAAAGGTAATGGACTACCACAACTTCGCGCTCGAGCATTACTTCAAGGCGGAGACCGTGGACTATCGGCGAACGCTCGACGAGGCGCTCGCGCAAGGCGAGCGGCTGCGTCCGCTCGTGGCCGACGTGCCCGAGCTGCTCGACGGCTACGCGCGTGCCGGTCGCCCGATCCTGTTCGAAGGCGCGCAGGGCACGTACCTCGACATCGATCACGGCACCTACCCATTCGTCACCTCCTCGAACACGTGTGCCGCCAACGCCGCGCTGGGAACCGGGGTCGGTCCGAACAAGCTCAACTACGTGCTCGGCATCACCAAGGCCTACACGACGCGCGTCGGCGCCGGACCGTTCCCGACCGAGCTGCACGACGAGGTCGGCGAGTTCCTGTCGAAGCGCGGCAACGAGTTCGGGGCCACCACCGGCAGGCGGCGGCGCTGCGGCTGGTTCGACGCGATCATCATGCGCCGCGCGGTGCAGCTGAACGGCATCGACGGCTTGTGCATCACCAAGCTCGACGTCCTCGACGGCCTCGAGACGGTGCGGCTGTGCATCGCCTACCGTTACGAGGGCGAAACGCGTAAGACCCCGCCGAGCGGCGCGGAAGCGCTCGCCAGATGCGAGCCGGTGTACGAGGAAATGCCGGGCTGGAAGGAGTCCACCCTGGGCGTGAAGCGGAAGGAGGGTCTCCCCGGGAACGCGCTGCGCTACCTTGCGCGCATCGAGGAGCTGACGGGCGCGCGCGTCGATATCATCTCAACCGGCGCCGAGCGCGACGAGACGATCATCCTGCATCACCCGTTTGATTGAGCCGGTGAACGGACACAGACAGGGACTGTCGCCGGCTGCTACTTGCGTGGTACTTATGTGTTGGTACCGAGGAGAGGACTTGAACCTCCACGGGTTTCCCCACTAGAACCTGAATCTAGCGCGTCTACCAATTCCGCCACCTCGGCACGGAACCGCGAAATTATACGGCACCCGGCAGGACGGCGCACTCTACTGAGACCTCTCATTCATGTCAACGCGCGACAAGTCACCTTCAAGCGATCCCATGGCCGAGCGCGAAGCCGGCCGCTACGAGTTTCCGGTGCCGAGCCGCGAGGCGGTGCTCGCGCTCCTGAGTGAGCGGGGCGAGCCACTTACCTTCGAGGCCATCGCGGAGGCGCTCGCGGTCGAGGGTGACCGCGATCGCGACGCCTTCGGCCGGCGGCTGCGCGCGATGGAGCGTGACGGACAGCTCCTGAAAAACCGGCGCGGCCTGTACGGGCTGCCGCAGAAGATGGACATGGTGCGCGGGCGCGTCACCGGACATCCGGACGGATTCGGTTTCCTGATACCCGAGGAGGGCGGCGAGGACCTGTTCCTGCCGCCGCGCGAGATGCGTGCGGTGATGCACGGCGACCGGGTACTCGCGCGCGTGACGGGAGTGGACCGGCGTGGCCGGCGCGAAGGTGCGGTCGTTGAGGTGATCGAACGGCTGCACAAGACAGTCGTCGGCCGCTATGTCGCGGCCGAGGGTCTCGGTTTCGTCGTCTCCGCCGACAAGCGCATCGCACACGAAATCGCGATTCCGCGCGGCGAGGAGGGCGGGGCGCGCGACGCGCAGATCGTCGTCGCCCAGATCGTGCAGCCGCCCACCCGGCGCACCGGGCCGGTCGGGCGCGTGGTGGAGGTCATCGGCGAGCACATGGCACCGGGCATGGAGATCGAAATCGCCATTCGTGCGCACGAAATCCCGCACGAATGGCCGCCTGAGGTGCTGGACGCCGCGGGTCGCTTCGCCGCGGAGGTGCCGAGCGAGGCATACGCCGGTCGCGAGGACCTCCGCGCCGTGCCGCTGGTGACGATCGACGGTGAGGATGCGCGGGACTTCGACGACGCGGTCTATTGCGAGCCGGACGGCAAGGGTTGGCGCCTGATCGTCGCCATCGCCGATGTCGCGCATTACGTGCACCCGGGCAGCGCGCTCGATCGCGAGGCCTACGAGCGCGGCAACTCGGTGTACTTCCCCAATCGCGTCATCCCGATGCTGCCGGAGGTGCTGTCCAATGTCCTCTGCTCCCTGAATCCGCGGGTCGATCGGCTGTGCATGGCCTGTGAGATGTTCATCACGAACCGCGGTGTGATTCGCGACTACCGCTTTTTCCAGGGGGTCATGCGCTCGGCGGCGCGGCTGACCTACACGAAGGTTGCGGACATGCTCGTCAAGCGCGACGCCGCGCTGCTGCGCGAGCACGCGCCGCTCGTTCCGCACCTCGAGCACCTCTACGCGCTCTACAAGGCGCTGCATGCCGCCCGTTTCAAGCGTGGCGCCGTGGATTTCGAGCTGCCGGAGACGAAGATCCTCTACGATTCGAAGCGCAAGATCGAGCGCATCGTGCCGCTGGAGCGCAACGACGCGCATCGTCTGATCGAGGAGTGCATGCTCGCGGCGAACGTCTGCGCGGCGGAGCTCCTCAAGAAGCACAGGATCGCGGCGCCTTATCGCATACACGAGGGCCCGACCTCCGACAAGCTCGCCGAGCTTCGCGAATTCCTGTTCGAGCTCGGGCTTTCGCTCGGCGGCGGCGACTCGCCCGAGCCGCAGCACTACGCCAAGCTCCTCGCCGGCCTGTCGAAGCGGCCGGACGCGCGGCTGGTGCAGACGGTGATGCTCCGGAGCCTGAGCCAGGCGATCTACAGCCCCGACAACATCGGACACTTCGCGCTCGGCTACCCGCACTACACGCACTTCACCTCGCCGATCCGGCGCTACCCGGACCTGCTCGTGCACCGGGCGATCAAGGACATCCTGCACCGCCGTCCGCACCCCGTCTCGCTCGAGCTCGCGCGCAAACAGGGGGAGCACTGCTCGCTGACCGAGCGGCGCGCCGACGAGGCGACCCGCGACGTGATCCGCTGGCTCAAGGCGGAGTTCATGATGGACCGCATCGGCGAGGAGTTCGAGGGCATCATCAGCGGCGTGACGAACTTCGGCGTCTTCGTTGAGCTGAGCGAGGTCTACGTCGATGGCCTGATACATATCACGGCGCTCGGGAACGATTACTACCACTTCGACGCGGCGAAGCACCGTCTCATCGGAGAGCGCACGCACAAGGTATACCGGCTCGGCGATCCGATACGGGTCAAGGTCGTACGGGTCGACCTCGACGAAGCGCGGATCGACTTCGAGCCGGCCGTCTCCGGGCCGGCGACGGGCGCGCGGGCGAACCTGCGCCGCGGACGTTCCCGAAGCGGCAAGACGTCGCGGCCGCGGCGTCGGCGGCGCTGAACGTGTCCGAGGACTTCATCGTCGGGCTGCACGCCGTGCTGACCGCGCTCAGGCAGCGGCCCGAACGGATATCCGGGGTGTGGGTCAACGAGGAGCGTATCGACAAGCGGGTCCAGGGGGTGCTCGACGCTGCCCGGGACGCGGGAGTGAAGTTTCACCGGGTGCCCCGCGCGAAGCTCGACGAGATGGCGCGCGGGCTGCGCCACCAGGGTGCGGTCGCTCGGGTGCGGCTCGCGCCCGCAGCGGGGGAGGCGGGGCTCGCGGCGTATGTCGCAGGTCTTCGAGGACCGGCGCTGATGCTCGTCCTGGACGGCGTCCAGGATCCGCACAACCTCGGCGCCTGCCTGCGCGTCGCGGATGCGGCGGGCTGCGCCGGGGTCGTCCTGCCCCGCGACCGTGCCGCTCCGGTCAGCGCGGTGGCGCGGCGCGCGGCCAGCGGGGCTGCCGAGAGCGTGAAGTTGTTCCAGGTCGTGAACCTCGCGCGCGCCATGCGCGATCTGCGAGAGGCCGGTTTTTGGCTCATCGGCGCCACCCAGGACGCGCCGGACGAGCTCTACGAGGTTGACCTGACGGGGCGGGTGGCCCTGGTTCTCGGGGGAGAAGGGCAGGGCTTGCGACGGCTCACGCGGGAACATTGCGATCGACTGATCCGGATCCCGATGGCCGGGGCCGTGGAGAGCCTGAACGTCTCGGTCGCCGCCGGTGTATGCCTGTACGAGGCCGTGCGACAGCGCCGTGACCCCCGCGACCCGGCGGCGTGACCTTGCCTGTCGCCCGTGCGGCGCTTAAAATGCCGCGCTCTTGGCCGCGGCCCGTCCGCGGCTGCTCCTTGCCTCACCGCGCCCTTCGGGTCGACGGGAGGCTTAACCCGAGGGGAGTCCAATGCGTCACTACGAAGTCGTGTTTCTGGTCCATCCCGACCAGAGCGAACAGGTGCCGGCGATGATCGACCGGTACCGTTCCATCATCGAGTCCAACCAGGGCCGCATCCACCGGCTCGAGGACTGGGGACGGCGCCAGCTCGCCTACCCCATCAACAAGATCCACAAGGCGCACTACGTGCTCATGAACATCGAGTGCGCGCTGGAAACCGTGCGCGAGCTCGAGTCGTCGTTCAAGTTCAACGACGCGGTGCTGCGCTCGCTCGTGATCAAGCGCAAGAACGCCGTGACCGCCCCTTCCCCGCTCGCCAAGGAGAAGGAGGAGGGCGCCAAGAGCGAGCGCCCCGAGGGCGCTCCGGCTTCCGAAGAGAGCACCGAACGCGTTGCCGAGACGGTGAAGGAGTAATTCATGTCACGCTATTTCCGCCGCAAGAAGTACTGCCGGTTCACCGCCGAGGGCATCGCCGAGGTCGACTACAAGGACCTGGCGATCCTCAAGACCTTCGTCACCGAGACCGGCCGGATCATTCCGGCGCGCAACACCGGGACCAAGGCCCGCTACCAGCGTCAGCTCGCGCGCGCCATCAAGTACGCGCGCTACCTCGCGCTGATGCCGTACTCGGACAGCCACTGAGGGAGGGCGCATGGAAGTCATTCTGCTGGAAAAAATGCGCAATCTCGGCGGCCTGGGCGACCAGGTGAAGGTCCGCCCCGGATTCGCGCGCAACTATCTCATCCCCTACGGCAAGGCGGTCCCCGCCACCGCCGAGAACAAGGCGAAGTTCGAAGCGCGCCGTGCCGAGCTCGAACGCGCCCAGGCCGACGCGCTGGAGAAGGCGCGCACCCGGGCCGAGAAGCTGAACGGCTACACGCTCCAGATCGTCCGTAAGGTCGCCGAAGACGGAACGATGTATGGTTCCGTCACGAATCGCGACATCGGCGAGGGGCTGGAGCAGGCGGGCTTCGAGGTCGAACGCTCGGAGATTGAGCTCCCGCAAGGGCCGCTCAAGACGATCGGCGATCACGAGGTGATGCTCGCACTGCACCCGGAAATCGAGACGAAAATCATCGTCTCGGTGATCGGAGAATCGTAACGGTACTATAATGATCCGCCGGCCCACGCAGGCCGGCGGACAACGAATAGCCGTCCAGGAGGAGGTGCGTTTGCCGAAGGGGATCCCTCATGGCGGTTGACGCGCTCAAGGTCCCGCCGCAGTCCATCGACGCCGAGCAGTCCGTGCTCGGCGGTCTGCTCCTCGACAACCAGCGCTGGGACGCCATCGCCGACAAGATTTCGGCCGATGACTTCTACCGGCGCGAGCATCGGGTGATCTTCAACGCCATCTCGGCCCTGTGCGGCGAGAGCAATCCGGCCGACGTGATCACCGTTTCCGAGCGCCTGGAGAGCCAGGGCGAGCTCGAAGCCGCCGGCGGGCTTGCCTACCTCGGTGCCCTCGCGAACAACACGCCGAGCGCCGCGAATATCGTGGCCTATGCCGCTATCGTGCGCGAGCGCTCGGTGCTTCGCAGCCTGGTGAACGCGGCGACCGAGATCAGCGAGCTTGCTTACAGCCCGGACGGGCGCACCGCCGGCGAGCTCCTCGACCTCGCGGAGAAGCGGATCTTCGACATCAGCGAGATGGGCGGGCGAGCGCGAACCGGCTACCAGCCCATCGCGTCGATTCTGAGCGCGACGGTCGACCGCATCGACCAGCTTTATCGCACGCAAGGGAGCGTCACCGGGGTCGCGACCGGCTTCACCGATCTCGACGAGAAGACCTCGGGCCTGCAGAACTCGGACCTGATCATCATCGCGGGCCGGCCCTCCATGGGCAAGACGACGCTGGCGATGAACATCGCCGAGAACGCCGCCGTCGGACACCGCGTGCCGGTCGCCGTTTTCAGCCTCGAAATGCCCGGGACCCAGCTCGCCATGCGCATGATGGCCTCGCTCGGGCGCATCAACTCGCATCGGGTGCGCACGGGCAAGCTCGACGACGAGGACTGGCCGCGACTCACTTCTGCGGTGAGCCTGCTCTCAGAGGCGCCGATCTTCATCGACGACACCCCCGGCATCACGCCCATGGAGCTCCGCGCCCGGGCGCGGCGCATCAAGCGCGAGCACGGTCTCGGGCTCATCATCGTGGACTACCTCCAGCTCATGCAGTCGACCGAGACGACCGAGAACCGCGCGACCGAGATCTCGCAGATCACCCGGGCGCTCAAGGGCCTGGCGAAGGAGCTCGACGTTCCGCTCATCGCCATGTCGCAGCTCAATCGCAGTCTCGAGAACCGCACGGACAAGCGCCCGGTCATGTCGGATCTGCGCGAGTCGGGCGCGATCGAGCAGGACGCCGACGTGATCCTGTTCATCTACCGCGACGAGGTCTACAACGAGGACAGCCCGGCCAAGGGCACTGCCGAGGTCATCATCGCCAAGCAGCGCAACGGCCCGATCGGCAAGGTGACCCTCACCTTCCTCGGCGAGTACACCAAGTTCGAGAACTACATCAGCGGCGGATTCGAACGGGACTACGCATGACCCGACCGGCGCGCGCCTTCCTCGACGCCCGGGCGCTCAAGCACAACCTCGAGCGGGCGCGCCAAAGCGCGCCCGGCGCCCGGATCATGGCCGTGGTCAAGGCGAATGCCTACGGCCACGGGCTGAAATGGGTGGCGCATACCCTCTCCGAGGCCGTCGACGCCTTCGGCGTCTCCTGTGCGGAGGAGGGCATCGTGCTGCGCGAGGCGGGCATCGAGCACCCGATCTGCCTGTTCGAGGGCTTCTTCGGCGCCGATGAGCTGCCGCTCCTCGCGCACTACCGGCTCCAGCCGGCGATCCACCACGAACACCAGCTCCAGATCCTCGAGGCGACGACCGGGCTCCCGCCGCTCCCCGTGTGGCTGAAAGTGGACACGGGTATGCACCGTCTGGGTTTTTCGCCAGACGAGGTGCCCGAAACGCTCGTCCGGCTGAAGACCTGTCCCGCGGTTTCGGAAGTGCGGCTGATGTCGCATCTCGCCAACGCGGACAACAAGTTCGACGGCACCACGCAGGACCAGATCGACCGCTTCCTCAAGCTCGTCGACGGGCTCGGCCTCGAAAAGAGCATCGCCAACTCGGCCGGCATACTGGCATGGCCCGCCGGCCACCTCGACTGGGTGCGCCCGGGCATCATGCTCTACGGCGCTTCCCCGCTCATGGGTTTCCGCGCCGATGAGCTCGATCTCCGGCCGGTGATGACGCTTGCGACCGAGCTGATCTCGATCAGCGTGCGCCGGAAAGGAGAGGCGGTGGGGTACGGCGGGGACTGGCGTTGCCCGGAGACGATGCCCGTGGGCGTGGCGGCAATCGGGTACGGGGACGGCTATCCGCGTCACGCGCCGCCTGCGACCCCCGTGCTGCTCAACGGCAGGCGCGTCCCGCTGATCGGGCGCGTGTCGATGGACATGATCACGCTCGATTTACGCACCCAGCCGCAGGCCCGGATCGGGGACCCGGTCGTGCTGTGGGGCCCGGGACTGCCGGTCGAGGAAGTGGCAGGGGGCGCCGGTACGATCGGCTACGAGCTGTTGTGCCACGTCGCCAAGCGCATCCCGCGGATCGAGCTCGTCGACGAGGGCGCGCCTGCCGCAGCCCACGCGGCCGATCCCGCGGCACAGCGGCGCTGACCGTCGGCCCCATGGCTCGCGAAAAGTCGGTTTACGTCTGCAATGAGTGCGGGGCACAGAGTCCGAAGTGGGTCGGTCAGTGCCCGTCCTGCACGGCCTGGAATACGCTCACCGAAACGGTCGTCGCACCGGCACGCGGCGTCCGGCTCGTGGCCGGCGCATCGCCCTCGCCGCATTCCCTGTCCGAGATCGAGCCGGAACGCATCGCGCGCCTGCAGACGGGCATCGGCGAGCTCGATCGGGTGCTCGGCGGGGGCCTCGTTGCCGGCTCCGTCGTGCTGCTCGGCGGGGATCCGGGCATCGGAAAGTCCACCCTCCTGATCCAGGCGCTCGCACGGATAGGACGTGGCGCCCGCGTGCTGTACGTCAGCGGCGAGGAATCGGCGGACCAGATTGCGCTCCGCGCCCGACGCCTGGGCGTGATCGGCGCGGGAGCGCAGACCCCGGCCGAGCAGGTGCAACTCCTGACGGAGAACCGGATCGAGGCCGTCCTCGCCTGCGCCCGGGCCGAGCACCCGCAGGTGATCGTGCTCGACTCCATTCAGACGGCCTACACCGAGGCGCTTCAGTCCGCGCCGGGGAGCGTCGCCCAGGTGCGCGAATCCGCCGCGCAGCTCGTGCGTCACGCGAAGAGCACCGGGACCGCGCTCTTCCTCGTGGGGCACGTCACGAAGGAAGGGACGCTCGCGGGACCGCGCGTGCTGGAGCACATGGTGGACGCCGTGCTCTACTTCGAAGGCGACACCGGGAGCCCGTTCCGGATCGTGCGGGCGATCAAGAACCGCTTCGGCGCGGTCAACGAGATCGGCGTCTTCGTCATGACCGACGGCGGTCTCCGCGAGGTCGGCAACCCGTCGGCCATGTTCCTGAGCCGCCAGGCCGACGCCGTCGCCGGGAGCGTGGTGCTCGCCACCCAGGAGGGTACCCGGCCCCTGCTCGTCGAGGTGCAGGCGCTCGTCGACGAGAGTCATCTCGCGAACCCGCGGCGCGTGTGCGTCGGGCTGGACGGCAACCGGCTCGCCATGCTGCTCGCGGTGCTGCACCGCCACGGCGGCATCGCCACGTACGATCAGGACGTCTTCGTCAACGTGGTCGGAGGCGTGCGCGTGCACGAAACGGCCGCGGATCTCGCCATCGTCCTCGCGACCTGTTCGAGTCTGCGCAACCGGCCGGTCGGGGGGGATCTGGTCGTGTTCGGGGAGGTCGGTCTGGCGGGCGAGGTCCGTCCGGTGGCACGCGGTCAGGAGCGCGTGCGCGAGGCGGCCAAGCTCGGCTTCAAACGGGTCCTGCTCCCGGCTGCGAATCTGCCCAAGAAGCCCGATTCGGACATCGAGCTCATCGGGGTGCGCCGGCTCGAGCAGGCGCTGGAGCTCCTGCGGTAGCGCCGGCGGGCGGACGCTCTACTTCAGGTAGAACTGCAGGCGTGTACCGGCGACCTCGATGATATCGCCGTTGCGCAGCTTCGCGCCCGTGTCGCCTATCGTGCGGCCGTTGAGTTTCGGCTTCTCGGCATCGCCGGCCCCGGCCAGCTTGTAACCCCCCTCGGTCTGGGTGATCGTGCCGGCGTGACGACCCGTCTTGCCCAGATTGGTGACGGTCTTGGTCAGTTCGATCCGCTTGCCGCTGTTGACGCCGTTCAGTACGAACAGGGCTGCCTGACGTTCGGTTGCGGCCGACCTGGCCGTCGCCGCGGTCGATGGACCCGGGGGTGGGGTGATCACCACGGTCTTCGCATAATCGCCGCCCTCCGGTGCCGCTTCGGCGGCGCGAGCGTACTCGTTGAGGTACACGAGCGCGTGCTTCCCGATAGTGATGGTGTCGCCGTTGCGCAGGTGATGCTTGGTCACGCGCTTGTTGTTGATGAACGTCCCGTTGGTGCTGTTCATGTCCTGAATGAACGAATCCTCCCCGATGGTAAAGATGTTCGCGTGCTCGCCGCTCACCGCGAGGTTGTCGAGGAAGATGTCGCAACCCGGCTTGCGGCCGACCTTCATGTCGCCCTGCCGGAGCTCGACGTGGTCGACCACGTCGTCGTTGTACTTGATGATGAGCTTGGCCATCCGAAGGTGATCCCCCACCGGGATTATAGTTAGATTTCGTGCAGCTCGGTCTCGCCGCTCGGGTCGTCTACCCGTGCGAGGATGACGGAGATGTTGTCCGGGCCGCCGTGCTCGTTCGCGCGCTCGACCATCCGGCGCGCGGCCGCGTCGAGATCGTCGCGATGCTGGTCCAGGATGCCGGCAATCTCGTCATCCGCGAGCACGTCGTTGAGGCCGTCGGAGCAAAGCAGGTAGACGTCGCCGGCGCTGAGCCGGCGTTCACTGATGTCCGGGACCACGCCCGGCTCGACGCCCAGTGCGCGGGTAACCAGGTTCTTCGCGACGGACTGGCGCGCCTCTTCCGGTGTGAAGAGGCCCCGGTTGACCAGCTCCTGGATGACCGAGTGATCCTGCGTGAGCTGTTCGAGGCGGCCGTCGTGCAACCGGTAAAGCCGCGAGTCGCCGACGTGGCCGACATAGAGCTTCTGGGCCGAGAAGAGCACGACGACGATCGTCGACCCCATGCCCTGGCACTCGGGACGCTCCTGGGCGGCGTCGTAGATGGCGTTGTTGGCGAGGCGTATGGCCTCGCTCACGACGGGTTCCGCGACCGCGTCGCCGTTTCCCGGCGGGAGGTTTTCGGCCAGATGGCGCGCCACGATATCCACGGCCATGCGGCTCGCCACTTCGCCCGCCCGGTGGCCGCCCATGCCGTCGGCGAGCACCGCGAAACCGAGTTCGGGGCGCGTGGCGATCGCGTCCTCGTTGCCCTCTCGCATCCGGCCGCGATCCGACAGCCCTGTCATGATGACGTGGGTCATGCTGCCCCGGGGCTGCCGGACGAGGAAGGGCGGTTGGCGCGAGCCGACGGAAAAGCGCTCGGGATGGTTCCGGCAGGTGTGAATCGCATCAGGTGTTTCCGGCCTCCTAGCGAAGTATAGCGTCCGAAAACAGGCCCCAATGCCCGGGCGGTCGCTTCAGAAACAACCGTCAGGATAATCGATAAGGCTATGAAGCTTAAAGAAGAAGTTTAGCCAAGAGTGAACGGTAGAGCAGCGCGAGTCGGGCGGGATCCCCGACAGCCACACACTCGTCGATTTTATGGATAGTCGCGTTCACCGGACCGAGCTCGATCACCTCCGCGCCGGTGGGTGCGATGAACCGCCCGTCCGACGTTCCTCCCGTCGTGGACAGTTCGGTTTCGATCCCGAGAACCTCGCTGACGGCGGCCCGTGCCGTCTGGACCAACCGCCCCCGGGGGGTCAGGTAAGGCTGCCCGGAGAGGGTCCACGCGATCTCGTAGTCAACTCCATGGCGATCCAGCGTCTCCTCGACCCGGCGGCGGAGCAGGGCGTCCGTCACGGCGGTCGAGAAGCGGAAGTTGAAATCGAGCTCGAGTCTCCCGGGGATCACGTTCTCGGCGCCGGTGCCCGCTCGCACGTTCGATGCCTGGAAGCTCGTCGCCGGAAAGTCCGCGTTGCCGCGGTCCCACTCGGTCGCGACCAGCTCGGCCAGGGCAGGGGCGAGCGCGTGTATCGGGTTCGAGGCCAGATGCGGGTAGGCCACATGGCCCTGGATGCCGTTCACCACCAGCCGGCCGCTCAAGGAACCGCGCCGGCCGTTCTTGATCGTGTCGCCGAGAGTCCGTGCCGACGTCGGTTCGCCGACGACGCAGTAGTCGATGAGGACGCCATGCTCGGTCAACCACTCCACGACCCTGCGAGTGCCATCGACGGCAGGACCTTCCTCATCGGAGGTGAGGAGGACGCCGATCGATCCGCGGTGTCCCGAAGCCTGCGCCACGATGTCTTCAATCGCCGTGACGAAGGCCGCGATCGAGCTCTTCATGTCGGCCGCACCGCGTCCGTACAGCCGGCCGTCGCGTACGACCGGCTCGAAAGGATCCGAGGTCCAGGTCTCCAGGGGGCCGGGAGGCACCACGTCGGTGTGTCCGGCGAAGACGACCAACGGCGAAGCGGTGCCGCGGCGCGCCCAGACGTTTTCCACGTCCCCGAATCGAAGGTGCTCGATGGCGAAGCCCGATCGCGCGAGTCGCTTCGCGATGAGTTCCTGGCAACCGGCGTCGTGCGGGGTGACCGACGGCCGCCGGATGAGATCCATCGCCAACTCGAGAGTTCGATCCATGTGGGCAGGGTTGGCCTGGTGACGGGTGACTGACGAGATCGCGTGGCGGTTTATGGGTCGCCGGTCTCCGTCAGATATCCCTGAGCAGCTCGTTGATGCCGACCTTGGCGCGCGTCTTCTCGTCGACCTGCTTCACGATCACCGCGCAATACAGACTGTACTTGCCGTCGGAGGAGGGCAGATTGCCGGAGACGACGACCGAACCCTTCGGCACGCGGCCGTAAAGCACCTCGCCAGTCAGGCGGTTGTAGATCTTGGTGCTCTGCCCGATGTAGACGCCCATGGAAATCACGGATCCTTCCTCGACGACGACACCTTCGACGATCTCGCTGCGCGCGCCGACGAAGCAGTTGTCTTCGATGATCGTCGGTGCGGCCTGGAGCGGTTCGAGCACGCCGCCGATGCCGACGCCGCCCGAGAGGTGAACGTTCTTGCCGATCTGGGCGCACGAGCCGACGGTGGCCCAGGTATCGACCATGGTCCCTTCGTCGACGTACGCGCCGATGTTGACATAGCTCGGCATCAGGACCACCGACGGCGCGATATAGGCGCCGCGCCGGACCGAAGCGGGAGGGACGACCCGGAATCCGCCGTCCCGGAAGTTGCGCGAGTTGTAGTCCGCGAACTTGGCCGGAACCTTGTCGTAATAATTGGTGTACCCGCCCTTGATGAAGGTGTTGTCCTCGATGCGGAAAAAGAGCAGCACCGCCTTCTTCAGCCATTCGTTCACGACCCACTGGCCGTCCACCTTTTCGGCCACGCGCGCCCCTCCCGTATCGAGCAGATCGACGGCCTCGAGCACGGCGTCGCGCACGAGCGTATCGACGTTGCGCGGGGTGATGGACGCACGGCGCTCGTAGGCCTGTTCGATGATGTTTTGTATGCTGCTCATGATTCTCCGTTCGCGGGGCCGCCCCGCCGTCGTCAGGAAAGGGTCTGCACGAAATCGCGTATGCGCTCGGCCGCCTCGCGGCACTCGTCGAAGCTCGCGACGAGCGCCACGCGGACCCGGTTCTTGCCGGGGTCGGATCCGCGCGCCTCGCGGGACAGGTAGCGGCCGGGAAGCACCAGCACATTCTCGCGCCGGTAGAGCTCCCGCGTGAAGCGCTCGTCGTCGATGGGCGTTTCCGGCCAGAGGTAGAAGCCGGCCTGCGGCCGCTCGACCCGGAGCACCGGCGCCAGCACCTCGAGGACGGAGTCGAACTTCGCGCGGTAGGCGGCGCGGTTCTCGCGCACGTGCGCCTCGTCCTGCCAGGCCGCCATGCTTGCGCGCTGGACCGGACCCGGCAGCGTGCAGCCGTGGTACGTACGGTACTCGAAGAACCGTTGCATGAGTACGCCGTCGCCCGCGATGAAGCCTGAGCGCATGCCGGGCACGTTCGAGCGCTTCGACAGACTGTGGAACACGAGGCAGCGACGGTAGTCCCGGATGCCCAGCTCGTTCGCCACCTGGAGCAGGCCCACCGGCGGGCGGTCTTCGTCGAAGTAGAGCTCCGAGTAGCACTCGTCGGCCGCGACAACGAAGTCGTGGCGCTCGGCGAGCTCGAGCAGGCGGACGTATTCCTCGCGCCCCATGACCGCCCCTGTGGGGTTGCCCGGCGAGCAGGTGTAGACGAGCTGTGTGCGGCGCAGGACCTCTTCGGGAACCGACTGAAAGTCCATCCGGTAATCGGGGGGCGGCGTGTCGAGAAAGTACGGTTCCGCTCCGGCAAGAAGCGCCGCTCCTTCATAGATTTGATAGAAGGGATTGGGCATGATGACGGCCGGCCGCTTGGCGTCGGCGTCGACGATCGCCTGCGCGGCCGAGAACAAGGCCTCGCGCGTCCCGCTCGCCGGCAGCACGTGGCGTTCGGGATCGAGGGGCAGGCGATCCAGCTTGAACCGCCGATTGGCCCACGCCGCGATACTCGCGCGCAGCTCGGGCATTCCCCTGGTGGTGGGATACGCGGAGAGGCCGCCGAGGTGTGCGGCGAGCGCCTCGAGCACGAACCGCGGCGCCGGGTGCTTGGGCTCGCCGATCGACATGACGATCGGCGATTTCGGGGCTGGCGTGACGCCCTGGATGAGCCCGGCGAGCCGCTGAAACGGGTAGGCCTGCAGGCTCGCGAGCTTGGGGTTCATGGGGAGTTATGGGAGAACGACGCGGGCGATTATACGGAAAAGGGGATTTGGCCTCCAACCGACGGATGCACCTGCTCCCGGTCGCGAGCCTGCTGCTCGGGGCCGGGCTCTGGGGCGTCATCTGGTACCCGATGCGCCTTCTCGAGGGCCATGGGCTCTCGGGCATCTGGCTCACGCTGATCCTTTATGCCGCCGCCCTGGCGGCGAGCCTGCCGGTGACGTTGCCCGCCGCGCGCGAACTCGTGGCGCACCGGCGCACGCTGCTGCCGCTCGCGCTGGCCGGGGGATGGACGAACATCGCGTTCGTGCTGGCGATCCTCGACGGCAACGTGATGCGCGTCCTGCTGCTCTTCTATCTTTCGCCGGTCTGGGCCGTGATACTCGGATGGATCATTCTGGGCGAACGGGTCTCGAACCGCTCGCTCGCGACTCTCGGCGTTGCGATGGCGGGAGCGCTGCTGCTGCTGTGGGATCCCGTCTCCGGCGTGCCTTGGCCGCAGCACAACTCCGACTGGCTCGCGTTGAGCGCCGGCTTCGCGTTCGCGCTCTCGAACGTCTTCGTGCGAAAGGGACAGGAGGCGTCGATCGCGGCGAAGTCGCTCGCCGTGTGGGTCGGCGTCGCGGTGATCGCCTACGCGCTGATTGCGCTCTTTCGCGTTCCGTCGCCGGGCGTGGAAGCGACGGTGACGCTCGGCGCCGTCGCCCTCGGCGTCTTCGGCATCCTGCTCATGACCGTGCTCGTGCAGTACGGGGTGACGCACATGCCGATCCATCGCTCGGCCGTGATCCTGCTCTTCGAGCTCGTGAGCGGCGCCATCTCGCAGCAACTCCTCACCGACGAGGTGATGACGGCGGCGGATTGGTCGGGCGGGGCCTTGATCATCGTCGCCGCCTACATCTCGGCGAGGCTGTAGCCGCCGGCGAAGCCCGTCACCCGGGCGCGCCGGCTTTCGCAGCGCGCGCGTAGCTTCGCTCCCCGAAGATCGCCGTGCCGAGACGCACCATGGTCGCGCCCTCCGCGATCGCGTACGCGTAGTCGCCGCTCATGCCCATCGAGAGCTCGGTGAAGAGCGGCAGCCCGAAGCGGGCGCGATTCTCGTCCCGCAGCTGGCGCAGTCCCGCGAAGCAGCACCGTATCTCGGGCTCGCTCGCTTGATGGGGGCCGATCGTCATGAGGCCGCGCAAGACGATGCCCGGCAGATCCTCCCGCCGCAGCTGCTCGAGCAAGCCGGGCAGCGCTTCCGGAAGGACGCCGTGCTTGGCCGGGTCGCGCGTCACGTTGACCTCGATCAGCGCGTTCAGCGGCGTGCTCCATTCGTGCGCGACGTGGGAAAGGCGCACCGCGATCTTCGCGCTATCGAGGGAGTGGACCCAGGCAAAGCGGGGCAGGATGAACTTGGCCTTGTTCGACTGGAGATGGCCGATGAAATGCCACTGCGCGCCGGTCCCCGACAGGGCGTCGATCTTCGGCAGCGCTTCCTGCACGGTGCTTTCGCCGAAATCGCGCTGCCCGGCATCGAGGGCGTCGCGCACGCTCTCGGCCGGATGGGTTTTCGACACTGCGATCAGGCGCACGTCCCGTGGATCGCGCCCTGCCGCGCGCGCGAGCTCCGCGATGCGATCGCGAAGCGCGGCAAGACGGGAGGAGATGTCGCGGGCGCCATCCATGGCGCCGATGTTAACGCGAGTGCGGCGGCGCGGTCAGGGCGCGGTGTGCGCGAGCTTCGAACGCTCGCTGGGACGCAAATACCCCGCCGGATTCACCGCCCGCCCGTCCTTCAGCACCTCGACGTGCACGTGCGGGCCGGTGGAGCGCCCGGAGGAGCCGACGAGGGCGAGGGCGTCGCCGCGACCGACCTTGTCGCCCACTTTGACGAGGAGCGAGAGCAGGTGGGCGTAGCGCGTGACGAGCCCGCTTGCGTGGGTGACCTCGACGACCCGCCCGTAGTTCGACTTCTCCCCGGCGTAGGACACGACCCCGTCGGCCATGGCGCGGATGGGGGAACCGAGCTTGGCGGCGATGTCCACCCCCTCGTGGTAGGCGAGCCGCCCGGTGAACGGATCGGCGCGGGTGCCGAAGTGCGAGGACACGAACCCCCCGTCGGCGGGCCAGCCGGCCGGGGTCACGGCATCGGTGAGCCGCCGGTCGAGCAGCAGCGTCTCGAGGGCCTGGAGCTTGGCCTTGGAGGCGGTGATCTCGAGGGAGAGCCGATCGAGGCTCGCGAGCACGTCGAGCCCGCCGGGCATGCCGGTCTGCTCCGGGCCGCCTTGGGCGACCTCGGTCTCGAAATTGAATTCCCGACGGTCGAGCCCGGCCATGTTGGTGAGCCGGCCCCCGAGGGCATTGAGGCGCAGCACCTGAGCCTGGAGCTGCCCGAGCTTCAGGGCCAGCGCGTTCAGGTGGGTGGAGGCCTCGAGCTTGGCCGCCTCGAGCGCGGTCGCCTGGCGCGCGAGCTCTTCGCCGTAGGCCGACACCAGGCTCTGTTCGCCCGAATGGCGCTCGAGGAGCGCGTGGATCCTGAAGGTGAGCACGCCGAAGAAAAGCGGCAGGAACAGCCCCCCGATGAGAAGGATCACCAGGAGGTGGCGGTGGGAGAGGGAGGCGTTCCGTCCCTTTCGGATCCCTTCGGCAAGCAGGATAATCTGCATAGGCCTTTTGAAGTCTAGACTACGAAGCGGGACCTAAGCGGTCCGGTTTACAAAGGCTTTTTCTGAGCATAGACCAGGACCGGGAGGGAAGAGGGCGATGGGCGGGGTCGGACCGCGGCGAATCGGCGCTTTTCTGACGGGCGGGCTATCCCGGGCGGTGGCCGAGTACATGGACGAGACGACCCGTCTGCAGGCCCTCTGGCATACCCACGTCCCGGAACCGCTGGCCTCCCATGCGCGACCCGTCCGGTTCACGATGGGCAAACTGGTGGTGCACGCCGATACCCCGGTCTGGGCCAGCCGTCTGCGCCAGCAGCAGTTCACGCTCGTATCCCGGCTGGTCCGTGACCCCCTCCTGCAAAACCTGGTCGGCCTCAGCATCAAGGTGACTCCGGCCCGGACCCCCACGGCAGGGGGATGCCGACCCGGTCGGGAAGTTTCGACGCCCCGCCCTCAGCCCTTCTCCAGCGCGACAGGACGACTGCTCCGGAGTGTCGCCGAGGGGATCGAGCATCCGGCGCTTCGCGCGTCCATACTGCGCCTCGCCGAGCTCTCGCGCGGCCCGGGCAAGTCAGGGTAATGGCGACTCGATCCACGGCGGTCGGCAGGATCAGGGACTGCCGGAACTTCGTGCGGGCCGCTCTCGCCGCCTGTCTGCTTGCAGCAGGATCGGGGGCATTCGCGGTTTCAACCGTCGCCGAGGACGCCGAGGGCGAGCTGCGCGTCGCGGCGGTCGGAGACATCATGCTCGGCGGGACGGCGGCGCCGGAGCTCGCGATCTTCGGGTACGACTACCCCTTCGCCCAGACGAAGGAGCTGCTGGGACAGGCGATGCTCGCGTTCGGCAACCTGGAGGGCCCGCTGACCGATCGTGGGCAGCCCTTCGAAGGCAAGCAATATGTCTTTCGGTCGCCGCCCGATCTCGTGGCGCCGGCGCTTGCGCGGGCGGGATTCCGGCTCGTCTCGCTCGCCAACAACCACCTGATGGACTACGGCCTCGACGGCCTGCGCGATACCGTGCGTGCGCTGGATGCGGCCGGTATCCGCTACGCCGGCGCCGGGGAAGACCTCGCGAGGGCACGACGGCCCGCGCTCGTCAATGCCGGCAGTGCGCGTATCGCGCTCCTCGCGTACTCGCTGACGTTTCCGGAGGAGTTCTGGGCATCGAACGCGCGACCCGGCACCGCGTTCGGACACGAGAAGGAGGTGCGCGCGGACGTCGCCGCGGCCCGCGAGAACGCCGACATCGTGCTGGTTTCCTTCCACTGGGGGCGGGAAGGGACCACCGAGCTGCGCGATTACCAGCGTGCGCTCGGGCATGCCGCGATCGACGCCGGCGCCGCCGCCGTGATCGGCCATCATCCGCACGTGTTGCAGGCGGTCGAGCATTACCGCGACGGAATCATCCTTTATAGCCTCGGCAACTTCGTGTTCGGATCGTACAGCTCGACGGCGACGCGCAGCGTCGTCGCCGTCCTGACGGTGCGCGACAAGCGCGTGCACGCCGTGGCGCTGCACCCGATCAACGTGAAGAACGCCGAGGTCGTCTTTCAGCCACGCCCGCTCGCCGGCGCCGATGCCGACGAGGTGGTGGAGTTGCTGAAGGCGCTCTCCGCACCGCTCGGCACCGCGCTCGAGAACCGGAACGGCGTCGCCGTCTGGTCGCGCGATTCGCGCAAGGCGTCCTACGCGCCCTAGGGCGTGTGCGAGTCACCGCGCGGCATCCGTCCCATTTGAAGATTCACAGTGAGTTGTTATGCTCTCGACTCCGCGAGCGACACCGCCTTGCCGCCGCAGCAACCGGAAGGTCTATGATTTTCGTTCCTGACCCGGCGCGATCAACGTGACTCGAAGCCATGAGTACGCCTGTCGGCGGGTGCCTCCGCTCTTCCGGGGCAATCCAACCGGGCCAATAGCCGCGCCATGATTCGCCCGCTCGAGCTGTTCGTCGGCCTGCGCTACGTGCGCGCCCGCCGACGGGATCATTTCATCTCGTTCATCTCGCTCATCTCGATCCTCGGCATCACGCTCGGAATCGCCGCTCTCATTACGGTGCTCTCGGTCATGAACGGCTTCGGCAAGGAGTTGCGCGGGCGCATCCTCGGCGTCGTGTCGCACGTCACCGTGACCGGGCCGGAGGGGAGGCTGACGGACTGGCGGGAAGTCGCGCGCCGAGTGAAGGACCACCCGAGCGTGATCGGCGAGGCGCCCTACGTGCTCGGACAGGCCATGGCAGCACGCGGCCGCGACGTGAGCGGCGTGTTCGTGCGGGGCGTGATGCCGGTGGAAGAGCGCAGCGTGTCCGAAATCGCCGACAAGATGATCGAGGGAAGCCTCGATGCGCTCAAGCCGGGCGAGTTCAACGTGGTGGTCGGGAGCGCGCTTGCCTGGAAGCTCGATCTCGGCGTCGGTTCCCAGGTCTCGCTCGTGGTGCCGCAGGCGCAGGCCACGCCGGCCGGCCTGCTTCCGCGGTTCAAGCGCTTCAACGTCGTCGGCATCTTCCGCATCGACATGTACGAGTACGACAGCGGCCTGGTGCTCGTGCACCTCGACGACGCGGCGAAACTTTACCGGTTGGGCACGGCGGTCACCGGCGTGCGCCTGAAGCTCGACGCCCTGGACACGGCGCCGGCGGTCGCGCAACAGCTGTCGCTCCGGCTCGGACCCGAATATCGCGCGCGCGACTGGACGCGCGAGCACGGCAACTTCTTCCGGGCGCTGCAGATCGAGAAAACCGTCATGTTCGTCATCCTCCTGCTCATCGTTACGGTCGCGATGTTCAACGTGATCTCGACGCTCGTGGTCATCGTTACCGAGAAGGAGGCGGACATCGCCATCCTGCGCACGCTGGGTCTCAGCCCGCGCAGCGTCATGGGCGTGTTCATGGTGCAGGGCGCGGTCGTCGGCGTCCTCGGCACGGTAGTTGGAACCGTCGCGGGAATACTGCTTGCGTACAACGTGGAGTCGATCGTCCAGTTCCTGGAAAGCCTGTTCCGGGTATCGTTTCTTTCCGCGGACGTTTATCTCATCAGCGAGCTCCCCTCGGATCTGCACTGGAGCGACGTCGCACTGATCTCCGGCGCGTCGCTGGCGCTCGCGCTGCTCTCCACCATCTATCCTGCCTGGCGCGCCTCGCGCGTCCAGCCCGCCGAGGCGCTGCGCTACGAATGACGAACGAGTACGTGTTGCGGGCGACGGGGCTCGCGAAGGTGTTCGACGAGGGCGCCTTCAGCGTCTCCGTCCTGCGCGGAGTCTATCTCCGTGTCAGGCGCGGCGAGCAGGTCGGGATCGTAGGCGCTTCCGGATCGGGCAAGAGCACGCTGCTTCACGTCCTCGGCGGACTGGACCGACCGACCGCGGGCCAGGTGGAGATCGACGGCAAGGACATCGGCAAGCTCTCCGAAGCGGCGCGCGGGACATTCCGTAACCGTAATCTCGGCTTCGTCTACCAGTTCCACCACCTGCTGCCCGAATTCACGGCGCTGGAGAACGTGGCGATGCCGCTCCTGATGCGCCGCGGTCCGAGCGGCTCGGCCGTGAAGCAGGCGACCGAGATGCTGAGTCGGGTGGGTCTCGAGGACCGCTTGCAGCATCGGCCGGGTGAACTGTCGGGCGGCGAGCGTCAGCGGGTGGCGGTGGCACGGGCCATGGTCACGCGTCCGCTCTGCGTGCTGGCGGACGAGCCGACGGGTAACCTGGATCGCGAGACCGCCCAGACCGTCTACGAGCTCATGCTCGAATTGAACCGGGAGTTCCAGACGAGCTTCATCATCGTGACCCACGATCCAACGCTGGCTGAGCGAATGGACCGCGTGCTGCGGCTCGAAGACGGCGTGCTGAAGCCCGCCTAGCGGACCCGCGGAGGACGGTTCTTCCGGCGCTCCCAGTCCCGGATCACGTGCCAGCGCCAGAGCCCGCGCATGCTCCAGTACCCGGCGAGCGAGGTGAGGCTGGCCACCACGAAGCTGCCGAGCAGGAACGGCTGCCATATCCGCTTCAATTCCCAGGCGATCCAATCCCAGGTCGGCTCGAAGGCGAACGGCTGGGGCGGGGTGTTGAGTATCCAGGTTCCCACCAGATAGCAGAAATAGGAGATGGGGGGCATCGTCACCGGATTGGTGATCCAGACCAGGGCGACCGAGATCGGCAGGTTGGCGCGCAGATAAATCGCGAGCGCGGCGGCCGGGATCATCTGAAACGGCATCGGCACGAACGCCATGAAGAGTCCGATGGCGAACGCGTCGGACACCGAGTGCCGGTTCAAATGCCAGAGGTTCGGGTCGTGCAGGAGCGTGCCGAAGAACCGCAGGTGCTTGTGGTTGCGCACCTTGTGGGGGTCGGGGAACCAGCGCTTGATCAGGCGGCGCGCCATGGCGGCGGTAGTGTATAGTCTCGCTGTTTAAAGGACTATCGGACGACCGTTGCGCGCCGCGGCGATTGCCTTCCTGGGTGGGATCCTGGTGGTGCAGCAGTTCCCGGCGCTCCCGTCGCCGGCCTGGCTGGCGGTGTTGTTCCTGCCCGTTGCACTCGCCTGGCGCCACCCTCGCGCGGTTCTTGTCATCTTGTTCCTGGTCGCCGGTGCCTCGTGGCTCACCTTCCGCGCCGGGCTTATTTTAGAGCAAACGCTGCCCGAGGGGCTCGAGGGCCGGGACCTGATTGTCGAGGGGTTCATCGCGGACATACCGACCCCCGGCGAATACGGTCTGCGCTTCGAGTTCGACGTCGCGGAAGCCGCCCTGGGCGACTCGGCGGTGAAGGTGCCCCGACGCATCCTGCTCAGCAATGCCGATCCGGGCTTCGCGCCGCGGGTCGGCGAACGCTGGCGCATGACCGTCCGGCTGAAACGCCCGCATGGCTTCCGGAACCCGGGTGGTTTCGACTACGAAGCGCATCTCTTCCGGAAGCGCATCCGGGCGCGCGGTTACGTGCGGGACCATCCCGCCGCGGAGCGGCTCGACCCTTCGCACGGACTGCGTTACGCCGTCGGGCGGGTGCGCCAGGGACTGGGTGAGCGGTTGCGCGCCGTGCTCGGTGAGCGGGCCCATGCGGGTCTCATCGTCGCGCTCGCCAACGGCGATACCCGCGGCATCACGGATGCGCAATGGAACCTGCTTCGCCGGACCGGGACCGTGCATCTGGTCGCGATCTCCGGCCTGCACATCAGCCTGGTCGCGGGTCTCGTTTTCTTTCTTGCGCGGTTCGCATGGGCCTGGCCGGGCTATACGGTGCTGCGCGTACCCGCGCCGATTTTCGGTGCAGTCGCGGGTTTCCTGGCAGCCGCGGCCTACGCGGCGCTGGCCGGTTTCGTGATCCCGACGCAGCGCGCGCTCGTCATGCTGGCGGTCGCGCTCGGGGCGATCGTGCTGCGGCGCCGGTGGGCGCCCTCGACGCTGCTCGCCACCGCGCTTCTTCTGGTCCTCGTGCACGACCCGCTCGCGGTCATGGCCCCCGGGTTCTGGCTTTCGTTCGTTGCCGTCGCAGCGATCGTTTATGCCGTCCGGGGCGACCAGGACGGCCGGTCGCTCTGGCGAAAGTGGGGCCACGTGCAATGGGCCGTCGGTCTCGGGATGCTGCCGCTGCTCCTCGGGCTGTTTCAGCAGGCGTCGCTCGTCTCTCCGCTCGCCAACCTGCTCGCCGTCCCGGCGTTCGATCTGCTGGTCGTGCCGCTGACGTTGCTCGGCGCCGCGTTGATCGGTCTCGGGCAGGACGGCATCGCGCCCCTCGCGCTCGTACCCGCGACCTGGCTTCTCGACCTGCTCTGGAGCGTGCTCGGCGGGCTCGCCGATCTGCCTTACGCGCAGTGGACGCAGCACCGCCCGGCGGACTGGGCGCTCGCGTGCGCCGTCGTGGGCACGATCCTTCTGCTCGCCCCGCGGGGGTGGCCGGCGCGCGCCGTCGGCGTCGTGTGGCTGCTCCCGCTGTTCCTCGTCCGCCCGCCCGCGCCGGCGGCGGGGGAGATGTGGTTCACGCTGCTCGACGTCGGTCAGGGGCTCGCCGCGGTCGTCCGCACGCATGCGCATTCGCTGGTTTTCGACACGGGCGCGCGATTTTCATCGCGCTTCGATGCGGGCAGTGCCGTGGTCGTTCCGTACCTGCAACAGGCGGGAATACGTTCGATCGACGTGCTCGTCGTCAGTCACGGCGATAACGACCATGCCGGCGGCGCGCCGGCGGTGCTCGCCGCGTTTCCGGTCAGCCGCACCCTGAGCGGGTCCCCCGAGGTCCCCGGCACGCCGTGTCGGGCCGGGCAGGCATGGCGATGGGACGGCGTCGACTTTGCCGTGCTCGGCCCGCCGGAGCCGCTCGCCGGTCGCCACAACGACGGTTCGTGCGTGTTGCGCGTATCGAGCGCAAACGGCACTGTCCTGCTTTCCGGCGACATCGAGAGGCGCGCGGAGGAGTGGCTGCTCGAAGCCGGCGTCCCGCTGGCGGCGGACGTGCTCGTCGCGCCGCACCACGGCAGCCGCACGTCGTCCACGCCGGGGTTCCTGGAAAAGGTCCGGCCGCGCCACGTGCTGTTTCCGGTCGGTTATCGCAACCGCTACCGCCATCCGCATCCCGACGTCGTCGCGCGCTACGAAGCGATGGGCGCGCGGCTCTACGACACGCCGTCCGGCGGCGCGCTGGAGCTCAGGTTCGATCGAAAGGGGATCACGGCCACCGGTTATCGGGAACGGGAGCGGCGTTACTGGCACGCCCGGCCGGGTCCGCCTTGAGGTTTTTGCCGCGTCTGTTAAATTAGCCGCACTTTTTCACTCCCCGATCCTCGATGTTTGAACTGATTCAGGCGGGCGGCTGGGTCATGTGGCCCATCGTCCTGAGTTCCGTCGCTGCCCTTGCGATCATCGGCGAACGGTTCTGGTCCCTTCAACGCAAGCACGTCTGTCCGCCGAACCTGGTCGGCCAGGTGCAGCAGTGGCTCGCGCGCAACGAGCTCGACGACGCCCACATCACGCTCGTCCGCGACAGCTCGCCGCTCGGGCGAATCCTGGCGGCCGGGCTCGTCAACCGCCGGCACGATCGCGAGATCATCAAGGAGGCGCTCGAGGACACCGGCCGGCACGTGTCGCCCGACCTCGAACGCTATCTGCGCACGCTCGGGACCATCGCCGCGATCTCGCCTTTTCTCGGTCTGCTTGGCACGGTGCTCGGCATGATCCAGATGTTCTCGGGGATCGGCACGCACGGGGTCGGCGATCCGTCCATCGTGGCGGCCGGCATCGCGCAGGCGCTCATCACCACGGCGGCGGGCCTCGCCGTCGCGATTCCGGCCGTGATGTTCTACCGCTACTTCAGGGGCAAGGTGAACGAGCTCCTGCTCGACATGGAGCAGGAGGCCCTGAAGCTCGTCGAAATCCTCCACGGCGAGCGCGAGAAGGACTGACATGAACTTTCGCAGCACGTCGGACGACGAGCCGGAGCTGAACCTGATCCCGCTGATCGACGTCCTGCTCATGACGTTGATCTTCCTGATCGTCACGACGAGCTTCACGAAGGAGTCGCAGTTGCGCGTGCGCCTGCCGGAAGCTGCGGCCGAGGCGCCGGCGGAAAAGCCGACCGTGCGTATCGCGATCGACGCCCGCGGGCAGTACTTCATCAACGACCAGCAGCTCCTCAACACGAGCGCCGAGACGCTGCGCACGGCCCTGGCCCGGGCGGTCGAGCGGGAGAAGGAGCCGCTCCTGGTGATCCAGGCCGATGCGAAGACTCCCCACGAGGCCGTCGTGCGCGTCATGGACGTCGCGCGCCGGCTGGGGCTCTCGCAGCTCACCTTCGCGACGCAGCAGCCCGCTTCCGAGCCGCCGACACCGTGACCGGCCGCCCCGAGGCTCGCGCGTCGGATCTGTCCGGTTCGCTCAGGCTGTACCGCCGGCTGCTCGGCTACGCGTGGCCGTACAAGCTCGTCTTCCTCGCCGCGCTGGCGGGAATGATCGTGATGTCCGGGACGGGCGCGGCCTTCGCCGCCCTCATGCGCCCGCTCGTCGACCAGGGCCTCGTGGACAAGGACCCCGAGATGATCCGGCTGGTGCCGCCGCTGATCATCGCGATCTTCTTCGTCCGGATCTTCGCGAACTTCCTGGCCGAGTACTCGATCCACTGGGTCGGGCGGCGGGTCACGTACGACCTGCGCCAGGCGCTCTTTGCCCATCTCGTGCGACTTCCGGCGCAGTTCTACGACGTCACGCCGACCGGCGGGCTGATCTCGCGGCTGATCTTCAACATCGAGCAAATCTCGCGCTCCGTGACCGACGCCGTGCTGGTGGTCGTTCGCGACGGGCTCACGGTGATCGCGCTGCTCGGCTACATGTTCTATCTCGACTGGCGCCTCACGGTGCTGTTCCTGGTGCTCGCGCCGGTCACGGCCCTGCTGATGCGGGCGATGAGCCGCCGTTTTCGCAAGACCAGCCACCAGATTCAGGCGAGCGTCGCCGACATCTCCCAGGTGATGCGCGAGGCCGCCGAGGGGCATCGCGTGGTCAAGGCCTTCGCCGGGGAAAAGGCGGAGATCAACGCCTTCGGGAGGGCCAACGAACAGAATCGACGGCATGCCATGCGCAAGGTGGCGGTCTCGTCGATCGGCATCGGCCTGCTCCAGCTTACCGCCGTCGTCGCGCTCGCCGTCGTCATCCAGTTCGCGATGATGTCGAGCGACATCACGGCCGGCGTCTTCGTGTCCTACGTCACCGCCGCCACGCTCATCATGAATCCGGCCAAGCAGCTGACGAAGATCAACGAGGTCATCCAGACGGGGCTTGCGGCCGCGCAGAGCGCCTTTACGCTGCTGGACGAGCCGCCCGAAACCGACACGGGCGCGGTGCGGCTGGAGCGCGTGCGGGGTCGCATCGAGTACCGGCACGTCCATTTCCGGTACCCGACCGCGGCGGTGCCGGCGCTGCACGACATCTCGTTCACGGTCGAGCCGGGGCAAACCCTCGCGCTGGTCGGCCTCTCCGGAAGCGGGAAGACGACGATCGCCGCGCTGCTGCCGCGCTTTTATCGCGTGACGAGCGGAGAGATCCGGGTCGACGAGGTGAACATCGACGAGATCGGCCTTGCCGACCTTCGCTCGCACATCGCCCTCGTCGGTCAGGAGACGCTGCTTTTCGACGACTCCATCCGCCGCAACATCGCGTACGGCCCCGACGAGCCGGTCGACGAGGCGCGGCTGGATCGCGCGGTCCGGGCCGCGCACGTGCTCGAGTTCGCCGCTCAGTTGCCCGAGGGCCTGGATACCCGGGTCGGGGAGCGGGGCGCGCGACTGTCCGGCGGCCAGCGCCAGCGCGTGGCCATCGCGCGCGCCTTATATAAGGATGCCCCCATCCTGATCCTCGACGAGGCGACCTCCGCGCTCGACACCGAGTCGGAGCGGTACGTGCAGGAGGCCATGGCCAAGTTGCGGGAGAATCGCACGACGCTCGTGATCGCGCACCGGCTGTCGACCGTGGAGCGCGCCGATCGCATCCTGGTGCTCGCGAAGGGGCGGATCGTCGAAAGCGGCACGCACGCGGAGCTGCTCGCGCGCGAAGGGGTTTACGCGAATCTCTACCGGAGGCAATTCGCCGAGGCGTGAGCATGACCCGGGGGATCCACGAGGGCCGAGCCGCATCCTGTCCGCGGCCGAACGGCCCGGAATCGGGCCACCGATGACGCCCGCCCGGCGCTGGGAGCGGACATGGTCGGCGGACGGCTGGGCGAGCCGCCTGCTCCTCCCGCTCTCGCTCCTCTTTTCCGCGACCGTCCGGGTTCGGCGACGGCTTTATCGGCTGGGCTGGTTCCGGACCACGCGCCTGCCGATCCCCGTAATCGTGGTCGGCAACGTCACCGTCGGCGGAACCGGCAAGACGCCGCTCGTGCTCTGGATCGCTCAGCGCCTTCAACGGCAGGGCTGGCGCCCCGGTATCGTCACCCGCGGCTACGGGGGCCGGGCCCGGTGCTGGCCCCAGCGCGTGCTGCCCGAAACCGACGCCCGTCTGGTGGGCGACGAACCCGTGCTGCTCGCCCGGCGAAGCGCTTGCCCGGTAATCGCCGATCCGGATCGGCCGCGGGGCGCGGCGAGGCTGCAGACGCTCGGTTGCGACATCGTCGTCGCCGACGACGGTCTTCAGCATTACCGCCTGGCACGCGACCTCGAGATCGCCGTGATCGACGGAGATCGCCGCTTCGGGAACGGCCGCTGCCTGCCGGCGGGGCCGCTTCGCGAGCCGCTCGCGCGGCTCGAGTGCGTGGATGCACGTGTGGTGCAGGGCGAACCGAAAGCGGGCGAGTGGGGCATGACGTTGCAGCCGACGGCGTTTCACCGGGTGGGAGGGGAGGAGCACCGCGCGCCCGCGGCATTCCGGGACGAAACGGTGCACGCCGTGGCCGGAATCGGCAACCCCGGGCGTTTCTTCGCGCACCTGCGGGCGCTCGGCATCCGGGTCATCGAGCACCCGTTTCCGGATCATCATCCCTTCGTCCCCGGCGATCTCCGCTTCGGGGACGCCCGCCCGGTCGTGATGACCGAAAAGGATGCGGTAAAATGCAGTCGCTTTCCGCTCGACAACGCCTGGTATCTCGCGGTCTCCGCCGCGCCCGACCCGCGATTTGCCGAGTGGCTCGACAACCGATTGACGGAGCTTCGACGTGGATAAGAAACTGCTGGACATACTCGTTTGCCCCGTCTGCAAGGGCCCGCTCGTCTACGACAAGGCGCGGGCCGAGCTCCTCTGCAAGGCCGATCGGCTGGCGTATCCGATACGCGACGACATTCCCGTGATGCTCGAAGACGAGGCACGGCGGGTGCCGGACGAGGAGCTCGAACGGAAAGGCGGATCCTAGTCCGACGCGATGAGCTCCGAGTGCAAAAGGCGCGCAACGCGTGCTCGCCAGCCTGGCGCCCCGCGCCTGTGACCTGAAACCGGCCATGCACATCGTCATTCCCGCGCGCTACGCCTCCTCCCGGCTTCCCGGCAAACCGCTGCTTGATGTGGCGGGGAAGCCGCTGATCGAGCGCGTTTACGAGCGCGCCCGCGCGAGCGGCGCGGCGAGCGTCACGATCGCGACCGACGACGAACGAATCCGGGCGGCGGCCGAGGGTTTCGGCGCACGCGTGGTCATGACGTCCGCGTCGCATCGCTCCGGCACCGAGCGCATCGGCGAGGTGCTCGCGCACCTGGGCATCGGGTCCGGGGAGATCGTGGTGAACCTGCAGGGCGACGAACCGCTGATGCCGCCGGCGCTCCTGCGCCAGGTGGCGCAGGCGCTCGAGAGCGACCCGGAGGCGGCGGTGGCGACGGCCTGTCACCGGCTGCGCCATGTCGATGAATTCAACAATCCGAACGTCGTGAAGGTCGTGCGCGACGCCAGGGGGCGCGCGCTCTATTTCAGCCGCGCGCCGATTCCGTTTCCGCGCGACGGGGAAGGCCCCGCCGAGGCGTTCCGGCACATCGGGCTCTACGCCTATCGAGCTGGGTTCGTCGCGCGCTACTGCGGCTGGTCGCCGTGCCCGCTTGAAAGCATCGAGCAGCTCGAGCAGCTGCGGGTGCTGTGGCACGGCGAGACGATCAGCGTCGTGGAAACGGCCGAGCTGCCCGAGGCGGGTGTCGACACACCCGAGGACCTCGAGCGTGTTCGCAGAGCCTACGGGAACCAGCGGGGATAGGCATGGTGAAAGTGCTGTTCGTGTGTCTCGGCAACATCTGCCGCTCGCCGATGGCGGAGGGTGTGTTCCGTCGGCGGGTTGCGGAGGCGGAGCTTCTCGAGCATGTCGAGATCGATTCGGCGGGAACGCATGCCTACCACGTCGGCGAGCCGCCGGACGAGCGCGCACAGGCCGCGGCGGTTCGGCGCGGCGCCGACATCAGCGGGCTCCGCGGCAGGCAGGCGGGAGTGGAGGATCTGGAACGCTACGATCTGGTGCTCGCCATGGACCACGAAAATTACGCGCATCTGCGGGCCATCTGTCCGCCCGGGCACGAGCACAAGATCCGCCTGTTCCTGGAATTTGCCACGCGCTCGGACGAGCGGGCGGTTCCCGATCCGTACTTCGGGTCGGCAAGCGGCTTCGACCGCGTGCTCGATCTCATCGAGGACGCGGCCGAAGGTCTCCTGGCCGAGGTGCGAGCTCGCCTCGCCCGCTGACCCTTACTCGGTCTTGCCCTCGGCGTGGTCGTTTCCTTCGTCGCGCCGTGTCTCGACCTGCACCAGCGATACCGCCGACTCTTCCCGCCGGGGAACCTGCGAAGCCGAAGGCGCAGCCGCCGGCGACGGTGCAGCCGGAGTCGAGATCGGGGTCGGCACGGGCGATGCCCCTTCGTTCTCGGCCGGATGAGAGGGTGTTTCGGGTGTCCGCGATGCCTGGCCGTTGCCGCTGTGGGGATGTTCGCGGCGCGGGGGCACCCCCTGCCGCGATGATGCCTCGCGCCCTTGATCGGCACCGGATTCCGCGCGCGGCGCCGTCTCCGGACGGGTGCCGGAGCGTCCGCGACGGCCGCGACGGCCGCGGCGACGACTGCTCTCACGTCGCTCCTGCGCGCCGGTACCCGCCTCCTGGGCCGCCGGCGCGCTTGGGCGATGCGGGCGGGGCGGCTTCGCCGCTTCCGTTGGCGCGGGCTTCGGTACGCGCGGCGGGCGACGGTGGTCGCGCGGACCCCGGTCGCGTGCGGGAGCTGGCGGTGCCTGACGGGGGGCCGGTTCGGGGATGGCCGGCTCCCCGCCGAAGAGCCCGCTGATAAGGCGCTTGATAAGTCCGGCCGGTTTCCTGGCCGGCGCCATCGGCGCCGGTGGCGCCGCTCCGTGCGTCAGCGGTCCGATCACCGGCTTTTCCGCGGCAGGCGCGACGCGTGGCGGCGCCTCTTCCTCTTCCTCCTCGACGATCTCGATGTCGTAGCTGGGGATGTCCGCCTCGGCCTCGTACTCGTCCATGCGCAGACGACGTATGTGGTAATGGGGCGTCTCCATGGTCTCGTCCGGGATCACCATGACCGGCGTGCCGATGCGGGACTCGATGCCGGTGAGCTCGTGGCGCTTCTCATTGAGCAGCCAGGTGGCGGTCTCGACCGGCAGGTGCACGTGCACGGCGGCCGTGTTTTCCTTCATCGCCTCCTCCTGAATCATGCGAAGCACGGAGAGGGCGGAAGACTGCACGGACCGGATGTGGCCGGTCCCGACGCACCGGGGGCACACGAGCGAGGAGGTTTCCCCGAGGGCCGGGCGCAGGCGCTGGCGGGACATCTCGAGCAGCCCGAAGCGAGAGATGCGACCGACCTGCACCCGTGCGCGGTCGACCTTGAGGGAGTCCATGAGGCGCTGCTCCACCATCCGCTGGTTCCGCACCGGCGTCATGTCGATGAAGTCGATGACGATCAGGCCGCCCAGATCGCGCAGCCGGAGCTGGCGGGCGACCTCCTCGGCCGCCTCGAGGTTCGTGTTCAGCGCGGTCTCCTCGATGTCCGCACCCTTCGTCGCCCGCGCCGAGTTCACGTCGATGGTGACGACCGCCTCGGTCTTGTCGAACACAATGGCTCCGCCGGACTCCAGGCGTACTTCACGGGAAAACGCGGACTCGATCTGGTGCTCGATCTGGAAACGCGAAAATAGGGGTGTCTCGTCCTTGTAGAGCTTCAGGCGGTCCAGCCACTGGGGGGCCACCTGCTGCATGAACTTCTTCATGCGCTCGTAGATCTCGGGGTTGTCGACCAGCACCTCCCCGATGTCCTGCCGAAGGTAGTCCCGCACGGCGCGCACGACCAGGTTGGATTCCTGATAGATCAGGAACGAGGCCGGCCGCTCGGCCGCCGCCTTGCTGATCGCGTCCCAGAGGTGCACCAGGTAGTCGAGATCCCACTGGAGCTCCTCGGGCGAGCGCCCGATCCCCGCGGTGCGGGCGATGAGCGAGTAGTCTTCCGGTACCGTAAGGTGCGCCATGGCTTCGCGCAGCTCGGCCCGTTCCTCCCCCTCGATCCGGCGGGAAATGCCGCCGCCCTTGGGGTTGTTGGGCATGAGGACGAGGTAGCGGCCCGCCAGGGAGATGAAGGTGGTCAGTGCCGCGCCCTTGGTGCCGCGCTCTTCTTTATCCACCTGAACAACGAGTTCCTGGCCTTCCTTGATAACGTCCTTTATGCGGACTTGGCCGAGCGGCGTGCGTTCGTCGTGCCCGGTGAAGTAAACGCGGGAAATTTCCTTGAGGGGCAGGAAGCCCTGGCGCTCCGTCCCGTAGTCGACGAACGCCGCTTCCAGGCTTGGCTCGACCCGCGTGACGCGGGCCTTGTAGATATTGCCCTTCTTCTGTTGGTAGGTGGAGGACTCGATGTCGAGGTCGAGGAGCTTCTGGCCGTCGACGATGGCGAGGCGCAACTCCTCCGGATGAGTTGCGTTGAAAAGTATTCTTTTCATTTACAATCCCCGACGCATCGGGGTTCGCGCGCGCATGGCGGCGTCTGTGCGGTTAAGGCACCACGCGGGGAAAGCGGCTCGGCGTCCCGAGGACGGGCGCTCAACCCTGCCAGGTGCGGAAAACCCGTTGCGTCTAATCGCTGTGCATCCCTACTAAGGGGTGAGGGATGCGAAACCCTTTCTTATCCCCGGCGGCCTGAGCAAGAGCGGGAAGGGTGCGCTGCGGCGGCGCTCGCCGGGCGGTAACGGCTCCAAGTAAGGCCGATACGGAAAACACAACAACACGGGACACGGGCCGGAAAATCTCGCAAGCCCTTGACACCGTATCGAATATACGACGCGGCATCTTATCAACGAACCCCGCGAGCGGCAATTGCAACGGGCGTCTTGCATGAAAAAAGCTTAGTGGACGAACAAAAGGGCGTCCGTTTTCTCCAGATCGACGAGTCCCGTGCTGGCCAGCGTCTGGACAACTTTCTGCTGGGGCACCTCAAGGGTGTGCCCCGCAGCCACGTTTATCGCCTGCTGCGTCGAGGAGAGGTACGCGTCAACGGAGGCCGGGCGAAGCCCGAATACAGGCTGGAGGCCGGCGACCGGATCCGGGTGCCTCCCGTCCGGACGGCCGCCGCACCCTCACCGGTATCGGCAGCCGGGTTCGAGTGGCTGAATGACCGGATACTGTACGAGGACGACGAACTGCTGGTGCTCGATAAACCGGCCGGGCTCGCCGTCCATGGTGGCAGTAACGTCCCGGTGGGACTGATCGAAGCGGTCAGGTTGCTCCGTCCGCACCACACCCTGATCGAGCTTGCCCACCGCCTGGACCGGGACACGTCCGGCTGCCTTATCCTGGCCAAAGACCGTTCCGTGCTCCTTGCTCTGCACCGTATGTTCCGCGCCGGAGGGGTCGAAAAGCGCTACCTCGCGCTGGTCCGCGGTCGTTGGCGCGGCGGTCCGCGCGAAGTCAGGGCGGCGCTGGAGCGCGGGCCGGAGCGCGGAGGCGAGCGGCGAGTGGAAGTGCGCGCCGAGGGGAAGGAGGCGGCGAGCCGGTTCAGCCCGCGGGGGCATTTTGGTCCGGCCACCCTGGTCGAGATACGCCTCTATACCGGCCGGACGCACCAGGCCCGCGTCCATGCCGCCCATATCGGCCACCCGATTGCCGGGGACGACAAGTACGGGGATCGTGATTTCAACCGCGAGATGCGCCAACTGGGCCTGCGGCGGCTCTTTCTGCACGCGGCCTCGCTGCGGTTCGCGCATCCTTCCGGTAGGGGTAGAATTGCCGTAGAGGCGGCGCTCCCCCCCGAGCTTTCGCGACTCCTGAACGGACTCCGTAATGAACCGGCCGTTTGACCTGATCGTCTTCGATTGGGACGGAACCCTCATGGATTCCGCCCGCAAGATCGTGCGCTGCTTTCAGGCGGCCGCCGCGGACCTGGGCCTGCCGGTCCCGACCGAGGACCGCGTTCGCCACATCATCGGCCTCGGTCTGAACGAGGCTCTGGCGGAGCTGCTGCCGGAAACCGATGCGGACACCCGCCAGCGGGTCGCGGAACGGTATCGCGAACACTTCCTGTTCCTCGACGAGACCGAGATGCCGCTCTTTCCGGGGGTGCGCGAGGGCCTGGAGGGGCTGGCCGCGGCCGGATTTCGCATGGCGATCGCCACCGGAAAGGCCAGGCGGGGATTGGATCGCGTGCTGCGCGACACCCGGACGTCGGTGTACTTCTGCTCCACACGCTGCGCCGACGAGGCCGGATCCAAGCCCCATCCCAGAATGCTGTACGACATCCTGGCGCACACGGGCGTCATGCCGGAGCGCGCGGTGATGGTCGGTGATACGACCTATGATCTGGAGATGGCGAAGGCGGCGTCGCTCTCCAGCATCGCGGTGAGCTATGGCGCGCACGACCGGGCGCGGCTGCTCAACCACGACCCGCTCGCCTGCCTCGACACGTTCTCGGAGGTGTGCGCGTGGCTGCGTCCTCCGCGCCGCACCTGATCTGTGCGGCCGACGCGCTGGCCGACGGCGGGGCCGGAGTGCGTTTTACGGTGCAGTGGGCAGGCGGCTCGCAGTCGGCCTTCGTCGTCCGTTATCGGGGCGCGGTGTACGCCTATATCAACCGGTGTGCGCATCGCGCGCTCGAGCTCGACTGGGAACCGGGGCGCTTCTACGACGCGGAGGCCCGCTACCTCGTCTGCGCGACCCACGGGGCGCTGTACGAGCCCGACACGGGCCGGTGCGTCGCCGGTTCGTGCACCGGAGGGCTGGTCAAGCTGGCGACGTTCGAAAACAATAGTTACGTGTATCTGGCGGCGGATGCCGCAGTGAGGGTGAGCGGTGACTGAGAACATGAACGAGGCGGGCGGCGCGGTCCGCGAACCCGGCTGGGAGCGCGACGTGCTCGAGCGGCTCGCCTTCGCGACCTTGACGGAGCAGCGGCGCGCGCGCCGCTGGGGCATCTTCTTCAAGCTGTTCTTTGCGGCCTATCTCCTTTTCATGCTCTTTCTGCTGATCGGCGACAACGTCGGCGGCCGAGCCCTCGCGGCCCGGTACACGGCGCTCGTCGAGCTCGACGGGGAGATTTCCGCCGACAGCCTGGCGAGCGCGGACAACGTCATCACGGGCCTGCGAAGCGCATTCGAGGACAAAGGCACGGCCGGCGTCATTTTGCGCGCGAACAGCCCGGGCGGCAGCCCGGTGCAGGCCGGCTACATCTACGACGAGATCAAGCGGCTGCGGGCGAAGTATCCCAAGATTCCCGTATACGGCGTCGTGACGGACATGTGCGCTTCGGGCTGCTACTACGCGCTCGCCGCCGCGGACAAGATCTACGCCGACCGGGCGAGCATCGTCGGCTCCATCGGCGTGCTGATGAACAGTTTCGGTTTCGTCGAGGGAATGAAGAAGCTCGGGATCGAACGAAGGCTGCTCACCGCCGGCGAGCACAAGGCGATGCTCGATCCGTTCTCGCCGCTCAAGCCGTTCGACCGCAAGCACGCGCAGCAGCTGCTCGAACGCGTGCACCAGCAGTTCATCGAGCGCGTGCGCTCCGGGCGCGGGCAGGCGCTCAAGGAAACGAGAACCATCTATTCCGGACTCTTCTGGACGGGGGAGGAGGCGCTCAAGCTCGGGTTGGTGGACGAGTTCGGCAGCGCCGGGTTCGTCGCCCGCGAGGTCGTCGGGGCGGAGGACATCGTGGACTTTTCCTACCAGGAGGCGCTCTTCGACCGCTTCGCGCGCCGTATCGGCACCGCCATGGCGCGCGTGCTCGGCACCGAAGTGCTCGGCCGTCCGGGATTGAGGTAGGGCTATCGCGGCGTGGCGTGGACGCCGGACGAGACGCGCGCACGCGTCTGGATGTTCGACCCGGCTCCCGTCCCGACGTCTTGCTCAGATCACCCGCACGCCTTCGTTTTCGAGCATGCGCACCAGACGGATCAGCGGCAGGCCGATGAGGGTGTTCGGATCGTCGCCCTCGAAACGCTCGAGTAGCGCGATGCCCAGACCTTCCGATCGCACGCTTCCCGCGCACCCGTAGGGTTGTTCCTTGCGCAGGTAGGACTCGATCTGCGCGTCCGTCAGCTCGCGGAACTGCACGCCGAAGGTGATGACTTCGCACTGCACGCGCCCCGTTTTCGCGTTGACCAGCGCCAGCCCGGTGTAAAGCACGACCTTCTTCCCGGATGCGCTGCGTAGCTGGCGCACGGCATTCTCGTGGCCGTGCGGCTTACCGACGATGCTTCCGTCGTATACCGCCACTTGATCGGAGCCGATGACGAGGGCATCGGGACAGCGGAACGCGATCGCTTGCGCCTTGGCGATGGCGAGCCGACGGACAAGCGCCTCGGGCGACTCGCCTGCCTGAGGGGTCTCGTCGAGTTCCGGCGCCAGCGCCTCGAAGGGAAGCTGCAGACGCGCGAGCAGCTCGCGGCGAAAAGGCGAGGAGGAGGCCAGAACGAGTTTCATGGGCTGTTGATCTTGAACCGCGGATGAGGAACGAACGAGCAGCGCAGGGCGCTTTCGACACCCTCATCTACGATTCACGTTTTCTTACTCGATCTCGACGAGCGCTTCGTCGGGATTGACGCTGTCTCCCTTGGTCACGTTCACGCTCTTCACGCGGCCCGCGACCGGCGCCGGGACCTCGTTCTCCATCTTCATCGCCTCGATAACCAGCACGGGATCTCCCGCCTTCACGCTGTCGCCCGCCTTCACCATGATGTCGACCACGGTGCCGGGCATGGAACTGGTCACGTCTCCTTCCTTCGAGGCCTTCGGGCGCCTGGAACCGCGCGAGACGCGCCGCGTATCGACCATCGCCGCCTCCGTCGGCACCGTCTCGGTCAGCGTCTCGACCAGGATTTCTTCGGTGACGCCGTCCAGCACGACGTAGAAGGGACGGCGGTCTTCGGTCTTGTGGCCCGCGCCCTTAACGTGGATGTGATAGGTCTCGCCGTGCAGCGTGATGTTGAACTCGGTGGGGGCGAGGGCAGGCGCGGTACCCGGCGCCGCTTCGACACCGCGGGGCTTCAGCTCTTCCGGCTTGAGCGTGCCCGCGGCCCGCTCCTCGAGGAGCTTCCGTCCGATCTCGGGGAACATCGCGTAGGTGAGGGCATCCTCCTCGCTCTTCGCGAGTTCCCCGACCTCGTCCCGCAGGCGGTGCATTTCCGGCTTCAGGCGATCGGCCGGCCGGCAGGTGATGACCTCCTCGTCCCCGATCGCGAGCTTGCGTACGGTCTCGTTCACCGGGCCCGGCGCCCGGCCGTAGCGGCCCTGGAGGTACATCTTCACCTCGTTGGTGATGCTCTTGTAGCGTTGACCGGTGAGGACGTTGAGGACGGCTTGCGTGCCCACGATCTGGGAGGTCGGCGTCACGAGCGGCGGGAAACCGAGGTCTTCGCGCACGCGCGGGATTTCCGCCAGCACCTCGTTCATGCGGCTCAGCGCGCCCTGTTCCTTCAGTTGGTTCGAGAGGTTGGAGATCATTCCTCCCGGCACCTGATTCACGATCACCCGGGTGTCGATCTCCGCGTACTCGCTCTCGAACTGGTGGTACTTCTTGCGTACCTCCCGGAAGTAGGCGCCGATCTCCTGCAGGAGGGGCAGGTCGAGACCGGTGTCGTAGGGCGTGCCCTGGAACGCCGCGACCATGCTCTCGGTCGGCGAATGGCTCGTGCCCCAGGACAGCGAGCTGATGGTCGTGTCGACGTGGCGCGCGCCGTGCTCGACCGCCTTGTACATGCTGATGTTGGCGACGCCCACCGTGGTGTGCGAATGGAAGTGCAGCGGCAGCTTCACGGCCTTCGCGAGCGCTTCGAACAGCTCCGCGGCGCGCGGCGGCGTGAGGAGTCCCGCCATATCCTTGATCGCGATCGAGTGACAGCCCATGTCGGCGAGCTCGCGTGCCTGCTCGATGAAATGTTCGGTGGTGTGTACCGGGCTCGTCGTGTAGCAGATCGCGCCCTGCGCGTGCTTGCCGGATTTGATGACGGCGGCGACGGAGGTGCGGAGGTTCCGCAAATCGTTCATCGCGTCGAAGATCCGGAACACCTCGACGCCGTTCTCCGCGGCCTTCTTGACGAAAGCCTCGACCACGTCGTCGGAGTAATGCCGGTAGCCGAGCAGGTTCTGCCCGCGCAGCAGCATCTGGATAGGCGTGTTGGGAAGGGCTTTCCTGAGCTTGCGCAGCCGCTCCCACGGGTCCTCCTTGAGGAACCGTATGCAGGCATCGAAGGTCGCACCGCCCCAGGCCTCCGCCGACCAGAAGCCCGCCCGGTCGATCCTGTCGCAGACGGGGAGCATGTCCTCGGTCCGCATGCGCGTCGCGAGCAGTGACTGGTGCCCGTCGCGCAGGACGAGCTCGGTGACGTGAACCTTCTTCGATGCGCTTGCCATGGTGAATTGTCAGAGGCCGTGGTGCGCCGCGATCGCGGCGGCGAGGGCCGCGGCAAGATCCGCCGGCGGCCGTCGGATGGAGTAGTTTACCAGCTCGGGATGCTGCTCGATGAAACCGGTGTCGAAGCGCCCCTCGCGGAACTCCGGCGTCTTCAGGATTTCGAGGTGGTAGGGCTTCGTCGTCTTCACGCCGTGCAGACCCGTGTCGAGCAGGGCGCGCCGGCCGCGCGCGAGCACCTTCTCCCAGGTGAGCGCCCAGACGGTGAGCTTCGCGCACATGGAGTCGTAGTGCGGCGGGAAGTCGTAGCCCGTATAGATCGCCGCGTCGGTGCGCACGCCCGGGCCGCCGGGCGCGTAGTACCGCGTGATGCGTCCATAGGACGGCAGAAAATCGTTCTTGGGATCCTCCGCGTTGATGCGGAACTGGATGGCGTAGCCGCGGCGCTGGATGTCTTCTTGGCGATAGGAGAGAGGCTGGCCCTCGGCGATGCGGATCTGTTCCTGCACGATGTCGACACCCGTGATCTGCTCGGTGATCGTGTGCTCGACCTGCAGGCGGGTGTTCATCTCCATGAAGTAGAAATTGCCTTCCTGGTCGAACAGAAACTCGACCGTGCCCGCGTTCTCGTAGTTCACGGTCTTCGCCGCGCGCACGGCGAGCGCACAGACCGTCTGGCGCTGGTCCTCCGTGAGCTGCGGCGAAGGGGCGACCTCGACCAGCTTCTGGTGCCGCCGCTGGATGGAGCAGTCTCGCTCGAAGAGATGGATCACGTTGCCGTGCTTGTCGCCGAGGACCTGCACCTCGATGTGCCGGGGGTTGACGATCGCCTTTTCGAGGAAGACGTGCGCGCTGCCGAACGCCTTGGTCGCCTCCGAAACGACGCGCTCGTACGCGCGGCGCAGCTCCTCCTCGCTGTTGCAGCGGCGTATGCCGCGCCCGCCGCCGCCGGACGTTGCCTTGAGCATGACGGGGTAGCCCACCTTTTTCGCGAGCTTGACGGCTTCGGCGACGTTCTTGAGGTTACCTTCGCTGCCCGGTACGACCGGCACGCCGGCCTTGATCATCGCCTCGCGCGCCAGGGTCTTGTCGCCCATTTCGCGAATGGCCTTGGGACTCGGTCCGATGAAGACGATGTCGCGGCGCCAGCAGACCTCGGCGAGCTGGGGGTTCTCCGACAGAAAACCGTAGCCGGGATGCAGGGCGTTGCAGCCGGCAGCGACCGCGACGTTCACGATCCGGTGGGCGTTGAGATAGCCACCCACGGGGTCGGGGCCGACGTTATAGGACTCGTCGGCCTTCTTGACGTGCAGGGCATGGCGATCGGCGTCGGTGTAGATAGCGACCGACTTGATGCCCATCTCGGCGCACGCGCGCACGATACGCACCGCGACCTCGCCGCGGTTAGCGACCAGTATTTTCTTGATCAAGGAAGCTCCGAACCGGGGAAGCGCTGGCCCAACGCCCGGCCCCGTCTTTTACGTAAAGCGGCAGGGGGTGTCAACAAAGCGCCGAACCCGCTGCGGCCATAAAAAGCCTTATTTTGACACAGGTTACCGGCGAATATATCATGCGCGCCCTATGTTGGGTGGCTGGCCAGCGACGGTCGACCCGATTCAGCTCGCCGACAAGGGCGAACGCCTCACGGCCGAGGCGCCGGTCGGGTCGCTCTCGCGACTGGCCGAGGCGTGCCTCGATCCGGAAGGCTCGGTTATGATCGACCTCTCGTTCGAGCGCTCGGGCGGCGACGGGCTGCGGATCATGCACGGGACCGTCCAGACGCGCGTGCGGTTGACTTGCCAGCGTTGTCTCGAGCCGATGGAGGCGGACCTGCGCGCCGAGCCGTACCTCGTCCTGCTTCGGCCGGGAGAGCACCCGGAGCTGGTCGAGGCAGGGGAGGCGCGGGTTTTCGACCGGCCGGTGCCGCTGAGCGAGCTTGTCGAAGACGAGCTTCTCCTGGTGCTACCGATGGTGCCGATGCACGCGCGGGACCGTTGCCGGGCCGGAAAGGCCGTCCGGGATGGAAGTGACAAGAGGGATGCGGGTCGTCCCAATCCGTTCGCGATATTGGGCAGTCTCAAACGCCCGGATCGCTGATGTCGTTTTATCTTTAAGGAGCCGATATGGCGGTACAGAAGAGCCGAGTGACACCTTCCCGGCGCGGTATGCGGCGCGCGCACGACAAACTGTCGAAACCGACGTTGTCCGTCGACAAGACCAGCGGCGAGACGCATCGCCGTCACCATGTCACCCGCGACGGGTATTACCGTGGACGCAAGGTGACGGGCACCTCGAGCGAGTAAGACTTGCCTTCCCGTACCCGGGGGTAAACGCGTGATCACCATCGCCCTCGACGCCATGGGCGGTGATCATGGCCCATCCGTCACGGTTCCCGCCGCCCTCGGTGCGCTTAGCAAGGAACCCACGCTGAAGCTCGTTCTCGTCGGCCGCCAAGAGGTGCTGGCGGCCGAGCTCGCGCATCGCCGCGCGCCCGAAGGGGCGAGGCTGACGATCCATCATGCGCCCGAGGTCGTCGCCATGGACGAGCCGCCGGCGCAGGCGCTACGGTCGAAGAAGGAGTCGTCGATGCGCATCGCGATCGACCTCGTCAAGCAGGGCGTGGCGCAGGCGGCGGTCTCCGCGGGCAACACCGGCGCCCTCATGGCGACCGCGCGCTTTGTCCTCAAGACGTTGCCCGGCATCGATCGCCCGGCCATCGTCACGACGCTTCCGACCGTCCACGGCCACGTGCACGTCCTCGACCTCGGTGCTAATGTCGACTGCACTCCCGAGCAGCTCCTCCAGTTCGCCATCATGGGATCGATCCTCGTCAGCGCCGTCGAAGGCAAGCCCCGGCCGCGTGTCGGCCTGCTCAACATCGGGCAGGAGGACATCAAGGGCAACGAGACGGTGAAGAAGACGAACGAGCTGCTGCGCGCGAGCCGCCTCAACTACGTCGGCTACGTGGAAGGGAACGAGATCTACACGGGCGACCTGGACGTCATCGTATGCGACGGCTTTGTCGGCAACGTCGCGCTCAAGGTGAGCGAGGGCCTCGCCCAGATGATCAGCCGGTTCATGGTGGAGGAGTTCAAGCGCAACTGGCGGACGCGCCTGGCGGGTGCCGTGGCGCTGCCGGTGCTGCGCGCCTTCCGCAACCGCGTCGACCATCGGCGTTACAACGGTGCGACGCTCATCGGTCTCAACGGCACGGTCCTGAAGAGCCACGGCGGAGCGGACGTCGTGGCGTTCGAGCACGCGATCCTCGAGGCCCTCGCGGAGGTCGACCATCGCGTGCCGGAACGCATCGGCGGCGAACTGGGGTCGATGCTCGGGGAAGGGCAGGTCGCGTGACGTATTCCCGTATTCTCGGGACCGGCGGCTATCTGCCGGCGAAGGTGCTGACGAACTCCGATCTCGAGAAGATGGTCGAGACCTCCGACCAGTGGATCGTGGAGCGCACCGGCATCCGCGAACGCCATATCGCATCTCCGGAGGAGACGAGCTGCACGATGGGTGTCGAGGCGGCGCGCCGCGCGCTCGACGCGGCCGGCGTCGCTCCATCGTCGATCGATCTCATCGTCGTCGCGACCACCACACCGGACCTCGTCTTTCCCAGCACGGCCTGTCTCGTCCAGGAACGTCTCGGCATACACGGTTGCCCCGCCTTCGACGTGCAGGCGGTGTGCACGGGGTTCGTGTACGCGCTCGCCATCGCGGACAAGTTCGTCTCCACGGGCAGTGCGCGCTGCGCCCTGGTCATCGGCACCGAAACCATTTCCCGCATCCTCGATTGGAAGGACCGCTCCACCTGCGTGCTCTTCGGCGACGGGGCGGGCGCGGTGGTCCTGGGAGACGCCGAGGAGCCGGGCCTCATTTCCTCGCACCTGCACGCCGACGGGCAATACAAGGACCTGCTGCACGTTCCGGCCGGGATCTCGCACGACTACGCGAAGTTCGCTGCCGGCGAAGCGCACGTGCGCATGGCGGGGAGCGAGGTGTTCAAGGTCGCGGTCACGACGCTCGGACGCATCGTGGACGAGACGCTCGAAGCGAACGGCATGCAGAAGTCGGACGTCCGCTGGCTCGTGCCGCACCAGGCGAACAACCGCATCATCAGCGCCACGGCGAAGAAGCTCGGCATGTCGATGGACCAGGTGATTCTGACGGTCGACCGCCACGGCAACACCTCCGCCGCCTCCATACCGCTCGCTTTCGATGAAGGGGTGCGCGACGGGCGCATTCGCCGCGGGGATGTGGTCCTGATGGAAGCCTTCGGCGGCGGCTTCACGTGGGGCTCCGTGCTGCTGAGGTACTAGGAGCGACCGCGCTCGATGCGCCATGTTGAATAACGCGACCGCACCAAACGCACGCCACCGTCCATAATCCCGAATTCGACAGTCCACACCCGAAATTCCTCTCGTGATCAAGACGCTCGCATTCGTTTTCCCCGGGCAGGGTTCGCAGTCGGTCGGCATGTTGAATGCCCTGGCCGCCGCGTATCCGATCGTCAAGCAGACGTTCAGCGAGGCCTCCGAGGTCCTCGGTTACGACCTGTGGCAGGTGGTCGAACAGGGCCCCGAGGAGCGGCTGAACCAGACTCAGGTGACGCAACCGGCGATGCTCGTCGCCGGCGTCGCGGTCTGGCGCGTGTGGCGCGGGGAGGGCGGGCCCATGCCGGCCGTCATGGCGGGGCACAGCCTGGGGGAATACACGGCCCTCCACTGCGCGGGCGCCTTCGGCTTCGCCGATGCCGTCCGGGTGGTCGCCGACCGTGCGCGGTTCATGCAGGAGGCTGTGCCCATCGGGCAGGGAGGCATCGCGGCACTCCTGGGGCTGTCGGACGAGGCGACCCGGGCGCTGTGCGAGCAGGCCGCGGAGGGAGAGGTCCTGGAGCCGGTGAACTACAATTCGCCCGGGCAGATCGTCATCGCAGGGACCGCCGCCGCGGTGGCGCGCGCCCTCGAGCGCGCCAAGGCGGCCGGCGCGAAGCGCGCGATCCTGCTCCCCATGAGCGTGCCGGCGCATTCGTCGCTCATGGCGCCGGCGGCGTCGCGTCTCGCGGAGCGCCTGAGCGGCGTCGCGGTCCACGCGCCGCGGGTCTCGGTCGTGCACAACGTGCACGCGCAGACGGAACGCGAGCCGGCGGCGATTCGGGAGGCGCTCGTGCGCCAGGTCGCGTCGCCCGTGCGCTGGGTGGACTGCGTGCAGAAGATGGAGCGCGAGGGCGTGCGGCTCTTCGTCGAGTGCGGGCCGGGCAAGGTGCTCGCGGGGCTGGTGAAGCGCGTCGCGGCCGAGGCGGCGTGTATTCCGGTCTATGATCCGAAGAGCCTCGAGGAGGCGCTGGCGCGGACACGCGAGACGGGCGTGGACGCTCGAACGGAGGAGGCATGACGAAGTCGCTCGAAGGTGAGATCGCACTCGTGACCGGGGCGAGCCGCGGAATTGGCCTGGCCATCGCGCTCGAGCTCGGCCGCCGGGGCGCCCGCGTGGTCGGGACGGCGACATCGCCCGAGGGGGCGGAACGCATCGGCAAGCTCCTGCAGGAGAACGACGTCGAGGGCCGCGGGCTCGCGCTCGACGTGACGGATCCCGGCTCGGTGGAGGCCCTGCTCGGAGAGCTGGAGAACACGACCGGGGCGCCGGGGATTCTCGTCAACAATGCCGGGATCACCCGCGACGGCCTGCTGATGCGCATGTCCGAAGCCGACTGGGACACGATCATCCAGACCAACCTGACCTCGGTTTACCGGCTGACCAAGGCCTGCCTGCGGCCGATGACCAAGGCGCGCAAGGGCCGCATCATCAGCATCGCCTCGGTGGTCGCGGCCACGGGTAACCCGGGCCAGACGAACTACGCCGCGGCGAAGGCCGGAATCATGGGGTTCACGCGGTCGCTCGCCCGCGAGGTCGGGAGCCGGCAGATCACCGTGAACGCCGTCGCGCCGGGTTTCATCGACACCGACATGACGCGCGCGCTCCCCGAAACGGTGCGGCAGGCGCTGCTCGGCCAGATCCCGCTCGGGCGGCTCGGTTCGGCGGAAGAGGTGGCGCACGCCGTGGCGTTCCTCGCCTCGCCGCAGGCCGCCTATATTACGGGCATGACCTTGCACGTGAACGGCGGCATGTATATGAATTGACGGGGAACGCGGCTTTACGCTTCAGGGTAAATCGGGTTTACTATGCGGCCGCTAAGGCCGGTCCAGTCATTATTCGGAGGAACTATTTCATGAGCAGTGTTGAGGAGCGCGTCAAGAAGATCGTTGTAGAGCAGCTCGGTGTGAACGAGGGCGAAGTCACCGGCGACGCTTCCTTTGTCGATGACCTGGGTGCGGACTCGCTCGACACCGTCGAGCTCGTGATGGCGCTGGAGGAGGAGTTCGACTGCGAGATTCCCGACGAGGAAGCCGAGAAGATCACGACGGTGCAGCAGGCCGTCGATTACATCAACGCGCACCTCAGCCACTGATCCTTCCACCCGCGGGACCGCCGGGCCTTGGCGGTCCCCCGGCCCTCGGGCCGGTCCTCCCGGGCCGCGTGCGCCAGAGGACATTCTGAATTGAGCAAACGTCGCGTCGTCATCACCGGTCTCGGCATCGTTTCGCCTCTCGGCATCGGTGTCGAGTCGAACTGGCGCGCCATCCTGGCGGGCCGAAGCGGCATCGGGAAGATCACGCACTTCGATGCGAGCGGCTACCCGTCGCAGATCGCGGGCGAGGTGAAGGATTTCGACCCGACCCGCTTCGTCAGCGAGAAGGAAGCGCGCCGCATGGACCGGTTCATCCAGTTCGGCATGGCCGCCGGTATCGAGGCGCTCAGGGACTCGGGGCTCGAAGTGACCGAGGCCAACGCCGAGCGCATCGGAGTCCATATCGGCTCGGGGATCGGCGGCGTGCGCACTATCGAGGACATGACGCGCACGGTCACCGAGAAGGGATCGCGGCGGGTCTCGCCGTTCTACGTCCCCTCCGCGATCATTAATATGATCTCGGGCGACCTTTCGATCATGTTCGGACTGAAGGGGCCCAACCTGGCCATGGTCACCGCCTGCGCCACGGCGACCCACGCGATCGGCGACGCCGGACGGTTCATCGAGTATGGGGATGCGGACGTCATGTTCGCCGGCGGAGCGGAGGCGGCAATCACGCCCACGGCGATGGCCGGGTTCGGAAACGCCAAGGCGCTGTCCGGTCGAAACGACAGCCCGGAGCTGGCGAGCCGGCCGTTCGATGCGGAGCGCGACGGGTTCGTGCTGAGCGAGGGCGCCGGTGTGGTGCTGCTCGAGGAGTACGAGCACGCGAGGAAGCGCGGCGCGCGCATCTACGCCGAGCTGGTCGGTTTCGGCATGAGCGGCGACGCCTATCACATGACGAGCCCGCCCGAGCATGGCGAGGGGGCGATGCGCTGCATGCTCAATGCGCTGCGCAATGCGCGCCTGAATCCCGGCGACGTGCAGTACGTGAACGCGCACGGAACGTCGACGCAGCTCGGCGACTTCGCCGAAACCGTCGGCATGAAGACGGCGTTCGGCGATCATGCCCGCAAGCTGGCGGTCAGCTCGACCAAATCCATGACCGGCCATCTCCTCGGCGCGGCCGGGGGCGTGGAGGCGATCTACACCGCGCTCGCGGTGTACCATCAGGTGGCGCCGCCCACCATCAATCTGACGACGCCTGATCCGAAATGCGACCTCGACTACGTTCCGGGCGCGGCCCGCGAGATGCCGATCACGGTCGCGATGTCCAACTCCTTCGGCTTCGGCGGCACGAACGGCACGCTGGTGATCCGCCGCGTGTGAGCGGCGTGGTGGACGCCGCCGGCGGCGTGTGGCGGAAGATGGACGCGTCGCCGGACCTGGCGGCGCTGCACGCCGCGAATCCCGCCCGCTATCCGCACCTTCTCGAGAGCGTGGCGCACGGAACGCCGCCGGGCCGCTTCGACATCCTTTTCGCGTTTCCCGGTCGCGTGCTCGCGCTCGATGCGGGCGGCATGGTGCGCGAGGACCGGGTTCCGCTCCCCGGTGTCGACTTCCTCTCGGCCCTCGATCGGGCGTATCGGGCACGACAGATCGCGGCGATCGAGAATTCACCGGTCCCTTTTCATGGCGGCTGGTTCCTGTTCCTGTCGTACGAGCTCATCGCGCAGATCGAGCCGCGGTTCCGCGCGCTGCCGCGGGACCCGGAGCTGCCGGTTGCGCAGGCGACCCGCTTCCCGGCCGCTGTCGTGCGGGACCGGCTGCGGAATTGCGCGTATCTCGTGTGCGAACGCGGGCAGGAACATCTTCTTGAAGCCATGCAATGCGACCTGGTCGAGGCGATTCCGGCTGAGGAGGGCGGAGACCCGACCGTCGCGGCAATCGAGGAAGAGCGACCGGAGGATTATCTGGCGCACGTGCGCCGGATCAAGGAGTACATCGCCGCGGGCGACGTCTTTCAGGTCAATCTTTCTCGCGGCTGGCGAGCGGTCTTTTCGCATCCGATCCCGCCGGTCGGCGTCTATCGTCGCCTGCGGGCCGCGAACCCGGCACCCTTCTCCGGCTTGATGACCTTCCCGGGCGGGGCGATTATCAGTTCTTCGCCGGAGCGCCTGATCGAGATTCGCGGGCGCACGGTACGGACCCGCCCCATCGCCGGAACCTATCCACGCGGCGGGGACCGGGACGAAGACGAGCGACGGGCGCGGGAGCTCCTCGCCCATCCCAAGGAGCGTGCCGAGCACGTGATGCTGATCGACCTCGAGCGTAACGACCTCGGCCGCGTCTGCCGGCCGGGCAGCGTGCGCGTGAGCGAGCTGATGGGGCTCGAGTCGTACAGGCACGTGCACCACATCGTCTCCGAGGTGTGCGGCGAGCTGCGCGAAGGGGTCACGCCCGGCGAGGCGATCCGCGCGGTATTCCCCGGGGGCACGATCACCGGGTGCCCGAAGGTGCGATGCATGGAGATTATCGCCGAGCTGGAGCGCGGCCCCCGCGGCGCCTACACCGGCTCCATGGGCTACTTGAACCGCGACGGCAGCCTCGACCTCAATATACTGATTCGCACGCTCGTGCAGTCCGGGTCCACTCTTTCGTTCCGCGCGGGTGCGGGAATCGTCGCGGACTCGATCCCGGAACGCGAACTGAACGAGACGCGCGCGAAGGCCCGGGGGCTCCTGGCCGCCCTGGGGGTCCGATGAGCACCCGCCTCCGGGTGCTGGTGAACGGCGAACCCGAGGACCGGGTGCCCGTATCCGATCGCGGCTTTCAGTACGGCGACGGTCTCTTCGAGACGATTGCCGTGCGCGAGGGCGAGCCTGTGCGGTGGGAACGGCACCTCGCCCGCCTCGGACTGGGATGCGAACGGCTGGGCATCCCGCCGCCGGACGCGCGCGTGCTCCGGGAGGAGGCGCGTCGTCTGTCTCATGGCCGGGAGCGCGCGGTTCTCAAGCTGGTGTACACGCGGGGGCCGTCCCCGCGCGGGTACGCGCCGCCGGTCTCGCCGACCCCGACACGGGCGCTCATCGTGTCGGAGTGGCCGTCGCACCGGGCCTCCCCGCCGGAGGAGGGCGTGGCGGTATGCCTTTGCAGGCAACGTCTGGCCGCCAACGCGCGGCTCGCCGGCATCAAGCACCTCAATCGTCTGGAACAAATTCTCGCGCGGGCGGAATGGCGCGACGAGTACGCCGAGGGACTCATGCTGAATGCGCGGGGCGACATCGTCGACGGGACCATGAGCAACGTGTTCGCTGTGCTGGACGACGTGCTGGTGACGCCCGAGATCGTGGACTGCGGTGTCGCCGGCGTGATGCGGAATCTCGTCCTCCAGCGCGCCGCGGCGCTCGGCATCCCGTGCCGCGTGCGGGCGCTTGCGCTCGTCGATCTTCGGCGCGCGCACGAAATCTTTCTCACGAACAGCGTGATCGGCGTCCTGCCGGTGGGTCGCTTCGAAGAGCGGGCGGTCGCCGTCGGCGCCGTGACGCGAGCGCTTCGGCGCGCGATCGCGGAGGACGACAACGATGTGGCGCGGCGCGCTTAAGACGATTGTCGCCGCGACCGTCGGTCTGGTCGTCGCGGGCGGCGTCTACCTGTACTGGGCCTGGCATCATCCGCTTGCGCCGGGCAGCGAGGAGTACCTCGTCAAGCCGGGTACACCGCTGCGCGCGCTCGCCCGCGAGCTGACCGGGCGCGGCGTACTCCCGGAACCGTACAGTCTGCTCGCGCTTGCCCACCTTCGCGGTCAAAGTCGGCTGCTCAAGGCCGGCGAGTATCGGTTCGCGGACGGCATGACGGCGAGCCAGCTGCTCGATCAGGTCGTGGCCGGGCGGGTGGTCGAGTATCCGCTCGTGCTGGTCGAAGGATGGAATTTCGAGCAGGTACGACGCGCCCTCGCCGGCGCGCCGAAACTCGCCCAGACGCTGCAAGGGCTGCCGGACGAGGAGGTCATGCGCAGACTCGGCTACCCGGGTCTCCATCCGGAGGGACGGTTCTTTCCCGATACCTATTACTACTCGGCCGGTCACACGGACCTCGCCCTTCTGCAGCGGGCCTTCGAGCGCATGCGCGCGCGTCTGGAGCAGGAGTGGGAGAGGCGCGCGCCGGATCTTCCGTACCGCACGATCGACGAGGCGCTCATCATGGCCTCGATTGTCGAGAAGGAAACCGGACGGCCGGAGGAGCGCACGCTTATTGCCGGCGTGTTCGTGAACCGCCTGCGGAGGGGCATGCGCCTGCAGACCGATCCGACCGTCATCTACGGTCTCGGGGCGGCGTACGACGGGAACATCCGGGCGAGGGACTTGCGCCGGGACAATCCCTACAATACCTACACGCGAGCCGGTCTTCCGCCGACGCCGATCGCCATGCCGGGAGGCGAAGCGCTGGCCGCGGCAATGCGTCCGGCGGCGACCGATGCCCTTTACTTCGTGTCGCGCGGCGACGGCAGCCATGTCTTCTCCGCGACCCTGAAAGAGCACAATGCGGCGGTGATCAAATATCAGCTGAAAGGAACGGCCCGTCCGTTTTCGTCCTCGCGCGGAAACGGCGGGGGACCGCGCCAGCGCCAGGCGCGGTGACCATGCGCGGCTTCTTCATCACGCTCGAGGGCGGGGAGGGCGCCGGCAAGAGCACGCAGCTGCGCGCCATCGAGGCCTGGCTGCGGGGACGCGGGCGGGACGTCGTGGTGACGCGCGAACCGGGCGGCACCGAGCTCGGGGAGCGTATACGCGAGCTCCTGCTCCACAAGGACGGGCGACCGACCGCCGACACGGAAACGCTGCTCATGTTCGCGGCGCGCGCGGAGCACGTGGCGCGGGTGATCCGTCCCGCCCTCCAGGCCGGACGGACCGTGCTGTGCGACCGGTTCACGGATGCGACCTACGCCTACCAGGGAGGCGGTCGCGGTCTGCCGCGCGAGCGGATCGAGATACTCGAAAACTGGGTGCAGGGCGGACTGCGACCCGACCTGACCCTGCTGCTCGACGTGCCCATCGCCATCGGCCTGAAGCGGGCGTGCGGGCGTGGCGAGCCCGACCGGTTCGAGCGCGAAAGCGAGGCTTTCTTCGAGCGCGTGCGCAGCGCGTATCTCCAGGCGGCGGCCAGCGAGCCCCGGCGTATCCGCGTGGTGACGACGACCGGCACGGTGGAGCAGACCACGCGGGAGATCGCGCGCGTCCTCGCCGAGGTGCTGGGTGGCTGAGCCCGGCGAGGTCCGCTGCGCCGGGATCCCTCCGCACCCGGGCTACCGGGAGCGCTACCCCTGGCACGCGCGCGCGTGGGCGCAACTCACCCGCGATCCCGCCAGGCTTCCGCACGCCCTGTTGTTGCACGGTCAGCCGGGTCTGGGCAAGGAGGCATTGGCATGGCGGTTCGCGCAGGCACTCGTTTGCGCCGACCCGGGCGCCGGTTTCGAGGCCTGCGGAGCGTGCCAGAGCTGCCGGCTGTACGTGGCGGGCACCCATCCCGATCTCCGGTTCGTCGGACTGGAGGAGGAGAGCCGTCAAATCGCCGTGGACCAGATACGCGCAGTCGGCAGCTTCCTTGCGCTGAGTCCGCATAGCGCGGCCCGCAAAGTGGTGATCGTCTCGCCGGCCGAGGCCATGAACCTCTCGGCGGCCAACAGCTTGCTCAAGGTGCTCGAGGAACCGCCGCCCGGCAGCGTGCTGGTCCTGGTCAGCAGCCGTATCGCCGGCCTTCCGGCGACGGTCCGCAGCCGCTGCGCCGCGATTGCGCTCGGTGTCCCGCCCCGGGCGGAAGCGGCCGATTGGCTGCGCGCACAGGGGGTGGCCCGGCCGGAGGAGATACTCGACGTGGCCGCCGGTGCCCCCCTCGCGGCGCTCGAACTGGAACGCTCCGACGGCCTGAACGAGCGGAAGGAGGTGCTGCGCGCGTTCGAAGCGGTCGGCGGGGGCACGGAGGATCCGGTCCGGTGCGCCACCCGCTGGAAGGCGGCCGATTCCCGTCGGTGCCTGAGCTGGGTACAGGACGAGGTCGCCAGGCGGATCGGCGCCCTGATGGCCGGCAGCGAAGCAACCTCAAAGTCAGCGGAAATCAAACGGTTGTTTGAATTCCTTGATGAGGTCTCTGAAGCACGGCGGCTGCTCGAGACACCGCTCGACCAAACGCTCCTGCTCGAGGACCTGCTGATTCGCTGGTCTCGAGCCGCGACCCGTTGATCGTCTACACTTAAGTCACCCGCATGAGCAATAAGCCGAACGTTCCCCTGAAACCCGTCCCGCTTCCCATGGCGCGGCCGGGCGTCCTCTCCCTGACGATCAAGGACAAGAGCGCGCTGTACGCCGCTTACATGCCCTTCGTGAAGGGCGGGGGCATATTCATTCCGAGCAACCGGCCCTACAAGCTGGGCGAGGAAGTCTTCATGCTGCTCACCCTCATGGACAGCAAGGAGAAGGTGCCGGTCGCCGGGCACGTGGTGTGGATCACGCCCCGCGGGGCGCAGGGCAGCCGTACGGCCGGCATCGGGGTCCGGTTCAGCGAAAAGGATTCGGGCGTCGCCCGCGCCAAGATCGAGAACCTCCTCGCGGGCGCGTTGAACTCGGACCGGCCGACCCACACAATGTAGCGGTGCCCGATCTCGTCGATTCGCACTGCCACCTCGATTTCGATCCCCTCGGCGCCGATGTCCCTTCCGTGCTCGCGCGGGCGCGTGAGAACGGGGTCGGCCACATGATCTGCGTTTCGGTAACGCTCGAGCGACTGCCCGGCATCATCGACATCGCCCGAGCGCATCCCCGGGTCTATGCCTCGGTAGGCGTGCATCCGAACGAGCGCGAAGGCAGGGACCCCACCGTCGAGGAGCTGATCGGCCTGGCCGAGGATCCCCGCGTCGTCGCGATCGGCGAGACCGGACTCGATTACTACCGCAGCGAGGGGGATCTCGCCTGGCAGCACGAGCGGTTCCGGCGCCATATCCGCGCCGCCCGGGCATCCCGCAAACCGCTCATCATCCATACGCGCGAGGCGGCGGACGATACGCTGCGGATCATGGCCGAGGAGGGCGCCGGCGAGATCGGCGGCGTGATGCACTGCTTCACCGAGAGTCGGGAAGTGGCCCGCAGGGCCCTGGATCTCGGCTTTTACATCTCCTTCTCCGGCATCGTCACCTTCCGCAACGCCGAGACGCTCCGCGCGGTCGCGAGGGAGGTGCCCGCCGACCGCCTGCTCGTCGAGACGGACGCGCCTTATCTCGCACCGGTCCCGTACCGGGGCAAGACCAACGAGCCGGCCTACGTCAGACACGTGGCGGAGTGTCTGGCGGACGTCCGCGGCACGGACCTCGACGAGTTCGCCCGACAGACCACTCGCAACTTTTTCGCCTTGTTTCGCGCTGTGCGCGCCGACTCCTAGCTGCAACTTCTCGGTGCGAAAACAAGGCGATTCGCGAGGCCGCTGAGCTCGATTCGAGGAGAGGCTACCCGGCGGCGATCGCGACGGCGGTCTCCAGTTGCTCGAGCGGCGTGTAGCAATGGGGCGAGAAACGGATGCCGCCCAGCCGCTCGGCGCAGACCACGTTCGCCTTCCGAAGCCTCTCGTGGATCACCGGGTTCGGGACCGAACGGTGGCGGAAGGAGACGATGCCCGCATATCGGCCGGAACGGGTCGGCGTGACGAGATCGAGCGACGGCGCCGCGCGGATCCTCTCGAACAGGTGTTCCGTGCGCTCGAGCACCCGGCGCTCCACGGTTTCCGGCCCGAGCTCGAGCAGCAGGGAGAGGCTCGCGGAGAGGGCGTGGATGCCGAGCATGTTCGGGCTGCCGCATTCGAAACGGCGTGCGCCGGCCGCGGGCCGCCAGTCGCGGCGTGCGTAGTCGCCCATGTCCTCCACCATGTGCCAGCCGTACTCGTGCAGCTTCAGCCGCTCGCGCCACTCCGGCCGGCAATAGAAAACCGCGATCCCCTCCGGCCCGAGCAGCCATTTGTGCCCGTCGGCCACGAGAAAGTCGATCTGCGCGGCCTGCACGTCGTGCCGGAACACGCCGAGCCCCTGGATCGCATCAACGCAGAAGGCGATGCCGCGCTCGCGGCAGGCGGTGCCGAGCCGTCCGAGGTCGAGGCGCAGTCCGGATGCGTACTGCACGGAGCTTACGGACACGAGGCGCGTGTGCCGATCGGTCGCTTCCAGGATGGCCGACTCGGGGTCGTGGACGTGCGACACGCGTGCTTCCCGCAGGCCGACGCCGCGGGAGGCGAGCGACTCCCACACGATGCGGTTGGACGGAAATTCCTCGGCCGTGATCACGACGTTGTCGCCCGACCGCCAGTCGAGACCGTAGGCCACGAACGACAACCCTTCGGAGGTGTTCTTGAGAAGCGCGATGTCGTCGATCGAGGGCGCGTTCACGAGGCCGGCAAGCTGCCCGCGCAGCAGCCGTTCGGTCTGCAGCCACTCGGGATAGCGGCTGGCACCTTCGCGAAGGTTCTCCTCGGCAAAGCGCTTGACCGTCTCGGCCGTTCTGCGTGGCCACGGGCTCACCGCGGCATGGTTCAGGTAAACGAGACCCGGAAGCAGTGGAAACTCGGAGATGAGAAGCGAGTCGATATCGCTGGCGCCGTTGCCTGCCATGGCCGCTCGAGATGCAAGGACGAGTCGGTAGTATCGCCCATTGCGTCGGGAGATGCCGCTTCGGCGATCGCGACCGCTGGCTGGACCGGCCGGTCATCGGGCGCCCCGGGAATCAGAACCGCGCCGCGGAAGCAGCCGGCGCGATACCCATGGCGCGGAAGCAGACCCGGCGCCGAGGGGCGCCGAAGTCGTCGTTCCGGGGCACGCGGCCCGCAGGCCGCGGCGGCTGGCTACTTCTACTTCGCCTTCGCCGTCCCGAGCGAGACCTTGCCGAGGGTGGCGTCCCAGTAGGCTTGCGCGCCGCCCTTCATGAAGTAGTAATCGGCAAGGCCTTTTTCCTCGATGTGGTACTGCATCCACTGTACCTGCTTGCCGACTGCGTCGTAGATGAGCAGCGTCTTTTTCTCCCTCTTCGCTTGCTCGATGGCGGCGTCGATCTTGGCGTTTTCGTCCAGCTGGGCGCGAAGCTCGCGGAACGGGAACAGCGGGGTATCGCGTTGTGCGCGGTCGCGGACGTCGAGGATGACGGCCGCACCCTCGGCCTTGGCCGCGAAATCCTTCGGCGGCAGCAGGCGCTCCTTGAAACGGTCGCTGTCGATGAGTGCCTTGGGGTTCATCGGCGTCTTCCCGAGGAGGGCCGTTTTCTCGGGATGCGCCTTTGCCCAGTCGAACACCCCGGCGTCGTAGCAGTAAACGTTCGGAATGCGCGAGGACTGCGCCATGAGCGCCGCATCGTAGGATTTGCGACAGGTCTTGCCGTTGCAGTAGAAAACGATCGGCTTGGTGCTCGACTCCCTGAGGCGGCGCACTTCCTGGACGAAGCTCTTGTCGGTCACGGGCAGCAGCAGGGCGTTCTGAATGCGCAGCGTGTCGTACTCGTATTGCGAGCGCACGTCCACGACGATGACCTCCTCGAACCGCGCGGCGAGATCCGCGGTTTCGAGCACCGTGACGTCGATGTACTGCGGACGCAGCGGGAACGCGCTGGGCGCGGCGTCCTTGGGTGCGTTCGCGGAGACCACGACGGGTTGCAGCGCGAGCATCGCCATAAAGACGACGGCGTAGACGGGGTGATTCATGATGGCTTCTCTCAAGATCTGCCCGAGGGCAGGCGTTCTTTCCGGTTGCCCGGTGCAGTCCTTCGCCCAATGGAGATCCAGGCCGTTTTCAAGCGGCAACAGGATGATGCAAGGCGTGTGCCGAAGTGTAAGAATCGCCGACATTTCCGTATGCCATTGAAATGAAACGACTTGTCCCGGCGCCCTGACTTAATATCCGGTGAGACCCGCGGTCGAGGATGTAACCGGGAGTGACCGGAAGCGGCAAGGACGCCGCCAGCGACGAGGCGGTTGTATCGCGCGTTCGGGCCGGGCGGGTTACCGTAACGAGACGCGTCCATGAGCCGTGCAGCGGCCTTGTCGTCCGACCCCTACGACGTCGTCGTCATCGGCGCCGGCCACAACGGGCTGGTCGCCGCGGCCTATCTCGCGCGCGCCGGGTTGCGGGTGATCGTGCTCGAGCGCCGTGATCTGATCGGCGGGGCGTGCGTGACCGAAGAGCTCTGGCCGGGCTTCAAGGTCTCGACCGCCAGTTACGTGTGCAGCCTGCTGCGCCCGCGCATCGTCCGGGAGCTGGAGCTCCGTCGCCACGGACTCGAGCTCCTGCCGCGTAACCCCTCGTCGTTCAGCCCGTTTCCGGACGGGCGGTACCTCATGCTCGGTCCCGACCGCGATCTCAACCGGCGGGAGATCGCGAAGTTCTCCTCGCGCGACGCGGACGCGCTGCCGCACTACGAGGCCATGCTCGAGCGGGTCGCGGACTTCATCGAGCCGACGCTGGAAATGACCCCTCCGGATCCCTGGTCCCTGCGCCCGCGCGATCTCTACGCGCTCGCCCGCCTCGGGTGGCGCTTCCTGCGCCTGGGAAGAAGGGACGGCGCGCGCGCCATCGAAGTCCTCACCGGGAGCGCGCGCGCCATCCTCGATCGCTGGTTCGAGTCCGAAGAGCTGAAGGCGACGCTGGCGACCGACGCGGTGATCGGGGCCTTTGCCGCGCCGTCCATGCCCGGCACGGCGTACGTGCTGTTTCATCACGTGATGGGCGAGTGCAACAGCGCGCGCGGCGTCTGGTGTTACGTGCGCGGCGGGATGGGCGGCATCAGCCAGGCGCTGGCGGCGGCCGCGCGCGCCCACGGCGCGGAGATCCGCACCGGCGCGCCGGTCGCGCGCATCGCCGTGCGCGAGGGGAAGGCGGCCGGGGTCGTGCTCGAGGACGGGAGCGAGATCGAAGCCCGCCAGGTGGTGTCCAACGCCGACGCACACGTCACCTTCCTGCGCCTGCTCGATCCGCGCCAGTTGCCCGCCGGCTTCGGCGACGCGGTCCGCGCGATCGATTACGCCAGTCCTTCGCTCAAGATCAACCTCGCGCTGAGCGCGCTGCCGGTTTTCGCGGCCCTGCCCGGGGCGGCGCCCGGTCCGCAGCACCGCGGCACGATCCACGTCGCTCCGTCGCTCGATTACATCGAACGCGCGTTCGACGACGCCAAGTACGGCCGGCCATCCAGGCAGCCGATACTCGAGTGCACGATCCCGTCGGTCGTCGATCCCACCGTCGCGCCGTCCGGCCGGCACCTCATGTCCGTGTTCGTGCAATACGCGCCGTACCGTCTGGCGGAAGGCACGTGGGACGACGCGCGCGAGGCGTTCGCGGATCGCTGCCTCGACGTGCTCGCCGAGTATGCGCCGAACATGCGGGGAGCGGTGGTTGCGCGCCAGGTGCTCGCGCCGCCCGACCTGGAGGAACGCTTCGCGCTGACCGGCGGCAACATCTTCCAAGGGGCCATGACACTGGGCCAGCTTTTCTTTCTCCGGCCGGTGCCCGGTTACGCCGATTACCGCGCTCCGATCGCCGGCCTCTACCTGTGCGGCGCCGCCACGCATCCGGGCGGCGGCGTCATGGGCGCCTGCGGCTTCAACGCTGCACGGGAAATGCTGCGGGACGCACCTCGGTTCCGGGCCAAGGCAGGCGCGCGAGCGGGACGACGGACCTGATGTCCCCGGGGCCGCCCCCGCTCGCGTTCGGGGAATGCCCGGCCGGGGGAATTGACGCACGTCAAGAACACGCGCCGCCCGTTGCGCAAACATGTACGCAAAGGGAGCTCCGGGGGTCGGAAGAATGGCGCACAAGCAGATCCTCTTCGGTTCGGCAGCCCGCGAACGGATCCTGCGGGGCGCGGGGGCGCTCGCCGATGCCGTGCGCGTCACGCTCGGGCCCAAATCCAAATCGGTCCTGCTTCAGCGAAAATGGGGCGCCCCGATCGTGTGCAACGACGGCGTCACCATCGCGAAGGAGGTCGATCTCCGGGACCCCGAGGAGAACCTCGGCGCCCAGATGTTGCGCCAGGCGGCGGAGAAGACCGGCGACGCGGTCGGTGACGGCACCAGCACCTCGACGGTTCTCGCCCACGCCATCTACGCGGAGGGCGTGCGCAACGTGGTGGCCGGCGCGAGCGCGATCGATCTCAAGCGCGGCCTGGATCGCGGGCTGAAAGCGGCCGTCGACGCGTTGCGCGCGCTGTCCCGTCCCGTGCAGACGCGCAGGGAAAAGGCGCAGGTCGCCACCATCTCGGCGCACAACGATCCGGCGATCGGCGAGCTCGTCGCGGAGGCGATGGAGCGGGTCGGGGGCGAGGGGGTGATCACGGTCGAGGAGTCGAAGACGACCGAAACCGTGCTCGACGTCGTGGAGGGCATGCAGTTCGACCGCGGCTATATCTCGCCTTACTTCATCACCGACACCGAAAAGATGGAGGCGGTGCTCGAGGACGCCTGCATCCTCATCTGCGACCGCCGGATCAGCAGCCTGCGCGACCTGATTCCGATCCTCGAGCAGATCGCCAAGGCCGGACGCCCGGTGCTGGTCGTTGCCGAGGAGGTCGAGGGCGAGGCGCTCGCCACGCTGATCGTGAACCAGGTGCGGGCCGTGCTGCGGAACTGCGCGGTGAAGGCCCCCGGGTTCGGCGACCGACGGAAGAGCATGCTCGCCGACCTCGCGATTCTTACCGGCGGGCAGGTCATCTCGGAGGATGTCGGGCTCAAGCTGGAGGACGCCACGTTCGAGCAGCTCGGCCGCGCCCGGCGCGTCGTCGTGGACAAGGACAACACGACCGTCATCGGCGGCGCCGGCGAACGCGCGGCGATCGACGCACGCATGCAGCAGATCCGGCGCGAGATCGAGAAGGCGACGAGCGACTACGATCGCGAGAAGCTGGAAGAGCGGCTCGCGAAACTCGCCGGCGGGGTCGCCGTCATCCGCGTGGGGGCGCCCTCCGAGGCCGAAATGAAGTCGAAGAAGGAGGCGCTGGACGACGCGATCAGCGCGACCAAGGCCGCGGTCGAGGAAGGCATCGTCGCCGGCGGGGGCCTCGCGCTCATCCGCGCGATCGATGCGGTCGCGCGCGAGGAGCAACAGTGCGACGGCGACGAGCGCACGGGCGTGCAGATCCTGAAGCGCGCGCTCGAATCCCCGGCGCGACAGATCGCCGAGAACTCCGCCGTCGACGGCGGCGTGGTGGTCGAGCGCATGCGACACGGGGAGGGCAATCTTGGCTTCGACGCCGCGCGCAAGGAGTACGTCGATCTGGTCGGGGCGGGCATCATCGATCCCACCAAGGTCGTGCGCGTCGCGCTCGAGAACGCGGTGTCGGTCGCGAGTCTGCTCCTGCTCACCGAGGCGACGATGACCGAGATCCCGGAGAAGCCCAGGGAAGGCGCGCCGGCCGAGCCCGAGTACTGACCCCCGCGCGCGAGAGCGCCGGGCGTCGTTTGGAGAAGCGAATCATGAAGCTGCCGTTGCAGATCGTCTTCCGAAATCTGGACCCCTCCGATGCCATCGAGGCGAAGGTCCGGGAGCGGGCGGAGCGGCTCGAACGCTATGCCGACGACGTCATGAGCTGTCGGGTGGTCGTCGAGGCCGAGCACAAGCACCGCCACCAGGGGCACCTGTATCACGTGCGCGTGGACCTGAAGGTGCCGGGCGCGGAGCTGGTGGCGAGCCGCGAGCCGGAGCTGAACCACGCGCACGAAGACGTCTACGTCGCCATCCGGGACGCCTTCGACGCGGTGCGGCGCCGGCTCGAGGATCACGAGCGGCGCCGGCGCGGGGACGTGAAGAGTCACGAGACGCCGCCCCACGGCCGCATCGTCGAGCTGAACCCCGGGGAGGACTACGGCCGGATCGAGACGGGGGACGGTCGCACCGTCTACTTCCACCGGCACAGCGTGATCGACGCCGACTTCGGCGACCTCGCGGTGGGCGCCGAGGTGCGTTTCGTCGAGGAGATGGGCGAGCGCGGGCCGCAGGCGAGCACCGTCCGTCTCGTGGGCAAGCATCACCCGGGGTGAAAGGACCAGGGGTGGCGAAGGGGGGCACGCCGGCGATCCCGCCGCTCGAGGCGGAGAAGCTCTACACCCGCTGCGACCCCGCGCAGCTCGACTTCGAGACCACCGCGGGTCTGAAGCCGCTCGATACCATTCTCGGGCAGCCGCGCGCGCTCGAAGCCCTGCGTTTCGGCATCGGCATCCGGCGCCCTGGTTACCATCTCTACGCGCTCGGCCCTCCGGGCGCCGGCAAGCGCACGCTGGTGCGGCTGATACTCGACGAGCGCGCGGCGCGGGAACCGGCCTCCCTTGATCTTTGCTACGTCAACAACTTCGACGCGCCCCACCGTCCACGCCTCCTGAGGCTCCCGACCGGCGTGGGCGAGCGTCTTCGGCGCGACGTGGACCGGCTGCTGGAGGACGTGCGAGGCGCGATTCCGGCGGTGTTCGAAACCGACGAGTATCGGGCGCGGCGGCGCGAGATCGAGGAGTCGCTCAAGGAGCAGCAGCAGCGTGCGTTCGAGGAGCTGGGCCGCGAGGCCGACTCGCACGGCATCGCGCTCATCCGCACGCCGGCCGGCATGGCGTTCGCGCCGATGCGCAAGGGCGAGGTGGTCGGCGCCGAGGAATTCCAGGCGCTGCCCGGGGAGGAGCAGGAGCGGCTGCAGGCGGTGATCGCCTCGCTCGAAGAGCGCCTCGAGCGGCTCATGCAGCAGATCCATCAATGGCGGCGCGAGGGGCAGCAGCGAATCCGGCAGCTCGATCGCGAGGTGGCGACGTCCGCCGTGCGCCACGCGATCGACGAGCTGCGCAAGGGCTACGCATCGCTGGCGCAGGTCCTGGAGCACCTCGACCGGCTCGAGCAGGCGATGGTCGAGAACTTCGAGGATTTCCGCCGCGGCGAGGAAGGACCCGAGACGCCGTCCGGCCTGCCTATGACGGGAGGCGGGGCGCCCCTGCGCCGCTACCGCGTCAATGTGCTGGTGGATCGAAGCGGGGTGGCGGGCGCGCCGGTCGTGCACGAGGACCATCCCACCTACCACAACCTGCTCGGGCGCATCGAGCACGTGGCGCAGATGGGGGCGCTGGTCACGGATTTCGCCCTGATCAAGGCGGGCGCGTTGCACCGGGCCGACGGCGGATACCTCCTGCTCGACGCGCGCAAGCTGCTCATGCAGCCCTTCGCCTGGGAGGGGCTCAAGCGCGCGCTCGATACGCGCGAGATCCGGATCGAATCGCTCGGGCAGGTGCTGAGCCTCATCAGTACCGTCTCGCTCGAACCCGAGCCCGCGCCGCTGGATGTCAAGGTTGTGCTGCTCGGGGACCGGCTGCTGTATTACCTGCTGTACCAGTACGACCCCGACTTTGCCGAGCTCTTCAAGGTCGCCGCCGACTTCGAGGACGACATGGCGCGCGACGATCAGGCGCAGCTCGGTTACGCGCGGCTCATCGCCGGGCTCGTCCTCAAGGAGAAGCTGCTGCCCTTCGATCGCGGAGCGGTGGCGCGCACCGTCGAGCACGCCGCGCGGCTCGCGGACGACGCCAGCAAGCTGTCGCTGCGCGTGCGCGAGCTGGCCGACCTGCTGCGTGAAGCGGATTACTGGGCGCGCGAGGCGGGACGCGGGACGGTCACGGTCGAGGACATCGCGCGCGCGATCGACGCGAAGGTCTATCGCCTGGATCGCGTGCGGTCACTCGTGCAGGAGCAGATCGAGCGCCGGCTGCTCCTGATCGAGACCCGGGGAAGCCGTGTGGGGCAGGTGAACGGGCTGTCGCTCGCGCGGCTCGGCGACTTCGCTTTCGGCCATCCGGTCCGGATCAGCGCGCGGGTTCGGCTCGGCAAGGGTGACGTGCTCGATATCCAGCGGGAAGTCGAGCTCGGCGGTCCGATCCACAGCAAAGGCGTGCTGATCCTCTCCGGCCTCCTCGGCGGTCGTTACGTGCTCGATCGGCCGCTCTCCATGTCGGCGAGCCTGGTCTTCGAGCAGACCTACGGCGAGGTCGAAGGAGACAGCGCCTCGTGCGCGGAGCTTTATGCGCTGCTCTCGGCGCTCGCGGACGTCCCGCTCCGGCAGTCGCTGGCCGTGACCGGCTCAATCGATCAGCACGGCGAGGTGCAGGCGATCGGCGGAGTGAACGAGAAGATCGAGGGGTTCTTCGACGCCTGCCGGCGTCGCGGCCTGACCGGCGAGCAGGGCGTGCTCATCCCGGCGGCGAACGTGCAGCACCTGATGCTGCGCGCGGACGTCGTGGAGGCCGCGGCGCAGGGACGCTTCCACGTTTACGCGGTAAACCACGTCGACGAGGGGCTGGCGCTCCTCACCGGACGCCCGGCCGGCGAGCGGGGTCCGGACGGCCGGTTTCCCGACGGCAGCGTCAACTTCCTGGTGGAGGCGAAGCTGCGCGCGATGGCCGAGCAGGCCCGGGCGTTTTTCGCACCGGGGCCGGGCGACGACCCCGATCCCTCGCGCGCGCGGCGCTAGGGTGCGGCTGCGCGCTCCGCGCGGGCTGTCCCGCGCTTCAGGGCCGTCTTCGGAGGGACGTGCCAGAGATAGACGGTGCGTCCATCGAAATTGCGTTCCGCCTCGGGCGTCCAGTCCCCCATGTCGAACCGGTGCGACACCACCGGAGTGCCGGGCCTGAGCTCCTCGAGCAGCTTGGGGCGCAGGCGCAGGTTCACCTCGGGAAGGAGATAGAGCGTCACCGCCGTCGCCGGCCGCAGATCGACCTCGAACAGGTCGGACTGGATGAATCTCACCTTGTCCGCGACGCCGGCGGCGCGCGCGTTCTCGTTCGCCTCCGCGATGCGGTCCGGATCGATGTCCACGCCGACGCCGCGCGCGCCGAACTCCTTGGCCGCCATGATGACGATGCGGCCGTCGCCCGAACCGAGATCGTAGACCAGGTCGTCCGGTCCGATCTTCGCGAGCTCCAGCATGCCCCGCACGACCTCCTCGGGCGTAGGCACGTAGGGGACATCGCGCGCCTGGGCCGGTGCGACGAGCGCCGCGAGACAGAGCAGCCACCACCCCCATCCGAGTCTCCGAGCTACACGCATCGCCGACCTCCTTATCGGTTTCGCCGAGGCGAACCATGGCGAAGCCCGGACGCTCGCGCAATCGGGGACTTCCGGGCCCCGGGCTGCGACGATCGGGCGGACAAGTCCGCGGCAGCATCGTGTCTTTGCGACCCGGAAAAAAAGTGAGGCAACGTAACGATCGTGAAACGTACTAACTGACTCGATTCGACCTCCCTCATCGCCCGCGGCGGCGAGCGTCGCACCATCACGTGCACGTCGCCTGGGCTTTCGGCTACAACCTCGTGGCGCTCGCAGCAGCGAGCGCGGGCCTGCTTCGACCGGTCCTCGCCGCCGCGCTCATGGCGGGATCGAGCCTGTTCGTGTTGCTGCGCACCGTGGCGCGAAACGCCGGGAAAGGTGACGCTCCGGCGCCGACGCCGATAAGCGATTCACCCGCCGGGCTGCGGTTCCGACGTCGACGGCGCCTTCGCGCCCGCTCACGCGTCGGCGAGCTTGCGCAGATCCTCGTAGAGCGCGTCGTCGACACGGACGCCGTCGCGGCGTGCGTGCGCCTCGTGCTCGAGGCGCCGCGCGCCGGGCAGACGCACGTCGCCGTCCGCCAGCATCGCCGAGATCAGGGTCTCGATGCGTTCCAGGTAGGCATCGCGCCCGGCGAGCGCGCCCGGGTCGATCACGAGGAAGGCCTGCCCGATGCGCGGGCGGTTGCCCGTATCGCTGAAGAACGAGTCGGCCTCGAAGCCGTAAGCCGCGCCGGTGAGCGCGACGCAGAGAAGCTCGACGACGAGCGCGAGCATGGCGCCCTTGACGCCGCCCGCCGGCAGCATGCTGCCCGAAAGCCCGGCCTGCGGATCGGTCGTCACCCGGCCGTCCCGGTCGAGTGCCCAGCTGGGCGGGATCGACTTCTTCTCGCGCGCCGCGACGAGCAGCTTGCCGCGTGCGACCTCGGAGAGCGAGAGATCGATCACGAGCGGACGTCCGTCGCGGCGCGGGAAAACGGCGGCGATCGGATTGGTGCCGAAGAGCGGCCGCTTTCCGCCCCAGGCCGCCATGGCGGCCGGCGAGTTGCCGAAGGCGAGGCCGACGAACCCGTTCTCGGCGACCGGCATGAGGTGCAGCGCGGCGACCCCGAAGTGATTGCTGTTCGTCACGCCGGCGAACGCGGCGCCGTTCGATCTGGCCCGCGCGATCGCCTCCTGGACGGCGAGGGCGCACGCGGCGAACGCCATGCCGCAGGCCGCGTCGATGAGGACGGCCGCCGGCTTCGCGGACGCGATGCGCGGTTCGGCGCGGCCGTCCGTCCGGCCGGCGCGCAGGTGCGCGCAGTAGAGGGGCACCCGGGCGAGACCGTGCGAGGCGAGACCCTGGGCCTCGGCGATCGCGAGCGCGGCGGCCGCCGGTTCCGCCTGCCGTCGGGAGGCGCCCGCCCGCTCGAGCGCGCGGGCGACGAGGTCGGACAGGTCAGCGAGTGCGAGCGTCGGCATGCGTCACCCTGAGAGGAATTCGATGACCCGCTGCGCCACGAGGGAGCTCACCCGCCGGTTGGATTCCTGGGTGAGCCCGGCGATGTGCGGGGTGAGGATCAGGTTCGGGGCGCCGGCGAGCGGGCTGCCCGCGCGCAGCGGTTCTTCCGCGTAGACGTCGAGCGCCGCGCCGCCGAGATGGCCGCTCCGCAGCAGCTCCGCGAGCGCCGTCTCGTCCACGACGCCGCCGCGCGCGGTATTGACGATCACCGCGCCGCGTTTCAGCCGGGCTAGGCGAGGCCGATCCAGCAGCCCGCGCGTCGCGTCGGTCAGCGGCACGTGCAGCGACACCGCGTCCGCCACCGCGAGGAGCTCGTCGAGCCCGACGAGTCGGACGTCGAGCTCCCGGAGCAGCGGGAGCTGCGTATCGATCGCGGGGTCGTGCGCCACGGCACGGGCGCCCAGCGCCCGCGCCAGGCGCGCGGTCAGCTGACCGATGCCGCCGAAACCGACCAGGCCGAGCGTCTTGCCGGCGAGCTCCCGGCCGGCGCTGAGGGCGGTCCGGGGCCACCGGCCTTCCGCGACCTCGGCGCTCGAGCCGTACGCGCCGCGCAGGAGCATCATGACCGTGCAGACGACGTACTCGGCGACGGCCTGCGCGTTCGCCCCGGTCGCCGGAATGACCTCGATCCCGCGCGCGCGGCAGGCGGCGAGATCGATGTTGTCGAGCCCGACGCCGAGCCGCCCGACGACGCGCAGGCGCGGTGCGGCCGCGACCAGCGTGGCGTCCACGCGGGTGCGGTTCCGCACGATGAGCGCGTCGGCTTCGGCGAGCGCCGCGTGCAGGCGGGCGGTATCGTCGACCAGCGCCGCGTCGTACTGCGTGTCGAAACGGGCGGCGAGCTCCGCCACCGCCGGCCCGTCCATGAACTCGCTGATCACGACGCGCATCGCGATGCCTCTTCCGGGGATTCGAGCAGGGTTTCGCCCGGCCGCACGCGCGTGAACGCGACCGGCTCGAAGCGGACGTCGAAGGCGTCCTCGCGCCACTCCAGGCGGGTGTAGGCGGCCTGTGCCGGAGGAGGGGAGTCGGGGAAATCCTCGCGGTAGTGCGCGCCCACGGAGTTTTCGCGCGCGGCCGCGGCGGCCGTGATCGCGCGGCTCACGAAAACCAGGTTGCGCAGATTCAGCCAGTCGTGCCAGGTGAGATTGAAGGCGCGCCCGCCGTCGGCGATCCCCGTCCCCTCGATGCGTTCGGCGAGACCGCGCAGGCCGGCGCCGGCGCGCGCGAGGCCGGCGGCGTCCCGCAGGATGCCGACGTCGTCCCACATCAGCTCGAAGAGCGCCTCGCGCAGGGCGTTCACGTCGCCGGCCGGTCGCCGGAAGGGTCGCTCGCAAATCTCGATCGCCTGCTCGATCGCGGCGGAATCGGGCGGTGGGGTCGCCTTCCCCGTTCGTTCCACCCATTCCACCATGCGATCGCCGGCCACCGCCCCGAACACGGTCGAGTTCGCCACGCCGTTGCCGCCGAGGCGATTCGCGCCGTGCACGCCGCCCGTGTCCTCGCCGGCGGCGTACAGGCCGGGCAGGACCGTGCTGCAGTCCGGGCGGAAGACCACCCCGCCCATCATATAATGTGCGGTCGGCACGACCTCGACGAGCCCGCCCGCCAGGTCGAACCCGCAGTCCCGGCAGCGCTCGACCATTCCCTTGAACTGGCGGCGCACGTTCTCGGCGCCCAGGTGGCTCATGCGGAGGTAGACGCCCCCGTTCGGCGAGGCGCGGCCGGCGCGGATTTCGGCGGCGATCGCGCGCGAGACGATGTCGCGCGTGGCCCGTTCGCCGCGCGGATCGTAGTCCGCCATGAACCGCTCCATCCGGCCGTTCAGCAGATGTCCGCCCGCGCCGCGCAAGCCCTCCTCGAGCACCGTTCCCGTCATGCGCGTGTCCGGTCCGGCGAGCAGTCCGGTCGGGTGGAACTGCACCATCTCGAGATCGCGCAGTGCGAGCCCCGCCTGCAGCGCCATCGCGAGCCCGTCGCAGCTCTTGTCGCCCGAGGGCGTGTGGTACTTGTACATCGTGGGTCCGCCGCCGGTCGCGAGCAGCACGGCGCGTGCCGCCGCGTACACGTACTCGCCCGTGCGCATGTCGATGAAGAGCACGCCGGCGATCCGGCTCCCGTCGGCCGCACGGACGAGCGCCACGGCGCGGTGCTCTTCCAGCCGCTTCACGCCCCGCGCCCAGACCTGCTCGCTCAGGCGGTTGATGATCTCGATGCCCGTCAGGTCGCCCTTGTGCACGGTGCGATCGAAGGTCTGCCCGGCGAAGGCCTTCTGGTGCACGGTGCCGTCGGGGTTGCGGTCGAAGAAACACCCGTAACGGTTCTCGAGCTCCCGGATGCGCTCCTGGGCCCCGGTGACGAGGAGCCAGGCCAGGTCCTGGTCCGGCAGCCACTTGCCGCCTTCCAGGGTATCCATGAAGTGGCGCTCGCGGGAATCGCCGGGCGCGAGCGCGACGTTGTAGCCGCCCTGGACCATGCGCGTGCAGCCGCACTTCCCGAGCAGGCCCTTGACGGCGACCGTGACGGAGAGGCGGGAGGCTGCGTCGTGCGCGTGCAGCGCCGCGAAGAGCCCCGCGCCGCCGCTGCCGAGAATCAGGATGTCCGTCTCGAGCTGCCTCAACGCCGCACCCCGAGATCGGCGAGGGCGCGTTCGCGGCGTGCGGCGGCGTCGTCCTGCACCTGGCGATAGACGCTGCCGCCGTGGCTGTCCATCGCGACGAGCAGCGGCCCGAAGTCGCGGATGCGGAACTTCCACAGGCTCTCCGGGTTGAGATCGTCGAGGTCCACGTCCTCGATCGCCTCGATCCACGTCGTCTCGAGCGCGGCCGCTCCGCCGACGATGGCGAGGTATGCGCCGCCGAGGTCCCGGAACGCCTCGAGGGTATCCTGGCCCATGCCGCCCTTGCCCACGATGAGGCGCACGCCGTATTGCGCCATGAGCGGCCGGGTGAAGCGTTCCATGCGCGCGCTCGTGGTCGTGCCCACGCAGAGCGGCGCGTAGCCCGCCGGGTGCGCGGCGCTCTTTTCCACCCGGCGCACGTTGGGCGCAGTGTGGATCACGGCGTGGCCCCGCAGATCGAAGCGCGACGTGCGCCCGCGATCGAAGATGTGTATCAACGTCGCGTCGCGGATGCCATAGAGCGTGCGCTGCAGCGTGACCGTGTCGTTCACGCGCAGGCGCCGGACGTGGTCGTCGTCGACAGGCAGGGTCAGTTCGTAGTGCGCCATGGCTATGAGACAAGCTTGATGTTGAAAGTTGAATTTTGAATGTTGAATTCTGGTCGTGCGCGTCGCGCACCCGTTGATTCAACATTCAGCATTGAGCATTCAACATTGCCATTAAAACCCGTAAGTGACGCCCTGCGGCGTGAACGTCGCGGTCGCGCGTCGCGCCGAGTGGCACTGCATGTTGACGGCGACCGGATTCATGGTGATGTGCGTCGCCGCGAGCTCGACGTGGACCGCGAAGGCGGTCGCGTCGCCGCCGAGCCCCTGGGGTCCGACGCCCAGCGTGTTCACGGCCTTCGTCAGCTCCCGCTCGAGCGTCGCGCCCTCCGGGTCCGCGCAGTGCGTGCCGAGCGCGCGCGTGGCCGCGAGCTTGGCCAGGTGTACGCACAGATCGGCCGTTCCGCCGACCCCGACGCCGACGATCGTGGGCGGGCAGGTCCTGCCGCCGGCCTCGAGCACGCAGTCGATCACGAAGCGCTTGATGGCGTCGACGCCCTCGGCGGGAATCGCCATCCGGAGCCAGGAGTTGTTCTCCGACCCCGAACCCTTGGGGATCATCCCGATCGTCAGCTCCTCGGGGCGGTCGCTGTACTCGAAGCGGATGTCCGGGATGCGTGGCCCGGTGGAGGTGTGCGCGTTCTCCCGCGTAAGGGGGTGCACCACCGAGGAGCGCAGCGGATGCTCGCGCGTCGCGCGCTCGCAGCCGCGGCGGATGGCCGCGGCGAGGTCCACGCCGTCGACGAGCACGTTGCGCCCGATCGTGACGGTGTAGATCGGCAGGCCCGTGTCCTGGCAGAGCAGGTTGTCCGTTGCCTCGGCGACCTCGATGTTCCGGATCATCGTGCCGAGCACCGTCTTCGCCGTCGCCCGGGTCTCGCGCCCGACGAGCTCGGCGAAGCCCCGCTTGATGTCGTCGGGCAGTATCTTCAGCGCCCGGATGTAGAGCTCTTTTGCGGCGGCCTCCACGGCCTCGAGATCGACGTCCATCGTTCCTCCGGTCAGCGCTGCATGCCCCACTTGCGCACGGTCCGCTCCTCGATCCAGCGGAAGACCACGTTCTCCACGAGCAGGCCGATGATGATCACGGTGCCGAGGCCGGCGAACACGTAGGCGATCTCGAGCTCGTTCTTGTTCTCGAAGATGAACCAGCCGAGGCCGCCCGACCCGGAGCTGACGCCGAACACGAGCTCGGCCGCGATCAGCGTGCGCCACGCGAACGCCCAGCCGATCTTGAGGCCGGCGAGGATCGAGGGGAAGGCGGCGGGAATCAGGATGCCGGCGACGTAGCGCAGTCCCTTCAGCCCGTAGTTGCGGCCGGCCATGCGCAGCGTATCGCTCACGGCCATGAAGCCGGAATGCGTGTTGAGCGACAGCGGCCAGAGGACCGCGTGGATCAGCACGAAGACCAGGCTGGCGTACCCGAGCCCGAACCAGAGCATCGCGAGCGGCAGCAGGGCGATGGCGGGCAGGGGATTGAACATCGCCGTCAGGGTCGCGAGCAGGTCGTTGCCGAGGCGCGTCGAGACCGCGAGCGTGGTGAGCACGGCGGCGATGCCCACCCCGGCCGCATAGCCCATCAGCAGCACCTCGATCGACACCCACGCCTTGCCGAGCAGGCCGCCGTCGACGAGCGCGTCCCAGAAGGCGCGCGCGGTGTCGGCGAACGTCGGGAACATGAGCGGGTTGTCGAGATAGCTGGCGTAGACCTGCCACGCGACCGCGAGCAGCACCAGGATGAACACGCGCCGCACGGCGGTGACGTTGGTGATCTTCTCCCAGGCCGAGAGCGGCCGCTCGATGGCGCCCACGTGCGAGACGTCCGAGGTCTGCCGCTCCAGTTCCGGTCTGACGGGGGGAGTGACAAGCGCGGGATTACGCATGGCGGTGCACCTCCTCCTCGACGCGCTCGGCGAACAGCATGTCGTGGATGCGCTGCTGCAGCTTCACGAACTGCTCGCCGCCCATCGTGTCGTGGTCGTACTCGTGCGAATTCAGCTCGGCGCGCACCTGGCCCGGGTGGGGGGACAGGACCAGGATGCGGTTGCCGACGATGATCGCCTCCTCGATGGAGTGCGTGACGAACAGGACCGTGAAGCGGACCTCCTCCCACAACCGCAGGAGCTCTTCCTGCATCTTGCGGCGGGTGAGGGCGTCCAGCGCCGCGAACGGCTCGTCCATGAGCAGGATGTCCGGTTCCATGGCGAGCGCCCGCGCGATCGCCACGCGCTGCTTCATGCCGCCGGAGAGCATGTGGGGGTACGCGTCCGTGAACTTCGTCAGGTTCACCTTGGCGATCGCGGCCCGGGCGCGCTCCTCGGCCTCGGCCGCCTTGAAACGGTGGCAGCAGCGCATGGGGAACATCACGTTCTGCTTGACGGTGCGCCAGGGGAGCAGCTGGTCGAACTCCTGGAACACCATCATCCGGTCGGGGCCGGGGCCCCGGACCGGCTTCCCGTTCAGGCGGATCGCCCCCTCGACCGGATCCAGGAACCCTGCCACGCCCTTGAGCAGTGTCGATTTGCCGCAGCCGGAGGGTCCGAGCAGCACGAAACGATCGGCGGGAAAGACGTCGAAGCCCACGCGATAGGTCGCGGTCACGAGGTGCTCCCGGGTCTTGTACTGCAGGGTCACCCCCTCGACCTGCAACAGCGACCGGGCGGCGTCGTTCCCCGCCCAGTCCGCCGCTTCCTGACGCGCCATCCCCATGGTCAGCCCCCGGAGAGGTTGTGGACCTCGGGGAAGAAGTAGTCCTTCCAGCTCTTCGGCCTGTTCCTGAGCGCCTCGACCTTGTGCATGAACTCCGCGTACTTCATGGTGTTGCGCGGCGTCATGGTGAACTCGTTCTCGTCGTCCATCACGATCTTCCGGACGAACTCGGGGTCGAGCTTCGAGTTCGTCTGCTTCATGAAGACGTCCGTGGCCGCGGCCTTGTCCTTGTTGATGATCTCCATCGCTTCCTTCAGGGCGGCGACGAACGCCTGGTAGGTCTTCGGGTTGTCCTTGCGGAACTTCGAGGTCGTCCACACCGTGTTGAACGTCGACTTGCCGCCGAGCACGTCGTAGGAGCTCATCACCTTTCGCATCTTGCCGTCCTGGAGCAGCTGCTGCTGGTACGGCGGGCTCGTCAGGTGCCCGGTGATCTCCGACTGGCCCGAGAGCATCGCGGCGACGCCGTCGGGATGCTTCATGGAGACCGTCAGCTTGTCGAGCCGGTCGTACTGGTCCTGGCCCCACGCCTGTGCCGCCGCCATCTGCAGCGTGCGCGCCTGCACGGACACTTTCACCGCGGGGAGCGCGATCTTGTCCTGCTCGGTGAAGTCCTTGATGCTCTTCACGTTCGGATTGCGCGTGACGAGGTAGAGCGGCATCGAGTTGATCGCCGCCACGCCCTTCACGTCCAGGCTGCCTTTCGTCTTGTCCCAGATGGTGAGGAGCGGCCCGACGCCGCCGGAGGCGAAGTCGAGGTTCCCGGAGAGCAGCGCGTCGTTCATCGCCGCGCCGCCGCCGAAGCGAGACCACGTGACCTTGATGTCGCCGAGGCCGAGCTGCTTCGCGTGCTTCTCGAGCAATCCCTTCTCCGCCATCATCTGCAGCGGCAGATAACCGATGCCGAACTGCTGCGCGATGCGGACCTCCTTTACCTCGGCGAAACCGCTGGCCGCGAAGAACGCGATGCCCAGACCGAGGATCGATGCCGCCACTGCTCGTATCGTCGTTCTCATCTTCTCCTCCTTCTCGCTGGTGTAATGCGGTGCGTGTTAGCTATTTTGACCCGCCTCGGCCGGGGATGGCGTCATCCCCGCAGCAGAAGCGTGCCGCCGGACAGCAGGAACAGGCCGAGCACGATGCGCTGGAATCCCGGCTCTTCGACGAGATCGTAGATCCGGAGCCCGACGAGCGCGCCGATCGCGAGCGCGGGCAGGCTCAGCGCGAAATGCACGAACGTCGCGCGGGTAACGGCTCCGGCGCCGCCGAGCCACCCGAGCGTCACGACGTGGATGATCAGGATGTACGGCTGGAAGACGCCGCGCTGCTCGCGCTTGCTCCAGCCGCGCAGACCGGACCACAGCGTGGGCACCAGCCCGTTCAGGCTGGTCGCCCCGCCGAGGAAGCCGCCCACCATGCCGATGAGGCCGTCGAGCAGCCGTCCCGGTCCCGCGCGCAAGCGCAGCACGGGAGGCACTGACCGGGCGAGCCGCCAAAGGCTGTAGAGAACGAGCAGCGCGCCCACGGTCGCCCGCAGCCAGCGCGCATCGACGGTCGAGAGTGCGGCGACCCCCAGCGGCACCCCGGCGAAACCGCCCGCCAGGAACGGCCACAGGCGCGCCGGTTCGATGTCGCGCCGCAGGCGCCACACGAGCGCCAGATTCAGCAGGAGCGAGCAGAGCACCACCAGGCTCACGACCTCGCGCGGAGGCAACACGTGCATCCACACGGCCGTGCCGATCAGCGCGAAGGCGAAACCCGCGCTGCCGGACGACACTGCACCGAGAAACGCGCCGCACAGGATCACTCCATACTCAAACCACATTCAGGGCGAACACCAGCGCCGCGGCGAGGCTCGTCCCGGCCGCGGCCGCGAGGAGACCTTTCTGCCACTCGCGCCAGGCGAGGAACTCGAGCATCAGCAGCCGCAGGCCGCCCGTCAGGTGCGCCGCGAGCAGCAGCACGAGCCCGACCTCGGCGAGCTTCACGACCGGCTGCTCGGTCCAGCGCAGAAAGCCGTCGAGGCGCTCGGCCCCCCGCAACGCCTGCGCGAGCGCCCAGAAATGCAGCGGCAGGAACGCCGCGAGCAGGAGCCCCGAGAGGCGGTGCACGAGGAACGCCCACCAGGCCGGGTGGTTGCGCGCGCGCCAGTCGCTCATGTCGCGGTCACCGCCCACGTCGCTTTCAGCCCGAGGAACGCGAGCGCGATGCCCGCCGCGACGGCCGCGATCTCGAGCGACCGCCCGTGCCAGCCGAGCCACTCGCGCGCGATGACCCGCAAGCCGATCGCGCCGTGCGCCGCGGCCGCAAGCGCGAACAGCGCGTAGAAGGCGAACCAGCCGGCGTGGCCCTGGAGGCGCCCGAGTATCTCCGCGGCCGTGAGCCCCCCGCGCACCGCGTACGCGACGGTGACCAGGTGAACCGCGACGAACACGGCGAGCAGCCCCGCCGTCGCGCGCTGCGCGAGCCACAGCCGCGTCTCGGCCGCGGCGCTCACAGGGCACCCCGAATCAGGGCCCGGACACTCATACGCTTCAGTCCGGCGATACCGGCGGTGGGTGAGATGCCCTTCGGGCAGCGTTCCGTGCAGCTCAGCTGCGTGTGGCACGCGTGGCAGCCGGCGTCGCCCGCCACGGCCCGCAGGCGCGCACCGTGCGCCGCGTCCCGGGCGTCGTTCATCAGGGTCCAGGCGCGGTTGAGCGCGGCCGGCCCGAGGTAAGCCGGGTTCCAGGCGACGACATCGCACGAGGCGTAGCAGACGGCGCACCCGATGCACTCGATGCCCGCTTCGGCGGCCCGGCGCTCGCCGGAATCGGGCGCGATGCGCGCGAAATCGGTCGACGCGGGCGCGCTCGGCTCGAACCGCCCCCGGGCGCGCTGCCATTTCTCGAAGAAGACATCGAGATCGCAGACGAGGTCCCGGATCACCGGGAGGTTGGCGAGCGGGGCGATCTCGAGCCGCCCGTGGGGCGCGACGCGGGCGACGTGGGTGCGACAGGTCCACCGCGCGACGCCGTTGACGGTCATCGCGCAGGAACCGCACATGCCGACCCGGCAGGCGAAACGGTAGGCGAGGGTGGGATCGATCCGCCGCTGGATGTGCGTCACCACGTCGAGCACCGTCTGGCTCGCACGCCGCGGCACGGAGTACTCGCGGAAGGCGCCGACCGCGCCCCCGCGCCACACCGAGACCGAGAGCGACTCCGTCATCGCCTCGGTCTCCCGGGTCATGCGCTCCGGTAGAGCTTCGTGAGGACGAACTCCCGGTGGCCGAGCGCCTCGGCCGCCGTCAGCCGCCCGTTCGCGGTGCGGAGCATCATGTCCAGCAGCTTGTCGCCGGCCTGATCCAGGGTCAGCTCGCGCTGCAGGATGCCGGACGTGTCCACGTCCACGTGCTCGCGCATCGTGCGCACGGTGCGCGGATTCGCCGTGAGCTTGATGACCGGCAGGATCGGGTTGCCGATGATGTTGCCCTGACCGGTGGGGAAGAAGTGCACGACGTAGCCCGAGGCGGCGCACAAGGTGACCATCTCGGCGGCCGCGGAGGAGGAGTCCATGAACCAGAGGCCGGGCCCGGTCGGCGTCTCGGCCGGCGCGAGCACGCCGTCCACCATGCACTTCTTGCCGATCTTCTGGATGTTGCCGAGCGCCTTCTCCTCGATGGTGGTCAGGCCGCCTTCGATGTTTCCCTTGGTCGGCTGCGACTCGGAGAGGTCGTTGGTCTTGTTCGCGAGGATGAAGTCGTTGTAGGCGGACCAGGTGTCCATGAACTTCTTCGCGATTTCCGGCGTGCGGCAGCGGTCGCGCACCAGGTTCTCGCCGCCCGTGATCTCCGAGGTCTCGCCGAACACCAGCGTGTTGCCGTTCTCGTAGAGCTTGTCGAAGGCGTTGCCGACGGTCGGGTTGGCGCCGCACCCCGAAGTGGTGTCGGATTCGCCGCACTTGGTCGATACCCAGAGGTCGCGGATCGGGCACGCCTCGCGCCGGAGCTCCGACGCCCACTGCACGTACTCCTTGGCAGTCCACGAGGCGTCGGCGATCGTCTTGATGTCGCCGTTCTGCTCGATGCTGAAGCCCTTGACCGGCTTGCCGGTCTTCGCGATGCCGTCGACGACGCGCTGGGTCCAGCCCGGCTCGATGCCGATCACGACGACGGCGGCGACGTTGGGGTTGGCGCCGGTACCGATGATCGTGCGGAAGTGGAGCTCGAGGTCGGCGCCGAACTGCAGCCGCCCGTACGGGTGCGGAATCGCGAGCGCGCCCTTGATGTTGTTCGCCACGGCCTCGCAGGCCGCGTTCGAGAGGTCGTCCACGGGGAGGATGATCACGTGATTGCGGACGCCGACGCGGCCGTTCTCGCGCCGGTAGCCCAGGAAGGTTTCGTTCAACATGCCTACCACCTCCGGGTCTTCAGATTGTGCACGTGCACGTGCTGGCCGGTCCGGATCGGCGCGACCGTGCGCCCGATGTCGACGCCGTACTTGATCACCGCGGCGTCGTTGGGCAAATCCTTGAGCGCGAACTTGTGGCCGATCGGAATGGGGTCGACGACGCGTGCGCGCACGGTCTCGTTCTCCTCCATGATCCAGCCGGTGAGTTCCTGGCCGGCCTTGACGCCTTCGGTGACGACGACTCCGACGGAGTCGCCCTTGTCGTGAACAATGAAGTGGATCATGCACACTCCTTCGGGAACGGTGAGCCCGGCGTGACGAGAGGGGGCGTCGGACCGCGGTCGCCCGGACGCGCGCGACGCCGATCGCCGGATGATGCCCCCGCGCGCGCACGGAGTCAACTAGGTCATATATATGACTGGCGGAAGCGGCCGGCGCTATAATGCGCGCACCCCACACGGCGGGAGCGCCGCGGTGCAAAGCCCGTTATACCGTCACGTGATCTCGCAGATCACGCAGAAGCTCGAGTCCGGCGAGTGGCGCTCGGGCGAGACGATCCCGAGCGAACCGCGGCTCGCGCAGCAGTTCCACGTGAGCGTCGGCACGATCCGCAAGGCGATCGACGAGCTCGTCGCCGGCCAGATCCTCGTGCGGCACCAGGGGCGCGGGACGTTCGTCTCGACCCACTCCGAGGACCACTACCGCTACCACTTCTTTCATATCGTGGACGCCGACGGGACGAAGCGCTTCCCGGCCGTGGAGCTGCACGCGTTCCGGCGCGGCCGGGCGGACGGGAGCGAGGCCGCGAAGCTCGGACTGAAGCGGGGCGCCCCCGTGATCCGTGTGGTCAACCTGCTCCGGCTGGACGACGACCCGGTCGTCCTCGACCGCATCACCATCGCCGCGCAGCAGTTCCCGGGGCTCACGCGCGCGATCTTCGTCGCGCGGCCGGGCACGATCTACCACCTGTACCAGGAACGCTACGGCGTGAGCGTCATCCGTGCGGTCGAGAGGCTGCGGGCGGTGACCGCCGACGGCGCCACGGGGAAGGCGCTCGGCGTGCGCGCCGGGGACCCGCTGCTCGAGATCGAGCGCGTCGCCTATACCTATCGGGACCGCCCGGTCGAGCTGCGCGTGAGCCAGGTGAACACCGGGCACCACGCCTACCTGAGCGAGCTCGGGAAGGGAGCTTAGAAAAGCAATTTTGAATGCTCAATGGTGAATGTTGAATCGAAGGTCTCGCAAAGCGCGCACCAGGATTCAACATCAGCCCTCAACATTCAAGATTCGCCCAGCGGCTGCATGATCCGGTAGAGCTCGCGCTTCGCCTCGAAGCCGATGCCGGGGACGTCCGGCAGGCGCACGTAGCTGTCTTCCACGGGAATGTCGTCCGCGAAGCCGCCGAAGGGCTGAAACACGCCGGGATAGGACTCGTTGCCGCCCAGTCCGAGCCCGGCGGCGATGTTGAGCGAGAGCTGATGGCCGCCGTGCGGGATGCAGCGGCGCGCGGACCATCCGTTCGCGTTCAGCATCTCGAGCGTGCGCAGGTACTCGACCAGGCCGTAGGAGAGGGCGCAGTCGAACTGCAGCCAGTCGCGATCGGGACGCAGGCCGCCGTAGCGGATCAGGTTGCGCGCGTCCTGCATTGAGAACAGGTTCTCGCCGGTCGCCATCGGCCCGTCGTAGTGTCCGGCCAGCTCGGCCTGCAGGGCGTAGTCGAGCGGATCGCCGGCCTCCTCGTACCAGAAGAGCCGGTAGGGGGCGAGCGCCCTCGCGTAGGTGATGGCGGTATCGAGATCGAAGCGTCCGTTGGCATCGACGGCGAGCCGATCGCCGGAGCCCACGATCTTCAGCACCGCCTCGATCCGACGCAGGTCCTGGCCCAGGTCCTCGCCGCCGATCTTCATCTTGACCACCCGGTAGCCGCGATCGAGGTAGCCTTTCATTTCGTCCTGCAGCGCCTTCACGTCCTTGTTCGGGTAGTAATAGCCGCCGGCGGCATACACGAACACGCGGTCGTCCGCCTGCCCGTTGCGGTAGCGTTCGGCGAGCAGCCGGTAAAGCGGCTTTCCTTCGATCTTGGCGACCGCGTCCCACACCGCCATGTCGATCACGCCGACGGCGACCGAGCGCTCGCCGTGGCCGCCCGGCTTCTCGTTGATCATCATGCGCGCCCAGATGCGGTGCGGGTCCAGATTCGTGCCCGCGTCGTTCAGGAGCGAGGCGGGCTCCGCGCTCATGAGCCGCGGGATGACGCGCTCCCGCAGCAGGCAGCCCTGCGCGTAGCGCCCGTTGGAGTTGAAACCGTAGCCGACGACGGGCCGGCCCTCGCGCGCGACGTCCGTGACGACCGCGACCACGCTGCACGTCATCGCGCTGAAGTCGATGTAGGCATTGCGGATCGCCGAGCTGATCGGCACGGTTTTCTCGCGAATCGATACGATCTTCATAAAGCCCTGACGAGTGCGAAGTGACGAGTGACAGGTCGAGCGCGCGAAGCGCGCCTACAACTTAACACCTCTGCCGGAAACCGGTAACCGCCCTCAGAAGAGGGCGCCGGTCGGCAGCGGCACCAGCAGCCCGTACCGAAAGACGGCATAGAGCCCGAAGACGATGGCGAGGGTGCTCGCGAGATAGGCCATCGCGCGGATCGGGGTCCAGCGATCGTAGTTGGCGACCGCGAGCAGGAGCAGGGCGGCGATGATGCTCGCCGAGAGGAAGCCGAGTCGATCGAGCAGCAGCGCCCAGGCGATCATGATCGCGGCGAGCAGGGCGCGGCGCGCGTGCGAGCCTCCGCCGATCGCCTCCGCGCCGAGATGCGGTTTGAACCAGCGCCAGCCGATGTAGGCGATCGAGAACACGATCATCGCGGAGCCGATGGTGCGCGGAAACACCGAGCCCAGCGGCGACATGTCCTTGGTGTAGTACAGCGCGAGCCCGCCGAGCGCGATGAAGCCGAGCGCCGAGAGCAGGCTCGCGACGTCGCGCCGGGAATGCTCAGTCACCGACCACCTCCGGCCGGCGCATGCGCAGCCGCGCCATCAGCAGGGGATAGAGGAGCGAGAGCAGGATGGCCACGATGATCATGATCGCGATGGGCCGCCCGAAGAACTCCATGACGACGCTGCCGCGCGCGTTGCCGATGAGATAGCCCTGGACGAACCCGGCCTCGGCGATGGGGCCGAGAATGATGCCGAGCACGATCGGGGAAGGCGTATAGCCCAGGCGGTTGAGGAGCCACCCGATCACGCCGAGGCTGACCATGACGGCGACGTCGTTGACGTTGTTGTTCACGGCGTAGCTGCCGATCACCGTCAGAAAACCGATGGCGGGAACGAGGACGGCCTTCGGAATCGTGACGATCGAGCGAAACGCGTAGCGCCCGATCAGCAGGCCCATGGGCAGCATGAGGACGGTCGCGATGAAGAGCCCGAAGATGAACGTGTAGACGATCGAGCTCTGCTCGCTGAAGAGCGACGGGCCGGTGCGAATGCCCTGCACGAGCAGCGCCCCCAGGATCACGGCGTCCGGCGGGGTGCCGGGGATGCCGAGCACGAGCGTGGGGATGAGGCCGCCGCCCACCGTCGCGTTGTTCGCGCTCTCGGTGGCCAGGACACCCTCCGGCTCGCCCTTGCCGAAGTGCATCGCCCGCCTGGACGTGCGGCGCGCCTCCGAATAGGCGACGAGCGAGGCGATGGAGCCGCCGGCCCCGGGGAGGACGCCGATCACGGTCCCGAGCAGCGAGCTCCGGATCAGGTTGAACTTGTGGCGCCATGCGAGCCCGAAACCCTCCCGCAGGCGGAAACCGGCGACCTGGCTGCCGACCTTGAGGTGCGGGTCGGGCGTCGCGACGAGATCGATCATCACCGGGATGCAGTAGAGCCCGATCAGCGCGGCGACCACGTCGATGCCGCCGAGGAGGAGGTGCGTGCCCATCGTGTAGCGGATGTCCCCGCCGACCTCCGCGATGCCGATGGTCGCGAGCAGCAGCCCGAAGCACGCGCCGATCAGGCCCTTCAGCACGTTGCCCTCGCTCAGGGCGCCAATGAGCGTGAGGCCGAAGATCGCGAGCCAGAAATACTCGACCGGCCCGAACGCGAGCGCGAATTCCGCGAGCGGCGGGGCGAGGCCCAGGAGAAACGCCGCGCCCACGAGCCCGCCGAACACCGACGCCAGGCAGGCGATCGTGATGGCGAGATCGCCGTCGCCGCGCTTCGCCATCGGGTAGCCCTCGAAGGTCGTCGCGATGGCCGAGGGCGTGCCCGGCGTGTTGAGCAGGATGGCGGAGTAGGCGCCGCCGTAGATCGCGCCGGTGTAGATCGCGCCGAGGAGGATCAGCGCGGAGGCGGGCGGCACGCCGAAGGTGAAGGGGACGAGAACCGCGACGGCCATGGTCGCGGTGAGCCCGGGCAACGCGCCGATCACCGTGCCCGCCACCACGCCCCGAGGGCGAGGAGGAGGTTGACCGGCGTCAGCGCGTCAACCAGGAAATCGAGCCACGGCATCGCCGTCCAGCCCGACGGACCCGTCTACTGGCAGCGCGGATCGCGTTTCTTGATGCCCATCTCGGTCGCGATCTGGGTGTAGGCCTTGCACTGCTCGGCCATGAACTTCGGCATCTCCTTCAGGCCGATGTCGATCATCGCGAACCCGTTCTCCTGCATCTTCTTGATGAATTCGGGGTCCTTGTTGATCTTGCCGATCAGCTCGGAGAGCTGCTTCTTGACGTCGTCGGGCGTCGCCTTCGGTACGGCGATGCCGCGGTACGCTCCGCCGACAAGGTCGAAACCGAGCTCCTTGAAGGTCGGGCAGTCGGGGATGGCGGGGTGGCGCTTGTCCATCGCGACCGCGAGGCAGCGCGCCTTGTCGCCGAGCTGCATCTGCACCGTGGTGTAGCCCCAGGAGCCGCTCACCTGCTTTCCGAGCAGCGCGGTGTTCGACGCGCCCGTGCCCTTGAACGGCACGTAGGTCGTCTTGATGCCCGCGAGCTTGTCGAAGCGCTGCTGCGCGAGATGGTTCGCGCTGTTGGTGCCGGAGCCGGAGAAGGTGATCTGGCCGGGTTTCTTTTTGGCGTCGGCGACGAGGTCCTTCACCGATTTGTACGGGCTGTCGGCGGGCACCATCAACGCGTCCGGCGTGTAGTGAAACCAGTAGACGTTCGCGATATCCGCGGTCTCGTAGCCCACGTCCTTCTCGAGCGGCTGCAGGACGATGTGCGGGAGGTTGGTGCCGACGATGGTGTAGCCGTCGGCCGGCATGTTGTTGAGCTGCGACCACGTCGTCGCGCCGCCCGCGCCGGCCTTGTACTGGATGGCGACGGTCTGCTTGGCGTACTTCTGGAAGAAGGGCTCCTGCAGGCGCGCCGAGATGTCGGACTCGCCGCCGGGCCCGAAGGCAATGATGTAGCTGATCGTCTTTTCGGGATAGGCCGCGTAGGCCCCGAGGGCGCCCAGCAGGGCGGCGCCGGCCAGGGTGAGTCTTACGGTTCTTTTCATGTCGTGGCTCTCCAGCTCGAAAGTGGCGGTGAACCGCGGAAGAATGGACGCGCGCCGGGTGCGACAATCGCGATCCATCGCACGAAACGCGATCGCGGCTCTCGGGCGACTCTACGGTCAGTGTTCTCGCAAAGTCAATTTTCCGGCATCCCCTTCCCGGAGCGTTTCATTGGCTGAAAACGCCGAGCCAGCGCCACCAGAGGAAGTTGATCGGCGTGAGCAGCGCCAGCTCGAGCGCCGCGAGCAGCAGCGTGATGCGCAGCGCGTCTCGCAGGCGCACGCCGCCGAGCTGCATTGCGACCACGAGCGGCGGCGACTGGTAGGGAATGAACAGTGCGGTGTAGCCGATGACCTGGGTCATCAGCACCGCGTAGAGCGGAAGGCCCGTCGCGTCGGCGAGCGTGTCGGCGAGCGGCGCGAGCACCGCCGGGACGCCCGCCATCGTGGCGACGAACCCGGTCGCGCTCGCGATGCCGACGAGCGAGGCGAAGTTCCGCGCTTCCGCACCGGCCTCGAGCGGCACGACGGCGAACAGCGCGGCGCCGAGCCAGCCGGCCAGGCCGCTGTCGGCAACGACCGCCGCCATGCCGAGAATGCCCGCGACGTAGATCACGGGGGCGAGGTTCGCCTGTCCGCTGAATACCTTCGGCGGCAGCAGCCGAAGCGCGGGGAGCAGGCACGCGGTCGCGGCCGCGAGCCCGATCCATCCCGGCCCGACGCCGTGCAGCGTGTCCGTCGCCCAGAGGCCGAGGGCGGCGACGAGCACGACGCTCAGGCGCTTCTCCGCCGGCGTGATCGGGCCGGCGCGCGCGACGCCGGCGTACGGCCGCGGCCTCTCCGCGAAGATCAGCGTCGTGAGCAGCACGATCAGCACGCTGTCGCCGATGCCGATGATCGGGAAGTGCAGCCGCAGGAATTCCATGTAGGCGAACGCGAGCCCGTACTGCGTCTCGGCGGCGCCGGCGAGCACCAGGTTCGGCACCGCCGCGGGCAGCACCGCGGCGGCCGGCATGAAACAGGCCAGCCCCGTCGCCATCACCATGCCGATGCGTCCGCGCGAGCCCTCGGCGAAGCCGAGCTGCGCGGCGAGCGCGTTGACCACCGGGATGAGCAGAACGACGCGCCCCATGCTCGACGGCATGAGGAACGCGAGCACCATGGCAACGACGACGAGGCCCGTGATCACGGCGAGGTAGCTCCTGCCGATGCGCAGCACGAGCGCCCGGGCCAGGCGCTCGCCGAGACCCGTGTGTTTCACCGCGGTGCCGATGACGACGCCCGCGAAGACGAGCCAGACGGCCTGCGCCGCGAAGCCGGAGAACACCACCGACGGCGGCGCGACCGCGAGGAGCATCGCGAGGAGGAAGAAGGCGATGGCCGTGACTTCCTCCGGGATCGCCGCCGTCGCCCACAGCCCGACGGCGAAGACCGTCAGCGCCGCGGCGTGCAGCAGCGTCCGGCTGACGCCGGGCGGCGGCGGCATGAGCACCAGGATCACCGCCGCGGCGAGCGCGAGCGCGGCGATGACGGCAGGCAGGCGTAAGGCGGTCTTGTCGATGGCGGACTCGGCGGGGTTCTTGTTGTCGGGGTCCGGTCCGGGGTCCTGCTCACGGCCTGGCGGCGCCGAGCGACATCCGCTCCAGGATCTCGATCAGCACCGCGGAGTCCGATTGTCCGTGGCCGTTGCCCATGATGGCGTTAAACGACTGCTCCGCGAGCGCCGAAGCCGGAAGCGCGAGCCCGAGCTCCCGCGCGAGCCGGACGGCGATGCCGATGTCCTTGTGATGCAGCCGCGCCTCGACGCCGGGCGTGAACTCGCGCTCGACCATGCGTTTGCCGAACACCTCCAGGATCGGCCCGCCGGCGAAGCCGCCGAGGAGCGCGTCCCGCACCCGCCCGGCGTCGACGCCGGCGCGCTTCGCGTAGAGCAGCGCCTCGGCGATCGCCTGCAACGTCACGCACATGATCATCTGGTTCGCCGCCTTCGCCACGAGCCCCGCACCGTGCCCGCCGACGTGCACGATGGTCTTCGCAAGGCACGCGAGCAGGGGCCGCGCGCGCTCCAGCGCCGGCGCGGGCCCGCCGACCATCATCGCGAGCGTGGCCCGCTCCGCGCCGACCGGCCCGCCGGACACCGGCGCGTCCAGGTGATCGATTCCCCGCGCCTCGAGGGCCGCCGCGACGCGTCGCGCGTCGACGGGGGATATCGTCCCCATGTCGATCACGAGGCTTCCGGGGCGGGCGCCGTGGATGACCCCCTGTTCGCCGAGCACCACCTCGTCGACGGCCGCCGCATCCGTCACGATGGTCAGGACCGTATCGCACCGCTCGGCGAGCGCGCGCGGCGATGTCGCCACCGCGGCGCCGGCCGCGCGCAAGGATTCCGCCGCCTCGGGCCGCCTCGCCCAGACGACGAGCGGGTGTCCGGCCCGAAGCAGGTTCGCGGTCATGTGCCGGCCCATGGCGCCGAGGCCGATGAAGCCGATGGGTCTGTGTTCTCGTGTCATTCCGGTGCGGGAGACCGTGGTGCCAACGCCAAGCATATCGGAGAACTGGCGAGTTCGGGGGAGAGCGGTGATCACGCTAGTCCGGCTGCGACAACGGCTCCACCACCGGCGGCAGAAGGCCGAGCTCGGCGTGGACCGCATTATCCTTCTGGGTGATCGTCAGGGTCACCCCTTCGCGCGGGAGCAGGGACTTCACCAAGTGCAGGCCCGTACCCAATCCTTGTCCTGTTCGAAAATCGAAGCCGGCGGGCAGGCGCGCACCTTGCGTCCGAACGACGAAGCGGCCGCCTTCGGCCTGCTGCTCGAGATAGATTTCTATAGATGCCTGCCAGGCCGGTGCGTGCTTGACGGCGTTCGTCACGAGCTCGTTGATCACCAGGGCGATGGGAACGGCGTGGGGTTCCAGCAGCTTGAGGGAGCGGGGCAGATCGGCCTCGAGGGCAATCTGTGGGCGCGGCTCGCGCGACTCGCAAACCGCACTGACGACGGCAGGCACCACGTCGCATAGCAGGAGGTCGCGCCCCGGGGTCAGGCTCTGCAGGCCATGGATGACCGCGATGGAGCGGATTTGGTCGATCGTGTCCTGTATCACCTCGCGCAACCCCGGGTGCCCGCCCATCTCGTATTGGAGCAAACCGATGATGCCCTGCAGATTGTTCTTGATGCGATGGTGCACCTCGCGGACGAGCGCCTCGCGCTGCGCCTTTTCATGTTCGAGTCGCGCGAGCTCCGCCTGCTTGAAATCGGTGATGTCTTCGGCAACGCCGGCAATCCGGTGAACCTCTCCCGCTGCGTTCATGATCGGGAACGTGCGCGCCCGGATCCAGCGGACTTCACCGCTTGACCGCACGATTCGGTATTCGCGGCGAAAAAGATCCCCCGGCGCCTGGCGTCGCAGGGTGTCGAGGACGGCCGCGCGGTCGTCCGGGTGGATCGACTGGACGAAATCGAGAGGGTTCTCCATCAATCCCTGGCGGGGCCGTTGCCAGATCTCCTCGTACGAGGGGCTGACATAGATCATCCGGTTTTCCCGCAGGTCCCGGACGAAGAACACCTCCTTGATGTTTTCCGCCAGTTGGCGGAAGAGGGCCTCGCTGTCGTGCAGTGCCGCTTCGGCCCGCTTGCGGTCCGTGGCGTCGCGCGCCATGACGACTCTCAGCGTCTTTCCGCGCCAGGACAGCGAACGTCCTTGCAGCTCCGCCCAGAACCTCGTGCCGTCGCGTCGCACGAGCAACAACTCGTACGGCTCGGTGGGTTTGATGTCCATCTGGGTCTTGGCGCTGTTCAGCGACTCGGGCGCCACCAGCGTGAACACGTGCTTGCCGATGAGATCTTTCGGGGATACCCCGACCATGCGCGCGGCGGCGGGATTGATGTCGTGGATGACACCCTCTTCGTGTATGAAGAGCGCTTCCTGGCTTAGCTCGGCGAACTTCTCCAGGCGCTCGCGCTGATCGGCGTCGGAGGCCCGCGGCGGGCGTTTTGGGCGACTCCGCGCTCTCGGTGGACGGCTCGCTTCCAAGGCTGGTCTCGCAGGGTGAGGTACCCGATAGTGTATCGACGGTGCTCCGGATCGTGGCACTCCTTGACGGCCGTCATCGATCCCGGCCCAAATCGTTGCCGCCGGTGCACGCGGCCGGCACTTCGACCTCGCGCACCGCCGCGGTCATTGACTTTACCCGACCTGTGCAATCAGGCATGCGGGGCGCGGGCGAACAGATGAATTAGAATTCATAACAACGTTCCCAAGAACAAGAATCTCAGGAACGAACGGGGGAAGCCGTCAACCGGGAAAGTCGAGATCCGCAGCTCCGTTGCGGATGCGATGAGAATGGCCCCAAGCGGCGGCCGGGCCTGAGGCGTTGCGCCTTGTTCTCCTACGATTCCCGCTCAATTTCGAATAAGAGAGAGCCGCATCCGCCCGGCGGGCCGCGGCACGGCTGCTGATGCACGAACGACGGAGGCGACAGTGGGAGCGGTAAAGCGAAAGCGCGCCACGAAGGCGCCGCGTCACCGGCGCGACCTCAACTACGCCTGGATGAAAGTCATCCAGGAGGCGAGCGCACTCGCATCGTCGCAACTCGAGTACGGCGAGGCGTTCGGAGCGGTGGCGGAGGCGCTGCGACGGGTCGCCCCGATCGACCAGTTCATGATCGTGCTCGAGGACCGGGGCGAGGCGGTGTTTGTCGTGGTGGAAAGCCCGGCCGATCACCCGTCCACGGTCGACCGCGATACCCGACTCCCGCTGGACGGAAGCTTCCTTGGGCATCTCAAGGGGCTTGGTAGAGCGTACATCGTGCGCGATCTGCGCCGCGAGCAGCGCTTTCCGGAGGACCTCATGATCGCGCGAGGGGGCATGCGCTCCTGTGCGCGAATCCCGCTTTACAGCGCCGGCCACTTCCTCGGGATGATGTCCGTCTCCAGCCACCGCCCCCGCGCCTTCACCCCCGCGCACCTCCCGCACCTCGAGTCCCTCGCCGTGCAGGTGGCGCACACGGTGGCGAACATCCAGCGCTACCAGCAGGCCAAGACCGAGGCCGACCGCCTCGCCGTGATCGTGCGCGAGGTGCACCACCGCATCAAGAACAACCTCCAGGGCGTGATCGGACTCCTCGGCCGCCACCGCGAGGACCACCCGCAGGCGGGCCCGGTCCTGACCCGCGCCATCGGCCAGCTCTACGCCATCGCCGAGGTCCACAACCTGCTGTCGCGCCAGACGCGGGAAACCGTGGGGCTCAACGCCCTCATCGAAGGCGTGTGCCGCGTCGCCCGGGCGCTGTCCCCGCACCAGATCCAGTCCCTTCCGACCGAGGCCACGGCGAAGCTCTGCGTCCCGGCGAGCGAGGCGGTCCCGATCGCGCTCATCCTGAACGAGCTCATCCAGAACGCCACGAACCACGGCTACCCCGACAACCGCCTCGGCACCGTGCGCGTCGCCCTCGACGTCGATCCCGAAGCCGTGTATCTGCGCGTCGCGAACGACGGCATTGCACCTGCGCGCGAGAGCGCCAGCGGCGTCGGCCTCGACCTGGTGCGCGCCCTCCTGCCGACCAAGGGCGCGCGCTTTCGCCTGTACCGAGAGGGAGAGTGGACGGTGGGGGAGGTGACCTATGCGCGCACCGGTGGCCTCGTCTATAAAGAAGAGGACGTATGACGCAGAAACACGCGCAATCGGCAGTTCGCATTCTCCTCGTGGACGATGACCGTCTGGTTCTCGCCACCCTCGCCGAGGGGCTTCGCGCCAGGGGATATCCGGTGGATGCGGTCGACAACGGCCGTGAGGCGCTGGAGATCTACCGCCGGGAACCGCCGAGCATCGTCATTTTGGACGTGCGCATGCCGGGCATGAGCGGGCTCGATACGGCGAAGGCGATGCTCGCCGCCGGTCATCGGCCCATCATCATGCTTTCGGCCTACGACGACCAGCCGATCGTGCACGAGGCGATCGCTCTCGGCGTCAGCGGTTACCTGGTGAAGCCCATCGAGGTCAATCAGCTGGTCCCCAGCATCGAGGCGACGCTTGCCCGCTTCGCCGAGGTCAACGCGCTCATGCGAGACACCACGAACCTGCGTGACGGCGTCGAGCACAACCGTATCGTCAGCACGGCGGTCGGCATACTCATGGAACGCGAGGGGCTCGGGCAGGATGAATCGTTCGAACGACTGCGCGGTCATGCGCGAGCCCAACGCCGGCCGCTTCGCGAGGTCGCCCGCGAGTTCGTGGAGGCGCTGGCGGCCGTCAATACGATCAGCCGCTCGAGCGCCGGCCCTCCCGGCTGAGGGCGGCGCACCAAACTGTCCGCGCCGAGGCCCACATCCCGCTTCCGGCGCTCCACCGTCTCTCGCAGTCGCTTTGGGCCCACGTCCCGCCCCGCTGGCTTTCGCTCCTGGAGTCCGGGATGCCGCACCCAAACAACACCGCCGCTCGAAGTCGGATATTGGTCGTCGACGACGACCGGTTTGTCCTGAGCACTCTGGCCGTCGGGCTCGAGCGGGCGGGTTATCGCGTGCAGGCCGTGGACAGCGGCCGGGAGGCGCTCTCGGCGCTGGCCAGCGATCCGCCCGACCTCGTGGTCCTCGACCATCAGATGCCGGGTTTCACGGGACTCGATGTCGCCGCTCGCATCCGCCGGCAGGCCGACATCCCGGTGCTCATGCTGACGGCCTCGGACGAGCCCGGGCTGATCGAGCGGGCGATCGCCCTCGGCGTCAACGGATACTTCGTGAAACCGATCGACTCCGCGCAATTGGTGCCTTCGATCGAGCTCAATCTCGTGCGGGCCCGGCGCGGGAACTGGGCACCTGCGCGAGTACCACCGCCCGCTGGCGGTCTGGAGGGCCAGGATGGCGGTGCCCACGTGCGCGTCGACCGGCGTGCCCTCGAGCGCGCGCTCGGCGCGCTGATCGCGACATCCGCCCGAACGGACGGTGGGGCCGCATGCGTGCTCATCGACATCGAGGGTTTCGATGCGATCGTGCAGCGTGAAGGACCCTTGCCGGCCCGGGTCCTGATCTCCGCACTGTGCGATCGGCTGCGTGCAGGCTTGCGGCAGGAGGATTTCTTCGCGCGGGTCTGGGAAGACCAGCTCTTCGTCCTGTTGCCCGATGCCGATGCGGGGTCCGCGCTCCGTGCCGGGCGGGCGTTGCTCGACGTCATCCAGGCATACCCGATTCCCGGAAACCGCCGCCTGTACGGTCGCGCGGGTGTGGCCCTGTTTCATGGCGCCTCGACGCCCGGGGCCGTGATCTTGCACGCGTACGCAGCGCTCGAGGAGGCGCGGGCGGGCGTTCCCGGGTCGCTGTACCTTTACGGCACGGACCGGGTGCAGCCTTGCGCCGAGGGCGAGGCCATGGAATCGGTGCTTCGAAACGCACTCGAGGAAGGCGGCGTGCACGTCGTCTACCAGCCGATCGTGGAGCTGCGGAGCGGTGCGGTGACCGGATACGAGGCGCTCATGCGGGTTCGCGACCGTCACGACAACCTGCTGACGCCCGCGGATTTCCTGCCCTTCGCCGAGCGGCGCGGCCTGATCGAGGATCTCGACAAGCGGGTCATCGAGCTGGCGGTGAACCGCCTCGTCGGGCTCCAGGTCGAAGCACCCGACCGCTTCATCGCCGTCAACCTCAGCGGGGCGCATTTCGGCCGCCCTGAGCTACAACGTCGCATCGCCGAAGTGGTTCGGGTCGCGGGGGTCGATCCCGCGCGTCTCGTCTTTGAAATCACCGAGACCGCGGCGCTCCGGGACGTGCGGCAGGCGCAGCACTTCATGGCGGAGCTCAAGAGTGCCGGCATCCGGTTCGCCCTGGACGACTTCGGTGCCGGTTTCGGTTCGTTTTCCTATTTGCGGAGCCTCCCTGTGGATTACATCAAGATCGACGGCGCGTTCGTGCGCGATCTCGCCCGCACGGCGTGCGACCGCCTGTTCGTCACGGCCATGGTCGATGTGGCGCGCGGCCTGGGCATCCAGACGATCGCCGAGCACGTGAGCGACGAGCAGACGGTGACCGTGCTTCGCGCTCATGGGGTGGATCATGCACAAGGGTTTTATATCGGGAGACCCGGGCCGCTATGAGCACGAGGACAGTGACTGCGCCGTCCGATGACAGGGCGCCGGATGTGACGACTTCGAGCGGGATGTCGGGCGAGGTCATCGGCGTCGGCCGGACCGGGGACCGCGTCCCGAGCGTCCTGCAATCGCTGGGAATGGGGTTTCGCGGCGTCGCGACACTGGACGATGCCCTGGTCGCCATGCGTACCCGTCCGTCGGTTCTGCTTGTCGCGTCCCGGGACGCGCTGGCGGGCGAGCCGCTGGATGGCCTGCGCGCGCTGCGAGCGGGTGTCGCTGCTCCCGCGGGCGTGATGCTCATCGTCGACGACGCCGCACAGGCCATGCCGTTTCTCGCCGAACGGCTGGTCGACGACTTCGTAATGGCCGCCGCCGATCCGGCCGCCCTCGAGGCCCGGCTGCTTGCGGCACTGCGCAAGGCCGAGACGGGCCAGTGGCTGCGCGTGCTCGCCGTCGCCGGCGAAACCATGGCGACGGCAAAAAGCCTGGATGGCGTTTTCGAAGGGATCGCCCGCGGTCTGGCGCCGGTTCTGCCGCTAGACCAGTTCGCGGTCGCATGGGAAGAGGGCGAGGACGTCCTGTTCGAGCGGGTGGTGCTCGAAGGCGACGTGGTGCAAACGCACCGTCTGGCGATAGCGAGAGCCGAGGCGTGCGGAATGCGGTTTGCGAACGGCGGAGAACGCCATCGGTTGTGCGCGGAGGTGAGGGATAGTCGGAAGGCGTTGGCGGAAGGAATGCATTCCTGCGTCTGCCTGCCCCTGGGCGGACAGCCCCGTGCAGCGCTCTGCCTCGCGAGCCACCGCCCCCGCGCCTTCACCCCCGCGCACCTCCCGCACCTCGAGTCCCTCGCCGTGCAGGTGGCGCACACGGTGGCGAACATCCAGCGCTACCAGCAGGCCAAGACCGAGGCCGACCGCCTCGCCGTGATCGTGCGCGAGGTGCACCACCGCATCAAGAACAACCTCCAGGGCGTGATCGGACTCCTCGGCCGCCACCGCGAGGACCACCCGCAGGCGGGCCCGGTCCTGACCCGCGCCATCGGCCAGCTCTACGCCATCGCCGAGGTCCACAACCTGCTGTCGCGCCAGACGCGGGAAACCGTGGGGCTCAACGCCCTCATCGAAGGCGTGTGCCGCGTCGCCCGGGCGCTGTCCCCGCACCAGATCCAGTCCCTTCCGACCGAGGCCACGGCGAAGCTCTGCGTCCCGGCGAGCGAGGCGGTCCCGATCGCGCTCATCCTGAACGAGCTCATCCAGAACGCCACGAACCACGGCTACCCCGACAACCGCCTCGGCACCGTGCGCGTATTGCACCTGCGCGCGAGAGCGCCAGCGGCGTCGGCCTCGACCTGGTGCGCGCCCTCCTGCCGACCAAGGGCGCGCGCTTTCGCCTGTACCGAGAGGGAGAGTGGACGGTGGGGGAGGTGGCATGGGACGAGCAAGGGCAGTTGCGCGCGTTCGCTTGACAGTCACGCTCCCTGTTCTAGTCTCACGATTAGCTGTCGGCACGCGCACTTAACCGCCTGTTCTCTCCCTGGCACGTGCCTTGCAGCTGATTCTGCATCCGCTGCATGGCCCACTGCCCGCCACGCGGCTTCTGATGGACGACAGCAGTCGCTGCTGTCGGCACCGATAGAGCCCACATCCTGCTCGAACGCGATTGCGCGACGTTTTCGGCGTTGCTGCTCCGCGTTCAATCACGCGACCAGCTTCAACCCACGGACAGGGACTGCGCAAGGGAAGGCGCGCACGGTTGCACTACATCGAAACGCGTGTCTCGGAGTCGGGGGTGTCGCAATGCTGGGTGAAAGCGTACCCGCCCATGGGATCTCACAGGGCGAAGAAGAGCGGAACTTCAATCCGGATCACTACGTCGTCGGTTTGCTTCGGCGCGCGGTTGCGAACCGGCAGGATGTGCGCATCCACGGGGGCGATCTGGGCGAGATCATCCTGTTTCCCGCCCGCGGCGAGTTTTTCGCATCGGGCGACGTGCCGACCTTGTGCCAGGCGCCGGCCGATCGCTTCCGCGTGAGCTGCCTGGGGGCCGCCAAGACGGAGGCGATCGCGCGGCAGCACGGAATCGGTCGCAATCTGGACGAGCTGATGTGGCAGGCCGGGTACTATGCATCGAACGGGCGACTCATGGAGGGCTGCTTTCGCGACGATGTCGTGCAGCTCCGCCACTGGCCGAACCTCACGCGCCTGCCGGCGCCCGCGAGCGCCATGCGCGTCGCGGCGCTGCTGACGCGGTATCCCACCTCGATCGGCTTCGCCGGGCGCCTGCTCAAGGTTCCGCGGACCGAGATGTACGCGTTCTACAGCGCCGCCCGGTGCGCCGGCCTCGCGATTGCAATCAATCGCAAACCCGTCGAGCCCGTCCTTAAACCGCACCGCAATCAGCCGCTGCTGGGTCTGCTGCTCAACAAGATCGCCGGGCTGTAGGAGAACCGACAATGAACATGGCGACGGACCACAAGATCATTTTCGCGGGCTCCGTGGGCGCGGGGAAGACGACCGCGATCGAGGCGATCAGCGACATCCCGCTCGTGCGTACCGAGCAGCGCGCAACGGACGAGACGGCGCGCCGCAAGAGCAACACGACGGTCGCGATGGACTATGGCGTGCTCAATCTCGATGGCGGCGCCAAGGTGCATCTGTACGGCTCGCCCGGGCAGGATCGCTTCGATTTCATGTGGGACATCCTGACGCGCGGGGGTATCGGTCTGGTCATGCTGATCGACAATGCACGCGAGGACCCGCTGGCCGATCTGGAGCACTATCTCACGGCGTTCAAGGACTTCATCTCGGAGCGCGAGGTGGTGATCGGGGTGACGCGCATGGACGTGAAGCCCCGGCCGGGACTGTACACGTACCATACGAAACTCGCCGAGCTCGGGATGAGGCCGCCGCTGTTCGAGGTGGACGCGCGCCGGCGCGAGGACGTCAAGATGCTGCTCCTCGCGCTGCTCACGATGCTCGACCCGGGACTCAAGCGTTGAGCCCGAACCAGGCCCAGGCGTCGAACACGCTGTCGTTGCGCGGCTTCGGTGTCGCGTTCGGCGAACGCGTGATCCTGAGCGACGTGACTCTCGACGTTCCCGAGCGCGGTGTGACGGTGCTCATGGGGCCCGCCGGCACCGGCAAATCGACGCTGCTCCGTACCCTGGCCGGGTTCAATGCCGCGAACCCCTCGCACCGCTGGTGGGGCGACGCGACGTATGCCGGAACCCCGCTGGGTGACGGTGAGCGGCCGGCAATGGTAACGCAGAGCGCGCGCCTGATGATGGCGGGCGTGCTCGAGAACCTGGTTCACGACCTGCCGGAGCGGCACACGCTCACGCTTCTGCAGCAGCGCGATCTCGCCCGGCGTCTCCTGCACCACGCGGGGCTCGACGATCTCGCCGGACGTCTGGAAAGGGCGGTGGTCAAGCTGCCGCTCGGGGTGCAGCGCCACCTCGCCATCCTGCGGCTCGCCGCCGCCTCGCCGCGCCTCCTGTGTCTCGACGAACCGACGAGCGGGCTCGAACCGAGCGAATGCGAGCCGATTCTCGAGTACATCGCCAAGGAGAGCCGGCGCCGGGCTATCCTCATCGTGCTTCACAACCAGGAACACGCGGATCGCCTCGGCGGCCACACGGCGCTGCTCGCCGGCGGCCGGATCCAGGAGCATCGCGCGACCGAGCATTTCTTCGTCGACCCGCGCTCGGAGCCCGCGCGCGAATTCGTGCGCAGCGGCTGTTGTGTCGTGCCGTCCCCCGGCGCGAAGCCGGAAGAGCTCGATGCCGGCGTGCCGGTACCCCCGCCGTTGCCCGCCGAAGCGCGCGCCTACGTGAGCGATTCATTCGGGCCGCGCGGGTTTCTCTGGATGAAGAAGGGCATGCTCGCGGGTACCCCGCGCCCGGGGGTGGTACGCGATATCGATTACGACCTGAGCGCGCTCAAGCGCGTCGGCGTTACCACGCTCGTGTCACTAACGCGTAATCCGGTCGACCCGAAGCTGCTGGGCGACTATGGCATAGACGGGATCTGGAGCCCGATTACGGACATGGAGGCGCCCACGGTACGCCAGGCCGTCGAGCTCTGCCGGCAAATGCAGGGACTCATGGCGGACGGAAAAGTCGTCGCGGTGCATTGCCGCGCGGGCCTCGGGCGCACCGGCACCGTGCTCGCGGCGTATCTCATCTGGGAGGGCCGGAGCGCGCTCGATGCACTCGAGTCGGTGCGATGCATCGAGCCGCGCTGGGTGCAGTCGGAGGCGCAGGTCGAGTTTCTCGAGGCCTTCGCACGGAGCCTCGCCAATTCACGCGCCCGGCAGCACCGGGCGCACGCCAGTACGGCTCGCACGCGGGCCGATCAGTCGGTTCCATCCAACTAACTAAACCAATCAAGGAGTCCGTGTAATGGCTAATGCGCTCGAAGCTCACCTCCAGAAGGTCGTCGCCGGCGTTCCGGAATGCGTGGCGGCCGGGTATGTCGATCTCTCGACGGGCATGCTGCTCGGAATCAAGACGGTCGACTCGCATCCGACCGAGATCCTGGAGCTGCTCGCCGCCGCCACGGCCGATATGTTCCAGGGGGCGAACGTGACCATGATCGAGAAGATGTTCAAGAAGGCGCGTGGCCTCAAAGACGACGGTCATCACTACTTCAACGAGATGATCGTGAACAGCGACAACCTGGTACACATCTTCATCCGCGGCAAGCAGAACGAGGAGCATGTCCTCGGTGTCGTATGCCGCAAGTCGGCCAACCTCGGCATGGCGTTGACCAAGGCACGCGGTTTCGTGCCGGAAATCGAAAAGGCGGCATAAGTCTCGGAGATCGGCTCACGGATCGCGGCCGACCGGCCGCGATGCCGGGGCGGAGGGATAACCATGCAGGCAGCAGTGAACGACAGTCAGGCACAACATCCGCTGGCGAAGGCGCTTCGACCGGTCTTGCGGCGGCTGAACAGCCTCTCCGCGGACATCGAGGCATCCGCCGTGATCTCCGGTGACGGCCTCACGATCGCCTCGGTCCTAGGCGAAGGCATCGATGCGGACCGGTTCGGCGCCATGTGCGCCTCGCTGCTTGCGCTCGCCGACCGGGCTGCGCAGGAGATCGCGCGCGGGCAATTGAAGCAGGTGCTGATCGAGGGAGAGAACGGCACGATGCTGCTGGTGCAGGCGGGCCCGGACGCGGTGCTCGCCGTCGCCGCGAGAGTCACGATCAACCTCGGAATGGTTTTCCTCGAGGCGAAGCGCACGGCGGCCGTGGTGCGGACGGCATTCAGGCCGAAAGGATAGGCGGCCGTGGCGCGAGCGTGGACGAAGCAACACCTGAACGAGTGGCTGCGCAAACTCCCGTTTGTGGCGTTCCTGTTCTTCCTGGCGAAGGGCCTGCTCTGGCTGATCGTCCCGCTGGTGCTCGTCGCGTTTCAGGCGGCCGACGGATGAATCAATGATGAGCGGCGGGAACGACAAACCCGACTGCGAGGTGGGGGTGGATTGCGACCGCGGCCGGGAGATGGGGTGCGGCACGTTCTGCTGTCGCCTGCTCGTGCGCCTCGATCCCGATGAGCAGGAGACCGTGAACCCCGGTCGCGTCGCCAAGGGATTTGTCGACAAGGATCCGGAAAGCGGGAACTGCGTGCACTTCGACGTGCAGACCAGTCTGTGCCGCGTCTGGACCCGACGACCGCGCGTCTGCCGCGAGTACTCGTGCAACGGAGACTATCTCCTGCAGGTCGTCCTGCGACACGGTTTCCGATCGCTCGCGACCCTGCTCAAGATCGCCCGGGACGCTTACATACCGAAGGAAACGTACGCGCATGTACCGCACCGCGGGACGCCTGCCGCGCCCGAAAAGGGGGGATCCGGAAGTGCCGCGATTGAACTACGAGGGTGAGTGGTACGACTGCCGCGACGGCGAGAGCGTCATCGATGCGTTCCTGCGCCAAGGCGTCAACGTGCCGTTCTCGTGTCGCAACGGGATCTGCCACACCTGCCTGTTGCGCTGCGTCGGCGGACAGGTGCCCGAAAAGGCCCAGTCCGGGCTGAGGCCGACGCTCCGAGCGCACGGCTACTTCCTGCCCTGCAAGTGCGTCCCCGCCGGAGACATGGAGATAGTGCCGCCGCGCGCGGCCGACCTCTACACGCCGGCCGTCGTCCACAAGAAGGAGCGCGTCGCGCCGGACATCTGTCGCCTCCTGATCGAGCCTGCGACGCCTCTCTATTACCATGCCGGCCAGTTCATCAATCTTCGCCGCCACGACGGGCTGATCCGGAGCTATTCACTCGCGAGCGCGCCGCAGAAGGACTACTTTCTCGAGCTGCACGTCAAGCGGGTCTTCCGCGGGGCGATGAGCAGTTGGATCTTCGACGAGCTCGCGGCAGACGATGAAGTCGAACTGCAGGGGCCCGAGGGTACCTGCTACTACGCGCCGAGCGCCAAGGACCAACCGATGCTGCTGGTCGGGACAGGCACCGGCCTGGCCCCGCTGTACGGCGTCGTTCGCGACGCACTGCTCAATGGCCATACCGGCCCGATTCACCTCTACCACGGAGTGCGCCACGCCTCGGGCCTGTACCTGCACCACCCGTTGCTCGCTCTTCTCGTTGCACATCGGAACCTGCGTTACGTACCCTGCGTCTCGGGCCCGCAGGTGCCGCCGTTCGCGGTCGCCGGGCGGGCCGACGCGATCGCGTTCCGGTCGCACGCCGGGCTCTCGAACTGGGCCGTGTACCTCGCCGGCCTTCCGGCCATGGTTTGGGCCGGCGTCGAGCTTGCCCGCAAGGCGGGAGCGACCGACGCGGCTATCCACGCCGACCCGTTCGAGAGCGCGACGGCCGGGATCCCGACCGCACCGGGGGGGAGGGGCGGGCGAAACTCGGATCGTGCGCCCGATGCCGAAATGTGGGCGGCGCTCGACGCCGGCGAGCGGCTCATGAGCATCCTCGTCGATTTCTACACGCGCGTGTACGCCGACCCGCGGCTGTCGTCGTTCTTCCACGGCGTCACGATGCAACGTTCGATTGAAAAGCAGTACCTCTTCCTGCGGCAGATATTCACGGGCGAGAGAATCTATTTGGGCGACCGGCCGCGCAACGCGCATCACTGGATGGTGATCTCCGACGAGCTTTTCGACTACCGTGAAGCGTTGTTGATGGAATGCGCTCGTCGTCATGGCCTGGCCGAGCGGCTGGTCCAGCGGTGGCGCGGGATGGAGGAGGGCTTCCGGCGGGATATCGTGAAGACCGCGCCCTGGAATCGCATGCTCGACGGTGTCGCGCTTCCCGTGGACGGTTTCGGCGAAACGCTCATCGAGGTCGGTTCGCTTTGCGACAGCTGCGGCGGCGAGATTCCGCCGGGAACGAAGGTCCGCTACCACCTGCGCCTCGGTTCGCTCCACTGCGAAGCCTGTCACGCCCCCGGGGCGGGCGGCGACGGGCGGGGCCGCGAGACATGACCGACTCCGCCGGCCCACGGACGACGGCGGCCTCCGTGCGCGGCGCCGTGCGCGCGTTCGTCATACCGACGGCGGCGGGAGCGTGGTATGCGCTCTCGGCCGGGGCGCGGGATCCCCGACGCGCGGTTCTTCGCCATCTTCTGCGAGACGGCGCGCGGCGCGCCCCATCGGTCGAGGAGCTGTGCGCGTGGACCGGGCGCGCCGACAGCCGTGAGGCGCGCGTCGTGCTGTTCCAGATGCAGCGCGCCGGCTGGCTGATCGGGGATGTCGCCCCGCTTCCGGAGCGCAACGAGCCGCCGGGCGACCGGTTGCCGGCGCTGCTCGAGGCGCTCTCCGATCGTCGACAGGCGTTGCTGGTCGACGAGTCCGGTTTGTGCGTTGCCGCGGCTGGCATGGACGAGGCAACGGCCCAGCGCGTCGCCGGACTCGCCCAGGTGCTGCATGGCCTCTGTCGGACGTTGGTGTCTGAGGACGAGAAAGCCGTCGGGGTTTTTCAGCTTACGATGGGAGCGGAACCATCCCCCGGCTGGACGCTGTGCGCCCTCGATGTCGGGTGCTCACGGCTCCTTCTGGGCACATGTGGCAATGTGTACCGGGAATCCGATGCCATCGTCGAGCTCGCCGCTCTGCTTCTAAGGCGGTACGAATGAGCGAACCGGCGGCGAGCGCGGAGAACGCCAGCGGCGCTTGCTCGGTGCAGACGGCGCTCTGCGAGCTCGTTGCATCGGGCGCCGGGGTGGAGGCCGCCGTCGTGGTGTCCCTTGACGGGCTTCCCATGGCCTCGCACGGCGCCTCCTTCGACGCGGACCGCCTCGGCGCTCTTTGCGGAGAGCTCGCCACGCTCGCGCGCACCGTTGCACAGGAATTCGGCCGCGGCGCCGTGGACGAGACGTGGGTGCGCGGCGACCGCGGCGTGGCCGTGCTGGTCGCCGCAGGCAGCGCCGCGATCCTCGCCGTGCTCGCGAGGGACGACGCAAAGCTCGGCCTGCTTCGTCTCGAGGCCCGGCGCGCGGCGCGGCTTGTGGCCAGCATGGTGTGAAACCGGCGCGCCGCTTTCCATGACAGTCCTGCCAGGAACCTCCGAGCAGATTGGCCGATTCCCGTCTTCCCGGAAGCCCGCTCCCGCAGCGTGTGAATCCCTACATTGATCTTCCTCAACGCACCGCAGTGCCGCTGCTGTAGCATGCGTCTCTACGCCGGGGGATCAGCGCATGAGTATCAGGGGCACACCGACGTCCGGAGTCGATTCCGGCAGCGCAATCCGGGCGCCGCGGGCCGTACGCGCCCTGTTGCCGCGCCGGCCGGCGGACTGGCTGGTCGCGGTCGCGCTCGCCGCCGCGTCGGTGGCCGTGCGGCCGCTGGTGAGCGGCGCATTCGGCGACACCATCACGTTCATCTTCGCCTTTCCCGCCGTGGTGGTGGCCGGCTGGTATGGCGGTTGGCGCCCCGCGGCGCTCACGGCGGGGCTGTGCGTCGCCGGCAACGCCGTCCTCGTCGTCTTGAGCGGCGCGCCGCTCCTGACGGGCGCGAACGCCACGCGGGTCCTCATCTTTTCGTTCTCGGCCGTGCTCATCGCCGTGCTCGCCGAGCAGTTGCGGGGGGCCCGGCTCGCCCTCGAGAAACGCGTGCGCCTGGCGGAGGAGCAGACCGACGAGATGCAGCGCCTCTCGAGCGAGGTGGAGCGCTCCAAGCGGGAGCTGCTCCTCTTCCTCGAGAACAACCCCGCGCTCGTCTGGCTGAAGGACGCCGATCTCCGCTACGTCTATGTGAACGAAAGCACCAGCCGCAGCTTCGGGATTCCCGGCGAGCAGTGGATCGGTCGCACCGACAGGGAGCTTTTCGGGCCGGAGATCGGCGCCCGGATGCACGAGATCGACGAGCGCGTGCTGCGCGAGAACCGGGTCATCCGCGAGCAGAAATCCTCGCCCGCCAACGAGAACCTTTATTACGTCGTGCACCGCTTCCCGCTGCCGATCGCCGAAGGGCGCATCGGCATCGGCGCGACCGCGGTCGACGTCACCCGCGAGAAGACCATCGAGAAACGGCTTCGCGAGGCGGACCAGCGCAAGGACGCCTTCATCGCCACGCTCGCGCACGAGCTGCGCAACCCGCTCGCGCCGCTCGGCAACGCCGCGCGGCTGCTCGCGCGCCGGCCGGAGCGCGAGGTCGTGGAGTGGGCCATCGGCGTCATCGACCGGCAGGTGGCCCAGATGGCGCGGCTGCTCGAGGATCTGCTCGACGTCTCGCGCATCAAACGCAACCGCCTCGATCTGCGGCGCGCCCGGGTCCCGCTTCAGGACGTGCTCGACGCCGCGTGCGAGCAGAGCCGGCCGCTGCTCGAGCGGGCGGGGCAGGAGCTGCAGCTCGAGCTGCCGGCCGACCCGGTCTACCTCGACGGCGACAAGACGCGGCTCGCCCAGGTGTTCGCCAACCTGCTGAACAACGCGGCGCGTTATGCGCGCGGCCCGGGCAAGGTCGCGGTCGTCGCCACCGAGGAGGGCGGGGACGTCGTCGTGAGCATCAAGGATCACGGTATCGGCATCGACCCCGCGGCGCTCGGTTCGATTTTCGACGACTTCTTCCAGCTGCAGCCGGCCGATCGGCGGGGCGAAGGCGGTCTCGGCCTGGGCCTGCCGCTCGTGAAAGGGCTCGTCGAGTTGCACGGCGGGTCGGTGAAGGCCTACAGCGAGGGAGTCGGGAAGGGGAGCGAATTCGTCGTTCGCCTGCCGGCCGCCGGCGAACCGCTGGTGACCCGGCCTCCGGCGTCGACGGTGCCGGGCTCGACCGCCGCGGAGCGCCCGCTGCGCGTCCTCGTGGTCGACGACAACCGCGACAACGCCGACTCGATGCGAGCGCTGCTCGAGGCCTTCGGCCACCGGCCCGCCGTCGCGTATCGCGCGGACGAGGCGCTCGCGCTCGGGGCGACATTCCGGCCGGAGGCGGTGCTCCTCGACATCGGCCTTCCCGACATGACCGGCTACGAATGCGCCGAGCTCATCCGCAAGACCGAATGGGGGCGCGACGTCTTTCTGGTCGCGATGACCGGGTGGGGCAAGACGGAGGACAAGCACCGGGCGTTCGAGGCCGGCTTCGACGAGCACCTCACGAAGCCGGTCGACCTCGACCGGCTCGAAAAGGGCCTCGCCCGCCGGACGGCGCCGCCGGCCGCGTTGCGACCGGGCGGCCTCGCCCACCGGCACGGGGATCCGCGCCTCAACTGATCGTCGGCGACGCGGGAAGCGAACCGGTCACGCGTCCGGCTGCGGGTTCGGACGCGGCAGCGCGAAACAGAAACGAGCCCCGGCGCCCGGGCGGCTCTCCGCCCAGATGCGGCCACCGTGCGCTTCCACGATTCCACGCGCGATCGCGAGCCCGAGCCCCACGCCCTGGCGGCGGTCGCCCGGCTTTCGCCAGAAGCGGTCGAACACGCGTGCGCTGTCCTCTTCCGTCATGCCCGAACCGTTGTCGCTCACGCAGAACGCGAGCTCGCGGCCGGAGCGGGTCAGGTTCAGCTCCACGCCGCCGTCGCGGGCCGGCGCGAACTTGATGGCGTTCTCGATGAGATTGGACAAAGCCTGCAGAAGCCGGCTGCGGTCGCCGAGGAGCGGGCAGGAGTCGGACGGCACGTCGAGGAGGAAGCGCACGCCCTTCGCCGCGGCGATGGGCATCATGAGCTCGGCCGCCTCGCGCGCGAGGCGCAACGCGTCGAGCGAGGACCGTTCGATGCGGAAGGTGCCCGATTCCATCCGTGCGCGGTCCAGCAGATCCGAAATCAGGCGTTCCGCCCTGCCGGCGGACTGGCGGATCCGGGCGATCAGGTCCTCGGGCGACGTCCTGCCGGAGTTGCCGTACTGCATGACGCGATCGAGCGCGTCCAGGTTGAAGCGGATGGCGGCCACCGGGCTGCGCAGGTCGTGGGCGAGCACGGCCAGCACTTCCTCGCGGCTCGCTTCCGCGCGGCGGCGCTCGGTGATGTCGGTCGCCACGCCCACGAAGCCGCCGGCCTCTTCTCCCTCGGGCAGCGGGGAGTAGCGAATCTCGAAGTGGCGATCGAAGAAGGGCACTTCGGCCGTGAAGGTCTCGCCCGCGAGCGCGCGCCTGGCCTGATCGAGGAACGCCGTGTCCTTCAGGGGCAGCTCCTCGATCGAGCGCCCGACGATCGCCTCGGACGGCAGGCCGCGCATCTGCAGCTCGCTGCCCGCGCTGAAGAACGTGAACCTGCCCGCGGCGTCGACGGTGAACAGGACGACCGGGGCGTGGTTGACCACCTGCTGGAGCCGCAGCTCCGACCGGCGTTGCGCTTCGTGCGCCTTGCGCAGGCGCAGCAGCGCGCGCACCGAGGCGAGCAGGACGGCCGGATCGACCGGATGCACGAGGTAGCCGTCGGCTCCGTCCTCCAGACCGCGGGCCCGATCGCGGTCGGTGACGAAGCTGGCGGAGACGTGAAGCACGGGGATGAGCGCCGTATGCGCATCGGTCTTGATGCTCCGGCACACGTCCCAGCCCATGATGTCCGGCAGGCGGATGTCGAGCAGCACGAGGTCGGGGCGGCGTTCGAAGACGAGCTGCAGTCCTTCGCGCCCGGTCCCGGCCTCGAGCACATCGTAACCGGCGGCCTTGAGCAGGCGCGCGACCGCGTAGCGGTTGCCGTCGTTGTCGTCGATGACCAGCAGGGTTTCCGGCGAGTCGGGCGCCGAGAGGGCGCGGCCCGCCTCGCCGGGCGACGCGGCGCCGGAGGAGGGGAAGCGTGAAAGCTGCGTCATGCCGTGACTTCTCCTGACGAAGCGGCTTCGTCGATGTGCAACCCGGCCTTGGACAACGCCGCGTTCAAGCGCTTCTGCGTTTCCTCGCGGGACAACCCCTCCTTGGGGATGACGGTCGCCGCGGCGCTCAGTCGCCGGCGATCATCGTGGCTCAATGCCTGCGCGGTGTAAACGATCACCGGGATGTCGCGAACCTCGCTGTCCGCCTTCAGCGCGGCCAGCACCTCGAATCCGTCGAGGTCCGGCATCCCGAGGTCGAGCACGATCGCCTGCGGATGCCGTTCCCGCGCGAGCCTCAGACCTTCCTGTCCGCCGGCGGCCTCGAGCAGCGTGATACGCGCGGGCGCGAGCGCGCCCCTGACGAGGTAGCGGGAAATCTCGTCGTCGTCGACGATCAGCACGGTCCGGTGCCGGGCACGCTGGGCCTGGCTCAACTTTTCGATGAGCCATTCGCGCTGCAACGGCTTCACGTGAAAACCGTCGGCCCCGAGGGCGAGCGCCTTCTTGGCGTTCTCGACGATGGTGACCACGTAAGTCGGGATGCCGCGGGTGGACGCGTTCTCCTTGAGCTCGGTCAGCAGTCCCCAGGTGCTCTCGCCTTCGAGCAGAACGTCGAGGACGATCGCGACCGGCCGGATCTCCTGCAGCACCGCGCGCGCCTCTCTCGTGGAGCGCGCCGGGATGATCTGGAAGCCCGAGTTCTTCACGTACTTCTCGTAGAGGAACAGCACCTCGCGGTTGTCCTCGACGACCAGCACCGGCAGGCGCGTGGGATCGAGATGGCGGGTCAGCTCGGGCACGTAGGACACCTCCGCCGGCCCGGCATAATGGACGGCGACGGTGGCGTAGAAGGTCGATCCCACGCCGACGTCGCTCTTGACCGAGATGTTGCCGCCGAGCAGCTGGGCCAGGCGGCGCGAGAGCGGCAGCCCGAGTCCGGTCCCGCGCACGCGCCGCTGGATCTCGGAATCCACCTGCGTGTACTCCTCGAAGATGCGCTCCTGGTCGGCCGCCGCGATGCCGATCCCGGTGTCCGTCACGTGGAACAGCATCATGCCTCCGCTCGCGAGCTCCGCGCCCACGCGCACCTCGCCGCGCTCGGTGTACTTGAGCGCGTTCGAGATAAGGTTGCGGAGGATCTGCGCCACCTTGCCCTCGTCGGTGTAGAGCGGGGGCAGGTGGTCGGTCGACTCGAAGACGAGGTTTACCGACAGGTTCGCGGCGAGCAGCGGCTTGAGCATGCCGCGGATGGTGCCGAACAGGTCGCTCACCCGGAACTCGACCGGGTGCACCGGAATCTTGCCGGCCTCGACCTTCGCCAGATCCAGCAGGTCATTGACCAGCTCGGACAGGTTCTCGGCGGCCTTGCGGATGAAGCCGATCTGCTTCTCCTGCTCCGGGTTCAGCTCGCCGTCCACGCGGTCGAGCAGCAGGCGCGCGAGACTCAGGATCGAGTTCAGCGGCGTGCGGAACTCGTGCGTCATGTTCGACAGGAAACGGCTCTTGACCTCGTTGGCGCGCTGGAGCGTGTAGGCCTTTTCGTCCAGCTCCGCGTAGAGCGCGACGACGCCGCGGTTCGTGTCCTCGAGCTCGCGGTTGAGCTCCGCCAGCTCGCGCTGGCGCTGGTTCAGCGCCTCGAGCGCCTGCATCAGCTCCCGGTTCTGCTGCCGCAGCTCGTCGATCGGGTCCTCGAGCGCCTGCGCGGCGAGCCGCGCGGCGATGTCGCCGAGCCGGCCGGGCGCCACCGCGGCGGGCAGCCGCTTGCCGAGCGTGACGGTCGTGCCGCGCGACGGGCTCGTGTCCACCCGAAAATCATCCATCAGCCGCTTCGCCCCGATGATGCCCTTGCCCATGCCGGTTTCGGAGCGATAGCGCCCGTCGAGGATGTCGTCAAGACCGTCGATGCCCGGTCCGCGGTCGCGGATCCGAACGGCGAACGTGGTCCCGGCGTCCTCGAGCGTGAACTCCGCGCGCCCGCCGCCGGCGTAGCCGAACGCGTTGCGCGCGATTTCCGACACGGCGGTCGCGATGCGCGTCTGGTCCTGGGCATCGAAGCCGAGGAGGGCCGCGATCTGGCGCGCGCGCTGGCGGGTCGCCACGACGTCGCGCTCGAAGCGGATGTCCTGCGCGAGGATGGGACGGCTGGAGAGATCGACGCTCGCCATGGCGGTTCAGCCTCCGTCCGTCCGCAGCACGACGACGGTCACGTCGTCGCGGCTGCGGCGGTAGTCGCGGTAGAGCACGCCTGCGATCAGGGCCGGATCGCGGCGCAGCAGCCCCGGGTAGCGGTCCAGCGACCAGAGGCCGCGCAGGCCGTCCGAATGCAGGACCAGGAGAGCGCCGTTCTCGCACGGATAGGTGAACTCCTGTACCTTGCGGACGCCGCCGCCGACCGTCCCGTTGAGCGACACGACGCTGCGGCTGCGTGCGTGGGCGTTCGCGGTCACGATCGACCCGGCGATGTTCCCCACGCCGACGTATCGGATCAGACGGCGGGCCCGGTCGATCTCGGCGAGCCCGATCGCGGCGCCGCGGGTCTTGCGCAAGGCGTCGTCGATCCGGCCCATGAGATCCGGGAGGCCGCCGCCCGCGCGGCGCGCGGCGAACACGCGCGCCGCTTCGTCGGCCGCCTCCGCGGCCCGCTCGCCGTGACCGAGGCCGTCCGCGACGAGCGCGAACAGGCTGTCGCCCGACTGCTCGACGATCCAGCTGTCGCCGCAGACCGCTTCGCCGGGACAGGGGACGTTGACGGCGCCGACCGCATGCCCGGCGCGTGCGCCGCCGCGGGGCGGAGCGAGCCACAGGCGCACGAGCACCGCGGTCCCGCCGTCGGGGACCGACCACACCTCGAAGGCGTCCGCGAGGCGTTCGAGCGCGCCGAGCCCCGTACCCGGACTGCCGGCGGTCGAGTGACCGTCGCGCATGGACTCGGCGACGTTGCGGATGCCGCGGCCCCGGTCGAGGGCCAGCATCTCGATACCGCGCGCGCCGAGCTCGTCGATGCGGCGCAGCACCAGCTCGCCGGCGCCCGCGTGCTTCACGATGTTCGTCGCCATCTCGGTCGCGGCGAGCGCCGCCTTGCCGGCGGCGTTTTCGTCGAACCCGGCCGCCGCGGCGAGTCGCTGCGCGGCGCGGCGCGCCTCGCCCACGCGGCTCTCTTCCTCGATCGGTATGGCGAGGGAGACGCGTGTCATGTCCAGCGGACGAGGACGATGCGCGTGCCCTTTCCCGGACGCGGTTCGATGGCGAATTCGTTGCACAGCCGCTTCGCGCCGCCCAGCCCGAGGCCGAGCCCGCTGCCCGTCGTGTAGCCGTCCTTGAGCGCCAGCTCGACGTCGTCGATGCCGGGACCCTCGTCCTCGAAGATCAGCCGGATACCCCGGCGCCCGGCGTCCTCGAGCGACTCGATGCGCGCGCTGCCGCCGCCGCCGTGGATGACGGTGTTGCGCGCCACCTCGCTCGCGGCGGTGACGATCTTGGTCTGGTCGACCAGGCTGAAGCGCTGCTCGTTCGCCATCCGGCGCACCGCCTGCCTGGCGGCAACGATGTCCGCCTCGCCGCGCACCGGCAGGACCTCACTTTTCAGCACCACCATCCACCCTCTCTCCCTCGGAAGGTGCCAGGCCGCCTGGTACCTGAGTGCCGATCGAACGCGACAGGAGCGCCATCCCGCGCTCCACGTTGAGGGCCGTGCGCACGCCGGTGAGGGAGAGTCCGAGCTCCACCAGCGTGATCGCGACGGCGGGCTGCATGCCGACGACCACCGTTTCGGCGTCGAGCACGCTCGCCATCGCGGAGATGTTCGCGAGCATGCGGCCGATGAACGAGTCGACGATCTCGAGCGAGGAAATGTCGATCAGCACGCCCTTGGCCCCGGTCTCGGTGATCTTGCTGGTCAGGTCCTCCTGCAGCCGCATGGCCAGGCGGTCGTGCATGTCGACCTGGATGGTGACGAGCAGGAAGGGGCCCATCCGGAGGATCGGAATTCGCTCCATGGGGTGCGCCCGGTTCAGCGCCGGGTGCCCGGCCGTTGGACGGACCCGGGAGGCTTGGCCAACCCGAGCCCCGGCGTGGGCCCCGGCGCCTCCCGCTGATCCATGGTCCGGTCGAGCCGGCGCAGCGCGTACACGAAGGCGTCGGCGAGCGATGCCTTGGTGACGACGCTCGTCAGGTCGATCGCGAGGTGCACCATGGTCTGCGCGATCTGAGGCCGGATGCCGCTGATGATGCAGTCGGCGCCCATGAGCCGCGCGGCCGCGACGGTCTTCAGCAGATGCTGCGCGACGAGGGTGTCGACCATCGGGACGCCGGTGATGTCGATGATGGCGATCTCCGAGCCGGTCTCGACGATGCGCTGGAGCAGCGTCTCCATCACGACCTGGGTGCGCGCGCTGTCGAGCGTCCCGATCATGGGCAGGGCGAGGATGCCTTCCCAGAGTGTGACCACCGGCGTCGACAGCTCGAGCATCTCGTCCTGCTGGCGCTTGATGACCTCCTCGCGAGCCTTGATGAACATCTCCATGGTGTACAGGCCGAGCTTGTCCAGGAGGACATTCGCGTCCCACGACGCGTCGGCGAAGGCGGCGCTTTCGAGCTCCTTGCGCATCCGGGTGTACAGCGGCTGCTTGAACGAGAAGATGAACGTGGCCGTCTCCGAGGGCGAGAAGCCCTGCGTGCTGCGCTTGCGTGAGATGTCCGACAGGAACTCGCGCACGGGCGCCCACTCGCCGGCCGCGTGCACGTCGGTCTGGTATCCGTTCTGCACGGTCCGTCCGAGCAGATCGAGAAACTCCCGCGACTGCTTGCGCAGCTCGGCTTCGTCGACCAGGTCCTTGCGCATCGTCGGCGCCGACAGCTGCTCCCTCATCCAGTCGTCGAGGAGGTCTTTCTCGTGCTTCTTGAGCACGGCCGGTAGGACGGAGGTTGTTTTTGCCTGCATGGAAACGCTCCTTTCGCGACGGACTATGGCTTGAACGGTGGCTGTGGCTGCGGCGCCGGAGCGCGCGAGTCGCGCGCGTGCTCCGCGACGAGGCGCAAGAGCTCCGGGATGTCGACGGGCTTGAGCAGCGTGCGCACGGCACCCGGCGGGGCCTCGGGAAAACGAGCGCTCGTGATGGCGATGACCGGAACGGACGCCAGCCGGGCATCGGCGCGGCGTTCCTCGAGGAACCGCCACCCGTTCATCACGGGCATCATCAGGTCGAGAAGAATGAGGGCGGGCAGTTCCTTTTCGAAACGCAAGAGGTCGAGCGCCTCGCGCCCGTCGTGCGCCGTCAGGACGTGGTAACCCTCGATCTCCAGGAACAGCTTGTAGGTTTCGAGGACGTGCGTGTCGTCCTCGACGATCAGAATGCGATTGCGTACCAACCGGCCTCCCTGCGGAGCCTGCGGCGCTGAACCGTTACGGGATAACAGCGAGAGAGTCCGCGCCGTTTCTGCCGTTTCTTATGTTCGGCATGCGTCCTCTCTCGGGTCACGCGATTCTAGCGATGCGCTTCGCGGATGTAATACACATTCTGCTTTCACGACGTGAGAGCCCCCGCTCGCGGTATTGGGGTTCTCGTGCGCGGAGCGCGCGGAGGCAAACGTTTGTTTCAGGCGAACGCGCTCAGCGCTTTCCGATTCCGCCCCGACTTCTTGGCCGCGTACATCGCTTCGTCGGCGCGGCGCACGAGGTCCGCGGCATCGAGCCGATGCTCCCGCGTGCCGATCGCGATGCCGATGCTCGCGGTGATCCGGATGACGTGGCCGGCGATGGTCATCGGCTCGGCCATCGCGCGCAGGATCTTGTCGGCCACCGCCGTCGCGTCGCGCGGCCCCGCGATCTCGGGCAGGACGATCACGAACTCGTCCCCGCCGAGGCGCGAGACCGTGTCGGCGGCGCGTACGCAGCGTTCGAGGCGCCCCGCCACTTCCCGAAGCAGGCCGTCGCCCACCTCGTGGCCCAGGCTGTCGTTGACCTCCTTGAAGCGGTCGAGATCGACGAAGAGCACCGCCGTGGCGTGGCCGTGCCGCTCCGCCACGGCAAGGGTGCGGGCCAGCGCCTCCATGAGCCAGCGCCGGTTGGGCAGCTCGGTGATCGCGTCGTAATACGCCATCCGCCGCACGCGCTCCTCGCTCTCGCGGAGCTCGGCGAGCAGCGCGTCCTTTTCGTCGATGGTCGCCGAAAGTTTCCGGTTGGTGCCGGAGAGATCGCGCATCGCGCGCGCGAGGCGATAGTAGAGATGATTGATGTCCGTGAGGAAGACGGCCAGCAGCGTGCCGGTCGCGAGCATCGACTCGACGCGCCCGAAATACCAGCCGAGCGCGTAGCGGGGATAGGCCCCGAGGCTCGCGGCCTCGTCGGCGAGGAAGGCGAGCAGCACCAGCGTGAGCCAGACGTGCAGCACGGCGCGACGCCGCGCGAGCCGCGCCGCCAGGGCGAACGCCAGCGCCGTGACGGCCGCGGCGACCGCCCCCACCCAGTAGAAGTTCTGCCGGAGCGGAACCCGATGCTCGTCGATGAGCACGGGCAGCCGGTGATGGAAGACCGTCACCGCGAGCGAGACCAGGACCACGAGCAGCAGCACCGCCGCCGTCACTGCCGCGATCACCGGGACGACCTCGCGAGGCGGAACGGTCCGCCCGGCGCCGCGCTCGTCGACGACCAGCGCCAGCGCCACGATCGCCGGGAAGAGCGCATGCCAGAAGTGCCACACCCAGATCGAGCTTTGCGACCCGCCGAGGACCTCCCCTTGCCCGGCGAGCGCTTCGGGAAAGGAGAGCAGGAACGGAATCATGACCAGCGCGTTGAACAGGAACGCGGCGGCCAGAAGCAGGTAGCACGGCAGGCGGCGGTAGACGAACTGCCCGAACAGCAGGAACGCCGTGATGGCGTCGACCAGAAAGACGAAACCGGTGTGGAAGATCGTGAACTGCGGGAAGGCCGGCAGCTGCACCGGCCCGAAGAACAACACCACCGCGGTCATGAGGACGATGACCGCGGCGAACGCCACGGCATGTCGCAGGGTCGCCCGCCCGGCGCTGCCGGGCTGGTCCAGCGCGTGCTCCCACGCCGCACCTGCCGCGTTCATGCGGCCATCGTACCGATGCGGCGGCCGGACCGGACGGCGGATTTCCCCGAACGCCCGGGATGCCCACAGTCCGGGGTGTCAGTGCACGCCGCCGGCTGGCGCGGACGGTGCCGTGGAGCGGCTTCGAGCGGAAAGGCATTCGATGCGCGAGACGGGCCGGGTCGGCGCGCGCGGCAGGCGCGGCTCCCTTCTTTCGAGCGTCGAGCGGCGGGCTTGGCATTCCCTTATTAATAAGAAGGAGCGGGGAGCGTTCGAAAGCGACCTACGCCGCGTTTCCGTGCCCATTCCCGCCGTGGGCCGACGGGAGACGCCGGACCAGGGCGCGAGAAGGCGCCTGTTACTGCCCGAGGACTATCCGGTGCGAACGCGGAACGCGCGCGCAGAGGCTTCAGGCGCCGCGGTTCACTTGCCGATCACATCCCGCCAGCCGCGATTGCCGCCGCCGGCCGGCGGGGCGGGCGACGGAGCCGGCGACGGCCGCGCGGCCGGCGGCGGCGAGGATCGGGGCGTGGCGCCGATCGGCGGCCGGGGTGAAGGAATGACGCGCGGCGAGCTGGCAGGCGGCACGGCGGGTGCGGTCCGGGGCACCGACTGGCCCTGGCCTCCGAGGGCGCCTTCGGAGAACCGTGGCCCGCGGTCGGGGAGCGGGATCGCGCGCGGCACGGACGAGGACGGCGGGACGATGGGCGTGTCCCGGAAACCGGGGCCGCCCCCGCCGGGCGGGACCGGCGTGGCGGCGGGCGGTCGCGCGCCGCCGATCACGCCTTCCGAGAAACGCGGGGGCGGGACCGGCTCGCGCGGAAAGACGATCACGTACGGGTAGCGGAGCGTATAGAAGCCCGGGAAGTAGTAGCCGTCCCAGTAGAACGGGCTTCCTACCCACGCATACATGGAGAAGTAGGCGGGCGGCGGAGGGCAGTACGTGTAAGGCGGTATGCCGGTGCTGCCGTAGTAGTCGTCGTAAGCCCCGGGATCGCAGGCACCCTCGTACCGCCTCACCCCCGTCTCGTCCTCGGCATAGCGCGGTGGCTCGATAGGCAGCGGAAGCCCGAGCTGCGCGACGATCTGCTCGAAGGCCTGCACGGCCTCCTCCCGGTCGGGCTTGATGCGACCGGCGGACGCCGCCGCTGCGACGGCGTCACGGAGCTCCGCGATCGTCTGCGGCGTGACGGCCTCGTCAGGCTCCCATCCGGTCCGCGGCGCGATCCCGCGTTCCTCGAGCGCACGGACGGCGGCCGCCGGATCGTCGCGATCGGGGATCCGGACACCGAGCGCGCTCGCGAGGTGCAGCGCGAAGTCGCGCTGCGCGATCACTTCGGGCGCGATCAGGCGCTGCGGCTCGAGGTCGACCGGCGCCTCGGCGGCCGGGACGGCGGCGGGCAGGAACAGTGTCGCCGCGAAGAGGGCAGCGATGAGCCGGGCGTGGATCAGGTTGTGCATGAGGACGGCATCCAGTGGGTTGGAGGTCCATGGGGCCGGGAAGTTGCGCGATAAATGAGGAATGGGGCGGGGCACGTTGAATACGCTTCGAAAAGTGTCGAGCGCCGACGAGTGTCGTTTCCCGCGGATGCCGCCGGGCAAGGAGCTCTTTGACGGGCGCGGCCGCACGCGCGTTTGACTCGGAGTGAAGGACCGGGAGAGAGTCGTGTCGTTCAACGAGGAACGGGAATCATGAGCGCCCTGGTCATTGTCGATGTCCGCATCACCGATGCCGCGAAGTTCGAGGAGTACAGGAAGCGCGTGCCGGCGACCCTCGCGCCTTACGGCGGCAAGTTCCTCGCGCGCGGCGGAAGGATCGAGCGGCTCGAAGGCGACTGGGACCCGCAGCGCATCGTCGTGCTCGAGTTTCCGACGCTCGAGCGCGCGAAGGCGTGGTGGGCCTCGGAGGAGTACCGCCTGCCCAAGCGCATGCGGGCGGAGTCCGCGGAGACCCGGATGATCGCCGTCGAGTCGGTTTAGGTAGACACCGCTGCCTTTCGAGCCGGCGAATGACGGGTGCGGCATACATCGTCGCGTACGCGCTTTTTGACGTGGGTCATGGCGGCGGCGGGCCGTTGCGCTTACGGTGTGTGGCGAGCGGCAGCACCGCCGCGTGGCGACCACGGAGGGAAGTCATGGCCAAGGCAAGACGCACCACCCACCGCAGCAGCAAGGGCACGAAGCTCTACGCAATGCGCGACAGCAAGGGCCGCTTCACGGACATCCAGACGTACAAGCGCGCCCATTCCGCTGATCTGCGTCGCAAGTCGAAGGTCGAGGAGAGCGCGACGCGGTAGCGACCGCGGTCCCCGGATCGGGGCGGTCGAGATCGGCGAGGCAGGTTCGTGGCGCCGGCGCCGCAATGCCGCCGGGAGGGCAGCACGGCTTTTTTTTGGACCGTGCCGCCGCTTTTGCGGAGGCGTAGCCGGGAGGCGGGCGATTCCCGGAGGCGCCTCGGGCGCCGGATCAGGCGAGGCCCAGGAATCCGAGGATGACGAGGACGATCACCACCAGTCCGACGAGATAAATGATCGAGTTCATGCGGTTCCCTCCGGTCAGGCCCTGCGGGTTCTCTGCGCCGCACGGCGGTTGAGTCGCCTGTATACCAATAGGACGTACTTTTCGCCGCCCGGTTAACCACTTAGGGTGGTATTGTCACGTGATCGCGAAGTCGTCCGGCGGCTACGGCGAGCACTTGTCTCCCGGAAGAGACGCCGACCGGAGCCACGGCCGGCGGGTTTCCGGGTCGGGCGTCGCCCGGGGACGACGCGCAGGTGGGCGCGGGGCCTCTGGACGGGCAGGAGCGGCCGGCACGGGTATTGCTCCGGACGACAGGGTGCGCGATGTTTCGGGCACGAAGGAGAACCGATGACAGCCAGCGGCAAGAAAGGCGGATCGACGGGACGGCGACGGGTGCGCGAGAAACGGCAGGCGCGAAAGACCGGATCGGTCACGAGCCGTCGACGGGGTGCGCCCGAAGCGGAGAGGGAAGAGGCGCCGCGCCCGCGCTATCGGCTCCTCTGGTGGTGAGTCAGGCCGGCGTCCGCTCCTGATCGGGCCGCCGATTCAAAAACGCAGGAGGACATCGAGCGCGATCAGGCGCAGATCGTCTTCTTCCGCATCTATCCCCACGTTGCCGATCTCCTCGTAGCCCACCCGCAGCGCGCCGCTGCCGAGGCGGTGTTCCCAGCCGATACCCCAGATCAGATCCGTTCCGCTGTCGTCGTCCTCTTGCCGCCGCGGGACTCCCGCGGCAATCGTGACCGTCGTGGCCTCCACGCGCCAGCGCGCGGCGCCGAGGCGTGCGAAGAGGGATCCGCTGCTCAAGGGATAGTGCCCGAGCGCCGCGATCGAATAGGCATCCGCCTCGGCCGTGCGATCGAGAGCGAGCGGATCGCCCGCGCCTTGTCCCTCGACGTGCACCTCGTACGTTCCGAGGGACTGGTAGGTCGCCTCGACGGCGAGATGGGGCGCGAAACGGTAGCCGGCGAACATCCGGCCGACCGTGCGGCTGTCGTCCGACCGGTCCTGCGCGTCGACCTGCTCGAAATCCGCAACGTTCCCCTCGATACCGTACTCGGCGCGGCCCATGCCCGCGCCCAGGTACCCGCCGGCAGGTACGCCTTCGTCCGCCGCAGGCAACCCCCACCCGAGCACCGCCGGCGCGAGTGCGAACGTTCTCTTCCATCCCATCGAACTGCTCCCTGTCTCGCGCACAACTGTAACCGGGCGCCCCTCTCCGGCATATCGCGGTTGGCTCGATATTCGACGCTGCGGCGTGCCCGTTCACGTCAGAGGGGCCTTTCCGTACGTGCATCCCGGAATTTTTTGACTCCGGTCAACCGCGTCGCGGATTGCCGCGCCTAAGATGCATCCGCCTCAACGCATCCCGGTCCGTGTTCCGGGCGGCTCGCGTCATGCCTTCGTTCTCTCGCACAGGTCCACCCGCTCGCCCGATCAACCGCGGCCCGCATCCCGCCGTGCTGACGGCGCTGATTCTCGGCATCCTGCTGTCGGTGCTCGGATCGTGGGCGGCCTACTCGTGGGAACAGGAACGGGTCGAGGCGGCGTTCAGCCGCGCGACCACCGTCATCACCGAGTCGGTCGAGGACTGCTTCGTCCACCAGATCGACAACGTGCGCGCCGTCGCCTCGCTGTACGACGCGTTCCCCGACCGGATCGGCGAGAACGAGTTTCGGAATTTCGTCGAGCCGCTCGTGACGCGCTGCGAAGCGCTGGTGGCGATCGACTGGGCGCCCGCCGTGACAGGGCGCGAGCGGGCCGCGTTCGAGGCACGCGTCGCGCGCGAGCGGCCGGATTACGCCATCGTCGAATACGACGGCGCGGGACAGCTCGTGCGCGCAGGCGAGCGGGAGGTGCACTTTCCGATCCTCTACGCCGAGCCCTCGCAGGTCCCCGGTTACGCCATGGGGTTCGATCTGGCGTCGCGTCCGAGAGAACGTGAAACGATCGAGCACGTCCGGCGCACGGGGCGAATGTCCTTCGTCCTGCACGAGCCGGCGCACGATGCGCGCAGCCCCACGCTGGAGGCACTGCTCTATCCGGTCTACCCGCGAGGCCGAACGTCCTCGGGGACGGGCGGCGGCGAACCGGTCGGGCTCGTGGTCGGGATCTCCCGTTTGAGCAGCATCGTGGACGAGGCGCTCCAGCACGCCGGAAATCCGCCGCTCGGTCTCGAGGTGCTGGAGGTGTTGCCGGACGGGAACCGGCAGCGCATCTACGCCCGTCCTTCCGAGTCCACCGAGGCGCCCGCATGGGTGTCGGCATTCCTGCTCACACCCGCGATCGCGCCGATCGAAACCCAGCTGGTGGCCGCCGACCACGCGCTCGTCCTGCGGTTCGCGCCCGATCCCGGCGCGTACGGCGTGCGGTCGGGCTGGCCGTCGTTGGGAATCATCGTCGCGGGCCTGCTCTTCACCGGACTTCTGGCCGTGTACCTCGATCGCGCGCGGCGCAACACGGAGCGCATCGCGGAGCTTGCTCGTCGGCTCTCCGAGCAGGACATGCGCAAGAACGAGTTCCTCGCGGTGCTGGGTCACGAGCTGCGCAATCCGATCGCGCCGATCGGCAACGCGGTCCAGGTCCTGCGCGCCCGGCGCACGCCGACGCCGGCAACCGTCGAATGGGCGGAGGGCGTGATCGAGCGGCAGGTGGCCCAGCTCGCGCGCCTCGTCGACGACCTGCTCGACGTCGCGCGCATTACGCGCGGCGACATCGCGCTGCGCGACGAGCACGTCGATCTGAGGGAGATCGTGCAGCGGGCGGTCGAGACCCAGCGACCCCTGATCGACGCCAGGCGGCACGCGCTGCGCGAGCGGCTGCCTCCGGACCCGGTGCCGGTGCGCGGCGACCGGGCGCGGCTCATCCAGGTCGTCGGCAACCTGATCGACAACGCCGCGAAATACACGCCCGAGGGCGGTCGCATCGATATCGACGTCACGAGCGAGGGCGGCGAGGCGACGGTCGCGGTGCGCGACAGCGGGATCGGCATCCCGCCGGAGCTCCTGCCGCACGTCTTCGATCTCTTCAACGCGGCGCCGGACCGGAACCGGCACGCGACCGGGGGCGGTCTGGGCATCGGGCTGGGGCTCGCGCGGCGGCTGATCGAGATGCACGGCGGACGGATCGAGGCGCGGAGCGCGGGCGAGGGCGCCGGCAGTCAATTCACCGTGCGTCTCCCCGTATCGTCGCTTCCCGCCGCCGCCGAACCCGATGCGCCGCCCTCGAAGGGCTCCCGCGGATCGCGGCGCGTGCTGGTGGTCGAGGACAACGCCGACGTGGCGATGACGTTCGCGGTGCTGCTCGAGACGATGGGACACCAGGTGACCGTGGCGAACGACGGGGCGACGGCGCTCGACGCCGCGAGATCGTTCTCGCCGGAGATCGCGTTCATCGACATCGGGCTGCCCGGAATGGACGGCTACGAGCTTGCCCGGCGCCTGCGCCGGCGAGGCGCCCCCGCGCCGTACCTCGTTGCCGTGACCGGTTACGGGCAGGCGCGCGACCGCGAACGGGCGGCGATGGCGGGCTTCGACCGCCACTTCGTCAAGCCCGTCGACGTCGCTGCGCTCGACGAGGTGTTCGCCGCCGCGCCGGAACAAACCGGCTCGCCGCCCGTCACCCGGGCCTGATTCACGGGTTCGTCATGCGCCGCGGGTGTCTGCCGGACCGGTGCCCGGCACGAGCGGGGAACGCGATGAAGCCGCGCGACGTGCCGAACCCCGGCGGCGCCGTCGTGAAGTAGGATCCGACGACGACCCCGCGGTCGTTGATGCCGTACAGTGCGGTGCCTTCGTCCCCATCCCCGGGAAAATCGAAGGAGATCACGCGCCGTCCGTCGTAGAGGAAGCCCAATCGCCCCGAAGGCCGGTAGTCGCCGACGACATGTCCGGCGTTGTTGATGTCCCAGGCCTGGCTTTCCACCCTTGCCGGCGGAAGCCGCCTGAAGCTGCCGTTGTGGTAGAGAAAGCCCCGGTTGGTGGCGGTGCCCGGGCGGTGGACGCCCACCACGCGGCCTGCGTTGTTGATGCCGTTCACGCCGGTGTAGCTCTGGCCGATCTGCGTGACGGTGCCGCCCTTGTCCACGAAGCCGATCGGATCGCCGGAACCCGGATCGAACCAGCCCGCGAGAGTGCCGCCGGAGCTGATGTCGGTCAGCACGGTCCTGACGGCGCCCGGGATCGACACGTCGTACCGGGTCGCGACGCCGTTCTCGTACGTGAACCCGTGGGTGTCGCCCGCCTTGTCGCGGTACCAGCCGACGACGGTGCCGGCATCGTTGATTCCCTCCGCCGAGCTGTAGACGGCATCCTGTATATCGATCGAAACGAAGTTCGCGCCATCGTAGAGAAAGGCGTTCCCGCCGCCGCGCTGCAGGGCGTACGTGCCTGCGATGTGGCCCGCATTGTTGATGGCGAACGGCGAGGTCGAGACGGCGCCCGGGTAGTCGAATGGCTGGTAGGTATAGGCTTGCGCCATCGCGGCGCCGCTCAGCGCGACATGCAGGAACGTCACGCCGAGCAGCGCGACGAGCGCGCGAGCCAGGGGCGGACGAAACGCGGTCCATCGTGTCATGTCGCCTTCCTCGCGTGCCCGTCGGATCGACTTTCCAAAATTACTCCTCGAACCGGGAGAGACGCAAAGGAGGACGCATGACCGCGCTCGCATTGCTCTTTCTCGCGGCTTCCCCGCGGAGCCCCGCGCACGGCGTCGGGGCCCGGCGGCGGCCGGCGGTGCCGGCCCCGGTGAGCCTGCCGTGAACGGGCATTTCGATCTCTACGTCGGCATCGACTACTCGGGCGCCGAGACTCCGGAAAGCCGGCTCGGGGGGCTGCAGGTCTACGCGGCGCGACCGGGCGGTCGGCCGGAGCCCGTGCGCCCGCGACCGCAGGGGAGGTGGTCGCGGCGCGAGGTGGCGCAGTGGCTGCTCGCGACGACGCACGGCGGACCGCGCCTGCTCGTCGGCATCGATCACGGCTTTTCGTTCCCGGAAGAGTACTTCCGCCGCTACCGGCTCGATTCCTGGCCGGCGTTCCTGGCCGACTTCTGCCGCTACTGGCCGACGGACCAGCCGGGGTGCGCCGTCGAGCACGTGCGCAGGGGAACCTGGTGGAGCAGCACGCCGCGGCCGCCGGGCGAGAGAACCGGCGCGACCACGGCGCTGCGGTTGTGCGAGCGCTGGACATCGTCGACGAAGAGCGTGTTCCGGTTCGACTTTCAGGGCTCGGTCGCGAAATCCACGCACGCCGGCATTCCCTGGCTGCGTTACCTGCGGGAAGAGGGCGGCGACCGGATCTTTTTCTGGCCCTTCGACGGCTGGCGGCCGCCCGAGGCGAAGTCCGTCCTTGCCGAAGTCTATCCGTCCATATTCCGTCACCGTTACCCGAGAGACGGCCGCACGCCCGACGAGCACGATGCGTATGCCGTCGCCCGATGGCTCGAGGAGACCGACCGAAACGGGATGCTCGACCGTTACCTCGACCCGCCGCTGACGTCGCCCGAGCGGCGTACCGCCGCGCTCGAGGGCTGGATTCTCGGGATCGCCTAGCTGTGTCGTTCTCCGTCCCGGCGGGTATGATCGAGACACTTGCCGCGCAGCCGGATGACAGCATGCCTATCTGGGTCGACGCCGACGCCTGCCCGAACGTCATCAAGGAGATCCTGTTCCGCGCCGCCGATCGGCGTCAGGTGATGCTCACGCTCGTCGCGAACGCGCCGCTGCGTGTCCCGCCGTCGCGCTACATCAGGACCCTGCAGGTACCGGGCGGGTTCGACGAGGCCGATCGCAGGATCGCCGAGCTCGCGCAGGCGGGCGATCTCGTGGTCACGGCGGACGTCCCGCTCGCCGCCGACGCGGTCGCGAAGGGCGCACAGGCACTGAGCCCCCGGGGCGAGCTCTATACCCGGGAGAACGTCAAGGAACGTCTGGCGATGCGCAACCTCATGGACGAGCTGCGCAAGACCGGCGTCGCGACCGGCGGCCCGCGCGTATTGAGCCTGAGCGACCGCCAGGCCTTCGCCAACCAGCTCGACCGCTTCCTGAACGCGAGCGTGGAGCGCTGAAACGCTGCCGACGGCCATCACTCTACCGTTGGCGCCATGGCCGAAGAGGTCTGAGCGACGCGTGCGCAACGGATCCCTGGGCCCCGTGGTTGGCGTAACCGCTGATCCTCGCGCTCGCGACGCGCTGCACCGGCCGAGAGCCGGGTCTCGGTCACAGTACTGACCCGGGCGGGTTTCCGTCGCGGCATCGTTTTGGGAGTTCCTCCTCCTGTCGATTCCGGTTCGCCTCGTTCGTCGTCAGGGTGAAAGGGCGCTGCCGGAAGACGGTTCGAGGCGAAGGCTCCTGACAGACCGATATATAGGAAATGACGACGATGCCGGCCCCGAGCGTGCCCGCCCCGCGGCGTGCCGTCGCGCCGCGTTTGTTTTCGCGGCCGCTCCTTTGCCGGTAGACTTGGCCCAAAATTACCTGCCGATTATTCGCCACCCCATGGCTGCCTTGACGCGTCAGTGGAAGTCGACCGGCGTCGCCGCCCGGTATTGGATTCTCGTCGCCGCGGTGCTGGTCGCGGCCGGCTGCGAGCCGGCGGCGCAGCCCGGGCCGCCGCCTCCGCCGGAGGTGACGGCGCGCCTCGTGCAGCCCGAAGACATCGAAGTCACCTACGAGTACGTCGGCCAGACGGCGGGGTACCGCGAGGTCGAGGTGCGTGCGCGCGTCACCGGGATCCTGACGCGCGAGAACTACCACGAAGGCGCGCGCGTGAGGCAGGGACAGTCCCTCTTCACGATAGACCCGGCGCTCTACCAGGCCGCGCTCAAGCGGGCCGAGGCGGATCTCGCGACGGCCGAGGCGAAACTCGCGCAGGCGCGGCGCGACATGGAGCGCCTGAAGCCCGTCCTCGAGGCGAACGCCGTGAGCCGCAAGGAGTACGACGACTCGCTGTCGGCCGAGCAGATCGCCGCGGCCGAAGCGAAGGGCGCCCGGGCGCGGCTCGACGAGGCGCGGCTGAACCTCGAATACACGCGCGTCGAGTCGCCGATCACGGGCGTCGCGAGCCGCGCACTGCGCTCGGTCGGCTCGCTCGTCTCGGGACCCGAGATCCTGCTGACCACCGTGACGCAGACGGACCCGATGTACGCGATCTTCGGCATTCCGGACCGCGAGCGCCTCGAGATCCAGCAGGACGTCGAGGCGGGGCGCCTCGTCCTGCCGAAGAACGGCCAGTTTCGCGTCGAGGTCCGCCGCTCGGACGGGACGGTCTACGCGAAGACCGGGCTGCTCAACTTCACCGACGTCCGCGTGAACCCGCAGACCGGAACGAGCGAGGCGCGCGCGGTCCTTCCCAATCCCGACGGCGCGCTCCGGCCCGGCGAGTTCGTGCGGGTCATTCTCCGCGGCGCGCATCGGCCGGACGCGATGCGCGTACCCCAGCGCGCGGTGCTCGAGGGGCCGCAGGGGAAGTTCGTCTACGTCGCGGTCGAGGGCAAGGCGGAGGCGCGTCCCGTGCGGGTGGGCCCGTGGTCGGGGGACGAGTGGATCATCACCTCCGGCCTGAACGCCGGCGAGCGCGTCATCGTCGACGGCGTCCTCAAGGTGCGCCCCGGCGCTCCGGTACGGGTCGTGGAGGAGGGGCAAAAGGAGGGCGCGCCGCCCGAAGCGGCTCCCTCAAAGCCGACCGGCGGCTAGACGATCCTTATATATGTTCTCCCGCTTCTTCATCGACCGGCCGATGTTCGCGGCCGTCATCTCGATCTTCATCGTGATCATCGGCCTCGCCGCCATGATCAGCCTTCCCATCGCCCAGTATCCGGAGATCGCGCCGCCGGTCGTGACCGTCACCGCCACCTACCCGGGCGCGAACGCCGAGGTGCTGGAGCAGACCGTGGCCGCGCCCCTCGAGGAACAGATCAACGGCGTCGAGAACATGATCTACATGAACTCCTCGAGCGCCGCGAACGGCACCGTCACGATCAACGTCACCTTCGACGTCGGCACCGACATCGACGACGCGGCGGTGAACGTGAACAACCGCGTGCGCCTCGCGGAGCCGCGGCTCCCGGCCGAGGCGCGCCGGCAGGGCGTCGTCGTCCAGAAAAGCTCGTCCTCGTTCCTGCAGGTGCTCGCCCTGCAGTCGCCGACGGACCGGTTCGACGCGGTCTACCTGAGCAACTACGCGACCCTCAACATCCTCGACCGGCTGAAGCGCATCCCGGGCGCCGCGAACGTGCAGATCTTCGGCGCGAAGGACTACGCCATGCGCATCTGGCTGCGGCCCGACCGCATGGCGAGCCTCAACGTCACGACGAGCGACATCATCCGCGCCGTCCAGGAGCAGAACTCGCAGTACGCGGCCGGCCAGATCGGCCAGCAGCCGGCGCCCGGCTCGCTCGAGCTCAACTACGTCATCAGCACCCAGGGGCGGCTGTCCGACCCCGCCGAGTTCGGGAACATCGTGCTGCGCGCCAACCCCGACGGCTCGATCCTGCGGCTCAAGGACGTCGCGCGCGTGGAGCTGGGCTCCAAGGACTACAGCTTCACCGGCAAGGTGAACGGCAGGTCGGCGGCGCTGATCGGCGTCTTCCTTCAGTCCGGCGCGAACGCCCTCGACACCGCGCAGGAGGTGAAGGCGACGATGGACGCGCTCGCCGCGCGCTTTCCGGAGGGCATGACCTACTCGGTCCCGTACGACACGACGCGCTTCGTCGAGGTCTCGATCCGCGAAGTGGTGAAGACGCTGGCCGAAGCAATGTTCTTGGTGTTCCTGGTCGTGTATCTGTTCCTCCAGAACTGGCGCGCCACCGTGATCCCCATGGTGGCCGTCCCGGTCTCGCTGATCGGAACCTTCGCCGGGCTGTTCGTCCTCGGTTACTCCATCAACACGCTCACGCTGTTCGGCATGGTGCTCTCGATCGGCATCGTGGTGGACGACGCGATCGTGGTGCTCGAGAACGTGGAGCGGCACATGAGCGAGGAGGGCACGGCCCCGCGCGAGGCGGCGATCCGGGCGATGAGCGAGGTGACCGGCCCGGTGGTCGCGATCGTGCTCGTGCTGTGCGCGGTGTTCGTGCCGGTCGCGTTCCTCGGGGGTCTCGCGGGCGAGCTCTACCGGCAGTTCGCCGTCACCATCGCCATCGCCGTGGTGATCTCCGGTATCGTCGCCCTCACGCTCTCGCCGGCGCTGTGTGCCTCCATCCTGCGCCACGAGCACAAGCACACGCACGGGTTCTTCGACTGGTTCAACGACTGGTTCGGCCGCGTGACGCTCGGCTACACGAACGGCGTGCGCTGGATGCTGAAGCACGCCGGCGTCGGGCTTGCGCTCTTCGCGCTGATGATCCTCGCGGCGTTCGGTCTGCTGCGCATCGTGCCGGGGAGCTTCGTGCCGCCCGAGGACCAGGGCTATTACATCACGGCCGTCATTCTGCCCGATGCCGCGACGCTCTCGCGGACGGAGCGCGTCATGGATCGGGTGGAGGAGATCGCCCACACCAATCCCGCCGCCCAGGATTCGGCGAGCTTCGCCGGCTTCGACCTGCTCACGAACAGCTACCGCAACGCCGCGGGCACGATGTTCGTGTCGCTCAAGGACTGGTCGGATCGCGATATCCACGTCGACGACGCCATCGGCGAGCTCTTCGGCCGCACCGCGGCGATCAAGGAGGCGATGGTGATCGCGTTCAACCCGCCGGCGATCATGGGCCTGGGCGAGACCGGCGGGTTCGAGTTCTACATCCAGAACCGTGCGGGCACCGGCGCGCAGCAGCTGGCGCAGGCCACGCAGCAGTTCCTGGCGAAGGCCGCGGAACGCCCCGAGCTCGTCGGCCTGAATACCCTGTTCCGGCCGAACGTCCCGCAGCTGCGCGTGGAGCTCGACCGCGAAAAGGCCCGCGCGCTGGGCGTGCCCATCAACGAGGTCTACGACACGCTCGCCGCCACGATGGGCGCGTTCTACGTGAACGACTTCAATCTCTACGGCCGGACCTACACCGTGCAGATGCAGGCGGAGGCCGCGTACCGCAGCCAGCCCCGGGACGTCGGCGGCATCTACGTACGCGGGGGCAACGGCCAGATGATCCCGCTGAGCGCGCTCGTCGCCGTGCGCTACGTCACGGGCCCGGAGATCCTCGAACGCTTCAATAACTTCCCCGCGGCGAAGGTGATCGGCTCGGCTGCGCCCGGCTACAGCTCCGGGCAGGCGATCGCGGTGCTGGAGGAGGTCGCGCGCGAGGCGTTGTCGGGGGACTTCACGCTCGACTGGACGGGCGCCGCCTACCAGGAACGCCGCACGGGCGGCGAGTCGCGCACCGCGCTCCTGCTCGCCGCGGTCATGGTGTTCCTGATCCTCGCGGCCCAGTACAACCGCCTGTCGCTGCCGGCGGCGGTGATGCTCGCGGTGCCGTTCGGAATGTTCGGGGCGCTGCTCGCCGTGTGGCTGCGCGGCCTCGAGAACGACGTCTATTTCCAGATCGGCCTCGTGACCCTGATCGGGCTCGCGGCGAAGAACGCGATCCTGATCGTGCAGTTCGCCGCCGCGCGCCGCGGCCAGGGCGTGCCCACCGAGGACGCGGCGATCGAGGCGGCGCGGCTGCGCTTCCGGCCGATCCTCATGACGTCGATGGCGTTCATCCTCGGCGTGCTCCCGCTCGCGATAAGCACCGGCGCCGGCGCCGCGAGCCGCCACGCGATCGGGACCGGCGTGATGGGCGGGATGCTGGCGGCGACCTTCCTGGCGATATTCTTCGTCCCGCTCTTCTTCCGCCTCGTGACCGATTGGCGCTGGCCCAAGTCCCGCCGGGAGCGGGCCCCCGAGGGCGCGGGCGATGCGTGACCGCGCGATCGCGCTCGCCCTCGGCGCCTGCGCGCTCGCGGGCTGCGCCTCGACGGCCGACTACGAACCGCCCCGGCTTTCGCTCCCGGGGGAGTGGGCGGCGGACGGGGCGGGGCGCGCGGCGACCGAGATTCCGTATCGCTGGTGGACGTTGTTCCGCGACGCCACGCTCGATCGGCTGGTGGACGAGGCGCTGGCGCACAACACCGACCTCGCCCTGGCGGCGGCGCGGGTCGACGAGGCGCGGGCGTTGCTCGACATCGGCGAAGCGGAACTCTGGCCCGCCGTCGACGCCACGGCACAGCGCAGCCGCGGGCGGCTTTCCGAGCGCACCGACACGCCGCTCCCGCCCGGCACGCCGCTGACGAGCACGAACAACCGCGCCGTACTCAACGTGTCGTACGAGGTCGACCTGTTCGGTCGGCTGCGCAGCGCCACGGCCGCCGCCCGGGCCCAGCTGCTCGCGTCGCGCGCCGCGCAGGAGACGGTGCGCATCGGAATCGCGGCCGATGTCGCGCGGGGCTACTACGGCCTCATCGCGCTCGACAGCCAGGTGGCGGCGACGCGACGGTCGCTCGAGCTCCGCGCGCGCGATCTCGAGCTCCAGCGCATCCGCTACAAGGCGGGGCTGATCGGGGATTTTCAGCTCCGCCAGCGCGAGGCCGAGGTGGCGGCGGCGCGTGCCCAGCTCCCGGCGCTCGAGCGGGATCGCGCCGCGCAGGAGCTCGCGCTGGCCGTGCTGCTCGGTCGCGCCCCGCGCGCCCTGCGGGAGGACGGCGTCGCGCGCGCGGCCGAGAACGAGGCCATGCCGCCCGACGTGGTGCCCGAAGGCCTGCCCTCGGAGCTGCTGCTGCGGCGCCCGGACCTGGTCCAGGCCGAGCAGCAGCTGGTGGCCGCGAACGCGCAGCTCGCCGCGGCGCGCGCGGCGTTCTTCCCGCGCATTCCCTTGACCGGCTTCATCGGCGGCGAAAGCGCGTCGCTCTCCGATCTCTTCACGGGTCCGGCGCGCATCTGGGAAGTGGGCGCGGCGGTGGTCCAGCCGATCTTCCAGGGCGGGCGCCTGAGCGGCGAGCGGGACGCGGCGAGCGCGCGCGAGCGGCAGGCGCTCGCGCAATACCGGCGGGCCGTGCAGTCCGCCTTCGTCGAGGTCCGGCAGGCGGTGATCACGCAGGACCGCGCCCGCGAGATCTACGAAGCGGAGGGCGAACGGATGACGGCCCTGGCGGACACGTTGCGGCTCGCGCGCATTCGCTACGACAACGGCCTCGCCAGCCAGCTCGAAGTCCTCGACGCCGAGCGCAGCCTGCTGCAGGCGGAGCTCAATCGCATCGCCGCGCTGCGCGACCGACGCTCGGCGGTCGTCGACCTCATTCGCGCGCTGGGGGGCGGCTGGCCGGGCATCGCAGCGCCGCCGCCCGCGACCAGCGCGGCATCGCCGGAGTAGCGTCGGGCTTCGCGCGGTACGCGCTTCGCCCGGGCAGGGTCCGGCACGCCGCGGTCGCGCGCGCCGGCGAAATCATTCCTGGATCTGCGCGATCAGCGCCTCGCACGCCGCGACCGCTTCCCGGGCGTCGCGCGCCCAGGCGTTCGCGCCCATGCGGCGCCAGAGGAACGGAGAGCGGCTGAACGCGCGGCCGCCCACCACGATGCCCACGTCGGCGCAGGCCGGCTCGGCGCGCGCCTCGCCGATCAGTTCCGCGGCGCGCATGAGGTGGGTCGCGAAAGTCACCGAGATGCACAGGACCGGCGAGCCCGTTTCGATCAGCAGGTCGACCACGCTTTTCGCGGGAAGACTGGCGCCCACGAAATGGGTCTCCCATCCCGCGTGATCGAGGAAGTCCGTGACCATCCGGAGTCCGAGCTCGTGCAGTTCGCCGGTCACGCAGGTCGCGACCGCGCGCCGCGGCGGACGCGGCGGCCCGATGAGCCGGGGATGGAGCTCCCCCATCAGGAGCTGGATCGCGGCGGTGCAGTAGTGCTCGTGCGCGACCGATATGCCGTTGAGCTGCCAGAGGCGGCCGACCTCGTGCAGCGTCGGCTGGAAGACGTCGAGATAGATGTCCTCGACGGACGTCCCGGCGTCCAGGGCCTCCGAGATCAGGCGGCTCCCCTCGTCCCGACGCAGGGCGAGCAGGGCGTGCGTGAACCGCCGGGCGAGCGGGCCGAGCGGGCGGCGCTCGTCGAGGAAGGAATCCGGCCCCGCCGGAAGGTCGTCGAAATGCTCGAGCACGCCGCGCAGGCAGGCGGCGGCGGTGTCGCTGAGCGGGGATGCCACCCGTCGGGGCAGGATATCCGCGAGCGCCGCGAGGTGGGCGTGGAGCCGCGACGCCGGCACGCCGCGGGCGTCGAGGAGCGTTTTCGTCCAGGCGACGTACTCCTCGAAGATCTCGGGCGAGTCGAGCGCGGCGGCGTCCGCGAGAAACAGGACGTGCAGCGCCAGATCGTCGACGCACTCCTGCTTCTCGTCCGGACGGATGAGCGTCCGGAAGTCGGGGTGCAGGGAAAGCAGGCGATCCGTGGCAGCCGCGGCGAGATCTCGCCGGCGGTCGCGCAGATTCGTGCCGTCCCCCAGTTGCATGACCTGTACCTCGCCGGGTCAGCGGCGCGCGGATGAAGGTGTCGGGTCCATTGCCGGATCCTGATCCGGCGCCGGCATGCGGACGTTGACCCGCATCAAACCGCCGGTTTCGTCCATCACGAACCGTCCTCGAGCAGCCGCATCACGGCGCGAGCGGCGCTCGCGCTCGACTGCGGGTTCTGGCCCGTCACGAGCCGCCCGTCCACGACGACGTGGTCCTTCCAGTTCTCCTCGGGCACGAACCGCGCGCCCAGCTCGCGCAACCGGGTCTCGAGCAGAAACGGCATGCTCCGATCCAGCTCGACCGCGCGCTCCTCGTCGTCGGTGAAGGACGTGAGCCGGCGTCCTTTGACGAGCGCCGTGCCGTCCCGCAGCCGTGCGCCAACCAGGCACGCGGGTCCGTGGCAGACCGACGCGAGCACCTTGTCCGCCTGCGCGAACTCGGACACGAGCCGCTGAACCTCCTCGTTGTCGGGGAGATCGAACATCGTGCCGTGGCCGCCGGGGAAGAAAATCGCGTCGAAGTGTTCGGCCCGGAGGCTCGCGTCCAGCACGCGCGTGTTCCTCAGTGCGGCGCGCGCCGCTTCGTTGCGGGGCGTCGCCTCGTAGCCTTCGAGGCTGCCGGGATCGATCGGTGTATCGCCGCCCTTAGGGCTCGCGACGGTCACGCGACAGCCGTGCTCGCGGAAGAGCGCGTAGGGAATGGCGAACTCCTCGAACCACACGCCGGTCGGGTGGGCGGCGTCGATCGCGCCGTGGCTGGTGACGACCATCAGGACGGACCTCTCGGCAGGCATGTTCACCTTCCCCACGAATCGGGCGCCCGCCTATTCTCCGACGGTGCGCCTTCCGTTGGGAGACCCAATAAACGGCCGACGGAATAGATAACGAAATATTCCCTGTCTTTCATCGCAGTACATCGAAGCCGAATGCCGATGGCCGGGTGGCCGGCGCACTGTCTCCGTCCGGCGACGCTGAAGGAGACTGCGTCCCGAGCCGCGATGAGTCGCGCGGAGGCTCATGCGACACCCGCGACGTGCATCGACTCGCGGACGTGGGGCGGGCAAGGAACGATGGCCCCGCTTCGCGACCGCGACCCGAAGGGCCGGGCCACCGGCCCGGTCGCGGATGAACCACTCATCGGACGGGAGCCTTTCAGGGACGGATCGGCCGGGTCGCTTTCACGGGAACTTCTGGTACACTAGCCCGGCCTCGCCGTACTCCGGTCTGCGCCGAGGCTCGTGGTAAAGCCTTCCCGGTTCACCTCGAACAGTTCAACTTAAATAGGTAGCGCCTAGACCGGCCCCAAGCCCCGTGTTTCGGGTAGGCCTCCAGGAGCAACCCTTTCTGATGGCATTTTCCTCGCTCGGCCTGTCGGCCGAATTGGTCCGTGCCGTGGCCGACAAGGGCTACGACGTCCCCACCCCCATCCAGGCCCAGGCGATCCCCGTCATCCTCGCGGGGCGCGACATCCTCGCCGGCGCCCAGACCGGAACCGGCAAGACCGCCGGCTTCACGCTCCCGCTGCTGCAGCGGCTGAGCCAGACTCCCGGCGGCGGCGCACGGGCGATACGCGCGCTCATCCTCACGCCCACGCGCGAGCTCGCGGCGCAGGTGGAGGAGAGCGTCCGCAGCTACGGCAGGCACCTGCCGCTGCGCTCGACCGTGATCTTCGGCGGCGTCGGCTTCACGCCCCAGGCGGAGGCGCTGCGCCGCGGCATCGACATCCTCGTGGCGACGCCCGGCCGGTTGCTCGATCACGTGGAGCAGGGGACCGTGGACCTCTCCCGCGTCGAGATCCTCGTGCTGGACGAGGCCGATCGCATGCTCGACATGGGCTTCATTCGCGACATCCGCAGGATACTCGCGCTCCTCCCCGGACGTCGTCAGAACCTGCTGTTCTCCGCGACGTTCCCGGACGAGATCAGGGAGCTCGCCGACGGGCTGCTCAATTCGCCCGCGCTGATCGAGGTGGCGCGCCGCAACACGCCCGCCGAGCTGGTCTCGCAGGTCGTTCACCCCGTGGACCGCGCGCGCAAGCGCGAGCTGCTCTCCCATCTGATCAAGTCACAGGACTGGCGGCAGGTGCTCGTCTTCACCCGCACGAAGCACGGCGCGAACCGCCTCGCGGAACAGCTCGAGAGGGACGGCATCCGCGCGGCCGCCATCCACGGCAACAAGAGCCAGGGCGCGCGCACGCGCGCGCTCTCGGATTTCAAGAACGGCGCCGTGCGGGTCCTGGTCGCGACGGACATCGCGGCCCGCGGGCTCGACATCGACCAGCTCCCCCACGTCGTGAACTACGAACTGCCGAACGTGCCGGAGGACTACGTCCACCGCATCGGCCGCACGGGGCGCGCGGGGAACGAAGGCGAGGCGCTCTCGCTCGTGTGCGTCGACGAGCACGAGTTCCTGGCGAGCATCGAGCGCCTGCTCAAGCGCGAGATCCCGAAAGTGACGATCGACGGTTTCGCCCCGGATCCGAGCATCAAGGCGGAGCCGATCGTGATGGGACGCGGTCAGCGCAACCCGCGCGGCGGCGGCCGGCCGCAGGCGCCGCGGCCCGAGGCCCGCCGCAACCGCGGCGAGGGCGGCCAACGCCCTGCGCAGCGACAGGCGGACCACCGCACCGGCGGTCAGCGGCCCAAGCAGCAGCAGCCCCGGCCCGAACGTCAGGGCGGACAACGCCCGCAACGGCAGGGTCCCAACCGGAGTCAGGGTCCCAACCGGGGTCGCGGTTCGCGGCAGCCGGCCTACCGCGAGGTCATCGTCTCGCTCGACGACATCGGCAACGTGCCCGGCGACGTGGACGGCAACCGTGTGGATTACAAACCCAAGGCGAACAACGAGCGGCGCCGGCGCCCGCAGGACGGACGCGGCCAGGGTCGCGGCTACCGGCAGCCCGAGGAACCGGTGCGGTTGCGCGACCCGGCGCCGTCTGCCGCCGCCAAGTCGCGACCGGTGATCTCGCACAAGCGCCGGCGCTTCGAGCGCCAGGTCCCCGCGGTGTTCGGCGGCGGCAAGGACGAGGAATAGCCATCGGTTCGAACCGCCGAAGAGGGTGAGAACCCGATAGCTCGGTCGACCGCGCAACATGCGGCGTATCGCTCTCAGGTCTCCGCGGACGGATGCTGCGACTGACTGAAATCCGGCTCCCGCTCGACCACGCCGAGGGCGAGATCGAGGCGGCTATCCTCAAGCGCCTCGGCATTCGGGCGGACGGGCTGGTGCGGTACACGATCGCCCGCCGCGGCCACGACGCGCGTCGTCCCTCGGCGATCGAGCTGGTCTACACGCTCGACGTCGAGATCGAGGACGAGTCCGCCGTCCTCGAGCGCTGGCGGGACGACCGGCGCGTCTCGCACACGCCCGACACCACGTACCGCTTCGTCGCCAGCGCGCCGGCGGCGTTGACGGCACGACCGGTCGTGATCGGCACCGGCCCGTGCGGCCTGTTTGCCGGGCTGCTCCTCGCCGAGATGGGCTTTCGCCCGATCCTCCTCGAGCGCGGGAAGTCCGTGCGCCAGCGCACGAAGGACACGTGGGGCCTCTGGCGCCGTTCGACGCTCGACCCGGAATCCAACGTCCAGTTCGGCGAGGGCGGGGCGGGCACGTTCTCCGACGGCAAGCTGCACAGCCAGATCAAGGACCCGCGCCACCTCGGCCGCAAGGTGCTCACCGAGTTCGTCGCGGCGGGCGCCCCGTCCGAGATCCTCTACGTCAGCAAGCCGCACATCGGCACCTTCCGGCTGGTTGCCATGGTCGAGCGTTTGAGACGGAAGCTGCACGCGCTCGGCGCCGAGGTGCGGTTCGGGAGCCGGGTGGCGGATATCGACATCGACACGGACGGAAGCGGCGTGCGGCGCGTGCGCGGCGTGGTCCTCGCGAGCGGCGAGCGCATACGGACCGACCATGTCGTGCTCGCCGTCGGCCACAGCGCGCGCGACACCTTCGAAATGCTCCACGCGCGCGGCGTGTACGTCGAGGCCAAGCCGTTTTCGATCGGATTCCGCATCGAGCATCCTCAGTCGCTCGTCGACCGGGCGCGCTACGGCCGGCATGCCGGCCATCCGCTGCTCGGGGCGGCGGACTACAAGCTCGTGCACCATTGCCGCAACGGCCGCTCGGTCTACAGCTTCTGCATGTGCCCGGGCGGCACCGTCGTCGCCGCCGCCTCGGAGCCGGGGCGGGTCGTGACCAACGGCATGAGCCAGTACTCGCGCAACGAGCGCAACGCGAACGCCGGCATCGTCGTCGGCGTGACGCCGGCGGACTATCCCGGACATCCGCTCGCGGGCATCGCCTTTCAGCGGCATTGGGAAGAGCGCGCCTTCGAGGCGGGCGGCGGCACGTACGCCGCGCCGGCCCAGCTCGTCGGCGATTTCCTCGCCGGACGGCCGTCGACCGCGCTGGGCTCGGTGGCGCCGTCGTACACCCCCGGCGTGCGCCTGACGGATCTCGGCGGCTGCGTGCCCGATTACGTGACCGAAGCGATCCGCGAGGCCTTGCCGGCGTTCGACCGGCAGATTCGCGGCTTCGCCATGCGCGATGCCGTGCTGACCGGCGTCGAGACGCGGACGTCGTCGCCGATCCGCATCCGGCGCGACGAGCTCTATCGGAGCCTGAACACGCGCGGCCTGTACCCGGCCGGCGAGGGTGCCGGCTACGCCGGCGGCATCCTGTCGGCCGCCGTCGACGGCATCGAGGTGGCGGAAGCCGTGGCGTTGAGCATCGTCGCCCGCGCCGCCGCGTAGGCATCCACGATTTCCGCCACGCACGCCAGGGACGCCACGGAAGACAATGGAGGGGTGGATGGCGAATGGCGTTCGTTTGCCCGATTCAAGGCGGCTGAGCGCACGGGCAACTTGGCTGTTTTCGTGCCTCTCGGCGGCCCACACTGTTGAAATCGACTCAATATGAAAGAGCACGAGAAACTGCTTGCGGCGCGCTACTGGCAAGGCGAGGCGGCCGCACGTCGCGTGGTCGGGTTTCGCTGCCGACGCGACGTCGGCCACGGACTGCTGCGCCCCGCGCGCACCGGCGGGCGCGCCGTGATGGTGTGCGACGCCTGCGGCTTCGTGCAGATCGGCGTCCCGCAGTCGATCGTCGACGTGTGGCGGCTGGTCCGCGACCGCGCCGGCGATTGACGCCCGAGAGGCCAACACCTCCGGTCCCTGGGGCCTCCTTGCGCGGTCGGGCGTGCGACCTGGCCGCACCGTTTCGGTTCCGCGAACGCGGCCCCCGATCGTCGGCCCGTGCTCGTCTTCCCCTATTCTTGATCGCACGGGTTCGCGGTAAGGTGCCGGGCTTCGGTTCGTCGAGCACCGCCGGTGACGCCCGGTGGGTCGCTCGCTCGGAATCACGCGCAAGACCGGATTGCCTCGAATCTTCACCGACGGCCGAGGGACAGCGCATCAGCATGCGAGCGGCGTCCGCACCTTATCGAATCGGCATCTCCGGCTCGTATGGCGGGATGAATCTCGGCGACGAGGCGATTCTCGAGGGGATTTTGAGCGGGCTGCGCGCCGCCGTCCCGGCGCACGTCACCGTCTTTTCGCGCAATCCGCCGGATACGCTCGCCGGACACCGCGTCGAACGGGCCGTTGATCCGCGCACGCTCACCCGCCGGGAGATGGCGCCGGAGATCGAAGATCTCGACCTGCTCGTTCTCGGCGGCGGGGGCATTCTCTACGACCACGACGCGGAAGCCTACCTGCGCGAAGTGTTCCTGGCGCACGAGAAAGGCGTCCCGGTCATCGTCTACGGGATCAGCGCGGGCCCGTTGACCACGACGGCCGCGCGCCGCGCGGTGCGCGAAGCCCTCAACGCCTGCGCGGTCGTCACCGTGCGCGACCGGCAGGGCCTGCGTCTGCTCGAGGACGTGGGCGCGACCCGCGAGATCCTGCTCACCGCCGATCCGGCCCTGCTGCTCGAGCCGGAGTCGCTGCCCACCGAGACGTTGAGAGCGGAAGGGGTCGAGTTCGATCGCCACCTCGTCGGCTTCTCGGTGCGCGAGCCGGGTCCCGCCGCGCCGGACATCGATCCCGTCGAGTATCACGCGATGCTCGCACACGCCGCCGACTTCGTCGTCGAGCGCCTCGACGCGGACGTGGTCTTCGTGCCGATGGAACGGGCGGACGTGCAGCACAGCCACGCGGTGGTGGCCGCCATGCGCAATGCCGAGCGGGCGGAGATCCTGCGCCGGCGCTACTCGCCGCGGCAGATCCTGGACCTCGTCGGGCGGTTCGAGTTCGCCGTCGGCATGCGGCTGCACTTCCTCATTTTCGCCGCCCTGCGCGCAACGCCGTTCACGGCCTTACCCTATGCCTCCAAGGTGACCGGCCTGCTCGAGGACCTGGACGTGGAGATGCCGCCGCTGGGATCCGTGGGAACCGGGCAATTGATTGCGCGCATCGATCGTTCGTGGGACACGCACGAGGAGATCCGGGCGAAGATCAAAAGCAGAGTGCCCGCGCTTCAGGACCGCGCAAGACGCACGAACGAGCTGCTCGTCGAGCTGCTGAGGAAGAGCGAGGCCACTCACACGAAGGAGGAGACCGGCAGATGAACACGTTGACGACAACAACACGCGAGGCGCGCGCCCATCGCCTGACTAAAATCAACGTCAGCTCGTCTGGAGCCGATAGAATGCGTTGACGTTGCACGCGCGACCGGACCGCCGATGGGACGGAGCGCCAACCGGAAATCGTCGGGTGTACTGCCATGCGTTTGCAGGAAATCATGAGCACCGAGGTCATCACCATCGGCCCCGACGAGACGGCCAGTGTCGCCTGGTCGCGGATGGCGCGCGCAGGCATTCGCCATCTGGTCGTGACCGACGGCACGCGGCTGCTGGGCGTGCTTTCCGAACGCGATCTCGGCGGCCGTCAAGGCGGTGCGGTCCGCAAAGGACGCACCGTGCGCGATCTGATGTCGCCGCAGGTGACGAGCGCGAGACCGGCCACCACGCTTCGTCAGGCGGCCAACCTGATGCGCGGGCGTCTCATCGGCGCGCTGCCGGTGCTGGAAGACGGCCGCGTCGTCGGGATCGTCACCGCGACCGACGTGCTCGAAGAGCTCGGGCGGGGATCGAGCCGCCCGACCGTGCGGGCTACGCGCCAGTCGATTCGCCTCCCGCCGGCGAGCGCACGACGGGCGGCAGCGAGCCGCGCACGCTCCGCAAAGCGCAGCCCGCGGGCGACCCGGTGAACGCCAAAGGGCGAAAGGGCCGCAAGGGAGCTCGTCGAGGGCGGGGACCAGACCGGGGCCGCGTCGGATCGACCGGAATCACGGGTCGCACGCCGCCGGCGCGCGGACACGAGCGCCTGCGCAAACCGGACAGCGGCAAACGTGTCCCGCTGCCCGCGCGCGTGGCGCGTCCGGCGAGGCGCACGGCCGGTCGGACCGCTGCCGCGCTGACCCCGGCGCACGTCCGCTCCATGGGATCGTTGCTCGACGCCGCCGACAAGGACTACCTGCGGCGCAAGCTCGGCCGCAAGCTCGGGAAGTTCGCGCCTTCGATCGAGCGCACCAGCGTGCGCGTCGAGGACGTGAACGGTCCGCGCGGCGGGATCGACAAGCGCTGCATGATCAAGGTCGTGTTGAGCGGGCTGCCGAACGTCGTGGTCGAAGAGCGCCGTCATTCCCTGCAGGCCGCGATGGATCGTGCGCTCGGGCGGGTGGAGCGCGCCGTGCGCCAAGCCATGCAGCGCCGCCGCACGAAACCTCTCAAACCCCGGAGATGATGACGACCGTCGATCTTCGATGGTCGATCCATGAGGCCGCCATTATCCGTCTCCACCCAGCGGTGGAGACCGTGGCCTCGACCGTGCCGCGATTCTGTAGCGCTGCGCTGACGCACGGGTCAGTCACGAGATGGACTTGATCTAGATCAAGCCGCCAGCGGCGTTAACCTGAGTAGAATGGTCGGGCTTTGGGTCGAGCCCGACCCTTCGACGAGGAGCCGTCATGTCCGAACCGCACCTGCACGTCCTTCCAGACCGGATTTACCCGTTCGATGCGCGCGGGATCGCCAAGCGCTTTCGCCACGCGGCAATCTTCGGCGCGCTGGACGCGCTCCAACCCGGCGAAACGATGCGCTTCGGCAACGACCACGACCCCATACCGCTGCTCAATCAGCTCGTCCAGCGCTACGGCGACAGTGTGGCGATCGAGTACCGCCAGCGCGAGCCCGGGCTGATCGTGATCGACTTCACCCGGAAGTAGGCGGGCCCGTTCGCACGGGAGGATCGGGCGAGGCGTCCGATCCTCCCATTTCCGTCGATGCACACCATGGTGCGTGCAACGGCTGCGCTTCGCCGTCGCCGTTTCCGCACCCAGCGCAACACCGAACGACAAGGGGACCGACATGAATACCGCAGACGCAAAGAGCCACCCGAGCGCCGGAGCCACCTCGCTGACATTGGCGCCGCTCCCGTACGCCGACAATGCGCTGGATCCGGTCATCACGGCCCATACCCTCGGCTTTCATTACGGGAAACATCACGCGGGCTATGTGCACAATCTCAACCGGCTCATCGCCGGAACGCGATTCGCGGATCTGTCGCTCGACGAGATCGTCAGCGCGACGGCGGGGCAGGCAGGCAGCGCGGCGATCTTCAACAACGCGGCGCAGGTGTGGAACCACACGTTCTACTGGAACAGCATGAGGCCGAAGGGCGGGGGAGAACCGCCGGCCGCGTTGCGGGAGAAGATGGAGGCATCCTTCGGCAGCGTCGAGGCCTGCAAGAAGGCGCTTGCCGCGGCCGCGACCTCGCAGTTCGGAAGCGGCTGGGCGTGGCTCGTGCTCGATCTCGGCAGGTTGAGCGTCGTGACGACGGCCAATGCAAACGTGCCGTGGACGGCCGGAATGAAACCGCTGCTCGCGATCGACGTCTGGGAGCACGCGTACTACCTGGACTATCAGAACCGCCGCGCCGACTACGTCAACGCCGTGCTCGACAGACTGATCAACTGGGAGTTCGCTCTGCAGAACATGGGCTGAGCCGATCGCGCGCCGGATTTCCGCCGGCAGCACGATTCTCCACGGACGGGCAATGGCTTTGCGCGCGGGCGTGATTGCGTGAGGATCGAGGGGTCGGCGCAGCGGGAGTCGGCCGCACGGGGAATCCGATAGACTGGAAGCGTCCCGTAGAGACAGTCGCTCATGCCCGACGTCCAAGCGAGAATCGCGCGCATCTTCGAGGAAGTGGTGCGCCGCAACCCGGGCGAGGCCGAGTTTCACCAGGCGGTGAAGGAGGTCATCGATACGCTCGTGCCGGCGCTGCGCGCGCACCCGGAGTACACCGAGCACAAGATCATCGAGCGCATCTGCGAGCCGGAGCGGCAGATTATCTTTCGCGTGCCGTGGCAGGACGACCGCGGCGAGGTGCAGATCAATCGCGGCTTCCGCGTCGGCTTCAACAGCGCGCTGGGGCCCTACAAGGGCGGCCTGCGGTTCCACCCCTCGGTATATCTCGGGATCGTCAAGTTCCTCGGCTTCGAGCAGACGTTCAAGAACGCCGTGACCGGCATGCCCATCGGGGGCGCCAAGGGCGGCGCGGACTTCGATCCCAAGGGAAGGTCCGACAACGAGGTCATGCGCTTCTGTCAGAGCTTCATGACCGAGCTCCACCGGCACATCGGCGAGCTGACCGACGTGCCCGCGGGCGACATCGGCGTCGGCGCCCGCGAGATCGGCTATCTGTTCGGCCAGTACAAGCGGCTCACGAACCGTTACGAGTCGGGCGTCATCACCGGCAAGAGCCCGGCCTGGGGCGGCGCGCTGGTGCGGCGCGAGGCCACCGGCTACGGCGCCGTGTATTTCCTCGAGGAGATGCTCAAGGCGCGCCACGACGGCATCGAGGGCAAGACCTGCGTCGTCTCGGGTTCCGGCAACGTCGCGATCTACGCCATCGAAAAGTTGCAGGAGCTGGGCGCGAAGGTGGTCGCGTGCTCGGATTCCGGCGGCGCGATCCACGATCCGCGTGGCATCGATCTCGCCACCGTCAAGCGGCTGAAAGAGGTCGAGCGCCGGCGGATCCGGGACTACGCCGACGAGCACCGCGAGGCGCGTTACGTCGCGGGCGGCAAGGTGTGGGACATCCCCTGTCAGGTCGCGCTTCCCTGCGCGACCGAAAACGAGCTCGACGAGCAGGCCGCACGCACCCTGATCGCCAACGGGTGCATCGCCGTCGTCGAGGGGGCCAACATGCCCGTGACGCCCGAGGGCGTGCGCCTGTTTCAGGAAGCCGGCACGGCCTACGGCCCGGGGAAGGCGGCCAACGCCGGCGGCGTCGCGACCTCGGCGCTAGAGATGCAGCAGAACGCGAGCCGCGACGCCTGGACCTTCGAGTACACCGACCGGCGGCTGCGCGAGATCATGGGCAAGATCCACCGCGACTGCTACGAGACGGCCGAGGAGTTCGGCCATCCCCGCAACTACGTGATCGGCGCGAACATCGTCGGGTTTCGGCGCATCGCCGAGGCCATGCTGGCGTTCGGCGTCGTCTGAACGCCTGTCGATCGCCGTCCGGCGACGCTCAGCGCCGGCCCGGCAGATTCGCCAGGCGGGCGAGAACGACGGCGACCATGCGGTCGCATCGCGGACCGGCGAAGTCGAAAGCCTCCCGGCCGGCCGCTTCGACGTGGGCGTGCAGGGCCTGCTGCATGAGCAGGCGGGCCCGGTGGAAGCGCGTCTTGACCGTGGTCTCGGGGACACCGAGACAGGCCGCGGTCTCCTCCACGCTCAGCTGCTCGATCGCGCGCAGGACGAACACGGTGCGAAAACCCTCGGGCAGGCGATCGACCGCCGCCTCGACGAGGCGGCGCAGCTCGCCGGCGCCGGCGGACGCCTCGGGCGATTCGCTGGCGGGGGCGAGGCTGCCGCCGGACGCGCGCTCGTCGTCCGTGCCGGCCGCATCGAGCGGCGTGTATCGCTGGTCTTTGCGCTTTCTCATCAGGGCCTCGTTGACGGTGATGCGCGCGAGCCATGCCGCAAAGTTTCCCGGGGCGCGGAAGGTATCGAGGTGCAGGTAGGCGCGGATATACGCCTCCTGCATCGCGTCCTGCGCCGCGTCGTCGTCGCGCAGGATGCTGCGGGCGATGCGAAACAGGCGGCGATTGTAGCGGCGCACCACGAGCGCGTAGGCGCGCACGTCGCCCGCCCGCACGCGCGCGACCAGCGCCTCGTCGGGCTCGTCGCTCGTGCGGCCGATGCCGGCCGCCGTGTCATCCGGTGCCAAAACCATGTCAATGCTCGCGCGCACGGCCTCCGCCGATGATAGCGGCCGCGCGAACCGGTCTCCACCCATCGGCGAGGCGGCGGCAAGCCGCAGCGACGCAAGAAGGCCTTCTGCTCATCCGCGCGGACGTGTCGTCGCCAAGTCCAATCGCGACCGTCGACCCGAACGTCTACCGATGCGCTGTCGCCTCGGTCGGCGAACCCTGAACGGCCGACTCGGCGTTACCAGCGTGGTCGTGCAGCCCGACCGCGATTACGAACAGAAACGCAAGAATCATGGCAGCCATTGTTTTCACCCTCTCTCAATCAGATGCGCGGAATGAGATGCCGAGCAGCGCGCGGCGTCAGCTCAGGCGAAGAACGCCCCGGGGACGGGATCGAGACCGAGCACCTGCCGCAGCACCGCCCAGTGCATGGCCTCGTCGCTCAGGATGCTCGCGGCCGCGTGGGAAAGATCGCGGTCGGCGAACTTCGGGATGGCATTCGCGTACGCCGTGACCGCGCCGCGTTCGAGCTTCGCCGCGAACTGAAGCACGTCCGACTGGCTGCGCAGGCGATCGACCGGGAAGTCGTAGCGGGCCGGTGGCTCCGCAGCGCTGCCGCCGAGCTTCCGGATCGTGGCCGCCAGCACGTCGGCGTGTGCCTTGTGGTGTCCCTGGAACTGCGTGGCCGTCTGCAGCGCGGGTTTCTTCAGCAACCCGCTTTCGGCGCCGACCTGGTACGCGGCGACCGCTTCCCGTTCGGCGGCCAGCGCGGCGTTGAGAATGCGGATGTCGTTCGCGGCTTCTGCGTTCGAGCCGGCCGCGAGGCGGGGCGTTCCGGCGAGCAGTGCGACCGCGACGCCCGACAAGGAGAGCGCCGTGCTCTCGAACAGGAACAGGCGGCGGGCAGGGGAGGCGGGTGCAGTCGGCGTGCGATCGGTCATGACGGGTCTCCTGGGTATCCAGGGGCACGATGTGCGCCCCATCTGACCGATAAATGCGCCAACGTCCGGAAAGGTTCCCGGATCGGTGTCTTTCAGGGCGCCCGGGGAATCGATCGCGCGCGGGCGGAAAGGCGCCGGTGAACCCGCGCCCGCGCGAACGCCGAGACGGAGCGAGGAAGCTAGCCCGTGCTCCAGGCCCGCGGGCGGCGCATGCCGGCGATCTTGCAGGCCTGCTGCATGTAGCCGTAGGGGAAGAGCTTGTACAGGCGTTCGCGGCCGGAGCCGCCGTGCTTCTCGGAGAGGAACTTGATGACGAAGCGGGCGTCGACGGCGATGTGGTGCTGCTCGAAGTAGTCCCGCATGAAGTAGAGCACTTCCCAGTGATCGGGGCCGAGCCGTATCCCGTACTTGTCGGCCAGCTCCTGCGCGACCGTTTCGTTCCAGTCACTCGGATCCATCAGGTAGCCTTCGGAGTCGGTCTGGTACTTCGCGGTCTGTGCCTGTGCGGTCATGCTCGACGGCCCTCGCTGTGTGGGTATGGAGGCCGCGGCTTCGGTGCGGCCCCGGCCTCCCCCACATAAATAAGCGTCGCGCGCGCCGCGCACTATTGCCCGATTGGCCTGCATGCGTATCCCGAACGGGATAACGCATCGTGGGCGGGCTCTCCCGGACAGCGAGGACCCGGACGCATTTGACCCAGGTCAAGGACGCGCGAGGTTGCACGAGGCAGGGCCAGGCCGCTTCCCGGTTCCGTTTCCGGAGCTCATCGCGACTTTTTCTTTCTCCGCGCCCCTGCCTTCGTCGACCGGGCGCGCCCGCGAACGAGCAGGACCGGCACCTGTGCAGTGCGGACCACGAGCTCCGCGTCGCTGCCGAAGACGAAGCGGTTGAACCCGCGCCGTCCGTGCGTGCCCATCACGATCAGGTCCGCGCGCCATTTCCGGGCCTCCTTGACGATGGAATCGGCCGCCCGGCCCGTCAGGTTCTCGACGATCAGGGAGTCGGCCCGCACCGGCTGCTTGCGCACCCGCGACATGACGTCGTCCATCATCTTCTTGCCCGACCGCCGGAAGGACTCGGCGTCCGCGGTGAACGCGCTGTGCTCGCCGACGAAGGCGATGCCGTCCACGACGTGCAGGACCCGCAGAGCGGCGCCGCCGGTCTTGGCCAGCCGGACGGCCTCATCGAGCCCGTTGAGCGAGGCGGAGCTGCCGTCGACCGGGACCAGAATGCGCTTGTACATGACCGTACCTCCTCGGCGGAGCCGTCGTTATTTTGCTTATAGTATGACGGTTCGCCCCGCGGACTGTCGTGATCTCGGTCAAATACACGGGTCGGCCGAACCGCAGACGACCCGGGAAGGTGGCGCCATTTTCCGCGTACGGGCAGGGCGTCCGGGCTCCGCCGGCCGCGGCGGTTCCAGCGGTGCGTGGCCGGTCAGCGATTGTCGGAAGGCTGCGCCGGGGCGGGCTCCGCGGCGCCGGCTTCGGACCGTTCGGCCTGCAAGGGATCCGCCGCGGCTGCGCCGCCACGGTGCATGCACACGCGCCCGCCGCCTTGACCGTGATCGCACGCCATGCCGCCGCCGTGCCGGCCGTGCTGCGCATGCCCACCCTGATGCATCGCCATGCCTCCCTGATGCATGTGCTGCTTGCCCTGGGCCATCGGGCAGGCGAGGGACGGTGCCGCGGCCGCGATCAGTACGGAAGCGAGCGCGCCGGCCCCGAGCCATCTTGCGAACGGTGAAGTCATTTCGGTCTGCCTCTCGGTGTGAAATGCAATGAAGCCGGCGCAAGGATGCCTTGTCGGCCGGCGGTTGGATGACGGACGGGGCGCACGGTAAACGGCGCCCGGCACACCATCAATGCGTCAGAACGCCGCAGGAAGCGGCACCTCCCGCCGCCGCCCCGTCGGTGCGCCTTCGCCCTGGAAGGCAAGCGGCAGGCCGCCGCGCGGAGCGCTTGACGTTTAAATTAAACGGACGTTTAATTATGGCCATGCGAGGCATCGGCAAGAAGCGGGCGAATCAGACCGCGCGCGCGCGGCGACGGCCCGGGAGGCCCGGCGGCGCCGGCCACACCGAGGCGGTGCGCGAGGCCTTGCTGCGCGCCGCCCGCGAGCTCTTCGCGCAGCGCGACTTCCGCGCGGTCTCCGTGCGCGGCATCGCCGCGCGCGCGAAAGTGAATCCGGCCCTGGTCCACTACCACTTCGGGGACAAGCGCGGCCTGTATCGCGCGATGCTCCAGCAGACTCTCGGGCCGGTGCTCCAGCGGGCGCAGGCGTTCTCGGAGAGCGGATCGGAACCCGATCTGCGCGAGCTGGTCGGCAACATCATGCGGGTGCTGGCGCAGGAACCGTGGGTGCCCAGGCTGATCGTCCGGGAGGTGCTCGCGGAGGAGGGCGCCTTCCGCGACATCTTCGCGCGCGAGTTCGCGGCCAAAGGGGGCGGGCGCCTGCCGGCGATTCTCGCCCGGGAACGGGAGCGCGGCGTCGTGCGACAGGATCTCGATCTCACCTTGACGGCGCTCTCCATCATGAGCATGACCCTGTTCCCGTTCGTCGCTCAGCCGGTGGTCGAGCAGGTATTCGGCCTTCGCATCGACGACGCGTTCGCGCGGCGTCTGGCGGAGCACACGGTCCGCCTGCTGTTCGAAGGGGCGGGCCCGCGCCCGCGCGGAGGAAAACGGAAATGAACGACGCACGCGGCGCCGCTTCCGGGGGAAGGCCGTTTCGCGCGACGCCGACGGCGCGGACGCGCGTCCTCTCGCCGTGGCGTCGCATCGGAATCGCCGGCGCGATCGGCGCGATGCTCCTCGGCGGATGCGCGACGACGCCCGATTTTCGGCCGCCCGAGGCGCCGGCCGTTTCCGCGTACACCCCGACGCCGTTGCCCGCGCAAACCGATTCGGCCCCCGATGCCGCCGGGGGGGCGCAACGCTTTCTCGCGGGCGAGGACATCCCCGCCGAGTGGTGGACGCTGTTCCGGTCGGACGCGCTCGATCGGCTCGTGCGCCAGGGACTCGCCCACAGCCCGACGCTGGCGGCGGCCCAGGCGACGCTGCGGCGCGCCGAAGAGGACCTGCGTGCCGAGGTCGGCGTGGTGTCCCCGAGCGTCGACGCCCGGCTTTCGGCGACGCGCCAGCGCTTTTCGCCGGAGGCGATCGGACAGCCGAACCTGCCGTCGACGGTGTTCAACCTGTATAACGCGTCGGTCGGAGTGTCCTACACCTTCGACCTGACCGGGGGGTGGCGCCGGCAGCTCGAGGCCGTCGGCGCGCAGGTGGACTACCAGGCCTTTCAGCTGGAGGGCGCGTACGTCGCGCTGACCGCCAACATCGTCACGGCGGCCGTGCGGGAGGCGGCGCTGCGCGCGCAGATCCAGGCGACCGGGGAGATCCTGGCCGCGCGCCGCCGGGAGCTCGCGATCGTCGAGCGCCAGTACAAGCTCGGCGGCGCGGCGCGCGCGGACGTTCTGACGCAGCGGGCCGAGCTCGCGCAGATCGAGGCGGGCCTGCTGCCGCTCGAAAAGGACCTGGCCGTCACCCGCCATCAGCTGTCGGTTCTGGTCGGCCGGTTTCCGGGGGAGGCCGGGATGCCCGCGTTCCGGCTCGAGGAGATGACGCTGCCGTCGGACCTGCCGGTGAGCGTGCCGTCCTCGCTCGTCCGCCAGCGTCCCGACATACGCGCGGCCGAGGCCTTGCTTCATCAGGCCGCGGCGCAGGTCGGCGTGGCCACCGCCAACCTCTATCCGCGCATCACGCTGACCGGGAGCTACGGACCGCTCGCCAACTCGGCGGGCGATCTCATCGGCGACGGGACGAACATCTGGAGCCTCGGCGCCTCGCTGGTGCAGCCGCTGTTTCGCGGCGGAGAGCTGAGCGCGCGCCGGCGCGCCGCGCTCGCCGCGTACGATCAGGCCGCGGCGCAGTACCGCGACACGGTGCTGCGGGCGTTCCAGAACGTCGCCGACACGTTGCGGGCGCTCGAGCTCGATGCACGGCTCCTCCAGGCGCAGGTCAGGGCCGAGACGGCCGCGCGCGACGCGCTGGAGCTGACGCGCAGGAGCTATACCCTCGGCGGCACCACGTTCCTCGCGCTGCTCAACGCGGAACGCCAGTATCAGCAGGCGCGCGTGGGCCTCGTGCAGGCCCGTGCCGCGCGCTACGCGGACACCGCCGCGCTCTTCCAGGCGCTCGGCGGCGGCTGGTGGAACCGACCGGCGCCGCTCGAGGCCGTTCCCGCACAAGAAAGGAAAACCCAGGAATGAAAGCAGCGCCGAAGAGAGTGGTCGTCGTGGTGGTCGCGGTCGCCGTCATCGCGGGGGCGATGGCGCTATACGTCTTTCTCAAGGAGCCGTTCCGGTACGCCGGCACGCTGGAGGCCACCAAGGTGGACCTCTCCGCGCGCCTCGCCGCGGCGATCGAGGAGGTCCGGGTGCAGGAAGGAGAGCGGGTCAAGGAGGGAGAGACGCTCGTCGCCCTGGCGTGCGAGGACTACAAGCTCGCGGCCAAGCTCGCGCGCGAGAATTACGAACGCAACCTGCGGCTCTCGAAGATCGGCTCCGTCAGCGCGGAGGCCATGGACCAGGTGCGCAACCAGAAGGAGACGGCGGACGTCCGGCTCGCCTGGTGCACGATCGAGTCGCCGATCGAGGGCAAGGTGCTGAGCCGCTACCACGAGCCGGGGGAGTGGGTGAGTCCCGGGACCAAGATCCTGACCCTCGCGAACGTGCGCGACATCTGGGCGTACATCTACGTGCCCCAGCCGCTGATCGCGAGACTGTCTCCCGGCATGACGCTCACGGGTTATCTCCCCGAGCTGGGCGATCGCGCCTTCGAGGGCACGATCGTCAAGATCAACGACGAGGCGGAGTTCACGCCCAAGAACGTCCAGACGCGGACGGAACGCGAGCGCCTCGTTTTCGGCGTCAAAGTGAGCTTCCGCGACGCGAATGCCGACGAGATCCTGAAGCCGGGGATGACGATCGAGGTGGCGCTGCCGGACGCCGCGCCATGACGGAGCTCGTGTCCATACGCGTGAGCGGCGTCGACAAGCGCCTCGGCGCGAACCAGGCCCTCGCGGGCGTCTCGCTCGACTTCGTCGCCGGCAGGATGCACGGCGTGATCGGGCCCGAAGGGGCCGGGAAGACGACGCTCATGCGAACGCTGCTCGGCCTGCTCGCGCCCGACGCGGGCACCATCGAGTATCGGATGAACGGAAACGCCGTCGCCTTCGATGCGATCCGCCCGCGGATCGCCTACATGCCGCAGCAGCCCAGCCTTTATCCCGACCTGTCGATCGACGAGCATCTCGAGTTCTTCCGGGCCCTCTACCGCATCTCGCGCGAGGAGTACCGGCGCCGGCGCGAGGAGCTGCTCGAGATCACCCGGCTCGGGCCCTTCGCGCAGCGCGCGGCCGGCAAGCTGTCGGGCGGCATGTACAAGAAGCTCGGCCTCATGTGCGCGCTGTTACGCTCGCCGGAAGTGATCCTGCTGGACGAACCCACGAACGGCGTCGATCCCATCAGCCGCCGGGAGTTCTGGGAGCTGCTGTATGACCTGGCCGAGCGCCGGATCCTGATCCTCGTCACGACCGCCTACATGGACGAGGCCGAGCGCTGCTCGCTCGTGCACCTGCTCGAGTCCGGACGGGTCGTGGCCGAAGGCGAGCCGCGCGCGCTCCTCGCCCGCGAGGGCGTGCGCACGTTCGACGAGCTGTTCCTCAGGCACGCGGGCCTTCCGGCATGAACGGCGCGCCCGCGGTAGAGGTCGCCAATCTCACCGTGAAGTTCGGCGACTTTACGGCCGTGGACGACATCAGCTTCACCGTCGGTCGCGGGGAGATCTTCGGCTTCCTCGGCGCGAACGGGGCCGGCAAGACGACGACCATCCGCGTGCTGTGCGGGCTCCTCCCGCCGACGTCCGGCAGCGTCACGGTCGCGGGCGTCGGGTTCGAGACAGGGGAAATGGGGATCAAGCGCCGGGTGGGTTACATGTCGCAGAAGTTCACCCTGTACGACGATCTCACCGTCGAGGAGAACCTGTCGTTCATCGCCGCCCTGCGCAAGCTCGACGACGCCACGTACCGTCGGCGCCGCGACGCGATCCTCGGGTTCATCGCCTTCGATCGCGGCCTCGATGCGTTCGTCCGCGACATGCCGGGCGGCGTGAAGCAGCAGGTCGCGCTCGCCGCGTCCATGCTCCACGACCCGGAGATCGTCTTCCTGGACGAGCCGACGGCGGGCGTGACGCCGGCGGCGCGCGCGCGGTTCTGGGCGTTGATCCGCGATCTCGCGTCACAGGGCAAGACGATGTTCGTGACGACGCACAACATGGACGAGGCCGAGCAGTGCGAGCGCATCGCGTTGATGCGGTCCGGACGCATCGTCGCGCTCGACACGCCCGCGGGGCTCAAGGGCTCGACGTTCCCGCGGCCGCTCTACGAGCTCGAGCCGGAGGAAGAGGGCGCGTACGGCAGGATGCAGGCCTTGCGCGGGCGTCCCGGGCTGGAATACCTCGAGCCCTACGGATTGCGCTTCCACGCGGCGTTCGAGGATTCGCCCGAGGGCGCGGGTCTCATGCGGGAGCTGAAGCGCGATTTCCGGTTGACGGAGATCGCGCCGACGGTCGAGGACGTCTTCATCCGAAGGGTGGAGGGGAGGGAGGCATGAGCTTCCGCTGGAGCCGGGCCGCCGCGGTCGCCCGCAAGGAGGTGTACCACGTCCTGCGCGACCCGTTCACCCTCATGCTGTCGCTCGGCCTTCCGGTGTTTCTGGTGTTCGTGTTCGGCTTCGCGATCGAGTTCAACGTGGAGGACCTCCGGCTCGCGGTGGTCGACGCCGATCGGACGCGCAGCTCGCGACAGCTGATCGACACGTTCGGCAGCTCGGGCTACTTCATCGTCGAGCCGGCGCCGTCCCCGGACGGGGCGTTCCGCGCGCTGACCGGCGATCGCGCGCGCGCGGCGCTCCTCATTCCGGGCGATTTCGAGAAGGATCTGTACGCCGGGAGGGGGGCGCACGCGCAGATCCTGCTGGACGGGACGGACAACTCGACCGTGGGCCCGATCCTCGGCTACGTCGGCGCGATCGAATCCATTGCGGCGGAGCGGATCGGCGATTTCGATCCGCCCGAGCGCGTCGACGTGCAGGCGCGCTTCCTCTTCAACTCCGAGCTCAACAGCCGCTGGTTCGTCATTCCGGGTCTCGGCGTGGTCGTCATGGCGATTCTCTCCGTGCTGCTGACCGCTCTTGCCGTCGCGCGCGAGTGGGAGAACGGATCGATGGAGCTCCTGCTCTCGACCCCGGTCGAGCCGCTCGAGATCATCGCCGGCAAGATCGCGCCGTACGCGGTGCTGGGCGTCGCGGCCATGGCCTTCATCTTCGTGATCTCGCTCACCGTGTTCGCCGTCCCGTTCCGCGGCAGCCTCCTCGTCTACGGCGCCGGCACGCTGCTGTTCCTGGCGGCCTACCTCGCGCAGGGCATGCTGATCTCGGTCCTCACGCGCAACCAGCTCGTCGCGATGCAGGTCGCGATCATGTCCGGCCTGATCCCGGCGAACCTGCTCTCCGGCTTCATCTTTCCGATCGAGAGCATGCCCCTGTTCTTCCAGTACCTCACCATGATCATGCCCGCGCGCTGGCTCACCGACATCGCGCGCGAGTCCCACCTCAAGGGAGCGTCGCTGCTCGACATGTGGGAAGCGTTCGCGGCCCTGGCCGTGCTGGCCGCGGTCACCGTCGCGCTCGCCGTCACCCGGTTCAAGCGGAACGTCGAGCCATGACGTCGACGCTGGGGGGGTTCATCCGGAAGGAGCTCAAGCAGGCGCTGCGCGAGCCACGGATGCGTCTGCTCCTGTTCCTCATGCCGGTCGTGCAGCTCACGCTGTTCGGCGTGGCGCTCTCGAACGAGGTCAAGAACGTGCGCCTCTGGGCGCCGATCGAGGCGAACGACACCGTCCTGCGCCACGTGTACGACCGCGCCGTCGCGAGCGGCTGGTTCCTGCCGGCCGAAGCCGACCGGAATGCCGACCCGATCGAGCTGCTGCGCGCCGGCAGGATCGACGCCGCGCTCGTTCCGCCGCCGGGCGGCCTGACGCGCGAGCTCGGGCGCGGCACCGCAAACCTGCAGCTGCTGCTCGACGCCACGAACGTGCTCGAGGCGCAGTCGATCGAAGGCTACGTGCGCAACATCGTCGCGCGCGTCGTGCACGAGGACCTCGAGGTCGAGCCGCCCGAATCGCCGATACGGTTCGACACGCGGGTGTTGTACAACCCGACGCTCGAAACGGCGTATTTCATGGTGCCGGGCGTGATGGCCATGCTGATGATCGTCACCTCGCTCGTCCTGACCAGCATGTCGATCACCCGCGAGAAGGAGCTCGGCACGTTCGAGATGCTGATCTCCGCCCCGGTCACGGCCTCCGAGGTGATCCTCGGCAAGACGGTGCCGTACGTGGTCCTCGGCATGGCGACGTTCCCGCTCATCCTGGGCGTCGCGGTGTTCGGGTTCGGCGTACCCGTGCGCGGTTCGCTGCCGGTGCTGGGTTTCGCCGCGCTGGTGTTCGTCTGCACGGCGGTCGCGATCGGGACGTTGATCTCGACGTTCGCGCAGAACCAGCAGCAGTCCATGCTCGGCGCGTTCCTGTTCCTGTTTCCGGCGATCCTGCTCTCCGGCCTCATGTTCCCGGTCGAGAACATGCCGGAGGCCATGAAGTGGATGTCGTACGTGAACCCCGTGACCCACTTCCTGGCGCTGTTGCGCAACATCCTGCTGAAGGGAGGCGAGCTGGTTTTCGTCGCGGAACGCATCGGCGTGCTGCTGCTGATGGCCGTGGTCTCGGTCTACGTCAGCTTCAAGCGCTTTCACACCACGCTCCAATGACACCCCGAGAGGGAACCCATGCGCACAGGCATCACGGCTTCACGCCGGCTGATCCGGATTCTCGGGGCCGTGGCCGTCGGCTTCGGGCTGCTGACCCTCCGCGAGGGCGGCGGGGTGCTGTTCGGCAGCGAGGCCGCGCGCCAGGCGGCGGGTGCGTACGTGCCCTTCGTCGTCTGGTTCAATTTCCTGGCCGGCTTCGCCTACGTCCTCGCCGGCGTCGGGCTCCTGGCCCGCAGCCGCTGGGCGGCCCACCTGGCCCTGGCCATCGCCGCCGGGACCCTCGCGGTCTTCGTCGCCTTCGGCGTGCACGTCGCGAGCGGAGGCGTTTACGAGACGCGTACCGTCATCGCCATGACGCTGCGCGGAGGCTTCTGGCTCGTCATCACCGTACTGGCCCATCGGTTTCTGCCGCGGCATGCCGCCTGAAACCCGCCACGGCGGATTGCAGCAGGAGAAGGCTATGCGTTATCCGGAATTCTTCGATCAGGTTCCCTCGATCGCCATGCAGGACCCGCTCGCCGCGTTCCTGGCCGCTGCCGAGGAGGGCGTCGTCGAGTACCGCTACCTCGATGCCGTGAAGCTCGCCGGCCACTCGTGCCCGACGGTCGCCGGCGCCTGGCTCATGACGCGCCGGGCGCTCGAGCGGCTCTACGGCGGGGAACGACCGGCACGTGGGGGCATCCGCGTCGAGCTGCGCGACGACGCCGCGGCCGGCGTCGCGGGCGTGATCGCGAACGTCGTCGCGCTCGTCACTGGCGCGGCGGGGGAGAACGGCTTCAAGGGGATCGGCGGGCGGTTCGACCGCCGCCACCTGCTCGCCTTCAACGCCCCGATCGCCGGCGAGATCCGTTTCACCCGTGTCGATACCGGGGCGAGCGTGGAAGCGGCGTACCGGGCCGAGCGCGTACCGCCCGACCCCGAGATGAGACGGCTGCTGCCGCGCCTCCAGACCGGGGAGGCAACCGCGACCGAGCGGCAGCGATTCGGCACGCTGTGGCAGGATCGGGTACGCCGCATCCTGATCGAGCACGGCGACGATCCGCTTCTCGTGACGCTCTCGGAGCGCTGAAGGAAAGGGTGCAGACTCTGTGCGGTGATCGATCCGGGTCTTGAGGCCATTTTGACGAGAGTCAAGGAATTCACTGAATGCGCTGCGAAAAATATCGGTGGGTCCGTGTACCCGCTGATCCGGTCGCACAAGGAGACAGGCAATGGCACACGTGGTGATTCTCGGCGCAGGGATCGGCGGCATCTCGGCGGCCTATGAAATGAAGCGGCTGCGCCGGGGCGACGATCGCGTCACCATCCTTTCGAACCTCGATTACTTCCAGTTCACGCCCTCGAACCCGTGGGTGGCGGCCGGGTGGCGCAAGCCGGAGTCCGTCAAGATTCCGCTCGGGCCGGTGCTCGCGCAGCAGGGTATCGAGTTCGTCGGCAAGGGCGCCAGGCGCGTGCATCCGGCCGCGAACGAGATCGAGCTCGGCGACGGGCAGCGCCTCGGTTACGACTACCTGATCATCGCGACCGGGCCGCGCCTCGCGTTCGACGACATCCCGGGCCTCGGACCGACGAATCACACCCATTCGGTCTGCACGGTCGAGCACGCCGCGCAGTCGGCGCAGGCGTGGGAACGCTTCGCGGCCGATCCCGGACCGATCGTCGTCGGCGCGGTCCAGGGCGCCTCGTGCTTCGGTCCGGCGTACGAGTTCGCGTACATCATGGACACGGATCTCCGGCGTCGCCGGATTCGCGACCGGGTGCCTATGACGTTCGTCACCTCGGAGCCTTACATCGGCCATCTGGGCCTCGGCGGCGTGGGCGACTCCAAGGGGATGCTCGAAAGCGAGATGCGAGAGCGCCATATCCGCTGGATCTGCAATGCAAAAGTCGCGAAGGTCGAGGCCGGGAAGATGCATGTCTCGGAGCTCGACGAGGACGGGAAGGAAAAGCGGACCCACGAGCTGCCGTTCAAGTACGGCATGATGCTTCCCGCGTTTGCCGGCATCGAGGCGGTCGCCGGAATCGAGGGGCTCACGAACCCGCGCGGCTTCATTCTGATCGACGAATACCAGCGCAACCCCCGGTACCCGAACGTCTACGGCGTGGGTGTCTGCGTGGCGATCCCGCCGATCGAACAGACGCCGGTCCCGACAGGCGTTCCGAAGACCGGCTACATGATCGAATCGATGGCCACCGCGGCCTGCGAGAACATCCGGGCTTCGATCGACGGCCGAGCGCCGCACGCCAAGGCCACCTGGAACGCCATCTGCCTGGCCGACATGGGCGACACCGGAACGGCCTTCGTCGCCATTCCCGAGATCCCGCCGCGCAACAAGAACTGGATGAAGAAGGGAAAGTGGGTGCACTGGGCGAAGGTCGGCTTCGAGACGTACTTCATGCGCAAGGTCCGCAAAGGCATCGGCGAGCCGGCCTACGAAAGGTTGCTGCTGAAACTCATGGGTCTGGAGCGACTGAAGAAGGAAGCCGCCTAGGGCCAGGCGATTAGCTGCTGAAAGCGAGCCCTGTCCATTGCGCATAATGTATATTATGTTAAATACAATCCGTAGGTGACCGGATATGAGCACCGTCCGTTTCGAGACACCCGCCCTACTTTTAGCTCCCCGATTTCGTCATCTCGATGTTCCGCGGCCAGGCTCCAGCAGCGGTTCGTGCGCTCGAAACATCCGCATCACCGTGCACGATCGATTTGATGCGAAGGCAAAAAGTTCGGACACACCGCTTCGCGAGTCGGTACGATCACGTCGCGTTCTCTAATATTGGGCCGCACGCGCGGCGGACCGATCGGGCTCAGGTTTACCCGCCGGAAATCGATGGGACGCCCGGCGGGCAGCCACCGGCGAGCTTTCGTTAGTCAGCGCCTGCCACGGCGACCGCTCAGGAACCCCTCGATCGTGCCGTGCCAGTTCTCGGGCAGTTCGACCTCGGTGAGCGCGAGACCCGGCCAGGCCGCGAGATCCAGTTGGTCCACCCGTCCGTCAACGTATTCGACCTCGATCAGGCCGTGGGCGAAATCGATACCCGTAACTGTGAAGACTTCGCCGGTATCGAGTTCGTACCAGGAACCGGGCGCAGGGGTGAGTTCGTTCGGCATCGGTACACCTCCTAGGCACAAAGGCGGCCAGTAGATCCGAAGCTCGCCGGTGAGCGGCTCGCTCCGATCGAATCCCCGGCTGATTGCGCACACTCGCCGCCGGTGTCTGGCACGCATAGGCGACGGGCAGAATCGAACCGACCACTCCAGGTGAACGGGGTCGGCCTCGAGTCGCGCTACACGGACGAGGGCGACCTTCTTCGCGTTTCCTGGAGCCGCTAGCGCCACGCGAGCCTCAGCGTTCCGTCGGCAAGCCGTTCCACGCCGGTGCCGAAGGCGCGGCCCTCCCGGTTCAGCATCGCCGACAGCCAGCGCGTGTCCTCCTCGTCCGCGCGGTTCACGCGGAGGTTGCGGATGCGAGTGGGCACCAGGCGCAGCTCGCGCAGCCGCCCGCTCGTGCCGTCGAGGCGCGGCAGGTACATGAAGCCGAGCTCGGAGCGGTAATCCTCGTAGCCACTGATTCCCTCGTAATCGTTCAAAAAGTCGCCGCACCCGTACAGCACGAGGCGATCCCGATAGATTTCGACGCCCTTCGCGTGATGCGAGGAATGGCCGTGCACGAGATCGACGGCGGCCCGGTCGATGAGCGCGTGCGCGAAGCGGCGCTGTTCGTTCGGCACGTCGTAGCCCCAGTTCCCGCCCCAATGAATGGACGCGAGCACGATGTCGCCGGGCCCTTTGAGCGAGCGCACGCGCCGCGCAAGGGAAACGGCGTCGTCCTCCGAAAGCCGGTGCAGCAGGTTCACGCCGCCGCGCTCCGCGGTCGCCGCCCAGGACGGCGGAATGCCGCTGCTGAGGTGCGCGAAACCGAATACCAGCACGCGCCCGCGCGGCCGCTCGACGATTGCGGGCGCCTGCGCCTCGGTCGCGTCCCGTCCGGCGCCCGCCGTCCGGATTCCCGCTGCGTGCAGGACGTCGAGCGTCTCGTTCAGCCCGCGGCGGCCCCAATCGAGTACGTGATTGTTGGCCAGCACGCACACGTCCGGCCGGATCGCAGTCAGGCTCGCAACGTTGGCGGGATGCATGCGGTAATGGATGCCTTTCTCCTCCCGATCTTCACTGGTCGTCAAGGCCGTCTCGAGCGGGAGGACGCGAACGTCCGGCGCGGCCCGCTCGAGCTCGGCCAGCGCGTCGCCCCAGAGGTATCGCGGCTCCACGGGTCTCGGGATCGGCCCGCCGGTTCGTTCCGCGAGCGTCACGTAGTCGCGGGCATCGAGGACCCAGGATTCGTGCAGCGTCGGATCAGAGGGGTGCGGGAGAATCTGGTCGATGCCCCGACCGGTCATGACGTCGCCGCAAAGAAATAGCGTGATGCTGCTTTCCGGATCGCGTTCCACGGCGTCGCCCGGGACGTTGAGTCGCGCCGCCTGACGGTCGACACTCCGGCGATGCGCCGCGAGTCCGAAGGCCGCCGGAAGGCCGCCGCGAAAATGAACGCACTGGTCGATCGCGCGCTCGCCCGACCCGCGCCCGACCGGATCAAGGCGGTGCTCGCCGCCGCCTCCCCCACGGAGGCGCTGATCGAACGCGTACGACGCCGCGCCGCGGCGAAGGCGCGACAGGGCGGGCTGCGGCCGCTCGCCGCCCGCGAGCGCCTCGTGCGCGCGCTGTACGCCGCCGCGCTGCGGCCCGGATGGCATGCCGCCTGGACGGATGCTTCGGTTGTCGAGAGGCAGGCGGCGGGGATCGGCGGCATCGTTACCGACGGGGCGGGCCGCGTTCGGCTTCGACTTCGTCGAAGCGCCGGTACGCTTCCGCCGTTCAACGCCGAGATCGCCGCTGCCGCCGCGCTGACTGCCGCGGCGCCGCGAGCCGGCATCACGCGCCTGCGTCTCCACACCGATTGCCGCGCGCTGTCGGAGCTCTGGAGCCGTCGGCGTAGCGACCCTCGCCTCGCTCCGCTGCGCGCGGCGGCGCATCGGCTCGAGCGACTCGAGCTCCGCGTCGTTCCGCGCCTGCACAACCAGACGGCGAACCGCCTGGCGCGCGACGGCGCGATCGGCGCGCGGGCGACCGGGCAGTCGCCGGCGCGTCGGGTCGGAGAGATCGACTGATCGACGAGCCGCCCGGGTCGATTCGCTCCTCGCCCGGAAACGGCTACTCGATGTCGAGGTGATGCCGCTTCGAGCGTTCCAGCTTCGGCAGATGGATCTCGAGTATGCCGTCCTTGAACTCCGCCTTCGCCTTCTCGCCGTCGATCTGCGCGGGCAGCGTCACGGTCCGCGAGAAACTGCCGCGGGAGATCTCGTGGCGGTAGTACTCGCCCTTCTCTTCCTTCTCCTCGCGGCTGCTCGTGCCCTTGATCGTGATCGCGTTGTCGCTCATCGCGACGTCGAGATCCTTCTTGTCCACGCCCGGAAGCTCGGCGCGCACCAGCACCTCGTCGTCACGGTCGACGACGTCGACGCTCGGCATGCGCCCCTCGAACGGCGCCGCCAGCCGCCCCGGCCACTTCCAGGCCCACGGACGCATCCAGGCGCTCTCGAACATCCGTTCCATCTCTTCGAACGGGCTGAGCGCCCGCGCGGGGGTCGCCCGCTGCATCTCTTTCTTTCCTGTCTCCTTCTTCGCCTCAGCCATGATCGCCTCCTGCTTCTGCACGAGAAATCCGGTCCTCACTCGATCGAGATCGCGCGACGGCGCGCGTGCTCCGTCTTCGGCAGGCGCAGCTCGAGCAGACCGTCCCGAAAAGACGCCTTCGCCCGTTCGCCGTCCACCTCTACGGGCAGCTGCACGGTCCGCGCAAACGGCGCGGCGCCGATCTCGCAGCAGTAATACTCGCCCTCCTCCTCGGCGCCGCGCGGGATCGCGCCGATCGTCAGGCTCGAATCGGTCACCGAGACGTCGATGTCTTTCTTCTCGACGCCGGGAAGCTCGGCGCGGACGAGCACCTCGTCGTCGCGCTCGATGACGTCGACGCTGGGAAGACGCACCTCCCCCGCCGCCGTTTCCGGCCGGATGAAACCCGCCGGCCCGCGCCAGCCGCGAGGAAAGAAACCCTCGAACATCTGGTCCATCATGCGTTCCATTTCGTCGAACGGTGAACGAGCCGCCATCGGTCGTTGCGATTCGCGGGTGATCAATTCCTGCTTCTCCGCCATGGACGTACCTCCATATGGACCGTCGAACTCGAATCGATGGTACAAGAGCAGAAACCGCGGTCATTGACGGCTGTCAATGCCGCGCCTCGTCTCGGTAGGCTCGCGTCCCGCGCACAGCCGGGCGACGCGAAAATCAATGATAGACCGCGGTTGCGAACATCGATATTCGGGATACCGCCACGTCGGTTCGGGCGGACAGCGGCACAATCGCGGCGAGAAAGCCCACGGGACCGACGCAGGATCGATCAGCAGTCACGCCTCGCCCGTGAGGCGCGGCCACCCGGGACGGAACGCGAACGCACTCGAAACGGAGGAGAAACCGGGAAGCGGCTGGCGGTGTCAGCTCTGCGCGCCAGCGCGGCCGAAAACGTGGGTCGAGGAGACCTGGAACTCCTCGATGCAGGCCACACCACCGTAGTGGATCGCGGCCTTGATGCCGATCATGTAGGCGGTCTTGTAGCTCGGGTAGATCATCGCCTCGGCGGCGTCGGTGACGAAGTAGGTTCGGCCTGCCCGACGGGCCAGGTACCGCTTCTCGCGTGGCCTTCCCGTGACGGCGTTCCGCCTCATCAGCACGATCACGAACCGCGATGCAGCGGTCCTCGGCTGCGCGCGGCGCGCTTTCCGTGCAGGTGGTTCCGCGAGCGATGCGCCGGCACGACTCCGGTCGGGCGTCCGGACGACGCGCGGACGGCCGGGAACGCCCGGGCCATGGATGCGGCGCGTGACCGAGGGGCTGCTCATCGGCGTGAGGCTCCGGGTTTGGTGTCAAAGGGGGGATCGACCTGGCCGATCGCGGTGATGATCGGGCACGCCTCGTGGTGTCCGGCGCGGCACTCGGTGAGCATCCGGCTCAGCCGGTTCGCGACGGCGCGGAGGTCGCGAACCTTCGCGCGTATGTCCTCGAGGCGCCGTTCGGCGATTTCGTGCGAGCGCGCGCAGTCATGAACGTCGAGCGAAAGGAGCTCGGCGATTTCACGCAGCGTGAACCCCAGTTCCTGAGCGCGACGTATGAATCGGAGGCGGCTGAGCACGTCTTCGTCGTATCGACGATAGGCGTGTTGCGGCCTCTCGGGCCGCGGCAGCAGGCCGCGGCGCTGGTAGTAACGCACCGTTTCGACGCCCACGCCGGCGGCGCGAGCCATTCTCCCGATGGTGATACCCGAGGCGCGCTTTGGTTTGTTGTGTGCGCTCATTGTTCGTTTCGGTTGCGGCGTGACGATCGATTCCGCTCCGAAACTTCGCGAGCAACGTTACTCCCGGACCGGGGTACGGGATCAAGCCAATTTCTATGAAAACTTCTTATCGGCCCATTGATGATCGAGGCGTCGCATCGCGAATCGTGCGCGCGGGCCTAATTCGAATTTAATCAATTGCTGTTACGCGAACGGGCGCGAGGGTTTGCGCGCGGGTCCGAACTGACAATTCAGGACCACGGTACGCAATGCCGGCGCGGCTCGCGCACGCGGAATAAAATCACGCGTTCTGCGTCGCGTGCCTGCCTAGTACGGCCACTTCCACTCGCGAACCTCGGGCAGATCCTGGCCGTGCTCGACGATGTACATCTCGTGCTCGATCAGCTTGTCGCGCAGGTGCTGCTTGATATGGGCGGCGCGGTAACCGAGGCCGGGCACGCGATCGATCACGTCGCCCGCGAGATGGAAGCGGTCGATGTCGTTCCGCACCGTCATGTCGAACGGCGTGGTGGTGGTCCCCTCCTCCTTGTAGCCGCGCACGTGCAGGTTCTTGTGATTGGTCCGACGGTACGTCAGCCGGTGTATGAGCCAGGGATAGCCGTGATACGCGAAGATGACCGGCTTGTCGGTCGTGAACAGCGAATCGAACTCCCGGTCGCCGAGGCCGTGCGGATGCTCCTCCTTCGGCTGCAGGGTCATGAGGTCGACGACGTTGATCACCCGGATCTTCAGGCTCGGCACGAGCTGGCGCAGCACGTCGACGGCGGCGAGCGTCTCGAGCGTCGGCACGTCGCCGGCGCACGCCATGACGACGTCCGGCGCGCCGTCGTGGTCGTTGCTCGCCCACTCCCAGATGCCGATGCCCGCCGTGCTGTGCTTGATGGCCGAATCCATGTCGAGCCATTGCGGAGCCATCTGCTTGCCCTCGACGATGACGTTCACGAGATTCCGTGAGCGCAGGCACCTGTCCGTGACGCAGAGCAGCGTGTTCGCGTCGGGCGGGAAGTAGATGCGGACGATGTCGGCCTTCTTGTTGAGCACGACGTCGATGAACCCCGGGTCCTGGTGCGAGAAGCCGTTGTGGTCCTGGCGCCAGACGTGCGACGTGAGCAGGTAATTGAGCGAGGCGATGGGGCGACGCCACGGCGTCTCCTTCATCGCGTGCAGCCACTTCGCGTGCTGGTTGAACATCGAGTCGACGATGTGGATGAACGCCTCGTAGCAGGAGAACACGCCGTGGCGGCCGGTGATCAGGTAACCCTCGAGCCAGCCCTGGCAGAGGTGCTCCGACAGCACCTCCATCACGCGCCCGTCGGGCGACAGGCCCAGGTCCTCCGGCAACCGCTCCGCCATCCAGGCGCGACCGGTCGTCTCGAAGAGCGCGCTCAGCCGGTTGGAGCCGGTTTCGTCCGGCCCCATCACGCGGAAGTTGCACGCGGCCGCGTTGCGCTTCATCACGTCGCGCAGCAGCACGCCCATGGTGCGCGTCGCCTCGTTGAGCGCACCGCCGGGTCGCGGCACCTCCACCTCGTAATCGCGAAAGTCGGGCAGATCGAGCTCGCGAAGCAGCAGCCCGCCGTTCGCGTGCGGGTTCGCGCCCATGCGGCGCGGACCCGCGGGCGCGAGATCGAGGAGCTCCGCGCGCGGGGCGCCGTTCTCGTCGAACAGCTCCTCGGGCCGGTAGCTCTTGAGCCATTGCTCGAGGAGCTGCAGGTGCTCGGGGCGCGTGCGCACCTCGCCGAACGGGACCTGGTGCGAGCGCCAGAATCCCTCGACCTTCTGGCCCTCGACCTCTTTCGGCCCGGTCCAGCCCTTGGGCGAGCGCAGGACCAGCATCGGCCAGCGCGGCCGCTCCTTCGCGCCCTCGCGGCGCGCGCGCCGCTGGATCGCGGCGATGTCGTCGAAGATGCGATCGAGCGTGGCCGCCATCTGCTGGTGCATGCGTTCGGGGGCGTCGCCTTCCACGAAGTACGGCGTGTATCCGTAGCCGACGAGCAGGCTCTCCAGCTCCTCGTGCGGAATGCGCGCGAGCACGGTCGGGCTCGCGATCTTGTAGCCGTTGAGATGCAGGATCGGCAGGACGGCGCCGTCGCGCGCAGGATTCAGGAACTTGTTCGAGTGCCACGAGGCGGCGAGCGGGCCGGTCTCGGCCTCGCCGTCGCCGATGACGCACGCGACCACGAGATCCGGGTTGTCGAACGCGGCGCCGTAGGCGTGCACCAGCGAGTAGCCGAGCTCCCCGCCTTCGTTGATCGAGCCGGGTAGTTCCGCCGCCGTGTGGCTCGGCACGCCGCCCGGAAAGGAGAATTGCCTGAAGAGCCGGCGCATGCCCTCGCCGTTCAGCGGCACGTCGGTATAGAACTCGCTGTAGCTCCCCTCGAGCCAGGTGTTGGCGAAGAGCGCGGGGGCGCCGTGGCCGGGACCGGTCACGAAGAACATGTCCACGTCGCGCGCCTTGATGATGCGGTTGAGATGCACGTAGATGAAGCTCAGGCCGGGCGCGGTCCCCCAGTGCCCGAGCAACCGCGGCTTGACGTGCTCGGGGCGCAGCGGCTCCCGCAGAAGTGGATTGTCGAGGAGGTAGATCTGCCCCACCGAGAGGTAATTCGCGGCGCGCCAGTAGGCGTTCATCTTGCGCAGCTCCTCGGGGGACAGCGTGTGCTCCGGTTGTGCCTGGCGGGCAGCCTGCTGCATCGTAACCTCCTTGTCGCGGCCGCGAGGGGGGCGGCCGCGTTCGTCGCTCGGGGATGAGCTTTTGACCAGACGCCCCCGGATTTGCTCAGAAAAGTTCGGCGCATGCCCGCGCTCGAAGCGTACTTTTGGGAATCGGCTGCTGTGTTCTAATCGGTGCTCAAGGAGGTCTCGCCATGGAAGGCCGGTCCGCTCCCCGCCAGCCCGCCGTACCCGGCGCCCGGGTGATCGCCGAGCACGAGCAGGAAATGCACGCGCACCGGCTGATGACCCTGTGGGCGCACTTTGCCAACATCGCGCTCGGGTTCTGGCTCGTCGCGAGCCCCGTCACGTTCGGCTATCTGTCGATGACCTTCCCGGCGGACAGCCCGGTGCTGGCGGTGACGGCCGAGCGCGGCCTCCCTTTGCCCGAGGTCCGCAATCTCGCCATGGCGTGGAGCGACGTCCTCAGCGGCGTCGCCCTCGTGGTTTTCGGCGCGCTTTCCCTCACGCGGCGCTGGGCGTGGTTCGCCCAATGGGCGGCGGCGTTCGTCGGCATCTGGCTGCTCTTCGCCCCGCTCCTCTTCTGGACGCCGAGCCCCGGCGCGTACGCGAACGACACGCTGGTCGGCACGCTGGCGATCACGTTCTCCGTGCTCGTCCCCATGATGCCCGGCATGAGCATGAAGGCGATGGCGCTCGGCCCCGATATCCCGCCGGGCTGGGACTACTCCCCCTCGGACTGGCTCCAGCGCATTCCCATCATCGCGATGGCGCTCGTCGGCTTCTTCATCGCGCGCTACCTCGCGGCGTACCAGCTCGGCCACACGGACCGGGTGTGGGACCCGTTCTTCGGCGACGGTACGGTACGCATCATCACCTCGGACGTCTCCCGGGCGTGGCCCGTCGCCGACGCGGGCCTCGGCGCGACCGCCTACATGCTGGAAGCGCTGTCCGGAGCGATGGGGAGCCGGCGCCGCTGGCGCACCATGCCGTGGATGGTGGCCATGTTCGGACTGCTGGTCGTCCCGCTCGGGGCGGTCAGCATCATTTTCATCATCATTCAACCGATTGTGATCGGAACCTGGTGCACGCTCTGTCTCGTCCAGGCGCTCGCGATGGTCGTGATGATCCCCTATTCGCTCGACGAGCTCGTCGCGATGGGGCAGTTCCTCGTCGACGTCCGGCGGCGGCGCGGGTCGTTCTGGAGCAACTTCCTGCACGGCGGCGTCATGGAAGGCGGGCGTCGAATGGAGCGTTCGGAGCTCGACGGCGCCCTCCCCGCCATGCTTCGCGACATGGTGAGCGGCGGGGTGAACTACCCGTGGACGCTGGTGCTCGGCGCCCTGATCGGCGTCTGGCTCATGTTCACGCGTCTCACGCTCGATGCCGTGGGCGCCATGGCGAACAGCGACCACCTCGTCGGGTCGCTGGTCATCGTGGTCGCTTTCTCCGCCTTCGCGGAGGTGGCGCGGCCGCTGCGGTTCATCAATGCGGCGTTCGGTGTCTGGCTGGTCGCGGCACCCTGGGTGCTGGATGGCGCCAGCGCGGCCGGGACGGTCGGCAGCGTGGTCGCGGGCCTGGCTCTCGTGGCGCTCAGCCTGCCTCGCGGAGCGGTTCGGGGGCGCTATGCCGGATGGAACCGGCTGATCGTCTAGTCATGACGGGAGCGACTTTTCACCGAAACCATAGTGACTTGGCGCGTGTTGTTCCTATCCGCTCGAGGGTCGGAGGGCCGCTTCGGAGCGGTCAGGAGTCGTTAACGACGCGAGGAGATCGAACATGCTCAGGGATCGAGTAGTGCTGGTGACAGGGGCCTCGGCCGGCATCGGTCGGGCGACGGCGCGCGCGTTCGGACGCGCGGGGGCGCGGGTCGGCCTGCTCGCCCGGGGTCGGGACGGGCTCGAGGCGGCCAAACGGGAGATCGAGGCGGACGGCGGGCGCGCGCTCGTCGTTCCCGCCGACGTGGCGGACTTCGGGCAGGTGGAGGCGGCCGCGGAGACGGTCGAGCGCGAGCTCGGGCCGATCGATGTCTGGGTCAACAACGCGATGGCGACGATCTTTTCGCCGTTCGTGGACATCGCGCCTGAGGAATACAGGCGCGCCACCGAGGTGACCTACCTCGGCACGGTCCACGGGACGCTGGCGGCGCTCAAGCGCATGCGTGGCCGCAACCGGGGGACGATCGTGCAGGTCGGCTCGGCGCTCGCCTACCGCGCGATCCCGCTCCAGTCGGCCTACTGCGGCGCGAAGTTCGCGGTGCGCGGCTTCACCGACTCGCTGCGATCGGAGCTGTTGCACGACAGGAGCCGCGTGCGCCTCACCATGGTACAGCTGTCCGCCTTCAACACGCCCCAGTTCGACTGGGCGCGCACGCACATGCCCCGGCGCGCGCAGCCCGTTCCGCCGATCTTCCAGCCCGAGGTGGCGGCGGAAGCCATCGTGCGGGCCGCCATGCACCCGCGCCGGGAGGTGTGGGTCGGCTTTCCGGCGGTCAAGACCATACTCGCCCAGAAGATCGCTCCCGGCCTGCTCGATCGCCTGCTCGCACGCATGGGCTACGAAGGACAGATCACCGACGAGCCCGAGCGGACGGGCCGGCCCGATAACCTCGACGCGCCGGTCCCCGGCGACCACGGCGCCCATGGCCGGTTCGACACGCGGGCGCGCGACCGCAGCTGGCAGGTGCTGGCGAGCCGGAACCGGACGGCACTGGGGATGGGCGCCCTCGCCCTGCTCGCCGCCGCGCTGGGATTCGCCGGGCGAAACTCAACCGGCCGGAAACGCCATCGTGCTGAGCAGCGCCAGCTCCGCCTGCCGCGAGTCCAGCCGCGTGTGCTGCACCACGATCGGCACGTCTGACTCGATCACGCTCGCGTAATCCGTATCGAGAGGGATCGGCTCGGGGTCCTTGAGCTCGTTGAAGCGCACGTGCAGCGTGCGCCGCGCGGCGACGGTCACCCGATAAGGCCCCGCCGGTTCGCGATCGGCGAAGTAGACCGTTATCCGCACCTGCGCGTCGCGGTCGCCCGCGTTCAGGAGGCACGCCGTTTCGTGGCTCGTCATCTCCGGATCGGGCCCGTTGCTCCAGCTCGGGATGTAGCCTTCCGCGATGGCCCAGCGCGTCTTGCCGATCGGTTGCTCCATGGCTGTGCGCCCTCCTCGTTGGCGTGTCGTCGCCGGTCCCGTCGTGCGCCCGCCCGGCGCGAACCGTCCCTGGTGCTGATCGTTTGACTCCCCGCCCGCAGGCGCATTCGCCTCGGCGGTGCTCGGGAATCCCCTGAGAACGAAGCCGTTTTTGAAACTATCGCTCTTACCGGGGGTCCGATTCGTTGCACCTGCGCGCAAGGGAGATGCACGAATGCCCCGCACAATCTGGAAAGGCGCCATCAGCTTCGGCCTCGTCAGCATTCCGGTCGCCCTGTATCCGGCCGAGCAGCGCGAGAAGGAGCTGAGCTTCACCATGCTCGATCAGCGGAACATGTCGCCGGTCGGGTACAAGCGCTACAACAAGGCCACGGGCGAAGAGGTCCCCTGGGACCAGATCGTCAAGGGCTACGAGTACGACAAGGACCAGTATGTCGTCCTCGGCGAGGAGGAGTTTCGCCGCGCCAACGTCAAGGCGACCCAGACGGTCGAGATCATCGACTTCGTGAAGGCGGACGAAATCCCCTTCATCTACTACGACCAACCGTACTACCTGGAGCCCGTGCAGCGCACGGGCGAGAAGGGCTACGCCCTGCTGCGCGAGACGCTCACGCGCACGGGCCGCGCGGGTGTGGCGCAGGTGGTGCTGCGCAACCGCCAGCACCTCGCCCTGCTCGCGCCCCTCGGCGACATGCTGGTGCTGAACCTGCTCCGGTACCCGTACGAGCTGCGCGACCTGAAGGAGTTCAAGGTCCCGGGCAAGGACCTCGCGGCGCTGCGCATCACGAAGAAGGAGATCGAGATGGCGGAGCGACTGGTCGAGGACATGGCCGCCCGCTGGGAACCGGAAAAGTATCGCGACGAGTACCGCGACGATCTGCTCAGGATCGTTCAGGAGAAGGTCGAGGCCGGGAAGACGCTCGAGCTCCTGGAGCCGACCAAGGAGGAGGCGCCGCGCGGCGCGCAGGTCATCGACTTCATGACCCTGCTGAAGCGCTCGATCGAGGAGAAGGAAAGGGAGAAGGAGAAAGAACGTCCTCCGGCGGCGCGCGCGCGGACCCGCAAGAAGAGCTCCACCCAGACGCGCAAGCGAAGCACGCGCAGGCGGGCGTAGGGGTCCCGCGCAGGCGGGAAACGCACGGGTCCGCCATGAATCGTCGTGCCCCATCGAATCCGTCCGGTCCCCCGCACCGCTTCTTCCGAACGGCCCGGCGGTCATGAAGCTCGACGTCTATCGTCGCAAGCGGAACTTCGAACGGACGCCGGAGCCCAGCGGCGGGCGGGCCGTGTCCCGCCGGCGGTTTCGCTACGTGATCCAGAAGCACGGTGCCCGCCGCCTTCACTACGATCTGCGGCTGGAGCTCAACGGGACGCTCAAGAGCTGGGCGGTGCCGCGGGGCCCGAGTCTCGACCCGCGCGAGAAGCGACTGGCGGTGCACGTCGAGGATCACCCGATCGAGTACGGCAAGTTCGAGGGCGTGATCCCCCGCAAGCAGTACGGCGCCGGACCGGTGCTGGTGTGGGACCGCGGCGTGTGGAAGCCCGAAGGCGATCCCGAGGAAGGCTACCGCCGCGGACGCCTGCGCTTCGAGCTGGAAGGCGAGAAGCTCCGGGGCGGCTTCAGCCTGGTGCGTTCCGGCAGCCCCGGCGACAAGGAGAACTGGCTGCTCATCAAGCGCGACGACGAGTTCGCGAGCAGCATCGAGATCACGGACGCGATGCCGTACAGCGTCCAGACGGGCCGCACGCTGGAGGATGTCGCGGAGCAGCGGGCCCGGCCGCGCGCCAGTCCGGCGCCGCCGCGCCGCTTCGCGCCGGAGCTGGCGACCCTCGTGGAGCGACCGCCGTCCGGGCCGGAGTGGCTGCACGAGATCAAGTACGACGGCTATCGCGTACTCTGCCGGCTCGAGGACGGCCGCGCGCGGCTTTACAGCCGCAACGGGAACGACCTGACGAAGCGCATGGCGGCGATCGCGCGGGCGATCGAGCGCCTGCCCGGGCTCGCCGACGGCTGGCTCGACGGCGAGGTCGTCGCGCTGTCCGCGGACGGGCGCACGAGCTTCCCCGCCCTGCAGTCCGCCCTTTCCGACGGGCGCGACCAGGATCTCATCTACTACCTTTTCGATCTCCCGTGGTGGAACGGCCGCGACCTGCGCGGCGAGCCGCTGACCGCGCGCAAGCAGCGGCTGGCGACCCTGCTGTCGGCGCACTCGGGCGGCACGCAGCTGCGCGTGAGCGACCACGTCCGCGGCAAGGGCGACGTGTTCTACCAGCAGGCGTGCGCCTTCGGGCTCGAAGGCGTGGTATCCAAGCGGATCGACGCGCCCTACCGAAACGGCCGCACGACCGACTGGCTCAAGGCCAAGTGCCGATTGCGCCAGGAGTTCGTGGTCGGCGGCTACACCGATCCCGCCGGCGGGCGCGCCGGCCTCGGCGCCCTGCTGCTCGGGCTCTACGAGTCGGATGCCGGGCTGCGTTACTGCGGGCGGGTCGGGACGGGCTTCGACGACAGGACGCTGCGCGAGCTGCGAGCGCGGTTCGGCGAGCTCGAAACGAAGGAACCGCCGTTCGCGTCGCCGCTGCCGCGCGAGGCGCGCAAGGGCGCGCACTGGGTGCGGCCGCAGACGGTCGTCGACGTCGAGTTCGCGGGATGGACGCACGAAGGGTACGTACGCCAGGCGTCCTACCAGGGCGTGCGGGAGGACAAGCGGCCGCGGGACGTCGTGCGCGAGCTCCCGCAGGCCCTCGCCCCCTCCGGTCCCCCGCCGGCGAACGGCAGGCGCGTACGGATCACCAACGCCGACAAGGTGCTCTACCCGGAGCAGGGAGTGACCAAGGAGGAGCTCGCTCTTTATTACGAGGCGGTCGGCGAGTGGATGCTGCCTCACGTCGTGCGTCGCCCGCTCACGCTCTTGCGCTGCCCCGAAGGCCCGCACAAGCAGTGTTTCTGGCAGAAGCACGCGACGCGGGGCATGCCCGAGGAGCTCCGGCGCGTGCCGATCGCGGAGCACGGCGGCAAGGACGTGGAGACGTATCTCGCCGTCGATTCGCTGCAGGGCGTTCTGGCGCTGGTGCAGATGGGCGTGCTGGAGATCCACGTATGGGGATCGCGCATCGACCGGCCCGATCAACCCGATCGCCTCATCTTCGATATCGACCCGGATCCCTCGCTCGGGTGGGACGCCGTGCTGGAGGCGGTCGCCCTGGTGTACGCGCGCGTGCTGGACCTCGGTCTCGCCGGGTTCGTGCGCACGACCGGCGGAAAGGGCCTGCACGTCGTCGTGCCGATCGCGCGCCGTCACGACTGGGACGAAGCGAAGGCATTCTCGAAGGCGCTCGCCGACGACATCGTGCGCCGGAATCCGGGGCGCTACACGTCGCGCCTCGCGCTGTCGGCGCGCAAGCAGAAGGTATTCATCGATTACCTGCGCAACGCCCGCGGCGCGACCGCCGTGACGAATTACTCGACCCGGGCAAAGCCGCACGCGCCGGTGGCGGTCCCGCTCGCGTGGGAGGAGCTCGACAGCGAGCTGCGTTCCGACCGGTACAACGTGCGCAACGTCTACGAGCGCCTGCGCGCGCTGAAGCGCGATCCGTGGGAGGACTTCGACGCGGCCCGCCGCGCGATCACCGCCCGGATGAAGCGCGAGATGGGAATGCTTTAAGGGGCAATTCCGAAGAATGCGATACCTCGCCCTCGCCTGCGACTACGACGGCACCCTCGCCCGCCACGGCCACGTCGACGACCGCGTCGTCGCGTCGCTCGAAGAGCTGAGCCGTTCGGGCCGCCGGCTCCTGCTGGTGACGGGCCGGCAGCTGCCGGACCTCGAGCACGCCTTTCCCCGCCTGGATCTCTTCGACCGCGTCGTCGCGGAGAACGGCGCCCTGCTCTACCGGCCTGCGACGCGGGAGGAGATTCCGCTCGGCCAGGCGCCGCCGCCCGGGTTCGTCGAGCGCCTGCGCGCCCATGGCGTCGACCCGCTGGCGGTCGGCCGCGCGATCGTCGCCACCTGGCAGCCGCACGAGACCGCGGTGCTGGAGGCGATCCGCGAGCTCGGGCTGGAATGGCAGGTCATCTTCAACAGGGGAGCCGTCATGGCCCTCCCTTCCGGCGTCAACAAGGCGACGGGGCTGCAGGCCGCGCTCGACGAGCTCCGGCTCTCCGCGCACAACGTCGTCGGCGTGGGCGATGCCGAAAACGACCACGCGTTTCTCTCGCTGTGCGAATGCGCGGTCGCGGTGGCGAACGCCCTCCCGTCGCTCAGGGCGCAGGCGGACTGGGTGACGCGCGCGGACCACGGCGCGGGCGTCGTCGAGCTCGTCGAGCGGCTGCTCGCCTCCGACCTCGAGGAGCTGGGGCCCGCGCTTTCGCGTCACGCGATCCCGCTCGGCCACGCCGGCGAACGGCTGCTCACCCTCGATCCCTACGCACCCAACGTCCTCGTGGCCGGCACCTCGGGAAGCGGCAAGTCGACGTTCACCACCGGCATTCTCGAGCGCATCGCGGAGCGCGGCTACCAGTATTGCATCATCGATCCCGAGGGCGACTACCAGAACCTCGGCATCGTGAGCTTCGGCGACGCCGGCCAGGCGCCGGCCTTGGACCAGGCGCTGCAGCTGCTCGAGGAACCGGACCAGAGCGTGGTGATCAACCTCCTCGGCGTTTCGATCGAGGACCGCCCCCGAACCTTCGAGACGGTCTTTTCGAAGCTTCTGGCGCTGCGCGCGCAGACCGGGCGCCCGCACTGGATCGTGATCGACGAGGCCCATCACATGCTGCCCGAGCACAATTTGCGGGCCGGAGAGATACTCGGTCCGGCCGCGCACGGGCTGGTCTTCATCACGGTCCACCCGGACCACGTCGCGCACGATGCGCTGGCCGTCGTCGATCGTGTCCTCGTCATCGGCCATTCGCCGGCCGAGACGCTGCGCCAGTTCGGAGAAACGGCCGGCGTGCGTCCGCCTCGCGTGGATCCCGCCCCGCTGGCGACCGGCGATGCCCTCGACTGGCCGGTGAACTCGCGCGCCGCCCCGCTGCGCTTCGTCAGCATCCCGCCGCGGACGGAGCGCCGGCGGCACACCCGCAAGTACGCCGAAGGCGAGCTCCCGCCGGACCGAAGCTTCTACTTCCGCGGCCCGGACGGGCGCCTGAACCTGCGCGCGCAGAACCTTGCGATTTTCCTGCAGTCGGCCGAGGGCGTGGACGACGACACCTGGATACACCACCTGCGGCGCGGCGACTATTCCCGCTGGTTCAGGGAGGCGATCAAGGACCCGTCGCTCGCCGACGACATCTCGCGCATCGAGCGGATGCCCGATACGCCGCCTCGCGAGACGCGCCGACTGGTACGGCAGCAGATCGAGAAGCGTTACAGCGCGCCTCCGTAACCCGTTGTCCGTTCTTTTTGCTTCGCCGTACCCGCTTCGCGGCTTTGCGGGTAATGCCCCTCATTGACACAGAAGCGAGCCGGCCCGCTTGATGGCGGAGACGGAAGGAACGCGACGCGGCAGGGAAAGAACGATGAGCCGGGTGCTGGTGACGGGCGGGGCGGGATTCCTGGGGAGGCATCTTTGCGCGCGCCTGCTCGCCGAAGGCCATGAAGTCCTCTGCGTGGATAACTTCTACACGGGCACGCGGCGCAACATCGCGGAATTCCTGAACGACCCGAACTTCGAGGTCCTGCGACACGACATCTGTTTTCCGCTGTACGTCGAGGTCGACGCGATTTACAACCTCGCCTGCCCCGCGAGCCCGATCCATTACCAGCACGACCCCGTACAGACCGTGAAAACGAGCGTGCACGGCGCGATCAACGTCCTCGGGCTCGCCAAGCGCCTGAGGGCACGCGTACTGCAGGCCTCGACCAGCGAGGTCTACGGCGATCCCGAGATCCATCCGCAGACGGAGGACTACTGGGGGCACGTGAATCCCATCGGCCCGCGCTCGTGCTACGACGAGGGCAAGCGCTGCGCCGAGACGCTTTTCTTCAACTACCACCGGCAGCACCGCCTGCGCATCAAGGTCGCGCGGATATTCAACACCTACGGCCCGTACATGCAGCAGGGGGACGGCCGCGTCGTCTCCAACTTCATCGTCCAGGCGCTCAACAACGAAGCGATCACGCTCTACGGCGACGGCACCCAGACGCGCTCCTTCTGCTACGCCGGCGACCTGATCGAGGCTTTGGTGCGATTCGTCGACACGCCGGACGAGGTGACGGGGCCCGTGAACCTCGGCAATCCCGAGGAGTGCTCCATGCGCGCGCTCGCCGAGCAGATTCTCGATCTCACGAATTCCCGCTCTCCCGTCGTGCATCGCCCCCTCCCCTTCGACGACCCGCGCCGCCGGCGCCCCGATATCACGGCCGCGCGCACCCTCCTGGACTGGGAGCCGAAAACCGGACTGCGCGAGGGTCTGACGCAGACGATCGAGTATTTCGATGCGCTGCTGGCGGGACGATCCCCGGCGAGGCGGATCCCCGCGAACCTCGCCGCGGTCGGCCGACTGGCGAATTGAGCACCTCGCCCGCCGGCATCCGGGCGGGCATCCCTCTCCTCCCTGACGACGACGCCGATTCATCGCGACCGACCCGCTTTCCGCCCGCCCGTACGGTGGTACTTTCCCTCGCTGGAGGCCATGCGCGACCGGGTGCTAGATTCGGCGGCGCACCTCGGACCGTCCGCTCCCGTCGCGGACCCCTCGCTCGCAGGCAAGGAGGCAGGACATGCCTACGTCGCTATCCGATCCCGCCGTGCGCGCCACGCTCGCCGGCGCCCGACAGCTGCGCTCCGTCGAGATCCCGCTTCCCGACGCCGCGGTGCACCGCATCCCCAAACCCTTCCCCTCCCCCGTCGACTGGCGCGACCACTGGATCTACTTCGTGATGATCGACCGATTCAACAACCCCTCGGCGCCGCCGCGTTTCGCCTGGGACCGGGAGACGGGCGAACGCCAGGGCGGCACGTTCGAAGGCGTGCGACAGAAGCTCGACTACATCCAGGCGCTCGGCGCCGGGGCGCTGTGGCTCACGCCGGTGCTGCGCAACCGTCCGTCGCAGCCGAGCCACCACGGCTACGGCATCGTCGACTTCCTCGAGGTCGAGCCGCGTTTCGGCACGACACCCGAGCGCGCCGACGCCGAGCTGATGCGCCTCATCGACGAGGCGCATGCGCGCGGGCTGTACGTCATTCTGGACATCGTCATCAACCACGCCGGCGACGTGTACGCCTACAAGGTGAACGGCGAGATCAAGGACGCCGCCGACTGGAGCGGGAGCCCGTACACCGTCTTCTGGCGGGACGAGAATGGCGCGCCGCGTCAGGACTGGATCGAGGCCCCGACCACCCCGCCGCGCGAGGCCGCCCTGTGGCCGACTGAGCTGCGCACGAACCGCTACCTGCGCCGGCAAGGCAAGGGCGGCGGCCTGCACGGCGATTTCGAGAGCCTGAAGGAGTTCCTGACGGAGCTGGACGACGAGTTCGGCGACAAGCCCGTGTGGAACCGCCTCATCAGCATCTATCAGTACCTGATCGCGAAGCTCGATGTCGACGGCTTCCGCATCGACACGCTCAAGCACGTGGAGCGCGACTTCGCGCTCACCTTCTGCAACGCCATCCGCGAATACGCCTATGCCATCGGCAAGCGCAACTTCTTCATCTACGGCGAGACCAAGGACGAGGAGCACGTGCTTGCCGAGTACACCGGCCGCTACACCACCGACGAGGACGGCCGCTTCGGCGCCGACGCTTCCCTCGACTTTCCGCTCCAGTGGAAGCTCGGCCCGGTAGTGAAAGGCTTCGCGCCGCCGACGCTCCTAGAGGACGTCTACGACCTGCGCAAGCGGATCCAGCAGGACAAGCACCTTTTGAGCACCCACGGCGAGGCGTCGCGGTTCTTCGTCACGTTCCTCGACAACCACGACGATCACAGCCGCTTCCTCTACCCGCGCGGCGGCGGCGATTACGCGCACCAGCTCACGCTCGGGATCGGCTGCCTGTTCGGCCTCCAGGGCATTCCCTGCCTGTACTACGGCACCGAGCAGGGCCTCAAGGGCACGCGCGAGCTGTACGCCGAGCACGTCGACCACAAGCCCGAGCACGTGCGCGAGGCGTTATGGGGCAAGCCGAACGGATTCGACCGAAGCAACCCGATCTTCAAGGCGATCGCGGAGATCGCCCGGCAGCGGGCGCTCGAGCCCGCGCTGCGCTACGGGCGGCAGTACTTCCGCGCCGTCTCCGGCAACGGGACGGACTTCGGCCATTCGAGCGTACCCGGCGGGATTGTCGCGTTCTCGCGCATCCTCAACGACCGCGAGGTCGTCATCGTCGGCAACACCACTGTCGCCCAGCCGTTCAACGGCTGGGTGGTGGTCGATGCCCGCATCAACGGGGACGCGACCGGTTTTCGGGTCAGCTACAGCAACCAGGGCACCGCCGGATCGCGGGAAATCGCGAGTGGGGACGTGACGTTCTATCAGCGCGACGGCTCCCGCTCGCCGGGATGGGCCCGGCGCGTGTCGGTGGCGCTGGCCCCGATGGAACTGCAGATGCTGACACAGGTGGGGCGGGCGTAGCGTCGGCCGGCAGTCGGACGGTCGGCTCGAAGCGTCGTTACCCGGAGCGTCCGACCGGAGGGCCGGCGGCGCCGGGTCCGAAGGCTATTTGCGGTCTCGCGGGGTCTCGCAGGTCACCGCATAAGCGCTCGCGCGGACCGACTCGATCGGCCGGATCTCGTAAAACAGGCCGTAATCAAGGCACGGATTTCCCCGCGCGATCTCCGCCGCTTCCTCGAGGCTGTCGGCGAGGATGAACCAGAAGCCGCCGATCACTTCCTTGGCTTCGCTGTAAGGGCCGTCCGTCACCCTGCTCTTCGAGACCGTCTTCCCCTCGCCGGCGAGCCGCTGCCCGGTCTGCATCTTTCCTTCGGCCACGAGCCGGTCGAGCCAGACGTAGAACTTGTCGATCGCGCCCTGTATTTCCTCCCGCGAGGCCTCCTTGTTCCATTGTCCGCGGGAAATGACAAGATACTGCTTTGCGGGCTTTTCGCTCATGGCTGGCTTCCGGAGGATCGGGAGAGTTCTGTGCAGCGATGTTGGCGCGGGCGACGCGTGCAGTCAAACCTCCCGCTGCGCCGTTCGTTCAGTCTCCGTCGGCGTCCCCCGATTCGAACGTCGACTCCATGTCCCGTCGCCTCCCGCCGGAGCGCCAACCCGTGTAGTTGTGGAAGTCCGCCGGAACCCCGGAACCCGTCCCTCCGCCCCCGGTGCTTTCCTTGTCGATCTTCTCTTCCCGCCTCAATCTTCGCTCGGTATAAAAAAGCCCGACGCCGACGCCGAGAAGAACGAACCCCACGACGACGATCTTGGCGCTGACGATCCATCCGAGCGGAACCAGGGCCGCTCCCGCCACGGCGAGAATCAATCCGGTGGCTTCTGTAAGGTTCATCGACTTTGAGGATCTACTCAGGCAATGGCTCCAGCTTCGAGAAGAAACCCGGAATCAATGCGATAAGCAGGCCCACCGCTGTTCCCGTGAGGCCGCCAAACAGCAGTCCCGCAACTCCACCATTAACCAGGCCAAAGAGCAGCAACGCCCAGAAAGCGACCTGGGCGAGAATCTGCGCCAGGGCGTTTTGCCAGTGCGGAACCCTCACTCGAAGCTTCGTCCCGCAGTTCCTGCATCGCGCATGAAACGGCCAGCTTGCGAAAAGCGGGGCCCACGGCGAGACACCCGCTTCCTGGCATTTCGGGCAAATCTCGAGATTCGTGTTTCATTCGATCACCTTCGGCCGCGCGCCGCTTCACGCGTCCTGCTGCAAAGGAAGGTCATGGTTCACCTAGCAGTTGAGACGAAGCTTTCTCGTCCTGACATAGGACATGGTGCCGAATACAAGAAAGCCGGAGCCCATCAGGACCAGGAACCACTCCACCGGTTTTCCGTAAGTCAGGGGGTAAAGACCGACTCCGAGGGACACGAGCGCAAAAAAGAGATAGAACAGAATTCCGGTCGGGGGAAGCTTCGACCGGCTGCCGATGCCATAGATCTGTTTGCTTCTGTCGATGATCTCGTTCAGAACGCCGACCTCCCTTGAACAGGGCTCCGAACACGCCAGACCCCGGCCGGTGTCCGTGGCGCAAACGGAACAGACTGCCTTCTGGCAGGCCTTACACAAACCGACGGAGACATTCTCGTTATGTTGGTAACACTGCACGTGCTTTCTCCCTGATCACTCGTTAAGCTGCCGTGACTTTCGCGTGGCTGGCGCCATGCCAGCGCCCCTCTGCGACCGGCGATACCGCCATGGACCTGGCGGCCCGGGCCGGGTTCTTGGGAGATCATGAAATGTGGACAAACTCCCGTTGAGCGGCGCGCCGGCTTTTCGCGCCTGTCTCGCATCGGTTGTTGGGTATCTTGCGTCTTCTATCTGACCTTCTCGTAAACGGAGGTGTTTCCCGTTCTTTTGGAGTAGGCAAGAAGTCTCTTCCTGTCGGCGCTGTACTTAAGAGTAATAGGAATAGTCCTTCCATTTACGGTATAGACGATCCTCACTTCATTATCCGTAACCTCATACCGGCCCGGTACGCGTCTGCCGCTCGGTGCGATGCTGGTTGCCTGACCCTCCGGCGTGAATTCCATCCAATCTTTATCGTTTCCGTCAGGATCCTGTGTCATTTCCCACTTGCCTACGAGCCAGCTCACTTCCGCGGCGTATGCGGGCATGAAAGACAGCAAACCCAAGAGCGCGACAGCAGAAATGAGACCTCGAAGGGTGACAACTGGCATGTTGAATCTCCTGTTTGTTTTAGCTGACAACGTCTTAAGCCGCGCCAGGCAACGATCGGCGCCGCGAAGCCCGGGGCCTTCACCGCGGCGCCTCGAGAAAATCGGTAGAGCGCCTTTTTTGACGAAACCGGGTCCTTACGCGATGAATAGCGATGTGACATAGCTGGCCGAAACGAGACATGGAGTTGCCAAGACCGCAAGCTCAATGGAACGAATGCGGGGGCGGGGTCGTGGTAGTGCCTGGAACGACATGTAACCACACCACGAAGCCAAGCCAGACAGCACGCAAGCACCGGATCCGGCAAGGATGGCAATGGCAAGCATCGGCAGACCGCAAACGTAACCATGCCGCTCGGCTAACTCTCCATACAGCGATGCCTGTTCGAAGTAGGCCCAGGTTGGCGGGGCGATGTATGCCAGGCCCCCAAGCACCCATGACAGTCTTCGTTTCATTCGCCTAACGCAGAGTTAGCCGGCGCGCGCATCGTCGTGTGCCCGCGTTCGGTGGACGAAGTGTTATAAGGCGCTTCCCGGGTAGCCACGAACCTTCCTGAACAGATTCACGAGTCCTTTCGCCTGGAGAAGGAAAATGAGCGCCAAAACCAACTCGATAACTGTTGCGGTCATCAGCGCGGGAAAATCGTCCGGTGCCCTGACGTTCCCGAGAGCCGCCACTTTCGCGCGGTGGATCATCAATTGATAGATGAGATCAGAGACCGCGCGATAGAACAGATAGAGCCCCAAGAGGGCTATCCCGATTCGTTCAAGTTCGTGGCTCAGGAGGGTTTCCGATTGGCTGCCTGCCGCGGCTCCCCGAACGATCGTATTGGCGACGGGGGCAGGAAAGAGCCACAGGAACATGCCGAACAGAAACGGCATCGCCAGCGCAGCGAGATTCGCAAAAATTATCAAGGCGGGCCACTCGCTCCAACTGTCCGTGTGGATGAGCGCGGGGAGGTATGAGGAGAGGGATACGCCGCCATATACCACGAGCCCCACACCCGAGAGCTTTAACACGAGCCTGACGATGCTGTTGTAGTCGATCATGAGTGCTCTCCCGCGTCATAACGCCCGCGCTAATCCGCGGGCCGCGCCTACAGGGTGAGAACCGGCTGGAGCGCCTGGTTGGGCACTGTTTTGCCGCTCCTCATTGCAGGTTACCGGGAATCCCGGCCGGTTCGAGTTCAATGACCTCGACCAGTTTCTTTTCCTTCGTCAAGTCGAGGACGTACTGGCGCTTCCTTAACTCGCCATAGTCGCTTAAAAAGCTTACTACTACGCGCGACTTGCTTGCTTCTTGTATGCGCGGAAAGAAGTCCAAGCCGCGCTCGGACGGCAACACATCGATGACCTCGACAAACGCTCCATCCTCGATGAGAAAGACTCCGACGAAGTGGCCCCGGAGTGCCGTCTCGGGCGTGTACCCGTATGCCGCTTTAATCTCAAATCCGTTTCCAATGTGCGAACTCGTTTGGCCGACGATTTTGGTCACTTCAATGTTCGCCTTCTTGAAATAGTCGAGGTAATCCGCTGCGGCAGAGTTGACCGATGTGACAAGGGTAAGATATGCGACAAGCGCCGCCTGGACGATTCTCATTATTTCCTCAATGACGCCTGACGCCCGCACTCATTGGCGCCAGGCGAAGCGAGTCGCGTCGCCCGGTGAGCGTCTGGTAGCGCATCACTTCTTCACCGTGACCCGGTAGTTGATGAAAAGGCTCACCTCTTTGTCGTTCTTCTGGACGACCTGGACCGGGGATCCGACTCCCGAAATCTCCAGTGAGGACCCGCCAAGTGCCGTTCTCGCCTCGCCTGCGTTGTCCTTGATCAGCCCAAGGAGCTTCTTGCGAAAGCGTTCCGGATCTGTGACTCCCAGACGGGTATCACCGGTCGTGATGCTGGCATCACCAACAGCCTCGACCGTCTTGATAGCGCTGATGATTTGCTTCGTAACAGCATCGATGCCGGCCGAACCGAGCTTGCCGAGGACGAACATCTGCGATTGAGAGTCCGCTCCGCTGTAGGAACTGAACTTGTAGCTACCTTCCGCGGCCGAGTACGAGCTTCTGGCCCACTGAATCTGCAAGTTCGGGTTTGCAGAAACGGCCCTATTAAGGCGCACGCGAGTTTCATTTACCTCATCGATGCGCTTTGCCGCGTCCTTTGCTGCGCTTCGGATGTACACGGACACGCCGACGTACTCGGCTGGTACGTCCAGAACGGCGGGTACCGGAACGGTATCGCCACTCGCGATGACGATGTATGAGCCGGCTTCAGCGAGAAGAGGCGAAAGGCAAACGGCCAGGGCGGCGAGATATCTCATGTCGAGTCCTTGTTATGCATGACGGCCCACCCGAGCGACGGGATGCCCTGAGGCACAGCGGAAAGGCAGGCGTCCGACTCAAAGTGGTTTTTTCCGGAGACCTAACGCCGCGTTGAGCCGCGCGGGGCACCGAGCCGACACGTAACGGTGTGATGTCTCACCATGTCGACTCCAACACGAAGTCAGGGTGGTCCATTTCGAATTGAACCGCGCTTCTTATATCTGTTTCGTCGATGTACCGTGACTATGGAAAGCCCAACAAGCCCGAGTCCTGCCACAACGCCCACTTGGCCGAGCACCCAAACAGCGGACCCAACCATGAAATTAGAACCAGTTATTAGGATTTTTCCGTACCCAGCAAGAAACAATGACCCAACAAAAACTGCAAGCCCAAAGAACACACCACGCGCAGGAGGCACTTCCAACTTCATCCATGCCTTCATAGACAACGCAGAGTTAACCGGCGCGCGCCGTCGTTGCGCGCACCCAGTTGAACGACGTGTTAGCGTGGTTCCTGGGCTCAATGTGAAAAATACGGGTCCCGAGAACGTCCTGGCGAATGATTATAGAAACCTCCCGCCCCTCCTGCAGTTGATTGAAGATCTCGTCCGGAACCCATAGCGGGTTCTTAAAAAGGACAGAGTAGTCTGTCAGACTGACTCAGTTTCTCTTTAACGCTCCTCTCTGCGTCTTTTCTGAGACGGTTGTTACGATCCTGTCATTCGGACCAAGCGCGCTAGCGACAATGGCAGGAGCACCTAGACAGAACGCGAACCACAGCATTAGCGGAAGCAAAACCGCCGCGCCTAGCAAGATAAATGACTTTCGCATTCTTTGTCTTTGTAGCCTTTCATCCGAGAAGTCTCCGTAAAGGTATAACAGATAGGTGCTAACGAGACCCAGGGCCACCGCGAGCCACGACCCAAAGAATATTAACTGATCGCTTGGGTAGAACCAGGCATTTTGTCCATAGAGGCCGAGGGACACGACTATAAGCGCGCCGACTGAACTAACGCCACATGGCCAGACGCTACAGCGTGCGTTTTCAAACTTCGTCATTTGTCAGCTAACGTGCCGCTAACCGGCGCGCCGTAAGGTGCGTCCGGTTGAGTTGCGGGTTAGGCATTCCTGATAAATAAACCACGCGCGTGTGACAACGGCTCCCCATGAAACTCCTAACAACAGCAGAAACGTATCCTTTGGGGGCGGCGGGAGAGATACAGCGAGACCTAGTACAACAGCGGTCAACATTCGTACTGCCCAACCATACTCGCCCTTTTGCTTTTTGCTCTCCCGGGAATTTAGAAGTTCGGACAGCGACAGAGATCGCGCCCAATACGCTTCTTTGTTGAGCGAGGCCCCAAGAAAGTACGGCAGCGGGAAGAGAAACAATAGCGGGTATTTTTGGAATATATTTTCGGTGGTTCCCAGAGAGGAGAACAGCAATGGAACCGCCAGGACGATAAACGAACCAGACACAAGGGCAGACGAAAGAATGAACCGAGCGAGGGTCATGCTGTATTTGCCTAACGATGAATACACGACCCATGTACCGGATACCTGATATCCGGACAGAGGCGAAAGGGTGGGAATGCTGTCATCGGCAATCCTTTGCGAAACTGATTATTGGTCTTCTGAGAAGTATATACGGCGCTTCCACCGTGTATGGCCCGAGCGGCGGTTTGCCCGGATAACGGTTATCCGGGGCCGGTTGGTGTTGGCTGGCTGGCGGGCGGATAGAGCGGGAAGAACGGCGCGGAACGGAACGAACTAGCCTCGTCCCGCCCTCCCCGGCATGCCCTTCGGCGACTGGTCCAGGTCGAACTTGAGGGACATGAAGCGCATGAGGTCGCGCAGGGAGAGGATGCCGGCGAGGCGGCCGCGGTCCTCGACGAGGAGGCGGCTCGCGCCGGTGCGGCTCATCTGCATCCAGGCCTCCATCGCGTCGGCATTCGGGGTCACGGTGTTGTCGGACGAGCAGCGGTCCATGACGTCGGCGACCGTGCGCCGGTGCCAGTCCTCGCGGGCGAGTTTCTTGACCTCGTCGGTCGAGACGCAGCCGAGCAGGCGCTCGTTGTCGACGACGGGGTACATCTTGAAATGGTGGCGGTAGATGTAGTCGTCCACCAGGTCCTGGATGCGCACGTTCGACGAGACGGTGACCGGGTGGGGGTTCATGAAGCGCGCCACTTTCTCGCCGTGCATGGTTTCGCGGATCACGAGCTGCTGGTAGGACATCCCGGCGGCCCCGCGCAGGAAAAGCCCGATCAGGAACCACCACATCCCGGTGATGACGTTGCCGGTCAGGAACGCGAACACGCCGAGCATGATCAGCAGGAGGCCGAAGCCCGAACCCAGGCGCGCGGCGAAGCGCGTCGCCCAGCGGTAGTCGCCCTTCCAGCCCCAGAGGGCGGCCCGGAGCATGCGGCCGCCGTCGAGCGGAAACGCCGGGACGAGGTTGAAGACGGCGAGGATCACGTTGAGCAGACCGAGGTAGTAGGCGACGCCGTTGAGCGGGGTCGCGACGTCGGATGCCGTGTACACGTACAGCTCGTAGAACAGGAGCGCCAGGACCAGGCTCGAGATGGGGCCGGCGACGGCCATGAGGAACTCGGTCTTGGCGTTCTCCGGTTCCCGCGTCATCTCCGCGACGCCCCCGAAGATGAAGAGCGTGATGCCGCCGATCGGCAGCCCGTACCGCCGCGCGACCAGGGCGTGCGACAGCTCGTGGAACACGATCGAGAACAGCAGGCCGAGCGTGCCGACCACGCCCATCCAGAAGTACGTGCGGCTGTCGAGCCCCGGGGTCAGGGTCGGGAAGAGTCCGCTCGCGAGCGACCACGTCACGAGGACCGCGAGCAGGAGCCACGTCAGATCGAGGCGGACCTCGAAGCCGAACAGCCGGAACAGGGTGAAACGTCGGGTGAACATGCGCAACTCCGTTTGCGGGCGATTACTGCAATCGGAACGAGGCGAGCAGCGTCTCCAGGGACTCCACGCTTGCCGGTTTCAGCAGGTGGGCGTCGAAGCCGGCCGACTGTACGCGCCGGCGCACCTCCTCCTGTCCATAGCCGGTCAGCGCGACCACGCGCAGGGCGCGCGTCGGATAGGCCGCGCGGATGCGGCGCGCCACCTCGTAGCCGTCCATGTCGGGCAGGCCGATGTCGAGGAACACCACGTCGGGGTTGCACCGCTCGATCGCGGGCAGGACCGAGCCGCCGTCGTTGACCGCCTCCACGCGATGGCCGAGGACGTCGAGCAGCACGGCCAGGGACTGCGCGACGTCCGGGTTGTCGTCCACGACGAGAATGCGCATCCCGCGGCGGTCGCGCACGGGTTGCTGCGCCGGGTAGCCCGCGGGGGCCTCCCGCGCTTCGGGGAGCACCGGCAGTCGTACGGTGAACGTGCTGCCCTTCCCCGTCCCCGCGCTCGCCGCCGACACGCTGCCGCCGTGCAGCTCGACGAGCCGATGCACGAGCGCAAGTCCCAGCCCCAGTCCGCCCTGGCGGTCGTCCGTGGAGCGGCCGGCCTGGCTGAAGAGATCGAAGATGTGCGGGAGCGCCTCGGCGGCGATGCCGATGCCGTTGTCGCGGACCGTGATGACGGCCTCGCTGCCCTCGCGGCGCGCGGCCACGTCGATGCGGCCCCCGGGCGGCGTGTAGCGTCCGGCGTTGCCAAGCAGGTTCCCGACGATCTGCACCAGCCGCGTCGGGTCCGCCTCGAGCACGATCGGCTCCGACGGCGGCGCGTAGACGAGGGCGTGGCGCCGCTGGGTCATCGTCGGCCGTGCCGCCTCGACCGCCTGCGCCAGCAGCGTGTGCAGGTCGACCAGCTCCCGCTGGAGGCGGATCCGGCCGTGGGTGATGCGCGCGATGTCGAGCAGGTCGTCCACCAGGCGCGCGAGGTGCTGCACCTGTCGGGCGATGACGTCGAGGGCCCACTGCAGGTGCCGGCGATCCGGCGGATCGGGCTGGATCTTGAGGACGTGCACGGCGTTGTGTATCGGCGCGAGCGGGTTGCGCAGCTCGTGCGCGAGCATCGCGAGGAACTCGTTCTTGCGGCTGTCCATGCGCGCGAGCTGCTCCGCCTGGCGACGGAGCTGATCCTGCAGCTCGGTGTGCTCGGTGATGTCGACCGCGGCGCAGGTGACGCCGACCACGTCGCCGTGCCCGCTGCGCAGCGGTTCGGCGATGACGTCGAGCTCGCGCGGCGCGCCTTCCAGGTGGAGCCTGAACTTGCGCCGCGCGGCGACGCCCGTGTGGATCACGTGCCGCTTGAAGGCCTCGAGCGCCTCGGCCTCCTCGCGCCGTTCGAGCACGTCGGTGTCGCGCCGGCCGATCACGCGGTCGACGGTGTAGCCGGGCAGCGGCTTGTGGATCCAGGTGTAGCGCAGCTCGCGGTCCTGCTGCGACACGACGATCGGCACGCCCTGCAGCGCCGCCCGGAAGCGCGACTCGCTGAAACGCAACGCCTCCTCGACGAGCTTGCGCTCGGTGATGTCCTGTAGCGTGCCGACCATGCGAACGGGCCGGTCGCCCTCGCACACGACCTCCGCGCGCAGGTAGGCGACCCGCTCGCTGCCGTCCGGCAGCACCAGGCGAATCTCGAGGAACCAGGGATGGGGCTGGCGCAGCGCGGCGCTGATGATCTCCTTTACGCGCTCGCGGTCGTCCGGGTGCACGACCGCCTCGACGATGTTCGGGAATCGCATCTCGCGGGACTGCGGCTCGAGGCCGAGGATGCGGTAGGTCTCGTCCGAGCACGTGATGTCGTTGCGCTCGATCTCCCATTCCCAGCTGCCGACGTGCGCGATGGCCTGCGCCTTCGCCAGGTTCGCCTCGCTGCGCCGGACCGACTCTTCCGCGCGCTTGCGCTCGGTCATGTCCATCAGCGTCACGAGCACGCGCCTGAAGTCCTGGGGCTGGGTCGGCAGCGAAACGGTCAGGAACACCTCGCGCCGGTTGCCCTTCACGGTGAGGATGCTGCCCTCTCCTTCGTAGTAGCGCACGCCCTCGGCGATCTGCTCCACGCACTCGCCGAAAATGCGCAGGGTCGACGGCTCGAACAGGCGCGCCAGCGGATTGAGCGCCTCGATGTCGTCGGCCTCGTACAGCGCGATCGCCTGCGGGTTCGCGGCAACCACGCGCAGCCACGCCGCGGCCTGCCGCAGGAAGTCGTCGGACCGCATGAGCCGCTCCTCGAGGGTGTGCGGTCCCTTCGTCTTGAGCCCGTCGAGCAGCCGCTTCAGGTGCGAGGCGTCGACCTCGATGATGCCCGGCGCGGCCGCCTCGAAGATGTAGCGGTAGCGCGCCTCGCTCGCGCGCAAGGCCCGCTCGGCGTGCTTGTGGGCCGTGATGTCGATGGACGTGACCAGCACGCGACGCAGGTCGTCCGGTTCGTGCGAATGCAGCGCAACCGCGCAACGCACTTCCCGAAGCTCGCCCTTCAGCGTGCGGATGACCGCTTCCTCCTCGATGTAGTCCGCCCCGTCGGCGAGCTGCACGAGACAGCGCTCGAGCGCCGGGGCGCTCTCCGCTCCGAAGAGGCGGACCAGCGGCCCGAGCAGGTCCTGGCGGTCTTCCGCCTGCCAGATCTCGCAGCCTTCGCGATTCGCTTCGTTCACCCGGACGAGCTCCGCCGCGCGCTGCACGGCATCCGGGTGCTCGCGGAAATAGGTCCGGAAGTCCGTCACGCCCTCGCGCTTGAGGGCCTGAAGCATCTCCCATGCGGGCAGGAAGTCGTCCTCGAAAATCGCCACGGCCGCCGACTGGAAGATGTGCCGGAAGCGCGCCTCGCTCGCGCGCACCGCCTCCTCCGCCTGCTTGCGGGCCGTGATATCCACGAACGCGGCGACCGCGCCGCGCGGGCGCCCGGTCTCGTCGAACAGCGGCACGGCATTGCCGAGGAGAAAGACGCGGGAGCCGTCGTCGAAAACGATCTCCTCCTCGACGTCGCGTATCGGCGTTCCGGTCGCGGCGGCCCGCTGGACAGGCAGCTCCTCGGGCCGGAGCTCGCGACCGTCCGTGAAGACCCGGAAGTGACGCGGCGCGTCGACGTCGGCGCTGAGCGAGGTGTTGCTGCCCACCGGAAGCCGCAGGAGGTCGTAGCCCGCGCGGTTCGCCGTGATCCGGCGGCATTCGATGTCCTCGGCGATCAGCACCGCCGCCGGCACCGCCTCCATCAGGGACCGGATTTCGAGGGCGCGCGCCCGCTCGCGCATCTCGCTGTCACGCAGCGCGTTCTCGGCGCGCTTGCGCAGCGTGATGTCGCGCGCGATGACCTGCACGGCCGTCCGCCCGCTCCACGGCAACGGGCTCGCGGAGACCTCGACGTCGATGACGGTTCCGTCCCGCCGCACCCATTTCTGCTCCATGGGGGCGTTGGGCTCGCCGGTCTCGCGCATCCTGCGGATGCGCCCCTCGACGATCGGCACGAAGTCGGGGTGCACGAACTCGATCTTCGAATGACCCAGCACCTCGTTGGGCTCGCGCGCCCCGAAAAGATGCAGGGAGGCCGGATTCGCGTAGACGATGCGGTTCTCGAGGTGGACGAAGACCGCCGCGGGGCTGAGCTCGATCAGGCGGCGATACCGGTCCTCGCTGTCCCGCAGCGCCTGCTCGACGCGCACGCGCTCCGCGATGTCCGTCTCGACGCTCGTCAGGGCCACCACCATCCCGTCGCGGCCGCGGATCGGGGCCAGGCTGACCGCCACCGGGAGGGTCGTTCCGTCCTTGCGCTGGCGAACGCTCTCCGCGCGCTCTACCCGGCCCCCGGTCCGGACGCGGGCGTAAAGCTCGGCCATCTCCTCCGTGAGCTCGGGCGGGATCGTCATATATATAGAGCGGCCGACCGCCTCGTCGGCGGTATAGCCGTACATGCGCTCGGCACCGGGATTCCAGCTCGTGATGATGCCCTCGAGCGTCTGGCTGGTGATCGCGTTGGCGGAAGCCTCCACCACCGCGGCCAGCTGGGCCCGGTGCTCCTCCGCCTGCTTGCGGTCGGTGACGTCGGTCTCGAGGATGACGAGCCCCTGCGGCTGCGGGTACAGCCGGTACTCGAACCAGCGGTGCGCCGCGGGATGGTAGAGGTCGAAGCTCAGCGCCTGCCGCTGCGTCATCGCCCGCTGCGCCTCGTGATAGAACTTGCCGCCGATGCGGTCGGGGAACAGCTCCCACAGGCTCTTGGCCAGCATGTCGGCCGGCCGCAGGCCCGCGAACCGGGCGGCCTGCTCGTTCACGTACGTGAAGCGCCAGGCGCGGTCGACGATCATGAAGCCGTCGCGGATGCTCGCGACCACGCGCTCGAGATCCTCCCGCGCGGCCGTGGCCTGCGCCCGCAGCGCCTGCTCGAGTCGAGCGGCCTCGCGCGCCGCGCGCTCCCGCGTCTCGCGCTCGGCGAGGTACGCGCGCATCTCGTACTGCCGGCGGCGCGAGCGCAGGGCCGTCTGCACGGCGCTCATCAGGTGGACCATCCGCACCGGGCGCTCGATCAGCGTCGCGTTGCCGATGCTGTCGAGGATCGCGAGCCGCCGCCAGCCGCCGTCTTCGCCGCCGTTCGTGAGGATCAGGATCGGGAGATCGGACCAGGGCGGCTGCTGCGCCAGCGCCTCCGTGAAGCGCCGCAGCGACGTGCCGCCCAGCGCCTCTTCGGCGATCAGCGTGGCGCCCGTCGGCTGGTCCAGCTCCTCGCACAGTTGCGACATGTCGTCGCACGACTTGGACGGGATGCCGGCCTGCGCCAGGAACGTGCACACGAGGAGCGCGTCCCGCCCCGTCGGCGCGAGCACCAGGACGCGCTCGCCCTCGGCAAAGGCGGTCGCTCGCGTCGCCGCCTGTTGTTTGGGGAGGCTCATCCGGCGGGATCCGGGTCGCGGTCGTCGCAGACGGGACCGCCCGTCACGCTGCCGCGCAGCCGGGTGAGCGGCGGGCCGAGGTCCACGCCTTCCGGCGGGCCGATGCGAAGCTCGCGGATCGCGTGCTCGTGCTCGCCGGCACGGCGCTTGAGGACCGAGATCACGGGCCGCACCTCGCCGCCGCACTCGTAGTAGCGGAACGCGACGACGGTGTCCGCGAGATAGCTGAGCGTGTCGGTGGAATGCGGCCCGCGCGCCCCGCCGATCTCCCGGTCGACGAGCACCGTGACGACGCGGCTGCGCGCGAGGTAGGCGAGAAGCTCGCGGAGCTGCAAGGGAAGAAAGCGTTCTTCCCGCATCGCGGTGCGCAGACCGACCAGCGTGTCGATGACCACGACGCGGGCGCCCGCATCGACCGCGCGCCGAAGCTCGTTCGCGAACTCCCCGAAGGGCATCTCCGCCGGATCGACGGCGCGCACGAGCGCGGCGCCCGTTTCCGCCAGCGCGGGCAGCGGCAATCCGAGCCCCGCGCAGCGCGTGAGGAACATCTCCCGGCTCTCGTCGAACAGGTAAATGGCCACGCCCTCGCCGCGCGCCGCCGCGCTCGCCGCGACGCGCGCGGCGACGCTCGACTTCCCGGTGCCCGCCGGCCCGACCAGCAGCAGGCTGCCGCCGCGGTCGACGCCGCCGCCGAGCAGCCGATCCAGCGCAGCGACGCCGGTCGACATCGTTTCGACTTTCGCGGCCGGACGACCTTCCGGCAGGGTCATGCGCGGATACACGCTGATCCCGCCGGTCGCGATCCGGTAATCGTGGTAACCCTCGCTGAAGCGCCGGCCGCGCAGCTTCTTGATGCGCAGCCGGCGACGGTCGTGCCCGTACGGGGCCGCCTCGTGGTCGAGCAGGATCACTCCGTGCATCAGGTTCTCGATCTCGACGTCGTTGGGACCGCGATGTTCGTCCAGCAGGAGCACCGTGCACCTGTTCACCACGACGTACTCCTTGAGGAGCAGTATCTGGCGCCGGTAGCGCAGCGCGTCGTCCGCGAGCAGCCGCAGCTCCGCGAGCGAATCCACCACGCACCGGGCCGGGCGCACCCGGTCCATTGCTTCGAGCAACGCCGCCATCGTCTCCGGCAACTCGATCTCGGCCGCATTGAATATCGTCTGGCGCGTCTCCGCCCGGAGCTGATCGGCGATCGAGTACTCGTGGATGTGGATGCCGGCGAGCGACCAGTCATGCGACCGGGCGATGCTTTCGATCTCGTCGCGGCTCTCCGACAGGCCCAGGTAGAGCGACTCCTCGCCCGCCTCGCGGCCGGCCAGCAGAAACTGCAGGCCCAGGGTCGTCTTGCCCGTCCCGGATCCGCCTCTCAGGAGATACATCCGACAGCGGGGAAAACCTCCCCCCGACGCCGCGTCCAGCCCGGGTATCCCCGTTGCTGCCAAGGGCAAGCCTGGGTTGCTCGGCACCGGTTCCCCGCCCGCCGACCCCTCGGTCTCCCCCATGGCACCCCCGCTTTTATCGCGCCACTCTACACCCACGCCCGGGGAATAGGGAGTGCGCCGGGGGTCAGGAGGTATCGCCGCCGCCACCCGCACCGGGCGCGGCGGAGCCGCCCTCGACGCTCTCCCGCTGTCCCCGTTTCGACACGATCTGGACGCTGCTCGCCTGCGGGCCCTCTTCGCCCGACTCGTCCACGAAGCGGACCTCGGTTCCGATCGCGAGCCGTTCGAAGCCGTCGTGCAGCACGGCGCGCCGGTTGAAGTAGATCTCGCGGCCGTCGCTGCTGCGGATGAAACCGTAACCCTCCCTGGGAAAGACGCGCGCCACCAACCCGTGCGGCGGCTCTTCGTGGCTCTTGACGTCGTAGCGACGCCGCTCGACGGTCTTCTTGAGCTGGCGCTCCAACGCCTCGAACGCGCTCTTGATCAGCGGGCGCAGCTGCATGTGCGGGTCGTCGATCGGACGCTCCTTCGCCGCGACGAGATCCTTGTTGGGCGGCAGCGAAAGCTCGATCGAGACGCGGTAGAGATTGCCCGTGTTGCGGGAACGGCTCGGCTGCTCGACGGCGACGCGGCACCAGATGATATCGTCCGCGAGGCGCTCGAGGCGCTCCGCCCGCCGCCGGATGTAATCCTCCACCCACGCGGACCGGTCGACGTCGTGGAAGGTGAGCTCGAGAGGCTGCTTCATGATTCCGCTCCGAAGTGGATCAGCCGGCGCCGCCGATGCGCGCCACCCAGGCGGTGCACCAGCCCTCCATGTGCACCGGCCCGGGCAGCACGCTGCAGGCCTTGCACGGGCCTCCGTTCTTCGCCGGCGTCGGCTGCAGGTGCATGCAGTTTCCGCAGGTTTGTCGTGGATGCGGCGAGCGGTCCACGTACTCGAGCGCGTCGCGCTGTTGCCGCTCCTGTTTCGACAGACCCGACGCGTCGCACCGTCCCTGCGCCTGCGCCAACGAGACGCCCGGGCGCCACGCCGCCCCCGACGCCAGCAGGGGAGCGAGGAGCAGATAACGCAACGCCCTTCTCCGTCGCACGCTCTTTCTCCTTGTGTCGTGTTGGGGAAGCGTGGCACAGCACTTCCCGAACGCACAACGTCGCTTCCGGACGACGGTTGAGCAGTCCAGGAATTCGGCCCTCTAACAGAGAGTGCACCGCCCCGCCGTCGCCTTAGCCGTCCGCACACCGCGGGAATCGCCGTGATCCGCGCCGCGTCCTGGACGCTCACGGCGGTCGTCGCGATCCTGTCGCTCCTCGCCGTCTTCCTGATCCTGCTCGACTGGAAGACGCCGTGGTTCAAGGGTCCGATCGCGGCATACCTCGGTGCGCAACTCGGCCGCGAGGTGACGCTGACCGACGACCTGGATCTCGACCTGCGGGGAACGACGCGCGTGCGCGCCGGCGATGTCCGGATCGCGAACGCCGACTGGGCCTCCGAGCAACCGATGCTCGTGCTCGGCGCGCTGGAGGCCTCGCTCGACCTCGTGGCGCTGCTGCGCGGCGAGACCCGATTGCCGCGCGTCGCCTTGAGCGAGCCGCGTGTCCTGGTCGAGCGCAGGCAGGACGGGACGTTGAACTGGGACCTCGGAAAGGACGAGGAGGAACAAGGCCCTCCCCCGGCGATCGAGGAGATCAAGGTCACCGACGGCCACGCGATCTATCGGGATGCGGCTCTCGAGCAGTCCGTCCAGCTCAGCATCGCGGAGCTGACGGGGCATCTCGGCCCGGAGGGCGAGCTGGAGCTGCAGGGCACGGGACGTTTCGAGGACCAGCCCCTGGCCGTTCGCGTTCAAGCGGCCCAGGAGACGACGTCGGGCAACGACGACTGGCGCGTGCAGGCGGAAATCGAGCTCGGGGAGTCGCGGTTGTCGGCGAGCGGCACGGTGGCGAAGCCGGACGTGCAGCTCGCGTTTCGCGGGCCCGATCTCGCCGCGCTCAACGATCTTCCGGTCGTCGATTTCCCGCACACGGCGCCGGTCGAGGTCGCCGCGAGACTCACGCGCGATCGCGGCCATTGGCTGTTCGACGGCATCGAGGCGCAGATCGGCCCGCAAAAGGTGCGCGGCGACCTGCGGATCGATGCCGACCAGGTGCCGATCATGATCTATGCGACGCTGCACACGGACCGCCTGCACCTGCCCGACCGGCCGAAACCGAAGCCCGCGCCGGAGCGGCGGCTGATACCGGCGGTTCCGATCGAAACCGCGGTGCTCCACAAGCTCAACCTCCAGGCGGACCTGAGCGTCGGGCGCCTGGAAGCGAGCCCGGCCCCGCCGGTGCGCGACATCACGCTGGCCGTGCGCCTCGATCGCGGCAGATTGACGGTCGACCCGTTGAAGGCCAGCGTCGCGGGAGGCACGTTGCAGGGGAGCCTCGTTCTCGATGGACGGGAACGCATGCCCTCCTCGTCCCTTCAGCTCGACATCCGGGATCTGCGGCTCGACCGCGCCGTTCCCGCGGAGTATCTGTCCGGGAGACTGAGCGGGCGCATCGACCTCCGCGGACGCGGGCGCACGCTGGCCGATCTCCTCGAGTCGTCGGACGGCCAGCTCCTTTTCGTGGTGCGCGGCGGCGAGATACAGGCGGCGCTGGTGGAGCTCATGGGCCTCGACCTGGGCGAATGGCTCATGGCGAAGGGCGCCGAGGCCGGCGGCACGCCGATACGCTGCGGCTTCATCGCCTTCAACGCCGACGACGGCATCTGGACGGCGCACCCGTTCGTTGTGGACACGCGCGACTCGATACTCATCGTCGACGGTCACATCGATCTGCCGCAGGAGCGGCTCAATCTCACGCTGCGCGCTCACCCCAAGGATGCCAGCGTGCTCGCCGCACGCGCGCCGATCCGCGTCACCGGTCCGCTGCGCAAACCGTCCGTGCAGCCGGACGCCGGAAAGCTCGCGGCCAAGGGTGCCGCGGCACTCGCTCTGGGCGCGCTGCTGTCGCCCTTCGCCGCGCTTATCCCGCTGAGCGAACCCGGAACTGCCGCGAATCCGGACTGCGACTCGCTGCTGCAGGGCGCCCTGCCGTCCAGGAAACCACGCCCCGCCGGGAAGAAACCATGACCGACTCCCGACTGCGAACGAGCCTCTCCCCGTCCGTGACCAGCCGGCGCGCGCAACGGCCGCCGCGGCCGTCACCGCCTCCGCCGAAACCGGGGCCGCCCGGCCAGCCGCCGCGGCCCGCGCCCGAGACGCCTCCCCCGGGCGTGCCGCCCGAGCCGCCCGACCGTCCCTCGCCGGTGCCTCCGGGTCCCGGCGTTCCGCCCGGCCCGATCGAGCCCCCGATGAAGTGAACGGGAGATCGGGAGGTCGGGAGAGGGATGATGAAAACGAACGTGAGGTCGGGAGGTCGGGAGAGGGGACATGGTCACACGCCCTCACGCCCTCACGCACTCACGCACTCACGCTCTCACGCTCTCACGCTCTCACGCCTTCGCGCCCTTCCGTTCCAGATCGAGTTCGACGACCGCCTTCAGCGGCAGATGATCGGAGGCGATGCGCGCGAGCCGCGAGCGGTGCACCGCGAGCGAGACGAAGTTCCGCCGGGGCGCGACCCAGATCCGGTCGAGCGCCATGACGGGCAGGAACGCCGGAAACGTGTTCAGCGCCGGAAGGCGGCCGAGGCGCGCGTGCATCCAGCGCAGGGAGGTGCGCCAGGGGAACCACTCGTTGAAGTCGCTCAGCACGATGACCGGCTCGTCGCGATGCGCCGCCACGGCCTCGAGCAGCAGCTTGGTCTGATAGCTGCGTTCCCTCGACCCGAGGCCCAGGTGCGTGACGAGCACGCGCAGCGCCTGCCCGTGCACGTCGATGTCCACGTCGAGGATTCCGCGCGGCTCCCGGTCCGGCACGCTCACGTCGAAGGTGCGGACCTCGCGGATGAGGTGGCGCGTGAGCAGCGCGTTGCCGTAGTGGCTGTCGGGCCGCAGCACGGTGCTGCCCGCGACGGCGTAGAAGCCGGTCTCCTCCGCGAGGTAGTTGAGCTGATGGATGTCGAGCGAGCCTCCGAAGCGCGACTCGACCTCCTGAAGGCCGATCACGTCCGTGTCGAGCTCCTCGATCACGCGCGCGACCCGCTCGGGATCGTGGCGCCCGTCCTGCCCGATGCAGCGGTGGATGTTGTAGGAGGCCGCGGTGCAGCGCATACGGCCGTTCAGAAGATCGCCGATCGCGGCGGCCGCGCGTCGCTCGCGTGCTCACGGGCTATCGGGAGGCGCGCCCGTTCCGCTCCCGGGCGGCCTCCGCCGGGATACGTCCGGATGCCGGCGCTCGCCCTAGCCGGATTCCGGACGCCCGCCCTTGGCATCGCGTTCCTGCTTCTCCCAGCTCTCGCGGCAACCGAGGCTGCAGAAGTACAGCACGTAGTCGCGCCCTTCCGCGCTCTGCGCGGCGGAGCGCGGGATCTCGCGACGGCACATCGCGCAGGAGACCTGCGGCATCTCGCGCGGCATGTCGGCCGGTGGTTGCGTCATCAGAAGGCCCCCTTGGCGCCGCGCTGCATGATCGCGAGGATCGTGTCCCGCACGCCGACGGCTTCCTCGTAGAGATCCGGCGGCAGCGGTTTGCCGCCGTGGATCATCATGTCCATGTTGAGCGTGTAGAGCCAGAGCTTCCCGTCCGGCTCCTCGAGCAGCGTCACGCGGCACGGAAGATAGGCCGAGAAGGCCGCGTCGTAGTCGATCATGCGCTTGGCGGTGAGCGCGTTGCAGAACATGTAGATCTTGACGAAGCGGTACGGTTCGCCGCTGCTCGCCTCGACCTGCTTGTAGAGCGGCAGCTCGCCGACGTCGAGAATGTTGCGCTCGATCGCCGCGCTCTTCATGGCTTCCTCGACGTCCTCGGGCGTGAGGCCCTCGTCCACGGCGATCTTCCAGACGGTGGCCTGCGCGGCGCTCCCCGTCTCGATCAGGATGTCCGCCATCTCCTCGTAAACGACGCGCGCCTTCGGGTCGAAGTCCTTCATGCGCTCCTCGACGTCGGCGAGACGGGCGCCGCCGACGAGGAGCAGCGCGAGCGCCGCAGCACCGATCGATGCGAGAACATTTCTAAAAAAGATCATGAGCGCTCCATCCCGGCCGACCAACGGTTAGACTGGCTTTCCCCCCGGCAGTGCTCGCGCCGTTTGCACGGTTTTGCGCGAGAAGCGCTCGACTACAATGGCCTGCCCTTCCCCGGGACAATCGATCATGCCGACTCATTCCCCTCTTTCGGCGGGTGCCGAACGCGAGCGCCTCGTGCGCGCCGCGGCCGACCAGCTGCGCTCGGACGGCTGGCTCGAAGTACGCGCCAGCGGCTGCGCGGGATTCCGCAGGCCGCAAGCGCTGGTCGTACCCGTATTGCAGGTGCCGCTCCAGCCCGACCTGTGCGCGAGCCATCCGCGGCGCCGCGGGCCGTTGCTCGGCGTCGTGGCGACGAGCCGGGACATCGGCGAGGCCTCGCTGCGGCGTCGCTGCGAGGCGCTCGCCGCGTGGGCGCGCGAGCACGGCGGAGAGTTCGTGGTGTTCGTGCCCGCGCACGACGAGGCTCGGGCCCGTGCGGCCGTCACCGCACGCTGGCACCTCGATCCAATGGTGTTGCGTGCACTGCGATCGCCTCCGCCGCCGACGCCCGCGCCGGGAGCCGCTCAACCCCGCCACCTTTGAACGCCCGCCCGCGCCGTCCGCATCGTCGCGACGGCGCGGGCCGGCGGATCAACGAGAGGCCGCGGCCCCGCCGTCGCGCGGGATGACCAGGCGGAACGTCGTGCCGTTCCCCGCCTGCGTCTCCACGTCGACGCGGCCGCCGTGCGCCTCGACGATCTGCCTGACGATCGCCAGGCCGAGCCCGACGCCGCCGCGGCGCTGCGGGTTCGTATGGTGCTTGTCGAAGATCTTGTCGCGGAGATCCTCGGGAATGCCCGGTCCGTTGTCGCGGACCCAGCATTCGGCGTCCGACGCGTCCGCGCGCGCGCCGATCGTCACTTCCCCCCGCGGCGCGTAGTCGATGGCGTTCGAGATGAGGTTCTGAAACACGCGCTCGAGCAGCGCCGGGTCGGCGTCGACCGAGATGTCCCGCGGGACGTCGTCGATCACGCGCGTCTCCGAGCTGCGGGCGAGCGGCTCCAGCGTCTTGACGGCGTGCTCGACGATCGCGCGAAGCTCGCTCGGCCGGCGCTTCACCTCGACATTCGCGTCCGTCCGGATGTTCGCCTCTTCCTGCATCACCTTCACGATCAGCGCCTGCATGCGCTGGATGTTCCGCCGCACCGCCGTCAGCATGGCCCGGGCGCGTTCGCTCACGGGACGGCCCTCGAGCTCCTTCTCGATCACCGCCGTGCCCTGGTAGATCGCGCTGAGCGGCGACCGCAGGTCGTGCACGATGAACGACAGGTGCTCCTCGCGCCGCCGGCGCTCGTCCTGGTCGCGCTGCTGGATGTAGGCCTGCACGCTGGCGCTCACCGACGTGTCGATGAAGCAGTTCACGGTCGCGCACGCCGGGCCGACCAGTATCAGGTCGTGATGCTCGGTGAGAGCAAAGATGCATTCCCGCAGGTAGCGGTACTCCTCCACCACCTCGGAGAGCTCGAAGCCGGCCGCGAGCCGATGACGGCCGTGCTCGAACGGGCTGCGCAGCGACTCGGCCGGGACCGCGCCGGGCTTGTCCAGCTCGCGCGCCATCTCGTCGACGAGGAGCGGGAGGTGATCGAGCAGCCAGGGGGTCTTCAGCTCGCGCGCCTTCGGCAGGCGCCGGGCCTTGCGCTCCCATTCGCGGAGCAGCCAGTCCCGCTCGTCACGGAGCAGCCGCGCGAGGTCGTCCCGTTGCGCGATTTGCGTCGAGGCCATCGCGCTCAGAATAACGGCCCCCGGAGGCAACCCCAACCGCTATCCAACCGCGACTACTCCACGGTTTTTTCCGCGCCGAATTGCTGTCGGAGGGTCATCACCTGTCCGCGGCCGGCCACGCGTTTACGGGTTGATGTCCAGGCAAACGCGGGGAGGCGGTCGGTGAAGCAGTCGCTGCTTTAATTCGAGCCCGAGTGAGGGCTGGCGTCTTGAAATGGGCGGTCAGCGACCCAGCGGAGTCACATGACGGCCAGTGGAGTTCTGCCTTTCGGGACTACTTGCAGTCCTGATCGGTCTGCGGCTGCGGTTGGTCGATCTTGATGGGTTCCGCCGCAAACGAGCCGAAAGACAGCAGGAGGATCGTGGCAAAAAGAAATGCGCGCATCGTGAGTTCGTTTTTATGTTCCCCGAACCCGAATATCTTCCTCCCCCGGCTCCCCCGTCAATCCGTTTCCTCCGAACGGCACAGTATCCACGGGACGAGTAGTGTCAACTTTGTCGACAACTACCGACCAACCTGAAGCGAAACCAACGTGTTGCGCCCGAGCGAGGAAACGTAGCTGCGGCTTACCGTTTGTCGGGAAGTCTTCGTGCTCTCTCAGGCGGGGACTATCGCACATAGCGGTCTAATGAAGAACGCCTACGGGCTTGAAGCTCGCCCCCGCAGGTGCATCAGGCAACAACGACTCGAGGCGACCGCCAGTGATCAGGTTGTGCGGCGCAAGCAAGTAATAGTTGCCATCGTAGAACCGCTGCGAGACGGCCAGATTTCCCTCGGCATCCACGGCCCACGAACCGAGAGCGTTCACACGCCAGCCGAAATTCAGTTCACCGACGCCGGCATAATCGGTAACCGATGCGGAGCAGTGCAACTTCCAGAGGTCATTCGGGCCCGCCGGATACGTCGCAAGATTCGAACGTGGGCCCAGCACATCGATTATCGGTTCTGCAGACGACAGGATCTGAATGCCGTCCTTGTGTACTTCGGTGACCATCCCTCCCGCGCTGTTCCGCTCCGTAGTGGTGTCCACTCCCCAGTAGGTGTAGGCGTACGTGTCGTAACGCAAGTCAAGGTAATAGGTTATCTCCTTGTGGTCGTATGTAGCGCTACTGATTGCGCTGAAGGTGTCTGGACTCCAGGTAGTGACAAGGTGCCCCCCGGTTGTCAGCACCGGAATCTCTTGACCGCCATCCAGAACCAGGGTCTCGCGATGGTTTGAGAGGCGAGTCGTTCCGCCCGACTCCTGGTCGCTACCGTGCCGGTCGGGCTCATGATCGTGGATGACGGTCACCTGGGTTTCAGTCTCGCTTTCGCTGTCGAGCCGCAGAATGGCAAAGACCTCCCGTTCGTCTTTGTAATCGACAGCAAGAATATATTGCCCGGCGGAGTGAGCGATCTGGCGTGCCGACCCGGCCCCGAACTCATCGTAGCTCTGAGTGCACTGCGTTTGGCCGCTGAAGCCCGGCAGGTTTCCGAGATCTTCGAAAACGGCACGGCCATCTTGTATCACGAGTTTCAGACGCTTCAGGTGTATCGACATCGGGTCGGACGTGTCCCACCACTTCCGCATCGTCTGCGCCTCGGTTCCGGGGCCATTGAAAAACCAGGGGACATCGGCCGGAAGCGTAATGCGCGTCCCCTCGGCATTGTTGTCCAGCCGCCCGATTTCCTCCCACCCCGCAGGCACGTCTTCTGATTGGAGCGCGTCGGAATTGCTACTCCGGTTCGGCCGACGGTATACGACGTCCGCATGACCATCTTGAGTGACCGCGACGATCCAATCCTTGCCCTCGGCATCGGAATACACCGCCGCGCCCAATACCGCCTTGGGGGCCACGGCATGAATCCTTCCAGCCCGGAATATCTGAGGCGAGAATTCCGACGAGTAGGTTTTGCTCCAGAAGTCGTCGACATCCGGGAAATAGCGGCTGCTTGGACCGACCCACGAAAGCACTTTGGTGGGCTTCCCGTCGACGTACCATCCCTTCCAGTCCACGGTGCCTGCCTCTAACCCGATCTCCTCGCTCACACGCCATGCGTCACCCAATCGCTGCACCATCCGCCTTCCCGGCACTTCGTCGGTCGGAAGATAATTCGGTGTTACGAGGAAGCCCGTCACCGGCTGCATTGTCCCAACGGCAATCGCGTCGTCTTCACTGCCTAAACGGCCACGGAATACGATCCGGTATTTCACTTCACGCGCGTCTGCGGGAATCGCGATCGGGAACAAGTAACTCGCGCGCGAAACGCGATCGGGCCGGACATCGTCCCCCGCCACCATGTCAACCTGAGCCGGCTCTCCGAAACGCCGTGTTCCGGTCGTATCCGTGTACTCGTACACAAGTACGAGTACACCCGGTCGGTCCTGGCTGTCCCGCGCACGCAGCACTTCGTTCTCCCACTCCGGGTAACGATCCAGGTCAATGGTATTTCTAATTCGTAGCCGCAGGCCGTCACTCGTGAAGCTGACATCTTCCGGCTCAAGTCGCCCGCGAAAAAAGTAATCGATCAGACCGGCGCTGTACGCCACCGCCCGGGGGATAAGGAGGCTCGCCTGGTCGTCGTAGTTGTAGCGGTTGAGGGTATAGCGCGAGGGCCAGGTCTTTTCTTCCAGAAACTGATCCCAGACTCCGTACGTAGTTAGTGCAATGCAGCCTGGATCGCTCGCAGACACACAGCTGCGGCTTCCGCCGGAATAAAACGAATCGGCGACGCTGCCCAGGAGGAGTTCCACTTTCGCGTTGGATTCGTCGTCGAGGGGCCTGCCCTCCCAATTCACCGTCAATGTTCGGCGTGGGTAGGAAGGGTGGTTGTTCGAGGGGTAGTCGTACAGGGCGCTGTCGGAGGCATCAAGATTCCTTCCGGCCGAGAAGAAGCCGCGATTGCTGTAGTCGGCAAGGCCCTGTCGTTTGTGGATGTCGCTGTCTTTGTGGCGCGTGGTGAAGAAGGAGATATAGTCGGTGAAGCGTGGAACGGGGTAGCCGTCGGGCGCATCAAGCCCCGTACCAATGTAGTCGAGGGGCGTGGCAGTGAAGCTCTGTCCTTTCGGCGTTCCGTAGATCGCGGCAAGGGCGCGCGTTTCAATGTATGCCTCGAAGACGCTCTTGTGGCCGCTCACCGCTTCCCCGATGGGACCGCCGATGCCGGCATGGGGGTCGTTTCGGGTGTGTTGCGGTTGGGCCATGTCCTGGATCAGGTGCACGATGTCACCGAGCGCCCGGAATGTTGTGGCCCAGTACTTGTTGCGTTCTTCCTGGGTCTTCGCGATCGCCTGGCCTTCTCTATCCCTACCGGTCAGCGCGCGATACATTGCTTCCCGCGCATCAAAGACCGTGAAGTGGTTGCGCCGGCCAGGTTCGGGGGTGTGAGGTTGGCTGAAGATATCTTTCGCTCCGACGGCCCAATCGGGGGCCTTCTTGCCGAGCACGGCTCCCACGTTCAGCGGCCAGTCGTGCGCCGGATCGTAAAAATGATTAAGCACTCGATTGTCGGCAAGCTTGCTGCCCGTGTTGTAAGGATCATCGAGCGGCTGGCCGTTGGTGGGATTCAAGACATCGTCTTCGCGAATGGCACCGCGGAGGAGCCAGCCGGGAAGGGAGAGCGACTTGACCTCATTGGGCATTTTGCCATCGGAAGACTCAAATGGGTCCGCGTATCGAATTCTGACTTCGAACCCTGCAAAATCGTAATATGCCGTTTCAAACGGTTCGTCCGTTAGTGGGTTTTCTACTTTCAAGCCGAGGTCTTGCAGAATCGAACCATCTTGGGCAAGTACAGACTGCAAGTAAGCGTGGTATGTAAGACGTCCATGAGTAGCGAGTTCGTAGGCATGAGCTGAAACAGCGAGGCTTAAACCAAGTGAACCAACGAGGATACGAACACCCCTCATGGGAAGTGCTCCCGAAAATACGGGTCATTCTTAATAGCCTGTTCGATCTCTCGCGCTGTCAGTTCACGCGGAGGGCGTGACCAAGCATAGAGTGCACGACGGCGTATGAATTGAAGCAACTCCTTGTCTTTATCCATTGTTGCGATACTACGTGCCTCCTCATAGAGCGTCTTGTAGACAGGCACGAGCGGCTTTTCATTGTCAGCACCGTAGCAGCCAACCACTCCAGAAAGTCGTGCAAGGTACTTCAACCTCTCCTCCCTGCCCCCGATGAAAGGTGCCAGATACTGGACCTTCCCTCCCTCTGAAGCACCAGACCACTCGTAACCCGGTTGATATGCGTCGACTTGGATGTACTTGTACCGAATCCGCCGATGCCGGGGCTCTTCGTCGAACACGGGGAAGCGGTAACGGCCCTCCTCGTCGGTGGTGGCGCTCTCGACGTGATAACAAACGCTTTGGCCGTCGGCGGGGAAGACCGGCATGTGACCGCGCCAGCGGGCGATGACGATGGCGCCGGGGATGGGTCTGTTCGTTCCCTGCTCCAGGACTCTGCCTTCCACCGGTTCTCGGGGAGGCGCGCTGGAGGTCGCACAGCCGTTCAGCGGCAAGACCCCGGCGAGGAATAATACGGCCATGATGATGGTGCATCGATTCATAAGGCACTCCTGACGTCGCGTGCCCGCGACACTTTCTCGTCGTCGCTGCGCTCGATCAAGATGACCCGCAGGCTGTCGCTGGCAGTCTGCCTTTCGTTCTGCCAGTCAGCCGGCCGCTTCGAGTCGATTGTTTTCTTCATACGCGCGCCTCGATGTACTCCTTAGCGAGAGTGTGATCCCCGGTCAAGAATGCCGAACACTGTCCTCGGATACGTCGAACCCGGCGTAATAAAAATCGAGTACGCGCTGACCACGTAGCAGCCCATGCGCGAGCTTCGCACAGGCGAGCCCTTACATCCCCTCGATGCGCCAAACACCATCTTCGCCTCTCAGGAAATATATTAGGAAGGCAACGGATTTGCCGTTTACGTCGCGAACCAGGACGTATTCGGCGATTTCCTCCCCGATCGCGCCTTCCTTGAGTGTGCCGAGCTGATCGACGATCGTCGGAAGGTCGGGTGCGAGCACGTCGAAAACAGCGCGGTATTTCTCCCGAGCAGCACCGGAAATCGTTTTGAGCGCACCGTCGATATCACGGACCCCCAGGCGGTTGAGCATGCTCGCGTAGATGGAACGCAGCAGTTCATCCTGTTCTTCAATGTCCTTGATCAGAACGGGTACGGTCCGCACGTGCTTGTTCCCGGTGGAGTCCGTGACGGTAAAGGTCGCTTGATATACGCCCGGTTCTTCATAGAGCGACGCGATACCGACATTCGGGTTGGTGGTGGCAAAATCAGTCTTCCCGTCCCCATCGAAGTCGGCTTCGATTCGTTGTATGCCGCTGTCACCGCTGATCGAGAACCGAACTCGGACCGGAGCAAACTCGCTGTTCTCGCTGATGACAGGGAAGGAGCGAATGCGCTGGTTGTCGCTGTCCGCGACGAGCGCACTGCCCCCGGCGTCGATGGCCAAGCCCATTGGAAAAGCGAAACGCGCAAGCCTCGGCGGTCCACCGTCGCCGTCATACCCGTACTCGCCGGTCCCGGCGATCGTTGTGATCGTCTCGTCCGGCGCTATGCGACGAATCACACTGTTGTCCGTGTCGGCCACGTAGAGCGCACCATCCGGGCCGAAGGCAAGCCCGGATGGAAAGTCGAATTGAGCTTCGACGGCCGGTCCCCCATCCCCCGAATAACCCGGAGAGCCGGAGCCTGCGAAGGTCGTGACGATTCCGTCGAGATCGATGCGCCGAATACGCCGATTGTTGCTGTCGGCAATGTAAAGAGAACCTTTCGAGTCAAAGGCAAGATCCCAAATGCTGGTGAAACTCGCTTCGGTCGCCAAGCCTCCGTCACCGGAATAGTCGTAAGTCCTGTTGCCCGCGATCGTCGTAATCGTTCCGTCGGGCGTCACTCTGCGAATGCGGGGATAGTCATCCTCGGCGATGTACAAACTGCCGTCCGGACCGACAGCGACTGACAGCGGGAAAACGAGCGTGGCCTCCGTGGCCGGGCCGCCATCTCCTGCATCCGTCGACTGGCCACCTCCTGCCACCGTGTAAATGCGGCCATCGGGGTCCACACGGCGAACGCAGCCGGCCGTGTAATCCACCACGTAGAGAGTCGTGCGCGCCGGATCCATCGCCAGATCAGTGATAAACGCGAACTCAACCTCCGTGGCGAGCCCGCCATTGCCTTCCGTGCAGAGATTCCTGCCGGGTTCCGGCTCCGATCCGGACGGCGGTGTCCGGACCCCAGCATACGTGGTAATCACGCCATCCGTCGTCACGCGACGCACGCGCGTGTAATCCGCGATGTAGAGCTCGCCGCTTGCACCGATGGCGATCGCGCTCGGGTAGAACAGCGAAGACTGGGTCGCCGGTTGCCCGTCGGCTCCGAAGCCCGCAATACCGTTTCCGGCCACCGTATGGATCGCCGGCGCCTGGCTCGGTGCCCGTTCCACGTCGTAAACTGCGGCATCACGGTAGAGCGTGATGGTCTCCTGTCCTAGCAAACCATCCTCAGTGCTCGCCGTGATCGCGATCTGGTTTTCCCCCGGGCTCAGGTCCACCTCGACGAAAAACTGGTTTCCCTGGGTATACGCCACTTTCCCATCGACGATGACGCCGGTGTTGGGTGGTCCTTGAAAGGTACCGATAAGGAATACGGAACCGCCCTCTATCCGATCACCGTTCTTCACGTTCGTAACGGCTACTGTGCTCGTACGGTAGGTCAACCGAAGGAGTTGGCTCGTTGAATTGCCCGCGGGATCCTGCGCCGTAAGCGTGAACCGGTTCTCCCCTGGCTGGACAGTGACCGCAAACACGAAGTTGGCGCCTCCCATGCTCAGCAACCCGCCGTCGGATGCCAGGAGCAGAACATTCGCCGTCTGATCGTCCACTTGACCGGAGATCACCGCCTGCGCATTCGTCAGGGTGGACCCGTCCGGCGGCAAGACAGAGAGGAACTTCGGTGGAATCGTATCGATCGTGAAGAGCGTCGACGTCCACTGCGAGGAATGCCCGAAGACGTCATTTACCCGCGCGGTAAGATCGTTCTCCCCTTCCGGCAGGCGTTCATCCGGCGTATATCGCGCCATGGCGCCGGAAAGAACGAAGCGGTCGCTGATATCAATACCGTTCAACCATGCCTCCATCGCCAGCGAGCTGAGGTAGGCATCGACCGGCAGGCAGGGTACATCATTACACGCCGCGCCTATTTCGAGCTCCAATGTCGGGCGGGGGTCAGCCGTAGTGGTTCCATTCTCGGGACGAACAAGGCGAAGTGTAGGCGCAAGCGTAAAGGGTGGAACGCCGAGCGCTTCGATTTTCTTCTCAACACCAACCAGCGCGACGAACTCGCCATTTCCCGTAAAGCGACCGAGCATCCTCTTGCCGCCAATCCACAGACTAAGACTGATCGGCTCGAAGACGATTACCCGCGCCTCATCGATGCCGCTGGGAGTCAGATCTACCATCCTGATCGGCGCGCCGGCGCGATCGTAGAGCCACAAGCGGCCTTTCGTGAGCAGCCAGAGTGTGCCGAAGACGGGATGCACGGCGATGGACCGGACGTCTCCTTCAAATTGTTCATGACCGGAAACCGGCACCGGTTGCGGCCCGATGTCGAGTTTGTTCGTATCGAGTGCATACAAGTGTTTGTGTCCGGCGATCCAGACGATCCCCCCTAACCCATCGACCGCCAGGAACGCCGGATCCTTGATGGCGGGATGAAGATCGACAGACTCCCGCACGACGCCGTTTCCGTCGATCAGCAGCAGCTGTTTCTGCGTAAGCACCCAGAGGCTTTCATCGGGATCGAGAGCGATGTCGAGGATGCGTTCGGGTGCTTGCCATTGGAGTCCGCGCTTGCCGCCGACAACGTGTGACAAGAGCTTTCCCGCGGCGACCCACACTGAGTCATCGTAAGGATCGATGGCGAGGCGACCGCCTTCGCCGGCTTCGACGCCAAGTACAGAAAGATCAATCTCCTCCACCGCCTTGCCGGTGTTGTCGTACCGGATCAGTTCTTTTTTGAGCAATACCCAAGTGGAATTGCCGGCGATGGCCAGGGCCTCGGGCTTGTGCGAAAGACTTCCAAGCGGTTCGGCTTGGTTGGATTCCGTGTCTATACGGACCAGCGCATGATGGTCGGCTACCCACAGGAACCCGCCCGCCTCGGCCCCGCTTGCTGGAACCGTGGCGAACAGCACGAGAAGGGCGAGGACGACAAGAGGAATCGGCGAGCGAGTGTGTGTCCGTACGGTACGGGGACAGGGCTTGCCAGGCGAGCCTTCCCGACGCATCGAGCGGTTTTCCAAATCCGCTGCCTCCCTTGCTGGTCTCGAGGCGCAACGGAAGCGCCCGCGAGTTCTTGGTTGTTGGTCGGCCTTGTTCCTTTGGCCGCGGCGGTGACTCTATGAAGTCACCCGATTTTCGTCAAGGTTTTTGTTTGCAGCAGATACGATGCGATTTGTGAGTCCGAGGTACCGTATTTGGGCGGATAAGCGCGCGGCAGGACGCTCTCGGTTTTCGTGGCCGGAGCATTGAAGCGACACAATGCAGGTAACGATGATATTTAATAAGAACCATGAGGCGAGTTTCCTTGAACGTGCCCAACCTTCTCGCGGTGGCCAGCGCCCTTTCGGTCGCGGCTATCGTACAGCCGTCGTTCGCCGATCCAGGGAAGGACCCGATCTATGCCGCCGATTGGCGGGTAAACGCAAAACCTTCCGTGCGGGACCGCCACTTCGATAAGAAGGCGGTTGCCCTGTTTCTCGACAACTTCCGCGGCGTCTACCTTGAAGACACGGAGCTCGCCGAGCCGCCGGCACGACCGGAGCAGGTAGGCGAATTCCAATGGGAAGACATCGACAAGGACGGCGTTTACGAGTTGTTCGTCACCTTTGCCGAATCGCGCGCGTTCTACAGCGGGCCGATCGTTTACAAGGCGCATGGAACCAGGAAGGAAGTCCTCCAGGCGATCCCCGGATGGCCTCGGGACAGCCTCGGCGCGGCGTTGCAGGACCTCGATAAGGATGGGACGCCCGAGTTGCTCGTCTCGCAATATCTCACTTTCTACCGCGGCGCCATAACGAGCGACATCTGGACGGCCGTTTTTCGCTGGAACGGACAACGGTTCGAAGACGCCAGCACGTATTACAAGGACTATTACCTCAAGACGCTCCTGCCTCCGCTCGAGGAGCGCATCCGGATGATTTCATCCGAGACCGGCAGCGAGCGCGCGGACCGCGAGCTGCGTCTCGCAATGCAGATCGCAGTGCGCGACAGGATTCTGCGCTTCACCGGGCAGGACGCGCGAGCCGGCATAGACCGTGCGCGCGAATGGGCGAAGAGCCCGGACCGCGAGCTGAGAGCGCTTGCGGTCGATGTCTTCAAGGACGCCGGCCGAAATGCTTACCGCGCCGACCTGGAGATGCTCGCTTCGGACGCCGACCCCTATGTGGCGGACCACGCGAAGCGAGCCTTGGGTATACCGGTATCGTAGCGATTCCGCGCAAGTCCTCGCTGTCTCAGTCCCAGGGGCGCGTCCGTCGGCCACCCGGCTTTCGCGCTCCCGGGCATCCGGTTGGCCGCATAAGGGGAACTACCGGTAAGGGAGCGAAAACTCCTTTCCTCTGCCCCGACACTTCCCCAGTTGTCCCGCGAGCCCCTGGCGCCCAAGCTTTTCCCGATTCAGGTCACGGGAGACGACCATGAGGTCACTTCTCTTTGCAGGCTTGTTCCTGACCGCCGTTGCCGTTCCGGCCGCGGACGACCGGCCTCCGGAAGGCGCGCGGCCGCTTTCCAAGATGGTCGCGAAAGTCGAGAACGAGAAGAACGTCGCCTACGTCACCGAGGCGAAGTACGACGATGGCGTGTACAAGATCCGCTTCGTGACGAAGGACGGGAAGGTCGGGAAGGTCAACATCGACCCGATGACGGGCGCGCCGAAGAAGAAGGACAAGAAGAACTAGCGCGGCGACAGTTCCGGCTCACGGTTCCCGGTCGTGTTTGCCGCCACGCCGGGTGTCACCCGCTCGTCTGTGTTGATTCATGTCTGCGTCCTGACCCACGCCCGCAGCATTTCGGCGACGCTCCACGCCTGCGAGACGCATCCCCGCGGCGCGTACGGCTCCTCGGCGTCGAAGATCTCGCTGATCGATCCGATGCAGGCGTCGTCGAGGTGAGGCAGCAAGCCTTCGAGACAACGCCGGGCGCCGTCGCGATCGTCCGGGCGGACGGCGAGCCAGGCGTCAACGAACGGGCCGATGAGCCAGGCCCACACGGTGCCCTGGTGGTAGGCGGCGTCGCGGGCGCGCAGGTCGCCGAAGTAGCGGGCTTTGTAGCCCGGTTGATCGGGGGCGAGCGAGCGGAGCCCGACCGGCGTGAGCAGGCGTTCGCGGACGACGTCGAGCACGGGCGCCCAGCGCTCGCGGGCGAGGACGGGATGGCGCAGGGTGAACGCGAAGAGCTGGTTCGGGCGGCAGGCCGTGTCGTCGCCGCGCTCGCCGTCGACGACGTCGTAGAGATAGCCGCCCTGCGCATACCAGAAGCGCGCGTTGAACGCGCGCCGGGCACGCGCGGCGTGCTCCTCCAGCGCGGCCGCCTCTTCCGTCCGCGCCTCGTCGCGCAACCATCCGGCGAGCAGCCGCAGCGCGTTGTACCAGAGGGCGTTGATCTCGACGGCCTTGCCGCGCCGCGGCGTCACGACCCAGTCCTCGACCTTCGCGTCCATCCAGGTGAGCTGGTAGCCCTCCGCGCCCTGCCGCAGCAGGCCGTCGTTCCGGTCGACGCCGATCCCGAACCGGGTCCCGGCGAGGTGCTGCCCGACGATGTCGACGAGCGTCGGGAGGAGCCGGCGCAGCGTGCCGCGATCATCGGTGTGGGCGAGGTAGCGGTCGAGCGCCTGGAAGAACCACAGCGTGGCGTCGGCGGTGTGGTACAGCCCCTCCTCCTCGCCTTCCGGGAACATGTTCGGGATGAGCCCGTCGCGCACGTAATGCTGGAAGGTGCGCAGGATCCATCCCGCTTCCGTGTGCCGTCCGGTCACCAGGGTCAGCCCCTCGAGGCTGATCATCGTGTCCCGGCCCCAGTCGCCGAACCAGTGATAGCCGGCGATCACCGAGCGCACCTGGTCGCCTTCGGCGTTCGCGCGGATCGCGTCGCGGACGCGCCCGGCGGGCGCGACGAGGAACTGGTCGGCGGCGAGCACCAGCGACGCGACCGGCGAGCTCCTGACCCGCGCGTCCGCGAGCTCGAGCAGCCGCCGGCGGCGGTCCTGCTCGTAGCGGTGGGCCTCGTCCGGCGAGAGCGCCGACATCGCGTTCCACGGCTCGCTCGACGCGATGAGCGCCGCCTCCTGTCCGCGGGCGAGATCGATCGCGAACCAGCCGGGGCTCCACAGCATCCGGCGCGGCTCGTACCCGCGCTCGGCCTCGATCGCGAGATACACCTCCCGGCGCATCCCGCCGTCGACCACGAAGCGCGGATCGTCGCCGCGAAGCAGCAGGCGCAACGCCGGGAAATCGGGCTCGGCGTTGATCTCGTAGCGGTTGTCGAAGACCCTGAGGCTGTAACCGCGCGCGGGATCGGGCCGGGAGGGGTTGTCGGTCGAGCGGAAGTGGATCCAGGGCCGCACGGTGAGCCGCACCGGTCCGTCGGCGTCGATCACGCGATAGGCGACGTAGACCGTGTTCTGGCCGTGCGGCATGCAGACGCGCCGCTCGAGGGTCGCGACCGGCGTGTCGAAGCGCCACACGGGCAGGCCGGTCTCCAGACGGAACTCCTTCAGGTGCGCGGGCTCGGGCAGCGCCCCCTTCCCGCCGAAGATCGCCGCCTGGTCGATCAGCGGGTGGGCGTCGTCGCCCGCGCGCACCTGCTCGGAGAGCTGCTTCAGCATCAGGAGCCGCCCGAGCGGCGCCGGCAGCGCCGCCGTGAGAAAACCGTGATAGGCGCGCGTGTGCACGCCGGCGATCGTGCCCGAGGCATAGCCGCCGAGCCCGTTGGTGACGAGCCATTCGCGCGACAGGAGGTCTTCCGCCTTCCAGCCCGAGTCCGGACGGCGGAAGACGTGCGGTGCGTCGCTCATTCCCGCGGCTCCGGATCTCCGGGCCCGAGCGCGATGGCGGCGTGCCCGGGGAGCCACCAGTTCTCCTCGCCGTCGGGGTGCGGGGTGCCGCGGCCGCCGTACTTCGGATGCTCGCTCGACCACAGCACGCGCCAGCGTTTGCCCGCGGGCGGCGCGAGCAGCGGCTCCGGCGCCGGGCGCAGGTGCAGGTCGAGCCCCAGGTTCACGAGCAGCAGGCGGTCGTCGCCGTCGAAGCCGAAGTAGCGCAGCACGAAGGCCTCCGGGCCGAGCACGGCGCCGTCGAGCTCGCGCACGCGGGTGCGCCCGAAGACGGGGTCGCTGTTGCGCAGCGCCAGCAGGTCGCAGTGCAGCGCGTAGGCCTCGCGGTGGGTGTGGCGCTCGGTGTGGTCGAGCTTGGAGCGCACGAAGGTCTGCGGATCGGCGGGATCCGGGAGAGTGTGCTGCATCTCCGGCGTGGCGAGGCTCGGGAATTGCGCGAGGAATTGCGCGCGGCCCTCGTCGACGAGCCGCGCCAGCCCCTCGCGGTGATCGGCGAAGTAATAGAACGGCGTCGACGCCGCGAACTCCTGCCCCTGGAACAGCATGGGCGTCTGCGGCGCGAGCAGGAGCAGCGCGGTCATGGCGCGGTAGCGGCCGGGGGTGGTGTGCATGTGGCAGCGTACGCCGCGCCCCGAGTTAGCGACCTGGTCGTGGTTGTCGAGGAAGGTGACGAAGCGCCACGGGTCGAGCCCGTACGTCGGGCTGCCGCGCCGCTGCCGCTGCCACTCGTAGCGCTGCCCCTGGTAGAGGAACCCCCACTTGGCGGCCGAGACGAACTCCTGCGGCGAGCCGCGGTAGTCGCTGTAGTACGCCTCGTTGCGCCCGGTGAGCGCGACCAGCGCCGTGTGGTGGAAGTCGTCGTTCCAGAGCGCGCCCACGCCGAATCCGCCGCGCTCGCGCGCCGCGACGACCTTCGTGTCCTGCGGCTCGTTCTCGGCGACGGCGTAGATCATCCGCCCCTCTCCCGCCTCCTCCGCGCGTCGCGTCATCGCGGCGAGGATGTGCTCGGGCGAGGCGTCGAAGATCTGCTGCGTGGCGTCGAAGCGGTAGCCGTCGAGGTGGAACTCCCGGATCCAGTACTCGACGTTCGCCAGGAAAAACTCGCGCACCGGGCCGCTGTTCGGGCCGTCGAAGTTCGGCGCCTCGCCCCATTCGCTCTTGTGGCGCGCGGACACGTAATCGGCCGAGTACGCGTTAAGGTAGTTGCCGTCGGGACCGAAGTGGTTGTAGACCACGTCGAGAATCACGCCGAGCCCCAGGCGATGGGCGGCGTCGACGAACCGCCGGAGATCGTCGGGCTCGCCGTAGAGCCGGGTCGGCGCGTAGAAGTCCACGCCGTCGTAGCCCCAGCCGAAGCGCCCGGTGAAGTCGGCGACCGGGAGCAGCTCGACCACCGAGATGCCGGTCGCCCTGAGCGCGGGCAGCTCCGCGGTCGCCGCCGCGAAGGTGCCTTCGTGCGTGAACGTGCCGACGTGCATCTCGTAGAGCACCTGCCCCTCGACCGGGACGCCGCGCCACGCGCGATCGGTCCACTCGAACGCGGACGGGTCGACGACCTGCGAGGAGCCGTGCGGGCCGTCGGGCTGGAAGCGCGAGGCCGGATCGGGATACAGCCGCTCGTCGTCGTCCAGGCGAAAGCGGTAGCGCGCACCGGCGCGCGCCTCGCGCACGTGATCGGAAAAGTAACCGCCGGTCTCCGCGGCCAGCGGAAAGGCACGGGGCTCCTCCCCCGGGCCCTCGAGCACGACCGCGACGCGCCGGCGCAGCGGCGCCCACACGCGGAAGTGCACGCCGCCGCCCGGAACGGGCTCGGCGCCGACGGGCAGGCGCCGATGCGCGCCTGCGGGCAGGGACGTCACGGCCATGCGCTGACGCTTCCTCAGTCGAGGTCCAGGTCCACGACGACGCCGAGATGGTCGGAAAGCCGCGGCGGCGTCGCGCGGCCGCCGCCGACGAGGTCGATCGCGCGCAGCCGCGCGGAAAGTGGTTCGTTGACGTAGACGTAGTCGATGCGCATGGACGGCGCATCGGATTCAAAGGTGTAGCCCGGATCGCGCGGGCGCAGCGCCTGCCACGCGTCGGTCCACCCCTCCTCGAGGAAGCGGGCGTGGAGCGGGTCCTCGGGCGTCAGGTTGAAATCGCCGAGCACGAGCGCGGGCCCCCTCACCCTCAGGAACGGCAGGGCCTCGCGGACGTTGTCGGCGACCTGCTCGGGGACCCAGGAGAAATGGACGTTGTACAGGCAGAGGTCGCCGGCGTGCGCGCGCAGCACGATGCGGCGGTCCGGGTCCTCGGTGCCCGCGCGCAGCCCGAGCATCCGCGGCTCGATCTGCGCCAGCGCGCCGCGGGAGAGCAGGGCCAGGCCCTTGCTGCCCTGTACGTTTTCGGCGGCCGGTTCGAAGGCGACGTATTCGTAGCCGGGCACCTCGCGGGCAAGCTCGTCGGCCTGGCTGTCCCCCGCGACCGTGCGCCACACGGCCTGCAGCGCGACGACGTCGGGCTGCAGCGCGCGAAGCGCGTCGATCACGAGCGCCCGCCGCGCGGGCCACGGCCCGTGCCGCGTACCCAGATAACTCAGGTTGAGCGTGACCGCCCGAAACATGGCGTCCTTGCGCTGTCCTTGCCACGACCCCGAAGCGGGTGAACGGACACCCGCCGCCGGAGGGTCGATGATTCACGATAACCAGCCGCATCCCCGCCGACAATAAGGGGTCCTCCGCGCTCGCGCGTCATGAACGCGCCCGCGCGACCGGGCGGCCCGCGACCGCTTCGAAGGCGGCGCGCCAGTCGCGCGCGAACCGTTCGATCGCGAACCGCTCGCGCGCCGCGCGGCGTGCGCCTTCGCCGAGCCGGTGCGCTTCCGCCGGATCGGCGAGCAGCCCGGCCATCCGTTCGGTCAGCCAGTCGAGGTCGTTGTGCACGTAGCCCGACACCCCGTTCTCGACGGTGGTCGACATCTCCGTGGTCGCGAGCCCCACCACCGGCATGCCGAGCATCATCGCCTCGCAGACGGCGAGCCCGAGGCTCGTGTAGCGGATCGGATTGAAGAAGAAGCGGTAGCGCGATGCGAAGGCGCACAGCCCGTCGTGCCGTATTTCGCCGATGCCTCCGGGGCTCTCCTCGGCGCCCATCCCCACCAGATCGAGCGGGACATCGCGGCGCACCCGCGCGTAGACGTCCTCGCCGAGGCGGCGTCCGCGCCGGGCGAGATGATTGATCACGACGATGCCGCGCGCGAGCTCGCCGGTATGGCGCACGTCCGGCGGCACCGTCACGCCGTGCGGAATCACGCACACCGGCGTGCGCCGGCTGTTCCACATCAGGGCGTTGAAATGGGTGACGTGCACCAGCAACGTGGCGGGATCGTCGACCCAGTGCGGCTGCGCGAACGGCGACTCGCGCGGCGGATCGTGCTCGAGATAGATCTTCGGCAGCCGCTGCTGGGCGGGCGTCAGGATCTCGTACTGGTCTTTCTCGTAATGGTCGCGGGACTGGAACAGCACGGCGTCGAACGACTGGCGCGGGAGGTCCGACACGGGCATGTCATGGACGTTCGCGCCCCACGGGAAATGACCGTGGCGCCCGAGGTATCCCGGCGGCCGCCCCGGTTTCGAGAGCACGTACAGCTCCACCGGCGCGTGACTGAGGTAATAGAGGTAGCTGCCGTGGATATGCCACGTGAGAACCTTCAACCGGGGCATGGCGTCAGCCCGTCATCGTCCGGGAAACGGTCCGGACGGTCGAAGGATCGGGCCCGAGCAGCGCCTGTGCCTCCCGCCATACGTCCATCAGCCCGACGCCGTTGGCGCAGGGATGTCCGATCGGGCATTCCCGGTACTCGCAGGGGCGACACCCGACGGGCACGTACACCGCCCGGTGGCGCGCGTCGTCGGCCGGGGCCCAGCGTTGCGGCGACGATCCGGTGTACACCACGACGCTCGGAACGCGCAGCGCCTCCGCGATGTGCGATATGCCCGTGTCGTTGCAGACCAGCAGGCGCGCTCCCGTGAGCAGCGCGGCCAGGACGCCGAGCGGCGTGCGGCCCGCGAGGTTCACGCAGCCCGTGTGCATCGCGCGCGCGACCGCGCCCGTCAGCTCGCGCTCCTGCTCGGTGCCGGTGAGGACGATCCGGAGCCCGCTCGCGGCGATCAGGTCGGCCACCGCCGCGAACCGTTCGGGCGCCCAGCGGCGTGCGGGGGCGCGCGCGCCGGCATGCACGCACGCGTACTCGCCCGGCCGCAACCCGTACGCCGCGCGGAGCGCGGCCCCATCGCGCCATTCGCCGGGCAGGATCGGAAAATCGAGCTCCCTCCCCCGCTCGGGTATGCCGAGGAACGACATGAGCGCCAGGAGCCGGCGGACCTCGCTCAGATCGTCGGGATAGCGCAGGAAGCGTTCCGGCTCCGGCGCGCGTCCGCCGGGCCGGAAGAACCCCGCCAGCCTGCGGGCGCCCATCTCCTCGACGATCGCGTTGGAGCGCTCGCCGTCGCCGTGCAGCTGGATCGCGAGGTCGAAGCGCGCGGCACGCGCACGGGCGTAGAATGCCTCGGTCTCGGGCGCGGTGGCGCTTCGCTCGGGCAGGCCCGAACCGCCCGGAAACGCGAGAAAGTCGTCGACGTCGCGGGCGAAACGGCTCGCGAACGCGCCCGCCCACGGCAGGCCGATGAGCGTGATGCGGGCGCGCGGCAGCGCGGCCCGCAGGGCGCGCAGCGCCGGGACCGCGCACAGCATGTCGCCGAGCTGCAGCGCCCGGAAGACCGCGACGCGCTCGGGCAGCGTCGGTCCCAGGCGATGGCCGGGCGACAACGCCGCCGCCGTGTCGCCCGCCAGTGCATCCTGTGAAGTTCGGGCCATATATCAAAAGACTCCCTGGTAAACCGAGCACGAGCGGCACACCTCGGGCGGCGTGTCCCCGTCCAGGCCCGCGCGAAAGGCCTCGTAGGGCGCGGAACGCCACACGGTCTCGATGCCCTGGTCGGCCATGTTCCCGAAGTTGATGCGATCCGGCGTGGAGACCATGCAGCACGGCATGGCCTCGCCGCGGTAACTTATATAAGGACCGCGCCAGGGCCACTCGCAGCGCCGTGCCCCGGGGGCGGGCCCTTCCGCCCGCGGCCGCGCCCGCGGCAGCCGCAGGTCCACCCCGAGCGCCAGGGCGCGCTCGCGCGCGCGGCCGAACCACGCGTCGATCCGCTCCACCGGGACGCCGAGCAGGCTCTCGTCGTCGACGAAGTGGCGCATCGGCCGGTACTCCGCGGGCAAGCTCTCCTCCGCGAAGTCGTGGCACAAATGCTGGACGAAGACCCGTCGCACCCCGTACCGGTGCGCCAGCTCCACCAGCCCCGGCAGCTCCTCGAGGTTGCGGCGCATGACCACGGCGACGATCCGGACTTCGGGCGCCGAGGCCTTGCACGCCTCGCGCGCGCGTTGCAGCCACTCCAGGTGGCGCAGCACCCGCGCGAAGCGCGACCGCACCCGGATCGCCTCGTAGGTCGCCGCGGTCGCTCCGTCGATGGAGACATGCAACTCGTGCAGTCCGCTTTCCACGCACAGCCGCGCGCGCCGCTCGGACAGGAGCGTGAGGTTGGTGTTCGTGGACACGCGCACGCCGCGGGCGGCCGCGTAGCGCACCATCTCGAAGAACTGCGGATGCATCAGCGGCTCGCCCATGCCTTGCAGGTGCAAGGACCGAAGGTCCGGGAGCTGGTCGATCAGGCGCCGGAAGGTGGCGAGCGGCATGAACGCGAGCGGACCGTGGGGCGGGCCGTCCCGGCGGAACTGGATCGGACACATGCGGCAGCGCAGGTTGCACTGTCCCACGGGCTCGATCTGCGCGAAGGCGATGGGCGGCGCCATGTGTTCGTCAAAAGAACGCGGTGCGAAACCGGACGGCGCCCACGAGGCGCCAGTACACGGCGAGCGGCGGGATCAAGGCCGAGGTGAGCGCCATCTCGGCCACGTGCGCGGGCGAGCGCCGGGTGCCGGCGAGACGCGTCGCGAAGAGCTGCGCCGTCATGCCGGCCCAGCCGGCCCCCGCGCCAAGGGCCACGCCCGTCGCGCCGGCGGCCGCACCGCCGAGCGCGAGGCCCAGGAGCGCGACGATGCCGTAGTAATCCCAGCGCGGCGTGCGCCGGATGCGCGCCCGGTACAGGGCCGGGTGTTTCTTGTAGAGCAACGCATCGAACAGGATCTTGCGTTGCTGCCGCAGGCTCTCTCCCCACCCGGCCGGCCGCAGCGGATGCACGACGATCGCCCGCGGCGCGTGCACGACCGGCAGCCCGCGCTCGAGCAGGGAAAAGTAGAGATCGCTGTCCTCGCGAAACGCGGCCGTGAAACGCTCGTCCAGTCCGCCGACGGCCTGCAGCGCCTCCCGCCGACAGAAGCAGTTCGCCGTAACGAAGCCGGCGTCGGCGAGCCGCGCGGCATCGCGCTCGTAATCGGTCGGCTCGGGCGGCAGCGGGACACGGATCCGTCCCCACGCGGCCGCCGCGCCGCCGTCGAGCGCCAGAAGGCCGTGGCGAAGCCAGTCGGATTGCGGAACGCAGTCGTCGTCCGTGAACGACACGATGGGGGCGCGCGCCGCGCGCCAGCCGCGGTTGCGCGCGATCGCGGGACCGTGGCGGCCGGTGACGCACTCGTAGCGGATCGGCGGCGCGATGTCGCCCTCGCGTCCATAGTCCTCGACGACCTCGCGCGTCTTGGCGTCATTGGCGTCGTCGACCACGACGATCTCGTATTCCCCCCGCGGCAGGTCCTGCCCGACGAGCGCCCGCAGGCACCGGTCAAGCAGAAACGGGCGCCGGTACGTCGGTACGACGACGGAAACGCGCAACGTCATTGAGCAGCTCCCGTTTCTCGAGCAGAAACGGTCCCATGACCAGGGCATCCAGCGGCGAGCTCGCGAAGCACTCGAGCGCGTCGCGCGGCGTGCACACGATCGGCTCGCCGCGCGTGTTGAACGAGGTGTTGACCAGCACCGGCACGCCCGTGCGGGCCTGGAAGGCGCGCAGCAGGTCATAGTAGACGGGGTGCTGCTCGCGGTTGACGGTCTGCACCCGCGCCGTGCCGTCGACGTGCGCGACCGCCGGGATGCGCGCGCGCCGTTCGGGTAGCACGTCGTACACGAACAGCATGAACGGCGAGCGCCGGCAGCCCGCGAACCAGTCCGGCGCCTCCTCCTCCAGGACGACCGGGGCCACCGGGCGGAAATCCTCGCGGTCCTTGATGTCGTTCAGGCGCGCCTGCATCGACGGCGACATCGGCGAGGCGAGGATCGATCGGCCGCCGAGCGCACGCGGCCCGAACTCCATCGCGCCCTGGAACCAGGCGACGATCCGGTCGCGCGCGAGCAGCTCGGCCACGTCGTCGAGGCCGGGCAGACGCCGGTAACGGACGCCGGCGCGACGCAGCACCGCCTCGATCTCGCGTTCGTCGTACGACGGGCCGAGCAGCGCGTGATCCATCGTGTAACGGCGCTCGCCGTCGTTCCGCTCGCGCGCATCGATCCAGAGCGCCGCCCCGAGCGCGGTGCCGGCGTCGCCGGCCGCCGGCTGGACCCAGATGTCGTCGTACGGCCCTTCCCGCAACAGCCGCCCGTTCATCACGCAGTTGAGCGCGACGCCGCCGGCCAGGCACAACCGGCGCTCGCCGGTCTGCTCGTGCAGCCAGCGCGCCATGCCGAGCACGGTCTCCTCGAGGGCCTTCTGCAGGGAGCAGGCCACGTCGAAGTGACGCTCCTCCAGCGCCTCGCCGCGACGCCGCGCGGGACCGAGACGCTCGGCGAGCGGGACGTCGTTGATCCGGTAGCGGCCGTCCGGCCCGCTCTCGAGAATCTCGCGAAACAGCTCGCGGTAGCGCGGCTTGCCGAACGAGGCGAGAGCCATGACCTTGTACTCGTCCGACGAATGCAGAAAGCCGAGGTAGCGCGTCACCTCCTCGTACAGGAGGCCGAGCGAATGCGGCAGGTCGATCTGCGCGAGGCGCTCGAGCCCGGTGCCCTGCCCGACCGCGTAGCTCGTGGTCGCGCGCTCGCCGCGTCCGTCCATCGTCAGCACGGCGGCGCTATCGAAGGGCGACGGCAGGAAAGCACTCGCCTCGTGCGCGAGGTGGTGATCGACGAAATGCCAGCGGTAACGCGCGGCCCCGGCCTTGCCGAAGCGGCGTTGCAGATGGTGGGGCACGCCGTCGACCAGGAGGCGCGGGGCGTTGACGACGTAGGAGACGAACAGCGGCTCCCACGGCGAATCCCACCCTTCGGGGATCGGGTGCGCGCTCGGCTGGAGCGGCAGCGCGACCACGGCCGACCGGCCGTCGCGCAGCAGCTGCTGCGGATCGTACGCGTAGGCGACGTGATCGAGCGCGCCGATGTCGACGCCGGCGCTCGCGAGGCAGAAATCGATCGCGTGGTACGGGAGCTCCCAGGCCGAGAACGGCACCGGACGTTTCGCGTGCTTGATACGCGTGAACCGCTCTTCCTCCGCCGCGGCGACGACGACGCCGTCGTGCACGAGGCACGCCGAGGAATCGTGGTAGGCCGCGTTGATGCCGAGGGTGTACATCTAGCGCGCTCCCTGCGCGACCCGCACGCGCTCGCCCTGCGGCGTGCCCTCCAGGAGCTCCACGGCCGCCCGGGCGACGGCTTCCGGCGGAACGCGCCGCAGGCAGTCGTGATGGCCGATCGGGCAGACGCTTTTGTAGCAGTTCTTGCACGGCACGTCGTGATACAGGACCCGGCTCTCCACGCGCCACGGCGTGTGCTGCGGGTTCGTGAGCGCGTAGAGATCGACGACCGGGGTGCCGACCGCGGCCGCGATGTGCGCCGGCCCGGTGTTGTTGACGACCAGCACGGGCGCGAGCGCGATGAGCGCGCTCAGCGTGCCGAGATCGCACCGCCCGGCGAGCGAGTGCGAGGGCGAGCGCATGTGCGCCCGGATCTCGGCGATCAGCGCGGATTCCGCCGCGCTTCCCGTGTAGACGACGTGACAACCGTGCTCCCGGACCAGCAGATCGGCCGCGCGCGCGAACCCTTCCGGTGGATAGCGCCGGGAGGGAGCGCTGGCGCCCGGGTGCACGAGCGCCCAGCGTGCGTTCCGGCCGAGCCGCAGGCCGGCGACCAGCACCTGCGCCTTGGCGAAGCTCTCGGCGGGAACGTTGAGGCGCAGCCGGTCGTCGTCGATGCGCGCTCCGACGCGGGCGACGAGATCGAGCTGCCGCTGCACTTCGTGCCGCACGCCCTGCTGCGGCTCCGTCTCCGGCGCCCAGTCCGTCAGCAGCCCGTACGGATTCTCCCGGCAGTGCGCGAGGCGCAGCGGAATGCCGGCGAGGTAGCAGTACGTCGCCGCCGGCAGCGCGCTCTGGCTGTACACCGTGAAGATCACGGCCGCATCGAAGTCCCGGGTGCGCAGGCGCGCCAGCAGCACGCGATCGTCCCCGACGCGCGCCCGCGGCGCCGTCGCCTTGACCCAGGGCGAGCGATGGACGATCAGCGCGTCGATCCCGGGCAGGTACTGCGCGATCGCGGCGCCCGCCGGCGAGGTGAGCACGGTCACGTGCCGGTCCGGCCGCGCGCGTTTGAGCGCCGCGATGGCGGGTCCCGTCATGAGGACATCGCCGAGCGCGTCGAGCCGCACGCACAACAGGTTTCGCGCGGTCTCCCAGCGGGGTGGTCCGCTCACGCGCGCACCTCCCGCCGGTAATAGCGTTCGCTCCAGGCGGCACACCGCGCGATGCGCTCCGCGGCGCCCCGGAGGTCCGTCGCGGTCGCGTCCGGCGCGCGGAACGGTCCCTGGCGCCACTCGGTTTCGTTGCCGTTGTCGACGAGCACGGTGCGGCAGCCGGCGCGCTGCCCGGCCTCCACGTCGTCGAGGATGTCGCCGATCATCCATGACCGCTCGAGATGGACGCCGTGGATCGTCGCGGCCGCGAGCAGCAGGCCGGGCGCCGGTTTGCGGCAGCCGCAGGCGGTCGCGTAGCGCGGCACGCGCCCGGCGGGGTGATGCGGGCAGTAATAGAACCCCGCGAGCGGAACGTGGTACGGCGCGAGCAGGATCCGCAGTCGTTCGTACACCGCGTCGAGCGCGCGCGGCGCGAAGAACCCGTGCGCGATGCCGGGCTGGTTCGAGACGACGATGAGCGCGTAGCCGAGCGTGTGCAGGCGCACGAGCGCGGGGCCGGCACCCGGAGTCAGGCGGACCCGGGACGGATCCGTGTTGTACGGCACGTTCTCGATCAGCGTGCCGTCTTTGTCGAGGAATATCGCCTTGACCGTCACGGCCAGGACGTCTCCGTCATCGGCAGCACCATGATCTCCGGAATCACCGTCTCGGGCGGGCGCGTCAGCACGAACAGGATCGTGTCGGCCACGTGCCGCGGGTCCTGCAGCGTGTTGACGTCGATGTCGGGGAACCGGTCCAGCAGGAACGGCGTGCGCATCCCTCCGCTCACCACCGCCGTCACCTTGATGCCGTGCGCGCGTCCCTCGGCGTGGAGCGCGTGGCTCAACCCGAGCAGGCCCCACTTGCTCGCGTGGTAGCCGGTCGCGTTCGGCCAGGCGCGCTTCGCCGCCGTCGACGCGATGTTGACGATCTGCCCGCCTCCTTGCCGCTTCATCACGGGGAAGACGCTGCGGCAGAGCCAGTACGGCCCGTTCAGATTCGTGTCGATGATGCGCCGCCAGTCATCGACCGCGAGCTCGTCGGCGGCCACCGTGATGTCGATCGCCGCGTTGTTGACGACGATGTCCACCCGGTCGTGGCTGCGAACCAGGCGCCCGACGGCGTCCGCGACGGCTTGCGGGTCGCGCACGTCGAGCGCGATCGTGCTCGCCTGCCCCTCCGCGCCGCGGATCTCCTGCACGAGCCCCTCGGCGAGGTCCTCGCGGACGTCCGCGCACACGACATCGGCGCCGTGGCGCGCGAGCACCCGGCAGACCTCCGCGCCGAGGCCGCGCGCCCCGCCCGTCACGAGCGCGACCTTCCCGCGCAGAGCCGGCATCCCCGATCCTTCCTGCATCGGCCTCCCCTCCCGCTCAGGCGTTGGCGTTGCCGGCGCGCTGCTCCGCCCCGGCGGCGATGACGTGCGCGTAGAGAGAGGCGACGCGGTCGGCGACCTGCGCCCACGTGAAGTGCCGGTTGGCCCGTTCGCGGCCCGCGTCGCCGAGCGCCCGACGCAGCTCGGGCGCGCCGAGGAGCTCCGCGAGGCGCGCGGCGAGCGCATCGGCGCTGTGCGGCGGAATCAGGAAGCCGGTGCGCCCGTGGCGTATCGTGGTCTTGATGCCGCCCACGCTCGTCCCGATGACCGGCGTGCCGCAGGCCATCGCCTCGACGGGCGTGATCCCGAACGGCTCGTACCACGGGGTCGTCACGAAGACGTCCGCGGCGCTGTAGTAATAGCGCAGCAGCTGCCGACGGCAGGAGCCGGTGAACGTCACCCGGTCGTCCACGCCTTCCTCGGCCGCGATGCGATGCAGCCGCGCGATCTCCGGGGTCGCCGTCGGGCACGGCAGCTCGGACTCGCCGCCCACCACGACGAGCCGCGCGTCCACGCCGTGCTCCCGCCAGAGCCGGCCGAGCGCCCGGATGGCGACATCGATTCCCTTGCGCGGCACCAGGCGGCCGATGCTCGCGACGATGCGTTCGCCCGGCGCGAACCCCAACACGCGCCGCGCGACGCATTTCTCCACGGGCCAAAGCTCCGCGCTGTCGAAGCCGCAGGGCACGATGCGGATCCGCGCGGGGTCGGCCCCGTAGAGGTTCAGGAGGTCTGCGCGATCCTGGGCGCACTCCGCGATCACGCAGTCGGCCGCGGCGATGATCCGCTCCTCGATCTCCGGACGCTCGTCCGGAAAGTGGTCCGCCTCGCCCTGATGCAGGCGGCGCACCCGACCCAGCGCGTGGAACGTGATCACGAACGGCAGGTCCAGCTCCGCCTTCAGGGCCATCGCGACGACGCCGGAGGTCCAGAAGTTCGCGTGCACGACGTCGTAGGGCATGCGCTGGCGCCGACAATAGAGGCTCATCTGCCGGGCGAACTCCGGCATGTACGGCAGCAGCTGCTCCTTGGGGATCGGTACCGGCGGGCCGGCCTTCACGTGCACGACGCGCACGCGGCTGATGAACTTCACGACGTCCGGCAGCGTCTCCTGGTCGCGCCGCGTGAACACGTCGACCTGGTAACCGCGCGCGGCAAGCTGATTCGCGAGTTGCGCTACATAGACGTTCTGTCCGCCGCTGTCCACGCCACCCAGCGTGGCCAGCGGGGACGCGTGCTCACTGATCATCGCAATCCTTGCGACCATGACGTTCCCTCGATTCCAACTGCGTGGCGGACGGCTGGCGGCCGCTTCGGACAGCGGTTCTTTCGAGGCATTCTGCCGTCAAGCGGCCGCGTGCGTGCATCCGCAAAAGTACTGAGCGCCGTCGGCCCGAGCGCGACACGTGTAACCGATTGGCGACAGCCGCGCGCGGTTCCTTTGATCGCTTCAGGGACTTTGCCGAGCCGCTTCGTCTCGGCCGCATCGGGATGAAGTTACGGGCTGGTGTACGCGCTCGTCTCTGGTATGCTTCGACTCGTTCGCGACGAATCGATTGCTGAGGGAACAGCGGTGCCCATCGATCTCGCGCAGATCGCCGATGCGCTTCCGGAGCGGCGCGTCACGGTGATCGGCGACGCGCTCCTCGATGTTTATCTCCAGGGTCGCGTCGAGCGCCTCTGTCGCGAGGCGCCCGTTCCGCTCGTCCAGATCGACGCCACGCAGGACCTGCCGGGCGGCGCCGCCAACGCCGCGGCGAATCTCGCGGCGCTCGGCGGTCGCGTGACGTTCGTCTCCGTGATCGGCGAGGACGCCGACGGCGCGCGGCTGCGCCGCGCGCTCCGGGAACGCGGCGTGGACGACACCTCGCTCATCGTCGACCGCGCACGTCGCACGCCCGCCAAGCACCGGCTCGTCGCGGACGGACAGATGGTCGCGCGCTTCGATTCCGGCGCGCGGCGCGCGCTTGCCGCGGACATCGAGCACGCGCTGCTCGATCGCGCGCTCGCCGCGTGCGCGGAGGCGGACGTCGTCGTTCTCTCGGATTACGGCTACGGCGTGTTCACGGCGACCGTGCTCGGTGCGCTCGCCGGACTCGGAGGCCGGTTCACGGCACCGGTCGTGGTCGACTCGCGCCGCCTCACGCGCTTCGCCGTCGTCGCGCCGACCGTCGTGAAGCCCAGTTACACCCAGGCCCTCGCGCTGCTCGAACGCACCGCCGACGCCGCGCGCGGCGGGCGCGCCGAGCGCATCGCGGCCCAGAGCGAGCGCCTGCTGCAACGCACCGGCGCGCGTATCGCGGCGGTCACGCTGGACACCGACGGCGCGATCATTCTCGAGCACGGCCGCGCGCCCTACCGCACGTACGCCCGCCCGGCGCGCGCGCCGCGCACCACCGGCGGCGGCGACACGTACGTCGCCGCGCTGGCGCTCGCCCTGGCGTCGGGCGCGGAGACGCCCGAGGCCGCGGAGATCGCATCGGCGGCGGCGGCGGTGGTCGTCGGCAAGGACGGCACGGCGGTGTGCAGCACCGCCGAGCTGCGCGCGCTGTTCGCGGGCGGCGAAAAGCGCGTGCCCGACGCGCGCGCGCTCGCGCAGCGGGTGGAGGCGGAGCGCGCCGCCGGGCGGCGCATCGTCTTCACCAACGGCTGCTTCGACATCCTCCATCGCGGGCACGTCACGCTGCTCAATCGCGCGAAGGGCCTGGGCGACGTGCTGATCGTCGGCGTGAACGCGGACGCGAGCGTCGCGCGGCTGAAGGGCCGCGGCCGCCCGATCAACGCGCTCGAGGATCGCCTCAAGGTGCTCGCCGCGCTCAGCTACGTGGACTACGTCGTCGCCTTCGACGACGATTCCCCGCGCGAGCTCATCTCGGCCGCGCGGCCCGACATCTACGTGAAGGGCGGCGACTACACGCGCGACACGCTCCCCGAGGCCGCGCTCGTCGAGAGTCTGGGCGGCGCCGTGTGCATTCTTCCCTACGTCGGCGACCGCTCCACGAGCGGAATCATCGAGCGCATCCGGCGGGTGGTGGGCGGATGAACCGGGGGCGCGACCTTCGGACCAGCGTGAACCGGGAGACGAGAGCGACCCGGTGAGCCCGAACGTCGACGTCCTCATACCGACCTGCAATCGCCCGGCCGCGCTCGCCGTGACGCTGACGAGCCTGTGCGCGCAGGCGTTCCGCGGCTTCCGGGTGGTGATCTCGGACCAGACCGTTCACGGCGACTCCGTGCGCGCCGGCGAAGTCCAGGCGACCCTGCGCGTCCTGCGCGCCCACGGGCACACGGTGGAGACGCACCGGCACCTGCCGCCGCGCGGACTGGCCGAGCATCGTCATTTTCTCCTCGATCGCGTGCAGGCGCCCTTCGCGCTGTTCCTCGACGACGACCTGATCCTCGAACCCGGGGTGATCGGCACTCTGCTGCAGGCACTCACCGCCGAGCAGTGCGGATTCGTCGGCCAGGCGGTCATCGGCCTGAGTCACGCGGACGACGTGCGCCCGCACGAGCAGCATGTCGAGTTCTGGGAGGGCCGCGTCCGACCGGAGGCCGTACCGCCCGATTCCCCGGCGTGGCGGCGGCACCGGCTGCACAACGCCGCGAACCTCTATCACGTTCAGCGTCGGCTCGCGCTGCCGGCCGGCGCCTGGCGAACCTACCGCGTCGCATGGATCGGCGGGTGCGTGATGTACGACACCGGGAAGCTCCGTGCCTGCGGCGGCTTCGGTTTCTGGCGCGACCTGCCCGTCGCGCACTGCGGCGAAGACGTGCTCGCGCAGCTGCGCGTCATGGCGCGCTACGGCGGCTGCGGCATCCTGCCGTCGGGCGTGTATCACCAGGAGGTCCCGACGACGGTGCCGGACCGGCGGGTGGACGCGCCGCGGGCGCTCGGCATCGGATGGGAGGAGCGCCGGCATGCCCCGCGTTGACGTGCTGCTGCCCACGTGCGATCGGCCGCTCGCGCTCGCCATGACGCTCTCGGGTCTCGCGGCCCAGCGGTACCGCGACTACCGTTTGATCGTCGCCGACCAGAGCGAAGCGCCCGCGCTGGCGCATCCGACGATCGCCTCGCTGAAACGCATCGTCGAGACCCTGAGCGCGCCGGTCGCGTGGCACCGTCGCGACGAACGCCGCGGCATCGCGGAGCAGCGGCAGTTCCTTCTCGAGGCGGCGACGGCCGAGCTCGTGCTGTACCTCGACGACGACGTGCTCATGGAGCCGTGGGTGCTCGACGCGCTGGTGACCGCCCTTGCGCGCGAGCGCTGCGGCTTCGTCGGCGCGTTCCCGTCGGGCCTGTCGTTCCGCGAGGACGTGCGCCCCGACCAGCAGCGCGTCGAGTTCTGGGACGGGCCGGTGCGTCCCGAGACGGTCGAGCCGGGCAGCCCGGCGTGGGAGCGCCGTCATCTGCACCGTGCCGCCAACCTCTACCACGCCACGCTGAAGCACGCTCCCGCCGCCACGCGGCTCTACAAGGTCGCCTGGGTGGCGTCGTGCGTGCTCTACGACCGCGCGAAGCTGCTCGACGTGGGCGGCTTCGCCTTCTGGCCCCGCCTGCCCCGCTGGCACTCGGGCGAGGAGGTGCTGGCGCAGAACCTGCTCATGCGCCGCTACGGCGGCGCCGCGATCATGCCCTCGGGGACGTGGCACGCCGAGGAACCGTCGACCGTGCTGAATGCGGCAGGCACCGTCGACGGTCATGCCCTGGTGCTGCTCGACGAAATGGCCGCGCGCTTCACCCTGCTTCCGGAGAAAGCCTATGGTTGAACACGCGCACGGCGAAAACCTGCTCTCGCTCCTGCCGCGGCCGCCGCACAAGGTCGCGCTGTTGCGCGCCTCGCGCCTCGGCGACTTCCTGTGCACGTCTCCGGCGCTGCGCGCCCTGCGACACGCGCTGCCCGAGGCCGAGCTGGTCATGATCACGCTTCCCGCGTTGCAGGACGCGGTCGTGCGGTCGCCCTATCTCGACGGCTTCATCGCCTTTCCCGGTTATCCGGGCATCGCGCAGCAGTTCTTCGATCCCCGGCGGGCGCTCGATTTTTTCCGGCGCATGCAGCGGGAGCGCTTCGATCTCGCGATCCAGCTGCAGGGCTCGGGCGTGTATGCCAATCCGTTCACGCTCATGCTGGGCGCGGCGAGCACCGCGGGCTTCGCGCGGCCGGGTGACGATACCTCGCTGCTCGACGCGTGCCTGCCCTGGCCGGATCACGGACACGAGATCCGCCGCCTGCTCGGGCTCGTCGGGTTCCTCGGCGCCCTGCCGCGGGGAGAGGAAATGACGTACCCCCTCTTCCCCTCCGATCGGGCGAACGCGCAGGCGCTGCTCGCGGGGCTGCCGCAGCCGATCATCGGCCTGCATCCGGGATCGCACGATCCGCGGCGGCGCTGGCCGCTCGAGCGCTTCGTCGAAGTCGCTCGCACGCTGCATCGCCGCTACGGCGGCAGCATCGTGCTCCTCGGCGGGGCGACCGTCTCGGAAGAGGCGGCGGTGCTCGAGGCGCGCATCCCCGGTTGCCGGAACCTCGTCGGCCGGACCGCCCTCGGGCCCTTCGGCGCCGCGCTGACGCGCCTCGCCCTTTTCATCACCAACGACTCGGGCCCCGCGCACGTCGCGTATGCGCTGCGCGCCCCGACCATCACCCTTTATCGCGCCGGAGGCAGAGAGCGCTACGGCCCGCTCGCCGAGGGGCCGTTCGCGCCGCTCGAACCCGCCGACGCGGGCGCCGACGCGCTCGTGTCCGTGGATCAGGCGCTGCAGGCCGCGGACACGCTCCTCGCCGACGCCACCGGAAAGGAACGAATTCCATGTGGAGAGACCAGCGAAGCCCTTCGGTACGCAAGATAGCGGTGGTACGCGCCAACGGCATCGGGGACTACGTGTTCTCGATCCCCGCGCTGGCGGCGCTGCGCAGGACGTACCCGGACGCCGAGATCGTTCTCCTCGGCAAACCGTGGCACGCGGCGTTCCTTGCCGGGCGGCCGGGGCCGATCGATCGCGTCGCCGTGGTGCCGGACTACCCCGGCGTCGGCGCCGAGCCCGGCACGGCCACGGACACCGCCGCGCACGAGCGCTTTTTCGAGCGGATGCGCGCCGAGCGTTTCGATCTCGCCGTGCAGATGCACGGGGGCGGGCGGTACTCGAACCCGTTCACGCGCCGGCTTGGCGCGCGCTACGCGGTCGGCCTGCGCGATCGCGATGCCGAGCCGCTCGACCGCTGGGTGCCGTACGTGTATTTCCAGCCCGAAGTGCTGCGCTACCTGGAGCTGGTGTCCCTCGTCGGGGCGCAGCCGGATGCCCTGGAGCCGAGCATCGCCGTGACCGCCGCCGACCGCCGCGAGGCCGACGGCCTGGGGCTGGGCTCCTCGCGGCCGCTCGTCATCATCCATCCGGGAGCCACCGATCTCCGGCGGCGCTGGCCGGCGGAGCGCTTCGGTGACGTCGCTCGCGCGCTTCACGCCGCGGGCGCGCAGGTCGTGGTCTCCGGCGACGAGACCGAGCGCGAGCTCGCGGCGCGTGTCGTGGACTCCGCCGCCGGGGCGGCCGTCAGCGTGGCCGGGCGACTCTCGCTCGGAGGCCTCGCGGCCCTGCTCGCGCGCAGCCGCGTCGTCGTCGGAAACGACTCTGGGCCGCTGCACCTCGCGGCCGCGGTCGGCGCGCGCACGGTCGGCATCTACTGGGTGGGCAACCTCATCAACGGCGCCCCGCTCTCGCGCACGCGGCACCGCCCGCTCGCTTCCTGGCGGCTGGAGTGCGTGGAGTGCGGGCGAAACACGCTGACGAACGCCTGCGAGCATCGGTCGTCGTTCGTCGCCGACGTGCCGCTCGAGGAGGTGCGGGGGCGCGCGCTCGAGCTCTACCGCGCGGAGACGGAGCCCGAGCCGTTCGCCGTCGCCGCACAGATGTAAGCACGCCGTCCTTTTCGTTGCTTCGCGCCGCGACGATCCATGCCCCGCCGCATCGACGCGCTACCGGCCCCGCCGAATGACGCTGATGCGCCCGTCGCCCTCCATGACGGCGAGCTTCACGTCCGCGATCTCCTCGATGCCGTTCTGGCGGAGCTGGGTCATGAGCTCCTGTTCCGAGATCGATTCCCGCCGCAGGTTGCGCGCGATCAGGCGGCCGTTCCGCACGAGCGGCAGCGGCGGCGGATGCACGAACCACTCGACCGAGCGGAAATGGTAGGCCAGCCAGTCGAGCGCGTAGTTCCAGAAGATGATGGTGCCGATCAGGACGCCGCCGTCCGTCAGCGTGTGATAGTCGGTCGCCATCGCGTTCTGCCCGGCGTCGGCCAGCAGCACGATCATCAGCAGGTCGGGAACCGTGATGCTCGCCGCCTCCCTGCGCAGGAGGACGCGAAGCATGACGAGAATGCCGAGATAGATCACCGTGCCGCGGACGAACAGCTCGAGCGGAGGCACTTCCGAGGCGAACATGCCGGTCCAGTCGATCCGGGCGAGCCCGTCCATGGCGACGCTATCTTACCAAGCGGGCCCGCGCGGCGCGGTCGACTTGCCACGTGGGAATCGCGGGCATGAGCGGCGAGCCGTGGTGGCGACACGCCGTCGTCTACCAGATCTATCCGCTGTCGTTCCAGGACTCCGACGGCGACGGATACGGCGACCTTCGCGGGATCCGCGTGCGCCTGGAGTACCTCGACTGGCTGGGCGTCGACGCGATCTGGCTTTCGCCGATCTATCCCTCGCCGATGGCCGACTTCGGCTACGACGTCGCGGATTACACCGGTGTCGACGCGGTCTTCGGGACGCTCGCCGAATTCGACGCGCTGCTCGCCGAGGCCCACGCGCGCGGCATCCGCCTCATTCTCGATTTCGTCCCGAACCACTCGTCCGATCGGCACCCGTGGTTCGTGGAATCCCGGACGGCCCGCGACGCCCGCCGGCGCGATTGGTATATCTGGCGCGACCCGGCTCCCGGCGGAGGCCCGCCCAACAACTGGCTGAGCGTGTTCGGCGGCAGCGCATGGGCGTACGAGGAAGCGACCGGACAGTACTACTATCACGCCTTCCTGAACGAGCAGCCCGACCTCAACTGGCGAAATCCGGCCGTGCGCGAGGCGATGCACGGCGCGCTGCGCTTCTGGCTCGATCGCGGCGTCGACGGTTTCCGGCTGGACGCCATCTGGCACCTGATCAAGGACGAGCGGTTTCGCGACAACCCGCCGAACCCGGCGTACCGGCCGGACCAGCCGCCTTTCTTCAGCCTGCTTCCGGTCTACTCCACCGACCGCCCGGAGGTCCATGACGTCCTCGCCGAGCTTCGCCGCACGATCGACGCCTATGCCGACCGGTTGCTCATCGGCGAGATCTACCTGCCGATCGAACGGCTCATCGCGTACTACGGCAAGGACCTCGCCGGGCTGCACCTGCCGTTCAACTTCTCGCTCATACAGGCGGCGTGGAAGGCGCATCGCCTCGCCGCGCTCGTCGAAGAATACGAGCGCGCGCTCCCGCCGGGCGGCTGGCCCAACTGGGTGCTGGGCAACCACGACAAACATCGCATCGCGACGCGCGTGGGCAGCGCGCAGGCGGCGGTTGCCGCGATGCTGCTCCTGACCCTGCGCGGCACGCCGACCCTGTATTACGGCGACGAGATCGGCATGCGCGACGTCGCGCTTCCCGCCGACCGGGTGCGCGACCCGTGGGCCCGCGACCGCCCGGCGTTCGGGCGCGATGCCGCGCGTACGCCCATGCAATGGGACGCCGGCGCCGGCGCCGGATTCACCGAGGGCATGCCGTGGCTCCCGGTCGCGGAAGACCTCGAGGCGTGCAACGTCGCCAGCCAGCGCGCCGATCCTTCCTCGCTGCTCCATCTCTATCGCGCACTGATCGCGCTTCGCCGGACCGAGCCCGCACTGCTCTCTGGGAGCTACGAGCCCGTCGTGGTCAGCGGCGACGCCCTCGCCTTCCGCCGCCGGCACGACACTCGGTCGCTGCTCGTGGCCCTCAACCTCGGCGGCGCCACCCAGCGCCTGCTGCTTCCCAGCGGTATGCGCGGGCGGATCGCGCTCGGGACCCGTCTCGACCGCGGGGGCGAGCGCGTGAGCGCCGTGCTGACCCTGCGCGGGGATGAGGGCGTGATCGTGCGGCTGGAATGAAGGACGGCGGGACCGGCCGGCGCGACAGGAGTGCGTCGCGGTCAATCCCCGGCTTCCGTTCTTTTGCCCTTCAGACCGTACGCCCGGATCACCCGGCGCACCAGCACGTCCACGGGGAGATCGGCGTCGAGGGTCAGTGCGTCGCGCGGCTCCTCGAGCGTCGCGAGCTGGCTCTCGAGCAGCGGCGCCTTCATGTAGTGGCCGCGCCGGTGCCGCAGGCGTTCGCGCAGCAGGGGCGGACCTCCCTTGAGATACACGAACCGCACGCCGGGCCCCACGCGCAACCGCGACCGGTGCGTCCGCTTGAGCGCAGAGCACGCGATGACGGCGCGCTCGCCGGCGGCGAGGTACGACGCCGTGGCCTGGCGCAGCCGTTCGAGCCAGGGGTCGCGATCCGCTTCGGTCAGCGGGATGCCCCGGCGCATCTTGTCGATGCTGGCCGGCGAGTGCAGCGCGTCGCCATCGAGAAACCGCCAGCCGAGCGCGCGCGCGAGCGCTCCGCCGACGGTCGTCTTTCCCGCGCCGGATACCCCCATCACGACGAGGATGGCGGGCTCGCCCCGGTCCATCACGATAGGACCGCCGGGCGTGCGGAGGGTTGAGCCGGCCCTTGCCGCCATGATCCGCGCGGGTTTCGGGGCCTGAACCAAGGGACGTGCGGCCGACCCAACGGGGTACGAGCGCCGAATACCAAATGCTGGAACGCTTCCGCCCCCTGCGCATCATCGATCCCGACACGCTCGAGCGCGGTCTGCGTCTCGTGATGCTCGAAGGCGTGGCCGCACAGATCATGGTCGTGCTGACGGGCGGCGCGTTCCTGGTGGCCTTCGCGCTCGAGCTCGGCGCCTCGCCGTTCACCATCGGCCTGCTCGGCGCGCTGCAGCCGCTCACCCAGACACTGCAGATACCGACGATCTACCTGGTCGAACGGCTCGGCTGGCGCAAGCTCGTGGTGGTGGTGGCGCTCGCGCTCTCGCGCGCTTTCTGCTTCGTGCTCGCCGCGATTCCCTGGGTCGTGCCGGAGCCGCAGCGCATTCCCGTGTTCATCGGCGCCCTCCTCGCGTATTACGGCCTGGGCACGGTGTCGGGCGTGGCCTGGAACCCCTGGCTGCGCGATCTCATCCCGGAGAACCGGCTGGGCCAGTACATGGCCGGACGGCTCGCCTGGATCACCGGGATCGGCGCGCTGCTCGGCCTCGCCGCTGCCGGCGGCATCGACCTGTACCAGCGCCGCTTCGACGATCTCCTCGGCGTATTCAGCCTGTACTTCGCGGTCGCCGGCGTCGTCGGCCTGTTCGGCGTTTCCGTCATCAGTCGCGTGCCCGAGCCGCGCGCCGAGCACAATCCGGCTCACCCGATCTGGCGGCTGATCGCCGAACCGCTGCACGACGCCAACTTCCGCCAGCTGCTGCGGTTCCTCGCGAGCTGGAACTTCGCGGTCAACTTCGCCGCGCCGTTCTTCACCGTCTACATGCTGCGACGGCTCGGCCTCACCATGACCGTCATCCTGTCCCTCACGGTGCTGAGCCAGGCGATCAACGTCGTCTTCTTCCGCATCTGGGGCCGGCTCGCCGACCGTTTCAGCTACAAGTCGACCTTGGTCGAGGCCGGGCCGCTGTTCATCGTGACCTTCGTGCTGTGGCCGCTCACGCAGTTCGGGCAATGGCCGGGATTCACGCTGGCTGCGCTGATCTTCATCTACGTGCTGAACGGCATGTCGACGGCGGGCGTGCAGCTGTGCACGGGCAACCTCGCGCTCAAGCTGGCGCCGAAAGGGAAGGCCACCGCATACCTGGCGATCAACGCGCTCACCTCCGGCGTCGCGGCGACCTTCGCGCCGATACTCGGCGGCATTGCCGCGACGTTCTTCGAGGGCGAGGAGATCACGTTCGTCGTACGCTGGCGCTCGACCTTCGCCGGCACGGAGGGGGACTTCGTGCCGTTTACGCTCCGCGGTCTGGACTTCGTGTTCCTGCTGGCGTTCGTGCTCGGGCTCTATTCGCTTCATCGCCTGGTCACCATCAAGGAACAGGGCGAGGTCGAAAAGGGTCTCGTGCGGCCGGAGCTGCAGTACCAGGTGCGCAAGGCAATCGATCATGTGTCCACTGTCGACGGTCTGCGCGACCTCTTTTCGTTCCCGTACGGGCGCCTCATCGAGGTGTTCAACCGGCGGCGCGTGCGTCGCCGGCCGGGGCAGGAGCCGACTCCGACCGTGCGCCACTGACCGGTGGCCGGGACGCCGTCGCCGTCTACTCCAGACGGGCCCACAGCGAGCCATACGGCGGGAGCCGGCGCCGGATCAGGCCATCCACGATATCGAGCCGTTCCCCGCTGCCGATCTCGGTCGCGAGGGCCGCGTCGGGCCGCAACGCCGTCTCGACGGTGCGGCTGCTCAGGTTGTGCGCCGCGAGCAGTCGGGAGGACGGGCCGCGGTAGACCCGGGCCCACACGGCGGACGACCCCGCCTCGATCTGGCGGCACTCGCCGGTCGCGATTTCCGGGTGGTCGCGGCGTATGCGCGCGAGCGCCCGGACGACGCGCAGCAGCGAGCCGGGGTCGGCCTCCTGCGCGGCGACGTTGATCCGGTCGTACGCAAACTCGCCCTCCTCGATCGCCGGTGCGACCAGCCGCTCGCGCGGCGCACGCGAGAACCCGCCGTTCTTCTCCGCCGACCATTGCATGGGAGGGCGCACCGCCTCGCGGCCGGGTTGCGAGAGATTCTCCCCCATCCCGATCTCGTCGCCGTAGACGATCACCGGGGCGCCCGGCAGGGCGAAGAGCAGGCCGAAGGCCAGTTGCAGCCGGCGCCGATCGGCCCCGAGCATCGGGACAAGGCGCCGGCGGATGCCCCGTCCGTAGATGCGCATGGACGCCTCAGGCGCGAACACGCGCATCACCGCCGCGCGCTTCTCCCCGCTCAGTTGCTCCAGATCCGCCTCGTCGAGGTTGCGCAGGAAGTTCGCCCATTGACCCCTGCCCGGCCAGGCGGGCAGCAGCGCGAGACCGCGATCGATCGCCTCGGCGCGTTCGGTCGCGAGCGCGAGCCAGAGATAGTTATTCAGGAGGAAGTTCAGCATCACGTTGACCTGATCGCCGCCCGACACGAACGCCGGCAGACGACCCGGCGGCACATCCGCCTCCGCCATCAGCACCCCGTCCGGCCGCCGGCTGCGCAGGTACGCGAACAGCTCGCGCAGGACCTCATGGCGGTCACGCGGCTCGATCTCCGGATGCCCCTTCTCTTCGACGAGGTGCGACGCGGCGTCGAGGCGGAAGCCGTCGACGCCGAACGACAGCCAGAAGTCCATGATCCGCTCGATCTCGCCGCGCACCTCCCGGTTGGCGGCGTCGAGGTCCGGCTGGAAATGATAGAAGCGGTGGTGAAAGAAGGCCCCCGCACGCTCGTCGTAGGTCCACGTGCCCTGCTCCTCGCCCGGGAAGATCGTTTCCTGGTCCGACGCAGGCGGAGGCTCGTCCCGCCAGATGTAGTAGTCGCGATAGCGCGACCGCGGATCGCGGCGCGCCGCCTGGAACCAGGGGTGACGGTCGGACGTGTGATTGACGACGAGATCGAGCAGCACCCGAAGGCCGCGCTCGCGCGCGGCCGCAACGAAATCGGCGAAGTCGCGGAGGTCGCCGAGCGCCGGGTGGATGGCGTAGTAGTTGTCGACGTCGTATCCGTTGTCGCGCATCGCGCTCGGAAAGCACGGCAGGATCCACACGCAGTCCGCGCCGAGCGCGGCAACATGATCGAGGCGGCGGACGAGGCCCCGAAAATCGCCTATCCCGTCGTCGTTGCTGTCCGCGAAGCGGCCGACGTCCACGCCGTACAGGATCGCGGTGCGTTCCCACATCGCTGCTGCCCCCGTCCCTGGACTCGGTCCAGTATAAGGATGGGCGGCAGACGTTCGACAGGCGCGGCGCTTCCGATTTCGGGGTTTCCATGGACATGCTCCACGTTTTCCCGCATGTACTTCCATTCCGTCGCGGCTTAGCGTCCGAGTCCGACGACCTGCCGGGCTGGCGCGCGTTTCGGGGCCTTGGCGAGAATCAGAGCTCATGACCCGGATGTCCGTGGCGATTCCTCCGAGCACCCGCTCGCTTCCCGTCCCCGCCGATCGACGTGCGCGAATCTGGCGTTACATGAACTTCGCGAAGTTCGTCTCGCTGATCGACGCGGAAGCCCTGTTCTTCGCCCCTGTCGGCCGCTTCAGCGACACCCGCGAGGGCGGTGGAGCCGCGGCGCCGCCGGACGTTGCCGTGAGCAGCTGGCACCTGAGCGACCACGAGTCGGAGGCGATGTGGCGCCTCTACAGCCCGCGCGAAGAAGCGGTGGCGGTGCAGTCGACGTACGAACGGCTGCGCGGCGCCCTCCCCGACTGCGTGCGCATCCACCAGGTCACCTACGTCGACGAACCCGAGCGGCAGGCGCGCACGGACCACCTGAGCGGCTTCTTCTACAAGCGCAGGGCCTACGAGCACGAAAAGGAGTTGCGGGCCGTGTTCCCGCTCGCGGACGCCGCGGCGGCCGGGGATCGCGCGCGCGCGACCGACGGAGGCTGGTTCTTCGGCATCGACGCCGACGGTGTCGTCGAGCGGGTCTACGTCTCGCCCTTCGCGGCGGACTGGTTCCGGGCGGTCGTCGTCGGGGTGACCCGCCGCTACGGCCACCGCTTTCCGGTGGAACGCTCCGCGCTCACGGGGACGGTGTGACGGTCAGGCGGCCTCGCGCGCGAGCTTGTCGTACATCGCGACGATCCGTCCGGCGATGCGCCGGGCCTGTTCGCGATCCATGTGTTCGATGGTTTCGCGCAGGAAGTCGTGCCCGAGCACGGACTCCGAACCGACCACCTCGGCTTGGACCAGCGCGAACTCGGTGCGGATCACCTCCGGCAGCGCGGCGGGGTCACCGTGAAGCGGCTCGAGGTTCGAGAGGTAAGCGTCCGCCAGGCGTTGCTGGACGGTCCCCGACTCGCACGTGAGCGTCAGAACCGCCGAGAAGAGCCGTCGCCATGCCAGAAGTGCTTCGCTCGTCATGCGCGCCACTCCCCGTTCGTTTTTCCGGGAGGGAAACGTGCGCAATCCCGCGCGGACTTCCGCCTTGGTATTTCTGTTCCCGAACGCCCACTATCGGGAGGCGGTTTACGGCTGTCAAATCAGTGATCACTAATGAGCCTCGGTCCCGCCGGTACGGCCCTCCCCGAGCTGGCCGGCAAGTCGATGGCCCGGTTACCAGGGCCGGAACTTCGCGAATTTCGCCCCTCGCGCCGACCAACCGGCTCGCACACCGGTCTGATCCAACGCGAAACCGGCGACCGCATGGAGGCTTTTCAGCGTATCGGGTGAAAGGCCGGCGCCCACCCCGATCTCCATAAAAGTGATCCCGGTGTCCACCCCGGCTATCCAGTCGCTCGTGCTGCGGAACCGGTTCACCTCGTCCTCGGTGAAGAACAGAAAGAGGTAATCCGGTCGCGGGCCGACCTGCAGACTGGCAGCGCTCAACTGCATCTTGTAATAAGCGGCCGTTCGCGTTCCGACCCTGAGCGCCCCCTCGATCCAGGGCCCTCCGCTGAGACTCTGCGGATGAGGTATGACCAGAACGGCCCGTGCGGCTTTCAGGTACTCGTCGGCGTTCTGCACTCGTTTCTTGAAATTGCTCACGGCGGCGCTCACCCGCGCCTCGACCTCCGTGGCCGTCGCGGTCGCCTGGACATTGCCGAGCGGAATCAGCATGAGCCCCAGGCACATCGCCGCACCTGCAAGCGGCCCGCTGCTAATGAAACGACTCATGATTGCCCCCCGTTCTTTCTTGAGCCCGGCAATCATCCTATTAATCGCCGGGTAAAGCCAAAGGACGCGGGGATACTGGTGCCCGGAGCCGGACTCGAACCGGCACGGAGTTGCCTCCAACGGATTTTAAGTCCGTTGCGTCTACCTGTTCCGCCACCCGGGCGGCGGGTTCCGCGAAGTGTAAAGGGGGGCTAGGGCAACGACCAGAAAATTGGAGGCTGGGGTCGGAATCGAACCGGCGTCCACGGCTTTGCAGGCCGCTGCATAACCACTCTGCCACCCAGCCGGAGAAGAAAACGGGGAGGCCCGGCGGCCTCCCCGTGGGGACTGGAGCGGGAAACGAGGCTCGAACTCGCGACCTCAACCTTGGCAAGGTTGCGCTCTACCAACTGAGCTATTCCCGCAGTAAGGCCGGCATTGTAAGCAGGCCACCGGGCGGGTTCAAGTTTACGGCCGCCCCTGGGCCCGGTCGGCCGCGGCCCGGTCCGGATGGAGCAGGTCGGCCCAGGCGATGCGCAGGTACACGAGCATCGACCACAGGGTCAGGCCGCCGGCCACGTAAAGCAGCACCTCCCCGATATGGAGGACGGGCAGTCCCAGGAGGTCCTCCCGCCAGAGGAGAAACGGGATCGCCAGCATCTGGGCGGTCGTTTTCACCTTGCCCACGAACGACACGGCGACGCGCGAGCGCTTGCCGTACTCGGCCATCCATTCGCGCAGCGCGGAAACCGTGATCTCGCGGCCGACGATCACGACCACGACGATGGCGAAAAGCCGTCCGTCGTAGACGGCGCCGTAGATCTCCGGGTCGGCGACGAGCATGACCAGCGCGGCGGCGACCATGAGCTTGTCGGCGACGGGGTCGAGGAACGCGCCGAAATGGGAATGCTGGCCGAGACGTCGGGCGAGGTAGCCGTCGAGCCAGTCGGTGATGGCGGCGATGATGAACAGCACCGCCGCCAGGATGTTCGCATTCTTATAAGGTAGGTGGTACGCGACGATGAAAAGCGGGATCAGGACCAGCCTCAGCACCGTGAGGATGTTCGGGGCGTTCCATATCATTTATTGGTGTTCCTGTTCATGGAAGGCGTCGTAGATCCGGCGCGCGAGCTCCGGGCTGATGCCCGGCACCCGGGCGAGATCCTCGACGCCGGCCCGCGCCACCTCGCGCATCCCGCCGAGGTTCCTGAGCAGCGCCTGCCGGCGCTTGTCGCCGATCCCGGGAATGCTTTCCAGCGGCGAGGTCGTCCGGGCGCGCGCCCTGCGCTGGCGGTGGCCGGTGATCGCGAAACGGTGAGCCTCGTCGCGAATCTGCTGAATGAGATGCAGGGCCGGGGAGTCCGCGGGCAGTATAGTGGGGCCGTCCCGACCCCACAAGAAAAGCTGCTCCAGCCCGGGCTTGCGCTCGCGCCCTTTTGCCACGCCGACAAGCGCGAGGTCGTCGATCTGCAGTTCGTCCAGCACCGCGTGCGCCGCGCTCACCTGCCCCTTGCCGCCGTCGATCAGGATCATGTCCGGTAATTTCGCTACCTGGCGTCCCTGCCGTGACATCGATGGATTCTCCGGAGCCGGGCCTGGGCCTCCTTGTCCAGGCGTTCGCCGGGAAATCTCAGGCTCGCCCTCTCCTTCCTTCACCTTGCGATAACGACGTTCGAGGGCCTGCGCGATCGCGCCGTAATCGTCCCCGGGCTCGATGTCGCGGATATTGAAGCGCCGGTAGTCGGACTTCACCGGGCCGTTCCGGTCGAACACGACGCAGGACGCGACCGCTGCCTCGCCCATCGTGTGGCTGATATCGAAGCACTCCACCCGCCCGGGAATCTCTTCGAGATCGAGCGCATCCTTGAGGGCCTCGAAGCGCGCCTCCATGTGCATGCGGCTGTTCGCCGCGCGGCGCAGCTCTTCGGCCGCGTTCAGCTCGGCCATCTTCGCCCAGCGCCGCGGCGCGCCGCGGAGCGCGGTCCCCGCGTGTATCGCGATCGCCCGGCCGGCCGCCTGCGAAAACGCCTCTTCGAGGAGCGCCTCGTCGGAAATCGCGTGGCTCAGATAGATGCGCTCGGGGATGGGCTTGCCCACCGCGCCGCCCGCATTCAGGTAGTACTGCGGCAGAAACGCGGCCAGCACCTCGGCGGCCTCGCCCGCCTGGCCGGGCTTCGGGAAGAAGCTCTTCGAACCCAGGTTCATCCCGCCGCGTACGAAGCTCACCTGGATGCACGCCGCGTCCCCGGCCATCGCCACGGCGAGCACGTCGGCCTCGCCGCCGCGCCCGGTGATGTACTGGCGCTCCTGCACGCGCTTGAGCGCCGCGATGCGATCGCGGTAGAGCGCCGCCGTCTCGTAGTCCTCGCGACGCGCGGCGTTCTCCATGCGTTTCATCATCTCCTCGACGACCTGCCGGCTCTTGCCCTCGAGGAACAGGATCGCGTGGCGCACATCCTGCAGGTAATGCTCGCGCTCGACGAGGCCCACGCACGGGGCCGAGCAGCGCTTGATCTGGTACTGCAGGCACGGGCGCGAGCGGTTGCGGAAAAAGGAATCCTCGCACTGGCGCACCGGAAAGACCTTCTGCAAAAGGTTCAGGCTCTCGCGCACCGCCGCGGCCGAGGGGTACGGGCCGAAGTAACGCCCCTTCTCCCGCTTCGCGCCCCGGTGAAAGGCGAGCCGCGGCCATTCCTGCGCCTCGGAAACGAAGATGTACGGATAGCTCTTGTCGTCGCGCAGCACCACGTTGTAGCGCGGCTTGAGCGACTTGATGAGGTTGTTCTCGAGGAGCAGCGCCTCGGTCTCGGTGTGGGTCACGGTCACCTCGAGCCGCTCGGTGCGCGCGACCATCGCCTGGACCTTGGGCGACAGTCCCTGGCCGGCCGCCCGGAAGTAGCTCGCTACCCGTTTCCTCAGGCTGCGCGCCTTGCCGACGTACAGCACCTCCCCGTCCGGCCCGAGGAAGCGGTAGACGCCCGGTCCGGCCGGGAGGTCCTTGAGTGTCTGCTGGAGCTCGGGTGCGTTCATGGCCTGGCCACCAGGGCGCCGGCGCGCCGGACGACGCGCCTGAACATCGCGGCCGTAAGCCGGCCGGTTTGCGTGTTGTACCGGCTGCAATGGTACGAATCGAGCAGCGCGATGCCGCCGGGCAGCCGGTGCTCCGCGCCGTGCGCGAAGCGGTAGTCCTTGACCCGCAGGGCGTAAGCCTTGAGAACGGCGGCGTGGGCGACCAGACCCAGCGCGAGGAGCACGCTTCCGGGCCGAAGGGCGAGCAGCTCGGCCTTCAGGTAGCCATTGCAGCGGGTCACCTCGTCGGGGAGCGGTTTATTCCCCGGCGGCAGGCATTTGACGGCGTTCGTGATCCGGCAGTTCCGCAGCCTGAGGCCGTCGCGGGCATGCAGCGCTTCCGGGCGGGACGCGAAGCCGAAGCGGTGGAGGGTTTCGTAGAGCAGAATGCCGGCGTGGTCCCCCGTGAACGGGCGCCCGGTCCGGTTCGCCCCGTGCATGCCGGGCGCCAGCCCGACGACGACCAGCCGGGCGTTCCGGTCGCCGAACGGCGGGACCGGCGCCGCGTGGTACTCGGGGTGCTCACGGCGCACGGCGGCGAGATGCCGCGCCAGTCGCGGACAGGCCCGGCAGCCGGGATCGAAGACGGAATGCCTCGTCACGAACTCGAACGATTCTGGAAAACGCCTGAAAGTCCGCTGATTTTATAGCGAAAAGTGGGCGATTGCTGCCGCCGGCCGCATCCCGGGAAAAAACAAACGGCCGGCGACCCGAGGGGTGGCCGGCCGTTCGGGTTTCACCCGGGGCGGTTCAGCTGATCCGGACGACGTTGGTTCCCGTGTAAATCTCCGACATCTCGTGTTTCAACCGCTGCGTCACGACCTTCGTGTCGGACGCCGGAAGATCGCCCTCGCGCACGCCGAAGAGGTAATTGTCCAGCTTGAATTCCTTCAGCATGAGCTTGGTGTGGAAGATGTTTTCCTGGTAGACGTTCACGTCGATCGCCTGGTAGCGGTTGAGCGTCGGCTTGTCGACGAAGTTCTGGATCGAGTTGATCTTGTGGTCGATGTAGTGCTTGGTCCCGCGCACGTCGCGCGTGAACCCCCGCACCCGGTAGTCGATGATCACGATGTCCGACTCGAACACGTGGATCAGGTAGTTCAGGGCCCGCAGCGGCGAGATCTTGCCGCAGGTCGAGACGTCGATGTCCGCCCGGAAGGTGCTGATGCCGTTGTCCGGGTGCATCTCCGGGTAGGTGTGCACCGTGATATGGCTCTTGTCGAGGTGCGCCACGACCGCCTCCGGGTGGATCGCCCGCGCGGCCGCCTGGCGCGCCTGGGCCTCCGGCAGCGGCCCGGGGGCCTCCGGATTGAGCGGCTCCTCGGACAGGGGCAGCTCGGAGATCAGCATCGTGACGCTCGCGCCCTGCGGATCGTAGTCCTGGTGCGCGATGTTGAGGATGTTGGCCCCGATGATCTGGGCCACTTCGGTCAGGATGCCGGTGAGGCGCTCGGCATTGTAGGCCTCGTCGATGTAGGCGATGTACTCCTTCTGCGCCTTTTCGCTCGGGGCATAGCAGATGTCGTAGATGTTGAAGCTGAGCGTCTTCGTCAGGTTGTTGAAGCTCTCCAGCTTGAGCTTCTTAAGCGGACGGAGCAGATCTGCCAATTTAGCCTTACCCCCTTACGCGGGCGTGTGGGAGTGGTGACCCGCGCGCAGGCGTTATTATCGGTCATCTTAGCAGCGAATCAATAAACTTCGAGATTTTTTTCAGGCGAGGTTGACCATCATCTGAACCGTATCGCGGTACGCCGACGCGGTCGCGAGCTGCACGCGATCCGGCGCGGGCCGGCCGTGCATGCGCACGAGGCGCAGCGGCGAGGCCGGATTGTCGGGCGCACGGAGCTTCTCCAGAACCTCGCCGGCGGCCGCCGGATCGTTGCAGACGAGAACCATGTCGCATCCGGCCTCGAGCGCCAGACGAGCCCTTTCCGTCACGCCGCCGGCGCCCTTTGCGCCCTCCATCGACAGGTCGTCGCTGAAGATGACGCCCTCGAATCCAAGGCGGCCGCGCAGAACCTTCCGGAGCCAGAAGCGCGAGAAGCCCGCGGGCTGCGCGTCGACGCGGGGATACAGGACGTGCGCCGGCATGATGCCGGCAAGCCCGTGCCCGATGAGGCGCTCGAAGGGAATGAGGTCTTCCGCCTCGATATCGGCATAGGCGCGGTCGTCGACGGGGAGCTCGAGGTGCGAGTCGGCGACGCAACCGCCGTGGCCGGGGAAATGCTTTCCGGTCGCCGCCATCCCCGCCTCGCTCATGCCCAGCACGTACGAGCTGGCGAGGTCCGCGGCCGCGTCGGCCATCGAGTGGAACGCCCGATCGCCGATGATGGTACTGAGCCCACGGTCGAGGTCCAGCACCGGAGCGAAGCTGAAATCGACGCCGACGGCGCGCAGCTCGGCCGCCATGAGCCACCCCGCGGCCTGCGCCAGGCGTTTCGCGCGCTTCGGGTTCGCGTCGTAGAGCTCGCCGAAGCGCCGTGCCGCCGGCAAGCGCGTGAACCCCTCGCGGAAACGCTGCACCCGCCCGCCCTCGTGGTCCACCGCGATCAATAGCCTCGGTTCCCGCAGGGCATGGATTTCGGCGCTCAGCGCGGCCACCTGCTCGGGCGACTCGTAGTTGCGGGAGAACAGGATGACGCCGCCGGCCAGGGGATGGCGCAGACGCTCGCGCTCCTCGGCGGTGAGCGCCGGTCCGGCGAGGTCGAGCATGACGGGGCCGAGGGTCATCAGCCCCGGATCGTGACGGGCGTGCCGGGCGGGACGAGGTCGTACAGCGTCACGATCTCGGTATTTCGCATCTTCACGCAGCCCCGGGAGCTCGGGACGCCCATCGGGTCCTCGTCCGGGCAGCCGTGGATGTAGATGTAGCGTCTCATCGTGTCGACTTCGCCCAACCGGTTCCGGCCGGGCTCGAGCCCCGAGAGCCAAAGGATCCGGGTCAGAATCCAGTCGCGATTGGGATAGAGACCGCGCAGCTCGGGGCTGTAGATCTCGCCGGTGGGTCTGCGGGAGACGAATACCGCGTTCAGCGGCTGTCCTGCCCCGATCTTGGCGCGGACAATGTGCCGCCCGCGGGGCGTGCATTCGCTGTGCCGGCGTTCGCCCGGCCCGTTTCGCGCCGTGGCGACCCGGGCCTCGAAAAGCACGCGGCCGGCACGGTCGCGCAGCACCAGCGTCTGGGACGGCACGTCCACCTCGATCGCCCGATCGGGGACCGGCTTACTTGACGAACAGGGCGAGGGATTCGACATGAGCGGTGTGCGGAAACATGTCGGCGACCCCCGCCGCCGAGAGCCGGTAGCCGAGCACCTCCACGAGATACTGGCTGTCGCGCGCGAGCGTGGCCGGATTACAGCTCACATAGACGATCCGCCGCGCCCCGTCGGCCGGCAGTGCACGGATCGCCTCGATCGCCCCGGTCCTGGGCGGATCGAGAAGCAGCCTTTCGAAACGAAAACCTTCCCAGGGCGCCGGGTCGAGCAGGCCGGCGAGATCCGCCGTCCGAAACTCGACGTTCGTCAGCCCGTTTCGTTCGGCGTTGGCCCGTGCCCGCGCGATGAGCCGCGGCTCCGCCTCGATCCCGAGCACCCGCTTCGCCTGCCTCCCAGCCGCGAGGGTGAAGTTTCCCAGGCCGCAAAAGAGATCGAGGACGGCGTCGTCCGGGGCGATCGCGAGCAGCTCCATCGCCTGGTGCACGAGGCGACGGTTCACCTCGGCATTGACCTGGACGAAGTCGGTGGGCCTGAAGACCAGGCGCACTTCGAACTCCGGCAGCGCGTAGCCCAGCTCGGGCGCGGGATCGGGCCACAGCGCCCGCACCGAATCCGGCGTGTCGGGCTGCAAATGCACCTGCACGTCATGCGCCTCTCCGAAAGCGCGCAAGCGCCGGAGGTCGGCCTCCGTGAGCGGCTCGAGGTGGCGGAAGACCAGCGCGACCGCCTCGTCCCCCGCCGAGGCCTCGATCTGGGGAAGCCGGTCCGGACGCGACAGCCCGGCGACCAGCTCGCGCAGCGCCGGCAGGAGCACCGCGACGCGGCGGTCGAGCGTCAGGCAGTCGTCGAGCGGCGTGATGTACGAGCGCCGCTTTTCGCGAAACCCCACCAGCACGCCGCCCTTCTTCGGAACGTCCCGTACCCCGAGGCGCGCCCGGCGTCGGTAGCCTCGGTCGGGTCCGAGAATCGGCGGAAGCCAGCGTTCGGGTGCGACCCGCCCGATGCGCCGAAGGTTCTCCGCGAGGACTCGCTGTTTGGCCGCGATCTGTGCGGGCGGCGCCAGATGTTGCAGGCTGCAACCGCCGCAGCGGCCGAAATGCCGACACGGGGGGGCAACGCGATCGGGGCTTTGCTCGATCACCTCGATGACCGATCCTTCGTCGTGGCGGCGACGCTTGCGGTGATAGCGGAATCGCACGCGCTCGCCCGGAAGCGCGCCGTCGATAAACGTCGCCTTGCCGTCGATCCGCGCGACGCCCCGTCCTTCGTAGTCGAGCGACTCGATGCGCGCCTCCGCCTCCTCGCCGCGCCGCGCCTGGGCCGGACCCGTCGTCTCGGTACCCGGGAATGCCGCGTGCATCATGCCGCCCGCCCTCCCTCCCAGGCATTCAGGAACCCATGAAGGTGCGGTCGGTCGCAGGAGCGCAGCGTGGCGCGCACGAGCTCGATTTCGCGTTCGTAGCCGGCGGCATCCAGGTTGCCGCGCATCAGCTCGTAGCGCAGATAGATCAGGTACGTGTTGAGCGCGTCGGTCTCGCAGTAGTTGCGGATGTCATCGATCTGACCGGCCTGATACTGGTCCCAGACGTGTGCGCCGCTGCGCCCCATTTTTCCGGGAAAGCCGAGCAGCACCGCGATCTCGTCGAGCGGGGCCGAAGCCCTCGCCTGGTACGCGGACAGCACGTCCATCAGGTCCGTGTGCCGCTCGTGATAGCGATTGACGTAGTTGTTGAAACGGAAGCTCTGGTCTTCCGCGCCGGTCTCCCAGTAGCGCGGCGCCGGCACGCCGTGCCGCAGGGCCCGGTAGTGCAGGACCGGCAGGTCGAAGCCGCAGCCGTTCCACGAGACCAGCGTCGGGCTGTACTTCTCCACGCCGTCGAAGAAGCGCTGGATGAGCTCGCGCTCGTCGGAGCCCGGCTCGCCGAGCGACCAGATGCGCAGGGCGTCGCCGCGCCGCAACACCGCGGAAATCGCCGCAATGCGATGCAGGTGATGGCGCAGGAACTCGGACTCGCCGGTCTGCTCGCGCCGTTTCATGGCCATCACCCGCGCCATGTCCGCGTCGCTCAGATCGTCGAGGCCATACAGGCGCCGGCCCGCTTCCACGTCCGGGATGGTTTCGATGTCGAATGCGAGAATGTTCATGTGATTGTCGAGACGCGGCCGGTCGCGGATACACACGAAGGAAAGTCGCGCCCCGCTTTCATTGCGCCGTCCTGCATTCCGTCGGCAACGTCGTGCTCGTTCAGTCGGGAAAAACGCCGGTCGAGAGGTAGCGGTCGCCGCGGTCGCAAATTATCGTGACAATCGTCGCGTTCTGTATTTCCGCCGAGAGCCGCAAGGCCGCCGAAACGGCGCCACCCGAGGACACGCCGCAGAAGATGCCCTCCTCCCGCGCCAGCCGGCGCGTCATGTCCTCCGCCTCCTGCTGCGTGACCTCCAGGATGCGGTCCACGCGTGCCGGGTCGTAGATCCTGGGCAGGTACTCTTTCGGCCAGGCCCGGATACCGGGAATCGACGCATTGGGACCGGGCTGCACGCCGACGATCTGGATGTTCGGGTTCTGCTCCTTCAGAAACCGTCCGGTGCCCATGATCGTACCGGTGGTCCCCATCGAGCTCACGAAATGCGTGACGCGCCCTTCGGTATCCCGCCAGATTTCGGGTCCCGTCCCCTCGTAGTGCGCGAGCGGGTTGTCGGGGTTGGCGAACTGGTCGAGCACCTTTCCCTTTCCCTCGCGCTCCATCTTCCCGGCGAGATCGCGCGCGCCCTCCATGCCCTCCTTCCGGGTCACCAGGATAAGCTCGGCCCCGAACGCCTTCATGACGGCGCGCCGCTCGACGCTCAGGTGCTCCGGCATGATCAGCACCATGCGGTAGCCCTTCATGGCCGCGACCATGGCGAGCGCGATGCCGGTGTTGCCGCTCGTCGCTTCGATCAGCGTGTCGCCGGGGCGGATCTCGCCCCGCTGCTCCGCATGCCGGATCATGCTGAGCGCCGGACGATCCTTCACGGAGCCCGCGGGGTTGTTGCCTTCGAGCTTCGCCAGGACGGCGTTCGACGTGCGGCCGGGCAGCCGCTGGAGGCGCACCAGCGGCGTGTTGCCGACGAACTGTTCGAGCGTTTGCACCCGGCTAATTTACACGTTTCGGAAGGCGGTTTTAACTCGGCTCGACGTGCTCGAGCACGAGCTGGAGCGTGCGCGTTCCGCGATAGTCGTTCACGTCCAGCCGATAAGCTGCACGCAGGCGAGACCACCCGGGAGGCTCGCCTGTCGGCGCAAGGTGAAAACCGATCGCCTCGAACGTGCGGCCGCCGTCCTGCTTCACCCGCAGCTTGACGTGCCGCTCGCCCACGACGCGGCGCTCGACGACCTCGAAGCTGCCGTCGAACAGCGGCTCGGGAAAACCCTGCCCCCAGGGCCCGCCGTCCCTCAGCAGCTGCGCGACTTCGAGCGTCAGCTCCTCGTCGCGCAGCTCGCCGTCCGTCAGCACGTGGCCCCGGAGATCGTCCTCGGCGATCAGCCGGCTCACTTCCCGATCGAAGGCGGCACGGAACGCGTCGAGATGCGCACGCGCGAGCGTCAGTCCGGCCGCCATGGCGTGCCCGCCGAAACGGGCGATCAGCCCCGGATGGCGCGCGGCGACGGCGTCGAGGGCATCGCGGATGTGCAGGCCCGGAATGGAACGCGCCGAGCCCTTCAGGTCCGTGTCCGAGGACGGCGCGAAGGCGATCACCGGACGATGGAGACGCTCCTTCAGGCGCGAGGCGACCAGCCCGATCACGCCCTGGTGCCAGCTGTCGTCGTGCAGGCAAAGTCCGCGCGGCAGGCTCGCGGCATCGAGGCGGAGGGCATCGAGGGCGGCCAGGGCCTGCGCCTGCATCTCCGCCTCGATGACGCGGCGCTCGCGGTTGAGCCCGTCGAGCTTCACGGCCATGTCGTGCGCCCGCGTCTCGTCGTCGGCCAGCAGGCACTCGATGCCCAGCGCCATGTCCGTGAGTCGCCCGGCGGCGTTGAGGCGCGGCGCGACGGCGTAAGCGAGATCGCAGGCGGTCAGGCCGTCGACGCGGCGACCGGCCACGGCCGCGAGCGCCCGCACGCCCAGGCAGCCCAATCCGCTGCGCACCCGCGCGATGCCCTGGGCGACGAGTATCCGGTTGTTGCGATCGAGCGGTACGAGATCGGCCACGGTACCCAGCGCGACGAGGTCGAGCAGGCGCGCAAGGTTGGGCTCCGGAAGCCCGCGTCGCGCAAACCATCCGTTTGCCCGAAGGCGGGCGCGCAGCGCGAGCATGCAGTAAAACGCGACGCCGACCCCCGCCAGATTCTTGCTCGGGAAGGAGCAGCCGCGCTGGTTCGGATTGATGATCGCGTCGGCCTCCGGCAGCTCCGGCCCGGGCAGGTGGTGATCGGTGATCAGCACCGCGATGCCGCGGGCCCGAGCCGCCCGCACGCCTTCGACGCTCGAAATGCCGTTGTCGACGGTGATCAGCAGATCCGGCTCGCGTTCGGCCGCCAGCGCGACGATCTCGGGCGTGAGACCGTACCCGTACTCGAAGCGATTCGGCACGACATAGTCGACGTGATGCGCACCGAGCGAGCGCAATGCGCGCACCACCAGCGCACAGCTCGTCGCCCCGTCGGCGTCGAAGTCCGCGACGACCAGGATGCGGCGCTGGTCCTCGATCGTGCCGGCGAGCAGCGCGACGGCCCGGTCGATGTCCTTCAGCGCCATGGGCGAAAGCAGGCTGTCGAACGAGTGGTCGAGCTCCGCCGTGCTCGAAAGGTTGCGCGCCCGGTAGATCCGGGCGAGCACCGGGTGCAGTCCCGTGGGCAATACGGCGTCCGGAGCGACCGGACGGCGGCGGATGGCACGGGGGATCACGCGTACGCCTCCAGCGGTCGGCGTCGCCGCCACCAGCGGCGCGCTGCCCGGCGGCCCAACCGGAATACCCGCTGATTTTCCGCGCACAGGACCGCCTCCGCGAGCTTGCCTGCGCGAACGGCTTCGTACGCCGGCCCGATCCAGTCGCGCTCCAGTCGCTGGACGGCCTCGCGCCAGTTGCGCGCCTCCCGGTACTGCGCCGCCGCGTGGGCGGCCTCGAGGACGACCAGCTGCCGCCCGACGTCGGATGTCAGGTCGCTGAAACGCGGAGGCACCGACGTCGCCGGCACGCCGGCGAGGCGCGCCAGCCCGAGGGCGACCGGCTCGTCACCGCACACGCGCGCCCAGCCGCTTCCGCGGACGGCGGGCAGCCGACCGCTGCCCCAGAACCACACGCTGTTGATCGCGAGCTCGCCCCGCGCCTCGCGGACCTCGTTCGCGCGCGTGGTGTGGAGCAGGATCTGCATCTCGTTCAGAAGGCCGCGCCAGGTCGCGCCCTCCTCGCCCCGCGGCAGGTGCGGGTGAATGTCCCGCCCGACGATCTCCGTGACCGGAGTGGTCACGAGGCGATGCTCGCGCGGCGGCTTGAGGTACCAGCGTGCCGGATGCGGCGCCTTCAGTACCCATCCCTCGTCCCCGTAGGTCTGCATCAGCTCGGCGACGAGCGCCTGGGCTTCCTCCACCGCGAGCGGCACGAGCTGCGTGTCGAGCAGGATCAGGCGGTCCCGTTCCGGCCGCAGATGAACCGGGTCGGCCCGCATCCACCATTCGTTGTCGATCACGCCCATGTCCACGACGCGTGTGACGGCCGCGACGGGCAGGTCCGCGTCCCGCGGGGGGTCGACTCCGAAGAGCGCGAAGAGCGCCGCCTCCATCCCGGAGGCCCCGGCGCGGGTCTCCGGGTCGGCCCGTGCGAGCCACGTGTCCAGGGCGGGAGTGACGAGAGGCGCAAGGTCGTCGGCGTCGAGCGACGGCGGCGGGCTGAACAGCCCGGGAACGAACAGCGTGAGCGAGGCGGAAGGGGACGTCCGGGGACGGCTCACCGCCATTGTCGAAGGCAGATTGCGTCGAGCCGCGGCGAGGCAGGATCGGCAGGCAGATCGAGCACCGGCAGGCCGTCCCGGGAGGCGCCGCCGGATCTCACGCCAGCCGATCCAGGATGGCCTGGCGCACCGCCCCGAGCTCGGCGGGAATGCGCGTCACGGTCGCGCCCGCCTGCTTGAGCGCGATGTCCGGGTCCTTCAGGCCATGTCCGGTCAGCGTGCACACCACGCGACTGCCGGAGGCGATTTTTCCCGTGCGCACGTCGCGCAGCAGCCCGGCGATGGAGATGGCCGAGGCGGGCTCGCAGTAGATGCCCTCCTTCCGGGCGAGGAGCTGCTGCGCGGCGAGTATCTCCTCGTCGTCGCACCGGTCGAACCAGCCGCCGGACTCCTTTTGCGCGCGCCACGCCTTGTCCCACGACTGCGGATGGCCGATCCGGATGGCGGTCGCGACCGTCTCCGGGTTGTCGATCATCCGCCCCGCCAGGAACGGTGCGGCGCCACTCGCCTGGTAGCCCACCATGACCGGACGGTTGTTCACGATGCCGTGCTCGGCGTACTCGGAATAGCCCATCCAGTAGGCGCTGATGTTGCCCGCGTTGCCGACCGGGAGGCAGTGATAGTCCGGCGCGGCGCCGAGCGCCTCGCAGATCTCGAACGCCGCCGTCTTCTGGCCCTGCAGGCGAAACGGATTGATGGAATTGACGATCGTCACCGGCGCCTGGCCCGCGACGTCCTTCACGATCTGCATGCCGGCGTCGAAGTTCCCCTGGATCTGCAACACCGCGGCGCCGTGCACGATCGCCTGGGCGAGCTTGCCGAGCGCGATCTTGCCGTCCGGGATCAGCACGAAGCAGGCGATGCCGGCGCGCGCGGCATACGCCGCCGCCGAGGCCGAGGTGTTCCCGGTGGAAGCGCAGATGATCGCGCGGCTCCCCTCCTCGACCGCCTTGGTCACCGCCATGGTCATGCCGCGGTCCTTGAACGAGCCGGTCGGATTGAGGCCTTCGTACTTGACGTAGATATCGACCTCGCGCGGCAGGTCGCGCGGGATGTTGCCGAGACGAATGAGCGGCGTGTTGCCCTCGCCCAGGCTGATGATGCGCGTGTCGTCGTGAACGGGCAGCCGATCGCGATACTTGTCGATCAGCCCGGTGTAGCGGGTCGTCGTGGTCATGTCAGTGCCAGTCGGCGTGCAGGTGTTCCAGGCGGATGCGGGTGACCCGTCCCTGTATCGGGCCGAGCGATTCGATGCGCGCGATCGCCGCGTTCATGCTGCGCTCGACCACGCGGTGGGTGAGGATGATGATCGGCACCACGCTCTCGCCCTCGGCGGGCTCCTTCTGCAGGATCGCCTCGATGCTGATCTGGAGGTCCGCGAGGATCCGGGTGACGTCGGCAAGGACGCCCGGGCGGTCCTCGGCGTGCATGCGCAGGTAGTACGAAGTCCTCACCTCCTCCATCGCAAGGATCGAGAGGTCTTCGAGCGCGTCGGGCTGGAACGCGAGGTGCGGCACGCGGTTCGTCGGGTCGGTCGTCAGCGTGCGCACGACGTCGACCAGGTCCGCGACTACGGCGGAGGCGGTGGGCTCGGAGCCCGCACCCGCGCCGTAGAAGAGCGTCGGACCGACGGCATCGCCCTTCACCAGCACCGCGTTCATCGCGCCCTCGACATTGGCGATCAGTCGCCTGCGCGGAATCAGGGTGGGATGGACGCGCAGCTCGACCCCGCTCTCCGTGCGTCGTGCGATACCGAGGAGCTTCAGCCGATAGCCGAGCTCTTCCGCGTACGACACGTCGAGACGCGTCACGCGCGAGATGCCTTCGACGTAGGCGTCCCGGAACTTGAGCGGAATCCCGAAGGCGATGGCGGCGAGAATCGTGAGCTTGTGCGCCGCATCGACGCCTTCGACGTCAAACGTGGGATCCGCTTCGGCGTAGCCGAGCCGCTGCGCCTCCCGCAGCACGTCCGCGAAGTCCGCGCCCTTCTCCCGCATTTCGCTCAGGATGAAATTGCTGGTGCCGTTGATGATTCCGGCCAGCCACTCGATGCGGTTGGCGGTGAGACCCTCGCGGATCGCCTTGATGATCGGAATGCCGCCCGCCACGGCCGCCTCGAACGCCACCATGACGCCGCGTTCCTGGGCCGCGCGAAAGATCTCGTTGCCGTGCAACGCGATCAGCGCCTTGTTCGCCGTCACGACGTGCTTGCCCTGCCCGATCGCCTCGAGCACGAGCGCACGGGCCGGATCGAGGCCGCCGATCAGCTCGACAATGACGTCGATGTCGGGGTTGCGCACCACGCTCTCGGCATCGGGTACGAGCGCGATGCCGCTGGTGGGGCAGGCGCGCTTCTTTCCGATGTCGCGGGCCGAGGCCTGGACGATCTCGATGCGCCGGCCGGCGCGGCGCGTGATCTCCTGCGCATTGCGCAGCAGCACGTTGACCGTTCCGCAGCCGACGGTCCCGAGGCCGAGGATTCCGACACGGACGGGTGCCGCCGCGCCGGCGCCCGCCTCGCGCGGCCCGGCGGCCGGGCGCTGCACGGAAGCGCGGCTCATGCGCTGCCGAGCCGGGCTTCGGCCAGCAGGCGCTCGCGCCGAAGCACGTCGCGGATCGAGCGGATCGCCTGCCGCGTGCGGTGCTCGTTCTCGATGAGCGAGAAGCGGACGTACTCGTCGCCGTACTCGCCGAAGCCGATTCCGGGCGACACCGCGACCTTCGCTTCGGCGAGCAGCTTCTTCGAGAACTCGAGCGAGCCCAGGTGCCGGTACGGCTCCGGGATGCGGGCCCAGACGAACATCGTCGCTCGCGGCTTGTCGACCAGCCACCCCGCGGCGAACAGGCCGTTGCACAACACGTCGCGCCGCTTCTGATACTTGGTCCGCACCTCCTCGACACAGTCCTGCGGCCCGTCCAGCGCGAGGATCGCCGCGACCTGGATCGGCGTGAACATGCCGTAGTCGAGGTAAGACTTCATGCGCGCGAGCGCGTAGACCAGCTTCGGGTTGCCGCACATGAAGCCGACGCGCCAGCCGGGCATGTTGTAGCTCTTCGACAGGGTGAAGAACTCGACGGCCACGTCCTTCGCGCCGGGCACCTGCAGGATCGACGGCGCGACGTACCCGTCGAACACGATGTCGGCATAGGCGAGATCGTGAAGGACCCAGATCTTGTGCTCGCGGGCGATGGCGACGACCTTTTCGAAGAAATCGAGCTCGACGCACTGCCCGGTCGGGTTGGCCGGAAAGTTGAGCACGAGCATCTTCGGCTTCGGCCACGAGTCGCGTATGGCCTTCTCGAGCTCGGCGAAGAAATCGAGTCCGGGTACGAGCGGCACGTGCCGGATGTCGGCTCCCGCAATCACGAAGCCGTAGGGATGGATCGGGTACGAAGGATTGGGCACGAGCACGGCGTCGCCGCGATCCACGGTCGCCAGCGCGAGGTGCGCCAGACCTTCCTTCGAGCCGATGGTCACGATCGCCTCGCTGTCCGGATCGAGGTCTACACTGAACCGGCGCTTGTACCAGTTGCAGATCGCCCGTCGCAGGCGCGGGATGCCCTTCGAGACCGAGTAGCGGTGTGTGTCCTCCCGCTGCGCCGCCTCGCAGAGCTTGGCGACGATGTGTGGCGGCGTCGGCCCGTCGGGGTTGCCCATCCCGAAGTCGATGATGTCCTCACCGCGCCGACGGGCCTGCGCCTTCAGCTCATTGACGATGTTGAAGACGTAGGGCGGAAGCCGCTTGATGCGTGGAAATTCGTCCATTCGGTACCGGGGATAGGCAGGCTGTTGTAGTATGCGCGTGCGCGGCTAGGCGCGAAATCCCTTGTATTATAGGGTGCGGCGCCCAAGACGGGAATCCGCCCGACGCCCCGCCGCCTCTTTTCGACGGCCCGCATGCAGATACGGCTCGACATGCCTTCCGGTCAGAACGTGATCCGCTCGTACGCGCGCGGTCAGGTGACCATCAACCGGGAAATCTACCGGACGAGCGTGCTGGTGAGCCCGGAGCGGATCGTGGCCGACTGGCCGCCCCAGAGCTTCGTCGCGCTCGCCCCCGCGCATTTCGAGCCGGTGGCGGCGCTCGCGCCCGAGATCGTGCTGATCGGCACCGGTGCCCGGTTGCGCTTTCCGCCGCCCGGGCTGGTCGAACCCCTGGCACGGGCGGGCATCGGCTTCGAGATCATGGATACGGGCGCGGCCTGCCGGACCTACAACGTCCTCATGGCGGAAGGCCGCCGTGTGGTGGCGGCGTTGCTGATGATCGAGGGCGAGGCGGACTAGCCGCGAAGACACTTAAGACTGCCCGCCGCCGAGCGCCAGGGAGACCGAAGACGCGCGCCATGGGCCAACCCGCGGAGCGGGAAGCGCATCGCCACAGTGCGCGGGGACCCAGGAAACTGAAACGTAACGCCAAGGCCGGTGCCCGGCAGACGCGCCTTCCCGCACGCATTGAGGAAATAACGCCCGCAATCGCGACATCCGGACGCAAAAGCGTCCGTCTCGATCGGTGCCGCTTGCCTTGCGCTCAGAACAGCGAGTCGACCGAAAAGCCCGCTTTCTCGAGGATCACGCGAAGGCGCTTCAGGGCTTCCACCTGAATCTGGCGAACGCGCTCGCGGGTCACACCGATGTCGGCACCGACCTCTTCCAGCGTCGAGATCTCGCGGCCGTTCAGCCCGAAGCGCCGCTCCACCACCTCCCGCTGCTTGTCGTTGAGCTCATTGAGCCAGGACTCGATGAGCTGGTGCAGGTCCTCGCGCTGCTTGGCCTTCTCCGGGTCGAGCGTGCGTTCGTCGGCGATGGCGTCGAGCAACGAGCGGTCCGGGTCGTCGTCGAGCGGTGCGTCCACCGACGCCAGGCGCTCGTTCAGGCCGAGCATCTGCTTCACGTCCTCGACCGGCTTGTCGAGAAGCTGTGCCACCTCCTCGGGCGTCGGCTCGTGGTCCAGCTTCTGCGAGAGATAGCGCGCCGCGCGCTGGTAAATGTTGATCTCCTTGAGCACGTGCACCGGCAACCGGATCGTGCGTGTCTGGTTCATGATGCCGCGCTCGATGGTCTGGCGGATCCACCAGGTCGCGTAGGTGGAGAAGCGAAAGCCGCGCTCGGGGTCGAATTTCTCGACCGCGCGGATGAGTCCGAGGTTGCCCTCCTCGATGAGATCGAGGAGCGAGAGACCGCGGTTCATGTATCGCCGGGCGATCTTCACCACCAGCCGCAGGTTGCTCTCGATCATCCTGCGGCGCGAATCCATGTCCCCGCGCTGCGCGCGGCGGGCGTAGTAGACCTCCTCCTCCGCCGTGAGCAGGGGGGGAGAAGCCGATCTCTCTCAGGTAAAGTCGTGTGGCGTCGGCCTGGGCGTAGGTGTCGTCCGCCGCCGTGCTGGCGGCGGGTGCTTCCCGCTCCTCGGCCTCTTCGGGGTCCGCCGCCCGAGTCTCCGACTCCTCGGCCTCCTCGGACTCGTCGGCGGAGGAAGTCTCCTCCTCGGTGTCCTCCACGTCCTGAGACACCTCTTTGTAATCGTCTTTCGATCTGCCTTTCTTGCGGGCGTGCGAGGGTTTGCGTGGAGGCATGCTACTTCTTCGGTAGGAACTCCAAGGGATCGACAGGGATGCCGCGCCGCCGTATTTCGAAGTGGAGCTTGGTCCGGTCGGTTCCGGTGCTCCCCATTTCGGCGATCTTCTGGCCCGCTTTTATCACACTTCCTTCTCGGACGTAGGTCGCGGCGCAGTGCGCATACGCACTCAAGTACTCTGCGTTGTGCTTCACGATGATAAGCTGTCCGTATCCGCGAAGTCCACTGCCTTCATACACGACTTCGCCCGGTGCCGCGGCGCGAATCGGTTGTCCCGCGTTGCCTGCGATATCGATTCCCTTGTTCGGTCCGCTCGCCGCGAAGCGCGCGACGATCGCTCCGTCCGTCGGCCAGCTCCAGACCAGCGGTTCTTCGCCCGCCGGAAGCGAGGCGGCCGTTGACCGGGCTTCGGTGCCGCGCGCATTCCGCCCGGTCGCGGCTGCCGACGCCTCTGCACCGGGAGGCGAAAGGCGAAGCTGCTGTCCGGGGAACACCGTGTACGGCGGCGCGATGCCGTTCCACAGAGCGAGGTCCTGATAACGCAACCCGCGCGAACGGGCGATCCCGTAGAGCGTCTCCCCTTTCGCCACGCTGTGAGAACCGCCGCGCGGCGGTTTCCGTCCGATCGCGGGCGGTTGGAGTCGCAACCGCTGCCCGGGATGAATCACGTAGGGCGGGTCGATGTCGTTCCAGGCGGCCAGCTCGCGGTAATCGCGGCCGGCGTCCCAGGCGATGCTGTACAGCGTCTCGCCGGCGCGCACCTCCCGATACGGCGCGTCGGGCTGCGGCGCGGCCGACCCTCTCTCCTTCACCGGGGCATAGGTGCGCGCGCTGCAGGAGCCCACCAGGAGGAGGAGACCGAGGACAACCAGTCCGGTCGAGTTCGCCGCTGCGCGAAGCATGCGCCTCGGGTAAACGGGCGCCGCCTAGAGGCGGTCTTTGACCAGGGGAACGAAATTCACCAGCTCCAGACGCTCCCGCGTGAAGTCGGATTCGTTCCGCTGGATCACGAGCAGTTCCTGCATACCGGCGTCACCGACAGGAATGACCAGGCGCGCGCCCGGTGCCAGCTGAGCCAGGAGGGGCGGCGGGATCTCCGCCGGCGCCGCGGAAACCACGATGCCGTCGAACGGAGCGTGCTCCGGCCATCCCTGGCTGCCATCGGCGTGGCGAAGATGGGCGTTGAGAACGCCCAGACGCCGCAGCAGGAGACGGGCGCGCTTGAGGAGTGCGTCGATCCGCTCGACCGTGTATACCCGTTCGGCCAGTCGGGAAAGAACGGCCGTCTGGTACCCGGAGCCGGTACCGATCTCGAGCACGTTCTGCAGTCGCCGTCCCTGACGAAGGCACTGGCACATGCGGGCGACGATGTAAGGCTGCGAAATCGTCTGGCCGTAGCCGATCGGCAGCGCGGTGTCTTCGTAGGCGCGCGAGGCGAGCGCTTCGTCGATGAACACGTGCCGCGGGACCGCACGCACGCTGTCGAGCACCTCCTGGTCGGTGATCCCGCCCGCCCGCAGTCTCTGGATCAACCGCTCGCGCGTGCGGAACGAGGTCATGCCGATGCCCTGGATGTCGGGTTTCACGTCCGCAGTTTCTTCAGCCAGGAGGAGACCTGCTCGAGGGCAGTATAGCGGGTCATGTCGACCTGCAAAGGGGTGATGGAAACGAAGTCGCGCCTTATGGCGTCGAAGTCCGTCCCGGGCCCGGCATCCGCTTCGGGTCCCGAAGCGCCGACCCAGTAGATCGGTTGTCCGTGCGGATCTGCGGCGCGCACCACGGCCTCCGATTTATGGCGGTGACCGAGACGTGTGGCCTCGAGCCCGGCGATGCGTTCGAGCGGAAGGTCCGGCACGTTCACGTTGAGAATCGTGTCGGCCGGGAGCGGGTCGTGCTCGAGCCGGTGGACCAGTCGCACGACGATCGCCGCCGCCGTCTCGTAGTGCTGTCCGGCGGAGCCGGCGAGCGAGACGGCGATCGCGGGCGCGCCCAGAAAACGTCCCTCGATTGCCGCCGCGACCGTGCCCGAATACAGCACGTCGTCACCGAGGTTCGCGCCCCGGTTGATTCCGGAGATGACCATGTCCGGCTGCTTCTCCATGAGCCCGGTGACGGCGAGATGCACGCAGTCCGTCGGCGTGCCATCGACGTAAACGAATCCGTTCTCGCCCTTCCGGGCGCGCAACGGCCGGGTGAGCGTGAGGGAGTTGCTGGCCCCGCTTCGATCCCGGTCCGGGGCGACCACGTCGACCTCCGCGAACTCGCCCAGGGCGCGGGCGAGGCAGGCGAGGCCCGGTGCGAGATATCCATCATCGTTGCTAACGAGAATGCGCATGACCCACAGATGCTGACAGCAAGGGTATCGGCGGGCACGGACGATACCGGAAACAGCCCGCATAAACCAACCGGCTCAAGGCCGGGGAGGTCACCGGGAAAGGGACGGCCAAATGACAGAACAGGCCCCCTTGTGCGAACCAACGGGGTCGGCAAACGCGCTTGACGTGCATCCATGCGGCCGAGCGCCCGCACACGGAAGTGCGGGCCGGGGCCGGTCGAAGTCGGGAAGTGACGCCAGGGACGGCTGGGACAGATGGTCGGGGCGAGAGGGCGAGAGCCGGGTCTTCATGGATGCACTTAACGTGCATCCATGCGGCCGAGCGCCCGCACACGGAAGTGCGGGCCGGGGCCGGTCGAAGTCGGGAAGTGACGCCAGGGACGGCTGGGACAGATGGTCGGGGCGAGAGGATTTGAACCTCCGACCACCACCACCCCAAGGTGGTGCGCTACCAGGCTGCGCTACGCCCCGTTCGTAGGGGGGCCATCATACGCGACGTCGCGCCGAGAGACAAAGCTCTCAGCGCTCGTCGAGGTAACGCAGAAGGTCTTCCAGTTCTGTGATAAGCGCCTGAACGGTCTGCGCACGCTCGCGGTCGAAGGGAGTCGCCGTCTCCGGCGCCAGCTTGTTGCGCGCGCCGCTGATCGTGAAGCCCTCGACGTAGAGCAGATTACGAATTTGCCGAATCAGCACGACGTCGTGCCGCTGATAGTAACGGCGGTTGCCTCGCCGCTTCACCGGCTTGAGTTGCGGGAACTCCTGCTCCCAGTAACGCAGGACGTGCGGCTTCACCGCGCACAGGTCACTCACTTCACCGATGGTGAAGTAGCGTTTGCTGGGAATGGGAGGTAATTCTTCGTTATCGGCCGGATCAAGCATTCACTTCAGCCTGCTTATTGGTCTTGTCGGCCGCGATCTTGTCCGCGTTCAGCTTGGCGTTGCGCTCAACCCGTTCCTTGAGCTTGTGGCTGGCCCGAAAGGTCACCACCCGCCGGGCGGTGATCGGAATTTCCTCCCCGGTCTTGGGGTTACGGCCCGGCCGCGAGTTCTTGTGGCGCAGCCCGAAATTGCCGAAACCCGACAGTTTCACGTTCTCACCTTCGACCAGAGCCGCGCGAATCTTTTCGAAGAAGAGTTCCACGAACTCCTTCGCCTCCCGCTTGTTCAGGCCCAGCTCGTTGAAAAGGCTTTCGGCCAGATCGGCTTTGGTTAAGGCCATGTCGGTCCTCGTACCGTGGTTGTTCTTCGACGGCTCGGGGCTCATCCCCGAAGCTCGGCCCCGAACTCCGAGTGCAGTGCCGCCGTCACCCGGTTCTGGAGCGCATCAACCTCTTCGTCTTTAAGGGTGCGCGAAGAATCCTGTAAGGTCAAGCCCAAACTCAAACTTTTTCGTCCCGAATCAATGCCTTCGCCGCGATATTCGTCGAATAGCTCGAGATTAACAAGCAAATTCCCGACCACTTTACGTATGGCGTCGACGATCTGCTGCGCGGCGATGTCCTCCGACACGGTAATCGAGAGGTCCCGGCGGATGGCGGGGAAGCGCGAAATCTCGCTAAAACGTGGAATATGGGCAGACGTCAGCGCCCCCACATCGAGCTCAAACGCAATGACCCGCTGATCCAGACCGAGTCGCGTCTGGACCAGGGGATGCACCACGCCGATTCGACCGATTTCCTCCCCTTCCAAGTGTATAGCAGCACTCTGACCCGGGTGCAGTGACGGATGCTCCACCGGCAGAAAGCGCACGTCTTTCGGACGACCGCCCAGGCTCAAAAGCGCCTCGACGTCTCCCTTGACGTCGAAGAAATCGATCTCCCTGCCCGACGCCCCCCATTGTTCCGGCCAGACTTCGCCGGTAACCACCCCGGACACCACCTCCTCCTCCCGAATCGCTCCCTCGCTCGCGATTCGAAAACGCCGGCCGATTTCGAAGAGGCGAACCCGCCCCTGCTGCCGATTCCTGTTATATAGAACGGCCTGCAGCAGCCCGGGCCACAGGGTCGTGCGCATGACGGCCATGTCGGCGCTGATCGGATTGGCGAGCTTCAGAACCGGTCGGGCCGGCTCAATAGCCTCCTGCCAGCCGGGATCCACGAAGCTGTACGTGACGACTTCCTGATAATCGCGGTCCGCAAGAAGCGTGCGCAGCCGCCCGCGGGACAAGCGGTTCTCGGGTCGGGACGGCGCACGCAGCTCCGCCTGGGGTCGCCGGACCGGAACACGGTCGTAGCCGCGCAAACGCGCGATTTCCTCGATCAGATCCACCTCGATCGCGATGTCGAAGCGAAAGGACGGGGGGACGACGGTCCATCCGCCCCTGATGCGGCGTATGCGCATCCCGAGACGTCGAAGGATGGTTTCAATTTCCCGAGGCGGGACGGCGAGGCCGAGCACCCGTTCCACGCGCGCGTGCCGGAGGACGATCGCGGACTTGACCGGAAGCGCACGTCGGTTGACCACCTCGCCGATCGGCCCGGGCTCCCCGCCGACGATGCCGAGAAGGAGCTCGGTCGCCCGCTCGAGCGCCGGCCGCGCGAGCTCGGGATCGACGCCCCGCTCGAAGCGCTGAGACGACTCGGTCTGCAGGTTGAGCGCCCGCGCCCGGCCGCCGATCGACTCCGGACGAAAGTGGGCGCTCTCGAGGAAGAGATTGCGCGTCTCCCGGCCGACCCCCGAGCGGGCCCCTCCCATCATGCCGGCGAGAGCAAGCGGACCCTCGCTGTCGGCGATGAGCAATGCCGCCGAGTCGCCCAGATCGAGTCGCCGGCCGTCGAGCAGCGACAAGACGTCGCCCGGCGCGGCATGCCGCACCTGGATATCGCCACGCACCCGATCGAGATCGAATGCATGCATCGGTTGCCCCAGCTCCAGCATGACGTAGTTCGTGACGTCGACGACCGGATGGATGGCCCGTATTCCGCTACGCCGGAGCCGTTCGCTCAACCAGATCGGTGTTTGAGCCGCGGGATCGATGTCACGGATGACTCGCCCCGCATAACGCGGGCAGTCACGCGTCGCTTTCACTCTCACCCGCCGAATCGCCTTCGACACCGCGCGCTGACGCCGTATCGCTACAGGCCTCAGTCGGGCCCCCGTCACGGCCGCGATCTCGCGCGCAACGCCGGCGAGGCTCAGGCAGTCGCCCCTGTTGGGCGTGAGATCGATGTCCAGCACCGCGTCATCGAGGGAAAGCTGCTTCACGAGCGTCGCCCCGACCCGCGCGCTGGAATCGAGGATGAGCAGCCCCTGGCTCTCCGCCTCCAGCCCGAGTTCCGCCGCCGAACACAGCATGCCCGCGGACTCGATTCCGTGAATTACCGTACGCTCGATGCGCCGACCGTCGGGAAGAACGGCACCCGGAAGAGCGAGCGGAACCTTGATCCCCGCCCTCGCGTTCGGTGCGCCGCAGACCACGGTAATCGTCTCGTTCGAGGCCGACTGGACCTGGCACACCTGCAGACGACCGGCGCCGGGGTGTGGCGACGCCCTGCGGATCCGGCCCACCACCACGCCCTCGAGGGACGGCCCGGCGGCCGAAACCGCGCCGACTTCCAGTCCCGCCATGGTCAGCCGCTCTGCGAGCGCCGGGGTGTCGAGCTTCGGCGACACCCATTCACGCAACCACTGTTCGCTGATTTTCATGAACGCAATTCTTTAGCGCCGCGCCGAGGACACGGGAATGCGCAGTGTCAGGCGGTTCGCCTTCTCAACTGAACTGCTGCAAGAACCTCAGATCGTTCTCGTAGAACAGCCGGATGTCGCTCACGCCGTAACGCAACATGGCAAGACGCTCGACGCCGAGCCCAAACGCGAAGCCGGTGTAGCGCTCGCTGTCGATGTCGACGTGGGCAAGCACCGCCGGATGCACCATCCCGCAGCCCAGCACCTCGAGCCAGCCGGTCGACTTGCACACGCGGCATCCGCCGCCGCCGCACATGACGCAGGTGATGTCGACTTCGGCCGACGGTTCCGTAAACGGAAAGTACGAGGGCCGCAGGCGCAGCCTAAGATCCTGCTCGAAAAACCGCTGAAGGAAATCGTGCAGTACGCCTTTCAAGTCGGCGAAGCTGACCTGCTCGTCCACCATGAGTCCTTCGATCTGGTGGAACATCGGCGTATGAGTCACGTCGGAGTCGCAGCGGTAGACCCGCCCGGGTGCGATAATCCGGAGCGGCGGCCGGTGGTTCTCCATGTACCTCACCTGAACCGGAGAGGTGTGAGTGCGCAACAGCCGGCGGGCATCGAAGTAAAACGTATCGTGCATTGCCCGTGAGGGGTGATGAGCCGGAATATTCAGCGCCTCGAAGTTGTGAAAGTCGTCTTCGATCTCCGGACCGTCGGCGATATCGAACCCCATGCCGACGAAGAGGTCTTCCAGCCGTTCCAGTGTGCGCGAGATGGGGTGCGGACCTCCCCGGTGCAGACCACGGCCCGGTAACGTCACGTCGATGCGCTCGCGCTTCAGGCGCGCGCTTTGTGCGCGCGTCTCCAACGCCTCGCGACGTGCACGCAGCGTTTCCTGAAGCGCCTCCTTCGCGTCGTTCACCCACTTGCCGACGCGCGGGCGGTCCTCGGCCGGCAGGCTGCCGAGGCGCTTGAGCTGCTCCGTGAGCAGCCCCTTCTTGCCCAGGTACCGAACGCGCAGTTCCTCGATGACCGCGACGTCGCCGGCTGCAGTGGCGGCCGCATCGGCCTCGGCCAGCAGTCGCTCGAGCTGCGCCTGGACGGACTCCGTGGTTTCCGACACGCTTTCGTTCCCAACAAAAGCGAGGGAAAGGTCGAGGACCTTTCCCTCGCGTTCAGCGGACTTCGGCGGAGGACCGCTCGCTCAGCCGGCGAGCGCGGTCTTGGCTTTGTCGGCCAGGACGGAAAAGGTCTTCTTGTCGTGGACGGCAAGGTCGGCGAGGACCTTGCGGTCGATCTCGATCGCGGCCTTCTTGAGGCCGTTCATAAATCGACTGTACGACAACCCGCACTCGCGCGCCCCGGCGTTGATACGGGTGATCCACAGCCCGCGAAAATCGCGCTTGCGCGCGCGGCGATCGCGAAAGGCATACTGATCGGCCCGCATGACCGCCTGCTTGGCGGTCTTGATGTTCTTGCGCCGGGCGTTGTAGTAGCCCTTCGCGCGGGAGAGAACCTTGTTGTGGCGGGCACGCGAGGTGACACCGCGTTTCACGCGTGGCATGGCGGCCCTCCTTAGGCGTGCGGCAGCATGCGTCGCACGAGACCGGCATCGGACTCGTGGACCATGGTGGTGCCGCGCAGGTGACGTTTGCGCTTGGCGCTCTTCTTCGTGAGGATGTGGCGCAGGTGCGAGCGCGAGCGCTTGAACCCGCCGCTCGCGGTTCGCTTGAAGCGCTTGGCCGCGCCCCGGTTGGTCTTCAACTTCGGCATTTCAATTACTCCGCATTCTCGTGCCGGCCGCTCTTCAGCGGCGATGAGGCACGACTGTTAACGTTTATGAGGCCCGACGATCATCACCATCTGGCGGCCCTCGAGGCGCGGGTGCTGCTCAACCATGCCGTATTCCTTGAGGTCCGACTCGACGCGCTTCAGGAGTTGCATCCCGAGCTCCTGGTGGGCCATTTCACGGCCGCGAAAGCGCAGAGTGATCTTCGCCTTGTCTCCGTTTTCCAGGAACCGTATCAGGTTGCGCAGTTTGACCTGATAGTCCCCGATGTCCGTCCCGGGACGAAACTTCACTTCCTTCACCTGTATCTGTTTTTGTTTCTTCTTCGCCGCGTGGCGACGCTTGCTCTCCTCGTACTGGAACTTGCCGTAGTTCATGATACGGCAGACGGGTGGCGCGGCATTCGGCGAGATCTCGACGAGGTCGAGCTCCGCCTCTTCCGCCCGCTTGAGCGCCTCCTGGATCGGCACGATTCCCACCTGCTGCCCGTCTGCACCGATGAGGCGAACCCGGGGCGCGTTGATCCGCCCGTTTATCCGTAACTCTTTATCCGACGCGATGTTTACCGTCCTCCAAAATATGAATGCCGCGGCCCGCGATCTCCCGAGTGAGTCGTTCGCTGAACGCCTCGAGCGTCATGACGCCCAAGTCCTCACCCGTCCGCGTGCGCACGGCTACCGTACCGTCGAGCGCCTCCCGTTTGCCGATGACCAGCAAATAAGGAATGCGCTGTAACGTATGTTCGCGGATTTTAAAGCCAATTTTTTCGTTTCTCAAGTCGGATTCGGCTCGGAGGCCACGGTCCCGCAGGACGCGCTCGGCTCGCCGGGCATACTCGTTCTGCTGGTCCGTGATGGTCAGAATCACGGCCTGGACCGGTGCGAGCCAGGCGGGAAATGACCCGGCGTACTCCTCTATGAGAATCCCGATAAAGCGCTCAAACGACCCCAGGATCGCCCGGTGGAGCATGACCGGGACCCTTTTCGTCCCGTCCTCCGCCACGTAGCTCGCGCCGAGGCGCCCGGGCATGGAGAAATCGACCTGGATGGTGCCGCACTGCCAGACACGACCGATGCTGTCCCGAAGGGAGAATTCGATCTTGGGCCCGTAGAAGGCGCCCTCCCCCGGCTGCAGCTCCCAGGGCAGACCTTTGCCGTTCAGGGCCTGTTCGAGCGCGTGTTCCGCCCTGTCCCAACTCTCGTCCGAGCCGATCCGGTTCGCCGGCCGGGTCGAGAGTTTGTAGCGTACCTCCTTGAAGCCGAAATCGCCGTAGACCTTGTGCAGCAGGTCGATGAACGCGGAGACCTCACCCTGGATCTGATCCTCGGTGCAGAAAATATGCGCGTCGTCCTGCACGAAGCCGCGCACGCGCATGAGCCCGTGCAGGGCTCCGGACTGTTCGTTCCGGTGGCAGGAGCCGAACTCGGCCAGGCGCAAGGGCAGGTCCCGGTAGCTCTTCAGACCCTGGTTGTACACCTGGATGTGTCCGGGGCAGTTCATCGGCTTCACGGCGTACAGCCGCTTCTCCGACTCGGTGATGAACATGTCCGCGTGGAACTTCTCCCAGTGGCCCGAGCGCTCCCAGAGCGACCGATCGATCAGCTGCGGCGTACGGATCTCCTTGTAGCCGTGGGCGCGCCACAGCTCGCTCATGTACTGCTGTATCTGCTGGTAAATGCGCCATCCCCGCTCGTGCCAGAACACCATGCCCGGCGCCTCTTCCTGGGTATGGAAGAGGTCCAGCTGACGCCCGAGCTTGCGGTGGTCGCGCTTCTCGGCCTCCTCCAGACGGTGCAGATAGGCGTCGAGCTGCTCCTTGTTGGCCCATGCGGTCCCATAGACGCGCTGGAGCATCTCGTTGCGCGAGTCGCCGCGCCAGTAGGCGCCGGCCACTTTGGTCAGCTTGAAGGCCTTGAGCTTGCCCGTGCTGGGGACATGCGGCCCTCGGCAGAGATCCACGAAATCGCCCTGTCGATAGAGCGAGATGTCCTCTCCGGCCGGGATGGCCTCGATGATGCGGGCCTTGTACTCCTCACCCTGGCCCCGGAAGAACCGCACCGCCTCGTCCCGCGGCATGACGCTGCGCGCGACCGGATAGTCCCGCTTTGCGATCTCATGCATTCGGGCTTCGATGCGCCGCAGGTCGTCCTCGCTGAAACCGCGATCGTAGGCGAAGTCGTAGTAGAAGCCGTCCTCGATGACCGGTCCGATCGTCACCTGCGCGTCGGGGAAGAGCTCCTTGACGGCGTGTGCGAGGAGATGCGCGGAGGAGTGTCGCAGGATCTCCACGCCTTCCGTGTCGCGATCCGTGACGATCGCAACTCGGGCATCGCTGCCGATTTCGAACGACGTGTCGACCAGCCGTCCGTCAACCTTGCCGGCGAGGGCCGCCCGGGCAAGCCCGGGCCCGATATCGGCGGCGATCTTCGCGACGGTGACGGGATGGGAATACGAACGCTGACTGCCGTCCGGCAGCGTGATGACTGGCATACTTCAAACCCTTCGATCAGTGGCGACCGCTACGACTGGCCGCGTGTCGGGCTCGTCTCAATCAGAGCGACTCGGAACTGGTAGGCGCGAGTGGGATCGAACCACCGACCACCACCATGTCAAGGTGGTGCTCTACCACTGAGCTACGCGCCTATCAGGCGCGGAAAATAGCATAACCGGTCCCGCGGGAACAAGTTACCGCTGGAATCAGCGCACCTTCGTCGGCGTTGCCGCCGTCGTGTTGGCCCGGGCGTGCATCTTGGCAAGGGCCCGGTTTTGTTGCTCGAGATAGGTGAGCCAGAGGTGAATGGCGTCCTCGTACGGCACCGTGCCCACGCTGCGCATCACCTGCTTCCCCTCCCGCCCGAGGACGAAATCGACGAACTTCTTCACCTCGGGATCGCTGTTCTGCATGTGCGTGACCATGTACAGCGGCCGGTAGAGAAGGTAATCGCCCTTTTTGATGTTGTCGTAGCTCGGCTCCTTGCCGTTGAGCTTGAGGATCTTTACCTTGCCGGAGAGCTTGCGCGCACTCGAGACACCGGTGGTGCCCACGCCGTGTGGATTTTGCGGAATGGCGCGCTCCATCGGCCCGGTCGAATCGACAACATGCCGGGCGACGAAGTCGATGTCGTAATCGTTGAACACGAGCTCGCGCAGGGTGCGGCCGACACCCGAGATCTTCCCCTTGCGCACATAGAGCTCGAGCGGCGCGTCGTTTCCACCGAGCTCCTTCCAGTTGGTGATCCGACCCAGGTACATGTCGCGCAGCTGATCGAGCGTCACGCTGTCGACCGGGTTGTCCTTGTGCACGATGACCGCGAGCGCATCCCAACCCACGGGCGTCAGCTGCACCCGGCGCTCTTCCCGCACCGTGGTAAACGTCTCGGGACTCTCGATCAGGTGCCGACACGTTCCTCCGATCGTCACCTCGCCGGCGGCGACCTGGCGAATGCCCTTGGTCGCGCCACCGCCCTTGAAATCGATCTCGACGCCGGTCTTCTTCCGGTAGGCCTCGGCCATCTCGGACATGAAGGCGCTCTTCGAGATGCCGCACCCCGCCCATGTCAGCGTCTTGGCGGCCAGGACGGAGTGCACCGGGAACAGCATGCTTACCGCCATTCCGCCGGCCAGGGTCAGTTTCCGAATGGTTCCGTTCATCGCGACCTCTCGCTGTGCAACTACTAAAGGAATAGCAGCAAGAATCGCTCCAGACGAGGCTCGCGTGCGCGGCGCTCAAAACCCTCTATTTCCGCTACTCAAGCATTAGCATTAGCCGATATGCTTCTGCACCGCTGACGCTCAGCGTCGCTTCCCGCCCTGCACGACGCCGAAATTGCGCTCGCGAAGCAACCTGATCTTGTCGCGCACGCGCGCCGCCTGTTCGAACTCCAGATTCCGCGCATGCTGGTGCATCTGCTTCTCCAGGCGGCCAAGCAGTTTCGCAAAGGCGTCCGGCGCCATCGCGCGATACTCGGCTTCCTCCTCCGCCGCGAGGGCTGAGCGTCCCCGCGAACCCCTGGCCGAATAGCGCGCGGGATGCACGCCGTCGATGATTTCCTTCACGTCCTTCACGATGCCGCGCGGTGTGATCCCATGCGCCTCATTGTGCGCAGTCTGCTTGCGCCTTCGACGGTCCGTTTCGTCCAGCGCCTGACGCATCGAGTCGGTCACGCGGTCGGCGTAGAGGATCACCTTCCCGTTGATATTGCGTGCTGCCCGTCCGATGGTCTGTATGAGAGAGCGTCCGGACCGCAGGAACCCCTCCTTGTCCGCGTCGAGAATCGCGACAAGCGACACTTCCGGGATATCGAGCCCCTCGCGCAGCAGGTTGATCCCGACCAGAACGTCGAACACGCCCGAGCGCAGATCACGGATGATCTCCGCCCGCTCGACCGTATCGATATCCGAGTGCAGGTAACGCACCCTGACACCGTGCTCGAAGAGATACTCGGTGAGATCTTCCGCCATGCGCTTGGTGAGGGTCGTGACGAGAACACGCTCGGCCGCAGCAACACGTTCGCGGATCGCCGATAAAAGGTCGTCGACCTGCGCGGCGACCGGACGCACCTCCACCGCCGGATCCACGAGGCCCGTCGGCCGTACGACTTGATCGATCACCACACCACGGCACCGCTCGAGTTCGTAAGGCCCCGGAGTGGCCGAGACGAAGACGACCTGCGGCATCAATCGCTCGAATTCGTCGAAACGCAGCGGCCGGTTGTCCAGCGCCGAAGGCAGCCGGAAACCGTACTCGACCAGCGTCTCCTTTCGGGAACGGTCGCCGCGGTACATGCCGCCGAGCTGCGGAACCGTGACGTGGCTCTCGTCGATCACCATGAGCGCGTCGTCCGGCAGGTAGTCGATGAGCGTCGGCGGCGGCTCGCCTGCCTTTCGCCCCGAGAGATAACGTGAGTAGTTTTCGATGCCTGCGCAGTAACCCACCTCGCGCAGCATCTCGAGGTCGTAGAGCGTACGCGATTCGAGCCGTTGCGCCTCGACGAGCTTTTCCTGCGATCGGAGGTGCGCGACGCGCTCGCGCAGCTCGACCTTGATCTCCTCGATCGCCCGGATCAGCGTGTCGCGCCCGGTGACATAGTGCGTCTTCGGGTACACCGTCGTACGCGTGAGCTGCGATGCGACCTCGCCGGTCAGCGGATCGAACTCGGAGAGGGCTTCGATCTCGTCGCCGAAAAGCTCGACCCGCACCGCGAGCCGCTCCGACTCGGCCGGGAAGATGTCGATCACGTCGCCGTGTACCCGGAAGGTGCCTCGCCGGAGCTCGATATCGTTCCGCGTGTACTGCATTTCCGCGAGGCGCTTCAAGATCGCGCGCTGATCGAGCGTGGCACCGCGCTTCAGGTGCAGGATCATGCCGTGGTACGCCGCGGGGTCGCCGAGGCCGTAGATCGAGGACACGGTGGCGACGATGATGGTGTCGGGACGCTCGAGCAGCGCCTTGGTGGCCGAAAGCCTCATCTGTTCGATGTGCTCGTTGATGGAGGCGTCCTTCTCGATGTACGTGTCCGACGACGGCACGTAGGCCTCGGGCTGGTAGTAGTCGTAGTACGAGACGAAGTACTCGACCGCGTTCTCCGGAAAGAAGTCGCGGAACTCCGAGTAGAGCTGCGCCGCAAGCGTCTTGTTGGGTGCGAGTACGATGGTCGGGCGCTGCACGCGCTCGATCACGTTGGCGATCGTGAAGGTCTTGCCCGAGCCCGTAACGCCGAGCAGACATTGCGCCGGGTCGGAGCGGGTCAATCCCTGGACGAGCGCCCCGATGGCCTGCGGCTGGTCGCCGGCGGGTGCAAAGGGGCTGACGAGCTTGAAGCGATGAATCATGGTCTTGGCAAATCCCTTTCGGGTATATTACCGGAATTCCAAGAGCAACCGTTTCGAGGCGCGCTTGTCCACCATCCGTCTTGCGGGTCGCGTTGGCCGCATCAAACCCTCCCCCACCCTCGCCGTTACCGCCCGTGCGCAGCAGCTCAAGGCCCAGGGCAAGGACGTCATCGGTCTCGGCGCGGGCGAGCCCGACTTCGACACGCCCGCGCACGTCAAGGAGGCGGCGATTCGGGCGATTCGGGAAGGGTTCACCAAGTACACGGCGGTCGAAGGGACCCCGGGGCTGCGGCGGGCGATCTGCGCCAAATTCGAGCGTGAGAACGCCCTGAAGTTCACTCCCGATCAGGTCTTGGTGTCCGTAGGCGGGAAGCAAAGCTTCTACAACCTGGCCCAGGCTCTGCTGGAGGAAGGGGACGAAGCGATCATACCGGCACCCTACTGGGTGTCCTACCCGGACATGGTGCTCCTCGCCGGCGCCACGCCGGTCATCGTCTCCGCCGGAATCGAGCAGGCCTTCAAAATCTCCCCGGCGCAACTGGAACAGGCCATCACCGCGAAGACAAAGCTCTTCGTCATCAACAGTCCATCCAACCCCACAGGCAGCGTGTATACCCGCTCCGAGCTCGCGGGGCTCGGCGAGGTACTGCGGCGCCATCCGCAAGTCGTCATCGCCACGGACGACATGTACGAGCACATACTCTGGATGGACGAGCCTTTCACGAACATTCTCAATGCCTGTCCGGATCTCGCCGACCGAACCATGGTCCTGAACGGCGTGTCGAAGGCATATGCGATGACCGGCTGGCGGATCGGCTATTGCGCGGGACCCCGACCGATCATCACCGCCATGGCGAACATCCAGTCCCAGAGCACGTCCAACGCCACATCGATCGCGCAGGTCGCCGCCGAGGCCGCGCTTTCCGGCGATCAGGCCTGCATCGTCCCGATGGTGCGTGCCTTCAAGGAAAGGCACGACTACGTCGTGGATCGCCTCAATCGGCTGCCCGGCGTGCGGTGCCTCGCGTCGCAGGGCGCGTTTTACGCGTTCCCCGACTTCCGCGGGGCGATCAAGGCCGCGGGCGCGAAGGATGACCTGGCCATGGCGGAACAGATCCTCGAACGGGCGGGGGTGGCGCTCGTCCCCGGGTCCGCATTCGGCGCGCCGGGCTACTTGCGACTCTCCTTCGCCACGTCGATGAAGACCCTCGAGGGGGCCCTCGACCGGTTGGAGCAGTTCCTCAGCACGGGTTGATGAAACGTCCGGGTCTCGGCCGCGCGCTGCGGACCCTAGTCGGCGGCGCACTCTTCGGCTTCGTTGGGGTAGCCCTCTCCGCCTCGGACTTCGATGTGCTCGACATAAATGAGGGCGAGCTCCGCTTCCTCACCGAAGTCCCGGCGAAGCTACCGCACCTGCAGAGCACGCATGTCATCGTCAACGAGGAATCACTGGAGACCGGCTGGCTGCGCGTGCGTCAGTGCCATTATCACCTCGCCCCCGTCAACGCGATGCAGGTCCTTTTCCGTGACGGTCGGGTGCGCGACATCCGGATCCTGCAGGTCGAAAATATCGAGCGGGCCTGGGTCGAGGGGCCGAGCGTGCAGCTGACCAACGTCGGAAAGGACGCCGTGCTGTGCATCGAGAGCGAAAACCGCTCGCTCGAGCGCAACGGAGCCGACGGGACCTACGCGTGGACCGGGGGGCCATACCTGCGCCGTTTCCTCGACGGCTACTTCCCCATGCACGTGAAGGTCGCGATCGATTACCCCGCCGACGCGCTCCAGGTGCAAAGCATCGAACCCGCGCCGCTCCGTCTGCGGGCCGTGACGGTGCCCGGTCACGTGCGCATGGACGCCCTGTTCGAGGGACGCCTCGTCATCACCGTGCAGTTCGCGCCGGGCGACCCGTCCAAAACCGGGATCGGATGGCACTGACCCCCTTGCAAGCCCGGTCGGCGTCCGGATAATACCCGACAGCAGGGAGCACACCTGCCGAGCATCACGCTTCAAACAACAATTGGGCGCGCCGTACGGTGCCGCTCATCAGGGACGAAGCAAGCGTGGATCGGTCTACCTATCGCCCGCCGAGCGGCGGGTTCACGTTCCAGGAAATGCTGGTGACACTGGCGATCGGGGCGATCCTCGCCGCCGGAGCCGTGGGCACGGCCGTCATCGTGGAGGAAAACCGCCTGCGCGGCGAAGTAAATGGCCTCGTCGCCCACCTCAGCCTGGCGCGCAGCGAGGCCGTAAAGCGCGGTGCGCCCGTGACCCTCTGCACGAGCCCGGATGGAGCGGCGTGTGCGTCGTCCGCCGGCTGGAAGGAGGGCTGGATCGTGTTCGCCGACGACAACGGCAACCACGTCCGTGACGAGGACGAGGACCTGCTCCGCATCCGCGAGGGACTCGCGCCCGATTTCCGCCTGCGGTACGGCGAGTCGGGGACCTACCATCATCTCACCTACAAACCCGACGGCTCGGCGTCGCCCAATGCGACCTTCACATTCTGCGACGGCCGAGGCGCGACGAAGGCCCGCGCCATCATCGTTCACTGGACCGGGCGGACCCGAATCTCCACCAAAAAATCCGACGGGGGAGCCCTCGCCTGCGGGTGATTCGGCTTGACCCTCTTCGAAGCCCGCCCTACTATACGCGGCCTTCCAGCATTCCCCGGTAGCTCAGCCGGTAGAGCAAGCGGCTGTTAACCGCTTGGTCGGGGGTTCGAGTCCCTCCCGGGGAGCCATCTCAAAAGGGCCGCGAATTCGTGGCCCGCTCGCCCGCAGCCCGTTCCGTTTAGCCCTTGGGACCGCGTCAATAATCGACCTGCGGCGCACGGTATACTCGAGCAATGTCCCGCGCCGCCCTGTTCGCCGTCCTGATCCTCACCGGCTGCGCCACCACGGTGCCGCAGGCCATACGCGAGCCCCCACCCAACGACCCGGTGGTCGCCGAGGTTCGTCGCGATCCTGCCGCGTACGCCGGTCAGCGTGTGCGCTGGGGCGGGACCGTTGCGTCGGTAGAGAACCGCAGGGACGAGACCAGGCTCGAGATCGTCGCCCGCGAGCTGGGATCGAACGGCCGGCCGCGTGAAACGGACCGCAGCCAGGGACGGTTCATAGCCCGCGTTCAGGGCTTTCTGGATCCGGCCGTATACACCAGCGGGCGCCAGGTCACCGTTTCCGGGACTCTTGAACAGACGGTCACCCGACCCATCGGGCAGTACTCCTATACCTTCCCGCTGGTTCGCGCGGATTCCGTCTACCTCTGGGAGCGCATGCCCGACCGACGGAACTATTACTATTACGACCCGTTCTGGCCCTATGATCCGTTCTGGCCTTACCCTTACTGGCGTTACCCGTACTATCCCTATCTCCGTTGAAGGACCGACGTGCGCTCCTGGGTCCATGTAGTTCTGCTGATCACCCTGGGCGGGTGCGCCACCGTTCCGCCGCTCGACCTCGAGGGCGTCGATCGTGCCCTGACACCCGTGCAGGCCACGGCCCGTCCCGGCGAAGTGCGCGGACAGCGGGTTCTGTGGGGCGGCGTCATCGTCGGCGCGCGCAATCTCACCGACGGAACCGAGCTCGAGGTCTTGGCGTATCCGCTGACGGGCGCCGGGAAACCGGATCGCAACGCGGATCCCAGCCGGCGTTTTCTCCTCGCCCATTCCGGTTACCTCGAGCCGGTCGACTACGCCCCGGGCCGGCTCGTGACGGCGGTGGGCCGGGTCGCGGGCACACGCGAGGGCAAGGTCGGGGAGACGCCTTACACGTATCCGGTGCTGTCGGCGGACCAGCTGCACCTCTGGCCTCCCGAAGCCGCGCGGAGAACCGATCCGTCCGTCCATTTCGGCGTCGGCATCGGGGTGATCTTCGGGCGGTGATCCCTTAACCGCGGCATACCCCGTCGAGACTCACGACGGGTCCGCCGCCGACGACCTCCGCGTCTCGTGCAGGGCGCCGGCCGGCACCGATGCCTCGTCTCCCGCTTCGAGTACCAGCCGCGCACCCGCTGTCCTGAGCGCGAAGCGGCCCGTAAGGACGGCATCGACCTTGTCGACGGCGTGCACGTGCGGCGGAGAGTACGTCCGGGGAGATGGAGATAGCGCTACGCGACAGCCGCGCGCCTCGAGCTTGGCACGCAAGGCCGCTTCGGTAAGCGGCCCCTCACGTGACGCAATCCAGCTCCCAACGGCGACGACGACTTCACTGCTCGAGCGCGACAAAGGCGACAGCGTGGTCCACCTCGTCGGCGAGGCTGACGTGCGCCACGCGTATGCCCTTTTCACGCACGAACTCGAGGGCTCTTCCCGTGAAGACGAGCTCCGGTTTCCCGCTGCCGTCGTGAGTCACGCCGATGTGCCGAAGCGAAAGCCCGTTTGCGAATCCGGTGCCCATGGCCTTGGCGGCCGCCTCCTTGGCGGCGAACCGGCGGGCGAGAAAGTTCGCCTTCGCCGATACCGCCCGGAACTCGGCGAGCTCGGCCTCGGTCAGGATCCGCTCGGCGAATTTCTCGCCGAAGCGTTCGAGATCCGCAGCCAGCCGCGAGACACGCACGATATCGGTCCCGACCCCGTAGATCACCGTCGGCGCGCCTCGATCATCAGCCGCTTCATCTCGTGCACGGCCTCACGGAATCCGGTAAACACCGCGCGGGCCACGATGGCGTGACCGATGTTGAGCTCGGACACGCCTTCGATGGCGGCGATCGGCTGCACGTTGTGATAGTTGAGGCCGTGTCCGGCGTTCACTTTCAGCCCGAGGGCACGGCCCTGTTCCACGGCGCGCACGATCCGGCCGAGCTCCTCGCGGCGTCGCGTGTCGTCAGCGGCATCGGCATAGTGTCCGGTATGAATTTCGATCGCCGGGGCTCCCGCTGCCGCGGCCGCCGCAACCTGATCCGAATCCGGGTCGATGAACAGTGAAACGCGCACGCCGACCTCCGCCAGCGCCGCACAGCAGGAAGCGATTCGTTCCTGCTGGCCACGTACCTCGAGCCCGCCTTCGGTCGTCAACTCCTCGCGTCGCTCGGGAACCAGGCAACAGTCGTGTGGACGCAGGCGTCGCGCGATCGCGATCATCTCGTCGGTCGCCGCCATCTCGAGGTTCATGCGCGTCTGGATGGCCTGCCGCAGCATCTCGACGTCGCGGTCCTGGATGTGCCGCCGGTCTTCCCGCAGATGCATCGTAACGGCGTCGGCGCCGGCCTGTTCCGCCTCGAGCGCGGCCTGCACGGGGTCCGGATAAAGCGTGCGCCTCGCCTCCCGCAGCGTCGCAATGTGATCGATGTTCACCCCGAGCTCGATCACGTCGCCTCCGTTCTTTGCGCGCGTCGGTTCGGCATTCCGAGAAACAGGCGCCGGCTGTGCAGCGGGCGATCGCCGAGGCGCACGGCCAGGAGCTCGCGCATTAGTGTCTTCGCTTCGCGCAGGACGGCCGGGTCATCGAGCCGCTCGGCATCGAGGGCCAGCAGGGTGGCGCCTCTCACCGGCACCCCGTCGAGTCTCGCCCGCAGCTCGGGATGTTTGAGCAATATCGGACCCCGATCGGCAACGTAATCATAGAACCCGTCGGGATCGATGGTGTTCTGCTCCGCATCCCGCCCGAGCACGAGGCCGTAGCCGATTTCGCCGAGCAGATGCTTCTCGAAGACGCGGAGGATCGATTCATTATTGGCGCCGGTAGCAAGGCCCTGGACCGCCGCCCGGTAGCGATCGAACAGCGATTCGTGCGGGTCGTGGCGGTGCAGAAGGCGCATCAGCAGCTCGTTCAGGTAGAACCCGCAGTACAGCGATTCCCCGGACAAGACAGATGCGAGCCCGTCCGGCTCGGCGGCGGTGAGCAGCATGAGATCGCCCCGCCCGCTGAACGACAGCAGCAGCGCCTGAAACGGCTTGAGTACGCCGCGCAGCCGGCTGCTCGGCCGGCGCGCGCCCTTGGCGATGAGCCCGATACGGCCGTGCGCGCGGGTATACGCCTCCAGCAGCAGGCTCGATTCGCTGTAGTCGCGCTGATGCAACACGAAACCGCTGGCCTGGGCGAAGCGCATCAGACCGGCTCCTCCGTGTAGCCGAAACGCTCGAGGGCGCGCGCGTCATCCGCCCAGTCTTCGCGCACCTTTACCCAAAGCGCGAGACGCACCTTGGTTCCGAACTGCCGCTGCATGGCGAGGCGCGCGCGCGTTCCGACCTGTTTCAGACGTTCGCCGCCCCTGCCGATGATGATCGCCTTCTGTCCTTCCTTTTCCACCCAGATCGTCGCCTCGACCTCGAGTACGCCCTTCAGGCGCTTGAAACGGGTAACCTCGATGGCGGCTGCGTAGGGTATCTCTTCACCGTATGCGCCAAAAACCTGTTCGCGCACGAGCTCCGAGGCCAGGAACCGCTCGCTCTTGTCGGTAAGCTGTTCCGCGGGATATATCGGAGGCTGCTCCGGCAAGTGCACAAGCAGGGCCCGCTCGAGCGCGTCGAGGTTCTCGCCGGTATGCGCGGACACGGGCACGATTTCGGCAAACCGCATTCGTCCGTCGGACTCGGCGATGAGTGGCAGCAGCCGCCTCCGGTCCCCGATGCGGTCGATCTTGTTGATCGCGAGCACAACCGGTATGGACTGCCGGCCGGCGAGGGCCAGCGCCGCTTCATCCTCTTTTCGCCAGCCTTGGGCCGAAATCACGAGCACGATACAGTCCACACCCTCCACGCTGCCCGACGCGATGCGCGACATGTAGCGGTTGATGCGGCGTCCCTGCGGACGGTGAACGCCGGGTGTGTCGACATACACGAGCTGCGCGGATGCGGTAGTCTTGATTCCGATTATCCGGTGGCGCGTGGTCTGCGGGCGACGGGAAGTGATGCTGATCTTGGCGCCGATCAGCCGGTTGAGCAACGTGGACTTTCCGACGTTGGGCCTGCCCAGAAGCGTCACGAGGCCGCTGCGAAACCCTGCCTCGATCACGTCGCCTGCAAACGCTCGAGGGCCTGGCTCGCGGCGTGCTGCTCCGCGGCCCTGCGCGTGGCGCCCTCGCCTTTGGTGCTGAGCGACAGATCCGGAATGCGGCATTCGACGACGAAAACCTGATTGTGGGGATCGCCTGAAACCTGGAGCACATTATAAGTCGGCACCGGAAGCGATTGCTTTTGCAGATGCTCCTGGAGACGGGTCTTCGGGTCCTTGGGGATGGCGCGCGCGTCCAGCCGTTCCAGATGCGGCCCGTACAGCCGGCGGACGAGCTCTTCCGCAGCCTCGATCCCTCGGTCTTCGTAGGCCGCCCCGAACACCGCTTCGAGCGCATCCGCGAGAATCGAGTCCCGGTCGAAACCGCCGCTCTTCAGCTCACCGCCCCCGAGCGCCAGGCACTCTCCCAGCGCGAGATCGCGTGCGATGGCAGCCAGCGTCTCCTTCTTCACGAGGCTCGCGCGGAGACGGGTCAGCTCACCCTCGGACAAATCAGGAAAGCGGTGGTAGAGCTCGGCGGAGATGACGAGGCTGAGAAGGCTGTCGCCGAGGAATTCGAGGCGTTCGTAGTTGTCGCCGCTGCGACTGCGATGGGTAAGCGCCCGCTCGAGAAGCGCGGGATCGGCGAAAGTGTACCGGAGCTTGCGGCAGAGCTCGATCCGCGCCCGGTTCAATCCGCTCGCACCTCTTGCATGTGCTGGAACTCGATCAATGCGGAGACGTTGTGAAAAAGCGGCACGACCGCTTCGTACTCCAGCCGGTATATTTTATTCTTTCCGTTCTGTTCCACCGTAAGATGTTGCTCCGGTTTCACATGCTCGATGTCATCGACTATAAAGCGCTTATAGAGCGCTTCCACGACTTCCGGCTTGGTCATGGCGCCGGCACCCGGCTCATCGACCACACCCTGCAGCGCCTTGTCTACCTTGAAATCCTGCATGTAAACGGGGAACAGTTTCAAGATCAGGAAGACGGCTATACCGAGAACGGCGAGAACAAAACTTGTACCCCATAACGTCATTCCCTTCTGGCCGGCACGCATTATCGGTCTCCCGCGGGTCATGCCCTCAATATTAGCAGGCTCTACCGGATGGTGGCGCCGATACGCTCGAAAACGATCTGGTCGAAAAACCAGCGGCTCGGTCCCGAGGCATCCCAGCTGAACCAGATCAGGAACGCCTTTCCGACGAGATTTTCGTCCGGGACATAGCCCCAGAACCGGCTGTCGTTGCTCTGGTCCCGGTTGTCTCCCATCACGAAATAGTGCCCCGCGGGGACGACGTACTCGCTCGGTGTATGGTCCGGCCGCCCGGCCACGAGGATCTCGTGCGAAACGCCGCTCAGGTTCTCGATGAGAAGCGCGGCCTCGGGCGACCCCGCCCCGCCCTGCTGCGATCCGAAGGCCCCCGCCGGCGTCTGCTCCATGAGTTCGCCGTTCACGTACAGCTTCTTGCCCTGGTAGACGATGCGATCCCCGGGAAGCCCGATCACCCGCTTGATGTAGTTGATCGACTCGTCCCCCGGGAAGCGGAACACGAGCACGTCCCCGCGCTTCGGCGCCCCCAGATCCACGATCTTCTTGTTCACCACCGGCAGCCGCACCCCGTAGGCGAACTTGTTCACCAGGATGAAGTCGCCGATGTGCAGGCTCGGGAGCATCGATCCCGACGGGATGCGAAACGGCTCCACGATGAAGGAGCGCAGGAGAAAGACAATGAGGATGACCGGAAAGAACGCCCGAGCGTATTCCACGAACACCGGTTCCTTTGACGCCCGACGCACCGCCTCTTCGGTGCCTCCCGACCTCAACACGGCGTTTGCGCGGCGTTCTCGAGCGCCGGCGAGAAACCAGCGGTCGAGCGCCCAGACTACCCCGGTAAGGAGCACGAGCACGAACAGAATGAGCGAGAAATCCATCGTTACTTGCCGTCCACCCGGAGCACCGCCAGGAAGGCTTCCTGCGGGATCTCCACGCTGCCGAGCTGCTTCATACGTTTCTTGCCTTCCTTCTGACGTTCGAGGAGCTTGCGTTTGCGTGACACGTCGCCGCCGTAGCATTTCGCGGTCACGTTCTTGCGCAGCGCCTTAACGGTCTCGCGGGCGATGATCTTGGCGCCTATGGCCGCCTGAATGGCGACGTCGAACATCTGCCGCGGAATGAGGTCGCGCAGCTTCTTGGCCAGCTCGCGGCCGCGATACTGGGCCTGGTCGCGGTGGACGATGGCCGAAAGCGCGTCCACTTTATCGCCGTTGATCAGCACGTCAAGCTTCACCACGTCCGAGGGCCGGAACTCGAGGAACTCGTAATCGAGCGAGGCGTAGCCGCGCGAGACCGATTTGAGGCGGTCGAAGAAGTCGAGCACGACCTCGTTCAAGGGCAGTTCGTAGACCAGCATCGCCTGGCGGCCGTGGTAGAGCAGATTTTTCTGGACGCCCCGTTTCTCCACGCACAACCCGATGACGCCACCCACGTACTCCTGAGGCACCAAAATGGTGGCCTCGATGATCGGCTCGCGGATCTCCTCGATCGCGGACGGGTCCGGAAGGCGGGCCGGGTTTTCCACCCGCAGCACCTCGCCCTTGTTGGTGAGCACCTCGTAGACGACGGTGGGTGCGGTCGTGATGAGATTGATTGCGTGCTCGCGCTCCAGCCGCTCCTGGATGATCTCCATGTGCAGCATTCCCAGAAAACCGCAGCGGAAACCGAAGCCGAGCGCCTCGGAGGTCTCCGGCTCGTACTGCAACGAGGCATCGTTCAGCGAAAGCTTGCCCAGTGCGTCGCGGAACGCGTCGTACTCCGAGGAGTCGACGGGATAGAGGCCGGCAAAGACCCTCGGCTTGATCTCCTTGAAGCCCGGCAACGGCGCGTCGGCCGGCCGCTGGGCATGCGTGATCGTGTCTCCGACGCGCGCACCGCGGATATCCTTGATGCCGGCGACGACATAACCTACCTCGCCCGGACCGAGTGCGTCGACCGTTCGCTTCTTCGGTGTGAATACGCCCACCTGCTCGGCCTCGTAATCCCGTCCGGCCGCCATCAGGCGGATCTTCTCTCGCGCCCGGAGGCTTCCCTGCATCACGCGGACCAGCGACACGGTGCCAAGGTAGTTGTCGAACCAGGAATCGATGATCAGGGCCTTCAGGGGCGCTTCGCGCTCGCCCCGCGGCGCCGGGATGCGCGCGACGATCGCCTCGAGGATGTCGGCGACGCCTTCGCCCGTCTTCGCGCTCGCTTGAATCGCGTGCGAGGCGTCGATACCGATAATGTCCTCGATCTCCCTGCTCGCGCGCTCCGGGTCGGACTGCGGGAGGTCGATCTTGTTCAGAACGGGCAGGATTTCGAGCCCCAGCTCGGACGCGGTGTAACAGTTGGCGACGGTCTGGGCCTGCACCCCCTGGGAGGCATCGACCACGAGCAGCGCCCCCTCGCAGGCGGTGAGCGAGCGCGAGACTTCGTACGAGAAATCGACGTGCCCGGGCGTGTCGATCATGTTGAGCCGGTACACGAGCCCGTCGCGCGCCTTGTAGTCGAGCGCGACGCTCTGGGCTTTGATCGTGATGCCCCGTTCGCGCTCGAGCTCCATCGAGTCGAGCACCTGTTCCTGCATCTCCCGCGCCTCGAGCGCCCCGCAAAGCTGGATGAACCGATCGGCGAGGGTGGACTTGCCGTGATCGATGTGGGCGATGATGGAGAAGTTGCGGATGCGTTCCTGGTTCCAGCCACTCATGGGTGTTGCTTGCGACGAGCATGAAAAAAAGGCGCCACAGGCGCCTTTTTGGACGCGGCGCCAGCCCATCCGACGCCGCTACCCGCTCGAGCCCGCATAGAATAACCGATTCGCCCTTCCTGCGAAACGCGGCGTTCAGTCGTCGAGCGGAAGCGCGAGGTAGATCGAAGAGGGTCCACGCCGCACCCGCAGGAGTGCCGGCCGACTGGGCCTGGCCTGTGCAAGCAGGCGGTAGAACTGCGCCACGCCGGCGACAGGCTTGCCTTCGACCTCGAGGATCACATCACCCGCCCGCAGGCCCGCCTCGCGGGCCGGTCCGGGCAGGACGTCGTCCACGCTGATGCCGTTCGCCGACTCGTGGCGTTTGCGTTGCGCCGCCGTCAGCTCGCTGACGGACAGGCCGAAGCGCTGCCCGCCGTCCACCCGCGGTGCCGGCAACGACACCTTGGTGGCCACGTCGTCGCGCAGCTCGCCCATCGTGACGAGCAGGTTCATGACACCCTGGTCCCGCCGGAAGATCTTGAGACGTACCCGCCTCTCGGGGGCCGTCAGTCCCACGAGCGGCGGTAGCTCGGACGAAACGTTGATCGGGCGGCCTTCGTACTCGAGCACGATATCCCCCCTCCGGAGCTCCGAACGCATGGCCGGTCCGGACGGCAGCAGATCGGCGATCAGCGCGCCCCGCGGACGATCGAGCCCATAGGCTGCGGCCAGCCCGCGCGACACTTCCTGGAGGCTGACGCCGAGCCAGCCGCGGCGCACCCGCCCGTCCGCTTTGAGCTGCTCCGCGATGCGCATCGCAATGTCGATGGGGATGGCGAAAGAGAGGCCCATGAACACGCCCGTGCGGCTGTATATCTGCGAATTCACGCCGACGACCTCGCCTTTCAGGTTGAACAGCGGGCCGCCCGAGTTACCGGGATTGATGGCGACGTCCGTCTGGATGAACGGGACGTAGTTCTCGCTCGGAAGGTTCCGGCCCTTGGCCGACACGATGCCCGATGTGGCGGAGCTGTCGAACCCGAACGGCGAGCCGATGGCGAGCACCCAGTCCCCGACGGCCAGTCTGCCGGGATCGCCGATGGACACCTGTGAGAGATTGTCCGCGTCGATCTTGAGCAGGGCGATGTCGCTTCGCCGATCGGCGCCGACCAGGCGCGCACGAAACTCCCGGCGGTCGGTCAGGCGGACGAGGATTTCGCTCGCGCCTTCCACCACATGTGCGCACGTCAGGATGAAGCCGTCCGGGGAGACGATGAAGCCGGATCCGAGCGAGGTGCCTTCGCCCTCCGGTGCGCGTCCGGGACCGTCGCGGAGCCAGTCGTTGAGCGGAGAGTCCTCCGGGACGTTCAGCCACTCCCGTCCCTCGGAGCGCTGGAGCGTTTGCGCGGTGCTGATGTTCACGACCTCGCCGCCGTGCCGGCGCACGAGATCGGAGAAGTCCGGCACCTCGCGCGCGGCGGGCGCAGGCGGCGCGAAGGCGAGCAGACAGAAACCGAAGAGCGGCCAGTAACGTCTTGCGCCCGTCTTCACTGGACCGGCTCCGCCACGACGGACGCGCCGATCATCGCCACGGTCTTCGCCGGCACCTCGCCGACGACCGTCACGTGGTGACTGTCGACCGGCCGGCCGAGCGCGTACAGGGCGCCCATGCGAGTCGGGCCATCTCCCGTGGGCGGCGGCCCGCTCTCGTTCAGCGGTTCGATGAAGACGGACACGGTGGCCAGACCGTCGCTGTAGACCAGCTGCTGCACCGCGTCATCGCGCATCGGCATCTTGCGCATCACGCTGCTCCTCAGCTTGAAGCCGGGGGGGAGCTTGGTCGCCCGCCAGGCAGGGGCTGCGCTCGGCTGGGAGACCGCATCGCGGTACCACACCATGCCGGCGTCCTTCGTCTGCGGCGCGATGGCGGACGCGGGGATGTCGCCTCCGATCGCGATCTGCGTGAACATGAACTGCTCGAGGATCTTGCCCTTGTCGTTGATGACGTCGGCCTTGAGGAGCAGGCCGGTCTCCCGGTCGGCCCAGAGCTGATAGCCGTAACGAAAATCGTCACGCGGTCGGATCACGAGGCCCTGTACCGGGCGGCCCGTCACGCGCGCGCCCCGCCCGAGCTCCAGAACATAGTTCTCCTCGAGGTCGCGCAGCCGTTCGGGAAGGATCGCGGGGAAGCCCTGGCCGTTCGCACGACGATGTTCGACGACGATGGAATTGCTGTCCGGCAGGTAGCAACGGACTTCGCGCTCGGTGCGGATGACCTCGCGCGGGGTTCCGGTCAGGGAAACCAGTCGTTCCTCGGTCACGCCGTTCGCGACGCGATGCGCGATTCGCATGGTTTCGAGCTGCGCGCCGTGCTGGTAGACGAACGTGCCTTCGTAGTTCAGGCGTCGCGCTGCCTGGCCGATCCGCAGTAACCAGTCGTGCGGCGCCTCGGCGGCGCGCACCGGCGCGAGTGCCAGCAGGTATAGCGCGACGACGAGCCCGGCCGGTACGACTCGGGGAATCATCTGCTACTTGTCAGGATCGAGTGTGACGACGCGCACGTAGGGCAGCATGCCACCCATTCCGGCCGTCGGCATGAATTCGCTGTGGCCGACCAGGTAAGGGTTGAGCCCTTGCGCCGTCGGCGGACCGGGCTGCGAAGCGGGAGCGTTGATCCTGGCGAGGGACGGGACACCGGGGATCGCCGGCCGGTGCAGGGTCTGAAGGCCGAAGATGGCGAGCGCCGCGACCGTGGCCGCCACGCCTGCGCCTGCGGCGTAGTGCCAGTATTTCGGCGTCGCACGCTTCACCGGCTGCTCGGCGATGCCCAGTACCACGCGCTCGGCCAGCCCGGCGGGGGCGAGCATCGAGACCTGCCGCATCATGGCGGCGCGTATCAAATGATAGCGTTCCCAGGCGGAGCGCAGTTCCGCGTCGCTGGCGAGCGCGGCCAGAACGTGGCGCTCCTCGAGCTCCGTGAGCTCGGCGTCGATAAATGCCGACAGCTTCTCTTTCATGACTGCTCCGAACCTTACCTCTCCAGCAGCGGCTTCAACTGCGCATCGATCGCTTCCCGCGCACGGAAGATCCGCGAGCGCACGGTCCCGATCGGGCAGTCCATCACCTGAGCGATCTCCTCGTAACTCAGACCCTCGATCTCGCGCAACGTAATCGCCGTCCGCAGGTCTTCGGGCAGCGACTCTATCGCGCGGTTAACCGTCGCCGCGATCTCGTCCGTCAGCAGGGTGCGCTCGGGCGTCGCCTGATCGCGCAGGCTTTCGCCGCTTTCGATCAGTTCGGCTCCATCGACCTCCATATCGGTGCTCGGCGGCCGGCGACCCTGCGAGTCCAGGTAGTTCTTGGCGGTGTTGACGGCTATGCGGTACAGCCAAGTATAGAACGCGCTCTCGCCCCGGAATCCGCCGATGGCGCGGTAGGCCTTGATGAAGGCCTCCTGCGTGACGTCCTCGATCTCGCCGCGATCGCGGACGTACCGCGCGACCAGCTTCGCGACCTTGTGCTGGTACTTGCGCACCAGCAGATCGAACGCCGTCCTGTCGCCCTTCTGCACCCGGGCGACCAGCTTCTGGTCGATGCTGCGTTCCGACATCAGTTGAAATAGCGTGTCCGACGAACGCAGCAGCGTGCTGCCTGTAAGAGACCGTCGGCTCCGGATAAAGTTCGACTATTAGGCCGGAAATAGCGCTTATCGTTGTTCAATCGCCCCCGCCCCGCGCCGCTCGTTTCGAGCGGAAAACAAAGGCGGTTATGATAGGATAAGGCTGCTACAACAACTACTCCGGCTCCCCCAGGGTCTTCATGGCACGCACGCCCCCGGCCGTGGATGTGCTCATCGTCGGCAGCGGCGCGGCCGGCCTAAGCCTCGCCCTTCGTCTCGCCGACACCACCCGCGTGGCGGTCCTCGCCAAATCCGGGCTGCTCGAAGGCTCCAGCCTCTATGCCCAGGGCGGCATCGCCGCCGTCCTCGATCGGCGCACCGACTCGTTCGAGTCCCACGTGGACGACACGCTCGATGCGGGCGCCGGGCTCTGCCACCGAGAGACCGTCGAGCACGTGGTACGTCGGGCGCCGGCCACGATCGCCTGGCTCGCGGAGCGAGGCGTTTCGTTCACCGGCGGCAACGCCGCCCGCGCGGAAAACGGCGGCAGCGATTACCACCTGACCCGTGAAGGAGGCCATTCGCACCGGCGTGTCGTGCACGCCGCCGATGCCACCGGACACGCCATCGAAACGACGCTTGCCGAGCGCGCCAGGGCCCACCGCGCGATCGAGGTCCTCGAGAATTGCATCGCCATCGACCTCGTCACCAGCGGAAAGCTCGGGCTGCCGGGCCCCAACCGCTGCCTCGGGCTGTATGCCCTCGACAAGACGACCGGTGCCATTCGGACGCTCGCCGCGCGCTACGTCGTGCTCGCCACCGGCGGCGCGTCGAAGGTGTACCTCTACACCAGCAACCCGGACACCTCGACCGGTGACGGCATCGCCATGGCATGGCGCGCGGGCTGCCGCGTTGCCAATATGGAATTCGTCCAGTTCCATCCGACGTGTCTCTACCATCCCCGCGCGAAGTCGTTCCTTATCAGCGAAGCCGTCCGGGGCGAAGGCGGTCGCCTGCTGTTGCCGAACGGGGAGCCGTTCATGGCCGCTCACGACCCGCGCGGCGAGCTGGCTCCACGCGACATCGTCGCGCGGGCTATCGACTTCGAAATGAAGCGCCGCGGCCTCGACTGCGTGCACCTCGATATCAGCCACCGCCCCGCTTCGTTCATCGTCGAGCATTTTCCGACGATCTACCAACGTTGCCGTGACCTCGGTTACGACATCACGCGTGAACCGATTCCGGTGGTGCCGGCGGCCCATTACACGTGCGGCGGCATCATGACCGATCTCGCCGGTCGCACCGACCTCGACCGCCTCTACGCCATCGGCGAATGCGCCTTCACCGGCCTGCATGGCGCGAACCGCCTCGCGAGCAACTCCCTGCTCGAATGCCTCGTGTTCGCAGAGGGCGCGGCATCGGACCTGTCGAGCCGCATCGACAAACCCGAAGCCGAGCGGTTCACGATCCCCGCCTGGGACGAGAGCCGCGTAACGGACGCGGACGAGGCCGTAGTGGTTTCGCACAACTGGGACGAGCTGCGGCGCTTCATGTGGGACTATGTCGGCATCGTCCGCACCACCAAGCGGCTCGAGCGCGCGCGCCACCGGGTAGAACTGCTCGCCGAGGAAATCCGCGAGTACTACGCCAACTTCCGCGTCACGAACGACCTGATCGAGTTGCGCAACCTCGTCCTGGTCGCCGACCTCATCATCCGCTCGGCCCTCGCCCGCAAGGAGAGCCGCGGACTGCACTATACCCGCGACTATCCCCTGCCCGACCCCCGCTGGACCCAGCAGGACACGGTTCTCATTCCGCCGCGGTTCGCAGCCGCAGCCGTACGCGCAAACGCCTGAACGCCTCCGCGGGAATCGCGTCGGCCGCAATGGCGACTCGCGCGCGGCGGGCTCCCGCGACCCGAAGGCTCAGGAGCGCGAGCCTCGGGTGCACCCAGCTGTGCTCGAGTTCGCATTCCGTCCACTGCCCGGCGCCCGAGAAACGCACCGAGCAGGTCCCGTCGGCGCCGAACTCGAGAGCGTTCACGGTACCCGCCGTGCTTCGGTAAGCATGGGTTCTCAGAGCGAGGTAAAGCCCGAAAGCCAAAACCAGCGCGATCGCTCCTCGTACGAGCCATGGGACCGGAAGAAGAAGCGCGATCGCGATCGCCCCGCCGTACGCGATGCCCAGCAGCCCCGCGAGCCGGTGCGAGGGGCCGAGCACGATCGTCAGGCTAGCCCCGAATCTTGCGGACAAGGCGCGCAAGCTCGTCGTCGTCGGGATTCTGCTGCCCGTAGAACCAGGCGAGCAGCTGCTGGTCTGGCCGGTCGAGCAGCCGATCGAAGGCCGCCCGTTCGGTCTCGTCGAGCTCGCCGTAACGCCGCTCGAGAAAGTTCTTGAAGAGGACGTCCAGCTCGAGCAGGCCCCGGCGGCAGCGCCAGCGCAACCGCGCGAGATCGGCCGGATCCGTCACAGCACGCGCTTGGCGAGCGCGTCCCGGATGGCGTTGATCGCCGTCGTGGGACTCAATCCCTTGGGGCAGACATCGGCGCAGTTCATGATGGTATGGCACCGGAACAGCTTGTACGGGTCCTCGAGGTCGTCCAGCCGATCTCCCGTCGCCTGGTCTCGGCTGTCGGTGATGAAGCGCCACGCCTGCAGCAGCGCGGCCGGCCCGAGAAAGCGCTCCGGATTCCACCAGAACGAGGGACAGGCGGAGGTACAGCACGCGCAGAGGATGCACTCGTAGTAGCCGTTCAGCCGGTCGCGCTCCTCGGGTCCCTGCAATCGTTCGATTTCCGGCTCCGGGTCATGGTTGATCAACCACGGCTTGACGGCGCGGTACTGCGCGAAAAACGGGGTGAGATCGACGATCAGGTCGCGTATGACCGGAAGCCCGGGTAGCGGGCGCACCGCGATCGGCTGGCGGAGATCCCGGATACGGACGACACAGGCAAGCCCGTTCCGCCCGTTGATATTCATGCCGTCGGAACCGCAGACGCCCTCCCGACACGAGCGCCGGAAACCCAACGTCTCGTCCTGTCGCCTTAGTAATAAGAGTGCGTCGAGCAGCATTACCGCCCCGCAATCGTCCGGCAGCTCGTAGGGCTGCATCCGGGGCTTGTCGTCGGTCTCCGGGTTGTAACGGTAAATGAGGAATTTCATGCAAGTTCCTCGATTTTCTCAGAAAAGTTTTCGGCGGCTCGCTCGTGATCTCAGTACGTGCGCTCCCTGGGCGGGAAAGCATCCACGGTCATCGGCTTCGTGCGCACCGGCTTGAAATCGATGCGTCGTTCGTCCCGGTAGTAGAGCGTGTGCTTCAGCCAGCCGACATCGTCGCGCTTGGGGTAATCGAGACGCGAGTGCGCCCCACGCGACTCCTTGCGGGCAGCCGCCGAATACACCGTGGCGAGCGCAATCTCCATGAGGTTTTCGAGCTCCAGCGCCTCGACGCGGGCGGTGTTGAACACCTTGCTCTGATCCTTCAGACGCGCCCGCTCCATGCGTTGGACCAGCGCCTCGACCTGACGAATGCCCTCCTCGAGCACGTCCTGTGTGCGGAACACGCCGCAGTACTGCTCCATCGCCAGCCGCAGCGCCTCCCGCACCTCGTCGACCGACTCCCCCGGCCCCGACTGCGCCCAGCGTTCGAGGCGCGCGAGCGCCGGCTCCGCGGCCCCGGTCGGCAGCGGGCGATGATAGCGGTACTCCCCCAGGTGCTCGAGGATGTGGTTTGCCGCCGCGCGTCCGAACACGACGATGTCGAGCAACGAGTTCCCGCCCAGGCGGTTCGCGCCATGGACCGACACGCACGCGCACTCGCCCACCGCGTAGAGACCGGGCACCGCTTCCTCCGGTCCGTGGCGGACCGGCGCCACCACCCGGCCGAAACGATCAGTGGGAATTCCGCCCATCGTGTAGTGCGCGGTCGGATAGACCGGAATCGGCCCCTCGATCGGATCGACTTGCGCGAAGATCATCGCCGACTCGCGAATGCCCGGAAGCCGGGACTTGATGATCTCCGGCCCGAGATGGTCCAGTTTGAGCAGGACGTGGTCCTTGTTCGGTCCGCAGCCCCGCCCCTCCTTGACCTCCGTATAGATTGCCCGGCTCACGACGTCGCGGGAGGCCAGATCGAGCGCTTTCGGGGCGTAGCGCTCCATGAAGCGCTCGCCCCGGCTGTTGACGAGATAACCGCCCTCGCCGCGCACGCCCTCGGAGATCAGGATTCCGATGCCGGCGATACCCGTCGGATGGAACTGGACGAACTCCATGTCCTCGAGAGGAAGCCCCGCCCTCAGCACCATCGCCATGCCGTCACCGGTGTTGATCAGCGCGTTGGTGGTCGTGCGATAGAGGCGCGCGGACCCGCCTGTGGCGAGCAGGGTAGCCTTTGCTTCGAAGACGATCGGCTCGCCGGTCTCGATCTCGAGCGCGAACGCACCGAGCACATACCCTTCCTGGTCGACGAGCAGGTCGAGCACGAAGCATTCGTCGAAAAAATGCGTCTTGGCCCGGAGGTTCTGCTGGTAGAGCGAATGCAGCAGCGCGTGGCCGGTGCGATCGGCCGCGGCGCAGGTCCGCGCCGCCTGCTCGCCGCCGAAGTTCTGGCTCTGCCCGCCGAAGGGTCGTTGGTAGATGCGCCCGTTCTCCAGCCGCGTGAAAGGCACGCCGTAGTGCTCCAGCTCCACGACGAGCCGAGGCGCTGCGCGGCACATGTACTCGATCGCGTCCTGATCGCCCAGATAATCGCCGCCCTTGACCGTGTCGTACATGTGCCAGTGCCAGTTGTCCGGCCGCACGTTGCCGAGCGCCGCGTTGATCCCGCCCTGGGCCGCCACGGTGTGCGAGCGCGTCGGGTAGACCTTCGATATGACGGCGACGCTGACCTCGGCTTGCGCGAGTTGCAGGGCCGCCCGCAGGCCCGCGCCTCCCGCGCCGATCACCAGACAGTCGAACCGGCGGCGCGCGATGCCGGTCATGCTGCGACGGTCAACAGCACGCGCGCGGCCCACAGCCCGAGCGCGATGAGACCGAGGGCGGTCAGAAAGGACACCGCGAAGCGCACCCCGAGCGAATGCACGTAGTCGATGTAGACGCTCCGCAGACCGGTCCAGGCGTGAATCAGCAGGCTCGCGATGAGGAGCGCGAAGCCCAGGCGCACGAGCCCGCCCGAAAGCCAGCTGCGCCACGCATCATGGCCGGCGAGGGATCCGAAGAGCAGCCGGCCCGCGACATACAGGGTGAACCCGCCTATGTAGAGTGCGCTGAACCGCTGCCACAGCCACTCCCCCGTTCCCGTGTGGGCACTGACGTGACCTCGCCATTTCATATGAGCAGCACTCCGATCATCATGACCGTCACACCCGAGGCGAGGAGCGTGAGCCAGGCACTGCGCCGGGCGACGTCGATCCGCACTCCCACGTTGAGATCGAGGAGCAGAAGCCGGACCCCCGAGTAAAGATGCTGCACCAGCATCCAGACGACCACGAGCGAGCCGAATCTTCCTCCGACCGTGGAAAGGGCGTCCGCGACGCGCTGATAGTCGGCCGGACTGCGCAGCGACAGATCGAAGGCATAGAGCGCGGGCGCGAGCATCAAGGACAACGCGATACCCGTCACGCGGTGAATGATGGAGACGATCGCGCCGATGGGCTGGCGGATCTTGAAGAGGTTCAGATAGACCGGTCGCTTTCGTTCGGGATACGCACCCATCGTCCGATTGCCCTGCCGTCCTCCGGGAATTGATTGCCCGCCGCCGACGTTTGGCTATCATGCCGTTTCCTGCGTCGCCGGCACAAGAGAACATGCATCCCGACTGGAAGGAACACCTGGCCTCTCACGGCGCCCTTTTCGACGAAAGCGGCGCGAGTCATTTCGGGAATGAAACGGCGGAGCGCCGAGCGGTGACCGCCGGCCCGGTGCTGCTCGACCTCGGCGCGTACCACGGCCTCATCCGGGCGAGCGGAACGGACTCCGTCACTTTCCTCAACGGGCAGCTGACCAACGATCTCCGGCGCCTCCAGTCGGGCGGAAACCTACTGGCGGGTTACTGCACGCCGCAAGGACGCCTGCTCGCGATCGCGCGCGTCTTTCGGCACGGGTCCGATTACTTCATGCGGCTGCCGCTGGATCTGAGAGACGCCATCCTCGACCGGCTGCGCAGGTACGTGCTGCGGAGCAAGGTGACGCTCGAGCAGGCCGATGGCGAACGGGTCACTTTCGGCCTCGCCGGTCCTCGAGCTCCCGAGATGCTCCGAAGCGCGCTCGGCGCGTCTCCCGATGAAAGCGGTTCACTCGAGTCCGGCGACCTGACCGTGCTCCACATTCCCGGTCCGCGCGACCGCTTCGAGCTGGTCGGGTCCGTCTCTTCCGCCCGGTCACTGTGGAGCACGCTCCAGAACGAGGGGGCGCGCCCGGTCGCAGGTCACTGGTGGAAGTGGTTCGACGTCGAGGCGGGCATCGCGGACGTCGGTCGCGACACCCAGGAAAAATTCGTGCCCCAGACGGTCAATCTCGAGCTGGTCGGCGGCGTGAGTTTCGAGAAGGGCTGCTATCCCGGTCAGGAAATCGTCGCGCGTGTCCATTACCTTGGACGACTCAAGGAGCGCATGTATCGCCTGCACCTGAGCCGGAGCGGCGACGATGAGCCGAAGCCCGGCGATGCGATCTACGCTCCGGATCACGCTCAGGCGACCGGCGCGGTCGTGCAGGCGCACGCGGCGCCGGACGACGGGGTCGATCTGCTCGCCGTCGTGCACACGAGCAGCGTCGCGACGGGTGAGCTCCACTGGCGGACACCCGACGGTCCGCGGCTCGATCTGCGCCCGCTTCCCTACTCCCTCCCCCATCCGGGCTGAGCGAGACCTCCCCGCAGACGGCCGAGCGTCGCGGTTCGTGCTTGTCTGCTTCTGCTTGCCTGTGCTTGAATCCATGCTGTTTGGAAGCTGAATATATAAGTAAACGCTAATAAATAAGAACAGGGATGAAGTCGGCGGTACACCGTCGACACGATACAAGAAACATCACACACATCTCGGAGGAGTCGCACACATGGTCTACACCAAACGAACGCCAGCGACACTGATCATGGGCATCATCATGGTCGGCTACGCCTGGTTGGTTCAACAGGGCATGCTCAACGGCGTACTGCAGGCCCTGCACACCTCGAAGCTGGCCGGCGAGATGACGACGATGGGTTACATCTTCGGCGCCATCGCGGTTGTCGTCGGATTATGGCAGCTGTTCGCCACGCCCAAGGAAGGCAATGTCGATTACTACCTCTCCACCATCGGCGGCGCGATCTTCATCCTGCTGATGGTTTTCATCGTGAAGTACTACGCCGAGCCCCTCTTCAAAATGTGGGGTGTGATGGCCGACAAGGCGATCGGCTGGAACTTCCAAAAGACGCTCGGCTTCAACTACATCCTGCTCGGCATCATCGTCGGCATGATCGTGGTGAACGTGTTCAAGGTGCCGGGTTGGGCCGAGAACGGGGTGAGGTTGTCGCGCCTGGGGCTCAAGGTCGGCGTGATCCTGCTGGGCGGCCTGTACTCGGCGGCGGAGCTGCGGCAGCTTGGCGGGCTGTCGATCATCTTGATCGGGTTCTTCGTGCTCGGTTCGGTGGCCATGGTGCTCTGGCTCGGCCGGCTGCGCAGAGTGTCCAACTCCATGGGTGGCGTATTGTCAGCCGGCGTGGGCGTCTGCGGTGTTTCCGCCTCGGTCGCCGCGGCCCCCGTGGTGCAGGCCAAGTCCTCCGAGATCGCCTACACCATCGGCACGATCCTGCTCTGGGGCGTGCTCATGATGTTCATCTTCCCGCCGGTGGGTCGGGCCCTGGGCCTGGGCTATATCCAGTTCGGCGCGTGGGCGGGCACGGGCATCCTCAACTCCGCGCAGGTCGCGGCCGCGGCGCTGATCTTCCAGCCGAACGGCATCGAGACCCTGAAGGTCGCCGAGATCTTCAACATCACCCGCATCCTGTTCCTGCCGATCATCGTGATGTGGCTCGCGGTGTGGTACGTGAAGCGGGAGACCACCGCGGAGCGCGTGAACCTGGGCCAGGTGATCGTCGGCAAGTTCCCGGTGTTCGTGCTCGGCTTCATCCTGCTCTTCGCCCTCTCGACCACGGGTATCTTCGCCCCGGCGCAGCACTACAAGGGCAAGTACTTCGACAACTCCGAGAAGGTGATGGTCAAGACCGACAAGGTCACCGGCAAGACCGCGAGCAAGATGGTGACCGACGAGCAGGCGGCGCTGCTGCAGGCCGAGCTGCCCAAGGTCCAGCGCGAGGACCAGCGGGCGGCCCTGGAGCGGCTGATCGCGGAGCGCAAGGTGGCCTCGCCCGATCATGACACGGTGCTGCGCGGTGTCGTGAACGCCAAGATCCTGTCCAAGGACGCGGACAAGGTCCTCAAGGACTCGCACAAGGCGGTCTACCACACCGCCAAGCGCGTGAGCTGGTTCCGCACGCTGATCGTCTGGTTCTTCGCCTTCGGCCTCACCGGCCTCGGCATGCAGATCACGTTCAGCTCGATCGCCCAGGCGGGCGGGCAGCCGCTCTTCATCGGCACCGTCGTCGGCCTCACCAAGGCAATCGGCTCGCTCGTCGTGATCCTGCTCTTCGTCCACGAAAAGATCTGAGGAAACTGCCATGGCTGACAAACCCAAGTTCGAGCGCGGCACGGCGCTCTCCATCTTCAAGAGCGACCGCGCCGAGGACTTCATGGCGCTGATCGTGGCGCTCATCATCGTTGCCGTCGTCGTCGCCACGGTTCCGCGGTAACGGCCTGACGCGTTAGACTCTCTCCCGGGGCCGCTCTGCGACCCCGGGATTTTTTTGCCCATGAACAACGTTGCCCGAATCCTGCTCGCCAGCCATGGGACCCACGGGGCCCAGGCGGCCGAACGTGCCGCCGTGGATCTGTGCGCCTCCGGCGGGACGCTTTACCACCTGCTGATCGTCCCGGAGTTCTGGAAGGGCATGATGGCGACCGACTGGCGCAACCAGTCCGGTGCGCGGAACGCGTTCGCCCGCCACCTCGAGTCGGAGCTCGAAAAGGAAATCCGCGAGCACCGCGACCGCGTGGCCGGCCTGGCGGACGCGAAGCGGCTCGTGCACGAGTTCGCCATGGGTCAGGGAGATCCGGCGAAGCTGCTCGTCGAGTTCGCCCGCACGCACGAAGTCGACCTCGTCGTGCTCGGTACGCCCCGTCCGCGCGGCGTCCTGGGATTCCGCTCGCGCATGCTGACCGACGACGTCATGCGCGCATTGGGAACCCCCCTGCTCCTGGTTCCCGCTGTCTATGAGTGACTCCGCGCTCGAAGCCCGTCCGGCACCGCCCGCTCCCATCCGCTCCTCGGACGCGGCGTGGGTCACGATTCCAACCCGTCTTTCGCCCGAGCGGCTCCACGAGCTCTCCCGCGACATCGAGGCGATGTTTCGGGTGAATCCCTATCTGTACTTCAAATCGTGGCGTCAGACGGGCCAGGACCGCTGCCGCGTCGAGTTCCGGAACGAGAGCAACAAGCAGGAGCTCGCGCTGGACATGCAGGTGCGTCCCGGTCCGGACCTCGGCTTCGCCGTGGAGTACGCGCAGGGGCTGAAGAAAAGGACCGTCTTCACGATCGAACCGGCAGAAGGCGGAAGCCGGTTGACGATCGCCGACGACTACGAAAGCGTCCCGGACGCGGAGCGGGAACGCCGCGCCGGCGAGGTGGACAAGAGCCTGCTTGCGTGGGGCGAGGCGCTGCGCGTCTACTTCCTGCGCTTTCACCGCTATGGCCGCGTACCCGGGTGGCGCTGGTACATCCGCCGGCTGTGGATACCCATGAAACCATCGGCCAGGCGGATCGTCTGGCTGCTCTGGCTCATCACCGTCGTGGAGTTCGCCTTCTTTCTGTTCGTGCTCCTGATCTACGTGCTGGAGCAGAACAAGTAGCTACTTGCGGTCGGGGCTGTCGATGACCTGGTAGAACGTCTCGCCGCCCTTGATCATCCCGAGTTCGATACGGGCCCGCTCCTCGATCGCCTCGAGCCCCTGCTTCAGGTCGATCACTTCCGCCGCGAGCATCTGGTTTCGTTCGGCGAGGTGCCGGTTCTCGGTAACCTGCAGGGCGATCTCGCGCTTGATCTCCCAGAGCCCGAGCAGGCCGCCATTTCCCAGCCAAAGAGGGTACTGCAACAGGAGCAGCAGGGCGCCGAGGGCGATGACGAGGGGCTTCACACGGCGCATTCTACTACAGCCCAGCGAACCGGACCTTTACCGCAGCTGACGGAACGCGTCCCGCCCGGGGTAGCGCGCCTCGCCACGCAGCTCGCCCTCGATGCGCAAAAGCTGGTTGTATTTCGCTACCCGGTCGGAACGCGAGAGCGACCCGGTCTTGATCTGCCCCGTCCCTGTCGCCACGGCGAGATCCGCGATGAAACTGTCCTCGGTCTCGCCGGAGCGGTGTGAGATCACCGCCGTGTATCCGGCTTCCCGGGCCACGCGGATCGCTTCGAGCGTCTCCGTCAGGGTGCCGATCTGGTTGACCTTGATCAGGATCGAATTCGCGATCCCGCGCGCGATGCCGTCCCTCAGGATACGGGCGTCGGTAACGAAAAGGTCGTCGCCGACGAGCTGGACCCTCCCGCCAAGCCGGCGTGTGAGCGCGCTCCAGCCGTCCCAGTCGTCTTCGGCGGCGCCGTCCTCGATGCTCGCCACGGGGTACCTGTCGCACCATGCGGCAAACAGGTCGACCAGCTGTTCGCCCGTCAGCGTCTCGCCGGTCGACTCGAGCAGGTAGCGGCCGTCGCGGTGGAACTCGGAGCTCGCGGCATCGAGACCCAGCCACACGTCCTTGCCCGGCCGGTAGCCGGCCGCTTCCACGGCTTCGAGAATCGCCTGCAGGGCCGCTTCGTTGGATGGCAGGTCGGGGGCGAAGCCGCCTTCGTCGCCCACCGCCGTCGAAAGCCCGCGCGCCTTCAACACCTTTTTCAGCGCATGGAAGACTTCCGCCCCGCAACGCAGGGCCTCGCCGAAACTGGCCGCGCCGATCGGCAGGATCATGAACTCCTGCAGGTCGACGTTATTGTCCGCGTGCGCTCCGCCATTGACGATGTTCATCATCGGAACCGGCAGCACGTAGGGACCGGACGGGTTGAGATAACGGTATAGCGGCTGCCCGCCGGCCGCCGCGGCCGCCCGCGCCGCCGCCAGCGACACCGCGAGGATCGCGTTCGCCCCGAGCCGCGATTTATTGGGGGTCCCGTCGAGCTCGATCATCAGTCCATCGATGCCCGCCTGGTCCCGGACATCGCGGCCCCGGAGCCGCTCGCGAATCGGTCCGTTCACGTTCTGGCACGCCTTCAGGACCCCTTTCCCCCCGTAGCGGCGGGTATCCCCGTCCCGCAGCTCGATCGCCTCACGAGCGCCGGTGGACGCGCCCGAGGGCACCGCGGCGCGGCCCAGCGCGCCCGAGTCCAGCACCACGTCGGCTTCGACGGTGGGATTACCGCGCGAGTCGAGGATCTCGCGCGCACGGATATCGGCAATGGCAGGCATCGTTGTTCTTTTGAGGAGGAAAACAGGAATAAATTCTAAAGCAGGTCGGCCTCCGCGAGGGGTTCGGCCTTCACACGGGCGTCGATCGCCTGCAGCGTCCGCAGCAGATCGGCCATACGGCCGAGCGGCCAGGCATTGGGGCCGTCGGAGAGCGCTTTCTCGGGGTCGGGGTGGGTTTCCATGAAAATCCCCGACACCCCCGCGGCGACGGCCGCCCTGGCGAGCACCGGAACGAATTCCCGCTGGCCGCCCGAACGGGAGCCCTGCCCGCCCGGAAGCTGTACCGAGTGCGTCGCATCGAACACGACCGGGCAGCCCGTCTCGCGCATGATGGCGAGCGCGCGCATGTCGGAAACCAGGTTGTTGTAGCCGAAGCTCGCGCCGCGCTCGCACACCAGCACGCGGTCCTTGCCGCCTGCGGCGACGGCTTTCTCGACGACGTTCTTCATGTCGTGCGGCGCGAGAAACTGGCCCTTCTTGATGTTGACCGGCTTTCCAGACCGCACGGCGGCCTGGATGAAATCCGTCTGCCGGCAGAGAAATGCCGGCGTCTGCAGCACGTCGACGACGGAGGCCACGGGCTCGATCTCCGGGACGTCATGCACGTCCGTGAGCACCGGCACCCCGATTTGGCGCCGCACCTTCTCCAGAATCGCGAGGCCCCGTTCCATCCCGAGCCCGCGAAACGATGCGTGCGAGCTGCGGTTCGCCTTATCGAAGGACGATTTGTAGATGAAGGGGATGCCGAGCGCCGCGGTCATTTCCTTCAGGCGCCCCGCGGTGTCGAGCGCGAGCGATTCGGACTCGATGGCGCAGGGACCGGCAATCAGGAAAAAAGGCCGGTCGAGGCCGACCTCGAAACCGCACAACTTCATCGGGCGGCTGCCTGCCTCGGCTCGGTGGCCTCACGGCGCGCGCGGGCCGCGGCGATGTAGCCGGTGAAGAGCGGATGGCCGTCGCGCGGCGTCGACGTGAACTCGGGGTGGAACTGAACGCCGACGAACCACGGATGTTCCTTGATCTCCACGATCTCGACGAGCATCCCGTCCATCGAGGTGCCGGCGATCACCAGCCCTTTCTCCCGCAGGATCTCGCGGTAGCGGTTATTGAACTCGTAACGGTGTCGATGGCGCTCCACGATGACATCCTTGCCGTAGAGCGCCCGGGCGCGCGACCCGGACAGGAGCTGGCACGGTTGGCCACCGAGGCGCATGGTACCGCCGAGATCGGCGCCGACCGTTCGCCGCTCCCGGCCGCCTTCGGCCGTCGTCCACTCGGTAATCATGGCAATCACCGGATGCGGGGTCTCGCGCGCGAACTCCGTGCTGTGGGCGCCCGCGAGTCCCGCCACGTTGCGTGCGAACTCGATGACGGCGATCTGCATGCCGAGGCAGATGCCGAGATACGGAACCCCGCGCGTGCGCGCGTAGTTCACGGCCTTGATCTTGCCTTCGGTGCCGCGCTCCCCGAAGCCTCCGGGCACGAGGATCGCGTCCACGTCGTCGAGGGCGGCCGTGCCCGCGTTCTCCAGCACCTCGGAGTCGACGTAGCGGATTTTCACGCGGGTGCGTGTCTTGATCCCGGCGTGCAGCAGCGCTTCCGAGAGCGACTTGTACGAGTCGGCCAGGTGGACGTACTTCCCGACCAGGGCGACCGTGATCTGGCCGGTCGGGTGCTCCATGTCGTAGATGACCTTCTCCCATTCGTTCAGCTTCGCGGGCGGCGCATCGATGCGCAACTTCTCCACGACGATGTCGTCGAGCCCTTGCTCGTGCAGCAGCATCGGGACCTTGTAGATGCTGTCGGCGTCCTCGGCCGGGATGACCGCCTTGGCCGGGACATTGGTAAACAGGGCGATCTTGCGCCGCTCGTCTTCCGGAAGGGGACGATCGACTCGGCACAGCAGCACGTCTGGCTGAATGCCGATCGAACGCAGCTCCTTCACCGAGTGCTGCGTGGGCTTGGTCTTCATCTCGCCGCTCGCCGCGATGTAGGGCACCAGCGTGAGATGGATGTAAACCACGTTCTCCGGGCCGAGCTCGATGCCCATCTGTCGGATGGCCTCGAGGAACGGCTGCGATTCGATGTCGCCCACCGTGCCGCCGATCTCGATGAGCGCCACGTCGGCGTCGCCGGCGCCTTCCTGGATGCTCCGCTTGATTTCGTCGGTGATATGGGGGATCACCTGCACCGTGGCACCGAGGTAGTCGCCGCGGCGCTCCTTGCGGATCACCCCCTCGTATATCCGGCCGGTCGTGTAGTTATTCTTGCGCGTCATCTTGGTGCGCACGAACCGTTCGTAGTGACCGAGGTCCAGGTCGGTTTCGGCCCCGTCCTCGGTGACGTAGACCTCCCCGTGCTGGAACGGGCTCATCGTGCCCGGATCCACGTTGATGTACGGGTCGAGCTTCAGGAGGGTCGGCTTCAGTCCGCGGGCTTCGAGCAGAGCGGCGAGGGAGGCGGTCGCGATCCCCTTGCCCAACGAGGAGACCACACCGCCGGTCACGAAAACGTATTTGGTCATTCAGCGCCCGTTTTGCGGATGTCGAGCCTTCGACGAGGGCCGTGCGGCCCTTTGGCACGTCCTGTGCCGCTCAACCGGTGCGCTCTCCCGTTCACCGGAACGGAAGGACACGCTACCAGATGGCACATGTTTACACAACCGGAACGACGTCACGGCGGCGAAGAACGTTCGATTTCGAGCAGCAGGCCGGCCTCGCCGGGCCGCGCCGCATACGGCTCGCACACAAAGCGATCACCGATCGCGACCAGCTCCTCGTCGACGTACACGAACGGCAGACGCGCGCGTTCCGACGGCGGAACGCCGGCGTCCTGGAGAAGCTTTTTCACCTTGTGGCGGTGTGTGCGTCCGGGGAGACGGCATACCTCGCCCCCGCGGCGGAAACGCACGCGGAGCCTCCGCCCCGCGAGACGTTCGGTTGCCAGACCGGCGCCCACGCCCGTGCGCGCGCGAAGGCGCCATTCCGTACCCGGGATCGCCAGCGGCACGCCGGGATCCCACTCGGCCTCCCATTGCGGACCGGGCAACTGTCCCGGCGGCACGAGCCGAAGCTGGTCCCGGTAACGCTCCACCGTCGTGCCCGGCCACCGGATAAGCGCACGCCGCGAGCGCGGGCGGCAACGAAGCTGCGCCAGGAGATCGTTGAGCGCCTGCTCGGGCGGCATTTGTCCCGTCCGTCGCCGGATCCAGTAGCGAACGACGTTGGCCCGACGCGGGGGTGAAAGCCCCCCGAGCGCGGCGAGCGACAGCGCGTTTTCCTCGATTCTCACCCGCTCCAGGTCCGCGCACCCTACCTCATCGAGGATCGCCGCGGCCTCGGCGTGGTGCCGCGCCGCCCGGGCGAGCTGTTCCGCGGCCTGCGGCCAGTAGCGCGCGAGGAGCGGAAGAACTCGCGAGCGCAGGAAATTGCGCGCAATCCCGTCCTCACGGTTGCTCGTGTCCTCGATCCACGCCAGCCCTTCCCGTTCCGCATAGGCGCGCAGTGCCGCGCGCCCGAACGCCAGCAGCGGACGCGCCAGCCATCCTTGTGCGAACCGGGCGATGGGAGGCATGGCGGCGAGACCGTGCGGACCGGCGGCGCGCAAGAGCTGCAGGAGCACGGTCTCCGCCTGGTCGTCGCGATGGTGCGCGGTCAGAAGGACGTCCTCCGGCTCGAGGAGTCTGGCGAGGGCGCCGTAGCGCGCGCGGCGCGCGGCGTCCTCGACGCCCCGCTTGCGGATGCCGTCGACCTGCACCCGCTCCACGAGCAGCTCTACGTGGAACGCGCGACAGACGGCACGGCAGTGCGCGGCCCAGTCGGCCGACTCGCGGCGCAGACCATGATCGACGTGAATCGCGGATACCTCCCAGCCCCGTTCGCGCAGGAGTGCCGCAGCATGAAGCAGCACGTGCGAATCGAGACCGCCGCTGTAGGCGACGCGGAGCCTGGCACCGGGGGCGAGAGCGAGCTTATCGGAAAGGATACGCGCGAGCGCGTCAACCGAAAACGAAGGGTGGGATTGCGCTTGGCCGCGCACCGGATCTCAGCGCTCGTCGAGCTCCCCGTACTGCATCAGGCGCGCGTAGCGCTGTTCGAGCAGACGCTCCGCGGGGATGCCGAGCAGCTTGTCCAACGAAGTCACGAGCGCGCGCTTGAGTCGATTGGCCATGTCCTCCATGTCGCGGTGCGCCCCGCCGAGCGGTTCGCTCACCACCTCGTCCACGAGGCCGAGACGCGACAGGCTTTCGGCGGTGATGCCCATCGCCTCGGCCGCCTGGGACGCCTGATCGGCGGCGCGCCACAGGATGGAAGCGCAGCCTTCGGGCGAGATCACCGAATAGGTCGCGTATTGCAGCATCAGGAGCCGGTCGCACACGCCGATGGCGAGCGCGCCGCCCGATCCTCCCTCGCCGATAACGGCGCTCACGATCGGCGTCTGGAGGCGGGCCATGACATAAAGATTGCGGGCGATGGCCTCGCTTTGCCCGCGCTCTTCCGCGCCCACCCCCGGGTACGCGCCCGGCGTGTCGATGAGGGTGATCACCGGCAGACGGAACCGCTCTGCGAGATGCATGAGCCGTAGCGCCTTGCGGTAACCTTCGGGCCGAGGCATGCCGAAATTGCGCCGCACCTTCTCACGGGTGTCGCGCCCCTTCTGGTGTCCGATAACGACAACCGGGCGTCCTTCGAGCCGGGCGATCCCGCCCACGATCGCCGGGTCGTCGGCGAACCCGCGGTCCCCGTGCAATTCCTCGAAATCTGTGAAGACGCGCGCGACGTAGTCGAGGGTATAGGGACGCAGCGGATGGCGGGCGAGCTGCGAGACCTGCCAGGGCGTGAGCGAAGTGAAGATGGATTCGGTGAGCTTCCGGCTCTTCGCGCGCAGCCGGTTCACCTCTTCGTTGATGTTCAGGTCGGTCTCGCGTGATGCCGAGCGCAGCGCCTCGATCTTGGCCTCCAGCTCGGCGATTGACTGCTCGAAGTCGAGATAGTTGTGGTTCATCCTCGCTCTCTGGCGTTCGCGCCGATCGGGCGCGCGCACCTCGTTGTTCTTGCTCGGGCAATGCCCGCCGACAAAGACGGATCAGCGGTAGACCAGACGGACGTTGCGCTCGCCGGCGAGGCGCGCCAGTCGCTCGAGTACCGCGCTGCTGGGGCGTATCCTCCACTCCTCGCCCAGCACGATTTCGGCCTCCGCGGCGTCGCTTCGGTACCGAAGGTGTACCGGGCATGGCCCCTGGCTTGCGGGTGCGAGAATCTCCCGGAGCTCGTCGACAAAGCCGTTCCCCGCGATTCCCGCGTCCAGTTCGATGACCACGCGGGAACCGAAGGCCGCGCGCGCCTGCTCGATATTATAGAGCTTCTCCGCGGACATTTTGAAACCGCCGGTATACTCGTCGACGGCCACGTGCCCCTCGACGATCAGCAGGGTGTCCTTCACCAGGAGATCGCGGTTTCGCTCGAAAAGCTCCGAGAAGACGGCGAGCTCGAGCCGGCCGGTCCGGTCGTCCAGGGTGATGAACGCCATACGGTCGCCCCGTCGGGTCTGCATGATGCGCATTCCGACGACGAGGCCGGCGACGACGACCGCCCGGTCCTGCGTGGGCTTGAGCTCGGCGATCGTGGCGCTGGTGATGCGCTTGAGCTCGTCGGCATACCGGTTGATCGGGTGCCCGGTCAGGTAGAGGCCCAACGTCTCCTTCTCGCCCTCCAGGCGCTGGTCCTCGCTCCACTCCGGCACCGCCTCGTAGGCGAGCGCCTCGCTCGGCGCCGGACCGGCCCCGAAGAGATCGGACTGCCCCGTGGCGACGTTCCGACTGTGCTGATCCGCGTCCGCGACCGCCTTGGTGAGCGAGGCCATGAGCGCCGCCCGGTGGGTCCCGAGCGCGTCCAGCGCGCCGGCCTTGATGAGCGACTCGAGCACGCGCCGGTTGACGCGCCGGGCGTCGATACGCCGGCAAAGGTCGAACAGGTCACGGAAGGGTCCGCCCTCTTCGCGCGTCTGGAGTATGCCTTCGATCGCCGATTGGCCCAGCCCCTTGATCGCCCCGAGCCCGTAGAGAACGGTCTTGTCGTCGACGGGCACGAACGCGTACTGGCACCGGTTGATGTCGGGCGGGATCACGTTCAGCCGCATGTCCCGGCACTCGGCGATCATCGTGACGACCTTGTCGGTCTTGTCCATGTCGGACGAGAGCACCGCCGCCATGAACGCCGCCGGGTAATGCGCCTTGAGCCACGCCGTCTGGTACGCGATGAGCGCGTACGCCGCGGAATGCGATCGGTTGAAGCCGTATCCCGCGAACTTCTCGATCAGGTCGAAGATGTCGGCCGCGAGCTTGGCGTTCACGCCCCGACCCTCCGCGCCCTTCACGAACACGTCGCGCTGCTTCGCCATCTCCTCGGGCTTCTTCTTGCCCATGGCGCGGCGCAGCAGGTCGGCACCGCCGAGCGTGTAGCCCGAGAGTACCTGCGCGATCTGCATCACCTGTTCCTGGTACAGGATGACGCCGTAGGTGGGCTTGAGGATCGCCTCGAGACTGGGATGCGGATACTTGACGGCCGTGCGCCCGTGCTTGCGGTTGATGTAGTCGTCGACCATGCCCGACTGGAGCGGGCCCGGGCGGAACAGCGCGACCAGCGCGACGATCTCCTCGAACTTGTCGGGCTTCAGGCGCGTGATCAGCTCCTTCATGCCGCGCGACTCGAGCTGGAACAGCGCCGTCGTGCGCGCAGACTTGATGAGGGAGTAGGTCGTCGCGTCGTCGAGCGGCAGGTCCTCGATCACGATCGGCGGCTCCCCGCGCGTCGCGCGCTCCGCGTTGATGATCTTGAGCGCGTGGTCGATGATCGTGAGGTTGCGAAGGCCCAGGAAGTCGAACTTCACGAGGCCGAGCGCCTCGATGTCGATCATGTCGAACTGCGTGACCGTGAGCGGGTTCCCGGCTTCGCAGTAGAGCGGCATGAAGTCGGTGAGCGGGCCGGGCGCGATGACGACGCCGGCCGCGTGCTTGCCGGCGCTGCGCGCGAGACCCTCGAGCGCGCGGGCACTGTCGATGAGCGCGCGCACGTCCTCCTCCCTGTCGTAGCGCTCCTTGAGCAGCGGCTCCTGCCTGAGCGCGTCCTCGAGCGTGATTTCCTGCCCGGGCGCGGCCGGGATCAGCTTCGCGATCTTGTCGCAGTAGCCGTAGGAATGATCGAGCACGCGCCCGACGTCACGCACCACCGCGCGCGCCGCCATCGTGCCGTGGGTGATGATCTGCGAAACGTGGTCGGCGCCGTAGCGCGACTGCACGTACTCGATGACCCGGTCCCGCCGCTCCATGCAGAAGTCCACGTCGAAGTCCGGCATGGAGATACGCTCGGGGTTCAGGAAGCGCTCGAAGAGCAGCTCGTACTTGATCGGATCGAGCTCGGTGATCCCGAGGCTGTACGCGACGAGCGAGCCCGCCCCCGAGCCGCGACCGGGCCCGACCGGCACGTCGTTCTCCTTGGCCCAGCGGATGAAGTCGGCGACGATCAGGAAGTAGCCGGAGAACCCCATTTTCGCGATGACCTCGATCTCCATCTCCAGCCGGTCGCGGTAGGCCGGCTCCTTGACGGTTCGCTCGGCGTCCGGCAGCTTCGACAGTCTTCGGTCGAGCCCTACCCGGGCCTCGCGGATCAGGAGCTCGTCGATGGTCATTCCCTCGGGGACGGGGAACGCGGGAAGGTAGTAGCGCCCGAACTCGAGCCTGAAGTTGCAGCGCCGCGCGATCTCGAGCGTGTTGGCGCAGGCCTCGGGCACGTCGGCGAAAAGCTCCGCCATCTCGGCCGCGCTGCGAAAGTACTGCTGCGTCGTGTAGCGCCGCGGGCGGCGGCTGTCCGCAAGAATGCGCCCCTCCTGGATGCACACGCGGATCTCGTGCGCCTGGAATTCATCGCGCTGCAGGAACACCACCGGATTGGTCGCGACGACCGGCAGGCCCGTCTCGCCGGCGAAGGCGACGGCGAGATGGTTGTACTCTTCCTGGCGCGGTTGTCCGGTGCGCTGCAGCTCGAGGTAGAACCGGCCGGGAAACCACGCCACGTAGTCGGCGGCAAGGACACGCGCGGCAACGCCGTTAGCGGCGAGGAGCGCTGCCCCGATGTCGCCCTCGTGTCCGCCCGACAGGGCGATCAGGCCGCCGGAAAGACCTTCCAGCCATTCACGCGCGATGCACGGCCGCCCGGTGTGCTGACCTTCGAGATAGGCGCGCGTGAGCAGCCGCGACAGGTTCTGATAGCCTTCCCGGTTCTGGCAAAGCAGCGTGAGGCGCAGCGGCTTGTGGGCATCGCCGGAGTTCGCCACCCAGAGGTCGGCCCCTATGATCGGCTTGACGCCGGCCGCAACCGCCGCCTGGTAAAACTTGACCCCGGCGAAGACGTTCCCCAGATCGGTGAGCGCTACCGCCGGCATGCCCGCCTCTGCCGTCGCCTTCACGAGGTCGGGGATGCGCACAATGCCGTCGGTCAGCGAATATTCGGAATGTACCCGGAGATGGACGAAGGGCGCGGTCACGGCGCCGATTCTCGCATAAACCGGACTCCCGGCTAGATGCCGCGGTGATTCGATAGACGCCGCTCATCGCCGCAGATGCTTGAAGTACCCGCTGATCAATTCCACACAACCGCTTATTTTTTATCGTGGAAGCTTCCGACGCTCGTTCTATACTCGCCCGGCCGATGCCTCCTACACCCGCACGCCTCCACGCTGTCGCCCTCGCGCTACTCGCGCTCGTCCTCGCTTCCGCCGCTTCCGCGACCGAGGACGAGCTCTTCTATACGTTCAACCAGAGCCCGCTCGTTCAGATCTACGGACTGCCGGCCATGGGCTCGGCGGTGGTGCTTGCGCCCGGGCAACGGCGCTTCCAGGTCGCCTACGAGATCGCGAACACGCTGATCGCGGAAAGCCGGCGGGACGAGTTCCTCGTGCTCGACGGAGAAAGCCGCCGGCTGACGATGCGGTTCGCGTTCAGCCCGCGGCCCGGCACGGAGCTGGGTCTCGAGGTGCCCTACGTGTCGTACGACGGGGGCTTCCTGGACAGCTTCATCGAGAACTGGCACAACGCCTTCGGGCTGCCCAACGGGGATCGGGACCGGTTTCCGCAGGACAGCCTGACCTATTACTACCGGCGCGGGTCGGAGGCCCTCGTCGACATCACCACACCCGCCTCGGGAATCGGCGACTTTCGCCTGACCGGCGCCCATCAGCTGGTGATCGACCCCCGCGCCAGCAACGTCACCCTGCGAGCGAGTCTGAAGCTTCCGACCGGCGACGCGGAGGAGCTCCTCGGCAGCGGCGCGGCCGACCTGGCGGTCTGGCTCGTCGCCGGTTGCGGCAGGGAGCGGTGCGGCGAGGTCGGCTGGCAGGCGGGCGGGGGCGTCCTCTGGCTGGGCAAGGGGGAGTTGCTGCCCGACCAGCAGTACCGGCTCGTCGCCTTTGGCTCGGCCGGCGCGGAATGGCGCGCACTGCCCGCCATCGCCTTGAAGGCGCAGTTGAATGCTCACACGCCCTTCTACAGCCAGACCGACCTCACCCCGCTCGGAGACGTCTCGATCCAGGTGGTGCTCGGGGGTACCTGGACGGTCTCTCGCCGCCTGGCGCTCGACCTCGGCGTGACCGAGGATCTCCTCGTCCACACCGCCCCCGACGTGAGTTTCCTCGTCGCCCTTCGCACCTATTTTTGAGACCATGGAACAGCTGTCACTCCCGTCCCCGCTCTCCTGCTAGTCTGGTGGGGTCGGGCTCACCGTTCGATTGCGCGAGCGGTAGGTCCAGGCGGATGAGAGGAAAGAAGCGATCGCGCGCTTTTTTCGAGTATTCAAGGAGATGCATAGTATACTTCGACTATGGATTTATCTCTGATGCCATCCACGGGCCCCTCCGGGCGGGATCTGTCCCCCCATCTGGTCGAGCAGCTCGAAAAGCTTTTCGCCCGGCGCTGGGTCGCCCTCCTGATCAATGCGGCCGTCCTCGTCCTCCTGAGCGCGAGCCTCGCGCAGTGGACGTGGCGCCTCTGGCAGCCGCCAGTACCGCCGGTGAGCCCTTCCAGCGCAACCACGAGCGGCGCCGCCGACTTCAATCTCGATGCCCTGCTCGCAACCAACCTCTTCGGCCATGCCGCTCCGGCATCCAGCGGTCCCGTGGTGCTCGACCACATTCCGCCGAGCAGCCTTAACCTGGTCCTGAGCGGCGTGATGGTGACGCCGGCGGGAAGTTTCGCGTTGATCAGCGCCGATGGCGGCCCCGAGATGCCCTTCGCCGTCGGCGAGGATATCGTCGCCGGCACCACGCTCTACGCGGTGTACGCGGATCGCGTGCTCATCCGACGCGGGGGCGCCACGGAAAGCCTGATGCTGAAGGACACCGGTCCGGCGCTGCCGGGTGGCTCGGTCGTGCTTCCGCCGGCCGCGTCTCCGGCGCGCGGAAGTCCGCGGGGCGCGCCGGAAGTGCAGCGCCTCGGTGGCAACACGTACAGCGTCAACCGCGAACAGATGAACCGGCAACTGCAGAGGCCCGAGTTCCTGAGCCAGGCCCTGATGGTGCCGAACGCGGGCGGCGGTTTCCTGGTGCGCGAGGTGCAGGCCGGCAGCCTGTACGAGAAGCTGGGATTGCGGGTCGGCGACGTGATCCAGTCGGTGAATGGCCAGGCGGTGAACACCGTGGACGATGTCATGAAGCTGTATCAGCAGTTCAGCGCGGGCGGCACGAGCCAGGTGAGCGTCGACATCCGCCGCGCCGGCAAGAACGAGTCACTGCAATACAACCTCCAATAACAACACGATCATGAACGAACGACGTCACACGCGGCGACCGTGGCTTCTCGCCTTGGCGCTCGCGTTCTGCGGCCTGGCCCAGGCCCAGCAACAGCCCGGCGCCGATCCGAACGGAGCGCCCGCGGGGCAGGTGGAGCCGCCGAGCGCGCCGGCGCCGGCCGCTCCCGCACCCCCGCCGCCCTCCTCGCCCGCGCCGACCGGGCCGCGCAACGGGGCGAGCGCGAGCATCACGCCGGTGAAGACCGGCGAAGTGCTGCTGAACTTCCAGGGCGCCGACGTCCAGGCGGTGGTCAAGGCCGTCTCGCAGATGACCGGGCGCAACTTCCTCATGGACCCGCGCGTGAAGGGGACGGTAACGATCATTTCGTCGAAACCCGTCTCGCGCGCGAACGCGTACCAGATCTTCCTGTCGGCCCTGAAGGCGCAGGGGTTCACCGCCGTCGAAGGGCCGGGCACATTGGTGCGCATCGTGCCCACGGGCGAAGCGAAACAGGGCGCGGACGTCGAGAAGACCATCCCGTACGGTGAACAGATCAACACGCACGTCGCCATCGTGCAGCACATTTCGGCGTCGCAGATGGTGCCGCTGCTGCGCCCGCTCATGGCCCCGACGAGCCAGCTCTCGGCCTACGAGCCGGCCAATGCACTCATCATCACCGACTACGGCGACAACATCCGGAGGCTGCTCAAGATCATCGACAAGATCGATCAGCCGGTCTCGAGCGACGTCACCGTCGTGTCGCTGCAGCACGCGTCCGCACTCGACCTCGCCGATCTGATCACCCGCCTCGCGGCGCCGCCGGGCGCGGTGCCCGCCGCCCCGGGGCAGCCGGCGCAGGCGCCTGTCGGCGACCGGTTCACCATCGTCCCGGATCTGCGGACGAACACGCTGCTCATCCGCACCGACAACCCCGGCCGCCTGAACCAGCTCCGTTCGCTGATCGGCAAGCTGGACGTGCCGGCGACGACCGGCGGTCAGACGCGCGTCGTCTACCTGCGTAATGCGGAAGCGGTGAAGCTCGTCGAGGTCCTGCGCGGGCTGCTCGCCGGCGAGGCACGCGCCCAGACGGCCGCCGCGCCGGCGGCGCCGGGCGTCCCCGGCCGCCCGGCCGCGCGCCCCGCCGCGGAGGCCTCCCTGATCCAGGCCGACGAAGCCACCAATGCCCTGATCATCAACGCCTCGGATGCCGTGTACAACAACCTGCGCGCCGTCATCGAAAAGCTCGACGTGCGCCGGGCACAGGTGTACGTCGAGGCGCTCATCGCCGAGATCACGACCGACAAGGCGACCGAGCTCGGGTTCCAGTGGTTCGACGCCGGAAAGGCCGGCGACGGCGCGGTCGCGGGCGTCACCAACTTCACCCGGGCGAAGCCCAGCATCATCGGCACGGCGGTCGATCCGACGACGGCGCTCTCGGGCGCCGCCGGCCTCACGCTCGCGTTCCTGGGCCCGAGCATCACGCTCGCCGACGGCACCGAGGTGCGCAGCCTCGGGGCGCTGGCGCGCGCGCTCGAACAGAAGACGATCGCGAACATCCTGTCGACGCCGAACCTCATGACGCTCGACAACGCCGAGGCCAAGATCGTCGTGGGCCAGAACGTCCCGTTCGTGACCGGCAATTTCGTGCTGCCGACCACCGGCACCGGCACGACGACCAACCCGTTCCAGACGATCGAACGCCGCGACGTCGGTATCACGCTCCGCATCAAGCCGCAGATCTCAGAAGGCGGCGGCGTGAAGCTCGACATCTTCCAGGAGATTTCGACGGTCACCGCCTCGCCGGTCGCCACGGCCGACATCGTCACGAACAAGCGGTCGGTCGAGACCAAGGTGCTGGTCGACGACGGCGGAACGATCGTCCTCGGCGGACTCATCGAGGACACGATCCAGGAGACACGGCAGGAAGTGCCCGTGCTGGGCCGCATCCCGCTTCTCGGCGCGCTCTTCCGGTACAAGGAGGACACCAAGAAGAAGACCAACCTCATGGTGTTCCTGCGGCCGGTGATCATCCGCAGCGCCGACGACGGCTATCGCCTCACGTCCGACCGCTACGACTACATCCGCGCACAGGGCCGCGAACCGGACCGTGAACGCGTGGAGATGCTCGAGCGCTTCAAGCCGGCCCCGCCGCCCGCCGAGCCGCCGAAACCCGCCAAGCCACCTGAAGAAAAACTCGGGCCGCCCGAGGCGCCGGACGGCTCGCCGACCGTCAACTAGGCCATGCACGCGCAGCCGGAACTGCCCGCCCTCGATCCCGCCTGGACCGATCGGCTGCCCTACCACTTCGCCAAGCGCCACGGCGTGATCGCCGCGCGCCAGGCCGAAGGCGGCGTCGAGGTGTGGGTGCGCCCCGGGGTCTCGAGCGCGGTCCTGGCCGAGCTGCAGCGGGCCCTGGGACAACCCGTCCTCCTGCGGGAGCTCGCCGCGGAGGCGTTCGACGCCGCGCTCAACCGGGCCTACGAGCGCGGAGCGAACCATGCGATGGAAATCGTCGACGGTCTCGACGCCGACCCGAACCTCTCGGAGCTCACCCAGGGGCTCCCGCGCGTCGCCGACCTCCTGGAGAGCGAGGACGACGCGCCGATCGTTCGCCTGATCAACGCCCTCCTCTCGCAGGCGGTGCGCGAGGGCGCCTCGGACATCCACATCGAGCCGTTCGAGACGCGCTCCGTGGTGCGCTACCGGATCGACGGGGTGCTGCGCGACATCATCGAGCCGCCGCAGGCGGCGCACGGGCTCCTCGTCTCGCGCGTCAAGATCATGGCGCGCCTCGACATCGCCGAAAAGCGCATGCCGCAGGACGGCCGCATTACGTTGCGCCTCGCCGGGCGACCGGTCGACGTGCGCGTGTCGACGCTCCCGATCGCGCACGGCGAGCGGGTGGTCATGCGCCTGCTCGACAAGCAGGCAGGCAAGCTCACGCTGCCCGCCATCGGCATGTCGCCCGAGATGCTCGCGACACTTAAACACCTGATTGCGCAGCCGCACGGCATCCTGCTCGTGACGGGTCCGACCGGTTCGGGCAAGACGACCACGCTCTACGCCGCGCTGTCGCAGCTCGACACGCAGCGCCACAACATCATGACGGTGGAGGATCCGATCGAGTTCGACCTGGACGGAATCGGCCAGACGCAGGTCAATCCGAAGATCGAGCTCTCTTTCGCCCGCGCCCTGCGCGCCATCCTGCGCCAGGATCCCGACATCATCATGATCGGCGAAATCCGCGACCTCGAGACCGCGCAGATCGCCGTGCAGGCCTCGCTCACGGGACACCTCGTGCTCGCCACCCTGCACACGAACGACGCGGTCGGCGCGATCACGCGCCTGGTCGACATGGGGATCGAGCCGTTCCTCGTCGCCTCCAGCCTGATCGGCGTGCTCGCCCAGCGCCTCGTGCGCAAGCTCTGCCCGCAGTGCCGACGGGTGCACGTCGCGGACAGCGCCGAGCGGCGGCTGCTGCAGCTGAACGGCTCCGCCGACTCCGTCCACATCCACGTGCCGGCCGGCTGCCCGGCCTGCGCGCAGACCGGTTACCAGGGCCGCACGGGCGTGTTCGAGCTGCTCACGGTGGACGACCCGATGCGAACGCTCATTCACGACGGCGCCTCGGAAGAGCGGTTGCGCGAGCATGCGCGCACGCGCGGCATGCGTTCCATCCGCGAGGACGGCTTGCGCTGGGTCCTCGCCGGCGACACGAGCCTCGACGAAGTACTGCGCGTGTCGCGCGAGTAGCGAGCGCAATACGGCATGTTGAGTCTTGAATTGAATCGCAGTGCGCGCTGCGCGCGCCGCCATCATCCGACATTCAACGTTACGCTTAAAAAATCGCCTTTCTTTCGATAGATGGCCGGATACGAATACCAGGCGCTCGACCGTCAGGGACGGGCCGTCAAGGGCGTGATCGACGGGGATGCCGAGCGCCAGGTCCGCGCGCTTCTGCGCGAGCGTGGCCTCACGCCGCTGTACGTCGGCGCCATCCGCACGCAGCCGGAGACCGGCGCACAGGCCCGCCGTCCCTGGCGCGGCCGCCGAGGCATATCGGGCAGCGAGCTCGCTCTCCTGACGCGGCAGTTCGCTACCCTGGTCCGCGCCGGCCTTACCCTCGAGGAGTGCCTGAATGCGCTCATCGAGCAAACGGAATCCGCGCGCACACGGAACATACTCGCGGGCGTGCGCGGGCGCATGCTGGAGGGTCAGTCGCTCGCGCGCAGCATGGCCAACTTCCCCCAGGCCTTTCCGGACATCTACCGCGTGATGATCGACGCGGGGGAGCAGTCGGGCCGCCTCGTCGAGGTGCTCGAGCGCCTGGCCGACTATACGGAAAACCGCCAGGCGCTCCGCCAGAAGGTGCTGCTCGCTTTCATCTATCCGGCGCTCGTGACCACCGTTGCGGTGGCCGTGGTGGCCCTCCTGCTGGTCTACGTCGTGCCGCAGGTCACGCGCGTGTTCGAGAACACCGGGCAGGCGCTCCCGCTCGTCACCCGCGTGCTCATCTCGATCAGCGACTTCGCGCGCGCGAGCGGGCTCGTGTGGATTGCCGGCGGAACGATCGCCCTCGTCGCATTCGTCGCCGCGCTGCGCAGTCCCGCGGTGCGCTTTCGCTGGCACCACCTGCTCCTGCGCCTGCCGGTGATCGGCCGCGTCACCCGGGGCGTCAACGCGGCGCGCTTCGCCGATACCCTCGGCATCCTGACCGCGAGCGGCATCCCGCTGCTGCCCGCGCTGCAGTCGGCGGTGCCGGTCGTGAACAACCTGCCCATGCGCGCCGGCGTCGAGGAAGCGTTGCGGCAAGTGCGCGAGGGCGGTAGCCTCTCGCGGTCGCTCGGCAAGACCCGGCTGTTTCCCCCGCTCGTGATTCACCTGATCGCGAGCGGCGAATCGAGCGGGCGACTCGATGCCATGCTCCAGCGCGCGGCCGAGGCGCAGGCGCGCGAGCTCGAGAACTGGGTCAAGGCGCTCACGGCGCTGCTGGAACCCGTGCTCATCCTGGTCATGGGAGTGATCGTGCTCTTCATCGTGATCGCGATCCTGCTCCCGATCTTCGAAATGAATCAGCTCATCAAGTGAGGTCTGGCATGCAGGGAGACAAACATGGTCGTCGGTCGTCGCGCGCACCGAGGCGCGCATTCCTCGTTCCCTCTCCCACGAGGGGAGAGGGCGCCCTCGTATTACCGGAGCCGAAGCGCGCTACGCGCGCATTCATAAGATCGGGGGGTTTCACGCTCATCGAGGTCCTGGTCGTGGTGGTCATCCTCGGCATCCTCGCCGGACTGATCGTGCCGCGAATCATGGACCGACCGGACCAGGCGCGGGTGGTCGCGGCCCAGAACGACATCAACGCGATCATGAACGCGCTCAAGCTCTACCGGCTCGACAACGGGACGTACCCCAGCCCGGACCAGGGTCTGGCGGCGCTCGTCACGAGACCCGAAACCGGCGACGCGCCGCGGAACTGGAAAAGCGGCGGCTATCTCGATCGCGTGCCGAAGGACCCGTGGGGGAACGATTACCAGTACCTCAACCCCGGTATCCATGGCGAGGTCGACGTGGTGAGTCTCGGCGCCGACCGCCAGGCGGGCGGAGAGGGATACAATGCCGATATCGGCTCCTGGGTGGTCGGGCAGAAATAGCGCCATCGGCCGGACCTTGTCGCGCGCGGGCGCCGTGAGACGGCCGGGCTCGGCCGGTTTCACGCTGATCGAGCTCGCGGTCGTGATGCTGCTGCTCGTGATCATCCTCGGCATGGTGGGCGTGAACCTGACCCGCGGCCCGAGCGACATCGTCCGCGACGAGGGGCAGCGTCTCGCCCTGCTCCTCCAGACCGCGCAGCAGGAGGCGATCCTCGAAGGCCGCTTCTACGCCTTCGCGCCGACCTCGAACGGCTACGAATTCCTGCGCCTCGACGACGCCGGCAGGCTGGCCCCCCTCGCCGCCGGCGATCCCCTCGGCCCACGCACGCTGCCGGGTTCGATGACACTCGAGCTCGCCGATACCGTTCGGGCTACCGAGGACGACGAGGTTCCGCTCGTCATTTTCGATCCGAGCGGCGCGTTGTCGCGCTTCACCGTCGTCCTGGAAGCGCAGGAGGCAATCTGGTACGTGCAGGCGACCGGCGACGGGAAGATCCGCTCGGCCGCGACCCCGGAACGCGATGAGACCTGAGGGCGTTTCCGCAGCCCGGCGAGGAGCCGTCGCCGGATTCACCCTCGTCGAGGTGCTGGTCGCGCTCGCCGTGCTGGCGATCGCGCTCGCCGCCGTGCTGCACGCCATCGGTCAGGCCATCGACCTCACGGCGGGCCTGCGCGATCGGACCCTCGCCCTGTGGCTCGCCGAGGAGCGCGCGGCCATGCACCAGCTCAAGCAGGATTGGCCGTCGCTGGACACGAGCGAAGGCACGACGGAGTTCGCCGGGGTCGAGTGGCGCTGGCTGGAGCGGACCGTTTCCACCCCGGTGCCGGATTTTCGCCGAATGGACATCGAGATCTACCCCGCCGGATCGAAGGACCGGCTGGCGACCGTGGCGCTGTTCCTGCGCAAGCCATGACGAACGCCCGCAACCGCACCGCTTCGCACGCTTGCCCTGCGTCCGGACGCACCGGCGGCTTCACGCTGCTCGAGGTCCTGGTCGCCATCGCCATCTTCGCCATCTTTTCGGCAATGGCATACGGCGGTCTCCTGCGCGTCCTGGACAACCGGGACCGGATCGAGTTCGAGCGCGAGACCTGGCGGGAGCTGGCCCTCGGGTTCCAGCGCATGAAGGACGACTTCGCGCAGGCCGTCGATCGCCCGGTCCGGGACAACGACGGCAGCCCGCTGCCCGCCTTTCGCGGGCAGCCGACCGACGTCCGCGCGCTCGCCGAGCCGAGCGTCGAGCTCACCCGCGCGGGCCTCGCGGCCACGGAAACCGGCGGATCCGGCCTGCAGCGGGTGGCGTACCGTTTGAACGAGAAGCGGCTCGTTCGCCTGCACTGGCCGGTGCTCGACCGCGCGCCCGTGACGAAGCCGTTGGCCGTACCGCTCTTCAACGACGTCGAGGAGTTCGAGGTCCGCTTCTATCACAATGCCGCCTGGCTCGACCGCTGGCCGCCGCAAGGGCAGTCCGCGACGACGCTTCCCCGCGCGGTCGAGATCCGGCTGGTGCATGCCGGGCGCGGGGAGTTCGTCCGCACCTTCCTCGTGGGGCCCGCGCCATGACCGCTCCCGGTCGCCAGCGGGGCGTCGCGCTCGTGACGGCGATGCTCGTCGTCGCCATCATCGGGACGGTCGCCGCCTTCCTGGGATTGAGCCAGCAGGTCTGGCTGCGCCAGACGCAGAACCTCATGGACCTCGCCCAGGCCGACAATCTCCGGCTCGGGGCGCTGCGCTTCGCCGCCATCGCGCTCACCGAGGACGCGAAACGCACCAAGGTCGACGATCTCACCGAAGACTGGGCGAAGGGACTCCCGCCGCTTCCCGTCGAGGGCGGCTACGTCGTCATCCAGGCGCAGGACGCCGCCGCGCGCTTCAACCTGAACAGCGTCGTCGACGGCGATACGCCGAACCCCGCGGCCATCGGCCTGTTCAAGAACCTGCTGACGGCGAACGGTCTGGACGCCAATCTGAGCGACGCCCTGGTCGACTGGCTCGACAACGGCTCCGTGACGACCGCGGCCGGCGCCGAGGATGTCGACTACCTCAGCACCGACTTTCCCTACCGGGCCGCGAACCGCCCGCTGATCGGGGTCGACGAGCTCTCGCTCATCAAGGGCTACAGCGTCGAGGTCGTCGAGAAACTCAAACCCCACGTCGTCGCCTTGCCCGAGAAGACCGCGATCAACGTGAACACGGCGTCCGAAACGGTGCTCGCGGCGCTGTTCAACATTCCCGAGGCGCAGGCGGCGGAAATGGTGCGCCAGCGAGAGGGCAAGCCCTTCACCGACAAGGCGCAGCTACAGCCGTTCTTGCCCAAGAACGCCCAGAATCTGCCGCCCTATGACGTCCAAACCGCTTACTTTATAGTCACGGTCGAGACACATATCGGGCGCACGCTGCGCCGCACCGAGGCGCTGCTCAAGCGCCCGGCCGGGGGACAGGCCCGGGCGACCGTGCTCTGGCAGCGCCAACCTCCGCTAAAGCTCATCAAGCATGAAGACAGCGCTTAACACGCTCACGCGCAAGGCGCACGGCCTCGGGGAACGCCTGACGCAGGCCGCCCGGACGCAGCCCGTGTGGCTGCGCCTTCCCCGCGGCTGGCCCGAATCCGCCGGTCCCATGCAATGGCAGGCCTGCGACGCCGACGGCGCCCCGCACCGCGGGGAAGCGCTGACGCTTCCCGATCTGCCCGATTTCCTGCGCCGCGCGCGCGTCCAGGTCTGGACGCCCCCCTCGGACACCGTCCTCACGCGCGCCACGCTCCCCACCCGTTCGCGGGCGCGCATCCTGCAGGCGCTGCCCTTCGCGCTCGAGGACCAGCTGCTGGCCGATCCCGAGCAGCTGCATTTCGCGTACACGCCGAATCCCGACGGTTCGCTCGCGGTCGCCGTCACGGACCGCGTGCGCGTCAAGACCTGGCTGGACACGCTGGCCGCCGCCGGCATCCGGCCCGCCGGCCTTTGCCCGGGCAACCTGGCTCTGCCGCTGCAAGCCAACGCCTGGTCGGCGGCATTCGTCGACGACGAGCTCTGGGTGCGCACCGGCACGGCCTCCGGCTTCGTCTGCCCGCGCGAACACGCCGCCCCGCCCGCCCTCGTCCTGGCCGCGCTGCGGGAAGCGATCGCGCAGTCGAACGCCCCTCAGTGCCTCTTCATGTATGGACCGCCGCCCGACATCGATCTCGATCTTTGGGCCGGGCATCTGGGCATCCCGGTGCAGCCGGCCGTAGGCGATTTCTGGGTGGCGACGGAGAGCCCGGCCCTGAACCTCCTCCAGGGCGAGCTCACGCCGACCGCGCACCTGCGCCAGGTCGGGCGGCCGCTGATCCCCGCGGCCGCGATGCTCGCCATCTGGCTCGTCGGCCTCGTGACCGTCGACCTCGTCGAGTGGGCCCGGCTGCACCGCCTGCACGAGGGTTATGCGACCGAGATGCGAGAGATACTTCTGAAAGCGTTCCCCGAGACGAAGACCGTGCTCGATCCCTATGCCCAGATGCAGCGTAACCTGGAGAGCCTCCAGTTCCGCGGCGGCGGTCCCTCGGACCTCCTGCCCCTCCTCGCCCGCGTGGCCCCCACGGTGCAGGACCAGACGCAGGCGAAGCTGCACGGCCTGAAGTACGCCGAGCGCGCGCTCACGCTCGACGTGACGCTCCCCGACTATCAGGCGCTCGACGCCCTGAAAAACCGGCTCCAGGCCGCGAATCTCGAGGTCGAGGTCGTCGCCGCCAACAGCCGCGGCGGCGAGGTCGAAGGCCGGCTGCGCATCCAGTCGGCCGGTGCCCGCGCCAAGCCCGCGAGGTCCTCATGACGCTCACCCGAATCGAACCGGCCCTCGCGCTCTGGCGCGGATTGCAGCCGCGCGAGCGGCTGCTCGTCGGCGGCGCCGGGGTCTTCATCCTCGCCGTGCTCGTGTACACGCTGCTCTGGGCGCCACTGCAGCGCAACCTCGAGCACCTGCGCGCCGCCGTTCCGAAAGAGCACGAGCAGCTCGTCTGGATGCGCACCCAGGTTTCGCAAGCGCAACGCCTGCGCGGCGGCGCGCCGTCGTCCGGGACGGCGACCGGCGGCTTGCTGAGCTTCATCGAGCAGTCGGCGCAGGCCTACGGCGTGAAGGCGGGTCTCAAGCGCGTTGAGCCGGACGGGGCGAACGGGGCACGCGTCGCCCTGGACGGCGTCTCCTTCAACAGCCTGGTCGGCTGGCTCGCGAACCTGCAGAAGCAGGGCTCCGTGCGCGTCGAGAACGCGACCGTCGAGCCGCAGCCGGCGAGCGGCATCGTGAACGCCCGCCTCGTGCTGCGCGGTTCAGGGGCATGAATCGGCGGCGCGCGACCCTCTACGCCGTCGGCGGGCTCCTCCTTTACGTCGCGTTCCTCGTCGCCTCGGCCCCGGCCGCCTGGGTGGGCTGGGCGGTCGCCCGGTCGGACCAGAGATCGGTGGCGCTCGCTCAACCCCACGGCACCGTCTGGCGGGGAGAAGCCGACCTCTACGCCGGCGGGCCGACGAATTTCCAGCGCCTCGGTCGCGTGCGCTGGCAGGCGCTGCCCCTGCGGCTCTTCCTGGGCCGCGTCGCCGTGGACGTGGGTATCGCCGAAGGCGACTTGCAGGGGCGGCTCGTCGTGCAGCGCAGCCCGGGTCGGCTGACGGTCGAAGATCTCAGCGCCACCCTGCCCGTGAACATCGCGGGCCTGTTCTACGCCCCGGCCCTGTTTTTCGCCCCCACCGGCACGCTCGAACTCCGCAGCGAGCGCCTGTCTCTGGCGAGGGATGCGCTCGCGGGCGAGGTCCGGGCACAGTGGCGGGGCGCCGGCGGCCGCTTCACCGGCTCGAAGAGCCTCGGGGATTATCGTATCGACCTGAACGGCGAGGGCGAGCGCGCCTCGTTGCGGCTTTCGACGGTGAGCGGTGACCTCAATCTGAGCGGCCGGGGCGAGTGGCGGGTATCGGGCAACGGCGAACTGCGCTTCACCGGCACGGCCCAGCCCCAGGGGGACGCGGCGCGCCTGGAGCCGCTTCTTCGCGCGATCGGGCCCGATCGTGGCGGCGGCCGCCGGGACCTGCGATTCAACACGCAGATGCCGCTTGCGCATCTGCTCGGCCTCTAGGTTCGGTCGCCTCGGGGCGGCCCTGAGAAATGCCGGGCCGTGGTCGGTCCGCCGCCGGATCGATCAATAATACGAGGGCCGCGGGCCGGCGGCAGTCGAGCCTTGCGGTCCGCCCGAGCGCCGTTCCGCCAGCACCCGAATCACCGCCTCGGCCGAGCGCACGTCGGCGTTTCGCTTGAGCGCCGCATGCATCTCGCCGAGCGTCGCCTGGACCGAGGCCGAGCGCTCCGGATTCGCGAGGTAGTGCTCGACCGCGGCTCCCAGCTTCTCCGGCACGGCCTCCGACTGCATCAGCTCCGGCACGACCTCCCGGCCGGCGAGGTTGTTAGGCAGGGAATACAGCTTGACGTGGGCAAACAGGCGAACGAGCGCCGCCGAGAGGGCCGAGACCCGATAGGTCACGACCATCGGCTTGCGGAGCAGCGCCGCCTCGAGCGTGGCCGTACCCGAGGCGAGGAGCGCCACGTCGCAGGCGGCCAGCGCCTCGCGTGAACGATTCAGCACGCGCGCGATCGGCAGCGATTCCGCACCGTGCTTGCGCAACGCATGAACGAACTGGTGCTCGGTCGCCGCGCTCGCGAAGGGCGCGACGAAGCGGGCTTCCGGCCGGCGGGCGTGCAACCACTGCGCCGTCCGCACGAAGAGACCCGCGTGACGGCGCAGCTCGCTTCGCCGGCTGCCCGGAAGAAGCGCGACCAGCTCACCGTCTTCCGGCAACCCGAGCGCCGCGCGCGCCGCGCGGGGATCGTAGTCCTCGGGTATCTCGTCGGCCAGGGGGTGGCCCACGTACGTCACCGGGATGTGCCGGGCCTCGTAGTAGCGCGCTTCGAACGGAAAGAGCGTGAGCATGTGATCCACCGACTTCTGGATCTTGCGGATACGGTAGCCGCGCCAGGCCCAGACCGTGGGGCTCACGTAATGCACGGTCGTGATGCCGGCGGACTTCAGGCGTTGCTCGAGCGTCAGGTTGAAGTCCGGGACATCGATGCCGATGAAGAGATCCGGGGGGCGCGCGATGAAATGCTGCGCGAGCCGCCGCCGGATGCCGAGGATGGAGAGATACTTGCCCGCCCCCTCGAAGCCGATGACGGTGAGCCGCTCCATGTCGTAGAGGCTTTCGCAGCCTTCGGCCTGCATGCGCGGACCGGCGATGCCCTCGAAGCGGACGCCGCCGAGACGCGCCTTGAGGGCGCGGATGAGGCCGGCGCCGAGCAGATCGCCCGAGACCTCCCCGGCCACGATACCGATGCGCAGCCCGGACATGGTCCTAGCGAACGATCCCCCGCTCGGATTCTTGTATGAAAGCGACGAACGCCGCGATCTCCGGGTACGCGCGACCCTGCGCATCGATCTCGACGAGCGCCTGCTCGAGGCGGAGGCCGGAGCGATACAGCGTCTTGTAGGCCTGTTTGATCCGCTGTATCTGCTCCTCGGTGAAACCCCGGCGCTTGAGCCCCCGGAGATTGAGCCCGTGCGGCGTCCCGCCGTTGCCGCCGGCCGTGATGTAGGGAGGGACGTCCTTGTAGAGGACCGTGTTCACCGCCGTCATGCAGTACGCGCCGATGCGGCAGAACTGGTGCACCAGCGTGAAACCTCCGAGGACCGCGCAATCCCCGACGTGCACGTGCCCCGCGAGGCTCGACCCGTTCGCGAACACCGTGCGGTCGCCGACCGCGCAGTCGTGCGCGATATGGCAGTACGCCATGATGAAGTTGTCACTGCCGATGCGCGTGACGCCGCCGCCGGCGACCGTGCCTCGGTTGACGGTGCAGTATTCCCGCACGATGTTGCGGTCGCCGATCTCGATCCTCGTCGGCTCTCCCTTGTAGCCCAGGTGCTGAGGTCCCTCGCCGATCGAGCAGAACTGATAGATGCGGTTGTCGGCGCCGATCCGTATCGGCCCCCGGATCACGACGTGCGGCCCGATCCAGGTGCGATCGCCGATCTCGACGTCGCCCTCTATGATGGAGTACGCACCGATCTCGACGCCCTGTCCCAGCCGGGCCCGCGGGTCCACGAGCGCCTGCGGGTGGATCACGGACCGAATTCCTTGTACGTGCTCATGAGCTCGGCGGTTGCCGCCGTTTCCTCGCCGACCCGCGCTTCGGTCTCGAATATCCACATCCCGCGCAACTTGCGCTTGAGGTTCGCTCGCAGGAACAGCTGATCGCCGGGCTCGACCGGGCGCTTGAAGCGTGCCTCGTTGATACCGACGAAGTAGTACACCGCATTCGGCGAAGGCAGCAGGTCCTCGCTCTTGAACGAGAGGATCGCGCACGCTTGCGCCATCGCCTCCAGGACGAGCACGCCGGGCATGACCGGCCGCGTCGGGAAGTGGCCGGGGAAGAACGGCTCGTTGATCGAGACGTTCTTGATCGCCGTTATCCACTCGTCCTTCCTGTAGTCGAGCACGCGATCGATCAGCAGGAACGGGTAACGGTGCGGCAGGTGCTTCAGCACCTCGTGTATGTCCATCGTGTTCAATGCTCTACTCCCCCTTCAGTTTCCGTATCTCTTCCTCGGCCTCGCGCAGCCGGCGGGCCAGCTCGTCGAGCTGGCGCAGTCGCGCGGCCGTGCGCCGCCACTCGTCCGCCGGTTCGGCCTTCAGTGCGGACGAGTAGACGCCCGGCTTCGGGATCGACGCGGAGACCAGCGAGGTGCCGAGCACCTGCACGTCGTCGGCGATGTCGAGGTGGCCGGCGATACCGACCTGCCCTCCGAAGGCGCAGCGGCTGCCGATCGACGTGCTCCCGGCGATGCCGACGCACGCCGCCATGATCGTGTGCTCCCCGACGCGCACGTTGTGGGCGATCTGGATCAGGTTGTCGAGCTTGACGCCGCGCGCGATGACCGTGTCGTCGAGGGTGCCGCGATCCACCGTCGTGTTTGCTCCGATTTCGACGTCGTCGCCGACGATCACGCGCCCGAGCTGCGGAACCTTGATCCAGCGTTCTCCGTCCTTGGCGAAACCGAACCCGTCGGCGCCGATCACCGCCCCCGGCTGCAGCAGGCAGTCCGTTCCGATCTCGCAGCGCGCGCCCACGTACACCTGCGCGACCAGGCACGTGCGTGCGCCGACCCGCGCGCCCTGCCCCACGTAGCATCCGGGCCCGATGCTCGCTCCGTCCTCGACGGTCGCCTCGCGCTCGATCACCGCGTACGCGCCTATCCGGGCGGAATCGGCGACGCGTGCCCCGTCCTCGACGAAAGCGGTCGGGTGCCGGCCGGGCGCCACGGCCGGTGCGGGATGGAGAAATGCGGCGATGCGCGCGAAGGCGAGCGAAGGGTTCGGGTGGATCAGCGCGGTGCCCTTGAAAGCGCCGGCGTCCTCGGCCACGAGCACCACGGCAGCCGCGCGGGTTTCGGCGACCAGCGCGCGGTAGCGACGATCGGACAGGTGCGCGATCTCCCCGGGGCCGGCGCGATCGAGCGGTGCGACCGCGCGTATCTCGACCCCCGGGTCGCCGCGGACCTGACCGCCGACCCGCCGCGCAAGCTCTGCCAGGGTGACCGCCATCGCCGCTACTTCTTGCCGAGCCTCTTCAGCACCTTTTCGGTGAGGTCCACCTTCTTGCTGGCGTAGATCGTGCCTTCGTGGAGGATCAGGTCGTAGCTCTCCTGCTTGGCGATCTCGACAATCGCGTTGAACACGAGCTTCTGCAGCGAGGCCAGCTCCTCGTTTCGGCGCAGATTGTAATCCTCGCGGAACTCCTGTGTGGCCCGCCGCAGGTCGCGCTTGAGCACGACGATCTCGTGTTCCTTGGACCGCCGCTCGGTGTCCTTGAGCAGAAGTGCGTTCTTCTCGAGCTCGTCCTCGAGCTGCTTGATGCGCCCCTGCATCGCCACGAGCTTCTTGTCGCGCGGACCGAATTCCGCTTCGAGCTTCTTGAGGGCCGCCTCGCCCTGCGGAGCCTCCTCGATGACCTTGACCGCATTGACGTAGCCGACCTTCAGTTCCGCCCATGCCGGCGCGGCCAGGAGGGCGAACAGGGCGGCCAGCGCGGCCGGGAGCCAGCGGGACGTGGACGTTGCGCTTTTCAATACGGGACTCCTGAGAATCACCGGAATGGAACACCCAGCGTGAACTGGAAGCTCTCGGTATCGTCGTCCGGCTCGTCGTTGAGCGGGAAGGCATAGCTGAAGCTCAACGGACCCACCGGCGAGAACCAATTAAACGCCAATCCCGTGGAATAGCGCAACTCTCCGAGGTCGAAGCGCTCCTCCGGTCCGTACACCATGCCGCCATCGACGAACCAGCTCATGCGTACCGCCTTGTTGTCGGCCGACATGCCCGGCACGGGAAACAGGAGCTCCATGTTGCCGAGAACACGGCGGTTGCCGCCGATCGGATCGAGCGTGTTCTGATCGACCGGTCCGAGCGAGCGCGAACTGAAACCGCGCACGGTGCTGGACCCGCCCGCGAAGTAGTTCTTGAAGAAGGGAAGCTGCGCGCTCTCGCCGTAGCCGTCGCCGTAGCCGAGCTCCGCCCGGAGCTTGAAGGTGGTGCGCTCGCTGATCGGCCAGTACTTGCCGATCAGGTACGTCAGCTTGTAGTACTCGACGTCGCTGCCGGGGAAGGACGCTTCGGCGGACAGACGCTGCAGGAAGCCGCGCGTCGGAAAGAGCGCGCTGTCGAGGCTGTCGCTCGACCAGGAAAGCGTAGCCTTGGCGAGGTCCACCGGAGATCCCTCGGTCGCGACGAAGTCCTGCGCGACGAGCGCGCTGTCCGTGGTCGTCTCGATGTCGATGCGCTCGGCGTCCAGCCCCACGGTCAGGCGATGGAACTCGCTCAGCGGGATGCCGTAGAAGACACCCGCACCCGTGGTCTGCGTGTTGTACGCCGCCGTGTTCAGCTCGGCCGCATCGATGCTGCTCGAATACACGGTGAAGCCGCGGCTCACGCCGTCACGGGTGTAATAAGGATTGACGTACCGGATGCTGAAATTCGTCGTGGCATCGCTGTTGTCGAAACGTGCCGACAGTTCCTTCCCGGTTCCGAACAGATTGCTCTCCGTCACGCTCGCGTTGATGATGAAACCGTCGGAATCGGAGTATCCGACGCCGAAGAGCAGATTGCCCGTCGAGCGTTCCTTGACGGTGACGTTGATGTCCACCTGGTCGGAAGTACCCGGCACCTGAGGGGTCTCGATGTTGACATCTTCGAAGAACCCGAGGCGCTGCAGCCGCACACGCGACCGCTGGATCTTCTCGCTCGAGTACCAGCCCCCCTCCAGCTGGCGCATTTCCCTCCGCAGCACCTCGTCGCGGGTCGTGACGTTGCCCGAGAAGTTCACGCGCCGCACGTACGTACGCTTGCCCGGGTCGATGACGAACGTGAAGGCGACGGTCGCCTTGTCGCGGTCCACGTCGGGAACGGGATTGACGTTCGCGAACGCGTAACCCTCGTTCGCCAGCCTGTCGGAAATCCGCTTCGCGGACTCGGTGACGGCCTTGCGGGAGAACACGCTCCCGGCCTCGAGCTCGACCAGCTTGCGCAGATCCTCCTCCGGCACGACGAAGGTGCCCGCGAGCTTGAAGCCGGTCACGGTGTAGCGCTTGCCTTCCGAGAGGTTGACGGTGATGTAGATGTCTTCCTTGTCCGGCGTGATCGAGACCTGCGTGGATTCGATGTTGAACTCCAGGAAACCCCGATCCTGGTAGTGGTTGCGCAGACGCTCGAGGTCGCCGGCCAGCTTCTGTTTCGAGTACTGGTCGCGGCTCGAGAAGAGCGCCCACCACGGCGCCGGGCCGAGCGTGAACAGATCGAGCAGCTCCTTGTCCCGGAACTTGCCGTTGCCGACGAGCGTGATTTCGCGAATGCGCGCGGGCCTGCCTTCCGTGACCGCAATCTCGATGTCGACCCGGTTGCGTTCGAGCGGAGTCACGGTCGGACGGATCGAGACGGCATAGAAGCCGCGGGCAAAGTATTGCTGCCGGAGCTCCTGTTCGATGCGATCGAGGAGCGTCTTGTTGAAGATTCGCCCCTCGGCCAAACCGACTTCCTTGAGCCCCTTCTTGAGATCCTCCTCCGAGAACTCGCGCGTGCCCACCAGGCGGATGCCGGCGATGGACGGGCGTTCGATCACCGAGACGATGAGGACGTTGCCCTGGCGCTCGAGCCGCACGTCCCGGAAGAATCCGGTCTTGTAGAGCGCGCGGATCGCGTCCTGCGCTCCCTTGTCGTTCAGCGTGTCGCCGACCTTGAGCGGCAGGTAGTTGAATACGGTGCCCGCCGCGATCCGCTGCAGGCCTTCGACGCGGATGTCCTTAACCACGAAGGATTCGAGGGCAGGCGCCTGCGCGGGGAGGAGCGCGCCGACGACCAGCGCGACGAGGGGGCGTTTCATTGTTCTCGGCGGCCGCGTCTACTGGAAGATGCGCGTAAGGTCGTTGTAGAACGCGAGCACCATGAGCCCGACGAGGACGACGATCCCGATCTGGTGTCCGAACGCCATCACGCGCTCGGACACCGGACTGCCCTTCACCGCTTCGATGAAGTAGTACAGCAAGTGGCCGCCGTCGAGGATCGGAATGGGAAGAAGATTGAGGACGCCCAGGCTGATCGAGATCACGGCGAGGAACAGGATGAACTGCACGGCGCCGATCTTGGCGGAGTAGCCGGCATATTGCGCGATGGTGATCGGCCCGCTGATGTTCTTGCTCGAAACCTCGAGTGTCACCATCCGGTAGAGCATCTCGACCGTCAGCGTGGACATCGCCCAGGTATTGGCGAGCGCCTCCCGGAATGCCTCGAGCGCGCCCATCCGAACCTGCACGCGCATCTCGGGCGGGATTTCGCCCACCTGCGGGCGGATGTTGATCCGGCCGATCGTCCGCTCGTCCTGCGCGACGGCGTCCGGCGTGACCTGCAGGGTCACGCGCTGCCCGTCGCGCTCGACCGCCACGTCGAGCGTGCGCCCGGCGCTGCGACTCACGATCGCCACCACGTCCTCCCAACCCTCCACCGTCTCCCCGCCGATCGCGACGATCCGGTCGCCTTCCCGCATCCCGGCACGTGCGGCCGGCCCTTCCTCGATGCCGCCGACCACCGGGAGGACCTGCGGCTGATAGCCGTAGAGCCCGATGCCGCGCTCGAGGAGCGCGGCGTCGACCTGGCCGCGCGGAAACTCGCGCAGGTCCAGCAGCCGATGCTGAATCCGGCCTTCACCGTCCTGCACCTCCACGTTCACGATTTCGCGATCGAGCGCCTTGCGGAACAGGTACAGGCGCCGTTGTCCCCAGCTCTGTACGTCCTTTCCGTCGAACGCCAGGACCAGGTCGCCCTCCCGGAAGCCGCCGCGCTCCGCGATCGACCCCTCGACGACCTTGCCGACCACCGGCCGCAGGCCTTCCATGCCCACGCCGAAGACGGCCCAGTACGCCAGTATCGCGAACAGGAAGTTGAAGAACGGCCCGGCCGCGACGATCGGGATGCGCTTCCATACCGGCTGCCGGTTGAAGGCCCGATCGAGCTGGTCCCGCGGGACATCCCCCTCGTGCTCGTCGAGCATCTTCACGTAACCGCCGAGCGGCAGCGCGCCGATCACGAGCTCGGTGCGGTCGCGCCCGAAGCGGCGCGTCCACAACGGTTTTCCGAACCCGACCGAGAATCGCAGCACCTTGACTCCAAGCCGCCGCGCCACCCAGTAGTGGCCGAATTCGTGAACCACGATGAGCACGCCCAGGGCCAGGACGAACGCCAGCGCGTAATAGAGTAGATCGATCATGAGACACCTTGTCGGACGCGCCGTCCCGCGCCTGCCACGGCCCGTTCGGCCGCCACGCGCGCGCGTGCGTCGTCGGCTAGCACGTCATCGAGCGAGTCGTCGGACCGCCCGGGAACCTGCGCGAGGGCGGTTTCGATGACGCGTGAGATATCGATGAAGGGGATGCGTCCCTCGAGGAACGCGGCGACCGCGACCTCGTTGGCCGCGTTCAGGATCGCCGGCGTCGTTCCGCCGGCTGCCCCCGCCTCGTACGCGAGCCGCAGGCACGGAAAACGCGTCGTATCGGGGGCGGCGAAGTCGAGCCGCGCGAGGTCGACGAGGTCGATCGGTTTGGCTCCCGACTGGATGCGCGACGGCCAGGCGAGCGCATGCGCGATGGGAATGCGCATGTCCGGGTTGGCGAGCTGCGCCAGCACCGAGCCGTCGTCGTATTCCACCATCGAATGGATGACGCTTTGCGGGTGGATCACGACCTCGATCCGGGACGGAGCGACGCCGAACAGCCAGCATGCCTCGATCACCTCGAGACCCTTGTTCATCAACGTGGCGGAATCGACCGAGATCTTGCGGCCCATGACCCAGTTTGGGTGCGCGCACGCCTGCTCGGGCGTCGCCCGCGCCAGGGCCTCGGCCGAAGCCGCCCTGAACGGACCGCCCGAGCACGTGAGGAAGAGCCGCCGCACCCCGGCCGGCGGCTCGCCGGCACGGAATGCGGCGGGCAGGCATTGAAAGATCGCGTTGTGTTCGCTGTCGATCGGCAGCAGGACCGCGCCGGCCGCACGCGCTTCGCGCATCAGCACGCGGCCCGACATCACGAGCGGCTCCTTGTTGGCGAGCAGCACGCGCTTCCCGGCCTTCACGGCGGCGAGCGTGGGAATCAGCCCCGCGGCACCGACGATCGCCGCCATGACGATGTCGCTCGCGCGGTCGGCGGCGACCGTGGAGAGGCCGTCGAGGCCGCTGCTCACCACCGTCGGAATGCCGCTCGCGCGAAGGCGCCTTTCGAGGTCCCTCGCGGCCTGCGGATCGAGCATCGCGGCGAAGCGCGGGCGGAAACGCACGCACTGCTCGTAGAGGCGATCGACCTGCGCATTGGCGGTGAGCGCGGCCACGGCGAACCGGTCCGGATGGCGCGCGAGCACGTCGAGCGTGCTCATGCCGATCGACCCGGTCGAACCGAGGATCGCGACCCCCTGCCTGCCCTCGTTCTGGTCCTGCGATGCCGCGTGTGTCATGCCGCCATCTGGAAAAGGACGCGCCATCCGAGCGCGAAGATCGGGACGGCCGAGGTGAGCGCGTCGATGCGATCGAGCACGCCGCCGTGTCCGGGCAGGATCCTGCCGCTGTCCTTCACGCCGGCAACTCGCTTCACCTTGCTCTCCACCAGGTCACCGACGACCGAAACGAGCGCCACGACCGCCGCGAGACCGACCCAGCCCCACAGGGCCCGGGCCTCGAGCTGCCACACGATTTTCCCACAAAAATAAGCGAGCAACACCACGGCGAGCATGCCGCCTATCACCCCTTCGACGGTCTTCCCCGGGCTGACGGACGGCGCGAGCTTCGTACGCCCGAGCGTCTTGCCGGCGAGGAACGCCGCGGAGTCGGCGAGCCAGACGAGGACCAGGACGTAGAGCAGCGCGGCCGGACGCATGGGATCGCCGGCATGGAGATACACGACGCCGACCCAGGCAGGAACGAGCACGAGCACGCCTCCGGCCAGGCGCACCCCCCGCCGCTCGAACAGGCTGCGCCGTCGCCCGTGGACCAGCTCCACCAGCGCCCAGAGCCACCATGCGGCGGCGAACAGCAGAACCGCGAACCCGGCGTCGGAGTCGATCAGCGTGGCCAGCACGAGCGCGCCGCCGAACGCCGCCAGCAGCGCGACATAAGTCATCCGTCCACCCGCGCCCAGCCCGCACAGCGCGGCCCACTCCCAGCCGCCGATCACGATGAAGAGCGCGACGAGCGCGGCGAGCGCGGGCGGGGGGAACCAGAAGAGCGCGGCGACGAGCGGCGGGATGAGAACCGCCGCGGTGAGCAGCCGCCACTTAAGCATTACGCGCTGCTTCGACCTGCTCGCCGGTCAGACCGAAGCGGCGCTGTCGGCTGGCATAGGAGGCGAGCGCCGCCTCGAGCTCGGTCCGGTCGAACTCCGGCCAGAGCGCCGGCGTGAAATGCAGCTCGGTGTACGCCAACTGCCACAGAAGGAAATTGCTGATGCGCTGCTCGCCGCCGCTCCGGACGAAGAGGTCCGGCTCGGGCAGCTCCCGCGTACTGAGAAACGCCTCGACGGTTGCCGGACTGATGCGGGCCGGATCGATCTCTCCCGCCACGGCACGCCGCGCGATCTCGGCGCACGCCTGGGCGATGTCCCAGCGCCCGCCGTAGTTTGCGGCGATCGTAAGCGTCAAGGCGCCGTTGTCGGCCGTGAGGGTCTCGGCATCGCGGATGCGCGCGGCGAGCGCCTCCGGGAAGCGCGCGACGTCGCCGATCACCCGAAAGCGGACCTTCTTCTCATGCAGCTTCGCCACTTCGCGGTCGAGCGCGCCGAGAAAGAGCTCGAGGAGCATCTGCACTTCCTGCGCGGGACGCCGCCAGTTCTCGCTCGAAAACGCGAACAGCGTGAGATACCGGACACCCAGCTCGCCGGCCGCCTGCACCAGCTCGCGCACGCGCTCGACGCCCTTGCGGTGGCCGGCGACCCGGGGCAGGCCGCGGCGGCGCGCCCAGCGGCCATTGCCGTCCATGATGACGGCGATGTGTCTGGGAATCATGGAGGAACCGGTGGGCGCGGTCGGCGCGGTCATGCAGGTGCAGGCCCCCTAGACCTGCATGATCTCGTGCTCCTTCGCCGCGATCAGCTTGTCGACCTCGGCGATGAAGCGGTCGGTCATCTTCTGCACCGCCTCTTCCGCGCGCTTGTCGTCGTCTTCTGTGATCAGTTTCTTCTTCAGGAGTTCCTTCAAATGGTGGTTGCCGTCGCGCCGCACGTTGCGGATGGCCACCTTGGCGTTCTCGCCCTCCTTGTGCACGTGCTTCACGAGCTCGCGCCGGCGTTCCTCGGTGAGCGGCGGGAGCGGCACGCGCAGCAGCGTGCCGGAGGCAGCGGGGTTGAGGCCGAGGTCGGATTCGCGAATCGCCTTCTCGATCGCCTGGAGGGTGCCCTTGTCGTAGGGGGTCACCGTCAGCGTCCGCGCGTCGGCCGCGCTGATGTTGGCGAGCTGGTTGAGCGGCGTCTTCGCGCCGTAATAGTCCACCCGGATCTGGTCGAGCAACCCCGGATGGGCGCGCCCCGTCCGGATCTTGCCGAGGTCCGTCTTCAGCGTCTCGACGGACTTCGCCATGCGGGTCTCCGTGTCCTTCTTGATGCCGTCCACCGTCTGCGTCGCCATGGCCTACCCCTTCACCAGCGTGCCCTCGTGCTCGCCGCGCAGGATGCGCAGCAGGCTGTCGGGCTTGTTGATGCTGAAGACGCGAACCGGGAGGTTGTGATCGCGGCAAAGAGCGATCGACGTGGCGTCCATCACCCCCAGGCGCTGTTCCAGCACCTGATTGTAGCTGACCACCTCGAAACGCCGGGCATCCTTGTGCTTCATGGGATCGCGGTCGTACACGCCGTCGACCTTGGTGGCCTTGAGCACGACGTCCGCCCCGATCTCCATGGCGCGCAGGCTCGCCGCCGTGTCGGTGGTGAAGAACGGATTGCCCGTGCCCGCCGCGAAGACGACCACGCGCCCCTCCTCGAGATGCCGTATCGCGCGCCGGCGGATGTAGGGCTCCACGACCTGATCGATGCGCAGCGCGGACTGCACCCGGACCCGAATACCGAACCGCTCGAGCGCATCGGCAAGCAGCAGCGCGTTCATCACGGTCGCGAGCATGCCGACGTAGTCCGCCGACGCCCGGTCCATGCCCTGCGCCGCCGGGGCGACACCGCGGAAGATGTTGCCGCCGCCCACGACGAGCGCGAGCTGCACGCCCGTCGCGACCGCCGCCCGGATCTCCCCGGCGATGCGCTCGATGGTCTCGCGGTTGATGCCGTACGCGTCGGGCCCCATCAGCGCCTCGCCGCTCAGCTTCAGCAGCACGCGCCGGTAGGCAGGACCGCTCGGCATCCCCGTCAATCAGCCTCCCTTGACCTGCGCCATCACCTCGGCCGCGAAGTCACCGCTCTTCTTCTCGATGCCCTCGCCCACCTCGAAACGCGTGAAGCGCACGACCTTGGCGCCGGCGGACTTGAGCAGCTTCTCGACGGTCGTGTCCGGGTCCTTCACGAACGGCTGACCGAGGAGCGTGATCTCGTTCAGGAACTTGTTGATGCGTCCCTCGATCATCTTCTCGATGATGTTCGCCGGCTTGCCGGACTGCCTGGCCTGCTCGGCGAAGATTTCCTTCTCCCGCGCGATGAGGTCGGCCGGCACCTGGTCCTTCGAAACGCACTCGGGCTTCGAAGCGGCGACGTGCATCGCCAGGTCCTTGGCCAGCGCTTCGTCGCCGCCCTCGACCTCGACGACCACCCCGATCTTGCGGCCGTGCACATAGCTTCCGAGGCGCCCCTGCGCGCTTTGCAGGCGCACGAACCTTCGCACGCCGATGTTCTCGCCGAGCTTCATCACGAGCCCCTCGCGCGCCTGCGCGACGCTCTGCCCGCCCGCATCCTTCAGCGGCTGCCCGTAGAGGGCCTCGACATCCGCGGGCCTGCTCTCGGCGACCGTCGCCGCGCAGGCGTTGGCGAAACCGAGGAAGTCCTCGCCCTTGGCGACGAAATCCGTTTCGGAGTTCACCTCCACCATCGCGGCGAGACGCCGGTCGCCCGATACATACAATCCGATGGCGCCCTCGGCCGCCGTGCGCCCGGCCTTCTTCTCGACCTTGGCGCCGGCCTTCTTGCGCAGCAGATCCGCGGCGGCTTCCATGTCGCCCTGCGTCTCCTGCAATGCGGCCTTGCACTCCATCATGCCGAGGCCCGTGCGCTCGCGCAGCTCCTTCACCTGTGCGGCAGAAATACTCATCAGCTATCCCCGTTTGGTCGGGCGCCGCGCGAGCGCGGCGCGGGTGTGGATCAGGCGCCTTCCTCGGCGGCCGGCTTCTTGGTTCCGGCGGCGCGCGGCTTCCCGCGCACGGCCTTCTTCGGCTTGGCTGCCGGCGCGACGGCCGCGGCCTCGTCGGCCTCCACCTCGGCGGCCGCCTCCGCACGGGTCGGCGCGCGCCGCTTGGGCGCGATCTTCACCTTCGCGTCCTCGCTGACCTCCACGAACTCCTCGTCATCGGACGCAAGCGCGATCTCGGCGGTGCTGCGGCCCTCGACGATCGCCTCCGCGGCCGCGCTCGCGTAAAGGCGGATGGCACGGATCGCGTCGTCGTTTCCCGGCACCACGTAGTCGACCCCGTCGGGCTTGCAGTTGGAGTCGACGATGCCGACCACCGGTATGTTCAGCTTGTTGGCCTCGGACACGGCGATGTACTCGTGCCCGACGTCGATGACGAACAGGCAGTCGGGAAGCCCCGGCATGTCCTTGATCCCGCCCAGGCTGCGCTCGAGCTTCTCGCGCTCGCGGTCGAGGTTGAGCAGTTCCTTCTTGGTGAGCTTGGTGCGGCTCGCCTCGTCGGCGAGCGTGCTCTCGAGGAGTTTCAGCCGCTCGATCGAGCGGCGGATCGTACGGTAGTTGGTGAGCATGCCGCCGAGCCAGCGGTCGTTGACGTAGGGGCAACCGGCGCGGATGGCCTCGTCACGGACGATGTCCTGGGCCTGGCGCTTGGTCCCGACGAACAGGATGGTGCCCTTGTTCGCCGCCAGCTTTCGCAGGAAGTCCATCGCCTCGTTGAAGAGCGGCAGCGTCTTCTCGAGGTTGATGATGTGGATCTTGTTGCGCTCCCCGAAAATATAGGGGCGCATCTTGGGGTGCCAGAAGCGGGTCTGGTGGCCGAAATGCACGCCGGCCTCCAGCATCTGGCGCATGGTCACAGCGCTCATCGCGTCTCCTTCGGGTTTTTCCGCCATGGGCCCCGCGCGTCAACCCCTTTCGGAGCACCCGGACGCGCGTGACGACCCATGTGAGGGTTGGTTAAATGGGCGGAATGCGTACCGACGGCTTGCATCCGCCCGGGCCAGGCACAGGGACGTGCCGTTTCAGGCCCGCTCTTATACCACAGGCGCTTTCGGAAAAACAATGTATTCAAGGGGTTCAGGCCAGCATCGGCGGCCTTTTTTAATGATTCTCGATCGCTGACAATAACGGCGCCCGCAACGACCGCAGCCTCGACCCGTTTTCATGCCCGTGACCATCAAGACCCCCGAGGAGATCGAAAAGATGCGCCTGGCCGGACGCCTCGCGGCGGAGGTCCTGAGGATGATCGAGCCCCACGTCCGGCCCGGCGTGACCACGGGCGAGCTCGACCGCATCTGTCACGACTACATCGTGAACGTGCAGCAGGCCGTGCCTGCCCCCCTGAATTACAAGGGTTTCCCCAAGTCGATCTGCACCTCGGTCAACCACCAGGTGTGCCACGGCATCCCTGGCGAAAAGCGCCTCAAGAAGGGCGACATCGTCAACATCGACATTACCGTGATCAAGGACGGCTACCACGGCGACACGAGCCGGATGTTCTTCGTCGACGAGCCGTCCATCCAGGCCCGGCGGCTGGTGCAGATCACGAAGGAGTGCCTGCACCGCGGGATCGAGCAGGTGCGGCCGGGCGCGCGACTGGGCGACATCGGGCATGCCATCCAGGCCCATGCCGAACGCCATGGGTTCTCGATCGTGCGTGAGTACTGCGGCCACGGAATCGGCAGGGAATTCCACGAGGACCCGCAGGTCCTCCACTACGGGCGGCCCGGCACGGGGATGGAGATCGTCCCGGGCATGACCTTCACCATCGAACCCATGGTGAACGCCGGCGCGCCCGACGTGAAGCTCATGCCGGACAATTGGACGGTGGTGACGCGCGACCACTCCCTGTCGGCGCAGTGGGAACACACGGTCCTGGTGACCGGCACCGGTTGCGAGATTCTCACGCTCGCGCCCGGCGAAGCGGCCTGATGCACGTCGGCAAGGAAGCGATCTTCAAAGCCCGCGAGTTCGACGCCGCCCTCGCGCACACCGATCACCCGCTTCCCCTCTTCCAGTCCGCGCTTGCGAGCGGCCGTGCCGCGCTGAAGGAGGCCTATCTCGGCCACGCGGCGGCGCCCACGATCGTGCGCACGCACGCGGCCCTGGTCGATGCCCTGCTCGTGCGCGCCTGGCGCTGGCATCTGTCCCGCCGGCCCGTCGACGTGCCGGTCGCGCTCGTCGCGGCGGGCGGCTACGGACGGGGCGAGCTGCATCCCGCGTCCGACATCGACATTCTGATCCTGCTCGAAAAGAGCCACGCCGAGCGGGTGCGCGATTTCGTCGAGGAGCTGCTGCGCTTCCTGTGGGACGTCGGCCTCGACGTCGGGCATTCGGTCCGCAACCTGAAGGAGTGCGTGCGCGAGGCGAAGAAGGACATCACTGTCGCCACGAACCTCATGGAGACGCGCCTGCTCCACGGGGATCCGATGCTCTTCGAGCGCATGCGCACGCTCACCCACGCCACGCGCATCTGGCCTTCGGCGCGCTTCTTCAAGGCGAAGCTCGAGGAGCAGCGCGCGCGCCACCGGCGCTTCGACGACACGGGCTACAACCTCGAGCCCAACATCAAGGAAGGTCCCGGCGGGCTGCGCGACATCCAGACGATCGCGTGGGTCACCCAGCGGCACTTCGACACGACCTCGCTGCACGACCTCGTGGAGCTCGAGTTCCTGAGCGAGGAGGAGTATCGCGCCCTCGTGCAATGCCGCAATTTTCTCTGGCGGGTGCGCTGCGGGCTCCATTACCTCGCCGGGCGCCGGGAGGACCGGCTCCTGTTCGATCACCAGCGCGCGCTCGCGCGCCAGTTCGGCTACGTCGACCGCCCCGGCATCCTCGCGGTCGAGCAGTTCATGAAGCGGTACTACCGCACGGTGAAGGAGCTCTCGCTCCTGAACGAGATCCTTCTGCAGCATTTCCAGGAAGCGATGCTCGCGCGCGGGCGCGCCAAGGCGACGCCGATCAATCGGCGCTTCCGCTCGGTGAACGGTTTCCTCGACGTGACGCACCCCCGCGTGTTCGAGCACGCGCCCTACGCGATGCTCGAACTGTTTCTGGTCCTGCAGCAGCAGCCGAAGCTCAAGGGCGTCCGGGCAAACGCGATCCGTCTGCTGCGCGCAAACCTCGACCGGATCGACCATCGCTTCCGCAGGGACCTCGGGTGCCGCAGCCTGTTCATGGAGATCCTGCGTCAGCGCCGCGGCATCACGCACGAGCTGCGTCGCATGAACGCGTACGGGGTGCTCGGGGCGTACATCCCGGTCTTCGGGCGCATCGTCGGCCAGATGCAGCACGACCTCTTCCACGTCTACACGGTCGACCAGCACACCCTGTTCGTCATCCGCAACCTGCGCCGCTTCACGGTGCCGGAGTTCCGCCACGAGTTTCCGCTCGCGAGCGAGCTGATCGAGCGGGTGTTCAAGCCGGAGCGCCTCTACCTCGCGGCGCTGTTCCACGACATCGCCAAGGGACGTGGCGGGGACCACTCCACGCTCGGCGCGCGCGAGGCGGAGGCGTTCTGCCGACTGCACAACCTGAGCGACTACGACACGCGTTTCGTCTCGTGGCTCGTGCGCCACCACCTGCTCATGTCCTGGACCGCCCAGCACCAGGACATCTCCGACCCGGACGTGGTGCTCGCGTTCGCGCGCCAGGTCGGGGACCAGGAGCATCTCGACAGCCTCTACCTCCTGACCGTGGCCGACATGCGCGGAACGAGCCCGCAGGTGTGGAACGCGTGGAAGGGGCGCCTGCTCGCACAGCTCTACGCCGCGACGTCGCGCGTCCTGGACCGCGGGCTCGCGACGCCGGTCGATCTCGACGCCCACGTGGCCGACCTCAAGGCCGAGGCGCTGGCGCTCCTCGAGCCGAGCGGCATTCCCGAGGAGGTCGCGCAGCGCTGCTGGCAGGACTTCGGCCCCGACTACTTCTTGCGCTACGACGCCGAAAGCCTCGCCTGGCAGGTGCAGGAGATCATCCGGGCGGCGAGCACCGCCGAATGGCCCGTCGTCGGGACGCGCTACGGACCGGAGATCGGCGGCACGGAGTTCCTGATCTACACGCCGGATCGCCCGGATCTCTTCGTCATCCTCACGAGCGGTTTCGACCGCATGAACCTGAGCATCGTGGACGCCCGGATTCACACCACGCGGGCCGGGTTCGCCCTCGACACCTTCGTGGTCCTCGACCATGCCGGCGATGCGATCCAGGAGCCGCGGGCCCTCCTCGAGCTGCAACGGGCGATGCGGGAGCACATGCTTAACCCGCGTCCGGGGCGCGATCCGCGGCAGGTGCACCTCGCGCGCACGCTGAAGCATTTTCCGACCGAGACGCGCGTGGCATTCAGTTCCTCGCTCAAGGGTGAGCAGACCGTCATGGAAGTGACGGCACAGGATCGGCCCGGGCTGCTCTACCAGGTCGCGCTCGCGCTCTCCCACTGCAACGTGAACCTCATCGCCGCGAAGGTGTCGACCTACGGCGAGCGCGCCGAGGACGTGTTCTTCATCAACACGCGCGACCGCCGCCCGATCACCGATCAGGCGCAGCTCGATTGTCTGTCCCGCGAGATCTACCGGCGTCTCGGCCAGGCGGCCGCGGACGCCACGCCCGCGTCGGTCGGCTTCTGACTCAGCCCACCAGGCGCCCGAGCAGTCCGGTGACGTGCAGCAGCACGATGAACACGGCGACGGGCGTCACGTAACGGACCAGCACCCACCACAGCCGGTACCCCGTGGGACCCGCATCCAGCTCGCTCTCGGTGGACTTCCGCGACATGCGCCACGCGGCGAACACCGCGATCAGCAGCCCGCCCAGCGGCAGCATCACGTTGGACGTCAGGAAATCCAGGGCTTCGAAGAAGTTGAGCCCGAACAGCGTCGCCCCCGACCACAAATTGAAGGAAAAGACGGTGCCGAGCCCCAGGAACCAGACGGTGACGCCTACCCACGCGCAAGCCCGCACGCGATTCATGCCGCGGTTCTCCACGAGATAAGCCACGGCCGGCTCGACCAGCGAGATGGCCGACGTCCAGGCGGCGAACACGAGCAGCGCGAAGAACAGCGCGCCAAAGAGGCTCCCGCCGGGCATCTGTCCGAAGGCGAGCGGCAGGGACTTGAACGCGAGGCCGGCACCCTGGGCCGGGTCGAGGCCGTTCGCGAAAATGATGGGAAAGATCGCGACACCGGCGAGCAGCGCGACGGTCGTGTCCGCGGCGGCGACCTGTATCGCGGAGCGCGGAATCGAAGCCGTGTGCGGCAGGTACGACCCGTACACCATGATCGCCCCCATCCCGAGACTCAGGCTGAAGAACGCCTGGCCCATCGCCGCGAGCACGCCGGCTCCGGTCAACCGCGCAAAGTCGGGCGCGAACAGGAAGCGAAGCCCCTCCGTGAAATAGCCCGTGTTCATGGAGTAGCCGACCAGAAGCAGCAGGATCAGGAACAGCGCCGGCATCATGAAGCGCACGGCTCGCTCGAGGCCGCTCTTTACCCCGCGCGCAACCACGATCATCGTCATGATCATGAACAGCGTGTGCCAGGCGAGCAGCCGCTCGGGGTCGGAGACGAGCGCGCTGAAGGCGGCGTCGACGGTCCCGGTCGTGGCCCCGGCGAAGAGGCCGCCCGCCATCCGGACGACGTAGGCGAAGGTCCAGCCGCCAATGACGCTGTAGTAAGAGAGGATCAGGAAGCCCGCGAGCACGCCCATCCAGCCCAGCCACTGCCAGTGCGGACTCCGCCCTTCCTCTGCGGCGAGCGTCCGCATGGTGTTGATGGGACTCTGGCGCCCCCGTCGCCCGAGCAGGATCTCGGCGATCATGATGGGCAGACCCACGATCCCCACGGCGAGAAGGTAAACGAGCACAAAGGCCCCGCCGCCGTACTCGCCCGCGAGGTAGGGGAACTTCCAGATGTTGCCCAACCCGATGGCCGAGCCGGCGGCCGCCAGGATGAACGCCCAGCGCGAAGACCACTCGCCGTGGATCGAGGTGCGCCGCACGGTCATCGTCAGGGAATGAGCAACCGCGTCCCCGCGCTCGGTTCCCGGCTGAGCTCGTTTGCGAAACGCAGAACTTCCGCCTGCACCTCGTACCGGCGCGCGATGCTCGCCAGCGTTTCCCCGGGCCGCACGACGTGATGGCGGGCGGCCGCGACCGCGGGCGACGGCTCGTCCGGCAGGCGCGCGACGAACCGCTTGAGACCTCGATAAATTCCTTCGGCCAACCGCCGCTGGAAACCCGCGGTGCGAAGCTTCTTCTCTTCGGTCGGATTGGAGATAAAGGCCACTTCGACCAGCACCGACGGGATGTCCGGCGCCTTGAGCACCATGAAGCCCGCCTGCCGAACGCGTTGATGGTGCACCGGCCCCACACGTTTGAGCTCGGTCAGCAGATCGTCGCCGAGCGAGAGGCTGTCGTGGATCGTCTTGGTGTGGGAGAGATCGAGCAGCACTTTCGCGAGCAGGTCGTCCTTGTCGTTGAGGCTCACGCCGCCGATGAGATCCGAGGCATTCTCCTTGTCGGCGATGAACCTTGCCATCGCGTCGGTTGCGCCTTTCTCGGAGAGCGCGTAAACGGAAGAACCCGACGCCTGTCGTCCGGGAACGGCGTCCGCATGGATCGAGACAAAGACATCCGCGCGATGGTCGCGCGCCTTCTTGAAACGATCGGACAGGCCCACGTAGTAGTCCCCGTCGCGGATCAGCACCGGGCGCATCGTCGGATCTTTCGCCATGCGGCGTGCGAGCTCGCGCGCGACGGCGAGAGTGACCGTCTTCTCGAAGGTGCGATAGCGCCTGCCGACGGCGCCCGGGTCCTCGCCGCCGTGACCGGCGTCGATCGCGATCACGAAGTTGCGCGGCCCCGCCTGGCGCGCCGTCCGCCGGTCGGGCGCCGTGGATGCGGTGGCGACCGCCTCGGCCTTCAGGTCGTGGAGGTCGATCACCAGACGGTGGCCGTACTGTCCCGCCGGCTTGAGCAGGAAGCTCCGCGGTCGCGCCTCCGTCTTCAGATCGAGGACGATGCGCAGCGTGCCCGGATCCGGACGGCCGGTACGCAGCGCCGCGAGGAGCGGGCCGCTCGCGTCGAGCACGGGCAGCTCGCCGCCGAGCACGGCGTCTTCCAGGTCCACCACGATGCGATGCGGGTCGGAGAGCGTGAACAGGCGGTGCTCGACCGGACCGCTGACGTCGAGGACCAGGCGGGTATGATCGGGGGCGCGCCACTGCCGGAGGTTCTGTACCGACACCGCCGCGTGGGCCGGGGCGAAGAAGACCAGAAGGAGGAGAACGGCGCCGAGGACGCGGGCCGGGACATTCATCTCAATTCGCCGAGCAGCGCTTCGCCGGCTTGGGTATGCGCCTCCAGGTGCACGCTGCGTCCCCGGTTATTGTTGAGCAGAATCATAACGTCAAGGTCGGGGGGAGGCAAAACGCCGCCCGCGCGTTCGGGCCACTCGACCACACAGACGTCATTGCCTTGAAGGTAGTCGCGCATGCCCAAGAACTCCAGCTCTTTGGGGTTTTCCAGCCGGTAGAGATCGAAGTGATGGAGCCGGTAGCCATCCAGGGCGTACGGCTCCACCAGAGTGAACGTCGGACTCTTCACCGGACCCTCGTGGCCCAACGCGCGCAGCATCCCGCGGACCAGAGTCGTCTTGCCCGCGCCGAGCGGGCCGCGGACATACACGAGCCGAATACCCGGAAGCGCCGCGGCGAGCCTGGCGCCGAGACGCTCCGTCGCCGCTTCGTCAGCGAGATGGAGGGAGACCGTCGACATGGAGCGAGTGCAATCGCGCACGCAGATACGGGAGGAGATCGGAGGCGAGAAGTCCCGCTTCGCCGCCGCGGGCCGCGTCGTCGCCCGCTGCGGCGTGCGCCCAAACGCCCGCGCAGGCCGCTTCGTAGAGCCCCATGCCCTGCGCCGCCAGTCCCGCCAGCACACCCGTCAGCAGGTCTCCCATGCCTCCGCTCGCCATGCCGGGGTTCCCTCGATCGCAGAGCGCGATCGGGTCCTTCGCGTTTCCGGCGACGAGCGTGCCCGCGCCCTTCAGCACCACCACGCCGCCGAAACGCCCGGCGAGCGCACGGGTTGCGCCCATTCGATCGGCCTGCACTTCCCGGGCGGCGCAATCGAGCAACCTCGCCGCCTCGCCGGGATGCGGCGTGAGTATCCAGTCCGCGCGTTCCTGCAGCTCCGCCGCGAGGAGATTCAACGCGTCCGCGTCGACGACGAGCGGCCGACGCGCGTCCAGTACGGCGCCGAACAGGCGTTGCGCCCAGACGTCGCGGCCCAGCCCGGGGCCGATCGCGATCACGTCCGCCGCTCGCACCAACGGCGCGAGATCCGCCGGCTGCGCGACGCCGTGCACGATCAGCTCGGCGCGCGCGGCCGCCACCGCAGCCACGCTGGATGGATGTGCGGCGACGGTCACGAGCCCGGCGCCCGCGCGGCAGGCCGCCTCGCCGCAGAGTCGCGCTGCGCCCGGCATGGTCTCGCCGCCTCCGACCACCAGTACGCGCCCGTAGTCGCCCTTGTGACCGTGGCGCGCACGCGGGCGGAACAGCGTGGCCAGCCATTCGAACGCAATGCGTCGGGCGGCCGGAGTCGTCGCGGCGTAAACCGCGTCCGGTACGTCGAGGTCATCCAGGTAGATCCGGCCGGCCAGTTCCGGTCCTGCTCCCGTATAGAGCCCGACCTTGGCGCCGATGAACGTCATCGTCGCATCGGCCCGGACGCCGGCACCCATCACGCCACCCGTGTCGGCGTTGAGTCCGGACGGAACATCGACGGCGAGGACCGGGCGCGCGGCACGGTTGATCGCCGCAATGGCGGCCAGATGAGCCCCTCCGACGTCCCGCGTCAGTCCCGTCCCCAGCAGCGCGTCGACGATCGCGTCGGCGTCATCGGGCACGCCGCGATCGAAATCCCGGATCTCGACGCCGGCCTGAGCGCAGGCCTCGAAGGCCGCGCGCGCCGCGCCCTGGTCGGGGCGCCCGACGGCGAGCACGAGCGGGGCGAGGCCCGCCTCCTTCGCCCGGCGAGCCAGGACGTATCCGTCGCCCCCGTTGTTCCCGCTCCCGCAGACCGCGACCGGACGTCGGGCGCGCGGCCAGAGCGTGCGCAACAGGGCCAGCGTGGCCTCCCCCGCCCTCGCCATGAGGGTGCCCGCCGGAATGCCTTCGAGCTCGACGGCCTGCCGGTCGATCTCGCGCACCTGCGCGGCCGTGTACAGGTACTCGGGTCGGAGCAGCTTCGCCATAAGTAATATGATAGGGCTTATGGAGACCGCGAACGACGCCGGAACGCGCCGCATCGGGCCCGACCCGGGCGAGCTCGCCCGCATGATTAAGGGCTGGGGGCGGGAGCTCGGCTTTCAGCACATCGGCATCACCGACACCGATCTGACGGAGGCCGAAGCGCATCTCCTCGACTGGCTCGGGCGCGGGTGGCATGGCGAGATGGCCTGGATGGGTGCGCACGGGACGCGGCGCAGCCGCCCCGACGAGCTCGTCCCCGGCACGCTGCGCGTGATCTCCGCGCGCCTCGACTATCTTCCCGCGGCCGCACCCGCCCGATCGGTGCTCGAGGACCCGGTCGCCGCCTTCGTCTCGCGCTACGCCCTCGGCCGCGACTATCACCGCGTCCTGCGCGCCCGGCTCCAGAAGCTCGCCGAACGCATCGAGGCCCGGGTCGGTGGTTTCCGGTATCGCGTGTTCACCGACAGCGCCCCCGTGCTCGAAAAGGCGATCGCCGAGAAAGCGGGCCTGGGCTGGATCGGAAAGCACACGAATTTGATCAACCGCGAGGCCGGTTCGTGGTTCTTCCTCGGCGAGATCTATACCGACCTGCCGCTTCCGATCGACGAGCCGGCCGCCAATCACTGCGGTACCTGCCGCGCCTGCCTCGATGTCTGCCCGACGCGGGCGATCGTCGCGCCATACCGGCTCGATGCCCGTCGTTGCATCTCGTACCTCACGATCGAGCTGCGCGGATCGATTCCGGAGGAGCTTCGGCCGCTGATCGGCAACCGGATCTTCGGCTGCGACGACTGCCAGCTCGTGTGTCCCTGGAACCGCTTCGGGCGCATCACCGGCGAGAGCGACTTCGCGCCGCGCCACGGCCTCGATGCGCGGCGGCTCGTCGACCTGTTCGCGTGGACCGAAGACGAGTTCCTGAAGCGAACCGAGGGAAGCGCGATCCGGCGCACGGGCTACGAAGGGTGGCTGCGGAACATTGCGGTCGCCTTGGGCAATGCGCGCGCGACGGAGGACGTCGTCGCCGCACTGCGCTCGCGTTCCCACCACCCCTCGGAACTCGTTCGCGAGCACGTGCAATGGGCGCTCGCGCGGCTCGGTCAGGGCGCGTAACGACCGCCGGAGCTCGTCGGTTCGAGCGTGTCGCTTCTCCGTCCGCCCCAGACGATCATCTCGCTGCCTGTCCACACCGCGGTGTGATCGGTTCGCGCCAGCGGCGCATTCGGGATGGCCGTTTCTCGCCAGACGTTCGCGAGCGGTCGATACCGCCCGCCGCTCAGCCCGTCGAAGGAATCACGCCCGCCCCATACGATCATCTCGTAGCCCGTCCAGACGAACGTGTGAGCCGCCCGGGACGTCGGCGCGTCGGTCGTCGGGATCAGGGTCCAGGTGTTCGTGCCCGGGTCATAGCGCGCACCGTCCTGCAACATCCCGAAATCGCCGGTTCCTCCCCACACGACCATCTCCGATCCGGTCCACACCGCCGTATGATCGCGGCGGGCCAGCGGTGCATTCGTTACCGGAATTTCAGACCAGGTGTTCGTACTCGGTCGATAACGCCCCCCGGTGTTCGTCAGCTGTCCTCCCGTTATCTCGCCGCCCCATACGATCATTTCTTCGCCGGTCCAGACGGCGCTGTGATGCCGGCGGGGAAACGGCGCGCGGGAGCCCGCGCCGTGCGCGGTCGGAGTCCATTGATCCGGCCGATACAACCCGCCGGTGTTGGTGAGCTGGTTGCCCCCCGTCTCGCCGCCCCACACGATCATTTCGGTTCCCGTCCAGACGGCGGTATGGTGTCGACGGGGCAACGGCACGCCGCTCAGGGGAGCGTCGGCGGTCGCCGCCCAACCGGCGCTCCCGGGTAGGTGACGCGCTCCGGTGTTCGTCACTTGGCCGAGGTCGATCTCGCCGCCCCAGACGATCATCTCGGTCCCGGTCCATACCGCGGTGTGGTCGCGACGCGCCAAGGGCGCGCCGGTTTGCGGAGTGGGCGCCCAGATATCGTTCACCGGTTCGTATCGTCCGCCGGTGTTCGTGAGCCGCCCGTTCGTCGTTTCGCCGCCCCACGCGATCATCTCGCTCCCCGTCCACACCGCGGTGTGGCGGGTGCGGCCCTCGGGCGCCGATGCGGTGGATGTCGCTCGCCACGCGTCCGTTTCAGCGACGAAGTTCCAGGTGACGTCCTCGCCGAGCGGATTGCCCGCGCGGTCGCTGATCGCCCCGCTGAGCACGGCAGTGTAGGCGGTCGAGCGCGCCAGCGGTTGCGTCGGGTTGAAGCGCACGCTCCGACCGCTGGTCGCGACGGCACCGGGGACCGGTACGCCGCTTGCGCTCAGACCGAAGCGTGTCTCATCGACGGTCCCCGCGTCGATGACCTCGCTGAAGGTAGCCGACAGAGTGTGGTCCAGGGGCACGCCGACGACGTCGGCAGGAGGGTCGGTTTCGATCACGCGGGGCGGAGTGGTATCCGGCTCGCTGCCGCCGCCGGTGCCGCTCCCGCTACCGCTGCCTGGTACGCTCCCGTCGCCGCTCCCGTTGCTGCCGCATGCGGCGAGGATCAGCAAGGTGCCGAGGCACGCTGCTCTGGGCGCTTCCGAACGCCGCATGGAGCCCTCCCATTACTTCTCGACCCGGAGGAACCGGTCGCGATAGTAGCGCAGTTCCTCGATCGATTCCCTGATGTCATCCAGCGCACGATGGGTATTCTTCTTGACGAGCCCGCCGGCCAGGTCGGGACGCCAGCGCGCGGCCAGTTCCTTGAGGGTACTGACGTCGAGATTCCGGTAGTGAAACCAGGCTTCCAGCTCCGGCATGTACCGGGCGAGGAAACGCCGGTCCTGGCAGATGCTGTTGCCGCACATCGGGGAGCGGTTCTTCGAGACGTACCGGCCGAGGAACTCCAGGGACAGCCGCTCGGCCTCCCTTTCGTCGACGGCGGACGCCTTGACTCGGTCGATCAGGCCGCTCGCGCCGTGCGTGCGCCGGTTCCAGTCGTCCATGGCATCGAGCAGTTCGCTCGGCTGGTGGACCGCGATCACCGGCCCTTCCGCGACGACGTTGAGGGCCGCGTCGGTGACGATGGTGGCCATCTCGATGATGCGATCCCGTTCCGGATTTAACCCCGTCATCTCTAAGTCAATCCAGATCAGCGCGTGCGGGTCGAGCCCGCCGTAACGCGTTTGGGACATCCTGAAACTCCAGGGTTAAACTAGGTCAAAACGGATCATAACACCGCTTCTTTATGAATACGTTCACGTCGATCTTCCTCGCGGTTCTGGGACTGATGCTCGCGACCCAGCTGTGGCTGGCATGGCGGCACATCCGCCATGTGGAGGCCCGTCGTCAGTCCGTGCCGGGCACCTTCGAGGGCCGCATTCCCCTGGATGCGCACCGCAAGGCCGCCGACTACACGGTCGCGCGCACGCGTCTCGGGCAGATCGACGACGCCTACGGCGCGGTGCTGCTGCTCGTGCTCACGGTGGGCGGCGGGCTCTCCCTCCTCGATCGATTCTGGCGCGCGCTGCTGGACGCGGAGATCGCCGTCGGCACGTTGTATCTGGTGAGCCTTTTCGTGATCCTCGGCCTGCTGGAGCTCCCCCTCAGTCTTTACCGGACCTTCGTGATCGAGCAGCGTTTCGGCTTCAACCGCTCCACACCGGCCCTGTTCGCGAGCGACCTGCTCAAGAAGTTCCTGCTCGGTCTCGTTCTCGGCGCACCGCTTGCCGCCGCGGCGCTCTGGCTCATGCAGGCGATGGGCTCCCGCTGGTGGCTCTACGTCTGGGCGCTGTGGATGGGCTTCAGCCTGTTCATGGTCTGGGCCTATCCCGCTCTCATCGCGCCGCTTTTCAACCGCTTCAAGCCGCTGGAGCGCGATGCGCTGCGCAGCCGGTTGCAGTCCCTGCTCGAGCGCACGGGGTTTCGGAGCGAAGGCATTTTCGTCATGGACAGCTCGCGGCGCACCGCGCACGGCAACGCTTTCTTCACCGGCTTCGGCCGCGCCAAGCGCGTGGTGTTCTTCGACAGCCTGCTCGACATTCTCGACGAGAAGGAGGTCGAGGCCGTCGTCGCGCACGAGCTCGGTCACTTCAAGCTCAAGCACATCGCGAAGCGCCTGCTGCTCATGGCGCTCGTCGGCCTCGCCGCGCTCGCCCTGCTCGGCTGGTTGATCGGGCAGCCGTGGTTCTACGGCGGCCTCGGCGTCTCGCATCCTTCCAATCACGCGGCGCTCGCCCTGTTCCTGCTCGTCGGGCCCGTTTTCACGTTCTTCCTCAGCCCGCTTCTCGCGCGCAGCTCGCGCCGCCATGAGTACGAGGCCGACGCCTTCGCCGCGCGCGAAAGCGACGTACAGGCCCTCATCAACGCGCTGGTGAAGCTCTACAAGGATAACGCCGCGACGCTCACGCCCGATCCGCTGCATTCGGCGTTTTACGACTCGCACCCCCCGGCGGCGGCGCGCATCGCCCACCTGCTCGGCAAGGCCGCCTGAGGTCCGCATGCGCGTTCTTCCAGTCGCCACGACGCTGGCCCTCGCGGTTCTCTTTCTTCCGCCCGCCGTGTTTTCGTCAGCCCTGCTGCCCGGCGACGCCGGTCGGGGAAAGTCGCTGCACGACGCGCAATGCACCGCCTGCCATGACAGCAGCGTGTACACGCGCGCGAACCGCCGCGTAAAGAGCGTCGAGGGCTTGATCGGCCAGGTCGAATTCTGCAACCGCAATCTCGGCGGCAAGCTGAGCCGCGAGCAGATGAACGATCTCGTGCAGTACCTGAACCAGGCGTACTACAAGTTCGAATAAGACGGAGACCGTCATGTCAGATCTCAAGCAAGAGCACTGCAAACCGTGCGAGGGCGGCGTCGATCCGCTGGACAGGACCGCGGCGCAGAACCTGTTGAGCCAGGCCAGAGGCTGGACGCTCAACGACCCGGCGACGGAGATCAGCCGGACGTACAGCTTCAAGAACTTCTACGAGACCATGGCGTTCGTGAACGCCCTCGCCTGGGTGGCGCACAAGGAAGACCATCACCCGGATCTCGAGGTCGGCTACAAGCGCTGCCGCGTGCGCTACACGACGCACGCGATCAAGGGCCTGTCGATGAACGATTTCATCTGTGCGGCGAAGGTCAACGATCTGATCGGCGAATAGACCGGTTGCGCACGGAGGCGCCATGGCCGAGGCACGCGTCGCACTGATCACGGGCGGGGCCCAGGGCATTGGGCGCGGGATCGCCGAGCGCTTTCTGCACGACGGGCTGCGCGTCGCCATGCTTGATTTCGACCAAGAGGCCGGCCGCGAAACGGCCGCCGAGCTCGGCGAGCGCGGACCGGTATTCTACGTGCCCGGCGACGTCGGTCGGGAGGAGGACGTGCAGCGCTGTATCGAGGCGGTGCTGGCGCGCTACACGCGACTCGACGTGCTCGTCAACAATGCGGGCACAACGCGCTTCAAGCCGCTCGCGGAGGTGAGCCTCGCGGAATGGCGCCACATCCTCGATACGAACCTCACCGGCGCCTTTCTCTGCGCCAAGTACGCCGAGCCGCACCTGCGGCGGGCCAGGGGCGCGGTCGTCAACATCGCTTCCACCCACGCGCTGATGTCGATCCCGGGCGCGGAGGCCTATGCCGCGTCGAAGGGCGGAATCGTCGCCCTGACCCACGCGCTGGCGCTGAGCCTTGGCCCCGACGTGCGTGTGAACTGCGTGAGCCCGGGCTGGATCGACGTCAGTGCATGGAAAAAGAAGAGCGTCCGCAAGCCGTCCGCCATCGGCGCCGAGGATCAGCGGCAGCATCCGGCCGGCCGCGTCGGTCGCCCCGAAGACGTGGCCGCGGCCGTCGCCTATCTTGTTTCGACCGAAGCGGGATTCGTAACCGGCGCCAACTTCGTGCTGGACGGGGGAATGACGCGCAAGATGGTCTATGTCTAGACCGGTGCGCGGCTACGCCTCGCGCCGGCCGCTCAGGGCGCGGGCGAGGGTCATGCGGTCGGTATACTCCAGCTCGCCGCCGATGGGGACACCGTAGGCGATGCGCGTCGCCTTGATGTTGCGCTGGCGCACGAGCTCGCCGATGTAGTGCGCGGTCGCTTCGCCTTCGACCGTCAGATTCGTCGCGAGCACGACCTCCTTGACCCCGCCTTCGTCCAGCAGCGCCTCGAGCCGCGGGATCCCGATGTCCTCCGGACCGATGCCGTCGAGCGGCGAGAGACGGCCCATCAGCACGAAGTAGAGCCCGTTGTACACGCCCGACTGGTCGAGCGAGATCAGGTCCGAGGGCGACTCCACGATGCACAGCAGCGAGCCGTCGCGGCGCGGCGAGCTGCAGATGTCGCACAGCTCCGACTCGCTGAAGTTGTTGCACCGGCGACAGCGGATAACACGCTCGACGGCCTCGCTGAGCGCCTGCGCGATCCGGCGCGCGCCTTCGCGGTCCCGCTCGAGCAGGTGGAAGGCCATGCGCTGCGCGCTCTTCGGGCCGACGCCGGGCAGCCGGCGCAGCGCCTGCTTGAGGGCCTCGAGGGCAGGAATGTCACTCATGATTTCAGAATGGGAGCTTGAGTCCCGGGATGTTCAGTCCTGCGCTCAGTCCCGCCATCTTCTCCTGCGTCGCCTTCTCGACCTTGCGCACCGCGTCGTTCATCGCCGCGGCGACGAGGTCCTCCAGGACCTCCTTGTCGTCGCTCAGGAGCGAAGGATCGATCTGCACGCGCTTGACGTCGTAGCGGCAGGTCATCGTGATGCTCACCATCCCCCCACCGGCGTTGCCGGTGACTTCGATCGACGCAAGCTCTTCCTGGGCCTTGCGCAGGTTCTCCTGCATCGCCTGCGCCTGCTTCATGAGATTGCCGAGTCCGCCTTTCATGACTGCCTCGCCGTGCCTGCCGGTTTGATGGTATCGGGGTTGACGCGCGCGTTGAACTTCTCCCGCAGCGCGCGCACGTTTGGATCGCTGTTGATCGCCTCGACGGCCGCCTGCTGGCGCTCGTCGCGCGAGCGCGCCCGCTGTTGCGCCGGGGTTTCGGCGGGCGGTTTCCCGACGCGGATCGAAAGCCTGACGCTTTGCCCGAAGTGCCGATCGAGCGCCTGCTTCAGGCTGGCTTCGCGGTCCTTGCTGAGGAATTGCCCGCAGCTTTCGTCGAGCACCAGACTGACCATCTCGTTCGACAGCGTCTCGGGCGCGGTGTTGTTCGCGAGCTCGCGCACGAGCCCGGCGAGTCCGAGCGCCTCGACAATGGCCGCCCAGTCGCCGGTCGTGGCCACGACCGGCGATTCGGCCGGCGTGGAGGGTGACGGCCGAGTCGCGCTCGAGACCGACGGCGCGGTGGCCGGCGCGCGCGCAAGGTCGGCCCTCGTGTTCCGCCCGCCCTCGCCCGCTTGCGACCTCTCGGGTCCGGCGGAGGCCGGCGCCGGACGAAACGCGAGCATGCGCAGGAGGGTCATCTCGACGCCCGTACGCGGGTCGGTGGCGAGCGGTAGATCCCGGCACCCGAGCAGGCCGATCTGGTAATAAAGCTGGACGTCTTCGGGGCCGATGGCGGCGGCGTGCGGACGCAGCCGCTCGGCCTCATCCTCGGCGACCAGCGACGGGTCGGCCTGGAGAAGCGCGATGCGGTGCAGCGCCATGAGCATCTCGTCGAGCAGCCCCGTGCAGTCGATCCCGTGATCCGCCACGTCCCGCACGACCGCCAGGAGCTCCCGGGCTTCGCCTGCCGACAGGGCGCTCAGCACCCGGTCGATCGCGTCCTGGTCGATGGTGCCGAGCATCGCGCGCACGTCCGCTTCGTTGAGCTGGCCGCCGCCAAAGGCGATCGCCTGGTCGAGCAGAGAGAGCCCGTCCCGCATGCTGCCGTCGGCGGCGCGCGCGAGCAACCGTATCGAATCGCGGTCGTGAGCGATGGTTTCGGCTTCGAGGATCTTCTCCAACTGCGCTGCAATCTCGTCCGGCGAGAGGCGCTTGAGGCTGAACTGCAGGCAGCGGGACAGTACCGTCACCGGAAGCTTCTGCGGATCGGTAGTCGCCAGCAGGAACTTCACGTGGGGCGGCGGCTCTTCCAGCGTCTTCAAGAGCGCGTTGAAGCTGTGGCCCGACAACATGTGCACCTCGTCGATGAGGTACACCTTGTAGCGGCCGCGCGTCGGCGCGTACTGGACGTTTTCGAGCAGCTCGCGCGTGTCGTCGACCTTGGTGCGCGAGGCCGCGTCGACCTCGAGCAGATCGATGAACCTGCCTTCGTCCACTTCGACGCAGGCACTGCACTTCCCGCACGGCTGCGAGGTCACGCCGGTCTCGCAGTTGAGCGACTTCGCGAGGATCCGCGCGATGGTCGTCTTGCCGACGCCCCGCGTACCGGTGAACAGAAACGCGTGATGCAGGCGATCGCGCTCGAGCGCGTTGACCAGCGGACGGACGACGTGGGATTGGCCGACGAGCTCCGCGAAGGTACGCGGGCGCCACTTGCGTGCCAGCACCTGATAGCTCATCGGATCTCGAAGAAACCTTTCAATTCGGGTGGCGGCTCAAGCCAGCCGCACCCCGGTACCCGGGTCGGCTGCTGCGGCTGCTTCCTTCCGGACCTGACCGGGTTCACAGCTCCCCGTCACCGGGGGGACCGGCCCTCGCCGCCATAAGAAGGGGCAGTTTAACATGTCGACGATGGGGGCGGAGCATTGGCGACATAACGGGCGAGTACTGCAATGGCGGAGAGGGAGGGATTGCTCGGCGCATCCCTGCGCCTCGCCCCTTCGGGGCCGCCGCTACGCGGCGTCCAAAATCGCTCCCGGCGATGTTGTCGAACCTAGGGTTCTCATCGGGCCGCCCCCTCCTTACAAAAGTGAAAGGGGCCGAGTGGCCCCTTTCACTTTTTGTATGGCGGAGAGGGAGGGATTGACTCGGGCGCGTCCTGCGCCCTCGCCCTTCGGGCGCCGTCGCGCGCGACGGCGCCCAAATCGGCAATCCTGCCGATTTGTCGAACCGAGGGTTCTCATCGGGCCGCCCCCTCCGTACAAAAGTGAAAGGGGCCGAGTGGCCCCTTTCACTTTTGTATGGCGGAGAGGGAGGGATTCGAACCCTCGGTACGGTTTTGCCGTACACACACTTTCCAGGCGTGCTCCTTAAACCGCTCGGACACCTCTCCGGGAAGCGGCGGAAGGTTAAACCACGTGCACGCACCGTGCAATTAAGGCGAAGAGGTGTCGAGGGAGGGATTGCCCGGCGCATCCCTGCGCCTCGCCCCTTCGGGGCCGCCGCTGCGCGGCGTCCAAAATCGCTCCCGGCGATTTTGTCGAACCCTCGGTACGGTTTTGCCGTACACACACTTTCCAGGCGTGCTCCTTAAACCGCTCGGACACCTCTCCGGGAAGGGGCGGAAGGTTAAACCACGTGCAATCGCCGTGCAATGAAGCCGATGTGCCGCGAGGAGTGACGGCGGCGATGCGTGGACCCCCGCAAAACCCGACGCTAGACTAGCGTGACGTCGACGGCCTTGAACAGGAATGTCCCGCTTTCCCTCGTCGGACGACCTCACGGCGCACCTTGCGCAGTCCAGCACGCCCTACCACGACCCGGTGGGCCGCGTTCGGTGGGACCGCCTGCGGGTCGACCAGTACTGGTTGCCCCCGGAAGCCCTGTCGCTCCATGGCCTGCCCGAGTTCATGCAGTTACCCGAGCTGCAGCGCATTCGCCTTTCGCAGTACGAGTTCCTCAACTTCCTGGAAGCCGGTCTCTGGCTCGAGGGCATGTTCATGGAGCGCATCGCGCGCTCGCTGGCCCACCGCTCGCCCGATCGCGTCGCGCTCCGGTACCGGCTGCACGAGTTGCGCGAGGAAGCAGGCCACAGCCTCATGTTTCTCGAGCTGATGGAACGAAGCGGGCTCTACATTCCGGCCCATTGTCGTCGGTCGGTGCCGCTCGCACATCTCTTCGGTCGCTACGCCCCTCTCGAGTCCCTGGCTTTCTGGCTCGCGGTGCTGATCGGCGAGGAGATTCCCGACCGGCTGAACCGCTATATCCGGCGTCACGGCCAGGCCGTGTGTCCGGTTGTCGTCGACATGAGCACGGCGCACATGATCGACGAGGCCCGTCACATCAACTACGCCCGGCAGCTGATCGACGAGAGATTGAAAGACGTGAGGCCGTGGCGAAGCGTCGGCGTGCGCACCGTGATACAGCGTCTCCTCCGGCAGTTCGTTTCGGTCTTCTACTACCCGGCCGCACCGGTGTACGAGCTGGCCGGACTCGGTCCGGGTCGCCGCTGGCTCGCCGCCGCGCGCAAGAACGCGCACCATCTCGCTTTCATCGAGTCCTGCGTGGGGCCGACACTGCAGCTGTTGCGAGAACGGGGTTTCGACGTGCGATGGCGGAAATGAAGAACGGGACCTGTCGCCAAAGGTGAAAGTCTCCGAAACCGACGATTCGTGTCGGGTTCCCTCGCCATACAACGTAAAAGAGGCCTGCCGGCCCCTTCACTCTTTTATGGTGGAGAGGGAGAGATCGACTCGGGCGCGTCCTGCGCCCTCGCCCTTCGGGCGCCGTCGCGCGCGACGGCGTCCAAATCGGCAGTCCTGCCGATTTGTCGAACCGAGGGGTCTCATCGGGCCGCCCCCTCCTTACAAAAGTGAAAGGGGCCGAGTGGCCCCTTTCACTTTTTGTATGGCGGAGAGGGAGGGATTCGAACCCTCGATGCGGTTACCCGCATACTGGTTTTCGAGACCAGCGCCTTCAACCACTCGGCCACCTCTCCGGTCGCGTCTTCACTCGCTGCGTGCCGGGTAACGTCCCTGTCCCGCCCCCCAGTTCGGCTTCCTGCCGCCGCTTGCCCGGTTTCAGGGGGCGTGTAGCTTACGGAAAGTATGCCTCCTTAACAATATGAAACGCAGGCGCTTCAACGTCTTGCCGTGACAAGCGCCGGGGCCGGCGCTAGGCTTCCGGGCATGAGGCACCCGAAGCGCATAGTCCATTCGGGGCAGGGATCGCTGCGACGGCGGTTTACCGGGTGGGCGGCCCTCTTCGCGCTTGCGCTTTTCGCCGCATGCTCGAACCCACCGTCAAACCGGCTCGAGGCGGTGCAGCAGGACGGCGAGCTTCGCGTCGTCACCTACGCCAGCGCCACCACCTACTACGACAACCCGGAGGGTCCCGCCGGCTTCGAGTACGACCTCGCGAAGGAATTCGCCAGCGAACTGGGCGTCGAGCTTCGGGTGGTCGTGGTCGATCGCTTCGCCGACGTCCTTCCGCGACTCCTGGCCGGCGACGCGGACTTCGCCGCGGCTGGGCTCGGTGACACGGAGACACGCCGCGCGCTCGTGCGCTTCACGCCGCCCTACCAGGAAACCCGCCAGCAGGTGGTGTACCGCCTCGGCAGCCCGCGCCCTGCGCAGGTGCCGGATCTCCTCGGCCGCGAGATCGAAGTGCATGCCGGGACCAGTTACATAGAGCGGCTCAATGAGCTCAAGCGGACGTACCCCGATCTCCGGTGGATCGAGAGCCACGACAGGCAGACCGAGGAGCTGCTGCAGATGGTGTGGGAAGGTCTCCTGGACCTCACCATCGCCGATTCGAATATCGTCGCGGTCAACAGTCAGTTCTTTCCGGAGCTCCAGGTCGCCTTCAGCCTTCCGGGCACGGAACGGCTCGCGTGGGCGTTTCCACGCTCGGACGACACCAGCCTCTACGACGCCGCCTCGAAATTCATCGAGAACCGTCGCGCGTCCGGCCTGCTGGCGCAGCTGATCGAACGCTATTACGGAGCGGCCAGCCGCTCCAACTTCATCAACCTGACCGTGTACCGGCTGCGCATACAAAATCGCCTGCCGCTGTACCAGCAGCAGCTCGAGGAGAGTGCGCGCCGTCACGGTCTCGACTGGCGCCTCCTCGCCGCTCTCGCCTATCAGGAATCGTACTGGGATCCGGGTGTCGTCTCGCCGACCGGCGTGCGGGGGTTCATGATGCTCACGCGCGACACGGCCGGGCAACTGGGGGTCAAGAACCGCGAGGACGTGGCCGAGAGCATCGACGGCGGCGCCCGGTACCTCAAGCAGATGCTCGACCGTATTCCCGCTCGCATCACCGGTCCCGACCGCCTCTGGTTTGCGCTCGCCGCTTACAACGTGGGTTTCTATCACGTGGAAGACGCCCGCATCCTGACGCAGCGCCAGGGCGGCGATCCGGACAAGTGGACGGACGTCAAGGAACGGCTGCCGCTGCTCGCCAATCCGAGGTGGTACACCACGGTGAAATACGGGTACGCGCGCGGTATCGAGCCGGTGCGCTACGTCAATCGTGTGCGCACGTATTACGACGTGCTCGTGAAGATCGACGAGGAAAAACGGGCCGAGCAGACGACCGAGGCCATCAAACTGCAGGCGCCGGCCATATGAGTCGACCGATCGTCCTCGCTGGCCATCGTGCGCGCCCGGTCAGCGTCTGGCCCTGAAGAAGGCGCGCAGCAGGGCGCTGCAGTCCTCTTCCAGGAAACCGCCCTGCACTTCCGCCCTGTGATTCAGCTCTCGGGACTGGATGAGGTTGTAGACCGACCCGGCCGCTCCCGCCCGCGGGTCCGGCGCTCCATAGACCACCCGCATTACCCGCGCATGCACGATGGCGCCGGCGCACATGGCACACGGTTCGAGGGTGACGTAAAGGGTGCTGCCGGGAAGCCGGTAGTTGCGGAGCCGCGCCGCCGCCTCGCGCAGCGCGACAATCTCGGCATGCGCCGTCGGGTCGCATGCGCCGATCGGGCGGTTCCAGCCCTCCCCGATCCGTTCGCCGTCCTTCACCACCACCGCGCCGATGGGCACCTCGCCCCGCGCCTCGGCCTCGCCGGCCAGTTCCAGCGCGCGCCGCATCCAGCGCTCGTCGTCGAGGCCGACGCTCATTCCCACTCGATGGTGGCGGGCGGCTTGCCGGAAATGTCGTAGACGACGCGCGACACCCCGCGCACCTCGTTGATGATGCGGTTCGAGATCCCGGCGAGGATCTCGTAGGGGATATGCGCCCAGTTGGCGGTCATGAAGTCCACCGTCTCGACCGCCCGCAGCGCGACCACGTAGTCGTAGGCACGTGCGTCGCCGAGCACGGCGACGGATCGCACGGGCAGGAAGACGGCGAACGCCTGGCTGATCTTCTCGTAGAGCTCGTGGCGATAGAGCTCCTCGAGGAAGATCGCGTCGGCCTTGCGCAGGATGTCCGCGTACTCTCTCCTGACCTCGCCGAGAATCCGCACGCCGAGGCCCGGGCCTGGGAAGGGATGCCGGTAGATCATCTGGTGCGGAAGGCCGAGCTCCTCGCCGATGCGGCGCACCTCGTCCTTGAACAGCTCGCGCAGCGGCTCGAGCAGCTTGAGCTTCATGCGCTCCGGCAGGCCGCCCACGTTGTGGTGCGACTTTATGACGTGCGCCTTGCGCGTCTTCGCCGCCGCCGACTCGATGACGTCGGGATAGATCGTCCCCTGCGCGAGCCAGCGCGCGTTCGCGATCTTCGCCGCCTCCTCCTCGAACACCTCGATGAAGGTGCGCCCGATGATCTTGCGCTTTTCCTCCGGGTCGGCCACCCCCGCGAGCTTCGAGAGAAACCGCTCCGCCGCGTCCACCCGGATCACCTTGACCCCCATGTGGCGCGCGAACGTGTCCATCACCTGATCCCCTTCGTGCAGCCGCAGCAGCCCGTTGTCGACGAAGATGCAGGTGAGCTGCTTGCCGATCGCGCGGTGCAGCAGCGCCGCGACGACCGAGGAGTCCACGCCGCCCGACAGCCCGAGGATCACCTCGTCGCGGCCGACCTGGGCGCGCACGCTCTCGACCATGCTGTCGACGATGTTCCCCGGCGTCCAGAGCGACGCGCAGCCGCAGATCTCGTGCACGAACCGCTGGAGGATCGCACGCCCCTGCGTCGTGTGCGTCACTTCGGGATGGAACTGCAGGCCGTAGAAACCGCGCGATTCGTCGGCGATGCCCGCGAAAGGGGCGGCGCCTGTCTCCGCGATGATCCTGAAGCCGGGCGGCAGCGCCGTCACGCGGTCGCCGTGGCTCATCCACACGTGCAGGTACTCCGCGCCGTCGTCCGCGCGCTCGTCGCGCAGACCGCGGAACAGCCGGGAGTGTCCGTGCATCCGTACGCGCGCGTAGCCGAACTCGCGGTGGTCCGAGCCCTCGACCTGACCGCCGAGCTGGGCCGCCATCGCCTGCTGGCCGTAGCAGATGCCGAGCACCGGTACGCCGAGCTCGAAGACCGCGGCCGGCGCGCGCGGCGTTTCCGCGAGCGTCACGGTTTCCGGGCCACCGGAGAGGATCACCCCCCGGGGCGCGAAGTCCCGCAGCGCTTCGGGCGTGATGTCGAAGGCGTGGATCTCGCAGTACACGCCGGCCTCGCGCACGCGTCGTGCGATGAGCTGGGTGTACTGCGATCCGAAATCCAGGATCAGTATGCGCTGTGAGTGAGGATCGGTCATGGCCGGAGAAGACGACCGCGGATGGACACGGAATGAATGCGGAACCGCGAAGGGCGAGACCGTCCGCGTCAGACCGCACCCGCCTGCGGCTCCAGATGTTATTCGCGCTGGTAGTTGGGCGCTTCCTTGGTCACCATCACGTCGTGGACGTGCGACTCGCGCACACCCGCGTTGGTGATGCGCACGAAGCGAGCACGGCTGCGCAGCGTCTCGATGTCGGGAGAGCCCGTATAGCCCATCGCCGAACGCAACCCGCCCATCAGCTGATGAATCACGTTGACCATCGGCCCCTTGTACGGCACGCGGCCTTCCACCCCCTCGGGCACCAGCTTGTCGCGCTTGGCGCCTTCCTGGAAGTAGCGGTCGCTCGATCCCTCGCCCATTGCGCCGAGCGAACCCATGCCGCGGTACGTCTTGTACGAGCGTCCCTGGTAGATCTCGACTTCGCCGGGCGCCTCGTCCGTGCCGGCAAGCAGGCTGCCGACCATGACGGCGTGCGCGCCGGCGGCAATCGCCTTGGCGATGTCGCCCGAGAAGCGGATGCCGCCGTCGGCGATGAGGCAGACCTCGCTGCCCGCGAGCGCCTTGGCCACTTCCGAGATGGCCGTGAGTTGCGGGACGCCGACGCCGGCGACGATACGGGTCGTGCAGATCGAGCCCGGCCCGATGCCGACCTTCACGGCGTCCGCACCGGCCTTCTGCAGGTCGCGCGCCGCCTCCGCCGTGGCGATATTGCCCCCGATCACCTGCATGTCGGGATAGTGTTTCTTGATCCAGCGGACGCGATCGATCACGCCCTGAGAATGCCCGTGTGCGGTGTCGACCACGATGACGTCCACTTCGGCTTCGACGAGCCGCTCGACGCGTTCCTCCGTGCCGGCACCGACGCCGACCGCGGCGCCCGCGCGCAGGCGTCCCTTCGCGTCCTTGACCGAGTTCGGGTACTCGGTCGACTTCTGAATGTCCTTCACCGTGATGAGGCCCTTGAGCCCGAACCGGTCGTCAACGACCAGTATCTTCTCGATCCGGTGCTCGTGCAGCAGCCGCTGGATCTCGTCGCGCGGCGCGCCTTCCTTTACCGTGACGAGCTTCTCCTTGGGGGTCATGATGCGGCTGACCGGCTCGTCGTAGCGCGTCTCGAAGCGCAGGTCGCGGGAAGTGACGATGCCGACCAGCCCGCCCTTGTCGGTGACCGGGACGCCCGAGATGCGCTGCGTGCGCGTCAGGTCGAGCACCTCGCGCACGGTCGTCTCCGGCGTGACGGTGATGGGATTGGTGATGATCCCGCTCTCGTACTTCTTGACCCGGCGCACCTCGTCCGCCTGGCGCTCCGGCCGCAGGTTCTTGTGCACGATGCCGAGCCCGCCCTCCTGGGCGAGGCAGATCGCCGCGCGCGCCTCCGTCACCGTATCCATGGCGGCGGACAGCAGCGGGACGTTCAGACGGATGGCTCGGGTGAGGCAGGTTTTGAGGTCGACGTCCCGCGGCAGAACCGTGGAGTGGGCGGGCACCAGCAGGACGTCATCGAACGTAAGCGCTTCGTGGATGATCCGCATGGCGCATTATATTTTGCATGCGCAGGGCCGTAAACGGGGGGCGCTGAGGGGTTGACGCCCCCGGTACCCTGTTTTAGGCTCCGGCGGAAACCACTACAAAACACGCCGCAGGAGGAGAATCGATGAAGAAAACGCTGATCGTTACGGTACTGGCCGGCACTTTCGCGCTCGCCGGATGCGCGGGCCAGCAGCAGGCCGGTGGCCAGAAGGATTTCGATGATCTCGTCGCCAAGGCCGAGCAGGAGATCAAGCTGGCCGCCAAGACCGGCTTCCTCTGGACCAATACGGAGAAGTTCCTGGACGAGGCAAAGAAGGCCAAGGCGGCGGGCGACATGGACAAGGCGATGAAGCTCGCCAAGAAGGCGCTCGCCGAGGCGCAGGATGCGCAGAAGCAGGCCAAGTCCCAGGCGAATGCGAAGGCCGACTTCACGCTCCGCTGACGCCATCGCGCCGTTCGTCGTACCACCCTGAAAGCCGGGCCCCGCCCGGCTTTCTTGTTTGCGGAAACCGGATTATTTTGTCGTGATGGAACCGCGTCCGGCCGTCCCGCGCTCCAGCACCTTTCGCGACATCTACACGGTGTCGCGGCTCAACCGCGAGGCGAAGCTGCTTCTCGAAGGCAGCTTCCCCGCCGTGTGGCTCGAGGGCGAGATATCGAATCTGGCCCGGCCCACGTCCGGGCATGCCTACTTCTGCCTCAAGGACGCGCAGGCCCAGGTCCGCTGCGCCCTCTTCCGCACCCAGCTGCGCCTGATCCCCGTCACGCCGCGCGAGGGGATGCACGTGCTCGTGCGAGCGCGTGTCAGTCTCTACGAGGGACGCGGCGAGTTCCAGCTCATCATCGAGCACCTCGAGGAGGCCGGAGAAGGCGCGCTGCGGCGCGCGTTCGAGGCGCTGAAGATGCGCCTGTCCCAGGAGGGCTTGTTCGACCTTTCGCGCAAACGCCCGTTACCGCCGCTTCCGAGACGAATCGGCGTCATCACCTCGCCGACCGGCGCCGTGCTGCACGACGTCGTCACGACGCTCCGGCGTCGCTTTCCGGCGATTCCCGTGCTCCTGTACCCGATCCCCGTACAGGGCGCCGCCGCGGCCGAGAGAGTCGCCGCCGCGATCCGACTCGCCGGCGAGCGCCGCGATTGCGACGTGCTGATCCTTGCGCGCGGCGGAGGCTCTCTCGAAGATCTCTGGGCCTTCAATGAGGAGATCGTCGCCCGGGCGATCGTCGCCTGCCCGGTGCCCATCGTCTCGGGCGTCGGTCACGAGACGGATCTGACCATCGCCGATCTGGCCGCCGATGTGCGCGCGCCGACGCCGACCGCCGCCGCGGAGCTCGTCAGCCCCCACCGGGGCGAATGGCTCGAACGTTTCCGGGGCCTCGAGATCCGCCTCGCGCGCCTGGCCACGGAGGCCCTGCGCAACCGCGGGCAGCGGCTGGACTGGCTGGCGGCGCGCCTGGTCCACCCTCGCGCGCGCATCGACACGCTTTCGCATCGCCTGGCAACGCTTCGTCAACGGCTTGCCTTCGCGCAAAGCCGCATCCTGCACCACCGGCGCAACCGGCTCCACGAGTTGAATACGCGGCTGGAGCGCTGCTCGCCGCTTTCGGCCGTACGCGCGCGGAGCCTCGACTGCCGTCACTTGTACGAGCGGCTCCGACACGCCACGCTCCGTGAGCTGGAACGGCGTCGCGAACAGCTCGCCCAGCTCGGACAGGCGTTGAACGCCTACAGCCCGCTCGCCACGCTCGATCGGGGCTACGCGATCGTGCGCGACGCAAAAGGCGGCGCCATTCTGCGCGACGCGCAGTCGATCGAGCCGGGCGAGCGAGTCGAAGCGCGCCTCGCCCGCGGCGTTCTCGAGTGCGTGGTCGAAAAGCGGCGGCCGTCATGAAGCGCCTGCTGCTCGGTGTCGCGCTCGCGCTCGGCGGCGCTCCGGCCCTCGCCGAGCTTCCTCGCACGGAACCCGTTCCGGGCGGCCTCGTCACGGTTCGTCTGGCGCCCACTGAACAGCCGCCTCCGCGGGTCTTTCTCGCCGAGGCTCGCGTGATGGTGCTCGCTCACGAAGGGGCTTGGCACGCGGTCGTCGGGGTGCCGCTGACGCTCGAGCCCGGCGAACACCGCCTGCGCGTCGTCGAGGACGACGATGTGCGCGAAGTCACCTTCGCAGTCAATCCCAAGGAGTATCGGGTACAGCACATCACGCTGAGCAATCAGCGGATGGTGGAGCCGCCCGCCGAGGATCTGGCGCGCATCGAGCAAGATCATTTCGTGATACGCGGGGTTTTCGAGCGGTGGACCGATGTCGCGGCGCCGCCGGTACGGTTCGATCTGCCGGCCAAGGGCCGCATCAGCGGCAACTTCGGCCTTCAGCGCTTTTTCAACAATCAGCCGCGCCAGCCGCACAGCGGAATAGACATCGCGGCCTCGGTCGGGACGCCCGTCGTCGCGCCTGCCCCGGGAGTCGTGGTCGAAGTGGGCGACTACTTCTTCAACGGCCGGACCGTCTTCATCGACCACGGCCAGGGGCTGGTCAGCATGTACAACCACCTGCATCGCGTGCTCGTTGCCCCGGGCACCCCGGTGAAGCGCGGGCAGCGCATCGGCGAGGTCGGCAAGAGCGGGCGCGTGACCGGGCCGCACCTCCACTGGTCGGTCAGCCTCAACAACACCCGTGTCGACCCGCTGCTCTTCGTCAGTGACGAGGCGATCAGGCAGTTCGCGCGCCAGAAAATGTGAGAACGGTTCCCGGCGGCGCGTCCCGCCGGGGTCCACCCGACGATTCCTCAGCGATTGGCCCAAACACAGGATCGCGTCCTGCCGGAGCGTCCTCGAAGGGTGCCCTGAAGCTCGCCGGAACGGAGACCGTCTCCGTCATCCGGAACCGGCCAGGCTCGACCGCGGTTCGCCGGCGGTTTGGCCAGCGGCCTTACGTCGTCAGGTCTTCTTGGGTGGCGATCGCACTTTTGGTGGCGCCGGCGGAGGCGCTTTCGTCTCGGTCGGCGCCGTCAGCAGATCGCCCAGGGCACGCCAGACCGCGGGCAGCTCGCCGCGAACCGACCACAGGGCAGCGCCGACGAGCACCGCCACGGAGAGCAGCACCATGGCGACGACGGAAATGCCTCCCGGCCGTGGCGTCTCCCGGTCGCCATTCGATTCACCCGGGTGCCGGGCGGGCGCATCCTTCGTCGTGGCACCGAAAACGGGAGCGGATGCAGCGCGCCCGCGGCCGAGAAGCCGGTCCTGCAGCTGCCTGGCCGTCTGCGGCCGGTCCCTCGCATGGACCTGCATGGCCCACTGCACGCACTCGAGCAGCAGAGGCGTGTATTCCGCCTTCGCCCCCTTGGCGACCGGCCGAAGCGGGTCGATCTTGTAATCGAGGAGCGCGCGGTAGCGATCGAGCGCGCTGTCGGGGTGCTTGCCGGTCACGCAGCGGTACATCGTCGCGCCGATGGCGTAGACGTCGGACCACGGTCCCAGCTCGCCCTTGTCGGGATACTGCTCCACGGGCGCGTATCCGTGCGTGAGGGCCGTCCGGCTCGCGTGACCGGCGCCGCTCATCGCGTGTCGAGCCGATCCGAAATCGATCAGCATGGGGCTGCCGTCCTTGCGCAGGTAGATGTTCTCGGGTTTGATGTCGAGATGCAGCAAGCGGGCCTCGTGCACCGCCTGCAGCCCGTTCAGGATCGGCATGACGATGCGGAGCAGGGACGACTCGTCGATGCGCTGGTTCGACTGCTTCAGGTGCTGAGCGAGCGTGTGTCCTTCCTCGTATTCCATGACCGTGTAGGCCGTCCCGTTGGCCTCCAGAAACCTCAGCACTCGCACGATGTTCGGGTGTTTGAAGCGGGCGAGCGCGCGCGCCTCCTTCAGGAAGTTCTTGAGACCCCAGCGGTAGTCCCTTATCGCTTCGCGTGAAAGTTGAGGAATGACGGCGCCGGTGCGCGGATCGCGCGCAGCAACGTCCTGCGGCAGGTACTCCTTGATGGCGACGTGCGCGCCGAGGGCGGTGTCCCGGGCGAGGTAGGTGATTCCGAAACCGCCGTGACCCAGCACTGCTTCGACGGTGTATTCGGCGAGCGTCGAACCCGGCTTCAGGCCGTCCTTATGATAGGCGCTCACCCCTCGGACCTCTCGGACATCCGTACTGCCTCGATCCGTTGTTGTTGTGTCGACCCACTTAACTATAGCCTATGGCGTGGACGCGCTTTATTTTTCGATATCAATATCTTATAGAGCCATCTTGATGCTTTTCAGCGCCCGCGACGGCGTCGCCTCTCCGGGCGCCTGCCCTCGTACGGATTCTCGCCCTCCCGGCACTCGATGCGCACCGGCGTACCGACCAGATCGAAAGCCTCACGAAAGACGTTGGCGAGATACCGACGGTACGCATCGGGCAGAGATGCGACCTGATTGCCGTGGATTACTACCACGGGGGGATTGCGTCCCCCCTGGTGCGCGAACTTGAGCCGTATCCGCCGCCCGCGGACCATCGGCGGCGGCGTCGCCGCGACCGCCGACGCGAGAATCCGGTTGAGCCGGGAGGTGGGCAGTTCCCGGTTGGCCGAGACGAACGCCTGATCGACCGAGGTGAACAGCCCGCCGATCCCCTGCCCCTTCAGCGCCGAGATGTAGTGGGCGCGGGCAAACGCGAGGAAACCGAGCTTGCGTTCGAGTTCACGCTTCGCCCAGTCTCGGTCGCCTGCCGGCACCGCGTCCCACTTGTTCACGGCGATGACGATCCCCCGGCCCCGCTCCAGGACGTAACCGCCGAGCGAAGCGTCCTGCTCGCTGATGCCGGCCACGGCGTCGAGCACGAGGATCGCGACGTTCGCCTCGTCGACGGCTTGCAGCGTCTTGATCGCCGAAAACTTCTCGACCGCCTCGTCGACCCGGGACCGCCGGCGCACGCCGGCGGTGTCGATCAGCACGTAGGCGCGGCCGCGCCGCTCGAGAGGTAGGTGGATACTGTCCCGGGTGGTGCCGGGCTGGTCCGAAACGATCACGCGCTGCTCGCCCAGCAGCGCGTTGACCAGTGTCGATTTTCCCGCGTTCGGGCGGCCGACAACCGCGATTCGGGGCATGTCCGCCGGCGCCGCCTCGTCCTCCGGGGCGCGCGGTAACGGCGCCAGAACGTGCGCCATGAGATCCGATATGCCCTCGCCGTGCGCCGAGGACACGGGCCAGGGGTCCCCGAGCCCCAGCGCGTGGAACTCCGCGGCGGCGTTCGCGCGATCCATTCCCTCCGCCTTGTTTACCGCGAGGGTTACGGGCTTGCCCAGCCGGCGGAGATCGCCCGCGATCTCCCGATCGAGCGCGTTCAGTCCTTCGCGAACATCGACGAGAAAGAGAATGGCATCGGCTTCCGCAAGCGCTTCGCGCACCTGCGCGGTCATGAGCTCCCGCAACGCATCGCCGCCTTTGCGCTCGCTCAACGCCTGCGCGATGCCCCCGGTATCCACGACATGGTAGGGGCGATCGCCGATTACTCCGTCGCCGTACTGACGGTCGCGCGTCACGCCCGGCTCGTCCGCCACGATGGCGGCCCGGCTGCGGGTCAGGCGATTGAACAGCGTCGACTTGCCGACGTTCGGCCGGCCCACGATGACGACGACCGGTTTCATGGTCCGGACCGGCTGGCCGGGTCAGTTCGACAGGAGACGCAACGCGCTGAGAGTTCCCGAGAGGCCGGCTACGAAGATCGTATCGCCGGTCGCCACGGCGGGCGCGCGCACGGCGCCGTCCACCCGATGACGCGCGAGCAGGCGCCCGTCCTCGCGTGCCAGCCAATGCACGTAACCCTCGAAGTCCCCGACCAGGAGATAGTCGCCCTGTACCACCGGCGCGCTCGGCTCACGTCCTCGCAGCTGATCCTGTTTCCACACGCTCGCCCCGCTGCGGGCGTCGAACGCGAGCACGTGGCCGCGATCGTCCGTGACGTAGATGTTGCGACCGTCGGTCGCGAGCGCGCGATACGTCGAGACATCGCGGGACCAGGCGACGGCGCCGCCTCGCGGGTTGAGCGCGACGAGCTTGCCCTGGTAGCTCGCCGCGTAGATCGTTTCGCCGAGAACGAGCGGCGAGGCATCGACGTCGACGAGTCGCTCGATCTCGTTGCGACCGCGAGGTTGCGTCACAGGCACTTCCCAGAGAAGTTTGCCGTCCTGAAGCCGTAGCGCGGCGATGCGCCCGCTGGCGAATCCGGTGAGAACGACGTCGTTCACGATCGCCGGCGTCGCGGTGCCGCGCAGGGTAAGGGCAGGCTCGGTGCGCTCGTAGACCCATGCGCGCTTGCCGTCGGCCGCCGCCAATCCGAACACCTTCCCGTCGACGGTCTGGACAACCACGATTCCCGCCGCAGCCGCGGGCGCGGCGAGTACCTCGCTCGATACCCGGGCGCTCCATGCACGGTTGCCGTTCTCGCGCTGCAGCGCAATCACTTCGCCCTGCCGGCTCCCCACCAGCACGAGGCCCTCACCGACCCCCGTTGCCCCGCTGATCCGTGCCTCGAGATCGACCTCCCAGAGCTCCTTGCCGGAATCCGCTGCATGCGCGCTGACGCGTCCCTCGGCGGCCGCCATGTAGACGGCGCCGTCCTCCAGCGCCGGCGTGATACGCAGGGCAGTTCCGGCGCTTGCTCCGACGTCGACCGTCCAGAGTTCGCTCACACGCAGCTCCGGCTTCAGTTCGGGCAGCGGGGCCGGAGGTTCCCGCACGCTTCGCGAGGCGCACGCGGACAACATGGCCAGAGCCAACAGCATCGCGACGGCCCGGTTCATTCCGCCGCTCCCCCCTGGGCATCGTCCAGCTTCATCTGAAGCACCCGCCGGTAGGGCGCATCCTGGGGCAGGAGCTCGAGCGCCTGCGCGTAGGCGGCGCGGGCTTCGGCTTGCTTCTTCGCAGCGGCGAGAATATCGCCCTGCAACTCGAGGTACTCGCTTTCGAACCCTGCCTGTGATCCCGCGGTCGCGAGTGCCATCGCCTCATCGTATCGCTCTTCGGACAGCAGCAACCGCGCCAGACGCAGGCGCGCGGCGTGCACGGTGGCCGGATCGCTCGCGTGGTCGAGCGTCCACTGGAGTCGTTCCTTCGCGCCCGCGATATCGCCCGCCTCGTAGCTGAGCCTGGCGAGCATGAGCCCGGCCATACCCGCGTAGGGCGTTGCACCGTACTCCTTCACGAGGTTCTCGGCACTCAGGCGCGCCTGCTCCCGCTGCTGCGAACGCACCTGCGACAACATTTCGGCGTACACGTCCGAGGCGCGCGCAAGCCGTTCCTCCTTGTATTGGGTCCAGTACTTGTTGCCGAAGAGCAGGCCGATGCCCAGCAGGACGCCCAGGATCAGCGCCCCGCCGTAGGTCTTCCACCAGGCCTTGATCTTCTCGAGCTCTTCTTGTTCGGTATACGCGCTCACCCGGTTCTCTCCTCGCCCGACGCAGCCCGCAGGTGCGTCATCAGATAATCCTCTAACTCTGCGCGCGCCCGCTCGACCTGGCCTTCCCGACCACGCAGGTCCTTCACCACGGCCGCTTCGCCGGTTCCGAGCAGCACCGCGTAGCGCGCGCCGCTGCGGTCGGCCCGCTTCAGCTGACTCTTGAGGCTTCCGCCGCCACAGTGCCACTCGACGCGGACGCCGCGATCGCGCAGGCCCTCGGCCAGTCGCAAGGCGTCGTGCGCCGCCTCGGCCGCGGCGGCGGCGACATAGACTTCCGTCCGGTCGGCCTCCTCCGCCGGAGCTTGCGCGAGCAGCTCGACCAGTCGCTCCATCCCGAGTGCGAAGCCGATTGCCGGGGTCGTCTTGCCGCCCAGCAGCTCCACGAGCCCATCATAACGTCCCCCGGCGCACACCGTCGCCTGCGCCCCGAGGCGGTCGGTCGTCCACTCGTACACCGTGCGCGTGTAGTAATCGAGTCCGCGCACCAGTCGAGGGTTGACGCGATAGCGGACGCCGGCCGCGTCGAGGAGCGCCCGTAATCCCTCGAAGTGATCGCGCGAGGGGGCGTCGAGGTGCTCGAGCAGGTTCGGTGCGCCGGCGATGACGTCCTGCATGGCCGGGTTCTTGCTGTCCAGGACGCGCAATGGATTGCTGTCGAGCCGTCGGCGGCTGTCCTCGTCGAGCTCGTCGACGCGGGCGCGAAGGTAGCCTACCAGCTTCTCGCGGTATGCGGCGCGTGCCGCCGGCGCGCCCAGCGAGTTGACTTCGAGCTCCAGATCCGTGAGCCCGAGCGCGCGCCAAAGGCGTGCGTTGAGCAGGATGAGCTCGGCGTCGATATCCGGGCCGTGTAGACCGAAAACCTCCGCGCCGATCTGATGGAACTGGCGATAACGGCCCTTCTGCGGCCGCTCGTGACGGAACATCGGTCCCGCGTACCAGAGGCGTTGAACCTGGTTATGGAGCAGGCCACTCTCGATCCCCGCACGAACACAGCCGGCGGTACCTTCAGGACGCAACGTGAGTCGATCGCCGTTACGGTCCTCGAACGTGTACATCTCCTTCTCGACGATATCCGTGTGCTCGCCGATGGAGCGCGCAAAAAGCTCCGTACGCTCGACGACCGGGAGGCGAATCTCGCGATAACCGTAGGCATCGAAGACCGCCCGGGCGGTCGCTTCCGCATGCTGCCAGCGCGCGACGGCGTCGGGCAACAGGTCGTTCATGCCGCGCACGGCCTGTATCGCCTTGTTCATCGGTACCGCCTGCGGAAGGACGTCAGTCAGGGCGCCTTGCCGAGGGTAAAGCGCGCGACCTGACCGCGCTTGTGCCGCGTGGCGTCGTACGGCTTTCCCTCGAATTCCACCCGCACGCCGTCCACGTTACCCAGGAACACCTGCAGCGGCGCGACCCCCTCGAGCGTAATGACGCGTCCGGCCTCGATGGTGTCGTAAACGAGCCGCTGCTGCCGGGCGTCACGCACGTCGGCCCACGAGTCCTGGTGCACGTACAGGACCAGCCGGGAACGGGGTGCATCGGGCGCAAGGGCGGCCGGTGTCTCGTCTTCCTCGACCGGTGCCGGAGATGCCGTCGGCTCGACGCGCCTGGCCTTGTCGCTTTCGGAAGCGCTTGCGGGCTCCGATACGCCTGGCGGCGTCGCGGGCTCGGTCACCTCGAGCTGGGCCTCGGCCTGCGGTGAGGGTTCGGCTCCGCTCAGATCGGCGTAAGGCCCCGCGGTCGGCGGTGGGGCGTCCTCGCCCGCCCACCAGATTGCGGCGAGCCCCAGCACCACGCCGGCAATGAGCACCGTGCCGAGCTTGACGAGGGCGTGGCTGCTGGTCAGCTGCTGCGCCGGGGCGGGCGCGGTCAGCTCGACGCGCCGTGTTGCCGCCGGCAACCGGTTGAACGCGGCCAGGACCGGGTCGACCGGAAGGCCGACATAGTGCGCGTAGCTCCGCAGGTAGCCGCGCACATACGTGGGGCCGGGGAGACTGTCGTAATCGTCCTCCTCCAGCGCGAGGATCTGGCGGGGGGACAGGTGCAGGGCCGCGGCAACACGCTCTACCGAAAGCTGTCGCTCCGTGCGCGCCTCCCGCAGCCTGGCGCCCGGGCCGGAACGGTCTGCCGACGCAATCGTCTCCCGCTCTGTCGTGCTCACCGCTTGCCTCCTGCCGCCATTCGATTGAGCTGCTCCGCCTCGGGCGAACCCGGGTACTTCCCGCGTAACCTGACCGCGTAGCTCGCCTCCGCGTCCTTGTTCTTGAGCGCGCGCTCGATACGGACGGCAAGCAGCAGCGTCTCCGGGTTGTCCTCCCCCACTTCAAAATAGCGCTGTATGAATCCGCGCGCCGCGAGCGCCCGTTTGGACTCGAAGCTGATGAGCGCCATCTGATACAGCGACGGCGGGAGCCGCGGGTCGATCTTGAGCGCCTCCCTGAAGTAGGACTCGGCTGCCGAACGGTCGCCGCGTTTGTTCAGGCACAAACCGGCGTTCTGGTTCGCGATCGCCGGGGTCCGATAGTACGGGTTTTCGATTGCGCGTTTGAACCAGGTTTCCGCCTGGTCGATGCGGCCGCGCTCGCACAGAAACACGCCGTAATTGTTCTGCGCCTCGGGGTTATCCGTATCGACATCGAGCGCGCGGCGGAAATGGCGGTCGGCCGCCTCGTAGTCCTTCAGACGCCACTGCAGCAGCGCCATCATGTTGTTGGCCTGTGAATGGTAGGCGTCGATCTGCAGCGCGCGATCCAGTCTTTCCTTCGCGTACTCGACCTGCCCGTTCTGCAGATAACCGGTAGCGAGCTGGATATTCGTGTCGATGATCTGGCGGCGCTTCGCTTCGTCGGCCTGACGCTCGGCGGTGGAGGCACAACCGGCCAGGACGAGGCCGGCCACGAGCAGCGCCAGGAAACGCATCATGCGTCGGGCGAGCCCGCCGCCCGGGCGAGACGTTCGCGCCGCCCCGTCCGGTCGTGAAACCGGCCGGCGAGCTGCCCGCACGCCGCATCAATGTCGTCTCCGCGCGTGCGACGGGTGATGGTCGTGAGACCCGCGTGGTAAAGCACCTGACGGAAGGCGTCGATCGCCTCGGGCGACGAGCGTCGATAGCGGCCCTGTGGAAACGGATTGAAGGGAATCAGGTTGACCTTCGAAGGGACGTCGCGCAGCAAACGCACGAGCCGGCGCGCGTGATCGGGCGTGTCGTTGACGCCGTCCAGCATGATGTACTCGAAGGTGATGCGGCGCCGCGGGTCGCCTTCGACGTAACGGCGGCAGGCATCGAGGAGCTGGACGATCGGGTACTTGCGATTGACCGGCATGAGCGCCGTGCGAAGCTCGTCGTCCGGCGCGTGCAGCGAGACCGCGAGGCTGACCGGACATTCCTCCCGGAGCCGGTCGATCATCGGCACGAGCCCGGCGGTGCTCACCGTGACGCGGCGACGGGACAGCCCGTAGGCGAGATCGTCGAGCATGACCCGTATGGCGCCGGTAACCGCCTCGAAGTTGAGCAGCGGCTCGCCCATGCCCATGAAGACCACGTTCGTGATCCGCCGTTCGCCGTTGGGGCTGCTGCCCAGCAGCCGGCTCGCGAGCCAGATCTGACCCACGATCTCGGCGGCGCTCAGGTTGCGGTTGAAGCCCTGGTGCGCGGTCGAACAGAAAGTGCAGTTGAGCCCGCACCCGGCCTGCGAGGAGACGCAGAGAGTGCCGCGATCCTCCTCGGGGATATAGACGGTCTCGACGGCGTTACCGTCGGCGAGCTCGAAAAGCCACTTGCGCGTGCCGTCGGCGGCCTGCTGGTCCTGTTTGACGGACGGCCCGCCAACGCGGGCCGCGTTCGCAAGGCGCGTGCGCAGCGGCTTGGCGAGATTCGTCATCCGTGCGAAATCGTCGATCCCGTACTGGTGGATCCACTGCATCACCTGCTGACCGCGAAACGGCTTCTCGCCGAGCCCCACGAGGAAGTCCTGCAGGCCCTGCCGGTCGAGGTCGAGGAGGTTGATCGGATCGGCGGACACGTGAGCCTCAGCGGGTACGGGCGCAGAGCTCGTCGTCACGGAAGAAGTAAGCGATCTCCTTCTTTGCCGTCTCCGGAGCATCCGACCCGTGAACGGCGTTCTCCTCGACGTTCGTCGCGAAGTCGGCGCGGATCGTGCCCGGGGATGCCTTCTTGGGGTCGGTCGCGCCCATGATCTCCCGGTTGCGCGCGATCGCGCTCTCCCCTTCGAGCACCTGCACGAGGACGGGTCCCGAGGTCATGAATTTGACGAGATCGCGGAAGAATGGCCGGTCCCGGTGCACCGCATAGAAGCCCTCCGCTTGCTGCTGATCGAGGTGCAGCATCTTGGCCGCAACAATGCGCAAGCCGGCCTTCTCCAGGCGGGCGCAGATCGCGCCGATCTGGTTACGCGCCACCGCGTCCGGCTTGATAATCGAGAGCGTGCGTTCGACCGCCATGGAGCTCCACCTTGGGCCTGAGGAGAACGAGACAAGTCCGGGATTCTGCGGGACTTTCTTCTTTAATTCCCGCCCATAGTGTAGCTTCTTGCTACCGTACCGACAATGCGACGGCGGGGGTCGCCGGGCACTCAATCCCAGCGATCGTCGCGCACCTGGACGCGCCCGTCCTGAACGCGGACCGGGAAGGAGTGAATGGGCTCGTAAGCGGGCGGCGCCAGCACCGCGCCGGTCTTTATGGAGAAACGGGCTCCGTGACGGGGGCAGACAATCTCCTCCCCCTCCACGCTTCCACCCGTGAGCACGCCTCCGTCGTGCGTGCAGACGTCCTCGATCGCGTAGTATTCGCCGTCGAGGTTGAATACCGCCACCTGGGTTCCCTCCACGTCGACAACGCGGTGCGTGCCGGGGAGAAGCTCGTCGGTCGGGGCCACGTCCTGCCAGTCCGACATGGCGATCAGAGCATTCCAAGCTGCAGCAACGCCGCCTCCGACATCCGGTCGCGGCTCCAGGGCGGGTCCCACACCAGCTCGACCCGGGCATCCTTCACGCCCTCCACCGCCTTGACGGCGCACTCGACCGTGCAAGGAAAGGTCTGTGCGACCGGACATCCCGGCGCCGTGAGGGTCATGTCGATCACGACCTTGCCTTCCGAATCGATGTCCAGGCGATAAATGAGCCCGAGATCGTAGATATTGACCGGGATCTCGGGGTCGTACACCGACCGCAACGCCTCGACGACTCGCTCCCGCAGGTCTTCCGCCCCATGCGGTGGATCGTCCAGGGGCCTCAGATCGATACCGCGCGGTTCGTCGGCCATGATTGCCTACTCCGTCGTGACCGTGTCCGGGACGTTCTGCAATGCCGCGTGCAGCGTGTGCCACGCGAGCGTCGCGCATTTGACGCGCGCGGGATACTCGCGAACTCCGGCGAGAACCCGGAGCTTTCCGAGATCCGCGGGCTCCCCGTCCCTGGTCAACAACTCGTGCACGTTCTCGAACAGCCGCTCTACTTCTTCTATTCTCTTGCCTTTGATCGCTTCGGTCATGAGGGAGGCGGATGCCGTCGAAATCGCGCAGCCGGCGCCCTCGAATCCCACGTCTCGGATGACGCCGTCCTCGACGCGGAGGCTCACGGTAAAATCGTCGCCGCACAGCGGGTTGTACCCGTGGGCGTGGCGATTCGCACCCTCCGGCCTGTAGAGAAAATTTCGCGGCCGTCGGTTGTGGTCGAGGATCACTTCCTCGTACAACGAGCGCAGGTCGCTCACCGAAAGACCTCCTTCACGCGATGGATCGCCCGGACGAGCGCATCGATGTCGGCTCGTGTGTTGTACATCGCGAGCGACGCGCGTGCCGTCGCGGGCACGCAATAATGCTGCATGACCGGCATCGCGCAGTGGTGGCCCGCCCGAATCGCCACGCCCTCGTGATCCAGTATGCTGCCGACGTCGTGCGGGTGGATGCGCTCCAGCGCGAACGAAAGGATGCTCGCCTTTTCCCTTGCCGTCCCGATCAACCGCAGGCCGGACACCGCGGTCAGCGCCTCCGTCGCGTAGCCGAGCAGCTCGTGCTCGTATGCCGCGATCGACTCCAGGCCGAGCCCCTTTACGTAGTCGATCGCCGCGCCGAGCCCGATCGCCCCGCTGATGTGGGGCGTCCCCGCCTCGAACCTGTACGGCAGGTCGTTGTACACCGTCCTGTCGAAGCTCACGAACTTGATCATCTCGCCACCGCCCTGGTAGGGCGGCATGGCGGCGAGGTGCTTCTCCCTTCCGTACAGCACGCCGATCCCGGTCGGCCCGTAGAGCTTGTGTCCGGAGAACGCAAAGAAATCGCACCCGAGCTTCTGCACGTCCACGGCGAGATGCGCGACCGATTGTGCGCCGTCGAGGAGCACCACGGCGCCGGCGGCGTGGGCCCGCTCGATGATGCGCTCGATCGGATTGATGGTCCCGAGAGCGTTCGAGCAGTGGACGACACCGACGAGCCGCGTGCGCTCGCTCAACAGCGCGTCGAACCGTTCCAGAATCAGCTCGCCCTCGTCCGTGATGGGCGCGACCTTGAGCGTGGCCCCGGTCTGCTCGCACAGCATCTGCCATGGCACGATGTTCGAATGGTGCTCCATCTCCGTGATCAGCACCTCGTCACCCGCGCGCAGATTGGCCCTACCCCAGCTCGCCGCCACCAGGTTGATCGCTTCGGTCGTTCCGCGCGTGAACACGATCTCCTTCGTGGAGCGCGCGTTTAGGAACGCGCGTACCTTCTCGCGGGCTCCTTCGTAAGCCGCCGTCGCCCGCTCGCTCAGGGTATGGACGCCGCGGTGCACGTTCGCGTTGTCGAAGCGGTAGTAATGTTCGAGCGCGTCGATGACGCCCTGCGGCTTCTGGGTGGTCGCCGCGTTGTCGAGATACACCAGCGGCCTGTTGCGCACACGTTGATGCAGCGCGGGGAAATCGCGGCGCACCCGTTCCACGTCGAAGGCGACCGGCGCGGGCGCGTAAGTCCGGGCGGTCCTTTCGGGGGCGGTGCTCATACCAGCTCCAGTTCCTTGATCTCCCGCCCGTGCAACAGCCGTGCGGTCAGCTTCCGTTCGAGCTCGTGGCGAATCGGCTGGAGTCGAAAACGGCTCAAGATGTCGTTGGCGAACGCATAGGTCAGCAGGTCGCGCGCGGCGCTTTCCTCGATTGCACGCGAGCGCAGATAGAAGAGCGCGTCCGCGTCGAGCTGCCCGACCGTCGCACCGTGGCTGCACTTCACGTCGTCGGCGTAGATTTCGAGCTCTGGCTTGGTGTCGACCTCCGCGTCCTCGGAGAGCAGCAGGTTGTTGTTCATCTGCCGGGCGTCGGTATGTTGTGCGTCCGGCTGAACGATCACGCGGCCGTTGAAGACCGCGCGCGAACGACCGTCGAGCACGCCCTTGTAATACTCGCTGCTCGTCCCGTGCGGCTTCGCATGATCGATGAGGGTGTGGTTGTCGACGTGCTGCCGGCCGTCGAGCACGTACAGCCCATTCAAGGCGCACTCGGCGTGCTCTGCAGCGAGCACCGCGCGCAGGTCGTTGCGCACCAGCAAACCGCCGAGATCGATCGCGTGGGCGACGAACCGGCTCGCGCGGCGCTGTTGCACGTGCACGCCCCCGATGTGGTAGGCCTGACCGCCTTCCTGCTGCACCCGGTAGTGCTCGAGCCGGGCGTCCTTCTCGAGCGACGTTTCCGTAAGCGCGTTGGTGAAATACCGCCCGTCGCTCAGGGCGAAATAGTGCTCGATCACAGTGGCCTGCGCGCCCTCTTCCAGCACGATCAGGTTATGCGGCAGGGCAAGCACCTGCCCGCCGGTCGCGAGGAAGACCAGATGGATCGGTCGCTCCACGACCGCCCCGGCCGCGAGACGCAGCCACGCGCCGTCTGCCAGGAACGCCGTGTTGAGCGCGGCAAACGGGTGCCTTTCCAGGGATGCAATCCGGCCCAGGTACGGCTCCAGCGCATCGCTGCGCCGCTCGAGCGCGTCCGCGAGGGACCCCGCCTCGACGCCCGCTACCGAGACGGGCGTCGACAGGGCCGGGGCGTAGCGTCCGTCGACGAAGACCAGCCGATACGCCTCCAGCCCGGGAAAGACGATCTGGTTCACGTCCGTGGGTACGTCGGCGACCCCGCTCGCCGGCGCGTACGCCTGCCGGACCAGCGGGGCGACGTTGGTGTACTTCCACGCCTCATCGCGCGCCGTCGGAAACCCCTGTGCTTCGAACTGCATCGCCGCGTGCTCGCGCAAGGCGCGCACCCACGGCACCGCGTGGCCGGGCGCGCTGCCCCGCCCGGCGGCGATGGCGTCGAGATAGTTGCTCTTGCTATCGACGATCGCGTTCATGGCTCCCTCAGGCGCGCGCTTCGGATTCGATCCAGCCATAGCCGCGCCGCTCGAGCTCGAGCGCCAGATCTTTGCCGCCCGACTTTGCGATTCGACCGCGCGCGAGCACGTGGACCTTGTCGGGAACCACGTAGTTGAGCAGGCGCTGGTAGTGCGTGACCATCACGATCGCGCGCTCCGGGCCGCGCAGCGCGTTCACGCCATTCGCCACGATCTTCAGGGCATCGATGTCGAGGCCGGAGTCCGTTTCGTCGAGGAGCGCCAGCTTCGGCTCGAGCACGGCCATCTGCAGGATCTCGTTGCGCTTCTTTTCGCCGCCCGAGAAACCCTCGTTCACCGAGCGGTAGATGAAGTCCTCCTTCATCTCCACGAGCTTCATTTTCTCCTTGATGAACGCGAGGAAATCCATCGCGTCGAGCTCGTCGAGCCCGCGGTGCTTGCGAACCGCGTTGAGCGCGGCCTTGAGCAGGTAGATGTTGCTGACGCCCGGGATTTCGACCGGGTACTGGAATGCGAGAAACACCCCCTCGCGCGCACGCTCCTCGGGGGCCAGCTCCAGCAGATTCTTCCCCTGATACAGCACTTCGCCGTCGGTGACTTCGTAGTTTTCACGCCCCGCCAGCACGTTCGCGAGCGTGCTCTTGCCGGACCCGTTCGGCCCCATGATCGCGTGCACCTCGCCCGAACGGATCTCGAGGTCGATGCCCTTGAGAATGGGCTTGCCGTCCACGTTGACGTGCAGGTTCTTGATCGACAGCATTCGCTCTACCCTCGTCGAATCTCTTTTCGTTAACCGACTGCGCCCTCGAGACTCACTCCGAGGAGCTTCTGCGCCTCGACGGCGAACTCCATCGGAAGCTCCTTGAAGACTTCCTTGCAAAAGCCGTTCACGACCATCGACACCGCGTCCTCGGTCGAAAGCCCGCGACTCTGCAGATAGAAAAGCTGGTCCTCGCTGATCTTGGACGTCGTGGCCTCGTGCTCGACGCGCGCCGTCGGGTTCTTCACCTCGATGTAGGGAAAGGTGTGGGCGCCGCACTTGTCGCCCATCAGCAGCGAGTCGCATTGCGTGTAGTTACGCGCGTTACGCGCGCCCTTCAGGACCTTCACGAGCCCACGGTACGCGTTCTGGCCCCGCCCCGCGGAGATGCCCTTCGAGACGATGGTGCTGCTCGTATTCCTGCCGATGTGGATCATCTTGGTGCCGGTGTCGGCCTGCTGGCGGTGATTCGTGAGCGCCACCGAATAGAACTCTCCGACCGAGTTGTCGCCCTCGAGAATGACGCTCGGGTACTTCCAGGTGATGGCCGAACCGGTCTCCACCTGTGTCCACGAGATGCGCGCGTTCGCGCCGCGGCAGGCACCGCGCTTGGTGACGAAGTTGTAGATGCCGCCCCGCCCTTCCTCGTCCCCCGGGTACCAGTTCTGCACTGTCGAGTACTTGATGTGCGCGTCCTTGAGCGCCACGAGCTCGACCACGGCGGCGTGCAACTGATTTTCGTCGCGCATGGGTGCGGTGCAGCCTTCCAGGTAGCTCACGTATGCGCCTTCGTCCGCGACGATCAACGTGCGTTCGAACTGGCCCGTCTTGGAGGCGTTGATGCGGAAGTAGGTCGAGAGCTCCATGGGACAGCGCACGCCCGGCGGCACGTACACGAACGAGCCGTCGCTGAAGACGGCGGAGTTCAGCGTGGCGTAGAAGTTGTCCGTGTACGGAACCACCGAACCGAGGTATTTCTGCACGAGCTCGGGGTGCTCGCGCACCGCTTCCGAGAAGGAGCAGAAAATGATGCCCATCGCGCCGAGCTTGTCCTTGAACGTGGTCGCGACCGACACGCTGTCAAAGACGGCATCGACGGCCACACCGGCCAGGATCTCCCGCTCCTTGAGCGGTATGCCGAGCTTCTCGTAGGTTTCGAGAAGCTTCGGATCCACCTCGTCGAGGCTCTTCGGCCCGTCCTTCTTGGACTTCGGCGCCGAGTAGTAGCTGATCGCCTGGTAGTCGATCGGTTCGTGCTGCACGTGCGCCCAACGCGGCTCCTGCATCGTGAGCCAGTGGCGATAGGCCTTCAGCCGCCACTCGAGCATGAACGGCGGCTCGTTTTTCTTGGCGGAAAGCGCGCGAATGATGTCCTCGTTGAGTCCCGGAGGCAGGGAATCGGCGTCGAGCTCCGTGACGAAGCCGTGCTTGTAGCCCTGGCGGATGAGGTCTTCGATCTGTTGGTTCGGAAGCGACATGTTCGTCTCCGTAGCGTTACAGCGCGCCGGCGCGCGCCGGCCGGGCGGGCGGGCGCACGACGTATGTGGGTTGAGCCATCTCCGCGAGGGTGACCCCGGCGAGCGCCTGCCGCACGGCGACGTTGATGCGCTGCCAGTTGCCGCGGACCGAGCAGGACGATTCCTGCTCGCACAACCCGGGGCTGCTCCCGCATTCCGTCAGCCCGACCGGACCCTCGAGCGCGTCGATGATCTCCACCATGGAAATCTCGCGCGCCGGACGAGCCAGGGAGTAGCCGCCCTTTGCCCCGCGATGCGATACCACCAACCCCTCGCGGGCGAGAATCTTCAGGATCTTGCTCACGGTGGGGGCCGCCACCTGGATCTGCCCGGCGATCTCGCTCGCCGCGTGCAGTCGGTCCGATTCACGGGCGAGGAACGTCATGACAACCGTCCCGTAATCGGTCAGTTTGCTCATGCGCAACATGCGGTTCTCCCCGCCTTATAAAACCGGACCATTTTAGTACTGTTTTAGGCGCGAGATCAACAGCATTCGCTAATACTCGACGACGTGGATCAGATGCTGAAGCTTTCGCCGCAGCCGCAGCGGGCCTTTTCGTTCGGGTTCCGGAACTTGAAACCCTCGCTCAGACCCTCGCGTTCGTAGTCGATCTCGGTGCCGTCCAGAAACACCAGGTTGGTGGCGCTGATGATGACCTTCACGCCGTGGCTTTCGAACACTTGGTCGCCCGGCTCGATGCTGTCGGCGTACTCGACCACGTAGGCTTTTCCGGAGCACCCCACGTTCTTGACGCCAAGCCGCAGCCCCGCCCCTTTCCCGCGCTTGTCGATGAAACTACGGACTCGGTCGGCGGCCTTCTCGGTCAGGGTAATTGCCATACATGCCTCATGTGAGCATCGAGAGAATCGATCAGCGCGACACCACGGCCCGCATGCGGCCTTCCTGGCGCGATGCGACCTCCTGCACGTGCGGTCGGGTCACCAACTCGGCCAGGGTGATCCCGTTCAAGAACTCGTAGATCCGGGTGCTCAGCTCTTCCCAGAGCTGGTGCGTCAGGCAGGCTTCGTCTCCCTGGCAGTTTCGCTCCCCGCCGCACCGGGTCGCGTCGATGTTCTCGTTGATCGCGGCGACGATCTGCGCGACCGTGATCTTGGACGGATGCGCGGCGAGGTTATACCCGCCACCCGGCCCGCGTACGCTATCCACCAGGCCGCAGCGCCTTAACTTCGCAAAAAGCTGCTCCAGGTAAGACAGCGAGATGCCCTGGCGGCGGGCAATGTCCGCGAGGGTGACCGTGCCTTTCTCGTAGTGGAGCGCCAGATCGAGCATCGCGGTGACCGCGTAGCGCCCCTTGGTCGTGAGTTTCATCGGGGTAATCCCACACGCTGTAAACGTGTTGCCATTCTACAATCTTGATCTTCACAGTCAACTATTGGTACCCGCTTTCCGGTTGTCCGTATTCGCTTCATTAGTAGTAGCGGATCCCTTGCCCGACTCTGCACTGGACCGGGTTTCTTCCAGGCTCTCGACGTCCAGTTGTGGCAGCTCAAGGTTGACTCTTATCCCTGATTTCTCCAGCGCTTCCGAGAGATTCTTCATCTTCTGGTCGATGACATGGAGGTGATCGAGCATGCAATCAATGGCGTGCGCGACCGGATCGGACATCTGGCGGGTCTGGCCGTAGGCATCGAAGCCCATCTTCTTCGCCATCGCCTGACGCTGCCGGGTCTGGGCATCGGTCCGCTCCTGAATGACCCGTCCGGGGATACCCACCACGGTCGCGTTCGCCGGTACGTCCTTGACCACCACCGAGTTGGAGCCGATGCGCGCGTTGTCGCCGATCCGTATGGGGCCGAGGATCTTCGCGCCCGCCCCGACCACCACGTTGCTTCCGAGCGTCGGGTGGCGTTTCTCCCGCTGCCAAGTGGTGCCGCCGAGCGTGACACCATGGTAAAGGGTGCAGTTGTCCCCGATCTCAGCGGTCTCGCCGATCACGACCCCCATACCGTGATCGATGAAGAGTGCGCGCCCAATCTTGGCGCCGGGATGAATCTCAATGCCGGTCAGGAACCGGGTGAGCTGGGAGAGCATGCGTGCGAGCCATCTTAGCCGCCAGTTCCACAGACGGTGCGAAATCCGGTGCAGGGCAACCGCGTGCACACCGGGGTACGCCGTCAGCACCTCCAGGGTCGAGTGTGCCGCCGGGTCCCGCTGAAAAACGCTTCTTATATATTCACGAAGACCGTCGAACATGGCTGCCATTTGGCTGGTCGTTGATCGTTATTGTCAAGATTTGCGTGTGACGCGCTGAACTGCCGACAGAATCCCCCGCAATATGGCCATCTCATTCTGATCGGGCCGTGCACGGTTGAACAGCCGTCGCAGGCGCCGCATGAGGAGGCGCGGGTTTGCGGGGTCGAGAAAGCCCGTGTCGACCAGGACCTCCTCGAGGTGCCGGTAAAAGTGTTCCATCTCGTTCGCGCTGGCCGGTGGTGCTTCCGATTCCTCGGACCGCGGCTGTTCGGGCAGTCCCAAGGCGCGTCGGATCTCGTAGGCCAGAACCTGCACCGCGGCGGCGAGATTGAGTGACGGGTACGCCGGGTTGGCGGGTATCTGCACGAGCGCGTGGCAGCGGTCCAGCTCCGCGTTCGTCAGTCCCGAGCGCTCCTGGCCGAAAAGCAGGGCGACGGGTCCGCGCCGCGACTCGTCGACCAGACGCGTTCCCGCCTCTGCCGGCTCGAGCATCGGCCACCCGATATGGCGCGGCCGGGCGCTGGTGCCCAGCACATAGTGGCACTCGGCCAGTGCGGCGTCGAGGTCAGGGCTGAGCACGGCACCGGCGAGCAGGTCTTCGGCTCCGGCCGCCCGGGCCGTCGCCTCGACGTGGGGAAAGGCGGCCGGCGCGACGACATAAAGCCGCTCGAGACCCATGTTCTTGAGCGCCCGTGCGGCGGCCCCGACGTTGCCGGGGTGTGTCGGTCGTATCAGGACCACGCGGATCTGCGTCGCTGCGGAGTTCATCGGCGCGCCGTGCGAGAGGCTTTTGCTTTTATCCCGGCACCCGAGCTTATACAATCCCGCGCTTTCGCGCTCTTGGAAACGTCATGGCCCTCCATCCGATGCTCAACACGGCGGTCAAGGCCGCGCGCCGTGCGGGCAGCGTCATCATGCGGCACCTGGACCGGCCCGACCGGCTCAAGATCGAGGCCAAGGGACGCAGCGATTTCGTCAGCGACGTGGACCGTTTCGCCGAGGCGGAAATCATCGACATCCTTCGGCACGCCTATCCCGACCACGCCATCCTGGCGGAAGAAACGGGCCGCCACCCCGGGGGCGATTACTGCTGGATCATCGATCCGCTGGACGGCACCACCAACTTTCTGCACTCGTATCCGCACTTCGCGGTATCGATAGCGCTCGAGCACAAGGGCCGCCTCGAGCAGGCCGTCGTATTCGACCCGCATCGAAACGAGCTGTTCACTGCGACGCGCGGTCAGGGCGCACAGCTCAACGAGCGGCGCATTCGCGTGAGCCAGACGCACGATATGCGCCACGCGCTGCTCGGCACCGGCTTTCCCTTCAAGGGCCAGGCGTTCCTCGACATGTGGGTCGGGATCTTCAGGGACCTCGCACCGGATGTGAGCGGCGTGCGTCGCGCCGGGTCGGCGGCACTCGATCTCGCCCATGTGGCGTGCGGGCGCTTCGACGGCTTCTGGGAGTTCGGCCTGCACGCGTGGGACATGGCCGCCGGGTGTCTGCTCGTCGAGGAGGCCGGCGGGTTCATCGGCGATCCATCCGGGGGGCAGGACCATCTCCGCACCGGCCACGTCGTCGCCGGGAATGCGAAGATCTACCCAGAACTCCTGAAGCGAGTGCGCGCGCACCTGCCCGATGACTGGCGTGCGCTGAAGGCCGTCTAGCGGGCGACGTCGGCGTAGACGAACTGCTCGAACGCGCCGGTCCGTTCCAGCAGGCGAAGCGGGCGTATCCGTCGCACCGCGCCGTCCGGCTCCGCCACCTGCAGATCGCGCTTCTCGAGAAAGAGCCCGCGCGTGACGAGCAGCGTCTGCGGTCTGCGCAGCCGTGGTTCGGCCGGCAGCTGCAGACCGACGCGATACGGCGTTTCGACGCTTCCGTCGGCGAACAAACGGCGAACCGCAACCGGAATCGCGGATGCCGACAGGATCTCGACGCCGAGCTCCAGGCTTCCCGTCTCGGGACTCTTCATCCAGCGCACGACCACGACCTGCCATCGACCCGGATCGTCCGTCTCCTGGAGCCCGAGCAGATCGCCCACTTTGACGCCGATCCGGGCATCCCCATAGCGCGCGAGGGCCATCCCGTGGGGCCCGACGTCGCGAACCTGCCAGCGATCGATGCGATGGTGTTCGCCGTTTCCGGCGGCCTGCTCCGTCTCCGTCTCCTCCGATAGACCGGATAGCCGGTCGAGCTCGATGAACTCGGCATCGGAAGACGACTCCACCGTCGAGGCATCGAAGGGTTGTTGTCCGTTGACGAAGAAATGCAGCGCCTCGATCCCGGAACACACGAGCACCGGCCGGCGTTGCCGCCGCCGGGCATGCCGGCGCCTGGCGCTCAGCCCCCAGAGCCGCGCGAGGCGGCGTATGAAATCCAGACAGGAGGCCTCGAGACAGTCAACGCCGAGCTCCCTGCGGTCGACCGCCCCTCCCCTTTCGAGCCGGTCGGCGAACTCCCGCAATGTGCGTACGAGCGCGAGCGTGTTCAGCGCACGCAGGCTGGCCGTGTCGCGATTCTCTTCGACGCGCTTCGGAAACGGCTGCGGCGGCGAATCGGCGTCCAGCTCGACCAGAAAATGCGCCGCCGGGTTGGATACCGACACGCTCGCGGATAGCACTGCCGTGTCGGCCCAGCGCGCCAGAAAGGACTGCAACTGCTGGGCGACGCCCTGCGGGAGCTGATAGGGATTCGCCGCCCCAAGCAGAAGCACGCGCACGTAGCGCGATCGTATGCTCACGGGAACGGATGGCTCGGCGGCGTTCTCGTCCGATTCCGGTATCTGCTCCTCGCTGAGCCCGGCTGCCTCTGCCAGGCGATAAAGCTCGTGGATCTCGCGCCACGTGCCGCCAGGATAAGGTATGTAGACGGCATACGACCGCAACAGGACCTCGCCCAGGTGGTGCAGCGCCCGCTCCGTCGAACGCAGAAGCCGGGCGCGCCGACCCATCCGGAAGCGCGCTTTCTGCATGCCGTGCAGGCACAGCTTGTACCCGTACGCCATCTCCACGTGCAAGCGGCGCAGGAATTCCGCAAGCTGCCGCTTCTTCGGTCCGAGCGGGGGCACCTCATGGGCGAGATACGAGCGCAGGCCGGCGCAGACGGACGCGACCGCCGGACCGTACAGCTCCATGAGTTCAAAACGGACCGAGGCGTTCAACTCCACGCGGTTCAGCGTGTACACAGCCTGGTAGATTTCCCGGCCGGTCTCCGCGCTGTCGGCGAGCGGCAGCGACTCCAGCCACGCACGGGCATACTTGGGGTCGGTTTCGGTCAACCAGCCGGAAGCCCGGCGGGCCGGGATGGAAAGGACGGGGTTAGTCACCTTCAGTGTCCGAATTCGGGATCGCCCCGCTCCTTGGAAATTCCGTATTTTTTCAAAGCCTAGCACACGCCGGCCGGCGCGCTGCGCGAGACCTGCCCGACGCTATTAGTATGATGAAATAAAGGAGGCTGCATGCCCGCAACCCGCCCCACCGGCCAATCCGTGATCGGCATCCTGCCGGCAGCCGGACACGCGACGCGCATCGCGCCTCAGCCCTGCAGCAAGGAACTGCTTCCGCTGTGGCGCGCGGCCGGCGGCGCCCAACCGAGGGCGGTCTGCGAGCATACGTTGGCGCGTATGGCCAGCGCCGGAATCACGCGGGCGTTCGTCGTGTTACGGCGAGGCAAGTGGGACATTCCCGCGCATCTCGGGGAGCGGGCGCCGGGCGGACCGTCGATCGCCTACGTCGTCGCCTCGCTGTCGTACGGCGTGCCCTTTACCCTGGACGCCGCCTATCCGTTCGTGAAGGGGCACCGCGTGGCGCTGGGCTTTCCCGACATTCTCTTCGACACGCCGGACGCCTACGGACGGCTGCTCGAGGCCCAGGACCGCATGGGCGCGGACGCGGTGCTCGGGCTGTTTCCTGCCGATCGGCCGCAAGCGATGGATGTCGTGGAGACCGAAGCCGGCCTGGTCCGCCGGATCCTGATCAAGCCTCTGCACACGACGCTCACGTCCACCTGGGGCATGGCCGTGTGGAACCCGCCCTTCACGGAGTTCATGCATCAGCATCTCGCACAGCTTCTGCAACGCGGACGGATTCGGCAGGAGCTCCACGTCGGCGAGGTGCTCCACGCCGCCATCGACGCAGGACTGCGGGTCGCCGCCCTTCGGGTCTCCGAAACGCCGTACCTCGACATCGGGAGTCCCGACGGGCTACGGCGCGCCCGGGCCCGTTTGGCGGATTCGCCCCCGCCGGCCTGACCCGCTGGATCTCAGTAGGCGCCGCGGCTCGAGACGATCGCCCTGAATGTCCTCGAAAGAATGACCACGTCGAGCCACAACGACCAGTTTCTCGAGTACCAGATATCGAGCGAGACGCGATCCGCGTAGCTCAGGTCATTGCGACCGCTGATTTGCCAGAGGCCGGTCAGGCCGGGCGCGGTTTCCAGATAGTGGTGCACGTTTTCGCGATAGCGGTCCAGTTCGCCGCTGACGATCGGGCGCGGCCCCACGAGGCTCATCTCCCCCTTCAGCACGTTCAACAGCTGAGGCAGCTCGTCCAGGCTCGTTCGCCGGAGTATCCGCCCGATCGGCACGACCCTCGGATCGTACTTGAGCTTGTAGTGGCGGTTCCACTCCTCGCGAACGTTCGGATCGCTGGCGAGCATGCCCTCGAGCACCTCGTCGGCGTTACGAATCATGGTCCTGAACTTGTAGCAGACGAAGGTTTTTCCGTGACGCCCGACGCGCGGATGCCGGAACAGCACCGGACCGCCTGCCGCCAGCTTGACGAGCAGAGCGATGTGAAGGAGCACCGGCGCAAGGACCACCAGGAGAAAGACGGCGCCCAGGATGTCCATCACCCGCTTCAGGACCCGAGCCCCGCGCGACGCCCTGGCACGACGCGGCGGAAGTACGGTGGGAAGCCGGACCGCCGCCCCGTCTCTGCTCGCCCTGGGCGCGATCGCGTAGCGGTGCGCGTCGTAGCCGAAGCCGTGCGCGCGCGCTTCCGGGACTCGTCGGACGCGCTCCGCTTCAAACGCCATATCCTCTCCCGTACCGTACCGCGTCCGCCCGGCCAGGCCGTGCTCCGTCGTGCCTCTCGCGCGCCCGCAACTCGAGCCAGGCGGCTTCCACCGCGGCCTCGAAGTCCGACCGAAAGCGGCTTTGCGTAAACCGCTCGGCGTTCGCCCGACAGGCGGACGGATCGAAGCGGCTACTCTCGCGTTCGAATCGGTCCACGGCGGCGACGACCGCGTCGACGCTCTGCTCCTCGTAGAGCACCCCCGTCGCCCGCTCGGCCGGTGTCGCTCGCACCGTCTCGCGAACGCCGCCTTTTCCGTAGGCGATCACGGGCGTTCCGCACGCCTGCGCCTCCAGCACCGCGATGCCGAAATCCTCTTCCGCCGCGTACACGAATGCCCGCGCGCGCTGCAGGAAATCCCGCACGACGTCGATCGGCTGGTGACCCAGAAGCTCGACGTTCGATCCGGCTTTACTGCGCAGGGAAGCCGAATTCGTGTCGCGTCCCAACACGAGCAGGCGCCGGGCTGGCATGCGCGAGAACGCCTCGACGAGCAGGTCGAGACGCTTGTAAGGCACCGCCCGGGAGACGGTCACGTAGAAATCCTCCTTTCGGTTCCGAAGCGCGAACGTGTCGGTATCGACGGGCGGAGGAATGACCATGGCCTCGCGGCCGTAGCACTTGCGTACCCGGCGGGCGACGTGCGCGGAGTTCGCGATGAAAACGTCCACACCGCACGACGTCCGGTAATCCCAGGTGCGCATGGCGTGCAGAATCGCGCGCGCGAATACCGAGCGAATGCCCCAGACGAGGTTGGACTCCCGGAGATACTGATGCTGCATGTCCCAGGCGTACCGCATCGGCGAGTGCACGTAGGCCAGGTGCAGCTGGTCGGGGCCGGTGAGGACGCCCTTTGCGACCGCGTGCGTGCTGCTGATCACGATGTCGTACGCCGACAGGTCGAACTGTTCCACCGCGAACGGCATGAGCGGCAGGTAGTGCCGGAAACATCGGCGGGCGAAGGGCAGTCGTTGGATGAATGACGTTCGGACGCGCCGCCCGGACAGGAGCCGTCGATCGCTCTCGCACAGGAAATCGACGATGCAGTAGACGTCGGCCTCCGGATAGCATCGCAAGATCTGCTCCACCACCCGTTCCGAACCGGCGACCGTCTCGAACCATTCGTGCACGACCGCGACCTTTCTCGCTCGGGCGGTCATGCGTCGCTCCCGGCTTCGCGCAGTACCGCAAGCGTCTGTCTCGCGGTCTCCTTCCAGCTGAATCGGCGGGCACGCTCCAGTCCGCGATGTCGCAGCGTCTTCCACAGGTCGGTCCGCACCACAACGCGCACGACCGCTTCCGCGATCGCTTCCGGCACGCGTGGGTCGACCAGCAGCCCGGCGGCCTCGACCACCTCGGGCATCGCGCCGCGCGAAGACCCGATCACCGGCGTACCGCTGGCCATGGCCTCGAGGAGAGGCAGACCGAAGCCCTCGTAGAGCGACGGATATACCAACGCGATGGCGCCGGTGTACAGCGCGGGCAGCTCGGCCTCCGGCACCCGGCCGATGAGCTGGACGCGCTCGGGCAGCGCATTCAACGGCACGGCACGGAACACAGAGGCGCTTCCGGGTGCGCCCGCTATGACCAGCCAGACGTCGGACGGCAGCTGTCGTTGCGCCATCCGCCACGCCGACAGCACCCGAGGAATGTTCTTGCGCGGCTCGATCGAACCCAGGCTCAGCACGTACCGGTCGCTCTTGAGTCGCAGCGACCGGCGCATGCTCGCCGTCCGCTCCCGGGACTGCGGGCGGAACTCCGGTCCCACGGCATTCGGTACCACAACGACGCGCTCGGGGTCGACACGCGTCGCCTCCAGGATGCGTTCTCGACTGAACCGGGACACCGTGATCACGCGCCGCACGCGCGCAACCAGCCGAGGCAGCAGGAAGCGATACAGGGCGCTGAACCGGGGGCTGAACCATTCGGGGTGATCCATCACGGCCCAGTCATGGATGGTCACGACCTGCCTCGAGACCGCCAGCGGCCCCGTGTTCGACGGACTGAAAAGCAGCGCCCGGCCGACCCGCCGCGGAAGGGAAAGCTGCTCCCACAGGTGGCCGGCGGTCCCCGAGAACGCACCCGTCGGCGCGACGGCCGTGGCCTGTCCCGCGAGCGCACGGGAGAGTTCGCGCGTGTATCGCAGAACGCCGCTGCTACCTCCGCTACGGATTACGCGCGTATTGATTGCGATCGACTCGTCCATGATCCACCGGTCCACTCCGGGCTCGAGCCACGCGCTCGAACGCCCCCAACACGAACAATCCACCGAGGAAAAGATAAGCGGGCACCAGCCGTGTATCCGTGAAGTAAGGAATGCGCATGAATTCGAGCAGTCCGACCAGCCAGACGGCATAGCAGGCGGCGGCGACCGGCGTGAGCGGGGCGCGCCGGTAGAGCCATCCCGAGACGCAGCCGAAAAAGGCGGCCGCGACACCCGCGCCCACCCAACCGAGATCCGCAACCCAGCTGCCCGGGGCGGTGACCGTGCCGAACTCGGGATTCAGGTCCCCCCGGTTGATCAGATCGACAGGGTAATCGGGTGCCGGACCCGCCAGGGCGCGGTAGATTTCGTCGGCACCGGGAAGCGCCCAAAGGGCTCCCAACACGGAGTACAGAGGCGTGTCGAAGGCGGCTTCGCGAATCACGAACAAGCCGTTGTTGATGCTGGTCAGGTAATAGCCCACCAGCCGGACCAACCCGTACTCCGCCGCCGCGTCCGGTCCCTCGATTCCGAGATAGATCAGCGAGCGGGTTGCCTCGAAGGCAACAAAGAGCATGACGCCGGCGGCGAGCAGGACAGCGAACCCCGCGAGAGTGGGAGCGCGGCCGAGTCTCCGACCCGAGGCCCAGAGGAAGGCCATGGGGACAAGGAGCTCCAGTAACGCCAGGCGCTCGGAGTGGAGGTACGCCCGCGCGCCCGCCAGGACCAGGATCGCCACGATCAACAGTCGATCCAGGGAGCCGCCTTTTCCGCTGACGAGCATCAAGGGAACGGCGAGAACGGCCACCTGGGTCAGGGTGGTGATCCCCGGCACCGTTTCCATCAGGTGCGCTTTCACGTAATACGGGTCGCTCGCCATCCGGGCAAGCAGCGCTTCGAATCCGCCCGATCGATCCATGGAAAGCGCGAACCAGAAGGCGTAGGCACCGAGGGCAACGAGCAGCCCCAGCCTGACGTACCACCGCGGCGGGTCGGTCAGCATCGGGGAGAGCGGACCGCCCCGCCCTACCGGCATCCGGACGCCGATGAACGAGCCCGTCGCGAACAATGCCAGGTAACACGCGAAAAGCAGCAGCTCGAACGCGCCCGCCGACTTGGAACCGCCCCAGCTTTCGAGGAACCAGGCGTCGGGCAGCGCGGCGTAGACGGCCAGCAGGGGCGCGAAGCAGAAGATCGCGATCAGGTGCGGGGCGGCCAGCCGGTACGGCACGCCGAATGCATCCGGGCGGCGCGGGACGCGCGTCAGGGTTTCGCCAGCCATCCCGTGATCCGCCCGTGCAATGTAGCGGCGTAGTATCGCCGCCGCACCGAGTCGCCTCTGAGAGAGGCCAGGACCAGACCGCCGAAGGAGCGGGTCCAGTAGTACCCCACGAACCGTAACGGGAGGCCGTGCTTTCGCATTACCCGTCCCATGCCGCGACCGTACGCCCGCGCGCGCTCGCACACGCCTGCCTCTTCCGGGCTTCTCGCCGGGTGATGAACGTGAAAGGAAGGTTCGTAGTAGAAGCAAAAACCTTTCGCGATCGCGCGCAGAATCAGGTCATCGCCCTCGCACGCACCCCACGGCGTGCCCGCTCCCGGCCCGAGCGTTTCGTCGAATCCGCCCACGGCGTCGAACGCGCCGCGACGGATGAAGAGGCTCGGCTCGGCGGACCGGGTCCACTCGTTCCTCAGGTCGATGGGTCCCGGGCGGGGATCCCAGCGACCCGAGCTCGTCTTGCCCCGGTCGTCGGTGACCGAACCCGTCACGCCGTCCGCTCCGGATTCCTGCAGATATCCCATCACCCGCTGAAGCAGCGTCGGCGGATAACGGCAATCGTCATCCGGAAACGCCAGGACCCCGCCGCGAGCGGCGCGCGCTCCGATGTTGCGCGCACGTGACGCACCTTCGTCGGGCGTCCTCAAACGGCGGATGTCGAGCGTATCGCCGAATTGCGCGAGGACCGGATCCAAACGGTCGTCCCTGTTCTGATCCACGATGACCACCTCGAACGACGGCCACGTCTGTTGGCGAAGCGAAGAGAGCAGATCGAGCAGCGGTGTCACGCGATTCACCGTGGCGACAATCAGCGAAATCGGAATCTCGCCCGTCACGTCGGCGGCCCTTCGCCCTGCACGAACAGCAGGTTGCCGTAGTCCGTGGCGGGCCACTCCACCGGCAGCTCGAACCGGCGCAGGCCCGCTTCGATCCAGTACCCGATGCGGAAACCGAGCCCGTGCAGGAGGCGGGCAAGGCGCACGTGCGTGTACCCCGCATCACGCGCGGTGTGAACCCCGAACTCCATGATCAGGGCGAGCGCGGGATTGCGCGCGACGAGTCCGCGCATCCCGCGCAGCGCGAACGCCTCCGCGCCTTCGATGTCCATCTTGACCCAATGAACCGGCGGCCAACCGCGCCCGGCGAAGAACCGGTCGAGCGTCGTGGTTTCCACTGGAATCGCTTCTGCGGTGCGGTCGCTCGCGTAGAAGCTGGAGTGCCCGCGTTCGCGCTTCCCGAGGTAAAGCCGACCCGTGCCCTGTCGATCGGAGACCGCGACCCCGAGCACTTCGCAACGGGATCGATAGCCGTTCTGCGCGACGTTTCGCTCCAACAGGCTGCGCACCTCCGGTTGCGGCTCGAACGCGTACACCTTTCCCCGGGCACCGACCGACCGCGCCGCAATCACCGTGTGAAATCCGACGTGGGCACCCACGTCGACGAACGTCATACCCGGACGGAGGCCTTCGACGAGCACCCGAACGACGTCCTTCTCGTAAACCCCGCTCACGAAAAGCTGCCCCAGGTCCGTGCGGCTGCAGAGGAACATCCGATGCCCCAGTACCGGGTGCGCAACCGTGAAATCGATCTCCCGCGTGGACTGCCGGTACTGCTCGACCGCCCGGTAGACGGCCGTACGCGCCCGCTCCGGCACCAGTCGCACGGCCCGCCACATCCAGGCGCGATGCCGGACTGCGCGCATCAGCGCGTGATACGTTCGCCAGACGAGATCGGCGGCAGCGGCGTTCATGAGACCCGTTGGCGTGCGCGGACCGGCCACACGCCGATGTGCAGACGGCGGGATACCCGGGCCGTCAGGAACAACGTCGTCGCGCCGAGGCTCACCGTCGTTGCCACCGCCGCACCCTCCACGGCGAACGGCGGGACCAGGACCATGCTGAGACCGGCGTTGAGCGCGCCCGCGCCGAGGAAACTCCATGCGACGTCCGCATCGTGCCCCGTCATGTTGAGCAGCGGCACGGCGAAGCCGCCCAGCACGTAGACAAGCTGCCCGAACGTGAGAATGACGAGCGACGGGTAGACGGCGTCGAAGCCCTCACCGAAGAACGACAGTATCGATTCCCCGCACGCGATCAGGACTGCGCCGACGGCGAGCGAGACGATCAGCGCCGGCGGCGCGGCACGCGCGACCAGCCGGGCCAGATCCGTCTTCCGGCCGGTGGTATGAAGCTCGGCGATCCGCGGCGCGAGGGAGATGCTCAGAACAACCAGCGCGAAGGACGGCAACGAGGCCGTTCTCCGTGCGACGTCGTAGAGGCCGACAGACCGGGCGTCGGCGAGGGCCCCGAGCATCACCATCGGAAGCTGGTCGTGGGCCGTCCCCGCCACCGCAAGCAGGATCAGCGGTCCCGCGACCCGGCCGGGAATCGCCCCTCCAGGTGTGCGACCCGGCATCGTTTCCGTCCGGGGCAGCCACCGCCGCCCGACCAGCCACGCCGTCACGGCGGCGGAGACGTAGATGAGCACCGCCGCCGGAGCGGTCAACGGCTCGATAGTCAGGAACAGGGTCGTCAGAAGGAGAACCGCGAGCGGCAGCACGACGAGTTGGGGCATCTGTCCGGCCGCAACACCGCCCAACCCCTGGATGCATGCCTGTTGCGTCCGAAGCAGCGCGCAGACCGGCAGAAGGAGCGCCACGCCCCATAGCAACACGCCCAGGTGGGACGTGAGCGGCCACGGTCCCAGAAGCAGCAATACCGACGCCGCCAGCGACGTCGCGAACGAAACGCCGGCAACCGACCGGTCCACGGCCCGACGCAAGACGTGCACCCGGGAGCGGTCATCGGCCGCCACGGCGGCGGCCAGCTCGCGAACCAGAAGAATATCGAGACCGAGCGCCAATGGCGCGCCCAGCAGTAACGCGAGCGAGACGACGAGCGCGAAGTCGCCGTACGCCTTCGGCCCCAGCGCGTTCGCGAGAACCACGCTCGTCGTGAACGCGAGGAGCATGCCGGCGATCTTGACACCCGCCGTTCCGATCGCGCCCTCGCGCCATCCCGTCGGCCGGGTCGGGTCGTCTTTGTCCCGGAACATCATGTCCTGCCGGTGACCCACGGGGTCGCGGGATCGGTCCCCGTCGGGCATGGGCCGGACCACGCGCGGCGCACGAACGCGACTGTCACGGACAGCATGACGCCGACAAGAAAACCGGTGGCGATCATCAATACCCGTTTCGGCCAGGCGCGCTCTTCGGGCGTGACCGCCGGGTCGATGACCTCGAACGCGTATTCCACGTTCGTCGCGGCCATCATTCGGCGTTTGGTTTCGGCCTCGATGAGACGAAATATCGCCTGGCGGACCTCCATCGCTCCGGTTCGGGCGACCTCCTTCTGCAGGTAAGCGATCCGACGCGTGGCATCTTCGATCGCATCCGCTCGAAGGCGCTCGTTCGCGAATTGAACCAGGGCGTTCGCCCAGCGCGCGGCGGTCTCCGGGTCGCTCCACTCGATCCGTAACGTGATCAGCCCGCTCTTCCAGTCCATGCTCACGGACCGCACGTCCTCGTCGAACCTTTCGTAAGCCTCCCAGTCGGTCGGCGCTCCTCCCTTCCATTGGCCGGATCCGGCATCCCATCGCTCCGCGAACAGCACCGGTCTCAGGCTCTCCTTCTGCACGAAGCCCATCGCGAGCGACCGCGATCGCAGGGCCGCCAGGTGCTCGGCGGTCCGGTCCTTTCTCGGGCCGAGCGTCAGTCCGATCATCGTGGCGATATCGGCGAACTGCCCGCCGAGACCCAGCGACTGATCCCGGGACTGGGGCACGGGCGCGAGCAGCACCTCCGCCTCGTACGTGGGCGGCCACAGGAATGCCACGGCGGTCGCGACAAGCGTGCAAAGCGCAAGGAGCGCCACCGCGGCGCGTCGTTCCGCGGACACGACCCGCCAGTAATCGCGCAGGTAGGGCGGACGATCGTACCCGGGTTCGTCGGCGGCTCCGGACCTCGATCGCTGAATGACGACGCTCATGTCTTCGTCCCTAGAGGATGCCGATCGAATCCAGCGCGGCCGCGGTCACCGCGAGCTGGAACAGGATGGTGCTGACGTCGGTGAAGATCTTCAGGCTGCTGATGCGGTCCACCTTCAGGGGGACGATCACCGTATCTCCCGGCCCGACGGCAACGTCGCCCCCGAACCAGCCGCCCGGCGGACTCACCGAGCCGTCGGCGTGCACCACGTAGGCGGCGCGGCGGTTGCCGCGTTCCGTCACGCCGCCGCTCAATTTCACGTAGGAGTCGCGCGTATACCGATCGACATGGATGTGGGAGGTCGGGTGATACACTTCGCCGATCACCGTCACCTCGTCCGGCCGCTGAGGCACCACCAGGCGGTCCCCCGGCTGCATTACGACGTCGTAATCGTCGCGCGCGTTCAGCACCTCCTCGAGTTTGACCACCATGCGGCCGGTTGCCTTCGCCCCTCGCATCTGCCGCAACAGCGCCTGCCCTTCCGCGAGCGCCGCCTCCTTTCTCACGCCGATCTCCGGGCCACCCTGGCTCACGAGGGCGAGATCCCGCTCCAGCTGGGACGTCAGTCGCTCCAGGTACTCCTGCTCGCGCGCCCGGACGGATTCGCGCAGGAACACGGCGGCCCGCGCGTAGGCCATCTCGGTCAGCCCGCCGGCGCGGCGCAGCACGCTGCTCAGCCGCTCGCCGGGCGCGATCGGATATTTGCCGGGGAACTTGACCTCCCCGAGGATCTCGACCGCCCCCTCTTCCTGCCAGCGCGGCACGCGCCGCACGACGAGGCGATCGTAGGGCTCGAGCCGCAACGCCTCGTTCCCGGCGTGGACCCGGCGCAGGTCGACGACCCGCCGCGATTGCTCGCGCGCCTGGCCCTCGAGGAGCACGTAACGCGTGAGCTCGGCCTCCAGCAGGTGCGCCCGGTCGGTGAGGCCGCCGGCGGCGTTCAGGAGATCGCGCACGGACATCCCCGGCGACCACGGATAGCGGCCCGCGTGGTGGACCGACCCTTCGATTCCCACTTCCGGGCTCGGCCGCTCCGGCGTCGCGCTCGCACGCGCGCGCTCGAGCAGCGGACGAATGAGCGCGGCGCGGTCTTCGCGGCGATCGAAGACCACCACCTCGTCCCCCGGCGCCAGCATCACGTCGGCCTCGCCGCCCGGGTGGGCGAGCGCCTCGGCGAGGCTGGCCCCGCGCAGTTGCGTCCCGTTTGCGGGGTCTTCGCGCACGATCAGTACGAATCGCGGATCGGCCTCGGGCTGGAGCAGCGACAGGGTCGGCAGCAGATCGCTGAGCCGCATGCCCGTGTGCCACGCATAGGCGCCGCTGCGCTCGACGTAACCCGTGAGCGTGACCGTGTTGTCGATCCGGTCGAGCACGGGAAGCACTCGCACGACGTCGCCGTTCTCCAGCGCTTCCTGGCGCCCGACCGAGGCGCTCAAATCGAGCGTGACGCGCCTGCGCGCGCCTTGCGCGGCGATGCGTTCGAGCTGCGCGCTCTGCGGGTCGGCGTCCGGCAGCAGCCCGCCGGCGAGCGCGATCAGTTCCCCGACCGTGCGCTCGCCTTTGATCTCGTAAATCGCGGGGCGACGGACGCGTCCGGATATACCGACGGTCCGTTTGAGCGGAGGCACGAAGATCACGTCGCCCGGAAGCAGGCGGGCATCGCGGCTGGTATCGCCGTGCAACAGGAGGTCGTACAGGTCGAGCGTACCGACGAGCTGCCCGCCCCGCCGGTGCTGGACGTCACGGAGCGAGCCGTGCGGCCTGACCCCTCCGCTCACGAGGAGCGCGTTGGTCAGGGTCGCGAGGCTGCTCACGGTGTAGGAACCGGGCTGCTCCACATCCCCGAGCACAAAGACGCGAATCGAGCGCAGACGACCGAGCGAAACCGCGGCCCGGGTTCCGATAAGCTGCCGTTGCACGCGCGCCTGCAGCTCGCTCTGGAGACGGGAAAACTTCTTTCCGGCCACCGTGATCGGGCCGATGCCGGGAAACAGCAGAACCCCTTCCCGCGTCACCGAAAGCGTGTGCTCGATGTTGTCCTTTCCGTAAAGCTGAACCACGACGGTGTCGCCCGGCCCGAGCACGTAATCGGCCGGCACCGGTATGTCGGTCGCCGGCGCGAACGTCTTGGGCGCGCGGCTGAAGAGCTCGTATCCGAACGGCCGGAGCTCTCTCTCGACCGGCAGATAACGCACGCGCACCTCGAGACCCTCGAATTCCGGCTCGGCCGCGATTCGCTCCGCGGCTTCGTCCTCGCTGAGCCCGGCGAGCGGAATTCGACCGACGTGAGGCAGTGTCAGTACACCGTTCAGATCGAGCACGAAGGTCTGCTGCTTCGGAAGTCGAGCCTTGCGCAGCTCGAGCCGCTCCTTTTCTTCCCTGGACGGCTCCACCACTTTCGGAAACGGCGGCGCCGTCGGGACTTCCTTCGCGTCGCTTTCGACCGGCGCGAACCGGATGAGAAGGGTATCGCCGGCCTTGAAGCGCGCGGTGTCGTCGGTTTCGGCCCGCGGAACCGGCCGCGCGCCGTCACCCGTCTCGTCCCGCTCGACCGTGTCGACCGGCTTCTGCCGCTCCGAAAGCAGACGCCGTATGAGGTCCTGCGTGGCCGTCGGCAGCGGCGCGATCGCCTGCACGACTTCGGGATCGGAGAGGGAAACGTTGCCGGGCGGGGCGCCGAAGGAAAGCGCGTACGGCGCACAGAGGGCGGCGGCGATCCATGCGCGATGAACTGAAGTGCGACGGCGCATCCTGCCCCTCGACTTATCGTTATTCCTGTCGCTTCGATCTTACCGATCGCGCTCGCTTCTCCACAAGCGCTTCTCCATGCCCCTACTTGCGGAAATCCATGAAAGGGTTGTGCTCACCGTCGTCGAAGTGGCGCGCGAGCTCGAACTGACGATAAAGATCGCCGGGCGACTGCACCATCTGCGCGACGTCGCGCGTGAAATCAACGAGGCTGAAGTTCGCACGCTCGCGCGTATCGCGGGTGAGCATCGACCGTAGCGGTATGGAGAGAAAAAGCCCTTTGTCGCGGAACGGGTCCCCCGGTTGTCCCGGGCCGGTAATGTCCTCCGCATCCGTCCAGGAATACCATCCGCCCATCTCGACTCCGGAACGAAAGCGTCGCTTGAGCTCGAGGCGCACCCCGTCGTCCCGGGCGAGGAAGCGACCGAGGCGCGTCGTCGCGGTGACGCCGTAGCGCGGAACCCGGTAATGCAGAGAGGCGAGCGCCGTGACGGTGGAGTAGTCGCGGAACGCGAACACCTCTCCCGGCGCCCGCTGCCGCAGCGCATCGACCGCCAGATCGGCCGCCCAGGCCGAGTCGGTCGGCAGGTAGAGGAACTGAACGCCGAGTCCGCCGTACATCTCCTCGTAGTAGCCTGCCGACCAGCGCGCGTAGAGCTGTTCCGCCGGATAGTGATATCGATTGAGGAGGAGCCGATCCAGCCGCACCGGCCCGCCTTCGCCCAGGTACTCCGCGATGTCGCTGCGCACGTGGGGCAGGAGACTGTCGGAAGGCTGCGTGACGTCGCTCACGTCTTCGAACAGCGTCAGGCGCGCGCCGCCGAGCAGAAACCAGCCGCGGTGCAGGCGTCGCGCGTAATCGAGTCCCGCGTAGCTGTCGTAGTGAAAGGCGCCGCTCGGATCGTTGAAAAAGAACCGGACGTTGAACGGGACCACCGTGAAATGCGAACCGCTCGGGTTCTCGCTGCGCAGCAGGAGCGCATGTCCGTCCTCGCCGTAGCGCGCCTCGAGGCCTCCGCCCTCTCCCCGGGGCGGTATCAGGTCGGCCAGGCCCCTGAAGTCCGTGGCCGCTTCGGGCGACGCGAAGGCGATCCGTACGGTGTCCTCCATCGACGGGGCGTCGGTCCCGCCCGCGAGAAACCGATCGAGGTGCGCGAGGTCGTCGAAGACGTAGGTCAGCACGGGCAGGTCGTTGAGCGTGTAGACGATGCGCAGGCTTTGCAGGTCGCTCGGCCCGAGCGCGAGCAGCACGCGCGCGGCCCGGCCGACCGCGCGACCGATGACCGAGATGCGCGGATGCGAGAGCCTGACCTCGAGCGAGCGATCGCCTGCGGAGAGCTCGACCGCGCGGAAGCCCTCCGCTTCGAGCGCGCGACGGAGGCCGTGCTGCGCCCCGGGGTCCTGCAACCACTGCTCGAGCGGCGGACCGGCGGGAGCCGCGCGCGCGAAGGGGGGAGGCTCGTCGATTTTCGGAATGAACTCGCGTCGGTTCAGCGGCACGGTGACGTAGAGATTGGCGCCGACTTCCCCGGACTGATAGGACACCTGCCCGCCGAACCAGCCGCTTCGGTACTCGATCCCGTACGTCGCTCCCCCTTCCCGATCGAGCGCTCCCGATGTCGACGCCTGGTAATCCTCGGCGTAGCGCGTGGCGTCGTACTCGAACACCAGCCCGAGCCGCCGCAACCCGGGCGGCCGATAGCGCACGCCGCCGAACCAGCCGTCGATGCGCTCCTCGCCGTACCCCAAGCCCCAGTCGAAGCGCCCCGCGCGCTTGCTGATCGCGAGGTAGCGCGCGGCGAACAGGCGCGTGCCGGTGAAGTCCTGCGCGCCGACCGCGATCTGCGGCAGGAAGGTCGATTCCGGCGCGAGGACGATCTTCGCGTCGAACGCCTTGTCCTTGTAGTCGCCGTAGGCCTGGTCCTCGAAACCGGGCGAGAGGTTGTCGATCCGCGTATAGCGAGCCGAGAACTCGAAACGGGGGAACAGCGACACGCTGCTCCAGCCGGCGAAGTAAGGCTCGGCGTTGCTCGAGCCGATGCTCCATGTCCCTTCCGGCTGGATGCGCGCGCTCGGCATGTGGACGAACCCGGTCTGGCCGCTCAGGCTCGCCTCGCCGAGCGCGCCCTCGGGCCATCCGATCATTCCCGCTGCCAGGGGAAACAGCGCAGCCACGACAAGGGGGTCGGGCGAGCGGCACACGCGATGCGCGTGCGCCATCGCTCGATCACCGGGTCGGTGCTCCTGCCATCGGTTAGTATTATGGTAGGCGATGGCTCGTGGTCCGGACGAAGGTCAGTGTTGTGTGGTCGATCCCCCGCCATTCCCGCCGCCGCCCGCCAACGCGGCCAGGGCGGCGGCAACGCCGATGCCGATGAGCACGTTGCGGCGGGTGGCGCCCTCCGGCTGCTCCGCCTCGGCAACCTCGCTGGGGGGCGGCTCGGCGGGCGTCGCGGTCGGGGGTGGACTCGGCTCGGCCGCGGGCGGCGCCGGTTTCGGCGGCGGTGCCTTGGGCGGAGGTGCCGGGGCCGGGGGCGGCTCGCCGATCGCCTGCGCGTACAGATCGCCGGCGAACGAGGTCCCGGAGACGGGCAAGATCAGGAGTGCGCACAGTATCCGCTCACGCATCTTATTGTTCATGCTTCCCCTCCGGGCACCTCGATGGCGCTAACGGCTCGCTCGACGTTCGCTGTGGTAGAGGCGCTCGATCCGCGGCCGGCCGTCGGCCTTGCGAACGAGCAACGTGAGACTGCCTTCGTAGTGATAGACGGAAGCATCACCCTGCCGCCGCACCTCCACCTCGAACTCGCCCCAGCCGTGTGCCTGTTCGCCCTCGACGTCCCAGTTCATGCTGTCCACTCGCATCTGACGCAGATCGGTCGTGCGGAAAAGCCGGTCATAATCCTCTCGGACCGCCTGGCGCGTGATGCGATCGTTGGTCTGCACGTTGTCCGCAAGCAGCGCCATGAACTGCTCGATGTCGCCGGCCTCGTAGACGGAGACGAAACGCTGCAGCAACGTCGTGAGCTCCTCGCGCGATAACCGGGCGGACGCCGGCCGCGGCGGCGGGCTGGGCGGAGCCGGCGTCGCCGCCGCCGCCACGGACGTGTTGGCGGGCCGATCGGACATCGCGGGAACCTCGGCGGCCGACGATGACTCCGGTTTTGCCGCCGGCGGCGGGGTCGCTGCACGGGGCGGGGACGGCCTGGTCTCCGCCGTCGGGGCCGGCTGAGCGTCGCGCGTCACCGGTTCCGGCTCGTCGGTCTTGGGCGCCGGCGAAGCGCGCGCGGACGGCTTCGGTGGCTCTTCCCTGCCTGCCGTCCCTGCGGCGGCCGGCGACGCCGACTCGACCGGGTTGCGAGGACGGCTCGCGACGTCGGCCGACGATGGCTTGGATGGAGCCGGCGCTTCCGTCACCGGGGGGCGCCGCTCCTCGTTCGGGCGACCGGACTCCGTTCGCGAGCCGGCCACCGCCGCCTCCTTGCGGCCGCCGCCGGGTTTCGAAATCGCCGGGGGCGGACCGGACGCCACGGGTGGCGCGGTCGCCGGCGGATCGTCCGGCACCGGTTCGGGCGCCGTCGTGTTCACGTTCGCCGATGTCGGGGTCGGCGGCGATTCCGCGCGATCGACCGATTCGGACAGGGCGGTTCTCGGCTCGCTCGTGCGCTCCGCCGGCGGCGCGGTATCCAGCCGCCCGACGGCCAGCGACTTGGGCCGCTGCGGCGTCTGGTTGAGGAGCAGGATCAACGTGATGGCAAGAATGACGAGCACGGTCGCCGTGAGCGTGATCGTCGTCGTCGAGCTGATCCGGTACAGACGCTCGGCCCATCCGCGAGGCCCGGCGACCGCAGGCCTGCCGCCGCCTCGCGCCTCCACCCAGATGGGTCGCTCACCGGGCCTGCGCGCCGGCGTTTCCTGCCGCTGCGGACGCGGGGGCGCCGGGGACGCGCTCGACCTCGCCGAGGCACCGTTCGACGCTTCCGGGCGACCCGCGCGGGCGGTCGGCATGGTTCCGGTGAGATTCATCGCCCGCCGGCTCTGCTCGAAGAGACGGTTTCGCGCCTGGACGCGCGTGAGCAGCGTCGCCGGTTCGATGTCCTGGGTCAGGTAGTCGTTGGCGCCCGCGAGCAACGCCGTCTGCTTGACGTTGGCGTCCTCGCGCTCCGCGTACAGCATCACCGGCAGACCGACGAGGTGCGAGGGACCGTTCGGACGCCGCAAACGCCGGATCAGCTCGATGCCCTCGAGCCGAGGAAGACCCGTACCGGTGAGCAGCAGCCTGATGTCACGGTGCGACGCGAGCGTTTCCCAGGCGTCCTCGCCGTCGTCCGCCTCGAGAACCTGAAAGTGCCGCTCGAGCGCCGCACGTACGGCGCCGCGCACGCCCGGATCGGCGTGGGCGACGAGGATCGGGGGAGGCGGCGGTGCGGCCGCCTGGCGCGCGGCCGCCGGTGAGGCGCGCTCTTCGAGCGCCAGGTCCTCGTCATCCGCCCGCTCGTGCACGTCGGCCCCGATCTTCGATTCGAGCGTCGCGGCGAGCTCCTCGATCGAGACCCGGTCGGCGTCGTGCTTGGCGTTGCGTCCCATCGTTGTTTTCGGCGGCGCCGCATTCGGGCGACGCGTCTTCCCTGTTACGCGAGGCAAACCACGATAGCACAGCTTCCCTGACGCAAATACGTGAGGCTCGCGCGGAAAATGACGGCGCATTCGCTGCGCGTCACGTCTCGAGCAGCGCCATTCATCGGTCGCTGCTCGACGCGCCGCTCCGCTCGTCCGCGGCGCGCCGACTCCCATCCTGAAAGCGTGGAAATACCGCGCCGCGAATGAAAATAATGCGTGCGGGTCGATCCGGTCGCGAACCGCCGAAGCCCCGCAGGGAGATTGGAAACACTACAGCGCGAGGCCGACAGGAACTCGCCAACACCAAGAACGACGAGGCATGCCACACCCCGCTCTTTCCGGGCTCGCCCCGATCCGCAGGACGACTCGTCTTCGTTCCATCCCGCTCTTCCTCGCGCGCCCTCCCACCCGGCCACTTTGCGCCCGCGTTCTCTCGCGCCCCGGCAGTACGCACCGCTCAACACCGTGCTTTATTCTTCGGAGATTTTTCATGCGACACATCTTCTGGGTACCGCTGCTCGTCGCCTCGATGACCGCCTGCAGCGGCGGTTCCGGACAGGACTCTTCGGCGCCGACGGGCGACCAGCCCGGGTCCCCGTCCCAGGTGTACACGCCGCCGGCGCCCGGCAGCGCCACCGACGTGGTGCTTCAACTCACGTGGCAGCCGAATTCGGATCCCGTAGCGGGTTACCGCGTCTACTTCGGAACGACACCCGAGGGCGCCACCGCGCAGCTCTCCGATCTTGCCGTCGCCAACCGCGCGCTCAACTCGCAGGCGCCGTCCGTCTCGTACAACGCCGGCAACGATCTCGGGCTCGATCCCGGAAGCCAGGCCTGCTTCCGGCTGCGCGCCTACAACAGCGAGGGGGTGATGTCCGACTGGTCACAACCCGCCTGCGCCACGATCTGACCAATAACCCACGGGAGGTAAAAAACGAATGCGCTTCAGAATGAAGATCCGCGGTAACGATCGTCCCGTTGTACGGACACGGCTCGCCGCCGTCCTCGGCCTCACCCTTCTGCCGATCGCCGCGGGCATCGCGGGCCTCGCCACCACCGACCTCGCCCTTCAAACCCGCTCCACGCCGCCGACCATGGGGGCGCTGGAAGCCGGCACCGCCTCGACTCCCTCGACGCCGCCCACCACGCCACCGGTCGCGACCGCACCGGCGGCGCCCACGGGCCTGGTCGTCGCCCGGTTCGTCATGTAGTCGTCGGGGCGTGCCCGGCGTTCAGTCCCGGCGCGGCAGATCCGCCGCCGCCGGGCGCACGTCCCGCTTTCCGTAGAGCGCCTCGTACGCGGCGAGCAGCGCCGGGGCCTCGTGCTCCCACGCCAGTCGCCGGACCACCCGGTCGCGCCCGTACTCGCCCATGCGGGCGCGGCGACTCGGGTCGTCGAGCAATTCCGCGATCTTGCGCGCGAAATCGACCGGGTCGTTGCGCGTTGCGTACAGCGACGCCTCCTGCGCGGAGTACCGCCCTTCCTTGAGATCGAACTGCACGATGGGCTTTCCGAGCGCCATGTACTCCATGATCTTGTTCATCGTCGACTTGTCGTTCATCTCGTTCGCGATATCCGGGTTGACGCAGACGTCGGCGGTGTTGAGGACCGCGAGGAGCTCCTCGTCCGGCACGCGGCCCGTGAACGTCACGAATTCCCGGATGCCCAGCTCTCCGGCATAGGCCTTCATCGCGTCGAGCTCCGTGCCGCCGCCCACCAGCGCGAACTGCACGTCGGTGCGACCGAGATCCCGGACCAGGTGGCGAACGGCCTGCAGCAGCAGGTCGATGCCTTCCTGCCGCCCCATCACGCCCACGTACCCCACGAGGTACGGGCGCCCGCGCCGGAGCGCCGGAACCGGGGGCAGGACCCGCAAGCGGCGCAGATCGGGGCCGCTGCGGACGACGAACACGCGATCGGGGGGCATGCGTCCCCGCTCGATCGCGATCTCGCGATAGGACTCGTTGGTGGCGATCGACACGTCCGCCGCAAGAAACGTCAATCGCTCCAGCACCCGCAAGAGGCGATAAAACGCGTCGCGGCGTCCGAACTTGGCCTCGTACAGCTCCGGGTTGATGTCGTGGTGATCGAACACGAAGCGCTTGCCCAGGAGCTTGAACAGTCCACCGATCAGGAAAATCGTGTCCGGCGGGTTGCAGGCGTGGATGACGTCGAAGCCCCGCGTCGCGTAGATCTTCCACGCCAGCACGAGCTCCCAGAAAAGCGCCGTCCCGTACTCGAGCAGGTAGCCGAGCGCGCCGTCGGCTTCGAACGGAAGGGGATGGCGGTACACATGGACCCCGTCGATCGTGTCCCGCGCCCGCTCGAAGCCCTTGCCCTTCGGGCAGATGACGGACACCTCGTAGCCCGCGGCGACGAGCGTCGTCGCCTCCTGCCACACGCGCCGGTCGAACGGCACCGGCAGGTTCTCGACGATGATCAGGACGCGACGGGGGCTACCAGCAGATGCCATCGTAACCCCCGCGTGTGGCGCCCTCGACGATGCGCACGAAGTCGATCAGCGCCTGCCCATCGCGCATCCTCGACGGGACGGCGCGAAACTCCGGTTCGCCGTTTCCGATGACCACCGTGTCGGCGAAATCGACCACCTCGTCGACGCTGCCGACCATGAGCCGGGAGAGATGCGGAATGCGGTTCAGGATGTAATCCCGGTTGGCGCCGACGAGACCGGCAAGCCGCACGTTGCGGTCGTAAAGACGCAGCTCGTAGCCCTTGCCGATCAGACGCTCTATCACCTCCACGACGGGACTCTCGCGCAGATCGTCGGTGCCGGCCTTGAAGCTGAACCCCAGCACGCCAACGCGCTTGCTCCCCTTCTCCATGATCATGCGCAGCCCGCGCTCGATCTGCCGTTCGTTGCTCGGGAGGATGGCGTTCAGGATGGGCAGGTCCAGGTCGAGCGACTTCGCCTTGTAGCAGAGCGCCCGCACATCCTTGGGGAGACACGATCCGCCGAACGCGAATCCCGGCTTGAGGTAATACGGGGAGAGATTGAGCTTGGTGTCGCGGCAGAAGATCTGCATGACCTTGTGCCCGTCGATCCCCAGCTCCTTGCAGATGTTTCCGATCTCGTTCGCGAAGCCGACCTTGAGCGCGTGCCACGCGTTGTCCGTGTACTTCACCATCTCGGCGGTTTCGACGTCGGTGCGAATCAGCGGCGCCTCGATCCCGGAGTACAGCGCGGCCACCGTCTCGCCGCTCGCGCGGTCGATCTCCCCGATGACCGTCTTCGGGGGATGGTAGAAATCGAATACCGCGCTGCCTTCCCGCAGGAACTCGGGATTGATGCACACCCCGAAATCCGCGCCGGCCCGCTTGCCGGAATGTTCCTCGAGGGTGGGGATCACCGTATCCCGCATGGACCCGGGCAGCATCGTGCTCCTCACCACGACGGTATGGCGCTCGGTCTTCTCCCTGAGCGCGACGCCGATCTCCTCGCACACCCGCCGGACATAGCTCAGATCCAGCCCGCCGTTCCCGCGGCTCGGTGTTCCGACGCAGACGAGCGACAGCTCCGAATCGCCGATCGCCTCTTCCGCCCGCCCCGTCGCGGTCAGCCGTCCTTCACGAACGGTGCGCTCGATCACGACGTCGAGATCTTTCTCGATGATCGGCGTGCGGCCGTCGTTGATCAGCGCGACCTTCGCCGGCACCGGATCGACGCCGATCACGCGATGCCCGTCCCGCGCGAGGCATCCGGCGGAAACCGCCCCCACGTAGCCCAGCCCGAACACGCTTATTTTCATGTCAGTCCCTTGATCGCCATGATCGATTTGGTCATACCCCATACACGCTCGCGCACGATGCGCGCCTCCGGAAACAGACGGCGCATTTCCGCGATGGAAAGCAGGCGCCAGTCGGGGCTCGTCCGCTTCACCCAGACCCGGTTGGTGACCCCGAGCAGCGGCACCAGCAGCCGCCGCGGCAGGTAGCCGACGAACGGAAGCCACGTGTGGCTCTCTATCGGAAACCACCGGTTTGGCGTCTGCACGAAGTAGCCGCGCCCGAGCCGCCGTATTTCGCTCGCGAACTCCGCCTGGCGTTCGTCCGCGATGCGCCGGAACTCGCGTCCGGAACGCAACGTCCAGACGGCCGTCTTCGGAAGCGTGACGTGCTCGATGACGGACGAGCAGTAGACGACGTCGAAAAAGCCGTCATCGAACGGCAGCCGGCCGGACTCCGGAATGACGACGGGCGTGAACCCGAACAGCCGCCGGCCCCGCTCCACCGACTCCACGTCGATGTCGGCGATGTAGACGTTTCCGGGCGCGATTCCCGCGCCCTGGAGGACCGCGGCGATCGAGGAGCCGTCTTCCGATCCGATGTCGAGCACCTTCGAACCGGGACCCAGCCGGAACCGGCTGCGGAAGACATGCGCCCGTCCGGCCCGCGCCCGCGCCCGGAAGCCGTTGACCGCGTGCGCGATCGCGCTCATGGTCGAACCCCCTGCCGCTCGATGAGCAGCCGTGCCGTCAGCCGCGTCGCGCCCGCTATCGCGCTTCGCCAGACGGCGGTCGTCGTCGGGATCTTCACGTCGAAACGCCGGGATACCCATCCGAAACGCGGCGTCTCCGATCCCCGGTAAAGCGCGAGCTCGACCGCCTCGCCCGGAACGAACCTCACCCGGATCTCCCCGCAGCTCGCCTCGATCTCGCCGTCGCGCCCGCCCCGGACCGCCACGCCCTCGGCGAAGTGCCAGCACCGTTCGACGGTGTGCCCTCGCGCGCACGTCAGGGTGTCGGTGACCTCGATACGCTCCTCCGCCTTGTCGAGCACGATTCTGCGTTCGTGCCCGACGGGATCCTCCAGCCGCGAGTAGCCGTCGTGTCGACCGACGAACACGTCCATGTACTCGCCGGGCCGCCACTCCCTGCACGCGGCCCGGGCGTGGCGCATCCACATGAACGGCCCGCCCGGGACCGACTGATCCGCTCCGTCCACCCGCACGGTGTTGTGCGCGCCCGTTCCGCGGAAGTAGTCCCGCCATTCGCGCTCGGTGTGATAGGCGTAGGTACCGGGGTCGATCAGGAACTCGTTCCCGCCGATCGACAGCGTGAAGGCGAGCGCGTCGGCATGGCCGTGCGCCGCGATGCGCTCGTAGCCGAGGGGCCCCGCGTCGACGACCAGCCGTATCTCCGTCGCGGCGTCGAGATCCTTCCCGAGCACCCAGTAGCCGCCTTCCGGAAACGCCCGCGTCGCCGTGCCCGCGACGGACGGCAGCCGCGCGTACGCGTCTTCGCCGTCCCGCCCCAGCAGCCAGCGGCTCTTGTCGTCGAAAGCGCGGGACTTGCATTTGAAATCCGGACGCCCGAAGAGCACCGCCCCGGTGGCGAGGAGCGAGCGGTAGGGACAGAAACCGGAATCCGGAGCGAGGGCCACGACGAACCCGTCGTCCGCGTCGCCGATCATCGGCATGTGACCGCCGGTGTCCAGCAGGGCGGCGATGAACCCGAGCATGCTCTCGAGGCGCCGCCAGTATGCGTCGGGAAAGGGTTCGCCGTGCGCGCGCGCGGCGCGGCCGGAGAGCAGGAGGAAATCGAGCACGAACTGCTGATAGGCGATCGCCTGCTCGCGGTTGACGCCGTCGGGCGCGTTCTGCCGCAGGGCCTCGCGCAGGAGAATCTTCCGGGCTTGCTCGCGCCAGACGCCGGTCCGATGCCAGTGAGGCCACGTCGTGGCGCCGATATAGAGCCCCGCCGCCTCGCCGATCAGATGATTGTTGGCCGACGAGAAGCGGGAAAAGTGACCCGCGATGAAGTGCAGGTGCCGGAACACCGACGAAAGCCACGCGTGCCGGAAGCGCCGTCCCTCGCTGTCGGCGAATACGGAGGCATCCGCTCCGCCGAGGAGCTGCCAGACCAGGCTCCAGTTGATCAGGCGGATACCGAGCTCGAGCGAGCTCGTCCAGTTGGGACCGTGCAGGTAGGGACACTGCGCGAACCAGGAGTCGAGGAGTCGGCGCACGCCGAGCGCATAACGGAGATCGCCGCTCAACCGGTACGCCTGCGCGAGCGTGACCAGGTGGAGGTGCCGGTTCGGCTCCCAGAGATACTTGATGTCGCCGACGAGCGCTGCGTCGCGGTAGTTCAGGTGTTTGCCGAAGCCCAGCGGCGCCAGGCGTCCCGATTTCGGGTCGCGGTTCCACTCCGGAACCGGGCCCTGGTCGATGTCCATCCCGAACACGCGCAGGCGACCCGAGAGCACCCGCTCGGCCGCCGCTCGATAGGGAGCCGGGTCGACGTCCGGATTCGGCGCGATCCAGAGCCGGCCCCGCCGGGCCAGATCCGGACGGGGGACGCCCCTCGCAGTGCCGAGGCCGATCTGCTGCGCCTGGCCGGCCACCTTCTGTCGCAGGCGATACCCGATCTCGGGCACCGACATGCAACGAAGCCGGTTCCAGTACCACTGCAGCGGGCTCGCCCTCGATTCGGGCGCCGCGAATTCGCTCTTCCTGAGCAGTCGTTCCATGGCACCACTACGCTTTGTTCGGCGTCTCCATCCCGGCGCGTCTTCCGCGCGGACCGTGGCGGTCGCGAGCCGGCGTGGATCCGATGCTCTCGCGATTCTCTACCGATTCTCGCCGTGCGTCATCCGCTTGTCCGGTGGTCATGTTCTTCGTCGCCCGCAGCGCACGCCTCGTCCATTTTTTTGACACTTTCTGCGGCGCGCAGCGTCATCGCCGCTTGTCCACCGTGAAGCGACTAATGTCCGGGATTCGTTGAAGGTCTTTCGCACGCAGGCATAATCGCCGTCGTTGCCACATACTTCATCCCAATAAGGGAGGCGAACTCCAGATGCGTTTCCGTCCGTACCTTCCCGCTCTCCTCCTGCTCGCGGCCCCGCTGGGCGTCCACGCCGCCGACCGTAACGGGTACACCGCGCTGTACGAGTGCCGCGCCGGCGGCACGCAGTGCAACGTCGACGTCGAATCCCTCGGTACGCGCGCCTGCGATCAGATCATCACGCCGTCGATGGCCTGGTCCTCGATAAACTGGTCGAACAACACCATTTGCATCGCCAACGGCGACCACACCGGAAAGGGAAGACTGACGGTCCAGGGCAGCGGCACGTCGAGCAACTACAAGGTGCTGCGTTACTACCGCGGCGACGACAACAACGACGAGCCCTGGAGCCAGTCCGACGGCAACAAGGCGAAGATCCAGGGACTGAACGTGACCGGCAGCCACTGGGTCATCCATCGCCTCACGTTCCCGGCGTCGTCCGTCGGGCCCAGCCCGCGCATCCAGAGCGACTCCAATTCCGGGAACCAGGTTTTCAATCGCCTTCTCGTCGAGGGCGGTCCGGGGATCGGCGTCCTGTACTACGGCTACTCGCAGAACTGCAACGCCGGAAGCGGCTACAACAACATCACGGTGCAGAACAGCGTCTTTCGCAGTCTCGACCCGATCGGGTACCCGAACGAGTCGGTCGCCGTCGACCTTCAGTGCGGAAACAACCTGCGCGCCGTCAACAACGAGATCTACGACTGGGTCTCCCACCCGATCCAGCTGGGCCACAACGTCTCCGACGCCAACCAGCCGGACCGTTCCGGCATCGTCGTCGAGAACAACGATCTCTACGTGAGCCCGGCGCGGCACACCCAGGGCGGGGCCCGCGCCATCGCCGAGTCGCCGCTGTCGATCAAGATCGACGGTACCGCGTCGTCTCCGGTTCAGGTCATTCACAACCGGATCTGGGGATCGCGCTACACGGACATGAACTATTGCTGCAACGGCGAGGGCGGCTACGGGATCACGCTCTACGACTACGCCAACTACATCCTGATCAAGAACAACATCATCTTCGAAAACCAGATCGGCGTGAGCAACGTCGCGCGGCAAACGTCCTTCGTCGGGAACCTCTTCTACAAGATCCAGCGATACGACAGCGGGGTCAACAGCATCGTGTTCGACTCCTGGACCTGGGGAACCTATCAGCCGGCCAGCAACTACGAGATGTACTTCAACACGCTCATCAGCGCGACCGGTAGTTCGTTCCCCGGCCTCGACCACAGCGACGTCGACGTCCGGTGCAACGTTCTCCTGTCTTCCGGACCCAAGAACTCCGGGAACCCGCCGAGCAGCACGCGCGCCGACCGCAACGCCTTCTACGACTCGCCGGCGTGGACCTTCAACGGTGACGGCACCAACGTCACGAGCGCCGTCAAGACGCGCGCCAACTCCACCTACTATGCCCCGGGCGACATCGTCCGGCTGGCCGGGCCCGAGAACTGCCGCACGGACTCCGACGCCGCGTGCTTCCTCTATCGCGTGACGGCCGGCGGAACGACCGCGGGCAACGGGCCGCAGTACTGCACCAGCCTGGGTTGCACGACGGAGGACGGCTCGGTGTCCCTGCAGGCCATCCGCGGACCGTACACGTTCTACCGCAAGCTGCGGACGAACCCCGAGCCGTACACCATTCCTTACGCCCGCGTGCACGTCAGCGCCCCGGAGGCGTACGGCTGCCCGAGCGATTTCGGAACGCGGCAGGGCATCGGCATCAACAACGAGAGCTGAGCATCCGGTCGGGAGTGGACGTTGCAAGGCGCTCACTCCCCTTTCTCGGTTCCGGCAATCCACTCCTCCCGCAGACCCGCCAGCGGGATTTCCCGCCCGGTCCGCAGCGATTCGCCCGCCGCGAGGGTCGCGAGCGTCGTGTCCAGCAGGCTTTCATAGGGAATCGGCATCGGGGTGCCCGCGCGCACCGCCAGGACGAAAGCCTCGAGGGCGTGCCGCTGACCCTTGTCCATCCGCATCGAGAGACGGCGTCGCGTGGATCGGTCGTAGTACAGCAGCGACTCGAAGTTGTGCATCTGCATCGTCACCCCGCCCCCGAACAGCTCGAGATATTCCTTCGGCAGCTTGGCGCCGCCCTGGGTCAGGTACAGCAGGTTGCCGATGGAACCGTTTTCATACCGGACGACGACGGCCAGGTTCTCCAGATCGTCCGGAGTCGTTTCGGGAGGTCGCAGCGCGGCGGCCGTCACCGCGACGGGGCGGGCGTCGATCAGGCAGGAGAGGAGATCGAGGAAATGCCCCGCTTCGCCGACGAACCGTGAACCCTGCGACGGGTCGAGGTACCACGAGCCCTGCTCCAGCTGCCCGGCATGCACGCGATAATGACCCACGGTCGGCCCCTTCGAACCTCCGAACCGTCTCGTCAGCTCGCCGATCATGGGCGCGAAACGCCGGTTGAACCCGACCATGAGGCGCTCGTTGCCGGACTCCCTGGCGGCCGCGACGACCGACGCCAGTTCGCTCAGCCCGAGCGCCAGCGGCTTTTCCACGTACGTGGCCTTGCCGGCACGGAGACTTTCGGCCACCAGCCGGGCGTGCGAGGAATGGCGAGTGGCGATCAGGACGGCGTCGATGTCGTCCGCGCCGATAATCTCCCCGTGGTCGGTCGTCACCGATTCGAATCCGAATTTCCGTCTTGCGTTCTGACCCGAGAGGCTGGTCGTTACCGCCACGCGCGCCAGCGTGACGTCGTCGCGGCCGGCGAGGTGCGGCAGGAGCATGCTCGACGCGTAGTTGCCGGCGCCGATGACGCCGATCCTCACCCGTCCCGGCCTCTTTTCCGGCGCGCGCGCCGCCCGCCCGGTGCGCACCCGCAACCGCGCAGGTTCCTCCTCTCCGTACCTCAACGCGACTCCCAGGAAATCCCGTGTCCCCGATGCGATGTCTTGATACAGTCGCTCGGCGTCGTCGAAGGCGTACTCTGCCGAAATGATCGGCTCCACCTGCACGGCGCCGTCGCGGACCAGATCGAGGAATGCCGAGAGATTGCGCCGCTCCGTCCATCGGACATAGCCGATCGGATAATCGATGCCCTGCTCCTCGTAGACCGGGTCGTAGCGGCCGGGACCGTACGACCTCGAAAAGCGAACGTCGAGCTCCTTGAGGTAGTAGTCGTTCCAGGGCAGATCGAGCGTCGTCTTGCCGATGTCGACCACCCTCCCTCGATCGCGGGCGACCCGGACGGCGAGCTCCGTGGCCGAGTTGTCGGACCCGCCCGCCACGATGAACACGCCGTCGACGCCGTGCCCGCCGGTGAGCCGATCGATCGCGCTTTCGAGGCGAGGGTCCTCGGACGTCATCGCGGACGCGGCGCCCAGACGCTCGGCCAGGCGGCAGCGCGCCTCCAGCAGGTCCACGCCGAGCACGCGGACCCCGCCCGCGCGCAGGATCTGCACCAGCAGCTGCCCAAGCAGACCCAGCCCGATCACGCAGGCCGTCTCGCCGAGCTGCAGCCGCGCCTGACGGAATCCCTGCAACGCGATGGCGCCGACCGTCGCGAAGGCCGCGTCCCTGAGAGAGACGTTCTCCGGCACGGGCACGACCAGGTTCCGCGGCACGAAGTTCACCTCGGCATGGTTCGCGTAACCGGCTCCCGCGCAGGCGACGCGCTGGCCGACCGTGAATTCCTCGGCGCCGCGTCCGACCGCCACGATCTCGCCGGCCAGCGAATACCCCAGCGGAGTCAGGGAGTCGAGCTTGTTCATGACCTTCCTGAAGGTCGCGACCACGCCCTGCTGCCGCGCCGTGTCGATCACCTTGCGGAGCTGATCCGGACGCGCCCGGGCCTTTCCGAGGTACGACAACCGTCCCTCCCGCACCTTCATGCCTTCCGTGCCGATCGATACCGCGCTGTACCGCGTGCGAACGAGCACCCCTCCCTGCTTCAATGCGGGCCATACGACCTCTTCGATCTGCACGGTCCCCGTCCGGTAGTTCTGTGTGATCTGTCTCATGGCCGTTTTCCTGCCGTCGCAGTCTCCTTTCACGCCCGGCGGACGAGTGCACCGGGACCGGTGGCGACATCGGGTGCCGGGGCTTCGAAATTCGCCCGAAACCATATTTCGTTCGTGAGGATCGTCCAGATGATCAGCGCGTTGTCGTCGAGGCCCGCCCGATCCCGCGCCACCAGCTCGCTGACCACGCCCGGCTCGTACAGCTCGGACGCCTTCATGGCCGACGGCGCCAGCAGATCGTCGACCATCGGCGCAAGCGGTCCGCGTATCCAGGAGCGCAGCGGCGATCCGAAGGGCGCCTTCGGCCGATGCACGATATCCGCCGGCAGGTACTTTTCGGCCACGCGCTTCAGCAGGTACTTCTGACGGTTCCCGCGAATGCGGTCCCGCGGAGGCCGCGAAAACATGAACTCGACCACCTCGTGGTCGGTGAGCGGCGGCCGCCCTTCCACGCCCGCCGCCATGGTCGCCTTGTCGGAGTACAACAGGTTGTGTTCCGCGAGGAAGAACGTCGTGTCTCCCAGGCACATGCGCGTCAAGTACGACGCGGCGCAGCTCTCGAACAGCGCCTGCTGGGCGGCGTAGAAGCGCGACTCGCGGTACGCCGCCCTGCCCCGGTACAACCGCTCGTACAGCTCTCCCGGTAGCGAGAGATCGGACGCGAGATAGCGGTCCAGCGGCGGCAGCGAGGCGAACGAAAAGAACCGCTTCGCCCAGCGCACGGTCCGCAATCCCCGGCTGTTCGTCGCCACCGGCGCGCGCGCGAAGGCGCCCTCGACGATGCGCCGCAATGCCGGCGGCAGCGCCCGCTGGTACTGCTCGGCGCGCAGGCACGCCAGATGCTTGCGGTAACCGCCGAACACCTCGTCGCCGCCCATGCCGTTCAGGAGCACCGGGATGCCGCGTTCCCGGGCGGCGCGCGCGATCAGGTAGGTGTTGATGGCCGCCGGATCCGAAAGCGGTTCGTCGAGATGCCAGGTGATGCGCGGCAGCAGTTCGTCCACCCTCGGTTCGATCTCGATCTCGTGGTACTCGAGCGCGAGATCCCGCGCGACGCGCCGGGCGTAACGGCTGTCGTCCGGCATGGCCTCGAAACGTTGGTCCTTCTCCGCGTGGCGAATCGTGAAGGCGTGGATGTCGCGCGTGGTGAGCCGCCGCATGAGGCAGGCGATCACCGAGGAATCCAGGCCTCCGCTCAGCAGCACGCCGACCGGCACGTCCGCGATCATCTGTCGTTCGACGGCGCCCTTGAGGAGATCGTCCAGCCGGCCGACGGCGTCGTCCCCGTCGGGAGCGGAATCCTCGGAAACCCGTAGTGTCCAGTAGGGGCGCACCGACGCGCGACCGTCGCGATACGTCAGTGCGTGCCCTGGCGGCAGCTTGCGGACGTGCTCGAAGCCGGTGTACGGCGGCACCTGGTAACGGACGGGAGTGGCCAGGGCCGCCAGGTCCGGTCGCCTGGGCACCTGCGGACACGCGAACAGCGCCTTGGCCTCCGAGGCGAACACCAGCATGCCCTGCCCTTCGTAGTAGTAGAACGGTTTGACGCCGAGCCGGTCCCGGGCGGCGAACAGGAGGCGCCGGCGGCAGTCGTAGATGGCGAAGGCGAACATCCCGTTCAGGCGTTCCAGGCAGCGGTCGCCCCAGCATTCGTACGCGACGAGGAGCACTTCCGTGTCGGTCGACGACCGAAACCGGTAGCCGAGCCGGATCAGCTCCTCCCGGAGCTCCCGGTAGTTGTAGATCTCCCCGTTGTAGGTGATCCAGATCTGTCCGGACGCGTCGCACATCGGCTGATGGCCGGCCTCGCTCAGGTCGATGATGCTCAGGCGCCGATGCCCGAGGGCGGTGCGCTGTTTTTCCAGAACCACGCAGCCGGCGTCGTCCGGCCCGCGGTGGGATTGCACGGCCGTCATTCGCGCGACGGCGGCGCCGTCGGGTCGTCCCACTATGCCTGCGATTCCGCACATGAAGTCCGTTTCCTCGTCTGCCGGCCCCGTCAGCCGCTCGGCGCGCGCGCCATGCGGTCGCCGGTTTCCAGTCTTTCGTACACCTCCGCAAAGCGTTCGGCGAGCCGGTCCAGGCTGAACGCCTCCGCCGCCCACATCGCGCATTCGCGCGACATCGCCTGCAGGGCCGGAGCGCTGGCCGAGAGCTCCCGCACGGCGGCGGCGATCTGTTCCGCATCCCGCGGCGCGACCAGTCTGCCGTGCACGCCGTCGCGGACCACGTCCGGTATCCCGGCGACGCGCGTCGCGATGACCGGCGTGCCGGCGGCCAGGCTCTCCAGCACGGTATACGGCAGCCCCTCGCGGTGGTACGTGGGGAAGACGAAGGCGTCGGCCTCGCGGAGGAAATCGATCTTCGCCGCGCCGTAGACCGGCCCCGTCAGCTGCACGCAGTCGTCCAATCGCTTCTTCCGGATCGCCCGTTCGATCTCCTCCGCGGCGGGGCCGGATCCGGCGATGCGCAGCTCGACGTCGCGGAACCGCGGATCCGCGCGCAGCAGTTCGACGGCGTCGATGGCCTCGAAGATTCCCTTCGCGCGGATGAGTCGCCCGATGTAGGCCAGGCGGCGCAGACGCCCGCTGTGCACGCGCGTCGCCCCCCGGTAGGGGGATATGTCGATGCCGTTCGGAATGACGAAGGGCTGTACGCCGATGGCGTGCTCGCCGAAGTCCCGTTCCTCCTTCGACGCGAGCAGCACGATCGCGTCGGGGATGCTCAGCGCGAGTCGCACGAGCGGACGCATGACGGCGAAGCGACAGAGATCGGGAAGCGAACCCCCGTGCATCTGCACGACGACCTTGCGGCCCAGCGCCCTGCACACCAGGGCGTACACGGCATCGCGCCAGAGCGCCTTGTGGTCGAGCACGCTGTTCAGGTGAACGATCTCGGCGCCCGACCTCGAGATCGCCCTCCCCAGAGCGAAGGGGCTGACCAGGAGACGCAGCGCCCTGGCCACGCGCGTTTCGTCGGTCGCCGGGCTTTCGCGGCCCCGACTGCCGGTCTCGAAGTGGATCAGCTCGTACCTTTCGACGAGCCCCGATGCGAGAAGGCTCCGGATATGGGTCGGGCCGCCGCCCAGGGCCGACGTGGCGGGACCGCAGAGAAGTACTTTCGTTTTGTTGAGGTGTTCCATCGATCTTCAGCTCATCTCCGGGCGATGGCAGCCGTCCCGAGCTCCGTCCGGCGCCCGCGTTCGCCTCCGGCCTCCTGCGCCGCCGGCCGGGCACTGCCGACGGGCACCTCGATGAAGGCGAGCAGGATGTAGTAGAGCTGCGAGACCTGAATGCGCCAGGCATAGCTGTTGCTGACGGCCATCATGACGTTCACCGCCGCGAACAACGCCAGGAAGAAATAGCGTTCCGACGCCGGCAGGCGGAGAATCGCACGCAGAATCGCGAGCTGCAGCCCCAGGAACAGCAACACCCCGATCAGCCCCGTCTGTGTCAGCAGGCCGAGCCAATCGTTGTGCCCGAGGAGTTGCTCGCCGTCCGCGAATCCCGCCCCGGTGCCCAGTCCCAGCAGCTTCTGGTCCACCGGCAGCCCCGCATAGATCTCGAGGTCGTTGAGCCAGAATCGCGGCCGGCCGGAACCGAGATCGAGGACGTCCACCTCGGCGCCGGGACGGCTCACCTCGAACTCCGGGAACATCGCGGCGAACCAGTAAGGCAGCGTCGCAACGACGAGCAGCGCAGCCGCCGCCGTCCCGAGCAGAAACAGGCGCCTCCGCGCGAAGAAGGTGTAGAGCGCGAGAAACACGACGAGACCCAGCACGGCGGAGCGCACCTGGCTCATGAAGAGGCAGAACAGGGCTACGGCGCCCAACGCGACGAGCAACGCGTTCGCGCCGAGGCGCCACCGTTCGTCCCGGGCGTCCCGCAACGAGACATACAGCACCATCGCCATCAGGAAGAGCGTCATGCTGTGCCCGAGATTGTGGGAGTGGGTGTAGACGCCCTTCCAGCGGGTCACCTCCGTCCAGTAATTCACCATGTCGACCGCGGTCGGGTGCTTCGCCACGATCAGCGCCGCGCTGACCAGGGTCGGAATGGCGAACCCGACGAGAATCCAGAGGACCACCCGCCGGTACGAGGCCCGGTCCGGCACGATGTTCTTGACCACGGTGTAACTCAGGACCGGGAGCACGAGCTTCAACAGCTCGCTGAAACGGGCTTCCTCGTAATAACTGACCCAACCCGCGAGCGCCCAGAACGCGAAGGCGACCGCGAACAGGTCGATGGCGGTGAAACGCACGGTCTGCTGGACGGCCGCCCGGATCAGCACGCCACCGAGGAGCAGGACGAAGAGGCCGACGCCCAGGATCGCGAACACCGGCTCCGCGTACTCCATCGACGCGAGCGGACGCGTCAGCCCCACCAGCTTCAGCAACAGCAGTTCCACCGTTCAGCCCCGTCTATCGTCGTTTTTCAGGCGGCGTCGATCGCTTGCCTGCGTCTACTCGCGCAACACGCGGGATCGTCGATCGGGCGGCGCGGCGATCGAAGCGCGTCCGTTCCGCCGGCGTTCCACGATATTCCTCAACAGCCTGTTCAGGTCACCGATCCATTTCGCGCGGTTGAACTCGCTCCGCACGGATTCGCGGGCCGCCGCGCCGATCTCGGACCGTCTTCGCCCGTCGGTCAGCAGCCCGAGCACCTCTTCGGCGAATCGATGCACGTCCTCTTCCGGCACGAGTATGCCGGTGGCGCCGTCCCGGACGATCTCGGGGGTCCCTCCGCTATGGAACGCGACCAGCGGCCGCCCGTGCTTCATCGCTTCGAAAATCGCCAGGGCGCACGGTTCTCCCGTGGAAGTGAGCATGCACACGTCGGCCAGTGCGTAATACCGGTCGACATCGTCGACGTGTCCCGGCGCCGCGATCCTGGACCCGAGGCCGCAACGCCTTGCTTCCTCCAGCACCCACGGGCGCATCGCCCCTTCTCCGAGGAATACGAACGCAACGTCCTCCCTGCGGTTCAGCACCTCCCTGCAGACACGCATGGCGAGGTCGTAACGCTTGTTCGGCCGGAAGGCCGACACCATCAGCACCACCTTTGCGCCGGGCGGTATGCCGAGCGCGCCTCGCATGCGCGCCGCCTCCTCGGGCGAAGCCGCCCTCTTCTCCTCGGGGTGCACGGCGTTCTTGAAGACGTGAACGGCGGCGCCCGCCGGCAGGGTCCGGCCGATGAACCCGGACACCGCGAGGAAATCGTCGACGAAGGCACCGTAGAACAGCCGTTTGAATCGTACGAAACGCGTACCGAGCGAATGCCAGTGCTCGTTCCAGATGGTCACCTTGCCCCAGAGACGACCGAAGAACGCGGCCCAGAACCGCTCGTAACCGAAGTGCGTGTAGACCGCGTCGATGCGATGACGCCGGAACACGTCGCGGAACAACCGGTAGTTCCGGACGACGTTGTACCGCGAGATGTTTCCCACGACGTACGGCACGCCGTGCTCCCGGAGCCGGGGCACCCAGACCGGCTCCGCCAGCTTTTCGCGGAGCGCCGGCCGGGCGAAACGGTTGCCGCGGCAACGGATATCCGGCACCAGCCACAGGTAACGCACGTCCTTGCGGGCGGCGGCGCACAGCTCGACATACTGACGCTCGATTTCCGAGTAGGTGTCGCAAACGAATCCGGGCACGAAGAGTATCCGGCACGGTTCCCGCTCCACGTCGCGCGCGCCCGGTCCGGCGCCGTCCTGTCGCGTCAGTCGTTCTTCCCGCCGAAGTTCCGTCTGGATCGTCATGTCGCATCCGCCGCTTGCCGGGTCGCGCGTGTCATGCCTTGTCCGCGTTCACGGGGCCGGGCACCCGGCCCCTCCAAACCAGATACTTCCAGAATCGGCGGACGACGAAGCGCCGCGTCTTGTCCGCGAGCACCGTCGCCACGGGGAGCACGCCGCAACGACGGATCGCATAGCGCACGCAGCTCAGCCGGTCGGCCCGCGTGGCGATGTACGAGAGCAGATTGTCCGCCACGTGGTACTCGTACCAGCGCTCGCCGAAGAACTCCCGATGCTTGCGCAGCACCGCCATACGCCGCTCCAGTTCCGTCACCGAAGTGGTCTTCGCCTCGTTCGTCATGCGCACATGGCTGCCCTCGTTGTAAATGAGCAGCGGTTCGGGCAGCCAGCCGATGGAGTAGCGCTTTCCGATGCGGATGAACGCGTCCCAGTCCTCGCCCTGGCGCAGCGACTCGTCGAACATGACGTCCCGGAGCACGGACGTCTTGGCCAGGAGGCTCGAGGGATTGAAGCTGCCTTTCCGGAGATCGTCGAGACTGATCTCCGGCCTGCGATGGATCCGCAGCGGATAACCGTCCGCGACTCCGGTCGCGAGAACGGCATCGTACCGGCCGATCACCTGCAATTGACGTTCCAGCTTGTCCTCGCGCCACTCGTCGTCGTCGTCGATGAAGGCCACGTACTCTCCCCGGGCCGCGCGGATGCCGGTGTTCCTGGCGGCGGGCAGGCCCCGGTTCCGCTCGTGCCGCACGTAACGGATCCGCGGATCCTGCAGGGACGACACGACCGTGGCCGTCGCGTCGGTGGAGCCGTCGTCGACCACGACGATCTCGAACCTTGCGTGCGTTTGCCGCAGCACGCTCGCGATCGCCTTCGGCAGCAACGCGGCCCTGTTGTACGTGGGAATGACGACCGTCACCAAGGCGTCCGCCCGACCCGCGCCGGCATGGCCCGATACGCCGCCTGCCGTCGCGTCGCCCGGTTGCGTGCCCTCTCCCGGCGCGGGCTCGGTTCTGGAGTCGGTCACGGCTGCAATGCCTTGGGTATCCGCCATCCCGTCGCCCCGCGCGCGGTGACCCGCCGAATCCGCTCTCGAAGCCGCATCATCAGGATGCGCACGACGTTGAGCCATCCGTGACTGCGCGCCGCGTGGACCAGCACCCCCGCCCTGTCCTTCCGACGCCCGAAGTCGTAAAGCAACGCCTCGCACATGCGCCGATGGAACCATTTTTCGCCGAAAAGAGGCCGGTGCTTCTCGATCACGCGCAGCTGGTGCGCCATCTCGCGCACGGATACGCGCGACAGGCGGTTGGTGATTCGATCGTGAACGCCGGCGTCATAGCGCAGGAGAGGCTTGTCCAGGTACGCGATCTCCCGCTTGAGCGCGATCCGGATGAACAGGTCCCAGTCCTGCCCGCGCGCCAGTTCCTCGTCGAAGAGCGTCTCCCGGATCAGTCCGGCTTTCGCCATGAGGACCCCGGTGCCCCCCCATGGCCCGTGTCGAAGCTCGTTCAACGTCAATCGGCCGCCGCGCGGCCGGGGTGTGATCGCACCGCGGCTGTCCGTCGACGCGCACACCACGGCATCGAACCGGTCGAGCCAGCGCAGCTGCTCTTCGACTTTTTGGGGCAGCCACTCGTCGTCGTCGTCGAGAAATGCAATCACCTCGCCGGCGGCCGCGCGAATGCCGGTGTTGCGGGCGGCGGCGCCGCCGCGGTTGCTCCCGTGGCGCAGATAGCGGATGCGCGGATCCGCGAACGACCCGACCGCGTCCGCGGTCCGGTCGGTGGAAGCGTCGTCGACGACCAGAATCTCCAGGTTCGTGTAGGTCTGCGCCAGAACGCTCCGCAAGGCGTTCGCCACGCGCCCGGCGCGATTGAAGGTCGGGATGACCACGCTCACGAGGGGCGCGGCCGCCTCCCGGGGTTCTCCCGAGTCCGCCCCACGCCCCGCGGATACGTCGCGTCCGTCCCACATCGCCGTTTCCGTTTTCATCCGATCACTTCCGCGAACCGCCGCTGTGCGCGCTGGACCCGGCTCTTGAGCACGTATCGCATCCAGCTCGAGTAGTAATAAGTCAGTCCCGAGGCGCTGAAATGCCAGCGTTCGCCCGGCCGGTGGCAATGAAGATGTCGGGAGGACCGCATCTTCGTCCGCCAATCCGTCGAGTCGACCTGGGCCGCGAACTTGGCGTGCCCGTACCGCAGCCGCAGACGCTTCTCGATCTGCTCCGGGTCCCGGTACTGGAAATGCCGGTTGAGGATCTTTCGGCGCGCGATCCGGCCGACGCGCACGGGTCCTTCCTGCCCGTCCTCGCCACGGGGCGCCGGCAGCTTGCGGCGCAGATAGGCGTCTTCCCAGGTCCCTTCGCGGCGGTTCCGGAACAGCCGCGGTTCCTGCCAGTCGATGCGATAGTGCCTACGCCGCTCGAATATCGGCCGGTCGCGCGTGTCCTCGCCGGCGAGCCAGGCCGCATGGTCCTTCTCGGTGTAGTAGAACTGTATCTGCCACGCGTTGATCACCTCGGCCGGCTCACGCGACGCCTCCGCGATCACGGGCCGCGGGTCCTCGGCCAGAAACTCGTCGCCGTCCAGGATCAGCCACCAGTCGTCGTCCGAAAGACGGCCGTGGTATTCCTCGTAGGGGGGCCAGCGCAACGCGTCGTCGTACGGTTCGAGCGTGCGCGCGAACGCGACGATCCGTGGGTCCCGCGCCGCCAGATCCCGGACGATGTCCCAGGTTCCGTCCGTGCTCCCGTTGTCGATCACGAAGATGCCGTCGCAGTACCTCGCCGCGTGGGCGAGCGTTTGACCGATCACGTCGTCCTCGTTCTTCACCAGGCAGATGGCGTACAGCTTCATCGAGCTCCCCTCATCCCGCCGCCGCCCAGCGCGGCTGCCCCTTCAGTCGGCGCTTCAGGTCTCGCGCGACGCGATACAGGGCCGTCGCCGAAAGCACCACCCGCAACGGCGGCAGGTGCCGATAACCGAACAGGCGGTAGACGAGCAGATAGGCCTCGAGGCGGGCAAGCGGCGCGCGGATCGCGTTCGCCCGGCTGTAGCTGACCGTGGCGAAGAATCGACCGCCCTTCACGCGGATGGCCTCGCGTCGTTCGGGGGCGGCGTCGCACATGAGGCGCAACAGATCGATCGCGTCCTCGGCCCACTCCCGGACCTTCGCCGAGTACGTGAACTGTCCCGGATGGCTGCGCGTCGTCGCCTTGATCGCCTCGACATCCGCCCGTCCCGACGCCCTGGCCACCCGGACCTGCGCCATGACGTCCTGGAACAGGCAGTGCCGCGACCGCAGACCCCCGCTGGCCCGGAGCGCGCGCGTGCTGAAGAGCGTGTTGCACAGGTAGAGCGAGGTTCGCCCCTCGAACCAGGCGAGGAAGAGGTCTCCGATCGGGAGGCCCGCGGCCTCGTTCGGACACTCGCCGATCACGATGCCGTTTCCGTCGATCGTGCGCAGACCGGTCCGGATCAGGCCGATTCCGGAGCGACCGCCGACGGCATCGAGGCATGTCGCCACGAAGTCGCGGTCCACCTGCTCGTCGTCCAGCAGCAGGAGGAGGTACTCTCCCCGCGCCTGGGCGATGCAGAAATTGAAGTTGTCGTTGGGCCGGATCGCCACGTCGTGGCGCAGGTAGCGCACGCGCGGGTCGCGCAGACGGGAGACCAGCTCCGCGGTGCCGTCGGTCGACGCGTTGTCCGCGACGAGGATGTCGAGCCGCGCGTACGTCTGTTCCACGGCGCACCGCAGCGCATCGCGCAGGTAGCTGTCCGCGCGGTTATGGGTCGGGATGGCGATGGTGACGAGCGGCATTTCCATGGCTATACCGCCTTCGCCGCCGGCCCGGACGGCCGGCGGAGGAACGCCGGCTTGAAGGGCAGCGCCGCGCCCGCGCTTCCGTGCGAGGCCGCGCGTTCGATCCGGTCGAACAGGTCCATGTTGCCGTTGAAAAAATACTCGTACCACAGAAGAAAGCTCAGCGCCCTCCAGTCGTTGCGCAGCACGTCCTTCTTCCCGAAATCCACGTAGGGATTGCTCGCCTCGGCGAGGATGAGGTCGATGATGGGACGATACGACTCGAAGAAGGACTCGTACGGAAACGGGAACCCCATCTTCGCCCTTCGCCAGACGACGTCATGGGGCAGGTGGGATTCCATCGCTTTGCGAAGAATCCACTTGTGCCAGCCGTCCCGTATCAGGTACGTCACCGGCAGGCGCAGGGCGACCTCCACCATCCGATAGTCGAGGAACGGGCACCGGCCCTCGAACGGAACCCCCATCAGCGTCTTGTCCCCCGACATCAGCCAATACGGGATCAGCGTGTTGGTGATGTCGGCGCGCAGCGACCGGGTGAGCGAGCCGCTTTCGTGCAGGCGCGCCGGAAACGGCACGTCGACCAGATAATCCCGGTCTCCGGCCAGCAGGCGCCGCGTACTCCGGGCGGCGCGCCGCAGGCCGCTCGCCCGAACGATCTCCCGCAGGAACTGCGGAACGAAGGCGTGGCTCTCCGACCAGCGCAGCGCGTTTCTGCCGAAATGGCCCCAGCGGCCCAGCGCGAGGTTCTCGAGCTGGGCTTTCCAGAAATAGCGCGAGTAGCCCGCGAAGAGCTCGTCGCCCGACGACCCCGTCAGCGTCACTTTGGTGCCGTCCGCGCGCATGTGCGACCAGATGACCTGGCTCGTCTGGAGATTCGGCGAGTGGTACGGCTCCTCCTGGAGGGCCGTGAACGCCCCGATGCCGCGCCAGAAGGTGTCGAGCGGCGGATCGATGACCCGGTAATCGGTGCCGAATCGTCGGCCCACGGCACGCGCGAACGGCTCCTCGTTCCAGCCGGGATCGCGGAAACGCACGGTATAGGTGGTGACCGCGCCTTTGCCGGCGCCGGCCGCGAGCGCCACGACCGTCGAGGAATCCAGCCCGCCGCTCAGCTCGAAACCGATCGGCACGTCCGCCCGCATCCGGATGCGCACCGCGTCCTCGAGCGTCTCCCGGACCCAGCGTGCGGCGTCGTCGATACCCAGCTCCGACTCGCGCAGCCGCCCGGCCGGTATGTCCCAGAACGTGCGGATGCCGCCGGGAAAGTCCGTGCCCACGACCACCCAGGAGGCCGGCTTCAGGTTATGGATGCCGTCGAACAGGGTCGTCTGGTCGAGATCGCGCATGCCGTCGACGCACCAGTGCCACAAGGCTTCGCGGTTGACGGACTTGGTACGCGCGATCTCGGGCGCCTGCAGAAGCGACTTGATCTCGGAGGCGAAGTACACCCGCCCGCCGCGACGCGTCCAGTAGAGCGGGCGCTTGCCGAGCCGGTCCCGGCTGAGGATCAGGCGCCTCTTCCGGAAATCGTAAAGCGCGAGCGCCCAGAAGCCGTTGAACCGCGAGAAGCAGTCGGTGCCCCAGAGCCGGTACGCCTCGACCAGCACCTCGGTGTCCGACTGGCTGCGCAGCCGCACGCCCTGACGCCCGAGCTCCTCGCGCAGCTCGACGTAGTTGTAGATCTCGCCGTTGTAGACCACGCAGCAGGAACCGTCGTTGGAGAAGAACGGCTGGTGGCCGGCGGTCGACAGATCGATGATCGAGAAGCGCCTGTGCGCGAGCCCGATGTTCGCCGTGGCGTTCTCGATGTGGCGATCGAACAGCGGCATCGTGGCGCGCACCGCGGGCGGGCTGTCCGGCCCGGCGAACGCCTGGCTCTTCCCGGCCCTGCTGTCGATGAGCACGTATCCCTCGTCGTCCGGACCGCGATGGCGGATCGCGTCCGTCATCGCCTGGATCAGGCTCCGGCTGATCGGATGTCCGCTCAAATCAATGCATCCCGCGATTCCACACATATCTCTTCCCTCGCGCCCTAGGCTGCCGGCGCCAGGCCTTTCCATTCGACCGCCCCGCCGTCCTCCAGCTCGTAGAGAAACGGACGGCCGAGCTCGGGGGGCAACAGCTCGCGGTCGGGTTCCCCCGGTTCGCCGGAACGCGCCCCGCCCACGAGCGCGCTCGCCTGCATCTTCCCGTGCGCGCCCAGGGATACGAACGGGTGCCCCGCCAGGAATGCGCGCAACGGTTCGCTCGCCCTCCGCACGGTGAGCAGCAGACCGCGATCGCTGTGATCCACGAGCCGCATTCCCCACTTGCGCTTGAAGCGCAGGACGCCGTCCGTGAGGAACGGGCGTGACGCGCCGACGTGCAGCCGCGTGTACCCGTTTCCGGCCAGGTGCTGGATCTCGGCCTGGTACAGCGCCGCGATGACCCCGGCCCGCACGAGTTCCCGGGCGCCGCTTTTCACGCCGAGGCACCAGGCGCGGACACGTTCCGGTTCGTACAGGACGATCTGCCCGGCGAGACGCTCGCCGTCCCGCATGATCCAAAAGAGCTCGCTCTGCGGCAGCCGCGCTTCGACCTCCTCCCAGGAAGAAAGACAGGCGCACGCGCCGAAGGTGCTCCGGATATACGGCTCGTAGAACTCGCAGTAGAAACGATAGATTTCGCTGGGCGCGCGCGTCGTGTGCACGCGGTGGGGCAGCTTGCGCAGCCGCCGGAGGTCCGCCTGCAGCCGGCCGCTCGTCTTCTTGAGACGCTCCGCCTCCGCGAATTCGATCTCGCCCCCCACCCAGTTCGGTATCCAGAAGGCGCCGCCGGGCAGCGCTCCCGGCGCGGGCATCGCCGACTCGTGCACGAGGAGATCGCAGCGGCGCCCGAGCAGTCGCGTGCCGGGCACGAGCGCGCCGCGGGGCAGGATCGTGCGGCCCCAGGCGTCCCGATACTTCTCGTACACGAGGCCGGAGAGGTAATGGCGCGTCACGGGTTCGCCCACGAACAGCATGGACAGCGGCTTGCCGGTCCGCGCCTCCGGCGCCTCGATGCGCCAGACGTCGGCCAGGTGCCGCCCGCGCAACACCCGAAGTCCGCGCACCCCGCGGCGCAGAAGGTCGTAACGCTTGAGCTCGGCCCGGAGCCGAGCCAGACGCCAGTCCGGTTTCATGCGTCTTCGGTCCGGGTGCCGGGGTCGCCGGCCACCGCCTGGGTGGTGAGGGGAAGCGGGTTGCCGGGCGCATAGAGATCGATCGCGGCGAGACCCGGAAGCATGTATTCCCTGAAGAGCGTGGCGGGCTCGACACCGCCGCCCGCCCATACCGCGGCCCGCAACTCGCCGCTGCGCCGGTAGATAAACGGGTTGTGCTGGAGGAAAGCGCAGGCGCCCGGCGTGAGCCGTCGCACCGTGAGCTGCAGGTGCTCCGCCGAGGCGCGGATCAACCGCGCGCCCCACTTCCGCTTGAACCGCAGTACGCCGTCGCTCAGGAACGCCCGGGTGGAGCCGATCTGGACGCGCTCGTGTCCGCGTGTCCTGAGCTCGGGAATCTTGAAGCAGTAGAGGGCGCTCAGAACCCCGGTCCTGACGAGCGCCGGATCGCCGTCCCTGACGCCGAGCACCCACGAGATGATCTCCGTACCGTCCCGGACCAGCACGCCGCCGGCGATCGCCTGCCCGTCCCGCTTCACGAGCATCAGCTCGGCGCGCGGTATCGCCTGCAGGAAGGCGGGCCAGGACACCAACACCGCACCTTCCCCGAACCGCGACCGCCCGTAGGGCAGGTACATCCGCCAGTAGAAGTCCGCGAGCGCGCCGGCGTCGCGCGTCCACTCGCACGTCAGTCCCTGGCGGCGCAGGCGTTCGAGGTCCCGACCGATGTTGCGGCTTTCGCGCATGCGCGCCATCGCCTGCTCGAGGACGATCTCGCCGTACACCCAGCTGGGCACCTCGAAGCACGCAGGGCGACGGCGTGCGGCCTCGCCGTCGAATACCGTGATCATATGATTCGCGCGCGCCGACAGGACCTCCCGCAGCATCTTGCCTCGCCACGCGAGGCCCAACGCGCGCTCGCGGTGACGGCGAAACGCGAGCCCCGCGAGGTAATTCTTGCTCTCGAGCTGCGCGGCGACGCATATCGACAGGGGCAGGCCCGTCGCCTTCTCCTCGCCCTCGAGCAGCCAGCCGCCGATCCGGCGACGGGCGCACGCGGCTCGCAGATCCCGCAGGCTCAGTGCCATAGCGCCCCCAGCCGGCCGCGCATCTCCCATCCGATTCGCTTGCGCCAGACGCCGAACAGGTGACGCGCGTGATCCTTGGGCTTTCCGGGGTTGATGGGCTCCGAGAGGACATCGGGCCACATCGTCTCCGCGATCCGCCGGAACAGCGTATGTCGCGGCGCCCTCCGGTGTCGCTCCTCGACGCCGAGCAGTTCCGAGAGCACGGCCCGGCAGTTGTACGGGGTGAAGATGTCGCGCCAGGCGATGTCGAACTCGAGCTGGGTGGAGGCCAGCCAGCTACCGTGTCCCTGCTCCCACTCGAAGAGATCGAGGACCGGCACGTAGTCGCGGCAGCGCGCGTCTTCCAGCCATTCGCCGAAGTGCCGGATCGCGAGCGGATGCTCCCCCATCTGCTGGAGTCGCGCGAGGTCGCGTGCCGAAGGCCGGCGCCACCGGGCGAACGCGTACACGTCGCGGAACGAACACCGCGCCACCTCGGCGCCGCTTCCCGTGATGACCGTTTTCCGCCGCCCGAAGCGGCGCAGTATGGCTTCGGCGTCCGGGCCGTAATGATCGTGCGCGAGGAAGACGCTGCGCTTGTACACCCAGCTGAATACGGGCGACATGCTCGCGCGGGCGCGGACGATCTCCCCGGGCAGCCCCAGGCGGTTCAACAACCGGGCGGGCACCACCACGTCCGGATGGTCGTCCGCCATGCGGGCCTGACGCACCGTCACGTAACTGATGCGATGGCTGACCTCCCGGCTCGCCGCCAGCACCACCCGGCTGTCGATGCCGGCGGTCAGCGCGAGGGCGAGGTCGTAACGGTGCGCGGCCGCCTTGACCAGGCCGGTCAGGAGCCGCGTGACGTTAGCGATGGCGCAGGCGATCGGGGGGCGTCGCATCGGAACCGTCGGCCAGAATCGCCTGACTTTGCCCGAGTGCAGGTCGAGCACGTGGTTCGGCTGGAGTCGCCGCAGCTCCTGCAGCGGCGACGCCGCCGCGGGCCAGCGGTACTCCGCGAAGGAGCGGAACTCGAACGAGTCGATGAACTCGAGCGCCTCGCGGGCCGGCGTGAGATTGAGCACCTCGAGCGCGAGCCCGGGTTGCGACATGACCCAGAGCCCCGTCGTGACGCGAGGATCGGTGTAGAACGCCTGCCGCAGACCCAGCGCGTCGTGAAACAGGTGCCGCGCGTCCCCCGCCTGCGCGATCAGGACCCAGCGCCCGCCCAGCTGCGCGGTCGCGGCAATCAGGCTGTCGATGGAGGCGTAGCGCTCGAGCAGATGCAGGAGGATGTCGGTATCGTCCGCGGTCGGCAGGTCGGGATCCAGCGCGAAGCCCACGAGCGTCAGCGACCGGTCGCCTTGCGACACGGTATGCACGGGAAGCTGCGGGTGCACGGTCAGCGCGAGACCGTCGCCGAGCGCGTATCGCTCCCACGAGGGGAGCGACTGCGGCAGCTCCGGCCCCAGCAGGAATTGACCCGCAAACAGCGTGGAAGCGGAGTCTCCGAACGGGACTTCGTGCCTGACTTCCCGGTCTATGGCGTGCGTCATCATTCTGCCGATTGACTGTTGTTCTCGCCGGCCCCCGGCTTTCCCGCCGGGTCTCCGGAGTATGCCCCCGCCCCGCCGCACCCGGTATTGCCGAAACTACTGAGTAGCGAAGCCCTTGCGTTCGGCGACCGCTTCGACGCGATTGCGGACGCTCCTCGCGCGTTGTCATGCGCGCGCACGGCTCTCCAGCCACAGCCCCAGCGTCAGGAGGTTCCACCGTTGCTGGGAAGTCCGTCCGGCGTCGACCGCAATGCCCGGCAGGAGCCGCGAGAGCGCCGAGTCCGGCCTGCACACCCGCCGCTCCAATGCGGCCACGTCGGGTCGTTCGAGCCAGCGTTCGTGCGGTCCGGCGAATCCCTGCTTGCCGCGCGCGGCGAGCGCGGGCGGCCAGAGATCCGCGAACGCGCGCTTGAACGCGATCTTGGTCTTCCGGCCGCTCACCTTGAGCGCCGCCGGCAGACGGAGCGCGAGCTCGACGACGTCGCGGTCGAGAAACGGCGCGCGCGTCTCGAGGCCGTGCGCCATCGCCGCGCGATCGACCTTGACCAGGATGTCTCCCGGGAGGAAGGCCGCGAGGTCGAAGTAGAGCGCCGCATCGAAACCGAGGTTGCGGCCGTCCTGGCGGTAATAGGCTCGCGGCAGCCAGTCCTCCGTGGCCGGCGCTTCGCCGGCCCACAGCGCACGGCGCTCCGCGTCGCCGAAGACCAGGCGGTAGCGCACGTATCGCTGCCACGTGTCCGCCGTACGGGCCGCGAGACCGAGCGCCCGCGAATACAGCACGAGCGCGGCGACGCGGTCGCCGATCATTCGGCTCGCCGAGCGCAACACGAGCCACGCGAGGAGCGAGCCGGGCACGGCCGCCGCGGCCGCGATCAGGGGGTACCATGCGTACCCGCCGAAAAGCTCGTCCGCACCGTCGCCGGTGAGCACGACCTTGACGCGCCGGCGGGCGAACTCGGCGATGAGAAACGTCGGGATGTGCGACGCGTCCATGAACGGCTCGTCGTACACCCTTGCCATTCGCTCGAGCAACGCGCCGACGTCCGGCGCGCCGAGATCGACCTCGTGATGCTCCGTCCCGTACTGCTTGGCGACGGCGCGCGCGTAGGGCCGCTCGTCGATCCATCGGCCGAAGCCGACGGAGAACGTCTGCACCGGCCTCGTCGAATGCTGGCCCATGAGCGCCACGATCGTGCTCGAGTCGTGCCCGCCGCTGAGGAACGCGCCGACGGGCACGTCCGCGGTCATCTGCCGCCGCACCGCGACATCGACGCGCGCGCGCAGCGCCTCGGCCGCTTCGCCGATATCCATCGGCTCCGGCGCGAGGCCCGGCCGCCAGTAGCGCACCACCCGCGCGCGCCCGTCCCGCCAGGTCATCCAGTGGCCCGGCGGGAGCGTCCGGATCTCGGTGTAGATCGTGCGGTGAGGCGGCACGTAGCCGAGGGCGAGGAACGCGTCCACCGCCGACCGGTCGAGCCGCGGCGTCAGCGCCCCGGACGCCAGAAGCGATTTGATCTCCGACGCGAACAGCAGCGTTCCCTCCGGCGTCTGCCCGTAGTACAGGGGCTTCTCGCCGAAGAGGTCGCGCGACGCAAAGAGCGCGCGCTCCCGTGCGTCCCATATCGCGAACGCCCACATGCCGCGCAACCGGTCGAGGCACGCCTCGCCCCATTGCGCGTAGGCGGCGAGGATCACCTCCGTGTCCGAGCGCGTCGCGAAGCGATGCCCGAGACGAATCAGCTCGTCGCGCAGCTCGGCATGGTTGTAGATTTCGCCGTTGAACGTGATCCAGTAGCGGCCTGCGTAGGTCATCGGCTGCGCGCCGCCGGCCAGGTCGAGGATGCTCAACCGCGCATGGCCCAGGTGGCAGCCGTCCAGGCGCGCGATGCCGTCGGCATCGGGCCCGCGATGCGCGAGCGCCGCCACCATGGCCTCGATTCCGGGGTGCGCAGGGGTCAGTTCCCTGCCGACGATTGCCGCGATGCCGCACATGATGCCGTTCCTTCGATGCGTCCTTGCGTTCCCGACAGGGCAGGCGCTCGTTGTCAGGGCGTCGCGCTGGCCGGGGCGCCGGCGCTCGCCGCGACGCCCCGTCGCGCATGGCGCTCACGGGCGAGGCGATAGAGGTTTTCGAGCTCCTCGTTCAGCCGACGCCGGTCGAACACGGCTTCGACCTTCGCGCGGCCGGACCGCCCCATCTCGCCCCACCGCTCCGGGTGTCGCGCGAGGAAAGCGAGCCGGTCGGCCAGCGAGGCGACGTCCCGCTCCGCCACCAGGTAACCGGAAACCCCGTCCTCCACGAGCTCCGGAATGCCGCCGTGGCGAGTGGCCACCACCGGCATGCCGCTCGCCATGGCCTCCTTCAGCACGTTCGGAATGCCCTCCTGGTCGCCGTCTTTCGCGGTCACGCTGGGCGCGAGCAGCACATGAGCGTCTTCGAGGCGGGCTCTCACCTCCGGGTGCGACCGTTCGCCGAGGAGCGTGATGCGATCGCGCAGGGCCAGGCGATCGATCAGCTCCTCGATGCGCGGCCGTTCCCCGCCGCTCCCGATCACCTCGTAGCGCACGTCGACGCCGTCCTCCGCCAGGCGCGCGACGGCCCGGACGGCGTCGTCGATCCCCTTCTTCGGGACGAGTCGCGCGACGGAGAGCACCCGCAGCGGCTCGTCCGCGCGTCGCGTGCGCTCGCGACAGGGAAACGATGCGCAGTCGATCCCCGAGTGGTGGACCTCCACGCGCGACGGATCGGCGCCGTGCGCGATGAGCGCTCGCTGCAACGCGCCACTCACCGGGAGCGCGAGCTCGCCCTCGCGAAAGACTTCCCGGTACCGGTTTGGCCGTCGGCGCAGAAGCTGGGTCGCGTCGTAGCCGCGAAACGACGTCACGATCGCGCCTTCCCACAGGCCGAGCTGACGCAGGCGCACGGCGATATGACCGAGCGGGCCGAATTGCGCGTGGATCACGTCGTAGCGTTGCCGCCCGCGGCGGGCCAGCGCCGCCGATCGATACAGCAGCCCGAGGCCGAGCGCGTCCCGTCCGAAGCGCGCGACGTCGAGCGACCCTCGCACGCATGCCGCGTCGGCTCCCCTCGCTGCCCGCCATGCGCCTCCGGCGCGGGCCAGCCAGCCTGCCGGTGCCCGCAGGTGGTACACGCGCGCGTCCTCCTGCCAGCGGCCGATGCGCTCGTCGACCACGCGAGCCGTGTCACCGCCGACGTCGAGCGCGTAGATCTCGACGTGATGGCCGCGCTCCATCATCCCGAAGATCTGTTCGCGCACGAACGTCTCGGACAGAATGGGAAATGCGTTTACCAGGTAAGCCAGACGCACGACCGCCCTACCCCCGGCTCCCCACGGCACCCGCCCGCCGGGCGTGGGCCGGGACCCATCGCTGCGTGGCGGCATCCCAGCGCTTGATCACCCGCGCCGGCTGTCCGACGGCGATCGCGCGCGCGGGCACGTCGTGCGACACCACGCTGTTCGCGCCGATGATCGCCAGCTCGCCGATCGTGACCCCCGGCAGCACCACCACGTTCTGGCCGAGCCAGCTCCCGCGACCGATGCGGACCGGCGCGATGCGAAACATCGGCTGGTACTTGTAGGGCTCGTTGGCATGCGCGTAGCCGTGCAGCCCGTCGCAGATCATCACGTTCGACGCGAGCATCACGTCGTCCTCGATGACGACCTCCTGCATGGCGGCGATGGTGAGGCCGCCCGTCGCGGTGACGCGGTGGCCGATCGCGATCCGGGGATCGAACGTCTGGACCTCGTGCTCTCTCGCGGGATCCCGCATGACGGGAGTGGGATAGATCGTCTGGGGCACGATCAGCGAGCCGGGGCCGATGCTCACGTCGTCGCCGATCCAGACGCGGTCGGTGTCGTAGAGTCGCCGGGGCCGCTCGATCTGCAGATTGCGCGGGTGGTTGGCGAAGGCCGGCAGATCCGCCTCCGCGAGGTGCTCCGCATACTCGTACAGCGGCCGAATGACGCGCGTCGCCACTCGCCGCAATGCGGCCCGCATCCGTCTACGCATCCTCGCTCCCTCCTTCCCTGTTGCGGGGAGCATAACGCAGTGGCGCGGTTCGGACACCGCGCAGCCTCAATGTCTACTGCGCGATCCTCCGGCCGGATCGAGGTTATCTCTCAGGTGAAACGCTAATTGCGCGCATCGCGGTTCGGGCTTAGCGTCGTCGCTCAATTCGAACGATAAACGGTTTCCGCACGAGCACGTCACAACAGGCGCTTTACGGTTGCCACGAAGCGCACCTCCTGTCAGGGAAGACGGGCCGTCGCGACGCGCGTGGAAGCGGACGCGTTCGATAATAACCATGGCGCGACAGAAGGAGGCGTAACAACAATGAAATCCCGCTCGACGATCCCACGTTGGTTCTGGTTCCTTCCCCTCTTCACGCTCCTCGCCGGCTGCGGCGGTGGCGGCGGTGGCGGCAATAATTCGAATGCAACGAGCACCTGCGTCTGGGGCAGCTCGAACTGGGGCGGGTGCAGCTGGGACAGCTGATCCGCCGAAAGAACCGGATTCATCGCATACCAATAGACAATGGAGGTTCACATGGACGGCAACCGGAAACGGTTTTCCAAAGGGTGGTTCACCGGCCTCGTGCTCGGCACGGCGGCCGCGGGCGGGGCGGCAGTGTACGCCGTCACGCTTCCGCACACGTTCCAGGACGGCCAGACGGCGAGCGCGGCACAGGTCAACGCCAACTTCGCGGCGCTGCGCGACGCGCTGAACGGCACCGGCCCCTGCGGCAGCGACGCCGACGGAATGGTCCGGGTCGGCGCGAGCTGCGTGGACAAGGACGCGAAGGTCGTCACGGCCGTCCCGGCCGGTTGCGAAGCGACGGGCCAGGGTTGCGCCGGGATCCAGGTCGGCGCGGGTCCGGCGGTGGAGTTCTCGTGGGGCCAGGCGCTGGCGGCGTGCACGAACGCCGGCAAGCGCCTGGCGACGGCCGCGGAGATCATCGCGGGGTCGAACGCCGGGGCGATCACGATCGCGGACGGGTCGTACAGCTACGTCGACGCGTCCGCCTCGCGCGTCGATTCGGGCACGGGCGAGCCGCTGGTCTACGCAGGCACGTTCGTCCAGTTCGGTCCCACGGCCACGCTGCCGAGCGGCGCGTTCGGGCTCGCGGGCACGAACACGCCGTACACGGAACAGTTCGACACCGTGATGTTCCGCTGCGCGCGGTGAGCATGGAGTGACGGCGGCGGGCCATGGCCCGCCGCCACGCGCCCCGACTCCGATGACCGCGCTCGCATCTGACGCTCCCCACCGCGCCTGGATTTTTGCGGCGCTGCTTGGCGTTTCCGCCTGCGGCGGAGGCGGAGGAGGATCGGGCGGCGGCTCGCCGCCCCGCGGGAACCAGCCGCCGACTGCGGCCGACGCCTGCGTGGCCGTCCCGTCCGCGAGCGCGACCCTCAGCGGCCGCCTCCCGGGAAGCGACCCGGACGGCAACGCCCTCATCTACGAAATTCTCGATTATCCGCTGAACGGTTCCCTGAGCACGGACCCGTCCGGCAACTACACGTACACGCCGTACGCGAACGCGCGCGGCATGGACCGGTTCACCTACCGCGTGAGCGATCCCTCCGGGCTCGTCTCCGACGTCGGGACGATGGCGCTGCTCGTGGACGGAAGCCTCCGCATCATGCCGCTGGGTGACTCCATCACCGCCGGATTCATGCCGGGGCTTCCCGAGAGCCAGTACGTCGGATACCGCAGGAAGCTCCACAGCGACTTGAGCGCGCTCGGGCTGCCGGTCGACTTCGTGGGCAGCGTCGCTCACCAGGGCGGCTCCGCGAACCCCCCGCTCGCCGATCGCGATCACGAGGGCCACGACGGCTGGTGCGACGACAACACGCCGTACTGCACCGTGAGCAGCGGCCGGACGATCGCCGACAACATCGCGGGCTTCCTCGACGCGAATCCGCCCGATATCGTGCTGCTGCACATCGGCACGAATCACTTCGACACCAACAGCGCCGGCGTCGAGCGCATTCTCGACGGCATCAATGCCTGGGCGGAGGGACACTACCGGGTGTCGGTGTTCGTGGCCCGCATCATTCCGACCCTGGACGGCTCGCTCGACGTGACGACGTTCAACCAGAACGTCGCGAACGTGGCCTTCGACCGCAGCCGCACCCGAATCTGGCTGGTCGACCAGCAGTCCCAGCTGAGCCTGCCCGACGACGGGAACCGCGCGGATCCTCGCTGGATGACGGATGACCTCCATCCCAACCAGACCGGTTACGACCGCCTCGCGGACCGGTGGCGCCTCGACCTCGTCTCGTCGGGAGCCCTGCCGACATGTGATTGAGCGATGTCGAGGCAGGGAGATGCGTGTGCGTACCCGCCCCGCCCTCCCGCTCGACGCGGCTCAGAGCGCGAGGACCCGATGACGAATGCTGCCGGCGACATGCCCGGTCGCCGATCCGGCGCACTTGATCCAGAGCGCCCGGCCGTCCGGCCTGCGCAGCGCCGGGAGGCTGCGGACCAGCCGTCCCCAATCGCCGGCGGCCTGGCGGAGCGGCCGCCAGGCCATCCCGCGCGACCGGTACTTTTCGTACAGCCGGGCCTCGTACCGGCCTTCCGCGACGCATTGACGCCAGGTTCCGCCGAGGCTCGCGCGATAACGATAGTAGACGACGGCGTCATGCGCGTAGTGGATCGGGAATCCGGCAAAATGCGCGCGCCACGAGTAGTCGATGTCCTCCAGCCGTTGAAACGACTCGTCGAAGGGACCGATCGCGTCCCATGCGCGCCGCGTGAAGCCGAAACCGCAGCCGGACGCGGCCGGCAGAAAACCGAGAAAGACGACGAAGCCGGGCGTCGGGTCGTTCGACGAATCCCAGATGGCTCCCGCCCGTCCCGCGTTGAGCCGGCTGTCGTCCACGCGCGAGGCGACCACGTCGTGGCGCGCGAGCGCATCGGCCATCGCCCCGGCCCAACCGGGATGGACCTCGTCATCGGCGTCGCAGAAAGCGAAGGCCTCGCCGGTGGCCGCCGCCACGCCCCGATTCCGAGCGTGGGCGGCGCTGTGGGGCGGGCCGGCCTCGACGACCCGGAGCGATGGCATCCGGTCCCGATAGCCTTGGAGCAGCGCCGGGGTCCGGTCGGTGGAGCCGTTGTCTACGGCGACGACCTCGAAGGGGGGGCGCTGTTGACGGGCCAGGGCCCCGAGCTGCTCCTCGAGGGTGGCGGCCGCGTTGCGGCAGGGCAAAATGACGCTGAGTCGCATGATGTGCGGAAACGGGAACCCGCCCGAACTTGCGGAAGCGGGTCGGGCGCGACAATCCCGACATCTCCCTGTGGCCGGGCGACGACATGGTCACGCTGACGAACCTCAAGAAGCGCGGACGCACCTTTCTCGCACGCGCCGGGCTCGACATACGCCGCCGCCCGTGCACCTGGTCGCCCCGATGCGTGTCCCTCCGGAGCACCGTTCGGCCGGCGCGCGGCAGCGTGCTCCTCGCCTACGTGCTCGAGCCTTTCCTTCTTTCGCCCGGCGAGCCGGTATCGACCGCACACACGCACCACAGCGAATCCCTCCTCATCGCGCGCACCTGGCTCGATCTCGGCTTCGACGTGGACGTCATCGACTACCGCAACGATGCGTTCGTGCCGCGGCGCGACTACCGGTTCTTCGTCTGCGCGCGCACGCAGTTCGACCGTCTCGCCCCCTTGCTGCCCGACGGCTGCGTCAGGATCGCGCACCTCGACACGGCGCATTTCCTGTTCAACAACCACGCGGCCTTCGGCCGCGCGCTCGACCTTCAGCGCCGGCGCGGCGTCACGTGCACCAGCATCCGCATCGTCGAGACCAACCGGGCCATCGAGCTGGCGGATTACGGCGCGTTGCTCGGGGGGGAGTTCCTGCGAGGCACCTACGCGTATGCGGGCAAGCCCCTCTACTGCCTGCCCGTGCCCACGTTGCGGACGTATCCGTCTCCCGAGCGCAAGGATTACGACGCGGCGCGCCGGCGCTTCGTCTGGTTCGGAAGCACGGGATTCGTGCACAAGGGGCTCGATCGTGTGCTCGAGGCGTTCCGCGACATGCCGGAGCTCGAGCTGCGCGTGTGCGGGCCGATCGACCGCGAACCGGAGTTCGCACGGATCTACGACGCGGAGCTCGGTCGCACGCCGAACGTGCGCACGGTCGGCTGGCTCGACGTCGACGGACCGGACTTCCTGCGCGTCGTCGAGGACTGCGTCGCGCTCGTGTTCCCCTCGTGCGCGGAGAGCCAGTCGGCCTCCTCGCTCACGTGCATGCAGGCCGGCCTGATCCCGATCCTGACGCGCGAAGCGGGCATCGACACGCGGGATTTCGGCGTCACGCTCGAGGACGCCTCGATTCCGGCGATCCGCGCGGCGGTGCGCCACGTCGCCGGTCTGCCCGCGGAGGAATTGCGCCGCCGGGCGTGCGCCGCCCGCGATCACGCGCGCGCCCACCACACCCTCGAGCACTACCGGCGGGCCTACCGCGCGATGGTCGAAGACATTCTGCAGCGGGGCAAACCCGCCCGTTCGGCGGGCTAGCCGTCAGGGCGAATCGGGGCCGGTCTCCATTTTTGCGGAAGGCGGACGCATCGCGGTCGCGTCGCCCGCGGGACGCGTGAAGCGGACGCCGCCCTCGGCCGAAGGCGCGCCGGTCCTGCCTCTCCGGCGCGTGATCGGCAGCAGGCCGGCCTCCAGCGTCGCCGCCAGGCCGTTGACCAGCGGCCGTCCCAGCCGCTCGCGCACGATCCGCGGACGAAACGGCGCCAGGAGCCGCTCGAACACGACCCGCCGGTGCGGCACGATCCAGTCGATCAGCCGGTCCTGCGCCTCGTCCGGCAGGCCCCACTTGCGCTGAAAGTGAACGATGCTTTCCCGCGCCCAGTCGTCGTTCCACCGGAGCAGGAAGTACGGCAGGTCGCTCAGCGCGAACCCGCACCACGGGGGTACGTGCGTGACGCACGCGTCCGGCTCGAAGTAGATCGATCCGCCCTCGCGGCGCACGGCCAGGCAGAAATCGATGTGCTCCCGCGTCGTCCGCATGCCCTCGTCGAAGCCGCCGATCCGCTCGAGGGCCTCGCGCCGGGCGAGCATGCAGTGAAACTCGACGTAGTCGCAGGGACTGCGGGCGAGCGACGGTCGCAGGTCGCGCAGCCGCTCGTTGATGCCGATCATCGCGTCCTCGATCCGGCGGCGCCCGCCCTCCTCGACCTCGTGCAGCTCTCCACGCGTGACGTGGATGAGGTCGTCGCCCGGCGGGCCGATGCAGACCACCGGCCCGACCGCCCACGCGCCCGTTTCTTCCGCGCAGGCGACGAGCGCCTCGAGCCAGCCGGGCCAGGCGACCACGTCGTTGTCGATGAACACGAGCAGCCGACCCGATGCCGCCTCGGCCCCGATGTTCCGGGCCTCGTTCGGCATGAGATAGCGTTCGCGCCGCAGCAGCCGGAAGCCCCGCCGGCGGGCGGCCTCGCGCAGGTAGCGTGCGACGCCCGCGGGCGACCCGCCGTCCACATAGACGAGCTCGAACGGCATCCGGGTACACCGGTAGATGCTCTCGAGCGACCGCCGGGTCTCGCTGAATCGCTCCCGCGGCACCACGATCACCGACACCTTCACGTCAACCACGCATCACCTCCCCCGGCGACGAGCCCGGCGCCCGGCGCAGGTTCACAACGCAAGCACGCCATGGCGCATGCTCCCCCGAACGTGTCCCAACCCGACCCCCGCGTCGATCAGCCACTCGGCCCGCCCGATCTGCCGGCGCAGCGCCGGCAGGCGCCGGGCCATGCCGATCCAGCCGCGCACGCTGGCCGAGATCGGCGGCCAGGGCATGCCGTTCGCCCGGTGCTTCTTGTAGAGAAGGACCTGGGCCTGCCCATCGGCGTAGGCCTGGCGGAAAAGCCCGGTCACCGTCCGGCGGTGGCGGTAGTACACCAGCGCGTCCGGCACCCGGGCCAACGGGTAGCCCGCGAGCTGTACCCGCCAGGAGTAATCGATGTCGGACATTCGACGGAGGGACTCGTCGAAGGGCCCCACGCGCGCGTAGAGCTCGCGCGTGAACCCGATGCCGTACGCCGCCGCTCCCGGGAGGAATCCGAACAGCGGACCGAGCGCCTCCTCCGGCGAACCCCATATTTCGCGGAGCCACGACGGATTCAGCTTGGCGTCGTCCATCCGGCTCACCACGAACGGGTGCGCCGACAAGGCCTGTGCGATCGCGGCAAGCCAGCCCGGCGCCACCTCGTCGTCGGCATCGCAGAACGCGAAGCGATCTCCGCGCGCCGCTTCGACGCCGCGGTTGCGCGCGTACGCCGGTCCCCGTTTTGCCGACGCGTCGATCCAGCGCAGCGCCGGAATCCGGCTCCGGTAGCCTTCGACGATGTCCCGCGTGCCGTCGCTCGATCCGTTGTCGGCCACGATCAGCTCCCAGGGCGCGGCACAGGCCTGCCCGGCGAGCGCGTCCAGCTGGGCCGCGATGGTTTCCGCCGCGTTGTGGCACGGCATGATCACGCTCAAGGTCATCCGCCCTCTCCTCAGCGCGCGGGCACCGGCGCCGGCAGATAACGCCGGAGCTGGCCCGCCACCCGCCGCCACCGCGGTACCGGCTCGCGGTCCCACGGCGCCTCGACGCGCAGATAATTGAGCGGAAAGAAATGGCCCGCCACCGGCTCGCCGCGCGCGACGTCGCGGTCGCGCTGAAAGCACTCATGGGTGAACCACACATAGTCGTCGAACCAGGTCCAGCAACCGTATCGCCGATAGAGCCGCTCCAGCTGCTCGCCCAATCCGGGATCGGTCGCCGCGGTCGCGTAGTCGGAATGGAAGCCGTTCACGTAACGGAGCATGAGCTCGTGCGATTTGTTGCTGCAGTAGTTGTCGACCCAGAGCTCGAAACCGAGCGCGGGCTGAACGGCCTTGACCGCCCGGTAGACCTGCACGTGCTCCTCGTGGCCGTACTCGCCCCAGGGGTTGTGCGTGTAGACCCGGGTGAATCCCTGCGCGAGTCGTTCTCCGAGGCCCCGCCGCAGCCGCTCGAAGTTCGCCCGGTACACGGCTTCGGAGAACGCCGGGAACGAGTCGTCGTTCCGCGTCACGGCCAGGCCCTGCTCCGTGCACTCGGGCCGGCGCCAGTCGGCGCCGTTGAACACCTCGGACTCGGTCAGCCGCAGGGAGTCGACTCCGGGCAGCGGGTAATCGGCGAGCGCGCGGCGCCGGCCTTCGGTCCACTCCGGGCGCGACCGGACTTCCTCGAAGCAGAAGAGGACGAGGTCGACGTCGCGCAGCAACGAGCTGAACCACAGCACTTCGTCGTCGGGATGCGCCACGACGAGCGCGGCGCGACGCCCGTCGCCTCGCGCCGTTCCCGGGGAAGCGCCCATCACCGGGCTCCCTCGCGCCCCGCCTTGACGGCGCGCGCGCAGACGAGCAGCGGGTAGCGGGCGTCGTGCTCGTCGATCTCGCCTCGGGTAAAGTCATCGACCGCGAGGCCGCGAAGCTCGCCCGCGGCGGTAAGCGAGTTGCCGTACGGGCGCGTTTCGACGTGCGCGGCGCCGAACGATCGCGCGAGAACCCGGTGCAACCCTTCGCACGTGAACCGCCAAAGCTCCCCGTATTGCGGATAGGTGATCGTGATGCCGGGAACGGCGACGAGCAGCACGCCCCCGTCGGCGAGCAGGCGGTGAAGCTCGGCGACGAAGCGATCGAGATCCGGTATGACGTGCAGCACGTAGGTGCAGACGATGCAGTCGAACGCGCCCCCCGGAATGTCGTTCGCCGCGGTGAGGTCCGCATGCAGCGTCGCCTGCGGGTAGCGCGGATCCGGTTCCTTGTGCAGGATGTCGACCCGGGATACGCGCGAGCCCCCGAAGCGGGTGGAGTACGAGTCCTCCTGGAACTCGAGACAGCGGCCGCGGATGTCAGCCGCCGACGACGCCAGGAACTGTTCCAGGTAGTGGCGATGCACCGGCATGCCGCGCTCGAACCAGGCGTTCGCGAGCGGCGCGGTGCCGTATCCGAAACCCAACCGGGCCGCCGAAGGCCGGCCGCCCGGAACGAGACGCCGGCATCCGCGGATCACCCGCTTCGCGGCGGGCCGGATTGCTGCGAGCGCATCCCGCGGCGCCCCCCGGCCGTCGGGCTGGACGAAGCCCAGGGCGCTCCATCGCCACAGTGCCCAGAGAAAATCGTGCGCCCCCCTGCGCGGCTTTTCACCGTGTGACCAGTAATGTCGCATTGTTGCCTCCTCCTCCGTCGATCACTTCTCTTATTACATGCCGGCCTCCGTCAAGGCAGCGCGCGGCGGACGTCGGCGTCGGATCGCTCCCCCGCCGAGTACTCCGTCGTCCATTCCAGGAGCGGGCGCACGACGCCGGGCAGATCGCCGCCCCAGTCGCCTCGCGCCGTGCCGGGACCCATGTTGTCGAGGACGTTGAACGCGATCACCTGCTGCTCGTCGAACTGCGTGCTGTCGGGGCTTCGCGTGATGAGGCAGGCGGTCACGAAGAACGTCCCCGCCGTGAGCAGATTCCCCGGAACCCAGGCGGTCACCGTGTACCGGCCCTTCTCGCTCGGGCGGCGGAACCGTTCGCCGTCCTGGGCGAGCGAGGCGAAGACCATGGTGCCCTCTTCGTCGTAGACCCAGTAGCTCGGAAGCAGGATCCGGCCCGACTGGACCACCTCGTACGTCATCTCGATGCCGACCGGCTCCGTGACGTCCGCCGACGTGACCGGCCGCCGGTTCGCGTCCACGATCCGCACCGCGCGCAGCCGGGCCACGTCGGCGCCCGGCGCGCTGCGGGCGTCGGACCACTCCCGCGCGGCGGGCGTCCCGATCCCGGCGTGGAGGTACGCGCTCACGACCGCCTGCGGCGGGCCGTCGGCGATCACGGTCCCCGCCTGCAGCAGGATCACGCGGTCGCAGAGCATGGAGATGAAGGGCATGTTGTGGGACACGAAGAGCACCGTCCGGCCCTGCGTGTGCACCTCCTTCATCTTCCGGATGCACTTCTTCTGGAAGTCGGCGTCGCCGACGGCGAGCACCTCGTCCACGATCAGGATCTCGGGCTCGAGATGCGCCGCCACGGCGAACGCGAGCCGCACCGCCATGCCGCTCGAGTAGCGCTTGACCGGCGTGTCCAGGAACCGCTCCATCCCCGAGAAATCGACGATCTCGTCGAACTTGCGGTCCACTTCGCGCTTCTTCATCCCGAGGATCGTGCCGTTCAGGTAGATGTTCTCCCGTCCGGTCAGCTCCTGGTGGAAACCCGTGCCCACCTCCAGCAGGCTCGACACCCGCCCGCGGATCTCGACCAGCCCGCGCGTCGGCGGCGTGATGCGCGTGAGGATCTTGAGCAGCGTGGATTTGCCGGCGCCGTTGCGCCCGATGATGCCGAGGACCTCCCCTCGCCGGACGTTGAACGCCACGTCGCGCAGCGCCCAGATCAGGTCCGAGCGTCCGCTCTCCGCGGCGGTTTCGTCGGACGTGAAACGGTAGAGCGAGCGATACTTGCGGAAGTTCTTGACCGGGCTTCGGACGATATCGACGAGCATGCCGCTCAGGCTGTCGGGCGCGCTGTCGCGCAGCCCGATCCGGTAGACCTTGCTCACCCCTTCCGCCCGTATTGCCGTGTCCTTGTTGTCCATGTTCTTCGGGTCGCTCAGATCACGTCGACGAATACGCGTTCCATCCGCCGGAAATAGATCGCGCCGCTCACGAACAGCAGGACGGCGGTCGCGAGCCCGGGCAGCACGAACATCCACTCGATCGGCGTCCCGAGGAGCGCCGCGCGGAAACCCTCGATCACGCCCACGATCGGGTTGAGCGAGTAGAGCAGCCGGTAGCTGTCGGGAATCGCGGAAGCGGTGTAGAGGATGGGCGCCGAGTAGATCAGCATGCGGATGACGAACGGCATGGCGAACTTCACGTCGCGGAACCGGATCGCGAGCGCCGAAAGCCACATCCCCACCCCCGCCGGAATGAGCATCATGACCAGCATGAGCGCCGGCAGCAGGAGGAGGTTCGTCGTCGGCGTCACGCGGTAATAGAAGAGGACCGCCACGATGATGAGCATGGCGATGGCGAAATCCACGAGCTTGGCGAAGATGGGCGTGAGCGGGTAGATCACCCGGGGGAAGTACACCTTGCCCAGCATGGACTGCTCGTTGACGAGACTCTGGCTCGACGCCGTCATCGCCTCGGACATGTAGGTCCAGGGCACGATGGCGACGGTGGAAAACAGCACGTAGGGAATGCCGTCGGTGGCAATGTTCGCCACGTGCCCGAAGATGACCGTGAAGACGAGGATCTGGATGAGCGGATTGAGGATCGCCCACGAGAACCCGAGGATCGTCTGGGCGTAGAGCACCTTGATGTCCCGCAGCACCAGGAAGTAGAAGAGGTCCCGGTACTCGCGCAGCTCGCGCCAGTCGAACGCCTCCAGCCGGTGATAGGGACGGATGACCGTCGTGGACGTCACGGGATGGTTCATTGGGCCCCCGCCTGCGACACGATCCGCTCCTCGCCCGCCTTGCTGTACCAGGCGACCGTGCGCGCGAGGCCTTCCGCGAGGCCGACGCGCGGCTGCCATCCGATCCGCGCGCGTGTCCGCGCGACGTCGGCGAGCCGCTCCTGCTCGAAGGGACGGTCGGGCACGGCGCCGAACCGCGGCACGGTGCCCGGTCCGGCCAGCGCCACGATCCGTTCGACGACGTCGCGCACGGTCGCGAGCTCGCCCGAACCGAGATCGATCGTTTCCCCCTCGACGCCGCTCGCCCGCGCCGCCGCCAGGCACCCTTCGACCACGTCGTCCACGTAGATCCAGTCGATCCGCCGCCGGCCGCTCGAGATTTCCGGGGCGCGCCCCTCGAGCAGCGAGCGGATGACGTAGGGCACGAGCTTCTTCTCGTCCCACTGCCCGGGCCCGTACACCATGAAGAAGCGCAGCAGCACGACGGGCGTCCGGTACAGCGCGTGGAACATCCGGGCATAGGTGCTCGCGGCGTACTTGGCGGCGGCGTACGGGGACGCCGGCACCGGCCAGCCGGACCCCGGCTCCGGCTCTTCGAGCGAGCCCGCGAGCAGAACGCGGCGGCATCCCGTTTCGGTCGCCGCGGCGAGCAGGTGGACGGCCGTCACGAGGTTGTCCCGCAGTGTGACCGGCACCAGGGAGACGTCCCGGGCGCCGGCCACGTGGCTGGCGAGGTGGAAGATCGTCGACGGCCGCACGGCCGTCATCAACCGGCGGGCGTCGTCGAACTGGGCGAGGTTGCTGCGCCACCAGTAATCGCACCCGTCGCCGTCCGTGCGCGGCTGCCGGGACACGCCGTGGACCGTGGCGCCCAGATCGCGCAGGCGCCGCGACAGCGCGGCGCCGATGAAGCCGCTCGCTCCGGTGATCACCACCGTCTGGCCCTCGAAGCTCTCCGTCTCCATTCGCTCCCTCTATTCCGCCGCCAGCAGCCCCGTGTCGCGCAGCGCGGCGGCGGCGCGCGCGATCGTCGCGAACGGCATTTCCGCGCGCTCGGCGACGCCGAGCAGGTCGTGTTCGCCGTCCGACAGGTTGAGCACCCAGAACACCGCCATTTCGTCCTCGCTTCGCATTCCCGCTCCGAAAGCGCCGTAGAGTCCCCGGCGTCCCAGCTGCGGCTCACCCTTGGGATTGAGATTGCGGTAACGCCGGTTCTGCTCGATCGCGTCGATGACGGTTTCGTACAGATCGAGCGATTCGGCGAGCGGCTCCGGCCGCACGAATCCGAGGTCGTCGGCCGAGGTGTGGTACTGCGGGTAGTGCCCGTGCGTCGTCCGCGAGAGCGCGCCGACCGGCATATCGAATCCGGGCGAACAGTACTGGCGTTCGTCGTACCCGTAGGGGAAGAAATCGAACACGTCGTGCGCGCGCCCGCAATGCCGCAGGACATTGGCCGCGGCGCGGTCGATCTCCGCATCGCCGCGGCGGCTGCGCTTGTAGTTGAACGGCCCGCCGTCCCCCACGCAATTGATCACGAGACCGTGCCGGACCCGCTTCGCCGCCTGCTCGTTCCGGGCGAGCCACGTAATCGAGCCGATGGTCCCCGGAATGAACAGGAAGCGGTAGGTGTAGCGGCGCGCGCGGCGGGCCGCCAGACGCGTGGCGAGGAACGTCGCCAGCGCGATGCCGGAAAGGTTGTCGTTGCACATCGACGGATGGCAGACGTGGCACGAGAGCAGGAACTCTTCCTGCTGCTCCCCGGGCAGCACGAGCTCGCCGTAGGTGAGCGCACCGTCGGTCAGGGTGGAGTCGATGACCACCTCGTACTCCCCGTCGGGGAGCGCGCGCAGCGCCTTGTGCGCGAGGCAGAAGCCCCAGTTCTCCTTGTAGTACGAGGTGCGATACGGGATCCAGTCGGGATAGTCGGGCAGCGTGTGCAGGTGCGGCCGCAGCTCGGCGAGCGACATCCGGCGTCGAACCGGCGCGCTGTAACCGAGCACGTGCAGGTTCGACCGGCGGAAGTCGATCACGCGGCGCCCCGACGCGTCCTTCACGTACGCGTCCCGGATGTTCCATTCCTTCGGCACCGTCCAGTCGAGCACCGGCGTGCCGCTCGGCACCTCGTGCACCTGGAGCGGGACGTGCTCGCCGACGATGGCGAGCGACTCGCGCACGCCGTCGCCGGTGATGCTGCGGCAGATCGGGTAAAGCCGCTCGATCAGGCGGTACATCGCCTTCCCGATGTCGGGCGTAGCTTCGGCGCGACGGGCAACGGTGCTCATCCGAGGAAGTCCGGGTACGCCAGGTCGCGGGCGGAGATGATGCGCGCCTCGACGGCGGGCCATTCGATCCCGAACGCCGGGTCGTCCCAGCGCACGCCGCGCTGCGCCTCGGCCACGTAGTGCTCGGACATCAGGTAATGGACGAGCGCGTCGTCGGTGAGCGTCTGGTATCCGTGCGCCATCCCCGGCGGCACGTAGAGCATGCGTCCGTTCCCGGGCGACAGCTCGACCGCGGCGTGCCGCTTGAACGACGGCGAGTCCGGCCGGAGATCGACGATCACGTCGTGGATCGCGCCGCGCAGGCAGCTCACCACCTTGGCCTCGGCATGCGGGCTCGCCTGGTAATGCAGTCCGCGCAGGATGCCCCGCGCCCGGTTCCCGGAGAGATTGCACTGCCGGACGGCCATCGCGATGCCGTGCTCGCGAAACTCCCGTTCGCACCACGTGCGCGCGAAGAACCCGCGCTCGTCGTAGTGCGGCTCCGGCTCGATCACCCAGGCGCCCGGGAGGCTGGTCTCGATGAAGCGCATCAGTACACCGCCGGTTCCGGGATGGGCACGACGAAACGGCCACCCCATTCGCGAATGCCGGCCATCTGCCGCATGATCTCCTCCTTGAGGTTCCACGGCAGGATGAGCACGTAGTCCGGCCGGGTCTCGAAAATGCGCTCCGGCGCGTCGATCGGCAGATGCGTGCCCGGGAGGAACCGCCCCTGCTTGTGGGGGCTCACGTCCACCACGTAATCGAGAAAATCGCCGCGCACCCCGCAGTAGTTGAGGAGCGTGTTGCCCTTGGCCGGAGCCCCGTAACCCACGATGCGCTTCCCTCCCCTGCGCGCCTCGATCAGGAACGCCAGCAGCTTGCGTTTCGTTTCGCGCACCCTCTCGGCGAAGGCATCGTAGGTGCGCAGGTCCGTCAGCCCGGCCGATCTCTCCTGCTCCCGTAGATCCGCGAGGCGGCCCGTCGGCGCCCGGGAGCCGTCGTCCGCCCGCTGCGCGTAGATCCGCAGCGAACCGCCGTGCGTCGGCAGCTCCTCCACGTCGAAGAGCGCCAGGCCGTGCGCGGCGAATACCGTCTCGACGGTGAGGAGCGAGAAATACGAAAAATGCTCGTGATAGATCGTGTCGAACTCGGTGTGCTCGATCAGGCGCAGCAGGTGCGGGAACTCCATGGTCAGGATCCCGCGCTCCTTGAGCACGAGCGCGAGGCCCCCGACGAAGTCGTTCAGGTCCGGGACGTGAGCGAGGACATTGTTGCCGATCAGGAGGTCCGCCTGTCTCCCGGCATCGACGAGGGCTCGCGCCGTCTCGCGCCCGAAGAACCTCACCTCGGTAGGGATGCCGGCGTCGATCGCCACCCGGGCGACGTTCGCGGCCGGCTCGATACCGAGCACCGGGATTCCGCGCGCCTTGAAGTTCCGCAGCAGATAGCCGTCGTTGCTCGCAATCTCGATCACCTGCCACGCGGGGTCCACGCCGAACCGCGCGGTCATCCGGTCGGCATAGACACGCGCGTGTTCCAGCCAGCTGGGAGAGCAGGACGAGAAGTACGCGTAGTCCCCGAAGATGCGCTCCGGCGACTCGAACTCCTCGAGCTGCACGAGCAGGCAGCGTTCGCAGACGTAGGCATGCAGCGGGTAGAACGGCTCCATGGCACGGAGACGCTCCGGAGGCACGTAACTGTTCGCGAGCGGCGACATGCCGAGATCGGCGAAGGACCGGGAGAGCGGGTGGCCGCAGAATCGACAGGAGGCGGGCGTCATCGGATCTTTCGTTCCTTGCATCAGGCCTGGGCGGCCCGCGGCAGCGCGGACGGCGTGGCCCAGTGAAGCGTCTCGTCCACCAGCCCGTCGGCGCGCAGGTCGCCGAGCACCTTCAGGCGGATGTACGGCGACCGGCGGAAATCGCGATCGCCGAAACGCACGGTCTCGATCCCGGCCTGGAGGCCCCGAATCGCCTCGTCGAGATCGATTTGCGGCTGGTGCCGGGGGGCGAGGGTCCGGAAGAGCGCGAAGCTGACCCGGTAGGAACGCTTGTCCGGAACGGCATCCGGGTTGATCGAAACGCGCACCCCGGGAATGATCCGCGCAACCGCTTCCGCGAGGTCGCGCACCTGGTAATTCCATTCGTCGGCTCCGGCGTTGACGGCGACGTATGCCCCGGGTCCGGGTCCGCGCTCGACCGCCCAGTCGATGGCGCGCGCCATGTCGTCGACGTGGATGAGCGGCCGCCACGGCGAGCCGTCGCTCAGGATCCCGATTTCCCGGTTCAGGACGGCGCCGGCGACGAAGTCGTTGAGCACGAGGTCGAGGCGCAGGCGCTTGCTCATGCCGCACGCGGTCGCGAACCGCAGCGCCGTGACCACGAAGCCGTCGTCGGCGAGCGACTCGAGCTCGCGTTCCACCGCCACCTTCGAGCGCGCATACGCCGTGAGGGGATTGAGCGGATCGCCCTCCCGCCGCTCGCCGTCCGCGGCGTAGCCGTACATGCTGCAGCTCGAAGCGAAGACGAACCGGCGCACGCCGGCCGCCTTGGCCGCGCGCGCCAGCCGCACGCTGGCCTGATGGTTGATTTCCGCCGTCACCCGTTCGTAGGTGCGTCCCATCGGGTCGTTGGAGATCGCCGCCAGGTGGACGACCGCGTAGGCGCCCTCCAGCAGCCGCTCGGGCGGCCGGCGGACATCGGCGAAGTACTGAAGGTCGAGTCGCCGCTCCGGCAGGCCGTCGCCGCAGGTCAGGCAATGGGCGAAGTAGCCGGCATCGAGACCGACGAGCTCGGCGCCGGGATAGCTGGCGCGCAGGCGCTCCACGACGGACGGACCGATGTACCCCATGTTTCCGGTGACGACGATTCGCATCTTCCTGATTCCCTGTCTCCGTTGATATGGTCAGCGCAGCCTCGCCGCGATGTCCGAGGCGACGAAACGCGAAAACGGCAGGCTGCAGGTGAACGCCGGCGACACGGCATTGAGCACGTGAAAAGACCGATCGTCTCCCTCCAGCACGAAGTCCATCTCGAGGCGGCGCTTGCGCAGGTCCACGAGCTGCGCCCTGATTCCCGGCCGCCCCCAGCGCCGGTATTGCTCGGCCCGAACGCCGTGCGCGAGGCGCGCGGCGAGCGCGACCAGCCTCTTCCGGGAGTACTTCCGCACCTCCTCGACGGCGAGCCGGATGAAGTCGAAGCCCGCGGTCACGGCCAGCCCGGCCTGGCGCCGGACGATGTCCAGGAACTCGCGCGCGTCGAAGTTCGCCGCCCCCTCGTACTGCTCGCGCCACAGCGCGGGGATCGCGGTCGGGCCGATCTTCGCGCGGCCTTCGGCCGTCACCGTGAAGTGCACGCCGAGAAACGGGTTGCGCAGGTCCGGGACCGGGTAGATGTTCGTGCGGAAGGCCCCGGCCGGCTCGTCGGAGTAGAGGTAAAGCCCCTTGAACGGGAGGATGCGATAGTGCTCCGAATGCCCGAAGTCCCGCGCCACGCGATCGGCATGAAGGCCCGCCGCGTTGACCACGTACCCCGCCTCCCACGCTCCCGCGTTCGTGCGCACGCGGCCGCCCGAGCGGCCCAGGTAGCGCGCGCCGCACCGTATGGACACGCCTTCCGCGCGGGCGTCCTCCTCCATCCGTCCGAGAACGGCCGCCGGGTCGACCGAGGCCGTCGACGGCGAAAACAGCGCCCGTTCCACCGTCCTCGCCCGGGGTTCGATCTCCCGCGCCGCCTGCGCGTCCACGGAATGCAGCTCGACGCCGTTTCGCCGCGCCCGCCGCTCGAGCTCGGCCAGACCGGCGAGGTCCTCCGGGCGCTGCGCGACCACCAGCTTGCCGCAGGCGTTGACGGGCACGCCGCGCTCCGCGCAGTACGCACGGAGCTCGCGGTTGCCGTCGCGCGTGAACCGCGCCTTCAGGCTGTCGGCGGTGTAGTAGAAACCCGCGTGAAGCACGCCGCTGTTGCGCCCGCTCGCGTGCCGCCCGCAGTGTTCCTCCTTCTCGAGCACCGTGACGGAACAATCGGTGAAGCGGCGCTTGAGCGCGCGCGCGACGTTCAGGCCGATCACGCCGCCGCCGATGACCAGAAAATCACAGCGCGCACCCCCCACCTACCACACCCTCCAGGGAGGGTTGCCGCTCTGCCACAGGTTCTCGAGCACGTTCTTGTCGCGAAGCGAATCCATCGGCTGCCAGAAGCCGTGGTGACGGTACGCAGCGAGCCTGCCTTCGCGCGCCAGTCGCTCGAGCGGCTCGTGCTCCCACACCGTCCGGTCCCCGTCGATGTACTCCAGCACCGCCGGCTCCAGCACGAAGAAACCGCTGTTGACCCAGGCCCCGTCTCCCTCGGGCTTCTCCTTGAAGGTCTCGATGCGATTCTGTCCCTGCTGCAGGCTGAACGCCCCGAACCGGCCCGGCGGCTGCGCCGCCGTCAGCGTCGCGAGCGCCCCCTGCTCCCGGTGAAACCGCACGAGCTCCCGGATGTTGACGTCGCTGACGCCGTCGCCGTAGGTCATGCAGAAGGTTTCGCCGTCGAGGAACTCGCGCACCCGCTTGAGCCGCCCGCCCGTCATCGTGTGCTCGCCGGTATCGACCAGCGTCACCCGCCAGGGCTCGGCGTGGTTCTGGTGAACCACCATCTCGTTGCGGCGCATGTCGAACGTCACGTTCGACGTGTGCAGGTGGTAGCTCGCGAAATAGTCCTTGATCGCCTGGCCCTTGTAGCCCAGGCAGATGATGAACTCGTTGAAGCCGTAGGCGGAGTAGATCTTGAGGATATGCCAGAGAATGGGCCGGCCGCCGATCTCGACCATGGGCTTGGGTCGGACGCCGCTCTCCTCGCTAATCCTCGTCCCGAACCCGCCGGCCAGAATCACCGATTTCATTATCGTCCTTCCTCGTCCCTGTTCGCCCGGCCGCTCCGCGACCGGCTGTCCCGCGGAGCGGGACGCTGCCGCTCTCCGGCGCCCGCTACATGTCCTTGGAGTCCATCTGGGCCGCGCCCCGCTCGCGGTCGGGCCGCTCGTCCTCCTCGCCCTCCGCGCGATTCTCGCGAATGGTGAAAATCCCGCCGCGCGTCTTCTCGCGTACGACCTCGCAGACGATGTCGGCGTCGATCCGGTTCTTCTGCTCCGCGAATCCGTAGACCAGCGCCGTGTCGCACAGGACATTGATCAGGCGCGGCGTTCCGCGCGTGTAGTAATACACCGCCGCGCACGCCCGCGTGTCGAACAGGTTCTGGTCGCCGCCCGCCACGCGGAGCCGGTGCCGCACGTAGCCCCAAGTCTCCTCCAGGTTCAGCGTACGCAGGTTGTAGTCGACCGCGATGCGCTGCGCGAACTGGTAGAGCTCCGGTCGCCGCAGCATGTCGCGCAGGCCGGGCTGCCCGACGAGCACGAGCTGCAGCACCTGGTCCTTGTCGGCGTTGACGTTCGAAAGCATGCGCAGCTCTTCCAGCGCCTCGGGGCTCAGGTTCTGGGCCTCGTCGATGATCAGCACGGTCCGCCGGTCCTGGCTGTACTCCTTGACGATGAAGTCCGCCAGGGTGGCGTAAAGCTCGACCTTCTTTTTTTCCCGGAACTCGAGGCCGAACGCGAGCAGCACCCACTGCAGCAGCTCGCCGAAGTTGCGGTGGGTGTTCGACACCAGTCCGATGGTGGTCCAGTCGTCCACCTCTTCCAGCAGCCGGCGGATGAGGGTCGTCTTCCCGGAGCCGATCTCGCCCGTGATGACGGTGAAACCCGCCTGGTTCATCAGCCCGTACTGCAGCATCGTGAGCGCCATGCGGTGCTTGTCGCTCATGTAGAGGAACGCCGGATCGGGAAGCAGCGAGAACGGCTTTTCGCGGAAACCGTAATATGATTCGTACATGGCGCTCGCTCGTGCTGTGGCGCGCGTTACGGGCCGGCCCGGTTGAGTACGGTACCGAGCAGGTTCTGGTTTCCCGCCTGCAGGAGCTCGGCGGCGCGGGCGGCCTCCTCCCGCAGCGTGCGGCCCTCGTCCACGACGAGCAGCGACGCGTCCAGGTACGGCGCGAACGCGAGCACGTCGTCGCTGGTGAGCACGGCCGGAAGATCGAACACCACGATGCGCGACGGGTAACGCCGCTTCAGTTCCTGAACGAGGCGCAGCATCTGGGGGGACGTGAGCAGCTCCGACGAGTTCACGGCCGTGCGGCTGCCGGGCAGGACCACGAAGCGCGGAATTTCCGGATGCACCAGGATCTGGTCGAGTGGCACGCCGTCCTGCAGGTACTCGCTCAGTCCCTGGTCGACATCGAAGCCGAGATAGCTGTGCACACTCGGCTGCCGCAGGTTCGCATCGACCAGCAGCACGGTCTGGTTCGCCTCCAGCGCGAGGTTCATGCTCAGGTTGATGGCGGTCAGCGTCTTGCCCTCGCCCGGCCCCGGGCTGGTGACGGCCAACGTGCGCCAGCCCTGGCTGCGCATCCGCTGCGACACCTGCGTGCGGAGCACCTTGTAGGCCTTCGCGTAATCGTCGGAGGTATCGCCGGTCACGATCCGGTTCTGCCGGAGCCAGCCCGGATAGAGGGTCACGCTGCGCGTGCGCGTGTAGCTGATCTCGGCCGGGACCAGTGCACGTTGCTGCAAGCCGACTTGTCGGTCCTGCCGCACCCGGGTGAGCGCCTTGGTGATCGGATCCATGACCTGCATGCGTTCCTTGGTGTTCGTTTCGGCGCGGCTCGCGGTTGGTCGGCGGAGCGGCGACTATAGCATCGGCGTTTCGGGGCCGGCATACGGGAGATTGCTTATCTCCTACATCTGTTGCCGGCGCCCAACAACTCTTCAGGCTCTGCGGAAACCCGGATCGCCCCCGTTCGGGATATACGGAATTGCCGCGAGCAACGGCGCGTCGACGAGCGACCGGAGCGCGCGCCTTCCGCGCACCGTGCGATCCATGTACTCCGCCACGCTCGCGTATCCGACGCCGCTGCCCAACCCCAGCACCAGTCCGAGGAGCAGGAACGCGCGGCGATTCGGGCGTTGCGGCGCGTCAGGCATCTCGGGCGGCTCGAGCAGCGAGTAGTGCTCGCCCTGCTGGCCCCTTTCGAGCTCGACGGCGAGCTCCGCGTTCATCAGGTTCTGCTTGATCTCCCGGTACTTCTTGACCGCGCTCTCGTACTCGCGCTGCAACGCCAGCCCCTCCTGCTCGACCTGCGGCGTCTGCTCCAGGCGTGCCTTGTACTCGTTCAGCTTCTCCCTCGCGCGCACCTGCTGCTCCCGCGCGGCCTTCAGGCTCAGGTTCAGGGCATCGAGCTGCGTCTGAACCGCGACGTACGCCGGATTGTCCGGCTTCAGCGCCATACCGGCCACGTCGCTGTCTGCCCTGCGCAGCCGCTCCTCCAGGCTCGCGACGGTCTTTTCCAGCCTCGCGATATCCGGGTGATCGTCCGCGTACTTCTCGCGCAGGGCGTTGAGCTGGCCCTTCGCCTTGCTGTACTGGCGCTCGAGGGGTGCGCGGTTATCCGGAACGCCGGTCTGCTTCTTGAGCGTATCGAGCTCGCGCTTCAGCCGCATCACATCGGGATGGTCGGGGGCGTAGACGGCCGCGGCCGTCATGTACTGCGTCTGCACCTCGCGCAGTCGCCCGCCCGGGCTGTTCCCGGTATGCGGCTCGAGCAGCGCGAGCTGCGACTGGAGCTGGAGCTTGCGCTCCTCGAGATTGACGATCTGGTGATCCAGCTCCTCCAGCTCCCGCTCCGTGCGTTCGAAGAGCTGCATGTTCAGGTTCATGAGCTCCGGCAACCGGCCGCTGTACTTTTCCTTGTACGCCGCAAGCCGCGTCTCCAGTTCCGCGATGTGCTGACGCAACCGCTCCTCCTCGTCGCCCAGGAACCCCGACGCGCGTTCGGCCTTCTGCGTGCGGACTTTCTGGTTCTCGCGGATGAACAGCCCCGCGAGCTGCTCCGCCGTCTTTTGCGCGAGCTCCGGACTGGGGGCATCGAACGAAACGTTGAACGCGATCGTCGCCATGCTCGACGCGCCGCTGCGCGGGTCCGTCACGTTCGCGCTGACCGTCTCGGTCTTTATGTTCCCGCGCATCTTCGCCGCGACGGCGCGGACGTCCCCGGCTGCCCGCTCCTCCGGGTAGAGCCCGACCGATTCGGCGACCTGCGCCAGGTGCTCGGGCTTGAGCACGCGCGTCTCGATGACCCGGATGCGCTGGTTGACGTATCCGGTGACCGTCGAGGACACGACATCCGTCGGTATCTGCTGCTGCTCGATGAGCAGCTTCGCGGTAGACCGGTAGACCGGCGGCAGCGCGACCGCCAGCAGCGCGAACAGGGCGAAGATCGCCGCCGCCGTGTAGATAACCTGGCGCCGGCGACGCTTCAGGACGGCCAGGTAGTCGCTCAGGTGGGTCGATCCGTCCATAGTCGAATCCTTCCTTATAGGCTGTAGGCGAACCCGAGAAAAAAGGCGTTGCTCTGCGCCGAATCCGGATCGGCGTCGAACTTCTGCCGCCGGTACCGGTAGCTGCCGCTCAGAAACAGATCTTCCAGCCATTGCCACCGCAGCTCGGGCTGCAGCTCGTAATAGCGCCGGTCGACGGCGGGATCGTCCCCTTCCAGCGCGCGGTTGCGCAGGAGGTGCGTCTGCAGCACGAATTGCACCGTCGGCGCCGTCTGCAGCGTCCATCGGACGCGGATCTGGTCGCTGCGTACCGTCCTTCCCAGCCCGCTCGGCGTGACGTCGCTGCTGATCACGCCGTCGAGCGTCGACGTCTCCGCACGCTGCTCGAGCCCGGCCGAGAACACGAAACCGCTCGAGGTGTCCTCGGCCGCGCCCGACTCCGTCCGCGTGCGCGATACGCCGGCGCCGAAGTTGCCCCGCAACGTGTCGGAGAACGCCCGGCGGAGGCCGGCCAGGAGCTGAAGCGTGGTCGCCTCCTCGTCGATGTCGGGTTCGAAGCGCGCGGCGTTGACCGTCACGTTCACATCGCTGCGGTCGGTCAGGCTTCGGCTGTACGTCGTGCTCACGCCCTGCTCGGTGTAGTCCACGAGATCGGTCCCGGTGGCGTTCGTGTACCGCGAGTCGGTATGGCGATAACCGAAACGGACGGCGCTGCGCTCGCTGAGCAGCCAGTTCCAGCTCGGCTCCAGCATCCAGAAATGCCGGCGGACCTCCGTATCGCGAGACAGGCCGATGTCCACGTCGCGGATGTTTCCCGTCCCGGGGCCGAAGTCGGTCCGCTCGAAGAGCGTATCGCGTCGATACTCGCCACGGAGCCCGAGCGTCCCCCGTTCCGATGTCTGCCGCTCGCTGGTGAGATACGTCGCCACCTCGCTCTTGTCCTCGACATCGGAATCTCCGTAATCGGTATAGGCAACGTAGCCGTCGAGCGCCGTCTTCGACACTTCGGTATTCGCCTTCACCTGCAGGCGCGGCAGGATCAGGTACCCCGAGACCGACTCGGTGTCGTCGATCGTCAGGTCCACGTTGTCGTCGTACAGCGACTCCACGGCGATGCTCGGCTCGACGATCCATTCGGCCGCCCGGGCGGTTCCCGCCGCCAGTATCAGCGCACCCACGGCCATGACAACGGCACCACCCCGAGCGGCGCGGCCGCCCGCTTCCGCCACGATCAATGCTGCTTCTGGAGATACCATCGCCGCCTCCCCGGGTTCTCTCTGCCCCATCGGCGCGCTACGGCACGACGATCACATCGCCGGCGCGCAGCTTGATGTTCTGCTCGAGTCGCCTTCCTCGCTTCACCTCGCTGTAATCGAACGGGATCACGATCTCCTTGTTCCCTTCCCGCCGCAGCACCTTGATCTGGCTCTCCTTGGCGAAGGGGGTGAGACCGCCCGCGAGCGTCAGCGCCTGGAGCACGTCGACATAGCGGCCGACCATGTACTCCCCGGGCTTGTTGACGCGTCCGGTAACGAAAATCTTGAGGCCCTGTATCTTCGCGATCGATACGGTGACTACCGGATCGGGGATGTACTTGCGCAGACGCTGGCGGATTTCCTGCTCCAGCTGATAAGCGGTCTTTCCCGCCGCCTGAATGTTTCCCACGAGAGGAAAGGTGAGCCACCCGTCCGGACGCACCAGCACCTGGCGCTGGAGATCCTTTTCCTTCCATACCGAGATCTCGAGGACGTCCTCCGGCCCGATCTCGTAGTCGCCCCCCGTCGTCGGGGCAGGCGGCTGGGCCGCGGCGGAAAGCGCCGCGCACACCATCGCCAGCAGCGCGAAGAGGATTGTCGACGGACGCTTCACGGGGACGAACGCGCTGACGAAGCGGGCACTACTATTGTTGTTGGTATGCATATTCTTGTCTCTGACGACGGACGACGAAGGTACTTCTATCGAGGCGGAGTATGGTGTAAGCGCGGGCGCGTTTGCTATCGGGGGTTTTCATGACATAGCCACAGTGCGCGTCGTGCATTTGACCCCTGCTGATAGTGTCTGCTGCTTGCCGCTCGGAGCGCATAGAATGGAACCGGGCACGCCTTCGGGCGTGCCGGTCAAACAAGAATGGAGTCGGTTTGCTCCTCAGGATGAGGACCGCGGCAGTGCGTATCGAAAACCTGGTTCGACCCTCGCGCGCCAAGCTGGCCGCATTCTCCCAGTTCATGGACGCCGCCGTCATCGTGACGGCGCTGTGGCTGCTCGCGCTGCTGCTCGGCGTCGAGTGGCAGGAGGCGCACCTCGTCGCCGGGTTCTGGGCGATCGGGCTCTTCCTTCTGCTCGGCAATATCTCCAACCTGTATTACACGTTCCGCGGCGTTTCCGGCGGAAAGGAGTTCGGAAGGCTGTGGCTCACGTGGACGGCCGTCGTTCTGGCCCTGCTGTTCCTCGCCTACTCGACCAAGACCTCCGAGACGTACTCCCGGCGTCTCTACCTGAGCTGGTTCGTGCTCACCCCGCTCTTTCTCGTCATCTGGCGGGGCTGGCTCCAGATACTCGTCGGGTCGATGCGCAGCCGTGGCTTCAACACGCGTTCCGCCGCGATCGTGGGCGCCCGCGAGCTCGGGGCCTATCTCGCGAACAACATTCTCGACGCGCCGTGGATGGGGCTGCGCGCGGTCGGCTTCTATGACGACCGCCGCCCCACGGGATCGCGCCCGCTGGTGCGCGAGCCGGTGGAAGTCGTCGGAAACCTGGAAACGCTCGTGCGCCATGCCCGTGACGGGCGGATCGACATCGTCTACATCACCCTGCCCATGAGCGCCGAGAAGCGGATTCAGGACCTGATCGCCAGGCTCTCGGACACCACCGTGTCCGTGTATCTCATCCCCGACGTCTTCATCTTCGATCTCCTGCACGCGAGCTGGGGAACCGTGGGCGACCTCCCCGCGCTCAGCATCTCCGAAACGCCGTTCTACGGCGTCGACGGCATCATCAAGCGCCTGGAGGATGTCCTGCTCGCGGCCGCTATCCTGCTCGTGGTCGCGATTCCGCTCGTCGTGATCGCGATCGGCGTCAAGCTCACGTCGCCGGGGCCCGTGCTCTTCCGGCAGCACCGCTACGGACTGCGGGGCAACAAGATCGAGGTATGGAAGTTCCGCACGATGACGGTGTGCGAAAACGGCGAGAACGTGGTGCAGGCGAGCCGTACGGACAGCCGCGTAACGCGGTTCGGGGCCTTCCTGCGGCGAACTTCGCTCGACGAGCTGCCGCAGCTCTTCAACGTGCTGCAGGGCACCATGTCGCTCGTCGGTCCCCGACCGCACGCCGTGGTCCACAACGAGCAGTATCGCCGCCTGATCGGCCGGTACATGCTTCGGCACAAGGTGAAGCCCGGCATCACCGGTCTCGCGCAGGTCAACGGCTGGCGAGGAGAGACGGACTCGCTCGACAAGATGCGGAAACGCGTCGAGTACGATCTCGCCTACATCCACAACTGGTCGCTGTGGCTCGACCTCAAGATCCTTTTCCTCACCGCGTTCCGCGCCTTCAACGACAAGAACGCCTACTGATCTCGACGCACGCCGGACGTGATCGAGCGAACCCGGCGTACGCCCATGCGGCATCTGTACGGAAGGCCGGAACGCGATCGGCACGAGCGAGGGGAAGGCCGCCGGGACGGTCCGACAGGCAGAGACGGCACAAGGGAGCGAAATCATGAGCACGACGAGGGACGTACTGGTCAGCGTGGTGATCCCCACATTTAACCGGGCGGGGCTGCTCCCGAGGGTGATCCGCAGCGTCCAGGCCCAAACGCACCCGCGCCTGGAGATCATCGTCGTCGACGACGGGTCGACCGACAACACGCAGGAGATCGTCGACGCCATCGGAGATCGGCGTGTCCGTTATGTGCGGCACGAGACCAACAAGGGCCCCTCTGCCGCGCGAAACACCGGCATACGGGCCGCCCTCGGCGGCTTCATCGCGTTTCTGGACAGCGACGTCGAATGGGAACCGGAGACGGTCGCTCGCCAGATGGGCGTTCTCGACCGCCATGACGCCGTCTTGTGCACCATGCCCGGGGCCGTCACGAACCGATACCGCCACAAGCAGACCGTCCCCCTCGAAGACTTGCGAAGGGGACGCTTCATCGCCGCCGGTACCAGCGCGCTGATGGGACGAGCGGACGCCCTCAGGGACATCTTGTTCGACGAGGCCCTGTGGTTCGCGGAGGATTGGGACATCGTAATACGTCTCGCGCAGAAGTATTCCGTCGGCTACCTGAATCAGCCGCTGGTGCGCGCCATCGATGGGCCGCACCAGCGGATCAGCAATACGCGCATTACACGGAACATGTCGGCACGCGAGCTCGAGCACGCCTGCCGGATGATCCGCAAGCACGAGGCGTTCCTCGGGCCAAAGTGGTTCGGACGGCACATGTGCCGAATATTGCTCGCGGGGACCGCCGGGTCGAGGAACGCGAAAGAGAAGATGCACGACATCGCATACGCCGCCAGGCAGCACGGTGCGGCCAGCGTCGCGTGGGTGCTGGGCAAGCGCTTCCTGCTGAGACGGGCGGTGCGGTTGCAGAGTCTGAGAAGCCGGATTACCGATTGGCGGCGCGTCTTCCCTGCCACCGCCCGGTTCCATGCCGGTGGTCCTCGCGACTGAGCGGCACCGCCGGCAGGCGACGGAGCTGGGCGCGACGGGCATCCTCGACACGCCCGCGTGAGCGCGGCGCACACGATCCGCATCGCCGGCCATCACGCCGAGGACGCTCTCTCCCTCCTCGTCGGATTTCGTGCGCTCGATCGGCGAGAACGCCTACGGATTGTTGGTCTGCATGGAGCGGTTCCAGACGCGGGCGGTCCACTTTGCCGCGGTCGGTGTAGTATGATTGCGCCTCTTCGTTCGGCAAGCATCGGAGCTCGAGAATGGCCTACGTGGTGACGGAAAGCTGTATCAAGTGCAAGTACACGGACTGCGTGGAGGTCTGTCCGGTCGACTGTTTCCATGAAGGGCCGAACTTCCTGGTCATCGATCCCGACGAGTGCATCGATTGCACGCTGTGCGTCCCCGAGTGCCCGGTCAACGCCATCTATGCCGAAGACGACCTCCCCGAAGATCAGCGCCAGTTCACGGAGCTCAACGCCGAGCTCGCCAAGGTATGGCCGGTGATTACCGAGAAGAAGGACGCACCGGCCGATGCCGCCGAGTGGGACGACAAGCGGGACAAGTTGAAGTACCTCGAGCGGTGAAACCGGTCGGACCGGGTGGAGGGCGGAGCCCGAGGCGGGGATTCCTTAATATATGCGCGCCGCGCGCCCTGGGGCCGGGCTCCAGAGAACTAACTACCTGCGTTAAAAAAGAAAAGGCGGCAATCCTGCCGCCTTTTCCGTTTGTGCCCTCACTGTCCCTGTCCACTGCCTTCCCTACCTAGTGCGGGCGACGATTGGGTGTCCCTGTTGGCGTCCCTGCCATGGCCTAACTATATGCCAGGATCGAAAGAAATCAACCCGAACGTTCGTTTTTTATATTTTTATCTTTTGTTGCCAGTACCTTACGGACTAATCGCCTTTTCAATCGGCTGAATATTTTTCGGTGTCGGACGGGTCCCGGGTTTCCGTCCTGTCCGCAACCACCCGGTTTCGACCGGACTGCTTCGCCTCGTACAGCGCCGCGTCGGCCCTCTCGAATAGCCAGGCCGCCGGGGACTGGCCGGCGAACTCGCTGCTCCGGTCGAGGCAAGCCACCCCGATGCTCACCGTGACCGCCAACGGCGCCTCGCCTCCCTCGAACCGGTGGCCGGCGACCGCGCGGCACAGGCGGTCGGCGATCCTGACGCCGTCCGGCCCCCCCGTATTGGGCAGCAGCATCATGAACTCTTCCCCGCCGTATCGAGCCAGCAGATCGGCGCCCCGGAGGTCCCGCCCCAGAAGCTCGGCGACCTGCTGCAGCACCCGGTCCCCGACCTTGTGCCCGTGACGGTCGTTGACCTGCTTGAAGTGGTCGATGTCCACCAGCATGTAGACCAGCGGCTCCTGGCGCCGGAACCAGCGCTCGATCTCCTCGCTCAGCCGCCGCTCGAAGAATCGGCGGTTCGCCACGCCCGTCAGCGGGTCCATCAGCCCGGAGAGGCGCAGGCGTTCGTGGTTCACGGCGTTGTCGACGCACATCGCCGTCACGGCGGCCAAGTGCTCGAGCAGGTCGGTGGCGGTGCCGGGTGAGAAATGCGTGCGGTCGAGGCTGGCCTGGTTCAGGCAACCGATGAGCTGATCCCGCAGCATGAGCGGCGCGAGCGCCACGGACCCGAGAGGGCGGCCGTAACCCGGGAAAAGCAGGGACTGCAGCTCGCGGTCGCAGGGCCCGAGTCTCGGCTTGAGGGATGCCGGGAACAGCGTCCGCAGGGCATCCTGCGTCAGATTGACGAATGCCGTCGTGGGGTCGATGTCGTCCGGACCGCCGCCCGAACGGCCGTCGAGCTCGCCGGGCGCGAGCAGTCGGGTCAGCTCGTATTCCGGATCGAAGCAGGCGAGCGTGACCGCATCGACCCGCGGAAAAGTGCGTGGGAGATCCCGCGCCGCCACGGAAACGAGGTCGCGCAGCGACTGGGCCCCGATCATTCCGAGCTCTATGTTCCGAAATCCGGCCCAGATCCGCTCGTTCTCGCGAATCTGGCGCTTCAGCACGTCGAGCTCGGGCTGACCCGGGACAGCGGTGCCCGCGAGCAGCGCGCCACCCACGGGTAGCCTGCGAGGCGGCGATCGCTTGGGGCCGGTTTTCCAGTCAACGGGCATGCGAGGTCTTGGAAGCTCCGTTCAATCCCAGAATAGCGAGCAATTGGGCGCTCGGCACGTATCCGCCGAGCTTCCTGCCGTCGTCCAGATAGATTGTAGGTGTTCCGCTGACGCCCAGCCGCTCGCCGAGACGGTAGTGGCTTTCCACGGGGTTGGCACAGGTCTTCATGTCCAGCTTGCCGCCGGCCTTGGCCACGCCCACCGCCTTGGCGCGATCCGGCGCGCACCACACGGCCACCGAACGGCGATACGTCTCGGAACCGACCCCACCGCGCGGGAACAGCAGATACCGCACCTTCACCCCGTTCCGGTTCAGCTCGGGCACCTCGAGATGCAGACGGGCGCAGTACGGACAGTCGACGTCGGTGAACACGGTGATCGTCCTTTTTGCCTTCGCCGGGCCGATGACGATCATGTTCTTCTCCCCGACCTCCTCGATCATGCGCGCGGCGGTCTGCTGGCGCCACGTCTCGGTCAGATTCTTTCGCGTCTGCAGATCGACCACGTCTCCGAAGAAAACGTATTTTCCGTCGGTACTTACGTATACAAGCTGTGCTTCCACCTCAAGTTCGTAGAACCCGGGAAGCACCGACGGGCGAAGCTTATCCACCGGGACATCCGGAAATGCCTTGGTCAATTGATCCTTCACCGCCTGAATATCCCCGGAGGCGTATCCAAGAACCGGAAGGAGGCTGAGCAGAACGACAAGCAGGCGACGAAGCATTCGGTTTCCTCGAAAAAATGCACGAAACGGCGCGCAGTTAGCGTCGGCGAGGATCATACGGACGGGTCGGGGGCAACACCAGCCCGCGAGTCGCGGGTGAGCGTCCGATCGCGCCCCCGATCGGACCACAGGAGGGGCGCCCGAGATACGGACTACACATACCGTCGCGTTTTCAACAGGTTGGGGCCGCGAGGGTGGGCATGCTTTGTGCACTATAGTGGGCAAGGCGAGAACAAGATCGGTAAATGAGCCAACCCGTCGACAACCGGCCGCACCCCGACCGCCCGCTCCCCCGGCCGCGGCGCTGGGCGAGCATCCGCGGGCGGTATTTCCTCATCGCCGCGGCCTTCTCCCTGCTCCTGCTCGGCGCCGCCTGGGTCGCCAACATCCAGGTGCTGGAGGCGTCCCGGCGAAGCGACGTGAACCTCGTCGAGCGCGAGACGGTCCTTCGCACGCTGCGCGCCGTGGCCGATCACATATGGGAGGCGGAGACGGCGCTCCAGACGTTCATGCTCGTCCCGGGCGACGCGGCGCGACGCCGGGCGGAAACGAGCCTCATCGACGCGGCGGCTAAGGCCGGCCAGGTCCTCTCGGCCGATTCCATCTTCGCAAACGAGGCGGACCGCGAGCTGGTCGAGGGCCTGCGCACCCGGCTTGGGCGCCTGCGGCGCGAGATCGGCCGGCTGATGGACATGCGGACCTCGCCGGAAAAGCTGTTCCCCGCCATGCCGATCATGATCGAGCGCATGCTGCCGGAGCAGACGACGTTCAATACCGCGGCGGGTCTCGCGATCAACGAGATGGAGAGCGACCCGGCCCCGCAGAACCACGAGATCTACCGCCTCTTCGCCGACGCGCGCTACGCCTCGACGCAGATGGTCGGCGCCTTCCGCGTCTGGGTGGCGAACCGTTTCGGCATCTTCGGCGAGCCCGAAACCGCGATGGCGGCCCAGGCCGTGAACATCCGGCAGTACGCGGAACGTGTCGATCGTGATATCGAGGCCCTGATCGCGCTCGACCGGCGCGGCACGCTCGATCTGCAGCACAGCCTCTCGCTCCAGCAGATGATGAACGCCCACCGGGAATGGCTCCGGCAGTACCGGCAGGTCGCCGCCATCTTCACGTCCGAGCGGTGGCGCACGGACACCCCGCTCATGCGCGACACCGTGCAGCCGCTGTTCGTGCAGACCTGGTCGGCCCTCCGCGAGATCGAAAAGACCATGGAGGGCCGCTCGACGGCGGACCTCTCCTCTCTCGCCGGCGTCGCCGATGCGCTCTCGCGGGCGATCTGGCTGCTCGCCGGCGTCGGTCTCGCCGTAGCGGCCCTGGGTTACCTGCTCTTCGAATTCAGCGTGCGCCGGCCGATCGCTCGCGTCGCCCACGCCCTGAAGGCGGAGGCGGCGGGCAAGAGCGGCGCGGTCCCGCTCGAGGCGTCGACGCGCGAGATCGGGGACCTGATGATCGCGTTCGACCACATGCGCCGACAGGTGCACTCGCGCCAGCAGCGGCTGGAGACCATCCTCGACCACGCCGCCGAAGGCATCATCACGTTCGACGAGAGCGGTGTGATCGAGCGATTCAACAAGGCGGCCGAGCGCCTGTTCGGCTACGCGGAAGGCGAGATCGTCGGCAAGGACATCGGCACGCTGATCGTGCCCCCGGAGCGCCGGCCGGGATACGTCGAGCACTTCATGCGCACCGAGATCCAGCGCCTCATCGGCCACGAGGGCGAGGTGACCGGACGGCACAAGGACGGCAGCAGCTTCGCGATGGCGCTCAAGATCAGCCGAATGCAGCTCGACGGACGGGTTCTCTACACGGGCCTCGTCGCCGACATCAGCGAGCGCAAGGCGATGGTCGAGCACCTCAAGAACATGGCGGAACACGACGGGCTCACCGGCCTGTACAACCGCACCTATTTCCAGCAGGAGCTCGAGCGCGTCGTCGAGCGCGCGCACCGCACCAAGGGCCACACGTGCGCCGTCCTCTATCTCGACCTCGACAACTTCAAGTACGTCAACGACACCCTGGGCCATGCCGCCGGCGACCGGCTGCTCATCGAGGTGGCCGGTATCCTGCACAAACGCGCGCGCAAGAGCGACCTCATCTCGCGCTTCGGCGGCGACGAGTTCATGGTGCTGCTGTACGACACCACTCCCGAGCTCGCCCTGCGCGCGGCCGAATCCTTCCGGAAGAAGCTCGTCGACTATCACTTCCAGCACGACGGGGAGCGCGTGGACATCGGGTGCTCGATCGGCGTGGCGGCCATCGGGCCGGATACGGCCTCGGCGGAAGAGGCGCTGTCTCAGGCCGACCTGGCATGCCACCTTGCCAAGCGGAACGGACGCAACCAGGTGCACGCCTTCCGCCCGTCGGACGCGGACAACGTCGCCGCGATGTCCATCGACATGGGCGTGTCCCGGCGGATCAAGGAGGCCATCGCGCACGACCGGTTCGCCCTCGCCTGCCAGCCCATCGTGAGCACGGGCTCCCGCGCGGTCGAGGCCTACGAGGTGTTGATCCGCATGCTGGACGACTCCGGTCAGCTCATCATGCCGTCCGGGTTCCTGCCCGCGGCCGAGCGCTTCGGGCTCGCCGCGGACATCGACCGATGGGTGATCGCCAACGCGATCGAGTCCCTCGCCCGGCAGCGGAAGACGGCGCCGACGCTGCGCTATTCGATCAACCTTTCCGGTCAGACGCTCTCGCAGCCGGTCGTGTGCGACCTCGTACAGGAAAAGCTGCGGGAGACCGGGCTGGATCCGACGGCCCTGATCTTCGAGGTCACGGAAACCGTGGCGATCGCCGACATGGCCACGGCCCAGGTGTTCCTGTCACGGCTGCGCGAAATGGGATGCCGCACGGCGCTCGACGACTTCGGCTCCGGCATGTCGTCGTTCGCATACCTGCGCGACCTTCCCGTCGACTTCGTCAAGATCGACGGCCGTTTCGTCCGCAACCTGGCGGGGAACGAGGTCGACCGGGCGATGGTGAAGGCGATGAACGAGATCGTCCATGCCCTCGGCAAGCGGACGATCGCGGAGTTCGTGGAGAACGAGGCGTCCTTCCGGCTGCTGGCGGAGTTCGGCGTGGACTACGCGCAGGGCTACCACCTCGGCCGTCCCGACGTCACCCTCCCGTGCAGGGAGATCGCCGACCGCTGCGGCGCGGTCGCGTGCGGGACCTGAGCGCACCGGTGACCGGCGACGAGGTGACCGGTCGCCCGTCCACCCCTCTCCGTCCCCCCCGATCGCCGCTCCCCAACTACCGCAGCGCCTCGGCCATGAACTGGGCGGCCCTCGCGATCGCGTCCTTGGCTGCCAGATCGTCGGCGAAGGTCCGCACGTTGGGCGGCCGGAAGTCGAACCCCCGGCCCACCCCCGGGTAGACGACGTAGGTCACCGCGCGGCCGTTCTGCCGGAGCGCCTCCACCGAGGAATCGATGACGCGCTTGCGCTGGTACTGCTCCTCGTCGCCGACGAAGACGAGGACCGGGAGCTCCAGGCGGTCGATCTCCGGCGCGTACGAGTAGATCTGGAGCGGCTCCGGCGCGTTCGGATCCTGCCAGTGGGGATAGTACGACACGTAACACGCGAGCCCGTCCTTCTGCCGGCCTTTGGCCACGGCCAGCTTGAGCGTGTAGTAGCCCCCTCGGGTGTGGGAATACGCGCAGACCCGCCTCCCCGCGATATCCGGCAGCTCGAGCAGGGCGTCGAGGCCGGCGCTGAGATCGTCCTCGAGCGCATAGTCGTGCTCGATCGGAAACCGCGAGATGAACCGGCCGGTGTAGAGGTCCGGGGCATAGACGACGAAGCCGCGTGCGGCCAGCCGCGCGGCGTGCAGCAAGACCAGATCGTCGAGCCCGCGGCGGCCGTGAACGAAGAGCACGCCCGGGTACTTCCCCTTCCCCTTCGGGCGCGTGATCGTTACCGGCACCTCCACCTCGCCGCTGCGGTAGCTCGCCGACCGCGTCTCGACCGGCAGCGTCCGGGCCGCCGGCAGCGACCCGGCCGACCACCACGCGTCGTCCCACCACCACGCCTCGCGCGCGTCGCCCTGCGCGAGAGCGGCCGACGACAGCAGACTGACGACTACGACGATCACGGCCCGCATCACGGCGTCCTCCTCGAGCGGGAGAATCTACCCGTAATGCGGGCAAAAGCCTATGGGGCGAGCTCGAGGAGCGCGACCGGAAAGTGGGCGAACGCGCCGGCGAGATCGAGCCAGCACCGGTCGCCCTCGACCTTCGGGCTCAGCGCCTCGCCCGTGTAGAGATTCGTGTACCTGCCTTCTCCGGGCAGTTGTACCCGCGTCTCCTCCCAGACCGTGCCCAGGGGCAGCTCGCCCTCCGGGGCCAGCCGCGCGAACCAGCGCGGCGCGAGAACCACGATCGTTCCCTCCGGGGAGCGGCGCGCGAAGGCGCACAGGTGCTCGGAACGGCTCCCCTCGACGGCGAGCGGCAGGTACTCGCCCTCGCGGTACAACTGCGACCGGCCGCGCCGGTGCGTGAGCGTCTTCCAGGTCAGGTAGAGCTTCGCCCGGCCGTCGTCGATCGTCTCGAGGAGCGCCCGCGCGCGCGCCGCCTGCTCGCCGCCCGGCGTCATCCCGGTCTCGAGCTCCCGGAGCAACCGGTCGCGCAGCGCGTAGTCGACCGGGCGGCGGTTGTCCGGATCGACCAGACTGAAGTCCCAGAGCTCGGTGCCCTGGTAGATGTCGGGCATGCCGGGCACCGTCAGCTTGAGCAGCACCTGGCTCAGGCCGTTGTAGAGACCGTAACGCACCAGCTTCTCGGTGAACGGCACGAAATCCTCGAAAAAGAGGTTGCCCTCGCTCGTCAGGACGCCCTGCACGAAGCCGCGTACGGCCTCCTCGTATTCCGTGTTCGGGTTGATCCAGCTGGTATGGACCTTCGCCTCCCTGACGGCCTTCAGCATGTACTCCTCGATGCGGGCCCGGAACGCCGCGAGACCGTCCGGGCCGACGCGCCCGAGCGGCCACGCGCCGACCAGCGTCTGGTACAGCAGATACTCGTCGTTGCGATCCGGCGCGAATTCCTCGTCGAGGCGGCGCTTCCGGCCCCGGTTGAGCCGCGCCCAGCGCGACACCCGCTCCCGCCATTCGCTCCCGAGCTCGGAGAGCACGTCGAGCCGCGCGCGCACGTCCTCGGACCGCTTGGTGTCGTGGGTGGAGGTCGCGAGCATGGTGTGCGGCCAGCGCCGGGCGCGCTCCTGGTTGGCGTGATGGAAGGCCGCCACCGACGTGCCGAAGCGGCGCGGGTCGCCGCCGACTTCGTTGAGCGAAGTCAATCGGTTATAGATGTAAAAGGAAGTGTCTTCGAGGCCTTTCGCCATGACCGGCGCGGTGTATTGCTGGAACCGCATGGCGAAATCGAGCACCGCGTCCCGGTACTCGGGCGACTGCTCGTCCTGTCCCTCGAGCAGCAGCACCCGGCGCACGAAATCGAACACGGACACGTCGGCCGCCGGGCTCCGCTTCTTCGCCTGCGCGACCGCCCACTCGATGTAGCGCCGGTCGTCCGGGGCAATCCGGCCGCCGCGCACGTAGGTCCGGTAGACCGGGAACAGCGCGACCACGTCCCGCAGGGCGTCGCGGAGCGCGTTCAGGGTGAAGTCGCGCGCGTGCCAGTCGGACTCGGATATGCGGTTCAGGCGGTAGGCCAGCACGTTGAGCTCGCTCGAGAGCGCCACGCGCATGATGAGGCGCTTGCGGTCGGCGAGCAGCTCGTCGAAGTCCACGGGGCGGCGGGCGAGCTTCTGGTAGGTCCGGTCGATCTCGTCCTCGCCGGCCGGATAGACGAAGAGGCCGTTCACCAGGTTGGCGAACTCGTACCCGGTGGTCCCGTGCACGGGCCAGTCGTCCGGGAGCCGCTCGTAGGCCGCGAGGATCTTCTCGGTCACGACGTAGAGCCCCTGGCGCGCGGACGAGCCCGCCTCCCTGCCGGTCGCCGGCACGGCGACCAGGCTCTGAAGCCGCCGGTAGTAGTCGAGCGGGTCGTAGAGCCCGTCCGGGTGGTCGATGCGCAGGCCGTTGACCTTCCCCTGCGCGACCAGGTCGGCGACCAGCCGGTGGGTGGCGTGGAAGGTCTGGCGGTTCTCCTGGCGCAGCCCGGCGAGGTCGTTGATGTCGAAGAACCTGCGATAGTTGATCTCGTCCGCCGCAGTGCGCCAGAAGGCGACGCGATACGCCTGGCCTTCGAGCAGCTCGTGCAGCAGATCCGGTCGCGCCGGCGCGTGGTCCCCGCCGTTGTAGAGGCGCAGCACCCCCTCCACGTGCGCCGCGATGGCCGGCTCCGCCGCCATCAGCTCCGCGAGCCGGCGCTTGTGCACCTCCTTGTCGCGGTGCCGCTCGATGATCAGGTCCTGCGACGTCTCGTGCCGCGGCGGCAGGTGACGGAATCCGTTGAGGAGCGCCTCGTACTCGAGCAGCCGCGGGTGGCTCGCGCCCAGCGCCTCCTCGAGCTGCCGGCGATCGTGCTGGAGGATCTGCGGGTACGTGCCGGGATCCACCGGGAAGCGGTGGTCGAAGTACTGCACGCAGAAAGCGCCGGTCGAGCGGTCGACGGCGAGGCGCAGCTGCCCCGACTCGAGCACGGTGCCGTAGTGGTCACCCAGAACCGGCAGCAGGACCTTGCCCCGCAGCTCCGCCTTCAGCGGGCGCCAGTCGATGTCGAAGAACGCGGCGTACACCGAGGCCGGGCCGTTCTCGAGCACGTCGAGCCACCAGCCGTTGTCGCTGCCGACGCCCATGTGGTTCGGAACGATGTCGAGGATCTGCCCGAGCCCTTCGCGTTGCAGTGCCTCGACGAAGGCCTCGTAGTCCGCATCGCTGCCGATCTCCGGGTTCAGCGCGTTGTGGTCCACGATGTCGTAGCCGTGGCGGCTGCCCGGACGGGCCTTGAGGTACGGCGAGGCGTAGCAGTGGCTGACGCCGAGCCTGCGCAGGTACGGCGCGAGCGCCGCGGCGTGCCGGAAGGTGTAGTCGCGGTTGAACTGCAACCGGTAGGTGGCGTCGGGGATGACCGCGCCTCCGGGCCGCGGCACCTCGCGCGCGACGGCGCCCGGCCCGCGCAGCTCGCGCAGGGCGTCGAACAGTCGTTCCACGCGCGCGTCCTCGAACAAATCGTCGAGGTCGAGCGCGAGCTTGCGCCGCCAGTTCGGGTGCTCTTCCACGGTGCCCGGCAGGTTGGCCTGGCGCAGCTCCCCAAGCGCGTCCTCGAGCTGGAGCATCATGAGCTTCGACGGCGTGCGCGCGAGATAGAGATGCACCGCGCGCGCGAGCGGCGGCGTCATCTCGGGCGCCGAGGCGGGATCGACCGACATGCCGTCCGGGAGCAACCCCTCGCGCGACAACGCCATCAGCAGCCGCGCGCGGTCCTGCGTGCGCTGGAGGATCTGCTGCTCGCGCATCTCCTGCGACGGAAACAGATTGAGCCGGTCGCGCTCCGTGAGATCCTGCCCTTTCCAGAATCCGGAAAGCGTGGGCAGATCGTGCGTGGAGACGGCCGCGAGCGCCTTGGCCGGGTACGTCTCCGGCGCCTTGAAGTCCCCGTTCTTCTCGCGCTCGAAGTAGAACAACCGGTAGGACAGGACGTTCATCGGCGCGAGCGCCGCGCGCACCTCGTCGGGCACGGTCCCGAGGTCTTCGCCGATCACGAGGCAGCGGTTGCGCACGCTCTCGAGCGCGAGCACCCCGAGCATGTCGGCCAGCGGATAGCGCACGTACGCCCCGTCCTGCGCGCTCCGCCCTTCCGGCACCCAGAAGAGCCGCATCAGCCCCATCACGTGGTCGATGCGCAGCGCCCCGGCGTGGCGCATGTTCTCGCGCAGCGTCGCGATGAACGGCGCGTAGGCCTCCTCGGTCAGGAAGCGCGGAACCAGCGGCGGCAGCCCCCAGTTCTGCCCCTGGAGCGCGAGCTCGTCGGGGGGCGCGCCGATGCTGATGTTCTTGGCGTAGAGCCGCGAGAGCGCCCACGTCTCGGACCCGCCGCGATCCACGCTGACCGCGAGGTCCGTGTACAGGCCGACGCCGAGGCCGAGCTCCCAGGAACGACGGCCGCAGGCGGCGAGCTGCCGGTCGGCCTGCCATTGCAGATACTCGTAGAACTCGACGCGCGCCTCCTGCTCGCGGGCGAACGCCGCGACCGCCTCCGCGGTCGGGTCCCGGTACTCCTCGGGCCATACCGGCCAGCCCCAGATCGCCGGATCGCGGCGATGCAGGTGCTCCTGCAGGGCCTCGTACACCGCCTGTCGCCGGAGCCATTCGCCGCCGGCCTGCTGAAAAGCGCGGAACGCCCGCGCCCGCGGCGTGTTGCGGGCGAGGTGGTGCTCGCGGAAAAACGGGTACAGGACCTCGAGCGCCTCGAACTTCGCGGCCGCGACGCCCGGGTAATCGACGTACTCGCCCTCGCGCAGCAGCCGCAGCCGGCGCTGGAACTCGCTCGCGTAGACGAGTTGCTGCGCGGGACCGCATTGCACGAACTCCGGGATCGCCTCGATATCGAGATACAGAACGTTGAGAAAGAGCCGGCTCGACGGACTGTAAGGGCTCGCGTGCGCGGGGTTGTGCGGATAGAGCGCGTGCAGGGGATTGAGGCCGACGACGCCGGCCCCGCGCTCCGCCGCCCGTTCGACGAGGTGCCGCAGGTCGGTGAAGTCGCCCATCCCCCAGTTCCGCTGCGAGCGGAGCGCGTAGAGCTGGATCGCCGGGCCGAAGACGCGGCCGGCGTCGGCCACGGCATCGGGCACGTAACAGGCAGGCGGCGCGACGATCAGCTCCATGATCACCGGCCCTTCGCCCGCGTCGGCCTCCAGCCGGTGGTACCCGAGCGGCAGCTCGGGCAGCGGCAGCGCGCAGGCGACGTGAGCGCGCCCGTCGATCGTCCGCCGCTCGCGCACGGCGAGGTTCGCGGGCACGATCTCGTCCCCGCGTCGCTCCCCGTTCTCGAGGGCGATCGTGTACGCGAGCTTCTGCTGCGCGCGCTCCTCCGGAAGGCGCAGCACGACCTCCCGGTCGTTTTCCGATGCGACGATGACCCGAACCGGAGGCAGAAGGCGGCGCCAGGGACGGTCCTCGATCTCCGCGATCGCCGGTTCCATGCCGTTCGCGAGATCGACGCCCATGGCCGCCACGAGCGCCTGCACCACGTCGCGCGTGACGGCGTGCTCTCGGCCCCAGATGTCGTGATACCGCGGCTCGATGCCGCAGAGCGCGCAGAGCCGTTCTAGCGCGGGGTCGATCATGCCGTCGCGGGCTGGAGCAACCAGGCGACCGACCACGGACCGAGGCGCCCGCCGCTCATCGCGCCGTCGTCGGTCTCGCTCTGGACGTAGAGCTCGCGCCCGTTCGGACGCCCGTCGAGCGCGAGCGGCTCCGCGCTGAGGTTGGCGCACAGCACGAGCGTCGCGCCCTCCTCCAGCGGCCACTCGACATAGAGCCCGCGGTCCTCGATCACCCGGAAACGCGCGGCGCCCGGGCGCAGCCGGGGGAGACGCGGCACGATTTCGCGCGCGCGGACCGCGAGAAGCTCGCGGTGCCACGCGAGCCAGCCGGCGTGTTCCGGATTGGTCAGCGCGCCCCAGTCGAGCACCGCCTCCCCGAACGTCGCCGGATCGTTGGGATCCGGTATGCGGCTGCGCGCCTCCGGGTCCGAGAACGCCGGGAACCTGGCGAACTCCTTGCGCCGCCCCTCGGTGACGGCGCGCGCGAGCTCGGGCCCGAAGTCGCAGAAGAACGGAAACGGCTGGCGCGCCGCCCACTCCTCCCCCATGAAGAGGAGCGGCACGCCCGGGGCCAGCAGGAAAACCGCCGAGAGCGCGCGCACGCGCGCGGTGTCCGCGAGATCGGTGATGCGCTCGCCGAACGCGCGGTTGCCGATCTGGTCGTGATTCTGCAGGAAGTTGACGAAGGCGGTCGGCGGCAGATCCCGCGACGGCTCGCCGCGCTTCTCGCCGTCGCGGAAGGCGGAAGGGTCGCCCTGATAAGCGAAGCCCTCCGCCAGGCAGCGCCCCAGATGCCGGAGCGGCGCGTCGGCATAGTCCGCGTAGTAACCGCCGGTCTCGTCCGTCGCCGACACGTGCAGCGCGTGGTGAATGTCGTCGTTCCATTGCGCGGTGTAGAAGCGCGGGCGCCCGGCGTCGTCGCGCGCGAGATAGCGCGACTGGTTGGCGTCGTTCTCGAGCACGAGGTGCACGAGCCGCTCGCGGCCGGGCCCGCGCGCGACCGCCGCGGCGATCTCGCTCAGGATGTCCGGTTCGGAATCGTCCATGATCGCGTGCACGGCGTCGAAGCGCAGTCCGTCGAAGTGATACTCCTCGAGCCAGTAGAGGGCGTTGTGCACGTAGTAGTCGCGCACCGTCCGGGCGTCCTCGCCGTCGAAGTTGATGGCCGCGCCCCAAGGGGTGTGATGGCGCTCCGTGAAGAACGGCGCCGCGTACGCGGAGAGGTAGTTGCCCTCCGGGCCGAAGTGGTTGTAGACCACGTCAAGAAAGACCATCAGGTTCTTCGCGTGCGCGGCCTGCACGAGCGCCTTGAGGTCTTCCGGCCGCCCGTAGCGGCTGTCGGGCGCGAACGGCAGCACGCCGTCGTAGCCCCAGTTGCGCGCGCCGGGAAAATCGGCGAGCGGCATGAGCTCGATGGCGGTGACGCCGACGGCCTTGAGATGATCGAGCCGGCCCTGCACGCCGGCGTACGTCCCTTCGGGCGTGAAGCTCCCCACGTGCAGCTCGTACAGCACCGCCTCGTCCCAGGGGCGCCCGCGCCACGCGCGGTCGGTCCATTCCCAGGCGCCCGGATCGATCAGCTCGCTCGGGCCGTGCACGTCGTCGGGCTGGAAGCGCGAGGCGGGATCCGGAACGACGAGCCCGCCGTCGATGCGATACCGGTAGCGCGCGCCCGGTCCGACGCCGACGTGGCCCTCGTACCAGCCGCCGTCCCGGCGGTCGAGCGGCAGGAATTCCTCCCGCCCGTCGCGCGCCAGGCCGAGCTCCACCGCCCTGGCGCTCGGGGCCCAGATGCGGAAGCGCGCGCCGCCCTGTTCCGAGAGCTCGGCGCCGAACGGCATGCGATGCCGGCGGTGCTCGATGTCAGCCGATCCCTTTGTCGTCACTTCCCGCGGCCTCCCGGGGCGCGGCCGCTTCCTGCGGCGAGGGCGCTTCCTGCGGCTGAGCGACCTGCGGCTCCGCCTCGTGAGCAACCTCCTGCGCCACCGCCGCCTCCTCCGGATGCTCCGCCTCGCCGGTGTCTTCGGGCAGCGGCTGCGCCACGCGCCGCCCCGCTTCGCGCAGCACGACCAGGCTGCGTCCCTTCAGCGGATAGGGCTGTCCGGTCAGGTACACGGCGCCCTCCTTCACGCTGCCCCCCGCCATGAGGCCGACGTCGGTATCGAGCACGACCTCCCAGCTCGATCCCGGGTGATACGCGGGCAGCGTGAACGGCAGTTCCTCGTGGTGGGCGTTCAGCAGCAGCAGGAAGTTGTCGTCCCGGAGCGGCCGGCCGCGCTCGTCGTGCTCCTCCAGGCGTTCGCCGGCGAGGAACAGGCCGAGCGAGCGCGCGTGCGCCTGATGCCACTCCTCGTCCGTCATTTCCTGGCCGTCCGGACGCAGCCAGACGATGTCCTTGATCTCGGTGCCCTTGATGCGCCGACCCTGGAAGAAATAGCGACGCTTGAACGCCGGGTGCGCGTGCCAGAAGCGCATCAGCCCGCGCACGAATTCCAGAAACTCCTGCGCCTCGGGGTCGAGGTCCCACTTGAGCCACGTGATCTCGTTGTCCTGGCAATAGACGTTGTTGTTGCCGCCCTGCGTGTGGCTCATCTCGTCGCCCGACAGGATCATCGGCACGCCCTGCGACAGGATCAGCGTCGCCATGAAGTTCCGCTTCTGGCGCGCGCGCAGGCGGTTGACCTCCGGGTCGTCGGTCGGGCCTTCGACGCCGCAGTTCCAGGAGATGTTGTTGTCGCTCCCGTCCCGGTTGTCCTCGAGGTTGGCCTCGTTGTGCTTGCCGTTGTAGCTCACGAGGTCGTGCAGCGTGAAGCCGTCGTGCGCGGTGACGAAGTTGACCGAGGCGTACGGCTTGCGCCCGCCCTGCTCGTACAGGTCCGAGGAGCCGGTCAGGCGGTAGGCGAGCTCGCCGATCTGGCCGCCCTCGCCCTTCCAGTAGGCGCGGATCGCGTCGCGGTACTTGCCGTTCCACTCCGTCCAGCCGACCGGGAAGTTGCCCACCTGGTAGCCGCCCTCGCCGAGGTCCCACGGCTCGGCGATCAGCTTCACCTGTGACAGCACCGGGTCCTGGTGGATGATGTCGAAAAACGCCCCGAGGCGGTCCACCTCGTGCAGCTCGCGCGCGAGGGCCGATGCGAGGTCGAAGCGGAAGCCGTCCACGTGCATCTCCTGCACCCAGTAGCGCAGGGAATCCATGATGAGCTGCAGCACGCGCGGGTGGCGCATGTTGAGCGTGTTGCCGCAGCCCGTGTAGTCCATGTAGTAGCGCGGGTTGTCGGCGACCAGCCGGTAGTACGCCGCGTTGTCGATGCCGCGGAACGAGAGCGTCGGACCCATGTGGTTTCCCTCGGCCGTGTGGTTGTACACCACGTCGAGGATCACCTCGATCCCGGCCGAGTGCAGCCGCTTCACCATGGTCTTGAATTCGTCGATCTCCCCGGTCGCCGAGTAGCGCCATTCGGGCGAGAAGAATCCGATGGAGTTGTAGCCCCAGTAGTTCCGCAGCCCCTTCTCGACCAGGATGCGGTCGTCGACGAACTGGTGAACCGGCAGCAGCTCGACGGCGGTGACGCCGAGACGCTTCAGGTGCTCGAGCGGCGCCTCGGTGGCGAGCGCCGCGTAGGTGCCGCGCAGCGGCGGCGGCACGTCGGGGTGGAGCTTCGTGAAGCCCTTGACGTGCAGCTCGTAGATCACCGTCTCGTGCCAGGGCGTGCGGGGCGGCCGGTCGTCCCCCCAGGTGAACGCGGGATCGACCACCTTGCACTTGGGCATGCCCGGCGCGCTGTTTCGCCGGTCGAACGAAAGGTCTTCGTTCTTCGCCCCCACGCGATAGCCGAAATGCGCGTCGCTCCACAGGAGCTCGCCGGCATAGGCCTTCGCGTAGGGATCGAGCACGAGCTTGTTCGGATTGAAGCGGTGGCCGTCCTCCGGCTTGTACGGGCCGTGAACGCGATAACCGTAGAGCTGCCCGGGTCGCGCGTCGGGGAGGTAGCAGTGCCACGCCTGGTCGGTCTGCCAGCGCATCGGGATGCACGCCGTCTGGCGCCGGCCCTTGGGGTCGAACAGGCACAGCTCCACTTTCTCGGCGTGCTCCGAGAAGAGGGAGAAATTGACGCCCTCCCCGTCCCAGGTTGCCCCGAGCGGGTACGGCTTCCCCGGCCAGACCGCGACTCTGTCGCTCGTCATCCCTGACTGCATTCCGTAGATCTTCACTCGTTCCTTATTATTGTTCCCGCACCCCGGTGCGTTACGCGAAGCCTACACGATCGCATCGCCCCCGGCACAAGGGACTTCCCCCAAGTGCGGGAGGCAACCGGAGCGACGCGGCGATAACCGCATACTACCCGATGGCATCGCTCAGTCGCCCTTCTTTATCGCGCTCTTCCTCGGCCACCAGCGCTCGAGCAGCTCCGCCGCCCACTTCTGTCCGCCGAGGCCGAAGGCGAGCGCCAGGGCCAGGACCACGCCGGTCAGGACGATCAGGAAGCTCTGGCGCAGTATCTCGCCGCCGATGCCGAGCTGGTCGAGCACGATCAGGGCGACGAACACGACGATCGCGTACTGCGCCAGCCGCCCCAGCAGCTCCGCGTCCTCGACCCCGACGTTGCGGCAGTACGTCGTCACGGCCTGCCCCACGAAGCGGGCGAAATACGCGCCGAACGCGAGGATCAGCACCGCGACGAACACCTGCGGCAGGAACATCACGATGCGCCCGAGCAGCACGGTGACGTGCTCGAGGCCGAGGCTGTTGAACGCCACGATCAGCGCGCCGAGGATCACGAGCCAGTAGACGAGCAGCGCGAGCAGCCCGGTCGTGTCGGTCCGGACGCCGCCCTGCTGCAGGAAGCCGTCGATGCCCGCGCGCTCGGCCAGCACGTTGAAGTTGACGAAGCGCAGCGCCTTCTCGACCAGCACGCGCACGAACTTCGCGAGCAGCCAGCCGGCCACCAGAATGATGATCGCGAGCAGCAGCTTCGGCAGAAACGCGCCAAGCTGAGCCAGAAAGGCGCGCAACGGCTCGAGCGCCATGCTTACCTGATCCATGAGAGCCTCCTCCTCGGGAGAGAAAATGTTGAATGCTTGATGTTGAATGCTCAATTAAAGGAACGCGCGAAGCGCGCACCTTCAATTCAACATTCAAAATTCAACATTCAAAATTGCCGTCACGAGTGCCCCATCAGCTCGCGCAGCCCCCGCAGCGGTATCCCCGCCCACTCCGGTCGGTTGTGCAGCTCGTAGCGCACCTCGTACAGCGCCTTTTCGATCACGAACAGGGCGAGCAGGTCGCGCGCCTGCGCCCAGTCACGGTACAGCGGCGAGCCGGCGACACCCTCCTCGTACGCCTGCAGGAACGCGCGTTCCGTCTCGCCCTCCCAGGCGCGCGCGAACGGTTCGAGGCGTGGGAAATCGTCCGGGCGCTCGGCCGTCAGGCGCGCGAGCGCCGAGTACGCCGCGTAGTTGAACGAGCGCAGCATACCGGCGACGTCGCGCAGCGGCGAATGCTTCTGGCGCCGCTCCGCCAGCGGGCGCGCCGGCTCGCCCTCGAAGTCGATGATGATGAAGTCGTTGTGCGACACGAGCACCTGGCCGAGGTGGTAGTCGCCGTGGTACCGCGTCTTGAGGCCGGAGAGCGCGGCCGGCGTCGAGCCGCGGATGCGGTCGAGCAGCTCGCCCCGGCGGGAAACGAGCCACTCGCCTTCGGCGCGTACGTCGCCCGGGAGCCCCGCCAGCCGCTGCGCGATCAGCTCGAGGGTCGTCTCGGCCTCGTGGCGCACCTGCCCGGCCCACGCCGTCAGATCGTCCGACCCGATCGCCTCCGGGTCGAAGTCGGGCCCGCCGGCGGTGAGCGTGAAGGCCGCGTGCAGCTCCGCGGTGCGCAGGCCGAGCGTGCGCGCGAGGGCGAGGTAGGCCCCGTGGATGTCCTCCGCCGAGCCGGGCGGCTGGGTGCCGGTACGGCACTGCTCGAGGAATCGCTCGAGGTAATCGAGCGTGTAGTTCCACCCGTCGCCCTGGTTCTCCACGTACCCCTGGAGCAGCGCGAGCGTCATGACGGTGCCGTCGGCCGCCTGATACTCGACCGATCCGGCGAGCGGCACGGTGTTGGGGTAGCGCGCGACCTCGGTCAGGTAACGGCCGACCTCGAGCTCCGGGTTCAGGCCGACCCGCAGGCGGCGGTAGGCCTTGAGGAAAAGCCGGCTCCCGATCGTGACGCTGGTATTGGTCCCCTGCGTCCCGGCCCGGACCGGCAAGGGTCCCGCGTCCGGCTCGGCGAGCTCCGCGTAGGCGCGCGTCGCCGAGAACCGGACCACGCCGTTCGCCGACGGCAGCTCGAGCCCCCGCTCGATCGCGTTCACCACCGCGCGGCAGAACACCTCGTCGGCGAAGGCGTCGGCAAGGACGCCGATCTGCGCCTGCTGGCGGACGCGGGCGACGGTCGCCGGCAGGACGCCGCGCAGCCGCTCTTCGTCGCCCTCCTCCCACACGAGCGACATCGGCAGGAAGTAATGCGCGGGCTCCGCGCCGCCCTCCAGCCGGAAGAGCGCGATGAGCCAGCTCGCGCCGCCCTCCTCCCAGAGCGCCCGGTCCGTGAGCGTGAGGCGCGCGATCGGCTCGCCCTTGGCGGCGTACCAGCGCTGCGCTCCCACGAACCGCGGCAGCGCCTCCTCCTCGAGCTGGCCGCGCACCTTCTCGGCCATCGCGATCCGCCAGGGCACCACGCGATCGCGAAAGAAGCTGTGCCAGCCGTCGAACAGGACGAGCATCGGCAGGTCCTCCGGCGCGAGCCGCTCTTCGTGCCAGGACGGGACTTCCTCCCCCTTGGCCAGCCGGAACCAGTAGAACCCGTGGCTCGGCATCGTCAGCAGGTAGGGCAGCTCCCCGATCGGCGGAAAGGCCGCGCGTCCGAGCAGCTCGACCGGCACGCGGCCCTTGTAGCGCGAGAGATCGAGCTCGACCGGCTGGGCCGAGCGCGCGAGGTTCGCGACGCACAGGATCGCGTCTTCGCCGTGCTCGCGGAGGAACGCGAGGATCTTCCGGTTGCCGGGCCGCAGGAACACCAGGCGGCCGCGGCCGAAGGCCTGGTGGCTCTTGCGCACGGAGAGCAGCCGCTTCATCCAGTTGAGCAGCGACGACGGATCCCGCGCCTGCGCCTCCACGTTCACGGCCTCGTAACCGTAGATCGGGTCCATGATCGGCGGCAGGTAGAGCCGCTGCGGATCGGCGCGCGAAAAGCCGGCGTTGCGGTCGGGGCTCCACTGCATGGGCGTGCGCACGCCGTTGCGGTCGCCGAGGTAGATGTTGTCGCCCATGCCGATCTCGTCGCCGTAATAGATGATGGGCGAGCCCGGCATCGAGAACAGCAGGCTGTTCATGAGCTTGATGCGGTCGAGGTCGTTGTCGAGCAGCGGCGCCAGGCGCCGCCGGATGCCGAGGTTCAGGCGCGCGCGCGGATCCGCGGCGTACATCTGCCACATGTAGTCGCGCTCCTTGCTGGTCACCATCTCGAGCGTGAGCTCGTCGTGGTTGCGCAGGAAGATGGCCCACTGGCAGTCGTCCGGAATGTCGGGCGTCTGCTGCAGGATCTCGATGATCGGGTGCCGGTCCTCCTGCGCGATCGCCATGTACATGCGCGGCATCAGCGGGAAGTGGTACGCCATGTGGCACTCGTCGCTGGCGCCGAAGTAGTCGCGCACGTCCTCGGGCCACTGGTTCGCCTCGGCCAGGAACATGCGGTCCGGATAGCGCTTGTCCAGCGCCGCGCGCAGCTTTTTCAGGACCGCATGCGTTTCGGGCAGGTTCTCGCAGCTCGTCCCCTCGCGCTCGCAGAGGTACGGGATCGCGTCGAGTCGCAGCCCGTCGACGCCCATGTTGAGCCAGTACTGCATCACCCGCGTCACGGCGCGCACGACGTGCGGGTTGTCGAAGTTGAGGTCCGGCTGGTGCGAGAAGAAGCGGTGCCAGTAATACTGCTGCGCGACCGGGTCCCAGGCCCAGTTCGACTTCTCGGTGTCGAGGAAGATGATGCGCGCGCCGGCGTACTTCTTGTCGCTGTCGCTCCAGACGTAGTAATTGCGCTTCATGGAGCCGCGCGGGGCGCGCCGCGCCGACTGGAACCACGAGTGCTCGTCGGAGGTATGGTTGATGACGAGCTCCGTCACCACGCGCAGGCCGCGGCGGTGCGCCTCCCGGATGAACGTGCGGAAGTCCCGCCGCGAGCCGTAGTCCTTGTGGATCCGGCGGTAATCGGCGATGTCGTAGCCGTCGTCCTTCAGCGGCGAGGGGTAGAATGGCAGGAGCCAGAGCGTGTTCACGCCGAGGTCCTGCAGGTAATCGAGCTTGGCGGTGAGCCCCGCGAAGTCGCCGATCCCGTCCCCGTTGCTGTCGAAGAACGCCTTGACGTGCAGCTCGTAGAGTATCGCGTCCTTGTACCAGAGCGGATCGATCACAAGCTGCCCGCCTTTGCTCTCTCGTGCCATGCCTCGCCACTTCCTGCTACTGATAGATCCCTCACGCCCTACTCCCCTCTCCCCTTGTGGGACAAATTCGCCGGGAGCGAATTTGGTTGCCCGTCAGGGCGCCCCCGGAGGGGCGAGCCCCACGGATGGGGCGAGCAAAGGGGCCGGGGGAGAGGGGTAAGAAACGCGGCAATCGTCTCCAGTACCGCAGCCGTCTCATTCAAAACCTCGTTGTCCCAAAAACGCAAAACGCGGAATTCTTGTTGCGTAAACCATCCGTGCCGGGTGCGGTCCGTGTCGCTGTTCAGGTGTCGACCGCCATCGACTTCGATCACCAGCCGTGCTTCAAAACAGACGAAATCCACAATGTAAGGCCAATTGGCTGCTGGCGCTTGAACTTCGCTCCGTTCCCTCTCCCGCAAGGGGAGAGGGAACCCGTCGTCACCAGTTTCCGTTATCGCTGCCGCGATCTTTGCCTACCGTGCTACGCGTCATTGCCCCTTCTCCCCGCCCTCTCCCGCGAGGGGGAGACGGGTCGATCATTACATGTAGTAGTCGAAATCCCGCTCGGAGCGCACGCGCTTGCGGAGGCGGAAGATGTGGGCCGGTGTCGAATGGGGGTCGAGCTGGACGAAGTTGCGTTCGCCCGTCCAGAGGTAGCGCGCGCCGGAAAGCAGATCGTGCGCCTGGTACGGCTGGTGCGCGTCCAGCCCCAGGTCGGCGAGCGGCAGGTGCACCCATCCCGACTGCATGTGGTGCGGATCCAGGTTCACGACCACCAGGATCACGTTGTCGAGGTCCGCGGTCGCCTTGCTGTACGCGATGAGCATGTCGTTGTCGATGAAGTGGAACCGCAGCCGCCGGTCCGCCTGCAGCGCCCGGTTTTCGCGGCGCACTCGGTTCACGCGCGCGATGTAGTCCCGCAGGCTGTCCGGCCGGTCCACGGGCCAGACGCGGATCTGGTACTTCTCGGAATCGAGGTATTCCTCCGAGCCGGGCTCCCGCGGCCGGTTCTCCATCAGCTCGAACGCCGGCCCGTAGATGCCGTAGCTCGCTCCGAGCGTCGCCGCCAGCGCCAGCCGCACCATGAACGCCGGCCGGCCGCCGACCTGGAGGTACTCGTTCAGGATATCGGGCGTGTTCGGCCAGAGGCTGGGCCGGAAGAACTCCGCCACCTCGGTGCGCGTGAGCTCCGTGAAGTATTGCGTCAGGTCCCACTTGGTGTTGCGCCAGGTGAAATACGTGTAGGACTGCGTGAAGCCGAGCTTCGCGAGGCGGTACATCACCTTGGGACGGGTAAAGGCCTCCGACAGGAAGATCACTTCCGGGTCCCGCGCCTTCGCGCGCGCGATCAGGCTTTCCCAGAAGGCGAACGGCTTGGTGTGCGGGTTGTCGACCCGGAATATCCTCACGCCCTGATCCATCCAGAAGAGCACGACGCCGGTCAGCTCCTCCCAGAGCGCCGGCCAGGCTTCCGACTCGAAGTGGATCGGATAGATGTCCTGGTACTTCTTCGGCGGGTTCTCGGCGTACTGGATGCTCCCGTCCGGACGCTTCAGGAACCACTCCGGATGCTCCTTCACGTAGGGATGATCGGGCGAGCACTGGTAGGCGATGTCCAGCGCGACCTCGAGCCCGAGATCCTTCGCCCTGCCCACGAACCATTTGAAGTCGTCGAGGGTGCCGAGCTCCGGATGCACGGCACGATGCCCGCCCGCCGCGGCGCCGATCGCCCACGGGCTGCCTACGTCGCCCGCCTCCGCCTGCTCGCGGTTGTTCTTGCCCTTGCGGAAGGTTTCCCCGACGGGATGCACCGGCGGAAGGTACACGATGTCGAATCCCATCTCCGCCGCGTACCTCAGCCGCGCCTCGCAGTCCCTGAGCCGGCCGTGGCGCCGGGGATCGTCCGTGCACGAGCGCGGAAAGAACTCGTACCACGCCGAGAATCGCGCGCGCTCCCGGTCGACCACCACGCCGAGCTCGCGGTCCCACGCGGTCGCGAGGCTGCGATCGGGATAGCGGTCCATGAGCGCGGCGAGCTCCCTGTCCAGCGCGGCCGCCTGTCGCGCCGCGTCGTCCGTGCCCTTCTCCAGGAGCTCCGCGCTGCGCGCGAGCAGCGCCGCGTCCGCCCCCTTGGCGCGGCCGGCCGCCGCCCTCACGAGCCGCGCGCCGACCTGCAAGGGCACGCCCAGGTCCTGCCCGGCGAGCACGCGTTTTTCAAGGTCGTGCCGCCAGGTCCGAAACGCGTCGACCCATCCCTGGGCGGTGTAGCGGTAGGTGCCGATCTCGTCCACGGTGAACGTCCCCCGCCAGCGGTCGTTGCCGGCGGGCTTCATCGGCATCTCGCTCCAGATGGCGTTGCCGTCCTTCCGGTAGCGCAGCACGCAGGCGATCGCGTCGTGGCCGTCGGCGTAGGCGTCGAGCTCGACGACCACCGGCTCGCCGATCACGCGCTTGATGGGGAAGCGGCCGCCGTCGATCGCGGGGGCAAGGTGCTCGATCACCACGCGCCGGCGGCCGAAGTCGGGATCGTCGTCAGGCACGCCCATGAGCTTCCCGCCCCGAGTCACCGGCACTCGCGCTCCCCTGGGTGACCCTTGAACACGCTGTCGATGCGAGGAGCGCAGCGACGAAGCAATCTCGCCCGACCCCGTAGCCGGACATGAGATTGCTTCGCTGCGCCCGCAATGACAGAAGCACCCGCCTCTTTCACCCTTCGTTGCCGTCGGCTCAGGCCGGCTTCAGGAGCACGATGCCGAGCGGCGGCAGCGTGAGCGCGACCGAGTGATAGTGGCCGTGCGCCGGCAGCGGCGACGCCTCCACGCCGCCCAGGTTCCCGAACCCGGCGCCGCCGTAGATTTCCGCGTCGCTGTTGAGCAGCTCGTACCAGTAGCCGTCGCGCGGCACGCCGACCCGGTAGTTCTCGCGCGGGACCGGCGTGAAGTTGCACACGACGAGCACCTCCTCGTCCCGCCCCTTGCGCAGGAAGCTCACCACCGACTGCTCCCAGTCGTGCACGTCGACCCACGCGAACCCCTCCTGCTCGAAGTCGCGCGCGTGCAGGGCAGGCTCGCGCCGGTACACGCGGTTGAGGTCGCCCACCCAGCGGCGCAGCCCGCCGTGCAGCGGCTGCTCGAGCAGGTGCCAGTCGAGGCTCGATTCGTGGCTCCATTCGCGCCACTGCCCGAACTCGCCGCCCATGAACATGAGCTTCTTGCCCGGATGGCTGTACATGTAGCCGAAGAGCAGGCGAAGGTTCGCGAACTTGCGCCAGTCGTCGCCCGGCATCTTGGCGATCAGCGAGCCCTTCCCGTACACCACCTCGTCGTGCGAGAGCGGCAGCACGTAGTTTTCGGAGAACGCGTACCAGATGCTGAACGTGAGCCGGTCGTGGTGGAACTTGCGGTACACCGGGTCGAGAGCGAAATAATCGAGCGTGTCGTGCATCCAGCCCATGTTCCATTTCATGCCGAAGCCGAGGCCCCCGAGATAGGGCGGCCGCGACACCATGGGCCACGCGGTCGACTCCTCCGCGATCATCTGGATGTCCGGCTGCTCGCGGTAGGCAGCCTCGTTGAGGTGGCGCAGGAAGGCGATGGCGTCCAGGTTCTCCTTGCCGCCGTAGGCGTTCGGGATCCACTCGCCGTGCTTTCGCGCGTAGTCGAGATAGAGCATCGAGGCGACCGCGTCCACCCGCAGCCCGTCGATGTGGTACTGGTTCAGCCAGAAGACGGCGCTGCTCGTGAGGAACGCCCGCACCTCCGCGCGCCCGTAGTTGAAGATGTAGCTGTTCCATTCCGGGTGGAAGCCCATCCGCGGGTCGGCGTGCTCGTAGAGGTGCGTGCCGTCGAAATACGCGAGGCCGTGCTCGTCGCTAGGGAAGTGCGACGGCACCCAGTCGAGGATCACGCCGATGCCGCGCTGGTGCAGCCGGTCGACGAGATACATGAAGTCCTGCGGCGTGCCGTAGCGCGAGGTGGGGGCGAAGTAGCCGGTCGTCTGGTAGCCCCACGAGCCGTAGAACGGGTGCTCGGTGACCGGCAGCAGCTCGACGTGCGTGTAGCCCGTCTCGGCGACGTAGTCCGGGAGCCAGTCGGCGAGCTCCCGGTAGGTGAGAAAGCGGTCGCCCTCCTCCGGCTTGCGCCGCCAGGAGCCGAGATGAATCTCGTAGATGGAGGTCGGCGCGTTGCGCGCGTTGGCCGCGTGCCGCGAGCGCATCCAGTCGGCGTCGCCCCACGCGTAATCGAGCGACCAGACGACCGAGGCCGTGCGCCCCGGCGCCTCGAACCGCACCGCGTAGGGGTCGGCCTTGTCGACCCGGAAGTCGTGGTAGCGCGAGGCGACGTGATACTTATATAAGGCGCCGATGCGCACGCCGGGCACGAAGCCCTCCCACACGCCCGACTGATCGCCGCGCGCCAGCAGCCGGTGCGCCGCCTTGTCCCAGCCGTTGAAATCGCCCATCACCGAGACCGACTCGGCGTTGGGCGCCCAGACGGCGAAGTACACGCCTTCCGTCCCCTCGTGCACGGTCGGATGGGCGCCGAACTTCTCGTAGAGCCGCACGTGATTTCCCTGCTTGAGCAGGTAGATGTCGTACTCCGTGAAGCGGCTCGACGCCTGCACCCCGGCAGACGCGACGGTGTGCTCGCTCGCCATCGGGCTCCTTGATCTGCGGGTTCACCCGGAACATAACCCACCCCGCCGCCGGGCTTCAATCGAAAAGGCCGAAATGTCCGCGCATTCGCGCGCGTCGCACAGCGGGAATCACGGTTTGCCTGCGCGCGGAGCGATGCGCCTCCTGAACGTATGGCTTTCCTCTCGAGACGGCGTCGTCACTCGCTTCCTGCGTGGAACATGCTGCGCGACGCCGCGATGGCGAGCCACTGCGCACGCCGCGGCGCTGACATTGGTAAGAACAAGCTTATTAAGCTTTTCTTAATGCACGTTGAAAACAAAAGGAAAAGATAAGGGCGACCGCGGCCGGGGAACGACCCGTATCATATATATAGATACGTCCCCCGCTGGTTCTCACGCAACGCGCATTGAATAAAAAAAAGGCCGACCTGTTACGGTCGGCCCGATTAACACCGAACGGAGGAAAAACCTCGAACCGCCGGGGGCCGAAGCCCCCGACGGCTCAAGACACTACTTCGGGCACTCCTGCGTCTCGCCCGGGACCTTGCCGGTCAGGAGGAGGAAGTTCTCGAAAGGCCCCATGTTGCCCATCGCCTCGAGCTTCGGACCTTCGAAGCCGAGCCGGCCGAACATCATCGCGCGCATCGGGCCGTACTCGCCGCGGCCCATCTCCTGCCAGCGCGTGGTGTCCGCGAACATCACGTAGTCCGACTTCTTGATGAGCTCCGCGGTCTCGACGCGGCCGCCGTACACGCACACGGCCTTGCCGTCGCGTTTCGCGATGCGCATCTCGACGCGCGGGGCATCCTTGCAGTCCTTGCGATAGATCTGCAGGACCTTGAAGCCGCGCTCGCCGTCGTTATCGACCCACTCCGAGTCGACCAGGCCCTGCGTCAGCACCGGGTCCTGGTTCCAGGCGTCGCACGCCGCCTTGGCCCACTGGGCGGACATCAGCACGAGCTTGTCCGGCTGGATTGCCGCGGCCGGTTCCGCGATAGCGGCCGTTGCCGGGCTGCTTGTCTCCGCCGTGTCGGTCGCCGCAAAGGCGCTCCCCGTCATCGCGACGCAAGCGGCCGCCATCACACTTTTAAACCGCATCTTGAGATCCTCCTGCTTGTTGTCTGTTGTCGTGAAACCCGCTCGGCTGCCAGGCCCCTGTCACACCCTGCCGAACCTTCCACGGGCCGGCGGCACACGTCGCCGCACCCGCGCTTCTCTCTCCTCATGCCCTCAGGTGCCGATCCGCTCCGACACCTCCGCTGTCCTCGTCCGGCTTCTGCGCCGCCGCAGCATCGCCAGCCCGGCCAGCCCCGAAGCGAAGAGCAGCCCGGCGGCCGGAAGCGGAACGGCCGTCACCGCCATTCCGTCGTAGCGCCCGCGCGTCCGCAGGTGCACTCTCAGATCCGTTTTGCCGTCGAGGTCGGTGTCCCAGGCGATCATCAGCTTTCCGAAGTAATCGTCCTCGAAGACCGACGCGCTCCACTTGCCGTTGCCGACGGGCCTGCGGAAGTACAGATCCGCGTAGTCCTCGGCGTCCGAGAGACGGTAATACACGTCGTCACCCGTCCCGAAAATACCGTCCGATCCCTTCTCCGCGATCGCGAAATCGACGGCCGATCCGTCCGCGAAGCTCACCTTCCCCTTCTTGCCCGTCAACGCGCTGAACTCGCCCGCGTCGAAGTAACCGAAGAGGTACTGCGTCTGGTGCTTGCCGTCCTTGCGATGCTTGCCGCTCTTCCCGTTGGCGCTCTTGTAGTTCTTCCCGCCCACGTTGTAGCGGAGCGTCACGTCGTCGTTCCTGTCCTTGCCGTCGTTCACCACGACCAGCGCCGGCAGCTCGTTCACGTTCTGGTGCGCCAGCGAATACGCCGACGCATTCTGCATTCCAACCACGGCCAGCCACGCCGCGACGATCCCTACCCCGATTCTTCTTTTCATCTCCCACACCCCACATTAGAAAATAACGATATTACTCTACGTGGCGGTGCGCGAAGCGGGAAGATGCGCGAGCGATTTTTTTATCGTGTCCAGCTTCTCGATGCCGGACGCGCGCGCGAACGATCCCGCTGTCCTCTTGTCGAGGACCTCCTCCTTGCCTTCCTGTCGTTCTTCTACTGCTCGCCTACTGTTTCGATATCGTTGTCGTGTTCGTCGTAATCGTTGTGTCGTAACTTTGCGTTCAGGCCGCGCGCTGGCGGCGACGCGCGAACCCGGCAAGACTCAAAAGCCCCGAGCTCAGCAGCCACACTGCCGCCGGGATCGGGACAGGCGTCACCGTGAAGCTGCCGGCGTCCCAGTAGCCCGTGGCGAAATAGAAATCGGCGTCGTTCACGATGAATGCCAACGCTCCGGAATCGAAGCCGCTGTTATCCGGCAGGGCCGCGTAGAAATTGACGCCCACCAGGTCGCCCATGCTGTCGAACTCGAGCCGCGGCGACCCGCCGACCGCGAAGTAGTCGTCCTGCGTGTTGTTCAACGAGAGCGAACCCGCGACGATCGTCATCGAGTTGCCGCTGTGGGCTGCATCGAAGTACACCGTGTAAGGCGCCATTCCGATCGCGCTGTCATCGAACGTACCGCTGGCCGTGATCGCATCGCCGACGTCAAGCCCGAACGGACCCTCGGAACCGTCGACGTAGCCCGTGATGCTGAAATTGACCAGCGCCGCCTGTGCGGTCGCCGCCCCGAGCAGTGCGAGAAGGCCGAGAGCGGCCTTCGCGCTTGTCCTTAGCATTCTCCGCATAGCCTCTCCTCCAACGCTCGCCTGTTATTTTGTTGAGCTCATTCAACGCTTGGCTGTTTTACAGACCCAATGCCCCGCAGGCTTGTTGAATCTGCGTGTAGCAGGACTGCGCGGCCGCTGGATCGATGCCGTCGAATCGCCGGGAAATCCGCGGTGAGGCGGACGTATCGGTGTACCGGCAGTTGTTCAAACTCGTGTCCACGCTCGCGAACTGAATGGGCGAGCTGTTCCGGATAATCGCGGTTGTCGAGGTGCTCCCGCAGGAGAGCGCGCCGCCGCTTTGGGATATGTTCGCGAGCTCCGCCTCTGTCCAGCACGGGCACGGCACCTTTACGCACGGCATGTCCGGATCGCCCGCCTGCATCTTCTTGCGATAGTTCGCCAGGATCTTGTTGCTCGGGGCCTCCTTGTCGCCGACGATATCCAGGTCCTGCGCCTCGCAGTACGCCACGCACAGGCCATACAGCCCCGGCGTTCCACCCTTCACGACGTCGCACACGCCTTCGTTCGCCGGCGTCTCGCCATCGGGCGTGGTCGCCATGGAGGGCGCACTCACGGTAATCAACGCGGAAAACAGGAAGCAGCCGAGTACCGCAATAACGATCGACGATCGCGTCACGAAGACGCCGATCCTCCTGACGGATCCAAATCCAATCATCGGGCGGAGCAACCGGGTACGGGTGACTTGGGCCATTTATCCGTCCTCAAGGTTGTATTTCTTATTTCGTTCCCAACCTGCGCACTTGCGGTGCTCCTTCTCGCCGTGCTTTCCGTTTCTAGCGGTTGGAACGCCTGGAACCATGAACGCTATCACTCGCTGGGGTGCATTCATGTCCAAAGGAAGGACGGGGTGGCATCGCGCCACCCCGTCTATCCGAGTCGCCTACTGCTTATGCAGCAGCCGAGCCCTTGCGACGACGGGCGATGCCGACCAAGCCGAGCAGACCCGACCCGAACAGCCAGACGGCAGCCGGCACCGGGACCGGAGTGATGCTGGTCACAGTCAGGCTCGCGATATCGAAATTGGCGTTATAGTTCGGGAACGGCGAGGTCTGCATCGGGCTACCGCCGACGCCAAGATCACACTGCCAGCCAACCTGAGCCGGCTTCGTGCCTGCCACCATGTCGGCGGGGCAGGCCGTTTGATAGCCCGGCGTCGTCGGGTCGCCGTCGTAGTCGGTTACGAAAGCATTGTCGGCGATGAGTGGCAGCACCCCGCTTGGGTTTGTCCCAAGCGTCGTTCCCGGCACGGTGGTCGTGTTCCACGTAGTCGTGGAAACCGGGAGCAAGCCCATGGAGTAAGTGCCTTGAGACACGCCCTCGCTGGCGCCGTACGTCCCCACACCGGAGATCGTCTGCCCCACCGTGAGCGGACCGCCCATCATCGTGCCGAACATACCAGCGCCGTCCAGTACGATGGAAACTGGAATACCATTGTTGCCGTTCCAGTTGAACAGCATGTTTCCGAGAATCAGCGTTCCGTCCAGCATGCCGGGATTGGTGTTCGGGTCGCCGTCGCCGATTGCCTGCATGGTGATCGACTCGGCAATGGCAGAGCCGCCATTGAAGAAGTAGAACGGAACCACAGTGCCTGAACCTTGGCCGGTCACCGTGTCGAAAGTCATGGTGCCGCTGATGTCTGTCCGATTGCCGCCCCAGCTGTTTCCAGCATAGTCGGTGTTCACCAGCGTATTGCCCTGGGCCGTCAGCATGGTGAAATAGCCGGACCAGTCAAACGTAATAATATCTGCCGAGGCCGTTCCCGGAAGCGCGGCACCAGTTCCAACCGCAGCCGTCAATGCTGCAGCCAGTGCCTTTTTCTTGAACGTCGGTTGGAGCTTCATCAATCCTCCTCCAAAATTTCGTTGGACTGCCTGGTGATCCAAATGGGCAGTGTTCCCATTCAGAGTCGCTTCCATAGCGCAATCGACATGCCAGCCTTGATTCGTCAATGACTTAAGCTATTCCTGCCGGACGAAAATGCGACGTCTGTAAAGGTGACCGACAGTTGCTTGTTCACTGCTATAGCCTGGCAAAGCTATGAAAGTAGGGGTAAAGCGCGGCAACTATTCGATGAATAGCTCGCTTTTTGAACTAAATGTGTAAAGAAACTCGACCTGATCGCTTGATGACGCTGCAAAATCGAGAGTCGGTTTCTGATTCCAGGGAACGCTAGTGCCGACGTCCGCGCGCCACATGTGAAACAACCTGCGAGTTTCAGTCGCGAAGAGTCGGCCGGACGATATGGCAAGTGCCGTCAGGTCGAGGCGGGGTCAAAATGCCACATCCCTGCCCGGACCGGCACCGCGTAACACGGCGGGGTAAGGCTGGTAAAGTGAGGTTTCATTACTCACAGTTCACCGCAGAGGACGCAAGGATGGGAACGATCTCTGTCCGGCTCGGCTGCCCGCGGGCAGTCATCGATCTGTTGAGAAACCTGATCGCTAGGTGTCTAGCGGGCTTGACACCTAGGCGATAGAGTAAAAAAGGTTGTTACGGCCGAACAGCAGGCCGTAGCTCCATTTTTGCAAAGACAGAAGGATAATCTACGTGCTTGTGCAGACAACCAAACAGCAGATACTCGCGCTGCTTAAGGCGAATCGAACCACTGAAGCGAGGCATTCCTGCGCCGCGCTCTGCCAGATCGTCCCTGCCGACGCCGAGGTGTGGTTTCTCATGGCCGGAATCCAAGCAGCAGGCGGAGAATTCCGACAAGTCATCGAGAGCTGCCAGAAAGTAGTCGCCCTCCAACCAGGACACGCCGCCGCACATTACAACATTGGCGTCGCGCTTCAGGCGTTAGGCCGACATGCGGAATCGATCACGAGCTACCGCGAAGTTCTGCGCATTCAACCGGATTTCGCCCCGGCGCACGCCAACCTAGCCGGTGCCTTGTGGAAGGAGGGCAGAAACGAAGAGGCGCTGCATTGTGCCGAGAGCGCCGCGCGGCTCGATCCGTCGATTGCGAGCACGCATAACACACTGGGGTTAGTGCTGAGAAGCCTCGGACGGACGGCGGAAGCAAGCATCGCATTTTCCGACGCAATCCGCCTCAACCGACGGTTGGCGGAAGCTCATTACAACTTGGGTCTTTGCATGCTACAAGAAAACCGCTCTGACGAAGCGGCGCGTTGCTTTGAGCAGGCTATCGATCTCAAACCGGACTATGCCGAAGCCCATAAGGACATGGCTTTGCTTCATATTAAGAACAACCGACTCGAGCAAGCGGTCACGTCTTTCGAGCGGTACGCCCGACTCAGGCCCGTCGACCCCGACGCGCAACTCGCCACTGCAAGGGTCCTTATTCAACTCGAACGCTATGATGAGGCTGAGGGATTCTGCAGACGCGCTCTGGCAGCCGCGCCAAACACCCCCGAGCCGTACGTCATGCTCGGCAATGTCTTACGTGTGCGCGATAACGGCCGCGATGATCTTCTTGCCGCCAAGGAACTCTTCGGTACAGCTGTGTCACTCGCGCCAAGTTCAGCGACGGCGCATTTCCATTATGGGCAATGTTTGAGGCAACTTGGTGAACTGGATAACGCTCAGGTCAGCCTTGAGCGCGCTCTGGACCTCGATCCGACACATGATGACGCGCGCGCCTGGCTAGTACGCGTATTGGAGCATAAGGGCGATTTTCAAGCGGCCCGATCGGTTCTGCATCCCTTGCTCGAGAGCAACTCTTCGAACGAAAACGTCGCACTCGCTTATGCTTTTCTTGCCGGTCATATCGGTGAACGCGAGAGTGCTGTGACGAGGCTAGAGCGAACCTTGCGCGTGAACGATAAGTTGCCATTGCGGGCAAGGATGGACATTCACTATGCGCTCGGCAAGCTCTACGATGAAATCAAAGACTATGATAAGGCGTTTCATCACTACTACCAGGCGAATGCCTTGGATCCTAGTCCATTCGACCCTGTCACCAACGGTCATCTCTTCGACCAAATAATTGATGCCTTTAGGGAGCACAGGCAACAAAAGAGACCGCGCGCCTCTAATCAATCACGACTCCCCGTTTTTATCGTAGGCATGCCGCGCTCCGGCACCAGTCTCGTTGAACAGATTCTGGCGAGCCATCCTCTTGTGCACGGCGCCGGCGAGCTCCCTGACTTGCACCGGATCGCCGCGTCGCTTCCCGAGAAACTGCGAACGAAAGCGCCTTATCCGGGTTGCCTCGACATAATTGACCGCAAGACACTTGATGTCATCGCCCAACAACACTTAGTGCGACTTGGGAGCGTGGCGAATGGAAAAGCTCGCGTCACCGACAAGATGCCGCACAACTTCACACTGTTGGGACTGATCGACTTGTTGTTTCCCCAAGCGCGTGTCATTCACTGCACTCGAGATCCGCTGGATACTTGCCTATCGATTTACTTCCTGCACTTCAACCGACACCACGCTTACTCGCATAACCTGGAGCACCTTGGCCTCTACTACAAGCAGTACAGGCGCTTGATGGAACACTGGAAGGCGTCCTTACGCATTCCCTTTCTTGAAGTGAACTATGAATCGCTTGTGAGCGATCCGGAGCCGACGATTCGAAAGCTAATCGAGTTCGTTGGTCTCGACTGGAGCGACACTTGCCTTCACTTTCATAATTCGAGGCGAGCTGTCACGACCCCGAGCTACGATCAGGTTCGGCGACCGCTTTACCGAAAGTCGGTAGCCCGATGGCGACATTACGAACGGCATATCGGCCCCTTAGTTAACGCCCTGGAGCGCCCTGACTAGCCAAGACGGCAGCAATCACCAGATAGCTAGACTATGCCACGAGCTAACTGGATCCCGGCCCTGGTCTAACGAATAGTTGCGGACGCCCAGCATGACGCGGTGAGAATAGTTCAAAGGCGTTTGAGGGCGACCACGCAACCACCCTTAGCGTGCAATCCACCTCTGCATGCTTGTAGACACTGATTGGCCCCTCAAAGAGCAATCTACAGGCCGACTTTAGAGTGTTCGTAAACAACATGTGACTCATGGGCGACCTTGACCGATTGAAGCAGAAGGCACGCGATCTGCTGACATCTAATCGACTCGCAGACGCGAGGAGTGTGTGCCTAGAAGCGATTTCGCGCGCGCCCTGTGATTCAGGCATTCTCCACATCCTGGGGTTGGCTTGCGCCAGGCAAGGAGATTTGCAGAGCGCCGAACATTGGATAGAAAAAGCTATAGCTGCAGACCCGTTGAACCCACAATTGCATCTGTTGATGGGCAATATCCTGCTGCAAAAGCGACCTACTGAGGCAAAACGGCACTATTACACGGCGCTCGCAGAACAGCCGCAATTAGCAGCTGCACACTACTTTCTTGCAGGCATACTGGCGACCGAGGGTCACCTAAACGACGCCGAACATCACTACAAATCTTGCATCGCAATCCAGCCTGATCACGCTGACTGTCTTTCGAACTTAGGCATGCTCTACGAGATGCGGCACAAGTTGCCTGAGGCCCGAAATGCCGCCAGCGCAGCACTTTCGTTTAACGCTAATCATGCTGGAGCCTTATTACTTCTCGCAAAGCTAGAGAAACGAGCGAGAAATTTTCACAAGGCCGAAGACCTATTACGGAAACTCCTTGTACCTACCGCCCATCCCTCGCTGGTCGCGACTGCTGCAATAGAACTCGGACATGTGCTCGACCGACAGTCTCGGTATCCCGAGGCGTTCGATGCTTTCTCCGCCGGGAAAGATGCCTGGTCGCGCCTAGCCAGCAGTATGCCGTTGGATCGAGACCTGTATAAGAAGCGGATAACGAGCAATGCCGAGTTCTTCGTCTCACAGAGAGTGGACCATTGCGCTTGCTCACCGGGTGTTCAGGAACATATGAGGCGACCGCCTATTTTCTTCGTTGGATTCCCACGCTCTGGTACGACGGTCATGGAGCAGATACTGAATCAGCACCCGGACGTCGTGTCCCTGGAAGAACGGCCGCTGATTCAGCAAATAATTGGGGAACTGCCTCAGTTACTGGGCCCCTCGTCTCCACCATTCCCCCAAAACCTCATCCAATTGTCAGTTACCGATGTCGTAATGCTTCGCAACGAGTATTGGCGACGCGCAAAAGAAATTGTCGGTGGGCTGTCAACCGAGAGTCGCTTATTGGACAAATTTCCTCTCAACATAGTCGATTTGGGGTTCATCTATCGCCTTTTCCCCGATGCCTCGATCTTGGTGGCTATCCGCGACCCTCGCGACGTATGTTTGAGCAGTTTCATGCAAGGCTTCACGCTTAATCCGGCCATGCTTAATTTCCTGACAATGGACCTAACAACGACTTTTTATTGCCAAGTGATGGAATTATGGCTCCACTACCGTCACGTGTTGCCGATACGCTATCACGAATACCGCTACGAGGATCTAGTAGAGGACTTTGAAAGTACGACGAAGAACATTTTCAATTTTCTCGATCTGTCATGGTCGACAACACTAGCCACGTTTCATCGGCGAGCACAACAACGATATATCGGAACACCGAGCTACCAGGATGTCGCCGAACCGCTTTATAACCGCGCGATTGGGCGCTGGAGGAATTACCGAGCGCAAATTGAGCCCTATGTGGAGAAATTGGCGCCTTACTTGCACGAATTCGGGTACGACCGCTAGCGTAAGCGGGATAATACTCGAGTTAAATGGCCTTCACTTGGCACACCACTGCCGCCATACATCCCGATAGACGTTTTCGAGCGTTCGAGCAAAGGCAATCGAATCGCAAAGCGGACTACGTGCTATTCTCTCGCGTAGCGAGCTTCGTAAGTCGGAAAGTCGGGCTGCGTCTCCGGCAAGTTCAACCGCACGCTGCACGTAAGACTCCTCATCCTGAGCGATAAGTTCCGTAAGCCCGACTTGATTAAGCAAACTCACGCCCACGCGCGCTACGTGTGACGTGCCAGCAAGCGCAACAACAGGGATGCCCATCCATAACGCTTCGCAAGTCGTAGTCGTTCCGTTATAGGGGTACGTGTCGAGAGCGATATCTATGTCGGCATATAGCCCCAGGTGGTCTCGGACTTTAGCCGCTGCCGGTAGAGCGACGATGCGATCCGGCGCAATGCCGTGAGCTTGAAATTGCTCGCTAATGCGAGTTCGTGTCAGCCTTTCGTTCAGACCGGTGCTCTTAAGAACTAAACGCGACGCCGGCACCTCCTGTAGGATACTCGACCAAGTCTTCACGACGGATTTCGTCAACTTGGGAAGGCTATTGAACGAACCGAATGATATGAATCCTCTATCCTGAAACGGTGACGAAGAGACAACGGGTGCGTCCGGAATTGGCGTATAGCACAAAAATCCGTGCGGCATCCGTATCAGCTGTTCCGTGTGCAAATCCTCCGTGAGGCCTTCAGGATCCGCCCACGAGTCCGTAACACGGTAGTCCATCGCACTCATACCTGTGGTGTTCGGATACCCAAGCCACGTCATTTGAACCGGAGCCGGCCGCCCCGAGAAGAGCAACAGCCGATTGTCAGCACTGTGACCGGCTAGATCGACGAGAATATCGATTTGGTCGTCGCGAATAATTTCATCGGCAATCTGGTCCGGCACGTTATGTATGTCTCGCCATACCACGCCGGCGCGCTTCAGCTGCTCCGTGGTTGTATCCGGCTTCGCTACGTTAGAGTAGCAGTACACTTCAAATTCATTTCGGTCCAAGTTCCTGAGCCACCCGAGCACGAAAAACATGACTGAGTGCGTTCGAAAATCTGGCGACACATAGCCGACACGCAGTCGTCGATCCGGATCCGCAATATTACGGAACACCGGCGCCTGCCGCCCTGGTGCATGCGACCTACCCCACGCTCGATGCGCTTCGAACACGGCCGCTTTATCAGCGACATCGTAATTCATCGAAAATATCAAATTCGACTCGGGCACGGGCCAGTCCGGCTTAATATCCATTGCCTGTCGGAAATAATTCCGTGCCTCCTGCACCCGCCCTTGCGCCATGAGCGCACCGCCAAGATTGTTAGTCGCGTATACGTGACGCGGATCGGCACGGAGCGCAGCTTCGTAGCAAGCGATCGCACCGTAGCTGTCACCGGCATCCTGTAGTGCCATACCGAGCACGTTGTGGGCGTCAGCGTAGCGCGGATCGAGCGCAATAGCTTTCTGCAGCAGTGAAATCGCTTCTCCGCGGTTGCCCAAACGGTACCTCGCCAAGCCTAGGCCATAATGCACGCGAGGTTCGCTCGGGAAATACTGCAAGGCTTGCCGTAGGTGGGTTATCGCCTCGTTGTACTCGGCACGCTTATTTAGGACGTTTCCAAGATTGTAGCGGCCGAGACAATGATCAGGGTTCATTAGAAGGACTTTGCGATAGCATTCCTCTGCCCCTGCGAAATCCTTTCCAGACTCGAGCAGCGTTCCGAGATGGTTGACCCAGTCGGCTTGTTGCGGCTGGAGGTCAACAGCTTTGCGCACGGCTGCGACAGCTTCGCGTGATTGACCGAGCCGCTCGTGCACGGCTCCGCGCAGGTACCAAACGTCTGCGTCGTCGGGCAACTCTGCCGACAATTCGAGATAAATGGGTAATGCCTCGGCAAACCGACCGGCAGTCGCGAGCGCAAAAGCCCGGGACTTGGCCCCTAAAATAGAACCCGCTGATTCCAGCGTTTTCATTGCCGTCGCAGGACGACAAGCTCTCCGGCAACCGGCGTGCCTGCCTCCGTGCGCACGACCACCGATTCACGCACAACAAACTCGAGCTCGTGTTCCTCGGCCAGTTGATTGATATATGCGGGTGCATGAGCATACCGGCCCGTAGACCGAAGAACGAAGCGGTCAGCGCTCTCGTCTGTTTCGGTCGAGAATGCTAACAGTCCACCGGACCGCAAAGTGCGTCGACACGCGGAAAACACCCGCGACAGGTCGCCGATGTAAACAAAGACATCGGCCGAGACAATCAGGTCATAACTTCGAACCGATATTGATATTGGTTCCAGCAGATCGCCGATTAGCAGTTCATCGTAGACGTTGAGTTCCCTCGCCTTGTTGATCATTTTAGGCGAAAGATCAACTCCCACGAGATATCGAGCAATACCACGAAGCACTTTTCCGCAAAGTCCAGTTCCGCAGCCAAGGTCAATGACATCGAGAGGAGTCGCCGCATTCCCTACTGCACGACGTACCGCCGTACCTAGCAACTCCGGAATTCGATAGCCAAGCCGGTCGACCAACGTCTTATCAAAAATGTCGGCATAATCATCGAACAGATTTCGGACGTAATCTGCCGGCGCTCGCTTTGGCGCTTCCTCTTCACCATAGGCGGCCAGAAAGAAGCGTGGCTCGGTCAGTCTTGGATTCAGCTGCAATGCCGTCCGGTAAGCGTCGATCGCCTTCTGCCTCTCGCCGAGCGCATGACAGACGACACCAAGCGTGCAGTAATAACCCGCTTTTTCAGGCCTCAACTGAACGGCTCGTTGAGCATGGACGACAGCTTGGTCGCGTTTTCCCTCGGCCAGCAGCATGACAGCGAGATTGTTAGCCGCATCCGAGTGGTTCGGATCCATTCGGAGTGCTACTTCATAGCAAGCGATCGCTGACCTCCGGTCTCCCACCGCCTGTAGCGCGAATCCAAGCAGGTTGTGCGCATCTGCGTAGCGGGGGCTCAGCGCCACCGCATGCCTTAGGGCACAAATTGCTTCGGTAAGCCTTCCTACCGCCTTTAGCGCTATTCCAAGGGCAAGGTTCACACGGGGATCGTTGGGGAAAGTCTCGAAAGACTTGAGCAGGTTCTCAAGCGCCTCGGGGTAAAGATTACGCTTGTTTAGCACATTGCCGAGATTATAGCGGGCAGCCGGATGGTTCGGCTGATACGCAAGAACTTGCCGATAACAATTCTCTGCTGCTGCGAGATCCTCACCCAACTCCAATAGGCTGCCGAGGTGATTTCGCCACTCAACCTGCTGCGGAACCAAGGCCAGCGCCTCCCGCATAGCAGCGATAGCCTCGCTTCTTCGGCCGAGTTGCTCGTACACGGCACCACAAAGATACCAGACCTCCGCATCGTCTCGTGCCTGGACGCATAGGTCTTGATAGGCCAGTAGTGCATCGGCAAACCGGCCTGCGCTTGCTAGAGCGAAGGCTTTTGCCTTTCGAGCTGCAATATCGTTTCGCACGGCTGCGCTTCTGGATCTTCACATTTGAACAACTTAATGCGCTCGCTAAACGAAGGTCAACGGTGAAAACCAGATCCGCCTATGCGTTTCAAAGTGACTTGTCGATAACTTTTACACTTCTTCCATTTTGCTTTGCTCTACATCGCATGCGACTTGCTCCGTCGATCTGCGCGCTTGACTTTTAGTTTTTCGCGCGCGCAATATCGAAGCGCACGCAAAAAATTACTACTTCACGCGCTGCAGCGACGAGTCATTCACCGCAACGATCGGAAAACTAACTTGGCAAGCGAGTCCCCTGCCTCCTAGCCCGAGGTCGGTCGCATTTCAAAGAAAGCAGAAGTAGATTCTTGGAGGCGAAGTAAATGAAAAAAGCTGCCAGCCGGCTTCTCGGCTTCGCGATCGGACTCGCCCTGTCATTGCCGGCCAACACGTATGCAACGAACGGCATGTTCGGTATCGGGTATGGCGCGAAGGCAACGGGAATGGGTGGAGCAGGCGTGGCCTACCCCCAGGATGCGATGGCGGTGGCGTATAACCCGGCGCTGATGACTCAGATTGACGCGCGTTTCGACGTGACGCTCGAGCTGCTTAACCCGCCGCGCGCGGTCGCTCACGACAGCGCTTTGCTTCCAACGGATGAACGCAGTCGTTACGACCTTTTCCCCGTTCCCGCATTGGGCAGCGTCCTCTCGGATTCCGGAGGTGTAGTTGCAATTGGGTACGCCCTAATCGGTGCCGGCCTTGGAACCGATTACAAGCAGACGGATGGCACTTTCTTCGATCCGTTGGGCGGTACGAAATCAGAGGACCGAGTGGGCGTGTTCCTGATGCAGATGCAGTTCCTTCCGAGCATCGCTTACAGGATCAATGACAACCACAGCGTCGGCCTCGGCGTAGTCGTCGCCGCTCAAACATTTCGCTCTTTCGGTCTTGAGGCATTCGTAGATCTCGGCTTCTCGTCGAGCTCCGAAGGTCTAACAAACCAAGGATATGACTGGGGCTTTGGCTTGGGTTACCGTCTGGGGTGGTTCGGGACTTTTCTCGACAAGCGGTTAAATCTCGGCCTCAATTGGTCGCCGAAAGTGAACATGCAACGTTTCAATCGGTACGAAGGGCTTTTCGCAAACAGGGGCGAGTTCGACATACCTGAGAATTTTACAGTCGGTCTCGCCTACAAGCTGACGCACAAAAGCACGGTTGCTTTCGACGTGGAGCGGATCTTCTGGAGCGAGGTTCCGTCTATCGGCAACCCGGGACCTCTCGCGAGCGATCCGAGCAACTTCTTTCCCCTTTGCCCTCCCGGCACCGATCCCACACCGTGCCTGCTTGGGGGCCCTAAGGGACTTGGTTTCGGCTGGGAGAACCAAACAGTCTACAAAATCGGTATCGATTACAAGTACACGCCTGGGCTGACTTTTCGCGCGGGGTACAACTACGGGAAGGCGCCGATTCCCGATGACCAAGTGCTGTTCAACATGCTGGCACCAGCGACAACCGAGAAACATGCGACGCTCGGTGCGACGCTTGCCTTGGGCAAAGAAAGCGAAATCAGCTTCCACTTGATGCACGCTTTCAAGAACACAATCAAGGGCCCAACTGCATTCCCGCCACCGGGTTACCCGGTCACACAGGGAGCCAACGCTTCGATTGCGATGGAACAGACTTCCATCGGTGTAGCGTATGGAGCCAAATTCTGAATGCCGGACATGGGCGAGAAGTACGGGAGGGTTGAGAGTATGAATATCAGGCAAACTCCGAAGACGGAGAAGAAAACGATTGCGGCCGCGGTCGCACTCGCGCTGGGCGCCGCCGGGCTGCCACAAGCTGCTCATTCTACGCAGTACACCTTCAGCTGGACCGGTTACTTCACCATGCTGACTGCCCAAGGAAATGCCTTGGTGAATACCGACTACAGCGGGAATTCTTGGGCTGGCAGTCGGACAAACATTACCGGGACGATGACTTTCGACACGGCAACCGGGCAGGGTTCCGGTACTGTCGTGCCCTTTTACTTTTTCAATGGTGGTTCAGCAATCGCACAATCGATCAGCTTACAGGCAATCGGCGACGGCGACCCGAATACGAATCCGGGTGTGGTGGACGGAACCCTGATCCTCGCCAACATGTTGTTTAACTGGAACGGGAATAACGGCATTCCTGTCTCCATCGTCCTAGACGGTGCCGGCCTGTTTGGTGTCATGCCAACCGATGGCAGCACGCTCTCCGTGAATCAGACTATTACGGGAGTTGGGACGTATGCTGCGAGTGAAGGCTTAGCGCAAGGCGCTTACCCCATGGGTTTGCTCCCGGTTTCCACGACTACGTGGAACACGACCACCGTGCCGGGAACGACGCTTGGGACAAACCCAAGCGGGGTGCTGCCACTCATCGCCGACAATGCTTTCGTAACCGACTACGACGGCGACCCGACGACGCCGGGCTATCAAACGGCCTGCCCCGCCGACATGGTGGCAGGCACGAAGCCGGCTCAGGTTGGCTGGCAGTGTGATCTTGGCGTCGGCGGTAGCCCGATGCAGACCTCGCCGTTCCCGAACTATAACGCTAACTTCGACATTGCCAGCATTACGGTGACATGCGTTGACGGTGTATGCGCGCCACCCGGAGTTCAAGCGACGAATCCGCCCGGCAACGAAACAAACGTACCTGTTGGTGCCTCCATAACTGCCACGTTCACGGCCGCCATGGACGCAAGCACTGTGGCCAGTGGATTCAGTTTGGTCGAGACCGGAACAGGCATGGCGGTCCCAGGAGTGGTGACACCTTCGACGGGTACCACGGATACTACGTTCACTTTCAATCCTGACACGGACCTTGCTTACAGCACTGAATATACAGCGACGCTGGGAACCACCATTCAAGACGCGGTAGGCCAAACGCTTTCTTCGGCCCACACGTGGAATTTTACGACGCAGGCACCGCCAGTCGCTGCCGCCTGTGCTGATCCTAGTGTGGTCGTCCCACTCGGAAGCAACTTCACGATGCTTACGCCCGCAGGAATTCCGTTCGGCGGCACGAACGACATCGAGTACGATTTCGGAAATGGGATCAATAACGGTATCAACAATGGCTTCCTGAATACCGCTGCCAACGGTACTTCGGGTATCACCACGAATATCCTTCGTTCCGCTGCACCTCATCCATTTTTTGGTTTCCCCTGGACGGCCCACCACGTACGGTTATTCGCAGGACCGGGTACCTACACGTTCGATACGACGTGCACAACTACACAATTGGAAGCGGGTGTCACTGCCTGCAACAATCCGGTTGATACGGAAAACGGTCAGACGGAAGCTTCCCGGTATCTTACGATGACTGTTGCAGCCGGACAGATAGGCGCACACATGCTGTTTGACTGGAACGGCAATGACAACATCGATGTCGTCAACGTCTGGAATCTTGGCACACCATGGAGTCACGCTCCGGATGGCGCGAAAAATGATCCATGGAGCGGAGCGCTGTGGGCCGGCCCAGCCGGGTTAACAGTGGATCCGGACACGATTTACGACTACGTATCTACCGATAACGATAGCGATGGCAACAACGGCGTGGCTATGGTGGATGGACCATTCCGCGGCTTTAACGCGAACTTTAACCTTGGACCAGCGAGCAGTTGCGTAGCATCTATTCTCCCGCCGAAGAGTGCTCCAAAAACAAAACTGGAAAGCGGCGCGATGGGTTGTACGCTCAGCAAGTCCCCGATAAGCCCGCTCGAACGAGGTGATCTGTGGCTAATCGGCGGGTTCATCGCGTGGCTTGCCTGGGTGCGTCGGCGCATGCAGAGGCAATCGCTGCACTGAAGCGCGGTATCCTTCCCTGGCTCAGCGGCGCTACCCTAGCCGGTAGCGCCGCCTTTTCTTTTCGCGGTCAAACCTACATCTTGGTGGGGCTGATGCTCGTCCTACCACTGCTCGACAGATCATGGCGGCCCCCCGTCTTTCCGGGCAAGCGCAACGTACTTGGCTGGACAGCTTTGGTTTCTGTCGGTGTTGCCTTGATTCTATGGCAACCGATGCACGCCGAATTTGCGGTTTCGACACTACTCATGGCGGGCTTACCCGAAGAGTGGTTTTTCAGAGCCTATTTCCTAACATCGATCGGGGCGGGGCTCGCCGCAAACATGGTGACGTCGCTCGCCTTTTCCGTGGTCCATGCGCTCGCACAGGGTCCGCTTACGGGAATTTTGGTGTTCTTCCCTTCGCTCGTCTACGGCTGGCTTTACCAACGCACAGGGGATCTTCCCCTGCTCGTGCTCGTTCATGCCCTTTCGAATCTGGTGTTCGTGATGTTCCTGGCTGACTGGACTAGCAGTTGGCGATGACTAGGGAATGCTTCCGTCTCCCCCAGCCCTCGCTAAAGGGGAGAAGAAGAAACTCCACCACCGTTCATCGCTCGAACGCAATGATCGGCGCCTTGACCAGCCCGCGAGGCATCTGCTGGAATGCCACGCAGTCCTACGGGCCTTTTCTTCATACCAAGAGCAGAAATCTGTTTCATGGCGAAACCCAACTACATCCGCGGAGCGTTCGCGCTCCTCACCGCGTTCTTTTTCCTCAGCGCCTACCCCCCTTCGCGAGCCGTCGAGAACGAGACGCGGACCGAGAGCGGCAACACGGCCTACACGGTTCAACCCGGTGATTTGCTCGAAATCTTCGTTTGGAAGGAAAAAGACTTGCAGCGAGAGGTCATCGTACGTCCGGACGGAGGCCTCTCCTTTCCGCTTATCGGGGACATGCAGGTCGCCGGCAAGACCGTTTCCGATATTCGCGGCGAGCTGACCGAGCAGCTTCGCGAATATGTCTCGAACCCGACTGTTTCGGTTTCGGTCAAGCAGGCGCAGGGATACAAGATCTACGTCATGGGCCAGGTCAACCGCCCGGGCGAGTTCACCGCCGTGCGGCCCGTCGACGTCGTTCAGGCACTGAGCATGGCAGGCGGCCTCAACCCGTTTGCGGCAGCGAACAGCATCAAGGTGCTTCGCCGTGAGAACGGCGTCGAGACCGCGATTCCCTTCAAGTACGGCCAGGTCGAGAGCGGTCGCAAGCTCGAGCAGAACATCATTCTGCATAGCGGCGACGTGGTGGTCGTTCCCTGACTCATTCGATATTTTTGGCCCGGCGCGGGAGAGCCGGCCTCGATTACCGTGGACCAGGCTCGGTCCCACCCTCTCCGGCGCACGCGGAAAGCGGCTGTTTCCTGCCGCAACTTACGCTACGTGCGGCCTTACTGACTTGGGTAGCGCTCTCCTCGGGCCCTGCCTTGGCCGTCGAATGGTACATCGAGCCGACGGTGAGCGCTGGTGTCGAGCACCATGACAATGTTCTGCTTACTACGCAGCCGCACGATCCTATTTCCGGCACAACTGCGACTGCGCGCGTAAATCTCGGCGTACGGTCAACGACTTGGGACGTTCATGCAAACATTGGCGCGAAGAGCTCTTGGTTCGACGAGGAGGCATTTGATCGCGACGAGTATCAAATACGCCTTTTTTCTCAATTCCGCGCACCGCGGTCACACTGGCAGCTAGACGGATCGCGCCTGCAGGAATCCCTCTTGACAAGCGAGGAAGTCGATCCAGACACCGGCCTCCCTCGGTTCCAGCGAACTCGCTGGACCGAGACGGTTGGCCCCGGCTGGATCTACTCAATGAGTGCGACCACTCAGCTTCAGTTCCGGCTAAATGCGGCGCATGTTACTTACGAAGAAGGCGGACCAGTCATTCTAAACGACTACGGATCCGAGTCTGCGAGTGTCGTGTTTTCCAAGCAATGGAGCCCTCGAACGACCTTTTCGTTTACCGTGGCTGCCTCTCAGTATGATGTGCCTGATAACGAGTTTGAATCGCGTACTCGTTCCGCTTATGCCGGGATGACTCATCGGCTGACACCCGTCTTCCGGACAGGCCTTTCGATTGGCGGCTGGCGCAATAACTCGCGGGGAGTCGGGTGCGCGGAGTACCACACCATCGATTTCGATGGCCAAACGGTGCTCGTCTGCGTGACCGGTCTCGTCGATGCATCAGAGTCGGGCGTCTTTTTCCAGGCCGATGCTGAACGGCAGTTCAAGCGCTCCCGTCTCTCAGGGAAGTTGAGCCGAGACGTCAGGCCCAGTGGGAGCGGGACCGAGGTGGAATTCGACCAAGCCAGCCTCTTTTATGAGCACCAGCTTCTGGCTTCCCGGCTCTGGGCAATCCTCGGAGTGGATGCCTCTCGAACCAGCTCCCTCAGCGGCGATCCGGCCGGAGTCGACCGGGACTATTACCAGATCGCACCACGACTACGCTATCGCGTAAACCGCGACCTGGACCTCGAAGCGAGTTACCGCCGCGCGCGGCAAATGTATGAAAGGCTTGGGGATGCGGCCACGAATGACAGCGTCTATTTGACGCTCACCTATCGACCGCCTAGGATGACGCGGTCCCGCTAGGGCCCGGTAGAGGCCCGCTGCAATCCGATTAGTTAGAGGGGGTTAAGAACAACGATGGGGGAGGAAGGCAAGAACCTTTCGGAATACCTCGTCGCCGCTCGCCGGCGTTGGCCTACCATGGTCGCAACGAGTGTATCGATTCTGGGGCTGGCCGTGCTGGTCGCGTTCCTCTGGCCCCCTGTCTACACCTCAACGGCCACGATCCTAATCGAAGAGCAGGACATACCGCCTGATCTCGTGCGGTCCACCGTCACCACCTACGCCTGGCAACGTATTCAAACCATCAGCCAGCGTGTCATGACGCGCGCCACGCTGCTTCAGATCGTGGACAAGTACGACCTTTATGCCGAGGAGCGAAAAAGCAAGACCAGCGAGGAGATCGTCGAGCAGATGCGCGAGGACATCAGTTTAGAACCGATCAGTGCCGACGTCATCGATCCGCGCAGCGGTCGCCCAATGCAGGCAACAATCGCATTCACACTCGGATACGAAAGCAATCAGCCGGCCGTAGCACAAAAAGTGGCCAACGAGCTTACTAGCCTATACCTCAATGAGAACTTGAAGAGCCGGACAGAGCGAGCCGAGGAGACGTACAACTTCCTGACGGAGGAAACCAACCGGCTTAATACGGAGATCGCCGAGCTTGAAACGAGAATGGCACAGTTCAAGGAACGCAATGTCGACAATCTGCCTGAACTAGCTGGCTTTAACCATCAGCTCGTAGAGCGCACTCAGGGCGAGTTGCGGGAGACTCGGACACAAATTCGTGCTCTGGAAGAGCGCAAGTTCTACCTCGAGGGGCAGTTAGGACAACTAAGCCCGACAAGTCCGATGTATGCACCGACGGGCGAGCGAATCCCTGACCCAGGCACGCGCCTCAAGATGTTGAAGACCGAGCTCGCAGCCGTAACCGCTAGGTACTCCCCGCGCCATCCGGATGTCGTCCGACTTCAGGAGGAGATCGATGGTCTCGAGAAAGAGGTCGGGTCGGTTTCACCCGATCAGGAACAGGCGCGCCAGCTTGCAAAACTGCGCAGCGAGCTGGCGTCAGCCCGAGAGAAATACGGTGAGCATCATCCCGACGTCGCGCGCTTGCGATCGGAGATTGAGTCTCTGGAAAAGTCATTATCAAAGACCGCCCCACCCGAATCTTTCGTACTCGCCGAAAAACCGGACAACCCGGCTTATATCAACATCAAGAGCCAGCTCGAAGGTGTAGCGAGTCAGCTGCGTTCGCTGGAGAAGAAGCGCGAGGAGCTGTCCGCCCGGATCGCCGACTACGAGAGGCGAATCGCTATGTCTCCGTCGGTTGAACGCGAGTACCTCGAGCTCAAGCGCAACCACGAGAACGCGCAACTCAAATACCGGGAGATCAAGGCCAAACAGATGGAGGCGCAGGTCGGCCAGCAGCTCGAGAAGGAGCGCAAGGGCGAGCGCTTCACCCTGATCGACCCTCCACAACTCCCGCAAAAGCCAGTTCGTCCCAATCGGCCCGCGATCGCCCTGCTTGGACTCATCCTGTCGCTAGTGGGTGGCATCGGTTACGCGTTCGCTGCCGAAAGTCTCGACACCTCGGTGAAAAGCCCCCGCGGCTTGCTGGCGATATTAAAGGAAGCGCCATTATCAATCGTACCGTACGTCAGGAACAGCGAAGACATCTCGCGGGACCGTCGTGTCCGACGAATCGCCATACAGTCAGCGCTAGCGGCATTTGTCGCAGTTGCCGTAATAGTTCAATTTTTTTGGGTTCCATGGGACATCCTTTGGTTTAAGGGACTCCGGATCCTTTCGGGCGGCTAAGGGGCATCTCCGATGGAACGCATCAAGCAAGCATTACAACGGGCGCGAGAAGAGCGGGCCTCGCATCCGGATGCCAGCAACGAGCATGCGCCGTCCGCGCTCGTATCTACAGACAACATCTGCTACTCACAGACTCGAACCGAGTCCGTCTCGCCGGAACTTCTTCGTGAGAAGCGTATAGTGAGCGCGTTCCAACCCGGACCATACACCGAGGCATACAAGATCCTGCGTACGCAGGTTCTACAACGGTTGCGGGAAAACGGCGCGAAGACTCTGGCCGTGACGAGTCCGGGCGACCAGGAAGGTAAAACGATCACAGCGATTAACCTTGCTATTAGTCTCGCACAGGAAGTTGGACAGACTGTGCTGCTGGTGGATGCAGACTTGCGTAACCCACGGGTGCACACATACTTTGGGATCGCGCCAACAAACGGCCTCAGCAACTATCTGCTCAGCGAGGCCTCACTTTCCGAACTGCTGGTTCACCCCTCGAACGTCGGCCGTTTCGTGTTTCTCCCTGGAGGTCGGCCACTCGCGAACTCGGCCGAAATGCTCAGTTCACCGCAAATGGCCCGGCTCGTCGAAGAGATGAAAAGTCGTTACGCCTCGCGCATCATTGTTTTCGATTTGCCCCCGCTTCTTTCCTCTGCCGATGCCATGGCCTTTACGCCTTACGTCGAAGCCGCCCTCCTGGTCGTCGAAGAAGCCACAACGCTAGTCGAGGAGGTCGCGCGCGCGGCAGAACTTCTACAAAAAACGCGGCTGATCGGCACGGTGCTCAATAAATCACTGAGCGTTCCCGGACAGACAACTTTAAAGGGCGGAACAAGCCAACGCACCTCTCGCATCGCTCGTCTACTTAATATGGTCCGTCGGCGAAGGAGAGACTGATGTACGAGCGCTTCTACGGCCTGCGCGAACGTCCCTTCTCACTCCTACCGGACCCCAGCTTCCTCTACCCGAGCGAGCAGCACCACATGGCGCTGACGCTCCTCGAGTACAGCCTGATGAACCAGGCGGGCTTCTGCGTGCTCTCGGGCGGGATCGGGACAGGAAAAACGACCCTCATCCGCCACCTGCTTTCCCAGCTCGAGAAGGACGTCACCGTCGGGCTCATCTCGAACACTCATCGCGCCTTCGGTGAGCTGCTTCAGTGGGTACTCGTCGCCTTCGGAATCGATGCGGCCGGCAAGGACAAGGCGGGCATGCACAACGCCTTCGTCAACTTCATGATCGGCGAATACGCGAAGGGCCGGCGCACCCTCCTCATCATCGACGAGGCGCAGAACCTGGGAGCCGAGACGCTCGAGGAGCTTCGGATGCTCTCGAACATCAACGCCGACAAGGACCAGGTTCTCCAGGTGTTCCTCGTCGGCCAGCCGGGGCTGCGCGACCTCCTGCTGCGACCCGACCTCGAGCAGTTCGCCCAGCGGATCGTGGTCGATTATCACCTCGAGCCGCTCGATACCGCCGAAACGACCGCGTACATCCGTCACCGGATCACCGTGGCGGGCGGCGATGCGATGCTGTTCGACGACCCGGCGTGCGAGGCCGTGTACCGGTACAGCCGCGGCACGCCCCGGCTGATCAACCTCCTGTGCGACACGGCGCTCGTCTTCGGCTACGGCGCGCGCGCCAAACGCATCGATGGAAACCTCGTCGAGGAAGTGGCTCAGGCCAAGCGCAAGGGCGGCATCTTCCCGGGCACGAGAGGAACCGGCGGACAGACAGCACCCGGCAGCGACAGCGAACACGAGACGGCTACCCCGGCCGCTGACGGAAAAAAAAAGTCCGCATAGCGCTGGTTTCTGACTCGGACGATCAGCGCCGGCTGCTCCGGAACCTGCTCGAGACGGCCGGCATGGAGGTCGTAACCACGGCCTGTTTCGATTCGACGCTACTCTCCCGACTGGATCTCGGCTCGGCGGACGTCCTCCTGGTGGACCTCGACGCGAGCGTCGATCAGGAGCTCGAGCCCCTGACCGCCCTCCTCTCCCGTTGCCGCGTTCCCGTGCTGTTTAACGACGGCTCCGAGACCCGGCCGGGTGCCCCGGCCTTCGACCGCCTCTCGCGGCGCCTGACGGTGAAACTGGCCGCTCTCGCCGCTCACTGAGGGGCACAGCCACCTGCTCCCAGGTAGAGAACAAGAGACAGCCCCCTCTCCCCTCGCGGGGCGAGTCGGGAAAGTGCAAACGGTCCAGTGAACCGTTCGCCCTGCGACCGGGCAGCCACGAATGGCTTCCCTGGACTTTGCTGCGGAGCAGGAAAGCGCGGCCGCACAGGGATCAGTGAGAGGGGGAAACCGGTCGAATCGATTTTATAAATGCGCCCCTCCCCCAAAGGGGAGAGGGCAAGCGACAGGAAACAGCAGGATTAGACGGCCAATGCCGCTAGATAAACAGGCAGACGTCCGCGTTCCGCGCCGTCGTCAGAAAGCAGACCCGACTCCCTCTCCCCTCGAGGGAGAGGGTTGGGGAGAGGGGGCGTACGACAAGCGTGATCGAGCAGCTAGATGAACAAACAGACGTCCGCATTCCTGGCCGTCGGCAGGAACGAGGCGGCACCCACGTAGTCCTTCACCTCGGGGATGAAGTCGTCCTGCGAGAAGCCGAACACGTCGACCGTCATCTGACAGGCGATCATCTCCACGCCGGCCTCGATACTCAGGCTCCGCAGCTCCTCGATGGAGGCCACGCCCTTGTTCTTGAACGTCTGCTTCATGAGGCCCGTGGCCACCTTCTCGAAGCCGGGGACGCCCGCCATGATGGCGTTCGGGATCGGCCAGGAGAAGTTCTGGAACCACTTCGGCCCAAAAGGCATCTTCATTGGCATCGCCGGGTTGCCGAGCGGGCTGACGTCGGCGTTGAAATCCTTCTTGAGCAGCAGCAGGCCGTAGAAGGTAAAGAAGATCTTCACGTCCCAGCCGAGCGCCGCGCCGGTCGAGGCCAGGATGAACGGAGGATAGGCCCAGTCGAGCGTGCCCTTCGTCGCGATGATCGCCATCGTCGGCGTCTTGTTCTCCTCGATCTCCGCCAGCTTCTTCGGCAGCACCTCGTCAAGGCGCGCGTCGATCAGTTTCTGGAGCTGCTTCGTATCCATCTGCGGGACCTGCTCGATAACCGTTGCCATGCACCCTCCTCGCCGGGTCGTTTGAATTCTGAACTGCGACCGATAACACCCATCCGCCGCCAGACAAACGGCTCGATTCGCTGTTTACCATGCCGTCGGCCTCGAAACTACTGTCGGATAAGTTAACAACCACCGACACCTACACTAATTCCTCTGATTGGGGGCCCGGCCGGCAGGCCTGTGCGGCCCCTTCAGAACCGGCCCTTGTCGCTGCCGGAGTAGGGCCGCTATGCTACTGACCAGAGCGCTAACCAGACGTGCCCAACAACGAGAGCGCGGCGCGCAGCCCGGATGCGCGGCGGCCTATCAAGGGAGGATCGCCGGCCGACAGTGTCGACCGGCGGCAAACGGCTGTGCCAGATAACCCCACTGATGCCCGCTTTCGGGTTCTCGATTGCCTAATCAGCCGTACAAGTATCGAGCGCGCCGCCAAGTCTGTCATTGAGCATGTTGACTCCAAGACCGGTGGCTACGTCTGCTTTTCGAACGTCCACACGGTGGTGACCGCACGCAAAGATATCGAACTGCGGCGGATCACGAATGAGTCGCTCCTCTCGGTTCCCGACGGGATGCCGCTCTCCCTCATCGCTCGATGGCGTGGGCTCATCGATGTGCAGCGCGTACCTGGCCCTACTTTCATGCCGTATCTGATCGAACGAGCAAGAGATTTACGCCATTACTTCTATGGCTCCACGCCCGAGACACTCGATCGTCTCTTGACCGCACTTCGCCAGCAATTCCCAGAAATCGCGGTCGCCGGTGCCTTCTCGCCTCCATTTAAAGAACTATCAACAGATGAAGCACGTGCGGTAATCGCCAGAATTCAGGCTAGCCGGCCGGATGTGATTTGGGTAGGGCTTGGTGCTCCCAAACAGGAGAAATGGATGGCCCGATACTGGGAACATTTGCGACCAGCGGTTCTGTTGGGCGTTGGTGCTGCGTTCGATATGCAAGCTGCTGTCGTCCCACGAGCACCAAAGTGGATGCAGTGTACAAGTCTGGAATGGCTCTACCGACTTGGGCGAGAACCGCGTCGTCTCGCGCGCCGATACTTGGTGACGAATTCCCTGTTTCTCTACTATCTGTTCGCCGACGCAACCCGCCGCTTGAGCGAGATCGCGGCCACTCGGGGCCGATAATCGATTTCGTATAGCTAGACGGCCACGAGGCTATATTCGCCGTCATGACCAGATTCCGCAGCAGATGGTACGCTGGCTCAACCGCGCGGCTGAATCGGCGCAGGTTCCTAATAAACGCGAGCATAGGTCTGCTTGGTTTTTCTAGTCGCCTTGGCGCCCAATCATATTCATCGGCCACGTTTCAAGAACGTCGGCTGATTGTGGTCGAGTCCGCTATCAATGGAGAACTAGAGCAACGCTTGAATTCGGCTGCTGCTGGCGATCGCATCTTGCTGAAGAGCGGTTTGTATGATGTCGAAAAGCTGGTAGTCCGCGCGCCAAGCGTTTCTATCGAGAATCTCCCGGGTCACGCTCCCGAAATCCGGTTCAATGCTCCGTCGGAGTATTCTCTCCTCGTAAGCGAAAGCGCGCAAAACATCATCCTTCAAGGTCTCATACTCTCCCGCACCGCAGACGGTCCCGGCAACATAATCGGGCTCGGTGGCCACCACGCATGCTTACGACGTTGCCGAATTGCTTTCGATGCAAGTCAGGCGCCGAAAAAGTACGACTGCGTAAAAATACTCGCCAACCATATTCTAATAGAGGACTGCGAGATATACGGTGCCCCCAATCAGGGAATCGATGCTGTTGGGCAGGCGCACTTGGTGTTTCGACGCAACCTTGTTCATGGCTGCGCCAACGCCATCGTGGTTAAAGGTGGTAGTCGTCACGTTTTGATTGAAGAGAATTACTGCCGCGACTTGCGTCACGGAGCCATCGGAGTCGGTGGAACGACAGACCCACGCTGGCACAACCGTTCCAATACGCCGGCCGAAGCCGAAGACGTATTAGTCGCTCGTAATGTGATCGAGTACGAACGTGCTTTGGGAATCGGTGGCGGCATTTTTCTGATGGGCGCACGGTCGACCCGTGTTTACCACAACACGATTATCGGCGCTGGTATTCATGTTCGTAGTGGTGGCGACCCTGCAAGGCTAGAGAAGAAGTCAGCTAACAATCGGATTGACAACAATATCGTTTTTTCGACCGGCAATGACGGAATCCTCGTGATAGATGAAGACAACGATGCCGAACTCCGCGTTCGGAACAACCTTTACTGGCGCACCGCCACGGCCACAGGTGAGTTCAAGCTGCATGGAAGCTGGATGGGTTACTCGCGTTTCCGCACCAGCGCACCTTTTAATCAAGACTCGATCTTCGCCGATCCACTTTTTAAGGACATGCGAACCAGAGACTACAGATTGCGGCCCGGCAGTCCCGCCGCAGCCGCAGGCCGCGCGGAAAACGGATTACGAAACGGAACGAACATCGGTGCGTTGCCTATCGCGCGCGAGGATAACGCTTAAACATGAACCTTTACCTGCTATTCGTGCTCCCGCTGCTCGCCATGGTGGCGATCGGCACTCTCTTCTTCCCTACGCTCGGAATGCTTTATCTCGCTGCCGATACTTGGATGGTCGGCAAAATCACGGACGTGGGAGAATTTCTCCCGTTCCTGAGCATCAACAAGCTTATGGTGTTACTCACCATTTTGGCGATGCTAGCCCATGTTGCCACCAGTCGCATACGAGTACATAGGGCAGCCCTCTTCTCACGAACCACGATTCTTACGTATCTGTTTCTGGGTTACCTGCTCGCATCGAGCCTTCTAATTATGGGCCGTAACCACCCCGAGGTGCTAAACAACGCAGCATTCTTTCTTGTCATGTTGCTTTACTTGGCTTCTGGCGACGTTGTGACGCGAGCACGCACCTTGGCTTGGGTACTCGTTACTGCGAGTCTTGCGATCGTGCTGCAGGAAACGGCGGAACGCTTAATCACGGCCGGTACCGTGATGGCGAACGTTAGCGACGGCGGACGCATCCAACCAGGCTTTCACGTTGCGCTCTCTATTCCCCTACTCGTCGCCCTCATTAACACAACAGACAAGCAATGGCAGAAGCGGTTTGCGACTTTTCTGATGCTTCTTTTTGCCGCATTCGTCTTAACCCGGCTCAGCCGAACGCTAGCGGGAATAGCTGTCCTACTCTTTCTCTATTATGTGGCACGCGGACGAATTCGCGCGAAATGGTGGCTACTCCTCGTTCCAGCCCTGATACTCGGGCTAACCTTAGCGGCGGCGACGCGATACGGCGAGGAACTTCTTCGCCTTCCAGGACAGCAGCGCGGAGGAAAACTGACAGACGATGATCTTCGTGCTTTTAGCTCCGGACGTTCCGTCATTTACCCAGTAGCTTGGCAACGGTTCCTCGACAATCCCGTCCTTGGCGCCGGCTATGACAGTTTCCGTCATCCTCGACGCTCGCCCGTCATCGGCGGACTTCGGGTCCAACACAGCGCGCTTCACTCCACCTGGCTACAGGTCTTAAGCGAGACGGGCATCGTGGGCGCGCTTCTCTATTTCGGCCTATACGTTTCCGTATGGCTCAATCACCGGAGTGTTTATAGGCGTCGCAACGTTGACCCCGAGCGTCACGCTTTCGCTGACGCGACGCTTATAGGAATCGCTTTGTTTCTTGCGGGCGGGGTATTCGATAACTTTGGCTTCGACTACCGGATCTTCTTTATTTTTGTGGCACTGTCCGCCGTTCTAGCTAAACCCTTACCAATCGCTTCGCTTTCACCAGACCTGCCTAGCACGTTCGCTCCTTACCAGGATAAGGAAACCGCCAAGCAAGAGAGGCAGCAGACCGGATATTCTAACCCAGCCGCTCTTCAATCGAACTCTCGATGAAAACGAATGAGGGACGACGAGCCACATGGCAAGCGAGATTGAGTTCACGAAGTACAAAACTAAGGGCGCCTATCATTGGCAGCAAATTTCGCTGCATCCGACAAGATCAAATGCTTTCGTAAAAGCACGCTATAAACACTGCCTCGCGCTTTTGAGTGAGGCGACTGGCGGCCTTGATGACAAGAAGGTGTTGGACCTTGGATGCGGCGACGGTGTGCTTAGTTGGCTGCTTTGGTGTGAAGGTGCCAAGTCGTATGGTGTCGACACTTCGGATCTGGCCATCCGATTGGCTAAGGACACGCACGAGCGCCGCGGAAGTGACGCGGAGTTCCGTACGATTTCTGCGTACAACTCCGAGTATCCGGATGGCTTCTTCCACGCTGTCGTTTCGAGCGACGTCATCGAGCATGTTAGAGAACCACTGCTGCTTCTTGAGGAGATTAGAAGAGTATTGGTGCCGGGAGGCGCCGCGGTGATCAGCACCCCGATACGCCTAACTGAGCAGCCACTGGATCCGATGCATGCAGCAGAATGGTTCCCCGACGAATATAAGCAGTTGGTTCGCCAAGTTTTCCCCGACGCATGCTTTTCGTACTCGCACCCCGTTTTTTGGATGGAGTTCTTTCACAGAAACAAGCTGAACCGCGCTCTCATAAACGTGATGTCCGCGTTTTTCAATCCGTTCGTTAGGAACAACTGGCGGTTTCAAGCGATGCAGTACGCACTGGTCAAGAAGCGATTCGAATTCGAGAAGCCATAAGTACACCTCGATGATCGCAAGCAACACAGCGCGGCTTGTTTTGACGCGCTATTCACTCCTGCCGGTGAATATTGCCACCGGAATCCTGATTGCTCGCGTTCTTGGCCCGGCGGCGCTCGGTATGTACACGTTAATGCTTTGGCTGCCCAGCGTCCTGGCCGGTCCATTGAGTCTCGGCCTGGGCAATGCCAACCTTTACTTCGCCGCCCGTGAACCCGCGCTCACGCGGCCGCTAGTCGCCAATTCCGTTCTCGTCAGCATATTGGGTTCGGCTCTTGTCCTCGGGCTCGTCCTTGCCGCTCTTCGCACTTTCCCGAGTTTCGTGCCAGCGGGTCTCGGGACCCTCGAGATCATGGTCCCTCTGATGGATCTTCCGTTGCGCATTCTTAACATGTACGGCGCTAACATCTTCAACGCGCTCAAACAACACGCCGTTTACCGTCGATGTGAAGTGATTCAAACGTTTGCTTATGCCACTGCGGCCTTCGCAGCCGTTTTCGTTCTCGACATGACGCTTTGGGGGTTCGTGCTTTCGCAGATCATCGCCACTGCTGCGACCTCTATCTACATCCTTACCATACTCAGCAGAAATGGCCACTTCAGCTTCCGGCCGGACTTGGGCCTATTGAGAAAAAGTATCACCTACGGCGCCAAGATCCAATTAGGATCGATTCTGCGTGTTGGCGGACAGAAGGCGGACGAAATACTTCTGTTTCATTTTTCCGGTGCGAGTGCTCTCGGCATCTTGACGCTCGGTCGAAATCTCGCGAATCGCATCCGCGTGGTTCCGGTTTCTCTTGGAACAATCCTCGTTCCTGAATTGGCGCAAAGCGGCAATGCGCCTCAGGATCTTGTGACCAGCGCAATACGGAGGCTCCTCGTTCTCATGAGCGTCATCGTTGCAGCAGCCATATTGCTCGCAGAGCTGCTGGTGCCACTCATATACGGCAGCGAATTCAGGGATGCCGTTACCCCACTGCAGATTCTCCTGCTGGCGCTTATCCCGTTGAGCGTGCAGCGCATGCTCGTGATGTATCTCGTAGCGACCGGTCGCGCCAGCCAGTTTGTACAGATGGCAACGCTGGGCTTTCTGGTCATTCTCACACTCGATCTAGTCTTGATTCCCGTTATTGGGATTTATGGGGCCGTAATCTCCGCACTTTTCGGGGCACTGGCTGAAATGCTGTTCGCTTTGAGAATCTTCACGCGACTTACCGGATCCCGATCCACGGAAATTTTGCGGCCACGTCGCACTGACGCATCCGCTCTTTGGAAGTCAGCCATGTCTCTGGTATCTCGCTGACATGACAAGTTTGGCCTACAAGCGACAAGGGTCGAAGCACGTCCTTATGATCTGTTTTGTTTTTCCACCGCGTTTTTCCGGGGCTGCTGTGCAAGCTCTCTCTCTAGCTACAGCTTTGCGTGAACGCGGCGTTATTTGCGAGTTTGCAGTACCGAACTTTCTCGATCGGCGTCTCTACAGCAGAACGCTTGAGCACGGCACGCTTGTTCATCGCGTGGGTAGAGGGCCTTGGACATTTGCGGTCGCCCTCTTTGCATTTCTCGTATTTGGCTCTCGGCGATTCTCGACTCTCCATATCCACGGCTTTTGTAAGTCGCAGTTCGTCTGCGTAGCAGTTGGAAAGCTTTTCGGGCTTCGGGTAGTCCAGAAGATGACAAAGGGCGGCGCCGAAAACAGCGAATTCGGTGACGGCGGAGTACTGGCACCGTTGCGCCGCCTGGCCCTTCGACTTATTAATGACTTCATTGCAATCTCCTCTCCTCTCCGCCGTGGGCTCTTGTCTCTCGCTTTGCCTCACTCTCACGTGCACCTAATTCCCAACGGCGTTGACGTACAACGCTTCGCCCCGCGATCGGCTGGCGACCGACGCGAAATGTCCAGCACTAAGGACTTGCCGGCTGACAGCATCTTGCTTCTATGTACCGGGGTCATAGACAAGCGCAAGAACCAACACCTGATACTGGCCGCATTAGCTGAACTACGCCTGCGTTATGTGAACCTTTGGGAACGAACATATCTTCTCCTAGCCGGCCCTTTTCACAACTCCATCTATAGCGACCGTATCATTCGACAAGCGGGCGAATTGCGACTCCGCGGTCGAGTAAAATTCCTTGGAAGCCTGCCTCAAGACGAGTTAGCGGTATTAAACGGGCTGTGCGACATCTGCGTGTTTGCAGGTAACAATGAAGGACTTCCCAATGTCCTGCTCGAGGCGAAGGCCGCCGGCAAACCAATCATCGCTTTCCGGGCGGATGGGGTCGAGGACATCGTACGGGAAGGCATCGACGGCCATGTTGTCGATTTCGGAGATGTTGCCGCTTTCACTCGAAAGCTATCCGAACTCATCGAAGACAACGGGCTGCGCTATCGGTTTGGACAAAATGCAAGGTTGGACGCCCTGGAGCGTTTCTCTATTGAACGGATCGCTGATCGCTATATGCGAGAAGTGTACCGGCTCGACGAAAAGGAGCCGGCGGGCCGCCCCGCGGACGAACTTGCGCCTCGGCGAACGAAGATCGGATGATCCGGATCCTCTACATCGTTCGTAATTTGGAGCCGGGTGGCGCAGAAACTTTCCTGCTATCAATGCTTCAGCAACTCGACAAACGTCGCTTCACAGCGGATGTCGCCTGCCTCTACGGAAGCGGGCAACTCGAGGCGGAGTTTGCGCGGGCTGGCGTGCGGATCCATATGATGGGCTTCAACGCGCTTTACGATCTCCGCGCTTATCTCCGACTGGCACGGCTTGTGCGCAAGAATCGCTATGACATCATCCATACAAAATTATTCCATGCCGATCTCGTCGGTCGACTCATTGCATTGGGCGTTGGCCTCCGGCCGGTCTACTCAACCGTGGAAAGTGTCCACGAGTGGGTTGGCCCTCAACGCCTGCGCGGTCGTTTCAAACACATCGTCGCGAGATGTAGCTCGCGTATCAATGAGCGGGTGATTGCAGTATCCGAAGACATTCGAAAAGCACTGATCTCAAATGTCCGCCTGCCTTCCGAGCTCGTCGAGGTCATACCTAACGGAGTCGACACCCGGCACTTCGATCCCTCCGTTCATGGACATGGTTCACTAAAGGCTGAACTCGGCTTACCCCCCCGGGCACTACTTATCGGCGCTGTTGGCACTCTAAGCCCCGTAAAGAACCATCGCTTATTGATTGAAGCGGCTCCAGAGGTGATCAAGCACCATCCGCATGCCTACTTCGTCGTTGTCGGTCGGGGTGACCAGACTGCTCTACGCGATCTTGCACGTAGTTACGGAGTGGAACAGCGGTTCTTCTTTACAGGCGCGCGTCGCGACGTGGCCAATGTTCTGGCGAGCCTCGATGCTTACGTCATGACATCATTGAGCGAAGGTGTCAGTTTGTCGCTACTCGAGGCCATGGCCATGGCCCGTCCTGTGATCGCAACAGGAGTGGGAGGAAACGTCGAAATCGTTAATAGCCGCGATCTCGGGATACTCTATCCTCCCAATGACCATAATGCCTTGGCGCACGCCATCGATGAAGTGCTGACCAACCGGCCCTATCGCGAGCTTATTTGCCGCAATGCAAGGCGGCGGGTCTGCAACGCATACAGCTTGGGCGTCGCGGTAGACCGCTATCAGGCCCTCTACGAGGCCAGAAAGTGACCAGCGTTCGACCCCTCTTCCGCAAACTCGTGGTCATATCGCGCGCCGGCTGGATCCTCGAAGGCGGTGAAAAGCGGTTTCAGGACAATGATGGCCGTTACCTGGACGGTCTCGCTCGGTTTTTCGAGCAGGTGATAATCATCGCTCGTGAGTTCGCCAATGACGGTACCACCGTCAACTATGGATTTCGCTTTTCAAGCCACAACATCCAACTAGTGCACGGGATGGAGTCTCTCATCGTCTCACGGCCCTTTCGAACGCTCGCGCGTATCTGGAAGGCTATGTTTGAGATAGCTGGCGCGGATGTTGTGTTCAGCTTCGTCAATACTGCCCGCGGCAGCGTATATCTTCTTTTGGCGCGCATACTGGGCAAGAAAACGATTGCCTATTGCGGCACCGATCGGGATGCGCTCTTTCGCTCAGAGGGACGATCGCGCGTTCAGCGCCATCTCTTCTTGTGGTTGGAACACTTGGCAATGCATCATGCTCACCTGCGAGTCGTGACCGGTCCACGGCTTTTCGCAAAGTACAAGCCTCACGGCTTGACTACGATGACAGCGCCGGTCTCGCCCTTACTGACATTTGCTTCGCCAGCGCGCGAGCTACCGACCTACGGTAGCGCCCGGCCCTTTCGCCTCTTGTGCGTAGCTCACTTGAGGAGACAGAAGAACCTCGAGTGCATCCTCGAAGCGGCAAAGCTCCTGCAGCAATCGGGCGCCGATTTTTACCTTACGATTGTCGGCGATGGTGACCGGCGAAGAGCTCTGGAAGCATTAACCAGCGAGCTGGGGCTGGAGGATCGGGTCCGGTTTCACGGCTATGTCAACAATCCACAGGAGCTGGCGCGCCTTTATGAATCACACGAGTTCTTCTTGTTTGCCAGCACCGTGGAAGGATTTCCTCGCGCAATTTGGGAAGCGATACATTTTGAGCTCTACGTCGTTTGCGTGAAAGTCGGGGGGATCGAGGAGCTTTTCGGCAATGGCGAAGTACAAATAGTTCCATACCCCGACCCGAAGCTGCTTGCATCCTCCATCGTCGAAGCAACCAGGCACCCGAAAACGACGCGCACAGCCACTGAATCAGCCAAGCGCAAAATGCGATCACTCTTTCCACAAGACGCCATAAACCAGATAGAAGAATTTCTGATTGCGCTCAAAGCCCAATGACTATACGGCTGCTTGCTCTATCCAACATCATGGCGCCATACCGGGTTGCGCTTTTTAACGAGGTTGCCAGCCAATCCGAAGTTGACCTTCATGTTGCATACATTGCAGAAAGCGAAAGCAACCGCAGTTGGCGGATCGACGAATCTGCGCCAAGGTATCCGTTCACAGTACTAAGCGGGCTGCATCTGCGGATTGGTGAGGAAAAGACGCTTCATTTTTCTTGGGGAGTGCCTTCATTACTAAACAAGTTTCGCCCTCACGTAGTCTTTCTTGGCGCTGATTTGATTGGATCGAATGCTTCATGGGTTCTTTGGTATCAATGTCGGAAACGGGGTATCCCGATTATCAGATACGAGGCGCGGCACTGGCATGCCGCTGACGCTCATGGTTGGCGTGACGTCCTCTTCGGCTTCTTGATCAAGAGAATGGACAGATACTTTGTCTATTCATGTTTGACGAAAGACTACTTAATGCAAAAGTACGGCGTCCCTTCAACTAAGATAGACATTGGCTATAACGTTGGCGATTCCAAATACTTCGTAGAGCGAGTTCAAAAATTGCGCGCTGATGCTGATTTTGACGCAGAGCGTTCGACCTATCCTTCCGTGCTGATTCTCTTCGTTGGCGCTCTGAACGACCGAAAGAATGTTACTGGACTTCTGGATGCCTGCGGTCTGATTGGTCCTGAGCTGCGGCAAACAATTGGATTACTAGTGGTGGGAGATGGGCCACTCAGGGAACAGCTCGAAACTAAGGCGTCAACTTTAGAGAAAGTGAAAGTGTACTTTACAGGATTTTTGGAGGGCGATGACTTAGCACGCTGTTTCGCCCTCGCTGACGTTTTTGTTCTCCCATCATTATCGGACGCAGCTTCGATTGCGCTTGGTGAAGCACTGCATTGTGGTCTTTTCGCGATTGCTAGTAAGCGGGATGGCAGCGCCGCGAATTTTATACAGGCGGGACATAATGGATGGACGGTGGATCCCAATGAGGTTCGAGATATCGCTAGAGCCATTCGGCTATCCATCTCAGCGGTTCAAAAAGAGCCAGGCCCAAATCGCAGGCAACGTCTGGCCAAAACGATGGCAGATTACACACTGGAGCATTATTCCCAACGGTTGGTCGGGTCAGTGCGACGGGTTATGGGGATTCCAGGGAACGATACAGCTTCCGCTGACCAAGCTGTTGGCCAGGTAGATGCGGATAATCATCGTACATAATCGTTATCAGCAGCGAGGAGGTGAGGATAGCGTCGTTGAAGACGAAGTCTCACTTCTGCGTAGTCACGGGCACGAAGTAGCGACGTACTTCCGCGATAACAGTGACCTAACAACTTCCGGATCTTCGGCGGCTATTGCCATAAATGCGATCTGGTCAACGCGCACTATGCGCGATATTGCAGCAGCGATCTCCGACTATCGACCGAACGTCATACACGTTCACAACACTTTCCCACTCATCTCGCCTGCGATTTACTGGGCTGCGAGCCGGTCGGGTATTCCAGTCGTTCAAACGGTCCACAACTTCAGACTCGTTTGCCCACAGGCGATGCTCTTACGAAACGGCCGGATTTGCGAAAACTGTATCGGAGGGCTGCCGTGGGACGCTCTTCGTTATCGTTGTTATCGAGGATCCTTGGTCCAAACTGGTGTTTTGTTCAGCGTGATGGCGTTCCACCGTGCAGTCGGCACTTACCGAAGGCACGTTTCACGATTTATCGCTCTCAGCGAGTTCTCTCGCAAAAAGCTCATAGAAGGCGGACTTCCGGACCAAAGAATTGTGGTAAAGCCTAACTTTGTAGATGCCCCCGTCGCTCCACTTACGGAAAGGCGAGACAGTGGACTGTATGTGGGAAGATTGTCGCCCGAGAAGGGGACGGAAGTATTATCGGCAGCTGCGAAACAGGTCCCGTCAGCCAGGATCGACGTAATGGGAACTGGCGAGCAACAATCGACGCTAGCCGGCAACCCTAATTTGAATCTGTTGGGTTGGAAAAGATCGGAAGACGTTCTGGAAAAGATGCGAACGGCGCGATATCTGATTCTCCCCAGCATTTGTCACGAAAGCTTTCCGCGTGCTCTGGTCGAGGCCTATGCTTCGGGGCTTCCCGTGATCGCCAGCCGCCTGGGTGCCATGGCTGAGCTCGTCGAAGATGGCGAAACCGGGCTTCTCTTTGAGGCGGGAAATGCATCCGATCTTGCCCGAAAGATCCAATGGGCCGAGAACAATCCGAGCGAGATGGCACGCATGAGCCGAGCGGCCCGGGCGATGTACGAAGCGAAATATACCCCCGCCCGGAACTACGCGATGCTGCTTGAGACGTACAGGCAAGTTTCGGCCTATGGCCGCGTAGCAAAGCGCTGCAGAGAAAGCGCTTGACGAAGAAACAGAGACAGTGAATTCTTCGGTTTCTTTCGTTTGTGCGGCTTTTAGCACCGCACTTTATTAATTATTAATAGTTCATTCAGGGGGAGATCCAATGGAGTCAACGGCTTCCGTTGTCTGGAGACCATCCGGACTCGTTCTGACGACACTAGTCGTGGCCGCCGCCCTTCTTGGATTTACCTTCCAGCATGGAATTGCCGAGCTGCTTCGGGTATGGGAGATCAAAGAAGAATACAGCTTCGGCTACCTGATCCCATTCATAACGCTATTCCTTGTCTGGCAACGAAAGGACCGCCTGGAATCGGTTCCTTTTACTGGATCGTGGGCTGGTTTCGCGCTCGTGCTCTTCGGCCTCCTCGTCTATGTAGCTGGCGAACTCAGCACCCTGTATCTCCTCATCCAATACGCCCTTTTACTAGCTCTCGCCGGACTCGTTCTCGCCTTTACGGGACCGGCCGCGTTTCGAGTCATACTAGTACCGCTGCTGCTTCTCGTCTTCATGGTGCCGTTGCCACAGTTTTTCCTGAGCGAGATTTCTCAGCATCTCCAGCTTATTTCTTCTCAAATCGGCGTCGCATTCATTCGCATTTTTGGAATAAGCGTTTTTCTCGAAGGCAACGTGATAGACCTGGGCACGATGAAATTGCAGGTAGTCGAAGCGTGCAGTGGCTTGCGCTACCTCTTCCCGCTCATGACCCTGGGCTTCATCTGCGCCTATTTTTTCAGCGCGCCATTCTGGAAGCGGGCATTCGTGTTTCTGTCGACAATTCCGATCACTGTACTTATGAATAGCCTCCGCATCGGGATTATCGGCATTCTCGTGGAATTTTGGGGAGAGTCGCAGGCTGAGGGTTTTCTGCACGATTTTGAGGGATGGATCGTCTTCATGGCGTGCACTGCCGTGTTGGTTGGGGAGATGTGGTTGCTTAACCGTTTTGGTCAAGCGCGGCGTCCTTGGCGGGAAGCGTTCGGCCTAGAACTCCCAGCCGCGACACCGAAGGATGCGCCCGTCCATTACCGGTCGCTCCCAGTGCCCTACCTCGCCGTCCTGGTTCTTCTACTTTCGACCGCTGTCTTATCGTTCCTGCTTCCGCAACGAGTTGAAGCGACACCGGCACGCGAAGATCTCATTTCGTTCCCGCTGCTCCTTGGCGAATGGCAGGGCGTGAGTGACCGCATCGAGCAGATTTACCTGAACGAACTGAAGCTAGACGACTATTTGATCGTCAATTATGCCAAGCCCAATCAACCGCCGGTTAATCTCTACATCGCCTACTACGGCTCGCAACGAAAGGGGCAATCGGCTCATTCACCGCGGACCTGCATGCCGGGAGGTGGGTGGCGCATCGCCGATCTGGAACAAGCCTCAATAGATACTGACATCTTCGCAGGACAGCTGCCCATTAACCGTGCGCTTATTCAGCTAGGCGACAGACGCCAGCTTGTTTATTACTGGTTTCAGCAGCGAGGACGCGTACTGACGAACGAGTACCTTGTGAAGTGGTTCATCTTCTGGGATGCAATTACGAGAAATCGAACAGACGGAGGCCTCGTCCGCGTCGTCACACCAGTGTTACCCGGCGAGGACATGAAGGAAGCGGATCAGCGCTTAGCAAGCTTGGTGCGCCATATCTCGCCGCTGCTTGCGCGATACCTGCCCGATTGAGCACTGATATATCCAGCGTGCACAGGAGCCGGCGAAATATCAGCTTCAGTCGACCAGAGATCGACCGTTAGATAAAGGGGAGGAAGTTCGCAGTGCAGTACTTGCTCGCATTCTTCACCGCTCTGGTAATTAGCGTTTCGATCATCCCGCTAATGATTCGTCTCGCCCCGCGATTGGGTTTGGTGGATCGGCCGGACGCACGGAAGGTACACTGTCAGCCTATTCCGCGAGCAGGTGGCGCGGGGATTGTACTCGGTGCACTCATACCGCTCGCACTGTGGCTCCCGATTGACCCCCTGCTACTAGCGTATCTCTGGGGCTCGCTGACGTTGCTGGCATTCGGCCTTTGGGACGACGCGGTTGAACTTGGTCACTACACCAAGTTTCTCGGACAGTTTGTCGCCGTCCTCCCGGTTGTCTATTACGCCGATCTACACGTTTACTGCCTGCCATTTTCCGGCCTGGAAGCGTTGCCCGATGCCATCACGAAGCCGTTCACCGTCTTCGCGATCGTGGGCATGATCAACGCGCTTAACCATTCCGATGGACTGGATGGTCTCGCTGGTGGGTTATCCGTATTAAGCCTTGCCGCCATCGCCTATCTTTCACATGGCGCGGGAGATCAAACAGCCATGATAGTCTCGCTTAGCGCGCTTGGTGGCATAGTCGGATTTCTACGCTATAACACCCATCCGGCGCGAGTATTCATGGGTGATGGTGGCAGCCAGTTTCTTGGCTTTTCCCTCGGTTTTCTTGCGGTGCTGCTGACGCAGCGAACTAATCCCGCCCTCAGCCCGGCATTGCCTGCACTGCTCCTCGGTCTGCCTATCGTCGATATCCTCGCGGTCTTTGTGCAGCGCGTGTATCAAGGCATGAACTGGTTCAAGGCCACACGCAATCACATTCACCACCGGCTGCTCGATCTCGGCTTCGGCCACTACGGCTCCGTCGTAGTGATCTACTCGGTGCAGACCGTTTTCGTCTTGAGCGCAGTGCTGATGTCCTACGAAAACGACAGCATCATTCTAGGCCTGTATCTGATCATTTGTGGGATGCTATTCGCATTTCTGTACACGGCCGAAAGTCACGGATGGCGCATGGCTCGAACGAAACCTGCCCCCCGGCTGACTCGACTAGTCGAGTCGCTGAAGCGCCACCCACGGTTCAAGTCGGCGTTACTCACAGCCGTGGCCATGGCAATCGCTGGTCTGTTCCTAGCGGCAAGCATCTTGACTTCGCATGTGCCGCGCGACATGGCTATAGGCTCTCTCGCGCTTGCAGCCTTGCTGCTTTTCCTCATCGGCGTGCGACGCGACACCTCGATCCTGGCGCGCACCGTGAACTACATCACAGCCGCGTTCGTGATTTACCTAGAATCACAGTACATCCCGTCATTGGGTATCGCCTTAGTTAATTGGGCCGGTACGGCGTTTTTTGCGCTGCTAGCAGTCGCAATTGGGATGGCAATGCGGTATGCAGAGTCCGATTTTCGGACGACCCCTATGGACTTCCTCATCCTCTTTTTGGTGCTTTCCGTCGGATTTCTGGCCGAACAGGAGTTGGTTCAGACGCAACTAGGCATCATGTTGGTTAAACTCGTCATCGTCTTTTACGGCTGCGAATTGGTCCTCTCGCGCCTCGGCCCAAAATGGAATCCGCTCAACCTGTCTGCCTTAAGTGCTCTCGGAATTTTGGGCTTCCGTGGTCTGATTTGAAACCTACTGTTACGAATTGTTGGAGATTTTCCTATGCCGCTTCGCCCGCTGTTAGGTAGAACCGTGCTTCTGGTCCTTGTTCTCGCGCTCGTCGCCTGCGGCGGCGCCGAGGCAAGAAAGGCAAAGTATTTCGAGCGCGGCAAGGTATATTTTGACCAGGAGAATTACGACAAGGCTGTCATCGAACTCAAGAACGTCTTGCAGATCGACCCGAAAGATGCGGCGACATACCTGCTGCTCGCTAAAGTCGAGGAGAAGCGAAACAACCATCGGCAGGCTTTCAGTGCTTACGCCAAAGCTGTCGAGCTCGCTCCCGACAACCCACATGCCCAGGCACGGCTCGGGCGCTACTACCTGCGCGCGGGCGATCTGACCAAAGCCCAGGAGATGGCCGACGCCATTCTCAATATGTATCCCAGTCATGTTGAGGGACGCGTGCTAAAAGCCGCAATAACTATGCTCCAGGGAAATGAAGACAAAGCCCTAACTGAAGCGACTGCGGTGGTAAACGAGCACCCCGAGGCTGTGGACGCAGCCGAGCTTCTAAGTGCGATGTATCAGAAGTCGGGAAATTTTCAAAGGGCCATCGCCACGCTCGCACAGGCAATCGAAAAAAACCCCAGGGACGTGGGTATGCGGTTACAACTTGCCAGACTTTACGCTTCACAAAAACAACCAGAGATGGCCGAGCGGGCCCTGCGCGAGGTTATTGAGCTCGAACCGAAAAACTTTAACCACCGCGTTACGCTGGCTGCATTTTTTGCCCAGGCAGATCGCGTAGAGCAGGCGGAAAAAGTCTTACGAGAGGCGATTCAGACGGATCCCGAGGACATGCAGAGGCGGCTCGCGTTAGTGGAGCTCATCGCAAATCGTAAAGGGCTCGAGTATGCCGAATCGGAATTGGAAGAGGCGCTCAAATCTGATCGAACGAACGCGTCATTGCGTTTCGCGCTCGGCCGGATTTATGAAAAGCGGGACGCATCGGGCAAGGCCGTCGAGTTGTACCGGCAGCTGATCGCAGAGCACGGCGTAAAACCTGAGGGTCTGCAGGCGCGTAATTTGCTAGCCCACCTTTTGTATAGTCAGGGGAAGTTCGCCGAAGCCGCCACCCTAACGGCTGAGGTATTAAAAGAAAATCCGCGGGACAATGCGGGATTGCTACTTCGAGGGAAGCTCGCCCTCCAAGAAGGAGATTCACTGACTGCGATCTCTTCATTCCGATCGGTACTCAAGGATCAGCCTGAATCATCTGACGCACTGGGCCTTCTTGGCGAGGCACACGCATTGAATCGTGAGTCGGAACTCGCGAGAGAGCATTTTCAAAAGGCGGTCGAAGCAAATCCGCGTAACGTTGCTGCGCGAGTGCGGTTCGCACGTTTTCTAGCCGAAACGGGAGATAGCGCTACGGCACTCAAGGAAGTAGAGCGAGCGCTCGCAAGCGCGAGTGATGACATAGCCGCGCTTAGACTCAAAGCTGAGCTACACGTAACACGCAAAGAGTTCGCGGCCGCGGATGCCGCAGTCGTCAAGCTAAAGAGTGCTCATGCTAAGAATCCGACCGTCTATCTTCTGGCCGGACAACTCTATGCGGGACAGAAAAAGTACGACGCAGCTCTCAAGGAATTCGAGCTGGCATTCGCGCTGTCACCCGCTTCTCCTGATGTTCTGGCAGGTATCGTAAAGGTCGAATTGGCGCGCGGTCGTCCTGAAGCCGCAGTGTCCCGGCTCAAGGATGTATTAAAGAACACCCCCGATCATGCGCTCGCGCACCACATGCTCGGAGAAGTGTATCTCGGACAAAAGAAGTTCGTCGCTGCAGAACAATCAATTGAGCGCGCGCGCGAACTGCAGCCGAAGTGGAACCTGCCCTACAGGACGCTGGCTAACGCACACGCAGTGCGTGGAGACAACGAGCAGGCGATTAAGATTCTTGAACAGGGGCTGCAAAACGTTCCAGAGGATACGGTACTTTCACTCGCTTTGGCCGAGGCGCAAGAGCGTGCGGGCAGACATACTCAAGCAATCGACGCTTACGAACGCGTTCTGAGGCATAGCCCCAACAATCTCGTCGCCGCGAATAATTTGGCTGCTCTTCTCGCCGACCACCGGAACGACGCGGGCGGATTGAAACGCGCCCGCGAACTCGTGCCCATGCTCGAGCAGGCGCCGCAGCCGGTGCTGCGCGATACGGCCGCTTGGGTGTACTACCGTGCAGGCGAGATCGACAAGGCAATTTCACTCCTCAAACCCGTCGTTGAGAAGGCCCCGAAGGTAGCCATCTTCCAGTACCACCTCGGCATGGCGTATCACAAGCAGGGCGACGCGCAGGCGGCGAAGCTGCACCTGAGCAAGGCCGTCGAGGCGAACGCCAAGTTCCCGGGCGCGGACGAAGCCCGGGCCACGCTGAGCGCGATCCCCTAGGTCCCCTTCGGACCGGGCGTCGTCCGGCGCCCGGTCCGGCTCCTCGCGGAATTTTCGTTCTTTTGCGGGCGGTTGCCCGCTGATGCTCCTCCGATCCGTCGAAGTACATTAGGCTTTGCTAATGTTTGAATTCTTCTACGCGATCAGCATTTTGTGACGATCGGTAGTGACGAAATTGTGAAACCATGCTTACAATGCGTTCGTCCCAATGAGCATCTAGTTATATAACCAAATAACGTACGGATTCGGTTGAGAATTCGTTCCGACTCGAGGAACCGGCGCACCACATTAAGCGCCCCCGAACGGAAACGACGACCGGACCGGTAGAAACAAGCGCGAGATAAAAGCAGGGAAGCCCCGGTCAGCGGGCGCGGCACAGCATTCGCCGCGAGAATCCGGTGGGAAGGATCCAGGCGCGCCTCGACACAAGAACGTTAGGAGGGCGCAGTTGGGAGGAGAGATAAGCCTGGAAGCGTTCAGCTTCGCGACCGCGTCGTTTGCGGCGACGTGTCTTGCGATCACGCTTCTCGTCAAACCCGAGGCCGGCCGCGAGCGCGGCCTGTTGACCGCGGCGCTGATCCTCACGGCGCTGTGGGCCGGCGCGGTGGCCGTGCAGAGCTTCACCGGCCGTTTCCTGCTCGTCGCGCACGCCCTCGAGGTCGTCCGCGGGTTCATCTGGATCGTCTTCCTCCTCGCGCTTCTCCGCACCGCCCTGCTCCATCGCCGCTTCGGCCGCGAGTTCCCTCTGGTGCTCGGCGCGATCGGGGCGCTCAGCACGCTCTTCGTCCTTCTGGCGCTCCTGCGCGACGTGTTCGACGCGCGGTTTCCGCCGTATGCCGATATCCCGCTGCTGGCCGCGCACCTGCTGCTCGCCGTCGGCGGCCTGGTCGCCGTGGAGCAGGTGTACCGCAACACGCCGCCGTGGCACCGGCGCGCCGTGAAGTACCTCTGCATCGGTACCGGCGGCATGTTCGCCTACGATTTCTATCTCTACGCCGACGCGCTCCTGCTCAACCGCGTCGACAGCGCGATCTGGAACGCGCGCGGCTTCGCCCACGCGCTGGTGATCCCCCTGATCGGCTTCGCCATCGGCCGCAAGCTCCCCTGGTCGCTCGCCGACCACTCGAACACGGTCCTGCTGTCCCGCCGCGTGGTCCTGCACACCACGGCCCTCGCCGCCGCCGGGCTCTACCTGCTGTTCATGGGCGCGGGCGGGTACTACGTGCGCACTTTCGGCGGCCAGTGGGGCACGGTCGCGCAGCTCACGTTCCTCTTCGGCGCGATCCTGATCCTCGCGGTGCTGCTCTTCTCCGGGCAGCTCCGCGCGCAGCTGAACGTGTTCATCAGCAAGCATTTCTTCCGCTACAAGTACGACTACCGCGAGGAGTGGCTGCGCTTCACGCGCACGCTGTCCTCCGGCGTCGACGGCGAGCGGCCGCACGAGCGCGTCATCCGCGCCATCGCGCAGATCATGGCGGCCCCCGCCGGCGTGCTCTGGCTGCGCGACGACCAGGACCGCTTCTCCGCGGTCGCACACTGGAACTGGCCGTCCGAGTCCAAGTCGCTCGCCACCGAGCACGCCGACAGCCCGCTGGTGGCCCTGCTCGAGGGCCGCGAGTGGGTGATCAACCTGGACGAGCACGGGGCGGGCGCCCGCATCGGCCGCTCGGTCAATCCCGCCACGCTGCCCGACTGGCTGCAGGCGACCCGCAACGCCTGGCTGGTCGTGCCCCTCGTCCTCCATCAGCGCCTGCTCGGCTTCGTGATCCTCGCCCGCTCCCCGATCAACGCCGTGAACCGGCACTTCAACTGGGAAGACTGCGACCTGCTCAAGACGGCGGGCCGCGGGGCGGCGAGCTACCTGGCCGAGCTCGAGAGTTCGCGGGCACTCGCGGAGGCGCGCCAGTTCGAGGCCTTCAACCGCCTTTCCGCCTTCGTGATGCACGACGTGAAGGGTCTGGTCACACAGCTCTCGCTCGTCGTCTCGAACGCCTCGCGCCACCGGAACAACCCCGAGTTCCTCGAGGACGCCATCGGGACGATCGAAAACTCGATCGAGAAGATGAATCGCCTCCTGACGCACCTGAGCAACAGCCAGACGTGCTGCGCCACGGAGCAGGTCGATCTGGTCGCGATGACTGCCAGGGCGGTCAAGGACCACCTGCCGGGTCCCCAACCGAACGCCGTGTTCGAGTGCGGGGAGTCCGAGATCATGGTGTGCGCCGACCGCGACCGGCTGGCGGCCGTCATCGGACACGTGCTCCAGAACTCCCGCGACGCGACGCCTCCCGAGGGCCGCGTCCAGGTGCGCGTGCGCGCCGGCGGCTCCGATGCCGTGATCGAGGTCGAGGACAACGGCTGCGGCATGGACGAGCACTTCGTGCGCGAGCGGCTGTTCCGGCCCTTCAGCAGCACCAAGCAGGCCGGCATGGGAATCGGCATGTACGAAACCCGTGAGTTCATCCGTTCCCTCGGCGGACGCGTCGAGGTGAACAGCCGCGTGGGCCACGGGACGGTCGTGCGGCTTCACCTGCCGTTGCACGGAAACACGAAGCAGCCTGCCGTCTACCGTTACGCCCAACCCGCCAGTCGTCGATGGCAGCCGAAACCACAAAGCTACTCGTAGTCGAGGACGACCCCGGCATTCGCAACCAGCTCCGCTGGTGTTTCGAGCGCTATCAGGTGCTCCTCGCCGGCGACCGCACGAGCGCGCTCGAACAGGTGCGCCGGCACCGCCCTCCCCTGATCACCCTGGACCTCGGCCTGCCGCCGGACGCCGACGCGACGAGCGAGGGGTTCGCCACTCTCGACGAGATCCTCGCGCTCGCGCCGGACACCAAGGTCGTGGTGGTCACCGGCAACAACGACCGCGAAAACGCCGTTCGGGCCGTCGGCCGGGGCGCGTACGATTTCTACTACAAGCCCATCGACCCGGTGCTTCTCGGGACGATCATCAACCGTGCGGCGCGCGTGCACGAGCTCGAGCAGGCCAATCGCCAGCTCATGCGACTCAAGGACTCGCCGCTCGACGGCGTCCTGACCGCGAGCCCCCAGATGCTCGACGTCTGCCGCACCATCGAGAAGGTCGCGCCCTCCACGGCGACCGTGCTGCTCAAGGGCGAGACGGGCACCGGGAAGGAGCTGCTCGCGCGCTCGCTGCACCGTCAGAGCCCCCGCTCCGCCGAGCCCTTCATCGCGGTCAACTGCGCCGCCATCCCGGAGAACCTGCTCGAGAGCGAGTTGTTCGGGCACGAGCGCGGCGCCTTCACCGGGGCGGTGCGCCAGACACCCGGAAAGATCGAGTACGCCAACAAGGGCACCCTGTTCCTGGACGAAATCGGCGACCTGCCGCTGTCGCTGCAAGCCAAGCTCCTGCGCTTCCTCCAGGAGCGGACGATCGAGCGGGTCGGTGGCCGGCGCGAGATCACCGTCGACGTACGCGTGATCTGCGCCACGCACCAGGACCTCGAGGCGAAGATCGAACGCGGGGAGTTCCGGAGCGACCTCTACTACCGCATCAGCGAGATCAGCGTGCGCATTCCGCCGCTCAGCATGCGCCAGGGCGACGTCCTGCTGCTCGCCCGCTTTTTCATCGAGCACTTCAACGACGAGCACGGGCGCAACCTCAAGGGCTTCACCAGCGAGGCGATCGCCGCGATGGAGGCGCACCCGTGGCCGGGCAACGTGCGCGAGCTGCGCAACCGCATCAAGCGGGCCGTGATCATGGCCGAGGGCCGGCAGATCACGCCGAAGGACCTCGAGCTGAGCGACGAGTCGCTGAAGGAACCGAACTTCAACCTGCGCGAGGTCCGGGACCGCGCCGAGCGCGAGGCCGCGCTCCGCGCCCTGAGCCGCACGAACGGCAACGTCGCCCGCGCCGCCGAGCTACTCGGCGTCAGCCGCCCGACGATGTATGACCTGATGCGGAAGTACAATCTCTAGGGAAACTCGGAACCGTCTTCTGTCATCGCGAGCGCAGCGAAGCGATCTCGCCCGGCGAAGCGAGCGGACAGCAAATTGCTTCGTCGCTTCGCTCCTCGCGATGACAACTGTTCAGCAGTGCCGGGCAGGCTGGTCGGCCCACCTATAAGTCGGAAGTTCGAACCCTTCCCCGCGAACGAACAAACAAAAAAAGGCCCGCGAGGGGCCCTTTTTCATTGCGTGGCACACCCGGAGAGATTACTCAGCGCATCCATGCGCTTCGCCCCTTCGGGGTCGCCGCTTGCGCGGCGTTCCGCATCGCTCCCGGCGATGCTGGTCGAACTGCCTACGATTTCGTCGGGAGTTCTTATCTCTCCGGGCGTGCAATAAAAAAGGGCCCGCGAGGGGCCCTTTTTATTGCATGGCGCGCCCGGAGAGATTACTCAGCGCATCCATGCGCTTTCGCCCCTTCGGGGTCGCCGCTTGCGCGGCGCTCGGCAGCGCTCCCGGCGCTGCTCGTCGAACTGCTTATGACTTCGTCGGGAGTTCGAATCTCGACAAGTACATCAATCAATGCAAAAGGGCCCACAAGGGGCCCTTTTGCATTGATTGGCGCGCCCGGAGAGATTCGAACTCCCGACCGCCTGGTTCGTAGCCATCTGTCGAATTGCGCCAAGTAACTGGCGCGATTCGGTTTTTGGTGGCGCGATTGTGACATTCCTCCGCATGGTACGCGGAGATAAGCGCTTGATTCTCCGCACTACGGGCTGCGCGAATGTCACAGCTCAAAATCAGCGGCTGGACGAACGCCTTTCGTTTGTCCGTTCTTCGGCGGCTCCACCCGGAGCTTCGCGACCCGCGTAGTCTGACACGCGGTTACCGGGACCAGGTAGCTCCGCCCGGTTTCTGGGCAATACACCCCGAAGTACTCAATGTCGCCGTGGTACGCCCGCGTTCCCTTCCCACGATGAGCCTGACTGCTACACGTCTTGAACTCGATGGCCCCATCCTTGAGCCGCCCAGTCTTGCACTGGACGCGCGAAATCCGCCCGTCGCCCTCGTCGATGGCCAAATCGTACCGGTGGTTTTCGCTGAAGGGCCGCAGGACCGCCTTGCCAGCCTGCAGAAGCGCGGTTAGAACGGCTGCTTCTGTGATGTCGCCTGTAGTTTTGGGGTGCATGAACGGATGTTGCCCGTGGATCGGCCGGGGCTGCATAATTTCGCCGCTTCGATAACAAGGAGGACTTGTGAACCATGCGCTACGTCTTCGTACTTTGCACCTTGCTCGCGGGGTGCGCCTCGCGGGGCCCGGAGTTCACGCATAACGGGGAGCCTACCACCTGGGAGGAGTACCAGCGCGCCAAGGCCGAGTGCGAGCTTGCAGTAGGCGGGGAGAACCGGGCCGCGGTGGACGTCTGCGTGCGCGACAAGGGCTACCGCTGGTGGGGCAGCTAGTTGTCGAGCTTGTCCGCCGCGTGCTGAATCAGCCGAAGTGACTTTACCCGGCCCAAGTCAGAGAACGTGATCTTATGGAGCTTAAACCCGAACTGGTTTACCTCGCGGCGCACCGCGTCAAGCACTTGCGGCTCCGGCGGCTGTGCTACGAGCTCGGCGTACGTCAGGCCGTTCACCGCCGCCCGAATCGCGCCCATCGTCACGTCCGCCAAGACGTCGTTGCGGTCCCAGATGTTGATCACGTAGGCCTTCACGTCTTTCACCTGCAGGACGAGCCACTCCGTGGTGTAGTTTTTGGTCGCCATGGGCCCTCCCTAGCCCGAGGATCGAGGCTATGAGTTGACCAAAAACGCCACCGGGGCTGCAGCCGGTTTCTGCAGCCCCGAAGAGCAGGGCGCTATTTTCTGAGCGGCATGGAACCCGCTCTTGTTGTAAAGCCGCTCCCTTGCCCGCCCTGGCTGGCGGAGCTCTTAAACCAACCGACTGAGGACGCGTCGCCGCTCACGCCAAAGCAATCGGGCGACCGCCGGCGCGCCACGCGGCTGCGCCAAGCGACCCCCGCATGGGCCGACAAGAAAGCGATCGAGGCGAGCTACGAAGAGGCTGCGCGCCTGACACGGGGCGCACGCAGGTGGCGACGTGGCCGGCTACTGAAGACGACCGAGTACGTCGTCGATCACGTCATTCCGCTGCAAGGGAAAGATGTGTGCGGCTTGCACGTGCCCGAGAACCTGCAAGTGCTTCCCGCCACTGTGAACGCTCGGAAGTACAATCGAATGTCACAGTAGCCGGGGAATGTCACAGGGTGTGCAAAAAGTTAGCAAAACCGCGCGCTAAGTTTTTGAAAAATGGCGCGCCCGGAGAGATTCGAACTCCCGACCGCCTGGTTCGTAGCCAGGTACTCTATCCAGCTGAGCTACGGGCGCGTGGAAACGGCATTATCGTGGATGGCGGAGAGAGAGGGATTACTCCGTGCGTCCTGCACTCCGCCCTCCGGGTCGCCGCTCTCGCGGCGCTCAAATTCGCTCCCGGCGAATTTGTCGAACCCTCTACTCGGGTTCGCCTCCACTTTTGGTCCACTCAAGAGGCTCTGCGCTGTCGATTCCTCTTGTGCGTGGATGGCGGAGAGAGAGGGATTCGAACCCTCGATACGCTTTTGGCGTATACACCCTTAGCAGGGGTGCGCCTTCGACCAACTCGGCCATCTCTCCGGGAAAACAGCAGGCAAGGATACCTGCTGCCCCGCGAGAGGTAAAGGAAATGGGCTCAGCCCTTTTCCGCCACGTCGTGCTCGCGCACCATGCCGGATTCCCGCTCCTTCTTGATGCGCTCGTAGATTTCTTCGCGATGAACCGGAATTTCCTTCGGCGCGTTCACGCCGATGCGCACCTGGTTGCCCTTGATCCCGAGGACCGTCACCTGAACGTCGTCGCCGATGTTCAGCGTCTCTCCAATGCGTCGAGTTAGAATCAGCATCCGCTGTTACTCCTTAAAGTCGCTCCGTTTTGGTGATCCACGTTCCGTTGTCGCCTTCAGCCGCCCTGCTGATCGTGTACCGCCTCTGTTGACGTTGGCCTTGCTCTAGCCGGTCCAAAAGTGCACGGGGGCGCGGTGCTTTTAAGTCCCGGATTCTTCGACAAAAAACAGTATACCCGGCAAATTCGTACGATCCTACTCACATCGATGCAGCTTCCATGCCAGCCGACTGCTGGGCGATAGCCGCGGTCGCCCTCCTGTACTCACACTAGCATCCCCTCCCCCCGTGCGCTCTCGCCGGGGGAAGAGCAACGATTCGAGAGTCCCGCGCGATCAGGAGCGGGCGGCACCCTTGGCCGGCGACCCCTGAGCCGGCGCCTCGCCGAGTCCGAAGGCGTCGTGCAGGGCACGCACGCCGAGCTCCAGATATTTCTCGTCGACGACCACCGACACCTTGATTTCCGACGTCGAGATCATCTGGATGTTGATGCCTTCGTCCGCCAGCGCCTTGAACATCGTGCCCGCCACGCCCGCGTGCGACCGCATGCCGACGCCGACGATGGATATCTTCACGATCTTGTCGTCGCCGCTCACCTCGCGCGCTTTCAAATCCTGCGCCACCTGCTTCAGTATCTCAAGCGCCTTCGGATAGTCGGCACGATGGACGGTGAACGTGAAGTCGGTCGTGCCGTCGGCGCCGACGTTCTGCACGATCATGTCGACGTTGATATTGCCCCGGCCCACGTCGCCGAGGATGCGCGCCGCGATGCCCGGCTTGTCCGGCACGCCCCGGATCGTGATCTTGGCCTCATCGCGGTTGAACGCGATGCCTGATATCACTGGCGCTTCCATCTCGTCTTCCTCGTACGTGATCAGCGTGCCGGGTCCTTCCTCGAAGGAGGACAGCACCCGCAGCGGGACGCGGTACTTGCCCGCGAACTCGACCGACCGGATCTGCAGCACCTTGGAACCGAGGCTCGCCATCTCGAGCATCTCCTCGTCCGTGATCCGGTCCAGACGGCGCGCCTGGGGCACGACCCGCGGATCGGTGGTGTAGACGCCGTCGACGTCGGTGTAGATCTGGCACTCGTCGGCCTTGAGCGCGGCTGCCATGGCGACCGCGGTCGTGTCCGAGCCGCCGCGTCCGAGGGTCGTGATGTTGCCCTCTTCGTCCACGCCCTGGAAGCCGGCGATCACGACCACGCGGCCCTTCTTCAGGTCGTCGCGCACGCGCTTGTCGTCGATGTCGAGGATCCGCGCCTTGCCGTGCACGTTGTCCGTCAGGATGTGCACCTGGTGGCCGGTGTACGAACGCGCCTCCGCGCCGCGCCGATTGAGCGCCATGCTGAGGAGCGCGATCGTCGACTGTTCGCCGGTCGCGAGCAGCACGTCGAGCTCGCGCGCCGGCGGCTCCGGGTGCACGCTCTTCGCGAGCTTGATCAGCCGGTCCGTCTCCCCGCTCATCGCCGACACGACGACGACCATGTCGTGGCCCGCCGCGCGCATGCGCGCGACCTTGTCGGCCACGGCGGCGATGCGCTCGGGGCTGCCCACCGAGGTGCCCCCGTACTTCTGGACGATCAGCGCCATGCGGGAAGAAGCGGCTTCGCGGATCAAAGGGCGCAGATTAAACCGGCTTTCCGTGCACGAGTAAACAGGATCCTGTGTCGGCTGGCCGACAGCGGCCGCGCGATCAGAGGCGCTCGGCCACCCAGCCGGTCACGGCCTCGAGCGCGGCGGGCAGGCCCTCGGGCTTCGTCCCGCCGGCCTGCGCCATGTCCGCCCGACCGCCGCCGCGTCCGCCGACGTGCGTGGCCACGTGGTTCACCAGCTCGCCGGCGTTGACCTTGCCCGTCAGGTCCTTGGTCACGCCGGCGATCAGCGTCACCTTGCCCTCGCTCACGGCCGCGAGCACGATCGCCGCCCGCCCGAGCTTGTCCTTGAGCCGGTCCATCGCCTCGCGCAGCGTCTTGACGTCGGCGCCGTCGAGCTGCGCGGCGAGCACCTTCACGCCCTTGATCTCCCGGACCTGGTCGAGGAGCGAGCTGCCGCTGCCGCTCGCGAGCTGCGCCCGCAGCCCCTCGAGCTCCTTCTCCAGCCCGCGCAGGCGGCCCTGGAGCTGCTCGACCTTAGCGACTGCCTCTTCCCGTCCGCCCCGGACCAGCTCGGCGATGCGCCCCAGCCGGTCCTCGATCCCGCGCACGTACTCCAGCGCGCCCGGGCCGGTGACCGCCTCCACGCGGCGCACGCCGGCCGCCACGCCGCCTTCGGAGACGATCTTGAAGAAACCGATGTCCCCCGTCCGGTGCACGTGGGTGCCGCCGCACAGCTCGAGCGAGAACTCGCCCATGCCGACGACCCGCACCTCCTCGTCGTACTTCTCGCCGAAGAGCGCGCAGGCGCCGGATTTCATGGCCTCGTCGAGCGCCATGAGCCGGGTCTCGACCGGGCTGTTCCGGCGGATCTCGTCGTTGACCAGCTCCTCGACCTCCTGGATCTGCTCGAGCGTCATCGGCACGAAGTGCGAGAAGTCGAAGCGCAGCCGGTCGGGGGCCACGAGCGAGCCCTTCTGCTGCACGTGAGGGCCGAGCACCTTCTTCAGGGCCGCGTGCAGCAGGTGCGTCGCGGAATGGTTGTAGGCGGTCGCATGGCGCTTCGCTTCGTTGACCTGGCACTCGACCCGCGCCCCGACCTGGATCTCGCCCCGCTCCAGCCGCCCGATGTGGGCGTAGCCCTTCTGGGTGTCCCGAACGACGAACACGGCGCCGGGGGTCTTCAGCCAGCCCTGGTCGCCCACCTGCCCGCCCGACTCGGCGTAGAACGGCGTGCGATCGAGGTAAACCACGCCTTCCTCGCCCGCGCGGATGGCGGAACGATCCTGGCCGTCGACGACGATCGCCTGCACGGTCGCCTCGTCGCGCACGGTCTCGTAGCCGGTAAAGGCCGTCTCCACCGCGGCGCGCGCGCCGCCGCCCACCGCCGCGGTCTTGAAGCTCGAGGCCGCCCGCGCGCGCTCGCGCTGCGCCGCCATCTCGCGCTCGAAGCCTTCCATGTCGAGCCGCAGGTTGCGCTCGAGCGCCACGTCGCGCGTGAGGTCGAGAGGGAAGCCGTACGTGTCGTAGAGCCGGAAAACCAGCTCGCCCGGCACGACGTCGCCCTCGAGCGCGGTGATGCCGTCTTCGAGGATCCTGAGCCCCTGCTCGAGGGTCTCGTTGAACCGCTCCTCCTCCTGCCGGAGCGCGCGCTCGACCGTTTCCCGCGCCGCGGTGAGCTCCGGGTAGGCGTCGCCCATCTCGGCGATCAGCGGGGCGACGAGGCGGTAGAAAAACGGCTCCGTGGCGCCCAGACGGTGACCGTGGCGGATCGCGCGGCGCACGATGCGGCGCAGCACGTAGCCCCGGCCCTCGTTCGACGGGAACACGCCGTCGGTGATCAGGAAGGCCGCCGCGCGGATGTGATCGGCGACGACGTTGAGCGAATGGCTCTCGCGTTCGCTGGTGCCGAGGAGCTTTGCGGTCGCCGCGATCAAATTTTTGAAAAGATCGATGGCGTAGTTGCTGTGCACGCCCTGCATCACCGCCGCGATGCGCTCGAGCCCCATGCCGGTATCGACCGAGGGCTTGGGCAGGGGCGTCAGGACGCCCTGGCCGTCGCGGTTGTACTGCATGAACACGAGGTTCCAGATCTCGACGTAGCGGTCCCCGTCCTCGTCCGGGCTGCCCGGCGGTCCGCCGGGAATGCCGGGGCCGTGGTCGTAAAACACCTCGCTGCACGGGCCGCAGGGGCCGGTGTCGCCCATCTGCCAGAAGTTCGACTTCTCGCCGAGCCGGGCGAAGCGCTTCGGATCGACCTTGAGCTCCTTGAGCCAGATGTCGGCGGCCTCGTCGTCGTCCTGGTAGACGGTGACCCAGAGCCGGTCGGGCGGGAGCTTCAGCTCCTTCGTCAGGAACTCCCAGCAGTAGCCGATCGCCTCGCGCTTGAAGTAGTCGCCGAAGCTGAAGTTACCGAGCATCTCGAAGAAGGTGTGGTGGCGGGCCGTGTAGCCGACGTTCTCGAGGTCGTTGTGCTTTCCGCCCGCCCGCACGCAGCGCTGGCTGCTCGCCGCGCGGGTGTACGGCCGCTTGTCGATGCCGAGGAAGACGTCCTTGAACTGCACCATGCCGGCGTTGGTGAAGAGCAGGGTCGGGTCGTTCGCCGGCACGAGCGGGCTCGAGGGCACGACCGCGTGCCCGTTGCGCCGGAAGTACTCCAGAAACCGCGTCCGAATCTCGGTGCTCTTCATCTCTCAGCCTTGAAACCCGTCCTCTCTCGACTCTCGACTTCCTTCCCTCTCCCCTCCGGGGAGAGGGCGAGGGTGAGGGGCTACCCTCACCCCATCCCTCTCCCGCATTGCGGGAGAGGGGGAGTTGGTGGGAGTCCATTCGAACCAGTTGCCCTCACCCCATCCCTCTCCCGCAAGCGGGAGAGGGGGAGTTGGTGAGAATCTTCTCGAACTAGCTGCCCTCACCCCATCCCCCTCCCGCTTCGCGGGAGAGGGAGTAATTCTGCTTCGACATCAATCCTCGCCCGCTTCCTTCAGCGCCCGCTTGATCTGGTCGAACGTGAAGCCCCGGTACTGCAGGAACCGCGCCTGCCGCGCGCGCTCCGCGTAGTCCTTCGGCGGCCGAGCGCCGAACTTGCGCCGGCGCACTCGGCTCGCCTGCGCAACCCAGTCTCGGCTTCGGGGATCCACCCAGCGCTCGATCGCGTCCTGCGTCAATCCCTTCTCCTCGAGCTCCTTCGCGATCCGAAGGGGCCCGTGACCCCGCTCGCGCCGGCTCCGCACGAGGATCTCGGCGAAGCGTTCGTCGGAGAGGAGGCCCTCCTCGGCGAGCCGCGCCGCCACCTCTTCCGCGACTCCCCCGGCGCATCCCTTGCGCCGGAGCTTCTCGGTCAGCTCCTCCCGGCTGTGCTCCCGCCGGGTGAGCCACCGCAGCGCCAGCGACCGCGCCCTGGCGGCGTCGATCGCCGGCTCGTCGATCAGGCCTCGACCTCCTCGGGCACGGCCTCGGCCGCCTCGCCGTTACCGCCCGACCGCGCAATCACGGTTTTCTCGCGGATACGCGCCTCGATCTCGGCCGCCGTGTCGCCGTGCTCCTTCAGGTACTCGCGGGCGTTCTCCTTGCCCTGGCCGATCCGGTCCTTCTTATAGGTGTACCAGGCGCCCGATTTCTCGATGATGCCCTGCTCCACCCCGATGTCGATCAGCTCGCCCAGCTTGGAAATGCCCTCGTTGTAGAGGATGTCGAACTCGCACTGCCGGAACGGAGGGGCCAACTTGTTTTTGACCACCTTGACCCGGGTCTGGTTGCCGATCACCTCCTCGCCCTTCTTGATCGAGCCGATGCGGCGGATGTCGAGGCGCTGCGAGGCGTAGAACTTGAGGGCGTTGCCGCCGGTCGTGGTCTCGGGGTTGCCGAACATCACGCCGATCTTCATGCGGATCTGGTTGATGAAGATGACGAGGGTGTTCGAGCGCTTGATGTTTGCGGTGAGCTTGCGCAGGGCCTGGGACATGAGGCGCGCGTGCAGGCCCATCTGCGGCTCGCCCATCTCGCCCTCGATCTCGGCCTTGGGGGTGAGCGCCGCCACGGAGTCGATCACGACCACATCGACCGCGCCGGAGCGCACCAGCATGTCCGTGATCTCCAGGGCCTGCTCGCCGGAATCCGGCTGGGAGACGAGGAGCTCGTCGATGTTGACCCCGAGCTTCTTGGCATAGAGGGGATCGAGGGCGTGCTCCGCGTCCACGAACGCGGCGGTGCCGCCCAGTTTCTGGGCCTGGGCGGTCAGGGAGAGCGCCAGGGTGGTCTTGCCGGAGGACTCCGGCCCGTAGATTTCCACGACCCGGCCGCGGGGCATGCCGCCGATGCCGAGGGCGATATCGAGGCCGAGCGAGCCGGTCGAGATGACCTCCGCCGGCTGCACGGTGCCGGAATCGCCGAGCCGCATGACCGAGCCCTTGCCGAACTGCTTCTCGATCTGGCCCAGTGCGGCACTGAGCGCCTTGGTCTTGTTGCTGTCCATGTTTGGTCCCCCGGTTCTATCCGGCTAAATTCGTTGGAAAAAGTGGTGGGCGCGCAAAAAATCCAGCGGGGAATTATTCCATAATACTCGGGGGGTGTCCTAGCCCTGAAGCGGTCGCGGTTTTTGGGCGGGCGCGCAGCGTTCACCCTGTCTTTCTGCGAGAATGCGCGCCCCGGAAGCGACCCGATGCCGATACCCGACGAAATCCTGTATCTCGCGCCGTTCGTCATCGTGCTCTCGTACACGATCTTCGGCGCCACGGGGTTTGGCTCGGCCCTGATCACCATTCCGGTGCTGGCGCACGTCCTGCCGCTCACGTTCGTCGTGCCGCTGGGGCTCCTGCTCGATTTCAGCGCGTCCCTGCTTTCCGGGGTGCGGTTCCGGCGGGAGGTCAACCGGCGGGAGATCTATGCCCTGCTGCCGTTCGGCCTCGCCGGCACGATTATCGGTGTCGTCCTGCTGGTCACCGTCCCCCGGCAACCGGCCCTGCTGGCCCTCGGCCTCTTCATCGCCGGATACGGCTTTTACAGCTTCTGGAACCATGAGATCACCCGGACCGTCGGCCGCGCCTGGGCGGCGCTGGCGGGGACCCTCGGCGGCATCGTGGGCGCGGTGTTCGGGACCGGCGGGCCGCTGTTCGTGATCTATCTCAGCCGGCGCATCCGCAAGACCAAGGAGCTCAAGGCGACCCTCGCGGCCGTTTTCACCCTTCAGACCTCGGGCCGCATCGCGGTCTTCGCCGTTTCGGGCCTGCTGCTGCGCAGCGACCTGCTGCTGTCCGCGCTGCTTCTCTTCCCGGTGATGCTGCTCGGCCTGCGGATCGGCAACCGCGTGCACGACCGCCTGCCCCGGCAGGCCGTCATGCAGGGGATCAGCGTGTTGCTCGTGCTGAGCGGGGCGTCGCTGATTTACCGCGCGATCGTGGCGGAATGATTGCCTTTTCAGGGGTGAGCCGCTAACGTTACCGCGATCTCGCGGCCCTTGTTCGCCGCCGCACGCCCGGTCTCCCATGTCGCATTCGCTCCCCCGCAACCCCACGCGCGCCGTCCGGATCGGCTCCGTGACCATCGGCGCCGGTCATCCGATCGCGGTGCAGAGCATGTGCGCGACCCGCACGCAGGACATCGAGGCGACCGTGGGGCAGGTGCAGGCGCTGGCGGCCGCCGGCGCGGACGTGATCCGCATCGCGGTCGACAACCGCAAGGACGCCGCGGCGCTCGCGTCGATCCGCTCGCAGACGAACGCCAATCTGTCGGCCGATCTCCAGGAGAACTACCGGATGGCCGAGCTCGTCGCGCCGCACGTCGACAAGCTACGGTACAACCCGGGCCACCTCTACCACCACGAGCGCGCGAAGCCGTGGCAGGACAAGGTGCGCTATCTCGTCGACATCGCCGGCGGCCGCGGCATCGCGCTGCGCGTCGGCGTGAACTGCGGCTCGGTCGATCCGGCGAAGGCCGACAAGTACGCGGCGAACGACAAGCTCTCGCCCATGATCGAGAGCGCGCTCGAGCACTGCGAGCTCCTCGACCGCATCGGCTTCACCAACTACTGCGTCTCGCTCAAGGACTCCGACCCGAACCAGGTGATCGAGGTGAACACGCGCTTCGCCGCCGAGCGGCCCGACGTCCCCCTGCACCTCGGCGTGACCGAGGCGGGCCTGCCGCCCGACGGCATCGTCAAGACGCGCGTGGCGTTCGAGCAGCTCATCAGCCGGGGCATCGGCGACACGATCCGCGTCTCGCTGACGGTGCCGAACCCGCGCAAGCACGAGGAGATCGTCGTCGGCCGCCAGATCCTCGCCGACATCGCCGCCGGGCGGGTGCGCAGCGTCGTGCGCTACGACAACTCGGGCCTCAACATCATCAGCTGCCCGAGCTGCTCGCGCGTGGAGAACGAGGCCTTCATCGACCTGGCCGAGCAGGTGCGCGAGATGACGCGCTACGCCGCGGCGCACGCGGTCACGATCGCCGTCATGGGCTGCCGGGTGAACGGTCCGGGGGAGACCGACGAAGCCGACCTCGGCCTCTGGTGCGGCCCGAACCACGTGAACCTGAAGCGCGGGGAACGCTCGCTCGGGGCGTTCCGCTACGACGAGATCCTCGCCCGCCTGAAGCAGGAGCTGGACGCGGTGATCGCTTCGAAGGGCAGCGCCTAGGCTCGCCCGAGTCGTGCGGTCAGCCGGGCAGCAGCCGGTGCCTGCTGATCCACAATAGCGTGGCTTCCTTGTCCCTGGGCGCGGTCTCGCTGACTGCGAGCACGCCCGAGGAAAGGTACCAGCCGACGATGGGCTTTCCGTAGACGTCCTTTCTGCTCCCTACCGTGCGCCATTCGCCGTAGGTATCGGTGAACGTCTGCACCAGCGTGGGGTGGTCCTTTCCGTCCAACGCCACTTTGACGTTGCTCAGCTCGGCGTCCTTGAAGAAGAAGGCGGCGTAACGGGCGGGAACGCCGTTGACCTCGCGGACGTCGGTGAAACAGACCCGATCGCCCAGCTCCGAACGTTCGTCGTAGCATTTGAACTTGCTGGACGAGTAGAGCGTCTTGATCTCGTCCTCGGCGACTTCCGGCGTCAGGCTGTCGAAATCGATCTCGATCGCCGCGCGGCCGGTGACCATCGCGTACAACCGGGCAACGAGTTCATTCCCGGCTTCCGTGGACCAGGCCCAGGCGCCGAAGGCGATCGCGGCCAGAAGGACGAACTTCTTCATGCCTCCCTCACTTATTATTGGTTCACTGCACACGGGCCGGCGTTTCCGGCCGCGTCCTCCGCGGTCAGCTTCGGGAACCCAGGAAAGAGGATAGTCCGTCCAGCGCGTGCGCCACGGCCTGGCGACGCACCGCTTCGCGGTCGCCGTCGAACCGGCGTCGTTCGCTCCGTGTCGCGCGCCCCCTGGCGGCCCAGGCGAACCAGACCGTTCCGACCGGTTTCTCCGCGGTGCCCCCTGTCGGCCCGGCGATGCCCGTGATCGCGAGCGCCACCTGCGCGGCGCCGTGCCGCAGGGCTCCTTCCGCCATGGCCCGCGCCGTCGGCTCGCTGACGGCGCCGTAGTCCGCGAGCGTTTCCGCCGCCACGCCCAGCATCTCGGTCTTGGCGCGGTTGCTGTAGGTCACGAAACCGCGCTCGAACCACTCCGAGCTGCCCGCGATCGCCGTGCACACCTGCGCGACCCAGCCGCCGGTGCACGACTCCGCGGTCGCCAGCATGAGCCGCTCGCGCTCGAGCGCGCGGCCGACCTCGGCGGCGAGGTTCTGCAGACGGGCGTCGCTGGCATCGTTCGTCATGGCGACGATTGTAGATGCGCGCTCATGTGTCGTGAAACCCCGATCAACGGTCCGAAGCGGCGCGGCATCCCGATCTACACTAGCTTCAGCGCACTGCATCGAGGTTCGACATGCACCGTTCGAAGCCTGCCCGCAAGGGTCACGGCGCGCGCCCGGTTCCGCTGCTCGCGCCGTTCCTCGCCCTCCTGCTCACGCCCGTCTCCGTTCCGGCCGCCACACCGCCCGCCCTGCACACCTCGCCGCCTCCCGGCGAAACGATGGGGTCCGACGGCCGCGCGGACGGCCCGCAACGGGCGTTCCTCACCGGCGTCGCGGCCTACGACGGCGGGGACTACGCGCGCGCGGTGCAACTGTGGGAGGCGCCGGCCGAGCAGGGGCACGCGGGCGCGCAGTTCAGCCTGGGCGTCGCCTACGCCACCGGCAAAGGCGTCGCGAGCGACCTCGCCCGTGCGATTCGCTGGTGGCGCGCGGCGGCCGAGCAGGGGCACGTCGGCGCGCAGTTCAATCTCGGGATGCTCTATTCGCGCGGCGAAGGCGTCGAGCGGGACCTGAATCTGGCGAAGACCTGGTGGCACCGGGCCGCGACCGGCGGCGATGCCGCCGCGCAGTTTCACCTCGGCGCCCTCGCGGCGACCGGCGAAGGCGAGCCCCAGAACTACACGGAGGCCGCCAAGTGGTGGCGGCGCGCCGCCGCGCAGGGCTACCCGCATGCGGTGAAAGGCCTGGAGATCCTCCGCAGCCACGGGGCGTTGAGAGAGTGAGCCTCGCAGCACGGAAGAGAGATTGATCAGCTCAGGAGCATCCGGACGCCGAGGACGAGCAGGAACACCGCGAAGATGCGCCGGAGCGTGACGTCGGAGAGCCGGTGCGCCAGGCGCGCGCCGAGCGGCGCCGCGGCCGTGCTCGCAACGACGATCCCGGCAAACGCCGGGAGCACGATGTAGCCGAGGGAAAACGGCGGCAGGTCGGACTCGTTCAGGCCGCCCACGACATAGCCCACCGCCCCGCTCAGCGCGATCGGAAAGCCGAGCGCCGCCGCCGTCGCGATCGCCTGCTTCACCGGGACGCTGCACCAGGTGAGGAACGGCACCGTCAGCGAGCCGCCGCCGATGCCGATCAGCGTCGAGAGCGTGCCGATCAGGCCGCCGGCCGTCACGAGCACCGGGCGCCCCGGCAGTGTGCGATGGGGATTGGCCGCGCGCCCGCCGAAGGCCATCTGCGCCGCGACCGCGAGCATGGAGACGGCGACGATGTAGCGCAGCGACCGGCCCGGCAGCCAGTCCGCGATCGCCGCGCCGAGCAGCCCGCCGATCACGATCCCCGGCGTGAGCCGCATGAACAGCGGCCAGCGCACCGCCCCCCGCTTGTGATGCGCGCGCATCGACGAGAGCGCCGTGAACGTGATCGTCGCGAGCGAGGTGCCGATGGCGCACTGCATGATGACGTCGGGGCTCACGCCCTGGCGCTCGAGCAGCAGCGCGATGACGGGCACGATGAGCATGCCGCCGCCGATGCCGAGCAGCCCGGCCATCACGCCCGCGGCCGCGCCGCTGAGCATCAGTGCGAGTAGTTCCACGGTCGGTCGCGAGTTCGCTTCGCCGTCTATCGCCCTCTCCCCGCCTGCGGGGAGAGGGAAGGGGTGAGGGGCAATGGAAAAAATAGCGACCTGCTTACCCTCCCCCTCACCCTTCCCTCTCCCCCGCGATGCGGGGGAGAGGGTTCTCGAAGACAAGCTTGCATGGATGTCGCTACGCCGCCGCGCTCTTCCATTCGGCGGCGATACGCTCGTGCAGGCGCGCCAGATGGCGCGACATGTCGATGACGCCCTCCTCGACGAACTGCTCGTGGTTCTCGACGACGATGTCGGGGTCGTAGCGGTAGTTCACCTTCACGCCGAAGGCGGCGTCCCTGCCCTGCGACGAGCCGTCGGAGAAGGGATTGATGCGCTCGAGCCGCGCGCCGTTCGCGAGGTGGAACGCCGCGACCGGGTCGTAGCCCGGTCCCCGGGGCGGCAGCAGCGTGAGGTAGGCGAGCACCAGGCGTTCCAGCACCTCGGCGAGGAGCGCCCGGTGACGCAGCGGCTCATGCTCGAGCAGGTGGAACAGCGCGTCGGCCGGGAGCAGCGGGCCGGCTGCCCTGGTCAGCGCCTCGCGATGCGGGGCGAGCAAGCGCTCGAGCCGCTCCGGAGTGAACGCCGGGTGCTCGCCCGCGCGGGCCGCGCGCAGGGCGGCGGCGAAGCCCGGAACCGGCGAGAGCGTCGCCAGCGTGCGCAGGCGCGGCAGCTCCGCCCCCAGATCCTCGAGCACCTGCTTGATGAGGAAGTTGCCGAAGGCGAGCCCCTTCAGGCCGCGCTGCGTGTTGTTGATCGAGTAGAAGATCGCGCTGTCGGCCTGGCGCGGGTCGAGCACGGGCGCGTTGGGATCGATGAGCGGTCCGATCTCGCTCGACATGCCCTTCACCAGGGCCACCTCGAGAAAGATCAGCGGGACGCCCGGCAGCGCCGGATGAAAAAACGCGAAGCAGCGCCGGTCGGGCGCCAGCCGCCGCTGCAGGTCGTCCCATCCCTGGATCTGGTGCACCGTGTCGTAGCGGATGAGCTTCTCGAGCACGTCGGCGGGACTGTGCCAGTCGATGCGCTCCAGCGTCAGGAAGCCGCGGTTGAACCAGGAGGCGAGCAGGTGGGCCAGGTCCGCCTCGACCACGCCGAGCTCGGGATGCCGCTTCAGGAGCCCGAGCAGCTCGGCGCGCATGGCGACGAGCGCGGCCGTGCCGCCGGGCGCCATGTTCATGCGCCGGAAGAGCTCCTGGCGGGGCGGCTCGACCGCGCGGCTGAGCGCGAGGAAGTCGTCCGTCTCTCCCGTGCGCAGGTACTCCTCGGCCCGCGCCCGCACCTCCTCGCGGTTCGGGCTGAACTCGCGCTCGAGCATCTGGAAGAAGCGCAGCCGCTCCTCGGCGTTCATCCGCTCGTAGGCCTGCAGCACCTCGCGCGACATCGCCGTACCGGACGCCTCGCCCCGTCCGGACAGCAGCGCACGGAGCAGCCCCGCGAGCGTGCGGTCGTGGCGGGCGCGCACCAGCGTGCGGCCGCGGTCGGCGATGGATTCGAGGAAACGCTCGAGCCAGCGGCGCCTCATCCGGTCGGCCCCATCAGGTAGTCGGGCAGCCAGGTCGCGATCCCCGGGAAAATCGACAGGATCACGATGCCGAGCACCATGAGCAGGATGAACGGCACGGCGCCGCGCAGGATGACGGGCAGCCTTATCTCCGGGGCGATGCCGTTGATGACGTAGAGGTTGAGCCCGACCGGCGGCGTGATCAGCCCGATCTCCATGTTGACCGTGAGGATCACGGCGAACCAGTACGGGTCGAAGCCGGCGTTCGTGATGATCGGGATCAGGATCGGCGCGGTCATGAGGATGATCGCAACCGGCGGCAGGAAGCAGCCGGCGACGAGCAGGAAAATGTTGATGAAGAACATGAGCACCCAGCGGTTCACCTCGAGCACGGCGATCCACTCGGCCACGGACTGCGTGACGTACAGGACGGACATCATGTAGCCGAAGAGCTCGGAGGCGGCGATGATCATCATGATCATCACGCTCTCGCGGGTCGTGTCGCGGAAGATCGTCCAGATGCGCGCCGGCTGCCAGATGCGATAGATCACCGCGACGAGGACGAGACAGAACATGGCGCCGACGCCCGCGGCCTCCGAGGGGGTCGCGACTCCGCCGTAAAGCACGTACAGGATGCCGACGACGATGAGCAGGAGGGGCAGGACCTTGGGCAGCACCTCGAGCCGCTCGCGCAGCGAGAAGCGCGCCTTCATGTCGGTGAACGCGACGCCCCGCCGCCACGCGACGAACCAGGTCCAGGCGATGAACAGCCCGGTGAGCATGAGACCGGGAAAGACCCCCGCGAGGAACAGCCGCCCGATCGACGTCTCGGTGGCGACGCCGTAGACGATCATGGTGATGCTCGGGGGAATCAGGATGCCGAGCGTGCCGCCCGCGGCGATCGAGCCGGTGGCGAGGTCGTCCGGCACGCCGCGCTTGCGCATCTCCGGGATGCCCATCTTGCCGATGGCGGCGCACGTCGCCGGCGACGAACCCGACAGCGCGGCGAAGATCGAGCACGCGCCGATGTTGGAGATCACGATGCCGCCGGGCACCCGGTTCATCCAGCGATCGAGCGCGAGGTAGACGTCGCGCCCCGCCGGCGACGACGCCACGGCCGCGCCCATGAGGATGAACATCGGGAGCGCGACCAGCTCGAATGTCGCGATCCCGCCGAAGAACTTCTCGCCGAGGATCCCGAAGGTATCCGCCCCCTGGAAGTAGAACAGGAAACCCAGCGCTACGACGCCGAGGCCGAACGCGATGGGCACGCCGGCGGCGAGCACGAGCACGGTGACGATCCCGATCAGGATGCCGATCTCGATCGGGGTCACTCCGCCTCCTCCGCCCGCATCCCGAAGGGCGCGTCCCGCCCGGTGGCGAGGCAAAGAATGTCCGCGACGTACTGCAGGGCGAGCAGCGCCATGCCGATCGGCAGCGGCAGCAGCGGTATCCAGAGCGGCAGGGCCCAGACCGTCTCGGTGGTCCAGCCCCCGGTCCAGGCCTCGTGGAAGTAGACCCAGCTGTACCACGCGAGCACGAGGCAGAAGACCAGCGAGACGCCGGACGCGAACAGCGCGAGCACGAGCCGCGCGCGATGCGGGATATAGAACGGAACGAGGTCCACGTTGACGTGCCCCTTGTGCAGGAGCACGTAGGGCGCGCCGATGAAGGTGGCGGCGACGATGGCGAAGGTGACGAACTCGGTCTGCCAGACGGTGGAGGCGCCGAGGAAGTAGCGCATCACCACCATCTGGCAGACCACGACCACGGCGGCGAGCAGGGCGGCCACGGCGAGGATTCCGCACAGCATCGACGTCGCCCGTACGAGCCGCACGAACGAATCCAAAACCCTCGACCTCCCCTGCTGCCGCCGCCGATAAGGCGTGGAGCGGCTACTTGACCGCGAGCGCCTTCTCGATCAGCTCCTTGCCGCCGGGAACCTTCTCGGAAAAGTGCTTGTACGAGGTGTCCTTGGCGATCTTGAGCCAGGCCTGGTACTGCTGCTCGTTCATGGTCACCACTTTCACCCCGGCCTTCTTGAAGACGTCGACCATCTTGTCGTCGAGCTTCTTCGCCTCGCCCGCGAAGTATTCCTCCGACTTCCTGGCGGCGGCCATGAGCGCGTCCTGCTGCTTCTTGTTCAGCTTGCTCCAGGTCTGCTTGGAGATGAGGATCGGCTCGTACATGAACCACAGCGCGTACTCGCCCGGCGCCGTGAGGCACTGGACCTGCTCGTAGAGCCGGAACGACACGAAGCTGCCCGAGCTGGTGTTGGTCGCGTCGAGCACGCCGGTCTGCATGCCGGTGTAGATCTCCGAGCTCGCCATCGACGAGATCGATGCCCCGGCCCCCGCGAGCATCTGCTCGAACGCCGGGCCCGCGGCCCGCGTCACCTGCCCCTTGATGTCCTCGGGGTTCACGATGCAGTTCTTCTTCGAGGCGAAGCCGCCCGCCAGCCACGCGTCGGCCAGGACCATGGCGCCCGCGTCCTCGATGATCTTCTTGATGTCCTTCATGAACTCGGAGTTGTTCAGGCGCCGGGCGTGCTCGTGGTTCTTGACCAGCCCGGGCATCAGCGTCGCGCTGAACTGCGGATGGCGTCCGCTCGCGTAGTCGAGCGGGAAGGCGGTGATGTCGAGCTGGCCCTTCACCAGCGCGCCCCACTGCTCCTTGGCCTTGTACAGCGACTGGCCGGGGTACACCTGGATCTTGAGGCCGACATTCGCCTTGTCGACTTCGCGCGCCATGATCTGGACCATCTCGTCGCGCACGTCGCCCTTGCCTCCCGGGAACTGGTGCGACGCCTTGAGGGTGACGTTGGCGGCTTGAGTGGCGATGGGCAGCGCAACGGCCGCTGCGACGAACGTGCTGGTGAGTAACGAACGCAGGGTAAACATGACTCCTCCTGGTTAGCGTTGCCGGAAATCTCTTCGCGCCCATCGCGTGATCGGGCGCCGTGCGCGCCACGGTTTTCACATGACGAGAATCCCGACAGTTCGACAGCGGGTTTTTTTGTGGAGCGCGATCGATTATCGTCAGGCCAAAATAAGGGTGTCAAGCAAAAGGCTTTTCATGGCGAATCTCTACACCCTTCTCACCGACCGTTTCTCCGGTTCGCCCGATGCGTGGGCGGTGGAGACGGAGGACGGACGGCGCTTCTCCTACGCCGATCTCGATCGATCCTGCGCGCGCTATGCGCGCTGGCTCTCGACGCTCGGCCTCGCGCCCGGGGAACGCGTCGCGGTGCAGGTCGAGAAGTCGGTCGAGGTGCTGTTCTTCTATCTCGCCTGTCTGCGCGCGGGGCTCGTTTACCTGCCGCTCAACACCGCATACCGCCAGGCGGAGCTCGAATACTTCCTCGAGGATGCCGAACCGGCTCTGGTCGTGGTCGACCCCGCCGCCGCGCCGCCGCTCCGACCGATCGCGGACCGCCGCGGGGTAAAGCATTTCCATACGCTGGCGCAGGACGGCACCGGCACGCTGCCCGACGCCGCGCGCGGGCAGGAGTCGTCGTTCGATACGGTCGCACGCGCCGCCGACGACCTGGCGGTAATCCTCTATACCTCCGGCACGACCGGTCGCCCGAAAGGCGCGATGCTCACCCACGGAAGCCTCGTCGCCAACGCGCTCGCGCTGCTCGAGGCCTGGGGTTGGCGCAGCGACGACGTTCTGCTGCACGCCCTGCCCCTCTACCATATCCACGGGCTCTTCGTGGCCTGCCACTGCGCGCTCCTCGGCGGCAGCCACATGATCCTCCTGCCGCGCTTCGAGCCGAAGAGCGTCATCGAGCGGCTGCCGCGCGCCACGGTGTTCATGGGCGTTCCGACCTACTATACGCGGCTGCTCGCCGACCCCGCGCTCGACGCCACGCGGTGCCGGAACATGCGCCTGTTCGTCTGCGGCTCGGCGCCGCTGCTCCCGCAGACGTTCGACGAGTTTCGCGCGCGCACGGGGCACACCATCCTCGAGCGCTACGGGATGACCGAGACCGGGATGAACACCTCGAACCCGCTCGGGGGCCCGCGGGTTCCGGGCACGGTCGGGCGCCCGCTGCCCGGCGTCGAGATCCGCATCGTCGACGAGTCGGGGAAGCCCGTGCCGGAGGGCGACGTCGGCCAGCTGCTCGTGCGCGGTCCGAACGTGTTCAAGGGCTACTGGCGCCGGCCGGAGAAGACGGACGAGGACTTCACGCCCGACGGCTACTTCCGGACCGGCGACCTCGCGCGCATCGAGGAGCACGGGCACGTGGCGATCGTCGGGCGCTCGAAGGACCTCATCATCTCCGGCGGCCTGAACGTGTATCCGAAGGAAGTCGAATCGTGGCTCGACCGGCTCGACGGCGTGCTGGAATCGGCGGTCATCGGCGTGCCGCATCCCGACTTCGGCGAGGCCGTCACCGCCGTCGTCGTGCGCAAGCCGGGCAGCGAGGCGACCGAAGCCGGCCTGATCGCGGCGCTCAAGGGCTCCATCGCGGGCTTCAAGGTGCCGAAGTCGATCCACTTCGTGGACGAGCTTCCGCGCAACACCATGGGCAAGGTGCAGAAGAACCTGCTGCGCGAACGCTACGGGAGCGGCAGGCCGGCGAGCAGCTCCGCGAGCTGAAGCGCCACGAAGCCGGTCGAGGCGAGGAAACCCGCGAGCGGAATCGCGAGCGGAAACACGCGGACCCCCGCGGGGCGCGGATCGCGGCGCTTGATGCGGACCAGCGCCAGGTTCACGAGCGCGAACACGATCAGGACGATCAGGCTCGTCGCCTTGGCGAGGGTCACGATCGGCAGGGCGACCGCGAGCACCAGCACCGTCGCCCCGACGAGCGCGGTGGCCGCGAGCGGAGTGCGCGTGACCGGCGAGACCTTCCCGAGCGCCTCCGGCAGCCAACCTTCCCGGCTCATGCCGTAGAGCACGCGCGACGACATGATGATCTGGATGAGCGCCCCGTTCACCACCGCGAACAGGCTGACGAGCGCGATCAGCGTCGGCGGGCTTCCGGTCGCCCGCTCGTAGATGAGGGCGAGCGGCGCACGCGACGCGGCGAGCTCCGCGGGCGGCAGCGCGAGCACCGCCACGAGCGCGACGAGCAGATAGAGGACGGTCGAGACGACGATCGCGATGAGGATCGCGAGCGGCAGGGTGCGGCCCGGCTCCTTCACCTCCTCCGCCACGTTGACCATGTCCTCGAAGCCGATGAAGGCGTAGAAGGCGAGAAACGCCCCGAGCAGGATGCCGTGCCACACCCCCGCCGCGGGCGGGGGTACGAGCTCCGGCCACCGCGCCGGGAGATCGACCAGGCCCGCGCCTCCTATATAAATGATAAAGGCCAGACCCCCGAGCTCGACGAGCGTGACCAGGCTGGCGGCGACCACCGACTCGGTGATCCCCCAGGCCGCGAGGGCGCCGAGCAGCAGAACCAGCACGACGACGGCCAGCCCGTCGGGCACGGCCACGAACACATGGAGGTAGCCCACGAAGCCGTTCGCGATGGTGGCCGCGGAGACCACGCCGGTCAGCACGATGAGCAGCCCGACGACGACCGACAGCCACCGGCGCCGCAGGCCCTCCTGCACGTAGACCGCTTCGCCCGCGCTCTTCGGCAGGCGCGCGGAGAGCTCGGCGTAGGAAAGGCCGGTGAGTCCGGCGAGCAAGGCGGCGATGACGAACGCGAGCGGCGCGTACATCCCGGCGGTCGCGGCGACCCGTCCGACCAGGACGTAGATGCCCGCCCCGAGGATCGTCCCGAGGCCGTAGAGCGTCAGCAGGCCGAGCGTGAGCGAGCGCTTGAGGGCAATGGCGCCGGCCGGCGCGCGCGACACCGCGTCCTCTTCCCCCGGCGGGCGATTCACGATCAGGGAACCAGCGTCGGGGCGCCGATCAGCAACGCGGTCGCCTGCAGGCCCGCCCACGCGTAGACACCGGCCGCCGCGTCGTCGAGCACCGTTCCGAATCCGCCGGGCAGGCTCCGGTCGATGCGACCGATCGGAAACGGCTTCCAGATGTCGAACAGGCGAAACCACAGAAACCCGGCGATCACCCAGACCCATCCGACCGGCGCCGCGTACATGGTGATCAGATAGCCGACGATCTCGTCGAGTACGATCGAGGCGTCGTCGTGCGGCAGCCCGCGCTCCGCGATGCCGCAGACCCAGACGGCGAAGGCCAGCAGCAGCGCGAGCGCGAGAAGGTAGACGCCGGCGGCGGCCTGCATCAGGACGAGGTAAACGGGAACGCCGAGGAGCGTGCCGAACGTGCCCGGCGCGAATCCGACCTTGCCGACGCCGAATCCGGTCGCCACGAAACGGGCAAGCCGTTCCCCCCGATGCGGTCGATGGTGTTGTGCCTGCAGGCCGGTTCCCCTTCGAGATCCGCGCCGGAAGGCGCGTGGCGCCCCGTTCTGGTCGCGGGTTTTCGCGTTTTGGGTATTATGCCGGTAACCGCCCGCTCACGGCCAACAAACGGATTCAACCGCCCCACTCGATGCGCGCCGCTTCGCTTGCCTGCCTCCTGGGTCTGCTGCTCGGCGCGCTTCCCGTTCTGGCCGCTTCCCCCGCGATCGCGGTCGAGGTCGAGGGCGTGGGCGGCGAGCTGCGCGACAACGTGCTCGCGTTCCTCGGCATATACCAGTCGCGCGCGCGCGAGGACCTCTCGCCGGTGCGCGTCCGCCGCCTGCACACGCAAGCCGAGGGCGAGATCCGCCGCGCGCTGCAGCCGTTCGGCTTCTACCGCCCCCGGATCGAGAGCCAGCTGACCCGGACCGCCGAGGGATGGCTGGCGCGCTATGTCGTCGCGCCCGGCGAGCCCGTGCGCGTGCGCGAGCTCGACCTGCGGATCGCCGGCGAAGGCGCCGAGGATCCCGAGTTCCGCAGGATCCTCGACGCGTTTCCTCTCACGAAGGGGGAGCGGCTGCGCCACGCGGACTACGAGGCGGTGAAGCGGGAGCTCCAGAAGGTCGCGGCCGAGCGAGGCTACTTCGATTTCAGGATCGTGCAAAGCGAGGTGCGGGTCGACGTCGAGAAGAACGCGGCGAGCGTCCACCTGCACATCGACACCGGCGCGCGCTACCGCTTCGGCGAGATCACCCTCGACCAGGACCTGCTCGATCCCGCCTTCCTGCGCCGCTACCTCCGCATCAAGCCGGGCCAGCCCTACTCGACGCGCGCGCTGCTCGAGCTCCAGACCGCGCTCGCGGACAGCGACTACTTCGCCGACATCGACGTGCTCGCCGACCCGGCGCAGGCCGTGGACCACGCGATTCCGGTGCGCATCCGCCTCACGCCCCGCAAGCAGGACCGCTACACCTTCGGCATCGGCTACGGTACGGACACCGGCGCGCGCGGGCGCCTCGGGTGGCAGCGCCGCTACATCAACGAGCGCGGCCATCACCTGCGCGCCGAGCTGCGCGCCTCGGGCATCCAGGAGAACTACACGGTCGGCTATTTCATTCCGTTCCGCAATCCGCGCACCGACCAGTACGCGATCACGGCCGGTTACGAGGACGACGACACGCTGGTGTACGAAAGCCAGATCACCCGCGTCGGCGTGAGCCGCACGGCCGCGCGGGGCCGGACCCGCGAGACGCTCTCGCTCACGTACCAGAGCGAGGACTTCGACGTCGGCGACCAGACGGGGGCGACGGCCCTCGTCATGCCGGGGGCCAACTGGGTCCGCACCTGGGGCGAGGAGCGGGTCTACACGCCGCGCGGCGCGCGGCTGTGGTTCGAGCTGCGCGGCGGATCGGCGGAGCTCGGATCCGACATCAGCTTCCTCCAGGCGCGTTTGCAGCCGAAGCTCATTTACTCGATATGGGATTCGGGGCGCTTCATCGCCCGCGCCGAAGTCGGCAGCACGCGCATCGACGACTTCGACGAGCTGCCGGCGAGCCTGCGCTTCTTCGCCGGCGGCGACCAGAGCGTGCGCGGCTACCGCTACAACTCGCTCGGACCGGAGGACGCCAGCGGCGACGTCATCGGCGCCCGCAAGCTGCTCGTCGCGAGCCTGGAATACGAGCACCGGATCCGCGGCGGCTGGTCCGCCGCGGTCTTCTACGATGCGGGGAACGCGCTCGAGGACTACACCGACGCGCTCGCGCGCGGCGCCGGCTTCGGCGTGCGCTGGCGCTCGCCGATCGGTCAGGTGCGCGTCGACCTCGCCAGCGCCCTGAGCGAGGACGGCAATCCGTGGCGCCTGCATCTCACCATCGGGCCGGACCTGTGAAGCGCCGCCGCCTCCTCGTTCTGATCGCGTTCCTCGGCCTCCTCGTCGTGGCGGCGGGCGCGCTCGCGTGGCTGCTCGGCACCGAGTCGGGACTGCGCTGGGCCTACGAACGACTGCAGGCGCGCCTGCCCGGCTCGCTGTCGGTCGAATCGCTCGCCGGACGGCTGGCGGGACCGATCGAGGTGCGCGGCCTGCTCTATCGCGACGACGAGACGTCGGCGCGCCTCGAGCACGCCTCGATCGACTGGTCGCCCACGGCGCTCCTCGCCGGGCGCCTGCGGCTGAGCGACATCGAGGTCGAGGGACTGCGCGTGACGCTGCCGGCACCGAAAGAAAAGCCGGCCGAGCGCAAGTCGCCGGCGCCGCGCCTGCCGCTGACGCTCAGCATCGGCGACGCCCGGCTGCGGAACCTCGCGGTCGTCCGCCCGAATGCCAGCCCGATCGAGATCCGGACGATCGAGATCGAGGGCGCGACCTGGGGACCGCGCGCGCTCGCGCTGTCGCGGCTGCGGGTGGATGCCGAGCGGTTCTCCGTCACCGCGGACGGCGGCATGGCCCTCGACGAAGACGGCCGGGTGCTGAACCTGGCGTGGCGTCTCGAGCCGCCGGGCTACGCGCCCGTCGCCGGCCGCGGCACCGTCTCCGGCACGCTCGCGAAGCTCGACATCGCGCAGGAACTGACCGAGCCGCTGCGCGGGACGCTGCGCGCCGAGGTGCGGCAGCCGACGACGAAGCTCGCCTGGAACGCGGAGCTTTTGCTGCCTTCGGTCGACCCCAGCCGCATCAGGCGCGATTGGCCTGCGCTCGCCGCGAGCCTCGAAGTCGGCGCGCGGGGAGACGCGAGCCGCTTCGCGGCGAGCGGCCGCGCGCAGGCGACCTTCGCGGGACAAACGCTGCTCGGCCGTTTCGAGGCGAAGGGCGACGCCGACGCGGTCGTGCTCGATTCGCTCGATGTCACGGCGGCGGGCGCGCCGGGCGAGGCCCACGCGCAGGGACGCTGGACGATCGCGGCCCGGGCCTTCGAGGTGCAGGCCCGCTGGCGCGGGCTGCAGTGGCCGCTCGACGGGACGGCCCTCGTGGCGAGCCCCGAGGGCGAGGCGCGCATCGCCGGAAAAACCGACGACTACCGGATCGAGGGCGCGCTGGCGACCGAGGGGCGGGATCTTCCGCCGGCGCGCTGGACGCTGGCGGGCCGGGGCGACACCAAGGCCCTCGACGTCGAGACGCTCGTCGCCGAGCTGCTCGACGGCCGGATCGAAGGACGCGGACGGATCGCCTGGTCGCCGCAGCTCGCCTGGTCCGCCGGCGCGACCGCCGCCGGCATCAATCCCGGATCGATGTGGCCCGAGTGGCCGGGCGAGATCGGCGCGACGGCGCAGGCGCAGGGTACCGCCAAGGGGCTCAAGCTGACGCTCGAGCGGCTTCAGGGCAACCTGCGCGGCCGCCCGGTCAGCGCGCGCGGCCACGTGGTCCGCCAGGCCGGACGTTATCCGGACCTGCGCATCGAAGCCCGAAGCGCCGGTGCCGTCGCGCGCGTGAACGGACACCTGACCGACGCCTGGGACATGCGCTGGGAGATCGAGGCGCGCGACCTCGCGGCAGTGTGGCCGGACGCCGCCGGCGAGCTGGAAGGCCGGGGCCGACTCCAGGGCCCGCGCGCGGCGCCGCGCGTGGAGGCGAACGTTTCCGGTCGGGCCGTCGCGTACCGCGACCTGCGCGCGCAGACGCTCGCGCTGAACGGCGCCGTCGACCTCTCGGACCGCGAAGCCTCGCGCGCCAGCCTCGAGGCGCGGGGCGTGATCGCCGACGGGCGCGAGCTCGAGCGTCTCAGCCTGCGCGCCGAAGGGCATATCGCCAGGCACACCGTCAGCGCGCACGCCGCGATGGACGAGCTGGCGGCGACGCTGCGGCTCGCGGGCGGCTACGCCGCGGGCACCTGGGAGGGCGAGCTGCGTCAGGCCATCCTCCAGAGCGAGGCGGCGGGCTTCTGGACGCTGCAGGCGCCGGCGGCGCTTCGCGGCGGGCGCGATCGCGTCGTGCTGGAAAAGGCGTGCCTGCGCGCCGGCCGTCCCGACGCCTGCGTCTCGGCCGACTGGAACCCGAACGCCGCCAGCCGGTTCCAGGTTTCGGCCGAGACCGTGCCCCTGCCCCTCCTCGCCCCGCTGCTGCCGCCTGCCGTGCGCGTCCGGGGCACCGTGAGCGGAAACGCGGACCTGCATCTCGACCGCCGGCGGCTCACGCGCGCGCGGGCGGAGTTCGAGTTGAGCCCGGGCACGCTGACGCTCGCCGCGGCGGGGGCGGGCGCGAGCGCGGTGTCCTTTCACGGCGGCGCCGCGCGCCTCGACGTCGACGAACGGGGATTGCGCAGCCATGCCGAGATCCGGCTCGCCGGGGAGGACGGCGCGCGCCTCGACCTCGCGCTGCCGAAGTTCGACGGCAGCGCCCCGGCCGGCGCCGCTCAGCCGCTCGATGGCCGGTTCACGGCGCGGATTGCCGACATCGCGCCGCTGCTGCCTCTCTTTCCCGAAGTGGAACGTCTGCGCGGATCGGTGCAGGCGGATCTGCGCATCGGCGGAACGCTCGCGGAACCGCAGCTGCGCGGCGATGCGCGCCTGCGCGACGCCTCGGCGCGTCTGCCCGGTCCCGGCATACGGCTCGACGCCGTCGAGCTGACGGCAACGGCCGAACGCAACGATGTCCTCACCCTGCGCGGCCAGGCGCGATCCGGCAAGGGTCAGATCGACGTCGCCGGCACGCTGGCGCTCGAAGCCGGGCGGGCTTGGCGCGCGAAGCTCCAGGTCACCGGCGACCGCTTCCAGGCCGTCGATCTGCGCGAGGCGTCGGTGGTCGTCTCGCCGAACCTCCGCCTCGACGTCGTTCCGCGCCACGTCACGATCGACGGCGAGATACGCGTGCCGCAGGCCCGGTTCGCGCCGCGGCCGCGCCTGGTCGGCGGCGAGACGACGGCCGTTCCGGTCTCGCGCGACGTCGTCATCGTCAACGCGCCGGAGGACGAACCCGAGACCGCACCGGCCACGCCGTGGACCGTGGGCGGCCAGGTGCAGGTCATCCTGGGCGAGCGCGTGAGCTTCGACGGTTTCGGTCTGACCGGCGACATCACCGGCCAGATCACCGTCGTCGAGGCCCCCGGCCGCGTGACGACGGGCCGGGGCGAGGTGCGCATCGTCGAAGGCAAGTACGAGGCCTTCGGCCAGAAGCTCGAGATCGAGCGGGGCCGGCTGCTCTTTGCCGGCGGCCCGGTCGACAACCCCGGCATCGACGCGCGCGCGGTGCGCAAGATCGAGGACGTGACGGCGGGGATCACCGTCAAGGGAACGCTGCGCGAGCCCGAATTCGTCCTCTTCACGGAACCCGCCATGGGCCAGGCGGACGCGCTCTCCTACCTCCTCTTCGGCCAGCCGCTGGAATCCGCCGATGCCGCCCAGGGGAAGACGCTCGCGGGCGCCGCCGCGGCGCTGCAGCTCAGCGGCGGCGAGTTCCTCGCGCAACGCATCGGCGCGCGCTTCGGCATCGAGGAGGTCAGCATCGAGGGCGGAACCGAGAACCAGGACGCGGCGCTCGTCCTCGGCCGCCAGCTCTCGCCGCGGCTGTACGTCAACTACAGCATCGGCCTGTTCGAGCAGGTGAATGTGTTCCGCATCCGCTACAAGCTGAGCGCGCGCTGGGCGCTCCAGGCCGAGTCCGGCCCCTACACGGGCGCCGACCTGCTCTTCACGATCGAGCGCTGAAGGGGAAAGTATAAGTGCAACGTGACAAGTGATGGATTGATGAGCGCGCGCAGCGCGCGCCTCGACTACTCACTTGGCACTTATCACTTGTCACTGGCCTTCAGGTACATCGGCTTGCGGTCGACCAGGTTGAGCCAGCCGCGAATGATGCGGTACATGACCCAGACGTAGGCGGCGAAGAGGATCACGGCGCCGATGCCGATGACCGCGGTGAGGCCGCCGAGGGCGCCCCAGAGCAGCCCGTACCAGAACGTGCGGATCTGCCAGCGGAAGTGGGATTCGACGAGCGTCGTGCGCGCGTCGTCGCGCTTGACGTAGTTGATGATGATCCCGGCGATGAACGTGATGGGCAGGAGCAGGCCGACGGCCTGCAGGCCGTACACGACGTTGGCGATGGTGATGAGCGGCCGCTCGGGGGGCACGCCGGCCGGCGTCACGGAATTCGGCGCTTCGGGCGCTTCCATCCGGCGATCTTAAAGTGTGGCCGTATCCGTATCCACCGCGCCGGCCTCGCGGAAAAAGCGCTCGACGTCCGCCTGCGCGCGCGTGAGCGGCATCGGCGGCAGGCTGTCGAGGAACAGCCGTCCGTACGAGCGCGACAGCAGGCGCGGATCGCAGATCACCAGCACGCCGCGATCCGCCGCGTCGCGGATCAGCCGTCCCGCGCCCTGCTTGAGCGCGATCACGGCCTCGGGCAGCTGGAACTCGCGGAAGGGATTTCGCCCCGCCGCCGTCATGGCCTCCGAGCGCGCCTTGAGCACCGGGTCCTCGGGCGAGCCGAACGGGAGCTTGTCGATGACCACGCACGAGAGCGTCGGCCCCTTCACGTCGACGCCCTCCCAGAAGCTCGCCGTGCCGAGCAGCACGCCGTTGCCCGCCGCGACGAAGCGCTCGAGGAGCTGCGCGCGGGCGGCGGTGCCCTGAACGAACAAGGGATAGTCGAGCCTTCCCGCGAGCTGCTCGGCCGCGATGCGGAGCGCGCGGTGGCTGGTGAAGAGCAGAAACGCCCGGCCCTCGCTCGCGCGCAGCACGGGTAGGGCCGCCTCGACGACGCGGAGCGTGTAGTCGCGCGAGGCCGGATCGGGCAGGCCCGGCGGCACGTAGAGGAGCGCCTGGCTCGCGTAGTCGAACGGGCTCTCCCAGCGCGCGGTGTGCGCGTCCTCCAGACCCAGTTGCCCGGTGAAGTGCGAGAAGTCCTCGCCCACGGCGAGCGTCGCCGAGGTGTAGACCCAGGCCTTCGCGCCCAATCCCGCGATCCGGGAGCCGAACTCGCGCGCGATCGAGAGCGGCGTGAGGCGCAGCATGAAGCTTCGCGGTCCCGTCTCGAACCAGGCGATCTCGTCGAGCGGTCCGGCCTCGAAGCGCTCGAGCCGCTCCCTCAGCGCCTGCGAACGCCGCGCGCAGTTCGCGAGACCGGGCCCTCTCCCCGCCACCGTCTCGAGCTGCACGGTCAGCTCCTCGAGATGCTCGTGCAGCGCGCGCAGCGCGTCCTTGAACGCGCCCGTGCCGGCCACGCGATCCCAGTGATCGCGCCGGGCTTCGATCCCGAACGCGAGGCGGAAGTCCTGCACCGCCTTCTCCAGCGCCTCCGCCGCGGGCCGCAGCGTGGCCAGCCCGCTCGCCTCGCGCAGGTCCTCGGAAATGGTGTCGCGCCCGAGGTTGCGCAGCTGGTGGCTGCTCAGCGTGACGCCGAAGAAATCCGAGGCGATCTCGGGGAGCTGGTGGGCCTCGTCGAAGATGACGGCGTCGGCGGAAGGCAGGAGCTGCGCGAAGCCCTCCTCGCGAAGGGCGAGATCGGCGAAGAAGAGATGATGGTTGACGACGAGGAGCTCCGCGCCGGCCGCCTCGCGGCGCGCGCGGTTGACGAAGCATTCGTCGTAATGCGCGCACTGCCCGCCGAGGCAATTGTCCGCGGTCGAGGTCACGCGCGGCCAGAGCTCGGACTCCTCGGGCACTTCGCCGGCCTCGGCGATGTCGCCCGAGCGCGTGCCGAACGCCCACGCCCGGATCCGCTGGAACTCGGCGCTTTGCGCGCGCGTCGCGAATCGGCCCTCTTCCGCGGTGACGCCGAGCCGGTGCAGGCAGAGGTAGTTCCCGCGGCCCTTGAGCAGGGCGACGCGCGCGGGCAGCTCCAGGGCATCGCGCACGCGCGGCAGGTCGCGCCGGAAGAGCTGGTCCTGGAGGGTCCGGGTGCCGGTGGAGACGATCACGCGCAGGCCGGAGAGCAGCGCCGGCACCAGGTAGGCGTAGGTCTTGCCGGTGCCCGTGCCGGATTCGGCGACGAGCGTTTTCCGGCTCTCGAGGGCCTTTTCGACCGCGTGCGCCATCTTCTGCTGCGCGGGGCGGGGCGCGAAACCGGGAATCCGCCGCGCGAGCGGGCCGCCCGGGCCCACCGCCTCGCGGCTTCGCCATCGCTCGAATTCGGACATGTGAAGCCGTTGGCCGCTCTTCGGGTTGCGTCGTCCCGCGCGCGCGGGCAGCATGAGCATAACAAACGCCCGCGCGCGATCCGACATGTCAGGCGAAGAAGGCGGTTCCTCCCGGCTCCGGCAGACCCTGGGCTTCCTGAGCCTCCCGGTCGCGCTCACGCTGTTCGCCCTCTATTACTTTCGCGACGCGAACCCGCAGCCGCCGATCTACGACGTGCAGATGCACTACAACCGGGAGGCCTGGGAGTACTTCTCGCCGAGGGCCGTGATCGGCACCCTGGAGGAGCTCAACGTCACCCAGGCGCTGGTGTCCAGCACGCCGAACGAAGGCACCTTCCGCCTGCAGACGCGCAACCGCCAGATCATCGTCCCGTTCCTCTCGCCCTACCGCAGCCGCGAGGACCGGGAGACGTGGGTGGACGACGCGACGTTGCCCGGTTACCTGAGACAGGAGCTCTCCAACCAGGCGTACCGCGGGATCGGGGAGCTCCACCTGGTCGCCGGGCAGCTGCACAAGCCGGTCGTCCGCCAGGTCCTCGAGCTGGCCGGCGAGCAGGGGCTGGCGATCAACCTGCACGCGGAGGCGCCCCTGGTCGAGGAGATCTTCGCCATCGCGCCGAACCTGCGCGTGCTCTGGGCGCACGCGGGGATGACGGCGAGCCCCGAGGTGGTCGGCGCGCTGCTCGACCGCTTCCCGAATCTCGCGACCGAGCTCTCGCATCGCACCGACATCGCACCCGGCGGCAAGCTGGCGCCGGCCTGGTCGGCGCTCTTCCTGCGTCACCCCGACCGCTTCATGGTGGGCAGCGGCACGTACACGAACGAGTTCTGGTACCAGTTCCGCTACATACTCGGCCACTATCGTCGCTGGCTCGCCGCGCTGCCGCCCCACGTGGCGGAGCAGATCGCCTACCGGAACGCGCTGCGCTTTTTCGCGCCGGCCTGACCCGCCCGGCGCCGTTCAGGCGCTGCGCAGCTCGCCGAAGGTGCCGCGCCCGAACCACGCCGCCAGCTCCTCCCGCGCCGCCCGACCCGCCTCGAGGTCCCAGGCGTTGACGACGGCAAGGCGAAACCCTCCCGGGGGCATGGCGTGCAGCTCCGCGGGACGGTCCGGGTCGAAGGTGATCTGGATGCTGGAGAGGCCCGGATGGCTGAGCAACCGGTCGGTGACCGGTTCGGGCGGATGATCGTAAGGCCTGCCGTGCGCTCCGAAGAGCACCACGCTGTACGCGTCCCGTCGGCAGGCCTCGTCGTACTCCCAGCGGCCCTCGGCGTACAGGCGAACCACCGCGTCGATCCAGTTCGCGCCGTAGAGATCGGGCCACTGGTCCGCGAAGCGCAGGTGCACCTCGATGATCGTCGCTCCGATGGTCTCGAGATTGATGCAGCCCGTGTAGCCCGCGAGGTGGCGGCGCAGCCAGTCGCCGCAACGCGACTCGATCCGCGGCCGCGCGTCCGCCAGCACGGTCCAGTAATCGAACATGCCGTCGACGAGCGGCACGCCGACGCTGTGCCGCCACCAGACCGGCTCGCCGGCGACGACGACGGCGTCGCTGCTCACGTGCTCGCCTTCGAGCATCGGCATCCAGAAGTGGCCGGGCGCCTGGGTGCGCTCGTACTCCGCGGCGTCCCGCACGACGCGACTGCCCGTGCCCATTCCGCGCAGGTTGTAGATCGGCTTGCTGAAGACCGGGAACGCCGCCGGCGGAACGTCGTGCGGCGCGTGCACGAGGCCCTGCGTCTCGCAGACGAGGAGCTTGTTATAGACCCAGCGGTGGTTCGGATTGAGCTGCCACGCCAGCGTGTCGTCGGTGGGAATGTAGACGTGGGCGGGACAGGAAACGCCGGCGAAGTACTGCTCGCGCCACGGATCTTTTTCGACGATGGGCATAAGGGCGGCGCGATTCTAGCCCGCCGTTCGATCGGCCGTCACTGGCGTCCGCGCCGTGCCGACGAAAGGACCAAAACCGGCCCGGAACGGCGAAACCGGCTTCGCTCGGGCTCGGGTGGACACGCAGGGAACGGAAACCGGCGTACCGGCCGGCCTCGTCGCCGGCACCGGTATATTAAGGTATCAACGTTGTTCCAGGACGCGCTTGAGCGTGCGCAGATCGCGCTCGACCAGGGCCGCATCCCCGGCAAATCGCTCGTCGGAGACCTCGGGCGGCTGAAACAGCGTGAAGATCACCTCGCTGCCGTCCGCATTCGGCACCACCCGCATCGGGTTGAAGACCTGAACGCCGGGGGCCGGGCTCACGTAGTGGTCCAGCACGCCGAGATCGTTCGTGCGGACGAACTCGATCGTCATCGGGCCGTCCGGTGTCTCCACGATCCATTCGTCCCCGGATTGGCGCACGGAACGGCAGAACGCCGTTGCCCACAGCGGGAGGTTCTCCGGCTTCACGACGAACTCGTACACCGCCCTGGGCGGGCACTCGATCGGCACGCTCACGGTCCTCGATCTGCGCACGCGCATCGCTGCTCCTCCTCCGGTCCGACGCGCCCCCATCTCGCCGGCGTCGAACTGATAGCATGGTCGTTTCGGGCCCGCGCGGGGGCCAATCGATGCGCGACGAGGAATGCGTGACCTTTCTGCAATGGGCCCTGCCCCGATTGCACCTGCGCTGGCCCGGCTTCCGGAGGGTGCGCCGGCAGGTGTGCCGCCGCGTCGACGCGCGGATGCGCGCGCTTCACCTGACCGACATCGACGCCTACCGCGCGCATCTCGAGCGCCGTCCCGACGAATGGGCGATCCTCGATGGCCTGTGCCGGATCACCATCTCGGTGTTCTACCGCGACAAGGCGGTGTTCGATTTCCTGGCGGACGCCGTGCTTCCCGCGCTGTCGCAGCAGGCGCGAGAGCGACACGAGCCGAGCATGCGGGCGTGGAGCATAGGTTGCGCCTCGGGCGAGGAGCCGTACACGCTGCTCCTCGCCTGGCGGCTCGGCCGGAGCGTGCCCATGCCCGGCATCGGCCTGGATATCCTGGCGACGGACGTCGATGCCACGGTGCTGCAACGCGCGGCCACCGCCTGCTATCCCTCCAGCAGCATCAAGCTCCTGCCTCCGGCCTGGAGCGCGGCGGCGTTCGACCGGATCGACGGACGCTACTGCCTGCGGGAGCCGTATCGAACCGGCGTGCGTTTCGAGCGCCAGGACGTGCGCACCGCGCTCCCTGACCGGCGCTTCGATCTGATCCTCTGCCGGAATCTCGCCTTCACGTACTTCGACGCCGCCCTGCAGCGCGAGACCCTCGGACGCCTGCTCGCGCGCCTGCGCCCCGGCGGCGCGTTCGTGATCGGCCGGCGCGAGGCGCTGCCCGAGGGAAGCCACCTCGCCGCCTGGCGCGGGGACCTCGGGGTCTATCGCCTGCCCCCGTGAGCGCGTCGTCCCGCCGTCGTTCAGTGCCGATGGTCGTGCGCCACGAGCCTCGCCGGGTTGTCGTCGCTGTGCGCGAGCAACTGCCGGTAGCGCCGGCGGTCCTCCGCATCCATCGCGTGCGTGTGCGGCGTGCCGTCGGCGGACAGCGACTTCACGTCGGGACCGGAGGTGATCGTGGTGCCGAGACCGGCGTAGAGGTAGCGGTCGCCGAAGGTCCTTTTCAGGATCTCGAAGGCCGGCTCGCCCGTGCAGTGGACCGGCGCGATCCAGGCGACCTTCGCGTGGTCCTTGAGCGACAGGGCGATGCGGGCGATCTCGTCGTCCTTCGCCGGAAGCAGATGGGTGCCGCCGACAACGAGGTGAATGGGCCTGGCGATCGTCGTGCGCGCCGCCTCGACGATCTTTTCGATGGTGGGATGGCTGCAGCCCACCACCAGCACGATGCCCTCCGGCGTGTCGATGGCGAGCGAGAGCTCGATCACGTCGAGATCGACGCCCCACGGTCCGCGCAGCGCGATGAGGTGGAACCCGGGCGCGATCTCCGTCTGTTTCGCCACCCAGGTGAAGTTGCCCTGCGGCCACGGCGTGCCGAAGCGCATGGTCTGCGGCGGGTTCCCGTCGAAGTAGCGCATTTCGGGAGGCAGCGACTCGTTGCGCCGGTAGAAGGTTCCGGGCAGGGCCGCGCCGAAGACGCCGAAGTTCTCCTGCGGCGCGTAGATCGTCAGGTTCGGGTTCGTGCGCACGAGGTGATTCAGGCCGCTGGTGTGGTCGCCGTGGCGGTGGGAGACGACGGCGAAGTCGAGCTTCGTCAGGTCGATCCCCTTGGCCTTCACGTTGTGCGCGAAGACGTCGGCGTTGTTGCCCGTGTCGAACAGCACGCGCTTGCCGCCGTACTCGATGTACGCGGCGAAACCCCAGTCCTTCTTCATGTCGGACGCCTTGCCGAAGGCGTCGTAGAGAACGGTGATCCGCGCCGCTTTCGACTCCATGCCGCCCGGCGCACGCTCGGCCCCGGTCGCGTTCATCGCGCCTCCGGCCAGGAGCGCCGCGCTGATCAACCAGCCGACACCGCGTCTCGTGTTCATCGTCCACCTCCTCTCTTCCTCGTTTCCGGTTCCAGCGCACACTGCGATTTTCACTATACGCCCCGTCCATCGGAACAACCGATACGCGGAAGAGAACCTCCTGCGTCCGCGCGGGATTGAAGGTTGGCGCGTGCACGCCGTGCGCAACGCCGACTCGCTCGGCGGGGACAGCGACACGCTCGCCTGCATTGCCGGCGGAATCGCCGAGGCCTGCTACGGCCCGGTCGAGACGGCCATCCGGGAAAAAGTCAGGACACTCCTGACCGACCAGTTGTGGCGGATCGCGGAGCGGTTTTGCAGCCGATACGGCGGGGACGCCCCTGCCGCTCTCCGGCCGCCCGGTTGAGCCCCGCGGTTTGGGGCCGCCTTGTGGCGCGGCGTACCGACTAGTACTATACCTGTACCAGACAATACGTTTCTCCCGCCCCATGACCGGCATCGCGCACGTCCAGCCCACGGTCCCGAAGGCGAACCTCGAGAGCCGTCCGGCTCGCGTGGCGCTCGCCCGACAGATCACGAAGCTCTTCGAGCTGTGGGCGCTGAGCGCCGTCGATCAGGCCGCGCTCCTCGGGCTCTCCCCCGACTCGCGCTCGGCCGTCAGCCGCTACCGCAAGGGCGAGCCCCTCGCCCCCAACCGCGACATGCTCGAGCGCGCGGGTCACCTGCTCGCGATCCACAAGTCCCTGCGCATCATTTTCCCGCACAACCGGGATCTGGTTTACCGGTGGGTGAGCGCGCCGAACCGCCGCTTCGGCGGACGCTCGCCGCTCGACATCATGCGCGAGCAGGGGTACCTCGGCATCGTCGCCGTGCGCCGCTACCTCGACTTCGAGCGCGGGCGCTAGCGCGTGCTGCCCGCGGAGCTGCTCGACACGGTCGTCCCGTTCGACGACGACGCCTTCCGCAACATCAAGTCGATCCGGGAGTCGCAGGACCTGTTCGACGACCTCTCTCCCTCCAAAGCCGATCGCGCCTGCGCGCAGGCGGCCTCGGAGGGGCCGGCGAGCGGCTTCCCGCCGTTGATCGCCCGGCCTTTCGACTACGGCACGGTCATCACCTTCCCCTTCGTCCCCGAGAACTGGCACGTCACGCGCTTCAGCGATGGCACGCTCTACGGCGTGTGGTACGGCTCGCTGGAGCTCGAAACGACCGTGCACGAAACGGTCTACCACTGGGTCCGCTTCGTGCGCGACAGCTTCCCGGATTACGACCGCGAGATCCGCGCGGAACGCCGGCTTTTCCGCGCGCGCGTGAACGCGCTCCTCGTCGACCTCCGCGGCAAGGAGGCGATGTTCCCGGGGCTCGTCGATCCGGACAGCTACGGCTTCACGCATCCGGTCGGGCGTTACCTGCACGAGCAGCGGCAGAACGGGCTGCTGGTGAAGTCGGCGCGCTGCGACGGGACCAACTGCAACGTCTTCGCGCCGGAGGCGCTTTCGAACGTGCGCGACGTGTGCTACCTGACGTACCGCTTCGTTCCCACCGCGACGCAACTCGCGGTCGAACGGGCGTCCGGAAGGCGCTGGTTGCGCCTGGCCGTCTAGCGACGACCGGTCGCCGTTCGTGTCATCCGCGTCGGTCGAGCGGCCGCACGCGCAGCACCAGACCTTCGATATCCGTTACCCGGATCCTGCGGCCGGCGGTCAGCCCGGGGGCATCCGCCTCCGCCGCGGTCGCGGTCCAGCTTTCCGTGCCGATCTGCACGTTGCCGAGATAGACGCCGTTCGCGTCCTGCCTGAACGGATACGCGACGACGCCCTCGCGCCCCACCATCTCCTCCCTGGGCGTGAGCGCCTGCAGGCGCGAATCCGCCACGAAAGCCAGAAGCGCGCCGGCGACGAAGACCAGCACGGCGGTCACGACCCCCACGTGCGGCCAGAGAACCGCCAGCGCGAGCAGCGGGAGCAGCGCTCCCAGCACGATCGCGGACACGACCCGGGGTTTCTTGCGCTTCGCGAGCGGATCCGTCATTGGCGCGCCCGGGAAACGACAGCCGTGCAAGGAACGGTGGAAGTGTGCGCCGCCATGCCTCTTCCCTTCCCCGCCCTCCTCCCGTCGAGCGGGACAGAATTTCGTTGAACCGCTAGCGGGCCGGCCAATGCCAGGCGGGACCGTCCAGCGCGCGCATGCCCGCGACACGCGTCTCGCCGAGCTCCTTCTCGAGCAGGATGGAGTGACAATCCGGCTGCTGCTCCAGGGCCGAGATCAGGCGCGAGGCGTGCGACACCACGAACACCTGCGATTGCCCCGCCGCGCGCGCGATCAGGCGCCCGAGGGCGGGAAGCAGGTCCGGGTGCAGGCTGGTCTCGGGCTCGTTGAGTACGAGCAGCTCGGGCGGCCGCGGCGTGAGGAGCGCGGCGATCCAGAGCAGGTAGCGGATCGTGCCGTCGGAGAGCTCCGCCGCCCGGAGCGGCCGGAGCAGCCCGTGCTGGTGCATCGTGGTCTCGAACCGGCCGTCCGTGTCGACGATCGAGACGCGGCACCCGGGAAACGCGTCCTCGACCGCCTCGTCGAGCGCCGCCGCGTCGCCGATCTCGCGGACGGTCTGCAGCGCCGCGGCGAGATCCGCGCCGTCGTTGCCGAGTATCGGCGTGTGCGTGCCGATCTGCGGCCTCCGCGCCGGCGCCGAGGCGTCCGTCCGGAAGTGGTCGTAAAAGCGCCACGAGCGGATCCGCTCGCGCAGCCTCAGCATCTCGGGCGCGTTCTGCGGATCGGCGAACTGCGTCAGCATGCTGTCGAAGGTCGGGAGGTGTTGCCCGATCGTCTTCCACTCCCCGTCGTCGCCCTTGATGCTCACCACCGGGCCGCGGCGATCGACCAGGAGCCGCGCCGGGCGCAGCACCGGGCCGCTCCAGATGCACTCGCGCTTGATCACGGGATCGAGGGCGAAGGCCGAGCGGCTCGGTGTCGGAAGACCGAGGTCGATCGCATAGCCGAAGTCCTCGCCGGCGAAGCCGAGGCGGAGGTTCACCGCGTCCCTGCGGGCCGTGCCCTCGACCGCGTGCTCGCCGCGCAGCACCGCGCGGCCGAACTTTTCCGGCCCTGCCCAAAGCGTCGACTGCAGCCCGCCCTCGCGCGCGAGCGACGGGATGACGCCGGCTCGGCGAGCAGCCGGAGCGCCCGGTAGACGCTGGACTTGCCGGTCCCGTTGGCGCCGGTGATCAGGTTGAGCCGCTGCAGCGGAACGACCAGGTTGCGCAGCGAGCGGTAGTGGGCGATGGCGAGGGTACTGAGCAGGACGGGGCTCCGTCAGTCGTCGCGGCGCGTCACTTCGCCTTCGATGACGCGCGGGCCGCGCCGCTCCGGCGCCGGCCCGACCGGCGGGCGCGGCATCAGCGAGGAGCCGACGAGCCGGCGGATCACCGCCCGGCGAATCCCGGGCACGAACAGGGCGAGGCCGACGGCGTCGGTAAGGAATCCGGGAAGCAGCAGGAGGCCTCCGGCCACCAGCAGGCCGAACCCCTCGAGCAGCGGGAGAGCGGGAAGCTCGCCGCGCGCGAGCGCGCCGCGCACGCGGTTCACCGTCACGAAACCCTGCAACCGCAGGAGCACGACGCCGACGAAGGCGGTGAGCACGACCAGCAGGACGGTGTTCGTCGCGCCGATGAGCTGCCCGACCTTCGCGAACAGATAGATCTCCGCCAGCGCGACGAGCAGAACGACGACGAAAAAGAGACGGAACACCGACATCAGCGAAGGGGGTCCGGGACACGCGATCGGGGCATTGTCGCCCATTTTGCCCGCAGTGTCCGCCGCAGCGGCCGCGTCTGCGCGGCCCGGCGGTCGCAGGGGCGAGCCTTCAGGAACCGGTCCCTGATTCCTTCTTCGCGCGGAGCTCCTCGACGCGCTTCTCCTCTTCCTCGCGGATGCGCTCGAGCATCTCGGCGTCGGGGTCCTCCCAGCGTTCTCCCGCCGCACGCGCCATGTACGCGGCGGCGCGGCCGAACTCGAGCAGCGACAGGTCGGGCCTTCCGCCTCCCGGCGGCATGGCCCGCACGCCGACCCAGGCATGGGCGGTGAGCACGGCCTGCCCCTCCTCGACGAGCGGTGCCCACGCCTTCCGGTCGCCCAACCGGGGCGCGTTGGCGACGCCCGTCGCGTGGCACGCGCTGCATGTCTCCCGGTAGACCTGTTCTCCGGACAGGGACGTCTGCGCGGCGCGCTCGTCGGTCGCGCATCCCACTAGCGCGAGAACGAGCGCCGTCGCGGCCGACGTGCGACGCGCAACCCTCGTGCGCCTGCGCATTGCCCGTGCCTGCACCTCTGCCTGCTCCTCTACCCTTCGTGATTCAAACGCCGAGCGTCCCCTTCTCCGCCCGCGCGACCGAACGGAGACCGACGCCTTCGTGAACCGGGATTACTTCGCCTGCGCCACCATGTAGTCGACCGCGGCCTTCACCTGCTCGTCGCTGAGCGACATGTTGCCGCCCTTCGGCGGCATCACGCCCTTCTTGCCGGTGTAGCCCTTGATCGAGTGCTCGTAGAGCACGTCCTTGCCCTGCGCGATGCGCGGCTCCCAATCGGCCTTGTCCCCGAGCTTGGGCGCGCCCGCCACGCCGGTCGCGTGGCACGCGGTGCAGGTCTGCTTGTACACGTCCTCGCCCTTCGCGGCCGCGCCGCCCGCGGCCGCCGGCGCGGAGGGCGCCTGGGCCTGCTGGCCGGCCGCCGGCGCCTTGTCGGGCGTCGTGGCCGCCGGTGCAGCGGGCGCCGAGGTCGCGGCGGACTGTTGCGTCGACGTCTGCGGCGCTTCTTCCTTGCTGCAGGCGGCGAGGAGCGGAAGAAGCAGGAAGGGAATCAGTCTGCGCGTGCGCATGGGAGAACCTCCGTGTCGGGAGCGCGAAGCATAAACGGCCTGTTTCAACGTTTTCAACGCGAGGACCGGCCGGTCGCCGCACGGCATCGCGTCCTCACGCCCCATTCCCGGCTTCGCGCAGCACCTTGCAGGGGTTTCCGGCCGCGACCACGCCCCCCGGGATATCCGTCGTCACGACGCTCCCTGCCCCGATCACGGTCCCGGATCCGATCGTGACGCCCGGCAGGACGATGGCTCCGCCCCCGATCCAGACGTCGTCGCCGACCGCGATCGGTCTGGCCAGCTCGAGGCCCAAGCGGCGTTCGGCGACGTCGAGTGGATGCGTCGCCGCATACAGCTGCACGGCAGGCCCGAAGAGGACGCGGCTGCCGATGCGCACGGCGGCCGCGTCCAGGATGACGCAGTTGAAGTTGAAGAAGACCTTGTCGCCGACCGCGATGTTGCTGCCGTAGTCGCAGAAGAAGGGCGGTTCGATCCACACGTCGTCGCCCACCGCGGCGAACAGCGCCCTGATGATGCGCGCGCGGACTCGCGGGCGACCGGGCCGGGAGCGGTTCAGCGCCCTGAGGAGAAGCCGGGCGTGCCGCCGTTCCTTCGTGAGCTGCGGGTCCGCGGGATCGTAGAACTCTCCCCGCAGCATGTTGAACTTCTCGCCTTTCATCCGCCCTCCTGGCGATGCGCCTCCGTCGGCTCCCGCAGGTCTTCCCGATGGGATGCGAACGCCCTCCCATTATCCTCCAGACCTCGCGCTCGGCACCCTTGTCGAAGTCGGGGACCCGTGATTGGACCAGGCGACGGAAGAGGAACGGACCGGCGCCTGAAACGGCGGCAGGTAGCCGACGCCGAGCCCGGCGCGCTGGAGGGCGATCTTCCAGTACATGTCCGGGACGCTGAGGACGTCCTGTCCCGAGAGCATGCCCGAGGTGCGCGGCGGCAGGTTGCGCGAGCTGTCGGCGGCGGCGATGGAACGGTACTTCATGATCTCTTCGGGCGGGACGGGCTCGGGGGCGCAGCAACCCGTATCCGGATCACAGGTCCTCTGGTTTGAGTCCGGTGTGCTTGGCGATACGTGCGAGCATCCGAGGACCGATCTCCTCACGTTCGTGAAACGCGAACACGAAGTCCGGCCAGTCGGGCCGGAAAAGCGTCTTATGGGAGCCTGATTGACGTTTGATCTGCCAACCGATGCGTTGTAGAGCGGACAGGACGCGAGCGGCCTTCGTCGAAGGCTACTGACTCATGCTCCAGCGACCGAAATGCTGATATCGACCGGACGGGCTTCGCCGTGCTCCAGGCGCTCGGCCAGGACGCGAAGCGCCAGCACTTCGGTCTTGGCCATAGCCTCCTCCGCCGTGCCGCCGTAGGCCAGCACGCCCGGCAGCTCAGCCACCTCGGCGAGCCAACGACCGTCTTCTTCCTGCTCAACTTCGATACTGTATTTCACAGCGAGCCCTCTCATCATCGAGCATGGCCATTCTAACGAGTTCGCGCCCGCCGAACCCCTTATCTCAGGATCCCCTATATCTTAGCCAAGCAATGCCTTCTGCACCTTCCCGTCCGCCAGCCGTCCGACCCACCAGTCCAGCGCCTTCCCCTTGTGTCCCGTGCGCCACGCGATGTACATCGGACCCGCGGGCTTGGGCTCGACGACCCGCTTGACGACGAGCCGCCCGGCGGCGACGTCGTCGCGCGTCATGTGCAGCGGCAGGTAGCCGACGCCGAGCCCGGCGCGCTGGAGGGCGATCTTCCAGTACATGTCCGGGACGCTGAGGACGTCCTGTCCCGAGAGCATGCCCGAGGTGCGCGGCGGCAGGTTGCGCGAGCTGTCGGCGGCGGCGATGGAACGGTACTTCATGATCTCTTCGGGCGGGATGGGCTCGGGGGCCGTCGCCAGCGCGTGCGTCGGCGCGACCATGAAGGCCCACTCGACCTGCCCGAGCGGGCGCGTGACGTAGCCGCCGCCGGGCGGGCCCTCGGCCGGCGCGCCGACGACGAGGTCCGCGCGCCCGCCCATGAGCGCGTCCCAGGCGCCGCCGTACACCTCCGCGCTCATGCGCAGCCGCGTGCCGCAGGCCGCGCCGTAGAACTCCTCGACGAGCGGGATCAGCCGATCCCAGGGAATCACGTCGTTCACGGCGATGCGCAGCTCGACCTCGTATCCGGTCGCGACGCGCTTCACGCGCGCTTCGAGCTCCTGGGCGGCGCTGAGCAGGTGCTGCCCCTCGCGCAGGAGCTCCCTGCCCGCATCGGTCAGCACCGCACGGTGTCCGCTGCGGTCGAACAGGGTGACGGACAGGTCTTCCTCGAGCTTCTGGACGGTGTAAGTGACCGCGGAAGGAACGCGGTGCAGCGCCTCGGCGGCGGCCGCAAAGCTGCCTTTGCGCTGGATGGCGTCGAGGACTTCCAGGGCCTCCAGAGTCAGACGCACGTGTTCAAACCTTTTGAACGATATTTGCGGAATTTTTCGCTATCAAAGGGGGCAACCGCAAGCCTAATCTGCACGAAATCGTTCAAACGCACCGAACAACCGGAGGTCCAATGATCCAGATACGTCGAAGCGAGGAACGGGGACGGGCGAACCATGGCTGGCTGGACAGCCGCCATACGTTCTCGTTCGCCGATTACCACGACCCCGCGCACATGGGCTTCGGGCCGCTGCGGGTCATCAACGAGGACCGCGTGGCGCCGGGGGCCGGATTCCCGACCCACGGGCACCGGGACATGGAGATCATCAGCTACGTGCTGGACGGCGCGCTCGAGCACAAGGACAGCCTGGGCACGGGCTCCGTCATCCGCCCGGGCGAGGTCCAGCGGATGTCGGCGGGCACCGGGGTGCGGCACAGCGAGTTCAACCCGTCCCGGACGGAACCCGTCCACTTCCTGCAGATCTGGATCGAGCCCGAACGCGAAGGCGTGGCGCCGAGCTACGAGCAGAAGGCGTTCGGCCCCGCCGAACTGGACGGCAAGCTGCGCCTCATCGCCTCGCCGGACGGCCGGGAAGGCTCGGTGACGATCCATCAGGACGCCCGGATCTACGCAGCCCGGCTGAACGGTCAGGGCCCGGTCGTGCATCGGCTGGCGCCGGGGCGCCGGGTCTACGTGCAGGTCGCGCGCGGCGAGGTCGATCTCAACGGGCAGCGCCTCGCCGCCGGTGACGGGGCCGCGGTCTCGGCCGAGGCCGAACTGAAGCTCGTCGCGTCGCCGGGCACGGCCGAAGTGCTCGTATTCGATCTTCCCTGAACAAACGGAGATACAACAATGAACGTAAACGATTTTTTTACGCCGGTGAAGGCCGGCGGCCTGGTATTGCCTAACCGGATCGTCATGGCGCCCATGACGCGGAGCCGCGCCGACGATGACGGCGTTCCGACCGATCTCGTGCCGGTCTACTACGCCCAGCGCGCGTCCGCCGGGCTGATTATCACGGAAGGCGCCTTTCCCTCCGCGATGGGCAAGGGCTACGTGCGCACGCCGGGCATCGCGACCCCCGCGCAGGTCGAGGGCTGGAAGAAGGTCACCCGGGCGGTCCACGCGCGCGGCGGGCGGATAGTCCTCCAGATCATGCACGCCGGGCGCATCTCGCATCCCCTGCACCTCCCGGGCGGCGCGATGCCGGTCGCGCCTTCGGCCGTCCGGCCCGAGGGCCAGTCCTACACCGTCGAGGGGCTGAAGCCGCACCCGACGCCGCGCGCCCTCGAAACCGCGGAGATCCCGGGCGTGATCGCGGAGTACGCCCGGGCGACGGAGCGCGCGCTCGCTGCGGGCTTCGACGGCGTCGAGTTGCATGCGGCCTCGGGATACCTGCCGGAACAGTTCCTGTCCTCGAAGACCAACCGCCGTACCGACGCCTACGGCGGCTCGGTCGCGAACCGGGCGCGCTTCGTGCTCGAGGCGCTGGAGGCCATGAGCGCGGTCGCGGGCGGCGAGCGCGTGGGCGTCAAGATCGCCCCGGAGCTCGGTTTCAACGACATCGCGGACGAGACGCCCCGGGACACCTACGCACAGCTGGTCAAATCGCTGCGTCCGCTCGGCCTCGCCTACCTGCACGTCGTGCAGACGAGCCCGGCGACCGACTACCACGCCCTGCTCCGCCCCCTCTTCGAGGGCGCCTACTTCGCCGGCGGCTCGCTGACCCGGACCGCCGCCGGGGCGCTCCTCGCGGACCGGCGTGCGGACGCCGCGGTGTTCGGCAAGCTGTTCCTCGCGAACCCGGATCTTCCGCAGCGCTTCCGCCTGGAGGCACCGCTGAACGAGCCGGACCCCGCGACCTTCTATACGCCGGGGCCGGAGGGCTACGTCGACTACCCGAGCCTGCGGGACGCGCGGGACGTGCACGAGGCGGCGTAGTGCGCGAGACGGCCTTCGTTGCCTTGCGCCGCAAAGCGGAAGTACCGAACCCGCGTCGTGGCGAGGCGCGGACGCGACGACGCCGTCTCGTTTACGGTCGCATGGCGCTTGCTTCGCCGCGCCCGTAACGACAGGCGAACCACTGACATTCCTTACACAGGAGAGGTGACCAGCGATGAAACTCTATTTCTATCCCGGCGCATGCTCGATGGCGCCCCATATCGTTTTGCGCGAGCTCGGACTGACGTTCGACCTGGATCAGGTGGACCTGCAGGCGAAGAAGACGAAGGGCGGCGAGGACTTCGGCGCGGTCAACCCGAAGGGCTACGTCCCCGCGTTGCGGCTCGACGACGGGGAGGTGCTCACGGAAGTGGCGGTCGTCCTTCAGTACCTCGCGGACCTCAAGCCGGATGCGGGACTGCTGCCGAAGGCGGGCACGATGGAGCGTTATCGCGTGCTCGAGTGGCTCAACTTCATTTCGTCCGAAGTGCACAAGCAGTTCAGCCCGTTCTTCAACCCGAAGATCACGCCCGAGTGGCGCGCGAACCAGTTGAACCTCCTCGGCCGCCGGTTCGACTACCTGTCCGCGCGACTCGGCGACAGGCCGTATCTCACCGGTGCGGCCTTCACGGTCGCCGACGCCTACTTGTTCACGGTCCTGAACTGGCACAAGCTGTTCGACATCGATCTCGGCAAGTGGCCGGTACTGAAGGACTACCACGCGCGCATCATGGCGCGGGCGTCCGTCAAGGATTCGCTGCGGGCGGAAGGACTGGCCAAGTAACGGGCACCGCGAACGGTCAACGGGCAAGGAGGCAGACATGAAGGCGACGGCATCGACTCAACCATTGATAAACAGCGGAGGGCAAAGCATGTCGGGTGTGACGCAGTTCGCGCCGCTCATCGGGCGCATCCTGGTCGCGGCGATCTTCCTCTGGTCGGGGATCGGCAAGATCGGCGGTTTCGCGGGGACCCTCGGGTACATGCAGTCGAAAGGCGTGCCGATGGCGGAGATCGCCCTCGTCGTCACGATCCTCGTCGAGATCGGGGCGGCGCTCATGCTGATCGTCGGCTGGAAGGCGCGCCTCGGCGCGGCCGCCCTGCTGATCTGGATGATCCCGGTCACGCTCGTCTTCCATGCCTTCTGGGCGGTGCCGCCCGATCAGGTGCAGATGCAGACGATCCAGTTCTTCAAGAACCTGGGCCTCATGGGGGCGATGCTGCTGATCGTCGGCTTCGGTTCGGGGCCATACAGCCTCGACACGCGGCGGTGACGGCGCCTATTGCTCTCGCGATCCTCTCCCGCTCAGCGAGAAAGGGATCGGGACGAGTGAACCACGTTTCAATAAATTCTCACCGACTCCCCCTCTCCCGCGGCAGCGGGAGAGGGATGGGGTGAGGGTCTCTAAGGCGAGGCACGATGGGATACCTGAAAGAAGGCGTTTGGCACGAAGGCTGGTACGACACCTCCCGAACCGGGGGGCAGTTCGTCCGCGAGCAGTCCAAGTTCCGGCGCTGGATCACCGCCGACGGGTCGAGCGGCTTTCCGGCGGAACCGGGCCGATACCATATATATGTATCGCTCGCGTGCCCCTGGGCCCACCGCACCCTGATCTTCCGCAAGCTCAAGGGCCTGGAGTCCGTCGTCTCGTGCTCCGCGGTGGATCCCTGGATGCGCGCGAACGGCTGGGAGTTCTCCGAGCCGGACCCCCTCACGGGCAAGCGGTATCTGCGGGACATCTACCTGCTCGCCGCGCCCGACTACAGCGGCCGGGTGACCGTGCCGGTGCTGTGGGACACGAAGACGCGGTCGATCGTCAATAACGAGTCCGCTGAAATCATCCGCATGCTGAACGGCGAGTTCGACATGCACACCGACGTGCGCACGGACTACTACCCGCGCGAGCTGCGGAGCGAAATCGACGCGATAAACGAGTTCGTGTACACGGAGATCAACAACGGCGTCTACCGGTGCGGTTTCGCCACGCGTCAGGACGCCTACGAAGAGAACTTCGATCGGCTGTTCCGCGCGCTCGACGAGGTGGAAGCGCGCCTCGGGCGGCAGCGCTATCTGGTTGGCGACCGGCTGACCGAGGCCGACTGGCGGCTTTTCACGACGCTGCTGCGCTTCGACGCGGTCTACTACAGCCACTTCAAGTGCAACCGCAACCGGATCGAGGACTACCCGAACCTCTCGAACTACGTGCGAGACCTCTACCAGGTTCCGGGCGTCGCCGAGACGGTCGACATGGACCAGATCAAGCGGCATTACTTCGCGAGCCACACGCACCTGAACCCCACCGGCGTCGTGCCGAAGGGGCCGAGTACCGACTTCACCCGACCGCACGACCGCGGCCGGTTCGCCGCGGCGAAGCGCTCGGCTCGCGCCTGAGGGCGGAGACGCTCGGAGGACGAGCCGCTATGGAAACCGCATTGCGGCCGTGCGGGGAACGGCCGCGGCGTGCCAGTGGGCGATGGCCCAGTCGCGGATGACCGCGACAGGCGCGGTGCGCAGGTCCGCGGGGGGCTCCTGCCCCAGGAACCAGAGGGCGTCCCACCAGAGCTCGCTCGCGTGTTCGATCCGCACGGGCTCGGCGCCGGTCTGCTTGGAGAGCTTCGCGCCTTCCGCGTCGACGGCGATGGGGAGGTGCGCGTACGCCGGCGTCGGCAGGCCGAGGAGCCGCTGCAGGTGTATCTGGCGCGCCGTCGAGCCGAGCAGGTCGGCGCCGCGCACGACATCGTTGACGCCCTGCGCCGCGTCGTCGACGACCACGGCGAGCTGGTAGGCGTAAAAGCCGTCGGCGCGCCGAAGGACGAAATCGCCCACGTCCCGCTCGAGGCGGCTCTCGACCCGCCCCTGCATCCGGTCCTCGAACGCGATCGCGGCGTCGTCGGTGCGCACGCGCAGCGTTCTCCCCTCGCGGCCGGCCGGCACGCCGTTGCGGCAGGTGCCGGGATAGACCGGCCCGTCGACGCCGGCGACGGCCGAGTCGGCGATCTCGCGCCGGGTGCAGCCGCAGGCGTAGAGCACGCCCAGACGGCGCAGCTCCGCGAGCGCCGCCTCGTACGCGCCCTGCCGGCGGCTCTGGTACACCACCTCGCCGTCCCAGTGCAGGCCGAACGCGTCCAGCGTGCGCAGGATGTCGCCGGCCGCGCCGGCCGGCTCCCGCGGCGGGTCGAGGTCCTCGATGCGGACCAGCCACTCGCCGCGCCGCGCGCGCGCCTCGAGAAAGCTGCCGACGGCGGCGACGAGCGAGCCGAAATGCAGGGGACCGGTCGGCGAGGGCGCGAATCGCCCCCGGTACATCGGCCGCGTCATGCGTCGGCGGTCAGCGCCGGGCGGTCGGCGGTCGCAGCCGGGAGGGCGCGAGCGCGACGAGCAGCACGACCGAGACGGTGACCCAGAAGAGCACCTCCAGGATCACCTCGCCGACATGCTGCGCGGCCTCGCGCGAGCCGGCGAGCGCCACCGCGAGCGAGTCGGGCGCCGGGAGCACGCCGTAAATCGAAACCCAGGCGACGGCATAGGCGAGGGTGACGGCGAGCGCCTTCTTCGTGCGCGTGTCGAGCCAGTCGTGCAGCGCATGGTGCAGGAACTTGATCATGGTGCGGATGCGACGCTTCTTGGAACGGGAACGGTGGGCGTCTAGATAATAAGACCGGGAACCACCGGCAAGCGTTTGCCGACACCTGGCGAATCGGGCGCGACATGCGGACGCCGGCTTACGCGAGCGCCTCCGCCCCCGCCCGGGCGACCCGCGCGTCCTCGTCGGGCTTGACGCCGCTGACGCCGATCCCGCCGACGATCTGCCCGCCCGCGAGCAGCGGGATCCCGCCTTCGGCGGGCAGCAGATCGGGGAATGCGAGCGGCGAAAGGCGGCCGGCTTTCAGCGCCTCCTCCCACAATCTGCTCTCGCGCTTGAAGAGCACCGCCGAGCGCGCCTTGCCGATCGCGACCTTGATGCTGCCGAGCTGCGTGTCGTCGAGCCGCGCGAACGCGTAGAGATGCCCGCCCTCGTCGACGACGGCGATCGCGACCGGCCAGCCGTTCCTGCTCGCCTCGGCCTCCGCCGCCGCCAGGATCGCCCGCGCACCCGCGAGCGTGAGCCGCGGCCGTTCCACCGTTCTGGTCTCCGTCATGTCGAGCGCTCCTCCGCCGTGATCGCCGGCATCATACCCCATGGGCACCGGGCGGGCGTCGGCGCGGCGAATCGGCCCGGGTCCCCCGTTCGGCCCTCTGTGTTATCTTCCCACGGCTCTGAATACGCCTTTTCGAGGAGGAGCGGATGGAAGTACTCGAACGAGCCTTCGACAAGATCGACTGGGACCAGGTCTGGACCGCGCTCTGGCACATCGTGCTCATACTCCTCGTCGCCTGGATCGCCATGCAGGCCGCGAAGTTCGCCCTGGGCCGTCTGGAATCCGTGCTCATCCGGCGCGGCGAGGCGGCCGGCGAAGTGCCGACCGAGTCGCGCAAGCGCGCGGAAACGCTCGCGCGCCTGCTCGAGCAGGGCGTACTGATCCTCCTCTGGGTGATGGCGGTGCTCGTGATCCTGCTCGAGATCGGCGTCGAGATCGCGCCGCTGATCGCGGGCGCCGGCGTCGTCGGTCTCGCAGTCGGCTTCGGCGCGCAGAACCTCGTGAAGGACGTGATCTCGGGGTTCTTCATGATCCTCGAGAACCAGATCCGGGTCGGCGACGTCGTCGTCGTGAACGGCACCGGCGGGCTGGTGGAGATGATCAACTTCCGGACGCTCATGCTGCGCGACCTGTCGGGCACGGTGCACATCATCCCGAACGGATCGATCGAGACGCTGGCGAACATGACGTACGTCTGGTCGGCCTACGTCCTCGACGTCGGCGTGGCCTACAAGGAGAACACCGATCGCGTGGTCGAGATCATGCGCGCGGTCAGCGCCGAGTTGCGACGGGACGAGCGCTTCGGACCCAACATGCTCGAGGACATCGAGGTCTTCGGCGTCGACAAGTTCGACGACTCGGCGGTCGTCATCAAGGCGCGCATCAAGACGCTCCCGATCAAGCAATGGGAGGTCGGGCGCGAGTACCGCCGTCGGCTGAAGCAGGCCTTCGACCGGGAGGGCATCGAGATCCCCTTCCCGCACCGCTCGATCTATTTCGGCGAGGCGAGCAAGCCGATCCTCGCCGAGGTCCGGGCAGGTCAGCCGGCGGCGAACGCCTGACGCCTCAGGCGAGCGCCGCGCGCAGCCTGTCCGCGTCGATCGGAAAGGCGAGCGTCGCGTGCACCCGAAAGCGCGCGGTGAGGCGCGCGAGCTGCCCGGCGTGCTCCGCCTCGTGGAACACGATCACCCGAACGGCGGGGGCGCGCTGCAGGACCGCCAGCAGCGACTCCAGGCTGCTCGTGCGGTCGCGAAAATCCGACTGAAAGTTGAATTCGCACACGACGACCGCGGGCACGCGCTCCTTGAGAACGGCGAGGGCTTTGCGCACCGAGGTCACGGAAACGTACTCGTAGCCGGCCGCCTCGTAGAGCGGCGCGAAGCTCGGATAGCCGCCCAGCTCGACCACGGCGAGCAGCAGCGGGCGGCCGGTCGGCGGTTCGGGCGACACGGTAGGCTGGCGGGATTGGACCGGGTGCAAGAATAGATGCAATTCGAGCACCGTTGAAGCACGCCGACGACGCTCCTAGACTGACTTCGCCCCTGGGGAGAGGGACAACGTCGAACACGGAGCGTTTCCGATGCACGTGACCCGGGTGTTTGCCTGCTGCGCACTGATCTCCCTTTCCGGTTGCGCCACTTCCACGTCCACCGGCCCTTCCCCGTATCCGGGCTACGCGGTGTCCGACGTCAGCCAGGTCGTCCGGACGGGCAACGACGATTGCCTGCGCGCGGGCACGCCCGATCCGTCGGTCGTGGTGGGCGAATGCGAGCCGGAACGCGTGGCCCGACAGGCACCGCCCGCCGAGCCGCCGCCGGCCGCCGAAGCCCCGCCTCCCGAGCCGGCCGAGGTCGCCGCGGCGCCCGAGCCGGCGCCTCCGGCGGAGGCCGAACCGCCTCCTCCCGCCGTGAGCGCGCCCCTGGCACCCGAGGGCACCGAGCAGACCGCCGCCGCCCCGCCGCCGGCCGAGCCGGCCGCGCCGCCCGAGCCCGAGCGGACGCTGGAGCAGATCGTCCTCGGTACCGACGCCTATTTCGGATTCGACCAGGCCGAGCTCACCGATCAGGCCAAGCGCAAGCTCGACACGATCGTCGTGGAGCGCGCGCGCACCGCCGAGGACCCCAAGGTCCGCATCGTGGGCCACGCGGACCGGATCGGCGAAGCCGGCTACAACATGAACCTCTCGCAGCGCCGGGCGGACGCCGTGCGCACCTACCTGGTGGAACAGGGCCTGAACGAGGCGGCGATCGAGATCGACGCGCGAGGGGAAACGGACCCGATCGTTCAGTGTCAGGGTCAAACGGGCGCGAGCCTCATCGACTGCCTGCAGGTGAACCGGCGCTCGGAGATCGAGTTCTCCGCCCTCGAGCCCGTCGAGCGCTGAAAGGAGCGTGACATGAACGTCTTGGTTGGTACGGTGATATCGGCCGCGCTGGTCGTGGCGGCCGGCTGCGCGCAGATGCGCCCGTCCGACACGGCGCGCGAGGCGCCTGCCTCCGCGCCGGCCGGCGGATCGCCGATCCTGCGCGGCGAAGAGGCGCCGCCGATGCCGGAGCAGATACCGCCGCTCCCGCCGGACGCCGGGCAGACCGACTTCCCGACCCTCTGAGTCAGGGCTCGAACGCGCGCGGCGACAGGGGAAAGCCCCAGACGCCGACCCCGCGCGAGCGCGCGATGCGCTCGAGCGCGACGTACTCGAAGGGCGCGTCGGGAAGCGCGAGCGCCCAGCCGCGCTCGACCAGGTACGCGGCGAGATCGTATCCCCCGCTCTCGCACCGCGCGGAGTACGTACCGTCGGCATTGCGCTCCAGCGGCGTGCAGCGCACGAAGTCCTGTATGCGGAACTCGAGGGCGAGCGCGGCGCGCGAGGCGCAACGGATAGGAACCTGGTACGTCGCGCAATCCTGGCCGGTATTGGGAATATGGATGCCGTAAAGCCGCATGGTCCTGCCCTCGATGCGCAGCGTCGCATCGTCGTTGACGAAGGCATTGCCCGACAGCTCCGCCGCCTGGGCTGCCGCCAGCGGCAGCCAGAGCATCCACCATCCCCATCGCGTCATTTACGTACGTCCTGCGGGCGGCCTGACGAGGCGTTCGCCGACGCTCGCCGCGGGCATCGCTCCTCTCCCGCTCACGGGATGACGATGGCCGCCGGATCGAAGGCGGGCACGGGGTAGCGCAGATCGAGCGCCTCGATCGCGCGCACGATCACCGCGCCCACGACGAGATCGCGGTACCACTTGCGGTTGGCGGGCACGAGGTACCAGGGCGCCCACGCCGTGCTCGTCGCGGCCAGCGCGTCCCCGTACGCCTGCATGTAGGCGGGCCAGCGCAGCCGCGCCTCGAGGTCGGCCGGGTCGAACTTCCAGTGCTTGTGCGGCGCATCGAGTCGCGCCTGCAGCCGGCTCCCCTGCTCCTCGCGGTCGATGTGCAGCAGGAACTTGAGAATCACGGTGCCGTGGGCGGCGAGCGCGCGCTCGAAGGCGTTGATGTGCTCGAAGCGCTCGCGGCACGCCGCCTCGTCGACGGTGCCGAGCACCCGCGCGGTCACCACGTCCTCGTAATGGCTGCGGTTGAAAATGGCGATCTCGCCGCGGGCCGGCGCGTGCGGGTGCACGCGCCAGAGGAAGTCGTGCGCCAGCTCCTCGGGCGTAGGCCGCACGAAGCACTTCACCCGGACGCCGAGCGGGTCGACGCTCTGAAACACGCGGCGGATGACCCCGTCCTTGCCGCTCGTGTCCATGCCCTGGAGCACGATGAGCAGCGCGTACCGGCGGTCGGCGTAGAAGAGGTCCTGTGTCTCGTCGAGCCGCTCGGACAGCCACTCGGCATACTCGCGACCCTCGTCCTTGTCGCCGTCGAACACCGACGTGTCGTTCGGATCGACGTCGTTCAGATGGATCGGGCGGCCGGGCCGCACCCGGTAGACGTCCGGGTCGCGCAACAGCGTCTTCGCCATCTCGTGCTCCTCCGCGCTCGCGTCAGCGAGTCTACACCCGGTCCTCCGGCGCAACGAGTCTGCTATGCTGAATCCCCTGCCACGAGGGTCCGTAATATGCGCCTTGTCACCTGCTTGCACGAAGGCCGGGCACGTGTGGGGGTCGTGCGCGAGGATCGTATCCGGCTGCCCGTGATCGAGGACTGGTCCCGCGCGATGATCCGGCTCATCGATGCCGGGCCGGCGGCATGGGCACGGCTGGCCCGGGCCGGCGCGGACGTCGAGCTCCCGCTCGCCGAGGCGGAGCTGCTGGCCCCCCTGCCCCGGCCGCGCAAGAACATCATGTGTCTCGGCTGGAACTACGCCGAGCACGCGCAGGAAAGCGCGGCGTCGCAGGGCCGCGAAGCGAAGCTCCCCGAGCACCCGATGGTGTTCACCAAGAACGTGACGAGCGTGAACGCCCCGTACGGGGAGATCCCGTGTCACGACGGCGTGACCGGCGAGCTCGACTGGGAGGTGGAGCTGGGCGTGATCATCGGCAAGGGCGGGCGCGGGATTCCGCGCGAACGCGCCCTCGATCACGTGTTCGGGTACACGGTGATCAACGACATCTCCGCCCGCGACCTGCAGTTCCGCCACAAGCAGTACTTCATCGGGAAGAGCCTCGACGGCGCCTGTCCCATGGGTCCCCTGATCGTGACCGCCGACGAGATCCCCGATCCGCAGGCCCTGTGGCTCCGGAGCTGGGTGAACGGCTCGCTCAAGCAGGACTCGAGCACGCGCCACATGATCTTTCCCGTCGCCGAGATCATCCACGTGCTCTCGCGCGGAATGACGCTCGAGCCCGGCGACGTCATCGCGACCGGCACGCCGAGCGGCGTCGGCTTCGCGCGCACGCCGCCCGAGTTCCTGAAGCGCGGCGACGTCGTGGAGTGCGAGGTGGAGGGGATCGGGCGCCTGCGCAACCGGATCGTGTAGAAAATCGAATTTCGAATGCGCGATGCCCGATGTCGAATCGAGGCGCGCGCTTCGCGCGCCTCGCCCATTCGAACTTCACGATTCCGCATTCACGATCGCTTTTCGCCTGCGTCGAGGATCGCGATCAGATCGTCGAGCTCGAACGGCTTGAGCAGGTGATGATCGAACCCCGCGTCCCTCGACTGCTCCCGGTCCGACTCCTGTCCGTAGCCGCTCAACGCGATCAACAGCGTATTCCGCAGCCGCGGCTCCTGCCGCAGGAGGCGGGCGAGCTCGTAGCCGTTGAGGCCCGGAAGCCCGATATCGAGGATCGCGACCTCGGGCACCGTCTCCAGCGCGGCCTTCAGTCCCTCGCTGCCGTCGTACACGGTATGGACGTCGTGGCCGAGATCGCCGAGCAGGAACGCCAGCGAGTCGGCGGCGTCGCGGTTGTCCTCCACGATCAGTATGCGCCTGCGGGCGTGCGTGCCGTCCGCGGAATCCTGTTGCGGCGCGCGCTCCTCGCTCCGCCCCGCGTCCAGCAGCGGCAGCGTGACCGTGAATTCGGCGCCCTGTCCGGGCCCGCGGCTGGCGGCGCTCACGCGCCCGCCGTGCAGCTCGGTGATGGTTCTCACCAGGGTGAGGCCGATGCCCAGGCCGCCCTTGGAGCGCGCCAGCGTCCGGCCGCCCTGCACGAACAGATCGAAGATGTGCGGCAGCAGGTCCGCCTTGATGCCTTCGCCGGTATCGCGCACCCGGACCGTGACGGTCTCCTCTCCCGGCAACGCGGCGATGTGGATGCTGCCGCCGGCCGGAGTGTATTTGACGGAATTGGTGATGAGGTTTGCGACCACCTGGACCAGGCGCGACGCGTCGCAGCGGACGATCAGCTCGCGGTCCGGCATGTCCACCCGCAGCAGGTGCCGCTGCGCGTCCACGGCGCGGCGCGTCATCTCGACCGCCCGCCACACGATCGTCCGCAGGTCGCAGCGCTCGAAGTGGAGCGCCACCTTGCCCTGCGCCACGCGCGAGAGGTCGAGCAGGTCGGCGACGAGATGGTCGAGGTGCTCGAGCTGGCGCACGATCGCGTCGCTGGCCCACTTCAGGCGCGCGTTTCCGCCGGCGTTCATGCGCACGATGTCGGCCGACGTCCTGATCGGCGCGAGCGGGTTGCGCAGCTCGTGGGCCAGGGTCGCGAGGAACTCGTCCTTGCGGCGGTCGGCTTCGGCGAGCTGCTCGGCCCGCTGCGCCAGATCGCTCTCCAGGCGCTTGCGCTCGGTGATGTCGCTGAAGGAGATCGCGACCCCGTCGCCGAGCTTGACGGCCATATTGCGGAACCAGCCGCGGATGCCCTCCGCATCGTAGTAGAGCTCGATGTCGTGGGGCTCGCCGGTCTCCACCACCCGGACGTAGCGCTCGAAGAGGCCGCTCCGGCTCCGGTTTCCGGGCAGCTCGTCGAGCAGCCGTTTGCCGGTCAGCGCCTCGACCGTGCTGCACAGCATCCGGGCCGCCGCGGGGTTGACGTAGGTCCACTGGAAATCGCAGATCCGGTTCTCCCGGTCACGGACGGCTTTCAGTATGGTGAACCCGTCGAGCGACAGCTCCTGCGCGACGCGAAAGCGCTCCTCGCTCTCTTTCAGCGCCTCCTGCGCGCGCTTCTCGTCGTCGATGTCGGTGCAGATGCCGGCCCATTTCACGATCTGCCCGTCGCCGTCCCGGATCGGCGCGGCTCGCCCGCGGAACCACCGGTAAACGCCGTCGTGCCGGCGTATGCGCGCGTCGACGTCGTACGGATGCGCGCCGCCGGTGCGCAGGCTCTCGTTCCACTCGGCCATCAGGCGGTCGCGATCGTCCGGATGGAAATACGCGAGCCAGTCGAGCCCGTAGGAACTCCCGGGCCCGTCGCCGATGTAGTCGTACCAGACGCGGTTGAGGTAGTGGTTCATGCCGCGCGCATCGGTCTCCCACACCACGTGCGGCATGCCTTCCGCCAGCCCGCGAAACCGCTCCTCGCTCTCGCGCAGCGCGTCTTCGGCCCGCTTCCGCTCGCCCATGTCGAGGCCGAGACCGATGTACACGTCCTCGGAAAACCGGACGTTGGCCCACGTGCTCTCGATGCACCCGCCGTTCTTCGTCGCCATCCGGAAGTCCCGCCAGCCCGCCTGCGGCGACAGCATGAACCCCCGCACCTGCTCGCGATAATCGGGGTCGGGATAACACTGCGCCATCAGGTCCATCCCCGCCGCCTCCTCGGTGGACCATCCGGTCATCCGCTCGAATTCCTTGTTGACCCGCAGGATCTTCGTGCTCGGCTGCCAGATCGCCATCATCACGGGAATGCGGTCGAAGACCTGCTGCAGCATCGCCACCTCGGTGCGCAGCGAGTCCACCTGCTTGCGCTCGGTGATATCGGTGGAGATGCCGCACACGGCGCTGACCCGGCCCGCGGCGTCCCGGAGGGGGAACCTCACGGCAAGAAACGTGCGTCGCTCGCCGTGCAGCTCCATTTCTTCTTCGCAGGTGTGCGGCTCGCCCTCTTCGATCACCTGGCGGTCGTGGGCGCTGAGTCGGTCCGCCATCTCCCCGGGAAGCAGCTCCTCGTCGGTCTTGCCGACGATGTCCGCGCGTCGCCGGCGAAGCACCTCCTCGAAGGTCCGATTGACGAGGAGATAGGTACCGCTCCGGTTCTTGACGTAGATGGCCGCCGGCGTGTGATCGAGGATCGCCTCCAGCGCATCGGCCCCGTCGAACCATCGATCCTCCTGCGTGTGTCGCGCTGCGTCGCCGGCCATCGCCAAGCCTCGATCGGGAGGGCCGTCCATGATACCGAGTCGCCCTGCAATAATTCCCATGACAAGGACGCAGGAATGCGCCGTTCACGCGCGATGCCGGCTCTCCCCGGTCGCGATCCCGCCGGCGATGAGGTGCGCAGTTCGCAACGGCTCGGGCAGCGCACCGTTCCAGGTTGTCGCCCGGATGAGGGCCGCCGCCTCCTCGAGCGACAGGCCGGCGCGCTGCACATGGAGGCCGGCCACCGGTTCCATGGGCCCGGCGTCCTGGATGAGGCTCCATTTGCGCTTCCCTCCGCCGACGCGCAGAAGGAGCGCGCGCCGGATGGCGGCGAGATCGGGGCGCCTGCGGGCGACGACGAGCACCGGCAGCCGGAGGCCCTCGTGCAGCGCGCGCAGGTCGACGACGTTGAACCCCGCGAAGGCGATGCCCTGCAGCAGCACCGCGTGCAGGTGCGGCCTGAAGCGCGATTCGCCGACGAGCCGGATGAGCACCGCCGTGCTGTTGCGCCCGTCGCGCCGCACGGCGCCGCTCAGCACTCCGGCGAGGCACCTGCCGGCGTAGACCGCGCCGACGACCAGGACGTCGCCGCGGTGCGACCGGGGAAACGGCGCGTCGTCGAAGCCCGCGACGTGCGACCAGCGCCTCGCCATGCCCCTCAGCGCCGGACGACCATCACCTCGTACCGCCCGCGCGGGCCGATGAACCAGGAGGCGAACCAGCCGGTGACGCTCACGATCAGCGCCCCGAAGAGCGCCGACCAGAAGCCGGCGATGTGAAATCCGGGCAGGACGAGCGCCACGAGACCGAGCATCGCGGCGTTGATGACGAGCAGGAATATGCCGAGCGTGATCACCGTGATCGGCAGCGTCAGCACGACGAGCACCGGGCGGACGACCGCGTTGACGATTCCGAGCAGGAAGGCCGCGGCGATCAGCGTGCCGACGTTCGCCACGTCGATTCCGGGCAGGACGGCTTCCGCGAGCCAGAGGCCGACGGCACCGATGAGCAGACGGAGGAGCAGACCGGGCATATCCAGACTCCGATTTTCAGTGCGTGATATTCGACGTCGAATGGCGGGAAGCCGCGCGCGGCGTACCGCAATTCGGCGTCCGCGCGTCAGCGAACCAGCCCCAGGATGCCGATCACGATCAGATAGACCGCGACGATGTAGTTGAGCAGGCGCGGCACGATGAGGATCAGGATGCCGGCGACGAGGGCGACGACGGGCTGGAGCGCAACGACGGTCATGGGTCACCTCTTCTTGTTGATTGACGGAACCGACCCGCCGCCAGCCTAGCACGGCCGGGCGGCATCGGACGACTCGGTTCACACCACCTCGCGCAGGTTGGCGCCCTGGCGCTTCAGCTCGCGCTGCACCTCGCGGTGGGGCACGTCGCGCGGCGGGGATTGCCGTCCGGCCGCCAGCGCCGCGCACACCCCCGCCGCCTGCCCCGTCGCCATCGCGACCGGCATCACCCGGTACGACGAAAGCGCCGTGTGGGAACCGGATATGCAGCGGCCCGCGACGAGCAGGCCCTCGACCTGGCGCGGCAGCAGGGAGCGGAGCGGGATGTCGTAGGCGTCGCCCCGCGGCACGCGCCGGAGCAGGGTGCCGCTTCCGCCCGGGTTGTGGATGTCGATCGGATAGGTGCACCGCGCGATCACGTCGTCGAACTTGCGCGCCACGAGCACGTCGTCCGCGGTCAGCTCGTAGTCGCCCCGTATCCGGCGCGTCTCGCGCACGCCGATCGCCGTGCCGCTTTGCGCGACGTAGCTGTGCTTGAAGCCGGGCACGTGCTTGTTCAGAAAGGCGGCGATCTGGCGCATCTGGCGCCGGCTCTGCCACTCCGCGTAGGTGAGGTCCCAGACGTCGGTGCCGAGCACGCGCGTGACGCGCGTGGAGTTCACGCTCACCTCGCGGGGGTGCGGCGTCGCGAAGAAGAGCAGATCCTCCCGGGGGAGGTCGAGCTCGCCGGCGTCGGCCGCCTTGCGGATCAGATCCCAGAGCCCGTGCACGCCGCGCCACTGGTCCGGGTGCTCCCGGATGTACTCGACGAAGTGCTCGCGCTCGAACTCGACCATCCGGAACATCAAGGTCATCGGCTGCGTCAGCCCGTCCTCCGGCCTGCCGATCTCATGGGGCGCCCCGGCGCGCGCGGCGATGTCGCCGTCCCCCGTGCAGTCGACGATGGCCTTCGCCCGCACGACGACCGGGCCGGACTTGGTCTCGAAGACGACGCCCTCCGGCCTGTCCTCGCCGATCACGTCGCTCGCGAACGCGTGGAACAGGAAGCGCACACCGGCCTCGTCCAGGAGATCGAGGGCGACGAGCTTGAAGAGCTCGGGGTCGAAGGGCACCACGTAGCCCGTGTGCAGCGTGGGCGGCAGCGCCCCGCCGGCCTTCACGAGGCGTTCGAGCAGCGTCGCCAGCGCCCCGGCGAGCACCGGGTCGCCGGGTCCGTGGTCCGTGGGCAGCAGCGTGTCCTCGTCGCCGGTCGGCTCGGCGGGCGGGTGCTGCGTGTGGAAGGACATGAGCGGCATCACGAGGGCCGCCGTGGCGTTGCCGCCGAGGAAGCTGTAGCGCTCGGCCAGCACCACCCGCGCGCCGGCGGCCGCCGCTCCGAGCGCGGCGCCGAGACCGGCGGGGCCGCCCCCGACGACGAGCACGTCCGTGTCGCCGGCCAGCCGCGCGCGTCGCGGCTTGAGCGGAATGGAGAGCTCCTCGGACGGTCGCTCGAGCGCCGGCATTCAGGCCCTCGCTTCGGTCACCGCCGCCGCGCTGCGCGCGGGGCGGCCGGTGAGCAGACGCACCGCGATCTCGTTGGTCTCGAGGGCGCGCTTCTGCAGCGCCGGCACCAGCTTCTTGATGCTCTTCTGCAGCGCCGCGCGCCGGTCCCAGTACTGGTCGATGTAGGCGAGGAGCCGGCCGGCGTTCACCTGGTGCAGCGGCGGCACGACCATTTTCATGTCCGCGAGAAAACCCTCGACCTTGGACGAGTACGGCAGCGCCACGAACGGCACGCCCTGCAGCGCGGCGAAGATCAGGAAGTGCAGACGCATGCCGACGGCGAACGCGAGACGCCCCACGAGCGAAAGCATCTGCCCGGAGCTGTACTCGCCCTTGAGCACGGTCGCGCGCTGCGCGCGCAGCATCTGGGCGATGACGGCGTGGCAATGGCGCACGTCGAGCATCTTCGGCTCCATCGGAATGAGCACGACGTCGGCGTCGAAGCGCTCGACCATGTAGTCGGCGGCGTTGGCGAGCAGCCCGTGGTACACCGCCTCGTCGATGTCGGGCGCGGCGGCGCCCGGCTCGCGCACCGACATCCCGATCAGGCGGCGCGCCGGATCGAGCCCTTCCCGCTCTAGCGCGCCGGGAGCGAGCGGCTCCGGCTCGAGCAGCAGCGCCGGGTCCGCGGTGACGACGATGTCGCGCTTGACGCCGATCTCCTCGAGCACCTTGAGCGCGCCCGGTTCGCGGACGGTCACGACATCCACCCGCGAGAGCGATTCGCGCACGAGTTTCTGCGCCTCGGGCGTCTTCAGCGGACCGGCGCTGATGGCGTACGTCATGACCGGGACGCGCTTCTCGAGCGCGAGATCCACCTCGCGCAGGTAGACCTTCGCCTCCTCGTCGAAGAGGATCCCGCCGCCGCCGAGGATGAGGAGGTCCAGCCGCTCGATCTCCGGGCGCACCGCGTCGCGGGCGAGGCTGCGCGCCGGCACGACGCGCGCCACCCCCGGATGCCGCCGGCGCGTGTCCTCGGCGTCGCGCGAGAACACCGTGATCTCGACCGGCAGCGAGCGGCGGAGTTGCGCGACGATGCCCTGGAGGATCGCTTCGTCGCCGAGATTGAGGCCGCCGTAGGAACCGGAAATACCGACGCGATAGACCTCGGGGGTCTTCGTTTGCTGCTGCATTGCGCTTTTCGTCCCTGTGCGCCGCGTCGCTACGCGACCGCGCGTTGTCCGATGTCGCCGGCGTAACGCCGGAGGTCCGCGGCGTTACGCACCGCGTACGCCTCGGCGTCGTTGTTGAAGTACGCATACACGTCGATGCCGTCGGCCATCCAGGCCCGGATCCGGCGCGCGTGCGCGGCCAGCGCCTGGGCCGAGTAGCTGCCGCCGTAGCGCTCCCCGTGGAAGCGCAGGTACGCGAAGTCGGCGGTGAGCCGGCGCGGGTGATCCGCGAGCATGTCGTGGACGCAGAGCGCCACGTTCCGCTGCGCGAGCAGATCGAACACCGGCTCGGTCAGCCAGCTCGGATCACGGAACTCGATCGCCCAGCGTAGGCCCTCCGGCAGGCGCGCCACGAAGGCCTTCAGGCGCTCGGGGTTGGCGTGCCAGCGCGGGGGCAGCTGGACGAGGACGGGGCCGAGGTGCTCTTTCAGCCTGCGCGCCCGGGAGGTGAAGAGCCGGATGGGCTGCGCGGGTGCGCGCAGGCGCTTGCGGTGCGTGCCGTAGCGGCTGAATTTCAGCGCATAGAGAAAACCCGCCGGGGCCGCCTGCTGCCAGGCGTCGAATACACCGGGCCCCGGCAGGCGGTAAAACGTGTTGTTGATCTCGACCGTGTCGAAGTGACGGGCGTAATGCCCGAACCAGAGCCGCTTGGGGAGGTCCTCGGGGTAAAACCGGCCCTTCCAGTGACCGTACTGGTAGCCGGACGTGCCGACGCGCAGCTTCCCGTTCACCGCGGCCGCCGGGCGCAGCCCGTCGGCCGCATCGTCGCGAGCGGCGGAGTCCGTGCACAAACGCCGTGGTGGTCGTTGCAACCCTGAATCAATTGCGGCATTCTGGCGCCGCGCCACCCACGGAAGAACCGAGTGATCGAAGACATCTGGTGGATGATCGCCCTCGCCTGGAGCACCCTGGGACTGCTCGTCGCACTGGTCCTCGGGCGCATCCTCCGGCACTCCACGACAGTTCCCGAAGAGCCCCCTACCCGCAGACGCAGCGCGCGCCGTTCGAGCGCAGCAGGCTGAGGGCTCTTTCAGGCACCATTCCGCCGCGGGCGCTCCTCGCGGCCGCTGCCGCTTTCCCCGCGCACCCGGCTACCTAACCATAAGACCGCGTTCCGGCCTATGCGTTAATCCCCTGAGCCGCCGGCCTCTTTCGATGAGGGGCGATCTGTTACCGTGACTCGCTCGCATGGATGCGCCCCTCACCCGTCTCTACCCCGCGCCGTCCGCGAGCGTCCCCCTCACCGGGCTCTACCTCGCGCACCGGCTGCGCGAGCGGGCACCCGCCGACCGCCCGTACGTCTACACCAACTACGTCGTCAGCCTGGACGGCCGGATCTCGCTCGAAGAGCCCGCGCGCGACCGGCGCCGGCCGCCGCCGGCCATCACGAACCCGCGGGACTGGCGGCTCTATCTGGAGCTCGCGACCCAGGCGGACGCCGTGCTCACCTCCGGGCGGCGCCTGCGCGAGATCGCCGGCGAAGGGCGCGATACGATTCGGTGCGTCGCGGAAACGGCCAAAGGGGATCTCGCCGCCTGGCGACAGGCGCACGGCTTGCCGCCCCATCCGAGATGTCTCGCCCTGAGCACGACGCTCGACTTTCCGGCCGATGGGCTCGCGGCCCCGCCCGGCAGCGAGCTGGCGATCCTGGTCGGATCGGGGGCGGATGCACGACAGGCACGCGGGTTCGAGCGCGCCGGGATCGACGTACGCCGGTTCGACCATCCCCGGGTGCGCGGCGCGGATGTCGTCGGTTACGCGCGCGAGCGCGGCATTCGCACGCTCTACGCGATCGGCGGTCCGGAGGTGCTCCATACGCTGCTCGCCGCACGCCTGCTCGACCGCCTGTATCTCACGACCGCCCTCCTCGCCCTCGGCGGCGAGGCGTTCGATTCGCTGGTTCGCGGCGAGACGCTCGTGCCGCCCTACCGCTTCCGTCTCCGCGAGCTCTACCTCGACGGCGCCGGCGCGCACGGATCCGAGCAGCTCTTTGCGACATGCGAGCGCGATGACTCGGGTCGCGAGGGGCATGCCCCGATTGACAGCCCCTAAGCGATTTCCGAAGGTACGTCGCAAACGCGCGCAGCGGACGTAGCCCGCGCATGAAAGAAGGGAGAGCGACCATCCAAGGAGGCGGATATGGCGACCTGGGACCAGTTGCGCGCGCTGCTCGTCGAGAGCGGTGCGCATCCCGACGACGTCGATCGCTTTGACGTCGCCGCCTCGAGAAGGCGGTTCCTGACGAAAGCGGGAAAAGGGGGCGCGGCCCTCGCGCTATTCGGCTTCGGCGCCGGCGCCGGGCCGGCGCTCACGGGCCTGTTCGGTCGCGGGCTGATCCCGGTCGCGTGGGCGCAAGAGGCGCAGGAGCAGGAAATTCCGGGAAAGCCGGGCATGGTCGTGCACAACACGCGCCCGATCAACGGCGAGTTTCCTCCGCACCTGCTCGATGCCGACGTCACCCCGACGCCGCGGCACTTCGTACGCAACAACGCCCTGGTGCCCGAGCGCGCCGCCAACCGGGATCCGCAGGGCTGGTCGTTCACCGTCGACGGCGAAGTGAACCGGCCGCTCACGCTCACGCTCGACGACCTCAGGCGGATGCCGGCCGTGACCATGCCGCTCTTGATCGAGTGCGGCGGCAACGGCCGTGGGTTCTTCGACCCGAAAGTGCGCGGCAACCCGTGGCGTCGGGGCGCCATCGGGTGCGCGGAATGGACCGGCGTGCGGCTTCGGGACGTGCTCAACCAGGCGGGCCTCAGGGAAAGCGCGCGCTACACGGCGCACTACGGCGAGGATCCGCCCATCGGGGGCGCGCAGCCGTTCTCGCGCGGCATACCCATCGCCAAGGCGATGGAGGAACACACGCTGATCGCCTATCGCATGAACGGTCGGGACCTCGATCCGCTGAACGGCTACCCGGCCCGGATCGTGGTCCCCGGCTGGATAGGCAGCTGCTCCCAGAAGTGGCTCACGCGGATCTGGATCCGCGACCAGGTCCACGACTCGGACAAGATGACCGGCTACTCCTACCGCGTGCCGGCCTACCCGGTGGTGCCGGGGAGCAGGCCGCCCGAGGAGCACATGGTGATCGCGACCGAGTGGACGGTGAAGTCGATGATCACGGACCCGGCCGAGAACACGCGGCTCCAGCCCGGGCAGCACGTGGCCGCGCGCGGACACGCCTGGGCCGGCGAGGACCGCGTGACGAAGGTGCTCGTCTCGACGGACTTCGGCGTCAACTGGAGCGAGGCAAGGCTGCGGCAGCTGTCGAACCCGTACGCGTGGTACCGCTTTGAAGCGGATCTGCAGTTCCCGGACATGGGCTACTACGAGATCTGGGCGCGCGCGTTCGACGACAAGGGCAACGCGCAGCCGTTCGCGCAGCCCTGGAACCCGCGCGGATACATGGGCAACGTGGTACACCGGGTTCCGGTGCGCGTGGGCGTCTGAGGGTGCGCCGGCGCTGGCTCGTCGCGCTCGCGCTGGTCTCGCTTCCCGCGCCCGCTCAGGAATCCGCCGACCCGGACGGGAAGACGCTGTTCCGGGGCTACTGCGGGTCCTGCCACAGCATCGAGCTGCCGGAGTCGCAGCAGCTCGACCGGGCGAACTGGGAGTGGGTGCTCGAGGACATGGTCGAAAAGTACAAGTGCTCCGTGACGCCGGAACAGCAGGCGCTGATCCTCGATTACCTGGTGGAGCACCACGGCACGGGCGACTGAACGGCCGCGTCCGTGCGCCGCCGGCGCGGCCGGCGGCGGCGGTGCGAGCCCTGGGCGGTTGATTTGGCAACAACAGGAGGTTCCGATGAATCACCCGGCAGCACTGCTCATGGGCGCGGGCGTCGGCGCGACCCTCATGTACTTTCTCGACCCGGATCGCGGTCGGCGGCGGCGCGCGCTGGTCCGCGACCAGGCGGTCCACGCCGGACACCGGATGCAGAGCGTCTTCGAAGCGGGCGCGCACGACCTGCGCAACCGTGCGCAGGGTTACGGCGCGGCGTTGCGTGCCTCCGAGGAGCCGCCGGGCGATCACGTGCTCGAGGAGCGCGTGCGCGCCCGCATCGGTCGCGTCGTCAGCCACCCGAGCTCCATCGAGGCGAAGGCGGCACAGGGTCGCGTCACGCTGAGCGGGCCCGTCCTCGCGCACGAGGTGCCGCTGCTGATCGATCGCGTCCTCGACGTGCCGGGGGTGCAGGATGTCGAGAATCGCCTCGAGGCGCACAGCGAGGCCGGGAACGTGCCGGGCCTGCAGGGCCGTCCCGTCCGCCGTGCCTTCGCGCAGGGAAACTGGTCCCCGGGCGCTCGCGCCATCGGCGGCATGGGCGGTGGCGCGGCGGCGCTGTACGGCTTTGGGCGCGGCGGCCTCCTCGGGACGGCGCTCGGGATCGCGGGCTCGCTGCTCCTGGCGCGCGCCGTCACCAACCTCGAGCTGCGCCGGCTGACGGGCATCGGCGCGGCGCGCCGGGCCGTCGACATCCAGAAGACGATCCGGATCAATGCCCCGGTCGGCAAGACCTTCAAGGTCTGGGCCGACTGCGACAACTATCCGCAGTTCATGACCCACGTGCGGCACGTGAGGCGCATCGACGATTCGCGCGCCGGCCGGCGCTGGCGCTGGACCGTTCGCGGACCGGCGGGGATGGAGTTCGACTTCGACACGACGACGACCGCCTACGAGGAGAACCGGTTCATCGCCTGGCGCACCGAACCCGGATCCCTCGTGCAGCACGCCGGGCGCGTGCGGTTCCAGGAAAACCCGGACGGCACGACGACCGCGGACGTGCGCATGACCTACAACCCGGTCGCGGGCGCCGTCGGGCACGTCGTCGCCCGGCTTTTCGGCGCGGACGCGAGGAGCCAGATGAACGACGACCTCATGCGCATGAAGACCTTCGTCGAAACCGGCGTACGCGCGCACGACGCCGCGGCGAAGGCCGCGTCGGCCGCGCCCCCGAAGCCGGCGGCGGGCACGCCACCGCCGACGACGCACTGATACGGATACGCCAAGGAGTAACCGCTGGAGAACCCGTCATTGCGAGGAGCGACGCGACGAAGCAATCGCGCCACCCGCCGGCAGTCATTGCTTCGCTGCGCTCGCAATGACGAACCCTTGCGTCTTGAATGGACGATGCGCGCCGCGCGCGCACCTCCATTCAGGGTTCAAGAGGAGTCGACCTTCAGTGGTGCTTCGAAAACTGCATCACGACCTCGTCGGCGAGCATCCTGGTCTCGGGATGGACGGCGAGGTCGTCGACCGAGATGAGGCCGATCGCCTCGTTGTCGCGGTTCACCACCACCACGCGCCGCACCTTGTTCCGCTCCATCACCCGCGCGACCTCGCGGGCATCCTGGTCGTCGTAGCACGACACCACGTCGCGGCTCATGATCTCGCGCGTCGGCGTCGCCTTCGGGTCGGCGCCCTGCGCCACGGCGCGCACCGCGATGTCGCGATCCGTGAGCGTGCCCACCAGGCGCCCTTCCTCGGCCACGGGCAGGATGCCGACATCCATCTGCCGCATCAGCTCCGCCGCGGCCTGGACGCTCGTGTTGCTCGGGATCATCTTGATGTTGCCCGACATGACTTCCCTGGCCAGCATGTTGCCTCCTCGATCCTTCGATGCGCTTTGGCCGCGCCCGCCGCACGGGCACGGATCCCGTCGTAAGACGAACGCGATCATGACAACGCGGCAGTTCGGGCGTGTCAATCGGTGGGAAGATCGAGCGCGACGCGCTCAGCTGGGTCGTGGCAGCTTGAAGCGCTGACCGCGGAACGAGAGCACGGCGCCGTCCTCGACGATCGCCTCGACCCGGATGTCTTCGCGCACCCTGTCGCCGGCCTGGTACTGGCGGTTGTTGATATAGAGAATGCGCTCCGCCTCGTTCGGCGAGTAGATGTGGATGTTGACGACGAGCGCGGGCAGCTCGCGCTGGAAGTCGGGCGGCATCGCGCGCAGGAACTTGATCCCGTCGTCCACGAGCGCGACCGGCGGCGGCGCGACCGGCGCGGGTCCGGGAATCACGGTTTCCCGAGGCGACACCGGCGCGATCGGCGGCGCGGCGGCCGGGGCCTTCGCGGTTCGCCGCGGCGGCGGCACGCGCAGCTGCTCGGCGAGGTCACGCACCTCGCTGCGCCTGGCCGGTTCCACGAAGGGACCCGGCGTGAGCGCCGGGGGCGCCTCCGCGACGGCGGCGGCCTTGTCCCCGGCGCGCGGCCCGACCTCCGGCGCCGCGGCGGCCCGAGGCGAAGGCTCCGCCTTCTTCTTCGCCACGACCGGGGTCGCGGGCACGGCCACGCTCGCGGTTTCGCCGCGGCCGACGTACACGTAGTAGCCGGCGGCGACGGCCGCCGCCACACCCAGGATCGCCAGCACGACCGCCGCCCAGACGAAAACGCGACGGGGCTCTTCCGCGAGATCCGGAACGGTGGCGGGTATCGGCGGCGGCTCGGGCGAGCGCTGCGTCTCCTCCGACCGCCGCAGGGCCTGCAGGATATACGACATCAGGAGCTCTCCCGCGCGAGCCGCGCGAGGCGCGGTGTCGGTCGGCCCCCGTCGTAGACGTCGAGGTGGATCAAGGTCCCGCGCCCCGCGATGCCGTCGTCGTCGAGCCCGTGACGGCGCTGAAAGGCCTTTACCTGCTCCTCCAGCGCGCGATCGAACACCTCGCTCGCGCGTTCCGGCATGGGCTCGCCGTTGAAGCGCGCGAGCGCCTGGCGCAACCAGACGACGCCCGGCCCGCGCATGCCGCGCTTGAACGCGGCGTGACGGCCGGGCGGGGGCGTCCAGAGCGAAAGGTACTTCCCGTACCAGTAGCGATCGAGATCGGCGATCGCGTACTCGCGCGCCTTGCCGCCGATTTCGAGCGCGACGCGCTCGTCGCCGATGCCGGTCACCAGCACGTGGTGGCGCCGGCCCTCGGCGTCGAGCAGCTCGATGACCGCGGGCCGGTCGAGCTGGCGCAGACGGTTCCAGTTGCCGGAGCCATAGACGCAGCGCATCCCGATGCTCTGCGCGCGCTGGCAACCGGTCTTGCCTTCGAGGCGCGCGTAGTCGCGGCGCCACTGCGCGAACAGCGCGGCGAGCGCGCTTTCGGTATCCAGCGCGATCGCGGGATCGTTGAAGAGGTCCTCGACGCGAGCCGGCGCCGGCTCGGTCGCGGTCTCGGCCGCGGCGCCGCCGTTCGCGGTCGCCGGTTCGCCGCCGGCGACCGGGGGCGGAGCGGGTGCGACCTCGACGGGAATAGCCTCAGGCGCGGCCGGCGCCGGCGTGAGCCGGGCCGAAAGCTGCCAGCCGCCGAGGCCCGCGGCGAGCAGCGCGATCGCGGCGATGCCGGCGGCGATGGCGTAGCGCCGGGGCGCGGCGCGGCCGATCTCCTGCGCTCCGCGCCGCACCATGGCGCTCGTGACGACGTTCCGGCCGAGACCGTAGGCGCCGAGCAGCGCGCGATCGCAGATCACGTTGATGAGACGCGGCGTGCCGCCCGAGAGCCGGTGCAACAGGGCGATCGCGGAGCGCGTGAAGATCGGCTGCTTCGCGCCCGCCACGCGCAGCCGGTGTATGACGTACTCGGCGGTCTCCTTCGGAAGCAGCGACTTGAGGTTGTAGCGCGCGGTGATCCGCTGCGCGAGCTGGCGCAGATCGGGCTGGGCGAGGACGTGGTCGAGCTCGGGCTGCCCCACGAGCAGGATCTGGAGCAGCTTCTCCTTGGTCGTTTCCAGATTCGTGAGCAGCCGTATCTGCTCGAGCACCTCGCGCGACAGCTTCTGCGCTTCGTCGATGATGAGCACCGTGCGCCGGCCCTTGCCGTGGTTCTCGATCAGGAACCGGTTGAGGGCGTCGATCAGGACCTTCAGGCTCTCGGGCCGCTCGGGTCGCGGGATCCGGAACTCGTCGAGGATCGCGGTCACGAACTCCTCGACGGAGAGGAAGGGATACAGGATCAGGGCGACATCGACGTTCTCCGGCAGCCGCTCCAGCAGCGCGCGGATCATCATGGTCTTGCCGGTGCCCACCTCGCCCGTGAGCTGGACGAATCCGCCCGCCTGCGTGATCCCGTACATGAGGTGCGCGAGCGCCTCCTGATGGCGCAGGCTCAGGTACAGGTAGCGCGGATCGGGCGGAAGCGCGAAGGGATTTTCGCGCAAGCCGAAGTACTGCGTGTACATGCGTCAGCCGCCCCTCGGCCGGCCCCGGTCGCCCGGAGAGCGGGCGGTGGCCGGCGGTTCCTTATATATGGTCATGCAAACCCGTCGTCGGCGGTGTGCCGTCGGCAGAGGGCCTCCCTGCGCTCGCCTCTAGAGAGAATAGGAGATCGGAGCCGCTGGAACAAAGAAGGTGAGTCGGCCGGTCCAGGGCGCAGTTCCGCGGCGGCGGAATTTTACCCCCCCGCCTCGGGGCTGGCCAGCCGACCGATTGCGCGGGGCGCGCGCTGCGCTAAGATCGCCGCTCATGCGCGACTACACCTCCGAGCAGATCGACCGCATCCGGAATGCCGTCGCCGAGGCCCGCGCCGCGTTGCGCACCCGACGGCGCTACGACCCGCTCGAGTTCGCCCGCGTCTACGTCGCCCACGACGGGGTGCAGATTCCGGGCGAACCCCCGGACAGTCCGGCCCGTATCCGCCTCGCCGAGGCGCTCCTTGAGGCGCTGGCCGAGGGCCGCGACGCCGCCGGAAACCCCGGGCTCTCCCACGAGCTCGAACGCGTTCGGACCGAGACGCGCTGGGCCGAGGCCGAGGAGTCGGACGACATCGTCGGCTTCCGCCTGGAGCTGCCGCCCGCCGCCCTGCTCGAACGGCCGTGCCGCCAGCTCCTCAAGCTCGACCGCGGGCTCGGCCCGGCGGTCTTTCCGAAGACACAGGTCGTCGTGCTCGCTCCCGCCTGCGGCGGCGCCCGCTTCGTGCCGGTCCGGGAGCACGAGATCGAGCAGTAACGATTCGCGTTCAGACGGCCCAGGGCTCGGCCCGCGCCAGGCGCTCGCGCAGCGCCGGTTCGGACAGCCCGTCCAGCTCGCTGCGCGCGTCGTCGAAGGTCGACGCCTCGAGCAGAAGGTGCCTGAGCTCGTGGCCGCTCCGCCGCGCGAAGATGAGCCGGTACGCGCCGTACGATTCGCGCTCGATCGCGGCGTCCCAGGTCGCCCCTTCCTGATCGGTGAAACTTCGCATGCGGCCCTCGCGCCTGCCCCGTATCTGGCGTAATCTCGTCGTCCCGGCCGACGAAGAATAACGCCGCGCAAAGGCCCATGAAAGCGAGCCGCCTCGCCATCGCCCTGATCCTCGCGGCGCTGATCCTCGCCTTCTTCGTTTTCGACCTCGGCGATTTTCTCCGACTCGAGTACCTCAAGGCCCGGCGCGACGCCCTCGAGGCGTACTTCCTGTCGCGGCCGTGGCGAACCGCGGCCGCCTACTTCGCGATCTACGTGGCCGTGACCGGGCTTTCGCTGCCCGGCGCGGCGGTGCTCACGCTCGCGGGCGGCGCTGTCTTCGGCCTGCTGTGGGGCACGGTCATCGTCTCCTTTGCATCCAGCATCGGCGCGACGCTCGCTTTCCTGGCCTCGCGCTTCCTGTTCCGCGACGCGGTGCAGCGGCGCTTCGGCGCGAACCTGCATGCGGTGAACCGGGGCATCGAGCGCGACGGACCGTTCTATCTTTTCACGCTGAGGCTGGTGCCGCTCTTTCCCTTCTTCGCCATCAATCTGCTGATGGGCCTGACGCCCATCCGCACCGGGCTCTACTACCTCGTCAGCCAGGTCGGCATGCTCCCGGGCACGCTCGTCTACGTGAACGCCGGCCGCGAGCTCGGGCGCGTCGAGTCGCTGGCCGGCCTGCTCTCGCCCGGGCTGATCGCGGCGTTCGTCCTGCTCGGCGTGTTCCCCATGGCGGCGAAGAAAACGCTGGAGTGGGCGCGCGGGCGGCGCGCCCTGCGCGGCGTTCCGCGCCCGCGCCGTTTCGACCGCAACCTGATCGTGATCGGCGCCGGCTCGGCCGGCCTGGTCGCCGCCTACATCGCGGCGGCCGTGCGCGCGAAGGTGACCCTCGTCGAGAAGCACAGGATGGGCGGCGAGTGCCTGAACACCGGCTGCGTTCCCTCGAAAGCGCTCATCCGCTCGGCCCGCTTCGTCGCCGAAGCGAAGCGCGCGCGCGAATACGGAATGCGATCCGCGAGCGTCGAGTTCGACTTCGCGGAGGTCATGGAGCGGGTGCAGCGCGTGATACGCGCGGTCGAGCCCCACGACTCGGCCGAGCGCTATACGCGCCTCGGCGTCGAATGCGTCCCCGGCGAAGCGCGCGTCGTGTCGCCGTACGCCGTCGAGGTGAACGGGCGCACGCTCACCGCGCGCAACATCGTGATCGCCACGGGATCGACGCCGTCCGTGCCGGCGATCCCGGGTATCGAGGAAGTCGGCTACCTCACCTCCGACACGATCTGGGACCTGCGCGAGCTCCCGCGGCGGCTGCTCGTGCTCGGAGGCGGCCCGATCGGCTGCGAGCTCGCCCAATGCTTCGCGCGCTTCGGCTCCGCCGTCACGCTCGTGCAGCGCGGCGCGCGCCTGCTCCCGCGCGAAGACGCCGAGTTTTCCGCGATGCTCGCCGGCGCCTTTCGCGCGGAAGGCATCGACCTGCGGCTCGAGCATACGGCCGTCGCCTTTCGCCGCGCGCCGGCCGGGCACGTCGCGGTGTGCGAGCACGACGGCGGGCGCGTCGAGATTCCTTTCGATCGCGTCCTCGTCGCGCTCGGCCGACGCGCGAACGTGAAGGGCTTCGGACTCGAGACGCTCGGCATCGGGACGACGGCCGACGGCGGGATCGAGGTCGACGAGTACCTGCGCACGCGCATCCCCACCATCTACGCCTGCGGGGACGTGGCCGGTCCCTTCCGCTTCACGCACGTCGCCTCCCATCAGGCGTGGTACGCATCCGTCAACGCCCTCTTCGGCGGGATGCGCCGCTTTCGCGCCGACTACTCGGTGATTCCCTGGTGCACGTTCACCGATCCCGAGATCGCGCGCGTGGGCCTTAACGAGCACGAGGCCCGCGCGCGCGGCATCGCGTACGAAGCGACGACGTACGATCTCGCGGACCTCGACCGCGCCATCGCGGACAGCGAGGCGCGCGGGCTGGTGAAGGTGCTCAGCGTGCCCGGCAAGGATCGGATACTCGGCGCGACCATCGCCGGCTCACATGCGGGCGAGATCATCGCCGAGTACGTGGCCGCCATGCGCCACGGCCTCGGGCTCAACAAGATCCTCTCGACGATCCACATCTACCCGACCTTCGCGGAGGCGAACAAGTACGCGGCGGGCGCGTGGAAGCGGGCGCACGCGCCGGAAGGGATGCTGCGGTTACTGGAGCGATATCATGCCTGGCGGCGGGGATAGTTCGTTGTGCTTGCGAGCAGTCCGTCTAGTTGTCGACCGCCCTCCGGGCGGCCAGTCGAAGTAATAATCTGTACTTGTGGGTGGCTGACCCACGGCAGGTGGCTTTGGACTCAGGCCTTCCCGGGCCTTCGCCCTGCGGGCAGCCTGCGGCTGTCCCCATTCGATCCCGTCGAATGGGTCTTCGCTCGTGCAAAGACAATTTCGCCGGGAGCGAAATTGGACGCGCGCCTCACGAGCGCGCCCGCAGGGGGCGCGCCACGGACGGCGCGCATCCAAAGTCACCAAAAGAAAGCGCGCCCCGGATCGCTCGCCGCCCCTTCGGGGCGGTCCCCTGCGCTCCTCGCCTGTCCCGGGACGCTCGCCAACTCGCCGGGCGCTTAAAACGCGCCTCGGGCTCGATCATTGCTTGCGTATTTCCCCCGGGACAGGCTCCGGTGCTCGGCGAGCTCAACGGGGACTCACCCCAAACCACCTCCGCCCTGAAACGGAAGTGCTGTCGCAGTGGGGTCCCCGTCTGGCGCGCCCGACCCGAGCGCTCCGAGCGCCGCGAGCCCGAAGGGCGACCGGGAGGATCCCGGTCGGTCGCCAGTCAGCACAAGGATGTGCTGTCTGGCGACCTCAAAAGCGCGAGGCAGCGAGGGGCGGGGGCTTTCGCGCCATTCGGGGCGTGCTTTCTTTGGCTACTTTCTTTGCACGAGCAAAGAAAGTAGCCCGTCGTGCGGGGGCGGAACCCCGCGTCATATCACGTCGCGGAGCGACTCGAGCAGTTAGGTTATTGCCCTCACCCTGCCCTCTCCCGCCAAGCGGGAGAGGGAGAAGAACAAAGTGAGCTCAGGTGGCCAACTCCTTCGCTCTCAGCTTCGCCGCGATGAACGCCTTGTGCGGCACGTGGATGAGGTCGGCGATCTTGCGCACGAGGTGCTCCTCGTACACGTGCAGGTGGCCGTCCGCGTAGGCCACGCGCCAGAGGTGCTCCACCAGCCGCACCTTCTGCTCGGGCGTGAAGGACTCGTTGATCAGCGAGGTGAACTGGAAGTAATCGGTCGCATCGCGCGCCTCCTCCTCCCCGAGGCGCAGGAGCTCGCGCGTCTCCTCCGCGCTCAGGCCGAACTTGTCCTGAACGGCGCGGCGCACCGTCTCGCGCTCCTCGTCGGTGACGTCGGTGCTCATGCGCGCCATCTCGACGAGCAGCGCGGCCGTCGCCGTCCGCAGCCGATGTTCGCTCGACGCGTCGTCCCCCGTCTCGCCGCGGATGTTCTTGTCGAAAAACTGACGGATGGCGTCCAGCACGGTCAGCGCCCCTTCAGCATCCGTATGTCGTAGACCCGCCCCTCCCCCGGAAGGCGGCGGATGTCACCGGTGTGCACGCCGAAGCTCCCGCGCCGCCGGTCCTCGTAGAACAGCCTCAGGGTCTGCTCGACCACCGGGAAGGCAATGCGATCCCAGGGAATTTCCTCCTCGCGATACAGGTCGACCTCGAGGCTTTCCGGTCCCGGGCCGTAGTCGAGGTCGAGCAGGTCGCCGAGGAACATCACGTAGATCTGGTTGACGTGCGGCAGGTTGAAGAGCGTGTAGAGGTCCTTCACCTCGACGCGCGCGGACGCCTCCTCGAGCGTCTCGCGCATGGCGCCTTCGATCGTGGTTTCCTCGTTCTCCAGGAAACCCGCGGGGAGCGTCCACAGACCGAGGCGCGGCTCGATCGCGCGCCGGCACAGGAGGATGCGGTCTTCCCAGCGCGGAATGCACCCGACCACCACCTTCGGGTTGGTGTAGTGGATCGTGCCGCACTGGCCACAGACGTGGCGCGGGAGATTGTCGCCGTCCGGGACGCGTTGCTCGACCGGCGCCCCGCAGAGACTGCAGTATTTCACGCGTAATCGGACCGCAGAAGAGAATCGGGGGCTATTGTAACACCGCGCGGCGGCGGTGAAGGCGGCTAGAGGGCCTTCCAGCGCCGCGACAGCACGAGCTTCAGCTTCCGCGCCTCGTGCTCGCCGAGCTCCTCGGAGCAGGTCTTGAAGCGGCGCTCGACCGCATCCAGCTGCTTCGCGGTGCGCGCGCGGGCGAGCAGCGCCTGGAGCTCGTAGAAGAGCGGCGAGTACTGCCCGCGCAGCTCGCGGATGAAGGGGTACGAGACGCGGTGCAGCGGGCAGGGTCCATACCTGCGGATCGCGGCCTGGTGCTCGGGAGTGCTGTAACCCTTGTGGCGCGCGAAGCCGTACTCCGGATACTGCGGATCGCACTCCTCCATCAGCCGGTCGCGGTGCGTCTTGGCCACGATCGAGGCGGCCGCGATGGAGAAATTGATGCCGTCGCCCTTCGTGAACGGGTTCTGCGGAGCGGCGACGCCGGGGATAGTGCGCGCATCGACCAGCACGTGCTGCGGCGGCAGCGGGAGGGCCTCGACCGCGCGCCGCATCGCAAGCAGGCCCGCCTGGTAGACGTTGAGCCGGTCGATCTCCTCCACGGTGGCGGCGCCGATGCCGATCCCGAGGGCGCTGTCCCGGATGCGATCGGCGAGCTCCCGGCGCCGCTCCGGATCGAGGCGCTTCGAGTCGTCCACGCCGTCGATGGACGTGTCCGGCGCGAACACCACGGCGGCGGCGACCACGGGTCCGGCGAGCGGGCCGACGCCCACCTCGTCCACGCCCGCGATGTACTTCACGCCCGACTTCCACAGCACGCGCTCGAAGTTGAGCATCGCGTCGAGCCGCGCCCGCTCCTCGCGCGCGCGATCGGCGCGCCGTTTGGCGAGCGTATACAGGTCGCGTACGCCGCGACGGGCGTCGCGCTTGAGCGCATTCAGGAGTTGGGGCGAAACCGGTCCGTCGTCCTTGAGCAGGCGTGCGCGGATTTCGGAAATGGCGAGCTTTTGCAGGTCGAGGGCCACGCGAGATCGGCGTTCGGGCGCGGGACGCCCGGTCCGGCCGCTACGTTAGCCGAGTGGCCCGCTGATCGCAAACGCCGGACGCTTATGAAAACATCGAAGTCGTCGTTGCGAGGAGCGAAGCGCTCCCGCGCTGCGCTCGGCACAGGCTCCGCAATCTGACCGCGCGGTCATCCGGAGCAACGCGAGAAATCTCGATGTCGAGCCCCTCGGAACATCGGATGCGCTCACAATGACGGAAAGGCCGCTCGACCTGTTCTGTGGTCAAAACAGCGGAGCGAGACCCGGCAGCTTCTCGGCGGCGCGCAGCATCGCCCAGTACGCCTGCACCTTGCGCCAGTCGGAGGGCGACGTATGGTCCTTCGGTCCGAACGCGACGACCGGCCGGCCGTCCTTGCCGCGGACGGGCTGCCCGCTCGCGGTTCGCTCGATACGATACTCGTACAGCCCCGGCGGTCCTTCGGCGATCTGCTCGCGCGGATGGGCGGCGGCGAGGCGCGCGAACGCGCGCGACCACACCGCGGCCATGATCTCGCTGTTCACGGCCATGCTGACGGGGTCGAGGTTGTAGGTGCCGACGAGGGCCACCTCGTCGTCGAACACGGCCACCTTGCTGTGGATGTTCCGCGGCCTTCCGGCGACGAAGATGCGCAGCCCGGGCACGCGCGCAAGCAGTTCGGGCCATTGTTCGAGAAAGAACGCCTGGCTCAGCGCGTTGTCGCTCGAGATCGGGCTGTTCGTGATGATCGTGATCCGGACGCCGCGGCGTCCGGCCGCCTCGAGCGTCGCGACGGCGCCCTCGGACAGCACCAGGTACGGGCTCTGGACCAGGATCTCCCGGCTGGCACTCTGCACCAGCCGCGCGAGGCCCTCGCCGATCACGTCTCCGCGCGCCTCCAGGCGCGTGCGCGAGTCCAGGATGCGCGTCTCCGCGACGGTGTCCGGGGGTTCCCTGGCCGCGTACGTGCCGCGCAGCCGCGCGTAGCGTTTCATCTCGTCGGGCCAGGCCAGCTTGCGTTCGGTGGCGGCCTGAACGAACTCGTCGAGCGGCCGGCCCTTGATCCACGCGTCCATCGTCCGGTAGGCGAGCGTCAGCTCGTCCGCGAAGTCGGCGAGATCCACGCGCTCGGCAGGCAGCTTGCGCGCGCCCGCGCTGTCGTACTGGGACTCGAATGCCTGCGTGAGCGCGTCCGCGATCGATCGCCCGGTGAGGATGAGATCGGTGTCCTCGAACGCGTCCTTCATGTCGCTCGGGTGCGCGAAGTACTCGGCCGAGATGTTCCGCCCGCCGATCATCCCCCGGCGTCCGTCGACGACGACGATCTTGTCGTGCTCGCTGGCGACCGCCGCGACGGGATTCAGCGTGAACAGCGCCTCGAGGTAGCGATTCGCGAGCGGGCGGTAAAGCTTGATGGCGACGTTGCCGGTGTTGGCGAGCGCGTCGAGCCAGTCGTTCCCGCGGGGGCTCAGGCCCGCCATGGAGCTGCCCTGCGCGTCGAGCAGCAGCCGGATCCGCACGCCCTGCCGCGCCTTGGCGAGCAGATGCCCGAGGAAGGCGGCGCCGAAAAAGTCCTCTCGGACGATGAAGTAGCTGATGTCGAGCGTCTCGCGCGCCTGCTCGAGCAGGCGCCAGCGCGCCGACCAGGCCTCCATGTTGGGCACGATCAACCGCAGCCCGATCCGCTCTCCACCCCCGCGCGGCAGGGACTCGTAGGCCTCGCGCAGGTTCATTCCGGCATCATACGGGCCGAAGTGCGCGAGCTCAGGAGGCCGGGCGTCGCGCGACGCCGCGGGATCGGCCGGCTGCCGGCAGCTCGCCCATGCCAGCGCCACGCCGAACCCCAACAACAATACGGTGATCGCTTTGCCTCTGTTCATGCCCGCATCCGTGCGAACGTTCATTCTAAACGGACGCCGGCGCGCTAGGGCGCTCCCCGCTTCGCCGACAGCAACTCCCGCTCGACGGCCGTGGCGATGTCGAGAAAGCCCGTGCCCTCGGCGAGCCATCGCAGCTTGCCGCGCCGCTCGCCCTCCTCTCCGGCGAGATCGCAGCGCAGGATCTGCGCCAGCTGTCGGCGCCGGATGGCGTCATGACGTGCGCGCTGCGCCTCGAGGACGGGCGCGGCGTCCGCGACGCGGTATTCCACGTAGAACCCCCGATGATCCGACTCGCCCTCCCCGATCGCCTGGACCTCGTTCGGCACGAGGTCCAGGGAGCCGAGCACCGCGTCGAGCGGCCACACCGGACGCCGCGCGGGATACGTCGCCCAGGCCGTCCAATCCGCCTCCCGCGCCATGGAGGCCCTCAGGACGCGCGCATCGGCGAGCGGGCCGCTCGTGAGGATGTCGTGCGTGCGGTCGGCCGCGAAGAAGGCGCGCCCGTAGGTCAGCGCCGTGGGCACGGCATTGATGTCGCCGAGCAGCACCGTCGTGCGGTCCGGCTGGATGAAGTGCCTGACGAGATGCGCCGCCTGCGCTTCGCGGTCGGCGAGCGCGAACGCCTCGAGGTGGGTCACGAGCACGTCGAGCAAGCGCCCGTGGAACTCGATCGTGAGCGTGATCACCCCCCGGCCCTCGTGCGCCAGCTCATGGCCGAAGCCGCCCGCGTGCAGGACCGGAAAGCTCGCGGTCTTTCCCGTGACGGTGCAGTTCGATGCGCTGTCGTAGAGGCAGGCGTTGTCGTGCAGGACCGGATGCCGGACGAGCGCCGCGTTGCCGAACCGCAGCTCGAATCCCGGGACGCGGCGGCGCCGCGTCTCGCCGTACACGACGCGGTAACGCGCGCCCGTCAGGCGCTCGAGCTCGTCGGCAATGAATGCCGCCTGATCGAAGCCGCCGCTGCGGCGACTGTCGAAGTCGACCTCGTTCAATCCCACGACGTCGACCGGCTCGGCGCCGGCACGGGCGATCGCCGCGGCGATGCCGCGCAGGTTGCGCTCGACTTCGCCGCGGGACCGGCGCAAGGCCCGCTGGTATCCCAGGCCGCTGTGCAGGTTGTAGGTCGCCACCCGCAGCGCGGGCGCGTCAGGCGGCACGTCGACCTGCGCCGGGTCGTCCCCGATCATCCAGGCCGCGGCCCCGGCCACGCAGGGCGCGCTCACCAGGCGGCTCCCGAGGGCGCTCTCTTCCACGGGAGGCGAGCAGGCGACGAGGAGCAGGGCGAACAGGACGACGGCGAGTAGCTGCATCGGGAGGATGGGTAACCGGCGGGCGCACCTTAGCCGTCCGGTTCCCGCCTGTCGAGCCCCCGCGGCGACCCCATGGATTTGCGCCGGTCGCGATGCCCGCGGCGGCGCTCTCATGTTTGCGTACGCCGGTCCGTGTGAGACTGAAGCGCTTCCTTCGGAGATCGGTCATGGACGAATATCACGCGCTCGCGAAGCAACACCGCTGGGAGGAGATCCGGAGCAGCGGCATCGCCTTTCTCATGCTCGTGCTCGCGCTCTTCGCGCTCTACAGCAACGTACTGCTCCTCGCCCTCGTTCCGCTCGCCTGGATCGCGTACAAGGTCGGCAAGGAGATGGGCCGCGGCGAGGCACAGCGCGAAATGGAGCGGACCGCCGAGGTGTCGCGGCTGATCCGCTTCCCGGACCAGCCCTAGCGAGCCGTCCTTCCCGTCCGCGCGCCGCGCGCGGACCTCCCGCGTTCGCTTGACCTGCGTCAAGCGTGTTCGTCCGCGCGCGCTCTAGCATGAAAGGCCGTTCATTCGCGGGGTGCGGCGGCGTGGATCGAAAATCGCACTGGGAACGGATCTACGAAACCCGGCAGCCCACCGGCGTCAGCTGGTACCAGCCGCGCCTCCTGCGCTCGCTCGAGTTGATCCTCGCGTGCGCGCCGCCCCTCGGCGCGCGGATGATCGACGTCGGCGGCGGCGCATCGACCCTCGTCGACGATCTCCTCACCCTCGGTTTTCACAAGCTCGCCGTGCTCGATATCTCGCGTGCGGCGATCGCGGGCGCGCGCGCTCGCCTCGGGCCGCGGGCGGACACGGTGCAGTGGATCGAGGCGGACGTCACGCAGGCCGTGCTTCCCGCCTGCGGCTTCGATCTCTGGCACGATCGCGCCGTGTTCCATTTCCTCACGCAGGCCGAAGACCGGAATCGCTACCGGGGCCTGCTCGCCGGGACCCTGGCACCGGGCGGCCACGCCGTGATCGCCACGTTCGGCCCGGGCGGCCCCGAGCGCTGCAGCGGGCTCGAGATCGTCCGTTACGACCTGCCCGGGCTCGCGCGGGAGCTCGGCCCCGCCTTCGAAACGGTCGAGGGCCGGACGGAAACCCACCGGACGCCGTCCGGCACGCCGCAGGAGTTCGTCTACGGGCTCTTTCGGCGCCGCTGATCCCGCGCCGCCGGCGCGGTCCTTGAGCTATTCGGCGGTCCCGGGTTCAATATCGAAAGCGCGCCCGGCGGAGCCCACCCCGCCCCCGCACAACCACCCACAGAAGCGCGCACGGGAGGACGATCGGCGCGGCGCCCGCGCCCGATAAGCAACCACCACGAGGGGGTAGACCGAGATGGACGCTTACCAGGCGATGTACCTCCGGTCGCTGCGCGACCCGGAAGGGTTCTGGGGCGAGGCGGCCGAGGCCCTGCACTGGGAACGCAGGTGGGAGCGCGTGCTCGACGACTCGCGCGCCCCCTTCTACCGCTGGTTCGCCGGCGGGCTGTTCAATACCTGCTACAACGCGCTCGACCGTCACGTCGAGAACGGCCGGGCCGAGCAGCCGGCGCTGATCTACGACAGCCCCGTCACCCGGACCGTCCGCACCTACACCTACCGGGAGCTGCGCGACGAGGTCGCCCGCTTCGCCGGCGCGCTGCGGAGCCAGGGGGTGGATCGAGGCGACCGCGTGATCATTTATATGCCGATGATCCCGCAGGCGGTGATCGCGATGCTCGCCTGCGCCCGCATCGGGGCGATCCACTCGGTGGTGTTCGGCGGCTTCGCCGGGCAGGAGCTCGCCAAGCGCATCAATGACGCCGAACCCAAGCTGATCGTCTCGGCCTCCTGCGGCATCGAGCCGAACCGGGTCGTCGAGTACAAACCGCTGCTCGACGGCGCGATCCGGATCGCGACGAGCAAGCCGGAACGCTGCATCGTCTACCAGCGCCCGCAGCACCGCGCCGCGCTCGTCGCCGGGCGCGACGTCGACTGGGAAGAAGTCGCCGGCGCGCAGCCGGTCGACTGCGTGCCGGTCGCCTCGACCGACCCGCTGTACATCCTTTATACCTCCGGTTCGACCGGCATTCCCAAGGGCGTCGTGCGCGACCACGGCGGCCACGCCGTCGCGCTCAAGTGGAGCATGAAGTACATCTACGGCGTCGAGCCCGGCGAGGTGTACTGGGCGGCCTCGGACGTGGGCTGGGTGGTGGGGCATTCGTACATCGTCTACGGCCCGCTGCTGCACGGCTGCACCACGATTTTGTTCGAGGGCAAGCCGGTCGGCACGCCCGACCCGGGCGCGTTCTGGCGCGTGGTCTCGGAGCACAAGGTCTCGACGCTCTTCACCGCGCCGACCGCGTTTCGCGCGATCAAGCGCGAGGACCCGAACGGGGAGCACATCCGCAAGTACGACCGTGCGGGCTTCCGCACGCTGTTCCTCGCCGGCGAGCGCTGCGACCCCGACACGCTCCTCTGGGCGCAGAAGCAGCTCAACGTTCCCGTGATCGACCACTGGTGGCAGACGGAGACCGGCTGGCCGATCGCGTCCAACTGCATCGGGATCGAGACGTTTCCGGTGAAGCCCGGCTCGGCGACGAAGCCCGTGCCCGGCTACGACGTGCAGGTGCTCGACGCGAACGGCAAGCAGGTGGGCGACGGGACGATCGGGAGTATCGCGATCAAGCTGCCGCTGCCGCCGGGCAGCCTGCCCACGATGTGGAAGAACGACCACGGCTACAGGAAGTACTACCTCGACCCCTTCCCCGGCTATTACCTCACCGGCGACGCCGGCTACAAGGACGAGGACGGGTACCTCTGGATCATGAGCCGCATCGACGACATCATCAACGTCGCCGGCCACCGGCTCTCGACCGGCGCGATGGAGGAAGTGCTCGCCTCGCACCCGGACGTCGCCGAATGCGCCGTCATCGGCGCGGCCGACGAGATCAAGGGCGAGCTTCCCGTGGGGATGATCGTGCTCAAGGCCGGCGTGAACCGGCCGCAGGAAGAGATCGTGAAGGAGGTCGTGCAGCTCGTGCGCGACCGCATCGGCCCGGTGGCGGCGTTCAAGCAGGCGATCGTGGTGAAGCGCCTCCCGAAGACACGCTCGGGCAAGATCCTGCGGGGCACGATGCGCAAGATCGCCGACGGCCAGCAGTACCAGGTGCCGCCGACCATCGACGACCCGGCGATCCTCGGCGAGATCACGCAGGCCCTGCACGCGCTCGGCTATCCGCACGCGCCGGCGTCGCAGGCCCGATGACCGCGCCCGTGTCGTCCGCCGGCGGGCGCTTGCGCGCCGCCGTGGCCGAGGAACGGCCCCTGCAGGTCGTCGGCGCCATCAACGCCTACAGCGCGCTGCTCGCCGAACGCGCCGGGTTCCGCGCGCTCTATCTCTCCGGCGCCGGCGTCGCGAACGCCTCCTTCGGGCTCCCCGACCTCGGCATCACCACGCTCGACAACGTCCTCGAAGACACGCGGCGCATCTGCGCCGCGACCGCCCTGCCCCTGCTCGTCGACGCCGACACGGGCTTCGGCAGCGCGTTCAACATCGCGCGCACCGTGCGCGAGCTGACGCGGGCCGGCGCGGGCGGCATGCACATCGAGGACCAGGTGCAGGCCAAGCGCTGCGGCCACCGGCCGGGCAAGGCGATCGTGCCGAAGGACGAGATGGTCGACCGCATCAAGGCCGCGGTCGACGCGCGCGGGGACGAGGACTTCGTCATCATGGCGCGCACCGACGCGCTCGCGGTCGAGGGACTCGACGCGGCGATCGAGCGCGCCCAGGCGTGCCGCGAGGCGGGCGCGGACATGATCTTCCCGGAGGCGGTGACCGGGCTCGACCAGTACCGGCGCTTTGCCGAGGCGGTCGGCGTCCCGATCCTCGCGAACATCACCGAGTTCGGGAAAACGCCGCTCTTCACGCTCGCGGAGCTGCGCGAGGCGGGCGTCGCGCTCGCGCTCTATCCGCTCTCCGCCTTCCGCGCCATGAGCCGAGCGGCCGAGGCGGTTTACCGCACGATCCGCACCGACGGCACCCAGAGAGACGCGCTCGACGCCATGCAGACGCGCGCCGAGCTCTACGAGGTGCTGGACTACCACCGCTACGAGCGGATGCTCGACGACCTCTTCGGCAAGGGGAAGGAGAAATGAGCGAGAAGAAGCAGGTGACGAACCAGGCGGGCCTGCGGGGCGTCAACGCCGGCCGGACGGCGATCTGCACGTGCGGCGTGGAAGGCATGGGCCTCAATTACCGCGGCTACGACATCATCGAGCTCGCTGGAAAATCCACCTTCGAAGAGGTCGCCTACCTGCTCCTCAAGGGCGAGCTGCCGACTCGCAGCCAGCTGAACGCCTACGTGAAGCGCCTGCGCGGCCTGCGCGAGCTGCCGGGCGCGCTGAAGGAGGTGCTCGAGCGCATCCCGGGGACGGCGCACCCCATGGACGTGATGCGCACGGGCTGCTCCATGCTCGGCACACTCGAGCCCGAGGCGGGCTTCGACCGTCAGCAGGACATCGCCGACCGCCTGCTCGCGGCGTTCCCGGGCATCATGGCCTACTGGTATCACTACGCGCGCCACGGCCGGCGCGTCGACACCGTCACCGACGAACCGACGCTCGCCGGTCATGCGCTGCACCTGATCCTCGGCCGGACCCCGAAGCCGCTGCATCGCGACGCGATGGACGTCTCGCTCGTGCTCTACGCCGAGCACGAATTCAACGCCTCGACCTTCGCCGTACGCGTGGCCACCGCGACCCTCTCGGACTTCTACTCCGCCATCACGGCAGGCATCGGGACGCTGCGCGGGCCCCTGCACGGGGGCGCCAACGAGGCGGCCATGGCGCTGATCGAACGCTTCACGAGCCCGGAGGAAGCCGCCGAGGGCGTGAAGGCGATGCTCGCGCGCAAGGAGAAGATCATGGGCTTCGGCCACGCGGTCTACAGCATCTCCGATCCGCGCAACGTGGTGATCAAGCAGTGGTCGAAGCGCCTCGCCGAGGACACCGGCGACCGCACCCTCTTCCCCGTCTCCGAAGCAATCGAGAAAACGATGTGGGACGCGAAGCGGCTGTTTCCGAACCTCGACTTCTACTCGGCGTCGACCTACCACTTCATGGGCGTGCCGACCGACCTCTTCACGCCCCTCTTCGTCTGCTCGCGCATCACGGGCTGGGCCGCGCACCTCATGGAGCAGCGCGCCGACAACCGCCTGATCCGGCCGAACGCCGAGTACATCGGGCCGTCACAGCGGGCTTACGTGCCGATCGAGCAGCGCGGCTGACAACACGGCGTCCCCTTATGTTCGACGCTCAAGGACTCGAGTCGCTTCGCGACGTTTATATGACGCGGGGTTCCGCCCCCGCACGACGGGCTACTTTCTTTGCTCGTGCAAAGAAAGTAGCCAAAGAAAGCACGCCCCGAATGGCGCGAAACCCCCCGCCCCTCGCTGCCTCGCGCTATGAGGTCGCCAGACGGCGCATCCTGCGCCGGCTGGACGACCGACCGGCATCCCTGCCGGTCGCCCTTCGGGCTCGCGGCGCTCGGAGCGCGAGGATCGGGCGCGCCATACGGGGCCCCCAAACCGCGGAAAGGCAACTTTCTTCGTTTCGAGTTGAGGTGGGTTGCCGTTGGGTCCCCGTTGAGCTCGCCGAGCACCGGAGCCTGGCCGGGAGGATTGCGCGAGCCTTTGATCGAGCCCGAGGCGCGTTTTATGCGCCCGGCGAGTTGGCGAGCGTCCCGGGACAGGCGAGGAGCGCAGGGGACCGCCCCGAAGGGGCGGCGAGCGATCGGGGCGCCCTTTCTTTCGTCGATTTCTTTGGGCGAGCAAAGAAATCGACCCGTCGCGCGGGGGCGGAACCCCGCGTCATAACCCGTCGCGAAGCGACTCGAGCAGTCAAATCCTTTCGGACTGACCCAATGCACCCGACCCAAGCCGACCTCAACGTCCGCCCCGCTCCCGACAAGGAGCTCGCCGACATCGCCGACTACGTGAGCGGCTACGCGATCGCGAGCGACGAGGCCTACGATACCGCCCGTCACTGCCTCCTCGACAGCCTCGGCTGCGCGATGCTCGCGCTCGGGTATCCCGAGTGCTCGCGCCACCTCGGACCGATCGTTCCCGGGAGCGTCGTCCCGAACGGCGCGCGCGTACCCGGCACGCCTTACGAGCTCGACCCGGTCAAGGCCGCCTTCGACATCGGGACGCTGGTGCGCTGGCTCGACTTCAACGACACCTGGCTCGCGGCGGAGTGGGGGCATCCGTCCGACAACCTGGGCGCGATCCTCGCCTGCGCCGACCATGTCAGCCGCACCCGGGTCGCCGCGGGCTCCCCGCTCACGGTGCGCGACGTGCTCGGTTACATGATCAAGGCGCACGAGATCCAGGGCGTGATGGCGCTCGAAAACAGCTTCAACCGCGTCGGCCTCGACCACGTGGTGCTGGTGAAGCTCGCCTCGGCGGCGGTCGCGACGCACATGCTCGGCGGCACGCGCGAACAGATCGTCGACGCGATTTCGCAGGTCTGGGTGGACGGCCAGTCGCTGCGCACCTATCGCCATGCGCCGAACGCGGGGCCGCGCAAGTCGTGGGCCGCGGGCGACGCGACGAGCCGCGGCGTGCGCCTCGCGCTCATGACGCTCAACGGTGAGCCGGGGTACCCGAGCGCGCTGACGGCGAAGACCTGGGGCTTTTACGACGTGAGCTTCAAGGGAAAACGCTTCGAGTTTCAGCGGCCGTACGGCAGCTACGTCATGGAGCACGTGCTCTTCAAGATCTCCTTCCCCGCGGAGTTTCACGCGCAGACCGCGGTGGAGTGCGCGGTGAAGCTGCATCCGCAGGTCAGAGAGCGCATCGATGAAATCGAGCGCATCGGGCTCACCACGCACGAGTCGGCGATCCGCATCATCAGCAAGGTCGGCCCGCTGCACAACTACGCGGACCGCGACCACTGCCTGCAGTACATGGTCGCCATCGGCCTGCTGCACGGCGACCTGAACGCCGATCACTACACGGACGCTGCCGCCGCCGATCCGCAGATCGACCTGCTTCGTGAAAAGATGGAAGTGCGCGAGGAGCCGCGCTACAGCCGCGACTACCTCGACCCGGACAAGCGCTCGATCGCGAACGCGGTGCAGATCTTCTTCAAGGACGGGACGAGCACGGACAGGGTGGAGGTCGAGTACCCGATCGGCCATCGCCGGAGGCGTCCGGAAGGAATCCCCAAGCTCATCGAGAAGGCGCGCCACAACCTCGCTACGCAACTTCCGAAGGGGAAGGTCGAGGCGCTGCTCGAGCTCTTCCTCGACCGCAGCCGCCTGGAAGCGACCCCGGTCCCGTCGCTGATGCAGATGCTGCAGCCATAGCCGCAACGCGGCCTGTTGCAGCTGCTGGCTCGAGGGAACCCTGGCGGCTTATCGTACGCGGAAAGCCTGCCATTGCGAGGAGCTGCAGGCGACGAAGCAATCCTGTGGGCAAGACGAGATTGCTTCGCTTCGCTCGTAATGACCCCGAGCGGCATTTCAACAGACAGCTAGGACGCGACGCGCTTTTGCCTCGCCGGCGCCTTGAGTAGCGGCGCGAGCCGCGCGCGCGGGCGCAGCAGATCGGCCAGGGTGTATCGGTCGAGCGAGCGAAAGAACGCCTCCTGCGCCTCGCCGAGCACCCCGCGCAGGGCGCAGGCGGGAGCAATCCGGCAGTCGGAGTTGCCGGCGCCGAAGCACTCGACCAGGGCCGTGTCGGCCTCGGTCTCGCGTACGAGCTCGCCGATGCGGATCTCCTCCGGGGTGCGCCCGAGCCGCACGCCTCCGCCCTTGCCCCGCACCGTTTCGAGCAGCCCCCGGGTGGCGCCGTAGTGCACCACCTTCATCAGGTGGTTCTCGGAAACCCTGTAGGCCCGGGCGATCTCGGCGATCGTGCTCAGACGGCCCTCCTGCAGGCCGAGGTACATGAGCACGCGCAGCGTGTAGTCGGTAAAGGTCGTCAGGCGCATCGCGCTTTAAGATGTATATGAGATACTTGATTATGGCCGGCGCCTGTGGTATTTGTAAAGAGGTACCTCATTTACATCTTATTCGCATGAGCGAAAAAGAAGTCAGCCGCGAGCAGATCGCGACCGCCCTCAGGGAGGTCATCGACCCGGAGGTCGGGGTGAACGTTCTGGATCTCGGCCTGGTCTACCGCGTCGAGGTGGATCTGCCCCGCGTGACGGTGCAGATGACCATGACCACCCCTGCGTGCCCTCTCGGGCCGTATCTCACCACGCAGGTGCAGGACGCGCTTCGACGCCATCTCCCGGATGCGAGCGACATCCAGGTCGACATCGTGTGGGAGCCGGCCTGGAACCCGGAGTTCATCAGCGACGAGGGGCGACGCCAGCTCGGATGGGCCGAGCAGCCCGCATGACCGACAACGTTTCTTCCAACCTGCCGTGAGGGCAACACCATGCAGCAAGACGCGCAAGCGACCATCGACGTCCGGACGATCCCGCCCCGGGAGCGCCACCCGCTCATCTTCAACACCTTCGGGCAGCTCGCGCCGGGGCAGGCGCTGCTCCTCGTGAACGACCACGACCCTAAGCCGCTCTACTACCAGTTCCAGGCGGAGCATGCGAGCCGCTTTAGCTGGCAGTACCTGGAGCAGGGACCGGAAATCTGGAAGGTCCGTATCGGCCGCGTGGTCTGACCCGCGGCGAAGGAATGAGCCCCGGCGATGAAGGCGCCCATTCGACACCGTTGGCTGCAGGGCCCCGTCCCGCCGCCGTACCGCATCCCCCTGCTGGTGCTCGGCTTCATGGCACTGGTGATCGGCGTCGGCGCGGGTTTGCGCCGGCTCGGTGTCGATGCGCCGCTGCCGTCGCCGGGGCTCATCGCGCTCCACGGACCGCTCATGGTGTCGGGATTCTTCGGGACCCTGATCAGCCTCGAGCGGGCCGTGGCCCTCGGCGCGCGCTGGACCTACGGTGGCCCCGTATTCGCCGCGCTGGGTGCCGCGACGCTAGTGGGCGGCACGCCGGTCTGGACGGGCGCGCTCCTCCTTGCGCTCGGCAGCGCGTTCCTGGTCGCCGGATCGCTGGCCGTGTTTCTGCGACAGCGCGCGGTCTTCACGGCCACGCTGCTCGCCGGCGCGGCAAGCTGGCTCATCGGCAATCTTGCCTGGCTCGCCGGGCTGCCCTTCACGGCCGTGGTGCCCTGGTGGGCCGGCTTTCTCGTGCTGACGATCGCCGGCGAGCGCCTCGAGCTCAGCCGCTTTCTCGCCCCGCCGGCGGCGGCGCAGCGCGCCTTCGTCGGCATCGTCGCGATGCTGCTCGGCGGCCTGGCACTCCTGGCCGCGGGCATCGACCCGCGCGGATTTGTCGCGTCGGGCGCGCTCCTCGCGCTCACGCTGTGGCTCGCGCGTTACGACATCGCGCGGCGCACGGTGCGCGAGACCGGCCTCACCCGATTCATCGCGGTGGCGCTGCTCTCCGGGTACGTCTGGCTCGGTGCCGCGGCGGCGATCGCGCTCGCCGGCGGCGGCCTGTTCGTCGCGCCCGCGTACGATGCGACCCTCCATGCCGTGTTCCTCGGGTTTGTCTTCTCGATGGTTTTCGGCCACGCGCCCATCATTCTGCCGGCCGTGACGCACTTCGCCGTCCGCTTCCACCGGGCGTTCTATCTGCACCTTGCGCTGCTGCACGTCTCGTTGATCGTGCGGCTCGGCGCCGACCTTGCCGGATCGGCCGATTGGCGCGCCATCGGCGGCGCGCTCAACGCGGTCGCCCTGCTCGCCTTCATCCTGAACACCGCGAGCGGTATCTGGCGCGGCCGGCTCAAGATCTCTACGCCCGCTTCGGCGCCGAATCACGGTGCCCGGGCCTGAGCACGCCATGCCAATTACTTCCTGACCGCGAGGAGGAACCATGAAAGCGCTGCCTTCGGACTTGATCGCGACCGGCCGCACCCCGCTCTACAACAACCATTCGATACCGGCCGGTTTAGGGCTTTCCCACCGGACCAGAGCCCGGACATGGGCGCGGATCACGGTGCGTTCGGGCCGGCTCCGCTATCGCTCGCTCGACACGCCTCGGGAGGCGATCATCCTCACGCCGCATCGTCCCGGCGTCGTCCCGCCCGAGGAGCGGCACCAGGTCGAACCGCTCGGCGCCGTCGAGTTTTATCTGGAGTTTTTTCAGGAATCGGCAGAGAGCGCCAGCGGGCCCGCGGCCGCACTACTGCGCCGTCTGCGCGAGGAGCACGTGAACTTCCGCCTTCTGCTCGATCTGCTGGAGCGGCAGCTCGATGCGTTCGAGCGCGCCGCGCGCCCCGACTACGAACTGATGGAGGACATCGTGCGCTACATGCGCGAGTACCCGGACCGCTTTCATCACCCGTGGGAGGATTTGATCTTCGCGCGCCTCGCGAACGCCGACACGGCCATCGAGCCGATCGTGGCCGACCTGAAACGCCAGCACGCCACGCTCGCGCGCAGCGGCAGCGACCTGCTCGACTCCCTGCGTGGCGCCGTTGCCGGGGTGCTGCTGCCGCGGCATGCGCTCGAACAGCCGGGCCGCGAGTACGTCGCGCGGTTCCGCGCCCACATGGAGATGGAGGAGCAAAAGCTGTTCCCGCTGCTCGGAACGCGTCTCGCCCCGGACGACTGGAACGCCGTCGACACGATGATGGCGGCACGCAAGGATCCCCTCTTCGGCCGCCAGGTGGCCGGACGCTACGAACGGCTCTACAGGGAGATCGCCGCGTCCACGGCGCGTGCAGGGTAGCTCGAGAGCACCGACACGCCCGAGGGCGAACCGGACCCCGGTGTACGCTGGGCCACACGCGACATGGCCCGGAGTTACGTCTCCGTGCCGGGGGTCGCGCGCGAATGCGTGAAAGCGAAAGCCATCGGTTCGCCAACGGAATCGTCGCGGCAATTCAGTCCTTCCTTGATGGGCATCCATCCGCCCCGATTTGGGGGACGGAGGCCGGGAATCGGGGCGTGGCGTCGAAGCGCGGCGCGCGGTCGAATCGGAAGCGAGGTCACGCTATAGCTTCGCAGGCGGAAAACCTCGCTCGCCGCACCTTCCAGGGACAAAGGAGGTGGACATGCCCCGCCGGCGCCTCGCGCGCGAGATCGCCGTTGTCCTCGTCGTCAAGGTTCTGCTCCTCGCGGGCATCTTCGTGCTGTTCTTCGGTCGCGCGCGATGGCTCGAGCTGGTGTCCGATTACCAGGAAGGGCGTGCCGCCGAACCGCCGTCGCCGCCTGCCGTCGAGGAAGTCCATTAGCAGGCGACATCTCCACGGGGATTCTCCCGCCATCCTTCGCGCCGCCGCCGCTATCGCGGCACCGTTCCGCGCGCACTCCCGGCACCCGCTTGGTCGAACCTGCGGTTCTTATCCCCCTGGGGACAACCGCCAAACAAGAAGACGCCCCTCGCGGGCGTCTTCGTGTTTGGCGTCCCCACGGGGATTCGAACCCCGGTTGCCGCCGTGAAAGGGCGGTGTCCTAGGCCTCTAGACGATGGGGACGTGGAGGCCGGCCGCTGGAGGGCGGCCGGGAAAACTTGGTGGAGCCAGGCGGGATCGAACCGCCGACCTCTTGCATGCCATGCAAGCGCTCTCCCAGCTGAGCTATGGCCCCGGATGCTTTGGCCTGACCGTACCGATTCCGGACGGCGGGAGTAAAGGCCTGCGCCAAAGGCCGGGTACTCTACGTGCTGAGGCCTGACCGGTCAAGCCGCCGCGCCGATAAGAGCCCGGCTTTTCCCTATTGTGCGCAAAGAGCTCGGCTCAAAATAATTCCCTGTAACGACACGATTACCGGCCGTCTTCCGTGCCGGCCCTTCAGAAGAACGCGCTTGCCGATTTTCTATGCGTTGATCATTGCCGTTGCCTTCCCGTTCAGCGGGTGCGTGCGGGAGCAGCCCGCGCCGGCCGCGAAAGAGCAACCGGCGGCCAAACAGGCGACGCCCGAGCGCGTTCCGCTCGTGGGCAGCGACCTGACCGGGCGCCCCCGGGCGGCGCCTCGCGCGACGATGGGGGCGCTGGAAGCCGAGCCCGGATCGGCTCCGCCCGCCTCCCGACCGGAAGGCGATAAGCGTTTGAAGGAAGACCGAACCGGCCGCTAAGCCGCGTCCTCGTGGCCGAGCAGCCTGGCGAGACCGGCGCCGATCGGCGTCTGGGGCACGCGCCCGAAGACCTGGCGCAGGCGCGCTACCCGGGCGCGCGAGTGGCGGATGTCTCCCGTGCGCGCCGCTTCGTGTTGGCGCTCGATGCTCCTGCCTCCCAGCTTCTCCAGCTCCGCGACCAGCTCGAGCAGGGAGCACTCCACGCCCCGCCCCACGTTCAGCACCTGCCCGACGGCCTCCTCGCTCATGAGCGCCGACGCCAACAGCTCGGCCAGATCGCCCACGTAGACGAAGTCGCGCGTCTGCCTGCCGTCGCCGTAAATCGTCACGGGACGACCCTGGCGCATGCGGTCGACGAAGATGCTGATCACGCCCGAATAGGGCGACGAGGGGTCCTGACGCGGACCGTAGATGTTGAAGAATCGAAACGCGGTGCCGGCCAGACCGAACTTGCGGCCATAGAAATCCAGGTAATGCTCGCCGGCGAGCTTGTCGGCCGCGTAGGGCGACAGGGGTTTGGTCGTCGCCTCCTCCCCCACCGGCAGGTCGGCGTTATCCCCGTACACGGCGGCCGAGCTGGCGTAGAGAAAGCGCTGCACGCGGTGACGGCGCGCCGCCTCGAGCAGGTTGAGCGTGCCGACGAAGTTCGATTCGTGCGTACCCCGCGGGTCGTCGACGCTGGCCTGGACCGAGGCGACCGCGGCCAGGTGATAGACGGCGTCGATCCCGGAAACGGCCTCCATGGCGTCGTCCTGCGCCCGGATATCGCCCTCCACGAACTCGAGGCCCGGGTGCGAGGGCAGGTTCTCGCGCTTCCCGGTCGACAGGTTATCCAGGACCCGGACCCGGTGACCCTCCCCGAGCAGGCGCTCCGTCAGATGCGAGCCGATGAAGCCGGCCCCGCCCGTAACCAGTATCCGCATTATTCCGCTCCTCCCGGGGATTTCTCGTCGAGGGGTCCGAGCCCCGCCCCTTTGACCCTACTATCCGCGTTTCCTACCATCTTATAATACAAATACAGATGGGCCGTTTCGGCACTTGAGCTCGGCACCCTTCCAGGCTGCTTCATAATTAACGTCTCGATCGCGGTGAATTCCGACGGAGCACCGAACGCACCGGACGTCTCCGGTTGCCCGGGCGTCTCCGCCGTACGCCGCTTCGGGCCAACGGGGGACCCGTTCCTATGAGTATTGTCGCGGTGGTGGGACTTGGCTATGTGGGCTTGCCCCTGGCCGTGGAGTTCGGCAAGAAACACGAAACGATCGGCTACGACCTGAGCGCCGAAAAGATCGACCAGTACCGCCGTCACGTGGATCCGACGGGCGAAGTGTCGAGCGAGGAGCTCCGCGCCGCCCGGCGGCTGCACGTGACCAACGACCCCGCGGAGATCGCGAAGGCCGATTTCATCGTGGTGGCCGTCCCGACGCCCGTGGACGAGGCCCATCAGCCCGACTTCAGTCCGCTCGTGGGCGCGAGCCGCACGGTCGGCAAGCACATGAAGCGCGGCACCATCGTCGTGTACGAATCCACCGTTTACCCGGGCGCCACCGAGGAGGTATGCATACCCGTGCTCGAGCAGCAGTCGGGAATGCGATGGAAGAAGGATTTCCACGTGGGCTACTCGCCCGAGCGCATCAATCCCGGCGACAAGGAACACACGCTCACGCGCATCGTGAAGGTGGTCTCCGGGGACACGCCCGAGACGCTCGAGGCGGTCGCCGAGCTCTACGGCTCGGTCATCACGGCCGGCGTCCACAGGGCATCCGGCATCAAGGTGGCGGAGGCGGCCAAGGTCATCGAGAACACGCAGCGCGACCTCAACATCGCGCTCATGAACGAGCTGGCGATCATCTTCGATCGCATCGGCATCGATACGCTCGAAGTGCTGCAGGCCGCCGGCACGAAGTGGAACTTCCTGCCCTTCCGGCCGGGGCTCGTCGGCGGCCACTGCATAGGTGTCGATCCCTACTACCTGACGCACAAGGCGGAAATGCTCGGCTATCACCCGCAGGTGATCCTCGCCGGCCGGCGCATCAACGACGGGATGGGCAAGTTCATCGCCGAGCAGACGATCAAGCAGATGATCCAGGCGGGCTCACACGTGAAGGGCGCGAAAGTGAACGTGCTCGGGCTCACCTTCAAGGAGGACGTGCCCGACCTGCGCAACTCGCGCGTGATCGATGTCATCAACGAGCTGCGCACCTTCGGGGTCGAAGTTCACGTGCACGACCCGGTTCCCGTCCAGCACGAGGCGAAGCACGAGTACGGCATCGATCTGGTCGGCTGGGAGGATCTGCCGGCCGCCGAGGCGATTGTCGCGGCCGTGGCGCACAAGCCGTTTCTCGCGATGTCGCCGAAGGACTTCTCGAAAAAGCTCACGAAGGGCGGGTGCTTCGTCGACGTCAAGTCGCGGTTCGACGCGCAGGCCTTGCGCGCGGCCGGCATGAACGTCTGGCGTTTGTAGGCGCAAGACCGCGCGCGATGCACGGGCACCGCCGCCCGTCCGCGTCTCGTACCCGTTGATCCGGGGTCGTAAATCGCTCGGGCAAAAGCACCTATCATTACTTTCTGCCCGGTCCCGCGGTTGCGCCCTCACCGGAGGGCGCCATGGACCGGTGCCGAGGATATCGATGAACAATAAGAAGAGTGTCGCCCGTCCGGCTTTCGCTTCGTTCCTGACTGTCCTGACCCTTTCGCTCGCCGCCTGCGGCGGCGGTGGCGGGGACGGCTCGACGAGCAGCGGGCGCCAGACGTCCCTTCCGCTCGGGGACGGCAAGGATCTGTGCGAAGGTCTGATCATCGACAAGGTCAACCGGCCGATGACGGCGCTCGCCAAGCCCGGTGTCGGCCAGTTCGTTATCGATCCGCAGTTCGGGACCACCATTCGCCGAATCACGAACGTGGGCGGGACCGGCGTCATCAAGCCGGCCTACTCGACGATCCCCGCGTGGAACGCGGACGAGTCGTACCTCATCCTGTACCAGACGAACACCGCAAACGCCGGCCACCACCTTTACAACGGCAAGACCTACCAGTACATCCGCAAGCTGAACATCGATCCGCCGGACCTCGAGCAGTTCTACTGGCACGCGACCGACCCGGACATTCTCTACTACATCGACTCGAGCACGAACACGTTGACACGCTACCAAGTCAGCACCGACGCCAAGCAGGCAATCCGCACCTTCTCGTGCGCAGCCGGACAGGTCGACGGCGGCAACGATCCGATGTACATGTCCTGGGACTCCGACCTGATCGGCCTCGCCTGCGAAGATGGCACCGTTTTCAGCTATCGGATCAGCACCAATACCCTGGGCAGTGCGATCAACGTCATCAACGCGAGCCTGACGGCGCCCGTGGCCGCCCCGAGCGGCACGCAGATGTTCTTCAATCGGAGCAACCGGGCCGAAGTGCGCCAAGTGAATAGCATGTCCTACATTCGCGAGATCGCTGGCATGGACGCGGACGAGCACGGGTCGGTGCACCTGCTAGCCGATGGTAGCGACGTCTTCACAGCTGTCCAGTTCGGCACCTACGAGGGCTCGGTCGTCGTCGGCGACATGGGCACGGGCAACGTGCGCGTGGTCGTCGGCCCCGACACGGGCTATCCCTATCCGCCGAGCGGCACCCACATCTCCGGCGTCTCGCTCAAGCGCCCCGGCTGGGTCGCGGTTTCTATCGTTGGCGACGGCAACGGACAGAGTCTTCTGGACAACGAGCTGCTGCTGGTCGACACGAATCCGGGTGGACAGGTCTGCCGGGTCGGCCATCACCGGTCCATGGGCGACTACGGTCCTCAAGATTACTGGGCAGAGCCGCACGTCGTGATCAGCCCCAGCGGCACCCGAATGCTCTTCGGAAGCGACTGGGGCGGCGGCGCGACGGTCGACACGTACGTGGTGGAGCTGCCCTCCTACCAGCCCTGAAGCGGTACGCGATCACTGCCCCCGTCGGACGAAGCAGCCTGTTCGTCTGACGGGCGTCCGCCTTAGCGCACTTCTTTATCGCTTCTCCGGTTCCGCTCGTTCGCCGGGTTGCCCCTTCCATCCGTATCGCGCCGCCGCGCGTCCGATCGCGCGATTCTTCCCGGATTCGCGACTTACTATTTCCCCAGACGTTCAAACGCCTAGCGCGCATCAGCACGTCGTCAACAACAGCGCGCGCGGCGGAGATGTCCGACGGCACCGCCGTACGGGCACGGGGAGGGGTCAACGGAGCAACCGGTGACCAAACAACAAGACAAAGCATTTTCGGCAAAACGGCATTTCCCTCATTCCACTCATTCCCCGTCGTTTCCCGGCACCCTCGTCCTCGGGGTCCTGCTCGCGTTCCTCGGTGGATGCGGAGGCGGTGCAGGAAGCGACGCAGAAGGCAGCGGCAGCACCGGCGGAACGGGACTGACGCCGCCGCCCGGCACGCACGAATTGAACGTCACGCTCTCCGGCAGCGGACAGGTCGTCTCCCAGCCGGCGGGAATCGACTGCGGCAGCAGCTGCACGGCCGATTTCGGGGCCGGCAGCTCCGTCACGCTCTCCGCGACGCCGTCCCCGGGCTTCGCCTTCGCGGGCTGGTCCGGCAACTGCTCCGGCACGGGAGACTGCACGGTCCTCATGACCGCGGCCCGCGGCGTGACCGCGGCGTTCGTCGAGACCGGCGGCGGCACGCCGACCTCCTACACGCTCAACGTTTCCCGGACCGGCAACGGCACGGTCACCAGCGCTCCGGCCGGGATCAGCTGCGGCAGCGCCTGCTCCGCTTCGTACGCGGCGGGGACGTCCGTGACGCTCAGCGCCTCGGCGGCGTCCGGGTACACGTTCGCGGGCTGGAGCGGCGGCTGCTCGGGAAGCGGCAGCTGCACCGTGTCCATGACGCAGGCGCGAAGCGTCGCCGCGACCTTCACGCAGAGCGCGCCGACGTCCTATACGCTGAGCGTATCGAAGAACGGCTCGGGCACCGTGACGAGCGCTCCGGCCGGGATCAGCTGCGGCAGCGCCTGCTCCGCCTCGTATGCCTCCGGCACGTCGGTGACGCTCAGCGCCTCCGCGGCGTCCGGTTACACCTTCAGCGGCTGGAGCGGAAGCGGCTGCTCGGGAACGGGCGCCTGCACGGTCTCCATGACCCAGGCGCGCAGCGTATCGGCGAGCTTCACCCAGAATACGGCGAGCGCCGACCTCTGCAACGGCCTCGTCACCGACAAGGTTGCCCATCCGATGCCGGCGCTCGCAAAACCGGCGTTGGGGCAAACGGTCACCGATCCGGCCTTCGGCACCACCATCCGCCGCATCACCGAGGTCGGGGGAACCGGCGTGATCAAGCCGGCGTACTCGACCATCCCGGCCTGGAACGCGGACGAAAGCTACCTCATCCTCTACCACACCAATACGTCGAACAGCGGGCATCACCTGTACGACGGCAAGACCTACCAGTACATCAGGAAGCTCGACATCAATCCGCCCGACTTGGAGCAGTTCTACTGGCACACCACCGACCCGGACGTGCTCTTTTACGTGAACTCGAGCACGAAGACGCTGACCCGCTACCGGGTGAGCACGGGCGCCAAGGAGGCGATCAAGACCTTCTCGTGCGGCGGGAGCGTCTCGGGCGGCTCCGATCCGATGTTCATGTCCTGGGACTCGGACGTCATCGGCCTGCGCTGCTCCTCCGGCTTCGTCTTCACCTACCGCATCAGCACGGACACTGTCGGCGCGACGCTGAGCAGCGGCTCGGGGAACGCACCCATCGCGTCGGCCAGCGGAACCACGGTCTTCTTCGCCAACGGCGGCAACGCGGAAGTGCGCGACCTGGACATGCAGTATCTGCGCGGGCTGCCGATCGACCCGAACGAGCACGCCTCCCTCGGACGCCTGGCGAACGGCCATGACACCCACAACGCGGTGTCGTTCGGCGGCTACGAAGGTTCACTCGTCACGGCGGACATGACGGATGGATCGGTACGCGTGATCGTGGGACCCGAGACCGGGTATCCGTATCCCCCGGGCGGCACGCACGTCTCGGCGCTCGCCTTCAAGAAGCCGGGATGGGTCGCGTTGTCGATCGTCGGCAGCACGAACGGCGCGAACACGCTGAACCAGGAGCTCGTGCTGGCCGACAGCAACGCCGGCGGCAAGGTCTGCCGCGTGGCGCATCACCGGTCGTGGGGCAAGGCCGGCCCGCGCGGATACTGGGCCGAACCGCACGTGGTCATCAGCCCGAGCGGAACGCGCCTGCTCTTCGGAAGCGACTGGGGCGGCGGGTCGTCGGTCGACGCCTACGTCGTGGAGCTTCCGAGCTACGTCCCCTGATCGACGCCGACCGCGCGGCAGGGTCGCCGCGCGGTCTTGCCGGCGTGCAGGTCATACAAGCGGGGTCGAGGCGTCAGGGGGTCGCTTCGGTTCTCGGCCACGACCCCCCGACGGTCAGCGGGGGACCGGCCCGCCACGAAGCCACCGCTTGACCCGGCGGGCAGCGCCGAGGCAACGTGCCGCCTGCTTCCCGAGGCTGCTCGTGGCGTAAATTCCCGACACCAGCGTTCGCCGGCCGCTCCACAGGCGATCGATGAAGGATCCTTCGTCGGCGCCGCTGTCGAAGTACCGGAGGTGGGGCCACCGTTGCGGCGCGTTTCGAAGCAGTTCGAGCTCGTTCAGCAGGCCCGGGCTGTACCGGGCGTAGGCCGGATCCCAACCGAGCTTGAACGCGAAGCCGACGTCCTGCGCGATCAGGTTGATCGTCGACGCGATCGCGCGCTCCCGCACGCGGAGCTCGGTGAAGAATCCCTGCCCCGCCGCGCCGAACGCACGCGTCATCTCCTCGAAGAACGCGGCGTGTCCCGGCCGGACCTTCAACGAACGCCCCCGCTCGCCTCTCCAGCCGAGGTGCTCGAGGTCGATGAAACGCCGCGCCGCCTCCGCGTCGTCGCTCGCCGTCGACCGCCATTCCACCGGGCCGATCTCTTCCAGCCTCCGGCGGCGGCGCCTGAAGTTCTTCGCCCCGTCGCGTCCCAGTACACGTTCAACGTAGCGCTCCCCCGCCTCCGCGGGCACGAAGACGGCCCGGCGGGTGCGGGCGATCTCGAACCAGGCGGCGCCGGCATCGACGGCCGCGGCCGTCAGGCCGCGATCGAGCTCGTCGCCGCCCGAGCGGTCGTAGAAGGCCACGCCGTGCCAGGGGCAGTCCGGCCCGCGAAGGAACCGGAAGAAGGCCCGCAGCGCCGAACCCGCCTCTTCCGCGCCGACGAGCAGACCGGACAGGTAGGAATGCGGCGACCGGAACGCCCGCAGGTGCGGGAGCGGGAAGTGCCGGGAGCGCGCCAAGGACTGGAACGCCCCGACGCCGACCAGCCGGGGCCCGGTCCTTTCCGCCCGCTCCAGACACAGGAGAAGGACGGATCCCCCGAAGCCGAGATGCCGTACGGCGGGCACGACCAGGCGCGGCGAGAGATAAGCGTTGGGCTCGAGCGCGCGCTGTTCGAGCTCGAGCCACTCCCGCATCGTCCGGTCGTCGATCTCCTCGAGACGGACGACGCGAACGTCGATGCCGCCGGCGATGACCTCCTTCGAAACCATGCCCGTTACCTGACCCAGATCCGCCCCCGTTTCACCCGACACAGTCCCGCGGAAGCGATAACCCGTCCGTTACAGCCGGCCGGACAGGTAATACCACGCGTAGCCGACGAACTCGTGCATCGCTGCCGTGCTTTTCACGAGGGCGGTGATCTGCGGTATCAGCGCGTCCTCGATATCGGGCCGCACGTAGCGCCGATCCACCGCGCGAGGGCACACCTCAATACCCTGCGCGCCGAACGCAGCCGCTGCCCGCGGCATGTGCATCGCGGAGGTGACCAGATGGATGCGCGTCCCGCCGTTGCGGAGCAGCCGCGCGACCCCGACGGCGCTCTCGTGCGTGTTCCCGGAGCTGCGCTCGACCCGGATCCGCTCCGCGCTCACGCCGAGGCGGAGCGCGAGATGCCGCATGAGATCGGCTTCCGTCACCGACTCCCCCGATCCGCCGGCAAGCACGAGCAGGCTCCCGGCGTCGGTTCGCGCGAGCGTCGCGCCCTCCACGGTCCGTCGAAACCCGGCTTCCTGCAGGTGCGCGACGTCCGCGTCGCTCTCCGGGGTGCCGGTCTTCCCGCCCGCGAGCACCACGTAGACCCGGGCGCCGTCCCCGGGAGCGCATTCCCGGACCGCGAAGACGCCGTGTTCCAGGGCTCCCACCATCAGATTGGCGCCGAGCGGGCTCGCGAACCAGAAATAGGCCACCGACAGGCCGCCGGCCAGCGCGAAGAGTCCGCGGTTCCCCGCGGTCGATCTGCGCCAGGCGAGCGCCGAAAGCGCGAGCATCGCCCAACCCAGGAGCGCGACCGGTTCGAACAGCACGCGCACCCGGATCCCCTAGCGACCGGGCTTCGCCGCGCCGCGATCACCGGACGGCAGCTCGATCAGGTAATCGCTGATCGGTCCTTCGCCTCCCCAATTGCTGGCAAACACGATCTTCGTGCCGGTCCGGTTGGTGACGGCGTGCTGCTCCGCGAAGTACCCCCCTGCCTTCCTGCTGCTGCGATGATGCGCCACCCGGCGCACCTCGCGCGAACCGTCGAGCTTGACCCAGAAGATCTCGAAGTCGTGGTTCGGGTACCGGGAGTCGGGCCCCTGCGTCGAGACCAGCGCCCAGCCGGGCAGCTCGATGTTGCGACACGAGACGTGGGGCGTCGTGCCCCAGCCGATCCGGGCGAGAATCGAGATCCGGCCGGTCGCGAGGTCCGCCATGTTGATGTTGCGGTTGCCGTCGAGCGCGAGGTCCGCTCCGTCGAACACCATCACGTCGCTGCCGTCGGTTCGAAGGCAGAGGTCCGCGTGCCCGAACGAGCCCTTCGGCAGATCCCGCAGATGATTCATGTCGATGTCGTACACGCGCGTGCGGTCGCCGCCCATCATGACGACGTACTTGCCGCTCGGCGTCACGCTGATCCAGTCGTCGGCCTGATCCTCGCTGATGGCGTGCTTGCGACTCGTCCGGTCCTTGAGCACGTCGTAGACGAACGCCTCGTGCTTGTCGCCGCGCTTGCCGATGAGCGCGTAATACCGCCCGCTCCGGTCCATGTTGCCTTCCAGCCTGCCGCGCGCCGTATCGTACTCGCTGAAGTCGCGCAGGACGCGGCTGGCGTCCGTGCGTACGTCGTAGAGCTGGAACGCCCGCACGTTCGGGGAGTTGCCGACGAACTCCATGTGGTAGAAGAGGTTCGGGTCGGTGGGATGCCACTGGATCTCGGGGTCCGAGCTCCGGAGGCGGAGCGACTTGATCGGCGTCCACGTGCGCGTGTCGTAAAGCCACGAGGAGCCGTCGCTGCCGTGGAAGATCGCGCGCGTCTCGTCCGCGTTGAACGGGTTCGCCTTGGAGTAATAGTGACGGACGCGGCTCAGCCCGGGCAGCTGAGCCGGGTCCGTGATCCGGCGCACCGTGACGCCGAAAACCGGGTCCGCGTACGACTCGTGTAACCGCGGTTGCGCGACCTTCGGCACCGGCCGGACACGGTGGTCCGCCGGAAGGTCGGTAAACGGTTCCGCCAGGGCGCCGGAAAGACCGACGGCCCCGAGGATGCCCGCGAGCACTGCCGCGCGAACGCCTTTCATGCCACCCCCTTGCTCGTTGCACCGGCCGGCGCGGCCGCCGACCATTCCAGGTAGACGCGCTCGTCGCCCTCGACCCATTGCCGCCGCGAGAAGAGGCGCTCGACGCGCTCCCGGGCCGCCCGGCCCTGGGTTTTGTAGCGGTCCTGCGCGAGGATCTCGCGCATGCGCGCGGCGAGGCCGTCCACGTCGCGCGCCTCGAACAGGAAACCCGTCACGCCGTCCTCGACGACCTCGGGACACCCACCGATCCGCGGCGCGATCACGGCGCGGCCGGCCGCCATCGCCTCGCGCGCGGCCAGCGGAAAGGACTCGCGCGTGGACGCGAGCACGAAGACGTCGAGCAGCGCGAGATGCTCCGGGATGTTCCGCTGGAGTCCGGTGAAGATCACGTTCGACGTGAGCCCCAGCTCGCGCGCCTGCGCCTTCACGGCGTCCAGCAGCGGCCCGTCGCCGATCACCAGCAACCGCGCTTCCGGCATGGCCCGCGCGACCCGTGCGAACGCCGCGATCAGATAGCAGTGCCCCTTCTCTTCCGACAGGCGCGCGACGATGCCCAGCACCTTGTGACGACCGGGCTCGAGGCCGTACCTCGCCAGGAGGGCCGGGTCCGGCGGCCGCGGCACGAAACGGTCGGTGTCGATGCCGCTGTGGATCACGGCCGATTTGGCGGGCGGCAATCCGCTCGCGAGGCATCGATCGCGCTCGTAGTGCGACTCGAAGATCACGAAGTCGCTGCAGCGGTCCAGTATCCGGCCGGCATAGCGGAAGTGCGCGGGGTTATGGATGTTGTGGATCGTCGTGACGATCGGCACTCGCCGGCCGGTCGCGGGAACACGGTAGGCGAACGGCAGCACGCGCAATGCGAGATAGCTCGCGATCGTGGAGCGCACGGACTGGGGCGCGAGCACCTCGATTTCCCGTTCGCGGATGACCCGCCGCAGGTCCCGTATGGCGCGCCACAGACCGCCGATGCCACTGTAGCGAAAATCGAGCTCCACGTAGCGGGCTCCCTTCGCGATCAGCTCGTCCAGCAGGACACCCGGCGTGGTCGCGACGTGGACCTCGTGTCCGCGCCGGCTCAGGTCTTCGGTGAGGGTGAGGATGTCGGACTGCACGCCACCCACGCCGAACGGCTCGGTCATAAGATAAAGGAGCTTCATGATGCGATCTCTCCGTTCGGAACGCCCAGGCGCCTTGCGTCGAACTCCCGCCGGCGGCGGGCGTGCAGCAGGGCATGCAGCGGATCGAAGGCGCCGTGCAGCTTCGCGCGCAGCTCACGTGCGCCGTCGCGATCCGTTACCTCGGTGCGTCTCAGGGCGTAGCGGGGCGTCGCGCGGCGATTGAGGCCGGGGGCTACGCTGACGGCCGCCCGGTAGCCCGCTTCCTGCACGTAGCGCATCTCCCGCTCGCCGAAGTCACCCGAGGGATAGCAGAAGAACTCCACCGGACGGCCGATGCGCGCTTCGATCCGACGCCGACTCTCGCCGATCTCGCGTCTGGCCGCTTCCGGGTCGAGCCGCTGCAGATACGGATGGGAGACCGTGTGCGAACCGATCGAGATCAGGGGCGAGCGCAAGAGCTCCCGCACCTCGTCCCAGTTCAGGTGCAGGCCGGCCGCGCGTTCTCCGTAACGCGGATGGCTGCTGACCTGATCGCAAAAATCGGTCGTCACGAAAATGGTCGCCGGTATCCGGTACTTCTCGAGGATCGGCAGCGCCACGGTGAGATTGTCCCGATAACCGTCGTCGAACGTCACGACGACGGCCCCCGCCTGGCGCTCCCCGGAACCGAGGGCCAGCGCGGCGTCCGCCAGGCTCATGACTCGCCGGGTTCGCGCGAGCACGGCCATCTGCTCCTCGAAGCGCTCCGGACTCACGGTGAGCTGGTCCTGCGGCAGCCCCCGGACGACGCGGTGGTACATGAGGATGCGAATCCCCGGGCGCCACCGCTGATAGACCGCGGTCGCCGGCAGCAGCAGGCGCGGGACGACTCGGCGAAGGGTGCCTCTCATCCGGAGCTCCCGGCGTCGTGGGCGAGCGCCTGACGGGCCAGGGCGGTCCGGTAGAGTCCTTCGTACGCCAGGGCCGTTGCGGCGACGTCGTAGCGCCGGCGAACCAAAGCGCCCGCGGCCTGGCCGAGGCGACTGCGCAGGCTGGCGTCCCGCAGCAGGCGCCCGAGCGCCCCGGCGAGCGCCCCGGCGTCGCCGACCGGGACCAGGAGACCGTTCTCTCCGTCTTCGATCGCGTCCGGAATTCCGCCTACCGCGGTGGCCACGACCGCTTTTGCCATGGCCATGGCCTCGAGCAGCGCGATCGGCAGACCTTCCCACCGCGAAGGAATCACCACCACGTCGGAGGCCGCCAAAAGCCGCGGGACGTCACTGCGCTGTCCCAGGAACCGCACCTGGTCCTTCAGCCCGCGCCGCTCGACGTCCGCCTCCAGCTGTTCGCGAAGCTCGCCGCTGCCCACGAACAGGCAACGGAAGTCGATCGTCTCCTTCCGGACCCGCGTCAGCGCCGCCAGCAGATCCGCGTGGCCCTTGGCCTCGTGCAGCCGGCCGACGACGATCAGAACGGGAAGTCCCGCCGGGACGCCGAGCTCCGCACGCACGCCCCCCGGATTCACCGCGCCGAAGCGCCTCAGATCGATGCCGTTCGGGACGACGACCACGCGGTCGGCCGGGATGCGGTCGTGCTTCACGAGCCGTTCGCCGACCTCCGGGGAACAGGCGATCACTCGCGTGGACAGGCGGCCGAGCACCCGATCGATCAGGCGATGGATCCCGCCCTTCCACAGGTTGGTGCTGTGCACCGTGGAAAAGACCGCCGGGACGCCCGCGAGCCGCGCCGCGGCGCGACCCCATGCATCGGCCGTGAAGAGGTGCGTGTGCACCACCGCCGGACGCTCGCGGCGCAGCCAGCGCGCGAGACGGACGAGCAGCGAGGCATCGAACTTGCCGCGACGTCCGAGCACGAAGACCGGGACCCCGAAGGCCTCGAGCTCGTCGACCAGCGTCCCACCGCGCACCAGGCACAGGACAGAGTAGCGAAATCCCGAGGATCCGCGCTTCACCACGTCGACCAGGAGCCGTTCCGCCCCGTCGGGCGGCAGCTCGTCGATCACGTGCACCACCTTGATCGGCTCCTCAGGCAGCCGCATGTTCGGCCTCCTCCTCCGCCGCCTTCGCCTCGCGCCGCTTTTCGACCTCGATCCAGAGGTGCGCGACGACCGCGAGATAGATCCAGACGTAGGCGGTGACGTCGAGGCTCACCATCCGGGAACCGAACATGTTGACGAGCACCACGGCGGCGACGATGGTCGCCGTCGCCATGCCCGCCACGCGCGCCATCGTGTCGCGCGATTCGCGGTATACGCGGGCGCCCAGCCGGTACGCGCGGTACAGGATCAGCACGAACAACAACAGCGCCGGTATGCCCATCTGCGAGCTGATGTAGAGATACATGTTGTGGTTGTCCGACTCGTGCACCTCGAACTCGGTGTAGCCGCTCTTGAGCACCGGGAACGCCTTGAAGCCCTTGCCGAGCAACGGACTCTCGAGCGACATCTCGATCGCCGCGTTCCACAGGACGAGGCGCGTCTGGGAGCTCGCGTCGAGCTCCTGGCGGTGCCCCCCTTCGACCGTGGTGTGGGACATGCGCTCGACCAGCGACTCGGGGATGAGCTCGGGCATCGACCACAGCAGGAGCAGCGCCACGATCAACCAGGAGAAGAGGAACAGCTTGCCGCGCAGGTACCCGGCGACGAGCCCTCCGAAGGCCATCGCGACGTAGGCCCCGCGGGAGAAGGTGGTCAGGAGCAGCTTGGCCACCACCAGGAAATACGGCACGAGCACCCAGGACCGGATCCTGGGCATCTGCGCGAGGAACAGCGCGATGAACGGGGCCGCGGCGTAGACCAGGAACGCCCCGAAATCGTTCGGCTGATTGTGCGGCCCGAACAGGCGCGAGAGCTCGATCGTCGGGGCCCCCTGCTTGTCGAGCATCTCCTGCACGCCGAAGAGCACCACGACGACGCTGCCGAGCATCGTGTAGACCACCAGACGACGCGCCATCGCGCCGTCCCGGATGAGGTTGAGGAACGCGAAGAACACGATGAACTGATCGACCCAGGCCTTGTACTCCTGCAACTGGTCGACGAGCACGTACGACCCGAGCGTGAAGATCACCGTGACGCCGGAGAACATGGTGAGCAGCGCCCAGGCCCCGACCAGCTTCGAGCCGGGCATCGTGACGAACATCGGCCGCTCCTCGCGCACCGAGCGCACGATCCACGTCAGGATCAGCAGGATGAGGAAGGCGTTGGTCGCGTTGACGCCCGGCACGATGGGCGCCACGTAAACCTTGTTGAGCGGGATGTAGACGACGAAGGCGGCGAACAGCCACTCCGGATCGCTCATGCTCCGCTTGACGAGCGCGAGGCCGAGGGCGGCCGCCAGACCGTACAGCACGACGCTCGGGAGCTGCAGGTTGAACAGGCGTATCACGACCGCAAAGGCGGCCGGCACGCTCAGGAACAGCAGCGTCGAGCGCAACGGCTTCCCCGCCCACTCGACGGTGCGCTCCCGCGCCGAATCCTCGCTCCCCTCGGGAGCGGGAAACGTCTCAAACGGAGAATCGTTCGTAGATGGCATGATACAGCCGGTTTCCCATCATCCGTCTGGCGAGCCGCTTGAGCCCGTAGGTCGCCTGCGCCCGCGCGAGCAGCAGCGGGTCGGCGGCCGCGTAGCGCGCGTACAGCGCGATCGACGTGTCGGCGCGAACGGGGATGCGGGGGACCGCGCTCCCTGCCGCGGCGGTGCCGCCGCGCCAGACGCCGACCTGCGAGCTGAAACACCGTCGATAGCCCGCCGCCCGGGCGAGCGCCAGCTGTCCCGCCCGAAACCGTCCGCCCGGGAAGGACAGGGTCTCGACGCGCGCCCCCGTTTCACGCTCGATCGCCAGACGCGAATGCGCGAGCTCGGCGCCCGCCTCGTCGTCGGTGAGGTCGTCGAAGAAACGATGCGTACGGCCGTGCGATCCGAGAACCATCCCGGCCTCCGCCATCTCCCGCAGCCCGGTCCAGCCGCAGAAGCCCGGACGGCGGCCGATGAAGTCCGTCGTGACGAAAAAGAGTGCGCGCAGGCCCCTGTCGGCCAGCGCCGGGAATGCGTAATCCCGGTTGCTTGCGTGCCCGTCGTCAAACGTCAGTACCACGCCGCTCTGCGGCGATTCCGTGCAGAGCGCCTCCGGCGCGAGCACCGGGACGCCGCTCGCGCGCAACCGATCGAGCTGCGCCTCGAAGACATCGACGCTGACGGCGTAAGGCCGATCGGCCGGATCGATCGCCTCGCGTTCGGCGCGGGTCCGGTAGAGCGCGTGGTACATGAAGACGACGATGCCCCTCATGTCTTCTCCCACCGGGAGTCGATTCTTCCGCCGAGGAAGTTCCCGAGCGCGAGCACGGCCGCCCAGTTCAGCTCGAGAAACACGACGAGGAAACTGACCAGGCGGTGCTCGCGCAGCCGCGGCCAGGCGAGCCCGAGGGCGCACACGGCGTAGCCGGCCAGCTGCGCGCCGGCGGCGAGGCGGTACCCGCGCCCGTCGAGGAGCAGCGCGGACACGAGGAGAAGCGCGAGGGCGTACGGCACGAACAGGCGAAAGACCTTGTGCGAGACGAACTGCACGAACACCGGGTTGGCCAGCGGCGAGAACAGCCAGGGATTGCGGGCAAAGCTCTGGAAGTTTCCGGTCAGCGTGCGCACCTTGCGCAGGCGCTCTCCGGACACGCTTCGCTGCAGCTCGTCGAAGACCTGCGCGCGCGTCTCGAACACGATCCGCTTGCCGCCGCGCAGTATGCGCATGGGAATTTCGAAATCGTCGAGCAGCGTGTCCTCCGGAACGGGCTTGTAGTCGACCCTCCGGATGGCGTAGAGCGCGCCGGTGACGCCGAGGTTGGAGGCCAGCCGGCTCTCGGACTTGCGTATCCATTTCTCGTAACGCCAGTACAGCCCGATGTGAGCGGCGGCGTGCGTCTGCGGATCGAGGTGCACGAGCTCGCCGCTGACCGCCCCGACACCCGGCGCGAGCAACCGGGCCACCAGATAGCGCAGCGCGCGGGGGGCGAGGCTCTGGCGCACGTCGGTGAACACCAGCACCTCCTCGCTCGCCGCCTCGACGGCGGTATTCAGCGCGTGCGGTTTCCCGCGGCGGACCGGGTAGCTCAGGACTTCCACGTCCGCCTCCTTCGCCAGGCGGTCGTTCGTCGCGTCGTTCGATCCGTCGGAGACGAAGACGATGCGCAGCTTGTCCCGCGGATAATCGAGCTCGCGCAGATTCGCGATCTTCGCCGCCACCCGGTCCTGTTCGTTATGGACCGCCACGATGACGCGGACGCTCGGCCATCGCGCCACCGCTTCCGGCGCCGCATCCGGCTCGCGGCGCAGGCGGGACAGGGCCCAGACGAGCAGCGGATAGCCCGCGTACGTGTACGCGACGAACACGAGGGAGGTCCAGAAGACGAGCTTCATGGTGTCATCACAGGTTCGACACCAGACACGCGAAATCCCCGAGCGAATTTCCTCGCGTCGGGACCCGGCGGATCTCGAGCGGATCGACGGTGGAGCCGTTGATTCCCTCGACCGTGGTGAACGCGAGCTCGAACCCGTGCTCCCGGAGCAGCCGCTTCGTGTCCGCGTTGTAATCGACCGCGCGCCCGTTCGGGTAGGCGAACGTGCGCGGGGGCGCTCCCGTCTCCCGCTCGATCCGCTCCCGGCACAGACGGATCTCCCGCTCCATGCCGGCGGCGTCGAGCTGCGACAGGATCGGGTGACCGTGGGTGTGCCCGCCGTACTCCGTGCCCGGCATCGTGGCCCGCACCTCGTCCCAGGTCATCATCTGGCGCCCGGCCTCGCCCTCGCGGCCCCGAACGCCGAGGACGTCGAGCAAGTGGCCCTGCCAGTCCACGCGCTCGCGGTCCGGCACGTCCTTCAGGTAGCGCTTGCACGCCGCCGTCAGCCGATCGCGCTCGCCCGGCCGCTTCAGATCGAACGTCGACTCGCCGTTCCACGGCAGCCGGACGCGCTCGACGTCACTCGCCCGGCACGCCCAATGAACCTCGTCGGTCCAGATCATCCCGCCGCCGTCGATGAACGAGGTGGCGACGAAAACGACCGCCGGCAGGCCGAGCTCCTGCAGGACCGGATAGGCGTTGTCGTGATAATCCCGGTACCCGTCGTCGAACGTAACCAGCACCGCCGGGCGACCCCGGCGCGGGCCCCGGCATGCCTCGAGCAGGTCGACGGACCGGATCACGGTACAGCGGTCGCGCAGCCACTTCATCTGCGCCCGGAACATCTCGACATCGAGCCCCGGAAACGGCTCGCCGGATCGCGTGATGCGGTGATACATGAGCACCGTGACGCCGGGTTCCCGCAGGAAGCGGTGGGTGATCCGCCAGCCGAGCGGCGAGGCCAGCGCCTGCTTGATGGTCCGTTTGAGCGCGCTCATGGGTCCCTTTCGTGCCCGGCCGTCGTCAGCCCGCGCCGGCGCCATTCGACCACGAAGCGCGGCAGCATCAGCTTCGCGAGAATGCGGAGCGCCTGGCCGCCCAGCGCCCCGTGAGCGGCGCTGCGGGCGAGATCCGCGAGAGCGCGCGCGCGATTCGACTCCGCGAGCGCATTCGCCGCGCTCCGGTAGCAGCCGCCCAGTCGGCGCCGGAACTCGGCCCGGTGCGCCGCGAAGAAGGTCGGGTCCGCCGCCCGAAGCTTGTTGATGATCGCGATGTTTCCGTACGCGATCTTCGCCGTGTGCCGGTCCGAGCTCATCTGGTCCGGCGAGTAGCGGTACTTGAGCAGGGACGTATCCAGATAGCCCACCGGCCCCAGCCGGCTCGCGCGCAGGAACCAGTCGTAGTCCGCGACGTAGGGAATGGTTTCGTCGAAGCCGCCGACCTTCTCGAAAACCGCGCGGCGGACCAGGACGGTCGGCGGATGAATGAAGTTGCCCCAGACGAGCCGCTCGTAGACCGGGCCGCTGTACGTTCGCACGGACGCGAGCCCGCGTCCGCGCAGCCACGGCACCTCCTCGGGATCGAGGCGGCCGGCCTCGGGGTAGATGCTCGCCGCGCCGTCGGCGGCCTGCTTGAAGGCACCGTAGTACGACGCGATGTGCGAGCGCTCGCGAACCACGGTACCGTCGAACGCCGAAAAATCCGTGGAACACAGCACGGCGTCGGGATGGCGTTCGAGGTAGGCGACCTCGAGGGCGAGACGCTCCGGTTCGCACAGGTCGTCCGAGTCCATGAGCGCCATGTACTCCCCGCTGGCACGCCGCATCCCGGCGTTGCGGGCCGACGAAAGCCCGCCGTTCGCCTGCCGGAGATAGATCAGGCGGTCGAGATACGGGCGCACGACCTCCGGGGTGTCGTCGGTAGAGCCGTCATCCACGACGATCACTTCGACCCGCGGATACGTCTGGGCGAACACGCTGTCCAGAGCTGCGGCCAGCAGGTCGCCGCGGTTGTAGGTCGGAATGACGACGCTCACCAGCGGCGGCGCGTTCGAGACAGGTTCCATTCGCTAAGCTCCCACGCGGTACAGCTTTCCCAGGCCGGTGCGGAGCACGCCGCGGGCCTGGCGGTCGAGAAGGACGACCAGGAGCGCGTACAGCGCCCCGCCGACGACGACCTTCACGACGAGATTCACGACGTCGTGGCCGATCCGGACCTGCGACACCGCCAGGTACATGGCGACCGCCATGACACCGAACTTCGCCAGGCTCGCCCAGGGAAAGACGATGGGGAGGTGGCGCGCGGCCGCGACATGGATCGAGGCGACCAGCACCAGGTACGCGATCAGCGTGGCGGCGGCGGCGCCGACGAGGCCGAACTTCGGAATCAAAATCAGGTTCAGGACGACGTTGAGCACCGTGCTGGCCACGACGAGCGCCGCCAGGGCGACGGTGCGCTTGTGGATGTACAGCCCCGCGCCGACCATCACCACCATGCCGTCGAGCACGAGACCCGCGATGATGTACGGAATGACGCCCGCGCTCGCACGGAACTTCTCGGAGGCGAGCAGGACCAGCAGGTCTTCCCCCACCGCCGACAGCCCGGCGACGACGGGCAGCCCCAGGAGCAGGTAATAGTGCAGCGAGCTCTGGATGAAGCGGGCCGTCTCGGTCACGCCCTTCTCCTCCCATGTCCGCACGTACATCGGCATGATCGCCTGACCGATGGCCGCGACCAGGATGAGCTGCACGTACTCGCACAGGTTGTACCCGGCCGCGTAAATCCCGAGATCGCTGCTACCGAGCAGGCCCTGTATGAGGTAGCGGTCGCTGATCGCGAGCGCGGTACCGGCGAGCTCGTAGCCGATCATCGGTATGCCGAAGACGAGCATCGAACGAAAGAGCCCGGGCGAGAAATCACGCGGCGCGTAGCGCACGCCGCGGAACATCACCGCCGCCAGCACGGCCACCGCCCCGACCTCCGCCACGATGGTCGCCAGATAGAACCCGTAGAGGCCCTTCGAGACGAAGAACAGCGTGACGAGGATCAGGCCGAGCCCGGCGTACTTCTTGAGGACGCTGTACGCGCTGAACAGCCCGCTGCGCTCCTGGGCGCGCAGGATATTCAGCAGTCCGCTGTCGGTCGTGCGAACGGCGACCAGGACCGCGGTGAGCAGGAGCAGCCCCGCGACGCGCGGATCGTTCCACCACGCGTCGGGCACCGCCTGGCTCACGACCGCCCAGCCGGCGGCGATCAGCAGGCTCAGGCCGGTCATGCCGAAGACCACCGTCGCGTAGAACTGGGGCACCGTGATGTCGCGCCGCCCGGCCTTGATTTCCGCGTAAAAGCGGACGACGGCGTGCTGTACCCCCAGCTTGGCGATGCCGACGAGGAGCATCAGGCTGGCCGAGATCAGGTTGAGCACCCCGTACTCGTCCACGCTGAAGACGCGGGTGAAAATCGGGAAGGAAATGAAACTCGCCAGCGTCACTGCGAGGCTGCCGAGACCGTAGTTCGAGGTGTGTATGACCAGTCGCTTGAGCATGTTCAGCCGTCATTGCGCGCGGGCGCGGTCGACACCATGCGCTGCGCCAGGCGCTTCGCCTCGGGAAGCAACGAGCGGCGAAGCCAGTAGACGAAGGCGGGCGCCGTGCGCCGGTACGCGATCGTAAAGCAGGTCTCCCGCGTCTCTCTGGCCCACTGCTTCTTGTAGTCGTACTCGCCGCGCAGCATGTCGAACACGCGCTGCCCCTCGCCGATCGCGTGCTCCAGTGCGTAACCCATGAGGCAGAGCCCGGGGCGCAGCTTCTCGTATTGCGGATCGAAGCCGCCCTGGAAGTAGTACACCGTGCCCCGGAAGCGGTAGCAGTAGTACATGGCGATGATCTCGCCTTCGCGCTCCAGGGAATAAAGCCGCAGCCAGTCGCGTTCCCGGCAGGCGCGCATGACCGCGCGGTGGAAGTCGTTGTAGGTCGAGGAGTCGAAAGAATGCGACGTGCCCCGGGTCTGCCAGCGCTTGTGGTGCAGCGCGGTCAGCCGGTCGAAGGCGTCGTCGAGGCTTGCGCCGTCCCAGACGAGAAAGCGCGCGCCGGGCTCGCGCTCGAACTTGCGACGCGTATTGCGGATCGTGTACCGCCGGTCGCGCGACTGGCTCTCGAGGTAGGCGTCCCACGAAGCCGGGAGCGGCACGTAAGAGATGCGCGCGGAAGTCCCGCGGCGCGCGGGAAGGCCGCGCTCGCGAAGCGCGGCCATCGCCGCACGGTCGATCGCACCGTCGGGCTCGAGGTCGCTCCAGGCGAGGACGTCCCATCCCTCGATTGCCAGCGCGGCGTCGACGAGCACCCGGGCCGCGTCTGCCTCGTGCCCGGGGGCGAGCGGCGGCTCGAGATAGTCCGGTGACGTGTCGCCGCCGGTTCCGATCAGCCGGAGGAGACCGGCGCCTACGCCGGCCAGCGGCGTGACGCGCTGGACGTAGAGGGGAAAGACGCCGACGAGCCGTCCGCCCGCGCGCGCGACGAGCAGACGGAGCTTCTGGCCGCCGCCGTAGTGCCGCCACCAGAGGTACTGCCATTCCCAGGTCGTGAAGATGCTGGCCGCGGCCGCTGCCTGGACGAGCGCGTCCCATTCCTCGCGAAGCGCGCGAAAGCCGTCGTCCGTATCGATACAGGCGACCTGCATGCGCCTCACTCCCGACCGGCGAAGGCGCGGTGCACCGCGGCCGGGGTGGCGAACTCGACGCCCTCCCCGGCGCACCATTGCAATACGGCGGCAAGGTCGTCCAGGAACCGGCGCACCTCGTCCTCGTTCTGCGGGTACGGGCTCGCCTTGGGAATGACCTCCATGGAGTGGAACATCATGTTCAGGACCACGACCCGGCGGTCGCGGAAGCGCGCCAGCTGCTCGCGCGCCACGTCCTTCATTGCCGCCACGGAGGAGAACCACGGTCGAAACCAGCGCGGGCCGCGAAGCCAGCGGCGCTTCATGGTCACGGGAATCTCGAGCACGCTCGACGCGTCGCCGTTGCCCTCGCGCACGATCGATCCCCGTTGCGGAAAGTAGGGCTGCGCCGGCGCCGCGCGGTAATCCACGTCTCCGTCCGGATGCCGCCACAGCATGTGAGGCGTGACGCTGGTATCGACCAGGTAGCCGAGCCGCTCGAGGGAAGCGATGGTGTTGGGGCCCGCCCCGAAGCGCCCGGCACGGAAGGAAACGGGCCGGTAGCCGAAACCGTCCTCGAACGCTCGCGTCAGGTTGGCGAGCTTGGCGTGCTCGATCTCCGGCCGGCAATGGCACTGGAAGTCCGGGCTGTCCACGCCGGCATAGTCGTGGAACTTCTTTTCGGGCTCGACGAAGGCGGAGTGCAGGTGGGTGCCGAGCTCGAAGCGTCCGTCCAGCCGCCGGAGCGCCTCGACGGATTCGCGGTCCTCCAGCACCTCGATCGTGAGCAGGTAGGTCGGCGCGGCGCCGGCCGCGCGAAAGACAGGCTGCAGCCGATCGGGCACGCCTTCCGTCACCGAGCGGAACGCCAGCGGCTTCGAGCGTACCCAGCTCGGATCGTGGTCGCACTCCGTATCGATCGTCACGAGGAGGAGGACTTTTTCCGTGCGGTCGGCGCCCATCTCACGCCTCTCCGCGGTAGGCGCGCGTCAGCGCGGCCAGGATCACCGGCATCTGGTACTGCTCCTCGATGACGCGCCGCGACTCGCGGCCCATGGCGCGCGCCGCCGCCCGATTCGACAGCACCTCGATCAGCGCCTCGGCGAGCCGGTCCGCCCGGCCCGGCGGCACCAATCGGCCGTTGCGGCCGTCGAGCACGAGATCCTCGTTGCCGCTCACCCGGGTCGCGACGATCGGCAGCCCCGCGGCCATCGCTTCGAGGACCGAGTTCGGCAGGCCTTCCTGGTGGGACGGCTGCACGTAGAGCGCGCTTTGCGCGAGCAGATCGGCCACGTTCGAGACGTTGCCGAGAAAACGGACCGAGTCCTCGACGCCCCGCTCCCTGGCCCGCCGCTTGAGCGCCTCCAGCACCGAACCGTCGCCGGCGATGACGAGCTTCGCGGGCACACGCGCGCGCACCGTCGGCCAGGCGTCGATGAGCACGTCGAGCCCCTTCACCGGCTCCACCCGTCCGACGAACAGGACGCTCGGCTGATCGTCGGCCGGCACGGCGAGGCGAAAGCGACGCACGTCGACGGCGTTCGGAATCATGCGGATGCGATTCTCGGCGTACCCCGCTTCGACGAGCATGCGGCGGGTGAATTCGCTGATGCACTGCACGCAGTCGATCCTGCGAATGCAGGCGTTCATCAGGCGTACGACCGGCTTCCGTCGCAGGCGCGGATCGAGGATGCCGCCTTCGAACTCCCATGCCCCGGATATCTTCACCACCACCGGCCGATTGAGAAGCGGCCGCAGCAGCCCCGCCACCGTCGCCAGGTTCTTCGCCATGTGGATATGGATGGCGTCGTACTCGTGCCGCCGCGCGTACAGACGCCAGGCGAACTTCAAGCCGAGGACGAGAGCGCCGAGCATGCGCACGCGTGGATACGCGATGCGCTCGACCGCGATGCCGTCGATCTCCTCGTGCAGGGGGCGGTGTACCTCGAGCCGCGGCGCGAGGATCGTCACCCGGTGGCCCGCGTTGACGAGAGCGCGGCTGATCAGGCCCGCCTGCAGCTCGGCCCCGCCGGTGCTCGGGTAGTAGCCGTCGACGACCGTCAGGATGCGCAAGGGTGCGGATTGCGGCCGCGGGGCAACGGACGGGGAAGGCGATTCAGCGACTCGACTCGCTCCAAGATTCACGTGTTTCTCCTCGTGTCAGGCGGACATCGCCCGCACTGGGCGTCCCGAATCGCGGAAACGCCGGTTCAACCAGTCGGCGAACCGCTCCTCGAGCTCGCGTTGCCAGTCGGCGAAGTGCAGCTCGTGATTCGCGTTCGGGATCACCTCGATCTCGTACGCCGATCCGGCCAGCCTTCCGCCGAGACGGCGTTGCAGCACGACCTCCTGGAACTCGAGCCAGCGGTTGTCGTTGCCGCTGAAGATCAGCAGGTGCGGAACGGACCGCCGCTCCAGGCTCTCGAAGCTCTCCATGAAACGGGCGTTCTCGTGCGACAGGTGCTCAGGCCGCCGGCGCGCGCCCAGGCACGACCGGACCGTGGCGACGACCGTGCGCGTGATCTCCGAGTAGTCGCTGTCCCCACGCACGATGCGCGCCCAGGCGGCGGGCGCGAGGAGCTTCCGCAGATAGCCCTTGAAGTTGTGCCGCGCCTGGATCCGGCCCATGGGCCGCCTGGCCGGCTTGGTGTCGGTCGAGAACGTCACCGCCGTATTGATCGACAGGACCCCGTCGATCAGCTCGGGAGCGAGCGCGGCCGCGAGCAAGGCCGTGACCGCCCCGCCGCAAAGCCCGCCGAGCACCAATCTCTGGAGGCCGCATCGCTCGCGCAGGTCGCGGGCGGCGTGCAGGGTATCGTCGACGAACCGACCCTGCTCCACGGTCCGCCACAGCTCGCGCAGCGGACCTGCCGGAAGCGCCCCGTCGCTCTCGCCGACGCCGCAGGGATCGAAGCGCAGCACGGTGTAACCCACCGGCGCCAACCGCCGCGCGAGCGTCACGTTGAGCCGGTGCGGACCGATGCGGTATTTCAGGCCGGCCGGCAGTAGCACGATGCCCGTGCCGTTGGACCGGCCCGGCTCCGCGGGCGTCAGGATGCCCCGGCGCACGGCGCCATCCCGCCCGCGGAATTCGAACGGCTCTTCGTTCACCCGGCGCCTCCCGCACGCGCCCCGGGCCGGCTCGCAACCACCCGCAGGCTCGCCTCTATCAAACGCTCCGGCGCCGGATCGTGGTGCTTCGACTCCTGCCAGAACGGCTGAATCGAGACCGGTTCGACGTGCACGTTCGAGTGATTTGCCATCGGGCTCGCGACGCGGTTCACGCCCGCTCCCGGCTTCAGAAACTGAAGCACGCGGGCCGGGCTGGCGGGGGCGGTGTCGGGCTCGCCGATGTCCATCGCGGCGATCGAGGACGCCATGCGCCCACCCACCTCGTAGCCGGCGATGTTCACGGTCTCGCCGCCCTCCAGCCGTTGCATCATCTGCTCCCGGTTCTCCACGATCTTCTTGTACGTCGCGAGCTGAGTCGTGAGGTTCAGCCGCAGGCACTCCTGGAAGTAGGCGGCGCCGTTGACCACCGGGTCCCACAGGAGCAGCCGTTCGGCCCGCACCTCGTCCGCGCGTAGCCAGGCCAGCGCGGCGCCGAGCCGCAGACCGAACAGGCTCACGCTCTGCGCGCGGAATCGCTCGCGCGCTAACGCGCAGGCGTCCGCCAGATCGTCACCCCACTCGGCCAGAGAGAGGTGCGATACCTCGCCTTCGCTGTCGCCGTCGCCCTCGTAATCGAAACGGAGCGCGAAACCGCCCTCCCCGGCAAGACGGCGCGCGAACGCCACGTAGACCGGGTGGCTGAACACCTTCTCCTCGAGAAACGGGTTGCAGAACACCCAGGCCTCGCGCGCGCCGGCGTCTCCGTGCGCGGCGAAGTACAGGCGTCTGCCCCGCCGGTTTTCGAAGAAGCCACGCGTTTCCATCGTCATCCCGCTACTCGAGCTCGGGCAGCCCGCTTACCGGTTCGATCAGCATCGGCCGCGCGTGGAGGTAGGCGGTGGTGCGGCGCTTGGCCTCGATGTCGGCATATACGTATCGCGCCTGCTGCTCGGAGAGCCCGATGGCGCGGGCCAGTTCTCCCGCCTCCACGTCGTGGTTGTACGCCCACAGGGCGAGATCCATCTGCCCGTAGGGCAGCGCGAAATAGAACTCGTCCTGGCCCTGCGGCAGGCTGTACGTGTCGGTCGTCGGCGTCGCCACGCAGACGGCATCGGGCAGACCGAGGTGACGCGCCAGGGCATAGACCTGCGTCTTGTACAGATGCGCGATCGGTTTGAGATCCGCCGAACCGTCCCCGTTCTTCACGAAGAACCCCTGGTCGTACTCGAGCCGGTTCGGCGTACCGATCACCGCGTAGTTGAGCCGGTCCGCGTGGAAGTACTCGATGGTCTTGCGGATCCGCTGCTTGTAGTTCGTCGCCGCCACGATCTGCAGGTATTCGGTCAGGCCCAGGCGTTTTTCGGACAGGGCGCCGTCGGGAGACTGCACGATCAGGTGAAAGTGGTTCAGACGCCCCTCGAGGCCGCCCCGGATCACGATCTTGTTCTTCCACCCGGCGCCGTACTCCGGAAAAACCGCGCGGATGGCATCGTCCCGCCAGCGATAGCACCCGACGGCCTCCAGCGCGGCGGCGATGTCCTCCCGCCGGTAGGCGATGCCGAGGTGTTTCGCCAGCAGCTCGCCGCGGTGGCTGCTGTCGTCCGCCGAATCCCGCTCGGGCAACAGCAGACCGAAGACCCGGCCGGGCCCGAGCGCCCGCACGGCGAGCGCCGCGCAGGTCGAGCTGTCTATGCCTCCCGACATCGCCACCACGAGCCCGCGCCTGTGCAGCCGTCGCACGATCTCGCGCATCCGCGCGGCGATGCGCCGGGCCTCGGCTTCCAGGTCGAGATCGAGGACCCGCGGCGAGAGCGCCGGGCGGGAGGGAGTGCCGCTGGTCGATTTGTGCATACCGGTGACCTCAGGCCGACTGCTTGCGGGCGAGAAACCGCTCGATGCTGGAGAGGCTGTCGAGGTTCTCGGGAATCATCTCCTCGTCCTTCACCTTGACGCCGTACGTCTCTTCCAGGTGCGCGATCAGCTCGAGAAACCCCGTCGAGTCCAGGATGTGGCTGGCCATGAAGGAGGTGTCGTCCCGGATCTCGTCCGCCGAGCCGCCCATCAGGAAGTTGTCCAGCAGGTACGCCCTCAGTTGTTGCTTGATGTCGCTCATTCTCTTGTTCCCGTTTTGGTCGTTCGCTCGCGCGCTCTCACGCCAGCTCGGTCTTGCGGATCTTGCCGTTGTCGGTCTTGGGCAGGCAGTCGGCGAACACGACCTGCTTCGGCGCCATGAAGCTTTCCAGGCGCCCGAGGCAGTGCCGGACGACTTCCCTCTCCGTGTAGCGGTAACCCGGCTTGAGGACCAGAAACGCCTTCACGGCGGCACCGAGCATGTCGTCCGGCACGCCGATCACCGCGGCCTCGAGCACCCCGTCGAGCGCGTAGAGCGCGTTTTCGACTTCGCGCGGGCTGACCATCTCACCGCGACTCTTGATCATGTCGTCCTTGCGGCAGACGAAGTAGAGATATCCGTCGGCGTCGGTCCGGAAAATGTCGCCCGTAAAAAGCACGCTCTCGCCCGGATACGGACCGGGGCGCAGCTTTCGCGCGGTCTCTTCCGGCTTCTCCCAGTAGCCGCGCATCACGTGGCTGCCGCGCACGACGAGCTCGCCCTGGCTCCCGTTCGGAAGCCGGTTGCCCGATTCGTCGACCAGCCAGTGCTCCTGATTCGGCATGCCCCGGCCGACGCTGGTCGGCCGGCGGTCGATCTCCTCCGGCGGGAGGTACGACGCCCGCTTGCACTCCGTCTGGCCGTACATCGAATAGAGGCGGGCGTGGGGCAGCAGCCGGCGTATGGCCTCGATGTGCTGCACGGAGAGCGCCGCGCCGGCGTTGGTCACGATGCGCAGGCTGCGCAGGTCGTACTGCGGAAACACGCTCAGGTTCAGCAGCGTGGCGAAGATCGTGGGAACGCCGGGGAAGACGGTGGCTCGCTCGCGCGACATGGCTTCGAGTGTCTTGACCGGAAAGGCGAACGACGGCTCGAGCACGACGGTCGCCCCCAGCGTGAAGCCCATGACGACGTGATACAGACCGTAGCCGAAAGCCAGCGGCAGGACACAAAAGATCACGTCGCTTTCCCGCAGGGGGAGGTAGGCGAGCACCGATTCCGCCGCCGACACCATATTATGGTGCGTCAGCATCACCCCCTTGGGGTCGCCCGTGGAGCCAGAGGTATAGATGATCGCGGCGAGATCCTGGTCGATCGTGCCGGGATGGACCGGTTCCGGGGCGGGCGACGCGAGCACTTCGCCGAACGGGATCATCGGCCGGCCGGCCGCGGTAGCGTGACCGTTCCCCTCGCCCGCGACGATGCACGTGTGCACGCTCTCGTTCCGCGACAGCGCGTACTCGAAGGCATCCCGAAGATGACGGGCGGCGATCAACGCGGTCGGTCGGGCGTCGGCGAAGAGGTAGGCGAGCTTCTCCCGTTTCGTGAGGGGGTTGACGGGCATGAACACGGCGCCGATCGTCAGCACCGCGTAGATGGCGACCACCGCCTCGAAGCCGTTCTCGAGAAACAGCACGACGCGGTCGCCGCGTCGCACGCCGGAGCGTTGCAGAAACGCCGCGAGCCGCGCCACCGCCTCGCCGACCTCCGCATAGGTGTGGCGCTCCGCGCCGCACACGAGCGCGGTCTTGCCGGCATGCGTTTCGAGCGTACGCTCGAGAAGGCGATGCACCAGCATGCGCCGCTCCTCAGAAACTTCCGGCCGCGGCCGTCGCCTGCGGCTGGGCGGGCGGCTCGGCGAAGCGCCGTACGAAGTGCTCGTCCACGAGCAGCGTCGAAAGAATGCCGACGAAGGCCATGTTGTCGCCGAATCCGATGGCGCGCCCGGCCCGGCACTTTTCGTAGAGCTTGCGCACGGCGCCGGCGTCGAACAGACCCGACTCCCGCAGCCGGCTCTCGGCGAAGAGCGCTGCCACGTACTCCGCCGGGCGGCCGTTCTGGAAGAAGCTCTGACTGTCGGGCGCGCGGTACGGCTGCTTGGGTCGTTCGCGCACGCTCGCGGGCAAGAGATCCCCGGCCGCGCGCTTGAGGATGTGCTTCTCGGCCAGCCCGCGGATCTTGAAGGATGGCGGCAAACGGTTCGCGAATTCGATCACCCGGTGATCGAGGAACGGAAACCGCCCTTCGACCGAGTTCGCCATCGCCATGCGGTCGCCCTGCGAGCTCAAGAGGTATCCGCTCAGCAGCGTATGCGCTTCGACGTACTGATCGCGCCCGAGCGGAGGCCAGCGATCGATCCCGGGAGGCAGGATACGACCGATCGCCGCGTGCGGGTCGAACCCCGCCAGGGTCTGCCGCACGTCCGGGTGGAGGAACCGCCACAGACGCCGGGTCGTGGACCACCGCGGGATATGCGCGAAGTACGGGCGATCGGCCAGGTCGAGCCCTTCGCGGAAGAACGCCTCCCGGGCGACGCGGACCGAGCTCGGCGAGTGCGCGAGGTACGGATAGAGCCGGCCGAGCAGAGACGCGCGCCACCGCGACTGCGGTGCCCGCGCCCAGAAACGGCGCACCTTCGCCTCGCGGAACAGATCATAGCCGCCGAAGACCTCGTCGGCGCCCTCCCCCGTCAGCACGACCTTGTAACCGGCGGCGTGCACCGCGCCCGAAAGCAGCATCAGCGGGGCCGGCGCCGAACGCAGGATCGGCGTCTCCGCGTGCCAGACGGCGCGCGGAAAGGCCTCGCGGATATCGGCCTCGCGACACCGCAGCTCCGTATGGGTCGTCCCCAGCCATGCGACGAGATCGCGCTGGTACGGGCTCTCGTCGAACTCGGCATCCTCGAAGGTGAGCGAAAAGGTCCGCAGCGGCGTGTCCGTGTACCGCTTGATCAGGCCCGTGATGATCGACGAATCGAGGCCGCCGCTGAGATACGCGCCGACCGGGACGTCCGCCCGCAGCTGGAGCCGCACGGCATCGACCAGCAGGTGCCGCAGCTCCTCCGCATACTCCTCCTCGCTTCGATCGGCGCGGACGGGATGCTCCGGAAAGCTCCAGTCCCAGTACCTCTGCGCCTGCAGCCGGCCGCCGCACACCACCGCCCGGTATCCCGCGGGCAGCGCGCGGACGCCCGCGAAGGCGGTAGCGGGCTCGAGCGTCGTCCAGTAGGTGAAGATCTCTCCGAGACCGGCGACGTCGAGCCGACGCGGAAACCCGGGCACGCGGAAAAGCGATTTGATCTCGGAGGCGAAGTAGAGCCGCCCGCGCCACGTCGCGTAAAAGAGGGGGCGGATGCCGGTACGGTCGCGCGCGAGCAGCAGCCTGTGCGAGCGCGCGTCCCAGAGCGCGATCGCGAACTGTCCGTTCAGCCGATGGACGAAGTCGTCGCCGTACTCCTCGTACGCGTGGACGATGACCTCCGTATCGGAATGCGTGCGAAACCGATGGCCGGCCGCCTCCAGCTCCCTGCGGAGCTCGATGTAATTGAAGATCTCGCCGTTGAAGACCACCTGGATCGTCCCGTCCTCGTTCGAGATCGGCTGGTCTCCCCCCTCGAGATCGATGATGCTGAGGCGCGCGTGCGCCAGACCCGCCTCGCTGTCGGCGTAGAATCCGAAACCGTCCGGCCCGCGATGCGCCGCGGCACCGATCATGGAGGCGAGCAGCGAACGCTCCGGCGCCGCGCCCGGAGACAGGTTCAGAATACCGGCAATTCCGCACATCGCTCGACGCCGCCCGGGTGCGAATCAGTCGCGCTTCGCGAGCGTCTTGGACTCGGACTTCCCTGCCTTCGGCTCCATGTCGAGCGCCGATGCGATGTTCCGCAGCAGCGACTCGATGTTTCCCATGCGCCCGGCGAGGGCGTTGAGCGCCGGCACCAGCGCGTCCAGCCGCGTCATCTGGTGACCGACGTTGACGAGCGCCCGGGCGTGGTCCTTGAGCACCTCCTGGTACTCGTTGTTCGCCGCGGGCGGCGGCCGCAGGCGCCGCTGGTTAACGCGCTTGGCATACGGCAGCCACTGGAGCTCTTCGATGGCGCTGTTGAGCACGTGGCCGGTGATCGCCGTCTGCCCGTCGGCATAGGCGCAAACGAGCGCCGTGTCGCAAAGGGTGTTGATCAGGCGCGGAAGCCCGCCGGTGTACTTGTAGATCAGCGGAAAGGTCTCCGCGGCGAACAGGTGGCGCTCCTCCATCCCGGCGACGCGCAGCCGGTGCGTGATGTAGGCGCGCGTCGCTTCCTCCGACAGCGCCTTGATGTGATAGCGCAGGCGCACCCGCTGCAGCAGCTGCTCCATCTCCGCGGACTCCAGGAGCTCGTTGAGCTGCGGGTGTCCGACCAGGATGACGTGAAGGACCTTCTCCTTCTGCGTCTCGAGACCGGACAGCATCCGGATCTCCTCGAGCACTTTGGGGCTCAGGTTGTGGGCGTCGTCCACGATGAGCACGAGCTGTTTGTCCTTGTGGAACTGATCGATCAGGAAGGTGTTCAGCATGTCGATCAGCTCGACCTTCTTCGCATGAAACGGGTTGAGCCCGAACTCGACGAGGACGGCCTGCAGGAACTCCACTTCGTCGAGCTGCGTCTGGAAGATCTTCGCGACGAGCACGTTGTCGTCGAGCTCGGAGAGGAGCTTCTGTATCAGCGTGGTCTTGCCCGAGCCGATCTCGCCCGTGATCACCACGAACCCGTCGCGGTTCCAGATGGTGTAGTCCATGTACGCCTTGGCGCGCGCGTGCGCGTCGCTCATGTACAGGAACTCGGTGTCGGGCGTCAGACGGAAGGGGAACTCGCGCAACTTGAAGAATTCGAGGTACATGGCGGATCACCGTCGGCTGAGTGGCGAGTAAAGGGGTGCGGTGCTGTACAGCACCGTGAGCAGCGCGCGCTTGTCGACGAACTCGCTGCCGGCGTCCGTGCTCGCGCGTTCGATCCGGCGGCCTTCCAGCCCGACCGACACGTTGCGGCCCACGAGGTACGCGAGCCGAAGGCCATAATGGATGTCCTCGTCCTCGCGGACGATCTGCGCGTAGTCGATCTTGAGGTAATCGCCGAAAAGGGTCGCGCTCGTGGTCGCCGAATGCACGTATCCGAGCTCCAGGCTGCCGCCCGCCTCGTCGCGGTCCTGGAGGGTGGTTTCGAAATCGAGCTCCCGCGCGACCACGCGGACCGTCCCGCCGTAGCGGGACCCACGGCGGGTATAGAAGACATCCGCCTGGCGGGTGTAGTAGAGGTCGCTCGTGACCACGTCCGTTCCGGTCGGCGGGACGGGGGCCGCGACCGTCGCCGTGGGGCCCGTCAGGAGACCGAGCAGCGCGGCGCCGACGTCCTGGTAGCCCGCGGCCGCGGACAAACCGAAGCTCGACTCGCTCGACAGCTCGCGGCGCCACCCGAGCCGCCCGAGCGATCCTTCGAGCTCGGGCGAACGGTCGCGGTCGATCCGCGACCGGCCGGCGTCCAGCGTGAACTCCGAGCGCGCCTGCCGGATGAGCAGACGCGCGTACGCGTCGTCCCGCTTGAAGTTCTCGTTGAGGACGTCGTTGTCGAACGATACGTTCAGGTGCTCGAGGTTCAGGGACCAGACGGTCCGCGGGGACGACTGATAGAGCCAGCGGGCAATGCCCGTGTAACGGTTGTTGTCGATGTCGGCGTCGCCGACGTAGACGTTACCGTAGCGCCCGCCCAGCGAGAGGGTGTGCACGGGGCCGAAGCGGAGGTACGCGTCGGGACCGGTATTGAAGATGTTCGCGCCGGCCACGTTTCTGGGCGTCGTCGCGGTGGCGGGATCGAGGGTGACCATCCGGAAAGCGTCTTCGACCGTCCAGGTCAGTCGCTGCGGAGAGAGGGTCCACAGCGCCGACGCGTCGAGGTTGCCTACCACATCGTCGGAAAAGGTGTTCTCCGCGTAGCTCCGCGCCTCGACCTGCCCGCTGACGCGCGCAGCGAGATCCGCCGTGTTCTCCTCGTACGCGATACCGCCGACTACCGAGTTGATCCAGTCGTTGCGGGGATCGGTCGGGGTACGCTCGATGTTGGAGCTGTACTCGCTGATGTAACCGAAGCCGTAGGCCGCCTGCGCGGCATGCGCGGACGGTGCCGCCGCGCAGAGCAACACGAGCGCACCGGCAGATCGGACTCGCCCCCCCCCCCCTTCATCTGCATGTTCCCGCGTCGTTCTTTGCCGTCTGGATGTCGCGCGCCGTGGCTACGACTCAGCGTTTGCGGCCGAATTTCGGGAACTGCGGCTCGTTGTTGAACACCACACCCAGCAACTTGTTCCGATCGATGCCTTTCACGCAGGCGTCGATCTGCGAGCGCGTCACTTCGCCGTACGGCACGACCAGGACGACGTAGTCGCAGAGATCCGACAGAATCTGCGTGTCGGCGGATTCCGTCATGGGCGGGGAATCGAGGATGATGAATCGTTCCGGGTAACGCCCGCGGATATCGTCGAGCAGCCGCTTCATCTTGATCGAGGTGAAGTACTCCGCCGGCGTCTCGCGCCGGCCGCCGGCGGGAATGACGCGCAGACGTTCGATTCCCACCGCGTGGATGATCTCCGCGAGGTCCAGCTCCGGGTTCTCCAGATAATCGGTGAGTCCCACCATCTCCTCGCCGGTGAAGAGACGATGCAGCCGCGGGTTTCTCAGGTTGCAGTCGATCAGGAGGGCGGTCTTGCCCACGTCGAAGGCGAAGGCGGCGCTCAGGTTGAGGGCCACGAACGTCGTTCCGCTCTGTCCCCTGACCGCCGTGATCATCACGACGCAGTTGTTGCCCGCCGTCTTCTGCAGGATCTTCGTTCGGATCTCGCGGAACGCCTTTACCGTCGGACTCTCGCCCATCTCGGGAAAGATGATCCTGGCTTCCGCAAGCTCGTTCCTGCCTCGCACTTTCGGCTCGCGCATCAACGCAATGGCGGCGCTCGACCGCGCCCGCGCCTCCAGCTCGGAAGGTGCGGCCACGAGATCTCGCCGTTCGGATGCCTTTGCGGCCGGCCCGCCGGTCGGGACGAGAGCGAGGTGGCGCTCGCTCAACGACCGGCTCAATGCCTTTTCGATCTTGCTCATCGCGTCACACCATCTTCAGGAGTCGCAGGGTAACGACGGCGCCGATGCTGGCGACGGTCAGAAGCAGGACGGTCGCCAGCCCGTACACGTCGCGACGTGCGAGGGTGGCCTCGCGCGGCGACCACAGCTGCGGCACGGTCGCGAGCACGGGAAGTTTGTAACGGTCGGCCAGCACGGCGGCGACGCGCACGCGCGGGTCGAAGTGAAGCTTCGCGTACAGCAGGCCGATCGGAATGGCGATCCCGAGGATCAGGCCGCCGAGGACGAAATGCCAGAACCGCAGCCCGCTCGGCTGAAGCGGCAGGACCGCCGGCTCCTGAATCTTGAACGTCAGGCCCTGGTTCTCGCGGTCGAGATTCATGGACACGCGGGCGTTCTCGCGGCGCTTCAGCAGGTCCTGGTAGATCTCGCGGTTCACCTGGTAATCGCGGGTCAGCTCCGCCAGTGTGGCCGCGCCGCCCTGCATGCGCTTGCCGCGCTCCAGCTCCGCCTGCATCTGGCGCTTGGCCTCCGCGATGCGGGCGTGGAGCGTATCGACCTGGATCTGCGTGGCGGAAAGCTCCCGCCGCAGCTGCTGGTACATCGGGTTGTTGATGACGGTCTCGTCGATCGTGGCGCGCCCCGTCTGCCGTGCCTGCTCGCGCCGCTGCCGTTCCTCGGCGATCGCCTGGTTCAGGTCGTCGATCTGGTGCCGCAGCCGTACGATGTCCGGGTACGTGTCGTGGTAGCTGAGGCGCAACGTCTCGAGCTGCGAATAGAGCTCGGCGATCCGCGCCCGGTACTGGTTCTCGCGCGAGACGGCCGAGACCACCTCGGCCTCGCCCGAAAGCTGGCGCTCGAGGGACTGTTTCTTGATTTCGGTCTCGCGCAGCTCCTGCGTCGCCTCCTCGATCCGGCTCTGCAGGGTATTGAGTCGGGTGCTGATGTCCGCGTCCGCGCCCGGCTGGGCGTCGAGATTCTCCGAGCGGAACTCCTTGAGCGCCTGCTCCGCGCGCGCAAGCTTCTCGTGGTATTCCTGGACCTGCTTGTCGATGAAGTCGAAGGCCGCCTGGCTCTCGTTCGATTTCGCGTCGAGGCTTTCGGAGATGAAGAGATCCGCGAATCGCTTGGTCGTCATGTAGGCCCGTTCGGGATCGTCGTCACGGTACTCGATCTTGATGAGATTACGTCCGAGGTTCGTGATCGAGGTCTTTCGCATCACTCTCTTGAGCAACCGCTCCTGCTCGTCGGGCGCCGGTTCGCTTTCCAGCCAGCCCGTCTCGGACAGGACCTGATTCATGATCTTCCGGCCGAAGATGATCTCCCGGGCGAGTCGCGACCGGTCGGCGACCTCGGTCGTGACCGCCGCCCCCTGCATCAGCGGCTGAATGATGTTCTTTTCGTCCACGAGGATGGTCGTGTACGCCGAGTATCCCTTCGGCCACACGAGGCCGACGAGCAGCAGCGTGACGGAGATCACCACGAACATCGCCACCATGGCGCGCCGGTGGCGAAACGCCTCGTTGACGAAGATGCGGGTCAGGTGCTCGGGCAGGAAAAGCATCGTCGCTCCCTAGAAGAGGCGTTCGGGGACCGTGATCACGTCCCCGGGAATCAGCAGCACATTGGTGTCCAGTCGGCCTTTGTTCAGGATGTCGCCGAGATCGACGTCGAGCACCTCGGTCTGCTGCCCGTTCTTCTTGCGGTAGAGCTTTGCGCGGTTCGCCGCGGCGAAGTCGTTGACGCCGCCCGCCTCGAGCACCGCGTCGAGGACGGTCATGCCCTGGCGGAACGGCATCGACCGCGGGGCACGGACCGCACCGGTCACCCTGACGCGCGACAGGAACTCGTGGCTACGCAGATCCGTGAGAATGACGGCCACGCTCGGATCGCGAATATAGGTGCTGAGCTTCTGCCGGATCGACTCGGCCACCTGTGTCGGGGTCCGTCCGCCGGCCTGGACGTCGCCGATCAGCGGGACCGAGATCATGCCGTCGGGGCGCACTGGCACGGTCACCGACAGCTCCGGGTTACGCCAGACGCTGACCTGCAGGCGATCGTCGACGCCGATCTTGTACTGGCCCTCTACGGCCGGGACAAAGTTCTGCGCCGTCTTCTGGAATTCCTCGACCCGGTTGGAAGCGCAGGCGGCAAGCGCAAGCAGGACCGCGGCGAGCAGCCCGATACGTAACGTCAACATCTGGAACCCCGTCTGGTGTCTGGATTTTTCACCGCGCATTCGCTTTACTTTTCGGCAGCCGGCTCGACCACGACGGCAGGCGCGGAACGGATAAATGCAATGCGGCGGCGGATGATGGAAACGACCCATCCGTCGCGACTACCTGCCCGGTCTTTATGTTTTGTTGGGCACCCCGTATAACCGTGTGAACTATACAGGCGTCGGCAAAAGCGCGAAATGCCCGGCTCGCGGCTCGCAAATATTCGTGAAGCAAAAGCAACGGCTTAGCCCTCACTCTGCAAGTTCCGTCTGAAATTCTTTGCGCACGGCGCGATCGCCTTCCCGTCCCATGGACAACGAGTTCATCGACGACTATCGGCTGCTCGGCATAAGTCCCGGAGCCGACTGGAAGGAACTGCGAGCCGCCTACCGCGAAAGAATTCGCGCCTGGCATCCGGATCGATTCCAGGGCGACGACCGTGCCCGCGCGGAGGCCGAGAACCGCAGTAAGGCGATCAATCAGTCGTATCGCAAGCTCGCCGGCTACCACCGCCGGCACGGGTGCCTTCCGTTGTCCGCAGAGACCGGATCCGATCTCGCCGACGCCGTTTCGGCCGTCGAGCAAGGCGGCGATCGCGGACCGGCGGATACCGCGCCGAATCTCCAACCTGGGCGATTTGCGGGCGCGTTGCGTCGGCCGGGTATCTTCTGGGCCGCTATCGGTCTGCTGCTGCTCGTTCCGTACTCCGCAGTGGTTCTGGTTCCCGCGACCGAGGACGACGAAACCGGATCGACGTCCGTGGCGCCCCTCCCTCGCGAGGCGACAAACGACGCCGATCCCGGCGACGAGCGCTACTTCACGGTGGGCTCGAGAATCGGCGACGTCTACGCCGTGCAGGGCGTACCGACAAAAACCGAAAAGGACGTCTGGCACTACCACACCTCCAGGGTGTATTTCGAGGACGGTGCCGTGGTCCACTGGGAAGCGACCTCGGAGCACCCGCTCAAAGCGCGGGGCGACCTCGATCCGCTGCATTCGCAAACAGCGGCGTTTACCTACGGGTTCACCAAGGCCCAGGTACGTGCGATACAGGGCGAGCCGGTGAACGAAACCGACCGGGCCTGGGACTACGGCGTCTCGCGTGTCTATTTCGAGAACGACCGCGTCGTCGGCTGGTCGGAGTCTCCCATCAATCCGCTTCGAGCAAAGCCGTAAGGCCGCGGCTCATCGCGCGCCCTTGCCGAACAGAATGACCTGCGCCGTCTGGAAGAGAATGATCAGGTCCAGGAACAGGCTGTAGTTCTTGGCGTAGTAAAGGTCGTACTGAAGCTTCCGCATGGCATCCTGCACCGAGGCGCCGTACGGATAGCGGATCTGCGCCCACCCCGTGATTCCCGGTTTCACCGTGTGCCGGTTCAGGTAGAAAGGAATCTGCTTGGCCAGCTCCTGCACGAAGAAGGGTCGCTCCGGGCGCGGACCGACGAAACTCATGTCGCCCTTGAGCACGTTGAAGATCTGGGGCAGCTCGTCGATACGGAGCAGGCGGATGACCCGCCCGACGCGGGTGACCCGATCGTCGTTTTGTCTGGCCCATTGGGGCGACCCCGCGCGCTCGGCGTCCTGGCGCATGCTCCGGAACTTGAGAATCTTGAAGACCTGGCCGCACTCCCCGACCCGTTCCTGGCGGTACAGGATCGGCAGCCCGGTCTCGAGATAAATGAGGAAGGCGGTCAGCGCCATGATGGGAAGGGTCAGCAGCAGCAGAACCAGGCTCACGGTCACGTCGAAGCAACGCTTGACCACCGTCTTGTACGACCCCCGCTGGAAGCCGTCGGAGAACACCATCCAGCTGGGATTGAGCGAGTCGAGCTGAACGTGCCCGGTCTCCCGCTCGAAGAAGGTCGAGAGGTCCGTCACCGTCACCCCTTCCAGCTTGCATTCGAGGAGGTCCGACATGCAGAGCCCGCCGTTGCGCCGGTCGCGGATGCCGACGACCACCTCGTCGACGGCATACTTGTGCACGATGGAGAGGAGCGGTGCCTTTTCCGGCACGATCTCCGATTCATGGACAGAGTGCTCTCCGTCCTTGACGGGGAGGTAGCCCACGAGGTGGAACTTGTGGCCGCTCGGATTGGACCGCAGGAGCTTGCCGACCTCCGCGGCCCGCGTGCCGGCACCCAGCACCAGAACGCGGCGCTGCAGGGCCTGCTGGTCGACCAGCCGGAAGAAGACCATCCTTCCGAGCGCCGTTCCCGAGAAGGCGAAGAGGAAGGCGAGACCGAATGCGCCGCGGCCCAGAAACAGCGGCGGGTGGACATAGAAGATCAGCGTCATGACCACCCACCCGACGAGGAAGGCGGCCATGAAACGGGCGTAGTACAGCCAGTTGCCCTTGGGCGTCTCCCGCATGTAGAAGCCGAAGGCGGTGAGACAGGCGAGCATCACCGTCGCGAAGACGATGGCGCGCGGATAAACCGCGCCGATTTCGTCGATGTCGCCCCCCGCAAAGCGCAGACCGACGCCCAGGTACATGGATCCGTAGAAGATCGCCCCTTCCAGGGCAGCCAGCAGCAGAAGCTGGATCGGCACGTAGTGCCGGAATATCCGCACCATGGTCAACTTGACCGGTCCGGAGCCGACGGGAGAACGGCGCCCCGTGGTCGGGGTTGCGGAAGGCGTAGTCAGCCAGGAGGAACGGGCACCGGTGTCAGGCATTCGATTGTTTTCTCTTGTTCGCCTATGCGGCCTGTTTTAAGCAAATACCATGCCGCGATCGCGTGATCGGTTCCTTGTTTCTATCTCCTTTTTTCCGTACTACCGGACAGAAATGGCGGGCGCGCCCACGAGAAGCCGGCGCGGATGGTCCTTATCCCGTGCACCCCATTGTCTGGAAAGACCGTTAAATAATTATGATATCGGTCCGGTACTGATTGTACCGCTTTTTTCCGGAATACCAGACCCGCAAAAGTACTCCGTCGGGATCGGATCTCGGACCGGGCTAGAGGCGAGACAGGACGGACCGGCCCGCGGCGATGCGCTTCAGGCTGCGTTCGCGCCCGAGCAGGTACAGCGTTGCGTCGATGGGGGGAGAGACGGTACGGCCGGTCAGAAGCAGGCGCAGCGGCTGGGCCAGCTTTCCCAGCTCCACTCCGTGCACGTTCGCCGTCTCCGTGACGGCCGCGTGTATGGCTTCCTCGGTCCAGAGCGGAAGCGCTTCGAGCCGTTCCCGTGCGGCCTCGAGCACGGGCAGGATCGCGGGGGTGAGGTGTTTCGCCTTTGCCTTCTCGTCGTAGCTTTCCGGTTCCCGGTACAAGAAAAGACTGTTCTGCGCCATTTCCACCAGCGTTTTCGCGCGCTCGCGCTGCGCCTTCACGACCTCGGTCGGGTCGGGCCCCGCGGCGGGGTCCACCCCCAGCTTCCCCAGGTGGTAGGCAAGATGGTGTGCGACGTGTTTCGGGTCGCTCGTCTTGATGTAATGCTGGTTGAGCCAGAGGAGCTTCTTGGGATCGAACGACGCGGCGGCGCTGTGCACCCCCGTGATGTCGAACAGGCGAATCATCTCGTCGATCGAGAACACCTCCTGGTCGCCGTGGGACCACCCGAGCCGGACCAGGTAATTGAGAAGCGCCTCCGGCAGGTAGCCCTCCTCGCGGTACTGCATGACGCTCACGGCGCCGTGACGCTTCGACAACCTCGCCCCGTCGGGTCCGAGGATCATGGGAACGTGCGCATAGATCGGGGGCGTCGCACCGAGCGCCCGCAGCATGTTGATCTGGCGCGGGGTGTTGTTCAGGTGATCGTCGCCGCGGATGACATGCGTGATCCGCATGTCGAGATCGTCGACCATCACCGTGAAGTTGTACGTCGGCGTGCCGTCGGCGCGCGCGATGATGAGATCGTCCAGCTCGGCGTTCTGGATGACGACCCGACCCCGGATCAGGTCTTCCACGACCACCTGCCCGTCCGGCGGATTCCTGAAGCGCACGACCGGCGCGACGCCCGGCGGCGGGTGGGGCACGCCGGCCAGGCAGCGCCGGTCATAACGCGGCTTCTCCTTGCGCGCCATCTGCTCGGCCCGGAGTTGTTCCAGCCGCTCCTTCGTGCAATAGCAGCGGTACGCGGTTCCCTGCGTGAGCATCTGGTCGATCACCTCCCGGTAGCGCGGGAAGCGGTGCGTCTGGAAGAACGGCCCCTCGTCGTACTCGAGCCCGAGCCAGGTCATGCCCTCGAGGATCGCGTTGACCGATTCGGCCGTCGAGCGCTCGAGGTCCGTGTCTTCGATTCGAAGAATGAACGTACCGCCGTGGCGGCGGGCATAGAGCCAGGAGAAAAGCGCGGTGCGCGCGCCGCCGACGTGCAGGTAGCCCGTCGGGCTCGGGGCGAATCGTGTGCGGACCGTCATGGGAGAGTGCAGGGGATGCGAGGGCGGCTATGGTAAAGAAAATCGGGAGCGAAATCAGCCGCAGCCCTTCGAAAATTGACGCTGTTTTGAGGGACGGCTACACTTTCGCGCTCGCTCGGGCGATTAGCTCAGTGGTAGAGCACCGCTTTCACACGGCGGGGGCCGCAGGTTCGAACCCTGCATCGCCCACCATCCCGAATCCCCTTCGACGCCCCGGCCCGGTAGCGGCCTAGGCCTCCCACTCCTCCAGCGGCGAGGAAGGCTCGCGCTTCTCCGCCAGCAGCCGCTTGGCATCGTGCTCGGTTTTCGCGAACGCCATGCGGATGCCGTTCGGGTCGTCCGGCGATTCCTGCCGCCGGAGGTTCCGGCACGCGTCCTTGGCGTCCTTGTACTTTTCGAAGGTATCGACGAGCACGGGCTTGCGGTCGGGCCCGAAGCGAAACACGAAGTACGGCATGCTGCTCTCTCGGAAGCCGGGGAATTGGACTAGCTTGCAGCCATCAGGGTGCGAATGCAACGCCTACTCGCCGACGTGGAGGAGCTGCCCGCGGACGCGGGCGACGCGGAAGTACGCGAGGAACGCGCCCGCCCCTATACCGAGGTACGCCATGTTGAGCAGCACGGCATTGGCCAGCAGGTCGGTGCGGAACCGATGCTCGAAGAGCACCGCCCGCATGCCCTCGAACACGTGGCTCGACGGCAGGAAGAACGCCACCGACTGCAACCACTCGGGAAGGATGGCGATCGGGTAATAGACGCCCGAAAGCGGCTGCAACGCGAACACCACGAACCATGCCATGCCTTCCGCGCCGAGCCCGTAGCGCAGGACCACGCCCGACACCAGCAGGCCTATCGACCATCCCATGACGATCAGGTTCGTGAAAAACGCGATCAGCGGAAGGCCGATATCGAAGATCGAATACTCGAACAGCGGGATCGCGATGAGCGCGGCACCACCGACCCCGATGACGGTCCGGATGAGACTCATGGCGAGCAGGGCGGCGACGAGCTCGAGCGGCCGCAGCGGGCTGACGAACAGGTGCCCCAGGTTGCGCGACCACATCTCCTCCATGAAGACGAGCGAGACGCCGAGCTGACCACGGAACAGCACGTCCCAGAGGAGCACCGCCGAGATCAGCACCCCCGACGCCTGCGCCACCCAGGAGCTGTGACCGACGAGAAACACGGTGATAAACCCCCAGAGGATCATCTGCACGGTCGGCCAGTACACCAGCTCCAGCACGCGCGGCCAGGAACCGCGCAGCAGGTAGACGTGCCGCAGCACGAGCGCGCCGATTCGTGCGAGCGAGCCGAGCCTCACTTGGCGGCCTGGCGGGATTGGGCGTCGACCGCGAGGCGCCGCTCGCGGGCGATGTCGATGAACACCTCTTCCATGTTCTGCCTCCCGTAGCGCTCGAGAAGCTGGTCGGGCGTCCCGCGGTCGACCAGCCGGCCGGCGCGCAGCATGAGCACGTGATCGCACATGCGTTCGACCTCGGTCATGTTATGGGACGCCAGCAGGATCGTGGCCCCGGTTCCGTTGCGGTAGCGTTCGAGGTAGCCGCGGACGTAATCCGCGGTGTCCGGATCGAGCGACGCCGTCGGCTCATCGAGCAGGATCAGCGCGGGATCATTGAGCAGGGCCTTCGCCAGCGTGACACGGGTTTTCTGCCCGGCCGAAAGCTCTCCATAAGGCCGCCTGAGCAACGCCTCGAGATCGAGTTCCCCGGCGAGCCGCCGGATTCGCGCGGGCAGGTCCCGCAGACCGTAGAGCAGGCCGTACACGCGCAGGTTCTCGGCGACGGTCAGGCGGCGCGGCAGATCGACGTACGGCGAGGAAAAGTTCATGCGCGGCAGCACCCGATACCGCCGCCTCAGCATGTCTTCGCCGAAAATCGACAGACGCCCGTGCGTCGGCAGCAGCAACCCGAGCAGCATGGCGAGCGTCGTGGTCTTGCCGGCGCCGTTGCCGCCGAGCAGCGCGGTGGTCGAACCCTGCGTCACGTCGAAGCTGATGTCGTCCACCGCGAGCACGTCGCCGAAGCGCTTGCTCACGCGATCGACGAGGATCACGGGCGCGGACATGCGAGCGAGATTAGCGTAACGGCCCGGCGGTGTCAGGACCGCCGGACGGCGGTTGTGCTAGATTACGCGCGCCGGTCCTGCTCCGGCACTCCCCCGTTTCCACCAAGGAGGAATACATGCGTCGCATGGGTGCTTCCGCAGTCCTCGGTCTGTCGCTGGTCCTCGCCGCCGTCGCCGCTCGGGCCGCCGGGACCACGCTCACGTGGCACGGGCACGCCGCCTTCGAGATCGTGACGCCCAAGGGCAAAGTGCTGATGATCGATCCCTGGCTCAAGAACCCGACGAACCCGAGCGCCAAGAACGGAAAGGACCCGCTCGCGAGCGTGGCCAAGCTCGACTACATCCTGCTCACCCATGGCCACTTCGACCACGTGGGTGACGCGGTCGCTCTTGCCCGGAAAACCGGGGCCCGTCTCGTGACGAACTTCGAGCTCGGTACGAACCTGGCGAAGCTCCACGGTTATCCCAAGGAGCAGATGGGTTTCGACACGCTGATGAACATCGGCGGAGAGATCGCCATCGCCGAAGGCGAGGTGACCGTAGCGCTCGTTCCCGCCGTCCATTCGAGCGGACTGAACGACCCCTACGCGGGCGACAAAGACCCGGACATCGCCTATGCCGGCAACCCCGCCGGCGTCGTGGTCCGGATCCAGAACGGACCGACCATTTACCACACGGGCGACACCGCCTTCTTCAAGGACATGTCGCTCATCGGCGAGCTTTATGAGCCCGACGTCGCGCTGATCAACACCGGCGGGCATTTCGCCATGGAGCCCTACATGGCCGCCCGGGCGGCAAGGACGGTACGCGCGAAGCTGGCCGTGCCGCACCACTACGCCACGTTTCCGGTGCTCGCGCAGGACGCGAAGCGCTTCGCGGAGCAGCTCGAGAAGAGAGGCGTGTCTTATAAGATCATGACGCCGGGCTCGAGCCTGACGTTCAAGGGCGCACGCCCGATCAACAACTGAACCGGCGCGGGACCGACGCGGACCACGCCGGAAGCACGACGGCTCAGACGTCGAGCTTGCGCCAGAGACAGCGTCCCCCGCTTTTCTTGTCGAGCTCGTCCAGCCAGGCCTCGTGGGCGGCGAGCTCTTCTGCCGTCGGCCGGATGACCGCAAGTGCGTCGCGCGCCACGACGATCCGCCGGATCTCCGACTGCACCGCCGCGACGGCAGCGGCGGGGTCGCGGGCATCCTCGAACAGCGCCGTCTGGCCGCCCGTCATCGCCAGGTACACGTCGGCCAGGATTTCGGCGTCGAGGAGCGCACCGTGCAGCGCGCGCTGCGAGTTGTCGACGCCGTAGTGCCGGCAGAGCGAATCGAGGTCGTTTTTTTGTCCCGGCCGCAGGCTGCGTGCGAGCGCGAGCGTATCCGTGATCGCGCAGAGCCCCTCGATTTTCGTGATGCCGGCCCCCTCCCCCGCGGATGCGGCATCGAGTGCCGGCAACGCGCCCTCCTCGGCAAGCCGGAGGAACTCGTGGTTCAGGAAACCGACGTCGAACGGTGCGTTGTGGATGACCAGCTCCGCGCCCCGCACGAAATCCAGGAAATCGCCCGCGATGTCCGCGAAGCGCGGCTTGTCCGCCAGAAACTCGTTGGTGATCCCGTGCACCTCGATCGCCGCCGCGTCGATCTCGCGACCCGGGTTCACGTACTTGTGATACGTGTTGCCGGTGAGCCGCCGGTTCACCATCTCGACGCACCCGATTTCGATGATCCGGTGACCCTCCGCCGGATCGAGGCCGGTGGTCTCGGTGTCGAGCATGATTTGCCGCATCAGGTCGTCTCCTCCGATTGTCGTTGTGGGGGCCAGAACGCGACGAACCCGAGCAACGCGAGCGCAGCGGCCGCCTCGAACAGGATCGATGCGTTCATCGCGAACGTGTGCGCGCGTGGCGGCGCGAGCACGTAGTGCCCGATCACGCTCAGACTGGCTATCGTGTAGGCGAGAAGCGAGAACCGCGCGGTCGCACGCCGACCCCGCCGATGCGCGAGATACGCCGCGGCCGCGAGGACGGACAGCGCGAACCAGCCGAGGTCGACGGCGCCGGGTGACAGCCAGGCGGGTTCGTTCGGGTAAGCGTCGAAGAAAACGGCGTTGTGCGCGTAATGGAAGAGACTGGCGAGCAGATTGAGCGCGATCAGCCCTTGCAGGGTCCTCTCGTTGTTCTTCTTCATCCGGCCTCCCGACGCCGGCGATTCTAGCGCGATCCGCTCAGCATCTCATCGATCGCCAGATTGGCCAGCCGATCCGCGCGCTCGTTCTCCGGATGACCGCTGTGCCCCTTGATCCAGTGCCAGTGAATGCGATGCTGGCCGAGCGCGCGCTCGAGACGCTCCCACAGATCCTGGTTCTTCACCGGCTTCTTGTCGGCCGTCCTCCAGCCGCGACGCTTCCATTGCGGCAGCCACTCGGTGATCCCTTTCCTCAGGTACTCCGAGTCGGTCGTGAGCGAGACCTCGACCGGACGCTTCAGCGCCTCGAGTGCCCGGATGGCCGCCATGAGCTCCATGCGATTGTTCGTCGTCTGGGGCTCCGCGCCGTAGAGCTCCTTTTCGTGATCGCCGGCACGAAGCAGCGCACCCCAGCCGCCCGGACCCGGGTTACCGCGGCATGCCCCGTCGGTATAGATCTCGACCTTACTCATGCCGCCGAAGTCGGCGACCGACGCGCCCGTGCAGCGCGCCGCGCACGGCGGGCTCCGAGGCCGGACCGAGCGTACGCCGTGTCTTCCAGGAGACGGGCAACGGCGTCATGCCGAAGACGCGCTTCTTCGCGACAACCAGATAGACCGCCGCCATCATGGGCCACCAGCGGTCCCCGGCTTTTTCCATAAAGTAGAGCCGGTCCATGATGTTCTCGCCCTGCACCGGCGGACGGTAGTAGAGCATGCTCCCGTGGGTGAGCTCGAAATCGAGCAGCGCGAGCCAGTCCCGGATGCGGGCGAGCCGCAGAAAATTCGCCGACCAGGGAACCGCGCGCGGGCGAGCGGCGAGCAGGCGCCGCGCGCCCCACAGGCTGAGCGGGTTGAAGCCGAGAATGACGACATGGCCTTCCGGACTCAGGACGCGGCTCACTTCCCGGAGCACCTGGCGCGGGTCTTCCGCGAAATCGAGCGTGTGAGGAAGTATCGCGACGTCGATGCTGCGTGTATCGAACGGGAGGGCGTCGGGTTGCGCCAGCACGGCGATCGTCCGCGAGCCGGTCAACTGCTCGACCTGCCGGTTCATCCGCACGGGTGCGCTGCTCTCGTCGAGCACGACCCGCGCCGGGGCGACGCAGGCGTCGAGCAGGTCGAGCTTTCCGATGCGTCCGACCTGCAGGCCGACGGTCCCGTAGAGCGAGGGCAGGACATCCCGCAGATGGTGCGCCTCCAGCGCCTGGAGCGAGCGGCCGAGCGGCGTGTCGAACCATCGCCAGAGCTCATCGCGAAGCCGCGTACCGCGCGAGGGCGGCTGTTTGACCGTCGACGCCGGGCCTTTCAAACTGAAGGGCATGCCACGGGTTTTACACGTCCGCGCTTTCGAGGACAACTATATCTGGCTGCTCCGCGGCGAACCCGCCGACCGGGTAGCCGTAGTCGATCCGGGCGATGCCGAACCCGTCCTCGCCCTGCTCGCGCGCAATCGATGGCGGCTGGCGGCCGTCCTTTGCACCCACCACCACGGCGATCACGTGGGAGGCGTGGAAGGACTGCTCATGCATGAGGCAGTGCCGGTCTACGGCCCGCCGTCGCGTATTGCCTCCGTCGATCGGCCCGTGCGCGAGGGGGACGTCGTCGACCTCGACATGCTCGGCACCGCGCTGCGAGTGTTCGAGGTGCCGGGTCACACCCGGGATCACGTGGCGTATTTCGCGCCCGGGCTCCTCTTCAGCGGCGATACGCTCTTTTCGGCTGGTTGCGGACGGCTGTTCGAAGGGACGCCCGCACAGATGCACGCCTCGCTCTCGCGGCTCGCCGCTCTTCCCCCGGACACTGCCGTTTACTGCGGCCACGAGTACACCGTCGCGAACCTGCGCTTTGCGCTGGCGGTCGAGCCGGGCAATCCCGACGTCGGGCGCCATCTCGCCGAGTGCGAGCGCCGGCGGGCGCGCGATCTACCGACCCTGCCGTCCACCATCGGCCTGGAACGGCGGATCAACCCGTTTCTGCGCTCCGCCGAGCCCCACGTACGCGCCGCAGCCGAGGCGAGAACGGACCGTTCCTTGTCGACGGAAGCCGACGTGTTTGGCGAAATTCGCCGATGGAAGGACGGTTTTCGCGGTTAGAGCCGGTTGACGCTTCTCCGACCCGCGCCTACCATTCGGGAGGATGGATCGGAGAACAAGTAATAACGAGGTCCTGGCGTTTTTGTTCGGCCTCACGGTCACGTTGATCGTGTCGGGCTGCAGCACCTTTTCCGCCGACTCAAAAAAGACCGCCGCTTCGCAACCGGAGCTGGCGCCCTCGGTGCCGGTATCACCCGTTCTCGCCGTACCCCGGAAAGACGACGCCGCACCTTCGGCAGTCGTTTCTTCCCCGAACCCGCTCAGTGACGATGCGTCGCTCGTCGTCCCGAACGACGACGCCGTGGCTTCGACGGAAACGCCGGATTCGACGGATGCGGCCGATAACGACCTCTGGTCGCGCATCCGCAACGGTTTCCGGATCCCCAAGCTCGAGAGCCCGCTCATCGCTCAGCACGAGCGCTGGTTCACGGAGAACGCCGAGTTCCGCGAGGCGATGTTCGACCGGTCGAAACTTTACCTTTACTTCATCGTCGAGGAAGTCGAGAAGCGCGGCATGCCGATGGAAATCGCGCTCCTTCCCGCCATCGAAAGCGCCTATAAGCCGTACGCATATTCGCGCGCGAAGGCCAGCGGCTTGTGGCAGTTCATCCCTTCGACCGGCAAGCTCTACGGACTCAAGATGAACTGGTGGTACGACGGACGGAGGGACGTGATCGCCGCGACCCGGGCGGCGCTCGACTATCTTCAGAAGCTGCACGACGACTTCGACGGCGACTGGCATCTCGCCATCGCGGCGTACAACGCCGGCGAGGGGCGGGTGATGCGCGCGATCGACTGGAACCGCAAGAGAGGCCTCCCGACCACGTACGAGCACCTGCGCAAGCTCAAGCCCGAAACGAAGCACTACGTGCCGAAGCTCATGGCGATGGTCAATCTGGTCTCCGATCCGGCCAGGTACGGCGTAGCGCTGCCCGAAATCCCCAACGAGCCGTATTTCGTGAAGGTCGACGTGGGCTCGCAGGTCGATCTCGGCGTGATCGCCCGGTTGACCGACATGGAAGCGCAGGAGCTGCACTACATCAACGCCGGCTACATGCGCTGGGCGACCGATCCGGACGGGCCGCACCGCTTGCTCGTGCCGGTGGACAAGAAGGACGTGCTGCTCGCCGGCCTGAGCAGCCTGCCGGAGAAGGAACGCGTCCAGTGGCGCCATCACCAGGTCCGGCGCGGCGACACGCTGCATGGCATCGCGCGTCGCTACAACATCTCGGTGTCCGCCATCAAGACGGCAAACAAGCTGAGGACCAGCCTGCTGCGCGTCGGGCAATCGCTTCTGCTTCCGGTCTCGTCGAGCGCGCCGGCCGCAGGATCCGCTCGCGCGGCTCCCGTCCGCGCGGCGGCCCGCTCCGGCCAGCCCCTGATCCATCGCGTCCGCCGCGGCGACACGCTCTACGGTATCGCGCGTCGCTACAACGTGCTGGTGCAGCAGATCGCGGAGTGGAACGTGCTCGACCCGTCCGATGTCCTTCGCCTCGGCCAGAAGCTCAAGATCTTCCCGGCTTCGCGCCCCTCGGCACATCAGCAGCAGATCGCCCCGGTCTACGCCTGATCCCTTCCCGCCCGCTCGGGCGGCCATTCCGACCCGGTTTCCCGCGGTAGCGCGATCTTCGGCACGGCGGAAAGCAGTGCCTGCGTGTACTCGTGCCTGGGTCGCCCCAGTACGTCGTCGGCCGTTCCCTGTTCCACGATCCTGCCCCGATACATTACGGCGACCTCGTCGGCGAGGTACTCGACGACGGCCAGGTTGTGACTGATGAAGAGGTAGCTGAATCCCAGCTCGTCCTGGAGCCGCTTGAGCAGATTGAGGATCTGCGCCTGCACGGAAACGTCGAGTGCGCTCGTCGGCTCGTCACAGACGATGAGGCGCGGCTCGACGGCGAGCGCGCGGGCGATGCTGATGCGCTGGCGCTGCCCGCCCGAGAACTCGTGCGGATAGCGCGATCGGGCGCTCGCCGGAAGCCCGACGTGCTCCAGCAACTCCTCGACACGCGAGCGGATCGCCTTCGAAGAGCGCGCAATCCGTTGAGCACGCAGGCCCTCCTCGATGATCTCGCCCACCAGCATGCGCGGATCCAGTGAAGCGTAGGGATCCTGAAAGATAACCTGGAACTCGCGACGCAGCGGCCGAAGCCGGTGCTCGCGCAGCCGAGTCAGGTTTCGGCCGTCGTAGAACACCCGTCCCGCCGTCGGCCGGATCAGCTGCAGGACCGCCTTCCCCACGGTCGTCTTGCCGCTTCCCGACTCGCCCACGAGCGCGAGTGTCTGTCCGGGACGGATGACGAAAGACACCCCGTCCACGGCGCGCACGTGACCGACCGTGCGCTGCAGCACGCCGCGCCGGATGGGAAAGTGGACTTCGAGCGAGTCGACCTCGAGCAGCGGTTGCTCGCCTTTCGGCGCGGTTCGCACCGCCGGAGCGAGGCCCGTACCGCTCCTCTCGGAAGAAGACTCCGGTCGCGGAGCCCGGACATCGTGCAGATGACACCGCACGCCGTGACCCTGCTCCTCGAGCCAGAGCGGCCGCTCGGTCCTGCAGCGCTCCCATGCGTGCGGGCAGCGCTCCACGAACCGGCACCCGGGAAACTCCAGGGTCAACCGCGGCACGCTGCCGGCGATCACGGCGAGCGCCTCGCCCCGTTTCATCCTGGAAGGCAGGGAGCGAAACAGCTTGCGGGAGTACGGGTGCTTCGGCGCAGCGAAAAAACGATCGCGTGGTGCCGCCTCCACCACCTGGCCGGCGTACATGACCGCCACCTCGTCGGCCATCTCCGAAACGACGCCGAGGTCATGGGTAATCAGCAGAATGGCCGTCTGCGTCCGCTCCTGCAGCTCCTTGAGAAGGTGCAGGATCTGGGCCTGGGTCGTGACGTCGAGCGCGGTGGTCGGCTCGTCGGCGATCAGAAGGCTGGGTTCGGCGGCGAGCGCCATGGCGATCATCACGCGCTGCTTCATCCCTCCCGAAAGCTGGTGCGGCCAGGCGTCGTACCGCCTTTCGGCGTCGGGAATGCCGACCGATTCCAGAAGCTGGATCACCCGCCTCCGGGCCTGTCTTCGCGGCAATCCGGCCGGCAGGGCCTCGCGGATCTGGAGCCCGACCGGCAGCACCGGATTGAGCGAGGTCTGCGGCTCCTGGAAGATCGTCGCGATGCGCCGCCCGCGCACCCGCCGCATGGCGCGCTCCGGCAGCGCGAAGACGTCCTGCCCGTCGAGCCAGGCCTCGCCGGACACGATGCGCCCTGCCGGTTCGGGGACGAGCTGCAGAAGCGAGAGCGCCGTGATCGACTTGCCGCAGCCCGACTCCCCGAGCAGCGCCAGGGTCTGCCCGCGCTCGATCCGGAAGGAGACGCCGTCGACCGCGCGGACCACGCCTTCCGGGGTGTCGAACCAGGTCCTGAGATCCCGGACGTCCAGAAGCGGCCTGTTCACGGATCAGCGCCTCAGACGCGGGTCGAAGGCATCCCGCACCGCATCGGAAAACAGGTTCGCGGCGAGCACCAGGCCGAACATCGAAATGAACGCGGCCGCGAGGCTCCACCACACCATCGGCTCGCGCGCCATCTCCAGGCGCGCGCTGTTGATCATGTTGCCCCAGCTGTCCATGCTGGGATCCACGCCGACGCCGACGTACGACAGCACCGCCTCGGCCAGCACGAGGCCGCTGAAATCGAGCACCACCGTGATGAGCACGATGTGCATGACGTTCGGAAAAAGGTGGCGCGTCATGATCTGCAGCCGCCCCACGCCGAGGGCGCGCGCCGCCTCCACGTAGTCGATCTCCCGCAGCTTGAGCGTCTCGCCTCGAAGCAGGCGGCACAGGCTGGTCCAGCTCGTGATGCCGAGGATGATGCACAGGAACAGCAGCCGCGCGTCCGCCCGCTCGACCACCGTCGCGAACGACTCCGGGTGGTTGGCCATGTAGACCTGCAAGCTCAGGATCGCGGCCGCGATGAGCAGCACGCCCGGGATCGAGGACAGGGTCGTATAGACGTACTGGATGATGTCGTCCACCCATCCGCGAAGGTACCCGGCCATCACGCCGAGAAGCAGTGCGAACGGAAGCATCACGAGCGTCGTGAGGGTGCCGATCACGAGCCCGGTGCGCACGCTCTTCAGCGAGCGGTAGAATACGTCGATCCCGACCTGGTCGGTACCGAAGACGTGGTAATACGGCGCGAGCCGGACCAGAACGGCCGCGAGCAGAACCAGCACCCCCAGGGCTCCGAGTATAGTGCGCCAGGGTACCGAGGTGCCGCCGCGTGCCAGTCGACGAAGAGCCACGGCGTACGGCTCCCCTCCGCCCCGGTACGCCGCGACGAACGCCCCGACCAGAATCGCCCAGACGACGAGGCCCGAGACGAGCCCCATCGCGGTGCGCGCCAGAATGTCCGCGCCGCGGTCCGCCGGATCGTCGAGGTGAGCACCGCCGTGCGTCAGGCGGGGATAGATTCGTGCCGTCGTTCCATCGGCGCGCTCGACCGTCTCCTTGGTGTATGCCTGCGCCGCAAACGGCGCCGAGTAGGTGCGCTCGGTGCGCGAGCGCAACGGTTCGAGCACCACGTCCAGCACGCTCTTCACCTCGAACGAGTACCGCTCCTCCCGGTCGGGAAGGCGTTCGCGGAAGTGCACCGAATCCAGCAGCCCGATCGCGACGTAAGCCGCGAGCACGACCAACGCTCCCATCGCAAGCGGCCGACGTGCGACCTGCCGCCAGGGCGCGCGCAGGTGCTCGTGGCGCGAGGCGTACCAGCCGAACCCGGCCGCGGTGGCGATGAGCGCGTAGACCAGCACGTCGGTCCAGAGGAAGACGAGTTGGAAGGGCATGGTGATCAGTTCAGCCGCACCCGGGGATCGACGACGGTGTAGCTGAGATCCGTGAGGATCAGTCCGACGATGTAGAGCAACGAGCCGAGGAACACCATGGCGCGTACCCGCGCGAAATCCTGGGCGTGGATCGCCTCGATGGTGTAGCTCCCGAGCCCGGGGATACCGAAGAACGACTCCATGATCAGGCTGCCGATGAAGAGCAGCGGTATCACGACGACCACGCCCGTCAGAATCGGGATCATGGCGTTCTGCAGCACATGCCGGAACAGCACGCGCGGCTCCGACAGACCCTTGGCCCGCGCCGTACGCACGTAGTCCTTGTTGATCTCCTCCAGAAAGAACGTCCGGTAGAGCCGCGCGTGGGCGCCGATGCCGCTGACCACGCCGATGACGACCGGCAGCACGATGAACTTCACGGCGTTGGGCCCGCTGCCGTAGCCGGAAATCGGAACGAGGTTCAGGAGCTTTCCGACCAGGTACTGCCCGCCGATGACGTAGAACAGCGTCGAGATCGACATGAGCACCACGGCGAACACGATCCCCCAGGTGTCCAGGTACGTGCCGCGGAAGAACGCGAGCGTCATGGCGAAGGTGATGTAAACGAGAATGCCGACCAGAAACGTGGGCAGCGCGATCGCGAAGCTCGGCCACATGCGCGTGCGTATATCCGAGCCGATATCCCGCCCCTCGTCGGAGCGTCCGAAATCGAGCACGAAGAGCTTGAGCGAGTGCTGGTAGAAAATGGTGTCCGTCAGCTTCCGGGCCCCGGGCGCGCCGCCGTTGTACACCAGCGGCTTGTCGTAGCCGCGGTCCGCCTTCCACTTTTCGATTGCCTCGGGCGTCACGCGCTTCACCCCGAGATGAATGCGCGCCATGTCGTCCGGGCTGTTGACGAAGAAGAAGAGCGCGAAGGTGAGAAGATTCACGCCGAGCAGGATCGGCACCGCATAGAGCAACCGCCGGACAATGTAAGCGAGCATCAGGCGCTCCCGCCGGCGCGCTGGCTGCGCGCCTCGCGGCGCCGGTAGCTCACGACGGCGGGCACCCCGCTCGCGACGACCACGGCGAGCAGGGCCGCGACCGGCCAGACGACCGGCCGGTTCCATGCCTCGCGCAGCCCGGCGCGCTTCTCCGGCTCGATCCGCAGGTACTTGAGGGTGTTGTTCGCCATCTGGTTGGGCTTGGCGTTGTGCACCCAGGCGTGCTGCAAGGTGAAGGTCTTCGGGTGCAGCCCCCACGCCCACGGAGCGTCCTCCCGGACGACCTCGAGCATACGGTCGATGATCGCCTGCCTGGCCGGCCCGTTCTCCATGTTCTTCATGCGCTCGAAGAGCCGGTTGAACTCCGGGTTGTCGTAGTTCGAAGCGTTCTCGCCGTCGTGTCCCACCTTCTTGTTCGGGCCGTACAGCAGGAAAAAGAAGTTTTCCGGATCCGGGTAGTCCGCGTTCCAGCCCCATACGTAGAGCTGCGCATCGCCCTTGCGCATCTTCTCCTGGAAGCGGTTGTAGTCGGTCGCGCGGACGACGAGCTGGATGTTCAGCTCCCCGAGCTGCTTGCGCATCCAGTCCAGCTGCGCCTTGTCCTCGGGTCCGGTGGCGGCCGTGTCGTAATAAAGAACGAGGGGTCCGCCGGATTTGTCGTCCTGTCCGTTGGGATAGCCGGCCTCGGCGAGCAGTCGCCGGGCCGCGTCGATCGACTTGCGCTTCGGCTGCCCGTCCACCCAGTCGTACACGAACGGGTTGACGCCCTGCGGTCCTTCGCGGTACCCGAAGATGCCCGGCGGGAGCGGGCCCTGCGCGGCGATGCCGAGCCCGTTGCGGAAAATCGAGATGTACTCTTCGTAATCCACGGCGATCGAGATGGCCTGGCGCAGTTTTCGGGCGCGCTCCGTGTAGCCGCCGACGACGGAATCGAGCATGTTGAACCCGAGGTAGAACGTCGAGGTGTCGATCGACGTGACCAGGCGGACACCCCTCTCTTCCATCGACTCCGAGAGCGCGGCCTCGCCGCTTCCGGTAAACCGGATCGCCTGGTCGAACGCCTCGCGCAGGACCCCGGAGCGGTCGTAGTAACCCTGCAGGAACTTCGTCCAGTACGGGATGCTCTCCTTTTCGAGGCTGAACACCACCTTGTCGATAAACGGCAGGGGCCGTCCGGCGTCGGCGAGCAGGCCGGCGGCGTCGTCGGCGGGCTCACCGTCGGACGGATAACGCTCTTCGCGGTAGTTCGGATTACGCTCCAGCATCATCTGCCGGTTGGGGTCGTTCACCGTCAGCATGTAGGCCCCCGTTCCCACGGGGTACCAGTCGAGGGTGAGATTTCGTTCCGCCATGCCGGCCTGCGCGAAGAAACGGTCCGCCTCGGGCGCCATCGGGGCGAAGAAGGGCATGGCCATCCAGTAAAGGAACTGCGGGTACTTGCCGTGGACCCGCACGCGGTAGGTATAGCGGTCGACCTCCTCCGCTCCCGGCAGGGCGTACTTCGTGAGATCGATGTATGCGCCTCCCTTGCCGCCGGCGGAAAGCTCGCGTTGCGCGGCGCCGAGCGTCGTTGCGTATTCGCGCATGCCGACGATGTAGTCGGCCATCACGCTCAGGATCGGCGAGTGCAGGCGCGGGTGCGCGAGCCGCTTTATCTGGTAGACGTAGTCGGCCGCCGTCAGCTCCCGCGTCCCGGCTTTCTCGAAGTCCGCGACCGTACGAATGCGGGCGAGCTCTGCATGCGAAAGGTCGTGGTAGAGAAGCCGCCCCTGCGCGTCCCGGGCGAAGGCGGGATGCGGCTGGAAGTAAATACCCGGGCGAACACGGATTTCGTAGACGCTCTGAGAGATCGCGTCGGCCGGCGCGTCGTCCGGCAGGCGTCGCCCCCGGGCGTCAAGGTAGATGGGAATCGGCACCTCCGCCGCCGCCAGCGGTACGAGCTCGTACGGGCGCCTAAGATAGTGGTACTGGAACGGTGGCTCGTAGATCTGTGCGATGAACAGATACTCGTTTGCGTTGTAGGAACGCGCGGGATCGAGGTGTTTCGGGCGTTCGCGGAACGCCGCGTAGAGCGTATTCGCGGTCCGGTCGGCTTCCGGGTAGGGGTTGTTCCAGGCGCCGGAGACGGGCGGCGCCAGACCGATGAGCACGAGCAGGCCGAGCATGCACGCGCCCCGCCTTGGCCTTGCTCTTGCCTTCATCGCTGAGGGTCGGTCTGCGGCGTCCTGTCGGGCGCCGTCAATATACCAGATCGGTTCTGCCATCACCCTACGCGCAGTCCGCCCTCTTCACGTCGTCGGTGAATTTCGTTACTGTAACGCCGGTCCGCGCGCACCGGCCCGCGCCATCCCTCGCAATGCCTGGCCGGACAAACATGGAGAGCCGCATGGGATTCCTTGCCGGAAAGCGAGCGCTGATCGTCGGCGTCGCGAGCGAGCGTTCGATCGCCTGGGGTATCGCCAAGGCGATGCACCGCGAGGGAGCCACACTCGCATTCACGTACCAGAACGAAAAGCTCAAGGAGCGAGTCGAGAAGTACGCCTCGCAGCTCGGATCGGATCTCGTCCTGCCCTGCGACGTGGCCAGCGACGAGCAGATCGCCGACCTGTTCACCTCGCTGGGCAGATCCTGGGACGGCCTGGACATCCTCGTCCATTCGGTGGCCTTCGCGCCTCGCGAACAGCTCGAGGGGAACTTCGTCGATGCGGTCTCGCGTGACGGCTTCCGCGTCGCCCACGAAATCAGCGCTTACAGTTTCGCGGCGCTCGCCAAGGCCGGACGCCCGATGATGAAGGGCCGCAACGGCGCGCTACTGACACTGACCTACATCGGCGCCGAAAAGGCCATACCGAACTACAACGTGATGGGCCTGGCGAAGGCGAGCCTCGAATCGAGCGTGCGCTACCTGGCGCAAGCGCTCGGGCCGGAGGGCATTCGCGTCAACGCGATTTCCGCCGGACCGATCCGGACCCTCGCCGCCGCCGGCATCAACGACTTCAAGAAGCTGCTCGACTTCAACGACAGGACGGCGCCGCTCGGGCGCGGCGTCACCATCGACGAGGTCGGGAACGCGGCGGCGTTCCTCTGCTCCGACCTCGCGTCGGGCATCACCGGCGAAGTGACCTACGTCGACGGCGGCTTCAACGTGGTCGCGATCGGCCTCAACTACGCATAGAAGCGGAGCTGCCCGCTCCGGCCGGCGTCACAGCTGGTCGGAGTAGATCTTGACGTCCGCCTGGGCTCGAAGCCCGGCGCGGTAGTGCGCGTAGTAGTCGGCGCCGCGCCGTGAGAGCAGCTGACGCCGAACCTTCTCTTTCGCTTCCGCGTCGGCGTTTGCCGGGTCACCGTCGCGCGCCTGCTCGAGCGCGAACACGGCGTATCCCTGCGATCCAAGGTCGACCAGCCCGTGCACCGGACCGTCGGCGGGCCGCGGTGCCGCGAATGCCGCATTCACCAGCCGAGGATCCACGCCTCCGGTCTTGTCCCGGGTCACGACGCGGCCTGACTCCACGGTCGAGCCCAGTGGCCGGGCGAGGTCGGCGAGCGCCGCGCCTTTATCCAGCTTCGATACCCACTCGGCAGCCATAGCGCGGGCCTGCTCGCGCGCCTTCTGCTGCCTGAGCGTGCGTTCGATCGCCGCGCGCACGTCCGCAAGCGGTTTCAACGTTGCGGGACGATGGTCGATGACTCGCACCGCCACAAGCTGCTCGGGCGAAAGGTCGATCGCATCGCTGTTGCGCGATCGGGCCAATACCTCGGGCTCGAAGGCGGCCTCCGCGAAGCGCGGGTTGGCCGCCATACCGGTCCCGCCCGCGCGGCTGAACCACCCCGTAGTGCGCACCTCGAGACCCAACGCCTGGGCGGCCGGTTGGAGCCCATCAGGGTGTTCGTAGACGAGGTTGCGGAAGCGCTCGGAAAGCTCGAGGAACCGCTCCTCGCCCTTCCTCGCCCGCACCTGCTCGGCGAGATCCTTGCGGACTTCGGCGAACGCCTTGCGCTTCTCGGGCGTCATGGAAACGAGCTTCACGATGTGAAATCCGAAGCGCGTCCGCACGGGGGGGCTTGTTTCACCTGGCTTGAGCGCGGAAACGGCCGCCTCGAGGTCGGGCGGTAGGAGCCCGGGAGCGATGTCGCCCAGATCGCCGCCGCGGGCGGCCGTGGCCGGGTCTTCGGAGCGCTTCTTCGCGACCGCCGCGAAATCGACCCCCGAAGCCAGCTCCTTCGCGATCGCCTCCGCGCGTTCCCGAGCCGCCTGCACCGTCGCGTCTTCGGCGCCCTCGGGCAGCTTCACCAGGATATGGCTCGCCCTTCGGCGGGCGGGAGTGACATATCTCGCCGCATCGGCCTCGTACTGCTGCCGCAAGTCCTCTTCGGTCGGCTGATACTGCTTGCCCACCTCGGCGGCCGACAACAGGACATACTCCGCGCGCACCTCCTCGGTCGTGCGGAACGCCTCCTGGTTGGCGTCGTAATAGTCGGCGATTTCCGAATCGCTCGGCTGGACAGTCTTGCCGAAGCTTTCGGGAACGATCACGGCATAAGACAAGCGACGTTCCTGCCGCAGGAGCCGCAGCACGCGGGCAACGTCGTCCTCGGTCACGAAGGCCGTCTCGCTGAGCCCGCGTTGGACCTGTCCCGCCAGGCTCTCGTTTCGCAGCCGGGACTCGAACTCGGCCGCGAAGATGCCCTCACGCCGGAGAATCGCTTCGTACAGCGCCGGATCAAACCGGCCATCCCGCTGAAAATACGGAATATCGCGCACGAGCCGACCCAGCCGGGAGTCGCTCACCCGATACCCCTGCTCGTGCGCCTCGTCGATCAACAGCGTCTGGCTGACCAGACTCTCGACCACGAGCTCGCGGAAGGCAGGGTTCTCGGCGCGGCGCGGGTCCGCCCCGCGGATATCCTCGAGCGCGCGACGGTAGGCCTGCTGACTGATCTCCGTGCCGTTGACCTTCGCCACGGCAAGCGATCCGCCGGCCTCGAAATAGGAGCTCACGCCCCACAGGATGAACGGAATGGCGACGAACGCGAGAATCAGGCTCGCGATAATGCCTTGGGTCTTCTCTCGTATCTTGGCGAGCATGGGCGGAATACTAACGGGGGCAGTCGGGACTTCGCAATTCGACCGTGGGGCGAGGATCGATCCTCGCCCCGGGAGAGTTGGCGGAGCGGACGGGACTCGAACCCGCGACCCCCGGCGTGACAGGCCGGTATTCTAACCGACTGAACTACCGCTCCGTACAAACCTGCCGCTCTCGCTTCGCGAGTCGGCGACATCTGGTGGGTGCTGAGGGGTTCGAACCCCCGGCCTTCGCCTTGTAAGGGCGACGCTCTACCAACTGAGCTAAGCACCCGGGGGAGGCACCCCTCCGCAAAGGCGCGCTAGTTTAAGGCATCGGTCCCGCCTTGGCTACCTGGACGAAGACAAAAAAACGGCCGGGGCGCCCCCGGCCGTCTTCGTCAACGAGCGGCTAGTGCGTGGTGACCGGATTCGCGACCTCCGGCTCCGGTTCCTTTGCCGCTCCTTCGACGGGTTTTTCCTCGACCGGCTGGGGCGCACGCTCCAGCGCGGCCTCGAGAACCTGGTCGACCCACCGCACGGGTTTGATCTCGAGCCGATCCCGGATGTTCTTCGGGATGTCCGCCAGGTCCTTGCGGTTCTCCTCCGGAATCAGCACGGTCTTGATGTTGCCGCGATGCGCCGCCAGCAGCTTCTCCTTCAGGCCGCCGATCGGCAGCACCTCCCCGCGGAGCGTAATCTCGCCCGTCATCGCCACCTCCGCGCGTACCGGAATCCCGGTGAGCGCAGAGACAATCGCGGTGCACATGGCGATGCCTGCGCTCGGCCCGTCCTTCGGCGTCGCGCCTTCCGGCACGTGCACGTGGAAGTCGTGCTTCTGGTAGAAATCGGCGTCGATGCCGAGCCGGGCGGCGCGCGCCCGCACCACCGTCATCGCGGCGGAGATCGACTCCTGCATCACGTCGCCGAGCTTGCCGGTGAACGTCGTGCGACCCTTGCCCGGCACGATGGCGGCCTCGATGGTGAGCAGCTCTCCGCCGACCTCGGTCCACGCGAGCCCGGTGACCTGCCCGACCTGGTTCTCCTCCTCGGCGACGCCGTAGCGGAAGCGACGGACGCCGAGATATTTGTCCAGCGTGCGCGGCGTCACGGTCACGCGCTTCTCCTCGCGCTGCAGCAGCAGGTCCTTCGCGACCTTGCGGCAGACCTTGGAGATCTCCCGCTCGAGATTGCGCACGCCCGCCTCGCGCGTGTAGTAGCGGATGATGTCGCGTATCGCGTTTTCGGTCAGCGTGAGCTCGTCGTCCTTGAGGCCGTTGTTCTTGAGCTGCTTCGGGACGAGATACTTCACCGCGATATTGAGCTTCTCGTCCTCGGTGTAGCCCGACAGCCGGATGACCTCCATGCGATCGAGCAGCGGCGGCGGGATGTTCAGCGTGTTCGCCGTCGCAACGAACATGACGTCGGAAAGGTCGTAGTCGACCTCCAGATAGTGGTCGTTGAAGGCGTGGTTCTGCTCGGGATCGAGCACCTCGAGCAGCGCGGAGCTCGGGTCGCCCCGGAAGTCCATCGCCATCTTGTCCACTTCGTCGAGCATGAAGAGCGGGTTGCGCACCTTCACCTTCGACATGTTCTGGATGAGCTTGCCCGGCAGCGAACCGATGTACGTGCGCCGGTGCCCGCGGATCTCCGCCTCGTCGCGCACGCCACCCAGCGACATGCGGACGAACTTGCGGTTGGTCGCGCGGGCGATCGACTGACCCAGCGAGGTCTTGCCCACGCCCGGCGGACCGACGAGGCACAGGATCGGGCCCTTCAGCTTCTCGACGCGCTGCTGCACCGCGAGGTACTCGAGAATGCGCTCCTTGACCTTCTCGAGTCCGTAATGATCGTTCTCCAGAATCTCCGAGGCCTTCTTGAGATCCTTCTGGATCTTGCTCCGCTTCTTCCACGGCACGTTCACGAGCCAGTCGATGTAGTTGCGCACGACCGTCGCCTCCGCGGACATGGGCGACATCATCCGCAGCTTCTTCAGCTCGGCCTCGGCCTTTTCCCGCGCTTCCTTGGGCATGCCCGCCTTGGCGATCTTCTTCGCGAGCTCCTCGGCCTCGTTCGGGCCGTCCTCCATCTCGCCCAGCTCCTTCTGGATCGCCTTCATCTGCTCGTTCAGGTAGTACTCGCGCTGGCTCTTCTCCATCTGGCGCTTGACGCGCCCGCGGATGCGCTTCTCGACCTGCAGCAGGTCGATCTCCGTCTCCATGACGGCCAGAATTTTCTCGAGGCGGTCGCGCACGCTCTGGATCTCGAGAATCTGCTGCTTCTCCTCGATCTTGAGCGAGAGGTGCGCCGCTATGGTATCGGCGAGCCGGCCCGGGTCGTCGATCCCGGCGAGCGACGTCAGGATCTCGGGCGGGATTTTCATGTTCAGCTTGACGTACTGATCGAACTCGGTCAGCACCGAGCGCATCAGCGCCTCGCCCTCGCGGTCGGCGACCGGCTCCGCTTCGAGCTGGGCCGTCACCGCCGAGAAATGGTCGTCGGTTTCGACGTAGTGCTGGAGCACCGCCCGGCGCTCGCCCTCCACCAGCACCTTCACCGTGCCATCGGGCAGCTTGAGGAGCTGCAGGATGCTGGCGACCGTGCCGATCGTGTGGATGGCCTCGGGGGTCGGATCGTCGTCCGAGGCGCTCTTCTGGGCGACCAGCATGATCTGCTTGCCGGACTCCATGGCCAGCTCGAGAGCCCGGATCGACTTGCGCCGTCCGACGAAAAGCGGGATGACCATGTGAGGAAAGACCACGACATCCCGCAGAGGCAGCACGGGCAGGGTGGTCTCCGTGCCGGGGATGATCTTGGGGAGGACCTTTTCCAGGGGCTTATCAGTCATCTGATGGGCTAGGTCTCGGTTGGGCCCGGAGGCGGGCGGAGTGGATGAGGGATCTAAAACAAGTTTGGAACCAAAGTGCGGCTATTGCAACCGGATTTCAAGTGCGCGACGAAAGGCCACGATCACACGACGAGCGCCGCGTTTCATTGACAGGTGTCAAAAAAAAGCCCCGCTTGCGGCGGGGCTCGGACCGCGTGTCACGCTTAAAAGCGTCAGGGGCTCGACGATGCGCGCTTCTTGCCATGGTCGTCGTCCTCCGCGTAGATGAGCAGCGGCTTGGCCGATTCTGTGATCGTGTTCGCCTCGACCACGACCTTCTTCACGCCCTCGAGCGAGGGCAACTCGAACATGATGTCGAGCAGGCAGCGCTCGAGTATGGAACGCAGGCCGCGCGCTCCGGTCTTGCGCTCCATGGCCCGCCGCGCCACGGCGATCAGCGCCTCCTCGCGGATCTCGAGCTCCACGCCCTCGAACTTGAGCAGCCTCTGATACTGCTTCGCGAGCGCGTTCTTCGGCTCGGTCAGGATCTGGATCAGCGCCGCCTCGTCGAGCTCGTCGAGAATCGCGACGACCGGCAGCCGGCCCACGAACTCTGGAATCAGACCGTACTTGATCAGGTCTTCCGGCTCGACGTGCCGGAGCACCTCACCGACAGCGCGTTGGCTCGCGCGCGAGCGGATCTCCGCGCTGAAGCCCATCCCGGTCTTCTCGGTCCGGTTCTGGATGATCTTCTCCAGCCCGGCGAACGCGCCGCCGCAGATGAACAGGATGTTGCCGGTGTCGACCTGCAGGAACTCCTGCTGCGGGTGCTTGCGCCCGCCCTGGGGCGGCACCGAGGCGATCGTGCCCTCGATGAGCTTCAGGAGCGCCTGCTGCACACCCTCGCCCGACACGTCGCGCGTGATCGACGGGTTCTCGCTCTTGCGCGAGATCTTGTCGATCTCGTCGATGTAGACGATGCCCTTCTGGGCCTTCTCGACGTCGTAGTCGCACTTCTGAAGGAGCTTCTGGATGATGTTCTCGACGTCCTCGCCGACATAACCCGCCTCGGTGAGCGTCGTGGCGTCGGCGATCGTGAACGGAACATTGAGCAGCCGGGCCAGAGTCTCGGCGAGCAGCGTCTTGCCGGAGCCCGTAGGCCCGATCATCAGGATGTTGCTCTTCGAGAGCTCGACGTCGCCCGTCCGCGGCTCGTGCTCGATACGCTTGTAGTGGTTGTAGACCGCGACCGAGAGGATCTTCTTCGCGTCCGACTGACCGATCACGTACTCGTCGAGGATCTGGTAGATCTCCCGCGGCGTCGGAAACTTCTTCTTCGCCTGGGCGGCGTTCTTCTCTTCCTGGACTTCCTCGCGAATGATGTCGTTGCAAAGCTCGACGCATTCGTCGCAGACGAACACCGACGGGCCGGCGATGAGCTTGCGAACCTCGTGCTGGCTCTTGCCGCAGAACGAGCAGTACAGGAGCTTCTCGCCCTTGCCGTCGCCCCGGGTGTGATTGTCGTCCGCCATGCCTACGACCTCGACCTCAAGAAGAATGCCCCAAAGATGCCCCTTCCCACCGGAAACTGCAAGTTCTACCTCTTATATAGCATAGCGGCGGAAGTTCACCCACATTAAGTACGCTTTTCGATGACGGCGTCGACCAGCCCGAATTTGACCGCCTCGTCGCCGTCCATGAAGTAGTCGCGGTCGGTGTCGTCGCGGATCTGCTCCATCGTTCGGCCAGTATGTTTGACCAGGATCTGATTCAGCCGTTCGCGCACGCGCAGGATTTCGCGCGCGTGAATGTCGATATCGGTCGCCTGACCCTGAAAACCGCCCATCGGCTGATGCACCATCATGCGCGCGTGCGGAAGTGCGAAGCGTTTGCCCTTCGTGCCGCCCGCGAGCAGCAGCGCGCCCATGCTCGCCGCCTGGCCGATGCACACCGTGGAGACGTCAGGCTTGATGAACTGCATGGTGTCGTAGATGGCGAGGCCGGCGTTTACCGCGCCGCCGGGCGAGTTGATGTACAGATGAATGTCCTTGTCGGGATTCTCCGACTCGAGGAAAAGCAGCTGCGCCACAACGAGATTCGCCATGTGGTCCTCGACCGGACCCACCAGGAACACCACGCGCTCCTTGAGCATGCGCGAGTAGATGTCGTAAGCCCGTTCGCCCCGCCCCGTGGTCTCGATCACCATGGGAATCAGACCGAGCGCCTGCGCCTCCTGGGCGCCGCCGTACCGCAATTCGTTCATGCTCATGCTGGAATATGCACCTCTAATCGATCGAAACGTCCATCTTCAGAAGCTCCTGGAAACCCGCCGGTGCGTCGCGCACCTGTGCGGTCGCCAACAGCTCCTCCACCACCCGTTCCTCCATCACCGTCGACTCGATTTCGCCGAGGCGCTCGGGGTCCGCGTAGTACCACTCCACGAACTTCTCCGGCGCATCGTAATCCTGGGCCATCTCCTGCACCCGGGCCCGTACCCGGGCGGGATCGGGCTTGATCCCGCGCGCGCGAACGATCTCCGCCAGAATCAGCCCGAGCGCCACGCGTACCGTCGCCCGCTTACGATAAAGCTCGTCGTCGGCACCTTCCGCAACCGGCGGAGTGCCGGCGCCGCGCATGGCCTCGGCGATGCGTTTCATCCGGTCGATTTCTGCGGCGACCAGGCTTGCGGGTGTCTCCATCGGGTTCGCCCGCAACAGTGCCTGCATGACGTTGCGGCGCAGCACCGCTCGCACGCGCCCGGCCGCTTCACGCTCGAGATTCGCTTTCACCTCGGCGCGCAGCTTCTCGACGCCGCCGTCCTGGACGCCCAGCGCCTTCGCGAACTCCTCGTCCACGGCGGGCGGTACGGGTTCCGCGACTTCGTTCACCTTGACCTCGAACTGCACCGTCTTGCCGGCCAGCGGAGCGTGCCGATAGTCGCTCGGAAACGCGACCGGGACTTCCCGGCTTTCCCCCGTCTTGGCGCCGATGAGTCCGTCTTCGAGGCCCGAGACGAAGGTCCCGCTCCCCAGCACGACGGTCGCATTCTGACCCTTCGCACCCTCCACCTCGGCGCCGTCCAGGCGCCCCACAAAGTCGATCATCAACCGGTCGCCACGCTGCGCCGCCCGGTCGGTCGGGTTCCAGGTCACGCGCTGCTGACGCAGCGTCTCGATCGTCCGCTCCACGTCCTCGTCGGCGATGCCGACGCTCGGCCGCTCGATCTCGACCCCCGCCAGATCCAGCTTGCGAACCTCGGGGAATACCTCGAACTCCGCCGTGTACTCGAAACTCTGGCCCCGGGCGAGCGGCTTGTGACGGATTCGCGTGCCACCGGCGAGCTTGAGCCCCTGCGTCCCGATCGCCTCGCGGAGCGTGGTCTCGATCAGGTCGCCCGCTACCTCCTCGAGCAGCTTGCCCCCATACCGCGCCTCTACCACTTTCGTCGGCACCTTGCCCGGACGAAATCCGGGAAGCTTCACCTGCCGCGACAGGCGGTTGAGCCGCTCGGCGAAGGCCTGCTCGAACTGCTCGGCCGGGACGGCCACCGTAAGACGCCTCCCCAGGGTCCCAATGCTTTCGACGGATACCTGCATCTCTGCTTTCTCTCGCTTATGCTTTTGCTGCCCGTATTCCGGCCGATCCTACCGTTTTGACCCCAGCCGGCCAAGGATTGGTGCGAATGGGGAGACTCGAACTCCCATGGGTTTCCCCACTGGATCCTAAGTCCAGCGCGTCTACCAGTTCCGCCACATTCGCCCGCGCCCGCTTCCTTATTAGATCACGATTGCGGCCGAACGGTGGGGACACGAGGGCGAGGCCCCGTGGGGGCCCCGTAACCGGGTAGCGGGAAAATGGTGGGCCGTCCAGGGCTCGAACCTGGGACCCGCTGATTAAGAGTCAGCTGCTCTACCAACTGAGCTAACGGCCCGTGCTGCTGAGGAGGCGTAGAACGAAACGCGGTGGTGCGGCCTCAGCGCCGCATCCTCCCGGAGGGACACGACTGGGGTGAGCGATGGGACTCGAACCCACGACAACCGGAATCACAATCCGGGACTCTAACCAACTGAGCTACGCTCACCATTTGCGGCGACATTATAACGTACGCCTGTATCGCCGCCGAGCGTCCACCAAAACGGCGGGCCGGCTGCTCGCCCTTGCCCCGGAACGGCTGGACTGGCGCGCCCGACAGGAATCGAACCTGTAACCCCCAGCTTAGAAGGCTGGTGCTCTATCCGCTTGAGCTACGGGCGCCTGCAGACGAATCGTCGACCAGGCGCCCACGGCTTGCAAGATGGTCGGGGTAGAGGGATTTGAACCCCCGACACCCTGCTCCCAAAGCAGGTGCGCTACCAGGCTGCGCTATACCCCGTCGGGGCCGTTACCGGCCCGGGTGGTGCTGCGCCCGTCGCGACCGACCCAATGTCACCGGCGTCGCCGGGCTGCTCGGTTGATTGCTCGAACCCGGCTCGGTGACCTACCGGCCGGCTCGCCGCTCCCCGGCGGCGAGCGCGGAACTATACGCACGGCCCCTGAGAGCGTCAACGAGCCCGACCGCGTGCTTGGCGGCTCCCGGCGTGCATGCGATCATGCGTGCCCTTTGAGCGGGGACTTCCCATCTTGAGCGCGCACGTGATCGACGGAAAGCGCATTGCCGCTGCCCTTCGAACCGGCATCAAGGCGCGGGTCGAAGCGCGCCTCGCAGCCGGCCGGCGCGCACCCGGCCTCGCGGTGATCCTCGTCGGCCGGGATCCCGCCTCCGAGGTCTACGTGCGTAACAAGCGTCGGGCCTGCGACGAGGTCGGCATGCTTTCGTTCTCCTACGATCTCCCGTCCAGCACGAGCGAGCGCGACCTGCTCGCGCTCGTCGACGAACTCAACGGCCGCGGCGATGTCGACGGAATCCTCGTTCAGCTGCCCCTGCCGCCGCAGATCAGCGCCGACGCGGTAATCGAACGGATCGATCCCGCCAAGGATGTCGACGGCTTCCACGCCTGCAACATGGGTCGCCTGGTGCTCCGCAAGCCGCGGCTTCGTCCCTGCACGCCCTGGGGTGTCATGCGGCTGCTCGAGAGCACCGGCATGCCGCTCCGCGGCAAGCACGCAGTCGTGGTCGGCGCCTCGAATCATGTGGGCCGCCCCATGGCCCTCGAACTGCTCCTCGCCGGCTGCACGGTCACCGTCTGCCACAGCGCGACCCGGAACCTCGCCGAACACGTGGGACGCGCGGAAGTGCTCGTCGTCGCCGTGGGGCGACCCGGCCTCGTCAAGGGGGATTGGATCAGACCGGGCGCGATCGTCGTCGACATCGGCATCAACCGCATGCCGGACGGAAAGTTCAGCGGCGACGTCGAGTTCGAGCGCGCGCGTGCACGCGCGTCCTGGATCACCCCCGTGCCGGGCGGGGTCGGCCCCATGACGGTCGCCACGCTCCTGTCGAATACCCTCGAAGCCGCCGAACACGCCGGGCGCTGATCCGCCCTGTGCTAACATAGCCGCGCGGTATCGTTTTCCGCCCCGCTCGCGTTCATGCACACGGAACACAAGAACAAAAGTCCGGCGCCACTCTCCGGGAAGGCGCTGCGCATAGACACCTCGGCGATGTACACCGGGGCCGTCGGCGCCGGCGGCCTGCCGCGTGCGGAACTGGACGGTCTTGCCGGCGAGCTCGCCCGCGTCCACGAGCTTGTGACACGCCGCCGCCAGGGCGGCCTCGACGCCGAGTACGCCTCCCTCAACCTGCACGAAGAGCTGCCGAAATCGCTGACTGCGATCGAGGCGGAGGCCGCCCGCTTGCGCGCCTTTGCGGACGTGGTCGTGATCGGCATCGGCGGCTCGAACCTGGGCGCGATGGCCGTATTGCAGGCGCTCGCCCACGGAGACCGGAAGCCGGACACGCCGCGGCTTCACTTTCTCGACAACATCGATCCGGACTTCCTGCATGACCTGCTCGCGCGCCTCGATTCCGCGCGCACCGCGGTGGTCGCCATCAGCAAGTCGGGTGGCACCGTTGAGACCGCCGTGCAGTACCTCGTCCTGCGCGACTGGCTGAGGCGAACGCGCGGACCGTCTGCCCGCGACCATCAGTGGATCGTCACCGATCCGCAGCAGGGCTGGCTGCGTGCGCTCGCCCGCGATGAAGGCCTCGCCGCCCTGCCCGTACCCCCCCGCGTGGGTGGACGTTACTCCGTGCTGACCGCCGTCGGGCTGCTGCCGCTCGCCGCGGCAGGGGTCGACATCCGGGGGTTGCTGGAAGGCGCGACGGCATCGGCCGCGCGCTGCGATGCGCCCCAGGCCGGGACCAACCCGGCGCTCGAGATGGCGGCCTTGTACTTCCTGCTGCACACCCGCCGGAACAAGCGGGTTTCGGTTCTGATGCCCTACATCCACAGCCTGCGCCTCTTCGGCGACTGGTATCGTCAGCTCTGGGCCGAATCGCTCGGCAAGCGTCGCGCCGACGGAACGCCGGCCGGGACGCTTCCGGTGCCCGCCCTGGGGGCCGTGGACCAGCACAGCCAGCTCCAGATGTACCTGGAATCGCCCCGAGACCTGATGTTCGCTTTCATCGCTCTCGATGCCTGGGCGCACCGCATCGACGTTCCGCTCGACGACGCCAGCCGCGCGGCCTTCCCCTTCCTCGACGGCCGTGCGCTGCACGACGTGCTCGACGCCGAGTTCCGGGCCACTCGACAGGTGATCACCGACTACGGTCACCCCAATCTCACGATCACCCTCCCGCAACTCGATGCGCACGTGCTGGGTCAGCTCATCGATCTCTACCAGCGCGCGACGATCTATGCCGGGCTGCTGTATGGCATCGATCCGCTCGACCAGCCGGCCGTGGAGAGCGGCAAGCGCCTGGCGATCGCGCATTTGCGCGGGGAAGCGAAAGGTCCCTAGACTACCGGCATTGAGCCGGACATCCGTGTCACTGCGGTCGTGGTACAAACGGCTTCGACGCCGACGGATACACGTGGCCGACGGCGATTGGGCCGAGGCGCTCGCGCGTACCCCCTGCGCGCAGGCCTTGCCCGACCGGGAGCGGCGTCGGCTGCGTGAGCTCGCCGGGCAGTTCCTGGCTTCCAAACGCTTCGAGGGAACGGCCGGATTCGAGATCGACGCTTCCGTACGGGCCGTGGTCGCCGCGAAGGCCTGTCTGCCGGTGCTGCATCTCGGGCTCGACTTCTATGCCGGGTGGTCGGATATAGTGGTTTATCCCGGCGACTTTCGCGTTCACGACGAGTACATGGACGAGGCCGGGGTCGTGCATCGAGAGACGCGCGATCTTTGCGGGCAGTCGCTGTCACAGGGACCCATGGTGCTGTCCTGGGCGGCGATCGAGGAAGAATCGGAATCGATAGACCGGGACCTCGTGATTCACGAATGCGCGCACAAGCTGGACGTCCTCAACGGACCCGCCGACGGCTTTCCTCCCCTGCATGCCGGCATGTCGGCACGGGCCTGGAGTGACGTGTTCACGAAAGCGTATGAACGGTTCGGCGAGCAGGTCGAGCAGGACGACGAAACGGGCCTCGACCCGTATGGCGCGAGCGATCCGGCCGAGTTCTTCGCCGTGGCGAGCGAGACGTTCTTCACGGCGCCGGGTCTGATCCGAGACGATTTCCCCGACGTGTACGCCCAGCTTGCCCGCTTCTATCGCCTCGACACGTACGCACTGCTCGGAGACGTCGGATGATTCCCCTGCGCGATGACGTCCCCACCCGCATCACGCCGTTCGTGACGGTGACGTTCATCGTCGCGTGTTCCGCGATCTTTCTCTGGCAGATCTCGCTCGGTCAACGCGGCTTTCAGGCCGCGGTCGTCAGCCTGGGCGTGATACCCGCGACGCTCTTCGGTTACGAAAGTCTTCCCCCGGAGCTGCATCTCGTACCGCCCGCGATGACGGTATTCACGTCCATGTTCCTGCACGGCAGCATCATGCACCTGCTCGGCAACATGCTCTACCTCTGGATCTTCGGCAACAACATCGAGGACGCCATGGGCCACGTGCGGTTCGTCGTTTTCTATCTCGTCTGCGGCGTGGCGGCGGCTCTGGTGCAGGCGTTCCCGGACCCCGATTCGACGGTTCCCATGATCGGAGCAAGCGGTGCGATCTCGGGGGTGCTCGGCGCCTATCTGCTGCTCTACCCCCGCGCGCACGTCCTCGTCCTGATCCCGCTCGGATTCTTTTCGCGGCTCGTGCACCTACCCGCCATGTTGGTGCTCGGCCTGTGGTTCGTGCTGCAGCTCGTGAGCTCGGCCCTGGCCCCTGCGGGCGAGGGAGGCGTCGCCTTCGGGGCGCACATCGGAGGTTTTATCGCGGGGATGGCGCTGATCCCCTTCTTCAAGTACCGGCGGGTACGGCTGTTCGCGCGCTGAGGGGTGTCAGGAGCCGAAGCGGGCGCGCAGGCGATCCTCCGCGCCATTACGTACCGCCTCGGCGGGGCGGAGCGAGCGCGTGGCGAACTGCAGCGCCTCTGCGAGGACGTAGGCGACCAGCAGGACCGCAAATGCCGTCACGACGCCGCTCACCATGAACTCGATCCCGCCCATGAAGCTCGGGTTCTCCCGGACGGTCGGAAAGAAAGAGCGAGTCACGGGATCCAGGACCTTTTCGACGCCGAGATTGGTGAACCAGACGAACAGCCCCCCACCGATCGCGACCAGCGCGACGAAGGCCGCATACGCTTCCGCCAGCCCGCGGATGACGACCGGGGCCAGCCGCAGGGCGACGAACTCGCCGGATCTGACGGCGTCAGCGTCCTGGGAACGCAACAGCAGGGTATGGGCGGCGGCGTAGACGGCCAGCACGTAGAAGACCTCGAACAGCACCCCGCCCGGGATTCCGTTAGCCGAGAGATCGAAGATCAGGCGACCGGCCGAGAAGAAAGTCGTGAGGCTGAAGAGGACGATCATGGCGGCGCCCACCTTCAGGCCGATCGCCACGCCGCGGCACAGGAAGCGGTCTTCGGCAAGCCGCTTCAGGACCCCCCGCATGAACAGATATTTTTCCATTTCTTCTTCGGCCCGGCTGCGCCTCGCGGCCTCACCGGATATACTAGGCCGCAATGTCGCGGCGACCTCAATATTAAACAAATCCCGGCCGCTGCCCAGAAGCCTGTCCTACCACTCGTCGGCCCCGAACGCGCATGCAGCAGTATCTCGATCTTCTCCGCCAGGTACTCGAGCGCGGAGTGCGCAAGAGCGACCGTACCGGCACCGGCACCCTCTCCCTTTTCGGCCACCAGATGCGGTTCGACCTCGCGGCCGGCTTCCCGCTGGTCACCACCAAGAAGCTGCACCTGCGTTCTATCATCCATGAGCTCCTCTGGTTCCTGCGCGGCGACACCAATATCCGCTATCTGAAGGAGAACGGGGTTTCGATCTGGGACGAGTGGGCCGACGAGAACGGTGAGCTCGGGCCTATCTATGGCTACCAGTGGCGCTCGTGGCCGACTCCGGACGGCCGACACATCGACCAGATCGCCGATGTCGTCGACCGCATCCGGCGGGATCCGGACTCGCGCCGGCTGATCGTCAGCGCCTGGAATGTCTCCGACGTCGAGCGCATGAAGCTTCCGCCCTGCCACACGCTCTTCCAGTTCTACGTGGCGCAGGGACGGCTGTCCTGCCAGCTGTATCAGCGCAGCGCCGACATCTTCCTCGGCGTGCCGTTCAACATCGCCTCCTACGCGTTGCTGACGCTGATGGTGGCGCAAGTCACCGGCCTTCGCCCAGGCGACTTCGTCCACACGCTCGGGGATGCGCATCTCTACGCGAACCACCTCGAACAGGCGCGGCTCCAGCTCACGCGCGCGCCTCGACCCCTTCCGGCCATGCGGCTGAATCCCGACCGCGCCTCGGTGTTCGATTTCGTGCACGACGATTTCGAGCTCATGAACTACGACCCGCACCCCGCGATCAAGGCACCGGTCGCCGTTTGACGAGAGGGAGCGCGATTGGAACGCCCCCGTCCACGCATCTCCATCATCGTCGCGCTCGCCGAGAACGGCGTGATAGGACGGGACAATCGTCTCCCCTGGCACCTGCCGGACGACCTCAAGCACTTCCGTCGCCTCACGGTCGGACATCCCGTCATCATGGGGCGTCGGAACTACGAGTCGCTCGGCCGACCGCTCCCCGACCGCCTGAACATCGTCGTCACACGCCAGGCCGGGTACGCGGCTGCGTCCGGCTGCCGCGTCGTGCACTCGCTCGAACAGGCGTTCGCCCAGGCGGACGGCGCCGAAGAGATCTTCGTCATCGGGGGCGGCGACCTCTACGCGCAGACCCTCGAGCGCGCCGACCGGCTCTACCTCACGCGCGTGCATGCCGGCGTCGATGGCGACACGCGCTTTCCGGAATTCGACGTCGCTGCCTGGCACGAGATCGAGCGTGTGCATCACGAGGCCGACGCGCACCACGCCTACGCCTTCAGTTTCGTGACGCTCGATCGGCGGCGCGGCCCATGATCCGCTGGTTCTGGCTCGCGTGTCTGTGCGCAGCGCCGGCGTTCGCCGAGGACGCCCGGCCTTACGGACTGGAGCGGCCGACGGACTTTACCCTTGCGTTCACACAGCACGACTTCGACCTCGCGCGAGGTAGCGACCGGATCGACACGACGCTGAAGCGCATCGGCGTCCACTGGCGGGAGCGTTACGGAAAGCACGTCCGGCTCGGCCTGCTGGGGGGGTACAGCTATCTCACGCAGACCGGCGAGCCGCTCACCGCCGGCGAGCAGCTCGACGGCTACCATGCGGGGGTTTCGATCGACTTCGACGCGCCGTTGTCATCCAGCTTCTCGTTCTTCGCCGGCGCCAGCTATCTCTACGAACGGACCGACGACGCGAACGACCTGCAGGACGTGACGCTCAGCTGGAACGTGTATTACGCGGAGACCGGCATCGCGGTCGCCGTGCCGGGTGCGGCCCGGTTCTATGCGGGATTCAACTACGGCGACCTGGACGGCGATCAGCGCGCCCGCGGAGCGGTCACGGAGACGCGCGATCTTTCGGTCGACGACCGCTCGGGCGCGCTGGGCGGCGTCGAGGTGACGCTCGACGGCGACGGCTACGCAGGACTGGTCGCGCGATCGGGTTTATACGGCGGGGCCGGGATCTACTTCGGACGGCGCTTCTAGATCGGCCTGGACGGCAACGCCGCTCGCAGGCTGTCTCGGCGGACTAACCGATCTGGCTTACGAGGTCGGCGGCCTGCTTCTTCTGCTGCTCGTTGCCCTCGGCCATCACTTCCTCGAGGATACTGCGCGCTCCGTCGCCGTCGCCCATGTCGATGTAGGCGCGCGCGAGGTCGAGCTTCGTTGCGGTCTCGTCCCACTGCGGTTCGCCGCCGCTGTCCGCGCCGTTGACCGGCACGTCGGCGGCCGGGGCGGCTGTCTCCGTGGAGTCGAGCTCCCACTGGATCTCCCCCTCACCACCCTCGGGCGTGGGCTCGAAACGGATTGAGCCCTCGGCCCCCGTCTCCTCCGTCGCCATATCGAGGCTCAGATCGTCTCCTGCGGTCTTTTCCTCACCGGGCAGGTCGAAGCTGATCTCGCCCCCGCCCGATGGTTCTGCATTCGGCTCGGCCTTTGCCTGCTCGAAATCGATGACGTGCTCCGCGGGCTGCCCGAGGTCCAGGCCCTCCAGCCCCGTATCCTCGCTCGTCGCAGGGGACGAACCGGCGAACGTCAGGCCCGCGTCGTCGGTACCCGTCTTTGCCTCCTCGAGGTCGAAATTGATATCGAACGCCGGCTCCTCCGCCTCGGCCTGCTTGGGTGCCGGGCTGCCCGCGTCGAAGTCGAAGTCGATGGTGGGCGAGGACTCGGCGCGAGTGGCGGATTCGGCATCGGTCGCCGCCGCGGCGAACGCGGTCGTCGCCATGCCTGCCGCCGCGACGGAGTCGCCCACCTCCTCGCGTGGACTGTCGGTCGCGCGGCGCGCCGTCGCGCCGGCGCCGCCCTGAAACATGGGGTTGTTCGGGCTGAGGCGGCGCCCCATTTCCTCGACCTTTTCCCACACCTTGCCGCCCGGCCCGCCCAGCGCCGCATAGAGCTCCTCGGCGAGGGTCTCGAAGGCACCCACGTCGCTGCGCTGGTGATAGATCTCGAGCAGCTTGAGCTTGAGCTCCTGCCGGTTCGGGTTCTTGACGATCGCTTCCTTCAGGATCTCCTCGGCGGTCTCGTCCCGGCCATACGCCAGATAGACCTCGGCTTCCGCGACCGGGTCGACGTCGTCGGTCTGTACGTGCCCCATGCTCCCCTGGCTGAAATCGCTCAGGAACGACGTGTCGCCCGTCGTGATCGACTGGCCGGACGTATTGCCGGTCGTCACGCTCGAATCGGGCGCGATGGCGTCTGAGGCGAGGATGCTCTCCTCGAACTCGGCGATCGAGCGCTGCCGGCGGCGCATGTACATGAGCAGGATCACGCCGCCCGCGAGCACGACGACGCCGCCGATGATGGGCAGCATTCCGCCGTTCACGAGATCGTCGAGCAGCGTCGCGAAAAAGCCTTTGTCTTCGGGGGGCGGGGACGCGGATGCGGGTTTCTTCGGCGCGCGAGGCTTGACGGCGCGCGGCTGCGGCTTCGCGTCCGCCTTGGGCGCGGCAGCCGGTTGCGGTTTCGGCTCGACGGCGGACTCGGGCTTGGGCTCGACGTCCGGTCTGGCCTCGGCCTTCGGTTCCTCTGCCGGCTTCGCTTCCGCCGGCTTGGCCTGGGCCTGAGCCTGCGCCTGCGCGAGCTGCTGATTTTCGAGCTCGAGCAGCCGCTTCTCGTTCTTCAGCTGCGTGCGCACCTGGCCCACTTTCTCGGCCAGTTCCCGGTTCTCCATCTGCCTGGACTCGAGCGATTCCTCGAGAGTGGTGACCCGCTCGGCAAGCGCCGCCTGCTCGCGCTTTGCGGCGTCGACCGCGGATTCGCCCTGCGCGGCCGCCTGATCGGCGCCCGGCTTTTCGGACTCGAGCGTGCTGCGCACGATCTTCAGCAACTCGTCCGGTTGCTGAGGCTGCGCCTTTTCGGCCGGCTCCGGTGCCTTGGGCGGCGTGGCCTCCGGCTCGACCTTCGGGGCGGCCTGCTCCACGGGCGTCGCTGCCGGGGCGGCGTCCGCCACCTTGAGCGTGCCGCTCTGCGCGGCGAGCTTGAGCTTGTACTCCTGCCAGACGTCGTACTGCGCGCGAAATTCCTTGCGGGCCTGCGCCGGCGCGGTCGCCTCGACCGCGTCGCGCTCGGGAAGCTTCAGGATCTTGCCGGCGCGCAGATTGTTGAGGTTGTTGCCGAAGAAAGCCGACTTGTTGTTCTTGAAGATCGCGACCATCACCTGTTCGAGCGTGAGGCCCTGGTCCGCGCGCATGCGTTCCGCGATCGCCCAGAGCGTGTCGCCGCGCTTGACCGTGTACTCGGAGGCGTTGGCCCACTCGGGCAAGGTGCTCGCCGCCATGTCCCGCTCCGCCGGGGCAAGCGCCTCGACCGTCGGAGGCGCGTCGTCTTCCGGCCAGCCCGTCTCCGGCGAAATGCCGACTGCCGAAGCGGTGTCGGGACCGAGCGTGTCATCCGACATCGATGTCTCCGGCGCGGGCGCGTCGCCGACGGGCTGCGGCTCCGTCATGGGCTCGGTTGTCGGCGGCTCGACGGCCAACGGGGGTTCGGCGTCCGCGACAGGGGGAGGCACCGTCTCGACCTCCGGCGCGGGCGCCGTGGGTGCGACTCGCGGGACCTCGATGCCGGACGGGGTCGAGGCCAGGTACCGCGGCGGGTCGATCAGGGCGGTGTATTCGCGCACCAGACGGCCGCCTGCCCATTGCACCTGGACGAGCAGATGCACGAAAGGCTCTTCGATCGGCTGATCGGTCTTGAGCTCGAGGAAGTAACGGCCGTCGGGACGACGGACCACCTCGAACCGGATGTTGGCGTGGAAAGGCAGCCGCTCGGCACCCGCGATGGCGAAGTCGGCCCGGGAGGCGAGCGTCGCGTTCAGCCCTTTGAGCTCGGAGTCGGTGATCGAGGTGAACTCGATCTCTCCGTTCAGGGGTTCGTGTAGCGCGGAGTGGACCTTGAGCTTCCCGAGCCCCAAGGCATGACCGGCGAGCGGACACAGGGCAAGGAGTGCACCCAGCATGTACCGGGCGGTCAGCCTCCTCACTCTGCGCACACACGCACCCTGGACGGGCTGACTGGGAGTGTCCTTATTCACTTTCAGGGGCTGGGAGTTATGCCGGTATAATAGTAAGGCCCTTTACAAATCTCAACTAACTATAGTTCAGCGAAACCCTTTCACAAGGACTTGTGTTCCCTCCGATTTCACCATAAATAGTCGAACCGGATACCCGACCGAGGGGTGTCCGGCCGCAGGGGTCGCCCGCTCTCCTTTCCTATAGTTCTCCGCCGGCGGCGCATCAAATCGCGAGGGCAATGGGGGTCGTCCGCCGCCCGCTCGGGACGGCGGCCGGTGCGGAACCGGCAAAGCGATCGTCAGTGCTCGAGCAGGATGCGAAGCATGCGGCGCAACGGCTCGGCCGCACCCCAGAGGAGCTGGTCGCCGACGGTGAAGGCAGCGAGATACTGGCCGCCCATGGGCAGCTTGCGCAGCCGACCGATCGGGACGGAAAGCGTCCCGGTCACCGCGGTCGGCGTAAGCTCACGCATGCTCTCCTCGCGCTCGTTCGGAATCACCTTCACCCAGTCGTTCGCCGTCGCGAGCATCATGCGGATCTCGTCCAGCGGAACGTCCTGCGTGAGCTTGATCGTGAGCGCCTGGCTGTGGCAGCGCATGGCGCCCACCCGCACGCACACCCCGTCGACGGGGATCGGGTTCGCCTCGCGCCCGAGGATCTTGTTCGTCTCGGCCATGCCCTTCCATTCCTCGCGCGACTGACCGTTGCCGAGGTCCTTGTCGATCCACGGGATCAGGCTGCCCGCGAGCGGTACGCCGAAATGCTCGGTCGGGAAGCCGCTCGAGCGCATGGTGTCGGCGAGCTTTCGATCGATGTCGAGAATCGCCGAGGCGGGGTCGTCGAGCAGCGGCTTCACGGACGCGTGCGCGGCGCCCATCTGCTTCAGCAGCTCGCGCATGTTCTGGGCTCCGGCACCCGACGCCGCCTGGTACGTCATCGCGGTCATCCATTCGACGAGGCCGCGCTGGAACAGGCCGCCGAGCGCCATCAGCATGAGCGACACCGTGCAGTTGCCGCCGATGTAGTTCTTCACGCCGCGGCCGAGCGCGTCCCGGATGACGTCGAGGTTCACCGGATCGAGGATGATCACCGAGTCCGGAGCCATTCGCAGCGCCGATGCCGCGTCGATCCAGTAACCGTTCCAGCCGGCCGCGCGCAGCTTCGGATAAATTTCGCCCGTGTAATCGCCGCCCTGGCAGGAAATGACGGCGTCCATGCGCTTGAGGTCGTCGATGCTTTTCGCGTCCTTCAGCGGCGGCACGTCCTTGCCGATCGCCGGTCCCTTGCCGCCCACCTGCGAAGTGGTGAAGAACACCGGATCGACGAGATCGAAGTCCCGCTCCTGCTGCATGCGCCCCATCAGCACGGAGCCCACCATACCGCGCCAGCCGACCAACCCTACCCGCATCATTGTCCTCGCCCCTGCCCGTCCGCCGGGCATGTCATTTCGCCTGCGCCGCGAGCGCGGCGACCACCGCGTCGCCCATCTCCCGCGTACCGACCCGTTTCGTCCCCTCGGTGTGAATGTCCGCCGTGCGCAGCCCCTGATCGAGCACGGTCGATACCGCGCGCTCGACCCGGTCGGCGAGCGGCGCGGCGCCCAGAGTGTACCTAAGCATCATGGCCGCCGACAGGATGGTCGCGAGCGGATTGGCGACCCCTTTGCCGGCGATGTCCGGCGCCGATCCATGGATCGGCTCGTACATGCCCTTGTTCCGCGCATCGAGCGATGCGGACGGCAGCATGCCGATCGATCCCGTGAGCATGGAAGCCTCGTCCGAAAGGATGTCGCCGAACATGTTCCCGGTCACGATCACGTCGAACTGCTTCGGCGCGCGCACGAGCTGCATGGCGGCGTTGTCCACGTACATATGGCTCAGCTCGACGTCGGGATACTCCCGCGCGACGTGCGTCACGACCTCCCGCCACAGCACGGTGGCCTCGAGCACGTTCGCCTTGTCGACCGAGCAGACCTTGCGGCCGCGCCGGCGCGCCGCGTCGAAGGCGACGCGCGCGACGCGCGCGATCTCGTGTTCCGAATAGACCATCGTGTTGTAGGCCTGGCGCTCGCCCTTCTCCAGAGTTCTCGTGCCGCGCGGTTCGCCGAAGTAGATGTCGCCGGTCAGCTCGCGCACGATCAGGATGTCGAGACCGGCCACCACTTCGGGCCGGAGCGACGAGGCGCTCGCCAGCTGGGGATAAAGGATCGCCGGCCGCAGGTTCGCGAAGAGCCCGAGCCCGGCGCGCAGGCCGAGCAGCCCTTTTTCCGGGCGCACGGCCATCGGCAGTGCGTCCCACCGGGGCCCGCCGACCGCGCCGAGCAGCACCGCGTCCGCCTCGCGGGCGAGCTTCAACGTGACGTCCGGCAACGGATGCCGGTGCGCGTCGTACGCCGTGCCGCCGACCGGCGCCTGCTCGGTTTCGACGTCGAGCCCGAACTCCCGGCGCAGGCACTCCAGCACCTTGCCGGCCTCGGCCGTCACCTCGGGGCCGATGCCATCGCCCGGGAGTACTGCGATCTTCTTGGTCATCGCTTTGTTCGATTTTCCGGCAACCGCGGAGAAACGCCGATCAGGAGCCGAACAACCAGGGGGTTTCCTGCCGCCGGCGTTCCTCGTACGAGCGGATCTCGTCCGCGTGCTGGAGCGTGAGACCGATCTCGTCGAGGCCCTCGAGCAGGCAGTGCTTGCGGAAGGGATCGATGTCGAATCGAAAGGCCTCGCCGCCTGGCGTCGTCACGGTCTGGGCTTCGAGATCCACCGTCAGGCGATAACCCTCGGTCGCGAAGGTCTCGCCGAAGAGTCGGTCCACGACGTCGGCCGCCAGCACGATGGGGAGCAGGCCGTTCTTGAAGCAGTTGCCGTAGAAGATGTCGGCGTAGCTCGGCGCAATGAGCGCGCGGATGCCGTAGTCCTCGAGCGCCCAGGGCGCATGCTCGCGCGAGCTGCCGCACCCGAAGTTCTCGCGCGCGAGGAGGACCTGTGCGCCCCGGTAACGCGGCTGGTTGAGCACGAAGTCCGGGTTCGGCCGCCGCCGGCCGTGGTCCATGCCCGGCTCGCCCGGATCGAGATAGCGCCACGCGTCGAACAGGTTCGGCCCGAAACCGGTGCGCTTGATCGACTTCAGGTACTGCTTCGGAATGATCGCGTCGGTATCGACGTTCGCCCGGTCGATCGGCACCACCAACCCGGTCAGCTTCTCGAACTTTTTCACTGAAGTTGCAGTTCTCTCACGTCCACGAAATGCCCCGCGATCGCCGCAGCGGCTGCCATGGCGGGGCTCACGAGGTGCGTGCGGCCGCCCGCCCCCTGCCGCCCCTCGAAATTGCGGTTCGACGTCGATGCGCAGCGCTCGCCGGGCTCGAGCCGATCGGCGTTCATGGCCAGGCACATCGAGCAGCCGGGCTCGCGCCATTCGAAACCGGCCTCGGTGAAAATCCGGTCGAGGCCCTCGGCCTCGGCCTGGCGTTTGACCGGTCCGGACCCCGGCACGACCAGCGCCAGCTTGACGCTGCCCGCGACGCGCCGGCCCTTCACCACGGCGGCCGCCGCGCGCAGGTCCTCGATGCGGGAGTTGGTGCACGAACCGATGAACACCTTGTCGATCCGTATGTCCTTGATCGGCGTGCCGGGCGCGAGATCCATGTAACGGAGCGCGCTCTCGATGCCGCCGCGCCGCGTCGCGTCGCGCTCGCGCGCCGGGTCGGGCACCCGGGCGCCGACCGGCGCCACCATCTCGGGCGAGGTGCCCCAGGTGACTTGCGGCTCGATCTCGCGCGCTTCGATCACGACCTCCCTGTCGAAGGCCGCGTCGTCGTCGCTGCGCAGCTCGCGCCACGCCGCGACCGCGCGCTCCCACAGCGCGCCCTTCGGCGCGAAAGGCCGGCCGCGCACGTACTCGATCGTCCTCTCGTCCACCGCGACCATCCCGGCGCGCGCGCCCGCCTCGATCGCCATGTTGCAGACCGTCATGCGCCCTTCCATCGACAGGCCGCGGATCGCCGATCCGGCGAACTCGATGGCGTGACCGGTGCCGCCCGCCGTGCCGATGCGTCCGATGATGGCGAGCACGACGTCCTTCGCGGTCACGCCGGCGCCGAGCGCGCCCTCGACGCGCACGCGCATGCTCTTCGACTTCCGGAGGAGGAGGCACTGCGTCGCCAGCACGTGCTCCACCTCGGAGGTGCCGATGCCGAAGGCGAGCGCCGCGAACGCGCCGTGCGTGGAGGTGTGCGAGTCGCCGCACACGACCGTCATGCCGGGGAGCGTCGCGCCCTGCTCCGGTCCGATCACGTGCACGATGCCCTGGCGCGCATCGTTCATGCCGAACTCGGTAATGCCGAAGGACCGGCAGTTCTCGTCGAGCGTCTCGACCTGCAGGCGCGAGACGGCGTCGCTGATGCCGCGGCGCCGGTCGGTCGTCGGGACGTTGTGATCGGCGGTGGCGAGATTGGCATCCAGGCGCCAGGGCCGGCGGCCGGCGAGGCGCAACCCCTCGAACGCCTGCGGGCTGGTCACCTCATGGACGAGGTGGCGATCGATATAGAGGAGACACGTCCCGTCCTCGTTGCGCCGAACGACGTGGGCATCCCAGAGCTTGTCGTAAAGGGTCTTACCGGCCATGGGTCGCTAGCTTAGGCACCTCCCCTAAATAACTCAAATTCATATTTATCATGTGTGATATTCTCATTCGTCATGGACATCGCCGCCCTCCAGGCCTTCCGGGCCGCCGCCGAAACGGGCTCATTCTCGGCCGCCGCCGAGCGGATTTTTCTCAGCCAGCCCGCGATCAGCAAGCGCATCGCGGCGCTCGAGGGGGAGCTGGGCACGCGGCTGTTCGATCGGATCGGGCGGCGGGTGCAGCTCACCCCGGCCGGGCAGGCGCTGCTTGCGCGCGCCCGCGTCATCCTCAACGAGATCGAAGACGCCCGGCGCTCGCTCGCCAATCTGGCGGGCGAGATCGGCGGCGAGCTCTCGCTCGCCACCAGTCATCACATCGGCCTGCACCGGATCCCGGAGACGCTCAAGCGCTTCCACGAGCGCTACCCGGAAGTGCGGCTCGATCTGCGCTTCATGGATTCCGAGGCCGCGTGCGCCGCGGTCCTGCGCGGCGAGATCGAGCTCGCGGTCGTCACGCTCCCCGCCGGACCGATCCCGCAGCTCAAGGCCGAGCGAATCTGGGACGACCCGCTCGAGATCGTGGTTGCGCCGTCGCACCCGCTCGCCCGGCTGCGCGACGCGAGCGCGAAAGCCCTGCTCGATTACCCGGCGATCCTCCCCGGCCCGGGCACGTACACGCGCGGTATCATCCTCGACGCGCTCGGCAGCCTGCGCACGCGCATGCGCGTCGGCATGACGACGAACTACCTGGAAGTGCTCAAGATGCTCGCCGTCATCGGTCTGGGCTGGAGCGCGCTGCCGCGCACCATGATTGACGACGACCTCAAAGTGGTCCAGATTAAACAAGTAAGGATTCGGCGTGAGCTCGGCATCGTGACGCACGCAACGCGAACGGTGTCGAACGCCGGACAGGCGATGATCCGGATGATTCGGGAAGCGGCATGACCTTCATCGAGCTGTTGCGGAAACTCGAGGCGCGCCTCGGCTACCATCAGTTTCCGCTGAACCCCGCGGCGAAAAGCCTGAAAGACCTGTTCGAGTGCAGCCCGCTGCATCACGAGCTGGTCATGCGGCTCGCGCAGTCGATGTTCGTCGCGAACGGCTGCCGTCGTCTCACCGATCCCGTCGCCCGCGACGCGACGCTCGAAGCCGTCGCTCCCATTCGTCTGCAGGTGCTTCAATCGGATCGCACCGACATCGACCTCTATCGGCTGATCGAGGAGCTCTGCGCCGCACTCGCTGCCGTCTTCGGCGACAGCGCGCCGCCGCGCACGCCCGCCCCCGCACGCCCCACCGCGCAGATCATCTCCTTCGCGCCGTTTCGCGCGAACCGCCGGATCAAGTCCTGGGCCTGAGGCCCGCGTAGGCCACGCCGAACGCCGCGGCCGCGATAGCGGCGGCGATGAGATACGTCGCGCTCGGGCCGAGCGTGCTCCACGCATAGCCGCTGTAGAAGCTGCCGAGCGCCCCGCCGATTCCGAAGCTCGCGCTCCCGTAGATCGCCTGTCCCCGGTTCTGGTGCCGGCCGGTGAAGAAACGGTGGACCATCTGGATCGCCGCCGCGTGGAACGATCCGAAGGTCGCGGCGTGCAGCGCCTGCGCAAGCACGAGCACGGCCAGCCGATCGGGATAGAAACCGATGAGCAGCCAGCGGATGGCGGCAAGCACGAAGCTCACGAGCAGCACCTCCCGCAACGCGACCCGCCGCATGACGTGCTGCATGGCGAGAAACACGAGGATCTCGCACACGACGCCGAAGGCCCAGAGCTGACCGATCAGCGTCTTGCTGTAGCCGTGGCCCTCGAGGTAGATCGAGTAGAACGTGTAGTACGGTCCATGGCTCATGGCCATCAGCAGGCACGCGAGCAGAAACGCCGCGACGTCGGTGCGCAGCAGCGCCTTGCGCAGGGGGCCGGGCGCCGCGACGTCGTGGCGCGCGCGGGACTCCGGTAACGACAGGCTGAACGTCCAGATGCCGAGCATGAGCGTGACGAGCGCCGGCAGCACCCACCACGGGCCGTGCGCATCGACGACGAGGCCGAGCACCAGCACGGCGACGATGAAACCGATCGAGCCCCAGAGCCGTACGCGCCCGTAGGCGCCCGGCTCCCGGCCCACGTGGTTCATTGTCGTCACCTCGAGGAGCGGCAGCGACGCGTTCCAGAAGAAGCTGAAGGCGAGCATCACGAGCGCGATCCACCAGAAGCCCGCGCCGAGGAACGCGCCCGAGAAGGCGACCACCGTCAGGAACGACGCGAGCCGCACGACCTGCATGCGCCGTTCGCGGTGATCGGCCACCCAGCCCCAGATGTTCGGCGCCACGATCCGCGTCAGCGCGAGCAGCGCCATGAGTTGTCCGATCGCGACCGGCGTGAAGCCGATCGACTGGAGATAAAGCCCCCAGTACGGCACGAGCGTGCCGAGGGTCGCGAAATAAAAGAAGTAGAACCCCGACAGCCGCCAGTACGGCATCGGGCTTTTGACAGCCGGCGGGCTCAGCGCGAATCCGGCGCGCGGCCGGGGACGGCGGGCGTGGGCGATGTGACGTCGAGGTTCTGCGCGCGGTGGCGCAGCACGTGGTCCATGAGGACGATCGCGAGCATCGCCTCCGCGATGGGCGTCGCGCGGATACCGACGCAGGGGTCGTGGCGGCCGGTCGTCACCACCTCGACCGGCGCGCCCGCCGTGTCGATCGTGCGCCCGGGCAGGCGGATGCTCGAGGTGGGCTTCAGCGCGATCGAGACGACGACATCCTGTCCGGTCGAGATGCCGCCGAGGATGCCGCCCGCGTGATTGCTGAGAAACCCTTCCGGCGTGATCTCGTCGCGGTGCTCGGTGCCCTTCTGCGCCACGGCCGCGAAGCCGGCGCCGATCTCGACGCCCTTGACCGCGTTGATGCTCATCATGGCGAAAGCGATATCGGCATCCAGGCGGTCGTACACCGGCTCGCCGAGTCCGACCGGCACGTTGGAGGCGACCACGTTGACGCGCGCGCCGACGGAGTTGCCTTCCTTGCGGAGCGCGTCCATGTAGCTCTCGAGCTCCGCCACCTTCGACGGGTCCGGGCAGAAGAACGCGTTGCGCTCCACTTCGTCCCAGTCCCTGAGCGTGAGCGGAATCGGCCCGAGCTGGGCGAGGTAGCCGCGGATCGCGACGCCGTAGCGCTCGCGCAGGTACTTCTTGGCGATCGCCCCGGCAGCGACCCGCAAGGTCGTCTCGCGCGCGGACGCCCGCCCGCCGCCGCGGTAGTCGCGCAGCCCGTACTTCTGCTGGTACGTGTAATCGGCGTGGCCCGGGCGGAACCGGTCCATGATCTTCGAGTAGTCGTGCGAGCGCTGGTCGGTGTTCCGGATGAGGAGCCCTATCGGTGTCCCGGTGGTGCGGCCTTCGAATACGCCGGACAGGATCTCGACCTCATCCGCCTCGCGCCGCTGCGTGACGTGGCGCGATTTGCCGGGCTTGCGCCGGTCGAGCTCGGGCTGGATGTCGGCCGCGGACAGCGCCATGCCGGGCGGACAGCCGTCGACGATGCAGGCGTACGCCGGCCCGTGGCTCTCGCCGCAGCTCGTGACCGTGTAGAGCCTGCCGATGGTGTTGCCGGACACCGCTACTCCCTGATGCGCGAGAGGTGCGTGCGGTTCAGCGCCTCGAAGAGGTTGCTGAACGGGATGCGCTCCCGGTGGCGTCGCACGACGGCCATGAACGGCAGATCGGCGCCCGTCGCATACGCGTGCTGACCGCTTCGCACCGCCTCGTGCAGGCGCTCGAGCTCGCCGACGAGTTGCTGGTACAGCGGCAGGAGATCGGAGAATTCCCAGTCCTCGTCGCCTTCGTCGGCGGCGCACATCGGCACGTCGTCGATCTCGAAGATCGCCTGATCGATCAGGTCGAGGCACTCATCGACCGAGGTCGGGGCATACATCATGTCATCTCGTGCTCGAGTCAGCGTCGTGATTCTACGGTGGCTTCCGACTGGGCGAGGATCCAGGCCACGCCGACACCCGCCATGAACGCATGTTCGGTACGAACCAGCGGGCTGTCGGCGAACGTCGCGCCTGAAAGATTATCATACCTCGCGAACGCCCCGACCCAGAAACGCGGGAAGCGCTTCGAGAGCGAAACGGTAACGCGGCTGCCGCTGTAGCCGGCGTCGGCGTCGTAGACCCGGCGCTGCGGCGTGGCGAACTCCGGCGCGACCTCGTAGTAGTAGTCGTGGTAGGCCTCGCTCGCGAGCATGGGGCCGAACGAGACATCGAGCGACCAGTCCCGACCGACCGGCGTCTCGTATTGGAGATACGGCGAGAATACCCAGCCCGCGCCGTCCACGTGGCTCAGGTCCGTCACGAGCACCGCGCGCAACGGGAAGTTCAGCGTGAGCGCGGTATCGCGGGCATCGTTCTCGAACAGCTTGACCTCCAGCGCGGGACCGATCTCGAAGGCGGGATCGAGGTCCGGCATCCCGTCGCGCGCGCCGTTCCCGCTCTTCGCCGGCGGCGCGGCGGCGACGCTGAGCTTCAGGCGAAGCCGATCCGTGCGGAACAGCAGTCCCTGCACCCCCTCCCGGTCGATGCGCAAGTACTCGCCGCGGTATTGCAGGTACGGAAGCGGCAGGAGGTAGGTCGTGCGCTCGTCCGCGCCCCGGTAGTCGGGAATACTGAGCACGCCGGCGCCGGCGCCGATCTCCCACAGGGGACGCTCGGCCGCTTCCGCGTAAAGGGGGAGCACGGCAGCCATGGCCAGCAGAGCATTTCGTGTTCTTTTTCTTTCCGGCCGCATGGATTCGCTCCGCTTCCTATAATCGTAAAGGATCCCCGTAGAGGCCCGCCATGCGCGCCAGACCGAAATCGCCCCACCCGCTGCTGATCGTCCTGACCCTGATCGCCGGGTGGATCGCTTTTCCCGCTCTTGCGGACAGCGCGCCCGCCGTGGCGGCGCACGACGACGGGAGCCGATACACGCGCGGCCTCCTCTGGCGCATCGAATCGCCAGGGCGACCGCCGAGCCACCTTTTCGGCACCATCCACAGCAGCGACCCGCGGGTCGTCTCACTGCCCGCGCCCGTGAAACAGGCCTTCGACCGCTCCGGGAGCTTCACCATGGAGATGGTGACCGACGGATCGGCGCTCGTCGCCATGGCAGAGACGATGTTTCTCGGCGAAGGGCAGACCCTGCGGCAGATCACCGGCGACGCGCTCTACGGCGAGATCCGCGAGGCCCTCGCGGCCCGCGGACTGCCCGAGCAGGGGCTCGAGAAGCAGAAACCCTGGGTGGTCCTGATGACCCTGTCCGCCCCGCCGAACCGGGGCGGCATGTTCCTCGACCTGTCCCTTCAGCTCCAGGCCACCCTCGCGGGCAAGCCGGTGCACGGCCTGGAGAGCATGCAGGAACAGCTCGCCGTTTTCGACGAGCTGGCGACCGAGGACCAGGTCACCCTGCTGCGCGAGACCGTCAAGGCCCAACGGGAGGCCGAGGCCCAGCTCGAGGCGCTCACGCGGGCCTGGCTCGCCCGAGACCTGGGCCAGCTGATGGCGACCGTGGAGAAGTATCGGCCCGAGGATGCCCGCCTTTACAATACCCTCATGCAGCGCCTGCTCGACGACCGCAACCGCCGGATGGCCGAGCGCATGGAGGCGCGACTCGCCGAAGGAAACGCCTTCATCGCCGTGGGCGCCGCGCACCTTCCCGGCCCCGACGGGCTGCTCGCCCTCCTCGCCCGCCGGGGCTACCGGCTGACCGCCGTCTACTGACACGACCCGGGCGCCGAGTGAAAAGAAAAACAAAACGCCGCAATCGAAAGAAATCCGCACTCAAGCGCCGCCCGGCCGGGGTTCGGGGCGCGCGCCGCCGCGCGGCGGGGAAAGCGAAGCGCCGGCCACGGAAAAGCGCATCGCGGAATCGCCGCCGCGCACGCACCGGAGGCCGCCGCGCAAAGAGAAAGAGCAGTCGCACCCGGAAGCAGGCGGCTCGCAAGGCCCGGCGTCTCCGGAAGGGAAAGAAGCGGACGACCCGAAAGAGATCGCGCAGGCGGCACTCCCGTTCGCGTCTCCGAAGCCGCCGCCCGAAGAAAAAAACCAGGCGCCGGACTCGAAAGAAGACGTCGCGCAAGCGCCGCCCGGTACGCGCCCGCGGCGCGCGCGGGCGCTCGAAGACAAAAGCGAAGCGCCGGAAACGGCAGAAGACATCGGGCCGGCGGCGCCTCCGGGTGCCGGCACGCGGTCGCGCAAGGAAGATCAGAAAGAGAACATCGCGCCGTCGGCGGGTTCGCAGCCGCACGGTGATCCGCCGCGCTCCCCGCCGGTGGTACGACCTGCCGACCGAAAAGCTCTTCGACCTCCGCATCGCCGATCTGCCGCTCAAGATCGAAGGCACCGAGCTCGCCGGCCACATCCGCGCGCTCTACCGCGAGCTCAAGCGCCGCGAGTTCGAGTTCTTCCGGCCGCACTTCTGGCTGTCCGACGAATGGTTCAGCCCCGACGGCGTCCCGGGCATCGCCATTCCGTTCTACCTCGCGCATCCGCGCCTGAAACGCCTCGAGCGCGAGCAGATGGTGGCGATCGACGGCGGCAGCCGAGCCGAATGCCTGATGCTCCTGCGACACGAGGCCGGGCACGCGCTGCTCAACGCCTACCAGCTGAACCGCCGGCGCGACTGGCAGCGCCACTTCGGCAGGTCGAGCATCAAGTACCCCGACACCTATCTGCCGCGTCCGTACAGCAAGCGCTACGTGATCCATTTGGAGAACTGGTACGCACAGGCGCACCCGCACGAGGACTGGGCGGAGACGTTCGCCGTGTGGCTCAAGCCCGGCTCCGACTGGCGCCGACGCTACAAGGGCTGGCCCGCGCTCAAGAAGCTCGAGTACGTCGACCGCCTGATGCGCGAGATCCGCGGCCGGCGTCCGCGCCTGCGCAACCGCAACGAGATCCTGCCGCTGCGCTCACTCACGATGACGCTCCGCGCGTACTACGCGGACAAGCAAAAGCGCTACGGACGCGATCAGCCGGAATTTCTCGACCGGGATCTCCGGCGCCTCTTCTCCGACGCCGAAGAGCACAGGCACAAGGAGGCCGCGTCGCACTACCTGCGGCGGCACCGCCGCGAGATCCTGGACGTGGTCACGCGCTGGACCTCCGAATACCATTACCGCATCAACGAGGTGCTCAAGGCCATGATCGAGCGCTGCGACGCGCTGAGGCTGCGCGTGCCGCGGGAGGAGAGCGAGATGCGGCCGGAAGTCTCGGCCTGCCTCACCACCATCGTCATGAACAAGCTGCACACGGGGGGCTTCCGGGTCTCGTTATGAAAAAGCTGCGCGTGCTGATGCTGGTGCACTACACGCTGGTGCCGCCGGACGATCTCAAGGCCCGCAACGATCCCCGCATCGCCAAGTACCGCACCGAGTTCGACGTGAAGCAGGCGCTGCTCGCGCTCGGGCACGAGGTGCAGGTGGTCGGCGTGTATGACGATCTCGCGCCGATCCGCAAGACGGTCGAGGAGTGGAAGCCGCACATCGCCTTCAACCTGCTGGAGGACTTCGCCGGCAACAGCGCGCTCGATTACTACGTCGTGAGCTACCTCGAGATGCTCAACCTGCCCTATACCGGCTGCAACCCGCGCGGGCTTCTGCTCGGTCGCGACAAGGGGCTCTCGAAGAAGCTGCTGTCCTACCACCGGATCGCGGTGCCGGAATTCATGGAGTTCCCGCCGAACCGCAAGCTCGGCCGACTGCCGCGGCTGCCCTTCCCCATGATCGTCAAATCGGCGATCGAGGAAGGGTCGGTCGGGATCGCGCAGGCCTCCTACGTCGAGAACGAGGCGCAGCTCAAGGAGCGGGTGCACCTGCTGCACCAGCGCACGCGCGGCGCGGTGATCGCCGAACAGTACATCGACGGGCGGGAGCTTTACGTCACCGTCCTCGGCAACGCGCGTCTCGAGGTGCTGCCCATCCGCGAGCTCGTGTTCGACAAGGTCGCCGACGGGCCGCGCATGGCGACGTATAAGGTGAAGTGGGACGACGAGTACCGTGCCCGATGGGGTATCGGCTACCAGTTCGCGCGGAACCTGCCGAACGGCATGACCGAACGCATCGCCCGGCTCTGCAAGCGCGCCTACCGGATCCTCGACCTGACCGGCTATGCGCGGTTCGACCTCCGGCTCACCGCCGAAGACCGCATCTACATCATCGAGGCCAACCCGAACCCGGCGATCGCGACCGACGACGAGTGCGCCGAGTCCGCCATCCGGGCCGGGATGACGTACGAACAGCTCATCCAGCGCATCCTCGGCCTGGGTCTCGCCAGTCAGCGGCTCGCCGAGCCGGAATGAACCCTCGCTGCCTTTCCGGGTAAAAGCCGCTTGGCCCGGCTCTTGCTTTAAACCCCTTCTAACGGACCCATATACCTGATTCGTGCAGTCGGGTATTGTGTTCTCATTCTATGAGCATATAATTTTTTACTAATGCACTATCCCCTTCGAACTTAAGGGATTTATCGAAACAGCGACTTAGACGCGGAGGCATCCATGAGCACCCTAATCCCCGGTTTTCCCAGCGATGGCATCGTGACGATCAACCGCGTGATCCTGCGGCCCGAGTACACGGTGGACGATCTCCAGGAGCGCGTCGCCGTCCTTTGCGAGAACGTCAAGACGTACCACTCGGACACGGGCTTCATCGGCGGCTTCGTCGCGCTGAACAGCGGCAACATCTCCAACGAAGGGTCGACCGTCGGGCAGGCGGTACAGAGCCCGCTCAAGGACAAGGAGGCCCTGATCGTCACCTTCTGGCGGAGCTTCGAGGAGCACGAGGCCTCGCACCGCAGCGACACCTTCCAGCCGCTCTTCAAGCAGGTACTCGAGCTCTGCGAGAACGGCAACGAGGAGCTGGCCTACACCATGCTGTGGTCGGGCAAGGCGTATTCCGCGGCGGAGGCCAAGGCCGCCCGGGATGCCAAGGCGAAGTACGCCAAGGCCGCGAACGGCTAACACGCACTTCGCAAGCGTGTACCCAACGGCCGGGCATGTCCCGGCCGTTGTGCTTTCCGCGCCGGCGTTGCCGGGATTTGCCCGGCGCTTTTCGGTACACTCGGACGCACTTGAACGACACGACCACCATGCTGCTCCACGACTCCAACGACCGCGCCGCGTCCCGCGCCCAACGCCTTCGCCGACTGGACCCGCTCCTCAAGACCCGGGTCCTCGTCCTCGACGGCGCGATGGGTACGATGATCCAGCGCTACAAGCTCACGGAGCAGGACTACCGCGGCGAGCGCTTCAAGGACTGGCCCTCGGACCTGAAGGGCAACAACGATCTGCTCGTCCTCACGCAGCCGAAGATCATCCGCGACATCCACGGCGCGTACCTCGAGGCCGGCGCCGACATCATCGAGACCAACACGTTCAACTCGACGGCGATCTCGATGACCGACTACGGCATGCAGTCGCTCGCCTACGAGCTGAACGTCGAGGGCGCCCGCCTGGCGCGCGCGACCGCCGACGGCTTCGAGAAGAAGGATTCGACGCGTCCCCGCTACGTCGCGGGGGTGCTCGGACCGCTCAACCGCACCGCGTCGATCTCCCCCGACGTCAACAACCCCGGCTTTCGCAATGTCACGTTCGACGAGATGGTGCTCGCCTACACCGACGCCGTGCGCGGCCTCGTCGAGGGCGGCGCGGACCTCATCCTCATCGAGACCGTGTTCGACACGCTGAACGCCAAGGCGGCGATCTACGCGGTCGACCAGTACTTCGAGAAGCTCGGCGAGCGCCTGCCGATCATGATCTCCGGCACCATCACGGACGCCGCCGGCCGCGTGCTCTCCGGCCAGACCGCCGAAGCGTTCTGGAACTCCGTTGCTCATGCGCGGCCGTTGACCATCGGCCTGAACTGCGCGCTGGGGGTGACCCAGCTCCGGCAGTACGTCGAAGAGGTGTCGCGCTTCGCCGACGTGCGGACCAGCGTTCACCCGAACGCGGGCCTGCCGAACGCCTTCGGCGGCTACGACGATACCCCCGAGTTCATGGCGAAAGAGATCGGGGACTGGGCCCGGCAGGGATTCCTTAATATAGTGGGCGGCTGCTGCGGGACGACCCCCGCTCACATCAAGGCGATTGCGGGCGCGGTGGCGTCCTCGAGCCCGCGCACCCCTGCGCGCATCGAGCCGAAGCTCCGGCTCTCGGGCCTCGAGGCGCTCAACATCGGCCCCGACTCCCTCTTCGTCAACGTCGGCGAGCGCACCAACATCACGGGCTCGGCCGCATTCAAGAAGCTCATTCTCAACAACGAGTACGCCAAGGGCCTGGACGTCGCGCGCCAGCAGGTCGAGAACGGCGCCCAGGTCATCGACATCAACATGGACGAGGCGATGCTCGACGGCGTGCAGGCGATGGGCACGTTCGTGAACCTCATCGCCTCCGAGCCCGACATCGCCCGCGTGCCGCTCATGATCGACTCCTCCAAGTGGGAGGTCATCGAGGCGGGTCTCAAGCGCAGCCAGGGCAAGGGCATCGTCAACTCGATTTCGCTGAAAGAGGGCGAGGAGAAGTTTCTCGAGCACGCGCGCCTGGTGCGCCGCTTCGGCGCCGCCGCCGTCGTGATGGCCTTCGACGAGCAGGGCCAGGCCGACACGAAGGAGCGCAAGGTCGGGATCTGCGAGCGCGCCTACAGGCTCCTCACGGAGAAGGCCGGCTTCCCGCCGCAGGACATCATCTTCGATCCCAACATCTTCGCGGTCGCGACCGGGATCGCCGAGCACAACGGCTACGCGCGCGACTTCATCGAGGCGACGCGCGAGATCCGCAAGCGTTGTCCGCACGCGCATGTCTCCGGCGGGGTGTCGAACGTGTCGTTCTCGTTCCGCGGCAACAACCCGGTGCGCGAGGCGATCCACGCGGTGTTCCTGTACCACGCGATCAAGGCCGGCATGACGATGGGCATCGTCAACGCCGGCGTGCTGCCGGTATACGAGGACATCCCGGAGGAGCTGCGCGAGCGCGTCGAGGACGTGATCCTGAACCGGCGCGAGGACGCGACCGAGCGGCTGCTGGAAATCGCGCCCAAGTACGCCGGCAAGGGCGAACAGAGCAAGGGACCGGACCTCACGTGGCGCGCGCAGCCGGTCAACGAGCGCCTCAAACACGCGCTCGTGCACGGCATCGACGAGTACGTGGAAACCGACACCGAGGAAGCGCGCCAGCAGCACGAGCGCCCGATCCAGGTGATCGAAGGCCCGCTCATGGACGGCATGGGCGTCGTCGGCGACCTCTTCGGCGCCGGCAAGATGTTCCTGCCGCAGGTGGTGAAGAGCGCGCGCGTGATGAAGAAGGCCGTCGCTTACCTCATCCCCTTCATCGAGGCCGAGAAGACGGCGGAGACCCGCGCCAAGGGCAAGATCCTGATGGCGACGGTCAAGGGCGACGTGCACGACATCGGCAAGAACATCGTCGGCGTCGTGCTCGCGTGCAACAACTACGACGTCATCGATCTCGGCGTGATGGTCCCGGCCGCGAAGATCCTCGAGGTGGCGAAGAAGGAGAACGTCGACATCATCGGCCTCTCGGGCCTCATCACGCCCTCGCTCGACGAGATGGCGCACCTCGCCAAGGAGCTCGAGCGCGAGGGGTTCCAGGTGCCGCTCCTGATCGGCGGCGCCACGACCTCGCGCGTGCACACGGCGGTCAAGATCGCGCCGAACTACGGCCGCCCGACCATCTGGGTGAAGGACGCCTCGCGCAGCGTGACGGTGGCGTCGAGCCTGCTGAGCCCCGAGCAGAAACCGGAGTATGTCGCGAAGATCCGCGCCGAGTACGACGAGGTGCGCAAGCGCCATGCGGGCAAGAAGTCGAACGTCCGCCTGCTGTCGCTCGCGGACGCACGCGCCAACAAGACCCGGATCGACTGGTCCGGCTACGCGCCCCCCGCCCCGCGGAAACTCGGGCTCGAAGTGCTTCCGAACTATCCGCTGGACGAGCTCGCGCGCTACATCGACTGGGGCCCCTTTTTCCTCACGTGGGAGCTGCACGGCAAGTACCCCGCCATCCTGGACGACGAGAAGGTCGGCCCGCAGGCCAGGCAGCTGTTCGACGACGCGCGGAAGACGCTGAAGGAGCTGATCGCGGGGCGCAAGCTGACCGCGAACGGCGTCATCGGCCTCTTCGCCGCCAACAGCGTCGGCGACGACATCGAGGTGTATACGGACGAAACCCGCAGCCGGGTGGCGGCCGTTTTCCGCACGCTCCGCCAGCAGGACGAAAAGCCCCCCGGCAAGCCGAACCGCGCGCTCGCCGACTTCGTCGCGCCCAAGGAGACCGGCCTCGAGGACTACATCGGCGCCTTCGCCGTCACCGCCGGAATCGGCGCCGACGAGCTCGCCAAGAAGTACGCCGCCGAGCACGACGACTACAAGGCGATCATGGTCAAGGCCCTCGCCGACCGGCTGGCCGAGGCGTTCGCCGAACGTTTGCACGAGCGCGTGCGCAGGGAGTTCTGGGGCTATGCCGCGGACGAGAAGCTCGAGAACGAGCAGCTGATCCGCGAGGAGTACAAGGGCATCCGCCCCGCACCGGGCTACCCGGCCTGTCCCGACCACACCGAGAAACCGACGCTGTTCGCGCTGATCGACGCCACGCGCAAGGCCAAGGTGCAGCTGACCGAGAGCAACGCCATGTGGCCGGCGGCGTCCGTCAGCGGCCTCTACTTCTCGCTTCCGGAGTCGACGTACTTCGCCGTGGGCCAGCTCGGCAAGGACCAGGTCGAGGACTACGCGCGCCGGAAAGGGGTGGACCTCAAGACCGCCGAACGCTGGCTCGCGCCGAATCTCGGGTACGATCCGGAGGAGTAGTCGAGCTCGTATCGCGGCAGCAACGGAAAGGCCGGCCTATGCCGGCCTTTCGGTTTTAGGCGTCACTGCGTGACGACGATGTAAACGACGTCGCCGGGCGAAGGCTGGCCGTCGTTGTCGTGGACGACCAGCCTGAAGGCGAGGATGTTCGGGCCCGTCGCCCTGTAGCGGGGCGCGATGAACTTCGGGTTGGCGGTATTGGCCAGCCACAGCGTCACGGGAATGCCGTAAACCTGCTGCCAGGCGTATTGCACGATCTGGCCGTCCGGGTCGTACGAGGCGCTGCCATCCAGCGTGACCAGCGTGCGCTGCGGTACGGCCCGGTTCGCACCGGCGTCCGCGACCGGCGCCTGCGGCGGCATCGATCCGGTCACCACGACGTCGTCGATGACCCAGCCCTCGAACGAGTTGAAGGCGGCGTCGACCGTATCGAAGCTGAAGCGCAACCGGATCGTGGCGCCGTCGTACGCGGAGAGGTCCAGGTCGCGCCGCTCCATCCCGTTCGTGCCGACGCTCGTCACGTACAGATCCGTCCAGGTGGCGCCGCCGTCGGCCGATACCTGCACCCGCGCACTGTCGAACGGCGCGAAGTTCTCCGTCTGGAGGTAGTGGGTGAAGCGCAGAGCGCTGCCGGTGGACGCCGAGAGGTCGATCGGCGGCGAGGTCACCGAACCGTAGTTGCGCGTTCCGGTGTTGAAGGTGAGCGTGTCGGCGCGCCCGTAGTAGAGCGCGTGGCTCGGGGAGCTGAAACGGTGACCGGTCACGTGCCACAGCGCCGGGCCGCCCAGGCCGTCGCTGCCGGCAACGGTCCAGTCTCCGGCTCCGGACTCCATGTCGTCCGAGTACAGGACGGCGACGGGCTGGGTGGTCGCCTGCGCGACGTTCGACAGCGGGCTCGCGTTGCCGACGTTGTCGATGACCTTTAGCGCGAAGTAGTAGCCGGTCGACCCCTCGAGCCCGGTCACCAGGAACGACTCGGGAGTACCGGCGGCGGCCGGTTTGGGCGTACCGGGGACCGGCTGCCCCGAGAGGAAGTTGCTTTCGTCGATCGGTGAGGTCGAGTAGCGCAGCTCGTACGCAGCCGCGCTTCCCTGCCACCCGTCGTCGCCCGACGCCGTCCAGCTCAACCGCACCGAACCGGTGCCGGCTTCGGTGGTCGCGAGATCGACGACCGCGCCGGGCGCCGTCGTATCGTCCTCGAGGGCATTGAAGACGTTCAGTCGGCCGCCGGTGATCGTCCGGCCGTTCAACGTGCCCTTTTCGTCCACCGCGCCCAGCATGCGATCCCTGACCTGCAGGTGTCCCTTGCCGGGAAACTGCGCGAACAACAGCGCGGCGGCGCCGGCCACGTGCGGCGTGGCCATGGACGTGCCGTTCAGCCGCTTGTAGCCCGAGGGATCCGAACAGCAGGGATGGCCGATCGCGGGAACGCTCGACAGGATGTCGACGCCGGGCGCGGCGAGATGCACGGTGTTGGCACCGTAGTTGGAGAAGCCGGCGAGCGCGTCGTTGTGATCCGTGGCGGCGACCGCGACGACGTTCGGGACCGCGTAATTCGCGGGATAACTCGGCGAGACGTCGTTGTTCAGGCCGGAGTTGCCGGCGGCGGCGATGAACAGGATGCCCGCGTTGTTCGCCGTCACGATCGCGTCCTGGAGCGCCTGGCTGAACGCCCCGCCGCCCCAGGAGTTGTTCGTCACCCGGGCGCCCATGTCGGCGGCGTAGAGGATGCCGCCGATGGCATCGCTCGTGCTTCCGCTGCCGCTGCTGTTCAGGAACTTCACGGCCATGACGCGGGCGCGCCAGTTGACGCCGGCGACGCCGACCCCGTTGTCGCCGACGGCGGCGATCGTCCCGGCCACGTGGGTGCCGTGTCCGTGATCGTCGAGGGGATCGGCATCGTCGCCGAAAAAGTCGTAGCCGTGGACGTCGTCGACGTAGCCGTTGCCGTCGTCGTCGACGCCGTTGCCCGGGATTTCGCCCGGGTTCGTCCAGATGTTGGCGGCGAGGTCGGGGTGGTTGTAGTCGACGCCGGTGTCGATCACCGCGACCACGATCGATTCGCTGCCCGTCTGCAGGTCCCACGCCTCCGGCGCGTCGATGTCTCCGTCGACGGTGCCGGCGGTCTGGCCGATATTGTGCAGGCCCCACAGCTCGCCGAGGCGAGGGTCGTTCGGCGTCAGCGCGGCGCTCACGAGGTAGTCGTACTCGACGCGCTCCACGTGCGGGTTCCGGAGGAGCGCCGCGCGCACGCGCGCCAGGTCCGTCGCCGAACGCAGGCGTAGCACCCGCCACCGGTCGACCGGGGCCGCGGCCAGCCGGCGCGGGCGCCTGAAGGCGCGGGATTCGGCGGCGCCGGCGGCGCTCGCCGCCGCGTCGGCCTGCTCGGGCGTCACCGCGGCGCGGAACTTGACGAGCAGGCGTTGCTCATGGAAGCGATGGCCACGCTGCGGCTCTCCTCGACCCGCGGAGCCGGAGGCTTCGATCGCGTGACTCAAACCGGGAAATGCGGAAACGCAGAAAACGAACGCAAGCAGAACGCGCGCACATGCCGTTGGCATGGTCCCCCCTTCTGTTATTTTTGATTGCCGGCGATAGTGAGGCGGGCCTCATGGCGCCCGCAAGCTGACTCCTTCCGGCTGCCCGTTTCCCCGCACCAAATCCACCGTCAGCGCTTGCGCGGACGGCATGACGTCGCCTCAGCCGGCCGGCTTCGCGTTGTCCGCGGCGGCACGGCACGAATCGTCGGCCGACGCCGCGCTCGACGCGCGCGCGGGGACGGACATCAGCCAGCCGCGGAGCGTCTTGATGATCATCCGGTCGCAGCGTTCGTTCACGAGGTTCGCCCGTTCGATCCTCTCCTCCCGGCCTTCGCGGAAGCGGAACGTCTTCTGCGGCCCCAGCACGTCCGGCGCCGTGGCGGCGTCCGCCATCGCGATCTCCAGGGAGTGCGCCAGCAGGCCGGCGCTCTCTTCCTTCAGCTTCACGCCGCCGTTCGCGCTCCAGAACGCCGTGAGATCCGCGCCTTCCTGCGTGCGCGACACCACCCGGACGGCGTTCCGGTACGCGGGCTCCTTCGAATCGGGCGGAAAGAGCGCGACCGCGTTCTCGAGGATGATCGCGCTCTGGTCCTGCATCATCGTGAAGGACGGGATGCTCACCACCACCCATTCCCCGCCCGCGTCGTCGGCCGGCACGAGGCGCATCTTCTCGCCCGCCCCCATTTTTTCGATCGCCCTCTGCATCAGCTCCCGGTGGCGGTAGTCGTTGAGGATCGCCTCGAAGGGAGCCAGCACCTTGTCGGCCTCCTGCTGCAGCCTTTCCTTCTCGCTCTTCTTCTGCGATTCGACGATGGCGCCGTGCGTGAAGACCGCCGCGAGGAACCCGAGCGCGTTGGGCGCGGGATACAGAATCTGCGCGCTGTTCACGCCTGCGGCGTCGTAACTCACCATGCCCTTGTAGGCCACCTTCTCGTCCTTCGGCAGCCGCAAGTGCCAGCTCGTGTCCTTCGCGATCGTCAGCGGTCGGTTGTCGACGTCCGCCGCCATCGCGGACGAGGCGACGGCCATGACCGCGAGGGCGGTCGCGGTACGGCACACGGTTCTCGGGCCGGGGAGTTTCATATCGGCACCCTCATCGAGAAGGCGGCGCACTAGCGCGTGCCGGCCGCAGCGGTCGACGTCTTGCTGAACGGCTCGAGGAACCGATCCTTCCCGATCTCCAGCGCCTGGAAGTACGCGTTGGTGAGCCCGGGGAAATTCGGCGGCTCATCCCAGGCGCCGTCGGCGCTCTTCGTGATGCTGACCGGCAGGTACCACTCGTAGGTGTTGGTATTGAGGTTCACCATGTAGCCGACGCCGTTCAGCACCGCTTTCGGGTCGCTCGTGGCGATGTAAGCGGAGTAGTTGCGCCAGATGCCGATCGAGTTGATTTGGATCATGACCAGCTTGTCGACCCGGTATTTTTCCTTGAGCGGCGAGAAATCCTTCCGGGCGACGTTCGGTCCCGGCGTGGCGAAATCGGCGAGCCCGTCGATCTTGATCTCGTCCGGGATCACCACCGCCTCGGTGCCTTTCTTGCGCAGCAGGTCCGCCACGGCGCTCTTCAGTTGAGGGAGATCCTCGTACGGGAGCTTCTGCGTGTGCGCGGTGAGCGCGGAATTGACCGCCGACGCGGTGGCCATGCACAGCAGGCAGCCGGCGCCGGGGAACTGGGTGTCGATCTTCGGCAGCGGCGTCATCGCCACGCCGACGCGCCCGCTCTTCGCGTCGATGGCGGTATCGGTCAGCTCGATCGGTTCTTGCGGCGGAACGGAAGCACAGGAAGCCAGGAAGATCGCGGAAACGACGAGTGCGGCACGGACGTTCATGAGTCCTCCCCGTAGTTATTGTTAGCTCCGCGCCGAGTCCCTGCCCGGGAGGCAGGACTGGCGCGGTAGTACTTCAAACGGAAAGGAAGCTAGCACGGCGCCGCGCCGGAAGTCACTACTTCCTTCGCCGTTATCGCTCCCGCGCGGGCGGCTTGTCTGGCACCCTGCGCCGACCGGCATTAGCTCGGATTCGAACAGCCTCAGCCGAAATTTCCGTAGGCGACTACGGTATGAGCGACCGATTCGGTATGCCAAAGTAACGGCACGGACGCGCGCGAAGCGCATCCGTGCCTGCCCTGCAACGGTGGGTTGACACCTTTCAGTGCTTCACGATCACCACTTCCAGGTACTCGCCGGGGATGACCAGCGAGTTCGGGCCGCCGACGTTCAGGCGTTCGAGCAGCTCGGTGATGTCGCCCCGGAGCTTGCTCTGGCCGGACGCGTCGAGCGCACCGAAGGCCTTGTGGGTCGGGCCGTAGTAGTTGCGGAAGACGTCGATCCAGTGCGCGGGCGACTTGTAGCGGAAGTGGTAAAACCGCCGCTCGCTTCGGATGTCGGAAGCGTCCTGGCCGAACAGCTGCACGATGTGCGGCTCCGTGCCCCACAGTCCCGGCGGCTGCAGCCCGGCCGGCGGCGGCACGTGCTTGCCGATCACCTTGAACAGCTGGCCGATGAACCCCTCCGGCGTCCAGTTCGCGAGGCCGATGCGTCCCCCGCGGCGCACCACGCGGAGCATCTCCGCGGCCGTCTTGCGGTGGTCCGGCGTGAACATGGCGCCGAACGTGGACAGCACGACGTCGAAGCTCCCGTCGTCGAACGGCAGCGCCTCGGCGTCGGCAACCTTGAACGTCGCGTTCAGTCCGTCCGCGCTCGCCCGAGCCGACGCCTTCGCCAGCAATGCCTCGACATAGTCCGTGGACGTGACCTCGGCGAACCGGCGCGCCGCGGCCAGCGTCGCGTTCCCGTTGCCCGCCGCCACGTCCAGCACCCGCTCGCCGGCGCGGACGTCCGCCGCCTCGGCGAGCAGCTCCCCCACGATCTGGAGCCGGGTCCCGATCACGGCATAGTCGCCGCTGGCCCACGTGGCCTGCTGCTTGGCCTTGATGGCTTGGAAATCGGGCGGATTCGGTGCGACGATAGGTTTCAGCGTCTCCTGAGTGACTGACATGGCGACCTCCTGGTGGCTGGTTTGAGGAGGCTCCATTGTTCCGGGCCGGGCCCATCGGTGCTTCACCCGGAGTCCTCGGGATTTGCTCGACCGTCCGGCAATGTCGTTTCGACAGCGGGTTCGCGATAACCGGCTGCAGGAGACCTCGTCTCCCTCCCCTCTCCCCTCGCGGGAGAGGGCCGGGGGAGAGGGGGAAACTGGCACGACCAACCGAGCTCCGTCCCATGAGCCACGACACGCTTTCCGACGTCCTGCGCAGCGTCCGGCTGCGGAGCGCCCTGTTCTTCTATGTCTCCTGCCGCGGCAAGTGGGCCGCCGAGGCGCCGCCCTCGCGGGAGATCGCGGGCGCCGTTCTGCCCGGCGCCGACCACGTCATCGAGTATCACGTCGTGACCGAAGGCGAATGCTGGGCGGCCATCGTCGGCCAGTCGCCGCTCAAGCTCCGTCGGGGCGACATCATCATGCTGCCCCAGGGCGATCCGCACGTGATGTCCTACGCGCCCGGCATGCGCGCCAACCCGTACACCAGCGCCTATTACGAGATGAAGCACCACTACCGGCCGTTCCTCGTCACTTACGACAGCGACGGGCAGCCGCAGGTGATCCCGCGCACCGGCAACCAGGCCGCGTCGGACGATGACGCGTCCACGAAGCTCGTCTGCGGTTTCATCGGCTGCGACATGCGGCCGTTCAATCCGTTGATCGCGACGCTGCCGAGACTCCTGCATCTGTCCGGGGACCGGGGCGACGCATGGAGCGAGCAGTTCGTGCGCCTGGCGGCGACGGAGAGCACGAGCCGGCGCCCCGGCAGCGAAGCGCTGCTCGAGCGCCTGAGCGAGATGATGTTCGTCGACGCCGTCCGCCGCCACGCCGACAGCATGCCGGAACAATCGACCGGCTGGCTCGCGGCGCTGCGCGACCGCTTCGTCGGCCGCGCCATGGCGCTCATGCACGAGAAGCCGTCCGAGCCGTGGACGATCGACGAGCTGGGCAAACAGGTCGGTCTCTCGCGCTCCGCGCTGCACGAACGCTTCGTCGAGCTGATCGGCCAGCCGCCCATGCAGTACCTCACCAACTGGCGCATGCAGCTCGCGTCGCGCCTGCTGCGCGACACCCAGTCGAGCGTGGCGGCGATCGCGCTCGAGGTCGGCTACGACTCGGAAGCCGCGTTCGCGCGCGCGTTCAAACGACTCGTGGGAACACCGCCGGCGACCTGGCGGCGAATGCAGGGAGAACTGAGCGGGGCCTCAGAAGAGGATGCGGGAGCAGCCTCGACGGCGCATCTGGGCACGGGGGCCGAGTAGCGCGCCACACCGGCGGCTTGTCGAAAAAATCCGTCCGCTTCTGTCTCTTTCCTGGCTCACTGCGGACCGAACGCGGAAACAGGGAAACTCGAGCGCCAACCCCTCACTTTTGGCCGGGGTCGGTCGGGGACGGTTCCGGGCTCCCCGCACGTTCACTTTCATTTTTCGCCGACCTGCGTTTCTGCTTCTCTTCTTGCTTCTTTTTCTTGGCTAGTTCCTTCTGCCGCTTCGCGAACTGATAGTTAGGCTTGGCCATGTCGCTGCCCACCGATGTGTTGAATTGGGCCCGATTCTACTCCTCGACCGACTGTATTTCCCGGTCTTTTTTCCCGCAACGTAGCCCGGGGTTAGCTCATCTCAACGTGAAACGGTGGACAATCAGCCCATCGCTGAGATGCATTCTTCCATCTTCCCGCTTCTCGTAGCGGAACCCGTCGACAACAGCCAACGTCGACCCGGACAAGGCGGGCCTTACTTCGTTTAACGAGTCGGGATAGCTGCCGGCCGTCTCGAAGTGCCGATCGAGCGCCTTCTCGATCTCGGCTCGGGATTTCGTGAGAGTCTTGCGGATCCGTTCTTCGCCCTGGCAAGCTCCCGACGGCACATCCGATCGATCGATACCGATGCCCTCGCAGAGAGCCGCGTATCGGTGATAGGCGTCTTGCAGCCGTCCTCTTCGTTCGAACTCCTCCGCCTCGCCATGCAGCCTGACCGCCTTCTCCATGAGCAGGTTGTACCGAATAGGCAGGTACCCGAACCACGCGCCCAGGAGCGCGGCGATCAAATAGAGCACCCGCGCCTCACGGCTCAGCAATCTGGCTTTCAGCATATGAACGGTTGCCTGCGTGACCGCTTCAGGCGTCACCGCCGCGGCAGCGGCAGACACTCCATGATCTCCACCGAGTCGCCCGGGAAGATCGTGAAGTGCGGGTGATTCTCGAACAGCTTCGCAGCCGCTTCGTGAGACTCGGCGTGAACGATCACGTAGCCCGTCACGCTGTTCCTGATATCCGTGACTCCCTGCGCCGACGCGCGCTTGGTCTTCCCCAGAGGGCTCCCCTGATCGACGATGGCGGCCGCGTTGGCCGTGCCCCATTCCATCCACGCCTTGATGCCCGAAGCCACCAATGCCTCGCGCTTCTCCTCGTCCAGCTCCTTCCACTGCGCCCTCTCGAGCGCGGCCTCCGTGCCGATGTAGATGGCGAGAAATCGCTTCATGGGTTTCGCTCCTCTGGCTCCGCCTCGACTCATTGAGCTTTACTCACCACGTCCTCAATGAGGTCAACAATCCTGGCGACAGGAATATTGAATACGCCTGCAGTTCCAGCGTCGAAGGGTTCCCTCCAAGCCCTGTAGCCTTCCGAAATATCAGGCATGGGACCGCTTTCTCGCAGCAACGTTGTCACACTGTCGTTCAACGTCTTTTCGTCGACCGGCGCATGAGGAAGCTGCGACTGAACGCCGCCCTTGATCTTCGAGTTTCGGATTCTCAGCCCGTCGACGTAGATGTGGTAGATGTTTCCGTACCCTTTTTCGCTATCCACTTTAACGATATAGACCAAGGAGCTTTCCTCTCCTGGCCGCGTCTTGTACTTCCACACCTGTCCAGATTTGTATTCCGCAGCAGTGATAGGCATAGACAGCACCAACAGTAAGAGAGCGAACAGCCTTTTGACGTTCTTCTTGCTCATGTTCGTTCAGGTATAGCGCCGCCTCAGGCGGGCGCGGGCCACGTTACGGCCTTTCGCCCGCGACCCAAAGAAACACGTTCTCGTATCGGATGCTCCCGTCAGGGCGCGTGTGGGCGCGGTCGGCATCCGCGTAGACAGCGCGCACGGCCGCCTCTCCGCGATGCGCGATGGCCGCCTGGTTGACTCCAGCGCTCGCATTTGCGCGCCACGATGTCTCGGTATTCGGGAAGACGAAGGGACAGGTGACCTCGCCCTCCTGCACCACGCGCAGCCCCGCCCGCTTCAGGACGGCGGCCAATGCGCCGGGTTGCGACAACGCCCCGGGATGGGGCGGGGAGGCACCGGGCGGCGGGGGCGGCATGAGCGGTCCCAGGGCCGGCATCACGGCGGCGAGAAACTGGCAGCGCTCGGGCGGGCCCCAGGCAGTCACCACAACGCGACCGCCAGGCCGCAGTACGCGGACGAGCTCGCGCATCGCGGCATCCATGTCTGCGGCATAGAAGAGACTGTTCACGGCGGTAACCGCGTCGAACGTGCCGTCGTCGAACGGCAGACCCTCCAGATCGCCCTCGCGCACGTCGGCCGCGGGGACACGTTGCCGCACGATGGCGAGCAGCGCCGCCGAGGCATCGAGCGCGGCGACCTGGGCCCCGCGGAGGCTGGCCAGCAGTGCCGGCAGACCCGCGCCGCATCCAGCATCGAGCAGGCGCGTGCGGGGGGTGACGCGAGCTGCATCGAGCACCGCCCCGAAGAGCGGCAATGAAACCTGCTCCGTGTACGCAGCCCAGTCCTGGGCACGCGCGCCCCATAGCTGACCCTGGACTGTCGCGCTTCCCATACAACCCTCCTGGTTCGTTGGCTTACGCGGTGTGACACAGCTCCTGGGGATCTCGTCAATCCCGCTCGGCTCGGCGGCCTAACGTATTGTTGTGCCGCGCCGCGACCGCGACAACAGGAACCGCTGCGCTGTCCCCGGCGCCGGCATCATCGACGATTTACAACGCGCTCGTATTGAAGAAGCGTAGCACGCGAGAGGAGCGCTTTCGCGATGGTGTATGTCCTGCCCAAGGGAAGATAAGATGCGTTCCCGAGATGAACCGCCGGCACCTCTTCCTTGCGATCCTGTTCGTCTGCGCGGGCCTGCTCGCGGGAGCGCTGTACCTTCAGGAAGTCGAAAACCTCGCCCCCTGCCCCTTGTGCGTCGGCCAGCGGATTGCCTACTGGCTGGTCGGTCTCGTGGCACTCGTCGGCTTCATCCACACCCCTCCCGGCCGCGCGGCGGCGCGCCTCTACTCGGCCCTGATTGTCGCCTTTGCCGTCGTTGGCGCTGCCGTGGCGATTCGGCAGGAGTGGATCATCATTCATGCCAAACCGGGAGGGTGCAGCATGGCGATCAGCCCCGAGGAAAAGCTCCTGAATGCCCTGCCGCTCGCGCAGTGGTGGCCGAGCATGTTCGAGGCGGCCGGCGATTGCGCGAGCGTGACCTGGACCTTTATCTCGCTATCGATACCCGAGTGGTCGCTGATCTGGTTCGTGATACTCGCGGGAGCGGGCGTCTACGCGGGGGTAGCAAAGAGCCAAAAATAAATCTGCCCCGGATTGTTTAACTTCAAAAGGCCAGTTCAAAAAATGCTGCGGGTCTTGGGACGCCACTGAAAGCATTTGAGGGATACCACACCCTCGTCACTGAACCGCACGGACTCGCGCTCGAGCAGGACTCGCTGAAGGCGGTCATGACCCGACCCATCCGAGCGGGGGCTGATGCAGCCCCGTGCGTTGATAACTCGGTGCCATGGCGTTGTGCTGCCCTCGGGCAGACTATGAAGTGCGTAACCGACGAGACGGGCGTGGCCAGGGAGCCCCGCGAGTCCTGCAATCTGGCCGTATGTGGCGACGCGTCCCCTTGGGATTCGCCGGACGACGGCAAGTATCCGCGCGTGCTTACTCGGCGATCCTGTTGTGACGTCAAGCGACGCTGCCTTAACGTTTACCATGAGAGGGTTCAAGGCGCTGGCCGGTTCTGTTTCGCGCGATTATCGACCGCGGCGCCGGAACCTTTCAACGACTCTGACCCCCTTGGTCTGTGCGACTCGTTCAGTACGCGCGTACGCTCACTCGCGTTTGTCGAGCGGCTCCACCTCCAGCACGAGACCGTCGATACCCGTTACCCGCACTTTCCGGCCGGCGGTCAACCTCGGTGCATTCGACGGCGTGGTTCTTGCTGTCCAGCTTTCCGTGCCGATCTGCACATTGCCGAGATATACACCGTTAGCGTCCCGCCGGAACAGGTACGCGACCACGCCTTCGCGCCCGATCATCTCTTCCCTGGGACTGAGCGTGTGAAGCTTCGAGTCCGCGAGAAAGGCAAGCAGCGCGCCCGCTGTCGCAACCAGTAGCACCGTGATGAGCCCGACGTCGGGCCACAGCATCGCCAACACCAACAGCGGGAACACCACCCCGAGAGCGACCGCGGAGGCAATCCGACCGGTTCTTCTTTTCTCAAGGGGATCGATCATCGAAGCGATTCCTATCGCTTGAGCCGTGAGCACAACATCAAAAACAGAACGGTCGCTCACGTCATGTCGCGACGTGCAAACCGACTCGCGCTCTCCCTGCCCCTGCCACTAGGAGAGGAGGAATCTCACCAGAGGTCAGCGACAGCCTCGCCATCGTTCGACTGGCTTCGCTGGTTGAGCGGCGCGATCCTCGAAGCCGCGACCTAATCACTGCGACGACTTGGCCGCGCTCTCCGTTGGGACCGCGTCGACGGGCGATTCGAACGCAATGAAGAGCACGCACGGCGCGCCTTCGGCACAGTAGGCTTTGTGCGGTAGCTTTGCCGGCCCATACGCATACATGCCGGGCTTCAAAATTGCCGTTTCCTGCTCGTCGTACGTCACCCCAAGCTCTCCGGACACCAGAACCATGCGCTCGGGAGAGGTGTGCCAGTGGCGGGAAATCGCGGAGCCTCCGGGCACTTTGAAGAATATGTCTGCGTTTGGCTGCGAAGGATCCCCGTTCAGGACCGCGATTTCGCATCCCTTCGGCATGAACTCCGGACATGATCCCCACTTAAGCGCGGGGTCATCGGGAGTGAGCGCGAATGCGCGCTCCTGCGACTGTGCCTCTGCCAAAGCAAGTGCGCTGAACAATCCCGATAGGAGCAATGCGGAAATTCGGAAAGTGCTAACCATAAGAACACCTCCTTGTGTCTCTCGCGAAATGTCGTCACATGCCCAGTCGATAAGGCATGAGTGTCGGTCAAAAGTCTCGCAAAATAAATCCGTCACCTTTTTTCCGGTTGTGGCGATCCGGCAGGAATCGATCATTATTTTCGCCAAACCGGGCGGGTGCAGCATGGCCATTAGCCCCGAGGAAAAGCTCCTGAACGCCCTGCCCCTCGCCCAGTGGTGGCCGAGCATGTTCGAGGCGGCCGGCGATTGCGCTAGCGTGACGTGGCGTTTTCTCTCGCTATCGATACCGGAGTGGTCGGTGATATGGTTCGTGATGCTCGCTGCAGCCGGCGTCTACGTGGGACTAGCAAAGAGCTAACGCGGGAACGTTCGCGGGGCTGACTATTTTTTAATCACTCCGACCCATATTCGCTCACGAACGCGTAGTTACGTGTCATCGTTGCGCAGGCATCGGAACGTGGATGTCTGAAACCTTATACCGCCGAGGCAGGACTGCATCTTTCACTAGAATGGCGCGGTTTTGAATGATCTCGTCTTCCATATTGCGGAGGTAATCACCGTAGGAGCCGAATGCTGCGTGAATTTCAGACTCGGTCGGCTTTTCTCCAGTGCCGGCGCGGTAAAGGATGTCGGTAATTGCGCTGTTGCTCTGGAACATTCGAACGTGCGTTGGCTTTAGGTGAGGGAAGTAGAGCTGCACGTACATGATGATTTTCTTGTGGAGATCGAGCGAATACGTCGAACGGTCCAGCGGCAGCGGCTTTGTTTCCTCAGGTGCGCGATATAGGTGTACCACCAGCTTCTCGTAGCGATCGACGTTTTCGGAAGACGCTTGATTAAGCAGCAGGTACAGCTCCTCGAGCTTGGAGGTAAGGAGTTCTGTCCTGGCTCGGCGCCCGAGGATCCATTGAGTGAGAACAACCACAAGTACCGCCACAAGTGCGCCAATAATCGCGGTGAGCAGCGTGATCGCGCCTGGCGGTGCAGATTGGAGCCAAGTGATCGCGCTATTCATGACACCTAACGTTTTGCTCTGCCGCGCCCGCCACGGACACAACAGGAAACATGGCGCGCTGTCCCGGGCGTCGGCAGGAGCAAAGAGTTAGGTTTCTCGATGTATCTCATTTCGCACGGTCAATATTTAAGCTTCGTGATCTTAAGAATCTTTCCTGGCTCGCTCGGGTGCCATGAATTTGGCCAAGGCATCTCACCGGTGTTTTTCGAGAGGTAACCGACCTTCATTGACAATGGACCAACCGTGTAGATCCATGCTGCTTTTTTTGAGTGACAGACCCAGTATTACGTGCATGTATTTCGGTTAGGGCAGCAATTTTATGGTGGGCGGTGGGTGGAGTTTCAGAGACCATTAAGTACACCTCGTCATGTGGTGTTGCCTTTAGCAAGGCATCTGAGAACTTCGCAATGTCAATTGGCACACCATTCTCAACAATGCGACAGCCAAACAGCTTTACAAAATAAAGATGAACGTTAAGTGCCTGTTGTCTTGATGACCCCGGGAAAATCTTAGAGAGATCGATCTTGCCTCTCTTTGTTATGGCACACCAGTTGTTTCTAACGTAACCTGAGAAGGCTTCCCAAGCTCTATCATAAGGTTGTGTTCGATCGTTGTTGCACTTCGCACAAATCTTTGCACGACATACCAGACGTTTGTCCTTTACGCTAAGAAGGGGCGAATTTCTTTTGTCTTTCGTGTGAAAGTAAATCGGTTTTGCTGGCGCTACCTTTCCGTAGTGACTACGTAAATCAGACGACTTCAGCAGGTGCTCGCCTGTCTTTGCGATATCTCCGCATATCCAGCACTTCATTCTTGGCTCTCAACAGGGCTCGATGTGAGAAACATAACTAGAAGTAGACCGCATGTCCGTTGGTGGACAGCGATGGCTGTATGTAAGAAGTAATGCCTATCAATGGCAAGTTGTGGCTACACATGGACATGGATCAGCGCTCCTGAATTCGGTGCTTCAGACCGAGGCGTACGGCCGTAGTGTGCGGTAACTGCCAGAGTTTGACCTCCTTGATCCATCGACCGCCGGCGGCTTTAACTTGCTGGCGCAGGTCCTGCTCCTCAAAGCGGACACGCACGTAGACGTGTCGGTTCGGGTGCGGAAATCGTTTTTTCTCTTTCTGAGCGCCGCGCGAAGGGAACCTCGTCGACGATCAGCTCAACCGTGGTCAGGCGGCGCCTCGTGCGCGAGTCGTGGCGGTAGCGCACAGCAACCAGGCGGTCGCCGCACTGACGCTGGTAGCGGTGAGTCCCGGGGCGGCTTGGCACTAGCGTCTTCAGCACATCCATATATCCCCCCCCCCCCCCCCCCCCCCGGAGCCTGGAGACCGCGTTCGACGGCGGCCGCCTGTTTCCCTCTTTTCGGGCAGGGTCATTTAATACGGCAGCGCGGGATCGTGGCAACTCCCGCGCGTCAAGCAGCGCCTGACCATACCCAGATTCCTGGATACTCTGGCTGCTAGCATTAGTGACCGCCATGCCATCGGGCAGGCCGTTCTTTGGCAGAGGGCGCCTGCACCGACTGTTCCACATGTGAGCCGATATGAGCGACAAACCAGATTTCGAAGCCCGCGTCACCGAACTCGAGATGAAAGTCGCGTTTCAGGAGCAGACGATCGAGACGCTGAACGGGGTCGTCACCGAGCTGCGGGACGAAATCGACCGGCTCATCCGCGAGGTAGAAGCTCTCAAGGTCCAACTGCGCGCGGTCGCGCCTTCGCTCGTGGCCGACCGGTCCGACGAGAAGCCACCGCCGCATTACTAGAGGAGCAGAGCCGCGCCCCTTTCTCGCGCGGTCCGACCGGCCGCGCGGTCCTCTGATCCCTCTCCCCACCTCCCGATCTCGCGATCTCCCGCGGAACGCCTCCGCCTTGCGCCCGCGGGTCCCGACATCTAGTTTTAAAGGGAAATAAGTAACAACTACTTACGGATCCGCCCCTCTGCATGCCCGCCCCATCTAATAAGAGCGCCTCCGCCGCCCTGCCGGTCGGGTATCGGCTGGGGGAGTACGCGATCGAGGCGGTGCTGGGTCAGGGGGGCTTCGGGATCACGTACCGGGCGCGGGACACGCGGCTCGGGGCGCAGGTCGCGATCAAGGAGTACTTCCCGCAGGTCTACGCGGTCCGGACCGAGAAATCGACGATCGTGCCGGGGCCGGGGGCGGATCTGGAGAACTACCGCTGGGGCCTCACGGAGTTCCTCAAGGAGGCCCAGGCGCTCGCGAAGTTCAAGCATCCGCATATCGTGCGCGTGCTGCGCTTCCTCGAGGCGAACGGCACGGCCTACACCATCATGGAGTACGAGGAGGGGCAGACGCTCTCGTCGTATCTCGCCCAGCACGGCGGCGTGCTCGACGAGGCGTCGCTGCTCCGCGTCTTCCTGCCGGTCCTGAGCGGGCTCGAAGCCGTGCACGAGGCGGGGCTGCTGCACCTCGACATCAAGCCGGACAACATTTACCTGCGCGCGAACGAGCAACCGATGCTGATCGACTTCGGCTCCTCGAGGCAGATGCGCGGGGAGGCGAGCCAGAAGATCACACTGACGCCGGGGTACTGCGCGCTCGAGCAGTATCCGGGGCACGGCGAGGTCGGGCCGTGGTCGGACGTCTACGGCATCGGCGCGGCGCTCTACCGCTGCATGACGGGCAAGGGTCCGGTCGACGCGCTCGAGCGCCATCATACCCTCGCGCGCACGCACGCCGATGCGCTGCGTCCGGCGACCGCGTTCGAGCGGCCGTTCTACGCGACGCACATCCGCCAGTGCGTCGACGCCGCGCTCAAGCTCGCGGCGCCGGAGCGGCCCGGCTCGGCGTTCGTGCTCCAGCAGGGACTGATGGGCAAGGACATGGCGCAGGTCGGCAAGCGCCGGCCGGACGCGGTGTTCCGCGCGGGCACCGGCTACATCGGCGCGGTGCTTTCGGCGCCCGTCGAGGAAAAGAAATCGCGCCGGCCCTCGCGCCCGCTGCTCGAGCGGCTGATCGCGCTGACCGTCGTGGCGGCGACGTTCGCGATCATCACGCCGATGACATTGATCAACCTCGGCCGAATGACCGAAGCCGAGCTGTATGACTGGATTGAACAGACAAGGATCGAGGCGGTCGCCCGCGTGCGCGACGCCGGGGACTGGATCGACGAGAAGGTGTTCGGCGTGAAGCCGCTGCCGAAGCCGACGACGGTCGCCGCGGCGCCCCGCGCCGCGCCGGCTCCGGCCGAGCCCGTCGTCGCGCCGGAAATGTTGCGGCCGCCGTTCCCCCTCGGCGAGCCGCCGGCGATCGAGATCGCCGTGCCGGGCGAGCCGCTGCACGCAATCGGCTTTCTCCAGCACGGTCTGGTACTCGCGACGGCGAGCGACGCCGGGCTCGTGCAGCTGTGGGACGTGCAGACGGGCGCCGTGCGCACGACCCTGCCGGCCGTCGCCCACGGCCCGGGCGCGCTCGGCGTGTTCCCGAGCAGCCAGTGGCTGGCCGCCGCGGACCGCGGCAGCGGCATCGCCGTCTTCGATCCGCTCGGCAACCGCGACGGGCTGCTGCCCGGCGAGCCGGACGACCGCGTGGCGGTGATCGCCGTCTCCGCGGCCGGCCGCCTGCTCGCCGCCGCCGAGGACAACGGGCAGCTCGCGGTCTGGGAGCTGTCGCAGCGCCGCCGGCTGCACGAGCTCGCGAGCGGCAAGAGCCGGCCGCGCCTGCTCGCCTTCTCGCCCGACGAGCGCCTGCTCCTCGCCGGCGACGACGCGGGCGGGATCGCCGCGTGGGACGTGGCCGACGGCGTGCTCGTCTCGTATCGCCGCGTGCACGAGAAGCCGGTCACGGCGATGGCCTTTACGCCGGACGGCCGGCTGCTCGCGGTCGGCGCAAAGGACGGCACGGTGCGGTTCTGGACGGCGCAGGACGACGCGCCGGGGCGCGTCCACATCGCCGGGTCCTCGCCCGTCGAGCACCTCAGCTTCAGCCGGGACGGCCTCTGGCTCCTCGCCGCGAGCGACGACGGCGCGATCCACGTCTGGAACGTGGACACCGGCGAGCCCGCGGGCGACGCCACCGCCGGTGGCGGCCTGCGGGCGTTCGCGGCGACCGCCGACGGGAAGCTCCTCGCGGCGGCCGGCGACGACAACATCGTCCGGATCTGGAAGTAGCGCGGAAATCCCTCACCGGCCGGAGGCGGCGGACATTCTGTTATCGTTACCGCTTTGATCGGCAAGCTGCCTGACCATCTCGTGTCCGCCCCTTCGCACAGCGCGTCGTCCCACGCGCCGGCCCTCGCGCCCCTGCGCGTGCCGCTGTTTCGCGCGCTCTGGCTCGCCACCCTCGGCTCGAACATGGGGACCTGGATCCAGGACGTGGGCGCGGCCTGGCTCATGACCTCGCTCGCGCCCTCGCCGGCCATGGTCGCGCTGGTGCGCGCGGCGAGCGCCGCGCCGATGTTCCTGCTGGCGCTGCCGGCCGGCGCGCTCGCCGACGTCCTGGACAGCCGGCGGCTGCTCCTCTTCACGCAGTCGTGGATGCTCGCCGCCGCGGCGGCCCTCGCCGTCTTCGCGTTCGCCGACCTCATGACGCCCGGCTGGCTGCTCGGGCTGACCTTCGCCCTCGCGCTCGGCACGGCGCTCAACGCTCCGGCGTGGCAGTCGATCGTCGCCGAGCTCGTGCCGCGCGAGCAGCTCCCCTCCGCCATCGCGCTCAACAGCGTCTCGATCAACCTCGCGCGCTCGATCGGCCCGGCGGTCGGCGGACTCCTGATCGCGGCGATGGGCCCGGCCGCGACCTTCGCGCTCAACGCCGTCTCCTTCTTCGGCGTGATCCTCGTGCTGTACGGCTGGCGCCGCACGCCGCAGCCGAGCGTGCTGCCCGCGGAGCGCATGTGGGGCGCGATGCGCGCCGGGCTGCGCTACGTCCGCCACTCCCCGGCCGTCCTCGCCGTCCTCGCGCGCTCCGCGCTGTTCACCGTGTTCGCGAGCGCGCTGCTCGCGCTCCTGCCCGCCATCGCGCGCTTCGAGTTCGGCCGCGGCCCGGCCGGGTACGGCGTGCTGCTCGGCTTCTTCGGCGTGGGCGCCGTCAGCGCGGCGGCCCTGCTCCCGCGCCTGCGGGCGAAGCTCACGGCGCAGCAGCTCGTCACCCTCGGCGAGGCGGTGTTCGCGGTGGCGCTCCTGCTGCTCGCGTGGGTGCCGTTCATCGCGCTTGCCGACCTCATCGTCTTCTTCGCCGGCGGCGCATGGCTCACGCTGCTGTCGACCTTCAACGCGAGCATCCTCGCCCTCGTGCCGGGCTGGGTGCGCGGGCGCGCGCTGTCCGTCTCGATCCTGGTCTTCTTCGGCGGCATGACGGCGGGCAGTGCGCTCTGGGGCTACGTCGCGGTGCTGTCCGGCATCCCGATCGCGCTCACGATCTCGGCGGTGGGCGCGCTGATCGGCCTCTATTTCACGCGGCGGCTGCACCTGCACAGCGGCGAGGCGCTCGACCTATCGCCCTCGGTGCACTGGCCGGCGCCGACCGTGGTCAAGGCGGTTCCGCCCGAGCACGGTCCGGTGGTCGTCACGGTGGAATACCTCATCGATCCCGAACGGCTGCGGCACTTCCGGCGCGTCATGAAGCGGGTTCAGCGCATCCGGAGGCGCGACGGGGCGATCAGCTGGGGCCTGCTGGCCGACGTCGCCGATCCGGCGCGCTACACGGAGACCTTCGTGGTCGAGTCGTGGATCGAGCACCTGCGCCAGCACGAGCGCGTGACCGTCACCGACCGCGCCGTCCTCGACAAGGCGCGCTCGTTCCACCAGGGGACGGAGCCCCCGCGCGTCACGCACTTCGTGGTGGAGACCCTCCCTTAGATTTGCGACGCATCGCCCCCAAACGCGCTATGCTGTTCCGATGAGACCCGTCAGGCGCAATACCGTGGCAAAAAAGCGCATTTACAAGGTCGTGTTCGTGAATCAGGGCAAGGTCTACGAGGTTTACGCCCGGCGCGTGAGCCAGGGCGAGTTGTACGGCTTCGTCCAGATCGAGGGATTCATCTTCGGCGAGAAGTCGGCGGTCGTGATCGACCCGTCCGAGGAGCGCCTGAAGGCCGAGTTCGAGGGCGTGAGCGTGAGCCATGTCCCGCTGCACTCGGTTATCCGCATCGACGAAGTGGAGAAACAGGGCACCGCGAAGATCGTCTCGCTGAGCGGGAAGATGGAGGACGTCATTCCCTTTCCCGGCCACCTCCCGCCCGGCCGGCCGAAGAAAGAGAGCGACTGATCCCGCGGTAGCGCGCGTCACGGCGAGTCCCCCGCCCTCCGGAACCAAGCCCGGAGAAGCGGAGTCCCACCCGTACGGCGAAAGGACGCGCCATGAACGAATCCCTGTGGCACGGGACGGCCCACGCGGCGGGCTTTCCCGCGCTTCGCGAAGATCTCGAGGTCGACGTGGCCATCGTCGGCGCCGGCATCACCGGCCTGACGACGGCCATGCTGCTCGCCGATTCGGGGCTCGAGGTGGTCGTGCTCGAGGCCGGCGGCGTCGGCATGGGCACGACCGGCCACTCGACCGGCAATCTGTACGCGACCGTAGACCGCCGCCTGCACGCGATCGAACAGAAATGGGACCGCGAAGTGATGCGCGCGGTCGCGCACTCGCGCATGGAGGCGATCGACCTGGTGGAGCAGACGGTCCGGCGCTACGGACTGGACTGCGACTTCGCCCGCCGCCCCTTCTTTCTGTTCGCCTCCGAGCCGAACCGCCCGCAGGTCGAGGCCATCGAGCGGGAGCACCGCGCGGCGATCCAGGCGGACCTCAACGCGCGCCTGGTCGACGCGCTTCCCCTGCCCTACCCCGTCGCCCGCGCTCTCGTGATCGAGGGGCAGGCGCAGTTCCATCCGCTCAACTACGTGCGCGCGCTCGCGCGGCACCTCGCCGAGGACGGGTGCCGGATCTGCGAGAACACGCGCGCGACGGCGATCGACGACGGGCGCGGCCTCGTGCAGACCGAGACCGGCACCGTACAGGCGCACCGGATCGTGCTCGCGACCCACACACCGAAGGGGATCTACGCCGTGCAGAGCGCGATGGAGGTGTATCGCGAGTATGGGGTCGCCGTGCGGCTGCAGAGCGGCTCGTATCCGGAAGGCATCTACTGGAACACCAGCACGCGCCACTCGATCCGCTCCTACCGCGATGGCGACGAGTCGTATCTCATTGCCATCGGCGGGCATCACAAGGTCGGGCACGAGGAGCGCACCGATCTTTGCTACGAGGCGCTCGACAAGCACGTGCGCGAGCGCTTCGACGTCGCGCGCTCGGTCTATCGGTGGTCCGCGCAGAACTACCGCACCGCCGACGGCCTGCCGTACATCGGCCGCAGCTCCGGGGCCGACCGTACTTACATCGCCACGGGGTTCGGCGCCGACGGGCTGGTGTACGGGACGCTCGCCGCGGCGATCATCGCCGAGGACCTCCAGGGGCGGGAGAGCCGCTGGAGCGACCTCTACGACGCGAGCCGCTTCACGCCGATCAAGTCGGCGAAGGGGTTCATGCGGGAAAGCGCGGGGGTCGCGATGGACCTCGCGCGCGACTGGCTGAAGCGGCACCCGAAGGCGTTCGAGGAGATCCGCACGGGCGAGGGCCGCGTGCTCGAGATCGAGGGCGAGCGCCTTGCCGTCTTTCGCGACTTCGACCGGCGCTTCATCGCGGTCTCGCCGGTGTGCACGCACATGGGCTGCATCGTCCACTGGAACAACGCCGAGAAGAGCTGGGACTGCCCCTGCCACGGCAGCCGCTTCAGCGTGGAGGGCGCCGTCATCGAGGGCCCGGCGCTCGCGCCGCTGGAGCAGCAGTCCCTGAAGGAGACGGCCGAGTCCGTGGCGCCGGCGGAAGACGAAGCCCCGCGGCCGCCGGCGGCGCATTAGCCGCCTTCCGAGGTCCGTCGTGGCGAGGGTCCGCAGGCGACGAAGCAATCCCGATCCGTGAACTGCGAGATTGCTTCGCTACGCTCGCAATGACACGCGGCGAGCTCCGCTGCGACAACGATCGGTGGCGATGCGGGTGGTGATCGAAGCGGGAGCGCTGATCACGAAACCTCGGCGCGGGCTTCGCCTCTCGCCCTCCCCCCCCTGCCCTCTCCCATGAAGGGAGAGGGAGAAATGCAGACACCGGATCCAAGTAAACGGCCGAACCCGGGGCGCCGGCGGTAGAAGAAGCCCACCGGTTTCACATCGGTTCACCCGGGGAGAATTCATGACCATTGGCCGCGACCGATCACCCTCTCCCCTGCCCCTCTCCCATCGAGGGAGAGGGGAAGTGAATGAATTCTTGCTTAGCGCCAGCGTATTGGTTCCCTCCCGCACCCCTCGAGCAAGAGGGGGAGGAGAGTCAATGAACTCCTGAGTGGCGCCCACTCGTTGGTCCCCTCTCCCCTCGCGGGAGAGGGACAGGGAGAGGGTCCAACCGAGCGAGGGGAGGAGAGTCAACGAACTCTTGAGTGACGCCCGTTTGTTGGTCCCCTCTCCCCTCGCGGGAGAGGGACAGGGAGAGGGGTCCAACCGAGCGTTCGCGGATCTCGAGTCGAGGATGCGCGGGTGGCTCAGGCACCCGTCCCGCTTCTTCGATCTAACTCCGCCTTCGACGCCAAGAAACTCCCGCCACCAGACCCGCCGCGAGGGCGATCCCCGCGGCCACGGGTTCGCCGCCGGGAAGCAGCGTGTTCGGCGGGCAGACGACCTGCGCCACCTCCGCCGTCGTCACCTGCGTCATCTGCGGGATCTCGGCCACGCCGTAGATGCACATCTCGCCGGTCGGCAGCGCGCAGAACCGTTCCGCCGGGCACTGCTTGAGGATGTTCTGGTCCGCGCCTTCGCCGCAGCGCGCGCCCGCGCCTTTCAGCACCTGCAGGGTCGTGTCGGGATACTTCGTGATCTGCTCGGGCATGGGGACCTCCTTGTCGAGGAACTGAAGTGCGCTTCGCGCGCTCGTCTATTCAGCATTCAACATTGAACATTCATCATTGCGGTTCCACGTGGCCACCTGCCCGCGCAGCTCCGCGAAGAACGCGCGGAACTGGTCCGCGAGCGCCGCGTAGTTGCGCGTGAGCTCCTCGACGCCGCCGATCAGCGGGGCGCCCCGGCGCGCGCGCCGCGACAGGCCGGCGAGCGCGCGCTCGATGCCCTCCGGCTCGCGGTAGGCGGAGAGCCAGTCCTCCGCCGCCATGCGCGGCACGACGCGCTGGAACGGCCCGGGGAAAGCGTGCGCGTGCGCGCCGAGCACCGCGTACGCCGAGCGCGTGAAATCGGCGAGCGGCACTGCACTGTACCTCTCCCAGTCGCGCGCGAGGAGATGGTCGTAGAAAAGGTCGATCAGGATCGGCGCGTACCGCCGGCGCGGGCCGCTCACGAGCCGCCGGCTCTCGCGCACGACCGGATGCGCGTCGGTGTAGCAGTCGATCGCCCGGTGGATACGGATGGCCTCGCGCACACCGGGCGTGAACCGATCGTGGAGGCGGCCCTTGACGAAATCGCCGAGGACCGCGCCGAGCACCGACTCCGGCGTCCCGTTCGACAGGTAGATGTGGGCGAGAAAATTCATGTCTCGTCAAAGGGGCGCGGCGGCCGGGGTCTTTCGCGGTTCCTGAAAACGCGTTTTCTTGACACCCCGGCGAACCGCTCGTAGCGTGAATACGCATACTAATAATAGCGGGTCACGACCGCCAGGAGACGACATGGACAGACGCTTCAGCATCGCCGCTTTGGTTGCTTTCCTCTTCTTCATCACGGGCACCGCCGCCGCCCAGACCCTCAAGATCGGCGCGCCCCAACCCATGACCGGGCCCGACGCGCCCTTCGGGGACAAGTTCCAGAAGGCGTACTCGATGGCCGTCGAGGAGATCAACGCCGCGGGCGGCGTGAACGGCAAGCAGATCGAGGTCATCATCGAGGATCACCAGGCCAAGAACCCGCTCGCCGCCACCGTCGCCGAGCGCCTCATCCAGCAGCGCGAGGTGCTGATCCTCACCGGCGGGCGCGCCTCGGGCCAGGCGGTCGAGATCGCTTCCATCGCGCAGCGCCTGAAGACGCCCTACCTCGTCGACCATCCCTCGGCCGACATCATCACCGCCAAGGGCTTCGAGTGGGTGTTCCGCAACAACCCGACCGGCTCGATCTACCCCCAGGCGTTCAACAAGTTCATCTCCGAGGCGCCGGGCGCGATGCCGAAGTCGGCCGCCGTCATCTACGACAACACGGTCTTCGGGAAAACCATCGCCAACTCGGCGATGACGTTCCTCAAGTCGAAAAACGTGAACATCGTGAACGACGAGGCGTACCCGGTGAACACGCTCGACTTCAAGCCGATCATGACCAAGGTCCGCGGCAACAACCCGGACTACGTGCTCATGGTCGCCGTCGCCACGACCGACGCCATCCTGATGACGCGCCACGCGAAAGAGATGGGCCTGAAGCCGCGCGCGTTCGTGGGCTTCGGCGGCGGTTTCGGCGTCGAGGACTTCGCGAAGCAGCTCGGGCCGCTGTCCGAGAACGTGTTCTCCTCGGCCGCCTGGTCCGGCAACCCGAACGATCCCAAGGTCAAGGCGTTCTACGAGAAGTTCAACAAGAAGTACGGCATCTATCCGAAGGAGCACGAGGTCGAGGGCTACGCCGCGATCTACATCATCGCCGACGCGATGAAGCGCGCGAAGCTCACCGGCGACGTCGCCAAGGACCGCGACGCGATCCGCCGGGCCCTGCTCAAGACCGACATGGAGACGGTGTTCGGCAAGGTGAAGTTCGGCAACTACAAGGGCCCGCTGGGCGACCCGTACACCAACCAGAACGTCAACTCGCCTGAGCATTCCGTGCTCGCGCAGTGGCGCAAGGGCAAGCTGCTGAACGTGTACCCGAAGGCCAACGCCGAGACGGACGTCGTCTTCCCCGATCCGGCGTCCAAGAAATAACGACAGGGAGAAGCGCCCTCCCTCCACGGGAGGGCGCGTTTTCGCATGGAGATCGCCATCCAAAGCCTGGTCAGCGGGCTGCTGACCGGCTCGCTCTACGCCATGATGGCGGTGGGGCTCACGATCATCTTCGGCGTCATGCGCATCATCAACCTCGCGCACGGGGACATGGTGATGCTCGGGATGTTCGGCGCCTTCTGGGCCCACAGCCTGTGGAACGTCGATCCGTTCCTGTCCGGGCTGCTGTGGGTGCCGCTGCTCTTCCTCGGCGGCATGCTGGTCTACCGCTTCCTGCTCCGGCCCATCATGCCGGGGGGCGAGCTCAACACGCTGCTCTACACCGCGGGGCTGTCGCTGCTGATCGCGAACGTCGCGCTCTTTCTCTGGACCGGCGACTACCGCACGGTGAACCTCCCCTACGCGCTGGAGCCGTTCCGGCCCTTCGGGATCTCGATCCCGGTGCCGATCGCGATCGCCTTCGGCCTCGCGGCGCTCATCACCGCGGGGCTCTACGGGTTCCTCCTGCGCACCGACCTCGGCCGCGCGATCCGCGCCACCAGCCAGAGCCCGGAGGCCGCGGCGCTCATGGGCATCGACGTCAACCGCATCTCGATGATCACCTTCGGCCTCGGCACCGCGCTCGCCGGCGCCGCGGGCGTGCTGCTCGTGCCCTCGCTCTATCTCTACCCGACGGTCGGCGAGATCCTGATCGTGAAGTCGTTCGTGATCGTCGTGCTCGGCGGACTCGGCTCGGTGCCCGGCGCCATCGCCGGCGGGCTGCTCCTCGGGCTGGTCGAGTCCTTCGGCGCGGTCTACGTGTCGGTCGCCTACAAGGACACGATCGGCTTCATCATCTTCCTGCTCGTGCTGCTCTTCCGGCCGCAGGGCCTCTTCGGCGTGGGCCGGGCATGAACCGCATCGCCGCCGGGGTCGCGATCGTCTTCCTGCTCGCGCTGCCCTGGCTCACCGACAACCAGTTCCTGCTGCACCTCGCCATCATCGTGCTGATGTGGACCCTGATGGGGCTCTCGTGGAACCTGCTCGGCGGCTACGCGGGCCAGGTGTCCTTCGGCCACGCCGCGTTCTTCGGCGTCGGCGCGTACACCACGATGATCCTCTACCTCAAGGTCGGCCTCGCGCCCTGGTACGGGATTCCGCTCGGCGGCGTGGTCGCCGCGCTCTTCTCGCTCCCGATCGGCTATCTCTGCTTCCGCCTGCGCGGGCCGTACTTCGCGCTCTCGACGCTGGCCGTCGCCGAGATCACGCGGCTGGTCGCGCTCAACTGGGAAACCCTGACGGCCGGCCCGGTGGGCCTGCTCATCACTACGCTCCCGGACGTGTCGTTCCTCGGCCGGCCGGTCGACTGGGAGAGCAAGGAGCCGTTCTTCTACATCATCGCGCTCCTCGCCGTGAGCGGAATGCTCGCGACGCACTACATGATGCGCGGGCGGCTCGGGGCCTATCTCGTCGCGATCCGCGAGGACGAGGACGCGGCCGAGTCCGTGGGCATCGACACGACGCGGGCGAAGGCGCTGACGCTCGCCGCCTCGGCCTTCTTCACCGGCCTCGCCGGGGGCTTCTACGGCATGTACTTCCGCTACGTCGACCCGGACGCGGTGTTTCCGATCGCGATCTCGATCGAGACCGTGTTCATCGCCGTCGTGGGCGGGCTCGGCACCGTCGTCGGCCCGATCGTGGGCGCGGTGTTTCTCACGACCGTGGCCGAGACCTTCCGCGAGCGCTTCGTCGTGGGCCATCTGATCTTCTACGGGCTCTTCATGATGCTCGTGATCCGTTTCATGCCGGAGGGCATCTGGGGCCGCGCGCGCCGGCTCTACGGGCGCTTCCGCAAGGGAGGCTCGCGTGGCGCTGCTTGAGGTGGAGAACCTCAGCCGGCACTTCGGCGGCCTGCGGGCCGTCGCGAACCTGTCGTTCGCCGTCCGGCCCGGCGAGATCCTCGGGCTCATCGGACCGAACGGCGCCGGCAAGACCACGGTGTTCAACCTCGTCACCGGCTTCCTGCCGCCGAGCGGCGGCGACGTCCGGCTCGACGGCGAGAGCCTCGTCGGCTTGAAGCCCCACGCCGTCGCGCGGCGCGGCGTTGCGCGCACCTTCCAGATCGTGAAGCCGTTTCCCCATCTTTCCGCGCGCGAGAACGCCGCGCTCGGCGGCATGGCCCGGCTCGGATCGCGCCGCGCGGCCGAGGACGAGGCGATGCGGGTGCTCGAGCAGGTGGGTCTCGCCGCCAAGGCCGACGTGCCGGCCGGCGAGTTCACCCTCGCCGACCAGAAGCGGCTCGAGATCGCCCGCGCCCTCGCCACCGGCCCGAAGCTCCTGCTGCTGGACGAGCCCATGGGCGGGCTCAACCCGCGCGAGGTGGGCGGCGCGTGCGAGCTGGTCGAGCGCATCCGCGAAAGCGGCGTCACGGTCGTGCTCGTCGAGCACATCATGCGCGCGATCATGCGCATCTCGCACCGCGTGGTCGTGATGAACCAGGGCGAGAAGATCGCGGAAGGCGCGCCGGCCGAGGTCGTGCAGGACCCGGCCGTGATCGCGGCCTACTTCGGCAAGCGGGTGGCCAATGCTCGAGGTTGAGCACCTCGAAGTCGCCTACGGCAAGATCCAGGCGCTCTGGGACGTGAGCTTCGAGGTGCGCGAGCACGAGATCGTCGCGCTCGTCGGCGCGAACGGCGCGGGCAAGAGCACGACGCTGAAGACGATCTCGGGACTGCTGCGACCGCAGGGCGGAACGATGCGCCTCGGCGACCGCCGGCTGGAGACGCTCACGCCGCCGGAGATCGTCGAGCTCGGCGTGGTCCACGTGCCCGAGGGCCGCAAGCTCTTCCCCGACATGACGGTGCGCGAAAACCTGCTGCTCGGCGGCTACGCGCGCGCCGCGCGCCCGCACCGCGAGCGCCGGCTCGCGCAGGCGTACGAGATCTTCCCGCGCCTCGCCGAGCGCGCCGACCAGCTCGCGGGAACGCTGTCGGGCGGCGAGCAGCAGATGGTCGCGATCGGCCGCGGGCTCATGGCCGGCCCGAACATCCTGATGCTCGACGAGCCCTCGCTCGGCCTCGCCCCGATCATGGTCGAGGAGATGTTCCGCGTGATCGAGGAGATCAACCAGCGCGGCGTCACGGTGCTGCTCGTCGAGCAGAACACCGAGCACGCGCTCGACCTCGCCCACCGCGGCTACGTGCTCGAGTCGGGGCACGTGGTGCTGTCGGGGACGGGCAAGGAGCTGCTGGCGAACTCGAAGGTGCGGGAGGCGTACCTCGGCCTGTAGCCCGCTTGCCAGCCGGCGTATGATCCGGATGCTTCATACCCCTCTCCCTCGATGGGAGAGGGGTTGGGGAGAGGGTGAGAATATGGCCCCCTCTCCACCCTCTCCCGCGAGGGGAGAGGGAGAACCAGATCGTCGTTTGTGCACGGCGGCGTTTCATTTGCCGGAGGTAGTCATGTCCAGCGTCAAAGAGACACTTCCCGTCGAACTCCTGTCCCACTGGATCAACGGCGAGCGCGTCGCCGGCACCGGCAAGCGTTCGGGCGAGGTCTACAACCCGGCCACCGGCGAAGTGATCCGGCGTGTGCCGTTCGCCGACGAGGCCGACGTCGACCGGGCGGTGGCGGCGGCCAGGGCCGCCTTCCCGGCCTGGCGCGACACCACGCCGCTGCGGCGGGCGCGCATCCTCTCCCGTTACCGGGAGCTCGTCGAAGCGAACCGCAGGGAGCTGACCGCGCTCATCAGCGAGGAGCACGGCAAGACGCTGCTCGACGCCGCCGGCTCGCTGCAGCGCGGGATCGAGGTCATCGAGTTCGCGTCCGGCGCCCCGCACCTGCTCAAGGGCGAGCACGCCGAGGACGTGGGTCGCGGGGTCGACTCGCACTCCGTGCTCCAGCCGGTCGGCGTCTGCGCCGGCGTCTCGCCGTTCAACTTTCCCGCGATGGTGCCGCTCTGGATGTATCCGGTCGCGGTCGCCTGCGGCAACACCTTCGTGCTCAAGCCCTCGGAGAAGGTGCCGTCCACGGCATTCCGGCTCGCGGAGCTGTTCACCGAGGCGGGCCTGCCCGCCGGCGTGTTCAACGTGCTTCACGGCGACAGGGAAGCGGTCGACGCCCTGCTCGCGCATCCGGACATCGCCGCGATCTCCTCCGTCGGCTCGACGCCGGTGGCGAAGCACATCTACGAGACCGCCGCACGCAACGGCAAGCGCGTGCAGGCGCTGGGGGGCGCGAAGAACCACGCTGTCGTGATGCCGGACGCCGACATGAACTTCACCGCCGACGCGCTCGTCGGCGCGGCGTACGGCTCGGCCGGCGAGCGCTGCATGGCCATCTCGGCGGTGGTCGCCGTGGGCGACGCGGCCGATCCGCTCGTGGCGCTGCTCGAGGAGAAGGCCGCGAAGCTCAAGGTGGGGCCGGGCGACCAGGACGGCATCGACATGGGCCCGCTCGTGACGGCGGCGCACCGCGACCGGGTGAAGGGCTACATCGACACCGGCGAACGGGAAGGCGCGCAGCTCGTCCTCGACGGCCGCGGTCTCAAGGTCGCCGGGCACGAGCGCGGCTTCTTCCTCGGACCGACGCTTTTCGATCGCGTGCAGCCCGGAATGACCATCTACCAGGATGAGATCTTCGGGCCTGTGCTGATCGTGCTCCGCGTGCCGACGCTCGACGAGGCCATCGCCCTCGTCAACCGCAATCCCTACGCCAACGGGACGGCGATCTTCACGCGCTCGGGCGCCGCCGCGCGCCACTTCGAGCACGACATCCAGGTCGGCATGGTCGGCGTCAACATCCCCATCCCGGTGCCCATGGCGTTCTTCTCCTTCGGCGGCTGGAAGGCCTCGCTCTTCGGCGACCTGCACATGCACGGCATGGAAGGCGTGCAGTTCTACACGCGCACGAAGGTCGTCACGACGCGCTGGCCGGCCTCGGACGAGGCAAAAGCGCACGGCTTCGCGATGCCGACGCATTGAGCCGACCGGGAACTCGTTGCAGAGCGCGTTTCCTCTCGCCACATAAACCGTTCCCTCTCCCACACTCGTGGGGGAGAGGGCCAGGGCGAGGGGGAGCGGCGGTCCCTCACCCTATCCCCTTTTCTGCTGCGCTTCCTGCTCCGCAGAAAGGCCCAGGGCAACCACCCCTGGTTGCCCGCTTGCCGGGCGCACAGTCCACTGGATGCCTTCACCCCGGTGGCAAAACGATCCGCATCAGGCTGTCGTTGCCTCGCCCCGCGGTTCGCGCTCCAGCCGGTCGACGAGCCGGGCGACGACATCGTTGAGCGAGGCGGTACGCTCGTATTCGCGCCGCTGGGCGACGTAGCCCGGTCCCGCTTCGATCTGCGCCCGCAGCCGTTCGAGATATACCCCCTCGCCGAGTCGCGCGGCAACCGGGACGAGCGCGGCATACACCGCGTGCCAGACCTCGCCGAGGTCGCGCACGGTGCCGGCCTCGTCGGCGATGTAGCGCGCCGCGAGGCCGAGGCGCGAGGCGGCGAAGTGGTTTTCCTTCTCGATCCACCAGGGCAGCGGCTGGGGGAGCCCGGCTTCCGACAGCTCGCCGGACCGCAGTCCTTCGACGAGCGCGCGCACGAAGGCGGCGAGCGCCGCGGCCTCCCCCACCGTCGCCTGCGCATCCATCGCGCGCACCTCGAGCGTCCCGATGTGCGGCCGCGGCCGAAGATCCCAGTGGATGTCGTGCACGCTCCCGAAGAGGCCGGCGCGCCGCGTCGTCTCGAAGAACCGGCAGAAGTCCTCCCAGCGGACGAACGAGGGCGGCACGCCGTAGCTGCGGGTGACGGCGAGGATGCGATGGCGGTACGAGGCGAAGCCGGTGTCGAGGCCCTGCCAGAACGGCGAGCTCGCGGAGACGGCGATCAGGAGCGGCAGATAAGGCTTCATGCGATGCATGAGCGAGACGGTCTCGTCGCCCGAGCGCATACCGACGTGCACGTGCGTCGCAAACGTGATCTGCGCGTGGCTCAGGTGGCCGTAGCGCCGCTCCATCGCGAGGTAGCGCGGCTGCGGTGTGATGAGCCCCGGCCGCACGCTGAAGGAATGCGAGCCGGCGCCGCAGAGCCGCATGCCGAGGCCGGCGCAGCGCGTTCGCAGCCCGGCCGCGATGTCCCGCACGTGCGCCTCGAGCTCCGCGACGCCCCCGCACACCTTCGACGCGATCTCGACCGTGTTCTGGATGACCTCCGGCTTGACGTACACGCTGCTCGGGTAGAGCCGCATGAGCGGAAGGATGCCGTCGGCGAGGTCGAGTGTGCCGGCATCGAGGAGCTGCAGCTCGAGCTCCATGCCGATCGTGTCCGGGCTGGAGGGACGGAACTCCATCAGCCGCCCCGGGCGTACTCCGCCAGCGCCTCGCGCGTCACCTGCTCGAAGAAGGCCGCGCCCACCTTGAGCACCTCCTCGTTCACGTCGAACGCCGGGCTGTGCAGCGGGATGTACTCGTCTTCCTTGATGCGCGCGCCGAAGCGCACGTAGCAGCCGGGCAGCTCGTGCAGGTAGAAGGCGAAATCCTCGGCGCCCATGCTCGGGTAGTCCATGGCGGCGAGGCCCGCCTCACCCACCACGCGACGCGCCGCGCGCTGCGCGATCTCCGCTTCGCGCGGCGAGTTCATCACCGGCGGATAGCCCTCGGTGATGTGGACGGTAACGCGCGCGTTGTGCAGATCGGCGATCGCGCGCCCCATGCGCTGCATGCCGTGATGCAGGTGGGCGCGCACGTCGGCGCGCGTCGTCCGTATCGTGCCCTCGAGGGTCGCCTCCTCGGCAATCACATTGGCGGCGGTCCCCGCCTGCACCTTCCCGATCGTGACGACCGACGGATAGACCGGGTTGATCTCGCGGGAGACGAGCGTCTGGATCGCCGTGATGAGGACGCCGGCCACGACCGCGGCGTCCACCGCCTCGTGCGGCCGGGCCCCGTGCCCGCCCTTGCCCTGGATCTTGACGAGAAAGCGGTCGGACTGCGCGGTGATCACGCCCGGCACCGCCATGATCTCGCCCACCCGGTAGTGGTGGGTGACGTGCCCGCCGAAGATCGCGCGCGCGCCGACGAGCGCGCCCGAGCGCAGGATGACGCGCGAGCCTCCGCCGCGCTCCTCGGCGGGCTGGAACACGAAGAGCACCTTGCCGGGCGGCGGCGCCGCGGCGAGAAGCGCTGCCGCGCCGAGCACCATCGCCATGTGGGCGTCGTGCCCGCAGGCGTGGACGCGCTCCGGGTGGATGGACGCGAACGGCAGTCCGGTCGTCTCCTTGCCCGGAAGCGCGTCCATCTCGGCGCGAAGCGCCACCGTGGGCCCGGTCGCGGCTCCGGCGAGCCGGCCGACGACACCCCCGCCGACGCCGCCATACTCGTGAGGGATGCCGAGCCGGTCCAGCTCGGCCATGATCGCCCGCGCCGTGCGCGCCTCCTCGAACGCGAGCTCGGGTTCCCGGTGAAACGCGCGCCGCAGCTCCACCATGCGCGGGTAGGCGGCGTCGACGTTCCGGGCGGTCTGCATGGCGGCGGTTCTCGGGGACGATGGTCGCAGTCTAGAAAGCCCGCGGATCGGCGCCTTGACGTGCGACAAATCCCGCTGGTGAACGCCCCCGCCCATTCGGTATCTTTTGCGCATGGGCAGAAACCGACTCCCCCAGCCGCGCAGCACCGCGTACATCACCCGGGCCGGCGCGGAGCGGCTGCGCGCGGAGCTCGATCACCTCTGGCGCGTGAAGCGCCCGCAGGTCACGCAGGCCGTGTCCGACGCGGCCGCGCTCGGCGACCGCTCCGAGAACGCGGAGTACATCTACGGCAAGAAGCAGCTGCGCGAGATCGACCGGCGCGTACGCTTCCTGCGCAAGCGCCTGGAGCAACTCACCGTGGTCGACCGGCCGCCGGCCGACACGTCACGGATCTTCTTCGGCGCCTGGGTGCGCCTCGAGGACGACGACGGAAACGAAATGGAGTACCGGATCGTCGGGCCGGACGAGCTCGACACGGCCAGGGGCTGGATCAGCATCGACTCGCCGCTCGCGCGGGCGCTGCTCAAGAAGGCGGTGGACGACGAGGTGACGGTCGACCTGCCGAAGGGCCGGATGACCTATACGGTGCTGGGGGTGAGGTATGAGACGGCAGCGATGAGTGAAAAGTGACAGGTGATAAGTTGACGGGCGCGCACAGCGCGCCACATTCACTTCGCACCTGTCACTTCGAACTCGCTTGAACGAACTCCCTCTCCCCGAACCGGGGAGAGGGACAGGACGAGGAGAGGACTTTAGCAATCTGACCGCGCAGCGGTCATCCCGGACAGAGCGAGGGATCTCGAGCGATCCTTCGGCGCCCGGGAGGGCGCCTCAGGACGACACGTCGTGTCGGATTGCTTCGCTGCGCTCGCAATGGCAGTAGAGCCGCTGGATCGGCGCTTCTTCAGACGCGCGGACCCATGCCGCGACCGCCGTGCTGCCAGAAGCGATCCGCCACTTCCTTCTGCTCCGGGGTCAGCGTGTCGTACAGCTCCTTGCGGGCCGCGGCGACGGCCTTCATCCCTTCCACGCGCTGCTCCATGAACTGGATGTGCGCGTCCATCCGCTCGTTCGGGTTCTCGATCGAGCGAAACTGCCCGCGTGCCTGCGCCATGGTCTCCCACTGCGTGCGCACCGCCTTCTCGAACGCGTCCCACGCGCCGGTCTGCTGCGGTGTGAGCTTGAGCTCCGACTTCAGCGTCTCGAGCCGCGTGCCGACGTCGGCCCCGCCGGCCCGGGCACACGCGGCGCCCTTGCCGCCGCCGGGTCCCATTCCCATGCCGTAGCCGCCGCCCGGCCCGGCCGCCGCTGCCGCGGCGAGCGAAATACCGATGGCGGCCAGAACCGCCTTGCTCAACGTTTTCATGATGCCTCCTTGGGCTTGCTGGGTTAGCGGGCCCATCACACCACCGCGCGGTAACCCGTCAATGTCAGGCCCCGGCGCTTTTGTAACGCATTGCAACGCGGCCGGCGCTTGTTACAGTGCGTTACACGACCGCCGCTGAAACACCCGGCGCCGAGGCGTATAAGAAGGGCATGGAACGTTCCGAACGCATCCTCATCGTCGACGACGACGCGGAGATCCGCACGCTCCTGCGCGACTATCTGGGCCGCAACGGCCTGCGCGCGGAGGCGGTCGCGGACGGGCGCGCCATGCGCGAGGCGCTCGGCGCGGGCCGCTACGATCTCGTGATCCTCGATCTCATGCTTCCCGGCGAGGACGGGCTCACGCTCTGCCGGGACCTGCGGGCGCGCTCGAACATGCCCGTGATCATGCTCACGGCGCGCGGCGAGGAGACCGACCGCATCGTCGGCCTGGAGATGGGCGCCGACGATTACGTGCCCAAGCCCTTCAGCCCGCGCGAGCTCCTCGCGCGCATCAAGGCCGTGCTGCGCCGCACGCGCACGCTCCCCGAGGCGCTCCGCGACGCGAGGCTCCTGCGTTTCGCCGGCTGGACGCTCGACGTCGCGGCGCGCCAGCTCACGGCCGCCGACGGCATCGTCGTGCCGCTCTCGAACGGCGAGTACCGGCTGCTGCGCGTCCTCCTCGCGCATCCGCACCGCGTGCTCTCCCGCGACCAGCTCCTCGACCTGACGCGCGGGCGCGAGGCCGGGCCGTTCGACCGCGCGATCGACGTACAGGTCGGGCGCCTGCGCAAGCGCCTGCGCGACACCGGGCAGGAGCCGGCGCTCATCAAGACCGTGCGCGGCGAAGGCTACGTGCTAGCGGCGTCCGTCGAGGCGGAACCGTGACGCGCCTGCTCCCGTCCACGCTGTTCGGCCGCATGGTGCTCGTGCTCGTGGCCGGCCTGTTCATCGCGCAGCTCGTCGGCGCGGCGATCCTGCTGCGCGACCGCTCGGTCGCCCTGTACGAGGCGGGCGGGTTCCACGCCGTGCGTCGCATCGCGAGCATCGTCCAGGTGCTCGACGCGCTCGAGCCGGCGCAGCGGGGCATCGCGCTGCGCGCGGTGAACGCGGAGCCGCTGCGCGTCTCGGTCACGGAGCTGCCGGGTCCGCTCCCGGCCGGCGAGACTAGCCTCGCCCCGCGCATGCAGGCGCTGCTCACGCGCCTGCTCGGTCCGGACCGCGCGGTGCGCGCGGCGATCGTCGAGCGCGTGCCGCTGCAAACCGCGCGGGCCGCTCCCCCGCCCGAGCACATGCCGCCCGAGGGCATGCACCGCCGGTGGGCGCGGCCGGACGCCCGATCCTATCGCGTGGCGTTCGTCGCGCAGGTGGCGCTTGCGGACGGCACTTGGGCGACGTTCGAGCACGGGCTCGCGCGCGAGCCGTTCGCCTGGCCGTACAAGCTCCTGCTCACGCTCGGCGTGCTGCTGGTCTCGGTGGTGGCGCTCGCGCTGCTCGCCGTGCGGTGGGTCACGCGCCCGCTCGCGACGCTGGGCAAGGCCGCCGAGGGGCTCGGGCGCGACATCGACCGCCCGCCGCTCCCGGAGTCCGGCCCGGTCGAGGTGCGGCGTGCGGCGCAGGCGTTCAACGCCATGCAGCAGCGGCTGCAGCGTTTCCTGAGCGAGCGCGCGGAGTTTCTCGCGGCCGTCTCGCACGATCTCAGGACGCCGCTCACGCGCCTGAAGCTGCGCGCCGAGATGATCGACGATGCCGCCATGCGCACGAAGGTCCTCGCCGACGTCGACGAGATGGAGCGCATGACGGCAGCGACGCTCGACTTCCTGCGGGGCGCCCGGACCGAGGAGCCGGTGCAGCCGATCGACGTGAACGCGCTGCTCGAGAGCCTGCAGTCCGACTTCGAGGCGATGGGCCACGAGGTGACGCTGGAAGGTTCGGCCGCGTCGCCCTTCCCGGGGCGCCCGCTCGCGCTACGCCGCTGCCTGTCGAACCTCGTCGACAACGCCGTGAAGTACGGCCGGGCGGCGCGCGTCGCCGTGGAGGACGCGCACGACGGCCTGGGCATCTCCGTCACGGACGAGGGGCCGGGCATCCCCGAGGACCAGCTCGACCGCGTGTTCGAGCCGTTCTACCGCATCGAGCGCTCGCGCAGCCGCGAGACCGGCGGCACCGGACTCGGCCTCTCCATCGCCCGCGACATCGCGCGCAGCCACGGCGGGGAGCTCGTGCTGCGCAATCGCGAAGGCGGCGGGCTGGCGGCGGTGCTGACGCTGCCGCGGTGAACCCGGCTAGACTTCCTCGTCGTTGCGATCAAGGCAAAAGTCGTTCCCGGACACGAGCGGGTCGACCGCGCGTGAGCACCGGGCGTTTCGCGGCAGTCACGAGCGGCCCGACTGCCCGAACACCCCCTCTCACCCTACCCCTCTTCCCCGCTCGCGGAGCGAAGTCATAGAGCGCTCTCGTGACTGGCCGCGGGGCCATCGACGTGCATTCCCTCCGTCCTGGCTCGAGGGTTCATCGACGTACCGCCCCGTCGCCTTGCCGTATTGATGGAATAACGAAGCGCTCGTTGTTTTCGCGGGCTCGCAAGGCACAAGTGAACTTCGGTCACGCCCCGGCTCCCCAGGGCCGAAGAAATGCTCTTTCGAAATTACTCCCTCTCGCCATCGGGGAGAGGGCCGGGGTGAGGGAGAAAGCCGCTTGTTGTTCCCGCCGCGATCCTTCCACCGCCGTGCGCCGCCGCTTACCATGAAAACCAGCCTCCCTGCCCCGTTTGCGATGACCCGAGCCCATCCCGCCGGCCTGCGCACGCTCTTCTTCGCGGAGATGTGGGAGCGCTTCAGCTTCTACGGCATGCGCGCGTTGCTCGTGCTCTACCTCGTGAGCAGCCTGGAGTTCCCCCGCGAGCAGGCGCTTCAGGTCTACGCGACCTATACCGGGCTCGTCTACCTCACGCCCATCCTCGGGGGCTACCTCGCCGACCGCTGGCTGGGGGCGCGGCGCGCGGTGCTGATCGGCGGGATCGTCATGGCGCTCGGTCATTTCACGATGGCCTTCCCGACGCTGCTCTACCCCGCGCTCGGGCTCCTCGTGGTCGGCAACGGCTTCTTCAAGCCGAACATCTCCACGATGGTCGGCGCACTCTACGAGGAGGGCGACGCGCGCCGCGACAGCGGATTCACGCTCTTCTACATGGGTATCAACATCGGCGCCTTTCTCTCGCCGTTCGTGTGCGGGACGCTGGGCGAGGTGTACGGGTGGCACTACGGCTTCGCGGCCGCGGGCGTCGGCATGCTGTTCGGGCTCGGCGTGTTCCTCCACGGGCAGCGCCGGCTCGGCGCGGCCGGCCTGCCGCCGGTGCGATCGCCCGCGCAGGCCGCACTGCGTCCCGAGGACTGGTTCACCGTGGGCGCGGTCGTCTTCGCCTGCGCCGCCTTCGTCTTCGGTTTCGTGGCCGCCTGGCCGGTGCTGCGCACCGGGTGGCAGAGCCTGTCGCACGTCGGTCAGGGCACGGCCGCGTTGACGCTCGCCCTCGCCGCCCTCGCCGCGCCGCGCGTGCTGTCGCGCGAGCGCCCGGCGCCGATGACGCCCGAGGAGCGCGGCCGCATCGCCGCGATCCTGATCACCGCGCTCTTCGTGATCTTCTTCTGGATGGGCTTCGAGCAGGCGGGCGGGACGATGAACCTCTTCGCGTACCAGCTCACCGACCGCGTGATTTTCGACCTGGAGATCCCGGCGAGCTGGTTCCAGGCGGTCAACCCCCTCCTGATCATCGCGCTCGCGCCGTTCTTCGCCGCCTTCTGGGTCCGGATCGACCGCTCGCGTTTCGCCATGTCGTCCGTGGTCAAACAGGCGGTCGGCATCCTGATCCTCGGCCTCGGCTTCGTCGTCCTCGCGGCCGGGCACGAGCGCGCGGCGCTCTACGGCAAGGTCGGGCCTTCGTGGCTCCTGGGCGCCTACGCGCTCTTCACGGTCGGCGAGCTCTTTCTTTCGCCCATCGGGTTGTCGATGGTCACGAAGCTCGCCCCCGCCCGCCTCGTGTCGCTGATGATGGGGCTCTGGTTCGCGGCGATCGCGACCGCGAGCTACCTCGCCGGCATTCTCGAGTCGCTTCTGTCGGGAACCGGAATACCGCTCTACTGGTTCCTGGTCGGCAGCTCGCTCGGCGCCGGCGGGCTGCTGCTGCTCCTCTCGCCGTTCATTCACCGGCTGATGCGCGGCGTGCGCTAGGCAGACCCCGGCGGTCGACAAGCACGCAGCGGCGATTCGAGGCACTCAGCGCGATGGCGCGGGCCATCGCCGCGCGACGAGCGCATCGAGCGAGAGCTTGCCGGGCCCGTGCAGCAACGGAACGAGCAGCATCAGCCCCCAGACGGTGTGATCCCGCAGGCCCGCGTCCGCGAGCGCGGGATAGGACACGACGGCCGCCGCGTTGAACAGGAACAGCACGAGCGCGCTGAAGCGACCGGCGAGCCCGAAGGCGAGGAGCACGGGAAACACCAGCTCGATCACGACCGCGAGCAGCGCGGCCGTCTCGGGCGGGAGCAGCGGCACGCTATACTCGTGGGTGAAGAGCAGCACGGTCGTGTCCCAGCTCCCGATCTTCGTCAGCCCGGAGCGCCAGAAGACGTTCGCGACCCACAGCCGGATCGCGAGGTCGCCGACCGGGGCCAGCCACTCCAGCCCGCGCGCGACCGAGCGGACGCCTTGCAGAGAATGAACGACGGCATTCATCGGGTGCCTCCGCTAGTCCTTGATGGTGAAGTCGACGATTGTTTGTCCGGCGACGTGCCGCCGCAGCACGCGATCGAGCCGGAGATCGGGCGTCGCCGCCAGGGCCTTGACCGCCGCGCGCTCGAGGGTCAGGCCCTTGGCGAGCGACGTCAGGAGCGCGAACTCGCCGCGATCGAGCGATTCGATCTCGACGGCCAGACCGCGCCGGATGACGAGCAGCGACACCCCGCCTTCGGCCAGGTCCACCTCCTGATCGCCGCTCTGGTCCGGCTGGTTGACTTCCCATATCCGGAGAAGCGGGTACGGCGACGCGACGAGCGACACGGAAGGATGGAGCGTGAAGCGAAGCGCCGGGTAACGCGACGGCTCGACCCGCGCAAGCGCGTCGAGCGGGAGCGCATCGGCGTCGGCGGCGTGGAACGCGCGATGCCGTGCCCAATCGAGGCGCGCCACGTCGCCGAGGTAGTCGAGATCGCGGGCGGGCTCGAAGAGGCACAGGAAGCCGGCGAAACGGTCGCCGTAGTCGTGCAGGTTTCCGCCCGTCGGCAGGTTCGCGCGCAGGTAGGCGCGCGCGGCGAACCCGAAGAAGTCCGGACCCACGAGTCGCCGCACCACGGGGTAGATGTCCCCGAGCGCGTCGACGAGCGTGGCCGTCACGTTGTTGCGGTAGACCTGGAGCAGCCGCTCGGGCGGGAACCGATGGGCCTGGACGTGCGGCAGAACGTCCGCCGGATCTCCCAGCAGCGCCGCGGCGAAGCGCGACTGCAGCTCATGCAGCGAGGGCATCGCAAGCCTCCAGGCAGCGGCGCGCACGCGCGGCCTCCTCGAGCAGCGTCGTGAACGGCGGGAGGTTCGAGTCCCACTCGATCAGCGTCGGGCGCGCGCCCAGGCGAGCGAGCGCCTGCCCGTAGAGCGCCCAGACCGCGGGGCAGACGGGCGCGTCGTGGGTATCGATCAGGATCTCCCCGTCGGGATAGCGCCTGCGGGTATGGCCCGCGAGGTGCAGCTCGCGCACGCGGTCGGCCGGAACGGCGTCGAGCCACACGCGCGGATCAAGCCCGTGGTTCACCGCGCTCACGTAGACGTTGTTCACGTCGAGCAGGATCCCGCAATCCGCGCGCCGCGCGACCTCGGCGAGGAACTCCCCCTCGGGGATCGTCGAATGCGTGAAGCGGAGATAGGTCGAGGGGTTCTCGATCAGCAGCTCGCGACCCAGAAACTCCTGCACCGCGGCGATTCGGGCGCTGACGTGCGCGAGCGATTCTTCCGTGTACGGCAGCGGCAGCAGGTCGTTGAGATACCGCCCGCCGATCGAGCTCCAGCTGAGGTGATCGGACACGAACGCGGGCTGGTAGCGCGCGACGAGTCGTTTCAGGGCATGAAGGTGCCGCTCGTTCAGCGGATCCGTGGAGCCGAGGGAGAGCCCCACGCCGTGCAAGCTCAACGCGTAGTGGCTCCGGACGCGCTCGAGGTAGTGATGCGGCGGACCGCCCGCACCGAAGTAGTTCTCGCTGTGAACCTCGAACCACCCGAGCGGCGGCAGACCCTGAAGCACCGCCCGATAGTGCGGGGCGCGCAGGCCGACCCCGAGCAGGCTCGGGATCGGCGCAGCGGCATGGGCGGTTTCCCGTCGCACTCGCCTCACCCCTTGGCGGGCTTGAGCGAGCCGTTGACCAGCTTCTCGCACGTTCCTTTCGGCACGGCCACCCAGGCGTCCTTCTGTCCGTCTCGAGCAGAGGTACCGGCGCAAGCGCTCGTCGCCGTCTGGCAGTCGTTCTTCCCGGCCTTGACCACGCCATAGCACTGCTCGATGTTCTTGCTCTCCGCCGCGACCGTACCGGCATTGAGACCCAGGGCGAGGACGCTCGTCACGGCGCCGAGAATGAGCGGATTCATGGGTTTCATGGCTGTCTCCTGTGTCAGGTTGGGAATAAGACCTTGGCGAACGGCAAAACCTTTCTCTCCCTCCCCGTTCGCGACGAGAGGGCGGCGTGGAAATGCGAACGGAGGCTTACGCCAGTCCGGCGATCGCCGAACGTATCTGCGCTTCGTACCGGTCGATGGCCTCGCCCGGCAGACCGACGACGGCCACGCTGCCCTTGCCCGCCGGCGCGATCACGCCGGTGAAGCCGCTGCGCGCGAGGAGCTGCCGGTTCGCGACCGGCTGGTCCGGCATGATCATCACGGTCACCGGGCCGCGGCTCCCGGCGATCACGAGGTGCGCGCCCGGGCGACCGGGACAGAGATCGGCGAAGCGCACGAGCCCGAGGTCGCCTTCGAGCCGTACGCCCGCGCGCGCAAGGACGTCGGCCACCCGCGCGACCGGCACCACGTCCTGGGACATCATGTGCTCCGGCTCGTCGAGGATGTGCGCGATGACCTGCTCGTCGACGCTCTGCTCGGGCTCCGGCCACAAGAGGCCGCCGACGACGCCGAGCGTCACCAGCACCGACGCGGCGTAGGCCAGCACGCGCCGGAACGAGGACGCGTGCTGCGTGGTCTGCCGGAGAATGACGCGGGCGTCGAGCCCCGCCGGGACCGGGACCTGGACGGCGCCGGCGAGCGCGCGCTCGAAGCCCTCCTGGCGTTCGGCGAACGCGGCGCACGCCGGGCACTCGTCCCGATGACGGCGATACTCGCCGTGCGCGCAGTGCGGCTCGGTGATGCAGATCTTTCGAAACTCGAAGCAGTTCATGATGTCTTCCTGCCTGCGCCGGCGTCGGCGCCGGACTCGCGAATCAACTCGGCGCGCAGCTTCTGCCGGGCGCGAAACAGGCGCGTCAGCACGGCCGGCGCGGAGGCGTCGATGATCTTGCCGATCTCCTGCGCGCTGAAACCGCCGATCACCTGGAGCAACAGCGGCTCCCGGTACTCCTCGGGGAGCCGCGCAAGGGCACGGCGCAGCAGCCACGCCTCGTCGTCCGGGGGCTTGTCGTCGGGGATTTCCTCCAGCATCTCCGGCTCGTCGAGCGGCGCCTCGTGCCGCTGGCGCTGCCGCAGCCGCGCGTGCTCGTTGCGCAGGATGGTGAGCAGCCAGCCCTTCGCGGAATCGCCGGAGCGGAGGTTCGCGAGGGCCCGCCACGCGCGCAGGTAGGTCTCCTGCACCAGGTCCTCCGCCACGGTCCGGCTGCGGCACAGCCAGAACGCGAACCGGTAGAGGTCCGCGGAATAGGCCTGGACGAGCGCTTCGAACTGTGCCTGGCGATTGGCCATACGAAATAGACCCGGGCGCGGCGCCTCTTATTACAGCGATCTCGCCGAACCGTGGCCGGACCGGCCGCGATCGCGGGCCATCCGCGTCACTCGGCGCCCTCGAGCGAGAAGTCCGGAGGGAGGACGAGACGATCCCCGACCGCGATACGGTTGCGCGCGAAGAAGCCGCGATTGACCTCGAGCGCCGCCCGGTACGGAACACCCGGCGCGTAAGTGCGACAGCGGAACGAAACAGCGCTCCCGCACGGCTCCATGACACGGATCGCCAGGATGCGGCCGTCGCCGTCGAGGAAGGCGATGTCGAGCGGGATGCGCGTGCGAAACATCCAGAAACCGGACTGCGGCGGCTGCGCCTCCGGATAGACGAACAGCATGCCCGCGTCGGCCGGCAGGTGCGAGCGGTCCATGAGCCCGCGCGAACGCGCCTCGACGGTCCGCGCGATCTCCGCGCGGAGCCCGACCGTTCCCGCCGCGCCGGCGATCCGCATTGCAACGCGCTCCGCCGCGGGCCGGCCGCCGCCCGGGCCGGCCGTCGCGGACGCGAAGCACGAGGCGCCCAGGACGATCGCGAGACAGAGGGCGCGGGCGGATCCGACGCTCATCGGCGACACGGGTTTGGCTTGGTGGGTTCGTTATACGCGAAGGCTTCGCAGGAGACCCGGACGGCGCCATGGGCTCCCGGGCAGGAAGCCACGTCGACCTCGCGGAAGTCTCGCCTGGTCATCTGTCGGCGCTCCTTTTCGTCCTGCCGCCGGGAAACGGTTCGGTTTCTTGATGGCAGTCAAAGCCGGTTCCGGTTTCTTGATGGCAGTCAAAGCCGGCACCGGCGCGCTGGACCAAGCTGCTTCGCGATGCACGGATCGGAGCCGGAATCACCATGGACGGCAGAACCTGGACGGCAGCCCTCCTTCTTGCCGGCGGCTTGAACACAGCAGGGATCGCACCGGCCGACTCCGCTTCCCTGCGGGAAGTATACGCCGCGACCAGCGCCGCGGTCGTGACCGTCTTCACGCGGGAGGTCATCGTGCTCGTGGACGAGACGCCGAGGATCGCGAAAGTCGAGCACGAAGCGGCGGGCGTGATCATATCGACCGACGGCGACCTGCTCACGGCCGCCCACCTGGTCGAAACGGCGGATCGCATCGCGGTCAAGCTCCGCGACGGGCGAGTCCTTCCCGCCCGCGTCGTCGCCTCGGAGCCCGCCGCCGACATCGCTCTGCTCCGGCTGGAGGAGCTGCCGGAAGCGGTCGCCGTCGCTCGCCTCGGCGACTCGGATCGCATGGAGGTCGGTGACGACATCTTCATCATCGGCGCCCCCCATGGCGTGGAGCGTTACCTTTCCGTCGGCCGGCTGTCGGCCCGCTCCCGCCCCGATCAGGTGGGCGCGGACCTCACGCTCGGGGAGTTCTTCGCCACCGATGCGCACATCAGCGCCGGCGTCTCGGGCGGGCCCATGTTCAACACGGAGGGCGAGATCATCGGCATCGCGACGCATCTCCTGGGACAGGAGCAGGCGGGGCCGCGCGTCGGTTTCGGGGTCACCTCGAATGCCGCGCGACGGTTGCTGCTCGAGCAGCGCTCCTTCTGGGGCGGCTTTCGCGGCCGCTGGCTGACGGGGCTGCTGGCCCAGGCCTTCAACGTCCCCCGGCAGCGCGGCCTGCTCGTCGAACGAATCGCGAAGAACGCGCATTCGCCCGCGGCGCTGCTGGGCCTGCGCGCCGGGACCCTCGCCGCCAGGATCGGCGGCGTGGAGCTCGTCGCCGGCGGGGACATCATTCTCGCGATACAGGGAGTGTCTCTCGAGGAGGAGGACGGATACCCGAAGGCCAGAGAGCGGCTGGCGAGCCTGGGAACGGGCGACACGGTGACGATGGAGATCGTCCGCGAAGGCGAGATCGTCCAGCTCTCGGCCGCGATCCCCGCGCCCGAGTAGACCCGGGTCCCCCGGTGAGGAGACCGGTCGCTGGCGCGCCGGGCAAGCCACCTTTACCGACAGGGGCTCCCGTTCGGCGTGAAGCGCTGGCGCGAGCGAACCAGTGTGGGACAATCGGGGACGAGACACACGGCCCATGGAGGGACCCATGAAACACCACAGGATATTCTTTCTTCTCCCGCTCTTCGCCCTGTCGACGCTTTACGGCTGCGCCACCCTCCTCGGAAAGGAGGACCAGCAGCAGAGCGCCGTACAGAGTTTCGAGGCGACCCAGAAACAGATGGCCGACCTCCGGGCCCAGGTCGAGCGGACGATGTTTTCGCTCGATTCCGTGATGAGCGCGCCGCCGGGCCAGATCCGGACCGCCTATACGCCCTACTCCGATAACGTCGATCAGTTGAGCGCCATGGCGCAGCAGCTTTCGGAGAACGCCCAGAACATGCGCGAGCAGCGGATCAACTACATGACGGAATGGCAGCGGACCCGACTGAACGTGGAGGACCCCAAGCTGCGCCAGGTCGCCGACCGACGCCACGAGGAGGTCAGCCAGCAGCTCGCCAACATCGAGACGACGTTCAAGAAGTCGGATCAGGGGATCAAACCACTGGTGAGTCACCTGCAGGACATCCAGCGCGTGATCGGCAGCGATCCGACGCCGGCCAACGTCGCCGCGGTACAGAAGTCCGGCGTCGTGCGGAGCGCGAAGCAGGAAGCGTCAAGGCTGAATAGCAATCTCACGGTCGCCATCAACCAGTTCGACCGGGTGCTCGGCCGGCTCGCGCCCGAGCCCGGCGTGCCGCCGGTGAAGGCGGCCAAGCGGCCCGCGCCGGCGGGAGCGGCAGCGACGGCCGCTATTCCCTCGTTCACGCAGGCCGATCGGGACCAGAGCGGCGCCATCGAGCAGGGCGAGGCCGGCGCCATCCAGGGGCTCGACTTCTCCTCGGCCGACCGCGACGGCGACGGACGCCTGTCGCAGTCGGAGTACGAGGCGGCGACGAAGGCCCGCGGCGACCAGGGCTCGACGCCCGGTTCCGCCGAGCAGAACGAGCGGAAGTAGCTGCACTCGCGCCCCGCGCGCGCTACGGCATCGAGGGCGCGTCCCACCCGACGGTCGGACCCCGACCGTCGGGTTCCCTGCCTCGCGCGCGGGAGTCGCCTAGTCGGGGACCGCGAGACTCGGGTTCCAGGCGAACTCCCACAGGTGCCGGTCGGGATCCTCGAAATACCCGGCGTAGCCGCCCCAGAAGGTTTCGTGCGCCTCCTTCACGATGACGGCGCCGGCATTCCTCGCCTGTGTCATCACCGCGTCCACCTCCTCCTTCGAGGACACGTTGTGGCCGAGCGTGAACTCGGTGGGCGCCGGCGCTCCGGAAGGGATGCCCGTCTCGCGCGCGATGCTCTTCCGCGGCCACAAGGCGAGCTTCAGGCCGGACTGGAGGTCGAAGAAGGCCACGGCGCCGTACTCGAACTCCCTGCCGACGATCCCTTGCGTCGGCAGGCCAAGGCCGTCCCGATAGAACCGGAGCGAGCGTTCCAGGTCGTCGACGCCGATGGTGATGAGCGTGATCCGCGGTTTCATGTTCGTCCTCCTTCAGATCGCCTCCGGCCACCCCCGTTCAGGATTCGGTTTTCCGGTATGGCTCGTGAAGCTCGACCGGACGGCGCGCGCGCTTTCGCACCCTGAGGTTGAGCGCCTCGACGAAAACCGAGAACGCGAGGGCCGAGTAGATGTAGCCCTTGGGCACGTGGTGGTCGAACCCGTCCGCGATCAGGACGACGCCGATGACGAACAGGAACGACAGCGCCAGCATCTTGATCGTGGGATGCGCCGAGACGAAGCGACCGATCGTGCCGGCGAAGGCCATCATCAGGAGAACCGACACGATAACGGCCGCGATCATGACGGGCAGCTCGTCGACCAGCCCGACGGCCGTGATGATCGAGTCGAACGAGAACACCACGTCGATCAGGATGATCTGCGCGATGACCGCGGCAAAGGTCGCCTTCACCTTCGCGGACGCCGCGCCCTCCTCGCCCTCCAGCAGCTGGTGAACCTCCATCGTGCTCTTCCAGACCAGGAACAGCCCGCCGGCGATCAGGATGAGATCGCGCCCCGAGATCTCGTTGCCGACGACGCTGAAGAGCGGCGCCGTCAGGCCGATGATCCAGGAGAGCACGAGGAGCAGCGCGATCCGCATGAACATGGCGAGAAAGAGCCCCAGGCGCCGCGCGAACTCCCGCCGCTTCTCCGGCAGCTTGTCGACCAGGATGGATATGAAGATGACGTTGTCGATCCCGAGCACGAGCTCGAGCGCGGTCAGCGTGAAGAACGCGACCCAGACGGTCGGATCGGTAATCAGTTCGAGCATGCGGGGTTTTCCCTGTTGGCCGTCGAAAAAGGCGGCCTATTGTGCGCGAAAGGCCTGCGGCCGCGAAACGGCCCGCGGATCGGCCGTCGGACACGGGTTCGGCGGCGTCCGCGAGGTCGCCGGTCAGGGGGCGGGCCCGAACCACCACGACGGCCAGGCGAGCACGAGCGAAGCGATCAGCCGGTAGCCGGCCGCCCCGGGGTGGCTGCCGTCGCTGGCCGCCACCTCGTTCCGCCACACGGGATCTTCCGCCAGCTTCGCCGCAAGCGGCAGGTACGGTATGTCGAGCTCCGCCGCCGTTTCCGCGTAGCGTGCGCAGAGGCGCAGAATGCGTTCGTCCTGCTCGGCGTCGCCGACCGGCGGCGGCCCGACCACCCGCACCGCGTAGTGTGTCCGGGCCGCGGCGAGCACCGCGGCGAGGTTCGCCGTGCTCTCCTCTTCGCCGACCCGCGGGCGGCCCTCCTCGAGGGTCGCGTCGTTCGCGCCGAACGAGAAGACGACGTGCCCGGCGCAACCGGCGGGAAGACGCGCCCGGCACTCGGCTTCCCACCGCGCGCGCACGTCCCGGCTCGTATCCCGCCGGACGCCCAGGTTATAGGCGGTGACGTCGAACCCGCGCGCGCGGGCGGCCGCGGCGACGCGCCCCACCCATCCGCGACATTCGGGATCCAACGTGCCCTGCACGAACGAATCGCCCACGAAACAGATCCGGTGGTCGCCCGGGTCCTTCATCGGCCCGGGGATCCCTCATTCCGCGATTTGGTCATATCCTCGGCCCAGAAACTGAATCAGGCAGAAGCCGTGGCCGAACGGATCGGCCATCACGGCGAGCTTGCCCCACTCGTGCACGGCGACCGGTGTCTCGAGCACGGCCCCGGCCGAGACGGCCCGTCGCACCGCGAGCTCGATATCGGCCACGACGAAATCGAGATGGACCGGCGTCCAATGCCGCCCGTAGCTGCGGCGCTGGTCGGTCGTCTCCGCGGCCGGCGTGCCGGGCGATTTCGCCAGCAGGTAGATCGGGGTCGAGGCGCCGAGCATCTCGACGGCGAACTCGCCGAAACGGCGACCGATTTTCAGGCCGAATGCCGAACCGTAGAAGCCGATCGCCTTGTCGAGGTCCTCGACATCGACGTTTACCAGAAAATCCATGCGAGCCACCCTTCGCGCGGCCGTCCGGGCGCACTGGAAACGGATCTCCGCGCTTTCCGCTTGCGGCCCGGGCCTGCGCCAGGTCGCCGCCGCCGAAAATGATTCCCGAACGGGCGACGAGACGCAATCACCGCTTCGTTATGGACGTCAGGGCTCGAGCGCGATCTGCAGCCCTTCGCCCGTTTCGACCTGGACGTAGCGCGTGCCGACCGGACGATTACGGCCGCTGGTGATGGTGATGATGTCGTCCAGCGGCGCCGCGCGCACGTCGGCTTCGGGGCGGGAGACGTAGAGATCCGCGTGGAACGTGCCCTCCGATTCGAAACCGGAAGCGTCGATACCGAGCTTACCCAGCACGTCGAGGGTGGACGTGAACTCCTGGACGTCGCGGAAGCGGCGCTGCACGAACGTGGCGCTGGCGAGCCGCTCCGTCACGAGCCCGAAGCGCTCCAGCGCCCCGCCGAGCCGGTCGAACGGAAACATGCGCAGCACGAACGAGACGACCCACGGCGGACGGTCCATCGCCTGCAGGAGCTGGGTGTACGTCCTGTCCGTCACGTAGCCCACGCACCCCGTGGAGAGGACGACGTCGGCGCGCCGCGCGACGCGCGCGTGCTCCTCCGTGATCGCGGTATGCTCGAGATCGGCGGTGATGCCGAAGTCGATCAGGCCGACGTTGCGCGCGTACCGTATCGCGGGCTCGGACACGTCGAGCCCGACGAACCGTGCGAGCCCGATGTCGGGCCAGCCGGAGTAGAAATTGCGGTCGAGCCGCGCGAGCTCTCCCGGGCTCAGCGCCGTCATCTCGTGCCGCGCGTAGCGGTCGCGCAGGGCGCGAAAGCTCAGCGGGAAGCGGTGCACCGCCGCGTTGATGCCGTAAGAGCAGCCGACGTCGAGCACCGTCTGATCGCCCCCGTAGCGCTGGCTGCGCGCGGACAGCAGCTGGCGCAACACGGGCTCGGCGAGATCCGGGATCATGTAGTCGAGCGAGCCCAGCACGGAAAAGTAGGCTCGGGGATCCTCGCGCGTGTAGATGTCGGCGAAGTTCGCCTTGGACGTGTTGATGGCGGCGAAGCTGCTTTGCATTGGGCGTCTCCCCTTTTCTTTTGGCCTGTGCGTTGCCGCAGCGCGGAGCCGCTGCGGTGCGAGCCGGAAGGTGTGGTGCGCTCCCGCATGAGGGCGTCAGTATGCGGGAGAGAGCTCGGGCCGAATTTTAGCACAGGGCAATGGCGCAAAAGGCCCGATCCGTGCGCTTTGCGCTGCTGTCGTGCCAGCGCCTCGGCGCGGCGCGCGACGGGTGCGCCGTCCACCGCGGGGGCGGATCACTCGCCTTCCCGGTCGCCGCCGCACCGCTCCTCGCGGCCGACGACGCGGAACATCCCGGCCTTGCCGGCGGAAGCTCGGCCAGCACGCGGAACTTGCCGGAACCCGGGTACTCGGCGATGTCCGGGGACAAGACTCAGCGGCGGGCAGACGGACCTAGGCCGGTTTGCCCTTCACGTACCGGTACTCCTGCGTCTCGCCGCCATAGCCCCAGGCATCGGCGGGCAGCTCGTGGAGCACGACGTAGCTCGCCGGGTGAACGTTGCCGAGCAGCGTTTCCATCTTTCGGAAGATTTCGCGCAGGTACGCCGCCTTCTCGTCCTTGGTGTTCGTCCCGGCCGTGATCTTGATGTCGAGATGGAAGGTCGCGAATCCGCCCGCCTCCGCCGCTTCGCCTCCGACGAACCATTGGGCCTCCGGCACGAATTCGACCAGCACGGAAGTGACCTCGGGCCTCTTGCCGAGTATCCCGGCGGTCGCCGCGTTCAGGGCCTGCGCGGCCGCTTTGGCCAGCGCGTCAGAGGGTCGAGCGGCGAGCCTGAGGTTCAGGTATGGCATCCCGCCCCCTCCCCGCACCGGACCTGCCGACCGCTCGCGGCTGTTTTCGACCGTGCCCTCGTCGACAGGACCTCGTGCGCGCGCGCCGCGACCGCCGCGAGCCATCCGCGCAGCGCCGCCCGGCGCAGCGCGCGGGCGCGCTGCTCGATGGCAGCGTGATCCAGGTCCCCGCTCGGTGTCAGCGCCCATCCCGGCGCGCTGCTGTCGATGCCGTTTCTCATGGCTTCTGCCTCCGTCACCCGTTACGCGATCCCCGAATCGGCGCCCGACTGCGGTTGCGCCGTCCGATTCCTTCGCGGGAAACTAGCTTCTCGCTGCGTCGGGGACAAACGATCGTTTCTCAACGCAGAGATGAAACGCATTCATCATTCCGGGAGACCGATGCGCCGCCTGCCGCCGCTCCAGACGCTCCACGCCTTCGAGTCCGCCGCGCGCCACTCGAGCTTCCTGCGCGCGGCAAGCGAGCTGCACGTCACGGCCTCGGCCATCAGCCACCGCATACGCGCGCTCGAGAAGTTCCTCGGCGTCGCGCTCTTTCGGCGCGACGGCCGGCAGGTGCGGCTGACGAGCGAAGGGGAAAGCTATCTGCGGGCGGTACGCGAAGGGCTGGCGCTGATCGCGGCGGCGACCGAGCGCCTGCATGTCCCGCGCCCGGGCGGCGTGCTCACGCTCAGCGTCGCGCCGTCCTTCGCGACGCCGTGGCTGGCGCCGCGGCTCGCGGGCTTTCAGCTTCAGCACCCCGAGCTGGAGGTGCGCCAGACGACGTCGATCGAGCTCGTCGATTTCGCGAAATCGGACGTCGACGCCGCCGTGCGCTACGGCGGCGGCCGCTGGCCGGGCGTGTGCGCCCACCGCCTGTTCGCGGAGGAGCTGGTTCCGGTCGCGAGCCCGCAGTACCGGATCGGCCGAGGGCGATTGCGCAAGCCGGAGGACCTGCGCCAGGCCACGCTGCTGCACGTGATGTTCCGCCTCGGGGAGTGGCGCGTCTGGCTCAAGGCGGCCGGCGTGACGGGCATCGACGACCAGCGCGGCCCCAAGTTCCACACCACCCCGCTCGCGCTCGAAGCCGCGATCGCCGGCCACGGCGTCGCGATCGCGGACCGGGCGCTCATCGCCGACCACCTGAAGAGCAAGCGGCTCGTCGCGCCGTTCGATATCGCGCTGCCGAGCGAGTACGCGTACTACCTCGTCTATCCCGAAGACCGGAAGGACAACCCCAATATCGTCGTCTTCAAGGAGTGGTTGCTCGCGGAGGCGGCCAGACCGGGCGAGGCGGGATCGCGCGACTTCGGGACAGGGCAATCGAACTGACGCGATATCTACGTCGGCACACCGGCCGCCCTCTTACAGCCCGCCGGCTTGTGAACGCGCTCCGTGGAGGCAGGATGCGTGGCCAGCTTCCCGGCCGGTCGACGCGGCCGGGGAACGAGCTCGCCGCCGCAGTTCGGGCACTTCCCGCGCAGGATCGTATCGGCGCACCTCGCGCAGAACGTGCATTCGAACGAACAGATCCGCGCCTCCGCGGACTCCGGCGGCAGATCGGCGTCGCAACACTCGCAATTCGGGCGCAGCTGAAGCATCGTTCTTCTCCTTTCCGGTTACCGCCTATCTCACCGACGACCCCTGGGAGGCAAACGGCAACGTCTAACACTACCACCTCACGATGCGGCTTCGGGTATCTTGCGCCATTGCGGCGCCATTACCGCGATTCACGTTCCTTTATTCTTATCCGCTGCATATGAATGAGCGCAACACGGTTGCCGCTCCGGTCTTGCCGCTCCTCCTCGGCGTAAGGACGGAATCCCAGCCTCGCATACAGCAGCAGGCCGGCGGCGTTGCCGTTGAAGCACGACACGTGGACCTCGGCGGCTCCATGCCTCGAAAAAGCCAGCTCGATCATGGTCTCGATCAGGTAGCGGCCCACACCGCGCCCCCGCGCCGCCGGCGAGACGATCGCGTTTCCGATGAACAGCGGCCCGCCAGGCTCCCGACGGTAGCAGTCGGCGAAAGCGACCGCCTCCCCATCGAGCTCGACCACGGTGGCGTCCGACCGCTGGGCGATGGCGTCCCGCAACTGCTCGGGCGTCAGTGGATACGACGCCTTCGGAAACATGAAGAAAAGCTCGTCCTCGCTCTGCGGAAAGCGGCAGATCGTCGCGAGGTCTCTTTCTTCTGCGGGACGGTGGGTCAGCATGCGTTCGGGTCGCCGCGCGCGTGGATCGGACCCGTCAGGACGGCGAGGCGGAAACGAAGGAGCCGATCGGTCCGTTCACGGCCCACAGCCGGGCCATCACGGTGCGTAGTGCGCAAACGCCCTTTCGACCTTCCGGTCGGGGCCGAAATGAAATACCTCCGCTGCCAGGCCGCGCGGCCCCTTGTAATAAAGCGTGACGCTGTCGACGCCGATCAGGGTCGAGAGCAGCTCGAACCGGAGATCGGGAATGAGCTGCAGCGCCTTCTTCCAGTAGGCAGCGACCGCGTCCTTTCCCCTGAGCGTGCCGGAGGGCTCGCCCGCGATCTGCACGATCACCGGGGAGGACATCTCGAAGCGATCCGAATAATGAGAAAGGATGCGGCTCAGGTCGTGGCTGTTCCAGGACGCGATCCAGTCTCTCGCAAACTCCTCGGCGAATTTCCTGTCGATCATCGTTGACTCTTCCTCGCCATCGTCTCTTTCCGCTCAGTCCGGGCCGGTCGCTGGTTGTCTGCGACGAATCTCGTCCAGCCTCTCCTCGAGCTTCTGTTTTATCCGCTCGTCCGCGCCCGTTGTCCGTGGCCGCGACGGTCCGAGACAGATCTGTCGGGATACCGGGCGCTTGGCGAGATGATCGATTACAAGCTCCCGGAACGACTTTCTCTTCGAATCCAAAGCGGACGGTTCCCATTCTATGCAGATGTGCGACTCGGAATCGACGGCAAACGCGGCCGAATCCGCCCGCGTCCGGGACTTGTCGAGCCACAGCCTCCAGGACGTGACGATTTGCCCCGTGTCGCTCAGCGACGATGGCGACTCCACCAGGACGCGCACCACCGGCCGATCCGCAACCTCCGAGAACTCCAGCCGCCGAAAACGCTGGCCATCGATGGATTTGCCGGTTTTCGCTGCGAACGCGGCCAATGCGTCCCGGTCTTCGGGCGGCTTTCCTTCCGCAACGTAGAACGCGGAAACGAGAGCCATGAGCTCCACTAGCGGGCGCACGACACCGTCAGCAAACTCGGCGCCCGTAGTGTGCACATAAGATGGCGCGGTCGTCTGGCTTTGGTCAGTGACGCACCCGGGGAGGAGCGCGCCCAGAACGACGAGCAGCGCCAATCGAGCGTTGAGTGCCTGCTTGATCAGAACGAGATGCAACGAGTCGCGCCTTTCCGCCTACGTGGCGGTCCTTTGCTGCGCGAGAGATCGACGCCTTACCAGGAAGACGATCGCGCCCAGGGGAACGGACAGGGTGAGGATCCAGGGCGCATAGGGGCTTGCCGCCGTCGCCGCGGCCCCGAAGAGATGGGCGCTGAGCAGGTGCGTCGCCGTCTGCCCGGAGGTCCAGTCGAGGTGGAACCCCGCGACGCCGAACAGGATGAATACGATCCACGGCCACTTCCTCTTGCTCATCGGCGTTCTGATACACAAAACCAGCGTGTAAAGAATGAATGTCGGAACGATCACCACGAGCGACAGAAAAAGGTAGTGAAGGGCTGTCTTGTCTTTCAGCGTGAAGGCGTTGAACTCTTCCAGCGATTGCTGGAGCCTCGTGACGTTGATGCCCTTGACGACCAGGCCTTCCTTCTCCCTGTCCAGGACGACGTTCGCCACGGCCCAGCCGTTGGTAAACCGGTATTGATACGTCAGGCTCGCTCTCCACGTGTCCGGCGTCGTAAACACGTTCGAGCCGATCGGCTTTACTTCGATCAGGTCACCGTCCGGGAAGTAGCCCGCGACTTCCGACAGCTTCGAGTCGACATCGGGCGTAAGCAGTTCGGTGCTGAGCCGTTTCCTGACTTCGTCGAACCGCTTCGCCCGCACGTTCTCCAGGTAACTCTGCGCGAAAGCCGACTCCTCCTTCGGAAGCAGTTTCTGCAGCATGTCCTCGTAGCTGCAACTCACGAGCAGCGGAAGCAGGAGCAGCAGTATCGGCTTCCTCATGCGCCGGGATTCCTTCGTTCCTTGCGTGACATCCTAGGTGTCCTCCTTCAGAACAAAGAGAATCCTGCTGCTGGTGTCGTCGTTCCCGTTCATGAATCGGTCCTCGTCGATCTTCCAATAGATGATCGACTCGTTGCCTCGCGTCCAGATCAGCGTCGTGTTCTCGCGTTCCGTTCCTTGGCCGTTCTTGATCAGGCCCTGCGTCATCTTCGGTTGCCCGTAGTACTGGACGAAAAACAGGGAACCCGGCTCGAACAGCGCGGAGTAGAAGGGAATATGGATATTCACCAGCTTGCCGCCGCGAAACGTGAGAAGGCTTTCGACATGACTGCCCCGCAGTTTCTGAAAGGGGCCGGGGCTCTTCGTCGGGTCGAACTTTCCTTTGCATCGCCGCAACTCCGGGTTCGAGCCGTCCGCTTCGCATTTGAACTCCGGAAAGTCCTCGCTCAGCGCGGCTTCGCTCATGCCCAGCCTGAGCCCGTGACACGAGAGATCTTTGCTGTCGCCTGCCTGCACTGCACCGCCACAGCAGACGGCAATCCCGAGCGCTGCAGCGAACCTGGCGTATCTCATTTTCGTTCCTCCCCATTTTCAGATACCGCTTCGCGCGTCACCGCGCTTCGAGCCTTTCATGCCCGAGACATGAGTCTTATCACGGTGACCAGCGCAGTAAGGCGGCAATCCACCCGTCTACCCGTAGCAATAGCTCATCGGATGCAAACATGGCCAGATACGCCGCTCCGAGGGCCATAAGACCAAGCACCGCCAATCCATACCATGGGCCACCCGCTCCGTGCACGACGAGAGCAAGTGCGAAGCTCAGCACGAAACCCACCATGAACAACCATCGCGTCACCGTCACTCGCGAAGCCATCTGCGCGCGCTCGTTGACTACCGGTTTCGATTCAGGCCCGGCGGCGGGTCAGCGACGACGCCGCTTGGAACCGGTTGTTAGAGCGCTCTCTCCTCTCGTCCTCATTTTCACGCATCCTGCCCGCATTGCCTTTGAATCCGAGAGATGAGTGACCTATTCAAGTTCTTCAGAAATAATTCTGCCGATTTTCACGAAACCACCGTCCAATACCACCGTCACCGCCTGATTGGAAACGGTCCTGTGGGATTGATTCATCACGATTCCGTGCTCGTCCACATGACAGGAGAGCGAGTAAGCTGCGGGGGACCTGTTGGCGACACGGCATGCTGTTTTTGCGTTGTAGCTCTTCGCCGCTGAGAGCACCTGATGCAAGCCCTCTGTCAAAGAAGCCTTGTCGTCATTGACCGTCGGCTGGTTGCGGCGTCGCACTTCGGATGTGAATGTATCCGCCAGGAAGCGAGACGCCGCCGTCGGATCGCGTTCCGACATGGCTTTGTAAAAGCGATTTACGGTCTCGATGGAATTCCGGTCAGACAATTCACGCGCGCCGAGGGGAAGGTTCGTCGTCGATGCCTTTTTCTCCGGGCATGGACGATCCTGAACCGAAGTCTTTCCTCTATCGTCGGCACACACGTAGACCGCCCAACCTGCGGTTGGCATCGACGCCAAAACCACGAGCAGTACTGCTATCGTCTTTTTCACCCTACCTCCTTGCTCAAGCGTGACTGCCACGCCCAACGCTGCCAACCGGCGCGCCGTGCCGGGGCGTTCTGGTTGAGCGGCGGATTAGGGACAAACATTTCCTTCGACCCTTTCTTCATAGTAGTTCAGGCGCTTCAGGACTTCGGTATTGTTTTTGTATCTTTTCTTCAATGCTGCCAGACGTCGATCGGTACCTGGACAGTAGATCTCGAGGCTCTCGAAGATGAACGCTCTTCGTTCTATCTGTTCGGGGCTGTTGCCTTCGTGCGGCTCGCCCCGGAAATGATCGCAGGCATCACGGTCTTGAATGAAGGTTTCCACTTCGGACGGCAGTGGGTTACTGCCGGCATATGCCGAGGTAGCTACAGCAATACCGAAGGCAATGAGAAAGAACCTCAACTGTTTCCGCTCCCTTACGTTTTTGTGAGCGACGCAACGCCGTTTCACGCGTCCGCTCGATTTAAGTTGTAGGGCCGCTTAGGTTTACTATTCTTCGGCTGGCTCCGATTCTCACCGGCTACAGCGGGTTACGAGCACAGTTGAATGGCCTTCTCGAGATGCTGGATGGCTTCATGCATCTTGTTCCGCTCCAACATCACTCGACCGAAACCCCAATACGGCTGATAGTTGTTCGGATTGAGCAACCAAGACTGGTTGTAGCGCCTCATGGCGTAATCGAGGTTTCCCTGATTCATGAATCTCTCTGCTTGCGCAAACCAGGCTTTGCTAGCGGCTTCGCGACTGCCGAAACCTGAAGTGGCCTGTTTAATGAAATCCTCATCAGCTTTCTTCAGAAAATCAGGTCGGGGAATCTCGGGCTGGCCGTACATCGGTATGTTGTCGATGCGAGCAACCACGAGAGACGAAAAGGCTTATTCATAGTTTCCCCTTAACAGCCGAATGATCCACCAGACAGATCATTTTCGTGATCATTCTTGTGCGCCAGCCTTCCCGGAAAATAAATCGGTCGCCTTAACGCGTCATTCCTCTTGTAATTCATCGTGCAATTCAACCAGTGCCCAGGTGCCGAGCGCGAAGATCCCGAGAATGGCGGGAGAGCAGCCATCAGGAGCACAGCTGAGATTGCTCCTGTCCGGATGGCGAAGCCCGTTTAACGGTACTCGCAATCGCTCGACCAGGTCGAAATCCTTCCTATCCATGACAAACATCGCAAAAGTAGGGCGCGATTCGTCCGGCCCCTGAAGCCCCCACGATACGGAAAGTCCGTAAATTGGCCGATCCGAAAAACGCTCGTCCGCAACGACAGGAAGGGACCAGGCATACACCAACAGCAGGAATCGACCTGCCAAGCGTCGAAACATGGCGCTCATGATCTCCGCAAAGATAAATCTATTTTCAACAGCGCCAACGATTGCGACTTGAACGTGTCACTGCAAGACCTGACCCCTTCCCATTCCCCGCTTCACCCGTTCGCCGCAGGTTGGAGGCAAAAAGCAAGACCTGAGGTACCACCCTCCCCGTAGACACTCAGCTAGGCACATAATGCCCAAAGGAGTGTCCGATGACAAAACGAAAGACCTTCACCCGGGAGTTCAAGCTCGAAGCGATCCGGCTGCTCGATAGCGGCGAGAAGAAACCCGCCGATCTTGCCCGCGAGCTCGGGATTCCACGCAACCGCCTCTATAAGTGGCGCGAACAGCTCCTCGCCAAGAGGAGCGATGGCGTGTTCCCCGGCCACGGACGCCAGCGCGGGACAGACGCCGAGGTCGCAGCGCTCAAGCGCGAGATCGCGCGCCTCAAGGAAGAGAACGAGATTTTAAAAAAAGCGGCCACCTACTTCGCGAAACAGTCGTTGAAGCACCGGTTCATTGCCGATAACCAAGGCGCGTACACCGTGGCCGCGCTGTGCCGCGCCCTGGGCGTCTCGCGCTGTGGCTACTATGCCGCCCGGTCGCGGACACCGAGCGAGCGTGCGCGCCGCAACACCGATCTGCTCCATCGCATCCGGCATATCCACGCCACGTCGCGCGAGAACTACGGGGCGGTCAAGACCCTCGAGGCCCTGCACGCCGAGGGCATCGACTGCGGGCTCAAGCGGGTGGCGCGCCTACGGCGGGTCCACGGCATCGAGGCCAAGCGGCGCCGTCGCTTTAAGCAGGCCTACCGCGCTCGCCATAGCGAACCCCCGGCACCGAATCTCCTCGATCGTAACTTCGCGGCCAACGCGCCCGATTGCGTCTGGGCGACCGATATCACGTTCGTCCCCACGCGGGAAGGCTGGCTTTATGTGGCGGTCGTGATCGATCTCTACTCACGTCGTGTCGTGGGTTGGGCGATGCATCGACGCATCAACCTGCCGATTGTGGTGGAGGCGCTTGCCATGGCAATCGAGCAACGCCGGCCGGCGCCCGGGCTCATTCATCACTCAGACCGCGGTCAGCTCTACCTGGCCACCGCCTACCGCGATCTGCTCAAGGCGCACGGCATGATCCAAAGCATGAGCCGTAAGGGCGACTGCTACGACAACGCGGTCGTCGAGAGCTTCTTCAGCAACTTGAAGAACGAGCTGACTTGGCACCGCTCGTTCGAAACCCGCGACGAGGCGAGACGCGCCATTTTCGACTACATCGAGTTGTTCTATAACCGCGAGCGACTGCACCAAACGCTCGACTATGTATCGCCGGTGCGGTATGAAGACAGTCGTGTAGTGGCTTAACCGACCGTCTATGGGGAGGGCACTACCTCAACCTGACCCTTGCAGTCTCTCGTGCCGTATAAGGTAGCCGCGTTTTTCCAGAAAATAGAGACTGTCTTCAATTTGGTTCTTCGAGTACCGGAGCACAAGCTGACGCTCAAGCTCAAAAAGAGGGACTGCGTTCTGGAGTGGAGGTTCTTTCGAATGCTCGCCCTTGAGCCACACGCTCGATACGGACTGGCCTTCGGCCATCCTTAGCACTTCCCAACACAATTTCTCAGATATGGCCAAAACTATCTCCCTGCCGCATAACGCCGTCTTCAGCGGCGGGCGACGCCCGTCCGCTGAAAGACAAAGTTAGGCGGCCTATCCTGCCGCCGATATCTCAAGCCACTTAAAGTTGTACCTCTCGGCATCTGCAACCAGAGAACTCATATGTCGTGGATCCATTTCCGCCAGAACACTGTCTATGGCGCTAGCTAAGAAGCTGATATCCACGCTCGAGTCATCAAATCGGGACCACCGACAGTAATCCACGAAGACTTTGTCCCGAACGGCATCGGGCATGTGGGCGAATGGAACGACCTCGATTAGGAACTGTTCCTTCAAGTCTGTGACCTTGCCCGCAAGTGTGCCAAACAAACCCACTGGTTTTATCTTTTGATTGATGTCGAACAGCGTGTTCGCCATGGCGTTCCCGAAAATCCAGTCTTTCGCTTCCCGCGGCACACCCTGCGCTCTGGCCATGACGGTGTATAGCTCAATGTTGTGTTGGTACAACTGCTCGACTGCATTGTTTTGCGAAGTCGCCATTAACCGATCTCTCTCGCGTCCCAAGGTTAGGATTTCGACTTGCGCGTTTCTTCTACCTGTTCTTTGATCTCGATCGGTGGTGTCGGCTCCGCTCGTTGCTCAATAATTCGAAGGCAGTGTTGTCGAAGAGCCTCTATCTGCTCAGAAGGTCCTAGAAGGAGGCGTTGTGAGATCGCTTTTAGCATCTTCTTAGCCTGACGAGGCGTTGTGACTTTCGTAACTTGGCTCACACTGTACCTCCCGCATTTCGTGCCCGGTATTATGAAACATGACTGATGACCCAGAGACCAAAGAGACCAACCCCTACAGCTATGGCAAAACGCCAAGCCCATTCATCAAAAGGACTCCCACCGCTAATCGCCTCTTTCAATAGCAAAATAGCGCCACCACCACCAAACAGGACCAGAATCACGCCGACAAGTCCTGCGAAGCTATTCATGCCGCTTCTTGCCGCACGTATCACGTGCCCCCGCATTGCGGGGTCGTCCTGGCATGTCTTGAGCAGGACAGCTGCCAGCGCCACCCCGACGATCACTGCAATAGTGCCACCGCCGTCCTTCTGCGCCATTTTGTTTTAGCCTAACGCTCGGGTTCAGGCGCGGCGGCGCGTTAGCGCCGACGTCGACTGGAACCCGTTGTTGGACCTAGCTGAGTGTGGTTTCTGCAACATACTCATGCAACGCCTTCAACGCCTCAGAGAGTGTCGGAAATGATCTACATTGCTCAGTAACTCGGCGCCCGTTCCTTTTTACGGTAAGCAGATTCTTAGAATCATCAACACTTGCTTCAAAGGCATCACTACCGATGGCGCCTATCCATTCCAAGTCATTGTTCCGCACCCAATCAATAGCAAACCGCAGCCGATCGAGTTGCTGTCGAAATGCGCTGGCAGTTTGGTACCGGTTGTCTGGATTCGGTGAACACGCCTTTCGGATAATTCGCTGAACAGCTGACGGAATGTAAGACTCAAAACCAATGCTCTGAATTAGTGTGCCACGCTCTACATGGCGCCGACTATTTGGTATCGCTGATAGCACTGCGCGCCAGTCCGCAATATTAGAGACCGCTCGAAAGAGCGTGATGCCGGCGGCGAAAATGTCGGTGAGTTGTGATGTGGTTCGGTCAGTGAAAAACTCGGGAGGCAAGTGCGTGGTATACCCCTGAGCAGAGCCATATGCCGCGGGACCGGGCTGCGTTGCGAGACCGAAATCCGACAGCTTTGGTGTATTTGGCGCAAGCAGGATATTCCCAGGCTTAATATCACGATGAAGGAAGCCTTCGGAATGGGCGTGCTCAAGCCCGACAAGTGCTCCGCGAAGATAAGAAATGGCGTCGCGTATCGAAAGCCAACGAGTCTCCAACGCCGCCTCCAGAGAGCCTTCTGGTACATACTCAAGGTCGAGAACCACTCTTAGCTCTTTGTCGACTCGAAAAATATTTGCCTCGTTGATTGCAACAATATGTTTGTGATTGCATCGATTAAGAATCTGCGCCTCTTTAAGACTTTCAAGAAAGGTGTTGGGATCTGTGGTTTTGAGTACCTTGATTGCCTTTTCTGCCTTGAGCGCCCGATCAAATGCGTGGTAGACCTGACCGAAATGTCCGCTGCCGAGAGGCTTGATGATCTGATATTTGTCGATTGAGGTCGGGTGCGTCATAGATCAAAGCTCGAACCAAGCGACCAAGAGTGAGTTCTTCTGATTCTTATCCCAGTAAGGTGGATGTTCACCAAAAACTGAATCGCAGTGGGCGTAGATATCCGCGTTTTTGGGGAGACCCAGTCGTGAGGGGGTGAACGATCTGGACGTGTAATTACTTATCGGCAATGACTTCTGGTGGGCAATGAGATTCAAGATACCCAGCGGGAACTCTGAACAAAAGAGCTGATCCTTCTTGGGATCGAGTGTCAGGCGATATGACAGCTTGTCCGGGTTGTGACTATTAATCAGCTGGCGGAACTGGCTGTCATACCAGTCCATCAAAGCTGGAACATCTTCTGGATCGGTCGTTACAAGCCGTCCCTTGTCCTTCAATAATGGTTGGGTTTTTGTTCCCTCAAGCACGCTGAAGCGTAGCTGTCCTGTTAGCAAGTGGAGCCCTAAAACTCGCATACTGGTTCCCTGTGTTTAGGTCCAACTAGATATAGGCCGCCTAAATGCGGCAAAACATTGCGTACGGCCGGGTAGCATTTGGGTGATCCCTTCAAGCATACAACGGCTTGGGTCCGCTTCCTTCGTTCAAGGGGGAACAGGATAGGCTGCGCGCTACTCTGGCGATCGCTGTTCCACGGTTTCTTAAGCCGCCTTCCTCCCCCCTATCCCACTCACATACTCCCTCAGCGCCTGCGCCACCTGATGCAGGCCATCGGCCTCCGGCTTCGGCGACAACCGCGTGACGCGGCGATACGCGTCGACGATCACGCCGGCGAGCGTGTGCAGGAATCCTTCGAGCAGTTCGCTTTGCCAGGGCTTCAAGACGGCGATCTGCTGGTGTCCTTCCTTGTCTTCGAGGAAACGGGATGGAAGGTCGGTGAGGTTGTGCGTGGAGAAGATGGCGAGGGTCGCGTAGACGGAGTCGTGGAGCGCGGCGAGGCCCGCGCGTTCGAAGCGGTCGCGGATGGGAAGCACGCCGAGGCCGAAGCGTTCGTACTCGGCAAGGCGGTGGGCGGTCTTTTCGTACGCCTCGCGGAGCGCGAGGTCGCCGGCGAGGCGGCGCACGGCGGGGTTCGTGAGGCTCAGCTTCTCGGCGAGGCGCAGCACACGGCCCTGCTTCGCGAGGTAGGCGGTCTGCAGACGGACGACGTACTCGGGACAGCGACAGAGGTTGACGAGATCGGCGTAGGTCTCGAGCAGGTCGCGGAGTATGCCGGGGACCGGGTCGTTTCTGCCCTCCTTCAACAGCGTGAGGGTGGCGGAGAACTGGGCAAGGATCGCGGCGTGCATGCAGGCGGCGTAGACCTGCTGCGGGTTACTGCGGTCGAAGCGGAGCTTGCGGCTTTCTTCGAGAACGCGCCGGAACACGTCCTCCAGACGTACGACGGAATCGTTCATGGCAGGCGTTATCGCTCTTATTTGTGTTCTGCCCGGCCGGCTGGCCGGCGTGCACCCGGCTTCGATTCTCCTACAGAAGCGTGCCCGCGTCATGCCCCGGGGCTTCGGCGGCATAGGACAGGCGGCCGTCCACGACCCGGGCGGCGGAGGTATAGGGATGCGGGGTGGCGTGGCTGGCGTCGGTGATGTGCAGGATGTCGGAATTTCTTACTTTTAAGTAATCGCTTATGAGCGCCCGGTGGCAGCGCCACCAGAGCGCTTCGGCGCACATGATGGCGGTCGGACGCTCCCGCGCGGCGGCGATCAGCCGGGACATGGCGGCCTCGAAGGCCGGCGTCTCCATATAGTCGGCGTAGCCCCGAAAGGAGCTGTTCCGCCAGGCGGTGTTCGGGGAGTCGGGACGGGGGTTGCGCCGGCCGCCGAGCTCGGGGAGCCAGAGGTAATCGATCCCCGCCTCCTTCAGCAGGCTGGCCAGGGCCTCGCGGCCGAACTGCGGGTGGCGCCGCGAGCCGGGGAAGCGCCGGACGTCGACGAGCCGCCGGATGCCGTGGGCGCGGAGTATGTCGAGGAACTCGTCGGCCGTTCGGGTGGAGTGGCCGATGGTCCAGACGATCATCTACCCCTCTCCCCGTCCCTCTCCCGCGAGGGGGAGAGGGGGGTCGGCGGAAATCTACTCAACTTGTTCCCTTACGTACCCCACTTTCCTTATACGCGATCGTGCAGGCCTTTGACGCCCTCGTGCTCGGCGCAGTGCGCGCAGCAGTAGAAGGTGCCGCTCTTCTCGACGCCGTGGCCGACGATCTTGCAGCCGCAGTGGGCGCAGCGCGGGGCCAGGGCGTGGATCGCGCACTCGAACGAGTCGAAGGTATGGTTCGCGCCGCTCATCATGACCTGAAAGGACTTGTCGTAGTCGTTGCCGCAGACTTCGCAGGTTGCCATGTCGACCTCCTTGTTAGTTCACCGGTCATCCTAGGCCCGACGGGCCGGCGGTGCATCGGGGAATGGTACTAAGACCCTCACCCCATCCCTCTCCCGCGAGCGGGAGAGGGGGAGTTGGTGGGAATCGATTCAAACTAGTTGCCCTCTCCCCATCCCTCCCCCGCGAGGGGGGAGGGAGAGGTTGTGAAAGGCGATCGGGTATTCAGCTATTCGCGTTACACGTCGAGCATGAGCTTGCGGGGCTTGCGCATGCCGGCGATCTTGCAGGCCTGCTGGCCGTAGCCGTAGGGAAAGAGATCCTGGAGAAACTTCCGGGTGGCCTTTTCCTTGCCGAACTTCTGCTCGAGGAGCTTGAGGACGTGGCGGGCCTCGGGGACGGTCCCGCGCTCGTCGAAGTGCTCGCGCACGAAGTTGACCACCTCCCAGCGCTCGCTGGTCATGTCGAGGTTCTCGCCCTCGGCGATGATCCGCGCGACGTCGAGGTCCCACTCGGACGGGTCGAGCAGGAAGCCTTCTTCGTCGGTATCGAGCACCTTGTCGTTCACTTGAAGCGCCACCCTATTACCTCCTTCTGCTGATGATGCGATGAACCAAAATGGTGCAGAGAAACATAATTGATCTAAATCGCGGCCGCCACAAAGACCCCGCGATTGCCGGTTTTATTTTTAGCGCTTCTCGGTCTTGAGCCGGCGGGCGTGCGGCGAGCGGCCCCGGGTTTCGGCGAGGCACAGGCGGGCGCCCAGGCGGCGCGCGAGGGCGAGGCCGCCGGCGCGCATGACGTGGACGTGGTTCCAGCGAAACGCCGGCGCGGCGACGGGCGCGAGCGCGGTCATCCAGGCCTTGGTCGGGCGCACGTCCCACTCGTGGCGCACGCGGGTGAGGCCGTCGCGCGCGGTGAGGCGCCACACGCCGACGCCCTCCACCTCGCCGCTCGCGGTGCCCTTGATCGCGTACGGCGGCTCGATGAGGGTCGCGCGCAGGTCGAAGGTGAGCGTGTAGAGCAGCGCCGTCTTCCACTTGAAGCGGCGGATCGCGCCGATGCCGCTCGGCGATCCGGCGGCGATGTCGTCGACGCGCTCGACGTACTTCCACCAGCGCGGCCACTCCTCCGCGTGGAAGATCGCGTCCCAGACGCGATCGATCGGCGCGTCGAGGTGCCAGTGCGTGACGAGTGAGAAGCGCGACATGCGTAACCGCGGGGACCTGCCCAGCCAGCCTAGCAGCAGAAGCGGCCGCTAAACAGCCAACGGGGAATGGGACTACCGGCCGACGGGCGCGCGACGCACCCCGGCGCCGGGCCTCGCGACCCGGCGCCGCGCCCTCCCCGCGCGACCGTCACGGCGACATCGGCGAGGGGCGCTGTCCGGCGGGCCGGGTCGCGGCCGCCGGCGTCGTCGCGATCTGCTCGGACTCGAGGAGCTGCTTCAGCCGTTGCAGGTCGTCGCGGGCCTGGACGGACGGCTCTTCGCCCCAGAGCTTCGCGATCAGACGGCCGAGCTGGCCCGCGGGCGGCTCGTAGGCGATGTAGGCGCGGATCTCCGTGCCGCCGCTCGCCGCGTCGCGAAACTCCACGAACCCGGCATTGCGCACGTCGGCGCCCTCCGCCGACCGCCAGGCGATCCGCTCGTTCGGCTTTTCCTCGGTCACGATGGAGTCCCACTCCACGTTGCGCCCCATCGGGCCGCGCGCCACCCAGTGCGACCGGTCGTTCGACAGTATCGTGAGGCGCTCGACGTGGGACATGAACCGCGGCAGGTTCGAGAAGTCGCGCCAGAAGCGGTAGACCTCCTCGCGCGGCCGCGCGACGGTGACGCGCTCGTCGGCGACCGCCGCCGTCTTCCAGCCGTAGCGTTCCGCGGCCTCGCGCTCCGCCTCCGTCGGCTCCATGCGCGCGTAGGCCGGGCAGTAACCCGAGGCCGCCCGCGCCGCGAGCCCCGCCCCCGCGAACAGCGAAAGCACGCCGAGGAGCCCGCCGCGGCGCAGGCCCCACAAGGCGAGCGCACCGCCGGCCGCGCCCGTGACGGCGCGCTCCGTGTTGCCGACGTTCTGCGTGTATCGCTTCGAGATCGCGCTCAACGCGCTGTCCGAGGCGAGTTGCTGACCGGAAGGGTTCGTTTCTTGCCGCATGTTCGCTCTCCTTGCTGCATGGGATGGACGGGACGCCCGCGCGTCGAGCCTAGCACGCACGCGCGGCGCTAAATAGAAGAAGCGGGTCGGGTCTTGGCCCTAGCCTACCCGACCCGCCGGCACTGCATCGCGAGGCAACAATCCCCGCAGCGCGGCACCGTCCGGCAGACGTCCTTGCCGTGCCGCACGATGAGGCCGTGGTACTCGTTGTACACCGGCGTCTCCGGACCGAGCGCCTCCTCGAAGAGCGCCCGGAGCGTCTCGTAGTCCTCCGTACCCGCGACGAGGCCGAGGCGGCGGAAGATCCGCCGCGTGTAGGCGTCGATCACGAACACCGGGCGCCCGAAGGCGTACAGCAGGATGTCGTCCGCGGTCTCCGGCCCGATGCCGTGGACGGCGAGCAAGGCGCGCCGCAGCTCGCCGGTCGGCCGCCGCGCGAGCGGCTCGAGGCCGCCCTGCGCGATCAGCCAGCGGCAGAAGGCGCGCAGCCGCTTCGCCTTGACGTTGAAGTAGCCCGAAGGCTTGAGCCACGCCGCGAGCCGCCGCGGGTGCACGGCGACGATCGCCTCGGGCGAGAGCGCGTCGCCGCGCTTCAGGTTCGCGATCGCGCGCTCGACGTTGACCCACGCGGTGTTCTGCGTGAGCACCGCGCCGACCATGATCTCGAACGGCGTCTCGCCCGGCCACCAGTGCTGCGGGCCGTGCGCCGCGAGGAGGCGTGCGTAGATCTTCGGAATGACGCGGCGGTGGTTCATGCGGCTCGCGGTCGGGCTCAGCGCGCCCGCTCCTCGGGCGGCTTCAGGTGGCGGAACGCGCGATAGAGGGCGAGATCGTAGGCGATCTTCATCGCTCCGCCAATGTAGAGCGGCGCCCCGAGCGCGAGCCCCTGCATGAGGAAGCCCGCGGCGAACGGGGCCACCGCCCAGCCGGCCATGCGCACGAGGTGGGTCACGCCGGAAGCAAACGTCCGCTCTTCCGGCCGCACCATCGCCATGACGTACGACTGGCGCGTCGGGACGTCCATCTCGACCAGCGCCTCGCGGAGCAGGAACAGCGCCGCCGCGACCGCGAAGCCCGGCGCGAACGGGACCGTCATGAGCAGGAGGCTCGAGGGGATGTGGGTGTAGACCATGGTGTTGACCAGGCCGATACGCGCCGCGAGCCACGCGGCGCCGAGGTGCGAGAGCGCGTTGAGGCCGCGCGCGAGGAAAAACAGCCCGGCGATGACCGCCTCTCCCGCGCCGAAGCGCTCGTAGAAGAAGTACGACAGGAGCGCGGTCCCGAGGAAACCGCCGGCGAGACTGTCGAGCGCGAAGAGCAGCGAGATTCGCGCGATGATGCGCCGGCTCTGCGGGCTGAGACGCACCGCGTCGCGCGCGGCCGGCGCCTCGCTGGCGGGCGTGAGGAAGACGTACAGCAGGCTGCCGGCGAGCAGCAGCGCGGCGTAGACGCCGACCGCGACGTGGAACGCCGCCAGCTCGTCGACCGCGAATCCCGCGCGCAGCGCCGTCGGCGTCGCGGCGAGCGCCCCGCCCAGCGCGTGTCCGATGTCCTGCAGCACGTTGTACCACGCGAACGCGCGCGTCCGGCCCGCGTCGCCGGTCGTGGCGGGGAGGATCGCCTGCTCGAGGACGAGCGCCGCGCCGCGGTCGCGGCCCATGCCGTTGACCATGCCGATGAAAGCGACGACGCTCGCGGCGAGGACGCTCTCGGTGAGGATGAGAGCGACGCCGCCCGCCGCGCCGAGCAGCCCGAGCACGATCAGCGCGCGCCGGCGGCCGAGGCGATCGCCGAGGAAGGTGACGATCAGCGTGGAGAGCGCCGCGCCGGTCAGTCCCGCGCCGATGACGAGACCGATCTCCCCCGCGGCGAAACCGCGCTTGGCGAGATAGATGCCGAGCAGCACGCCCATGAGCCCGGTGGCGAGGGCGCGCAGGAAGGCGGCGGCATAGAGGACGCCGCGGTCCGTCATCGGCTCGTCAGGCGGTGCGGCACCACGCGTAAAGCGCGTCGTAGACGACCATGCCGTGGCGCAGCATCTCGTGGTCGTCGGCGAAGTTCTTCGAGAGCCCGGCGGAGATCGCGAGGAGCCCCGGCGCCTGCGACGAGAGCTCCGGCCGGCCGGTGTCGGCCGCGCGAACGATCACGGCGAGGCGGTGCAGCGCCGGATCGGTGAGGCGGTACTTGGCGAGGAACGCATCGAAGGAGCAGAGATCGCCCACATGACCGAGCTCGACATTCGGCACGTCGTAGGGAATGGCGCCGGTCTCCCGGGCGACCGTCATCACCCGGTCGGCCGGCACGTAGAGAAACTCGGCCTCCGGATCGATGAAGCGCGCGATCAGCCAGGGACAGGCGATGCGATCGATCTTCGGACGTTCGCGCGTGATCCATTTCATGGTAATACCCTCCCCCATGCCTCTCGCTTTTCATGTTCCTCCCCTCTCCCCTTCGGGAGAGGGTCGGCGTGAGGGACGTGTTACTTGGGCTCCGTCTCCCCGCCCGCGCTCTTCCACGCCTCGATTCCGCCTTCGATGAAGCGGGCGCGGACACCGTTCGCCTGCAGGTGGTCGACCACCGAATTGCTGACGGAGCCGCCGCGGACGCAGTAGATGACGACGTCGCTGTCCTTCGGGAGCGATGTGCTCCACTCGGCGATCTTCTCCGGATCGCGCCACTGCGCGCCGGGAAGTCTGGCGTTGTCGCTGTCGTAATCGCTCTTGCGGCGCACGTCGAGCACGACGGCCGAGCGGTTCTCGACGAGCGGCTTCAGTTCAGCGGCTTTGATGGTGCGGTTCATGTTTGTCTTCCTCCGTTCTCCTCAGGACATCAGCGGCTGCAGCGCGAACACCCAGGCCAGGCCCGCGGCGGCGCACGCGCCGATGACGGGGATGATGCCCACCTTGTAGCGCCACAGCGCAATGAAGGCGGCGACGCCGATCGCCGCCGAAAACCACTCGAAGCGGCCGTCCAGCCCTTCCGGCCAGAAGACGTGGTAGGCGAAGAAGACCGCGAGATTCACGATCACGCCGACCACGGCGGCGGTGATGCCGGTGAGCGGCGCGGTGAAGTGCAGCTCCCCGCGCGTCGACTCGACCAGCGGCCCGCCGATGAGGATGAACAGGAAGGAAGGCAGGTACGTATAGAAGGTCGCGACGAGGCCGCCGAGGATGCCCGCGAGCACGAGCAGATCGGGGCCGAGGCCCGCCTGCTGCCAGCCTCCGAGCAGGCCGACGAACGTGACGATCTTGATGAGCGGCCCCGGCGTCGTCTCGCCGAGCGCGAGGCCGTCGATCATCTGGTGCGCGCTGAGCCAGCCGTTGATCTCCACCCCGTGCTGGTACACGTAGGGCAGCACCGCGTACGCCCCGCCGAAGGTCACGAGCGCCGCCTTGGTGAAGAACCAGGCGATCTTCGTGTAGACGCCGTCCCATCCCTGCCAGAGGACGAGGAGCCCGAGCGGAACCGCCCACGCGAGCAGGCCGATCGCCACGTAGCGCATCAGGCGAGCGCGCGAGAAGCGCGCATGCTCGGGCGTCGCGTGGTGATCGTCGATCAGCGCCGCTTCGCTCGGCGCGCCGTGGCCGCCGCCGAGCTCGAACCGTCCGGGGACGTAGCGTCCGCCGAGCCAGCCGAGCACGCCGGCGGCGACGATGATCACGGGGAACGGGAGCCCGAGCGCGAAGATCGCGACGAAGGCCGCCGCGGCGATGGCCCAGAGCCAGGCGTTCTTGAGCGTCTTGGCTCCGATGCGATAGGCGGCGTAGAGCACGATGGCCGTCACCGCCGGCTTGATCCCGTACAGCGCGCCCGCGACCGCCGGCAGGTCGCCGAAGCGCAGGTAGATCCAGCCGAACACGATGACGACCAGCACCGACGGCAGGACGAACAGCGTGCCGGCGACGATACCGCCGCGCGCGCCGTGCAGCAGCCAGCCGATGTACGTCGCGAGCTGCTGCGCCTCCGGACCGGGCAGGGTCATGCAGTAGTTGAGCGCGTGCAGGAAGCGGCGCTCGGAGATCCAGCGCCGGCGCTCCACCAGCTCGTGGTGCATCATGGCGATCTGCCCGGCCGGACCGCCGAACGCCAGCCACCCCAGCTTGAACCAGTAACGCAACGCCTCCCCGAGCGACGGATGCGCAGGCGTATCGAGACGCTCGACGGGAACGCTAGCCATCGGAAAGCTCCAGGGAGTAGTTGTGATAGAGATCGTCGAAGAGGCGCCGTGCCTCGGCGAGGAGCGCGTCGTCGTTCCTGCAGCGCTCGCGCGCGCCGCGCAGCACCGCCTGCACGCCGCTCGCCTCCGGCACCGGCGCGCCCCCGACGTCGAGGAAGTGCACGAGCGCGCCGATCCGCACGAGCGCGGGGTCGTTCTCGAGGCCGAAGCTCGCGAGCAGCGTCTCGAAGCTCACGCGCGCACCGACATGGGTGAAGGTCGCGCCGTCGAAATCGAAACCGAGCACGCGGGCAGGACGCTTCTTCGGGTCGGCGAGCCAGAGAAAACGCGCCTTCGGGTCGATGAAGCGCTTGATGAGCCAGGCGCTCGCCAGCCGGTCGACCCAGGGGCGCTTGCGCGTCGCCCAGGTGCGGCCGCGGAAGTCCGCCGCATCGAGCCGGGGGATCGCGCCGCCGCGCGCCTTGGGTTCGCCGGGCGAGGTGAGCGCCTCGAGCGCACCCTCGGCCTCCGCGAGGAGCTCGCCCGCCTGCTCGGCCGCCGGACCGGGAAAATAGTCGGTCGCGCGGATCGCCTCGAACTGCCGCCGCAGCCGGCGCAACTGCGCGGCCGCGGCCTTGCGGGCGCGCGGCGTCAGCCCGGCCTGGAGACGACGTATCGCTTCGATCAGCCGGGCGTAGTCGCCCGAGCGATCGAAGAGCCCCCGGAAGTCCGCTCCCTGCGCGGTGTCCACGCCGTCGATCGGAAGCAGTCGCGCCTGCCCGCCCGAGCGCCGGACCTCCTCGGCCTGCTCGCGGAAGACGGCGTCCGACGCCGCGCCCGCCGGCAGCAGGTACACCCCGTCGCGCAGGGCCGCGGCCCCGCGTGCCTTCAGGGCGCGCCAGACGCGCATGCGCGGCGTCGCGCTGCGGCTCGGGAGGCTGATGACGAGGAGCGTCCAGCCGGAACGGACGGAGGTCGCCATGGTGTTGAATAATCTACACGCCTGTAGCGTCCACTACAATTACAGGACACCCTTCCGGAGGACCCACCATGCGATCCTGCCTCGCCGCGTTCGCGCTCGTCTTCAGCCCCGCCCTCTATGCCGCCGAGATCGCGCTCGACGCGACGCCGGTCGGAAAGGACGTCTACGTCGTCGTCGGCGACCTCGGCGGCCAGACGTACGAGAACCACGGCCTCAACAACAACCTCGGCTTCGTCGTCACGAGCGCGGGCGTGGTGGTGATCAATACGGGACCCGGCACCCACGTGGCCGAGGCGCTTCATGACGTCATCCGGAGAACCACGACCAAGCCGGTGAAGTGGGTCGTCAACGTGAACAGCCAGAACCACTACTGGCACGGCAACGACTACTTTCGCCGGCAAGGCGCGACGATCTACGCGCAGCGCGAGGCGGTGCGCGTGATGCGCGAGATGGGGCCGAGTCAGCTCGCATCCAACCGCGAGCTGCTGAAGGAGAAGGCCGCGAACACGCAGCTCGCCTATCCGGACGCGCTCGTCGACGAGCGCGAGGTGTTGCGTCTCGGCGGCACCGAGGTACACCTGCTGCACTTCGGGCCCGCGCACACGCCCGGAGACCTGGTCGTCTGGCTGCCGCAGAAACGCGTCGCGTTCGCCGGTGACCTGGTCTACACCGACCGGCTTCTCGCCGTGATCGCGATCGGGAACACCGGGAGCTGGGTGACCGCCCTCGATCGACTCTTCGCGCTCGATCCCGCGGTGATCGTTCCGGGGCACGGACGGCCGACGGACGTCGCCGGCGCCGGGCGCGCGACCCGCGATTACCTGGTCCACCTGCGCGAGGAAGTGACGAAGGCTATCGACGCGGGCGAGACGTTGCAGGACACCGTGGACCGGGTCGATCAATCGCGCTTCCGGCACCTGGCGAACTTCGATCTGCTCGCACGACGCAACATCAACCAGATCTACCTGGAGCTCGAGCGCGAGGCGTTTTAGGCCGCTCACGCTCGCCCCGCGATGGAAACCGGAGGTGCAACGAGGCTAGGTCTTCCGGACCGTGATCGGATCGGTAAAGAGCTTCGAGTTCGGGATGAGGATGCGGGCGGTCGGGCTTTCCAGGGTCGTATAGCGCAGGTCGATGTTGATCACGGTGCCCTCGAAGCCCGAGACCTGGATGTGGTGGTTGATGTCGAACGGCCGGTAGACGAGCAGCAGCACGCCGGCGAGCAGGTTCGAGATCGTGTCGCGCAGCGCGAAGCCGAGCGCGAAGCCGGTGAGGCCGAGGCCGGCGACGATCGCCGAGATGTCGATGCCGAGCGTGCCCAGCGCGGTCACGACGCCGAAGACGATCAGCGTGAAGTGCGCCGCGCGCGACAGCAGCGCGACCACCAGCACGTTCAGGCGCGTGCGCCCCACGACGCGCTGGATCGCGCGGTCGGCGAGACGCGCGACGAGCCAGAAGCCGGCAAAGATGAGGACGGCGACGAGGACGTGCGGCGCCCAGTAGACGAGCAGTTTCCCGGCGTGCTCGAACGCGCTCTCGATCACGGGCCCGGCGCTCGCCGTGCCGGGGAGCCGGCGGCAACGACATCGCGGGTGTCCGAGACGGTCGCGCGCGGATCTCCGCCGCTCCGTGGAATGCGCCCGCCGTCCATGCGAGTCTCACCTCCGTCGTCCGCCGATTGTAGCGGCGGGCCGCTACTCAGCGCCTGCGCGGAGATCGGGGTCTTTGCGCGCCCCTCGCCGGTCCGCGCCCTGCCTTCCGGGGCTTCACGGGCGGCGGTAGGCCCGCGGCCGCGTAGAGCGCGGTCATGCCGTCGGCGTCGAGGTCGTGGGTCCTCCCGGGACGCAGCAACCGCGGAAGCGGGACCGGGCCGTAGCGCACGCGCATGAGCCGGCTCACCTTCGCGCCGATCGCCTCCCACATGCGCCGCACCTCGCGGTGTCGGCCTTCGCGGATCACGACGTGGTACCAGTGGTTGGCACCGGTCCCGCCCGCGTCGAGCACGCTGTCGAACCGCGCCTCGCCGTCTTCGAGCACGACGCCTTCCGTGAGCTGCTTGAGCCCTTCGGGCGGCACGCTCCCGAGCACGCGCACCGCGTACTCGCGCTCGATCATCGTCGAGGGGTGCATGAGCTTGTGCGCCAGCGCCCCGTCGGTGGTGAAGAGCAGCAGGCCGGAGGAGTTGAGGTCGAGCCGGCCGATCGCGATCCAGCGGCCGTGCTTGAGCACCGGGAGGTTGTCGAAGACCGTCGGGCGCCCTTCCGGGTCGCTGCGGGTGGTCACCTGGCCTTCGGGTTTGTGGTACAGGAGGACCCGCGGTTTCGGGGTCGTCGCGTAGGTGGGGACCGAACGTCCGTCGATGCGGATCGTCTGGCGTGGCGAAACGCGGTCACCGAGCTTCGCCGCGCGACCGTCGATGGTGACGCGGCCCTCGACGATCCACCGCTCCATCTCCCGGCGCGACCCCGCGCCCGCGCGCGCGAGCACCTTCTGCAGCTTTTCGCCGGCCGGTCCTTCGGGAACCGCCGGCTTCGCGCCCTGCCGCTCGCGCCTTCGCATGCTATCGATGTCCTACCGAGACACACACTGCTCGAGCCAGGCGCCGCGCCGAGGGTGAGCCATTCCGCGCAGTTGCCTGTCGCTCTCTCCCTCTCCCGCTTGCGGGAGCGGGCAGGGGTGAGGGCGATACCCGCGTCGACACCCCCTCACCCCGTCCCTCTCCCCCTTTCGGGGGAGAGGGGGAGGAAGCACGGTGCCGTACTCATGCGCGGCGGCCTACTCGCCCATTGAGCGGGCCTGCGCGACGAGCTCGGTCTCGCCCGCTTCGCCCTCGGCAGCGGCGGCCTCGCTCTCGGGGCGGCGTTCGCGGGATTCGGATTCGACGGCGCCGTCGGCCGAGTCCTCTCCCTCGTCGCCGGATTCGGCCGCCTCGACGGACGCGGCGGCCGCCGGCATCGCCTCGCCTTCGCCCATGCGCTGCTCGAGCTCGGCGCTGATCGCCGTGAGGTCGCGCAGCTCCGAGAGCGGCGGCAGGTCCTCGAGGCGCGTGAGGTTGAAGTACTCGAGGAAGGCGCGCGTCGTGCCGTAGAGCGCCGGGCGCCCCGGCACTTCCTTGCGCCCGACCTCGCGTATCCAGTCGCGCGAAGTGAGCGTCTTGATGATCTCGGTGCTCACGCCCACGCCCCGGATGTCCTCGATGTCGGCGCGCGTGACCGGCTGGCGGTAGGCGATGATCGCGAGCGTCTCGAGCAGCGCGCGCGAGTAGCGCGCCGGGCGCTCCTCGACCAGGCGCGCGAGGTAGGAGCTGTACCTGTCGCGCGTCTGCAGCCGCCAGGCGCGGTCGACCTGCTTGAGCTCGATGCCGCGCTCCTCGTACTCCGCCTCGAGCGCCTTCAGCACTTCCCGGATCTCCTCGCGCGTCGGGCGCGAGTCGTCGGGGAACATCTGCTGCATGCGCTCGACGGTGAGCGGCTGGCCGGCGACGAGCAGCGCCGCCTCGATGATGTTCCGGACCTCGCGGTTGGGCTGCCGGTTTTCCGTCATCACGCCGCCGCCTTCACGTGGATGGGTGCGTAGGGTTCCTGCTGGATCACGACGACCAGGGCCTCCTTGATGAGCTCGAGCACCGCCATGAAGGTCACGACCAGACCCAGGCGGCCCTCGCGCGGATTGAAGAGCGATTCGAAGGTCGAGAACTCCTCGCTGTTGATGCGCCCGAGGATCTCGGTCATGCGCTCGCGCACGGACAGCGGCTCGAGCTTCACGCGGTGGTGCCGGTAGAGCGCCGCGCGCTCGAGCACCTGCCGGAAGGCGTCGAGCAGCTCGTGCATCGCGATGTTCGGCTGCGGCTTCTCGCGCGCGAGGTGGCTCGCGTCCGTGACGACGAGGTGGATGTCGCGGCCCATCCGCGGCAGCCGGTCGATGTCCTCGGCCGCCTTGCGGTAGCGCTCGTACTCCTGGAGCCGGCGTATCAGCTCGGCGCGCGGATCGGCCTCCTCGGCCGCGGCGGTCTCGGGCCGCGGCAGCAGCATGCGCGACTTGATCTCGGCGAGCATGGCGGCCATGAGCAGGTACTCCGCCGCGAGCTCGAGCCGGAGCTCCTGCATGATCTCGATGTAGCCCATGTACTGGCGCGTGATCTCGGCGATCGGGATGTCGAGGATGTCGAGGTTCTGCTTGCGGATGAGGTAGAGCAGCAGGTCGAGCGGCCCGGTGAAGGTCTCGAGGAACACCTCGAGCGCCTCGGGCGGGATGTAGAGGTCCTGCGGCAGCTCCGTGATCGCCTCGCCGCGCACCAGCGCGATTCGCTCGGGCGCGGCGATCGTGTCGGCCCCGCTCCCGGCTTCGTTCTCGCTCATGCGTACCCCAATCCCATGCTGTTGCGTACCTCCACCAGGGTCTCCTCCGCGATGTCGCGCGCGCGGCGCGTGCCGTCGGCGATGATGTTGCGGACCGTCGCCGGATCGCGCCCGTACTCGGCGGCCCGCGCCTGTATGGGCCTCAGCTCCTCGAGCACCGCGTTCACCACGGGCTGCTTGCACTCGAGGCACCCGATCCCGGCGGTCGTGCAGCCCTCGCGCACCCAGGCCTTCGTCTTGTCGTCCGAGTACACGAGGTGAAACTGCCACACCGGGCACTTGTCGGGATCGCCCGGGTCGGTGCGGCGCACGCGCGCGGGATCGGTCGGCATCGTCTTGAGCTTTTTCTCCACGTCGGCGGGGGCGTCCCGCAGCGAGATGACGTTGTCGTAGGACTTCGACATCTTGCGGCCGTCGAGGCCGGGCATCTTGGCCGACGGCGTCAGCAGCGGCTCGGGCTCGGGCAGGATCATCTTGCCGCCGCCCTCGAGGAAACCGAACAGCCGCTCCTTGTCGCCGATCGTGATGTTCTTCTGCTGATCGAGGAGCGCCCGGGCGCGATCGAGCGCGTCGTGGTCGCCGCGCTCGAGATACGCCTCGCGCAGCTCGCGGTAGAGCTTCGCGTTCTTCTTGCCCATCTTCTGAACGGCCTCCTCCGCCCGCTCTTCGTAGCCGGGCTCGCGGCCGTAGAGGTGGTTGAACCGGCGCGCCACCTCGCGGGTGAGTTCCACGTGCGGCACCTGATCCTCTCCGACCGGGACGAACGACGCACGGTAGATGAGGATATCAGCGCTCTGGAGCAGCGGGTAGCCCAGGAAGCCGTAGGTCCCGAGGTCCTTGTCCTTGAGCTGCGCCTGCTGGTCCTTGTAGGTCGGCACCCGCTCCAGCCAGGGGAGCGGCGTGATCATGGAGAGCAGCGTATGCAGCTCGGCATGCTGCGGCACGCGCGACTGGATGAAGAGCGTCGCGGCGGAGGGGTCGACGCCGGACGCGAGCCAGTCGATGACCATGTCCCACACGGACTCCTCGATCACCTGCGGCGTCTCGTAGTGGGTGGTGAGCGCGTGCCAGTCGGCGACGAAGAAGAAGCAGTCGTACTCGCTCTGCAGCCGCACCCAGTTCCTGAGCACGCCGTGATAGTGGCCGAGGTGCAGGCGCCCCGTGGGGCGCATTCCGGAGAGCACGCGGGCCGGCAGGCCGGGGAGGACCGCGCTCATCGATCAGAGGCCGGCAAGGCCGCTCACCATGCGGTGCACGAGCGTGACCGGCGGCGCGAGTATCATGCGAAGCACGCTCTGACCTCCGACCGGGATGAAGAGCAGCGCGAGGAGAATGAAGAAGCCGTAGGGTTCGACCCGGCTGAGCTGCCAGGCATACCGTCCGGGCAGCAGCCCGACCGCCACGCGCCCGCCGTCGAGCGGAGGCAGCGGCAGGAGGTTCAGCACCATCAGCACGGCGTTGATGAGGATGCCGAACTGACCCATGTACTGCATCGGCGTTCCGGCCCAGTAAAGGGTATCGGGCAGGAGCGCCCCGGCCTTGGCGACGAGCGCCCAGAGGAGCGCCATCAGCAGGTTCGCCCCCGGTCCCGCCGCCGCGACGAGCGCCATGTCGCGCTTCGGCTGCCTGAGGTTCTCCCAGGTCACGGGCACGGGCTTGGCCCACCCGAAGATGAAGCCGCCGAACAGCAGCAGCAGCCCCGGCACCAGCACGGTGCCGAACGGATCGATGTGCTTGATCGGGTTGAGCGTGAGCCGCCCCAGCCGCTGCGCCGTCGGGTCGCCGAGGCGTTTCGCCGCCCACCCATGGGCCGCTTCGTGGACGGTGATGGCGAAGAGGAGAGGGAGTACGGCGACGGCGATGAACTGAGGCAGGGTTAAACCGAACATTGCCCGGCAGTATATCAGGGCACGGCGGGCACTTGAATTAACCCGGAAATCGCGCGGGAAGGCGAAAAGCCGGGAGAAAACGGCTCACGCGCCCTGCGCAATCCCCTCGCCGGTCAGCGCGGCGATGTCGCCCCGCCCCCGCCGGCGGACCTCGACCAGCCCGTTGTCGAGCATCACCACCGTGGTCGGGTCCAGCGCGCACTGCCCGCCGTCGATGACGAGATCGACCTGGTGCTCGAGCCGCTCGCGGATCTCCTCGGGGTCGTTCATGGGCACGGTCTCGCCGGGAAGGATGAGCGTCACGCTCATGAGCGGCTCGCGCAGCTCGGCGAGCAGCGCCTGCGCGATCGCGTGGTCCGGCACCCGCAGGCCGATGGTGCGCCGGCGGGGGTTCTGCAGGCGCCGGGGCACCTCGCGGGTCGCGGGCAATATAAAGGTATAGGGCCCGGGGGTGTAGGCGCGCAGGATGCGGTAATCGACGTTGCCGAGGCGCGCGTACAGGGCCACCTCGGACAAATCGCGGCAGACCAGCGTGAAGTTGTGGCGGTCGTCGAGCCGGCGGATGCGGCGGACGCGCTCCATCGCCTGCTTGTCGCCGATGTGGCACCCGATCGCGTAGCTCGAATCGGTCGGATAGACGATGACGCCGCCGTCGCGCACGATCTCGACCGCGCGCTTGATGAGCCGCGGCTGCGGGTTGTCCGGGTGTATCTGAAAATATTGCGCCATGATCAAAAGCCGTCGGTCGTTCTTCTCTCGCGCGCCTCGCGCGGGCGACGGAGAGCGAATGTTACTTATGCGGACGGATGACTCGCGATACCGTGAAACCCCCATTCCCGGCGATCGCGCATGCGCGATCGGCGGTTTATCGCCGGTTTTCCAGGTCCCACTCGTGCCAGACCGGCGTGCAACCGTCGGGAAGCGCCGGCAACCGGCCGAGGTCGACCCACGGATTCTCCGGTCCGTGATAGTCCGAGCCGAGCGAGCCGAGCAGGCCGTGCTCTCCCGCGATGTGCCCGAACTGCGCGTTCTCCTGAGGCGCGTGGCTTCCGGACACCACCTCGATCGCGCGCCCGCCGCATTCCTTGAACTCGTTGAGCAGACGCCTGAGCTTGCCCGACGTGAACTTGTAGCGCGCCGGATGCGCGATGACCGCGGTGCCGCCTGCGCCGCCGATCCAGGCCACGGCCTCCTCGAGCGAAGCCCATTGACCGGGGACGTGGGCCGGTTTGCCGCGCGCCAGGTACTGCCTGAACGCCTGCCCCATGTCGCGCACGTAGCCCTGGCTCACGAGGAAGCGCGCGAAATGCGTGCGCGAGAGGATCGCGCCCTTCACATTGGCGCGGACGTGCTCGAAGGCGCCGTGGATGTTCTTCTTGCGCAGCCGGCGGTCGATCTCCTGCGCGCGCCAGCCGCGGAACTCGCGCAGCCGCGCGAGGCCGCGCTGAAGCGGCTCGTTGCCGTCGTCGATCCCGAGCCCGACGACGTGGACCGTCTGACGCTGCCAGGTGACCGACACCTCCACGCCGGGAACCAGCGCGAGACCGCGCTCGGCCGCCGCCCGCGAGGCCTCGGCGAGGCCGTCGGTGGCGTCGTGATCGGTGAGCGCGAGCACCCGCACCGCCGCGGCGTGCGCGCGCTCGACCAGCTCGGCCGGCGTAAGCGTGCCGTCCGAGCACACCGTATGGGTATGCAGATCGATGCTGGAAGACATTGGCGCTGAAATGGGGGCCGCCGACGGGTTATAGTAAGCTCCATCGCCTCGGCCAACCCCGTGATGAACCCCGTCGCCGTAAGTCTCGCCGATGCCGCGCGGCGCTACAAGCAGGCCGCCCAGGCCGTCCTCGGGGCCTACGAAGCGCGCCGCCCGGCGACCACCCACCAGGTGACGCCCGCCCAGCTGGACGCCGGGATCGACCAGTTCTTCGCCATCAGCACCAAGGTGGACCGCGAGCAGGGCGAGACCGGGCCGATCGCCTCGGACGACGTGAGCCAGCTAGGCGACTACGGCCTCACCCTCCTGACGGATCTCATGACATGGGCGCAGCAGCTCGAGCTGCGCGAGTTCGACCGGGATTTCGACAGCGTGGTGCTCTCCTTCACGGACTGGATCGTGCGCCACGAGGGCGAGATACGTACCCTCGAGCCGATCGTGGACGCCCTCGCGCACTACGCCAACCGCACGCGCGAACCGGAGCAGCTCGAGGCGCTGACGCGCTTCATGACCCGCATCGTCCGGTCGAGCTCGAAGCTGATCAAGCAGGATCTGGAGAAGGGCAACCCCGGACGCCCCTGGCTGGTGCTCAACCTGAACCGCGGGATCGTCGCCACCCGCTCGCACAACCCGGAGCTCATGGAGGAGGTGTTCGAGGAGCTGGCGCGCTTTTTTCCGGACCACGCCGCGCAGTTTTTCGCCGAAGGCATGCAGCAGATGGACGAGCTGAACTACCCGCCGCACGTGCGGGCGGTCATGGCCCGCTACTTCGACCGCTTCACCCGCCGAACCATGCACTGAAGTGGGGATCGTCGCCCCCGCCCCCGTTCGGTTGCCACCCCGCGGGCCTTGGTGCGACAATACGTGGCGTCCGCCGTCCGTCTAACTCTATGAAATTCCTGTACGATCTTTTCCCGCTGCTGCTGTTCTTCGCGGCGTTCAAGCTCTACGGCATCTACGTCGCCACCGCGGTGGCGATCGCCGCGTCGTTCGTGCAGGTCGGGAGCTTCTGGCTCAGACACCGCCGCTTCGAGACCATGCACCTCGTGACGCTCGGCGTGCTCGCGGTCTTCGGCGGCCTGACGCTCCTGCTCCAGGACGACACCTTCATCAAGTGGAAGCCGACCCTGGTCTACTGGATCCTCGCCGCGCTGGTGCTCGGCAGCCAGTGGGTCGGCCGCAAGACCGCGATCGAGCGCATCCTCGGCGCCCAGATCAGCCTCCCGCCGGCCGTCTGGGCGCGCCAGAACCTGAGCTGGGGCGTGTTCTTCGCGGCCCTCGGCGGGCTCAATCTCTACGTGGCCTTCTATTATGGTCTGGATCTCGAGCCCGCCGCGCGCCAGGAGATCTGGGTCAACTTCAAGGTCTTCGGCCTGCTGGGCATCACGCTCGCCTTCACCCTGCTGCAGGGCGCGCTCATGGCACGGCACATCATCGAAAAGCCCGACAAGGACGCTTCCGCCTCCTGATGCTCTACGTGATCAAGGGCACCGACGGCGACGACAGCCTGCCCAAGCGCAAGGCGGCGCGTCCCGCGCACTTGGCGCGCCTCGAACGCCTGCGCGACGAAGGCCGGCTGGTGCTCGCCGGCCCGATCCCGGCGATCGACGCCGAGGACCCCGGCCCGGCCGGCTTCTCCGGGAGCCTGATCGTCGCCGAGTTCGCCTCGCTGGCCGAGGCCGAGCGCTGGGCGGCCGAGGACCCCTACATGGAGGCCGGCGTGTACGCCCGCGTGAGCGTCGAGCCGTTCCGCAAGGTGCTGCCGTGAACGACCGCGTCGCGCGCATCGAATCGCGCCTGCGCGAGGCGCTCGCGCCCGAGAGCCTTGAGGTCGCCGACGAGAGCGCGGAGCACGCGGGCCACGAAGGCGCGAAGTCCGGCGGCGGCCACTACGCCGTCACGATCGTATCGGCCCGGTTCGAAGGTCAGCCGACGCTCGCCCGCCACCGGCTGGTGTACCAGGCGCTCGGGGACCTGATGAAGCGCGAGGTGCACGCGGTGCGCATCACGGCGCTCGCGCCCGACGAAATCTGACTCCTACAACTCATTCAACAGGGAACTCCCATGTCGCTACGTACCGCAACCGTCGCGCTCGCGCTCGTCGCCGGCCTGGTCGCGCTCGCCGCCTGCGAGCGCCAGGCGGACACGATCGACGACAGCAAGGTGCTCGCCACGGTCAACGGCCAGCCCATCACCGAGACCGAGCTCGAGCAGTACCGCCAGCTCCGGCAGGCGCGCGAACCGATCGCCGACAAGGCGAAGGAGCGCGAGGTGGTCCTGAAGGAGATGATCGACCGCGTGCTGCTCGCGCAGAAGGCCGAGGCGAACGGACTGGACAAGGACCCCGAGGTGCAGGCGCTGCTCAAGCGCGTGCGCGAGAACATCCTCGTGCAGGCGATGATCCGCCGCAACCTGAAGGACAACCCGATCACGGACGACGAGCTCAAGACCCGGTTCGACAAGGAGGTGCGGGACACGCACAAAACCGAGTACCAGGTGCGGCACATCCTCGTGAAAGACGAGGACGAGGCGCGCGACATCATCAAGCAGCTCAAGGGCAAGGGCAGCTTCGAGAACCTCGCCAAGAAACACTCCATCGACGTGCAGTCCGGCAAGAACGGCGGCAGCCTCGGCTGGATCAATCAGGGCATGGTGGTGCCGGAGTTCTTCGAGGGCGTGTCGCGCCTCGAGAAGGGCGCGGTGTCGAGCGAGCCCGTGAAGTCCGACTTCGGCTGGCACGTCATCAAGGTCGAGAACACGCGCGCGGCCAAGATCCCGACCTTCGAGGAGTTCATGGGCGACCGGCAGGCGCGCGCCAACTTCCAGCGCCGGCTGCAGGACGAGCACGTCGAGCAGATGGTGAAGGAGCTGCGCGCCAGCGCGAAGATCACCACGAGCGAGTGACGCCCCCCGGCGCGGGCGCGAAGACGGCGTGATACGGGCGGCGGGGGCTGGCGGTCGGCGTGCGCGCGCGCTCGCGCTGGCCGGGCTCCTCCTGCTCGGCGCGGCGCCGGCCGCGGACCGCGGGATCGCCATCAAGGCGCGGCCCGTCCCGCTGGTGGAGAACCTCGCGGTCGGCGAGGCCATCGGCCGCATCCGCTTCCTCGGAATGCTGGCGCTCCCCAACATCAACGCCAACGGCCTGCGCTTCGCGCAGCTCTCCGACCTCGCGTGGGACGAGGACGCCGGCCTGCTGTACGCGATTTCCGACAAGGGCGCCCTGTTTCACCTCGAACCGGTGCTTCGCGACGGCGCGCTCGTCGACCTGCGGCTGATCAAGGCGGTCCCGCTCCGCGACCCGAAGACGCGCCAGCCGCTCAAGCACCGGTACGCGGACGCCGAGGGGCTGGAGATCCTGAACGGCAACAACGGCCGGGCGGACGACGCCGAGCTCCTGGTGAGCTTCGAACGCCATCCGCGCCTCGTGCGCTTCCGCCCCGACGGCTACGCGATCGCCGAGCACCAGCTTCCCGCGCCGCTGCGCGACGGCGAGGCCTACGTCGACGGGAACAAGGGCCTCGAGGCCGTGTGCCACGACCCCGCTTTCGGGACCCTCACGGTGCCGGAGGCGCCCCTCCAGGCCGAGCCCGCCGGATTCCACCGGCTGTACAGCACCACCGGCGCCTCCTGGCGCTACCCGGCCGAGAACCAGAATCGCGTGGTCGGGCTCGCCTGCCTCGGCGGCGGCGAGGTGATCGTGCTCGAGCGCGACTACGGCCGGCTCTTCTGGCGCTCCTCGATCGCCCTCAAACGCCTGCGCCTCGCCGGCGCGCGCGTCGACGCCGCGCTTTCCGTCGAGCCGCTCGCCACCCTCGACACGAGCGAAGGGTTCCAGATCGACAACTTCGAGGGCATCGCCCGCCACCACGGCCGCCGCTTCTTCCTCATGAGCGACGACAACGACCTCTTCATCCAGCGCACGCTGCTGCTGTATATCGAGGTGCTGGACAAGTAGCCGCCAGCACGGAGGTCCTAAGCAGCTCTTCAGCTGCTCGAGTCGCTCCGCGACATGTATAACGCGGGGTTCCGCCCCCCGCACGACGGGTCCCTTTCTTTGTTCGCGCAAAGAAAGGGACGAAAGAAAGCACGCCCCGGCTCGCCCTCGCCCGTCCCGGGACGCTCGATAACTCGCCGGGCGCTTAAAAACGCGCCTCGGGCTCGAACATCTCTCGCGTACTGCCCCCGGGACAGTCTCCGGTGCTCGGCGAGCTCAACGGGGACTCACCCCAAACCACCTCCGCCCTGAAACGGAAGTGCTTTTGCAGTGGGGTCCCCGTCTGGCGCGCCCGACCCGAGCGCTCCGAGCGCCGCGAGCCCGAAGGGCGACCGGCAGGGATGCCGGTCGGTCGCCAGCCGGCGCATGGGCGAGGCGGGGAGGTGGCGAACGTCCGGTGGACGTCCGCCCCGCCGAGCGGGCGCACAAGGAAGTGCGCCCTGGGCTTTTGCGCGAAGCAGGGATTGCGCAGCGCAAAAGTGCCGTCTGGCGACCTCCTAGCGCGAGGCAGCGAGGGGCGGGGGGTGAGCGCTGCCGGTGGCAGCGCGAACGGGCGCACAGGGAGGTGCGCCCTGGGCTTTGCCGCGGAGCGGGATGCGTAGCGGCAAAGTCGCGCCATTCGGGGCGTGCTTTCTTCTGACCTGCCGTGGGTCAGCCACCCCACAAGTACAGATTATTACTTCGACAAGCCGCCCGGAGGGGGTCGACATTCAGCGTGTAAGGTTGCGCGATCTCGAATGTGAGTGGTGCAATCTAAGGAGAATCCGGCCCAACCTTCCGAATCAGCAACCCCGTCGTCGACACCCTGACTTCCAGCGTCTGCGCCTGGTCCGCCGGGATGAAGCTCGCCGAGCCGTACTCCGCGTCGAGCAGGGGAGCGAGCATCGCGTGCCGCCGGCGGAGCTCGAACAGATCGACGGGCCTCTCGGGGGAGAGGGAATGGACGGTGCGCGGCGCCTGCCGCTCCTCATCCACGCGCAGGTAGCGGCCGGCGACGCGGTCGAGCTCGTAGGCCGTGTGCAGGCCGAGGACGTTCGCGACCGGCTTCCACTTCAGGATGTGCGCGTCGACATACAGCTCGTCGCCGGAGAGCTGGTACGTCGCCTCCCGGCCGTCCGGAAACCGGAAGCGCGCGCGAAAACGCTGCTCGCCGATCGGCTCCGTTCGCACCACGGCCGCCACCTCCTCGCGGGTGAGCGCCTGGTATCCCTGCACGGCCACGGACAGCAGACCGAAGAGTCCGGCGAGCGCGAGGAACAGCGTCGCCAGCGTGAAGCGCGTCAGCATGCGCACCACGCGCGCGCGGCGCAGCGCGCCGAGTGCGCCAACCAGAAAAAACGCCGCGAGCGCCGCGGCAACGATCGCGATCCAGGTCGGAACGCTCGGCATCGTGACTCCTCACGTGATTGCTCCCCTCAACCTAGCACACGATCCCGTGCGCGCGTCGGGGTCATTCGCCCGTGCGTCCGCGCAGGACGGCGTCGAGATCCACCATGCGAATGGCGCTGATCGCCGCCTCGAGCGCCCCCTCTTCGCACAGGCCGCTGATCGACGCGTTCTCGTACCCCTGCTGCGCGGCGGCGATGCACGCCTCCCGCACCGCTTCCGCGAGGCGGCGCCGCTCTTCATCGACCTGGTTCATCACGCACTCCGCGTCGGTGTTAATCTGTGTTCAAACCGGAAAGCACGCTGTGATAGCGTAGCGCGATCATGGACGATACCACCCGATACGGAAAAGGGGCTACCGCGAGGCGCGCGTTCACGGCGAACGCGGGGACGGGCGGGCGGCGCTCGATGCCTTCGCCCTCGCCCGCACCTGTCCCGCCGGGCGCCGCGCTGCGCGCGGGCGGCCCGAGCGCCTGTCGCAGAGCGCATTGAGACGGGCGCGAGGCGACCGCATGGACCCGCGCGATACGCCAGGACGACCCGTCGCTTCACCCCATCCCTCCCTCTCCCGCCTCGACGTCGTCGCGATCATCGTCGGGCTCGTCATCGGCGCGGGCATCTTCAAGGCCCCCGCGATCGTCGCCGCCAACGTCGGAAGCGAATGGAGCCTGCTCGCCGTCTGGGCGATCGGCGGCGCGGTGTCGCTCGCGGGCGCGTTGTGCTACGCCGAGCTCGCGAGCGCCTATCCGAGCGCCGGCGGCGAGTACCATTTCCTCACACGCGCGTACGGCCGGCGCGTCGCCTTCCTGTTCGCGTGGTCGCGGCTCGCCATCCTGCAGACCGGATCGATCGCGCTGCTCGCGTTCGTGCTCGGCGATTACCTCGCGCAGCTCGCGCCGCTCGACGGCTACGGCGCGGCGCTGTACGCGGCCGTGTCCGTGATCGCCCTCACGGGCCTCAACATCATCGGGCTGCGGACCAGCACGACGCTGCAGAACGTCATGACCGTCGTCACCTTGGCAGGGCTGCTGTTCGTGGTCGTCGCCGGTCTCGGCCACGCCCCGGTCCAGGCGCCGTCCTCCGAACCGGTTCCCGCCTCCGGGGATGCGGCGTTCGGACTCGCGATGGTGTTCGTGCTGCTTACGTTCGGCGGCTGGAACGAGTCGGCCTACGTGTCCGCCGAGCTGCGCGACGTGCGCCGCAACATGGTGCGTGTCCTCGTCACGTCGCTCGGCGTCATCACCCTCGTCTACCTGCTGGTCAACGTGGCATACCTCAACGTCCTCGGCCTCGAGGGCATGCGCGGGTCCGAGGTCGTGACCGCCGACGTGATGCGCTACGCCGCCGGCGACCTCGGCGCGGGCCTGGTGAGCGCCCTCATCGCGGTCGCCGTCGCCGCCTCGATCAACGTGAGCATCCTCACCGGCGCACGCACGAACTACGCGATGGCGAACGACTTTCCGCTGCTCGGGTTCCTGGCCGGCTGGAGCGGCACGGCCAACGCGCCGAAGAACGCCCTGCTCGTGCAGGGCGCGATCGCCCTGGCGCTCGTGGCCGTGGGCGCGACGGCCCGATCGGGGTTCGAGACCATGGTCAGTTACGTTTCCCCGATCTTCTGGTTCTTCTTTCTCCTCGCGACGGTGTCGCTGTTCGTACTGCGCCGGCGGGAGCCGCGGCATCCCCGCCCCTTCCGGGTTCCGTTCTATCCCTTCACGCCGCTCCTGTTCACGCTGACCTGCGCCTACATGCTCTACTCGAGTCTCGCCTACACCGGCTTCGGCGCGCTTCTCGGCGTGGCGGTGCTCGGGATGGGCGTGCCTCTGCTCTACTTCGTGAACCGTGCGCCGTCCGGAGATTCGGCCGCGGCGTCCGGAGACAAGGAGGTGCCTCATGCCATTGGGACGCGAGCCGCTGTACGCGCTGGGAACCCTGCTCGCCCTCGCGGGTAGCGGGGACGCGGTCGTCCACGCGCGGGACGTGCCCTATGTCCCGACGCCGCCGGCCGTGGTCGAGGAGATGCTGCGGCTCGCCGAAGTCGGGCCGGAGGACGTGCTCTACGACCTGGGGTCGGGCGACGGCCGCATCGTGATCACCGCGGCGCGGAAGTACGGCGCGCGCGGGGTAGGCGTGGACATCGATCCCGAGCGCATCGCCGAGAGCGAAGCGAACGCGCGTGCCGCCAGGGTCACGGACAGGGTGCGTTTCATCGAAGGCGATCTGTTCGAGGTCGATCTGCGGCCGGCGACGGCGGTCACCCTGTACCTCACGTCCTCCGTGAACCTGCAGCTGCGTCCCAAGCTGCTCGAGGAGCTGCGGGCGGGAACCCCGGTCGTGTCGCACGATTTCGGGATGCAGGACTGGGAGCCGGAGGCCGTCGTCACGGTCGGGAGATCGACCATCTACCTCTGGCACGTCCCGGCCCGCGTCGCCGGGGTGTGGCGCTATACGGTGACCACCCCGCGGGGCCCCGAGCGCCACCGGCTGCGGATCACGCAGCATCTCGGTACCGTCGAGGGCCGGGTGACGATCGGTGGCGTGTCGTATCCGGTCACCGGGCGGGTCGAGGGAGAGCGGCTGAGCTACGAGGTGAAGCGGCCGCTCGCCGGCAAGACCGTCACCCAGCGCTTCGAGGGGACGGCGACCGGCAACCACATCGTCGGTGCGACCGTCTCCGATGAAGGCGAGTCGGCCAACCAGGAATGGCTCGCGCGGCGGGGCGAGTAGCGCCCGCGGGGCTCAGCCGATCTTCACGACCACGCGACCCTTCTGCTCGCCCTTCAGGATGCGGTCGATCTCGGGGTCGAGCCGATCGAGTGTCACCTCGCGGGCGAGCCTCTCGAGCATGGGCAGCTTCCACTCGCCCGCGAGCTTCTGCCAGACGGCGAGGCGCTGGGGCATGGACGTCTGGGCCGAGTCGATGCCGAGCAGGCTGACGCCGCGCAGGATGAACGGGAAGATCGGCGTGCTGAGGTCCCTCGAGGCGACGAGCCCGCAGCAGGTCGCCGCGCCGTGGGGCTTGAGGGATCGCAGCGCGGTCGAGAGCATCTCGCCGCCGACGGTATCCACCACGCCCGCCCAGCGGGCCTTGAGCATGCCGGCTCCGGTCGTGTCGATCGCCTGCTCGCGCGGCAGGATCTCGCCCGCACCGAGCTCCTTCAGGAACGCCGCCTCCTGCGGCTTGCCGGTCGCCGCGACCACGCGGAAACCGCTCTTGGCGAGTATCCCGACGGCGACGCTCCCGACGCCGCCGGTCGCGCCGGTCACGAGCACCTCGCCCTGGTCCGGATGCACGCCGTGTTGCAGCAGCCGGTGCACGGACAGGGCCGCCGTGAAACCGGCGGTGCCGTAGATCATGGACTCGCGCAGCGAAAGCGTCGGCGGGCGGCGCACCACCCAGGCGGCGGGTACGCGCACGTACTCGGCGAACCCGCCCGGCGTGTTCATCCCGAGGTCGTAGCCGGTGACGATCACCTCGTCCCCGGGGCGGATCTCGTTCGCGCCGCTCTCCTCGACCACGCCGGCGGCGTCGATGCCGGGAGTGTGCGGGTAGTGCCGGCTCACGCCCCTGTTGCCGATGGCCGACAACGCGTCCTTGTAGTTCAGCGAGGAGTACTGCACGCGGATGAGGACGTTGCCTTCCTTCGGCAGGTCCTCGACCGCGCGCTCGGCGATCGCGCGCGCGAACGTTTTTTCGGCCGTTTCCCGCACGACCATGGCACGAAAACGGCGGCTCATCGGCGGACCGCCGGCGCCGGTCGCGGGCTGCTCCGTGGCATCGTGAACCCCCGTTCGAAGGCGGAATGGACCAGGAACGGCATTGTAGGAACACCGCCGAGCGCTGAACAGCCGCCGTTTCCCGCCGCACCGAGGGGGAATTCGGGGACGACCGCCGCCTTCGTTTACTCGAGGAGGATCGACACCTGCTCGGACAGCGGCGATTCGGCGCCGTTCTCGCCGAGGCTGGTCACGGCAAGATACAGCGTCGCTCCGGCCATCAGCCCGTGGTTTCCGGGCACGAACACCAGACTCGTCGCCGTGGTGTCGAGCGTGCCCAGAGGCTGGCCGGAGCCGAGGGGCGCGGTGGCGTAATAGAGCCGGTAGCCCGTGACGGTCGGGTCCGGCACGGCGTTCCAGGAGGCGCGGTAGCTCGCGGTCGCCAGCACCGGTGCGGTGGTGAAGCTCCATACACGATCGGATGCGAGCGGGTTTCCGGCGAGGTCCTTTACGCCGGCCGCACCGCCGCTGACGGTCGCGGTATAGCCGGTGCCGCCCGTGAGCGCGGTCGCCGGCCGGAAGGTCGCCGTGTTGCCGTTCAGGGACACCGTCCCGGTCACGCCGTTCACGCGGAACGTCGACGTCGTGACGTTGGTCACCGGCTCGCTGAAGGTCGCCGTGAGCGTTGTCGTCACCGCGACGTTCGTCGCTCCGTTCGCGGGAGACAGGCCGGTCACGCTCGGCGGCGTCGTGTCCGGCACGTTGTAGGTGACGGTGAGCGAATCGCTTGCGCCGTTGCCCGCCGCGTCCACGGCCGTTACGGTCAGCACGTTGGTGCCGGACTGGAGCGCGATGTTCTTCGCGGACCAGGCCGTGGTACCGCTGGCCGTCCCGCTGCTGCCGCGGCTGTTCGACCAGCGGACTTGGACGACGCCGACGTCGTCGCCGGCCGAGCCGCCGAGCGCGATGCTCCCGCTCGACGTGGTGTACGCCGCGCCGCCGGTGGGACTGGTGATGGTCACGGTCGGAACGGTGGTGTCGGGCGCGGTGTAGGTGACCGTCAGCGTGTCCGTGGCCGTATTATCGGCCAGGTCGACCGCCGTGACGGTGATGACGTTGCTGCCCGACTGGAGCGCGATACCCGCCACGCTCCAGCTTTGGGTGCCGCTGGCCGTCCCGCTGCCTCCGCGGTTGTTCGACCAGCTCACCCTCGCCACACCCTGGTTGTCGCCGGCGGTCCCGGCGAGGTGCAACGTGGCCGCGGTCGCGGCGTAGCTCGCGTCCGTCGTCGGGCTGGTGATGGTTACCGCAGGCACGATCGTGTCGCCGCCGGCGGTCGTCGCGTACGAGACGCTGATGTCCGCCGTGCCGCTGTTTCCGCTGGGGTCAAGGGCCGTCACCGTGATGAGGTTCACGCCGCTCTGCAGGGGGATCGGGCCCGTGTTCCAGCTGGCGCCGCCGCTCGCCGTGCCGCTGCCGCCTCGATTGTTCGACCAGACCACCCGGTCGACGCCGACGTTGTCCGTCGCGGAACCCGAGAGCGTTACCGCCGCGCCGCTCGACGCGTAGCTCCCGCCGGCGACCGGGCCGGTGATCTGCACCGCGGGTGGATCGGAATCGACGGGAGCGACAATGGGGCGGGGCGCGGTATCCGGCGGCGACGCGGAAGAGTCGCCGCCGTCGCCGCAACCGGCGATCGACGAGATCAACGCCAGGCTCGCCAGCAGGAAACCGCGGCGCGCTGCGACGCCGGGACGCTCCACGCTCACTCCTCCCGTTATCGTTTGTCTCTCTCGGACGGAGAGTTGTCGACGCCATACTACGTATCGCGCGCACGCGGGAGAACCGCGGCGAGACAGAAGCGCGTCGCGTGCCGACAAGTGCTTCGGACTCGCGCGTTTCGACCGACGAACGCGGCGCCGATCGGGGATCGCGCGGCGAGTCGGGTGCCCGCGCGCCCCGTCAGCCGTCCGCGTGCGTCGCGCTGACCGTTCGCTCGGCGCCTTCCCCCTGCGCGAGCAGCGCGCGGATCGCCCGCATCCGCTTCTCCAGGAGCGCCCGCTCCGCCTCGGTGCCCGCTTTCTCCGCGGCCTCGAGGTGCGCCAAACGCGCCTGGAGCGCGATCGCCTGCCGTTGCGCCTCGGTCGGCGCCATCTCGATGAGCACGCGCAGGGTGTCGAGCAGTCGCGCCACGACCGCGGGGTGCGGGCTCGCCTGCTGGCGGATCTCGTCGAACGCCGTGCCCAGGATCGAGGCGAAGGTCACGCGCTCGAAGATCAGGCGGATCGCCCCGTCGGTGTCGCGCGCCGCCACCGGCGGCTCGCCGCGCCGCAGCACTTCACCGAGCATGTCGCCGAGCCGGTCGATGCAGCGTATCGCCGTATGGGGGTCGTTGATGCCGGGAGACAGCGCGCGCAGCGCGATCTCCACGAGCTGCTGGAACGGCAGCTCGATGTCCTGGATCAGGGTGCGGCGCGAACCGAGGATGAAATCCCTGTTGAGCCTCGCCGCGAACGCGTCGTCGACGAGCGCCGCGGGCGAAACGCGCAGCAGCTCGCAGCCGGTCATGACGAAGTCGCCGGGGCGCTTCAGGAGGCGGAAGACCGCCTGCTTCCCGGCGGCCAGCGATTCGAGCGACTGCGTATCGACCGCCTGCAGAAAACCGCTGCCCCGGGCAGCCACCGCGGCGCTGTCCTCCCGCAGGCGCTGCCACAGCGACTCGGCCTCGGACCACTCGGCGTCGCGCGGTCCGTCCGCGCCGTCGGGGAGCAGCGCGTGCGCGCAGTCGAGCAGGTCGCGGCGCACCGCCTCGATGACGTTGTCGGCCTGGATCGACTCGGCGGTGTGATGGATGAAGTAGATGAGCGCGCCGACGCTCAACAGGGTGAGGACGAGGGCGACGGTCACGGAGAGCTGGGGAACGAACGCGTCCGATTCGCCGCCCTGCACCATCCGCAGCACCAGGATCGCGTAGAGAAACGTGGCGATGAAGATCCCGAGCACGAACTGGTTCGCACGGTCGCGCATGAAGTTGTACAGCAGGCGGGATCCGAACTGCTGCGCGGCCAGGGTGAGCGCGACGATGGTGATCGAAAACGTGAGGCTCGCGATCGTCATCATGGCGGTCGCGACGGTGCCCAGCACCTCGCGCGCCCCCTCCGCCTGCCCGCCGTAGAGCCAGTACCGCCGGCCCTCGGCGTCGACCGGCCAGGTCCGATCGATCCAGACCGTCGCGTACGAAAGCGCGATGGCGAGGACGACGAGAACGGACGGGACGAACCAGTAGCTCGCGCGCAGACGCTCGAGCACCTTGCTCAGCTGCGTCTTCACCGCGCGGCGTTTCCGCTCGCCGCCTTCATCGGCGGCCCGCGCTCTCCCGGCGGCGGACGCACGGGCGGCTCGCGCCCGCCGGGCGGCGGCTCTACCGGCGGTTCGTCCTCGCCCGGCGGCGGCTGCGCGGGCGGCTCCTTCCGTCCCGGCGGCGGCTTGACCGGCGGTTGCTTTCCGGGCGGCTCCTTGATGGGGCGTCCTGCCATGGCATCGTCCTTCCCCGCATTATCCGCCGGCTGCCTTGCGCGGCCAAAACCCGGACACGACCATTTTCCCCCGCTCCGCCCGCTCCTATACGCGAACGCGGCGATGCCGCCGCGGTCCTTCCGCGGAACTCACGGCGCGGCGCGCCGGGTCCGGCGGTGGCGTCCGAGCTCGGCCTCCAGCCAATCGCGGGTGGCAACCCCGGGCTGCGCGCCGCAACGGACCGTGTAGGGTTTGCCGCTCGTCGTGCTGCGGCTGGCGGCCAGCTCGATGAAGTCTTCGGTCGATCGGATGCGGTCGCGGAAATACTCGTACTTCTTTCGCATGTGGGCGGCCGCCTTTGCTCCGGTGTGCGCCGCGTCGTTGCGGATAAAAAGGCACTCCGACCGGGTGACGAACGCGAGGAGATGCTCCACCTCCGCGCGCTGCCCGGGCGGGACGTCGGCCGGGGCGACGCCCCACGCGAACAGCAACACCGCGAGGAGAGGCCGGCGCGTCATGCCGCCCTCTTCGGCATGTCGGGCGGCTCCGGGTACAGAGCCGCGCGGATGCGCTCGAGCAGATCGAGCCCCTCGTCGGTGACCGGCACACCGATGTCGAGCGCGCGCGTGAGGCTGCGGGGGCGGTAGCCGTTGGTCGGATGGCGCATCCGCGAAACCGCGCTGCGATGGATCCGCTCGTTAAGGGTGTTCGGCAGTCCGATCTCGCGTTCGTGATCCGGAATGAGGTGGTACGCGAGCGTCTTCGAATCGCGGAGCTCGCCGTGACAGTTCGGGTCGACGCGCATCGCCAGGTAGCGGTAGTCGAGCGCGAGCCCCGCCTTCATGGCCTTGGCCGCCATCCACAGGAGCGCGTGGTCCGACAGCCCGGCGTCGACGTAACCGCCGCCGACGTTGCAGTGCACGCCGGCGAACCACACCTGCTCGACGTTGTCGCGCGGTGCGCCCTCCGTTTTCCACAGGCTCGGCGCGAACGGTCCGCGCTCCTCGTCGATCGCCACCGCGTGATACGCGTGCGCGACGTGCCGTCCCAGATTCTCGTCGTGAAAGCCGTGCGCGAGCTTCGAGCCGCGCGCGAGGCGGCGCACCGTCTTGCGCAGCAGCCCGTAGCGCGAGAGCGCGGGAACGCCGAGCGAGCCGACCGTGTCCCAGACGCCGAGAAAGTGGACCCGCACCTCCCGCTGCCCAGCCTTGAACGCGTCGGCGAGCGCCCGGCGGCGGTCGTCCGATGCCTGGCGATAGAGGTCGTACGCCTTCCGGGCCGCCTTCGCATCCCCGACCGGCGTCAACCCGCAGCGACCGATGAGGCCGGCGAGCGAGCGCACGGTGTAGGCGCCGCGGCTGAAGCCGAACAGGTAGAGCCGGTCGCCGTCGCGGTACTCGTCGGCGACCCACTGGTATGCCTGCTGGATGTTGTCGGTCAGCCCGACGCCGAAGGCGCCGCCGAACCACCTGTCGATGCCCCGGCCGGTGCCGACGCCGGTGTCATAGTAGATGCGCTGCCGCGTCGGGTCCGAGTCGTCGATCGCGCGCGACATCTTCACGACGTTGGACGGTACGACGAGACCGCGGTCCTTCTGCGTCGGCGTGTTCCAGGTGCCGTCGCAGCACACCACGAGATTGCGTTGCATCGCGTGCCTCCCTTTTTGTTGTTGGCGCGTTTTCCCGCGCGCATAACGCTTCCGCGCGCTATATCAGCGTCTCTTTAAATTGCAAAAACGCTTTGAAAAAGGATAGTCACGCACCATTCGCTTTGTCGACCTGCGCGCTGCGTTTTTATTTCTGCTACCAGGCGGCATACTCGGTTCGCTTCTCTCAAACCCACTCCAAGAACGCAGACCGGGGCACCTCCCCGTACCCGTAGCTGCGCGCCTAAACCCACAGTAACTTGGAGAAGAAATGAAACGCAGAACGTTCCTCAAGGCGGGCACGGCCGGAATCGCCGCTGCCTTTTCCGGTACGGGAGCACTCATCGCCTGGACGGCACGTTCCGAAGCCAAGACGGTCTCGGCCACGCTTTACATCACCGACGGATACATCACTCAGCCCGACGGCAAGGACGTTTACTTTCGCGGGTACAGCGATTCGCCGTCCTCGCTCGCCGTTCCCGGGCGGCACCTCATGGCCATGGAGGGCGACACGCTCGTCGTGAACGTCACCAACACGCTCTCCCGGACCCACAACTTCCGCATCGACGGCGTCGTCGACAGCGGACCGATCGCGCCGGGGGAAACGGTCACCGTGCAGTTCGCGGCGCCGACGGCGGGTTCCTACCTCTATTACGACGGATCGAACGCGCCGTATCATCGACTGCTCGGCCTGCACGGCGCGCTGGCGGTCATGCCGGCCGGCGCGACGAACCGGCTCTATGCCGGGAGCCCGACTTTCGTCCAGCAGTACGCGTGGATCCTGAACGACGTCGACCCCGCCTGGCACGAGGCGGTGCGCACCGGCGCGACGCCGACGACGGCGTTCAAGCCGCGCTACTTCACCATCAACGGGCAGAGCTCGCGGCCGCCGGGAGCGCCCGGCGCCGGCGATCCGGCCATCGACGCGATGGCCAATCGGAGCACCGCGCTGCACGGCCGCGTCGGCGATCGCGCCCTGATCCGCATCTTCAACGCGGGTCTGTGCGCGCACTCGATCCACTGGCACGGCAACCACGTCGAGTGGCTGACCCAAAACGGCCAGGTCCGCTCCGACATCTGGAGAAAGGACACGCTCCGCATCACCAGCAACATGGGACGCCTCGACGTCATCTATCCCTTCCAGGCGCCGCCCGATGCCTGGCCCCCGGCGACCACCGGCATGTACCCGATGCATCTGCACGACGAGATGACGCAGACGGCCGGCGGCGGCTTGTATCAGTTCGGCGCCATGACCGACATCATGTTCATGTAGGGGGACGATGACGATGAAACATTCGAGCTACGAGAAGGACGGCGAGATGGGCGGCGGCGGAATGATGGGCGGCTGCTATACCTATCCGGCCTCCCCCGCCACGCCCGGCAAAGTCACGCCCGACGCGTTCTTCGATCGCGGTGTCTACATGGACGGGTCGATGAAGATGGACGACGGCAAGAGCGTGCGCATCTGGGGGTTCTACGACCGCGCGGCGGGCGGCGGCATGGGCAGCAAACCCTTCCCCTCGCCAGCGATCCGCGTGACGGAAGGACAGATCGTGCACACGCGCCTCGTCATGGACATGATGATGCTGCACACCATCCACCACCACGGCATCGAGCCGAGCTGGCAAAACGACGGGGTCGGGCACGTGTCCTGGGACGTCGACCGCCAGTACACGTACCAGTGGCGGGCGAGCCAGGCGGGAACCTACTTCTATCACTGCCACACGAACACGGTGCTGCACGCGGAGATGGGCATGTACGGCGGGCTCATCGTCGATCCGAGGCCCGATCCGAACGACCCACCGGGCACGAAGCGCGTGTTCGCGGGCGGGCCGGCTTACGATCTCGAAACCGTGTGGGCCGCGGACGAGATCGACCCGCGCTGGCACACCCTGGGCGCCGACGCCGGCACCTGCGGCGCCGACGTGGGCCTGAACGACCTGAACCCCAAGTACTTCATCATTACGGGAGTGGACGGGGCGAAGTCGGCGCTGACCGCCCCGGGCATCGCGGTGCAGATGAACCGGGGACAGACGCTGCTCGCGCGCTACATCAACGCCGGTTACTACCCGCAGCGGATTCGCTTCGGCGGGCTGACGGCGACCGTGGTCGCCTCCGACGGCCGCCCCCTCCCGCGCGCGTTCCAGGCGCAGTCGCTCGAGGCGTCCTCGGCCGAGCGCTACGACTGCCTGTTCACGCCGACCCAGGCGGGCGTGTTCGACGTCACCGTGGAAGTGCTGCACTGGGTGACCGGAAAGGTGCTGGGGACGGCGCGCACGCGCGTGACGGTGTATTGAGGAGGCCGTGAACGAGAAACGGGGGCGCGAGCCCCCGTTTCTGTGTGCGCGCCGCCGAAGCGCGGCGCCTACTTCTCCGGTTTCTCGTAGTCGCGCTTCTCCTCGGGATCGTGCTCCTTCGCGCGCGCCCCGGCCGCTTCCTCGGCCTGCGGGTCGGGCTTCGCCTCCCGCGCCGCCTCCTCGACCCGGCCGGACTGCGCGAACTTCCGCGCCTCCTCGTTGTAGTGCCGGGCGGCCTCGCGGTTGCCCTCGCCCTGATTCTTGTCTTCCGCCATGGACTGCCTCCTTGTCTCGATTCCGTTTTCCGTCGGCGACCGCCGGGGCCGCCACCAGCGAGACCTTATAAAGGATCGCTTCGGCCGGGACTACCGGGAAAGGCCGGGCCGCACGGGGGAAAGCACCCAGCCGCGCCGTCAGTACGGGCTGGCGAAGAGCCGCTTCTTGGGTTCGACGAGGAGCGAGATCGCGAACGCGCCGAAGGCGACGAGGGCGAGGCCGGTGCGGATCGCGTGCCACAAGTGCCAGCGATCGCGGTACTGCTCCCAGTCCGCCGGCAGCGCCACGGCGGTCCACGTCGCGACCTCCTGGTTGATCGGGTAGATGAAGACCGCCCAGACGAGGAGCATGACGGCGAGCGCGACGACGGACACCAGGTTCGCGACGAACGGGGGACGCTCGCGCCGCACCAGCGCGAGGCTGACGAGCGCCAGGACCAGAGCGGCCACTTCGATTGTGCCCATGACGGTCCCGTACCGGCTGAGGAGCACGTGATGGATGTCCAGGAAGAAAAAGCCGGCGAGCGTCGCCTTGGGAGCGGCCTGCAGCGCGTGCGAGAAGGACACGCCGAGGACGAGCGCGAGCAGGACGAGGGTGATGAAGCGGGCGATCTTGAGCGGCATCGTGTTTCTCTGTGCTTCCGGCCGGAAGGGATCCGGCCGGCTGGCCGGCTGAGCCAGCCAGTCGGATTTTACCGGGAAAGGTGAAACGGGGAAGCTAACCGGCGCGCGGCAGCTCGACCTGTCCGAACTGCTCGTTATAGAGCTGCGCGTACAGCCCTCCTCGCGCGAGGAGCTCGGCGTGCCGGCCGAGGTCGACGATGCGCCCGGCTTCCATCACCACGATCTGGTCGGCCCGCAGTATCGTCGACAGCCGGTGCGCGATCACGATGGACGTGCGGTTCTTCAGGAGCCGCGCGAGCGCCTGCTGGATGTGGCGTTCCGCGCGCGAGTCGAGGGACGAGGTGGCCTCGTCCAGGATCAGGATGCGCGGGTCCTTGAGAAACGCGCGCGCGATCGCGAGCCGCTGCTTCTGGCCGCCGGAGAGCGTCGCCCCGCGCTCGCCGATCTCCGTCCAGAGGCCCTCCGGCAGCCGCTCGACGAACTCGATCGCGTTCGCCGCCTCGAGCGCCGCGCGCATCTCGTCCGGCGTCGCGTCGGGCTTGGCCAGCAGCAGGTTTTCCTGGACCGTACCGGAGAAGAGGATCGTCTCCTGGTTCACGATGCCGATGTGCCGGCGCAGGGACGCGAGCTCCAGCTCGCGCAGGTCGCGGCCGTCGAGCAGGATCCGGCCTTCGGTCGGGTCGTAGAACCGCGGCACGAGGTTCGCGAGCGTCGACTTGCCGGCGCCGCTCGGCCCCACCACCGCGACCGTCTGGCCCGGCGCGATCGACAGGCGGATGTCCTTCAGGGTCGCGGCGCTCGAATCGTACCCGAAGACCACGTCGACGAACTCGATGCGCCCCTGGCACTCGTCGAGCCGCGCGGCGTCGGGACGCTCGCTCACGTGCGGCTGGGTATCGAAGTACTCGAAGATGCGGTCGATCGCGGCGAGCGAGTTGGCGAGCACCACGGAAAGATCGGAGAGGCGCTGCAGCGGAAAGTAGAACATGCCGAGGTAGAGCAGGAACTGGGTCAGCTCCCCGACCGTGAGCCGGCCGCCGAGGATCTGGTGCACGCCGTACCAGACGACCAGGACGGGCGCCGAGTGCACGACGAAGCCCACCACCACCTCGTTCCAGGCCGTGAAGCGCGCCGAGTACAGGATCTTGTTGAGCAGCTTGTTCGCGTGGCTCGCGAAGATCTGCGTCTCCTGCCCTTCGCGCGCGAACCCCTTCACGATCGTGACGCCCGCGACCTTCTCCTGCAGCCCGCCCGAGAGCACCTCGAGGCGCTGCTGCACCTCCTTGCTGCTCAGGCGTATGCGCGGGCCGAGCGCGTGCAGCGCGTACACGTACACCGGCATCAGCACCAGCGAGACGAGCGTCATCATCGGGTGGATCACCGTCAGGATCACGACGAGCGCGATCAGCAGCACGATGTCCATCCACACGTTCGTGAGCGCCGAACCCACGAAGTTCTGCGCCAGGCTGATGTCGCTCACGAGCCGCGACACGATCGCGCCGGTCTGGTGGCGCGCGAAAAACGCGTGCGACAGCCGCTGCACGTGGCTGAAGAGCGCGACGCGCAGGTCGCGGATCATCCGGTGCCCGGCGATCGCGGCGAGCACGCTGCGGTAGTACGTCGCGATCATCCACACCACGTTGGCGGCGAGGATGGCGACGATGAGCTGGATGATCTTCCGCTCCCGCGCGGCCGCATCCACGCCCTCCTGGAGCACCACGTCGTCGAGCAGGACCTTGAGCATCCAGGGGAACGCGAGCGGCAGGAGGAACTTCGCCAATCCCGCGAAGGTCGCGGCGGCCACGAACGGCCAATAGGGTTTCGCGTAGCCCAGGAACCGCCAGATCGGCGCGCGGCCGCGATCCTGGCGGCGGAACCTGCCGAGGATCGAGTCGCCGAGCGCATCCTTGACGTCGATGATGCGCTTGGCGTTGACGTCGACCTCGAAGAAGCGCGAGCGCGCCTGGAGATCGCGGATGTCCTCGGGCCGCATTCCGGCCGGGAGCTTGCGGGTGGGCACCGGCGCGAACGCCGTCATGTCCTCGTCGATCTCGAGCACGAGCGCGACGTGCTCGCGCGCCTCGCGCCCGGCGAGCGAGTCGCGCTGCACGGCACCGAGGAGAAGCTGGGCGTCCTGCCAGCGGTCGAACACGAAATGCCGCCCCTCGCTGCGGACGAGGCCCTCCATCAGGAGCCGGGGAACGTCGCGCGCGCGGCACAGGTGATAGACGATCATCGAAGGCTGCTTTTAGAGGTGTTCTGGGGGATGCCGCCGCGAAGCTTAGCGAGCCGCTTCCCGGCAGCGCTCGCAGACCGTCCGCCGCGCCCTACCGCACGTCCCTGGAAAGGATGGGGAGACCGATCGCCGCCGGTCGACCCCGGCCGGCCCCGCCCGGAAGCGCCGTCCCGCCGCTCGTCACCGTTCCTCGCCGAGCAGCTTCAAAAAGGCCGGCTCGTCGAGCACGGCGATCCCGAGCTCGCGCGCCTTGTCGGCCTTGGAGCCCGGGTCCTCGCCCACGACCACGCAATCGGTCTTCTTCGAAACGCTGGCCGCGACCTTCGCGCCGAGGTCCTGCAGTCTTTTCTTCGCGTCCTCGCGCGACATGGCGGCGAGGCTCCCGGTGAGCACGAACGTCTTGCCGGCCAGCGGCAACGCCGCCTTCGCGCGCCGCTCCACCTTCGGCCAGTGCACACCGGCCGCGCGGAGCTTGCCGACCACCTCGCGGTTGTGCTTCTCGTGGAAAAAGGCGTGGATGTCCGCGGCCATGCTCTCGCCGATGTTGGGTACCGCGTCGATCTCCTCGACGGACGCGTCCATCAGCGCATCCAGCGTGCCGAAGTGCTCGGCGAGCTGCTGCGCCGTCGCCTCACCCACCTGGGGGATCCCGAGCGCATAGAGAAAGCGCGCGAGCGTGGTCGCCTTGCTCGCTTCGATGCGCTCGAGCAGGTTCTGCGCCGACTTCTCGCCCATGCGCTCGAGCGCGACGAGACCGGCCTTGTCCAGCCGGTAGACGTCGGCCACCGTCTTCACCATCTCCTTCTGGACCAGCTGCTCGACGAGCTTGTCGCCGAGCCCTTCGATGTCCATGGCCGAGCGCGCGGCGAAGTGCAGGATCGCGCCGACGCGCTGCGCCGGGCAATAGAGCCCGCCCATGCAGCGGTGCGCCGCCGCCTCGGGCTCGCGCAGCACGTCGGAGCCGCACACGGGGCACTTCGCCGGCATGTGCCAGAGCCGCGTCCCGGCCGGGCGTTTCTCCTTCACGACCCCGACGACCTCGGGGATGACGTCGCCCGCGCGGCGCACGATCACCGTGTCGCCGATGCGCACGTCCTTGCGCCGGAGCTCGTCCTCGTTGTGCAGCGTGGCATGGGTCACGGTCACGCCGCTCACCTGCACGGGCCTGAGCACGGCGACGGGCGTGATCACGCCGGTGCGGCCGACCGAAGCGAGGATGTCCTCGACGACCGTGTTCTCCTCCTGGGCCGGAAACTTGTGGGCGACCGCCCAGCGCGGAGCACGGGCCGTGAAGCCGAGCCGGTCCCGCGCCGCGAGCTCGTCGACCTTGTACACCACGCCGTCGACCTCGAACGGGAGGACGTTGCGCGTGGCGAGGATCTCGCGGTAGTACGACAGGCACTCGTCCGTACCGTGGACGACACGGAAATAATCGCTGATGCGGAATCCCCAGTCCTTCATCCGCGCGACCGCCTGCGAGTAGCGTGCGCCGATCGGTTCCGAGACCTGCCCGAGACCCCACGGAAAGAAGTTGAGGGGCCGGCCGGCGGTCACGCGCGGATCGAGCTGACGCAGGCTCCCGGCCGCGGCGTTGCGGGGATTGGCGAATATCTTCTCGCCCCGCTTCAGCTGCTCCTCGTTCAGACGCTCGAAGTCCTTTTTCGGAATCACGACCTCCCCGCGCACCTCGAGGACCTCCGGCCACCCCGCGCCGTGGAGCCTCAGCGGGACGGCCTTGATCGTGCGCACGTTGGCGGTGATGTCCTCTCCCGTGAGGCCGTCCCCGCGCGTACCGGCCACCGCGAGCAGCCCCCGCTCGTAACGCAGGCTGACCGACACGCCGTCGAACTTGGGCTCGGCCGTGTACGCGACGTCGGCCTCCCGACCCAGACCCTTGCGCACGCGCGCGTCCCAGTCGCGCAGCTCGTCCTCGGTGAATGCGTTGTCCATCGAGGTCATCGGGAGTGCGTGCCGGACGGCGCCGAACGCGGCGAGGGGTTTCTCGCCGACCCGCTGCGTCGGCGAATCGGGGGTGATCAGGTCGGGGTGCCCGGCCTCGAGGTCCTGCAGCTCGCGGAGCAGGCGATCGTACTCGGCGTCGGAGATGGTCGGCGCGTCGAGAACGTAATAGCGGTAGTTCGCCTCGTTGATGCGGTCGCGCAGCGCGGCGATCCGTCCGGCGACACGATCCCTGTCTTTCATTCAGGGAAGCTCAGGATGCAGGTAATTGAGGTGCGCGCGCGGCGCGCCTCCTGAACTCGACGTTCAGCATCAAGAATTCGACATGGCCTCGTCAGTTCAGTCCCGCGCCGAAGAGACGGAGCGCGGACTCGCCGCCCGGAGGCACCCCGAAGGCGCGCATCCGACCCTCGATGCCCTGGATCTGCGCGCGAATGGCGGCGATGCCTTTTTCGGTCAACGCACGGTTGTCCTGGTCCAGCAGGCGGCCGCCGAGAAAGCCGGCGATCGCGGCGGCGGATTCCACCATCTTCGCGAACACCACGGCGGGGTCCTCCACGCACGGCACGCTCATGAAGAGCGCGAGCCCGGAGGTCCGGAACGTCTCCCATTCGGCCGGGTTGAAGTTGCCGGGTTTGTAGAGGTTCGAGAGGCTGTAGAGGAGCCGACCGTCCGCACGCTTGTGGTAGATGTTCATGGCGCCGAGCTCCAGCCCCGCGCGCTGCATGGCGGCGACGACCGCGTGGCCCTTGAACGGGCTGTCCGGGTCGGACGCGACGTTCACTCCCGCGATCACGTCGTACTCGTCGCAGAACTTCGCGAGCGCCTTGGCCCGCTCGAGCGCCTGCTCGAACGGAAGCGAGAACTTCGCGGGACGGTGCAGGGCGTCGGCGAGCTTGAGGCCGACCTGCACGAAGGTGTTGAGCTCGCTCTCGCCGATCGGTCCGTGCACGTTGTCGACGAGCTGGATGGAGAGCTTGAGATCGCTGTAGTTGGTGGCGTCCGAATCGTGCGAGAGCGTCGACCAGAAGCTCGTCTGGTAGCGCTGCCCGAAAATCTCCCGCGGGTACTCGAGCTTGTACTCGTTCTGTTTGTAGATGCCGAGCGCAGTGCGGCGCGAGACGGGGCCGGGCCCGGGGAGGTGCAGCACGAAATCCACGCTCTCGTCCGGAACCGTCTGCCGGCCGGGCACGGCCGCCTCGGGACCGGTTCCCGGGGGATCGAACCCGGGATTGAGGTTCAAAGGCCGGTTGGCAATCCGCTCGATGCTCTCCAGCTCCTCGAACAGCGGGTCCTGCTCGGGCTCGAGCTCGGGGGCGATCTCGAGCGGCAGCGACGGCTCGGTTTTCAGAAACCGCCGCTCGGCATCCACGGGCGGCGCCGGGACGGCGGGATCGGGCCGCACGACCGGCTCGCGCCTGGCCGGGCTGATCACCGCGGCCGGCCGGCTCCTGAAGGAAATCCCCCCGCGCAGCGACCGGGCGATGCGGCCCCTGTCGACGGCGGTGATCGCGACGATCGCGACGATGATGGATCCGATGAGCAGCAGTGCGAGCTGCAGATCCATCGTTATGAACTATCGCGCGTGCGATCCGACTCCCTCTCTCCCCTCGCTGGAGAGGGCAAGGGGAGAGGGGGAAGCCCGGGATGGGTACTGAGTTTCATCGTCACCGTGAACACCTCGCCATCTACTGCGCGACCATCTGCATGGCCTCTTCGACGTCGACGGCGACCAGGCGCGACACGCCCGGCTCCGACATGGTGACGCCGACGAGAAGCTCCGCCATCTCCATGCTGATCTTGTTGTGGGTGATGTACACGAGCTGCGTGCGCTCCGACATCGCCTTGAGCGTCTCGCCGTAGCGCTCGACGTTCGCATCGTCGAGAGGCGCGTCGACCTCGTCGAGCAGGCAGAACGGCGCCGGGTTGAGCTCGAAGATCGAGAAGATGAGCGCCACCGCCGACAGCGCCTTCTCGCCGCCGGACAGCAGGTGAATGGTGCTGTTGCGCTTGCCCGGCGGGCGCGCCATGACCGTGACGCCCGTCTCGAGCAGATCGTTGTCCGTGAGCTCGAGATACGCGCTGCCGCCGCCGAAGAGCTTCGGGAAGAAGTGCTGGAAGTTCTCGTTGACCTTGTCGAAGGTCTCCTTGAAGCGCGTGCGCGTCTCGCGGTCCATCTTGCGGATCGCCTCGTCGAGCGTGGCGAGCGCCTGCGACAGGTCTTCGGACTGCTTGTCGAGGTAGCCCTTGCGCTCGGACAGCTCCTGGAACTCCTCGATGGCGACGAGGTTGATCGGCCCGAGCCGCTCGATGCGCGCGAGGATCTGGTCCAGGCGCTCCGCCCAGCCCGTCTCGGTCGCCTCCTGGGGCATCTCCGCGAGCACCTGCGCCGGCTCGGCGTCCATTTCGCGCAACTGCTCCGCGAACGTGTCGCGCCGCACCACCAGCTCCTGGCGCACCACGCGTTCGGACTCCAGCCCCCCACGGATTTCCTGGACCTGCTGCTCGTCCCTGTGACGCTGCTGCTCGAGCTCGCGCAGGCGCGCATCCGCCTCGCCCGTCGCCTTGCGCGCCGCGCCCAGCCGCTCCTCGACCTCGAGGCGCTTTTCCAGCTGCTCGTTGAGCTGTGCCCGCAGATCGTTCTCCTGCGTCTCCGAGGAAAGCATCGCGGCGAGCTCGTCGCGCCGCTGGTGCAGCCCGGCGAGCTGGCCGTCGAGCCGCGCGATGCTGGCGCGCACCGACTCGCGCGCCGTCTCGAGCGTGCGCCGCTCGATCTCGAGCTCGTGCTCCCGCTCGCGGGCGGTCGCTTCCGCTGCGCGCGCGGCGGCCAGGGCCTCCTGCACCGCGGCGCGCCGGCCGGACAGCTCCGCGCGCTGCGCCTCGTGCGTGCCGCTGTCGGCCTCGGCCTGGCGAAGCCGCTCGGTCGCCGCCGCGATCTCGGACTCGTCGCGCGCGCGCTGCGCCGCGATCTCCTGCTGCTCCGTGCCGATCTGCGCGCGCCTTCCCTCGAGCTGGTTCAGCCGGGCCTCGCGATGACCGAGCCGCTCGCGCAGCTCGGCGCGGGCGCGCTGTCGCTCGTTGAGCTCGCGCGCGAGCTCCTCGCGCCGGCGCTCTAGGCCGGCGAGCGCGTCCGACTGCCCGGCGAGCTGCGCGGCAGCCGATTCGATTTCCCGCGCGAGCTCGGCGCTCGCGGCACGCAGGCCTTCGATCTCGCGCTCCCGCGCGAGCCACCCGCGCTCGCTGCCCGCCGCGTACTCGACGTCCAGCCAGTTGCGCCCGACCCAGGCGCCGTCGCGCGTGATGATCGACTCCTGGCCCTTGAGCTCGTTCCGCCACGACAGGGCCTCCTCCAGCGTGTCCGCCGTGTGGACGCCGGCGAGCAGGGGTGCCAGGTCGAGATCGGACTTCACCTTGTGGATCAGCGTGCCGGTGACGGCGTCGTGCGAGCGGCCGGCCGTGAGATCGACGACGGTCAGGCGCGCGGGCTTCAGCTCGTCGAGGCCCGCTGTCGCTTCGCCGAATCGCTCCGCGCACACCGCGGCCAGCCGGCTGCCCAGCACCCGCTCCACCGCCGTCTCCCAGCCGGATTCGACCTGGATGCGGCTCGCGAGCCGCGGCGAGTCGGCGAGTCCGACGCGGGTCAGCCACTCGACGATGCCGGCGTCGTGGCGCGCCTCCGCCGCGGCCTGCAGCTCCTGGAGTCCCGCGAGCCGGGCCTCGTTCGACTGCACGGCCCCGCGCAGCTGCTCGAGGCGCTGGGTCGTCGCCTCGCGCTCGGCGCGCGCGGTCTGCAGGCGCTCGCCGGCCTCCTGGATCGCGGCTTCGAGCGAGGCGCACGCCTCGTCGATGGCGCGCGCCTCGTCGCGAACGGCGTCGAGACCCGCGTCGCGAAGCTCCGCCTCGACGGTCGCGAGTTCTTCCGCGAGCCGGGCCTCGCGATCGCGCAGCTGGGCGACGTGCGACTCGAGCCCCTGGATGCGGGCCGTCTGCACCTCGCGCGCCTTGGTCGGCTCCGCGGCCGCCTGGCTGGCGGACTCCCACGCCTCCTGCCACGCCTGCATCGCAGCCTCCGCGTCGCGCAACCGCGCCGCCGCGGCCTCGCGCCCGCTCCGGTGCCTTTCGAGATCGGGTGCGATGTCCGCCAGGCGCTGCTCCGCCTCCTGCAATCTCGCCTGGTCGGCGCCGAGATGCGCCTCGGCCTCCGCCCAGGTGCGGTTCAGCTGGTCCTGCTCGCGCTTCAGCGCCTCGCGCGTCTCGCGAAGGTGCTCGATCGCCTGCTCGATGCGCGACACCTCGTTGCCGACCGTGTAGTACTCGGCCTGTACCGTGTTCTGCCTGTCGAGCGCTTCGGCATGCTCGGCGCGCAGCTGCTCGATGCGCGCCTCGACCTCGCGCTGCGCCGCGAGCGCGGCCTCGAGCGCGGTCTCGTGCTCGCGGATGACGGCGTCCTGCGCCGCGAGCTTCCCGTCGAGCTCGCGGTACTTCAGCGCGAGGAGCTGCGCGCGGACGAGCCGTTCTTCCTGCTTGAGCTCCTTGTAGCGCGTCGCCGCGCGCGACTGCTTGTTGAGGCGCGAGAGCTGCGTCTCGAGCTCCTTGCGGATGTCCTCGACGCGCGCGAGGTTCTCCTGCGTGTGCTTGATGCGGTTCTCGGTTTCCCGCCGGCGCTCCTTGTAGCGGGAGATGCCGGCCGCCTCCTCGATAAAACCGCGCAGGTCTTCGGGCTTGGCCTCGATGATGCGCGTGACCATGCCCTGCTCGATGATGGAGTACGCGCGCGGGCCGAGGCCCGTGCCGAGGAAGAGATCGGTGATGTCCTTGCGGCGGCAGCGCGTCTTGTTGAGGAAGTAATCCGACTGACCGTCGCGACCGGCCTCGCGCTTGATCGCGATCTCGGTGTACTGCGCGTACTGACCGCCCGCGCTCCCGTCCGAGTTGTCGAACACCAGCTCGACCATCGCCTTGCCCACCGGCTTGCGCGCGTTCGAGCCGTTGAAGATGACGTCCGCCATCGAATCCCCGCGCAGGTGCTTGGCGGACATCTCGCCCATGACCCAGCGCACGGCATCGATGATGTTCGACTTGCCGCAGCCGTTGGGGCCGACGATGCCGATCAGGTTGCCGGTGATGGGGATGGTGGTGGGATCGACGAAGGACTTAAAGCCGGAGAGCCGAATGGTTTTAAGCCGCATCAGGAGTTTTTCGCGTTTCGCCGCGCCTGGAATGGTACAATTTTATAGAAGGTTACTTCTGTTTCCTACGCCGGGATGCCGCCCACCACTCCTTCGAAGACCCTCGAGACCTTCCCGAACCCCCAGCCGGACCGGGATTATATCATCGAGATCGAGGCGCCCGAGTTCACCTGTCTGTGCCCGAAGACCGGTCAACCGGACTTCGCCACGCTCCTGCTCGAGTACGTGCCCGACCGGCTTTGCGTGGAGCTGAAGTCGCTCAAGCTCTACATCTGGAGTTTCCGGGACGAGGGGCACTTCCACGAAAAGGTGACGAACGCCGTCCTGAACGACCTCGTCGCCGCGACCCAGCCGCGCTACATGCGCCTGCGGGCGCTGTTCAACGTGCGCGGGGGCGTGTACACCACGGTGACGGCCGAGTATCGCCGCCCCGGTTGGCGGGAGCCGCCGCCCCCGCCGGACGATCTCCCGCGCGAAGTGCAGGCGGTGCCGACCGGACGCGGGGAGCCTCCGCAGGCGGCACAGACCCGGCCGTCGGGAACGACGTCGGGCGCGGCGAAGAAGGCGCAGTCGATGCCGGAAGCGCCGAGAGCGCCGGCTGACGACGGGATCCCGGACGAGGCCCCGGCCTCCACCCGTTCGGAGCGCTTCCGCATGCTGCGGCGCAAGCGCCAGCCGGTGGCCGAGGCGGCCGCACGGGGCGCCGCGAAACCGACTGCGCCGCCGGCGCCGCCGAAGCCCGCGCCGGGGCCCACACGCGACGCGTACATCGGGATCGACATCGGCACCAGCGGCTGTCGCGCGGTCGCGATCGACGCCGCCGGCGCGGTCCTGGCACAGGCGGAGGCGCCCCTCCCGCCCTCGACCCGGAACGGCGCCGAGGTCACGCAGGACCCGATGCAGTGGTGGGCCGCGATGCACGCCTGCCTGAAGAACGTCGCGGGACAGATCGACGCCCGGCGCGTGCGGCGGCTGGCCATCGCGGGCACATCCGCGACGCTGCTCCTGTGCGACAAGCAGGGAAACCCGGTGACGCCCGGGCTCATGTACAACGACGCGCGCGCGCAAGCCCAGGCGGAACGCATCGCGGGCGTCGCCGACCCGAAATCGGCCGCGCACGGCGCGACCGGGAGCCTGGCGAAGCTGCTTTGGCTGCAGGGAACGAAGTCGGCCGCGCGCGCGGCGCACGCGCTGCATCAGGCCGACTGGCTTGCCGGCCGCCTGGCCGGGACCTATGGACACAGCGACTACAACAACTGCCTCAAGCTCGGCTACGACGTGGAGCGGCTTGCCTGGCCCGAGTGGTTTGCCGGGCTCGAAGTCCGGGGGGCCTGGCTGCCCGACGTGCACGCGCCGGGCGACGTGATCGGCACGCTGTCCGGGGAGGTGGCCGGGGAACTGGGGCTCCCGGCCGATACCGAGATCGCGGCCGGCACGAGCGACGGCGTGGCCTCGTTCCTCGCCGCCGGCGCCAGCGCGCCGGGGCACGGCGTCACCTCGCTCGGGACCACGCTCGTCCTCAAGCTCCTCTCGGAGCGGCCCGTCTTCTCGCCGCCGCACGGCGTGTACAGCCATCGACTCGGGCGGCACTTCCTCGCGGGGGGCGCCTCCAACTCGGGCGGCGGCGTGCTCAGGCAGTACTTCAGCGAGGAGCAGATGACCGAGATGACGCCGCTCCTCACCCCCGATCAGCCCACGGACCTCGAGTACTACCCGCTGCCGGATATCGGCGAACGCTTCCCCCTCGCCGACCCCGAGAAGGAGCCGCGCCTCGAGCCGCTGCCCGGCGACAGCGTGATGTTCTTTCAGGGCATCCTGGAAGGCATCGCGCGCATCGAGGCCCAGGGTTACCGGCTTCTGGCCGAGCTCGGAGCGCCGAAGGTATCGGCCATCTGGACGACGGGCAGCGGCAGCCGCAACCGCGCCTGGACGCGCATACGGGAACGCCTGCTCGGCGTCCGGCTGCAGAAACCGCGATCCGAACACGCCGCCTACGGCGCGGCCCTGCTGGCGGCGGGTATCGTGCGCAAGAGCTTCCAGTAAGTTCCGGTCGTCCCGCCCGAAACAAAAACGGCCCCGAACGGGGCCGTCGCGTCGCAGGAACCGTCGATCAGGCGTTGACGCTCGCCTCGGTCGAACCCGATTCGCCCTTGTTGTCGGTCCACGAGATCCGGATCTTGTCGCCGTTCTTCCCGCCGGCAAGCTGGAAGCCGAGGAGCGGGTCCTCCGAGACGCCGGGCCCCAGGTTGGCGGTGGCCACCGCTTTCCCGTTGTGCTCGAGCACGACCTTCTGGATGAAGTGGGCCGGAATCTTCTGCTTCGTCTGCTTGTCCACCCGCTGGCCCGTTTCCATCGGGTGGCTGATGAGGACGAGCACCTCCACGCCGCCGTCGCCCGAGCGGGTGCGTACCTTCATGCTTCTTGCCATCGTTCGTTTCCTCTCGTCCGGGTCAGCCGCCGCAACCGCCGACGGTGACCTTGATGTTCTGCTTGGCGCTGTAGAGCTTGCCGCCCGACTTCACCACGACCTGCACGTCCGAGCTCTGCGCCATCTTCATGCGCGCGGAGAAGTAGCCGCCCGCGCCCGTGATCTCGGTGTTCGCGATGAGCGGGCGCTCGTTCTTCTCCACGTAGATGCTGATCGCCTCGACGTTCGGCATGCCGGCCGACACCGAGATCGGCACCACCGCGCCGTTCTCCGCCTGGATCGGCGCCTTGATCTTGATCGCACCGGCGCCGGCCGTCTGGGCGCCGCCGTACAGGTTCTTCAGGGCGCCTTCGATGCTCTTCGCCTCGAACGCGCCGGTCGGCCAGTCGGCCGCCAGCGCCCGGGCCGGCCGCAGCAGCCCGGCCGCGGCCGCCACGCCGAGGGCCGCCGAGGCGAGCGTGCCCTTCAGGAAGGTTCTGCGATGGATCTCGGTCACGTGCTTCTCCTGGAATGTATTTAAAAGTGCGGCCGCGGGGCCGGCCGGATTATACGTTATAGACGCACCGCTTCCCCGCTTTGTTCCAGGGTTGCGGTGACCGGGCCGCGCCCGCGCAGGGCGAGGTACATGGCGGGCACGAGCACGAGGCTCACGAGCAGCGAGAACGCGAGGCCCGCGACCACCGTCACCGCCAAGGGCTGGAGCATCTCGGCGCCTTCGCCCAGCCCCAGCGCCAGCGGCGCCATGCCGATGACGGTGGTGAGCGTGGTCATGAGTATGGGGCGCAGCCGCAGGCGCGCGGCGTTCACGATCGCCTCCTTGACCGGCTCGCCCATCGCGCGGCGCAGCTCGATGTACTCGACCAGCACGATCGCGTTGTTCACCACGATGCCGGCGAGCATGATGAGGCCGAGCCAGACCGGCATGGAAAGCGGCAGCCCGGTCAGCCAGAGCGCTGCCGAGACGCCGATCAGCGCGAACGGCACGCTCAGCATGATGACGGTCGGGTTGCGCAGCGACTCGTATTGCACGGCCATCACCACGAACACGAGGAACAGGGCGAGGCCGAGCAGCGTTCCCGTCAGCCGGCGCCCCTTGGCCAGCGCCTCCTCGGCGCCGCCCGAGTACATGCGGTAGCCGGACGGCAGCTCGTAGCCTTCGAGCCGTTCGTGCATCGCCTTGACCACCTCGCCGAGCGGCAGCTCCTTGGTGAGCGCGGCCGATATCTCGACGATCCGCGCCTGGCGGTCGCGCATGATCTCGGCGGGCGCCTGCACGATACCGACTCGCGCGACGTCGCGCAGGTACACCGCCGGCCGGTCGCGCAGTTCGCCGAAGAGGAGTATCCGGCCGAGGGCCTCCGGGTTGTCGATCTCCGTCTGCGGCAGGCGCACGCGGATGTCGTACGCCCGCTCGCCCTCGAGGTAGTCGCCGATGATCACCCCGTCGAGCGCGACGCGCAGCGCGCGCCCGACATCGGCCACGTCGATGCCGAGCTCGGCGGCCCGCGCGCGGTCGATCTCGATGGCGAACTCCTGGCGCGACTCCTCGAGCGAGTGACGCAGGTTGCGCACGCCGGGCAGCCCCTGCAGCCGGCGCACGAGGTTCTCGCCGATCGCCGCCAGGCGATCGAGGTCCGGCCCCTGCACGCGCAGGCTGATGTCCTCCTCGGCGCGCGAGGTGCGGATGCCGCGGATGCCCGCCGTGCGTGCGCGCACCTTCAATCCCGCCAGCCGTGCCTGCTCGACCGCGCGCTGGTAGTCCTTCACCCACTGCTCGCCGCTCACGTCGCGGGCGTCGAGCGGCACGAGCTGCACGTTCAGGGAGCTCCGGTTCGGCGTCTCGCGCTCGGTACGGCCGAAGATCGCGCCGCCGACGAGCGTGTACACGCTCTCGACGCTGCCCTGCTCGTGCGCGAGGCGTTCGAGCGTACGCACGGCGGCGTCCATCGCGTCGAGCGACACGCCCGGATCGGTCGTGACGCTGACGTTGATGCGGCCGTCGTCCATCGTGGGCAGGAAGTCCTGCTTGCTCGTGAAAAACGTCGGCAGGCCGACGACGGCGAGCAGCAGGAACGCCGTCGCGATGACGAGGCCGGAGCGCGCAAGCAGGCGCGACACCCCGCTCGCGTAGCGCTGCTGCAGACGATCCATGATCCGCGCCACCCGGTCGTGCGCCCGGCCGCGCGCCTCTCCGCTCATGCGCGCCGCGAGCGCGGGGACGAGCGTCACCGCGACCAGGAGCGACGCGAGGATCGCCGCGGAAATGGTGAAGATCAGCTCGCGGAACAGCAGCCCGATCAGTCCGGAGATGAAGAGGAACGGCACGACCGCCGCGAGGCTGGTCGAGGTCGAGGCGATGATCGGGCTCGTCACCTCGGCGGCGGCGGCCACCGGCACGGCCAGAGCGTCCCCGCCGGGATCCGGTCCGGGGCTCGCGCGCGCCGCGGCGCTCCGGTGACGCGCGATGTTCTCCAGCATGATGATCGTGTTGTCCACGAGCATGCCGATGCCGAGCGCGAGCCCGCCGAGGGTCATGATGTTCAGCGTGAGATCGCCGAGCGCCATGATGACGAACGTCACGATGATCGAGATCGGGATCGCGGTGCCGATGATGAGGGTGCCCCGGATGCTGCCGAGGAACAGGTACACGACGACCATCGCGAGGATCGCGCCGCTGGCCGCCGCCTGCGTGGCGTTCGACAGCGACTGGCGGATGTAGATCGACTGGTCCGAGATCTGGTGCAGCTGCACGCCCTTCGGGATCACGTCGTTGGCGCGCAGCCACGCCAGCCGCGCCTTCACGTGCTCGGTCACCTCGACGGTGTTCGCGTTCGGCTGTTTCTGGACCGCGAGCTTGATGCCCGGCGTGCCGTTGAAGCGCGCGCGGATGCGTTCCTCCTCGTGGCTGTCCGAAACCGAGGCGATCTCGGCGAGCGGGATGCTCTCGCCGCTCGGCAGCCGCACGGGCAGCGCGGCGATCGCGGCGACGTTCGTGAGCCGGCCGGCGGTGCGGCTTGCGTACTCCTGCCCACCCATCCGCAGGCGGCCGCCCGGCGCGTCCTCGTTTCCGCGGCGGACGGCGTTGATGACGTCGTTCACCGAAAGACCGAGGCCCGCGAGCCGCCGCTGATCGGGCAGGATCTGGATCTCGCGCACGAGCCCGCCGCCGACCTCGGCCGCGGCCACGCCGGGCAGGTTCAGGAACTGCTTGGCGAAGTGGTCGTCGGTCCACGTGCGCAGCTCCACGAGGTCCATGAGCGTCGAGGTGACGAGAAACTCCATGACCGGGATCTGGGACGGATCCGACTTCCAGATCATCGGCGGGTCGATCGTCGTCGGGAGAAAACGCTTCGCGCGGTCGAGCCGCGTCGAGGCGTCGCGCAGCGCCAGATCGATGTCCTTGCCGTAGTCGAAATCGAGCAGGACGTAGGACTGCCCCTCGGACGTCGTCGACTCGATGCCGACGGCATCCTCGGTGATCGCGAGCTGCTCCTCGAGCTGCCGGGTGATGCGGTCCTCCATGATGGTGGCCGCGACGCCCGGGTCGATGACGCGGACGCGGACCTGGGGGTAGATGATGTGCGGGAGGAGATCGATCGAGAGCCGCCCGAGCGCGAAGATCCCGAGGACCACCGCGGTCAGGGTGAGCATCAGGGTCGAGACCGGATGGCGGATGGACCAGGCTGCGAGCCCGCCCCTACGCATCGGCTGCCTTCGCTTCCGCAGGCGTGGGCGTACCCGGCTCCGATGATGGCGTACCCGGCTCCGATGATACGGGCTGCACCTTCTGACCGTCGGACAGGCCTATGAATCCCCTGGCCACGACCTTCTGGCCGGGGGCGAGTCCCTCGCGGATCTCGACGCGCTCGGCGAGACGCAGGCCGCTTCGCACATCGACCCGCTTCACGTGGCCGCCCGGCGCCCCGTTCGCCGGCTCGTACAGAAAGACGTGCTCGCCTTTGGCGTCCCGCCGCAGGGCCGCGTACGGGATGACGAGGTGCTCGCGCCCGGCGGCGTAGAGCGTCACCCGGCAGAACTGGCCGGGACGCGCGCCGGGCGGCACGGGCTTCAGCGCCACCTCGATCCGGCCGCGCCGGGTGACCGGGTCGACCGTGGGGTAGATGCGCAACACCTCGCCCCGGTAGACGTCCAGTCCGAGCGCGTCGATGCGCACGCCCGCACGGTCGCCTCTCCGGAGACGCGGCAGCACGAGCTCGGACACCTGCACGTCGGTGACGAGCACGGATGGATCGACCACCGTCAGCAGATGCGTGTGCTTGGGCGCCACGTCGCCGGGTTCGACGAGCCGCGCCGCCACGCGCCCCGCGAAGGGAGCGGTGATGGTCATGTACGACACCCGCGTGCGCAGCACCCGTTCGCTGGCGCGCGCCACCTCGAGATTGGTTTGCGCCCGCGTCACCGCCTCCTCGGCGACCAGCCGCCGGCCGTAGAGCCGCTCGAGGCGCTCGAGGTCCACCTCCGCCTGGCGCAGCGTCGCGATGGCCTTGTCGAGCTCGGCACGCAGGAGCCGGTCGTCCAGGCGCGCCAGCACCTGATCCTTCGCGACCGCGTCGCCCTCGCGAACCCGCACCTCGAGCACGCTGCCTTCCTCCTGGTTGTACACCTTCACCTCGCGCAGGGCGCGCAGCGTACCCTCGCGGTCGGCGGTGTACTGGAGCAGCTCGCGACTCACCGAGGCGAGCTCGACGAGGTGATTCGGCGGCTTGGGGCCCGGGGGCTTCGCGTGACTGCTCGATTCCGAAGAGCAGCCGGCCAGGACGAGGACGAGCGCCACCGCGGCGGTCCGGCCGCAGCCCGCGCCAAGGTTCGAAAGAGAAGGGAACCGGCTCATGCGCCCCCGGTTAGAGCGGCGCTCGCCGCACGAGTTCGGAGCACCGGCCTCAGCTTCTGCCGAGCAGCGGCTCGAGCTCGGTCAACGCCATCCGGTAAACGTCCCGCTTGAACGCGATGATCTGCTGCAGCGGACCCCAGTACTCGATCCACCGCCACGAGTCGAACTCCGGCTTGTCGCAGCAGTCGAGACGCACGTCCCGATCGCTGCCGACGAGCCGCAGCAGGAACCACAACTGCTTCTGGCCGCGAAATGGGCTGTTCGGATTGCGACGGCGAAACTCGGAGGGAATGTCGTAGTGCAGCCAGTCGCGCGTGCGGCCGAGCACCTCCACGTGGTGCGTCTCGAGGCCGACCTCCTCGTACAGCTCCCGGTAGAGGGCCTGCTCGGCGGTCTCCCGCGACTTGATGCCGCCCTGCGGGAACTGCCAGCCATCGCGCCCGCAACGGCGCGCCCAGAAGACCTGGCAGTCTCGGTTACAGAGGATGATGCCAACGTTGGGCCGGTAACCGTGTTCGTCTATCATTGCGATCTCGCCGTCGGCCTGCCGCTCGCATGATACCTAATAATAGCGTCATTTTTTCACGAAGGCCCCGGACCGGCAACGGCGTCCCGGCCGGGACGCACGCGCGCGCTTGAGCCTCGCGATCTTCGACCTCGATCACACGCTGCTCGCCGGCGACAGCGACCACGCGTGGGGCGAGTTCCTGGCTTCGCGCGGATGGGTCGACCCCGACGCCCATCGCCGGGCCAACGACCGCTACTTCGCGCAGTACCAGGCCGGGCAGCTCGATATCCGCGAGTACCTCGCCTTCGCGCTCGCCCCGCTCGCCGGCCGCGAGCGCGCCGAGCTCGACGCCCTGCACCGCGAGTTCATGGCCGCGCGCATCCTCCCGATGATCACCGCGTCCGCGCGCGCGCTGGTCGAGCGCCATCGCGCTCGGGGCGACCGGCTGCTCATCGTGACGTCCACGAACCGCTTCGTCACGGCGCCGATCGCACGCGAGTTCGGAATCGAGCATCTCCTCGCGACCGACCCGGAAGAGCGCGACGGGCGCTACACCGGTCGCGTCGCCGGCACCCCGTGCTACCGCGAGGGCAAGGTGGAGCGGCTGCGCGAGTGGCTCGCGGTGCACCGGGAAACGCTCGAGGGCAGCTGGGGCTACAGCGATTCGCACAACGATCTGCCTCTGCTCCAGCTCGTCGCGCACCCGGTCGCCGTGGACCCCGACGAGATCCTGCGGCGCGAGGCGGAGCGGCGCGGCTGGCCGATCATCAGCCTGCGGTGATGCGTCGCCCGCTCGCGATCACGCTCCTGCTGCTCGCCGCGGCGCCGCTGTCCATACTGATCGCCCTCGCCGCCGGCAGCGTCTCCCTTTCGCTCGATCAGCTGTGGACCGCGCTCGCCTCGGACGCGCCCGGCGTCGCACGAACGGTGGTCCTGGAGCTGCGGCTGCCGCGCGCGCTCGCGGCGCTCGCGGTCGGCGGCATGCTCGGACTGGCCGGCGCGCTCCTGCAGGTGCTGCTGCGCAATCCGCTGGCGGACCCGTACGTGCTCGGCATCTCGGGCGGGGCGGCGGTGGGCGCCCTGCTCGCCATCGCGCTCGGCGCCGCGGGCGTGCTGGTCGGCGGCGCCGCCTTCGCCGGCGCGATCGCCTCGATGCTGCTCGTCTTCGGGCTCGCCCGCGCGGGCGGCGCCTGGACCCAGAGCCGGCTGCTGCTGACGGGCGTGGTGCTCGCGGCGGGCTGGGGCGCCTGCGTCAGCCTGCTGCTGGCGATTTCCCCGGCGATGCAGGTGCAGGGCATGGTGTTCTGGCTGCTCGGCGATCTGGGCTATGCGCGCGAACCGGCGGCCGGGCTCGTCGTGCTGGTGTCGGGCCTGGCGCTGGCCATGCTGTACGCTCGGCCGCTCAACCTGCTCGCGCGGGGCGAACGGGTCGCGGCGGCACTGGGCGAGCGCCCGGCGCACCTGCGGGTGCTGGTCTATTTTCTCGCTTCGCTTCTCAGCGCCGTCGCGGTCACCCTCGCCGGCAGCATCGGCTTCGTCGGCCTCGTCGTGCCCCATCTGCTGCGCCTGCTGGGACTCACCGACCATCGCTGGCTGCTGCCGAACACCGTCCTCCTCGGGGGCGCCCTGCTGGTGATCGCGGACGCGCTCGCGCGCACGGTGCTCGCGCCCGTGCAGCTTCCGGTCGGGGTGCTCACGGCCCTTATCGGGGTCCCGGCGTTTCTCTATCTGCTCGCCCGGGCCACGGACCCCGGCCATCGGACCCATGGCACGCCTTGAGGCGCGCGCGCTCACGGTCGCCGTCGGCGACAGAGTGCTCTGCCGCGATCTCGATATCGCGATCGGGGAGGGCGAGAACTGGGCGATTCTCGGCGCAAACGGAAGCGGGAAGACGACGCTGCTTCACGCGCTCGCCGGGCTGCGCCGGCCCGAGGGCGGAGAGGTCCTGCTCGACGGTGCACCGATCGCGCAATGCCCGCCGCGCGAGCGGGCGCGGCGCCTGGGCGTACTGTTCCAGGACTACGACGCCGGTTTCCCGGCCACGGTGCTGGAACTGGCCCTCACCGGCCGGCACCCGCACCTCGCGCGCTTTGCCTTCGAGGGCGCGGAGGACCGCGCGGCCGCCGAGCGCGCGCTCGCGGCGGTGGGCCTCGACGCCCTCGCCGAGCGATCGATCGCCACGCTGTCGGGCGGCGAACGCCGCCGCGCCGAGATTGCTGCGCTGCTCGCCCAGGACCCGCCGATCTGCCTCCTGGACGAGCCGACGAACCATCTCGACCTGCGCCACCAGGGCGAGATCCTGCGCCTGCTCGCCGACCGATCGAACCGTCCGTCGCACGCGAACGTCTTCGTCCTGCACGACGTGACCGCGGCGGCCCGCATCGCGAGCCATGCGCTGTTGCTCTTTGCCGACAGCGCCCATCGATCCGGGCCGGCCGCGGAGCTGTTCGATCCGGCGCTGCTGGAGCGGGTCTACGGTTGCCCGTTCGAGCGGATGGTTGCCGACGGACGGCGCTTTTACTTCGCGAGATGACCGAGATCGCCTAGGCCGGCGACGCGCCCATGCTATACTTTCGCGCCATAAGGACAGGGCCAAAACAAACCGGTGGACAGCATCTTGCGGTCCGACTGCCCTCCCCGACACACGTACCCGATATGCAGCTGGCCGAACGCTTGGGCGGCATGACCTGGCGGTTTCGCTTCCCCGGCACGCTGCGCGCGCGCCTCACGTTCGTTTTCTCCGGTCTCGTCCTGCTCGGCTCCGTGCTCGTGACGGGCGCACTCACACGGGACGCGCTGAAGACCGAGCTGGCCGCCCAGGCGCGCGTGGGCGAGCACACGCTCGACGCCGTCGTCGCCGCGGTCGCGGCCGGCATGCCGGCCGAGCGGCTGTACGGGCTCGACGGGTACGTGAACCGACTGGCGGACGACCCGGCCGTCAACGCCATACGCATCGTCGACGGCGCGGGCGGAAAGCTCTACGAGTACGTCGGCCCGCCCGCCTCCGCGGCCTGGTACACGCGACTTCTCGCCGGCGAATCCAGCCTTCCCCGCCATCTGCGGGCGTCGGCCGTTTCGCCGTCCGGCGAACCGGTTCGCATCGAGATCGCGCTTGCCGACGGGCCGCTCGACACGGTCGCGCGGGCGATCGCGCTGCGCGGGGGCGCGGCGAGCATCGGCCTCCTGCTCCTGACTTTCGCGCTCGCGTACGTCGCGCTCGCCCGCTTCACGGCGCCGCTCAAACCGCTCACGCAATGGGCCCGCGAGTTCTCGCGCGGCAACTGGAAGCCGAAGGTGCAGCTCATTGCGTCGAGCAGCCGCGAGATCCAGGAGCTCAACCAGGCGTTCAGCGACGGATCGGCGGCGCTGCGCCATTACATCAGCAGCCTGTCCGAGGCGCGCGAGCTTCTCGAGCACAACGAGACCCAGCTGCGCAAGCTGATCGACGGGATGCACGAGATCCTGTTCGAGCTCGACAACGAGGGCCGCCTCGTATTCCTCAATCCGGCATGGGAGTCGGTCACGGGCTTTCGCATCGAGGACGCGCTCGGCACGCCCTTCAGCGATTACCTGGCCGAGGAGGACGCGGCACGCGACTTCCTGCCGGCGCGCCTCGCGGAGATGCACGAGAAGAACCGCGAGCTGTCGCTGCGTTCGGCGAGCGGCAAACGGCTCTGGGTCTCGCTCGACGCCGACGCGCAGTTCGACTCGAGCGGCAATTTCACGGGAATCATCGGCACCTTCGGGGACATCACGAAGAGCGTGGAGCTGAACCGCCTGCTCTCGCGTTACCAGGACGAGCTCTACCACATGTCGGTGACCGACCCGCTCACGGGCCTGTACAACCGTCGGCACTTCGACACGCAGCTCGAGGTCATCCTCTCGGATCACCTCGCCAAGAACCGTCCCGTCTGCCTGCTGCTCATCGACCTGGACGGTTTCAAGTTCATCAACGACACCTACGGCCACCCGTTCGGCGACGAGGTGCTGCGCACCACGGCGCAGCTCCTGCGCGCGCTCGTGCGGCGCAACGACTACATCGCGCGCCTCGCCGGCGACGAGTTCGCGATGGTGCTCAAGAACACGAACCTCGACAACGCCACCCGGATCGCGCAGAAGTTGCACGCGAGCATCAGCCAGACGCGGGTGCCGCTGCCGGTCGGGAGCATGCAGCTGCAGTCTTCGATCGGCGTCGCCGAGGCGCCGACCCACGGGCAGAACGCGCAGGACCTGGTGAGCGCCGCGGACGTCGCGCTGTACCACAGCAAGCGGCGCGGGCGGAACCGCATCGAGGTGCTGTCGCCCGACGTGAGCCAGGCGATGATGTCGATCTTCAGCCAGGGCTTCCAGCTGCGCAACGCGCTCGAGCAAGGCAACATCCATCCGGCCTTCCAGCCGATCTGCAACATGAGCAGCGGCAAGCCGGTCGCCTACGAAGTGCTCGCGCGCATGCGGATCAACGGCTCGGTCATCCAGGCGAAGGACTTCATCGCCGTCGCGGAGGAGCTGGGGCTCACGCGCGACGTGGACCTGCACATCATCCGCACCGCGCTCGCGCACACGCCCGTCAATCAGGCGCTGTTCCTGAACGTGGATCTGTCCTCGTTCAACGACCGCGCGTTCGTCACGGAGCTCGCCGCCCTGCTGCAGCCCGCGTGCGCCTCCGGTCGCCTGATCACCATCGAGATCACCGAACGCGAGGCGATTCCGATCAGTGACACGCTGCGCGAGGACATCCAGACACTGCGCTCCTTCGGCTGCAAACTCGCGCTCGACGACTTCGGCAGCGGCTACTCGACGTACAACTTCCTCAATCAGTTCCGCCCGGACTACCTCAAGATCGAAGGCTCGTTCGTGCGCGGCATGCTCGAGAACGAGTCCGATCGCAAGATCGTCATGCACATCCACGAACTCGCGCAGTCGTTCGGCATGCAGACCATCGCCGAGAGCGTGGAAAACGAGGCCACGCAGAAGGCGCTGCGCGAGATGGGTATCCGCAACGCGCAGGGCCTGCTGTTCGGCGCGCCGCGGCTCGCCAGCTGATTACCCGCGTTCGTCGCAATCTCCTCCGTATTCGCTTCTGTGCCGTTGCATTCGTCCGGCGCTTGTGAAAAATACGCGCCCGGTTGAGCATCGGTTGCGCTCAACGGGCTGAAGTCCATTCGCGTTTTTTGGCGTTTCAATAAGGAAAATCAAAGCATGAAGAAGTACGCGCTCCTGATAGCCGCGCTCGCCGCGGTGACGGCGCTCGGCGCCTGCGACAAGAAAGAACAGACCCCTGCAACGACGGCGGCGCCCGCCGCTCCGGCGGCGCCCGCGGCCCCGGCCGGCGACACCGCGCAGCAGCCCTCCGGCTCCGCAGCACCGGCGGCGCCCGCGGAACCCGAGAAGAAGTAACAAAGCCGTTGTTTCATTCGAGCCGGTTCGGCGAAAGCCGGACCGGCTTTTTTCTTTTTGCGATTCCCGTTGACACCCGCCGCGGGCCGCTCCTATAGTTCGGGCGCTTACACAGCTCTCAGGTGTTCCGCGGACTCTCGTTCCGCGGAATGAAACGGGAAGCCGGTGCGCGATCCTTCGCAATGCCGGCGCTGCCCCCGCAACGGTAAGCGAGTCACAGCGGATCACTCCGCCACTGCGCGAGCACAGAGCTCCGCGGGAAGGCGATCCGCCGGCGCAAGCCCGCTCGCGAGCCCGGAGACCGGCCTGAGACTTCGGTGAGTGTTGCGGCGGGCGACACGACGGCTCAGCGAGCGTCCCCCTCCTTCCGCACACTCGAGCCTGGATCTGCGCGGGTGCGCGCAGTGTGCGGAGAAGAACAATGAAACCCAGTCTGCTGCCGTTCGGCGTGGCCCTCGGCGCCCTCGCCGGCCCCCTTTGCGCGCAACCCGATGTCCCGCCCGCCGATCCCGTCGTGGTCACGGCCACCCGTACGGCGGTGACCGCCGACGCCTCGCTCGCCGCCGTCACCGTGATTACCCGCGAGGACATCGAACGTACGCAGGCCAAGAGCATGGCCGAGCTGCTGCGCGGGATCGCCGGGATCGAGATGTCGGAAAGCGGCGGTTACGGCAAGACGACGAGCATGCACCTGCGCGGCACCGAGTCCTCGCACGTACTCGTGCTGGTGGACGGCGTGCGGCTCGGCTCCGCGACGCTCGGCAGCGTCGCATGGCAGCACCTTCTCCCGGCACAGATCGAACGCATCGAGATCGTGCGCGGACCGCGCTCCAGCCTGTACGGCTCGGACGCCATCGGCGGCGTCGTCCAGATCTTCACCCGCCGCGGGGGCGGCCCGACGCGCGCCTATGCCGCCGCCGGCTACGGCACGTACGGCACCCGCGACGTGTCGGCCGGAACCACCGGCGGAGGCGGAGCGACGCGCTACAGCGTCGCGATCGCGGATTTCCGGACCGACGGCTTCGATGCACGCGAGCCGACCCCGGGACCCTTCGGCATCGACGAGCCCGATGACGACGGCTACCGGAACACCTCCCTGACCCTGCGTGCCGGACACCGTTTTGCGAGCGGAGCGGAGGTCGAAGCCCACCTGCTGCGCGCGCAGGGGGAAAACGAGTACGACGACTTTTCGAACCGGGACGAGTTCGTGCAACAGGCATTCGGCGCACGGGCCGAGTTCGCACCGTCGACGTCATGGAACGTCAGGCTGCAGGCGGGCCAAAGCCGCGACGAGAGCGACAACTTCTCGAACGGCACGTTCTTCTCCACGTTCGACACGCGACGCGATACCCTCGCCCTGCAGAACGACCTGACGATCGCCAGGGATCAGCTGCTCACGCTCGGCGCCGATTACCTCGACGACCGCGTCGAGAGCACCGAAGACTTCGCCGTGACCGAGCGGGACAACATCGGGTGGTTCGCCCAGCACCAGGCGCGTTTCGGCCGCCACGACGCCCTGTTGAGCCTGCGGCGCGACGACAACGAGCAGTTCGGCCGGCACACGACGGGGAATCTCGCCTGGGGCTCCGCGTTCACGCCCCGCGTACGCGCCATCGCCGCCTTCGGCACGGCCTACAAGGCGCCCACCTTCAACGAGCTCTACTTCCCCGGCTTCGGCAACCCCGATCTCCGGCCGGAGGAATCGCAGACCGGGGAGATCGGGCTGCGCGGCACGGCGTCCTGGGGGCGATGGGACGTGCGTGTCTTCCAGACCGACGTCGACGAGCTGATCGCCACCGTCTGCGATCCGGTCACCGACCTGTGCTCGCCGGAGAACGTCGACCGCGCCCGTATCCGGGGTCTCGAGACCGAGATCGCGACCGAGCTCGCCGGCTGGCGCAGCGCGCTTCACCTGAGCTTCCTCGATCCGCGGGATGTCGCCACCGACAACGTGCTGCCCCGGCGGGCCCGGCAGACGGCGCGGCTCGATCTCGACGGTCGCCTGGGCGGCGCCGCGATCGGGATGAGCGTCCTCGCCCAGAGTCATCGCTTCGACGACGCGGAGAACACGATACGCGTGGGCGGCTATGGGCGCGTCGACCTTCGCGCCAGCTACCCGGTCGCGCCGCGCTGGAGCGTGCGGGCGCGTGTCGAGAATCTTCTCGACAAGGCATACCAGACGGCGAACACGTTCAACTCGGCCGGGCGCAGCGTTTTCGTGAGCCTGGCCTACGGCGGGGAATAGGCGATGTCCTGCCACGGTGCTTCGATCGCGCGCTTTGCGCTCGCTTCCGCCGTCGCGCACGTCGTTTTGCTGGCCGGCCTTCACTCCCCTGCCCGACCGGTATTGTTCCGGCCGCATGAGGGCGTCCTCACCGTACAGCTCGCCGTCGCGCAGTCCGCCGCACCCCAGGCGTCACCACTTCGCACTGCACGACGAGCCCCCGAACGGCGCAAGGCGCGTGTCCCCCGAACGGACCCCTCGCCGGACGAGCGCGCGCGGACGGAGACCGAGACGAGACCGACCGAGCCACTGGCCGGCGGCGCAACCGCGGACGAACAGGTCGCCGCCACCGAGGTAGACGCCGCGCCGGAGCCGCTTCCCCGCGCGTGGATAAGCGCTCGCGTGGAAGCGGACCTCGCCCGGCATTTCGACTACCCCTATCTCGCGCGCCTGCGCGGCTGGGAAGGAACGGTGTGGCTCGCCTTCCGGCTGGAAGCCGACGGCCGGCTCGAGGCGGTACGGCTTGCACGCAGCTCGGGTTTTGCGGCGCTCGACTCGGCGGCGCTACACTCGCTCGAACGCGTCGAACGCCTGCCCCAGGCGGTCGCCTGGCTGCAGGGTCACCCGCTCGACATCGAGCTTCCCGTGATCTACCGCCTGGTGGGGGTGCGCTGAATGGGCCATCGTCTTTCGAAGATCTATACGCGCACCGGCGACCGGGGCACGACCGGGCTGGGGGACGGGACGCGCGTACCCAAAGACCACCCGCGCGTCGAGGCCTACGGCGCGGTAGACGAGCTGAACAGCGTACTGGGGCTTCTGCTCTGCGAGGAATTGCCGGAGCCGACCCGCGCGCTTCTCACCGACATCCAGCACGATCTTTTCGACCTCGGCAGCGAGCTCTGCGTCCCCGGGCGCGCGCTGATCGACGGCGGGCGCGTGAGCGACCTCGAACGCGAGCTCGACGCGATGAACGCAAACCTCAGGCCACTCAAGGAGTTCATCCTGCGCGGCGGCACGCGCGCGGCAAGCCTCGCGCACCTGGCCTGCACGGTCTGCCGCCGGGCCGAGCGTCGTGTGGTCACGCTCGCGAGGACCGAAAACGTTTCCGATGTCTCGATCCGATACCTCAACCGGCTTTCGGATTTGCTGTTCGTCCTCGCCCGGCATCTCAACGCCCTCGCGGGCGAGCCGGACGTGCTCTGGCAGCCCGGCAAGACCACCAGCCCGCCCGGCGACCGGAGCTCCTGAACGCAGAGCCCGAGGCAGCTCCGACCATCGATGACGGGATCAGCGAGCGCGGCGCACGGCGTCGAGTATGCGGCACATGCGCTCGGCGCCCTCGAGGATGCGGGGGCTGTGCCGCTGAATGAGGTCGGGCGGAATGTGATGGAGATGCCGGTTGCGAACCGCACGGAGGCTCGGCCAGGTCTTCCACTCGTCGAGCCAGTCGGGTCGCGCCTCGTCGATCCCGCTCGCGACGATCACGTCCGGGTCTGCGGCGAGTACGGCCTCGGTGTCGATCGCGGGCGCAAGAAGCGGCAGAGTCGCGAACACGTTGCGTCCACCGCACAAACGGATCACGTCGCTGATCAGGTGCGCGTCATTCACCGTCATGAGCGGTCGGTGCCAGATCTGGTAGAACACCCGCACGGGTTCCGAGTCCGCGAAACGTCGCGCGAGGGCCGCCTGGCGTTCTCGGAACCGTTTTGCCGCGCCGGGTGCCTCGGCACTGCCGACGAGCCGTCCCAGTCGCTCGATGCCCGATGCGACGTCCTCCATCCGCCGCGGCTCGGAGACGTACAACGCAAGGCCGAGCTCGCGCAATCGCTCGATCTGGTGGGCCGGATTGCCGCTCGCCCAGGCGACCACGAGGTCGGGCTCGAGCGCGAGGATCCCCTCCACGTCCAGCGCGTTGTAGCTGCCGACGCGGGGGAGGCGCCTCGCCGCCTCCGGGTAGTCGCTGTGGCTCACCGCGCCGACGACATACGGCGCGGCCCCGGCGGCGTACAGGGTCTCCGTGACGTGAGGCGCGAGGCTCACCACGCGGCGGGCGGGTTCCGGGAGCACGACCGGGTTGCCGAGATCGTCGGCAACCTGCACCTGGGCGGCGAGCAGCAGCGCGCTGAGGCTCGCTGCGAAGGTATTCAACATCGGCCGTTTCGCCCGGACATGGCGGCCTATTGTACGGGAGGCCGCCACCGGATGGCGCTTCGTTCCCCTCTCGCACCGTGAAGCCGCTCACCCTCATGGTGCAGGGCACTACCTCCGACGCGGGCAAGAGCACGCTCGTCACCGGCCTGTGTCGCTGGCTCGCCCGGCGCGGCGTAAGGGTAGCGCCGTTCAAGCCGCAGAACATGGCGCTGAACAGCGCCGTGACCGTCGACGGAGGCGAGATCGGCCGCGCGCAGGCGGTGCAGGCGCAGGCCGCGGGTGTTGCGGCGCACACCGACATGAACCCCGTGCTGCTCAAGCCGTCGAGCGACTGCAGCGCGCAGGTGATCGTGCACGGCCGCGTCGCCGAGACGCTCGATGCCCCTTGCTACCATGCGCGCAAGCCGATGCTGCGCGAGGCGGTGCTCGCGAGCTACCGCCGGCTTTGCGCCACTTACGAGGTGATCGTGGTCGAAGGCGCGGGCAGCCCCGCCGAGATCAACCTGCGCGCGCACGACATCGCCAACATGGGTTTTGCCGAGGCCGTCGACTGTCCGGTGATCCTCGTCGCGGACATCGACCGCGGCGGCGTGTTCGCCCACATCAAGGGCACGCTGGCGCTGCTGTCGGGTTCGGAACGCGACCGCATCGGCGGGTTCGTCATCAATCGCTTCCGCGGCGACCTCGGGTTGCTGGAACCGGGCCTCGACTGGCTGGAGGCCGATACCGGAAAGCGCGTACTCGGCGTACTCCCGTACCTGCACGGATTGCACCTCGAGGCCGAGGATGCCCTGCCCGGCGGCCGGGACCGCGGAAAGGAGGGGGCTCGACTGCGCATCGTCGTGCCCGCGCTCCCGCGCATCAGCAACCACACGGACCTCGATCCGTTGCGCCTGCACCCGGAGGTCGATCTCCGGTTCGTGGGGCCGGACCAGCCCGTGCCGCCGGCGGACCTCGTGATCCTGCCGGGCACCAAGAACACGCGCGCCGATCTCGCGTGGCTGCGCGACCAGGGCTGGGAGCCCGCGCTCGCCCGGCACCTGCGCTACGGCGGCAAGCTCATCGGCATTTGCGGGGGCTTTCAGATGCTCGGCATGGCGATTTACGATCCGAAGGGACTCGAAGACGCGCCGGGGTCGAGCCGCGGTTTCGGCTGGCTCGACCTCGAGACCGCGCTGCAGGAGGAAAAACGGCTTGCGCGCGTGCGCGGCCGCCTGGCGTTCGCGGAAGCGAGCGTGACCGGCTACGAGATTCACATGGGCGTCTCGCGCGGACGCGCGCTCGCGCGTCCGGCGCTGCACGTGGAGGGCCGATCCGACGGCGCGCTGTCGGAGGACGGCCAGATACTCGGCACCTACGTGCACGGCCTCTTCGAGTCGCCCGAGGCGCTGTGCGCGCTTCTCGCGTGGGCCGGCATGAAGCAGGCCACATCGATCGACTACGCGGCGATCCGCGAGACCGGCATCGAGCGCATCGCGGACGCCGTCGCCACTCACCTCGACGCCGACTGGCTCCAGACCCTGGTCCCTTCGCGCCCGCTCAGCCGGCGATCAGCGCCATGACGACCAGCACCGCCGTCTCCACGAGCTCGCAACTCGCACCGAGCGTGTCGCCTGTCGTGCCGCCCAGGCGCGCCAGCATCATCCGCCGCAGCAGATAAACCACGACGACGGCCGCCGCGAGCGCCGCGGCACCGGGAAGGCCGCCGCCCCACGCCACGAGCCCGGCGACGCCGATCAGCACCAAGCGGGCCGGCGCCGCGGGCAGCCCGGCCGCTTGGCCGGCACCCAAGCCCTGCGGGCGCACGTACGGCGTCGAGAGGAGAATGAGCACGAGCGCGCTGCGGCCGAGCAACGGGGCGATCACGAGCGCCGGCCACGCCTCGGTGCGCAGCAATACGGACAGCGCGGCAAACTTGAGCAGAAGTACGACCGTCACGCCTGCCACCGCCGCCGGCCCGCTGCGCGGATCCTTCATGATGGCGAGCGCCCTTTCGCGATCGCCGTGGCTTCCGACCCAGGCGTCGATGCTGTCGGCGAGACCGTCCAGATGCAGGCCGCCCGTGAGCAGCGCCCAGACGGCCAGCAGGAGCGCGGCCACGAGAATCGGATCACGATCGGGAAGCAGCGCGGACGACCCCGCGAGCAGCGCGCCGAGCAGCAGGCCGACGAGCGGATAATGGACCACGGAGCGCCCGAGTTCGTCCGGACCCGGCGGGGGCTGAACGGGGACCGGCAGGCGCGTGAGGAACTGCAGCGCGAGCCAGAAGGCGCGCATCAGAGCCGGCCGGCGTGAAAAAGCAGGCGCGGCAGAACCCCCGTCCCGTTCCGCTCCACGATCACGCGCGAGAGACTCGCGGACGGCACGTGGAGCCGAAAGAGGCGCTCGAGCGGCATGTCGAGCACGTGCCGCACGAGCATGCGTATCACGCCGGCGTGGCAGACGACGAGCACGCGTTTGCCCGAGTGACGGGAGATAATTTCGTCCCACGCCAGCACGACCCGGTCCCGAAACGCCGGGAGCGGTTCGGCCCCGGGCGGCCTGTGCCGCACCGGATCCGACCAGAAACGGGTCAGGCGTTCCGGGTCTTCGCTCAGCAGCTCCGCGGCCGTTCGCCCCTCCCAGGCGCCGAAGCCGATCTCCTTCAGCCGCGGCTCGAGCACGAGCGGGCGTCCGTGGGACAACGACAGTTCCCGCGCGAAGGCGGCGCAACGCGCGAGCGGGGATGTCACGATGACGTCCCACGGGCAGTCGCTGCCCACGGCTTCGCGCATCTCCTGCCAGCCGAGCTCGCTCAGGGGATCATCGAGCTGTCCGCGGTACTTCTTGCCGCCGACGGGCTCGCCGTGGCGCAGGAGATCGACCAGGGTGGGAGCGGCGCCGCTCACGGTTGCGGCTCCGGTCCGGCGGAGACGCCCGCTTCCTCGAAGGTCGCCATCTCTTCGTGCAGCGCGCAGGCCAGTCGCAGCAGGGGAACGGCGACGGCGGCGCCGCTCGCCTCGCCCAACCGCATGCCCAGGCTCAACAAAGGTTCGGCCTGCAGCGTTTCCAGCACCATCCGGTGTCCCGGCTCGGCGGAACGATGCGCATAGATGAACCATTCCCGCGCGGACGCGTTGACGCGCACGGCCACGAGCGCCGCGGTCGTCGCAATGAAGCCGTCCACGAGCAGCGGTATCCCGAGCTGCGCGCCGCGCAGGTAGAGACCCACGAGCGCCGCAATCTCGAACCCTCCCAGGCGGCGCAACACCTCGAGCGGTTCGGCGAGCGCGCTGCCGTGCAGGGCGAGGGCGTGCTCGATGACGGCGGCCTTGCGCCGTACCCCGGCGGCGTCGAGCCCGGTGCCCGGTCCGGCCAGGTACCGCGGTGGGACCGACAGCAGCGCGGACGCGACCGCCGAGGCGGCGGTGGTATTGCCGATGCCCATGTCTCCGCCGATCAGAAGATCCACTTCCGCTCGACCGGCGCGCTCCGCCGCCTCGCCGCCGGCGGCGAGCGCTTCCAGCAACTGCGCCTCGGCCATCGCCGGCTCCCGCGCCAGGTCAGCGGTCCCGGAACCGATCGGCCGATCGATGACGCCCGGAAGCCGGCCGGTTTCGTGCACGGTACCCAGGTTCACGACCTCGAGCGAGGCGCCGAGCGAGCGCGCGAGCACGTTGATCGCCGCGCCGCCACGCGCAAAATTGCGCACCATCTCGGCCGTGACTGCTTGGGGAAACGCCGACACGCCTTGCGCCGCCACGCCGTGGTCCGCGGCAAAGACCACGATGCGCACCGCGTCGACGCGCGGACGCTCGCTCGCCTGCAGCGCCGCGAGCCGGCAGACGACCTCCTCGAGACGACCCAACGAACCGGGTGGCTTGGTGAGCCGCGCCTGACGGGCCCGGGCGGCGCGGGCGCAGGCGACATCCGGCACGCGTACGGGGTCGCGCCAGCGTTGCGCGCTCACGCCGCGCCCTTGAGCGTGACCGGCAGCCCGGCGACCACGAGCGTCACGCGATCGCAGACCCGGGCGAGCTCCTGATGCAATCGCCCCGCTTCGTCGCAATAGCGGCGGCTGAGCTCGCCGAGGGGCACGATGCCCATTCCCGTCTCGTTGCTGACGAGCAGCAGGTGACCGGGCACGCTTTCGACGGCGTCCAGGAAGTCGGCGCGCTCGCGCGTGTAGAGATTCGCATCGTCGCGCGCGTGCAGGACGTTCGACAACCAGAGCGTCAGGCAGTCGACGATCACGCATCGGTCGGGTCCGGCATGCGTGCGAAGGCTGCTGCCCAGCGCGATCGGCTCCTCGATGAGCCGCCAATCCGTCGACCGCCGGTCCCGGTGCCGGCGGATGCGATCGGCCATTTCCGCATCGCGCGCCTCGGCGGTTGCGACATACACGACGGCAAGCCCGCTCTCGCGGGCCCGTCGCTCGGCCAGACCGCTCTTGCCGGAGCGAGCGCCCCCGAGGATGAGCTCCTTCATGAAACGAACGCCGCAGGCCAGCGTTCAGCCGGCGAAAAGGCCGAAGAGGTGCGCTCCCGTCATGAGGATGCCGACCACGAGCCAGAAGAGAAGCACGCGCCAGACGAGGGCAACCACGCCGCGGATATGCGACGCGTCGGGGATGACGCTCAGTGTCGCGGCCCGCTCCTCGTATTCGCCCACCTCCGAGACCGCCTCGCAGTTCTGCATGTGCATCGCGCCGAAGCCGGAGGCCAGCAGCGGACCGCTGTTGATGTCCGACCACACGCCCATCTGCCGCCGCCAGCAGCGCAGTGCATCCTCGAAGCTGCCCATGATGCCGTACGAGAGCGCGGTGATGCGCGCGGGCACCCATTGCATCACGTCGTCCAGCCGGGCGGCCGCCCAGCCGAACTCGACGAACCGCTCGTACCGATGGCCCCAGAGCATATCGAGAATACTCGCGAGTCGCTGCAGCACCGCGCCGACCGGACCGAGCAGGATGAACCAGAAGATCGGAGAGATGACGAGCGAACTGCCCTGCTTGAGCACAGCCTCCACGGTCGCGTGCGCGATGCTCACCTCCGTCAGGTCGGGCGCGCTCTTGCCGGTCAACTCCTTGTACTGATTGTCGGCCTCGCGCAGCTCACCGGCCTCGAGCGCCTCCGAGACCGACCGGGCAACGTGCCCCAGCCGGAAGAGATCGAGGCAGAGATAGAGCACGAAGATATCGAAAGCGAGACGCAGCACCCCGCTCAACTGCCCGAGGATGTAGCGCGCAAGCAGGACGCCGAGCAGGATGGGAACGGTCGCGAGCAGCACCGCGCCGACGCCGTGCAGCCGGCTCCCGCCGTTGAAGCGCTGCTCGATGGACTCCGCCCAGTCGCGGTACCAGGCGAACGGCTTGAAGCCGTGCCGGTCCGGCAAGAACCGGTCGAGGGCCACTGCGAGCAGGATACTGATCAATATTTCACCCATGGGACGCTTTTATGTCGGGAATCGGGCGCGATCAATTTACCGGCGCGCCCGGTGAGGGGCAAGCTCAGGCGAGCATCGTGCGCAGCCGCGTCCATTCGAAGTGCGGACCGGGATCGGTCTTGCGTCCCGGCGCGATGTCCGCGTGTCCGTAGATGCGCGCAGGCGTGATGGCGGGATAAGCGCGCATGATGGCGCGTGCCAAATCGCCAAGGATGTCGTATTGACGGGGCTCGAACGGAACGTCGTCCGCGCCCTCCAGCTCGATGCCGATGGAGAAGTCGTTGACGCGGTTCCGGCCCTCGCAGCACGACTGCCCGGCGTGCCACGCGCGCAGGTGCAACGGGACGAACTGGGCGACGCCGCCGTCGCGCCGGACGAGCAGATGCGCCGAAACCTCGAGGCCGCGGATCTCCGCATAATAAGGATGCGCGGCAGGATCCAGCGCGTTGCAGAACAACCGCTCGATCCCCGGGCCTCCGAACTCTCCGGGCGGAAGGCTGATGGCGTGGACGATCAGCACCTCCGGCCGGCCGCCCGCCGGCCGGGCGTCGCAGTTCGGCGAGGGCACGAAGCGCACGCCCTCGACCAGGCCTGAAACGGGATCTACGCGCATGACCACCGGCTCTCCTCCCTGACGGAGGTTAGCACAGCCTCATGCGCAGGTGCCGCCGGGACGCTTCAGTGCGTGAACTGCCCGTGCCGCGCCTCGCGCAGGAGCGAAAGGAACTGCTCGCCCTTCACGCGGATCAGCTCCTCGTGGTCGCCGGCCTCGAAATAGATCTCCGGCACCCCGACCAGGCTGTCGTCGACGATGGTTTCCATGCCGTACGCCGGCCCCAGCGGCGGGATCGCGCCGACCGCGCAGTCCTTGAAGACGGGCACGAGGCTGTCCTCGCCGGCAAGGTTGAGCTCCCGGCCCAGCTTCTTCGAAAGCGTCTTGACGCTTACGTGCCGGCTGCCGGGAACGACCGCCATCACGTAACCACCCCCGCCGGCATCGTGCAGCACCACGGCCTTGGCGACGCGGTCGGCCGGGACATGCGCGGTCTGCACCGTGCCGCGCGTGGAGCTCGTGTGCGGGTGGGGAACGACGTCATAGGCGACCCGGTTCTGCTGCAGGTAGTTCTCGACGGTCTTCGCGATGGTCATGGCGGCTCTCCTGACATCCTCGGGCACTCTAATTCGACGGCGCCCGCGCGTTTTGATTCAGATCAAACACCGCCGCTCGTTCGCGCTTGCGCGCGCGTCCCGGTCGTGGCAGGTTGGACGGGACAGCCGAGCGGTCACGGAAGTAGAAACACTTTCACAGGGGATACCGCCATGAATGCGCCGAGCAGTGTTCCGCAGGTGGGTGCGCCCGACCCGGAATTGCACACCTCTCCCATTGTCGAACGGGAAGAAGCCGAAGAGGTGCCCTCTCTCGACGACGAGCTCGAGCAGGGCGCCTGTTACTTCAACGACGTGCGCTATCCGGTCGGGCAGTACGTCCGTTGCGGCGACGAGGTGCTGCGGTGCATGCGCGGCGTCTGGGTCAGCAAGGGAGAAACGCGCCCTTGAGCCGGGCCGCGCGCCCGGGAGGCACAAATGGCAGAAGCGGAACCGATCGAGTCGCAGTGGTATCAGCATCGGGACAAGGGACACCGGTTTCAGGTGCTGGCCGCCGACCGCGACGCGGGGACGATCGACATCCAGCACTTCGACGGCGACATCGAGGAAATCGATTTCGACCAGTGGGCCGAGCTGGAAGTCGAGGCGATCGAAGCGCCCGAGGACTGGACGGGCCCGATGGACGACGTCGAGGTGGACGACCTCGGTTACACGGAAACCGACATGAACGAGCGCGACTGGGAAGAACCGCTCGAGGAACGGGGTCGCCGGAACAGCGAGGAAGAGCCCGAAGGCGGCTGACCGTGGCGCAGATCACGACACGCGATCTTGCCCAGACCAAGGAGGCGGTAGCCGGGCTCCTGGAGCAGCTGGGTCTGTCCGCGTACCTGTTCGAGGTGGAGCCGAGGTCGGACGGGGCACCATGGCAGGTCCGGATCGACTGCCAGGTCTCGGGCGGGTGGCAGTCGCTGTCGCTTCCGATCGATGTCGACCGGTTGCTGCAAAGCGCGACGGAGGGACCGACGCGAGACCGGACGTTGAGCGAATGGCGGACCGCCCTACACGGTTGCGCGCGCGGGAAACAGGAATAAGGCCGCGCCGGCAACGAAGATCGGACGGCGGATCACGCCGCCTTGTCACGGCGGCGGGTGAGAGTCGAGGAGCAGAATCGACGGGCATGCGGCCGCTGTTCCACCCTCAGCTGGTCAACGACGCTTTCGGCGATCCCGGACTGTACGTGGAGTTCATGTTCGAGCGGCGCGCCCTGCTCTTCGATCTCGGCGACCTCGGCGGGCTGAGCACGCGCCGTGTGCTGCGGGTGACGGACGTCTTCGTCTCCCACGCGCACATGGACCACTTCATCGGCTTCGATTACCTCCTTCGGCTTCACCTCGGCCGCGGCAAGCGGCTGCGCCTCTACGGCCCGCCGGGTTTCGCGGCCCAGGTCGGACACAAGCTGGCCGCGTACACGTGGAACCTGGTGCACCGCTACGAGGCGCAGCTCGTTTTCGAGGTCCTGGAGGTGCATCCCGACGGTAACGCCTTCGTCCGCGAGTTCTCGTCCTCTTCCGCGTTCCGGCACGCGAACGAGCGACCATTCAAGCTCGTGGACGGCGTATTGTTCGACGAACCGGCCCTTCGCGTTCGGACAGTCTTCCTCGAGCACGGCACCTCGGTTCTCGCCTTCGCCCTGGAAGAGAAGGCCCACGTCAACGTCTGGAAGAATCGGCTGCAGGAAATGGGCCTTCCTATGGGACCGTGGCTGCACGCGCTCAAGCGGGCGGTGCTCGCCGGCCTCCCCGATGAGACTCTCGTCCGCGTGCCCGGCGCAACCGCGCGCGATCTCCCCCTGGGGATGCTGCGGGAACACCTGGTCCGGGTGGTCCCCGGACAGAAGATCGCGTACATCGTCGACTGCGACTTCAGCACGGCCAACGTACGACGTATCGTGTCGCTTGCGCGGGACGCCGATTGGCTCTACGTGGAGTCGCCCTTTCTCCACGAGGACGTCGCGCACGCGACGCGGAAACACCACTTGACGACACGTCAGGCCGGCTGGCTTGCGCGCGAGGCGCGCGCGAAACGGACGGTGCCGTTTCATTTCTCACCCAAGTACCGCGACCGCGAGGCGCAATTGCGAAGCGAGGTGGAAGAGTCCGCCGCGATCGGCGCTTTGACGTGAATCAAAGCCGGTACACGGAACGGTCAGGATACTGAATCCAGGCAGAACGGAGGCGCGAACGATGGGCACGAAGAGCGCGAACGGTCCGAACCACCGGCGACGCGACAGGCTGCTGCGCGAGTATGAGCACGACACCTACAAGATGCGCGGCAAGCCCCGAGAACCGGCCGTATGCCCGGAGTGCCGCGCCGTTTACCACAAGGGGAGATGGCAGTGGTCACCGCCTTCGCAGGATGCGCAGCCTCTCGTCTGCCCCGCGTGCCAGCGCATGCACGACCGCTGCCCGGCCGGATTTCTCGCCCTGAACGGACCTTTTTTCGCTTCGCACCGCGACGAGATCCTGCATCTCGCCCACAACGTGGAGGCACGCGAGAAAGGACTGCATCCGCTTCGGCGCATCATCGGGCTGGAGGACCACGACGACGGCGTGCTTATTACTACCACGACCATGGGAACGGCGCGCTCCATCGGTACCGCCGTGCACCATGCCTACAAGGGAGAGCTCGACTATCGCTATACGGATGAGTCGAACATCCTGAGAGTGAACTGGCGGCGTTGAAGCGTTTGCCAGTACACCGGGCAACGGGATGCCGAGCGCCCCGTGTATGATTGACGGCATGGCGGACGCCCTCGCCCAATCTGCTCCGGGCAGCGACGAGCTGGATCTCCTCCTGGCCGTACTGCCCGATTCCCTGCGCCGGAGCCTGACCGATACGGACCGCACCGCACTCACCGAGATCGTCATGGACCTCGGGCGGCCCGCTGCCGCGCGGATCGACGGGCGCACCAGGGCGCTCTCGCAGCGCGCCGTCCGGCCGGAGGACCTCGCCCACGTCATCGACCGTATCGGCGAGTTCACCGAGGACAATCGGGCCGGGATCGCCCGAACCCTGCACCGGATTGCGGCCCTCCGAAACCGGAAGGGTCAGATCGTCGGGCTGACACTGCGTGTCGGACGGGCGGTCCACGGCACGATCGACATCCTGCGCGACCTGCTCGAAAGCGGGCGTAACCTCCTCATCCTCGGCCGGCCGGGAATCGGCAAGACGACCAAGCTGCGCGAAGCGGCGCGCGTACTCGCCGACGATCTGAGCCGGCGCGTCATCGTGATCGACACTTCGAACGAGGTCGCAGGCGACGGTGACATCCCCCATCCCGCCATCGGAGAAGCCCGCCGCATGCAGGTCCCCCATCCCGAGCGCCAGCACGCGGTGATGATCGAGGCGGTGGAAAACCACATGCCCGAGGTGATCGTCGTGGACGAGATCGGCACCGAGGCGGAAGCGGCGGCGGCACGCACGATTGCCGAACGCGGCGTGCAGCTGATCGGAACGGCGCACGGCAACACGCTCGAAAACCTCGTCATGAACCCGACGCTCTCCGACCTGGTCGGCGGCGTGCACGTGGTCACGCTGTCGGACGACGAGGCGCGCCGCCGCGGTTCGCCCAAGACCGTCACCGAGCGCCGCGCGCCGCCGACCTTCGATATCGTGGTTGAAATCGTCGAGCGCGACGAGGTCGTCGTCCATCGCGACACCGCGCTCGCGGTCGACCGGCTGCTGGAAGGCATGGACCCGGGCGGCGAGCGCCGCACACGGGGAACGACCGTACGCGCGCGCGAGATCGCCGACGAACGCCGGCCCTCCGAGGAAGCCGGCGTTGCCGAACGTCTCCCGCCCTCCCACGAAAAGACGGTACGCGTCTATCCCTACGCGCTCAGTCGCGACCTGCTCGAGCGCGTGATACGCGACCTGCGGGTCAATGCCCGGGCCGCACGACGCCCGGAGGACTCAGATCTCATAGTGGCCCTGCGATCGCGCGCGGAAGATGCCCGACTCACGCGCCTGGTCGATGCCACCGGACTGCCCCTGCACGTCGTGAAGAGCAACACCACGGCACAGCTGCGCCGTGTGCTCCAAAACGTCTTCAACGTCATGCAGGGCTTCGACGACGAAGAGGTGAAAGACGCCGTTCGCGAGGTCGAGCACGCGATACAGCGAGTACTGAACGAAGGCGTGGAAGTCGCGCTTGCGCCCCGCCGGCCGATGATACGCCGCATGCAGCACCGCATGATCGTCCGCTACCATCTCGACGCGGAAGCGGCCGGGCGCGAACCGCTGAAGCATCTGGTCATCCACCCGAGACGCCACTGATCCCCGAACTCGGCCGGGGATGACTCCCGTGCAGGGGCCCCGGCGAGCCCTACAAACGACGAAATTCCAGGTTTCGGCAATTCGGGCACGGCGGCAGATGCCCGGGTTGTGCGAGGCTCAGCTTTTCCCCGCACGCCGTGCATTCGAAGCTCCCGCTTGCCGTCATTTCACCGGCCCGGTAGGACTGCTGCTCGAATCGGCGCCCGGCCTGTTGAAGCCATTCGCCCACCGCCGTCGCCGCGCCGGCCAGAAAGCCACGGCCCCGGTCACGCCACACGGCGAAGGAATCCGCCGACTTTGCCGAAAACCTCTGCCATTCCGGACCCATCTTGACCGCGGCGCTGGCGAGATCCTTTTTCACGGTATCGGCGACCTTGTTGATTGCGTCGGCGGTATAGCCACCCATCTCCTTGAGCTGAACGACGGCGCGGTCGACCGCGGCGCGCACGCCGTCGGCGTTCACCGCGCCGCGCATCTCGGCGAAACGGCGTTCGATCTCCTCCCGCAGCTGTTCGTAAATCGCCCGCTCCTCGGTCTGCCGCTCGGGCGGCGGCAGCGCCTGGTCGATCTCGGCCTCGGCAGCCAGCCAGTCCTGCACCGGGTCCCCGCCCCGAAAACCGCGCGCGGCCGCGCGGAAGTAGGCTGCCTCGGCGATCATGCGACGCCGCTCGTCCACTGCGTCCTCGCCCGCCGGCGAGCGCCATGCCGCCGTGGTCTTCCTCTCTGTCATGCTTCCTCCGCGAGAGATCGAATCACTCCGCCCGGATGCTCCGCGCGTGGGCGCCTGGTGCCGTCCGCGCGGGCCGTTCCGCCCCCGGCCAGCGGGTCACTCCACTACGAATGAAATCTTCGCATTGACGCGATATTCGGAAATGCGGTTGTTCTCCACCTTCGCCTGCAACTCCTTGACGTAAATCGATTTGATGTTTCGCACCGTTTTAGACGCCTCCTGGAGCGCGCTATGGGCCGCGTCTTCCCAGCTCTTGTCCGACTGAGCCAACACCTCGATGACCTTGACGATCGCCATCTCGCCGTCTCCTTGTCTTGGGGGACCAAGGCTAGCTCATGGAAACGCGCCAAAAAAATCTGAGAAGGCGGGGTTATTGTTCCCGGGTGCGGTGCCGCGGAAAGTCCGCCACGTCACGCGACGGGCGGCGATCGCTCGGCAGGACAGGGGCCGATTTACCTCGGCAGAAGGGAAATGGGGTGATGACGGAGCGGTTGGTGCCGGTGCGCGGACTCGAACCGCGGACCTACTGATTACGAATCAGTTGCTCTACCAACTGAGCTACACCGGCGGGGCAGCGGAAAGGCGGGCAGTATACGGCGAAGGGGGGCCGCAACCAAGCGGCGCGGCGGCCGGCCTGAACAGAATGACGGCGAAACAGGCGACTACTTGGCGCGGAAGCGGACGATCACGTCGACGCCCTGAAGCATGGCGCCCTCGGGTAACTCGGGGAGGCCACTCACCTGCACTTCGCCGGCGTCGATGTCCGTCAGCTGTCCGGTTCCCTCGTCGTAGAGATGGTGATGCGGCGCCGTATTGGGATCGTAGAAGATACGCGTCGGGTCCGCGATCACCTCCCGGACCACGCCCTTCTCGGCGAGGAGCCCGAGCGTGTTATAGACGGTCGCCTTTGACACGTGGTGCGACTCGGCGTTGACCGCCCTGAAGACGTCCTCGGCCGACAGGTGCGTCCCGCGCTCGAAGAGAACCCTGACGATCTGAATCCGCTGCGTGGTCGGATTGATACCCCGACCACGAAGCAGGGCGACGATCTCGGGTTGAGAAAGTCTTTTGCCGTGCTCGGTCGCGTGTGCGTGCATCATTTGGAATAAGTATAAAACGAGACGATTTGAGGCGCCACCCTCGGGTAGGCGAAAAATTGCCAGCCCCAGGCACGAAGCGCCTTGATTTGCATCAATTCTAACGAACGTACTCGTCAGCGTTTCTCCCCCGCTCGTGCTCCAGCAACGGGGCAATTCTCGTGAAACTGACGTAAAGCGGCAATTGAAGTCGGGGTACTCCGAATTAGACTCTTCAGTAGACAGAAACAAATCCAGCAGCCCAACCGCTAAATGGCTTTAGAGAGAAAGTTACGCAGGTACTCGAAGGCTCCTTTTGTCTGCCAAAAGGAACCGTTCGTCTGCATTTATCTGCAGGATAAATATCCGTTCGTCCCCGCTTTTATGCCGTCGGTCGGTTTTCGGCATTTTTGCAGGTCTATGGCCGGGTTTAACCTCGTCGAGCTTATGGCCACCCTGGTGGTTATCGGGGTTCTGCTTGGTGTTGGTTTGCCGGCGATTAACAGGTTTGTAGAAAGCAATCGGCTCACGTCGGCGACAAACAACCTTATCTCGGATCTCAGCGTGGCCCGCACCGAGGCGGTGAAGCGCGGCTTAAGGGTCGGGGTTTGCACCTCGACCGACGCGTCAACGTGTTCCGCCTCCACCTGGGAGCGCGGTTGGCTCGTATTCGTAGACAAAGACGGCAACTCGGCCTGGACGGCAGGAACCGACGAGGTCGTCCGCGCGAGAGAAAGCCTACCCGGTTCCATGGCCGCCAGCTCCGTTCTGTCGACGGGGGGTGGCATCAATCTCTCCCTCTACGACCGGCAGGGGGCCGTACCCGCGCTAAGGGCCACCGATACAGACGACGCCATCGAGTACTCCTTCTGTAACACGAAGCTCGGCCGGGGCCGCAAGGTCACGGTCAACGAGTTCGGCCGCCACACGCTCGCGAACATCGACTGTTAGAAACACCCATGCGGAATAGCCGATTTTCCGGATTTACGTTGGTCGAGGTGCTCATCGCCCTGCTGGTGCTTTCGCTCGGGCTCCTGGGTCTCGCGCTGTTGCAGGTTCAAGCGATGCAGCTGAACACCGACGGTTACTTGCGCACCCAGGCCTCGATGCTCGCGTATGAACTGATCGACCGCATCCGCGCCAACCCCAAGGCGGCAAGCTATTACCACATTCCGGATGAAACCGCGATCAACAGCAAGAAAGGCGCATACGACTCCTGCGCAGCCAGCACCTGCAAGTGCGATGCGGTGGTCTGCGACAGCAACACAATGGCTACTTACGACGTCGGCAAGTGGTACCAGGACCAGGCGCGCATCCTGCCGCAGGGTAATGAGCGTTCGACGGTCACCAAAGACGGTAATCAGTACACGATTGTGATGCGGTGGATGGAGCGCGATTTCGCGGTACAGCAGGAATGGGTGGTCGAGCTATGAGGACGACCATGCGGACACCGCTGCGCAACATGCACGGCGTGAATCTGGTTGAACTGATGGTCGCGATGACCATCGGCCTGCTCATTCTTGCCGCGGTGTCGACGCTGTTACTGGACAGCAAACGAAGCTACGTGATGCAGGACGGAATGGCGCGTCTCCAGGAAAACGCCCGACACGCCATGCAGACGATCATGCGAGACCTGCGCATGGCGGGCTACTACGGATGCGCCGATGAAATCACCAGCGTCACGAACACGCTGAACGGCTCGTCTGGTGGCGAAGCCTTCGACGTCAGCAACCCGATACAGGGCTCCGATGACAGGAGCAATTGGTATCCGCTGGCTTCCCCGGCCGTCCCTCCGCCCACCGATATGCTTGCGGGCACGGATGCAATCGCCATCCGTTACCTCGACCCCAACACGGAAGTCGATGTCGATGAACCGTTCATGCCGACGACCTCGGCGGCGCTTCATACCAGCGGCTCGGGCCTCAAGGTCGGTGAAATTGTTTTCGTGAACGACTGCAGCGCCGGCGCCCTCTTTCAGATCACGGGCCCCGGGAACATGGGGGACGCTGTCACCGGCACGGTCGTGCACAACACCGGTTCTGACGGCGACAGCAAAGTGCCGGGCAACTCCACGAAGAATCTCGGCAAGATTTTCGAAGATGACGCGAAAATCGCAAAGTACTACTACGCGCTCTATTACGTAAAGGAGAGCGAGGTATCCGGCCAGCCTGCGCTTCACCGGATTACGCTGATTACCGAGGGAGACGAAGTCAAGACCAAGGAGTACGAGCTCGTCGAAGGCATCGAAGACCTCCAGCTGCTGTATGGCGAGGACACTGTGAACGGCGATCGGGTACCCGATGTTTATCGCAAAGCCAACGAGGTCACAAACTGGAGCAACGTGGTCAGCGCCAGGATCGGATTGGTCGCACGAAGCCTCGCGCACACCGACAGCGGAAGCAAAGAATATAGGCCGTTCATAGATACGACACCCGGATATGACGTGGACGGCGATGGCGAATACGACCCGAATTATGACGATGGGCCGAAGAACGATAACTACCAGCGCCGAGTATTTCGAACCACGGTGGTTCTACGGAACCTGCAATGAATAATCGCGAGTCTATCCACCTTACCGTCGCGGCTGCCTCGCCGCCGAGGCATCGCGGCAGAGCCGCTCGCCCCCCTGTCGGTCGACAGTGCGGCACGGCGCTCGTGATGGCCCTCGTCATCCTGCTCGTGCTCACCATACTGGGGATCTCGGCGATGGATACGGGCTCGCTGCAGGCCGTCATGGCGCGCAACACGCAAGACACGCACCGGGCCTTCGAGGCGGCGGAATCCGGGCTCAGCAGAGCGATGAATACCGCCGGCAGTTTCGATCTTTACAACCCCGTCACGAACGACTTTGACTTCGGATCCGGCACCTACAAAGCCAAGGCAACCGTAACGACGGAGTTTCTCGCCTTTTCCCCACCCAAGCGGGGATCCGGCTACAGCGCGATCAACTTCGATTCCGCGAACTTCGACCAGAAGAGCACGGGCGAGGTCGCCGCGACCAGCGCCAAGACAGCCCTGCACCAAGGGGTCAGCCAGATCGTGAACAAGTCCGAATAAGGGTCACCACCATGGCCAATAAACGCACTCTGCTTGCCTTGTTCATCGGCGCCGCGCTCGGCTACTCGAGCGTCGGCCTTTCCCTCGATACCGACATCTATCTCGAGCCGCCGGGAGTGTCGCGCGACGACGCGCCGAACGTGCTCATCATCTTCGACAATTCGTCGAGCATGGCGGGCAACAATGTGACGACGGCGCCAGCGTACGATCCAAACACGGTTTACGCATACGCGGGCGACCCCGGCGACGCCTTTGTGGCTGACCGGCTTTACTGGATAGACGAGGACAACAATCAATCGGAGCCGACTTCTGCGACAAGCTATCCCGACCAATGGATCCCACCGGACAATAACCGCTGCGAGAGTTCCGGCCTGCCCTGGCACGTCGACAAGACCACCGATCGTAACGGACAGGGTACCGCAACTTTTTATGCGGCCATGAGCGCTCAAAGTTGGACTAAAAACTGGAGCGCCTTGACGCCGGATCCGACGGGCGTCGTGGACTGCAAACAGGATCATGACAACGCCGTGGCCGATGCCGAAGACACGGGTTCAAAGTGGCTTGAGAATAAAAGCAACGGCTATACAAACCAGACTGCTAACGGCAAGAGGTTGGCGACATGGGCACAATACACGTTCTTTACTGGCAACTACCTAAACTATCGTAGCCAGTCCGTCACCGTGACCGAAAGCCGCCTAAGCGTCGCGAAGCGGGTCACCAAGCAGATCATCGACTCCAACCCGGGTGTCAACTTCGGGCTGATGCTGTTCCACGGGAACAATCCCACGCCCGACGGCGGGTACGTCGCGATGGCGATCGGGAAACAGAATGACACTGTCACGTACAACGCCACCTCGATGACGCGCAAGGCGGCGATCAAGGCCATGATCGACGACGTCAACCCCAATGCGTATGGACCGGCCTGCGATGGCAGCCCGTCGGAACCTTCGAACTGTAATTCCCCATACGTCGGCACGCCGCTGGCCGAGACGATGTACGAAGCCAAGCTGTACCTCTCCGGTGACACGCCGAAGTACGGCTATGCGGCCTCCACTGCACCCACCCCGCCTCCCGATGCGACCGCGAAAGGCGCCGATGGAAAGTACGTTTCGCCGTTCCGCTACACTTGCCAGCAGGCTTATATCATCCTGGTCACCGACGGGAATCCGTGGGTCACGAACGATACAAACGCCGACGATGAAATCGACCTGCTGACGAACATCGGCACGTTCGACGACGGTTATACCTACGGTTATTCGAGCAAGCTGGACGAACTGGCCCGCTGGATGTACACCCAGGACCTCATCGACGACGACATTCTCGAGAACAACCAGCGTGCGATCACCTACACGATCGGCTTCGACCTGAAGCCGGGTGCCCTGGACGACGACCAGAAGAAGGATGCCGACGGCCAGCAGCTGCTACAGGACACGGCCAGCAGCAGCGACGGCGAGTATCGGTCTGCCACCAATGCCAGCGAGCTGAGCGGTGCGCTGCAGGCCGCGCTGATCGACATCCAGACGACCAACAGCTCGTTCGCCGCGCCGGCGCTTTCCGTCAACGCCTTCAACAAGCTGTTCAACCGCGACGAGGTCTATTTCGCGCTCTTCAAACCTTCCGGCACCAAGTGCTGGGACGGCAACGTCAAGAAGTTCAAGCTCTGCGCGGACAAGACCAATACCACGTGCTCCTTCGGGGAGATCATCGACAAGAACGGTACCCCCGCAATCGACCCGGTGACCCAGCGCATCAAGGATTCGGCGACCAGCTACTGGACCGCGGCGGCGGACGGCGGCGACGTGACCAAGGGCGGCGCGGGAGGCCAGATCCCGGCCCCCGCCGCGCGGAAGCTGTACACCTATCGTGGCAGCTACTCCGGCCTATCCGCCTCGAGCCCCGCGACGCTCACGCGGATCGAGGTGTCCGGCACAAACAGCGTCTACACGGCCGCGATCAACGATCCGACGATTCTCGGTCTTACGGATACGAGCGCCGATTCCGCGACGACTAACGCGACCGATACCGCCCAGGTCGAGCTGGTGCTCAAGTGGATGCTCGGTTACGACGTCTACGACAAGGACCAGGACGGTTCGACCACCGACGAGCGCTGGCGGCACGGCGACCCGCTGCACAGCCGGCCGGTCGCCATCACGTACGGCGGCACCAGCAGCGATCCGGTCATCAAGCTGTTCTACGCGTCGAACGACGGCGTGGTGCGGATCGTCAACGACTACAACGGCGCGGAAGAATGGGCCTTCGTACCGAGTGAGCTGCTGAACAAGCAATTTGAGAACGCGCAAGACAGCGTCGGCACGCACCTCTACGGCATGGACGGTACCCCGACCTTCTGGATCCAGGACAACAACAACAACGGCATCATCGAGCCGGATAACAACGATCATGTGTACATGTACATCGGCATGCGCCGGGGAGGAAACAACATCTATGCCTTCGATGTGACGCCTACCGCCGCGCTGGACGATCCGGCCTATACCAGCGGCATCTCACCCAAGCTGATGTGGGTGATCCGCGGGGGGCCGTCCGGCGACACGGCTTACCGCAGGCTCGGCCAGACGTGGTCGAAACCGGCCGTTGCCCGCATCCGCTTCGGCTGCAGCGGAGCCGGCTGCGAAACCGCGGACGACAGCTCCGCGAAGACGGTGCTGATCTTCGGCGGCGGCTACGACCCGTCCGAGGACGACGTCATGCCGGTTCAGGCTGCGGCAACCGCGGCCAACAAGATCGGCAACGCCATCTACGTCGTCGATCCCGAGACGGGCGAACGGCTCTGGTGGGCGAGCGATGGACCGGACTCGGCCGGCAACAGCCCGACGCTGACGCTCTCCAACATGAAGTTCGGCATCCCGTCCGACCTCGCTCTGATGGACTCGAACCGGGACGGAGAGGTGGACCGGATTTACGTCGGCGATACCGGAGGCCAGCTTTGGCGCATCGATCTCGGCCCGACGCTGAAGACCAACAGCAACGGGAACAGCAAGGGTTTCGTGTTCGCCGATGTCGGTTGCACAGGGAACAACCCCGCCACCGATCGTCCGAATTGCGCCACCATCGACGACTACAACCGCCGCAAATTCTTCTATCCCCCGGACGTCGCGCAGGTGACGGACAACCAGTACGTCGAGAACGCGGCCGAGTCCAAGTATGACCTGGTCGCCATTGCGACCGGCGATCGCGAGGACCCACTCGACAAACTGACGGCCGGCGGGGACCCGGTGCGCAACCGCATCTACGCGTTCCGCGATCGCAAGATCGACACGTATGCGGTCTCGGGTTCCACGCTTCCCACGCCCCTGACGGAGGCGGACCTGTACGACGCGACGAGCAATGTCCTCCAGGACCCGAACGGCACCGACTATGCGGCGGCATTGCAAGCGATCAAGGAATCCGACGGGTGGTACGTCGAACTCAAGGAATCCGGCGCATCGGCACCGACCGGCGCTCCCTCTACCTGGCCGTGGGTCGGCGAGAAAGGGCTAGCAAAGCCGGTCATCTTTGACGGCGTGCTCTACGTCACGACGTATGTCCCGGCGAACGACCTGACCGCTGAGCGTACGTGTTCCGCGTCGGAAGGCCTGGCGAAGCTGCACGCCTTCAACTTTCTCAACGCAACAGCGGCCGTCGACTTCGACAAGGACGGCACCCTCGACCGCACCATCGAGCTCGGCGGCGGCATCCCGTCGGAAACGGTGATCGTCATTCGCGAGGACGGCGTCTCGAGTCTGGTGGGCACGAGCGGTGGCGCAGCGCGGCCGGAAATCAACAGCAAGCTGCCACGTTTCAAGACTTTCTGGTACGAGGAATAACGCGTCATGCCTAAGAACAGCAACAAACGGCCCGACCGGGGCGTCACGCTTATCGAACTCATGGTCGTGGTGGTCGTCGTCGGCATCCTCGCGGCGATCGCTTATCCCAGTTACCAGCAGTACACGGCTCGAACGCGCCGATCGGATGCGCAAATCGCCCTGACGCGCATCGCGGGTCTCCAGGAACAGTTTCTCTCCGCATGCGGAACCTACTCGGGAAGTCTGACGGACGACCGGAACTGCGACGACGGCGGGCTCAACTACGAATATGGGACGAGTTCCCCGGAGAGCCACTACACACTCACGCTCGCGTCGGGGAATATCGCGGGTACCTGCGCTGCCCTTTCCTGCAGCTTCATAGCGACGGCGACGCCGCTGGGATCCCTCGCGGACAACGGCAAGCTCAGGATCGACGCCACCGGTCGAAAGCAATGGGACAAAAATAACGACAACTCCTGGTGCTGCAAGTGGACCGACCGCTGAGGGATCGTTCCTAAAGCTCAGCCGGCGCGCAACGGGCGGGGCAGGGGGAAGGCAATCGCCTCTTCCTTGCCGTCCTGCTCGCCCACCAGCTTCCCTCCCCATCCGGTCAGTCGGCCGAGCACCTCCTGCACCAGCTGTTCGGGTGCGGACGCGCCGGCGGTAATGCCCACGCGACCTACTCCTTCGAACCATTCGGCCCTGAGATCCTCCGGGCCGTCGATCATGTAGGCCTTTGCGCCCCTCGCTTCCGCGACCTCGCGAAGGCGATTGGAATTCGAGCTGTTGTAGGAACCGACCACGAGGACGACCTCGCACAGGTCCGCCAGACGCTTGACCGCGTCCTGTCGGTTCTGGGTCGCGTAGCAGATGTCGTCGCGCTTCGGCGCCTGGACCTCGGGAAAGCGTCGCCTGAGGGCGTCGACGATGCGCGCGGTATCGTCGACGGAAAGCGTGGTCTGCGTGGCGTACGCCAGGTTGCGTGGGTCACGTATCTCGAGCCGGGCAACGTCCTCGGGCGATTCGACGAGATGAATCCCGTGCGGGACCTGTCCCATCGTGCCTTCCACCTCGGGGTGTCCCGCGTGGCCGATCAGGACGAGCTCGGTTCCCCGCTTGTGCAGACGGACCACCTCCATGTGGACCTTGGTGACCAGCGGACAGGTCGCGTCGAAAACATTGAGGCCGCGCCGCGCCGCCTCCTCGCGGACCGCCCGCGACACGCCGTGCGCGCTGAAAATGACGGTCGCCCCGTCCGGAACGTCTTCCAGCTCATCCACGAACGCGGCGCCCTTGGCCCGCAACCCCTCGACGACAAACCGGTTGTGCACGACCTCGTGCCGCACGTAGATCGGCGCGCCGAACAGGTCGAGCGCGCGTTCGACGATCTCGATGGCGCGATCGACGCCCGCGCAGAATCCGCGCGGATTGGCGAGGTAGATGTCCATGGCGTCAATGATACACGGCTTCCTCTATGCCGGCCGGGAAGGCGGTTCGACGGACAGGACTTCGACCTCGAAAACGAGGTCGTGCCCGGCCAGCGGGTGATTGAAATCGATTCGCACCTCGTGCTCGGAAACCGCTACGACGGTCCCGGGCACCTCTTCCCCTGACGGCAGCTCGAAGCCGATTACCAGACCGGGCTCGATTTTCATCTCCGGCGGAAACTCCGCCCGCGGAAGCGCGTGAACGTTGCCCGTTTCGCTCGGGCCGAATGCCTCCATGCACGGGATCTCGAATCGGCGACTCTCCCCCGGGCCAAGCCCCAGCAGGCGCCCCTCGAACGCGGCGTGCAGATCGCCCGCCCCCACCACCAGTACCGCCGGTTCGCCCCCCCGCGTCGTGTCCGCGGTCTTGCCGGTCGCGAGGCTGAGGGTGTAGTGCAGCGTGACCTTGCAGCCCGGTTCGATCAAACGATTGTCAGGACGCGGCACGACGTTTTCGCGTCCCGATCGCGAGCGCGTCGATCACGAGCAGTACGGCGCCCACCGTGATCGCCGAGTCGGCCACGTTGAAAGCGGGCCAGTGCCACGTGCCGTAGTAGACATCGACGAAGTCGATGACGTAGCCGTACACCAGCCGGTCGATCAGGTTTCCGACGGCTCCACCGAGTATCAGCATGAAGGCGACGGCCACCAGTCGATCGCGTGGGCCCAGGCGACGGATCATGTACACGATCACCGCGCAAGCGGCCAGGGCGACGCCGATGAAAAACCGGTTCTGCCAGCCGCCGGCATCGCTCAGGAAGCCGAACGCCGCTCCCGGGTTGTAGACGAGCGTCAGGTTCAGGAACGGTGTGACGGCCACCTCGGCGTGGCGCGTCAGGTACTTGACCGCCGCGAGCTTGGTCAGTTGATCCGCGACGACGACGGCAACGGCGATCCAGAAGTAGCGCAGCATCAGGCGAACACGCGATTCTCGCCCGCGCCGGCGACGTTTTCCACGCATCGCCCGCAGATCAGCGGGTGCTCCGGGTGCGCGCCTACGTCTTCCCGGTGATGCCAGCAACGAATGCATTTTGGATGCGCGGACGGGGCCACCTCGACGTACAGTCCGGGCATCTCCGTTTCCACGGCCCGCTCGGTGCGCCCGGCAAGCGGGTGCACGCGGGCATAGGAGCTGATGAAGACGAACCGGAGCTCGTCGCCCGGAACGCGCAGTGGCGCGAGCAGCTCATCCGCGCAGTAAAGATCGACTTCGGCATCGAGGGGGGAACCGATGCCGCCGGCCACGCGCAGCTTCTCGAACTCCTTGCTCACCGCCTGGCGCACGCGCAGGACGGTGCTCCAGAACTCCGGCGTGAGCGATTCATCCCGCCCAAGCGCCGGAAGCGCATGCCAGGTCTCGAGAAAAACCGAGTCGCCCCGCCGGCCGGGCATATAGGACCAGATCTCGTCGGCAGTGAAGCTCAGGATGGGTGCCAGCCAGCGCGCCAGCGCCTCGAGGAGGTGGTACATGACCGTCTGGCCGGAGCGCCGTCCCCGGCTCTCGGTCCGCATCGTGTACATGCGGTCCTTGAGCACGTCGAGGTAGAAGCTGCCCATGTCGATCGAGCAGAACTGGTGCAGCCGCTGGTAGATGACATGGAAGCTGAACTCGTCGTAGGCGGCGAGGATCTGCCCCTGGAGCTCGTGCGCGCGCGAGAGGGCCCAGCGATCGAGTGGAAGCAGATCTTCGACCGGGAGCGCCTGGTCCGGCGAGAACCCGTCGAGGCTCCCGAGCAGATAGCGCGCCGTGTTCCGGATGCGCCGGTAAGAATCGGCGGTGCGGGTCAGGATCTCATCGGAGATGTTCATCTCGGCACGGTAATCCGTGGCGGCCACCCAGAGCCGCAGCACGTCCGCACCGAGCGTCTGGATGACCTTCTGGGGTGCGACTACGTTTCCGAGCGATTTCGACATCTTTCGCCCTTTCGCGTCCACGGTAAAACCGTGCGTAAGCACGCCGGTGTAAGGGGCCTTGCCGACCATCGCCACCGAGGTCAGGAGCGAGGACTGGAACCAGCCCCGGTGCTGGTCGGATCCCTCGAGATAGAGGTCGGCCGGTCGCTTCAGCTCGGGCCGCCGGTCGAGGACACACGCATGGGTCACGCCGGAATCGAACCACACGTCGAGGATATCGCTTACCTTTTCATACTGCGCGGCGTCCGGACCCAGCAGCTCCGCCGCGTCGAGACCGAACCAGGCGTCGACACCGCCCTCCTCGACCCGGACTGCGACCTCCTCGATCAGGCGGTCGCTCTGCGGGTGGAGCTCGCCGGTCTGCCTGTGTACGAACAGCGCGATCGGTACGCCCCAGGCGCGCTGGCGTGAAATACACCAGTCGGGGCGGTTCTGCACCATGCCTTCGATCCGTGCCTGACCCCAGGACGGCACCCACTTCGTCGATGCGATCTCGGCGAGCGCCGAGGAGCGCAGGCGCTCCATCGAGATGAACCACTGCGACGTGGCGCGAAAGATGATGGGCGTCTTGTGGCGCCAACAGTGCGGGTAGCTGTGCGACACCGCGGCGGAGTGCAGCAGCTTTCCGCGTGCCTTGAGCGCCTCGATCACGTGCTCGTTCGCCTTGAACACGTGCTCCCCGGCGAACATCTCGGTCTGCGGGATGAACTTGCCATCCGGACCGACCGGATTGTCGATCGGCAAGTCGTACTTCACGCCGACCACATAGTCCTCGAGACCGTGGCCGGGCGCGGTGTGGACCGCGCCCGTACCGCTCTCGGTCGTAACATGCTCGGCAAGGATGATCGGTACTTCGCGGGCATAAAAAGGATGCCGCAACCGGAGGCCTTCCAGGGCGCGACCGGGACAACGTGCGACCACGCGATACTCGCTCACGCCGTAGCGCAGCATGGCATCCTTGAGGAGCGCGTCGGCGAGCAGAACGCGTTCGGTACCCTGTTGGCCGGCGTACTGCACGAGCACGTAGTCGAGGTCGGGGTGGAGCGCGACCGCCTGGTTGGCAGGCAGCGTCCAGGGCGTGGTGGTCCAGATCACTACCTGGATCGCTCCCTTGCCGGCGTGCTCGGACGTCGTCTCGCAGCGTGCGATGAATTGCGCGTCGTCGACGACCGTGAAGCGCACGTCGATCGCCGGAGAGGTGCGATCGGCGTACTCCACCTCCGCCTCCGCCAGGGCCGAGCCGCAGTCGCAGCACCAGTGAACCGGCTTGTAGCCCCGGTACACGTGGCCGTTCCCGACGATGCGCCCGAGCGCGCGGATGATATCGGCCTCGAAACGGTAGTCCATGGTGAGATACGGCCGCTCCCAGTCGCCGACGACTCCGAGGCGCTCGAAGTCAGCGCGCTGGCGTGCGACCTGCTCGGTGGCATACGCGCGGCATGCCTTGCGGAACGCGGCCGGCTCCACCTGCCGTCCGGCCTTCCCGATCTTCTTCTCGACCGCGAGCTCGATGGGCAGCCCGTGGCAATCCCATCCGGGAACGAACGGCGCGTCGAACCCCGCGAGGGTCCTCGACTTGACGATGATGTCCTTGAGGATCTTGTTGACGGCGTGGCCGATGTGGATATCGCCGTTGGCGTACGGCGGTCCGTCGTGCAACACGTACTTCGGACGACCCTCGCCGGTCTCGCGCAGGCGCGCGGCGAGACCGGTCGTCTGCCAGCGCCTGAGAATCTCCGGTTCACGCGCGGCGAGATTGGCCTTCATGGGGAAATCAGTGCGCGGAAGGTTCAGCGTATGCTTGTAGTCGTTGTTACTCACGGTCAGTCTCAGGAATGGCGGGCGGCACGCGGCTGGGGTGTATCGGGGCCACCGAAATAAAGGCGGGCGCGGCCGATATCGTTGAGGATTTCGGCGCGCATCGCTTCGAGCGAATCGAATCGCTTTTCGTCGCGCAGCTTTCGCAGGAACTCCACGGACACGTGCGCTCCGTAGAATTCGCGATCGAAGTCGAGCAGGTGCACTTCGAGGATGACCTCGGTCCCGTCCACGGTCGGGCGCGTCCCGATGTTGGCTACGCCGGGCAGCGGTTCGCCCACGAGCCCGTACATTTCCACCACGAAGATCCCGCTCAGTGGCGAGCCGTGCCGGTGCAGGTGGATGTTCGCCGTCGGTATGCCGAGCGCGCGGCCGAGTTTTCTCCCGTGCGCCACCCGCCCGCTCATCCGGTAACGGCGCCCGAGCAGCTTTTCCGCGGTTTCCAGGTCCGCGGCGGCCAACGCCGAGCGGATACGCGTGCTCGACACCCGCTCGCCATCGACGCTGAAGCTGTGCATGTTGACGACCTGGAAACCATGACGCTCCCCGGCTCGCTTCAGCATCGCGAAATCGCCGCGCCGCTTTGCGCCGAACCGGAAATCGTCGCCCACCACCAGGTAACGCACTCCAAGATCCCGGGCGAGCACGTGCTCGATGAAGGCTTCGGCTTCCAGGGCAGCAAAGCGGGCGTCGAAGCGAATGCATAGCACGCGGTCGACTGCGTAGCGCCGAAGCGCCATCAGCTTTTCGCGCAGCCTCATCAGCCGCGCCGGCGCCTGATCCGGACGGAAGTATTCCTGCGGCTGGGGCTCGAACAGCATGACCAGCGCGGGGAGCCGAAGCTCGGCTGCCCGCTCCGCCAGCTGACCGATCACCGCCTGGTGGCCGAGGTGCACGCCATCGAAATTGCCGATCGTCGCGACACAGCCGCGATGCCGGGGACGTAGGTTGTGCAGCCCGCGAATGAGCTCCATCTTCTTGATCTGAATGAGATAAAAACGGCGCCGTAGGGCGCCGGAACCGGAAGGTTACCCGCCCGGACGGGTGGAGGTCTAGCGGCGGCTCAGGCGTGGGCCCAGTCCGGGTCGAGCTCCTCGACGACCTGTCGAAGCGGCACGCGACCGGAATAGCCTTCGTGATAGCTGTGGTAGTAACCGATCCGCAGTTCCGGAAACTTCCAGCAGAGGTAGCCGTCGCCGGTGTCGAAGTCGACGAGCCAGAGCCCTTTGACCACCAGCCCGAGCCGCTCCATCTTGCCGACCCAGCGCTTCACGATCGTCTCGTACTGGCGCTCGATGTCCTGGATGACCGGGTTCGTCGGCAGCATCGCTTCCAGCGCGCGCCTCACGGGCTCGAGCTCCTGGTACGCCTGTTGGGTAACGCGTCGCACGAGCGGGAAGATCGCTTCCGCTTCCGCGAGCGTGAAGACGCGCGGATCCCCGCAGGCGTTGATCTGATGGAGCAGAGGATCGGGCATGGCGGGATCAGACCTGTTTCAGCTTGAGATGCGCGGGTCGCACGCCGCCTATCAGTAGCGCTGCACCATACACCAGCAGCCCGACCGTAATCCAGAATGCGAGCCGCACGACCCGGGCGAGCGGTGGCGCCGAGAGCCAGGTGTCAAGAGCGCCGGCGCCCCATAGCAAAACGCCGGCCATGATCGCGGTCGCGAGCGCGATGCGGAGGAGAAACGACGTCCATCCCGGGAGCGCTCGGTAAACGTCGGCTCGCCGCAGGAGACGAAAGAGGAGGCCCGCATTCACGAACGCCGCGAGTGAAATGGCGAGGGCGAGCCCGACGTGCGCGAGCGGGAACACCAGGACGATGCTCAGCGCGATGTTGGCGACCAGGGCGATGACCCCAACCCGCATGGGCGTTTTCGTGTCCTGGCGCGCGTAAAACCCCGGGGCGAGTACCTTGACCAGGATGAACCCGAGTAGCCCGAGCGAGAAGGCGACGAGCGCCTGCGCGCTCATCTCGACGTCGCCCGCCGTGAACTTGCCGAAATAAAAGAGCGTCGCCAGCATCGGCCCCGCCAGCACCATCAGCGCTGCGGTCGCCGGCACTCCTATAATAAACACCCACCGCAGCGCCCAGTCGAGCAGGTGCGAGAATTCCTCGTGGGAAGCGTTGACATGCTTGTGCGACAGGCTGGGCAGGATGACGGTGGCCAGCGCGATCCCGAACACCCCCAGCGGAAATTCCATCAGTCGATCGGAGTAGTAGAGCCAGGAGACGCTGCCGGTCACCAGGAACGACGCGAGAACCATGTTCACGAGGAGGTTAACCTGTGCAACCGAGACTCCGAAGATCGCCGGCGCCATGAGGCGAACGACCCGCACCACCCCGGCATCGCGAAACCCCAGGCGCGGGCGGGGCAGCATCCCGATTCGCATCAGAAACGGCAGCTGAAAAGCGAGTTGCACGACGCCGGCGATGAACACGCCCCAGGCGAGGCCCACCACCGGCTCGTCGAGCCGCGGCGCCAGCCACAACGCCGCCCCGATCAGGCTGAGGTTCAGCAGTACGGGCGTGAACGCCGCGGCGCCGAAGCGGCCGTGGGCGTTCAGTACTCCGGCCGCCAGAGCCACGAGCGATATAAACAGGAGATAGGGGAAGACGATCCGCAGCATCGCGACCGTCAGCTCGAATTTCTGGGTATCGACCAGAAACCCGGGGGCGAGGACGGTGACGAGGATGGGTGCGGCGACTACGCCGATCAGCGTGACGACGAAGAGCGTGACGGCCAGCACCCCGGTCACGTGATCGAGAAAAAGCCGGGTTTCGGCCGGCGTCGCCCGAGTGCGGTACTCCGCAAAGACCGGCACGAAGGCTTGCGACAGCGCGCCCTCCCCGAATATGCGTCTCAGAAAATTGGGGATGCGAAAGGCCACATAGAAGGCGTCCGCCGCAACCGTGGCGCCCGCACCGATCAGGCTGGCGAAGACCATGTCGCGGATCAGCCCGCTGACGCGGGACACCAGCGTCATGGCGCCGGTCAGCGCGGTGGACTTCAGGAGTCTACGGCTCACGGAACGGATTATGGTCGGAGAAGCGGATCATACGTTATCCACGGGGGCAATCCGCGGGATTGACAAGAATGGACGAAATCCGCATAGTTGCGCGCCTTTACAGCCGACCGAGACAGACCCTTGGCCAATACCGCACAAGCGAAGAAGCGCGCCCGCCAGGCCGAAAAGCATCGCGCCCACAACACCGCCCGGCGTTCGCTCATGCGCACTCAGGTGAAGAAGGTGCTCAAGGCCATCGAGGCCAAAGACAAGGACGGGGCCGCGACCGCCTTCCGGTCCGCGAGCTCCATGATCGACCGGCTGGCCGGCAAGGGACTGGTGCACAAGAACGCGGCGGCCCGCTACAAGAGTCGCTTGAACGAGCGGATCCGGCGCATCGGCGCCTGACCGTTCGGCTTCGGGTGCTCGCGCCCGCCAAGGGGGGACGGCCGATTTTCCCTTTCCCTGCGCCGCACCCCTTCCTCAGGTAGCCCTTTCTCAGAGCAGTACCATGTTGTCTCGGTGGATGAGCTCCGGCTCATCGATGTAACCGAGAATCGCCTCGATGCGATCGCTCGCCTGACCCATGATCTTCCGCGCCTCCTCGGCGCCGTAATTGACGAGCCCGCGCGCGATCTCGCGGCCGTCGGGATCCACACAGGCGACGATCTCGCCCCGCCCGAACGCACCCTCGACGGCTTTGACACCCACGGGTAGCAGGCTCTTGCCGGCCTCCCGAATCACGCGGCTCGCACCCGCGTCGAGAGTCAGCCGACCCCGCACCTGCAGCTGCCCCGCCAGCCATTGCTTGCGAGCCGCCAACCGACCCTGGGCGGGCCGGAGATGCGTGCCGACCCGATCGCCGGCGAGCACGCGGGACAGAACGTCCGGCATCCTCCCCGAGACGATGACCGTGGCCGCCCCGGATCGGGCCGCCCTCTCCGCCGCCAGCACCTTGGTCCTCATACCGCCTCGACCGAGGGTCCCCGAACCCCCGGCCATCTCGAGCAGACGCCTGTCGCCGGCCTCGCCCTCCTCGACCAGTGCGGCGCGCGCGTCCACGCGCGGGTCGCGCTCGTAGAGTCCTTCGCGATCGGTAAGAATCAAGAGCAGGTCGGCCTCGACGAGATTGGCGACCAGCGCGGCCAGGGTGTCGTTGTCGCTGAAGCGGATCTCCTCGGTCGCGACCGTGTCGTTCTCGTTCACCACCGGGATGACACCGTACCCGAGAAGCGTACGCAGCGTGCTGCGGGCGTTCAGATAACGCGGGCGACTGGTGAGGTCGTCATGCGTGAGCAGCACCTGGGCAGTGTGGAGGCCGTGATGCTGGAACGCCGACTCGTAGACCTGCACCAGACCCATCTGACCGATCGCCGCCATCGCCTGCAGCTCGTGCAGGGCATGGGGGCGTTGCGGCCGCCCGAGGCGCTGCATTCCCGCCGCGACCGCACCCGAGGTGACGATCACGACCTCGATGCCCCGACGACGGAGCTCGGCGATCTGGGCCGCCCAGCCTGCGATTGCGCCGCGGTCGAGGCCGAGACCGCCGTTCGTCACCAGCGCGCTGCCTATCTTGACCACGCAGCGTCGCGCGCGCGTCAGCGCTTCGCGTCGGTTTCCGGTCATGCCACACCTTCTTTGAGATCGCCCAGACGGCGCATCAGATCCCGCACCAGCACCTCGCACCCTGCGCCCGTGGCGGCGGAAATCGCGTACACCCGGCCCTTCCACGCCAGCCGGCGCACGAGCGCCTTCACGCGCTCCTCCTGTTCCTCGACGGACAGGAGATCGACCTTGTTCACGACGAGCCAGCGTTCCCGCCGGGCGAGCGCCGGACTGAACTTGCGGAGCTCGCGTGCGATTGCCCGCACCTGGCCGGCCACGTCACCCCCGTCCGGCGGAGCGATGTCGACGAGATGCAACAGTATACGCGTGCGCGTGAGATGCCTGAGAAACTGCACCCCGAGGCCCGCGCCCTCGGCGGCGCCCTCGATGAGCCCCGGAATGTCGGCGATGACGAAGCTCTGCTCCGGCCCGAGCCGCACGACGCCGAGGTGCGGGTAAAGCGTGGTGAACGGGTAGTCGGCGACCTTCGGGCGCGCCTCGGTCACCTGCCGGAGGAAGGTTGATTTGCCGGCATTGGGCAGACCGAGCAGCCCGACGTCGGCGAGCACCTGCAGCTCGAGCTTGATCTCGCGGTGCTCCCCGAGGGTTCCGGGCGTGGTCTTGCGCGGCGCCCGGTTCGTGCTCGACTTGAAACGGGTATTGCCCAGGCCGCCTTTCCCGCCCTGCGCCACGAGGAGCCGCTGGCTCTCGCGCGTGATCTCGCCGATCAGCTCGCCGGTCTCCGCGTCCTCGATGCGCGTACCCAGCGGCACGGCGATGATTCTGTCCGAGCCCGCTCGCCCGCTGCAGTTGCGTCCCGCGCCCCGTCTGCCGTTTTCGGCACGAAAGAGCCGCGTGTAGCGGAAATCCGCGAGGGTGTTCAAGCCTTCCCGCCCGATGAGATAGACGCTCCCCCCGTCGCCCCCGTCGCCCCCGTCCGGACCGCCCCGGGGCACGAACTTTTCGCGACGAAAGCTGAGCGCGCCGGCCCCGCCGTGGCCGGCCTCGACCCGGATGATGGCCTCGTCGACGAACTTCATTGCGCGAATTCGAATTCCAAAACAAAAAACCCCGCACTGTCGCCAGAGCGGGGTTTGGTGACCGGAGACAAGGAGCTCAGGCGGGCCGGACGCTCACGGTCTTCCGGTTGCGCGGGCCCTTCACCTCGAACTGCACCTGACCGTCGACGAGGGCGAAGAGCGTGTCGTCCTTGCCGATGCCGACGTTCGTGCCCGGATGGAACCGGGTGCCGCGCTGGCGGACCAGGATGTTGCCGGCCAGCACGCGCTCGCCGGCGAAACGCTTCACGCCCAGACGCTGCGCGTTGGAGTCGCGGCCGTTGCGTGAGCTGCCGCCTGCCTTCTTGTGTGCCACGTGAGTTTCTCCTGTGTCTCAGGCCGTCGCGGCCGCTTCGTCCGCCCTGGCGGAGACGCCGGCGACCTGCGTGATCTCGAGCTCGGTGTAGTCCTGCCGATGTCCGGCCTGCCGGCGCGAGTTCTTCCGGCGGCGGAACTTGAAGATCCGGACCTTCTCGCCGCGGCCATGCGCCCGCACCTTTGCCGTGACGGTGACGCCGTCGACCACCGGGCTGCCCACCCGCGTCTGCTCCCCGTCCGCGACGAGGAGCACGCGGTCGAGGTCGAGGGACTCGCCCGCCGGGACCGCCAGGCGCTCGACTCGAATGACGTCGCCCGGGGCGACCCGGTACTGCTTGCCGCCGCTCTCGATGACCGCGTACATGATGACCTTCTCCTGGAAAGACCGGCCGCGCATGGCCCGACCGGGTGCGTAAAAGGCCCGCAATTCTAGCGGCGAGCGGTGGGACGGTCAATTGATCGCTTGACAGCCCCGGGCACCCTACCTAGCATCCCCGGCCTCATTTCCGCCCGCCCGAGCCGCATGGATTTCGACGCCATCAAGGCCCTCGTCCGCGACGACCTTGAGGCCGTCAACCGGGAAATCTCCCGCCGGCTGCAGTCCGACGTCGCCCTGATCAACCAGCTCGCCGCGTATATCGTCGGTAGCGGCGGCAAGCGCCTGCGCCCGATGCTGGTCCTCCTCGGCGCGCGCTCCCTCGGCTACGGGGGGCCACATCACGTCCTGCTCGCCGCGATTATCGAGTTCATCCACACCGCCACCCTCCTGCACGACGACGTGGTCGACGCCTCGGAGATGCGCCGCGGGCAATCGACGGCCAACACGATCTGGGGCAATGAGGCCAGCGTACTGGTGGGCGATTTTCTGTATTCGCGCGCCTTCGAGATGATGGTCGACGTCGACAACATGCGGGTGATGGAGATACTCGCGCATACCACCAACACGATCGCGCGCGGCGAAGTACTCCAGCTGCTCAACTGCCACGACCCCGAGACCACGGAGGAGCGGTACATCGAGGTCATTCGGAGCAAGACCGCGAAGCTGTTCGAGGCGGCCGGACGGCTCGCCGCCGTCGTCAGCGGAAAGGGGCCCGAGATCGAGGACGCCATGGGCCGCTTCGGCATGCACCTCGGCACGGCCTTCCAGCTCGTCGACGACGCCCTCGATTACGCTCGCAACAACCCCGCGCTCGGGAAGAACGTCGGCGACGACCTTTCCGAGGGTAAGCCGACTCTTCCCCTCATTCACGCGCTGCGCACCGGCAGCGCCGGCCAGCGCGAGCTCATTCGCGACGCCATTCGGCGGGGCGACGTAGGCCTCTTCGAACGGGTCATGGACGCCATTGAATCGACCGGGTCCATCGCATACACTGCGCGCACGGCCGAGGCGGAGGCGGCGCTGGCGAAGCAGGCGGTGGCTTCGCTTCCCGAGTCACCTTTCAAGCAGGCGCTCCTCGACCTCACGTTTTTCTCCGTTCACCGCAATCACTGACCCTCGGGGTGTAGCTCAGCCTGGTAGAGCACTTGCTTCGGGAGCAAGGGGCCGGAGGTTCAAATCCTCTCACCCCGACCAGCGCGCATGCCGTCCCTGTCCAGAACCGCTCGATGCCGAAGCCCGCGGACCCGACTTTCGGGTGTGTGCGGCTGCCGGCGGGCGCCTGACTGTCCGCCGGCGTCCTGATCGAACGGGCCGATGGGGCAACTCGTCCGCATCATCGTCATCGCCATCCTCATCTGGCTGGCGATCCGCCTCGTCCGTTCGGTCATTGCCCGTTACCGCGGCCTGACCGAGCGACCGCACCGTCCCGCCGTCCCCCGCATGCTTCCCTGCGCCCACTGCGGCTTGCACGTCCCTGAGCACGAGGCGATTGTGCGCGAGGGTGCGGCCTACTGCTCCGAGGAACACTATCGAGCGGCCCACCGCTGACGTTCGGCGAGCGCCTTTTGCCTAACCTAATAATCTGTGCTAATCGAGTAGCATGCCGGCGCTTCAAAGGACGCTCTCCTCGTTCGGGTTGAGCCCCGCGGCCGTGCCCATCGCCGCGGTCCAGAACTGGAAGATACTGGGCTTTTTCAACCTCTACCGCCTTGCCCTCGCCGCGGCGGCCCTCGGCGTCAGCCTTACCGTCCGCACGCTCCCGCCATTCGGCGAGAACTCGCCGGTGCTTTTTCAGCTAGCGAGCGTCGCCTACTTCGTGCTCGCGCTCGTCGCCATGCAGACGATCCGCTCTCGTCGGCTGGATTTCGAAAGCCAGGTGAGCGTGCTCGCCTTCGCCGACGTCGCCCTGCTCACGCTCTTGATGCACGCGAGCGGCGGGCTATCGAGCGGGCTCGGGCTGCTTCTCATCGTCGCCATCGCCGGCAGCAGCCTCATACTCGGCAAGCGCGTCAGCATCTTCTACGCGGCGCTCGCCACGGTGGCGGCGATCCTCGAACACTCGTGGGAGCTGTTGACCGAGGGCGTGATCAATCCCAACCACGTCGAAGGCTACCCGCAGGTTGGCATCCTGGGCGTGGGCCTGTTCGCCACTGCCTTTCTGGGTTACACGCTCGCCGCGCGCCTGCGCGCCACCGAAGCGCTCGCGGAGCGGCGCGGGGTGGATCTGGCCAGCCTCGCGCAGATCAACGAGATCATCATCCAGCGGATGCAGTCCGGCGTACTCGCCTGCGACCATGCCGGAGACCTGCGCTTCCTCAACCAGGCGGCGCAGCGGTTTCTCGGGCTGCGCGCGTTGCCCGACCGCCGGGTCTCCCTGAGCGAGGTTTCCCCCGACCTGGCCATCCAGCTGTTTCAGTGGGTCAGCAACACCCCCGTGCAGGGCGGACGCAAACCGCTGGTCACCCGGGCGGGCTACACGCTACTGCCCCGCTTTGTGCCGCTCGGCAACGGCAAAGAAACGGGCGCACTGATCTTCCTCGAGGACATGGCGGCGCTCAAGCAGCAGGCCCAGCAGCTCAAGATGGCGGCGCTCGCGCGCCTCACCGCCAGCATCGCTCACGAGATCCGCAATCCGCTCGGCGCCATCACGAACGCGGCACAGCTGCTCGGCGAAACCGTATCGGAAAGCAGCGAACAGCGCCGCCTCACCAAGATCATCGAAGAGCAGGGTCGCCGGATGAACGTGATCGTCGAGAACGTCACGCAGCTCAGCCGCCGTGACCGCATCAACGCGATGCGGCTCGATCTCGAGAGCTGGGTCCGCGAGTTCATCGCCGCCTACTGCGAGACCGTCCGGATTCCCACGGAGGTGTTCAGCCAGGTGGGACCGAACGTCGAGATTCTGTTCGATCCGGACCAATTGTCGCAGGTGGTCACGAACCTTTCGCAGAACGCTCTCCGTCACAGCCCTCCGTTCACGGGGACGCCGCTGATCAAGCTGATGACGGGCCGGGATCCGGAGGGCCGCCCTTTCCTGGAGGTCGTGGACTGGGGAACGGGCGTGCCGGCGGCGATCGCCGACAACATATTCGATCCGTTCTTCACGACGAGCCCCAAAGGGACCGGGCTTGGCCTATATATTGCTAGAGAGCTGTGCGAGGGCAACGGCGCCTCGCTCGATTATTTCCCTGGCGAAGGCGGCGTGGGAAGCCGCTTCCGGATCACGATGGTCCGGGCGGACGATACACCGAACAACACTAACGCATGAGCAAGCCCAAGCATCAGGTGCTCGTCGTCGACGACGAGCCCGACATCCGGGAGGTCCTGGAGCTGACCCTCGGCCGCATGAATTTGGAGACCCGTACTGCCTCGAACATCGAGGAGGCGAAGTACCTCCTGGATGAATTCAAGTTCGACCTGTGCCTGACCGACATGCGCCTGCCCGACGGAAACGGCATCGAGCTGGTCCGCTTCCTCCAGGACAAATACCCCTATCTCCCCGTCGCCGTCATCACCGCGTACGGCAACATGGAAACGGCGGTCGCCGCGCTCAAGGCGGGCGCCTTCGACTTCGTCTCCAAGCCCCTCGACCTCAACGACCTGCGCAACATCGTCCGGTCCGCCCTCCGGGTCGCGCAGTCGCCCACCCTCACGGCGGCCGTCGCCGGCCAGGCCGCGACGGCGTCACCGGCCACGCGTCGGCTGCTCGGCGAGTCCGAGGCGATGCAGAAGGTGCGGGGAATGATCGAGCGCCTCGCGCGGGGACAGGCACCGGTCTACATCAGCGGGGAATCCGGGACCGGCAAGGAGCTTGCCGCGCGCCTGATTCACGAGCTCGGCCCGCGCAGCGACAAACCGTTCGTGCCCGTCAATTGCGGCGCGATCCCGGAACAGCTCATGGAAAGCGAGTTCTTCGGGCACAAGAAAGGCAGCTTCACGGGCGCCGTGCAGGACAAGGAGGGGCTGTTCAAGGCCGCGGACGCGGGCACGCTGTTCCTCGACGAGGTCGGCGACCTGCCGCTCACGATGCAGGTGAAGCTCCTGCGCGCGATCCAGGAGAAGTCCATCCGGCCGGTCGGCTCCCAGACGGAGATCAAGGTCGACGTGCGCGTCGTCTGCGCGACCCACAAGGACCTGAACGAGCTGGTCCGGCAGGGCCGGTTTCGGCAGGATCTTTATTACCGGCTGAACGTGATTCAGCTGCACATTCCTCCCCTTCGGGAGCGCGCCGAGGACATCCCGCTGCTGGCCGACCAGCTCTGCGGCCGGCTGGCGGGCAACATGGGTCTGAAACCGCCTGCGCTCACGCCCGATGCCCAGGGCGTACTCACGCGTTACGGCTTCCCGGGCAACGTGCGCGAGCTCGAAAACGTGCTCGAACGCGCCCTCACGCTGTGTAACGGCAGCGAAATCACGCCGGAGGACCTGCAGCTCCCTGTCGCCTCCCAGGAAGAGCGCGAGACCGAGAACCTCCTGTCCGGCGAGGAATCCCTCGACGACTACCTCGAGCGGATCGAGCGGGTCGCCATCGAGAGCGCCCTGGCGCGCACCAGCCAGAACAAGACCGCGGCGGCCAAGCTGCTGGGGATCAGCTTTCGGGCGCTGCGCTACAAGCTCGAGAAACTGGGCATCACCTGACGGCCGTGAGCCGCTTTTCGTCAGTAAATTGACGAAAATCGGCACCTCCCGTTCCGTCCGACTCTGCGGGGCCGGTTCCGAACCCCGAAATCGCGACGAGCACAACGAATCGGGCGATCAACGTAGTGCCCGCCCCCAGCCACGCACCAATCCGGTGGCATATTCCCTGCATGATTTTACGCCGATACGTTCGCGTATCGGCGGCCGCACCCGGACCCGCGTTGACATCGGGACGGGCGCTGCTAAGTAAAACCAAGTGGAGGATGTTCCGGAAAGCATCGGCCCGGAAGGGACTCGCCAAGGGCCAAATGCTCAACCAAGAACGGTACCACAGTGAGTGGGCCGGTTATTTCCGGGACGCCCTCGTTCAACGAGGTTAAAACTGGAGGCAACATGAGAACAGTCCAAAAGGGTTTCACCCTCATCGAACTGATGATCGTGGTGGCCATCGTCGGCATTCTCGCCGCGATCGCGCTGCCCGCTTATCAGGAGTACATCGCGCGTTCCAAGGTGTCTGAGCCGCTCGCGTACCTCGACGGCGCCAAGGCTTCGGTTGCGGAGTTCGTTGCCAGCAACCCCAACCCGCCCGCGGATGCCGATGAAGCCGGCATCAACACGGCACCGAACGCGAACTACATCAGCGCGATGGGGTACTCGTTCGATTCCAGCGCCAGCCTGGTGCGCATCAGTGCCACGATGCAGAACATCAACGGCGTGCTGAACAGCGAGAAGGTCGGCCTGCAGGGTGAAGTTGACACCGACAACAGTATTCGCTGGACCTGCGTGACTACTATTTCCGGCACGGATGTGAAGTTCATTCCGAGCAATTGCCGGACGACCGACGCCAGTCTCCCGTAACCTGTCACGGAGCTTGGGAAAAGCCAGCGATTTCGCTGGCTTTTCTTTTTTCTGGAACCCGCAAACAACAACTGAAGCTCGCCTTGTCGGACGCTCAGCAATCTCCGCAGCACGGGAGCGTTCCACCGGTCTCCGTCTGGCTCCTGTTCCTCAGCATCGTTGCCTCGGCCTTCTACCTCGGGCCCGCCCATAACCTGCACGTCTTCTCGCTCACTGCCGCGCTGCTTGCAGCCTGGCTGGTCGCCGCGGTCCGCTGGTCCGGATGGACCGGGTTTCAGCCGATTTCTCTTCTCGCCATCGCTTATCTGGCTTGGCTCCTGATCTCGCCCGCGTGGAGCATCTATCCACACATCTCCTGGCTGCACGCGCTAACGCTGGCGGCGCTGCCGGTGTCGTTTCTCGCGTGGCCGCTGCAGGGAGACAGCGACGCTTCCTGGCGAAAGCTTTGGCGGGCCTTGGTGGTGGCTGGCGCCTTCCTCGCCGTGTGGGCGGCCGTCGATTACGTCTATTTCCACGAGCGCGCGCACGGTCCGTTCAACGATCCGAACGCGTTCGGCGCCCTGCTCAACATGCTTCTCCTGCCACTGACCTATCAGTATTTTCGCGGCGAGACGCCGCGAGGTTTCAGCCCGAAGGTCGTGCTCGGCATCGCCCTGCTTCTGATCGCGGCGCTCTTCATGTCGCAGTCGCGCGGGGCGCTTTTGGCGCTTGCGCTCACGTTGCCGCTCGCCGCATGGGCGGCCCGCGGTATAGCCGGAGCGCGACCGCGCATAATTCGCTTCCTTGCGCTTGCGGCCTTTGCCTACCTTGCCGTGGGTTGGTCGCCGGCAATACGGTCCCCGGAGCCGCAGTCGGGCATACCTTCCCAACCGGCCGCCTACATTCAGGCGGATGCCTCCGTGCGTGAACGCTTATTGTTGTGGGAGGGGACCTGGAAGATATTCGTTAACGAGGGAGCGCCGATAATCGGTACCGGCTTGGGTACTTTCAAGACCCTTTACGCCGCTTATCGTTCGCCCATGGACACCTCAGCGGGCAACTTCGCTCACAACGACTATCTCCAGGCCCTTCAGGAAGGCGGGGTTGTCCTCTTCATTTTTCTTCTGCTTTTCACGGTTGCGGTGCCCGTCTGGCTTTTCGGAAGAGCAATGGCGCGAAACCCTTCCTGCCGAGACTCTTGCGGCTTGCTTCTCGGCATCGCCGCCATTTCGTTGCATGCGTCCGTGAACTTCATCCACAACGTACCGGCGTTGATCCTGCTGACCGGACTGTTCCTCGCCCGCTCGTGGGAAGTTGCATTTCCAGCGAAGACGAGCGGCCTCCTCCCTGGAAAGCCGGCACGCGCCGCACTCAGGGCAATGGGTATCGCGCTGCTCCTCCTTGCCACCGTCAGCCTCGTGATCGATGGGTTGATCTTCAAGATCTACTCGGACAGCAGGCCGTGGATATCGCGGCTGGACAGCACGATGCAGTTTCGGTTGTCAAACGTGCTGTCCGCTGTTCGATCATCAAACCTTGCGCCCCGCGAATGGCTCATATGGTACTTCGTCCGCCGTGCCGAATCGGCCCTGACGCGGGAAGAGCGCCTTTACTATTGCGAACACGCGATGAAGGAAGCCGAGCGCTTTGCCGAATACGGCCCTGGCATGCCGTTTTCCCAGTTCTATCTGGCAAGGGTTCATATCGCCTCCGGAGACCCGAATCGCCTTGCGCCTGCGCAGGCGCTTCTTGAAGAAGCGCTCCGCCGCCTTCCGACCGCCAGCGTGATTCGATTGGAGCTGACTAAACTGTACGTACGGAGAGGGGAAGAAGGAAAGGCGTACGAGGTGTCCAAGGGCGTAAAGCAGTGGGCGTCCATAGAGACCGACTTGGGCAGCTTCGCTTCCCTTGCCCGAGAAGTGCACCAATTGGCCGGGCGACGGGGAGATACGGAGGAGATGAAGCGCTGGGCCAGGGTCCTTGAAGAACTGGACCATCCGCCTTCTGCTGCTTCCTCGCTCGGCCCACGGATGACCAAACCATCGGGCTTGTAATACAATTGCGAGCACTCACGGGGCGGTAGCTCAGCTGGGAGAGCGTCGCGTTCGCAATGCGAAGGTCGGGAGTTCGATCCTCCTCCGCTCCACCAAATCCCGTTGATCCTGATCAAGGCGGAACCCGCCCGGGTTCCGCCATCCTCACGATCCCCGGCAGTCGTCTGCGGCACCCCCTCATTTCCGCTAGAATTCGCCCGACGCCCCGGTAGCTCAGTGGATAGAGCAGCCGCCTCCTAAGCGGCAGGTCGGACGTTCAATTCGTCTCCGGGGCACCAGTTTGCGAGGAACCTGTGAAAGCGAGCGATCGTCTGGAGATCCGTGACCTCTGCTGCACGCGCGGCGATCGCCCGCTCTTCAGCGGCCTTTCCCGAACCGTCCGTCCCGGCGAGCTGCTCCACGTGGTCGGCAGCAACGGCAGCGGCAAGACCACCCTGCTGCGCACGCTCTGCGGCCTCTCGCGTCCGGCCGAGGGCGAGATCCGCTGGAAGGGCCGGGCGGTACGGGAGCTCGGCGACGAGTACCGGGCGGACCTTCTCTACGTCGGCCATCAGGATGGCGTGCAGGGCGAGCTGACGCTGGCCGAGAACCTGCGGGCCCAGGCGTGCCTCGAGGGGCCGACGGAGCCGGCGGCCATCGAGGCCGCTCTCGAGCGCGTGGAGCTCGCGGCCCGCGGACGCTTCCCGGCGAAAATTCTTTCCCAGGGACAGCACCGGCGGCTCGCACTGGCCCGACTCGCCCTGCTCGAGCGCGTGATCTGGATTCTCGACGAGCCCTTCACCGCACTCGACACCAAGTCGTGCCGAGTCGTCACCCGACTGCTCGACGAGCACCTCGAGGGCGGCGGCCTGGTGGTGCTGTCCTCGCACCAGGAATTCGAGCTGGCCGGTCGCGCCAGCCGCATCGACCTCGACCGCGTCCGGGCGGCCGCGAAGACGCGGCGGTCGAGCGCCGCGTCGGCTTCCGCCGTCATCGACCACCACGCGACGTGAGCGCTTCCCTTTTCTCGGCAGCGCTCTGCGTGGCCCGGCGCGACCTGACCGCCGCGCTGCGACGCGCACAGGACGTGCTGACGCCCGTCATCTTCTTCGCGATCGTGGTCAGCCTCTTCCCGTTGGGCGTCGGTCCCGAGCCCGGCGTACTGGCGACCCTCGCCCCCGGCGTCGTCTGGGTCGCGGCGCTGCTTGCGACGATGCTCTCGCTCAATCGCCTGTTCGCGAACGACTACGCCGACGGAACGCTGGAGCAGCTGCTCCTCGCTCCCCATCCGCTCGGGGTGCTGGTCCTCGCGAAGGTCGCCGCGCACTGGCTGTTGACCGGTCTGCCGCTCGTCCTGCTGTCGCCGCTCCTCGCCCTTCAGATGCAGCTTCCCGCGGCCGGCATGCCGGCCCTGGTGCTCTCGCTGCTCCTGGGGACGCCGGTACTGAGCCTCCTCGGCGCCACCGGAGCGGCGCTCACGCTCGGCCTGCGCGGCGGCGGCGTTCTGGTTTCGCTGCTGGTGCTGCCGCTATATACTCCCGTCCTCATTTTTGGCGCCGGCAGCGTCGCGGCGGCCGTCACCGGTCTAGACACCGAAGCGCACTTTTCCCTTCTGGGTGCTTTCCTGGTTCTGGCGTTGAGCTTCGCTCCCTGGGCCACTGCCGCCGCCCTGCGCGTCTCGCTCGATTGAATGAGAATCGTGCGCGGCACGCTCGGCTCGCTTCCCTCTCTCCTCGAGAGCGAGGGAATGAGGGAGAGTGGGAAGATCGACCTGTCCCGCTAGTCCCGGGCGGGATACGTGCAGCTGGTGAAGGTAGTCGAGATCGACATGTACAAGTACGCGTCGCCCAAGCACTTCTATCCCCTGGCCGGCCGGCTGGTTCCGTGGCTCGCCGTCCTCACCGTCGTTCTTCTGGCGGCCGGCCTCTATCTCGCTCTCTTCGTCGCCCCGCCCGATTACCAGCAGGGCGAAAGCGTCCGCATCATGTTCATCCACGTGCCGGCCGCCTGGATGTCGATGTTCATTTATGTGCTGATGGCGGGGGCCGGTGCCGTCGGTCTGGTCTGGAACACCAAGCTCGCCGAGGTCGCGGCCCGCGCCTGCGCCCCGATCGGCGCTTCGTTCACCCTGCTCGCGCTCGCGACCGGATCGCTCTGGGGCAAACCGATGTGGGGCACGTGGTGGGCGTGGGACGCCCGCATCACCTCGGAGCTGATCCTGCTCTTCCTGTATGTCGGGTTCATGGCGCTGCAGGCGGCGATCGACGACCCCAAGCGCGCCGCGCGGGCTGCGGCGATCCTCGCGCTCGTCGGCGTGGTCAACATCCCGATCATTCACTTCTCGGTCGAATGGTGGAACACGCTGCACCAGCCGGCCTCGGTCGGCCGGATCGGCCGGCCCGCCATCCACCTGAGCCTGCTCCTCCCGCTTCTCGTCATGGCGCTGGCGTTCAAGGCCTATTTCGTGACCGTCCTGCTCATGCGCATGCGGAACGACATCCTGGAGCGCGAGCGCCATACCTCCTGGGTGGCCGAGATCCTCGGAACGAAAGCCGCATGAACTGGTCCGACTTCTTCGGCATGGGGGGTTACGGCTTCTACGTGTGGACGTCGTATCTCCTGGCGGCCGTGATCCTCTGCGTCAACGTGCTGCTTCCGCTCCTGCGGCGAAAGTCGGTGCGGCAGCGGCTCGAGGAGTACCAGCGTCTGCGGGACGACACATGAAAGCACGACACAAACGACTCGCCATTATCGTCATCGGCGTCGCCGGGCTCACGCTCGCGTCGCTCTTCGTGTTGAACGCGTTTCGGAGCAACCTGGTGTTCTTCTACTCGCCGACCGAGGTGCTCGAAGGCAAGGCCCCCGTCGACCAGCCCTTCCGCATCGGCGGGATGGTGGAAACGGGCAGCGTGCGCCGTTCCCCCGACGGGCTCAAAGTGGATTTCGTGGTGACCGACGGCCACAGGCAGGTGCCGGTCTTCTACCAGGGAATCCTTCCGGACCTGTTCCGCGAGGGGCAGGGCGTGGTCGCGCAAGGGCGATACGGCGAGGGTCGGTTCGTTGCGAGCGAAGTGCTGGCCAAGCACGACGAGAACTACATGCCCCCGGAGGCCGCTCAGGCGATGAAAGGCGGCTCCTACGCGGTGGGCGACAAGGCGTCGCGGTGAAAAAATTCGCGATTCCCGTCGTCGTCTTTGCGCTGATCGGGCTGCTGCTCGCCTACGGCCTCCGGCTCGACCCGCGCAAGATCCCCTCACCCCTGATCGACAAGCCGCTGCCGGCGTTCGCGCTGCCGGTGGTGTCCGACCCCGCGCGCACGGTCGCCACGGCGGACCTGCGGGGGCGGGTCTATCTGCTCAACGTCTGGGCATCCTGGTGCGTCGCCTGTCGCGAGGAGCATCCGCTTCTGGTCGAGCTGGCGAGGACGCGAACGGTGCCCATCATCGGCCTCAATTACAAGGACAAGCGCGAAGACGCGATGCGGTGGCTGAAGACGCTGGGTGATCCTTACGAGCTCAGTCTCGCTGATCTCGAGGGGCGCGTGGGGATCGAGCTTGGGGTGTACGGCGTGCCGGAAACCTTCCTGATCGACCGCGACGGCGTGATCCGTTACAAGCACATCGGTCCGGTCACGCCACGGACGCTCAACGAGGTTCTCCTGCCCAAGGTGGCCGAGCTGGGCGGCAGGATCCCCGCCGTCAGCAACCGCTGATCAGCGCGCTGGGTCGGGCTGCCCGCGCGCCGTATCGATCGCCCGCCGCACCTGCGGCTCGACCTCGCTTCCGGGCGGAAGAATCTTCAGAAGGCTCTCCCAATACCGGACAGCCTGCTTGAACTCCGAGGCATTGTAGGAAGCAAGGCCGAGCACCCAGAGGGCCCCCGGATGCTCGGGCTCCATCTGGTGGAGACGGCGAAACAGCGCCACGGCTTCCGGAGACGGATCGCCTGGATTCTCGGAGACGAGAAAACCGGCGTAGGCCGATAGAATTTCCGCATCGTTCGGTGCCAGCTTGTGGGCGCGGGCGTAGGCCGCGCGCGCCTCCTCCCACCGCTCGAGCACCTGGTAGGCGCGACCGAGCCGCGCCCAGCCCTCCGGGTCGTCCGGCTGCTGCGCGAGCCGTTGCTCGAGACGCGCGACCATCTCCATCACCATCGGCGGCAGGCCGGCAGTCGCGCCGCCGACCTCGGGAAGCTGCGCGAGCGTCACACGATTCGTGACGTAGTAAAGCCCGCCCGCGAGCAGCGGCACGGCGAGCGCGAGCACGATGACGGCCGCGCCCCACAGGCTGCGCGTTTCCTGTCGATCCGCCTTGGGGTTCTCTTCGCACCGCTCGAGCTCCTTGAGGGTCTGCGCCAGCTCGGCCTCGACCCGCCGGCGCTCGTCCGCGACGACGGCCGGGTCCATGTTGCGATCGCCGGTCTCGACATCGAGCTCGTTGAGCTGCACGAGCAGCCGGTCGCGGAGCTGGACCAGCTGCGTCGTTCCCTCGCGAAGCGCGACGCGAGGACGCTTGAGGGGCCAGGCGATGAACCAGACGGTGGCGCCGACGACCAGCGCCGCGAGCACGATGAGAACGGTCATGTCAGTCCTGCGAGCGGGCGGCGCGCACGCGCGCCAGGTCCTCTTCGGAGAGCTCCGGCGGCGGCGGGAGCGGCCTGCCCTGGCGTCGCTTGATGTAGGCGAACGCGAAGAGCGCGAGCCCGATCAGGACCAGCGCGGGCGTCACCCAGAGGACGAAGCCCGGCCCCTGGTACGGCGGCTTCAGCAGCACGTAGTCGCCGTAGCGGGCGACGAAATAATCGACAATCTCCTCGCGCGTCTTTCCCGCCGCCAGCTGCTCCCGAATGATGGCGCGCATATCGCGCGCGAGATCGGCGTTCGACTCCGAAACCGGCTGATTCTGGCAAACCGCGCAGCGGAGGTCCTTGGCGATCTCCAGCATCCGGCGTTCCAGCGGGTCCTCGGACACCGGCGCGCTCGTCGCGGGCGCAGCGACCAGAAGCAGGAACAGGAGCCACGCCCGGCGCATCACTTCACCGCAACGGCGCCTGCCGGAGCCTCGGCGCCCGCCGCTCGTGCCTTCCGCCGCCCGCTCAGCGACAACGCGAGCCCGCCCAGCAGGAAACCGCCGCCGAACCAGATGAACTGCACCAGGGGGTTGACGTACACGTGCACGCCCCAGCGGCCGTCGCCGACGGGCTCGGCCAGGACGACGTAGACGTCGCGCAGGGGCGTGGAGTGTATGCCCGTTTCGGTCATCGGCGCCTCCTGACGGGGATAACGCCTCCTTTCGGGCGTGACCACGCCGCCGGATCCGTTCAGCACGAAGGCGCCTTCGGTGCTTTCGTAATTCGCGCGGCGGAAGGTGCGCACACCCTCGAAACGCAGCCGTTCGCCGGCGATCACCAGCTCCTCGCCGGGACCCATCACCACCGCGGCTTCCGAGCGAAAGAGGCCCGAACCGATGAAACCGAGGGTCATGATGACGATCCCGAAGTGCACCACCATGCCCCCGTAGTGCCGGCGATTGCCGAGCACCGTCTTCAGGGCCGCCCTCCCCCACGGCTCGCTCAACTGGACGCGGCGCTGCCGGATCGCACGGAGGTAATCGGTGATGAGCGCGGCCGCCGCGAACAGCGCGAGCCCGGCGCCCACCGGGGCCGTCCAGTGGCGACCGCCGAAGACAAGGACCGTCGCCACGGCCGCGACGATGCCGACGATCGCCGGCCACAACAGGCGGTGCCGGAGGCGCTCGACGTTCGCCTTGCGCCACGGGACGAGCGGTCCGATCGCCATGAGCAGGATCAGGACCAGGAAGATCGGCACCAGCACGGTATTGAAGTACGGCGCCCCGACGGTGATCTTCATGCCGGTAAACGCATCGAGCGCGAGCGGATAGAGCGTCCCGAGAAGCACGCAGGCGCACGCGACCGTGAATATCACGTTGTTCCAGACGAAGAGCGACTCGCGCGAGAGGAAGGAGGTGATCGCCTCCTCCGCCTGCTGGTACCGCCCCTTGGCGAGGAAGATGCCGAAGGAGACGCCGAGCACGAGCGTCATGAAGGCGAGAATATAGGCGCCGCGCCCCGGATCGACGGCGAAGGCGTGCACCGAGGACAGCACGCCGGAGCGCACCAGGAAGGTGCCGAGAAGCGAGAGCGAAAAGGTGCTGATGACGAGAAAGATGTTCCACGCGTGGAGCATGCGCCGGCGATCCTGGACCGTGATCGAGTGCACGAGCGCGGTCGCGAGCAGCCAGGGCATGAAGGAGGCGTTTTCGACCGGATCCCAGGCCCAGTAGCCGCCCCAGCCGAGCTCGTAATAGGCCCACCACCCTCCGAGCAGGATTCCCGTCGTGAGGAATCCCCAGGCGACGAGCGCCCAGCGGCGGATGTGTCCGATCCAGAGCTCGCTCTTCCAGCGCGTAAGCAGCGCCGCCATCGCGAACGCGAACGGCACGGATGTCCCGACGTAGCCGAGGTAGAGCATCGGCGGGTGAAACACCATCCCGGGGTCCTGCAGCAGCGGGTTCAGGTCCCGCCCGTCCGGCGGCATCGGGATCAGTCGTTCGAAGGGATTCGAGAGGAACAGAATGAGGCCGAAGAACCCGATGACGAGCCAGCCCTGCACGGCGAGGATCACCGGCAGATGCTGCGGATAGTGGCGGCGGCCGTGCCACGCGACGATCGCGGTGTAGAGCGTGAGCACCCAGACCCAAAGGTAGAGCGAGCCTTCGTGTCCGCCCCAGAGCGCCGCGACCTTATAGAAAAGGGGCAACTGCAGGTTCGAGTTCGCCGCGACGTACTGCACCGAGAAGTTGCTCGACACGAAGGCGTGAATCAGCGCCGCCCCACCGAGGCTCGTCAGCGCGAACACCGCGATGGTGGCGTTCACGCTCATGGCGGCGAGCTGCGGGGCGCGCAGCCACCGCGCGGCAAGCGGCGCCACGGCCTGCACGCCCGCGGCGACGAGGGCCATGTAGGCCGCGAAGTGGCCGAGCTCGACGAGATGCAGCGACAGGTTCAATGGACGGGCCCGGAGGCGGAAGGCCGCGTCATTTTACTTGCAACGGGTGCGCGAGTAAAAAACCGCATACGTCGAAATAATTACTAACAGAAATTGTGGATAAGTATGTGGCTAAATCGCCCGCCGGTTCCTTCCGTCGCTTTGCAAAAAAGCACTCCGCTTACTTTGCGCATTTTTTAAACATGCGCGACGCGCTTCAAAACAGGGAAACGCTTCTCGCACGGGAGTGTGTCTTTTTGGCAAATCGCGGCCGGCATGGGGTTTACCCGCGGTTGTGCACAAGCTTCATGCGTTGCGCCGGAGAAGGACGACCGCAAGCCCGAGAAAAAGCGCGAGGGGCAACACCGCCCCCAGGAGGGGCGGAGCGCCGTAGATCACGCCCAGGTACCCGGCGCTGCGGGTGAGCACGACAAAGGCGAGCCCGATCATGACGCCGATGAAGACGCGCTGCGCGAGCCCGCCGCTTCTCGCCTCCTGGAAGACGAAGGGCGTCGCGAGCAGGACCATGATCGCGGTGGCCAGGGGCATGAACGCCTTTTGCCACATCGTCAGCCGGTAACGCCCGGTTTCCTGGCCGTTCTGCTCGAGATGACGGATATACGCGGAGAGCTGCGCGATGGAGAGCGCCTCGGGCTTGACGGTATAGACCGCGACTACCTCGGGCGTCAGGCGGGCGATCCAGCTCTGCTCGGTGATCGCCTCGGCCTCGACCCGTTCCTCGCTCAATCGCGTCCGCTGTACGCCTTCGAGCCGCCAGCGCCCCTCGTCGTACACCGCGCGCTCCGCGGAGGTCAGCCGGAGCAGGCGGCGATCGGGGGCGAATTCGTATATGGCGACCCGCAGCAGGCTCAGGTCCGGGAGCACCTCGCCGAGACTGACGAAGCTCGCTCCGTCCCGCAGCCACAGGCCCGAGCCCTTCTGCTGGAATCCCGTCGCGAGGGCACGCGCACGGCCGGTCTGCGCCTGGGTCTCCGCGGCCGGCACGACGTACTCGCCCAGGGCCACGGCAAGGAGCATCAGCAGCAGCCCGGTCTTCATCGCCGCCGAAACGATGCGCGCCTTGGAGACGCCGGCCGCGCGCATCGCGGTCAGCTCCGCGTTCAGGGCGAGCGTGGACAGCCCGAGCAGCGTGCCGACGAGCACCGCCACCGGAAATGCCTCGTACAGCTTGCGCGGCTGGCTGAGCGCGACATAGCGCAGCAGCTCATAGCCGCCGAACGTCCCCTTGCCATAGTCGGGAAGCACGTCGACTACGGAGATGAACACGAAGAGCGCGAGCAGCACGCCGGTCACGAGCAGGGTCGCCAGCAGGAGGCTGCGGCCGATATGCCGGTCGAGGATCGCGATCATGCCGCCCTCGCGCGCCGCAAAATCCAGCCGAACAGCGGCTTGTTCGCGCTACGCCGCGCCAGGAAGTGCATGGCGAGCAAGGCGAACGGAACGTGTACCCACCAGAGCCCGAGCCATCCCGGCACCTGCCCCTTGCGGAGCAGCGTTTCGCCGAGCCCGAGCAGGTTCGAGTAGATGAAGTAGACGAGGATCGCGGCGAAGAGGTTCGCCAGTCGCCCGCGCCGGGCGTCCGTGTGCGCCAGCACGAGCGCGAAGGCCGCCAGAACGGGGACGAACAGCGGCTTCGACAACCGCCAGTGCCATTCGGCCAGCGCCGCCTCGTCCCGCGCCGCGAGCAGCTCGCGCGTGGTCATCGCCTGCGCGCGCGTCGGCGGCGGATCGAGCGGCCGCGCCGTGATGCGGACGTGATAGCGCTCGAAGTTCACGACCCGGTAGTCCGCCGCTCCCGGCCTGCCCTCGTAGCCCCAGCCGTCCTTCAGCACGACGAAGCGGTCGCCCGTCTTCCGGTCGATATACGGTTCGCCCTGCGCAGCCAGGACGACACGCGGTCGGTCCGCATCGACGGGGCTCGCGACGAACACATGACCGAGGCGACCGTCGCCCTCGACCCGCTCGGCATAGAGGATCCGACCGCCCGCCGCCGCCTCGGTGAAGCTGCCCGGGGTGATCCCCGCGAGCTCCGGCCGGCGTTCACTCTGCAGCTTCACCACCTCGATCTGGCGGTTGGCAAGCGGCGTCACGTAGAACGAGGCCGCGGCGACCAGCGCGGCGACCAGGACGGCCAGGACGAGGACGGGGCGCAGCAGCTGTGTCAGCCCCACCCCGCACGCGGAGAGGACCGTCATCTCGCTGTCGCGATACCAGCGGCTGAGGGTGAGGAGCGTGCCCAGATAGAGCCCGAGGGGCAGCAGCAGGTCGAGCCGCTTCGCCGTCTGCCAGCCGAGCAGCTTGAGCACGATGGTTTGCGCGAAATCGCCGCGCGCCGCGCGCCCGAGGACCGCGGTGAGGCCGAAGAAGACCAGCACCACCAGCAGGATGACGACGATCGCGGCCGTCGACTGGACCGCTTCGCGATAGAAGGCCCGGTGAACGATCACGGCCCGACGCGCTCCGGGGTTTTTGACAACGGGGAAACAAAAAACGGAAAATGCGGCGCAACCGAGGCCCGCACGGGAAACGTCCCCGATTGGTCCTGATTTCCGATCACGAATGTCGCTAAACGATTGAGCGGCAAGAGGAACGGGTCCCAAAGCGCCGCGGCACTATAGCACAATTCGCCGCCAACCCAGCGTTCGATCAGCCGGAAAAACATGGAATACAGCGTCAAAAGCGGGACTCCCGAGAAGCAGCGCAGCGGCTGCCTCGTCGTGGGCGTGTATGCGGGGCGCAGGCTCTCCTCCGCCGCGCAGCAAATCGACGAAGTGACGGGCGGAGCCGTCGGCCAGGTGCTGCGCCGCGGAGACCACCAGGGCAAGGCGGGTCAGACGCTGCTGCTGCACCATCTTCCCAACCTGCCCAGCGAGCGCGTTCTCCTCGTGGGTTGCGGCAAGGACAAGGAGTTCAACGAAGCGCGTTTTCGCGAGAGCGTCGCGGCGGCGATCGGCGCGCTGAAGGACACCGGCGCGACCGAGGCGACGTCGTACCTCACCGAGCTCGAGGTCAAGGGCCGGGACGTCTTCTGGAAGATCCGCCACACGGTCGAGGCGACCGAGGCGAGCCTGTACCGGTTCGATCAGCTCAAGAGCAAGAAGAACGACGCCAACAACCGGCGCAACCTCAAGCGCATGGTGCTCGCGGTCTCCAAGCGCAGCGACCTGCAGTCCGGCGAGACCGCGATCCGGCAGGGCCTCGCGATCGCCGGTGGCGTGAAGCTCGCCAGGGACCTCGGCAACCTTCCCGGCAACATCTGTACCCCGACCTATCTCGCCGAGCAGGCCGTGGCGCTCGGGAACCAGAACGGCGTGAAGGTCACCGTGCTCGAGGAGAGCGACATGCGCGAGCTCGGCATGGGCGCCCTGCTGTCCGTCGCGCGCGGCAGCCGCCAGCCGCCGAAGCTCATCGTGCTCGAGTACCGCGGCGGCGCCGAGGGCGAGGCGCCCGTGGCGCTGGTCGGCAAGGGGCTCACGTTCGACGCCGGCGGCATCTCGATCAAGCCGGCCGCGAACATGGACGAGATGAAGTACGACATGTGCGGCGCGGCCTCGGTGCTCGGCGCGGTCAAGGCGGCCGCCGAGATCAGGCTGCCGATCAACGTCGTCGGCGTCATCCCGAGCTCCGAGAACCTTCCCGACGGGAACGCCAACAAGCCGGGCGACATCGTCACCTCGATGTCCGGTCAGACCATCGAGGTGCTGAACACCGACGCCGAGGGGCGGCTGATCCTGTGCGACGCGCTCACCTATGTCGGTCGCTACAACCCCGCCGTCGTCGTCGACATCGCGACGCTCACCGGCGCCTGCGTCATCGCGCTCGGCAACCACGCGAGCGGCCTGCTGGCGAACAGCGATGCGCTCGCGCGCGAGCTGCTGAATGCCGGAAAATACACCTACGACCGCGCGTGGCAGCTGCCGCTGTGGGACGAGTACCAGAAGCAGCTCGACAGCAACTTCGCCGACATGGCGAACATCGGCGGACGCGAGGCGGGCGCGATCATCGGCGGCTCGTTCCTCGCGCGCTACACGCGGGACTACAAGTGGGCGCACCTCGATATCGCGGGCACCGCCTGGAAGACCGGGAAGGAGAAGGGCGCGACCGGACGGCCGGTTCCCCTGCTCACGCAGTTCCTGATCAACCGCGCGGCCAAGGAGGGCGTGGCGGCCGAATGACGCGGGTCGATTTCTATCTCCTCCCGGACGCCGACACGGGCGGCAAACATCTCGCGGCCTGCAAGCTCACGCACAAGGCCTACCGGCTCGGGCACGGCGTCTATATACTGACCGGCGGACCCGAGGAGTCGGAGCAGCTCGACCGGCTGCTGTGGACCTTCAGCGCCGGGAGCTTCATTCCGCACGGGATCCACCCGCACACGTCCGGGCCGCCGCTTCCGGTGATCATCGGCCACAGCGAACCCCCCGCCGCCGCCAACAGCGTGCTGATCTCGCTGGCTTCCCAGGCCCCGGCGTTCTTCGACCGCTTCGATCGTGTCGCGGAGCTGGTCGGCGCGAGCGAGGAGGACCGTGCGAGGGGCCGCGAACGCTTTCGCTTCTACCGCGAGCGCGGACACCCGCCGCAGACCCATCAGCTCTGAGTCATCGCGCCATGGCGGACGAGAAGCCCAAGCACAAGCCCTCCCCCAAGCGCACGCTCGAGGAAGTGCTGAAGTCGCTTCAGGACCTGATCCGCAACGACATCGTTTCCCGCCGCGACGCCGACACCGCGCCGTCGTCGCCTCCGGCGCCACCCGCCGGGTCCATCCCGGATGCCTTCGATCGGGCGCTCGACAAGCTCGATGCGCTCATCACGCACGAGCTGATCGAGCCCGCCAGGCACGCGCGCGAGAACCCGCCGATCGACACCGCAGCGCTTCCGTCCGAAGCCGAGTGGCCCCTCGACGAGCCCCCGCCGCCGGAGGATCTGCGTGTTCCGCCGGATACGGGGCCCGTCTCCCGCGGCGCGGCCGGGTCGGAGCGCGAGGACGATGCCGGGGTCGAAGGCACCGTGCCGCGGTACGGGTTGCAGGATGCCCTGCCCTTCGAGGAACCGCCGCCTTCCCTCGCTTCCCTGCTGAAGGAGGAGAAGCGCGAGGAAAGCGATTCGGACGCGGCACCCGCGACACCGGCGGCAACAGCGACCGTCGGGGAGCCGACCGGCAAGGATCGGCCGACGGGCGAAGCCGAAACCGGCGCGGCAAGTGAACCGACCGGGGCGGGGCCTCCCGAAACGGTGTCGCCCTCTTCGTCCGGGATTCCCGGATCGCCGGCCCTCGACGACGGCATCCCGGTGCTTCGCGAAATCGCCGAGCTCGAGGCGGGTCACGAGCTCGCCACGCCGGAGCAGGCGCGCGCGATCGCCATCCGCGTGGTCGCGCGGCTCAACATCGAGCGGCGCAAGGCGGGCGAGCCGCCGCTCGATATCCGCACGATCGAACGCCTGCAGAAGCTGCTCCGCGACGCGCTCGCCCCCGGCGACCCCCCGCGCGGCGCCTGACCGCGTCGCGCAACCCCGTTTCTTCCCGCTACAATCCGCGTCCGCCATGAGCCATGACACCCCGGCACCGGGCGCCGAAGAGGCGCCGCTCCCCAAGGCCTACGAGCCCCACGCGATCGAGCAGCGCCTGTACGCGCGCTGGGAGCAGGCCGGCTACTTCGCGCCCGGCGGCGACGGCGCGCCGTACTGCATCATGATCCCGCCGCCCAACGTCACGGGCAGCCTGCACATGGGCCACGCGTTCCAGGACACGCTCATGGACACGCTCACCCGCTTCCACCGGATGTCCGGCGAGCGCGCGCTGTGGCAGGCGGGCACGGACCACGCGGGCATCGCGACGCAGATGGTGGTCGAGCGCCAGCTCGAAGCCGAAGGCAAGACGCGCCACGATCTCGGGCGCGACAAATTCATCGAGCGCGTCTGGGAATGGAAGGCGCAGTCCGGCGGGCGCATCACGAAGCAGCTCCGCCGCCTCGGCGCCTCGCTCGACTGGTCGCGCGAGCGCTTCACCATGGACGAGGGGCTGTCGCGTGCCGTCGCCGAGGTGTTCGTCCGGCTGTACGAGGAAGGTCTCATCTATCGCGGCAAGCGGCTGGTCAACTGGGATCCGGTGCTTCATACCGCCGTGTCCGACCTGGAAGTGGTTTCCGAAGAGGAGAACGGCTCGCTCTGGCACATCCGCTATCCGCTCGCCGAAGCCGCACGCGGACGCGCGAGCGCCGCGGGAGGCAAGACGCCGGGAACGAGCGGAGCCGGGCACCTGGTCGTCGCGACGACCCGCCCCGAAACGCTCCTCGGCGACGCCGCGGTCGCGGTGCACCCGAACGACGATCGCTATAAGCACCTGATCGGCGCGCTCGTCGAGCTGCCCCTGACGGGCCGCCGCATCCCGATCATCGCGGACGAGTACGTCGATCCCGCCTTCGGCACCGGCTGCGTCAAGATCACGCCGGCGCACGACTTCAACGACTACCAGGTGTGGCTGCGGCACCGCGACGAGACGCCCCTCCGGAACGTGCCGCAGAACGGGCTGATCAACATCTTCACGCCCGATGCGCGCCTGAAAAGCGACGCGCGCGACGACCAGACCTGGGGCCACCGCGCGCCCGACCGCGCGGGCACGCCGCACGCCGACGGCGAGGCGCCGTGGGAGTCGACCGCGGCGCTCATCCCCTTCCCGTACCGCGGCCTCGACCGCTTCGAGTGCCGCAAGCAGCTCGTCGCCGATCTCGACGCGGCGGGGCTCCTCGAGAAGACCGAGGCGCACAAGCTCATGGTGCCGCGCGGCGACCGCACGAACGCCGTGATCGAGCCCTATCTCACCGACCAGTGGTACGTGAAAGTCGGGCCGCTCGCGGAGGAGGCGATCAGGGCCGTCGAGGACGGCCGCATCCGCTTCGTGCCCGATGCCTGGGCCAAGACCTACTTCGAATGGATGCGCAACATCCAGGACTGGTGCATCTCGCGCCAGATCTGGTGGGGCCACCGCATCCCGGCGTGGTACGACGACCAGGGCGCCTGCTACGTCGGACGCAGCGAGAGCGAGGTGCGCGCCCGGCACCGGCTCGGTCGCGAGATCGCACTCAGGCAGGATCCGGACGTGCTCGACACCTGGTTCTCCTCGGCGCTCTGGCCGTTCTCGACGCTCGGCTGGCCGGAGAAGACGCGCGAACTGGAGACCTTCTACCCCACGAACGTGCTCGTGACCGGATTCGACATCATCTTCTTCTGGGTCGCGCGCATGATCATGATGGGCCTCAAGTTCATGGACGACGTGCCGTTCCGAGAGGTCTACATCACGGGGCTGATTCGCGACGCGCATGGGCAGAAGATGTCGAAGTCCAAGGGCAACATTCTCGACCCGCTCGACCTGATCGACGGCATCGACCTGGAGTCGCTCCTCGCCAAACGCACGACCGGCCTGATGCAGCCGCAGATGGCCAGGCGCATCGAGCAGGCCACGCGCAAGGAGTACCCGAACGGCATCCCCGCCTTCGGCACCGACGCCCTGCGATTCACCATGGCGAGCCTCGCCACCCAGGGCCGGGACATCAAGTTCGACCTCGGGCGCATCGAGGGCTACCGCAACTTCTGCAACAAGCTCTGGAACGCCGCGCGCTACGTCCTGATGAACACCGAGGGGCAGGACTGTGGGCAACGCGGCGGCAAGCTTTCGCTCAACCACGTCGACCGCTGGATCCTCGGCCGACTGCAGCAGCTTACGGCCGAGGTGCGAAAGAATCTTTCCGAGTACCGCTTCGACCTCGCCGCCCAGGCGCTCTACAGCTTCACCTGGTACGAGTACTGCGACTGGTACCTCGAGCTCTCCAAGGTCGTGCTGACGGACCGCGCGGGTCCGGCGGACGCGCAGCGCGGCACGCGCCACACGCTGGTGCACGTGCTCGAGTCGCTGCTGCGGCTCCTGCATCCGATCATGCCGTTCATCACCGAGGAAATCTGGCTGCGCGTCGCGCCGCTCGCGGGCAAAGCGGGCCCGAGCATCATGCGCGAGCCCTACCCGATGGCCGACGAGTCGAGGATCGACGCGGCGGCGATCGAGGAGCTCGGCTGGGTCATGGCGGTGATCGGCGCGGTGCGGACGGTGCGCAGCGAGCGCGACATCGCGCCGTCGAAGCCGCTCCCCGTGCTCCTCGCCGAGGGCGAGGCGCGCGAGCGGGCGTGGATGGAAAAGAACGCGGCCTACCTGAAACTCCTCGGCCGCATGGAGCCGCTCACCTGGCTCGATCGCGCCGAGGCGGCGCCGGAGGCCGTGATGCAGCTCGTCGGCCGCATGAAGGTGCTCGTGCCGCTCGGCTCGCTCATCGACAGGGCCGCCGAGCTCGAGCGGCTCGAGAAGGAGATCGACAAGGCCGAGAAGGAGCTGGCCAAGGCACGGTCCAGCCTCGAGAACGAGGCTTTCGTCGCGCGCGCGCCGAAACAGGTCGTCGAGCAGATGCAACAGCGCGCCCGGCATTTCGAGGCGACGCTCGCGGATCTCGAGAGCCAGCAGGAAAAGGTGAAGGCGCTCCCCGGCTAGCACGCGCCGCCGGTCCGGCGCGTGTTGACAGTCGCGCCGCGTTTCTCTCCTCGTCCTCTCGCTGTTAATGCGTCCTCGTGCACGTCGCGCGGGCCGACGTCTCGGTTATACTTCGCCTCCCGCGTCTCGCATCAGAAGAAGAATCCGTGTCGCTCAACCCCCGGCAGATCGAAGCCGTGCGCTACCTCGACGGCCCGTTGCTCGTGCTCGCCGGGGCCGGCAGCGGCAAGACCCGCGTCATCACGCACAAGATCGCGCACCTCGTCGGCCGCGGCTGCGCGCCCAAGCACGTGGCCGCGATCACCTTCACGAACAAGGCGGCGCGCGAGATGCAGGAGCGCATCGGCGCCATGGCGCCGGGCAACCGGGCCGTGCGCGAGCTCACGATCTCCACGTTTCACGCGCTCGGCGTCAGGATCCTGCGCGGCGAGGCCGCGGCCCTCGGTCTGAAACCCCGCTTCTCGATCCTCGACGCCGACGACGCGTTCGCGATCCTCGCGCAGCTCATCGGCAGCGTCGACAAGCAGACGATCCGCCGCGCGCAGTGGCAGATCTCGTCCTGGAAGAACGCCCTGCTCTCGCCCGAAGAGGCGGAGAAGCAGGCGACCGACGAGCAGCACGCGACGCTCGCCCGCGCCTATCGGCAGTACGACCTCACGCTGCGCGCCTACCAGGCCGTCGACTTCGACGACCTGATCGGGCTGCCCGTGCAGCTCTTCAGCGAGCACGCCGACGCGCTCGGGCGCTGGCGCGACCGGCTGCGCTATTTTCTGATCGACGAGTACCAGGACACGAACGGCGCGCAGTACCGGCTGCTGCGCCTGCTGTGCGGGGAGGCCGGACGCTTCACGGCGGTCGGCGACGACGACCAGGCGATCTACGCCTGGCGGGGGGCGAACGTGGAGAACCTGAACACGCTTCAGACCGACTACCCGCAGCTCAAGGTGATCAAGCTCGAGCAGAACTACCGCTCCACCGGCCGCATCCTCCAGGCGGCCAACACGCTCATCGCGAACAACCCGAAGCTCTTCGAGAAGCGCCTGTGGTCCGAGCTCGGCGCCGGCGAGCCGGTGCAGGTCACGGCCATGAAGGACGAGGAGCACGAGGCCGAGTCGGTCGTGATGCGCATCGCCGCGCACCGCATCCAGCACCGCACCGCTTACGCCGACTACGCGATCCTCTACCGCGGCAATCACCAGGCGCGCGTGTTCGAGCAGTACCTTCGCAACCAGCGCATCCCCTACCGGCTCTCGGGCGGGCAGTCGTTCTTCGAGCGCGCGGAGATCAAGGACCTGACGGCGTATCTGCGGCTCGTCGCCAACGTCGACGACGATCCGGCGTTCATCCGCGCGGTGACCACGCCGCGCCGCGGCATCGGTCCGCAGACGCTGGAAGCGCTCGGGGCCTACGCCGGCGAACGCCACATGAGCATGTTCGCGGCCGTGTACGAGCTCGGCCTCGCCTCCCGGCTCAAGCCGCAACAGCTCGGGCCGCTCCGGACCTTCTGCGACTTCATCAACCGGATCGGCCATCGCGCCGAGCAGGGCGAGCCCGCCAGGGACGTGCTCGACGATCTGCTGAGCGCCATCGATTACCGCAGCCACCTGTTCGACAGCCTCGATACCCGCGACGCCGAGACGCGCTGGGACAACGTGCAGAAATTCACCGCCTGGCTCGCCGACAAGGCCGAAGCCGACGAGAAGACCCTGCTCGAGCTCACGCAAACGGTTGCGCTCATGAACCTGCTCGAAGGGCGCAACGACGAATCGGACGCGGTGAGCCTGAGCACCATCCACGCCGCGAAGGGCCTCGAATTTCCGTACGTGTTCCTGGTCGGGGTCGAAGAGGACATCCTGCCGCATCGCGAGTCGGTCGAGGCCGGCAAGATCGACGAGGAGCGCCGATTGATGTACGTGGCCGTCACGCGCGCGCAGAAGCAGCTCTTCGTGAGCCATTGCCTGAAACGCCGGCGGGGGAAGGAATGGCAGACCTGCGAGCCGAGCCGCTTCATCGCCGAGCTGGGCGAGGAGGCCATCCGGTCCGGAGCGAAGCGCGACCCCGACGATCGCAGCGACGGGATCGCGAGCCTGGCCGCCCTCAAGGCCATGCTCGCCAAGCCGGGAAACGCCACGGGCTGAACGCACCGGACGCCGCGCACCGCTCGCGGGCGAGGTGCGCGACGCCCGCCATCGCACTAGACTAAGCGCTTTCGCCATTGCGAGCGCAGCGAAGCGATCTCCGCGACCGGAAGGCTTCGTCGCTTCGCTCCTCGCAATGACACTCGCGCTTTCGAAGATCGATCGTCGGTGCGGGCAGATCGCAAGCCTGCGCCGTTGACCGGGGTAATGCGGATGGACGCACGCGCGGACCGGGTCGCCATGCACGTCGTGCCGCGCATCGTCGTGGTCGGCGGCGGCGCGGGCGGGCTCGAGCTCGCGAGCCGCCTCGGGCGCACGCTGGGACGGCGGGGCCGGGCGCACGTCACGCTCGTCGATCACGCGCTCACGCATCTGTGGAAGCCGCTGCTGCACGAGGTCGCCGCGGGCACGCTCGACTCCCACGACGACGACGTCGACTACATCGCGCAGGCGGCCTCGCGGGGCTTCGAGTTCCGGCTGGGACGCATGCAGGACATCGACCGGGCGGCGAAGGCGGTGCGCATCGCGCCGACCCTGGACGAGCGCGGGGAAGTGATCATCCCGGCACGCACGGTGCCGTACGACCTGCTCGTCGTCGCCGTCGGCAGCGTGACCAACGACTTCGGCATCGAGGGCGTGCGCGAGCACTGCGCGTTCCTCGACAGCCGCGACGACGCCGACCGTTTCCAGCGCCGGCTGCTCGAGAGCTACATGCGCGCCCAGACGCAGACCGAGCCGCTTCGCGAGGGGCAGCTCAACGTGGCGATCGTGGGTGCGGGCGCGACCGGCGTCGAGCTCGCCGCCGAGCTGCACCACGTCGCGCGCCAGATGGTGGCCTACGGCTTCGACCGTATCGTCCCGGAGAAGGACGTGCGGCTCGTGATCATCGAGGCCTCCGACCGGATCCTGCCCGCCCTCCCGCGCCGGCTGGCGGAGCCGGCCGAGCGCGAGCTGAAGCGCCTGAACGTTCAGGTGCACACGGGCAAGCGCGTCACCCGGGCCGCCGCCGAAGGGCTGACGACGCACGACGGGCTGTTCATCGCGGCCGAGCACAAAGTCTGGGCGGCGGGCATCAAGGCGCCCGATTTCCTCCGCGACCTCGCCGGCCTCGAGACCAACCGCCTCAACCAGCTGGTGGTGCGCCGCACGCTGCAGACGACGCGCGACGACGACATCTTCGCCTTCGGCGACTGCGCGAGCTGCCCGCGCCCGGGCCACGACAAGCCGGTTCCGCCGACCGCGCAGGCCGCGCACCAGCAGGCCTCCCTGCTCGTGCGCTCGCTCGCGCGAAGGCTTCGCGGCGAGCCCCTGCCTGAGTACGTCTACCGCGATTACGGCTCGCTCGTCTCGCTGAGCGAATACAGCACGGTCGGCAGTCTCATGGGCAACCTCACCGGGTCGGTGCACGTCGAGGGCTGGCTCGCCCGCGTGCTCTACCGCAGTCTCTATCGCCTGCACCAGCGCGCGCTCTTCGGCGCCTTGCGGACGGGACTGCTCGTCGTCGCCGACACGCTCACCCGGCCGACGCGCCCGCGGACGAAGCTGCATTGACGCCCGGGTGCCCGGGGACGAACGATCGAAGGAGCGACGCGGCGAAGCAACCTCTCGGCCGGCGGCGTTCGATCTCGGTCGGACCGCCTGGCGACGCTGGCCGTGACGGAACGAACGCCGGATCGGCGGGTCCGTGAGGACCGCGGTTTCGCTAGCGCGGTTCGCGCGCGAGATACTCCTCGAAGGCGCGAATCGCCTCCTCGAAGCGCGACCGGTATTCGGGGAGCGAGGTATAGTTCGATTCGCCCTGAAGCGCTTCGCGGTAGATCTTGAGTGTTCGCGCCACCCAGACGCGCGTCGCCTCGGCGCCGTCGCGTTCCGTCAGGAAGCGGATTCGAAGATGCTCGTCGGCCACGGTCCGGTCCTCGCCATTCTCCGCCCGGCCCTTAGAATACCGCGCGGCCACGCATGATCGAGCTCGGACTCATCCTGTTCATCGCGCTTGCCCTCGCACTCTGGGTGGACGGCCGGCGCGTGCAGGAGATCGGGGTACGGGCGGCGCGGCGCGAGTGCGAGCGCGCCGGCATGCAGTTCCTCGACGAAACGGTGGCGCTCGGCCGCCTGGCGCTGCGGCGAGACGCGGACGGCCGCATCCGGCTCGAGCGCGCCTACCATTTCGAGTACGGCACTCCTTCCGGCGACCGGGAGCGGGGCCGAGTGGTGGTCCTCGGCAGCCGGCTGACCGCGCTCGAGCTCGAGCACCGGTTCGTGCACCTGCAGTAAGGTCAGCGCCGAGTGCACAGTGATAAGCGATAAGTCGATGAGCGCGCGAAGCGCGCATTGCAACCGGAGACCTGGAACCTGGCAGTGAGCGCTGCCTTCTAGAGCTGCCGCACCCGCTCCGCCATCCGCTGCCGCATCGCTCCGTCCGGCAGGCGACCGTAGCCGGCCTGCATGTTGTCGACGGCGTGCTTCGGATTGCTCGTCGCCGGGATCGCGCAGGTCACGGCCGGGTGGCCGATCACGAACTTGAGGAAGAACTGCGCCCAGCTCGCACAGTCGAACTCGGCGGCCCAGGCGGGCAGCGCGCGCCCGCGCACGCGCCGGAAGAGCCCTGCCTTGGCAAAGGGACGGTTCGCGAGCACCGCGATGCCGCGCTCGCGCGCGAGCGGCAGGAGCCGCCGCTCGGCCTCGCGCTCGGCGATCGAATAGTTGAGCTGCACGAAATCGAGCGGCTCGCTCTCCATCACGCGTTCGAGCTCCTCGTACGCCGAGGCGGTGTAATGGGTGACGCCGAGGTAGCGTACCCGCCCCTGCTCCTTCCATGCGCGCAGCGTCTTGAGGTGCGTGCGCCAGTCGAGCAGGTTGTGGACCTGCACGAGATCGAGCCGCCGGGCACGCATTCGCTCGAGCGACTCCTCCATCTGCCGCACGCCGGCGGCCTCGCCGCCGGTCCAGACCTTGGTCGCGAGGAAGAGCCGGTCGTGCGCGCGCAGCTCCGCGGCGAGATCGCCGAGCACCGACTCGGCGCTGCCGTACATCGGCGAGGAGTCGACGACCCGCCCCCCGTGCGCGAGGAACAGGCGCAGGACTTCGCGCAGCGGCGCGCGCTCGGTTTCGGCCGGGCCGACGTCGAAGGTCTGCCACGTACCGAGACCGATGACGGGAATGCGCTCCCCCGAGACCGGAATCGTGCGCTGCGTCATGGGTTCGCCTGCGGCGCGAGCCGGGCGGACGCCGGCCGCGAGCGGCGCCGAGGCGAGAAGCAGCCGGAGCATCGCGCGCCGGCTGAGGCGGACGTCGGTCATCGCGCGTTCCCTCCGGCCCGAGTGTACCACTCGCGGTCCGGGCGGCCGCCCGGTGCCTTCAGTGCTCCCGGGTCGCGCGGAAACGGATGTCCGGCCAGCGCTCCATCGTGACGTTCAGATTGACCGTGCTCGGCGCGAGGTAAACCAGGTGGCCGGCGCGGTCGAGAGCCAGCCGCGCCTCGTACTGACGGCGAAAATCGCGGACCTTGGCGTCGTCGCCCTCGATCCAGCGCGCCGTGGCCACGTCGACGGCCTCGTAGCGGCACTCGACGCCGTACTCGTGCTTCAGGCGCCAGGCCACCACGTCGAACTGGAGCACGCCGACGGCGCCGAGCACGAGGTCGTTGCCGCTGAGCGGGCGGAACACCTGCGTGGCGCCTTCCTCGCTCAGCTGGTCGAGGCCCTTCTGCAGCGCCTTCATGCGCATGGGGTCGGCGAGCAGCACGCGCCGGAAGAGCTCGGGCGCGAAGTACGGGATGCCGCCGAATTTGAGCGCCTCGCCCTCGGTAAAGGTGTCGCCGATCTGGATCGTGCCGTGGTTGTGCAGGCCGATGATGTCGCCGGCGTACGCCTCCTCGACGCGCTCGCGCTCGTTGGCCATGAACGTAAGCGCGTTCATCACCTGCATGTCGCGCTGCGTGCGCACCTGGAAGAGGCGCATGCCCTTCTCGTAACGCCCGGAGGTGATGCGCAGGAAGGCGATGCGGTCGCGATGCTTGGGGTCCATGTTCGCCTGGATCTTGAACACGAAGCCGCTGAACTTTTCTTCCGTCGGCTCGACCTGGCGCGCGTCGGCCTCCCGCGCGCGCGGGCCGGGAGCATGAACGACGAAGGCGTCGAGCAGCTCCTTCACGCCGAAGTTGTTGATCGCCGAACCGAAGAAGACCGGCGTCTGCGTCCCGGCGAGGTAGGCCTCGCGCGAGAACGTTTCCGCCGCGCCCTTCATCAGCTCGATCTCCTGGCGCAGCTCGGCCGCCTGCTCGCCGAGGACCTCGTCCAGAAACGGATTGTCCAGCCCGTGGATCACCTTGCCCTCGGGCACGCGCCCGCCGTGGGCCGGCGCGTAGAAGTGCACGGAGTTCTCGATCAGGTGGTACACGCCCTTGAAGCGCCGACCCGAACCGATCGGCCAGGTGACGGGCGCGCAGCGGATCGTGAGCACCCGCTCGATCTCGTCGAGCAACTCCAGCGGCTCCCGCCCCTCCCGGTCGAGCTTGTTCACGAAGGTCATGATCGGCGTGTCGCGCAGGCGGCACACCTCCATGAGCTTGATGGTGCGGTCCTCGACGCCCTTCGCGCTGTCGATGACCATCAGGGCCGAGTCGACCGCGGTGAGCGTGCGGTAGGTGTCCTCCGAGAAATCCTCGTGGCCGGGCGTATCGAGGAGGTTCACGATGCGCCCGTCGTAGGGGAACTGCATCACCGACGAGGTGACCGAGATGCCGCGGCTCTTCTCGAGCTCCATCCAGTCCGAGGTCGCGTGGCGCGCGCTCTTGCGCCCCTTCACCGTGCCGGCGAGCTGGATCGCGCCGCCGAAGAGCAGCAGCTTCTCGGTGAGCGTGGTCTTGCCGGCGTCCGGGTGCGAGATGATCGCGAACGTGCGCCGGCGGGCGATTTCGTGCTGGGAGGTAGCCATGGGGACGCGCGAAAGCGCGCGATTATACCGGAAACGGGCGAAATTCCCGCAGGGGTCCTAGGCGGCGCCGGCGCGCGCCGCGAGCAGAGGCCGCATCTTCGCGGCGGCGGACTTCAGCAGCGTCTCGGTGGCGGACCAGTCGATGCAGGCGTCCGTGACCGACACGCCGTATTTCAGCTGCGCGAGGTTCTTCGGGATCGGCTGGTTGCCCCAGTGGAGGTTGCTCTCGAGCATGAGCCCCACGATGGAGCGGTTGCCTTCCAGGATCTGGTTGACGCAGTTCTCCGCCACGAGCGACTGAAGGGCGGGATCCTTGTTCGAGTTGCCGTGCGAGCAGTCGACGACGATGTTCGCCGGCAGGCCGTTCTCGGCGAGCTCACGCTCGCACATCGCGATCGAGACCGAGTCGTAGTTCGGGCGCCCGCCTCCGCCGCGGAGCACGACGTGCGCGTCGCGGTTGCCGCGCGTGCGGAAGACCGCGCACTGCCCGTTCTGGTTGATGCCGAGGAAATGGTGCGGGCGCGCGACCGACTTGAGCGCGTTGATCGCGACCCCGAGGCTGCCGTCGGTGCCGTTCTTGAAGCCGACGGGCGTCGACAGGCCGCTCGCCATCTCGCGATGGGTCTGCGACTCCGTGGTGCGCGCGCCGATGGCGGTCCAGGTGACGAGGTCGTTCAGGTACTGCGGCGTGATCGGGTCGAGCGCCTCCGTCGCGGCCGGCAGCCCGAGCTCGGCGATGTACAGGAGCAGCTCCCGCGCGAGGTAAAGCCCCTTCTCGATGTGGAAGGAATCGTCCATGAACGGGTCGTTGATGAGCCCCTTCCACCCAACGGTCGTACGGGGCTTCTCGAAGTACACGCGCATGATCAGGAAGAGGCTGCCGGCCACCTCGTCGGCAAGCCGGCGAAGGCGCGTCGCGTACTCGCGCGCCGCTCCGGCGTCGTGGATCGAGCAGGGACCGACGACCACGAAGAGACGCGGATCCTCGCGCGCGAGGATCCGGCGGAGCGTCGCGCGCCCCTCGCGGACGGTGCGCTCGGCCGCGGCGGTGAGCGGCAGCGCCGCCTTCACCTGCTCGGGCGTCGGCAGCAGCTCCTGCGAGACGACGTTGACGTTGTTGATGCCGTTGGCGCTCATGACCTCGCGGATTATACAGCCTTGGCGGCTTGTCGAGGGCGATGGCGTTTCTGTATCGTAACGCCCTTCCATGGGGACCCCCTCCTACATCGTCGACGCGACCGCCGAGAATTTCCACGCGGTCGTGCTGGAAAATTCGGACAAGGGCCCGGTGCTGGTGAGCTACTGGTCGCCGCGGGCCGGCCCTTGCATGATGCTGCTCCCGCGCCTGATCCGCCTCGCCACGGAGTTCAACGGCCGGTTCCTGCTCGCGCTCCTGAACACCGACGAGTACGGACCCTTGGCGCGCGAGCAGGGCGTGATGAGCGTGCCCACCGTGAAGATGTTCCGGGGCGGCAAGGTCGTCGACACGCTGCACGGTGCCGAGTCCGACCCCGTCCTGCGTGATTTCATCGGCAAGCATGTCCCGGCCAAGACGGTCACGCCGCTCTACGGGCAGGCGGTCGAGGCCTACCAGAAGGGCGAGCTCGACCGCGCCGTGCGCCTCGCGGCGGAAGCCGCGCTCGCCGAGCCCGGCAATCCGCAGATCCCGCTCGATCTCGCCAAGCTCCTCATGCTGGCCGGCCGGTTTCCCGAGGCCTCGCGGCTCCTCAAGTCCCTGCCCGGCCCCGCGAAGGACAACGCGGAGCTGCGCAACCTGTCCGCGCATCTCGATTTCATCAGCACGTCGCAGAGCGCCCCGCCGCCCGACGCCCTGGAGAGCGCGATCGCCAGCGACCCCGAGAACCTCGAGGCGCGCTACCAGCTCGCGGCCGCCAGGGTCGTGCAGGACGACTACGAGGGTGCCATGAACCAGCTGCTCGAGATCGTGCGCCGCGACCACGCCTTCCGCGACAACGCCGCCCGCGACGGACTGCTCGCCCTGTTCCAGATGCTCGGCCCCGAGGACGCGCGCGTCCGGCATTACCAGTCGCAGCTCGCCGACGCGATGCATTGAACCCCGCGGTCCGGAGACACGGATGATCTCTGTGACCGTGAACGGCACCCCGCACCGCCTTTCGGTCGATCCCGAAAAACCCCTTCTCTGGATCTTGCGCGACGAGCTCGGCCTCAAGGGCACGAAGTACGGCTGCGGCGTGGGCGTCTGCGGGATCTGCACGGTTCACCTCAACCGCCGCGCGGCGCGCGCATGCATGGTGCCGGCTGCGGAGATCGACGGCGCCGACGTGCTCACGGTCGAAGGCCTGGCCGCGCGCGGCCATCGGCTGATCGACGCGTGGATCGCGGAGCAGGTGCCGCAGTGCGGGTACTGCCAGCCCGGTCAGCTCATGGCCGCCGCCGCGCTGCTCGAAGCGAACGCGCGCCCCGCGGCCGCCGACGTCGCGGAGGCGATGGACGGCGTGCTCTGCCGTTGCGGGACCTACCTCCGCATCGGCCGCGCGATCGCGCGCGCCGTCGCCGGCGACGTCGCGGCCGCCGCGATGCCCGCGGGCCCCCGCGTGGTCGATCCGCCGGAAGACGCGCTTTTCGCGCCCAACCCCTGGATCCGCATCGGCGCCGACGGCGCCGTCACGCTCGTCATCGACCGCTCCGAGATGGGTCAGGGTGTCGTGACCGGCCTCGCGACGCTGATCGCCGAGGAGCTCGAGGTGGATCTCGAACAGGTGCGGATCGCGTTCGCCCCGGCGTCCGGCGACTACGCGAATCCCCGGCTCGGGTCGCAGATGACGGGCGGCAGCACGAGCGTGCGCGCCGCCTGGGAGGCGCTGCGCGTCGCCGGCGCCGGCGCGCGCGAGACGCTGATCCGCGCGGCCGCGCGGACGTGGGAGGTCGCACCCGACGAATGCTTCGCCTCGCGCGGCGCCGTCGTGCACCGCGGGAGCGGCCGACGCCTTTCCTACGGCGCGCTCGCGTCGCGGGCGAGGGGGATCCGACCGGCGCGCAAGCGGCCTCCGCTCAAGACCGCGTCGCAGTACCGTTTCATCGGCAGATCCTCTCCACGCCTCGAGATACCGGATCTCGTGACCGGCCGTGCCGTCTTCGGCGGCGATATCACGGTTCCCGGAATGCGCGTCGCGCTGGTCGCGCGCTGCCCGGTCTTCGGCGGCCGCGTGGCGTCGTTCGACTCCGACGCGGCGCGCGCCGTGTCCGGCGTGCGCGATGTCCTCGAGATCGAGGAAGGCGTGGCGGTGCTCGCCGACGATTTCTGGTCCGCGTGGCGCGGACGCGGGCGACTCTCGATCGCCTGGTCCGACGGCGATGGCGCCGCGCTCTCGAGCGCGCTCATCCGGGCGCGCTTTCGCGAGCGGGCGCAGACCAAGGGCCGCGCCGTGCGGCGTCAAGGGAACGTCACGCGCGCCCTCGGGCGCGCGGCGCGAAGGCTCGAGGCACGGTACGAGACGCCCTATCTCGCCCACGCCACGATGGAGCCCATGAACTGCACCGCGCGCGTGACGCACGAGCGCTGCGACGTGTGGGTTCCGACCCAAGCGCAAACGGGGGCGCAGGAAACCGCGATGGCGATCACCGGCCTGCCGGCGCACGCCGTGCACGTGCACACGACCTTCCTCGGCGGCGGGTTCGGAAGGCGGCAGGAGCAGGACTTCGTCGCGGAGGCGGTCAGGCTCGCGCGCGCGAGCGGGACGCCCGTGCAGGTGTGGTGGACGCGCGCGGACGACCTGCAGCACGACTTTTATCGTCCCGGCCATCTCGCCTCGCTCGTGGCGGGACTCGACGGGAGCGGCATGCCGTGCGCGTGGCACCACCGCATCGTCGGCCCCGAGCTCGTCATGAACGGCATCGATCTGCCCTACGCCATCCCGCACGTGCGCGAGGAGCATGTCGTCGAGGAAACGGCCGTGCCGGTGGGCGCCTGGCGCTCGGTCGGCGCTTCGCAGAACGCATTCGCGATCGAATGCTTCCTCGACGAGCTGGCTGACGCCGCAGGCCGGGATCCCCTCGACTATCGCCTCGCGCTCCTCGGGGAATCGCCGCGCCATCGCGGCGTGCTCGAGCTCGCGGCGCGGGAGGCGGGCTGGGGCCGGCCCCCGGCCGGGCGTCACCAGGGCATCGCGGTTTATCGGTCGTTCGGAAGCTGGGTCGCGCAGGTGGCGGAGGTGTCCGTGGCGGCGGACGGGATCCGCGTGCACCGCGTTACCTGCGCGCTCGACTGCGGCACGGTGGTCCATCCCGATCTCGTTCGCGCGCAGATGGAAGGCGCGGTGGCGTTCGCCCTCTCCGCCGCGCTCCACGGCGAGATCCGTATCGAGAACGGCGCCGTTCAGGCACAGAGTTTTCATGACTACCCGATCGTCCGATGGAGCGAGATGCCCGAGGTCGACGTGCATTTCGTCGGTTCCGACCGGGCCCCGGGTGGAGTTGGCGAACCGGGCGTGCCGCCCCTCGCGCCGGCGGTCGCCAACGCGGTCTGGGCCGCGACCCGGCGGCGCCTGCGCGCCCTGCCCCTGCGGCTCGTCGACGGCGCGCCCTGACGGCGCGCAAGACGCGGCGACGACGCTTCGCGTATCCTCCGACGGAAGGGACTGCCATGGGACAGCACTACCTCGATCACCTCTTCGGCCCGCACGCGCTCGCGGTCTTCGGCGCGAGTCCGAAGGCGGAGACCGTGGGCGGGCGGGTGCTCGCGAACGTCCGTGCCGCGGGCTTCGCGGGCCCGATCCACCCGATCAATCCGAAGTACCGGGAGATCGAGGGCCTGCGCTGCTACGAAACGATCGACGAGATCGGACAGCCCGTCGACCTCGCCGTCATCGCGACGCCGGCTCGCACCGTCCCCGAGATCCTCCACGCCTGCGGCGAGCACGGCGTACGCGCGGCGATCGTCATGTCCGCCGGCTTCGCGGAGGTCGAGGGCGGCGCGGAGCGCGAGCGGGCGATGCTCGAGGTGGCGCGCCGCTACAACCTGCGCATCCTCGGCCCCAACTGCCTCGGCCTCATCCGGCCGCAGGCGCGTCTCAACGCCACCTTCAGCAACAACCAGGCGCTCCCCGGCCCCCTCGCGCTCGTCTCGCAGTCGGGCGCCCTGTGCACCGCGATCCTCGACTGGGCGGAGGCGCGCGGGATCGGCTTCTCGGCCATGGTCTCGCTCGGTGCCGCCGCCGACGTGGACTTCGGCGACGTGCTGGACTACCTCGCGCTGGATCCCCAGACCCGGAGCATCCTTCTTTATATCGAGGGCATCCGCAATGCCCGCAGCTTCCTCAGCGGGCTGCGGGTCGCGGCGCGGCTCAAACCCGTCGTGGTCATCAAGGCCGGCCGGCACGCCGAGGGCTCGCGCGCGGTGCAGTCGCATACGGGCGCGCTGGTCGGCGGCGACGACGTGTTCGACGCGGCGCTCGCGCGTGCCGGCGCCGTGCGCGTCTACACCATTTCGCAACTTTTCGCCGCCGCGCAGCTCCTTGCCACGCGCTGCCGCGTCCGCGGCGACCGCGTCGCGATGGTGACCAACGCCGGCGGGCCCGGCGTCATGGCGACCGACCGCGCGGTGGACCTCGGCATCGGGATCGCGGAAATCGCGCCGTCCACGATAGCGGGCCTGAACGACGCGCTGCCGCCGACATGGTCGCACGGCAATCCGATCGACATCCTGGGCGACGCCGACCCGGCGCGCTACGGCGCGGCGACGCGCGCCGCGCTCTCGGATCCGAACGTCGACGGCGTGCTGGTCATGCTCACGCCGCAGGCCATGACGCATCCGACCGAGTGCGCGGACGCCGTCATCGGCGCGGCCGCGGACAGCGAGAAGCCGCTGCTCGCATGCTGGCTGGGCGAGCGCCAGGTGCGCGAGGGGCGCGCGCGACTGCTCGCGGCCGGCGTCCCGACGTTCCTGCGCCCCGAGAGCGCGGTCGAGGCGTTCGCGCACCTCGCGCATTACCAGAAGAACCAGGCGCTCCTGCGTCAGGTGCCCGGGCCTCTGGCCCGCGGGAGCGAGCCGGACACCGCCGGCGCGCGGCTGATCATCGAAGGGGCGCTCGCCGAACGCCGCACGCTGCTCACGGGCCTCGAGACCGGGGCCGTCCTGCGCGCCTTCGGCATCCCGGTGATGCCGGCGATCGAGGCGCGATCGGCGAACGAAGCACTCGTCGCGGCCGAGTCGCTCGGTTTTCCGGTGGCGCTCAAGATCAGCTCCCCCGCGATCACGCACAAGTCCGAAGTCGCCGGTGTACGCCTCAACATCCAGGACGCGGCGGCCGTACGCGGGGCGTACAACGACCTCGTCCGGAGCGTGCGCGAGAAGCGGCCCGACGCGGACATCCGCGGCGCGACCGTCGAGCGGATGTACCGGGGCACGCACGGGCGGGAGCTGCTCGTCGGCGTGCTGCGCGACCCGGTCTTCGGTCCGGTGATCGCCTTCGGTGCCGGCGGCACGGCGGTCGAGGTCCTGCGCGACCGCGCGGTCGCGTTACCCCCGCTCAACGACTTCATCGCGCGGCGGCTGATCGAGCGCACGCGGATCGCGGGCATGCTCGGCCCGTTCCGCAGCCTGCCTGCCATCGACTTCGACGCGCTGCTCGCTCTGCTTCGGCGCGTCTCGGAGATGGTGTGCGAGCTCCCGCAGATACGCGAGCTCGACATCAACCCGCTCATGGCCGACGAGCATGGCGTCGTGGCGCTCGACGCGCGCATCGTGGTCAGCGCGCCCGCGCCCGCTGCGCGGCCCTACGCGCACATGGCGATCCATCCCTACCCCGTGCACTTCACCACGCGGCTTCAGCTCCCCGACGGCACGGACATCGTCATCCGGCCGATACGTCCGGAGGACGCCGAGATCGAGCAGACCTTCGTCCGCAAGCTGTCCTCGCGCTCGAAATATTTCCGCTTCATGCAGACCCTGCGCGAGCTCACGCCCGAGATGCTCGTGCGCTTCACCCAGATCGATTACGACCGTGAGCTGGCGCTGATCGCCGTCACGCGCCAGGACGGGCACGACGTCGAGATCGGCGTGACGCGTTACGTCCTCAATCCCGACGGCGAGAGCGGCGAGTTCGCCCTGGTCGTGGCGGACGAATGGCAGGCGAAGGGCATCGGTTCGCGCCTGCTGGGCGCGCTCATCGACGCGGCGCGTAGCCGCGGACTCCGGAGCATCGACGGCGAGGTGCTCGAGGAAAACGCGCCGATGCTGCACCTCGTTCGCAAGCTCGGCTTCGAGGTGCACCCGAGCCCCGACGACCCGCACGTGAAGACCGTGGTGCGGCGCCTGTGAACCGCCTCGCGCTGCTCGCTCTGCTCGCCTGTGTCGCCGTGCCGGCGGCGGCCGCGGAGGACGACGTCTACATGGCCGGGGCGAACCTGCACATCGACAGCGAGACGCGCGGCGACCTGCTCGCCGCCGGAGGCACGCTCGCGCTCGCCCGGCCGGTCGGGCGCGACGCGATGCTCGCCGGCGGAACGGTCGATGTGCGCGCGCCGGTCGGGGACGATCTGCGCGCGGCGGGCGGCACGGTGACGGTGTCGTCCGCGGTCGGCGACGACGCGGTGGTGGCGGGAGGCCGGGTGCACCTCGCCGGCACCGGCACCGTCGGCGGACGCGCGTGGCTCGCGGGCAGCGAGGTGGTGATCGAGGGACGTATCGCCGGCGAGCTGCGCGCGGCGGGCGGCACGCTCGCCCTCGCCGGCGCGATCGGGGGCGACGCCGATTTGGCGGCCCAAACCGTCGAGCTGCGGCCGGGCGCGCACGTCGCCGGCAACCTCGTCTACCGCAGCCCGAGCGAAGCCCGCATTGCGCCCGGAGCGCGCGTGGACGGCGAGGTCCGCCGGATTGCGCTCGACGCGCCCGCGGTCGGCCCCGCCGTGCGCGCCACCGGGGGGCTGGTGGCGCTCGCCGCCCTGGCGCTCGCCGGCATCGTGCTGTACCTCCTGTTTCCCCGTTTCGCCCTCGGCGCCGCGCGCACCCTGAGATCGGCCCCTTGGCGCGCGCTCGTCGTCGGGTTCGCGAGTCTCGCCGCGATCCCGGTGCTGGTAATCCTGCTCCTGGCCAGCGTGATCGGCATTCCGCTCGCGCTCGCCCTGCTCGCGGCCTATCTCATACTGCTGCTGGCCGGCTTCCTGGTCGGCATCCTGTCCCTCGGCGACCTCGGCCTCTCGCGACTCGCCCCGGCACGGATGCACGCCCGTCTCGGGATCGTCGCGGCGCTGATCGCCGCCCTCGCGCTCTTGTGGCTCGTGCGTCTGGTCCCGGTACTCGGGGGGCTCGCCACCTTCTTCGTCCTGCTCTTCGGAACGGGCGCCCTGCTGCTCGCCACGTTCGATCGGTACCGCTACGCGCCGCCGACCGCCCCGCCCGCCCCCGGTATGTAATTCAGTACTTCCTTAAGTACTGATAGTAGTTGCGGCATACCCTTTGCCTACACTTACCGACGACTACGCTTATTTAGAGAGAGCGCAGAAGGGAGGGGACCGAGATGCCATTTCGCATACCACACATCCTGCTACTGGCCGCCGGCCTGCTGGCCGGCTCCCTCGTCCATGCGGCCGGGCTCGACGACGCCTACGAGCGGCTGTTCCAGGCCCAGCTCGCGATCGCCCAGAAGGGCGACCCCCAGGGCATGTACCACCTTGGCGAGATGTACGAGAACGGCCTCGGCACCGAGGAGAACCACGAGAAGGCCCTCGAGTGGTACGACCGCGCCGCCAAGGGCGGGCACCCTCTCGCGAAGCGTCGCCTGGACGAAGAGCAGAAATCGATGCAGATCGCCCGCGTGCGCGACGACAGCGAGAAGGCAGCCGAGGCCGCGCGCCGACGCGCCGCGGAGGAGGCGGCGCGTGCCGCCCAGGCCGCGGAGATCGCCCGCAGGAAATCCGACGAGGAATCGGTGCGTCAGGCCAAAGCGGCCGAAGCGGCGAAGAACAAGGCCGAAGAGGAGGCCCGGATCGCCGCCCAGCGGCTGGCCAAGGCCGATGCGGAACGGAACGCCGCCGCGAAGCGCGAGGCGGCGCGGCGCGCCGCCTTCAAGAAGGCCTGGGAGGCCGAGATCAAGCGGGCCAAGGCCGCGGGGAACGTCTTCGAGTAAGGCGCCCGACGGGGCCGATCAGGCCTTCGACCCGCTCATGTCCCAGTCGAAGGCGCAGTCGAGGTGGGCGCGCACCGCAATGACGCCGGCGAGCCCGTCCTCCAGCATCACGTCGAGCGGCACGCGGTCGTTGAAGCGGTTGTTCCTCTGATTCAGCCAGAGCGTGCCCATGCGCGCGTTGCGCGGGAACGTCGTGCGCAGCGCGTCCGCGATGCCGACCAGGTGCTCGACCCGCTCCATCACCTCGGCGTCCTCCGGGAGCGGGAGATCCCGCCCGTAACGCGCCATCGATCGCGGCTTCGTCTCCTCGGGCAGGCCGAGCAACAGGACCTGTCCGGCCGGCTCGACGCCCCATTCGTCCAGCAGGTTCACGATCATGCGGGCCAGCTGCAGACGGTCTTCGGGATTCAGGGATTGCACGCGGCCTCCGGGCGGGAGCGAAGCATCAATGGACGGGAACGACGGGGCACATAGTAGAGCCTAGCCTCGCGACGGGGCAACCGCGAGGACCGACGGCCGGGCGCTTCCGCCGTTCGGCATTCCCGGGGCGCGCGCGGCCGGTTGTCCCCGCTATAATCTTTCCCGTTTCGCCTCTACACGCATTGTTCGTACGGTCTTGCCACATGGGAATACAAGGAGACGGCATGAAGCTCTCTCGCACACTGCTGCTACTCGCGACCGCCACCGCTTTCGGGTTGACCGCCTGCGCGACCGGCCGGCCGCTCACGGACGCCGAACGCGGCGCGATCATCGGCGCGGCGAGCGGCGCCGTGCTCGGCGGCATCGCTTCCAAGAACGATCGCAAGAAGGGCGTGCTGCTCGGCGCGGTCGGCGGCGGCATCGCGGGCGCGGCGGTCGGTCACTACATGGACAAGCAGAAGCAGGATCTCGAGAAGGTCCTCACCCAGGAGCGCTCGACCGGGGCGATCCAGATCGAGAAGATGCAGGGCGACGTACTGCGGGTCACGATGACCGACCAGACCGCCTTCGAGTTCGACTCGGCCGAAATCAAGCCGGGCTTCTACAGCACCATGGACAAGATCTCCGAGGTCGTGAACCGATACGGCAAGACGCACCTCACGATCGTCGGACACACCGACAACGTCGGCACCGCGCAGTACAACCAGAAGCTGTCCGAGCGGCGCGCGCAGTCCGTTCAGCAGTACTTCGGCAACAGGGGCGTGATTCCCGAGCGCCTCGCGGCCGAGGGTCGCGGCCTCGCGGCGCCGCGCGCGAGCAACGCCACGCCCGAAGGCCGCCGCCTGAACCGGCGCGTCGAGATCTACATCGAGCCCATCGTCGCCGAGGCGTAGTCGGCGCGTCATCTCGCTGAAAACCCGGTAGACTAACCTGGATGCGCGGCGATCCGTCCGCGCATCAGGGAAGAGACCCATGCCGGTGCAACAAGCGATACTCGCCAAGAAAGCCGCGCTCGCGCAGGCGATACGGGCGCCGCTCAGCGCGATCGCCCGCCGGTGCGCGGAGGCGTGGCCGGATCCCGACCGGCTGGACGCCATCCTCCTCGAGGCGATCCACACCGTACCGGCCTGCCACCTGCTGTACTGCTGGGACCTGCACGGCATCGAGCTTTCCTCGATGGTCGGGCCCGACGGGACGGACACCGCGTGGCGCGGCCGGGACCTCTCGCAGCGCCCGTACCTGAAGCACAGCCTTCCGTTCGAAGGCACCATGCTGTCGTCGGTGTACCAGAGCGTCTATACCAACAAGCCCTGCGTCACGGCGCTGCAGGCCGTCCGCCGCGGCGACCAGCTGCTCGGCTTCGTCGCTGCCGATTTCGCCGTGACGGACCTGCTGCGGAACGCCGAGCTCGCGCGCCCGGCGCAGGGGTGGCGCCAGTTCCGCGGCGACCCCGCCGTGCGCGGCACGGTCTTCACCCAGACGCGCGCGCACAGCCTGCTCGACGAGCGCATGGACGAGGTGCTTGCGGCGATCGGCACGCTGATGCGCGATCACGGCGTGTTTCACAGCAAGATCCATTTCTCGAGCGGCCGGTTCTCGCTGTGGCTGATGGACGACCCGTACAACTATCGCCTGCACGGCGTCGAGGAGATCGTCGACCCGGAGCTCTGCCTCGCCTACCCCCTGCGCGGTTACCCGGAAAACGCCAAGGTCGCAGCCGGGCAGATCGACCAGGTGCTGACCGCCTTCAAGGCGCTGCGCTTCGCGGACGAGACCATTTACCTGCGCTCCGGCTCGCTCAACGTAATGAACGCGCTGGTCGGCCTCACGTTCTCCTGCGACGGCTCGCACTACATGCCGGTCGAGGAGTTCCTCGCCAAGGATCTCACGTTCTGGTTCGGTCAGAACGAGGAGTGCGAGATTCCGGCGGCGTAAGGCGCGCCCGGGCTCCCGCGGGGCCGGATCTTGCCCCGCTCCTTGCCGGATGTCAGCCTGCTCCCGTGAAGACCCCGCTCGAAGTGAGCGTCGAGTGCTATGCCGGCTACCGCGGCGAGCAGGAGCCGCGCGCGTTCTCGATCGGGCAACGGCGCATCGCCGTCGAGGAAATCCTCGACCGCTGGATCGCCCCCGACCATCGCTACTTCAAGGTGCGCGGCGACGACGGCGCGAGCTACGTCGTGCGCCACGACGCGGCGGCGGATCGATGGGAGCTGGCCTTCTACCGGAGGTGAGGCGATGCGCGGTTGTCGCTGCGCAGTGCCTGTGGGACGATAACGCGCGCAACGGGGCGCGAGCATGCAGAGCACAAAGGGGCCGGTCCGCAGGGATCTCGTTTTGGTGGGCGGCGGCCACAGCCACGTCGCGGTGCTCAAGCGGTTCGGCATGCGCCCGATGGAAGGCGTGCGCCTGACGCTCATCGCGCGCGACGTGCAGACGCCCTACTCCGGCATGCTTCCCGGCTACCTCGCCGGACACTATACCTACGACGAAGCGCACATCGATCTGCGCCCCCTCGCGCAGTTCGCGGGCGCACGCCTCTACCACGACGAGATGGTCGGGCTCGATCCCGGCAACCGCCTGGTGCTCTGCCGCAGCCGGCCCCCGGTGCCCTACGACCTCCTTTCGATCGACACCGGATCGCAGCCGAGCCGCGTGGGTATACCCGGCGCCGAGCGTGTCCTGCCGGTCAAGCCGGTCGACCGGTTTCTGGAGGGCTGGGCGCGTATCGCCGGGCGGGCGCTCGCGGCGAGTCCCGGCTTTCGAATCGCGGTGGTCGGCGGCGGGGCCGGTGGGGTAGAACTTTCGCTCTCGCTCCAGCACCGCCTGCGGCGGCAAGGCGGCGGCGCCAGCTTTCTGCTCGTCACCGACACGGCCGAGATCCTGCCGACGCACAATCCGGCCGTGCGGCGCCGGTTCCAGCGCATCCTGAAGACGCGCGGCATCGCCGTGCATACGAACCGGCGCGTGGTGGCGGTCGAGGACGGCGGGTTGCGGGCGGAGAACGGCGAAATGCTTCCTTGCGATGCGGTGGTCTGGGTCACGCAGGCATCCGCCCCCGCGTGGCTCGCACAGACGGGGCTCGCCCTCACGAAGCGGGGCTTCATCGAAGTCGACGACTGCCTGCGATCGACCTCCCACCCCGGCGTCTACGCGGCCGGCGACGTGGCCACGATCCGGAACCATCCGCGCGAAAAATCCGGCGTGATCGCGGTCCGTTCCGGTCCGCCGCTCGCCGAGAACCTGCGGCGCGCGCTCGAGGGACGCCGTCCGCGCCGCTTCACGCCCCAGAAGCGGTTCCTCGCCTTGATCAGTACCGGCAACCGCTGCGCGGTGGCGTCGCGCGGCAGATGGTCCTTCGAAGGCGAGTGGGTCTGGCGCTGGAAGGACTGGATCGACCGACGCTGGATGCGGGGATACCAGGAGCTCCCCGCGAAGATGACGGAGTCCGCCGCGCCGCAAACGGAAGCGGCACCCGCCATTTCGGCGCTGGCCATGCGCTGCGGCGGCTGCGGCTCCAAGGTGGGCAGCGCGGTCCTGACGCGCGTGCTCGCGCGGCTGCCGGGCCGGGCACGTGAGGACATTCTCATCGGCCTCGACGCGCCCGACGACGCCGCGGTCGTCGCCGTTCCGCAAGGCGCGGTCATGGTGCACACCGTGGATTTCTTCCGGGCCTTGATCGACGACGCCTACACCTTCGGCGCGATCGCGGCGAACCACAGTTTGAGCGACATCTATGCCATGGGCGCCCGTCCGCAGTCGGCGCTCGCGATCGCGACGCTGCCGCTCGCGCCGGAAGAGAAGATGGAGCAGCAGCTCTACGAGCTCCTCGCCGGCGCCCTCACCGCGCTCGACGAAGGCGGTGCCGCGCTCGTCGGCGGCCACACCACCGAAGGCGCCGAGCTCGCCTTCGGGCTCGCGGTCAACGGCATCGCGGAACCGGATCGGCTCATGCGCAAGTCGGGGATGCGTGCGGGGGAGCGGCTCATACTCACCAAACCGCTCGGCACCGGGACGCTCTTCGCCGCCGACATGCGCGGAAAGGCGAAGGGTCGCTGGGTGGACGCCGCGATCGCGATGATGTTGCAGTCGAACCGCCGGGCGGCGGGGTGCGTGCGCGAGCACGGCGCGAGCGCCTGTACGGACGTGACCGGCTTCGGTCTCCTCGGCCACCTGCTCGAGATGACCAGGGCGTCCGCGATGGATGCGGAGATCGCGCTCGGCGCGCTGCCGTCGCTCTCCGGCGCGCCGGAGACCCTGGCCGCGGGCATCGCGAGCACGCTCGCTCCCGAGAACGTGCGCCTGCGCCGCGCGATACGTAACCTGGAGGCGGCCGCGCGCCACCCGCTCTATCCCCTGCTCTTCGATCCCCAGACCTCGGGCGGCCTGCTCGCCTCGGTGCCTGCCGATCGTGCCGATGACTGCGTCGAGGCGCTGCGCGCTCTCGGCTACGCCGACGCGGCCGTTATCGGCACCGTCCGACCCGCAAGCGACTCACCGGAACCGATCACGCTGTTGTTCTGAACCGCCCAGGACACCAGGAACGCGAAGGCGAGAGACGTCCGCCCGACGCGTCATTGCGAGGAGCGACGCGACGGCGCCATCTCGGAATACGTGGATCGCTTCGCGGCGTTCGCGATGACACGCCGGCATCGTCGGGATTCCCTATGGGTCGGGTATTTCAGTCACCCCTTGGCGTCCTTGGCGTCCTGGCGGTTCAAGATCCTCTGATTCTCTCGCCGTCACTTCAGCGAGGAGCGACTTCCAGGCACGGCGCTCGCGAGCCGGCGTGAAGAGCGGGGCGCGTGCGGTGCATGCCTGCTTCAACGCGCGGTAGAACGCAGGGTCGCGTTCGGCGCGAAGCAGCAGGGTGGCGAGCGCCGCGGAGTCTTCGAGCGGGTAGTAGCCGGGATACGCGGGCCCGAGCAGGCCGACGTTGCCCGGGATGTCCGAGGCGATCACGGGCAGCCGCGCCACGCACGCCTCGGAAACGACATTCGCGCCCCCCTCCATGCGCGACGAGATCACCATCAGCCGGCTGCGCGCCATGGTCTCGCGCACCCGCGCGAACGGCACCTCGCCGCGCCAGAGGTAGCGAGGATTGCGCCGCATCTCGTCGCGCGCCTCGTCTTCCCACTCGGGCCCGTGCCCCTTGCCGAGATGAACGATCCGGATGCGCGACCCGGCGGGCAGGCCGCGCGCGGCGTACGCGGCGCGAAAAGGGTCCTTCTCCTCGCGCAGGTGCCCGATGACGCAGACGTCGAAGTACCGCGTCGGCGGCCGGCGGTGCCGAGCGAGCGGCAGCGCCGACTGGTGGATGACGCGCACCTTGTGACGCAGAGAGGGATCGAGCGCCTCGTGCGCGAGGTCGTGCAGCACGACGAGGCGGTCCGCGAGCGCCATCGACCGCACGGTGACCTCGGGATCGGTCGCGAGGAAGCGGTAAAGGTCGGTCCCGGTCAGTGCTAGAATGAGAGGCCTTCCGGGATAGCGCTCGCGGAAGCGCTCTACGGCGGCGGCGCTGCGCCAGGCGTGCAGCGCGACCATGAGATCGGCGGGCCGGCCGTCGTAATCGACCGCGACGTCGATGCGGTGGCCCAGCGCGCGCAGGTGGCGAGCCCAACGCACCGCGGTCGCGCGATTGCCGGCCTTCGAGCCCCGCTTCGCCGGGGTGATCAGAACGATGCGCACGGAGGGAATGCGAACCGGATGAGCGTCACCGTCTCAACACTGATCGCCGACCTCGAGGACGCCCGCGCGCGCACGCTCGCCCTCGTCGAAGGGCTCGACGGCGCGCAGCTCATGGGCCCGCGGCTTCCCATCGTCAATCCGCTGCTGTGGGAAATCGGTCACCTCGCCTGGTTTCACGAGCACTGGATACTCCGCCACCTGGACCACCGCCCGCCGATCCTCCCGGACGCCGATCGGCTCTACGACTCCTCGGCCGTGCCGCACGATACCCGTTGGGACCTGCCGCTGCCGTCCCTGGACGACACGCTCGGCTACCTCCGGCGCGTACAGGAGGCCCTGATCGAACGGCTGCACGCGCGGGGAGTGGACGAGCAGAGCGCCTATTTTTACGAGCTTACGATTTTCCACGAGGACATGCACACCGAGGCGTTCGCTTACATGCGCCAGACGCTCGGTTACCCTGCCCCCGCCTTCGCCCGCACGACCCGCGAACCCGCGCCCTCGGGCGCGCTGGCGGGCGACATCGAGCTGCCCGGTGGCCGTTTCCCGCTCGGCGCCGAGGCGGATGGGGTATTCGTCTTCGACAACGAGAAATGGGCGCACGAGGTGGCGATCGCGCCCTTTCGGATCGCACGGGCGCCGGTCACGAACGCCGAGTACGCGCGCTTCGTCGAGGACGGCGGATACCGGCGCCGCGAGCTCTGGGACGACATCGGGTGGGCCTGGCGAGCGCAGGCCGGCCTGTCCGCGCCCGTCCACTGGCGACGCGGCGACGGGGGCTGGGAATCACGCTGGTTCGACCGGTGGCGACCGCTCGCGCCGGACCGGCCGGTCGTGCACGTGAGCTGGCACGAGGCTGGCGCGTACTGCCGCTATGCCGGGCGGCGGCTGCCGACCGAGGCGGAGTGGGAGTACGCGGCCTCCGTGGAAAGCCCGCACGGCGAGCCCGTGCGCGGAAAGCGCCGCTACCCGTGGGGCGAGGAAGCGCCGGAGGCCGCGCGGGCCAATCTCGGGGCCGCCTCCGGCGGCTACGTCGATGTCGCCGCGCTCCCCGCCGGCGACAGCGCGGGTGGCTGTCGTCAGATGCTCGGGAACGTGTGGGAATGGACCGCGAGCACGTTCCTGCCCTATCCCGGCTTCGTGCCCGATCCCTACGAGGATTACTCGAAACCCTGGTTCGGCACGCGGAAGGTCCTGCGCGGCGGCTCCTGGGTCACGCCCGCGCGCCTCGTCCGGAACACCTGGCGCAACTTCTACACGCCCGAGCGCAACGACGTCTACGCCGGCTTTCGCACCTGCGCGCGCTAGCGCGCCGCGCCGGCGCCCGCCTTCTTCCGGTCGATGTAGCCGCGGATCTCCTGCGCGGTGATGCTGCCGGTGCTCATGGCGACCAGCGTCCCCGCGGGGTCGTACAGATAGTGCGTCGGGGTTCCGTAGAACGGCCCGCCGCCGAAGCGCATCATGATCTCCTGATCCGGCTCGACGAGAAAATTGGGGAACGGCAGCCGATGTCGCTCCACGAAGGCGCGCGCCCGGTCGCGCAGCTCGAAGCCGTCGATCGAAATCCCGATCACGCGCGCGTCCTTCTTCGCGTAATCCCGGTGAAACCGGGCCATCTCGCCCATCTCCGCCTCGCACACGTGGCAGTCGTGCGCCCACGCCACGACGAGCACCCATTGGCCCTTGCCGAGGTGCGTGCCGACGTTGTGCACGCGGCCATCGAAGTCCGAGAGAGGTACGTCGGGCGGCGTCGCGAACGCGGGCGCCGCGACGAGCGCGGCCCAGAGGACGAGCACCGAAAGACGCAAGCGCATTGTGACGGGTCTCCGTGTTACCGATTAGAGAGACGCTCCATGCCCGACGGGCATTCCACCTCGTGCGCGTAATCGAGCTCGCGCAGCTGGCTCATCAGCCCGGTGCTCGAAAAGGCGAGTCCCGGAACGACCCGGATGCCCGCCTCCCGCAGCCCGCGCGCGAGCCAGACGTTCGAGGTACGAAACAAATGATAGCTCTCGTTCGACAGGTAGAAGCGCCCGCCGCCGTACAGACCCGGCGCGACGACGATCCCCCGGCCCGCCTCGTCGCGCGCGTGGCTGCCCGCGATGTACCCGACGAGGCGCTCGACGCTCGAGCGCGGTACGCGGAGCTCCACGATGTCGCGCGCCGGGAAACACGCGACCCGTCCCCGGATACCGACCAGGTGCAGCACGCTCGGCGTGGGCAGGAACAGCGCCCGGAGCGCGTACGAGAGCCGGAACCCGGGCGCGGTGTAGTAATCGCGGTCGCCCCAACCGGCTTCGATGTGATCCGCCGCGGGAAAATCCAGGGCCTCCGGCCAGACGGACGTCGCGATGTCCTCGCGGGCGATCGCGACGCCCGCGTGCCAGCCGTGAACGACGATGTGAATCGAGCGGACGTCGTGGACCGCGGCGGGCGTGGCGGGCGCCTGCGTGGCACAGCCCGCGCAGAGCGAACAGAGCAACACCAGCGGCGGGGCATGCGCGAAGCGCATCGTGTCTCGTCGGGACGGGAAAACTAGAATAGCGTGGGCCGCCTGGACGGAACAGCCGGGAACGGGATGGACGAAAAGGTCGCACAGCGGTTGCGACGCCACGTGCGAACGCTCGCCGGCGAGATCGGCGAGCGCAACGTCTTTCGGCCCGACGCCCTTCGCGCTGCCGAGGCCTATGTCCGTGCCGAGCTCGCCGCCTGCGGCTACGCGCTGAAGGCGCAGACCTATGGGGTGCGGGGCGTCGAGAGCGCGAACCTCGAGGTCGGCTGCCCGGGATCCGCCGTGCCGCACGAGATCCTCATCGTGGGCGCGCACTACGACTCGGTCGAGGGCAGCCCGGGAGCGGACGACAACGCGAGCGGGGTCGCCGTGCTGCTCGAGCTCTCGCGCCGCTTCCGCGGCACCACGAACGACCGGACCGTGCGCTTCGTCGCCTTCACCAACGAGGAGCCGCCCTTCTTCATGAGCGCCGACCAGGGCAGCCGCGTGTACGCGCGGGCGGTGCGCGAGCGCAACGAGGCGATCCCGCTCATGATCTCGCTCGAGATGCTCGGCTACTACGACACGGCGCCCGGCAGCCAGCGCTACCCGCCGCTGCTCAGGCACTTTTACCCGCCGCATGGCGACTTCATCGCCTTCGTCTCGAACCTGCGCTCGCGTGCCGCGCTCGAGCGCTTCACGCGCGCCTTTCGCGCCGAAAGCGATTTTCCGGCGGAGTCCGCCGCCCTGCCCTTCTGGCTCCCCGGGGTCGCCTGGAGCGATCACTTTTCGTTCTGGATGGTCGGCTACCCCGCCCTGATGGTGACCGACACCGCCTTCTACCGTTACGCCCACTACCACACGCCGCACGACACGCCGGAGAAGCTCGATTACGCGCGCATGGCGCGGGTCGTGGACGGGCTTTACGGCGCCATCCGGAGGCTGGCTGCGGGCGGCAGTTGACCGCGGACGGGTTTCAGAAGTGCCATTGCAGGTACACGGTGTTGTAGTTGCTGCCGCCGCGGATGTCGCCGAACTGCGACCCGGACTCGAAGATCCCGGAGCGATGGTGGATGCCGTACCCGAGCCACAGCCTCTTCGCCGGGCGTGCCCCGAGGAGATCGCCCACGTTCACGTCGATGCTGAGGTCCAGGTAGTTGAGGAGGCGGCTCGGCGTGTTGCCTTTGTCCTCCAGGTTGGTCCGTTCTATATAGGTCACCTGCCGGACGTAGGAGAAACCCTCCGCGACGCCGAAGCGCAGCCGCACCGGCCACTTCGCCGTGTAGTAAGCCTTGATCGCGATCACGTACTCGAACGAGCGATCCTGCACGTCCGAGCCGTGGTGCACGACCAGGCCCGGCGTGAGGTAGATGTCGAGGGGCAGCCCGAAGAGTTCGTCCGAGAGCGGATGGCCGTAAAAGAACGACGTCAGCTGATTATTGAACTCATCCTCTTCGCTGTCGCCGGTCAGGATCTGCCCCAGCGTCGAGGGTGTGGCCCATCCGTGCGCCAGGCGCCAGTACGGGGAGAAGGCGGGCGCGTCCTTGCGCCTGCGCCCCGGATCGTTGAAGAACGCGACACCGGCGAAAGCCTCCCACCCCACGTCGTCCTCGAAGAGCGGGCTCTTGCGCGCGTCGTGGTCGAGGTAATAGCCGCCGACCCGGCCGATCAGAAAGAGGTTGCCGGCCAGATGAAGCCGCCCTTGCAGGTGCGCGCGCACGTCGATTCCGGCGCCGAGCTCCTCGCGTGCGAGCCCGAAGTACCAGTCGTTGAACGCCGCGGACTTGATCCTCGCGCCCACGTACGGTTCGAACCGGGCGTGGTCGTCGCCGAAACGGCGCTCGACGCCCACGTCGAGGTACGTTCGGCCGTCTCCGTCGGACAGCAGCTCCGACCGCAGCTCCAGGCCGTCGTCGAACGTGTACCGGAGCTGCGGGCCGATGTCCCACGCGTCCCGGCGCACCTCGTCGGCCGTCGACGGGCCGTCGGGAAACCGGTAGCGCATGTAGGCGTTGAGCCGCCAGCGCGCGTTGCCGAAGAGGCCGACGCCGCCCTCCATCCCGCGCAGAAAAACGCGCTCGCCTTCATAGAACAGCAGCGGCACGAGATCCGTCGCGCTCTGATCGGGGACCGCGAAAGGGAAATGGGCGTAGCGCAGGCCGATGCCGATCCCCCAACGTTGTTCGGGTCGCATCGGCGGAACCTCCTGCGCACCGGCGCTCGCGGTGCCGGCAAGCAGCGCCAGCCAGGCGAGCTTGGCGACGCGGTGTCGCCGGCGCGACCCACGCCGCGAATACGCCTTGGGCGGGCCATGGCCCTGTCGAGCCCCGATACGCATGATCCCGGAGGGCGCTGCTCTGCCGGGAAGTGACCCGGCCGCGACTCGAAGGGTATCGGGATCGCGACGCCGCGGGCACCCGGAAAGGTGCGGCGCAGGTTATCGGTAGAACCGGTGATTGCCGATCTGCGCGACGGGAATCTTCTTGCGCGACCAGCTCGGCCTCACGTAGGTCGCGTGGTAATGCAGGACGCCGGCGAGCTTCGGCTCATGCCGCTGGTAATACACGTCGCGGGCGACTTTCAACGCGCGGTCCCACTCCTCACCCTCGGGTGTCGGCACCGTGTCGAACTCGGTCCAGGAGAAGGCGCTCACGTAACGCTTGCGCAACGGGTCCCAGTTCTTCTGGTACACCACGCCGCAGACCGTGTCCGGATAATGCCGCGAGGCAACGCGGTTCATCGTCACCTCCGCGACGGCCTGCTGACCGGCTTCGGGCTCGCCCCGGGCCTCGAAATAGACGTTCAGCGCCAGGCAGGCGAGGTTCTGGCGCTCGACCCTGTCTGCCGAAAGGGATTGAAGCAGCCATCCGAAGCCGCCGGCCAACGCTCCCACGAGGAAGACGACGACCAATGGGGTCTTGTCGGCTGCCTGCCAGCGAAAGCGCAGGTCGCTCCACCACAGCGAAAGCGCCGAGGCAAGGCGTCCGGCCCGGGTTCTGCGAGACCGTCTCCGGTACATGTGCGTGAGCGTCCAACCGCGAACAGGACGTGGTGTATTCCGTTATCGATTACCGAAAGTATACGAGGTGCGCGCCGGAAGCGTCGATTTTTCGTCCCGCGCCTCGTAAAGTTTGCTGCAGATCAACGCGCTAAGGCAGTGTATCTTCTAGCATTCGGCCATTGTTCGCGGGCCCGGCAACGGGCCGCTCAACCTCCCACCCACCAGGAGCAGAAGACATGAAATCCGCAGTCACCGCCGGTTCCCTGCGCCCGGGCAGGAAAGCGTCATCGCTGCTCGCGGAGTTCAAGGCGTTCGCGCTCAAAGGCAACGTCATCGATCTCGCGATCGCGGTCGTGATCGGCACGGCTTTCGCCAAGATCGTCGACTCGCTGGTCAAACACATCATCATGCCGCTGGTGAGCCTGGTCTTTCCCGCCGAGCAGGGTTACCTCGGCTGGAAGCTCGTGATCGGCGCCAAGGAAGTGCCCTACGGGCTGTTCATCGGCGAGGTCGTGAACTTTCTGATCATCGCCCTGGCGCTCTACATCTTCATGGTCAAGTTCCTGGGCTTCGTGATGAAAACGAAAAAGGAGGAGCCCACCGCTCCTCTGCCGCCGACCAAGGAAGAGCAGCTGCTCGGGGAGATTCGCGACCTGTTGAAGCAGCAGCGCGCCTGAGGAACGGCGCGTCAGCGACGTGCCTGCCCCGGCGATCGCGGTTGCGCCTCCGGCCGGGGACCGCTAGAGCTCGCCTGCCGGATCGGCGGGCGGGGTGCGGCCGCCTTTCTGTTCGCGCGCCGCCGGAAGCGTGAAATGGAACTCGGCGCCCGGGCCCTCGGGATTGTCGTCGGCCCAGAGCGTTCCGCCATGGCTCTCGATGATGCGGCGGCAGACGGCGAGGCCGATGCCCACGCCGTTGCGCTTCGTGGTGAAGAACGGCTCGAACAGGTGCGCCCTCGCCTCCGCGGAAAGACCCGAGCCGCGGTCGCGGACAAGGACCTCGACCCCGTCGCCCCGCGCGCGCGCCGTCACCGTGATGTCCTGCCCTTCCGCCGGACGGTCGCCGATGGCTTCGAGCGCGTTGCGGAGCAGATTGACGATCACCTGCTCGATGAGCCCGGAATCGGCGCGGACCGCGGGCAATCCTTCCGGGACATCGAGCTTGAGCGGCACGCGGCGCGCCTCGGCCTCCCACCCGACGAGGGCGACGGCCGCGGCGAGCGTCTTGCGGGGATCGAGCGGGCGCACTTCGGGCGTCCCCTTCTGGAGGAAACGCCGGAAGCCGTGGATGATCTCCATCGCGCGCTGCGCCTGCCTTCCGAGATGCTGTGCGACGCTTCTCAGCTCCTCGATTCGGCCCCGCTCGAGCAGGAGCCCGCACGTTTCGGTGTAATTCATGATCGCGGAGAGCGGCTGACCGAGCTCGTGCGTGAGCTCGCTCGCCATTTCGCCCAGGCTCGCGAGTCGCGCCGCGTGCGCGAGCTCCTGGAGATGCCGGCGTTCGGCCGCCTCGATGCGCCTGGCGTCCGAGATGTCGCTCACGAGCACGAAAAAGCCCTTCACGCCGCGATGCTCGTCGCGGTGGGGAACGTAGCTCGCCCGCACGAAACGCGTTCCGCCGCGCGCGTACGGCAGCGCGGCCTCGAACGTCACCGCCTCGCCGGAAAGCGCTGTCCTGATCTTGTCCGCGATGAGGGCGTAGGCGGCGTCCCCGACCACTTCCCGCACCGACTTGCCCCGGACTTCGGCCTGCGTCCGCCCGAACCAGTCCTCGTAGGTCGAATTGTTGAAACGATAGCGCTCCCCGGCATCGACGTAGGAGATCGCGGCCGGCAGATGGTCGGTGAGCAGGCGCAGCTGCGCCTCGCTGTCGCGCAGCTCGGACAGTGCCTGCTGGTGCAGCGCGACTTCCTCCCGCAGTCGCCGGTTGGCGGACTCGAGGCTCTCGGTGCGGTCGCGCACGGCCGACTCCAGCTCCGCCTGGAGACACTTGAGGTCGGTGAACTCGCTGACCACGCCCTCGATGGCGATCGGCCGCCCTTTCTCGTCGCGCACCAGGACGTTCTGCTGCCGCAACCAGCGCGTCCGGCCCGACCGATCCACGATCGCGTACTCGTACGAGGGAGGCATTTCGCCCCGGAGCAGCGCCTCCCACGCCGCTTCGAAGTAGGCGCGCGAGCCGGGGTGCAGGATCTCCTTCACCAGCAGCGGTCGCGCATAGAAATCCTCGGGGGCATGACCGGTCAGCTCGGTGCAACCCGTGCTGAGGTATTGGTAGCGGCCATCGGGGAGAGACATCCTGTAAAAGAACGCACCCGCGTGCCTGGCGAGATTCTGGAGAACGTCGACGCTTTCAACGGACATCGGCTGGGTCTGGGTAGCGCGCGCCTTATGTGCGTGCTGGGAGAAAATGGCATACCGCGCGAAAACGGCATTATGGGGGGTCGGGCGACGTACGACGAGGGCGGAACGGCCACGCGGCCGCGGGCGCACGGCCTTTTCCGCGCGCCTGCCGGGGCTTTCGCCGGGCGACCGCAGACGGAGAAGCGATCGCGAGCGCTAGCCGCGGATCTTGCTTTGCAGGAGAGCGGCGTTGCGCTGGGCCTTGTCGTCGCGGCAGTTGTTGAAAAGCACGTGGACCGCCCGCGCTTGCGAGGCCATCGCGCGCACCGGACCGACGAAGCTCTCCAGCTCCTCGTCCGAGTAGAGATAGTCGAAGCGCTCGGCCGCGGTGCGCGTGGCCTGCTGCCAGGTGGCGGCGTTCCGCCCGTGCAGCCGCACGATGGCGAGCGCCGGGTTGGTCACCTCCCACACGGGCGGCGTGCTGCTCGGGAACCCCTGCGGTGCGTCGGTGACCACGTGCACGAGACGAAGGCGGCGCTCGAATTCCAGCGTCGCGTCCCGGTGCCGCTCGTCGAACCACGACCTGTTCCTGAACTCCACCGCGAGCAGATCGCCGTTCATCCGCCGTACGCAGCCCTCGATGTGCGCCAGGCTGTCGCGTCGATGCACGAACCACGGCGGAAACTGGAACAGGACCGCCCCGAGCTTGCCGCTGGCGCGCAACGGCTCCAGCGCGAGCCGGAACCGTCTCCACAGGTCGTCTCTGGCGTCGTCCGGCAGATCGTCGTAATAGACGTTCTTCTTGGGCGGGACGCCGACGCGCTGGCGCACGTCGCGGGGCAGCGCTTCCGGCGGGGTCTGGTGCTGCGTGAAAAGACGGAACGCCTTCACGTGGAAGACGAAGCCCGGCGGCGTCCGGCTCGCCCAAAGGAGCGCGTTGTGCTCCGAGGGAAGACCGTAGTACGTGCTGTCCACCTCGACCATGGCGAACCGGGACGCGTAGTACCGCAGCCGATCCTCGGCGGTGTCGACCCCGGGCGGATAAAACCGGCCGGATTCGATCAGGGTCTTCTCGGCCCAGGACGTCGCGCCGACGCGGATCTCGCTCATGGGCAAGAGAGCCGCGCTTCAGCGCGCACGACCCCCGATCCGTGCGCCGGCGGCCAACGCGAGCGCCAGCGCTCCGTAGATCAGGAACAGCGAGCGTCCGGACACGCGCTTCTCGTAGCCCGGCGTCAGACGGCCGGGGACCAGACGGTAGTCGGTCAGGTAGGCGATGCCGGCGGTGGCCGCGCCTCCGGCCAGCGCGGCGCCGGCGCCTCCGCGTTCGATCACCCGACCGAAGAGCCGATACAGCACGGAGGCCCAGAACACGCCGGCGGCGGTGTTGATCAGATAATCGAGCGCCGTGTGCCTCCACGTCGGCTTTCGCACCGCCGCGGCGCGGTCGCCCCAGAGCACGTGGCTCGGCGCGTTGATCGGCGCGAGCGCGCTGCCCGAGTCCAGGCGACCGCGCACCGCCGCGACGATCGAGGTCGCCGCGCCCGCGAGAATCCCGGGCACGACGCCCGCCGCCGCCACACGCTGCCATTTCGTCATAGGTCACCTCCGCGCCGGACGAAAACGGCATGCTCGCGGAGGGAGCCCGGGTGCGTCTATCGGGGCTTCCTCGCTCGGCGCTCCAACCGGCGCACCCCGTGCGGATGCCGCGACGCGAAAAAGTCTTAGGCGCTTTCCCGGTTCTGTGGTACCGTGCGCGCCAGTTTGTCGCGGCGTTCCCTCTACGAGCGCCCTGAGTACCCGCCAGATTCGCTTTGCGTCTCGAGACCGGTATTCGCAAACCGGTCGCGGACTGCCTGCCAGGGCCATCTCCCGCTGATCCCCGATTGAATCCGGCGCTCTCCGGGCGCGCGGCCGGCCTTGGCACATCGCTTATCTAAAGGAATAACGCACATGACGTTTTCATCGCTCGGCCTGTCGGCCGAACTCCTGCGCGCCGTGGCCGACCAGGGCTACGACCGACCCACGCCGATTCAGGCCCAGGCGATACCGGCGATCCTCGCCGGGCGCGATCTGATGGCGAGCGCCCAGACCGGCACCGGCAAGACCGCGGCCTTCACCCTGCCGCTGCTGCACCGCCTGACCGCCGGCGGCGTCGCCAGGGGACGCGTGCGCGCGCTCGTCCTCGTACCGACGCGCGAGCTCGCCGCCCAGGTGGCCGAGGCCGTGCGCACGTATGGCCGCCATCTCCCGCTGCGCTGCGCGCAGGTCTACGGCGGCGTGAAGATCGGGCCGCAGTTCCGCGAGCTGCGCGCCGGCGTGGACGTGCTCGTCGCGACGCCGGGGCGGCTGATCGACCACCTCGAACGCGGCAGCGTGAATCTCTCCGGCGTCGAGGTGCTGGTGCTCGACGAGGCCGACCGCATGCTCGACATGGGCTTCCTGCCCGCGATCGAGCGCATCGCGAAGCAGCTCCCGAAGGCGCGCCAGACCCTGCTGTTCTCGGCCACGTTCTCCGATCCCATCCGCAAGCTCGCGCAGCGCTTCCAGAACGAGCCGCAGCGGATCGAGGTCGCGCGCCGCAACGCCGCGGCCGACGACGTGAGCCAGTCGGCCTACCTCGTCGACCAGGGGCGCAAGCGCGAGCTGCTCGCGCACCTCTTCGAAGCGCAGTCGTGGCAGCAGGTGCTCGTCTTCACCCGCACCAAGGCGGGCGCCGACCGTCTCGCGAAGCAGCTCGGCAAGGAAGGCATCGAGGCCACCGCCATCCACGGCGACAAGAGCCAGCATCAGCGCATGCGCGCGCTCTCCGATTTCAAGCGCATGAAGGTGCGCGCGCTGGTCGCGACCGACGTCGCGGCCCGCGGCATCGACATCGACGAGCTGCCGCACGTGGTGAACTTCGACCTGCCGAACAACCCGGAAGACTACGTGCACCGCATCGGACGCACCGGCCGCGCCGGGCAGAAAGGCGCGGCGATCTCGCTCGTTTCGGGCGAGGAGCGTTCGATGTTCGCGGCCATCAAGCGGCTCGTGAAGCTCGACATCGCGGCGGCCACGGTCGAGGGTTTCGAGCCGCAGCACCGTGCCTCGACCTCGGGCGACTCCAGGCCGCAGGCGCGTCGGCGGAACGGCGCACCGCGTTCGCATTCCGCCCACGGCGGCCATCGCCACGGCGCGGGCCGCGGCGAGCATCGCGACCCGACCGGCCGCCAGGACCGCGGCCATGGCCACGCCAGGCCGAAGGCCCACGAGGCGCATCGCCGTCCGGGCAAGAGCGCGCCCCGCCCGTCCCGTCAGCAGGCCACCCTCGGCTGACGCGGCATCACGCAGCGAAAGAGGACCGGGGACGGCGGTTTGCGTCCTCAGGCCTCCTCCGCCGCAGCGACGATCAGGGGAACGTACATTTCGTCCGCCGTCAGCCCGCCGTGCACGCCGGCCTGCACGAAGCGACGCTCGCCCGGCAGCCAGTCCTTCAGCGTCCAGTTCTCCTTCATCACCAGGGTGTAGTGGCCGACGCGCTCGTGCAGCCGCGGATGCGGCGGCCCTAGACCGAACCAGCCCTCGTCGATCAGCGCGCTGCTCTCGTGCAGCTCGCACGCATGCCCCAGCCGCTCGCGCACGTAGCGTTCGAAGTCGTCCCGCCGCTGCGGATGCACGTAGCAGTACGGCGCCCGGCGCTCGCCGCAGAGCGGCAGCACCAGCGTCTCCGCGAGGCCGGGATGGGCATCGAGCTCGATGTTGTGCTCGGGCGGTACGTCGATGAAGCCGTGGTCGGCCGTGACGATCACCGTCGTATCCGTGCCGCGAAGGTGCGCGAGGAAGCGTCCGAACGCGCCGTCCAGCTCGGCCAGGTGGGCGCGCACGGCCCGGCTTCCGATGCCTTGCTCGTGCGCCAGGTGGTCGAGCTCGGACCAGTACGCATAGACGTAGGTGCGCTCGGTCGCGCTGCGCGCGACCGCGGCGACGGTGCCGAACAGCTGTGCGAGCGTCGCGAATCCCCGCAGCTCCGCGCGGCCCGAGTGCGCGACGTTGAAGTCGGAGTGGATGATGCGCTCGGGGGCGACCACGACGCTGCGCGCGCGCAACCGGTCGAAGACGGGCGTGTGGCCCAGCAAGGGGCCGGCCTGGATGCCCGCCCGCGAAAGCGACTCCCCGCCGTGGCGGGCGACGAAGGGCAGCACGGTCACGATGCTCCCCAGTTCCTTCAGGTAGGTGTGCCACCCGGTCAGGCCGTGCTGCTGCGGCGCCTCGCCGGTGAGGAAGGTCGTGATGGCGGTCGCGGTGGTCGAGGGAAAGACCGAGGTGAGCCGGCCGCGCCGGCGCCCGGCCAGCGCGGGCGCGTGGGTCCGCAACAGGAACTCGTCGCCCATTCCGTCGACCACGAGAAGGACCACGGTGCGCCGGTCGAGATCCGGGCCGAGCAGGGCGACCGGCGGATACGCCGTCGGCGGCTCCGCACCGAGCGCCCGCAGGAGCGCGCTCATGAGGTTGACGAGGCTCCCGCCTCGGTAATCGGGAAGGGGCATGGGCTCCGGCTCGGCTGCGCGTGCCCATGTTGCCGGCTCCGGCGCGCCGAACCAAGTGCCATGGCCGCAATGTCGTCCTGCCTACGAATTGTCAGGTATCAACAGCGCCTGCCGCCGCATGCTATACGTTCCGGTCGACCCGCATCCCCGGAGGCCAGCGGATGGACCCGGAACAGGCGAGCCGCCCGACGCCCGATCTTGCGGCCGCCCTGCTCTCGGCGGTGACGGAGCTGGGCGCGCAGATGCAGCCGGCGCGCCCTCCTCGTCCGGCCACGCTCGACAGCTCGCTTCAACGCGACCTCGGGCTCGACAGCCTGGCGCGGGTGGAACTGCTCGCGCGCCTGGAGCAGCGCTGCGCCGTGACACTCCCCGAGTCGGCCTTCGCGAGCGCCGACACCCCGCGCGATCTCCTGCGTGCTCTCGTCGCCGCCCGCGCGCGCGGCGCGATGCCTGCCGTATCCCGCCCGCCCGGCCCTCCGGAAGCGACCGGCGCGGAGCGCGTCCCGCCGCCGACCGAAGCGCAGACTCTGCTCGACGTACTCGACTGGTATGCGGAACGGGCGCCCGATCGCGAACACCTCCGCGTCTGGCGTGAAGACGGCGAGGAGCCGTTGAGTCACGCGGCGCTCCGGCGCGAGGCGGCGGCCGTCGCGGGCGGCATGCAGGCGGCCGGGGTGGGGCCGGGGCACGCGGTCGCCATCATGCTGCCCACCTCGCGGGAGTACTTCGTGAGCTTTTACGGCGCGCTCCTCGCCGGCGCCGTGCCGGTTCCGATCTATCCTCCGGCGCGCCCGGGCCAGATCGAGGACCACGTGCGCCGCCATCGCGCGATCCTCGAGAACGCGCTCGCGGTCATGCTCGTCACCGTCGCGCAGACGCGCGTCGTGGCGCGCCTGCTCAAGGCGCAGGTGCCGGCGCTTCGACGGGTGGCGACCGTCGCCGAACTGGCGGACGAAGGCGGCGTGCTGCGCGCGCCGCGCCTCGCCGGGGCGGACGTCGCGTTCCTGCAGTACACCTCCGGCAGCACCGGCAACCCGAAGGGGGTGGTGCTCACGCACGCCAACCTGCTCGCCAACCTGCGGGCGATGGGATCGGTCGTGCGACCCGGGGCGGACGAGGTATTCGTGAGCTGGCTGCCGCTCTATCACGACATGGGGCTGATCGGTGCGTGGCTCGGCTCGCTCTACTTCGGCATCCGGCTGGTCGTGATGTCGCCGCTCGCGTTCCTCGCGCGTCCGAGCCGCTGGCTGCGCGCCATACACGAGCACCGCGCGACGATCTCGGCCGGGCCGAACTTCGCCTTCGAGCTCTGCCTGCGGCGCATCGAAGACCGGGAGCTGGAGCACGTCGACCTCTCGTCGCTCAGGCGCTGCTTCAACGGCGCCGAGGCGGTCAGCCCGGCGACGATCGAGCGCTTCGGCGAACGCTTCGCGCGCTTCGGCTTCCGGCCGACGGCGATGATGCCGGTCTACGGGCTCGCCGAGAACGCGCTCGGGCTCACGTTCCCGCCGCTCGACCGCGGCCCGCGGGTCGATCGGATCGCGCGGGGCGACTTCATGCGTGACGGGCGCGCCTCCCCCGCGCGGCCGGACGACGAAACGGCCCTGCGGTTCGTGTCCTGCGGAGCGCCACTGCCCGGCCACGAGCTCCGCATCGTGGACGAGTCCGGGCGCGAGCTGCCCGAGCGCGAGCAGGGCCGCGTGCAGTTCCGCGGCCCGTCCGCCACGAGCGGCTACTTCCGCAACGCCGAGGCGTCGCGCGCGCTGTTCGTGGACGGCTGGCTCGACTCGGGCGATCTCGGCTACGTCGCGGGCGGGGAGCTCTATCTGACCGGCCGGCGCAAGGACGTCGTCATCCACGCGGGCCGCAACGTCTTTCCCGACGAAATCGAGGAGGCGGTCGGCGAGCTGCCCGGCGTGCGCAAGGGACGCGTCGCGGTGTTCGGAAGCCCCGACCCGGAGACCGGCACGGAACGGCTGGTCGTGCTCGCGGAGACGCGCGAGGCCGACGCGGCGGCGCGCGAGGCGCTGCGTGCGCGCGTCGTCGCCTGCGTCGCGGATCTCGCGGGCGGCCCTCCCGACGACGTCTGCCTCGCGCCGCCGCAGACGATCCTCAAGACCTCGAGCGGCAAGGTGCGGCGTGCGGCCAGCCGCGAGGTGTACGAACGGCAGGCTTTCGGCGGCGCGCGGCGCCCGGTGGCCTGGCAGATGGCGCGCCTCGCGGCCGGCGCGCTCGTGCCGGAGCTGCGTCGGGGACTGCGGCGCCTCGGCGCCGTTGCCTACGCCGGGTACGCGTGGGGCGTCTTCGGCCTCATGGCGCCCGTCGTCTGGGCCCTTGTCATCGTGTTGCCTCGTCACGGCATGCGCTGGACCCTGCTGCACCGCGCCGCGCGCGCGTTCGCGCGCGCCTGCGGCGTGCCCATTACCATCGAGGGCGTCGACGCGCTGCCCTCCGGCGATCGCCCTTGCCTCTTCGTGGCGAACCACCAGAGCTACCTGGACGGCATCGTGCTGGTGGCGGCGCTCCCGCGGCCCGTGCGATTCGTGGCCAAGGCCGAGTTCCGGTCGTCGCTCGTGGCGGGACTATTCCTCCGCCGTCTCGGCGCCCAGTTCGTCGAGCGTTTCGATCGCGAGCGGGGCGTGGCGGATGTCCGCCATCTCACGGCCCTCGCCCGGGCGCGCGTGCCGCTGTTCTTCTTTCCGGAGGGGACCTTCACGCGCGCGCCGGGCCTGCTGCCGTTCCATACCGGCGCGTTCGTCGCCGCCGCGGAGGCAGGGGTGCCGGTCGTGCCCTGCGCGCTGCGCGGTACGCGCTCGCTGCTGCGCAGCGACTCCTGGTTCCCGCGCCGCGGCGCGGTGCACGTCAGCATCGGGCCGGCACTCGCGCCGCCGCCCTCCGCGCCCGACACCTGGTCGGCGGCGATGGAGCTGCGCGACCGCGCGCGGGACTGGATACTGCGCGCGACGCGCGAGCCCGATCTGTCGGCCGCGCCGGCGGTGTGACCGTCACGCGGATGCCCGACCGCGACGGCCGGGGTTCAACCGCCGATGAAGCGCGGGGCGACCAGCAAGCCCATCACGTCCTGGAGGAAATGCATCACCATCGGGGCGATCAGGCTCCCGCGCCAGAAATAAATCAGCGCGAAGCCGACGCCGATGAAGCCGACCGCGACGATCCCGAGCGAACCCTGGTAGCCGTGGCCGAGGGCGAAAATGACGGTCGAAAGCACGACCGCGGTCGCACGGCTGCCCGTGACGGCGTCGAAGCGCCGAATCAGGTAGCCGCGGAAGATCGTCTCTTCGCCCACCGCCACCGCCGTGATGAGCGCGAGCGCGAGCAGCTGCTCGGGGGCGGTCTGGGGCAGGAGATAGTCCGGAGGCGCGGACGGCGCGGTGAACCCGGCCTGCCGCAGCAGGCGTTCGAGCATCCCGACGGCGAGGAAGAACGGCACGAACAGGGCGACGCCGACCAGCGCCTCGCGCACGGGACGCGCCGCGGCCCAGCCCACCGACCGCAGCCCTTCCCCGCTGCGCCAGACGAAGTAGGCGATCAGGCTCACGAGCGCGACGTTGTGGGCGATGACGGCCGCGGCCACGAGTGCGAATCGCAGCTCGTCCGGACGCATGCCCAGGGCCGGCAGCACCATCGAGGGCAGCAGGATCAGCAGGAACACCAGCACTTCGACGAGCTGAACGCGTCGCGCCGGCGCCTCCCGCGACACGACGCTCATGGGTTCGCCTGTCGTTCGGTCGGTGTTTTTCGATTCTCCCCGGGTTACCGGGACGAGGCCAGCCGCGCGGGAGTGACCGGGGGAGCGACGAGGTCTTAGCGCTTCAGCGCGCTCGGTACCGTACGGGCCTTGACGGGCTCGAGCACGTCCGCGAGCAGGGCGTCGGGAATCCAGAGAAAGCTTACGGGCGTGAGCGCGGTCACCGTGTACTTGCGCGGCTTCAGGAAGGAAACGGGGCTCGCCGCGCGCTCGCCGCCGGCCTCGACGAGCAGCGACTGCCCGTCGGCCGCCTCCAGCGAGAGCGAGCCTTCGAGCAGATACATGTTCCAGGTGTCGGTCATGCCCTGATTCAGCAGGCGAGTCCCGCTCGGGGCCGTGTGCACGAGACTGCGCTGCGCGAGCAGCGCGAGCCGGCGATCGTCCAGGTCGCGGAATTGCACGAAGCGGCGGAGCAGCGCCGCATCGACCGGCCGGTGCGGCCGCTCGAGCCAGCGGTCCACCTGCTCGATTCGTTCGCCCGCATCGCCGCCCTGTCCGAAACCGGTCGGGAGCGTGACGGCGCGATCGTCGCGGCGGTCCACGTCGAAGAAGTCGGCGCCCGCGTCGCCCGGCGCGGCATGGACGCGGTCGAGCAGCGAGAATCCGCTGGTCCGGCGCATCTCCTTGCGGACGAGCCGGCGACGCACACGGTCCACCAGCATCGCGACGGCCGGAACGTCGCGGCGCGAGACCGGGATCGGTGCAAGCAGATTGAGGACCTCGAGCACGGGACCGCGCGCCTCCTCGAGGCCCGGCGCCAGACCGAGCGCCGGGGCCAGCCGACCGAGCGGCAGGCCCCGGTTGTAGAGCACGGGGCAGTACACCGGCGTCGTGCTGGTCGCGTCCGCACGGAAATCCAGCAGCAGCTCGCCACCGCGGTACAGGCTCGTCTCGCGGTTCTTCTTCTGAAACGCCGTGAGCTCCGACCCGGCGGGGCCGCTCACCCGGTAGAGCTCGCGGACCATGGCCTCCTCGAGCCACATCAGCTCGTTGCCCCACGCCCGCGCTTCGGCCGCCCGATAGACGATGCCGAGCCGCCACGGCGGACCCGCCTGGTTCGCATACTGCGCGAGGAGCTCGCGGTTGTGTGCGCCGAATGCCCGCCCGAGGTCGTCGTCCTCCTCGAAGCGTCGCTGGGGGTTCACCGTGCCGAGCCTCCCGTCCTGCGTCAGCAGGTAGAGGGTCGAGAGGCCGGTGAAGTGTTCGAGCACGTTCATGGCGGATGCGCGCGTCCGAGGATCGTCACACCTTATATATATAGATACTAGCGAACCGGCCCGGCGCCGCTACCCGGCCCGGATTCCGGCCCCGGCGACGGCCGGCGGCCCGGTCCGCCACCCGGACGGGCGAAGGCCCCGGACTAGAGACGCGCCTGCAGGATCCCGCGGATTTCCGCGTCCGTGAGGACGATGGGGTTGGTCTTCATGCTGGAGCCGCGCGAGTGGGCGACCACGCGATCGAGCCCCGTAGCCGTGAGGCCGTGGCGCGACAGGCGAGGAAGATCGAGCCGCTCGGTCCACTCCTCGAGGAGACCGACCAGCGCCGTCCACGCCTGCTCGGCGCTTCCGAAGACGCTTCCCGAGAGAAGCGCCGCCGCCTCGGCGTACTTGGCGAGCGCGGGGTTCGCGCCGTCGCGGTCTCGCAGGGCGGCGATGTTCACGCGCGTCGCCTCCGCGACGAGCGTGCCGCAGACCACGCCGTGGGGAATGGGGCAGAAGGCGCCGAGGGGCGACGCCAGGCCGTGCACCGATCCGAGCCCCGCCTGCGCGAGCGTCACCCCGGAGAGGAGCGCGGCGTACGCCATGCGCGCCCGGGCCGCGCCCGGATCGCCCCTGCCCTCGTACCACGGCAGCAGCCCGTCGCGCGCGGCCTGGAGCCCCGAACGGGCGAGCGCGTCGGTGAAGGCGTTCGCCTTGAGGGAGACGTAGGACTCGAGCAGCTGCGTGAGCGCGTCCATGCCGTTCGCGGCGACGATCTCCTTCGGGCAGGACGCGAGCAGGTCGGGATCGACGAGCGCGTATTCGGCGACGAGCCGCTCGTCGCGGAACGACTTCTTGAAGCCGTCCGCGCCCTGCACGCTGAGCACGGCGTTCTTCGTCGCCTCGCTGCCCGTGCCGGCGGTCGTCGGCACGGCGACAAACGGCACGGCCGGTCCCTCGTAGGGCAGTTCCGGGCCGACGCCTTCGAGATAATCCATGACGGAGCGGCCGACCCGGAGCAGCCCGGCGATCGCCTTCGCCGCGTCGAGCGCGCTGCCCCCGCCGATGCCGGCGACGACGGCGATCCCCCGCGACCGGTACAGCGCGGACGCCTCGTCGACCAGCGAGGGAGACGGCTCGCCCGCGACGCGCACGTGTTCGAAGTCGATGTCGCGGCGGCGAAGCTCGCTCGTCAACGCCGCCCACTGCGTGCTCGCCGTGAACGCGCGCGCCCCGGTCACGAGGAGCGCGGGGCCGGGGTAGCGCGCGAGGATGCCGGGGAGCTTCGCGACGACGCCCGCGCCGAACTCGATGCGCGGCAGACGCGCGATCGAAAACGGCTTCACGGGCCGCGGGGAAAGAGACCGTCGTACGCCATCGCGTGGCGCGGCGAGGCCATCCAGTCGGCCACGGTTTCGCGCCATTGCAGGTAATGCGCCGTCTGCTTGTGCGCCGCCGCCTGCTCGGCGGAGACGTACGCCTCGTACAGCATGAAGCGGGTCGGATCGGACGCCGACTGCAGCACGTCGAAGCGCAGATTGCCCGGCTCCCTCACCGAGCCTTCGTGGTTGCGCCGCGTCGCCTCGATGAAGTCGCTCACCCGCTCGGGCTTGATGTGCACGTACACGATCGAGACCTGCATGGTTCCTCTCCTGGCTATTCTTGTCGCCGGCCCGTCAGGTCGCTCTGCATGCGAAACGGCAGCTCGCCCGCGCGGTTCGCCAGGCTCACTCCCCCGGCGATCGCGATGCGCAGGCCCTGCCCGCGGCCCTTCTGCAGGTCCTGCACACGCTGCACGAGGTCGAAGATGTTGCTCACGACCTCGACCTCGAGCACCGATTCCCCGTAAGCGGGGACGTTCGCGGCCTGTTGACTGACGCCCCGGCCGAAGTCGACGTCGTTGAGGCTCAGCTTGTACTCCATGCCGGTGATCGGCATCGCGACCGGGTTGGGGTTCTGCACGCGCAGCGTGAGGCCGTAGCGCTGCTCGAACAGGCCGGCGTCCAGCACGCGCAGATCGACCAGACTGACGTTCGGCGGCTCGAGCGGGCCGGTCAGACCCGCGCAACCGGCGAGCAGCACCGCGAGCCCCGCCAGGCGCCAACCGCGAAGGAATGCCATGCCCGCTTTATAAACCCCCCGCCGCGCGGGCCGCAACCGGGCGGGCTACCCTTGGGGTAAGATCGACGTCCTGGTCCAAGTAGGGTTAAGCATTGAACGCGCGCCAGACCGTCTCGCTCGTGCTCGGCAGCGGCGGGGCCCGTGGTCTCGCTCACATCGGCGTGATCCGCTGGCTCGAGGCCCACGGCTACGCGATCCGCTCGATCGCCGGCTCTTCGATGGGCGCGCTGATCGGCGGTGTGTACGCGACGGGCAAGCTCGACGTGTACACCGCCTGGGTCTCGGCGCTCGAGCGCCTCGACGTGCTGCGCCTCCTCGACCTCTCCTTCGCCCGCGCGGGGCTCTTCAAGGGGGAGCGCATCATGGATGTGCTGCGCGAGCTGATCGGCGACTGCCGAATCGAGGCGCTGCCCGTCTCGTACACCGCGGTGGCGACCGACCTCGATACCGGCAAGGAGGTCTGGCTGCGCGAGGGGCGCCTGTTCGACGCGATCCGCGCATCGATCGCGATCCCGCTGCTCCTGGTTCCCTCGCGCCTGGACGGCCGCCGCCTGGTCGACGGCGGCGTGGTCAACCCGATCCCGATCGCCCCCACGCTCACCGATCGCACCGACCTCACGATCGCCGTCAACCTGAGCGGCAAGCCGGACGCCGCGGCGAAGACCGAACCCGCCACTCCCCTGCCGGCCCCGCCCACATCCTACAAGCAGCGGATCCGCGCCTTCATCGAGAACCTCTGGACCAGCCCGCCGAAGCCCGAACCCGAGGATCTCGGGTTCTTCGAAATCGCGCTGCGCGCGATGGACACGATGCAGGAGACGATCGCCCGCCTGAAGCTCGCGGCCTACACCCCGGACGTGATCATCGACGTGCCGCGCGATGTCTGCGCGTTCCACGAGTTCCATCGCGCGAAGGAACTGATCGCGATCGGCGAGGCGAAGACCGAGCAGGCGATGACCCGGCTGCTTCGCTGACGCCGACCCTTCTCTCGCGGCGCCACGGCGAAGCCGCTCCGGGGTTTGCCAAACGCTCAGCCCTGCTCCCGTCTCGCGCCGACGCTCGATATCTTCGCGCCCGGCACGAGCTGATGGAACAGGCTCGACTCGCGCCGATAGAAGCCCTGGGTGTGGAACGAGTAGTCGAGCGCCAGCAGCGTGTAGTCGAGGTGATGACAGACCTCGTGCAACAGCGTGCGCAGGAAAGTGCGAAAGGCGACCACCTGGCGTCGCTGCGCGGTGCGCATCCAGACCGTGATGCTGGCCGATTCCTCCTGCCCCTCGGGCCGATAGAACCCGTGCAGCTCTCCCCAGTCGTTGGCGGGACGCACCGCGAGCACGGTGACGCGCACGGGCGACACCCGCAGCCCGTGCGTCATCGCGTCGACGAGGTGCTGACAAAGCGCCTGCGTGCGCGGCTGGTTCTGCTGGTCGAGCGCGGACGCGAGCTCCGCGATCGTCGGGCGGAACCGGCGCGGCTCGGGCAGGCGCACCGCGCTCACCTCGTCGCTCTGACGGTACACCGCCTTCTGCGCGCGGTTGAGCCGCTTGTAGTAGCCGAATGCCATTCTCCGCCCGCCGTCCGAAAGGTCGTCGTTCCGCGCGCCCGCCGGAAAACCGCGCGCCGCGTATAATGCTGCGATGCGCACCGGCTTCGCGCAACTCCCGCTGCACGGGGGCAAGGCCCCGGCCTGGCTGTTCCGGCGCATGGTGCGGCTCGCGCGCGCCGTCGTCTGCCACGTGGTCGACGAGCACGGCCCGGACGAAGTGCTCGCGCGGCTTTCCGATCCCTACTGGTTCCAGGCCCTCGGCTGCGTGCTCGGCTTCGACTGGCACTCGAGCGGCGTCACCACGACGACCTGCGGCGCGATCAAGGAAGGCGTGAAGGGACTCGAGCAGGAGCTCGGCCTCTACGCCGCAGGCGGTAAGGGCGCCGCGTCGCGGCGCACGCCGGGCGAGATCGAAGCGGCGTGCGTGCGCCTCGCGCGCGCACCCGACGCGCTCGTCCAGGCAAGCCGGCTGGCGGCGAAGGTCGACAGCGCGGCCGTGCAGGACGGCTACGAGCTCTATCACCACAGCTTCTTCTTCACCCGGAACGGGCGCTGGTGCGTCGTGCAGCAGGGGCTCAACGACGGCGAAGGCACGGCGCGCCGCTATCACTGGCTCGGCAGCCGCGTCGAGAGCTTCGTGAACGAGCCGCACGCGGCCGTGTGCTGCGACCGGCGCGGCGAGGTGCTGAACCTCGTCGCGGCGGAAAGCGACGGGAGCCGAGCGGCGATCGCCGAGCTCGCGCGCACGCCGGACCGCGACGTCGCGCGCGTCGTCGAACGGCTTCCGACGCTCGTGCTGCCCGGCCGGCACCCGGTCGCGTCGGCGGACATCGATCCGCGCTACCTGCACAAGATACTGGTCAGCACCTACGAGCGCGCGCCCGCCGATTTCGCCGCGCTGCTCGCCGTTCCGGGCGTCGGCGCGAAGACGCTCCGGGCGCTCGCCCTCATCGCCGAGCTGATTTACGGCAGCCCGGCGAGCACGCGGGACCCGGCGCGCTTCTCCTTCGCACACGGCGGCAAGGACGGAACGCCCTACGCGGTCGATCGCGAGACGTACGACCGCACGATCGCGGTGCTGCACGACGCGCTCGGGCGCGCCGCCGTCGACGCGGGCGAGAAACGCCAAGCCCTCAGGCGACTCGCGGCCTTCGCGCCGCCCGGGGGCTGACGTCTGCGGTGGTTGCCCTCGTCGTGCAACGCAGCTTAGTCTAGGCACCTTTACGGATCACGAGGAGCGCGGCGTGCGGTATCGGAGCTGGATGTGGGCGGAGGCGGTGCAGGTCGTCGAGCGCGCGGAGCGCCTGCACCGGCAGTTCTTCCAGTGCACGGTCTCCGGGCGCGGTCCGGCCTGGGAGCCGCCGGTGGACATATTCGAGACCGACATCGGGCTGATCGTGCTGGTCGCGCTGCCCGGCGTCCCGCCGGAGCAGATCCAGATCGACCTGGAAGGCGGCGTGCTGCGCGTGACGGGCATCCGGCCGCTGCCCGCCCTGTTGCGGGCGGCGACCATCCAACGCCTCGAGATTCCGCACGGCCGCTTCGAGCGGCTGATCGAGCTGCCGCCCGGCGTCTACGAGACCGATCGCCAGGAGCTCGCGAACGGCTGCCTCGCGATCAGCCTGCGCAAAGGATGACAATGAACCAGAACGCCGAAAGCACCCAGACCAACGCAGGGGAGACACCGCGCCCGCTTCCCGAGGACGCTTTGATCATCCTGCCCGTCCGCAGCACCGTGCTCTTCCCGAACATGGTGCTTCCCCTGACGGTCGGGCGACCGCGCTCGATCGCCGCCGCGCAGGAGGCGGCGCGCAGCGAGCGGCCGCTCGGCGTGCTGCAGCAGCACGATCCCGGCGTGGACATGCCCGGGCCGGGCGACCTGTACGCGGTCGGCACCGTCGCCGCCATCCTGCGCTACGTCACCGCGCCGGACGGCTCGCACCATGTCATCTGCCAGGGGCAGGGACGCTTTCGCACGGTCGAGTTCCTCGATGGCTTCCCCTACCTCGTCGCGCGCGTCGAGCGCATCGAGGAACCGGAGACCGAGACGAAGGAGATCGAGGCCCGCGTGCTGCACCTGAAACGCCAGGCGGTGCAGGCGATCGAGCTCCTGCCCCAGGCGCCGGCCGAGCTCTCCGCCGCGATCGAGGCGACGACCGCGGGCGGCGCCCTGGCCGATCTCGTCGCGAGCTTCATGGACCTCAAGGCCGACGAGAAGCAGGACGTGCTCGAAACCATCGACGTGCGGGAACGTCTGGACAAGGTGCTGAAGCTCCTCGAGCACCGGATATCCGTGCTCAAGCTGACGCAGGAGATCAGCGAACAGACCAAAGAGTCGATGGAGCAGCGCCAGCGCGAGTTCCTGCTGCGCGAGCAGATGAAGACGATCCAGAAGGAACTGGGCGAGGAGGACGCGAAGTCCCTCGAGGTCGAGGAGATCCGCAAGGCGATCGCGGACGCGAAGATGCCTTCCGAAGTCGAGGAGCAGGCCAATCGCGAGCTGACGCGCTTCGAGCGCATGCCGGAAGGCGCCGCCGAGTCGTCCATGATCCGCACGTACCTCGACTGGCTCACCACGCTGCCCTGGTCGGTCATGACCGAGGAGTCGATCGACATCGCAAGAGCGCGCGAGATCCTGGACGAGGACCACTTCGGTCTGGAGAAGGTGAAGCGGCGTATCCTCGAATACCTCGCCGTGCGCAAGCTGAACCCGTCCGGCAAGAGCCCCATCCTGTGCTTCGTCGGCCCGCCGGGCGTCGGCAAGACCTCGCTCGGGCAGTCGATTGCGCGCGCGACCGGCCGCAAGTTCGTGCGCGTCTCGCTCGGCGGCGTGCACGACGAGGCCGAGATCCGCGGCCATCGGCGCACCTACATCGGCGCGCTCCCGGGGAACATCATCCAGGGAATCAAGAAGGCCGGCTCCCGGAACCCCGTGTTCATGCTGGACGAGATGGACAAGCTCGGCATGGGCTTTCACGGCGATCCGTCGGCCGCCCTGCTCGAGGTGCTGGACCCCGAGCAGAACTCGACCTTCCGCGACAACTACCTCGGCGTGCCCTTCGACCTGTCGAAAACGATGTTCATCGGCACGGCCAACATGCTCGACACCATTCCGGGCCCGTTGCGCGACCGCATGGAGGTCATTGACCTCGTCGGCTACACGGAGGACGAGAAGCTCGAGATCGCCCGGCGCTACCTGGTGCGGCGCCAGCTCGAGGCCAACGGCGTCAAGGCCGAGCAGGTCTCGATCACCGACGAGGCGCTGCGGCACATCATCCGCGACTACACCCGCGAAGCGGGCGTGCGCAACCTGGAGCGGGAGATAGGGCGCGTGTTCCGCCATACCGCGATGCGCATCGCGGAAGGTACCGCGGAAACGGTGCGCATCGACGCCGGCGACCTGCACGCCATTCTCGGCGCGCGCCAGTTCGAGAGCGAGGTCGCCGCGCGCACGAGCATCCCGGGCGTGGCGACCGGCCTCGCCTGGACTCCGGTCGGGGGCGACATCCTGTTCATCGAGGCGACCCGCATGCCGGGGAGCGGCAAGCTCATCCTCACGGGGCAGCTCGGCGACGTGATGAAGGAGAGCGCGCAGGCGGCGCTGTCGCTGGTCAAGGGTCGGGCGCGCGCGCTCGGCGTCGAGAACGACTTCTTCGAGAAGGGCGACGTGCACATCCACGTGCCGGCCGGCGCGATCCCCAAGGACGGGCCGAGCGCGGGGGTGGCCATGTTCATCGCGCTGGTCTCGCTCGTCACCGGGCGCACCGTGCAGAACGACGCGGCGATGACGGGCGAGATCAGCCTGCGCGGCCTGGTTCTGCCGGTCGGCGGCATCAAGGAGAAGACGGTCGCGGCGGCGCGCGCCGGAATACGGACCGTGCTCCTGCCCGCCCGCAACAAGAAGGACTTCGAGGAGATCCCGGCCGCCGCGCGCGACCGGCTGCAGTTCGTGTGGCTCGAGACCGTCGACGACGCCATCCGCGCGGCGCTCGGCGAGCCGGTCGAGCCCCGGCGAACCGGCGACACCGAGCCGTCCCGTCCGCCGCGCGCCGTGGAGGGCCGGATCAGCCCTCCCCCGATCTAGGCCGGCCGACCCCGCCGGCGAGATCCCAGTCGACGTGGAGGCCGCAGAGAAACAGGTTCTCTCCGCGGTCGTCGCCGATCGTCGAGTAGTGGCTCAGCTGACAGGAGTAGCGATCGAGAAAGCGCCAACGCACCTCGATGTAGGCGTCCGCATGGCGCAGAAGGTTGTCCGAGATCCGGCCCAGGTACGCGAACCCCAGCACGGCGCTCAAACCGTGCCGCGCGTTCCACCGGTAGCCGACGCCCACGCCCTGCGAGTGATCGTCCCCGTTCCACGAGCTGAAGTGCAGCTCGAAATCCCGGTACACGTTCGTCGCCACGTGATACGCCGTGCCGTTCGTATGCACCACGCCGAAACCGATGCCGGCGTACGAATCGGCCCACGTCCCACCGGGAAGCAGCGCGACGACGGCCGCCAGGACGCGGCCCCTTCGCGCCCGTCCGCCCGCGAGGGTTTTCCCGCACCCGCGCCTCACGGCGTCCGCTCCGCGGGCGCGCTCGTCTGGCGGGCGTAGAGGCGCCGGACCGTTTCGACCGTATCGGCTTCCTCCGGCGTCTTGTCCGGACGATAGGCCTTCACGCGCGCGAAGCGCAGGGCGAGCCCGGCCGGGTACTGCGGGCTCGCCTGCACGTCGTTGAACGCGACCTCCACGACGAGCGCCGGCCTGACGTACACGGCATCGCGGTCGCGGCGTTCAGCGAGCGCCAGCAGCCTTCCGGTCTGCCAGGCGAGCGCCTCGTCCGTCATGCCCTTGAACGTCTTGCCGAGCATGACGTACCCGCCGCTCGCCGGGTCGCGGGCGCCGAGATGCAGGTTGCTGAGCCAGCCGCGGCGCCGGCCGTGTCCCCACTCCGCCGCCAGCACGACGAGGTCCAGCGTGTGCGCGCGCTTGATCTTGAGCCATCCGCTTCCGCGCGCGCCGGCCATGTAAGGCGCGGAGAGCGACTTGGCCATGACGCCCTCGTGTCCGCGCGCGAGCGCGTCCATGAGAAACGCCTCCGCCTCGCCGGGCTCGGACGTCACGGCACGTTCGACGCGTCGCCCCGGCGGCACGACGGACGCCAGGACGCCGAAGCGGTCGGCCGTCGATCGTGCGACCAGGTCTTCCCCGTCCCGATGCAGGCAGTCGAAGAAGAAGACGGCGAGCGGAAGCTCGGCCCGAAGACGCTCGACCTCGAACCGGCGCCCGAACCGGCGCATCGTGAGCTGGAACGGTTGCGGGCGCCCGGAGGGAGTCAGGGCGATCGTCTCCCCGTCGAGCACCAGCCGGTCGGCCGGCAGGTCTCGCGCCGCCTCGACGACTTCCGGCACCGAATCCGTCACGTCGTTCAGGCGGCGGCTGTAGACCCGGACCTCGTTCCCCGCCTTGTGCACCTGCACGCGGGCCCCGTCCAGCTTGTACTCGAGGGCGGCCGTCCCGAGGGTGCCGAGGGCCTCCGCCAGGTCCGCGACGGGTTGTGCCAGCATCGGTTTGACCGGCGTGAAGAGCCGCAACCCGAATCGGGACAGCCCCGCGCGGCCCTCCGCGAGCGCGACCGACGCGACCGTCGGCAGGTCGCCGGCGAGCATGGCGGCCGCCCGCAACTCGGCGCTGGCAATACCCGTCGCCGCGGCCACTGCATCCAGCATCACGCCCTCCAGTGCGCCCTGCCGAAGCTCCCCCACGACGAGCCGCTCGAGAAACGACTGTTCCTCGGCGGTCGCACGACGGTACAGACCCGCGAGCGCCTCCCGTCGGCTCGAGGTCGACCCCGCGCCTTTCGTTTGGGACAGCAACCGGAAGGCGCGGTCGACCTCCGTGAGCGTCAGCGAGGCGGTGGCGGCCGGCCTGCTGCGCGCGCACGCCAGCAGGGACCCGCCGATGCCGATGCGCCCCTGGGGAAGGCGGCCGGTGAGGTAGCCGATCGCAATGGGCGCCTCGGCGGGTGGCAGACGGGCCAGGAGCTCGGCCAGCGCCGCCACCTTGTCCAGACGGCCGGCGCTCGCGCCGACCCGGGCGGAGGTCTCGACGACGTCGCGTAACAGCATGGCGTCCCCGCCTCCGCCGTGCCGCCGATCCGGGGAATTCCCGAGCGGTCAGGTCCCCTTTCATGGTCGGTCGCGCGCCGAACGCCTGTCAATCCGGGCTAATGCGGCAGTGTTATCAGCGCCCCGACTTGTGCGCGACGAGCTTGGCTTCGGGCACGCGCAAGGCAATGGCGGCAGGAAGCTCGAGGCATATTCCGGGACGCGGCCGCACGCTGACCCAGAGCACGTTCAACCGGAGGTTCAGGTCGGCGAAGACGACGACCCGTCGATAGTGGAGCAGCACGTCCTCGATCGCCGCCACCGCGCGGTCGATGAGGTGGGGAGGTCTCGCGCGCAGACCCGGGATGATCATCATGAAGTCGGAGAGCAGCTGACCGTGCTCGTCGCGGGTCGGCACCCGTTGCCACAGCGGCTCCGCAGGTTCCATGGCCCCGACAGCGCCGCGCAGGCCCGCACCCGTCACGCGACGCATCCGTTGGCAATCGTCCCGTCCTGCTGCCATTTCCGTCTCCGCTCGTCGAGCACGTTCGCCTGCCGAGGCGCCGCAGCGTTGGGAACCTCGGCGCGTCGTCTCGCGGAACTTACCGCAGAAGTGTTCGCCGTGCCCATGGCAGCGACTAGGGGGCACTCCCCATTGCGTCAAAACCCGCGCGTGCCGCGCGGAAGGCCGCTTCGGTGCGCCTTGCACGAACCGGAGGCGCGCGTCGTGGTCCAATTTCGAGGTCGGCGTTTCGAATGGCGCGTGCCGGGGCGAGCGCGCGCAGCTCGGTGGGGCGGGCGATGCGCGTCGCTCGGAAGTCGGCGGGAAACGCCTCGGGTGCTCCGCCGAAGGAGCTCCGGAAACTTCCCGACGCTCGCCCTTGACTTACCTGGATCAGTGTGCCCCGGCATTGCGCGTTACGCGGGCGTCTTGCGGACACGTTATAATGAAATTGCAGTTACCCGTGAGCGCAAAAATAAGAACCGGAGATCGAGCGATGACGATGTAGTCCGACAACGAGACCACGGAGGAGCTTTCATCATGCCTCAACCGACGTCCGCGTTTTCCGACCTGATCGAGAAGGACCGCGCCAACCGCCAGAGCCTCGAATGGCGCGGCACGTTTCTCGAGTATCTCGACAAGGTCAAAGCAGATCCCTCCCTCGCGAAGCTGGCCCACGCCCGTGTCTACGAGGCGATCCTCGCCAAGGGCGTTCGCGAAGTGACCGAATCCGACGACCCGAAGCTGAAGCGCCTCTTCGGGGACGAGCCCATCAAGATCTATCCCTTCTTCAACGAAGAGTTCTTCGGCATCGAGCGCACGGTCGCGCAGCTCGTGCGGTACTTCCACTCGGCGTCGCTCCACGGCGAAGAGTCGCGCCAGGTGCTTTATCTCATGGGCCCCGTCGGCGCGGGCAAGAGCTCGCTCATCGAGCGACTCAAGCGCGGGCTCGAAGAGGGTTCACCCGTCCTCGCCATCGAGGGCTGCCCGATGGCCGAGGAACCGCTGCACCTGATCCCCAAGCACCTGCGGCCCGAGTTCGAGAAGACGCTCAACGTGCACATCGAAGGCGAGCTCTGCCCGGTGTGCCGCTATCGGCTGAAGGAGGAGTTCCAGGGGCGCTACGAGGACGTGCCGATCACGACCGTCCCCTTCTCGCGGCACGAGCGCCGCGGCGTGGGCGTCGTCCCTCCCGTCGACCCGAACAACCAGGACACGTCGGTCCTGATCGGCTCGGTCGACATCTCGAAGCTGGACACCTTCTCGGAAGGCGATCCGCGCGCGCTCGACCTGAACGGCGCGTTCAACGTCGGCAACCGGGGCATGACCGAGTTCATCGAGGTCTTCAAGAACGAGCCCGAGTACCTGCACACGATGATCACGGCCACGCAGGAGAAGTTCATCCCCGCGCCCGGCCGGCACGGCACGGTCTACGTCGACACCAGCATCGTGGCCCACTCGAACGAGGCCGAGTGGCAGCGTTTCCGCGGCGACCCCACCAACGAGGCCATCCTCGACCGCATCGTCATGGTCAAGGTGCCGTATAACCTGCGGCTCACCGAGGAGATGAAGATCTACCAGAAGCTCCTCGACCAGTCCGAGTTTCGCGCGCACATCGCGCCCCACACGCTCGAGATCGCGGCGATGTTCGCGATCCTGAGCCGGCTCGAGCCCACGAACAAGTGCGACCTCATGACCAAGCTGCGGCTGTACAACAGCGAAGAGGTCGTCGAGAAGGGCAAGACGGTGCGCGCCAACGTGCGCGAGCTCCAGGACGACGCGCGCCGCGAAGGCATGTTCGGCATCAGCCCGCGTTTCATCATGAAGGCGATCGACAACGCGCTCACCGAGAACCCGCAGGGCATCACGCCGATCAGCGTGCGCGAGTCGCTGATCCGCATGCTCAAGGCCGCGGACATCGCGGACGACACCAAGAAGCACTACCTCGAGATCCTGCAGGACACGCTGCACAAGGTCTACCTCGAGATGCTGGAAAAGGAGATCACGAAGGCGTTCGTGTACTCCTTCGAGGAGCAAGCGGAAACGCTGTTCCAGAACTACCTCGACCACGCCGAGGCCTACGTCAACAAGACACGGGTCAAGGACCGCAACACCGGCGAGGAGCTGCAGCCGGACGAAGGTTTCCTGAAATCGGTCGAGGAGCAGATCGCCGTGGTCGGCTCCTCCGCGCAGGGTTTCCGCCAGGAGGTCATGGCATATTTGTGGGCCAAGAGCCGCCGCGGCGAGCGGGTGAGCTACAAGTCGTACGAGCCGCTCAAGGAGGCGATCGAGCGCAAGCTGATGAGCTCCGTGCGCGAGATGAGCCGCATCATCACCAAGGCGCGCACGCGCGACGAGGAGCAGATCAAGAAGTACAACGACCTGGTCCATGGGCTGCTCGAGCGCGGCTACAACGAGTACTCCGCGGAGGTCGTCCTGAAGTACGCCGCCAACAACCTCTGGAAGGATTGACCCGCAGAAACCGATGCAAAAAGCCGTCTTTCGCCCCCACGTCGAGGCCGACACGCTGCGGTCCGATCGCAGCGCGCGGGACCGGTCGCGGCATCGCCAGAAGGTGCGCGAGGCGATCCGCGAGAACATCGCCGATATCATCGCGGAGGAGTCCATCATCGGGCAGAGCCGGGAGAAGATCGTCAAGATCCCGCTGCGCGGCGTGCGCGAGTACCGCTTCGTCTACGGCGACAACGCGCCGGGAGTGGGCACCGGCACCGGCGACACGCAGCCGGGCCAGGTGATCGGCGATGCGGAGGAGGAAGGCCAGGGCGTCGGTCCGGCCGGACACCAGCCGGGCGTCGACTACTACGAGACCGACATCGCCCTCGAGGAACTGATCGACATCATGTTCGAGGACCTCGACCTCCCGAACATGGAGCGCAAGAACCTTCGCGAGATCGAGGTCGAGGCCACACGCAAGCGCAAGGGTTTCCGCAAGGTCGGCGTGCGCACGCACCTCGACAAGCGGCGCACGGCGATTGCCCGGATCCGGCGGGCGGTCGCGTCGCGCGGCGGCCGCACCGCGGCTCTCGAGGATACGCGCTTCCCGTTCCATCGCGACGACCTGAAATACCGGCGCCTGGTCCGCGACGTGCGCCCGCAGTCGAACGCCGTCGTGCTGTGCATCATGGACACCTCCGGCTCGATGGACACGATGAAGAAGTACCTGGCGCGCAGCTTCTTCTTCCTGCTCTACCGGTTCGTCAAGACCCGCTACAACCACGTCGAAGTGGTCTTCATCGCGCATGACGCGCAGGCGCGCGAGGTGAGCGAGGAGGAGTTCTTCAGCAAGGGCGAGTCGGGCGGTACCATGATCTCCTCGGGCTACAACAAGGCGCTGGAGGTCATCCGGGACCGCTACCATCCCGAGCACTGGAACATCTACGCCTTCCACTGCTCGGACGGCGACAACTGGATGGAGGACAACAGCACGGCGATCAAGGCGGCCCGCGAGCTGTGCGCCGTGTGCAACCTCTTCGGCTACGGCGAGATCAAGCCGCTGAACTCGGGCTCCTACGGCAACTCGCTGCTCGACGTGTTCGACCAGATCCGCGCGCCGAACTTCCACAGCCTGGTGATCGAGAGCAAGGAGCACATCTGGCCGAGCTTCAAGGAGTTTCTCTCGCGCGAGCGCGAGACGGAGCCGGCCGAGCAGCCGACATGAGCCGCACCTGGACGCTGAAGGATCTCGAGTACTGGGACGAGCGCATCCGCGAGAAGGCGGAGGAGTACGGTCTCTCCTGCTTTCCGCAGGAGTTCGACGTGTGCGACCAGGAGCACATGCTCGGTTACATGGCCTACCACGGGATGCCGGCGCAGTATCCGCACTGGTCCTTCGGCAAGGCCTACGAGAAGCTCAAGACGCTGTACGACTACGGCGTCTCGGGCCTGCCCTACGAGATGGTGATCAACGCGAACCCGTCGCTCGCCTACCTGATGCGCGACAACTCGCTCTGCCTGCAGGTCCTCACCATCGCGCACGTCTACGGGCACAACGACTTCTTCCGGAACAACTTCATGTTCCGCGACACGCGCCCGGAGCTCACGATCAGCCTGTTCAAGCTGCACGCCGACCGCATCCGGCACTATCTCGAGGATCCTTCCATCGGCCAGCAGAAGGTGGAGGAGACGCTCGACGCCGCGCACGCGCTCTCGATGCAGACGCGGCGCGACACGGCGATCCGCAAGCTCACCCTGGACGAGCAGCGCGACCGGGCGCTCGCCGACGCCGTGCCGCCGCACGATCCCTACGAGGCGATCCACAAGCGGCCGGAGTACAAGGAGCCGAACCTCAACCGCGTACCCATCGATCCGGAAGAGGATCTGCTCCTGTTCATCGCCGAGCACAACCCGTACCTGACCGAATGGCAGCGCGACCTGCTTCGGATCGTCCACGCGCAGACCCAGTACTTCCTGCCCCAGATCGAGACCAAGATCATGAACGAGGGCTGGGCGAGCTACTGGCACCACCGGATCATGAACTCGATCGACCTGCCCGAGGACCTCTATCTCGAGTTCCTGGTGCACCACAACCAGGTGGTCCGCCCGCACAAGGGGTCCGTGAACCCGTATCACCTCGGTTTCAAGGTCTGGCACGACATCGAGCGCCGTTATTCGGCCCCGACCGACGAGGAGGTCCGCCGGCACGGCCCTCCGGAAAAGGGCGCGCGCGAAAAGCTCTTCGAGGTGCGGGAAACCGACCGCGACATTTCGTTCCTGCGCCGATTCCTGACGCGGGAGCTCATGGAAGAGCTCCATATGTTCGAGTACAAGCGCGAGCGCGACAAGCTCGTCGTCTCGCAGGTCGCGGACGAGGAGCACTGGATGACGATCAAGCAGACGTTGCTCCGCAACGTGGGGATGGGCACCGTGCCCGTGATTCGCATCGTCGACGCCGACTACCGCCACAACCGGGCCCTGCTCCTCCGCCACGAGCACGACGGGCGTGACCTCGAAATGGAGTACGTCGAGAAGACGATGGGTTACCTGTACCAGCTCTGGGGCCGGCCGGTGCTGCTCGAAACCCGCCTCAAGGACGCGTCGGTCACGTTCTCCCGCACCGAGTCCGGCTTCGAGCGAATCAAGAACTGAGTAAAGAAATTTTGAATGCTTAATGTTTAATGTTGAATAGGGAGCGCGCTCCCGCGCACTTCAATTCAACATTAAACTCGACATTCAAGATTGAAGCTTTACTTGTTGCGTCACGGCCAGACCAATTACAACGTTCTTGGTCTGTGCAACGACTCACCGACGCCCGAGGTGCGGCTGACGCCGCTCGGTCTCGAACAGGCGGCTGCGGCGGCGAACCGGCTGCGGGACGTCAGGCTGGACCGTATCCTGACCTCGGAGCTGCCGCGCACGCGCGAGACCGCGGACGTCGTCAACCGCGATCACGGTGTCCCGGTCGCCGCGCATCGGGACCTCAACGACTGGCGGACGGGGCTCGACGGTCGCCCGGTCGCCGACCTGTATGCGGCCATCGCGCGCGATCCCCTCCATACGCGCCTCGACGGCGGCGAGACGCTCGCCGAGCATCGGGCGCGTGTCTTTCGTTTCTTCGGCTGGCTGGGGACCCAGCGGGACGAACGGGTGCTGATCGTCGGACACGAGGAGACGCTGCGCGCCGCAGCGGCCTACTTCCGCCATCTGACCGACGAGGCGATGCTCGCGCTCCGTTTCGAGAACGGCGAGCTGCTCGAGTTCGATCTGCCGCCCCGCTGACTTACGCTTCGGCTCGTCGACGGCGTCCGCGCGGCGTCCGCGTGTCCGCGGCCGCGAGCATGTCGATGGCGAGCATGTCGGCGCTGTGCTCGGCCGCGACCGGCGGGCTGAAGAGGTCGCCCTGCATCACGTTGCAGCCGATACCCTGAAGGAAGCGCATCTGCTCGGATGTCTCCACGCCTTCGCCGATCACCCCGAGATGGAGGCTGCGCGCCATCGCCGCGATCGCCCGCGTGATCGCCGCATGGTCCTCCCTGAGACCGACACCCTGGATGAAGGAGCGGTCGATCTTGAGGTAGTCCACCGGAAACTGCGTCAGGTAGCTCAGCGCCGAATAACCGGTGCCGAAGTCGTCGATCGAGATCTGCACCCCCGCTCCGCGCAGCTCGCGGAGCTGCGCGAGCACCTGGCCCATGTCGTCCGCGAGCACGGTTTCGGTCAGCTCGAGCTCCAGGAACTGCGGCGCGAGACCCGCCTCCGTCAGCGCGCGCCGCACCGCGTACACGAGCGAGTTGGACCGGAACTGCAGCAGCGAGATGTTGACCGCGACGCGCACCCCGTCGTGGCCGGCGAGATGCCATTCGCGGCACTGCCGGCACGCCTGGCGCACGACCCACTCGCCGACCGGCGTGATCATGCCCGTGTCCTCGAGCAGGCGGATGAAGTGGTCCGGCAGCACGATGCCGCGCGCCGGATGGCGCCAGCGCAGCAGCGCCTCGACGCTCACCACGCGTCCGCTCTGAACGTCCACGCGCGGCTGGTAGTGAAGCGTGAACTCGTCCCGTGCGAGCGCCTGCCGCAGGCCGAGCTCGTACTCGAGCGTCTCCTGCACGCGCGCGTTCAGCTCCTCGGTATAGAAGAGATACCGGTTGCGGCCCATCTCCTTCGCCCCGTGCATCGCGGCGTCCGCGTCCTTCAGCAGGCGGTCCACCTCGCGGGTCGGTCCCGGGTAGACCGCGATGCCGATGCTCGGGGAGACGACGAGCTCCCGCGCGCCGACGTCCATGGGCCGGGCGAACTCCTCGAGCAGCCGGCCGGCGACGCGCGCCGCTTCGTCGGCCGACGCGAGCCGCTCGAGGATCACCACGAACTCGTCTCCGCCGATGCGGCAGGCCGTGTCCGACGTGCGCATGGCGCCGCGAATCCGCGCAGCGGCCTCGACCAGCACCCGGTCCCCGCGCTCGTGCCCGAGGCTGTCGTTGATCACCTTGAAGCGGTCGAGATCGATGAACATCACGCCGATCATGGCGCCTTCCCGCTGGGCGAGATCGACCGCGTGCTGAAGGCGGTCCTTGAAGAGCGCGCGGTTCGGCAGACCGGTGAGCGCGTCGTGGTACGCGAGATGCCGGATGCGCTCCTGCTGTGCCTTGCGCTCCTCGTCCTCGTGCTGCTCGAGGAGGCGATCCGCGCGCCGGACGATGGCGTAGAGAAAGAGGTAGAGCACGAGCAGCACCCCGACCACGCCGGCCAGGACGGTGCGCTCGGTGCGCGCGATGTCGTCGAGGAGCGCGGTGACGTCCACGTAGACCTCGAACACGCCTTCCACCGGGCCATCGTCGGTCGGCCGTATGGGGACGTAGGACGAAAGCAGGTTGCGCCGCTCCACTTCGTCCTCGGACGGCGAGTAGTGGTCGCGGAACACGAGGTCGCTCGCGGTCTCGCCGTTGCGCGCCTTGCGGAAGCCCGGGTTGTCCTGCTTGTTCTCGCCGATCTGCCGCGCGTCCGTCGAGAAGACGGTGAGACCGTACATGTTGTAGATCTTCACCTTCGTGACATTGACCTCGTAGAGCTTCTGCTCGAGCTCGGAGGCCAGGCGCGCGATCTCGGGCTGGGTCGCGAGGTGCTCGACCGGGATCCGGCCGGCGTTCGCGATGAAATCCGCGTAGCGCGGCCAGAGGGTGTTCGCGACCGTGCGGGTGAGCTCGACGTTCGAGAGCGTCTGGTACTGCACGAGCGCCTCGACCGCGAGGTTGCGGTAGAACCAGCTGAGGGCGATCGCGACGATGGCGATCCCGACGAAGCTGGCGAACGAGTACGCGCGGCTGAGGCGGACCATGGCACGTTATGGTGCAACTAGGGTGCCAAAGTCCCATTTTTCAAGGCTTTTGTCGGGAAACTTTACAAACCTGGCCTGTAATTTGCACCAGGAAGCTGAGCGAAATACCAGAGCGTGTCCATGAACGCCGAAAACAGCCAATCGCCCAACTCCGCTCCCCAGGACGACGGCCGGCCCTGGATACTCGTGGTCGACGACTCGCGGGTGGTGCGCAAGAGCATCATTCACGTCCTGGGCGGGCAATACCATGTGCTGGAGGCCGGCGACGGCCAGGCCGGCTGGCGCATGCTCCGCCAGAACAGCCGCATCGAGGTCGTCATCAGCGACATCCAGATGCCGGAAATGGACGGCTACAGCCTGATCTGCAAGGTGAGGGGGGTCGAGGACCCCGGCCTGCGGGAGGTGCCGATCATCGTCATCACGAGCGCCGAGGACGAGATCACCCGGGAACGCGCGTACGCGTGCGGCGCCAACGATTTCATCCTGAAGCCCTTCAATGCCGACCAGCTGAGCGCATGCGTGCGCGCTCAGCTGAGCGAGGCCCGGCGGGAGGCGCTGCCGATCACGACGCAGAGCCCCGGCGCGCCCGTCGAGAAACCCGCGACGAACGTCGTGCCGATCATGGTCGCGGACACGACGGCGGGTACCGTCGAGAGCGCCCTCGAGCAGATCGATGCGGGGCTCGACATTCTGCGGGGGCTCAAGACCGCCACGATCGCCCCCCACGCGCTCGCCCTGGTGCTGCGCTTCCTGCCGCTGCTCAAGTACTGTAACGCGAAGTTCGGGCTCGGCATGGACCGGGAGATCGCGGTGTTCCAGCAGCGCATCGCGGCGGCGCACGCCGCCCAGCGCCAGGCGAAGAGCGCGGGCTAGCCGGCCCGGAGCAGCAGCACGGGCGTTGCCGCCCGGCGCATCACGGATTCGGCGACGCTCCCGAGGACGAAGCGATCCAGGCCGCGACGCCCGTGGCTTCCGATCACGACCAGGTCCGCCGGCCAGGCTTCCGCCTGCGCCACGATCCCGTCCGCCACGCGATCGCTCTCCCGCCGCAACTCGATCAGCTTCGACTCGGTCGACACGCCGGCCTCGCGCGCGCTGCCTTCCGCCGCGGCGAGGATCTCCCGTCCGTGCTGACGGGCCGCCTCGTACATCGGCTCCACGTTCATGCGCGCGGTCCGCATCTGGCGCGCGAAGGTCACGGTATCGACGACGTAGACGAACTGAACCTGCGCGCCCTGGGTGCCGGCGAGGCCGACGGCGTGCCGGATCGCCGCGTTCGACGGTTCGCTGCCGTCGACCGGGACGAGGATGCGGCGGTACACGCTAGCGACGCTCGACCGCCAGGCCGGCCGGACAGCTCACGCCGGTCCCTCCGAGGCCGCAGTAGCCGGCCGGGTTCTTCGCGAGGTACTGCTGGTGGTAGTCCTCGGCGTAGTAGAACTCGGGTGCGTCCACGATCTCGGTCGTGGTCGATCCGTATCCGGCCCGCATCAGCTCCCGCTCATAGCGTTCCTTCGATTCGAGCGCGGCGCGCTTCTGCTCCGCGTCGTAGACGTAGATGCCGGAACGGTACTGCGTGCCGACATCGTTGCCCTGGCGCATGCCCTGAGTCGGGTCGTGCGACTCCCAGAAGACCTTGAGCAGTTCCTCGTAGCTCACGCGCTCCGGGTCGAAGACGACGCGGACGACCTCGTTGTGCCCGGTGCGCCCCGTACACACCTCCCGATAGGTCGGGTTGGGGGTGTAGCCGCCCGCGTAGCCGACCGCCGTGCTGTACACGCCCGGAAGCCCCCAGAACGCCTTTTCGGCGCCCCAGAAGCACCCCATGCCGAACAGCGCGAGCGCCGTGCCGTCGGGAAACGGCGGGACGATGCGGTTGCCGCTGACGTGGTGCCGTTCGGGAACGGGCATCGCTTCGGCGCGGCCGGGGAGCGCGTCTTCCGGGCGCGGCATCGCTTTCTTCTGCCATCCGAACATGGCTCATCTCCTCTGGCGATCGTGCTAGTGTGCCTCAGCGGGGAGCGCCGCTTCCACCGCAACCTGCGGGGCCCGGCGCGGTCATACCAGGAGTCCGACAAGGAGGAGGGTTTTCCGTGCGCGCATCGACACTCGGTATTGCGCTGCTCGTCCTGATGACGGGCGCCGCATTCGCCGGCCCGGGGGACGAGGCGCCGCTCGCGAAGGCGACGTTTGCCGGAGGATGTTTCTGGTGCATGGAGCCGCCGTTCGACGCGCTCGACGGCGTGGTGTCCACCACCTCCGGCTACACGGGCGGCGCGAAACCCGACCCCACGTACAAGGAGGTCTCACTCGGCGGCACCGGTCATGTCGAAGCGGTGCAGATCCTCTACGACCCGCGGAAGATCAGCTACGAGCGGCTCCTCGAGGTGTACTGGATGAACGTCGACCCCTTCGATCCCGGCGGTCAGTTCTGCGACCGGGGCGAGCAGTACGCCACCGCGATCTTCTACCACGACGAGTCCCAGCGAAGGGCCGCGGAGCGATCGAAGGAGGCGATCGCGGCCCGCTTCCCTCACCCGATCGTGACGCCGCTGCGACCGGCAGCCGCATTCTATGCGGCCGAGGAGTACCACCAGGACTACTATGTGAAGAACCCCGTCCGCTACAAGTTCTACCGCTATACCTGCGGACGCGACAGGCAACTCGAAAAGGTGTGGGGCCGCAGCGAGCCGCAATGACGCTCCTGTTCGACGCGCCGCTTCCCTCGCCCTCCCCTGCCCGCCGCGCCATCCGCAATCTGCACCGCCGCGGCGAGGCCGAGGCGCTCGCGCCCCTCCTCGACCGCGCCGCGCTGGACGAAACGCGTGCGCATACGGTCCTCGAGCGCGCCCGCACTCTCGCAGGCGCCGCACGGGCCCGGCTCGGGCGCGCCGACGGCATCGAGGGCCTGTTCGACGAGTACGACCTCTCGACCGATGAAGGCGTGCTGCTCATGTGCCTCGCGGAGGCGCTGCTGCGCATCCCGGACGCCCCGACGCAGGAGCGGCTCATCCGCGACAAGCTCGCGCGCGGACAGTGGGACGCGCACCTCGGGCGCGACCGCTCGGTGTTCGTCAACGCCTCCACCTGGGGACTGCTCCTCACCGGCCGTCTCGCGCACCTTTCCGCCGGCGCCGGGCAGACGCCGGCCGCGGTGCTCCGGCGTCTCGCCGCGCGCCTCGGCGAGAACCTCGCGCGCCGCGCGCTGCTCCAGGCGATGGGCCTGCTCGCGCGTCACTTCGTCGCCGGCGCCGGAATCCGCGATGCGCTGCGCCGCCGCCCGGACGGCGAAGGGGTGCGGTACTCGTACGATTGCCTCGGCGAGGCCGCGCGCGGGCCGCGCGACGTGGAGCGCTACTTCGATGCCTACCGCGAGGCCGTCGCGGCCGTCGCGGCCTCTTCCCGGGGCGTCGCCGATCCGCTCGCCGCGCCCGGCGTCTCGGTGAAGCTGTCCGCGCTGCATCCGCGCTTCGAGCACGCACAGCGCAAGCGCGTGCTGGCCGAGCTGGTGCCGCGCCTGCTCGCCCTCGCGCGGGAGGCGCGCGACGCGGGCCTGCAGCTCACCATCGACGCGGAGGAAGCCGACCGCCTGGAGCTCACGCTCGACGCGTACGAGGCGGCGTACGCCGACGCCTCGCTGTCCGGCTGGGAGGGCCTGGGTCTCGCGGTGCAGGCCTACCAGAAGCGCGCGCCCGCCGTGCTCGCGTGGCTCGCGGAACTCGGGCGGCAACATCGCCGGCGCATGCCGGTGCGCCTCGTGAAGGGCGCGTACTGGGACGGCGAAATCAAGCGCGCGCAGCAGCTCGGGCTCGACGGCTACCCGGTCTACACGCGCAAGCACGGCACCGACGTCTGCTATCTTGCCTGCGCGCGCTATCTGCTCGCGAATCCGGACCGCTTCTACCCGCAGCTCGCGACGCACGACGCCTACACGATCGCCTACGTGCTCGAGGCCGCGGGGAACCGGCACGGCTTCGAGTTCCAGCGCCTGCACGGCATGGGCGAGGCGGTTTACGAGGCGCTCGCCGAAACCGGCGCGGAGTTCGCGTTGCGCGTGTACGCCCCGGTCGGCAGCCACGAGGAGCTGCTGCCGTACCTCGTCCGGCGGCTGCTCGAGAACGCCGCCAACACCTCCTTCATCCATCGGCTCGCCGACCCGCGCCTTCCGGTCGAGCGCCTCGTGGTCGACCCGGTCGCGCGCCTGCGCGACGCCGACGCGCTCGCGCACCCGCGCATCCCCCTGCCCGTCGCGCTCTATGCGCCGGAACGTACGAACAGCCGGGGCCTGGACCTCGCCGATCCCGACGCGCTGAGCGCGCTGGACGACGCGCTCGTTCGCGCGCGCGAGCGGCCGTGGCGCGCGACCGCGGTCGTCGGCGGACGCGAGGTCGGCGGGCCCGAGCGCGAGATCCGTAACCCGTCGGACCGCAGAGAGACGATCGGCCTCGTGCGCGAGGCGGATGCCGCGCTCGTGCCGGAGGCGTTCGGGCTCGCGGCGGACGCGCAGCCGGCCTGGGACAGTAGTGGAGGCGCCGCCCGCGCCGAACGGCTCGACGCGGCCGGCGAGGCGCTCGAGGCGGCGATGCCCGAGCTCGCCGGTTTGATCGTGCGGGAAGGCGGACGCACCCTCGCCGACGCCGTTGCCGAGGTGCGCGAGGCCGTCGACGCCTGCCGCTACTACGCCGCGCGCGCCCGGCGGGAGTTCGCCGCGCCGGAGCGCCTGCCCGGCCCGACCGGCGAATCGAACGAGCTGTGGCTCCGGGGCCGCGGGGTCTTCGCGTGCATCAGCCCGTGGAACTTCCCGGTCGCGATCTTCACCGGCCAGGTCGCCGCCGCGCTCGCCGCCGGCAACGCCGTCGTCGCCAAGCCGGCCCGCCAGACACCGCTCGCCGCGGCGCACGTGATCCGCCTCCTTCACGGCGCGGGGATTCCCGCCGACGTGCTGCACTTCCTCCCGGGGTCGGGCGGCCGGCTCGGAAACGCCCTGCTCGCCGACCCGCGCCTCGCCGGCGTCGCCTTCACCGGTTCGACGGAGACCGCCTGGACCCTGCAGCAACGGCTGGCGGAGCGGCGAAGCGCCATCGTCCCGCTGATCGCGGAGACCGGCGGGCAGAACGCCCTTATCGCCGACAGCTCCGCGCTCGCCGAGCAGCTCGTGCCCGATGTCATCGCCTCGGCCTTCGACAGCGCCGGGCAGCGCTGCTCGGCGCTTCGTGTCCTGTTCGTGCAGACCGATATCGCCGACCGCGTGCTCGACCTCCTCGCGGACGCCATGGGCGAGCTCACGATCGGCGATCCGGTGCGCCTCTCGACCGACATCGGCCCGGTGATCGACGACGACGCCGTGCGCGCGTTGCTGCCGCACGACTCGCGCATGCGCGCGGACGCACGCGTTCTCCGGGAAATGAGCCTCCCGCCGGGCACCGAGCACGGTTCCTTCTTCGCGCCGCGCGTGTTCGAGCTCGATCGACTCGATCGCCTGGACCGCGAGGTCTTCGGGCCGATCCTGCACGTCATACGCTACGAGGGCGGCGCGCTCGACCGCGTGATCGACGCGGTGAACGCGACGGGTTACGGGCTGACGCTCGGCGTGCACAGCCGCATCGAGTCGACCTGGCAACGCGTGCGCGAGCGCGCGCGGGCCGGCAACGTCTACGTGAACCGGAACATGATCGGCGCCGTGGTGGGCGTGCAGCCGTTCGGGGGCGAGGGACTCTCGGGCACCGGCCCCAAGGCCGGCGGTCCGCATTACCTGCGTCGTTTCGCGGTCGAGCGCGCGGTGACGGTGAACACCGCTTCCGTGGGCGGCAACACGGACCTCCTGTCCCTCGAGGACTGAGAGCGTCGGCGCGGACGTGAAACATCGTCGCGCCGACGGCTGTCTTAGCGTTTAGTCCCGGCGGCTTCATTGGCAATGAGCAAAGTGATGGCATTGGCGCTCGCGGGGGCGGTCCTCCTGACCGCCTGCGCCTCCCCGGACACGACGCGGCTCCGCCCCCTCGCAGAACGCGAGGCGGATCTTTACCCGGTTGCCCAGACCCGCGCCGGCGTGACCGTCGCGATCGATCCCCTCGACAGCGCAACGCGCACCGAGCAGTACTTCGCCACGAATCTGCGGCGCGCCGGCATCCTGCCGATACACGTGATCGTGTCGAACCACGGGTCCCGCCGCCTCGTGACCGGCCCCGCGGACATCCTCCTGGTGCGCGATCGTGACGTCATCGATCCGCTGCCGCTGGAGACGGTCATCGACACGATCAAGCGCGAGAACACCGGACTGCCGGGAAGGGCGGAACGAAGCATCGACGAGTACGTCGTCACTTCCTCGTTCCAGCAGACGGGGATCGGTCCGGGCGCGACCGTGCGGGGCCTGCTCTACTTTCCGGTGGCGCGGGTCGACGACCGGTCCCCCGACCGGTACTGGAACGTCACCCGCCTGTTTCAAGGCGACGACGTACTGAGCGTGCGCGTGGGCCTCACGGACGCCGATACGAACGATCGCATCCGGTTCGGCCCGTTGCCCGTCGACCTGCGGTGATCCGCGCGGGCCGGCGCCCGTGCGCCTCGCCACGCGACCGCCCCGCGTACCGGGCAACGTCCGTACGGAGGACCGGCTGTGAACCTGGACCGCGTAAGCTCGGGAGCGGACGTCCCCCGCGACGTCAACGTGATCATCGAGATCCCCGCCCACGGAGAACCGGTGAAGTACGAGGTCGACAAGGCCACCGGCGCCATGTTCGTGGACCGGTTCATGAACACGGCGATGCACTACCCGTGCAACTACGGCTACGTGCCGCACACGCTGTCGGAGGACGGCGACCCGGTCGACGTCCTCGTCGTCACGCCGGTCCCGCTGATCAGCGGCTCGGTGATCCGCTGCCGGCCGGTCGGCCTGCTGAAGATGGTGGACGAGGCCGGCCCGGACTCGAAGGTGCTCGCCGTTCCCGTCGACCGGCTCTGCCAGCTCTACCGGGAAGTGCGCGCGCCGGGCGACATGACGCCGACCCTCATCGCGCAGATCGCGCACTTCTTCGAGCACTACAAGGACCTCGAGCCGGGCAAGTGGGTGCGGGTGCAGGGATGGGGCCCGGCCGAGGACGCGCACGCGGAGATCGTGTCGGCCGTGGAGCGTTTCCGCGACGCGGCGGTCAAGCCCTGCTTCTGAAAGGCAATTGATAAGAGCAAGGCGTCGGGCGATGGTCGACGAGCGCGCGCGAAGCGCGACCCTTCGACTTCGAACTCGACACGTTGAACCGGCTTTCCAAACGAGGAGCGCGGAGATGACGGAACTCGGGCATGTGGTCTTCTACGTGAGGAACCTCGGGCGATCCGTCGCCTTCTACCGCGACGTCGTCGGGCTGAACGTCGTCGGCGAGCTCTTCGGCGGGCGCGCCGCCATGCTCACCGGCGGGCGCACGCACCACGAGCTGCTGCTGATCGAGATCGGCGACGCGCCCGGGCCGTCCCGGGGCCGGCGCCTCGGGCTCTACCACGTGGGCTGGAAGATCGGGGATTCGCTGGACGCGCTGCGCGCGACGAAGGAACGGATCGAGCGCGCGGGCGTGGCGCTCGACGGCGCGTCCGATCATACCGTGAGCCAGAGTCTCTACCTCCGCGATCCGGACGGCAACGAGGTCGAGCTCTACGTGGACGACCCGAGCGTGGACTGGCGGCGTACCGACGGGTGGATGGAGGCCGCCGTCAAACCCCTTCGCCTGTAGTTAGAAGTCCCCGGAACGGTTGCAGGAAAGGGAAACTTGGACGCGCGCGTTGCCTCGCCGGAACGGGAGTGGCAGATTGATCGGGCGACCCGGGGGGCCGGGTCGAGCTTCCCCACCTTCAACCCTCACCCAGCGAGGAGGGAGCCATGGCCAGGAAGTACATCGACTGTCGCGAGTACCCGAGCGAGATGAACTGCTCGATCGCCATTTATGCCGACTCCGAGGACGAGCTGCTCGAAGCCGCCGTGCAGCACGCGGTGAGCGTGCACGGTCACGAAGACACGCCCGAGTTCCGCGAAACGCTGCGGCGCATGCTGAAGGACGCCCCGCGCGCCGCGGCGTGACGTATTGCCGGCTGGGCGCGCCGGCAGGAGGCGCCGCTCAGCCGGCCTTCTCGAACTTCAGGAAGTAGTTCTCCCGCAGGAAGTCCCGGTCCTCGATCAGGCGGAAGCCGGCCGCCTCGATCTCGCGGACGGCCTCGTCCCTGCCGAGCCGCACGTGCCCGAGCACCCACGCGGAGCTCCTGCCGGGCTCGCGCCGGAAGTCGATCACGACGAGCCGGCCGCCGGGCTTCAGCGCGCGATGAATCGAGGACAGCATCTCGCGCGGGTGCTCGAAGTGGTGGTAGGCGTCCGAGCTGAAAGCGAGGTCGACCGACTGCGCGGGCAGCTTCGTGTCCGTCTGGGTGTTCACGATGCCGGTGACGTTCGCGAGTCCCTGCTCGCGTGCCGTGCGCAGCACGTTGTCGATGAAGTTCTTCGAGATATCGACCGCGTACACCTTGCCGGCCGGTCCCACCTCTTTCGCGAACAGGCGCACGAACAGCCCCGTGCCGGCGCCGATGTCGGCGACCGTCATGCCCGGCGCGACTCCGCTCGCCTGGAGGATGTCGAGGCGCCGGTCGTAGACCTCGCGGCCCGGGCGCTCGAAACGCTGCACCCACGACTCGTAATCCGGGTCGCGGTACGGCTCGTTGACGGCGGGCTCGGCCCCCGCGCCCACGGCGGGCGGCGGCGCGCAGGCCGTGGTGAGCGCCAGCACGACCAGCCAGGCGAAGCCCGCGACGCGGCGCTTCATTTGGCCGGCCCCTTGAGGTTCTCGGCGTGCATGTTGAGGAACATCGTCCCCTGCTCGCGCGCGTCGTCGAGCGCGACGTGCGTGTGCGGCATGCTCTCGTCGAACCAGCGCTTCGGAAGATACGTGCGCGAGGTCTGCCGAAACTCCGTCTTGCGCATGCCCATGGCGTACGAGCGCACGTCGAGCGCGTTCTCGCGAAACGGTCGCTCGCCGGTGAAGCGAACCAGGTACCAGTAGACCCACATGAAATCCCAGGAGGCGGGCCAGCCGACGAACACCAGGCGCCCGGACAGCGTCTTCAGCCAGCCGAGGTAGTCGCGCATCACGTGCTCGGGCGCGCGCGTCTCCCGGCGGCACGCGGCCCAGGCGTCGGGGAAGCCGCGCCACCACGCCATCGTGCGCTCGTCCGGGCCGGCGCCCGGAAGCGTCTCCAGGTTCGCGGTATAGGTGCCGAGCAGCGTTCCGTCGGCGAGGTAGGCCGCCGACGCGAGGCTCAGCATCGAGTGCGGACCGGGAATCGGCCCGTCCGCCTCGATGTCGGTGCTCACGTAGATCTCGGGTTCCCGGTTCATGCCCGTCTCATCTGAGGGGCGCCAGGGCACCGCCCGCTCCGGGCCGCTCGTAACGGAGAAACTCGGCGCCCATGACCCGGTCCAGCATGCGCAGCCGTTCCTCGACGGGCGGATGCGTCTTGAAGAGCAGCTGCACCCGGTCGTCGGACTTCGCCACGCTTCCGATCTTCTGGAGCACGGCCGGCAGCCCGTAGGGGCCATACCCGGCGCGCGCGGCGAGCACGACGCCCTTGCGGTCCGCCTCGAACTCCGCCGCCTGGTCGAGCCGGCGCGCGAAGATCTGCGCACCGCTGCCCACGAGCCTGCGCACCAGTTCCTCCTTGTCGCCCACCTGCTTCTCCAGCGCCTTGCGACCCTCCTCGATGAGCGTCGTCTTGCGCATGAGCTCGATGTGGTGGCGCTCGATCACGTGCGCGATCTCGTGCGCGAGCACGCCGGCGAGCTCCGACTCGTCGCTCAACGAGGCATAGAGGCCGCGCGTGACCAGGATATAGCCGCCGGGCCCGGCGAACGCGTTGACGTCCGCCGACTCGACCACGCCGAAGCGCCACGGCAGGTCCGGCCGGCTGCTCTGCGCCGCCACCCAGCGGCCAACGGTGTTCACGTAGCGCTGGAGCTTGTCGTCCTTCACGAGCGGGGCGACACCGAGCAGGTTGGCCGCGACCCGCCGGCCGACGGCGATTTCGTCCTCCTCCGTGACCGCGAGCAGCATGCGCTGCGATTCGGAGAGACGTTCGGTGAGTTTGGAACGCAGGCTGTCGGCGGCTGCGGCCACCTGCGTGCCCGCGAGCAGGACGAGGAGCAGGATCGCCGGGCGCCGCATCATGGTCCCGCTCACTTCGGCGCCGCCAGGTGCGCGACCTTGCGCGCCTCGAGCTTGTGCCGTCGCGCGTACTCGGCGGCCTGCTGGCGGGTCACGCCGTAGCTCTCGAGCTTCTCGAGCTCCTCGGGATCGGGCTGCGCGGTCTTGAGCTGCTCCTCGTCGAGGCCGCGGATGCCGGTGGTCGCGACCACGTTGCCGGTCCCCGCGCGCCCGGTCGCGAGCTTCGCGAACGACTCCAGCTCCTGCTGGCTGGCCCCGCTCCCGGGGGGACCGCTGCTCACGTGGAGCAGCCGCACCCAGCCCTGCTGGCCCGCGACGCTGACGCGCAGCCAGCCGGACTGCCGGTCGACGATGACGAGCGCGGTCTTCGGCGGAAGCTTGCGCACGGTCCCGGCGTCGACGAAGGGTTTGTCCTTGAGCTCGGTTTCGCGGAGCACGGTACCGGAGGTCGGCGCCATCTTCGCGGATCCTGCCGCACCGTCCGTCGCCGGCGGGACGCTTTTGGCGGGCGACGGGGCACCTCCCGTTTTCGCGGTGCCCGACGCGGGCGCGTCGTCCGGCGCGGCCGGCGCCGGTGACGTCGGCGCGGAGGTCGCGGGCTTCGGCGGCGCTTCGCTGCCGCATCCGGCCGCCAGCAGCGCGGCGACGAGCGCGTGAACGAGACGGTTCCTGGACGGCTTCCTCATGGCGACCATTCTATATCGGTGGGACGCGCGGCTCCCGTTCTTCCGTCGGAACGTCGAAGACGGGCGGAAGTTCCTTGCCCTGCTCGCGGCACAGCGCCACGAAGGCGGGATCGAGGCGCACCGTCGGTCCCGCGCCGTCCACCTGCGCGAGCGCATCCACGAACCTGCGCTTGCCCTGATCGCGCCAGCGGCCCTCGGCGTCGACGGTGAAGCGCGCGGTGTGCAGCGCGAGCACGAGGCCGGCCGCTTCGCGGCGCTCGCGCGGCTGGCGCGCAAACGTGCGCGTCACCATCCGGAACAGGTCCTCGATCGCCGGACGGGTCGCTTCGGGGCCGACGAGCCAGTAGTAGAGCGCCGCGTCCCGATACAGATCGTGCAGGAGCGGCGCCGACTTGAAGAGGCGGGTCGCCGCCGCGCCGTAGCGCGTGAGGCCGAGCTGCCGCGACAGCGCCGCCTGCACCCGGCGCCTCGCGCCGGCGTGCGTCCCGCCGAACCGCGCGACCAGGAACAGCACCTGGCACTCGCGACCCGTGTCGAGCGCGGTCGAGAACAGGGGATCGCCGTTCCGCCGGAGCGTCAGCGCCATGCCGTAGGTGCTGGCGACGAAGAAGTAGGCGAGGCCCGCCGTGAACGGCACGGTGAGGTCGACGAAGACCGTCGAGTAGTTGAGAAACAGGTACGTGACGACGATGAAACCGGTCTGGACGAGCGTGAACAGGGACCGGACCAGGCGGTAGTCCGCGTTGTACACGAAGGCGGCCGCGAGCAGCGCGAGTCCCAGCATCGTCACGACCACGTACACGGCCCCCGGCAGCTCGGTGAGGTAATCGCCGTTCTTGAGGTTGTCGATGCCGGTCGCCAGGATCTCGAGCCCGGGATGATCGCGCGCGACGGACGTCGGCTTGAGGTCGAACAGCGAGGGCGCGGTCGAGCCGATCACGACGATCTTTCCCGCGAACTCGTTTTCGGGGCGCTCGCGTTTCTGCTTGAGGAGGTCGGCGTAGAGCGGCGCGAAGCTCACCGTGCGAAACGCCGGCGGACGTCCGCGCCAGTTGAGCAGGATATCGGTCTGCCCGGGGACCGCGCCGCCGAGGGCGGCGACGACGTTCGCGGGCAGCGAATAGATGCGCCAGCCGCGGACGTCGCGGTGGACGTGGTAGCGCCGGGCGATGCCGTCCTCGTCGGCGTACAGGTTGTTCGTGCCGAGGCGCCGGCCGTCGAGCGCGTCGAGGAAGTACGGAACGACCATCGCGACCGTCGCCTCCGCCGGGGCCGACGGGTCGAGAGGCACGACGCCGGGGATCTCGGCGAGGCGGAGCCCGCTCAGCGGATCGTTCTCCGGGTTGAGCCGGATCATCGGGAAGAAGGTGCTCGGGGTTCCCGCCGCGACCTCCCGGAAGTAACGGTCCGCCTCGATCTGGAAAACGTCGGGGTCGCTGAAGGTGATGTCGAAAACGATCGCGCCGGAACCCTGGCGAGCGAGCCCTTCGACCAGCTCCGCCATGACGCTGCGCGGCCACGGCCATCGCCCGTACTGCGGTGCCATGGCCGCGAGGCTCGCCTCGTCGATGTCGACCAGCACGATGTCCGGATCGGCCGCCGGCACGTTGAAGCGGCTCTTCATGATGGCGTCGTACGCCCGATTCTTGAGGCCGCCCGTGTGGCCCGCGAGGATCGCCCACGCGAACGCCGCAGCGAGGACCACGGCCAGCCCGATGTAGAAGCGGTTGCCGAGGCGCTCGGAAAGCCGCCCGAGCGGGAGCGTCAGGGTACGCGCGATTCGAAGGACCGGACCGTGCATGGCATGGCAACCGCGATTTTGAATGTTTAATGCTTAATGTTGAATCACTGAGGCGCGCTGCGCGCGCACCGACATTCAACATTCAGAATTCAAAATTCAACATTGCCTTTCTAGAGTATCGCGCCCGGCTCCTGCATCGAGTACTTGCTCAGCTGGTTCACCACGTACTCGTAAGCCTCGTCGACCGAGTCGGTGCGGAAGAAGAGATCCAGGTCCTCGGCGTTGATCGTGCCGGAGCGCACGAGCGCGTCGAAGTTGATCACCTCGTTCCAGTACCCGGTGCCGAAGAGCACGACGGGCAGATGCTTGCGGATCTTGCGCGTCTGCAGGAGCGTCAGCACCTCGAACAGCTCGTCGAGCGTCCCGAACCCGCCGGGGAACACGATCACCGCCTTGGCCAGGTACGCGAACCAGAACTTGCGCATGAAGAAGTAGTGGAAGTGGAACGACAGCTCGCGGGTCACGTAGCGGTTGTCGAACTCCTCGACCGGGATCGAGATCGTGAGGCCCACGTTCATGCCGCGCGCCTCGGAGGCCCCCCGGTTCGCCGCCTCCATGATCCCGGGCCCGCCGCCCGTGCACACGACGAAGCGCCGGTCCTCGTCGTTCAGCTGCTTGGACCAGTCGGTCAGACGATGCGCGAGCTCGCGCGCCGCTTCGTAGTAGACCGACATCGCGAGCCGCTGCTTCGCGCGCGCGGAATCGCCGCGTCCCGCCTCGGCCTCCGCGACCTCGCGCTCGGCGTCCTCGCGCGAGATGAACCGCGCCGATCCCATGAAGACGATCGTGTCGTCGACGCGGTAATGCGCGAAGCGGCTGTTCGGCTCGAGGTACTCGGCCAGGATGCGGAGCGCCCGGGCGTCCCGGCTGTTGAGGAAGCCCTCGTTCTCGTACGCCTTGACCGCGTTGCGGCGGCGCTCGATCGAGGGATGGTCGGGTGTGGCCATGGCGGGTGCGTCTTTGGGTTTCATGCGTTATCGGTATCCGAACGGCGCCGGGGTGGCGCCGCTATCTTATCAGCCGCGCGGCGGACGGCGGGAAAAAGAAACCCCGCCGCGGCGCGGCGGGGTTCCGGAAAGGCGGGGAAGAGCGATCAGGCCGGCTGGACGTTGACGGCCGCCGGGCCCTTGGGCGTCTGCTCGATGTCGTAGGTCACGGCCTGTCCTTCCGTGAGCGTCTTGAAGCCGTTCGTGCGAATGGCGGAGTAATGGACGAACACGTCCTTGCCGCCTTCCGCCGGCTGGATGAAACCGAAGCCCTTGCTCTCGTTGAACCACTTGACGGTGCCTTTCATCGCGGATGCCTCCGGAACGATATGAGGGGTCTGGGCTGCAGCGCGTTCCTGCGCGTGCGTTTGCGGGAGTACTGCCGAGAACCGGAGGAACTTCCGAACTCACGAGGACTGACTGCAGTCGCGCGAAAAAGCTTACGCGAGCGTTTTGCGAAATGCCATCACAATTTTTCCGCGCCAAAGGCGACGCGCGCGTCACTCGTCCAGCCAGCACACGAGGTAATAGAGGCGAAAGCCCTCGGAAGACCGGGCGGGTCCCACGACCTTGGCGGCATAACGCTTTTTGTCCGGCTCGGCCGCCGACCGGGCATCGGCCTCCGACGCCATGACCTCCACGCACTCCTCGGCAAAGCGCCCGCGCTCGCGCCGCGGCGCGTAGATCACGGCGTAGTGTTCCTGGGCAACGCCTCCCTCGGGATCCAGATGGTAACCTTGCATCACTTTCTCCTCGGCAGAGCGCTCGACCGCCGCGACAAGGCCTCGTGGCCGCGACGCGCGGCGAAGTCGGCGATCGCCAGGGTGACTCGCCGACGCTCGAACCGCCGCCGCTGTGCGCTTCCTCGTCTAATGCTGCCACAAGCGGGCCGGCCTATCATTAGTCCGTGGCCGAATCGCGTACGCCTCTTCCGCCCGGGACGCTGTGGCCCGCCGCGCGCGAGCGCGCGCGACGGGCGCTGGCGCGCGGCGCCCTCCGACCCGTCGAGACCGAGTCGCTGACTCGTGCGGACGGCGGCGTCGGTTTTCAGCTGCGGGTGGTGTCGAGCCTCGGGCGAAAGGACGAGGACCTCCGGCGGCGAGAGGGCGTCTCGCCGCCGGCGGCCAACCCCTTCCTGCCCTACGACCCCGACCTCTACGTGGCCGACGTTTCCGACACCCACGTCTGCCTGCTCAACAAGTTCAATGTCATCGAGCATCACCTGCTCGTCGTCACGCGGGCCTTCGAGCACCAGGAGTCGCTTCTCGACGACCGCGATTTCGCCGCGCTCGCGGCGTGCCTGGCGCAGGGGCCCGGCCTCGGGTTCTACAACGGCGGCGAGACGGCGGGCGCGAGCCAGCCGCACAAGCACCTCCAGGTCGTGCCGTTGCCGCTCGCCGACGCGGGGCCGGCCGTCCCGGTGGAAGCGGTGTTCGCGCCGGGAGAACCCGGACGGATCCGGCGCGTTCCCCGACTCCCTTTCCGCCACGCCTGGGTCCGCCTGGATGCTTCGGCGCTCGATGCGCCCGCGCAGTCCACCTCCCTCCTCCAGGGACTCTATCGTCGCCTGCTCGAAGAGGCGGGTATTTCCGTGCGCCGCATTGACGGCCAGGAACGGCAGGGCGCACCCTATAACCTGCTCGTCGCCCGCGAGTGGATGCTCCTCGTGCCGCGCTCGCGGGAGCGCTTCGAGACCGTCTCGGTCAATGCGCTGGGCTTCGCCGGATCGCTCTTCCTCCGGAACAGGGATGAGCTCCGCCGGGTCGAACAATGCGGCCCCATGGCCGTGCTCCGGTCCGTGGGCGTAGCGACCTGATCGCGCGGCACGCGGCCCAACACGAAGGCCTGTCCCCGCCGCGGCGCGCCACTCGCCCGGAAGAGACGGCCAACCACGGAGGACGCCATGCAGCACGAGCACGTCGGCGAGAGCCACAGCCATCACGGCCTCGATCACCACCGGCTCCACAACCTCAGCGACGTCTGGTGGAACCTCACGACCGCGGCGCTTTACGAGCAGGCGGTGCGCCGGCGCGAGGGTCTGCTCGCGCACCTCGGCCCGCTCGTCGTCCGCACGGGCCATCACACCGGGCGCTCCGCGAACGACAAGTTCGTCGTGCGCGAGCCGTCGAGCGAACAGCACGTCGCCTGGGGCAAGATCAACCGCCCGTTCCCGCCCGAACGCTTCGAGCGCCTGCACGACCGGCTGGCCTCCTACCTGCAGATGAAGGAGGTTTTCGTGCAGGACTGCTTCGCGGGCGCCGACCCCCGCTACCGGTTGCCGATCCGGGTGATCACCGAGTACGCCTGGCACAGTCTGTTCGCGCGCAACCTGTTCCGGCAGGCGTCGGCCGAGGAGCTGGCGCGACACGTTCCGGAGTTCACCGTCATCGACGCGCCCCGCTTCCACGCGATCCCGGAGAAGGACGGCACGAACTCGGAGACCTTCATCATCGTCAACTTCGCCGAGCGCCTCGTGCTCATCGGCGGCACGAGCTACGCGGGCGAGATCAAGAAGTCGATCTTCACGGTGATGAACTACCTCATGCCCTTCCGCGACGTGCTGCCGATGCACTGCGCCGCGAACATGAACGACCGGGGCGAGGTCGCGATCTTCTTCGGCCTCTCCGGGACCGGCAAGACCACGCTCTCGGCCGACACCACGCGCACGCTGATCGGCGACGACGAGCACGGCTGGAGCGACGAGGGCGTGTTCAACTTCGAGGGAGGCTGCTACGCGAAGATGATCCGGCTCTCGCCCAAGGCCGAACCCGAGATCTACGCCACCACGCGGCGCTTCGGCACGGTGCTCGAGAACGTCACCGTCGACACGGTGATGCGCCGTCTCGACCTCGACGACGACTCGCTCACCGAGAACACGCGCGGCGCGTACCCCATCTCGCACATCCCGAACGCGACGCGCGAGGGCCGCGGAGGGCATCCGCGTCACGTCGTGTTTCTCACCGCCGACGCCTTCGGCGTGCTGCCGCCGATCTCCAGGCTCACGCGCGCGCAGGCGCTCTACCACTTCCTCCTCGGCTACACGGCGAAGGTCGCGGGCACCGAGAAGGGAGTGACCGAGCCGGTGCCGAACTTCAGCACCTGCTACGGCGCGCCGTTCATGCCGCTCTACCCCCAGCGCTACGCCGAGCTCCTCGGCGACCGCATCGATCGCCACGCCCCGAGCGTCTGGCTCGTGAACACCGGCTGGACCGGCGGCGCGTACGGCGTCGGCAAGCGCATCAGCATCGCGCACACGCGCGCCATGGTGCACGCCGCCCTGGGCGGTCGGCTTTCGGACGCGCCGACGAAGCGCCATCCGGTATTCGGTCTGGAGATGCCGACCGAGTGCCCCGGCGTACCGAGCGAGGTCCTCGATCCGCGCAACACCTGGATGGACAAGGCCGCCTACGACGCCCAGGCCCGCATGCTCGCGTCCCGCTTCAACGAGCAGTTCAAGGTGTACGAGGCGAAGGTCGCGCCGGAGGTGCGGGCGGCGAGCCCGAGAGTGGCGTGACGTTTGTCGGGCGGCGTCTCATCCGATCGGGCAATGGTGATTAGGGCTCGAGTCACTTCACGACGTGTAATCCGCGCGGTTCCGCGCCCGCGCGACGGGCGCTCGAACACCTCTCGCGTGACTCTCCCGGGACAGGCTCCGGTGCTCGGCGAGATCAACGGGGACCCGAAACCTCAACCTCACCCCAGCCTGGGACGGAAGTGCTGTTGCCGTTGGGTCCCCGTATGGCGCGCCCGCACCGAGCGCTCCGAGCGCCGCGAGCCCGAAGGGCGACCGGCAGGGATGCCGGTCGGTCGTCCAGCCGGCGCATGGATGCGCCGTCTGGCGACCTCCAAGCGCGAGGCAGCGAGGGGCGGGGGCTTTCGCGCCATTCGGGGCGGCCTTTCTTTGGCTACTTTCTTTGGCCGCGCAAAGAAAGTAGCCCGTCGTGCGGGGGCGGAACCCCGCGCATTACAGCGTCGCAGGCGACTCGAGCAGTTAGGGGGCTTCAGGTAGCCGCAGAGCGACAATCATAGCGATGAAATCGCACTGAGCCGTTGTTATGCTCTCCTGCAATCCACCTCGCGGAGAAACCGCATGGACGACCGCACCCGCATCGAGCTCGAGGCCGCCGCGTTCCGCGGCCTGGTCGCGCACCTCCAGCGCCGCACCGACGTGCAGAACATCGACCTCATGAACCTCGCCGGTTTCTGCCGCAACTGCCTCTCGAAGTGGTACATGGCGGCGGCGAAGGAACGCGGCATCGACATGAACTACGACCAGGCGCGCGAAGCCGTGTACGGCATGCCCTACGGCGAATGGAAGAAGAAATACCAGAAGGAGGCGAGCGCGGAGCAGCAGCGGAAGTTCGAGGAGACCAGGCCGCTGCACGCGTACGTCAGCGGCCATCAGGGCTAGCGGCCCGGGTTTTCCCTCCGCCGGGTCGACGTCGCATGCGCAAGTTCGTGTACACGTTCCTCGTGGGCGGCCTGCTCGGCGGGTTCGGCGGCTTCGTGCTCGGTATCTTCGTCTATCCCTATCTCTTTCTCGCTGACATCGTCGCGAGCGAGCAGGTGGATCGGCCCGAGTCCCGGGATCTGGTGGCCACCGGCAGTTTCATACACGTAAACCCGTCCGACCCGATCCACTACGGGAAGGGCGAGGTGAAGGTGTACGCCGACCTGGTGCACCTCGAGCCGAGCTTCGAGGTCGGGCCGGGGCCGAAGTACCACGTGTATCTCGTTCCGAAACCCGAGGTGCGCACCGCGGCCGACGTGACGCAGACCATGTTCGTCGATCTCGGCCGCCTGCGCGCCTTCAAGGGCAGCCAGAACTACCCGATCCCCGCCGGAGTCGATCTCGCCGGATACGGGAGCGTCGTGATCTGGTGCGAGCAGTTCAGCGTGCTGATCGCGCCGGCCAGTCTGCGCTACGCGCAGTAGCCCGCGATGGCCGTCGCCGACCCGCCGATGTTTCCGCACGATGAAGCGATCGCCGCGCTCGCCCGCTTCGTGGCGCGGTATCCGCGGCTGTTCGTGCTGACCGGAGCCGGCTGCAGCACGGATTCGGGCATCCCGGACTACCGGGACGCGGACGGCGCCTGGAAACACCGTCCGCCGACCTACTATCGGGAGTTCGTCGGCCACGAATCGGCGCGCCGCCGCTACTGGGCGCGCAGCCTGACCGGGTGGGAGCGCCTGGCCCGTGCTCGCGCCAACGCCGCCCATGACGCGCTCGCGCGCCTGGAGACCGCCGGTTTCGTCCGCGCCCTCGTCACCCAGAACGTGGACGGTCTGCACCAGCAGGCCGGCAGCCGGGCCGTCATCGACCTGCACGGGCGGCTCGATGCCGTCGAGTGCCTGGATTGCGGCGAGCGAACGGCGCGGAGCGACCTGCAGGAGCGCCTGCGCGCGCTCAATCCGGGCCGCGCCCGGGTGGCCACGGCGGCGGGTCCCGACGGCGACGCGCTGCTCGAGGAAACGTTCGACGATTTCCGCGTCCCGGCGTGCGAGTCGTGCGGCGGAACGCTCAAGCCGGCCGTCGTGTTCTTCGGCGAATGCGTGCCGGCGGAGCGGGTGGCGGAAGCGCACCGGGCGCTGGCCGGCTGCGACGCCCTGCTCGTCGTCGGCTCGTCGCTGATGGTGTATTCCGGCTACCGGTTCTGCCGCGCCGCGCGCGAGCGCGGGATGCCGCTGGCGGCGGTCAACCTCGGACGCACGCGCGCGGACGACGAGCTGACGCTGAAGACGTCGGCCTCGTGCACCGAGATCCTGCCCGCGCTCGCCGCGCGGCTCGCGCCGTGACTCACTCCTCGCAGGAGTAACCGAGCGCGGCGAGCCCTTCCTCGAGGTAATCGGCGACGAGCGGGGTGGCGATCACGTAATCCGCCGTGTGCTCGGTCCAGCCGTCGCGCGCCTGCGCGAGCGCGTCGCTCCACTCGCTCTCGTCGTAGTCCCCGCGCCCCAGCCACATGAGCGCCACCAGCGAAACCTGCTGGTCGGGCTCCAGGTCCTCGATCATGCTCTTGAGCTCGCGGTAGGTGGGATCGTCCACGTGATCCGCGAGCACCTGACGCGCCCAGTCGCCCGAGGGATTGGCGGGCTCCTCCGGAATCACCACCTGCTCCTTCGCGTGGAACTCGTGGGCCTTGTCGACGATGCGGCAGACCGTTTCGGGATTGAGGTCGAGCATGGTTGTCCGTTCCTGGGCAGTGGACGGTCCCGCGTCAGCCGGGTTCGGGACGGGATCGGCCGGCTTCGAGCACGTCCTTGATGTAAAGCTCCTGGACGAGAACCATTAGCATGACGATGAGCGGCGTCGCGAGCAAGAGGCCGAGAAAGCCGAACATCACGGTGAGCAGAATCTGGCCGATGACGTTGAGCGCCGGCGCGATGCGCACCACCTTCTGCTCGATGAGCGGGACGATCAGATACCCTTCGAGCGCCTGGATTCCGAGATAGAGCGCAGCCACGTAAAGCGCGAGGGTGGGACCCTCCATCAGGGCGATCAGCAGCGCCGGCACGGCGGCGAGCAGCGGCCCGATGTTGGGGATAAAGTCGAGCAGACCCGCGATGAGGCCGAGCGCGAGCGCGAGCGGCATGTCCAGAGCGAACAGTCCGATCGCGGTGAGCATGCCCACGAAGGTCATCCCGAGGGCACGGCCGAGCAGCCACATGCGAAGCACATGACCCAGGCGCTCGAGCACCGCCGCGATGCGCCGCCGGCGCGCGACCGGAAAGAGCTGCACCAGGACGTGGGTGTATGCCGCCGGGTCGGCGGCGAGGTAGATCCCGACGGCGAGAAACACCGCGACGCCCGTCAGGACGGCGGCCGTGACCGAGAAGAGCCCGCGCACGCCGGCGAGCCAGTCCGTCTGCTGCACGGTCTCGACGGCGCCGGGCAGCTGATCGAGCGCGCGGCGCACCAGCGGGTACTGGCGCGCCCGTTCTTCGAGACGCTCGACCGCTTCCGGCAGCTGGTCCCCGAGCTGGTTCAGCTGATCGGCCACCGGCGGCGCGAGCAGGCGCCCGACCAGCCAGAACGCCGCTACGAGGAGGAGAAGAAAGGCGACGAGCGACCAGACGCCGGGAATGCGGAGGTAACGGCCGAGCACCCCCGCGCCCGCGTGCAGCACGAGGGCGAGCAGCACGCCGACGTAGAACAGCAGCACGATCTGAGCGGTGTGGAACAGGAACCAGACGCCGAGCACCACCGCGAGCGAGATCGCGCTGGCGATGAGGACTTTGCGGGTGAAGGATACGGGCAGCGGATCCATCCGGCGCGGCTCTCCTTGCAAGCGCCATTCTCGGCGAGCATCGCGCGCGGCCGCAAACCGGTCCGATGCCACGCCGTGAAGGGGTTTCCGGAAAGCGGTTCGAGCGCGGCGCCCGCGAACCGCGAAAGTCCTCGGAACGCCTCTGGCCGGGTGCCGCTAGTGGCGGGCGTACACGGTCGTGCGGCCGGCGTCGTCGAAGGTCAGCACGTCGTACCGTTCCTTGTAGGGGCCTTCCATGCCCGGCGACCCCATGGGCATGCCGGGAACGGAAAGCCCTTTCACCGCCGGACGCTCCCGGAGCAGCCGCTTCAGATCGGCCGCGGGCACATGGCCCTCGACCACGTACCCGTCCACCAGCGCAGTATGACAGGAAGCGAGCTCGGGGCGTACGCCGTGCTTCGCCTTCTGCGGCGTGACGTCGCCGACGTCCCGGGTCGTGACCTCGAAGCCGTTCGCCTCGAGGTGCTTCACCCACTCCTTGCAGCAACCGCATGTCGGCGACTTGTAGACCGTCACCTCGCCCGCCGACCCCTGCACGGACCAGAAGACGATCCCGCCCGCGAACCCCAGCAGGAGGACCATGAGACCGTAACGGGCCGACGCGCGCATTTCCCTTCTCCTCGGGCGTGAGGCCCCATTATGGCGCAACGGGCGCAGACCGAACCACCGGCAGCGCCGATCGATTGCCCTGCGACGCCGGTTCGGCTACAACGCGCCTCCCATGTCCGCCCTTTCGCGCTTCTTCGCGCCCTGCGCCAAAGGCCTCGAGGGTCTGCTGGTCGAGGAGCTGCGCGCCCTCGGCGCCGCGGACGTGCGCGAGACCCGCGCCGGCGTCGCCTTCGCCGGCCCTCTCGCGACCGCCTACCGCGCCTGCCTCTGGTCGCGCCTCGCCTCGCGCATCCTCCTGCCGATCACCGGCTTCGACGCGCCCTCCCCCGAGGCGCTTTACGAAGGCGTGCTGACCGTCGACTGGAACGAGCACCTGCGCCCGGAAGGCACGCTCGCCGTCGACCTGAACGTCTCCGACTCCGCGATCACCCATTCGCGCTACGCCGCGCTCAAGGTCAAGGACGCCATGGTGGACCAGTTCCGCGCGCGGTTCGGCGTGCGGCCGTCCGTCGACACGGCGCGCCCCGACCTCCGCGTGAACGTTTACCTCCATCGCGACGCCGCGACGGTGAGCGTCGATCTCGCCGGTGAGGCCCTGCATCGGCGCGGTCATCGCGCCGAGGGCGTCGCGGCGCCGCTCAAGGAGAACCTCGCGGCGGCGATCCTGCTGCGCGCGCGCTGGCCGGAGCTCGCCGCGCGCGGCGACGCGCTCGTCGATCCCATGTGCGGCTCGGGCACGCTGCCGATCGAAGCCGCGCTCCTCGCCGCCGACATCGCGCCGGGGCTCGCGCGGGATTACTTCGGCTTCCTCGGCTGGCGCGGCCACGACCCGGATGTCTGGCGGGCGCTGCTCGACGAGGCGCGCGAGCGACGCGCGGCGGGGCTCGAGCGCCTGCCCCCGATCCGCGGTTACGACCACGACGCCGCCGCGGTGAAGGCGGCCCGCATCAACGTCACCCGTGCCGGCCTCACGGGTCGTATCGAGATCGAGCGAAGGAGTCTTGCCGACTGCCGCGCGGAGACCGTTTCGACGGGCCTGGTCGTCGCCAACCCGCCCTACGGCGAGCGCCTCGGCGACCTGCGCGAGCTGCCCGCGCTCTACGCCGAGCTCGGCGACGCGCTCAAGCGCTGCTACGGCGGCTGGGCGGCGGCGGTGTTCACGGGCAACCCCGATCTCGGCAAGCACATGGGCCTGCGCGCGCACCGCATGCACACGCTCTGGAACGGCGCCATCGAGTGCCGGCTGCTGCACTTCGACATCAGGGACGAACGGTTCGTCCGCGGCCGCGAGACGGCCGCCGAGGCGGGCGCCGGCGCCGACATGTTCGCCAACCGCCTGCGCAAGGACCTGCGGCACTTCGGGCGCTGGGCCAGGCGACAGGACATCGGCTGCTACCGCGTCTACGACGCCGACCTGCACGAGTACAACCTCGCGATCGACGTCTACGAGTCCGATCGGCGCTACGTGCATGTGCAGGAGTACGCGCCTCCGCTCACCCTCGATCCGCGCAAGGCGGAGCGGCGCCTGAAGGAGGCGCTGGCCGTGATCCCCGAGGTACTCGCGATCGAGCCCGCTCAGATGTTCTTCAAGGTCCGCGAACGGCAGCGGCGCGGGTCGCAGTACGAGAAGCAGGCGGAGAGCGGCGAGTTCCACGAGGTGCGCGAAGGTCCGTGCCGCTTTCTCGTCAACTTCACCGACTACCTCGACACCGGTCTCTTTCTCGACCACCGCGCGACGCGCGAGATGCTGCGCGGCCTCGCCGCCGGCAAGCGCTTCCTGAACCTCTTCGGCTACACGGGCACCGCCACGGTGCACGCGGCGATCGGCGGCGCGGCGGCGACGACCACGGTAGACATGTCGCGCACCTATCTCGACTGGGCGCGGCGCAACTTCGACCTCAACGGCCTCGCGCGCGGCCCGCACGAGCTCGTCCAGGCCGACGTACTCGGGTGGCTGGAGACGAACCGCGACCGGCGCTACGACCTCGTTTTTCTCGATCCGCCCACGTTCTCGCGTTCCAAGCGCATGGAGGGCACGCTCGACGTGCAGCGCGACCACGTCCCGCTCCTGCGCGACACCGCGCGCCTCCTCGCCCCCGGAGGGCTCCTCGTTTTTTCCACGAACCTGCGGCGCTTCAAGCTCGACCGCGACGCGCTTTCCGGCCTCGAGATCGAGGACATCACGCGACGCACGATTCCGAAAGACTTCGAGCGCAACCCGCGAATTCATCACTGCTTTCTCCTTCGCCGCGCTTCCGCGTGACGCGGCGACGCCGCGGAGTAAAATGCGAGGAGGTGCAGGACAGCCCGCGTTGCGAGGAGGGGCTCCGGCGCGGGGCGGGCGAAGGAGGGACATGGGCGCGTACCGCACCGAGGACATCCGCAACATCGCGCTGGTCGGGCACGCGGCGGCCGGCAAGACGACGCTCGTCGAGGCCCTGCTGCACCGGGCCGGTGCGGTGTCGAGCCCGGGCAGCGTCGAGAAGGGCACGACGGTCTGCGACTTCGACCCGGAGGAACGGGACTACCGCCACTCCTTAAGCGCGGCCGTGGTCGGATGCGATTACCACGGCCGCCACCTCAACCTCATCGACACGCCCGGCCTTCCCGATTTTCTCGGGCACACGTTCGCCGCGCTGCCCGCGGTCGAGACCATCGCCGTCGTCGTGAACGCGCAGACCGGCATCGAGTCGGTGACGCGGCGCGTGATGGAGTGGGCCGCGGCGAACCGCTTCTGCCGCATGATCATCGTCAACAAGATCGACGCGGCGGACTCGAACCTTCCGCGCCTGCTCGACGAGATCCACGATGTCTTCGGCCGCGAGTGCCTGCCGCTCAACCTGCCGGCCAGGGACGGTGAGCGGGTCGTCGACTGCTTCTTCCATGCCTCGGCCGAGACGCGCTTCTCGTCGGCGCGCACGGCGCACACGGCCGTCGTCGATCAGGTCGTGGAGCTGGACGAGCGCCTCATGGACGACTACCTGGCCCAGGGCGACATCGAGCCCGCGAAACTGCACGACCCCTTCGAGAAGGCGCTGCGCGAGGGTCACCTCACGCCCGTCTGTTTCACGTCGGCGCGCACCGGCGCGGGGATCGAGGAGCTGCTCGAGGTCCTGGCCGAGCTCGCGCCCAATCCGCTCGAGGGCAACCCGCACCCGTTCCGCGATCTCAAGCGCGGCGAAGGCGCGGAGATCCACCCGGAGCCCGTCGCCGACCCGCAGCACATCCTCGCGCACGTCTTCAAGGTGACGCACGACCCCTACGTCGGCAAGCTGGGCGTGTTTCGCATCCACCAGGGCGTGATCGACAAGGACACGCAGCTTTTCGTCGACGAGGGGCGCAAGCCGTTCAAGGTGGGGCACCTGTTCCGGCTGCAGGGCAAGCAGTACCTCGAGTGCGAGGACGGCGTGCCGGGCGACATCCGCGCGGTCGGGAAGATCGACGAGATCCATCTCGACGCGATCCTGCACAACTCCCACGACGAGGACGGCGTACGGCCGGCGCTCGGCAAGCTGCCGGCGCCGATGGTTGGCATCGCGATCGAGGCCGCGACCCGCGGCGACGAGCAGAAGCTCTTCGACGCCCTCGACAAGCTCACCGGGGAGGATCCCTGCCTCGTGCTCGAGCGCTCCGCGCACGAGCTCGTTCTGCGCGCGATGGGCGAGCTGCACCTGCGCATCGCGCTCGAGCGCATCGCGAAGCGCTATCACGTCGAGGTGAAGACGCACCCGCCGGCCATCCCCTATCGCGAGACGGTCACGCGCGCGGCCGAGGGCCACCACCGCCACAAGAAGCAGACCGGCGGCGCGGGGCAGTTCGGCGAGGTGTTCCTGCGCATCGAGCCGCTGCCGCGCGGCGCCGGTTTCGAGTTCGTGGACCGGGTCGTGGGCGGGGCGATCCCGAATCAGTTCATCCCGGCGGTCGAGAAAGGGGTGCGCCAGGCGCTCGCCGCGGGCTCGCTCGCGGGCTACCCGATCGAGGACGTGCGCGTGGTCGTGCACGGCGGGAAGCACCATCCGGTGGATTCGCAGGAGGTCTCGTTCATCACCGCCGGCCGCAAGGCGGTGCTCGACGCCTTCCTCAAGGCGGGGCCGATCCTGCTCGAACCGATCGTGCGGGTCGAGGTGACGGTGCCGGGCGAGAAGGTGGGCGACATCACCGGCGACCTCGCCCAGCGCCGCGGCCGCATCAACGACACCCAGCCGCAGGCGGGCGGGATGGTGGCCGTGTCCGCCCTCGTGCCGCTCGGCGAGATGAGCGACTACGCCTCGCGCCTCAAGTCGCTCACCGGCGGCGAAGGCGCCTACGGGATGGAGTCCAGCCACTACGAACCGGTGCCGCCGGCCCTCCAGCAGAAGCTCGCGAAACAGTACCGCCCGAGCGAGGAATCCTGATCGCACCCGACCGGCCCCGCGCTTTTCGCCCCGCTCACCGTTCCTGATCGACCCCCGCCGAGCGTCTTCGCCCGCCCGACCTGCGGTCCCCGGACCGCCGTCTCTCTCCCTTAACCTCTCTCCTGCGCATACGGGCCGCACGTGCGCCGTACAGCTACTACTATTACGGGATCAGCGCGCTCTAGACCCAATAATAAATGTCGCGAACCAAAGAACTGGGAGCCCTCTGGGCCGCCGTCGGTCTGGCGATCGGCCTTTCCGTTTTCCTGTCGGACACGTCGGCCTTCACGCCCGCCGTCGCCGAGGAAAGCCCGCCGGCGAATGCCGAGGCACCGAAGCCGGCCGCCACGCGCCCGCCCGCGTTCGTGAGCGCGGCCGAGCTCATCGAGATCGGCCGGCCGGAGCGGCTCGCGCTGCGCTCGGGGGTCGCGCTCATCCTGGACGAGTACGACGGCATCCCCCTCTACGAGCGCAACGTCGATCAGCCGCGACCGATCGCGTCCCTCACGAAGCTCATGACCGCGATGGTGCTCCTCGACGCCCGACTGCCGATGGACGAACCGATCGAGATCACGCGGGACGACCGCGACCGTCTGCGCGGCTCGGGTTCCCGGCTGCGCTTCGGCACGGTGCTCACCCGTCGCGATGCGCTCCACGCCGCGCTCGCCGCCTCCGACAACCGCGCGGCGGCCGCCCTCGCGCGCACCTACCCGGGCGGCACCGGCGCGATGATCGACGCGATGAATGCCAAGGCGCGCGCGCTCGGCATGGCGCACAGCCGGTTCGCCGACTCGAGCGGCCTGCACAGCGGCAACGTCTCGACGGCGGCCGATCTCGCGCGCCTCGCCACCGCGGTGGAGCGCTACCCGCTCATCGCGGAGCTTTCCACCACGCCCACCTTCCAGCTGACCGATCTCCGGACCGGACGTCCGGTCGGCTTCGTCAACACCAACCGCCTCGTGCGCAGCGACCGCTGGGACATCGCGCTCAGCAAGACGGGTTACACGTCCGACGCGGGGAACTGCCTCGTCATGCGCGCGCAGATCGCCGACCGCCCGCTCACGATCGTCCTGCTCAATTCCTGGGGCAAGCTGAGCAAGTACGGCGACTCGAGCCGCATCCGCGACTGGCTGCTCAAGACCCAGCAGGCCGCCGCCAAGCACCGGCGCACGCTCGCCAGCGCGTCCTAGGCTCCCCGCCCCGCGAGGGACCCGCTTCCCGCGGAGAGGAATTCAGGAAGTAGCCGCCGGGCACGCCAGATCCTGCGCGAAGTAGCGCGCCAGGTACTCCTCGAAGCCGATCCGGTCCGCCGCCTCGAGCTCCGACTGGCGGGAGACGGACTGCGCCGCCAGCCCCTCGTAGTGCAGCCGACGCGCCTCCTCCAGCGGGCGTGAGCGAAAGGCCGCCGCGTGCTCGCCCGAGAGGCGCATGCCCATCGCGCAGAAACCGCGGCCTTCGGCACGCATCTCCTCCAGCAGGCGCGCCGACACCGTGGTCTCGGGTCGGCGCACGCGCTCGATCTGCGACTCGAGCGCCCGCACGTAAGCCCCGCTCCCGGCCTCGGCGTCGAGCCGGGCGCACACCGGCCGGATGGCCTCGAGCGTTTCGAGCGCCCAGTCCGCGAGCGCGATCGTCCCCGCTCCGCGCCGGAGCCGGAGGCCCGCCTCGCGCCCGCGTCGCGTCACCGCCTGCTGGTTGTGCTCGATCTCGTCCCGCTCCGCCGCGGCGATCACCGGGCTGTCGGCCAGGAGGCAGCCGATCAGCAGCGCCTCGAGGAAGCGCAGCTCGGGCTCGCTCACGCCGAGCGGCTCGTACGGGTTCACGTCGAGCGAGCGCACCTCGACGTAGCGCACGCCGCGGCGCGCGAGCGCGAGCGTCGGCTTCTCGCCCGGGCGGATCGGCTGCTTCGGGCGGATGGCGCTGTAGAACTCGTTCTCGATCTGGAGCACGTGCGCGTTGAGCTGGCGGTACTCGCCGTCGACGACGACGCCGATACGCTCGAACTCGGGGTATGGCGTGCGCGTGGCGCGGCAGAGGGTCTCCACGTACGCCGAGAGACTGTCGTAGGAGATCGCGAGGCCCGCCTGCGCCTTGTTGGTGTAACCGATGTCGCTCATGCGCAGCGACGTCGCGTGCGGCGCGAAGCAGGTCCCCGCGTCGAGGGAGGCGAGGCCGTCGCGACAACCGCCGAGGAAGGAGCGATCGATCGCCGGCGAGGCGCCGAACAGGTAGCACACGAGCCAGCCGACGCGCTGGAAGTTGCGCACGAGGGCGAAGTACCGGTCCGCGACGAACTCGGGCAGCGGCCGCGTGTCGCCCTCGGCCGTCCGGTATAGCGGCCAGAAGGCGTCGGGCAGGGAGTAGTTGAAGTGCACGCCGGCGATCGCCTGCATCGCCCGGCCGTACCGATGCGCGAGCCCCAGGCGGTACACGCGCTTCATGCGGCCGACGTTCGACGTCCCGTACTGCGCGATCGGGATGCTCTCGTCGCCGCGCACACGGCACGGCATGCTCGCCGCCCAGAGCAGCTCGTCTCCCAGACCGGCGTAGACGGCGCGGTGGAGCTCGTCGAGAAACGCCAGCACCGCCGCCGTGTCGGCGAGCGGCGGCGTGCGCAGCTCCGGGAGCGCCTCCGAGAAATCGGTGGTGATGTAGGGGTGGGTCAGCGCGGAGCCGAGGCCCGCCGGGTGCGGCGTCCGGGCGATCTCGCCCGCCGGCGTGATCCGCAGGCTTTCCTTCTCGATGCCCTTGCTCCCGCCCGCGAGCCGGGCGCCGGCATCCTCCAGGCGCGCGAGCCGCCGCTCGAGTTCCGTTTGCACGAAAGACGTCTCTGTTTTCGGCATTGTACGCGCCCTTTTCGCCGTCCATGGAATGGGATTAGATTGTCGCACCGGAGGAAACGCATGGCCTCGCGCAGTGTCCGCCTTCTGCTTCCCGCCGCCGCGCTAGACGAAGGCGCGGGCGTGACCGTGCGCCGCACCATCGGCACCCCGCGGCTGCGCCATCTCGATCCCTTCCTCATGCTCGACCACTTCGGCAGCAACGACCCCGACGAGTACATCGCCGGGTTTCCCGACCACCCGCACCGCGGGTTCATCACCCTCACTTACATGATCGACGGCCACATGCTCCACCGGGACAGCATGGGCAATCGCGGCGACCTGCGCTCGGGCGGCATCCAGTGGATGAAGGCGGCGAGTGGCGTGATCCACTCGGAAATGCCGCAGCAGACCGCCGGCCTGATGCGCGGTTTCCAGCTCTGGATCAATCTGCCCGCCGCGGAGAAGATGAGCGACCCCGAGTACCAGGACGTGCCCGCCGAACGCATTCCCGTGGTCGAAGAGAACGGGCAGCGGATCAGGCTCATCGCCGGAGCGCACGGGGACCGCCGCGGTCCGATCGTCGACCCGCATACGGACATCCAGTATCTCGACGTGTCGCTCGCGAGCGGGAGCGCGTTCCGCCACGCGGTGGCGGCCGACGCCACCGTGTTCGCGTACGTGTTCGAGGGCGAGGCCCGCTCCGACGATACCCGGCTGCCGGCGCATGCGCTGGCCGTCTTCGGCGGGGGCGACGACCTCGAGATAGTGACCGAAGAGTCGGGGGCCCGGTTCATCCTCGTCGCCGGTCGCCCGATCGGCGAGCCGATCGTCCAGTACGGTCCCTTCGTGATGACGAGCGACGCCGACATCCGCCAGGCGATCGAGGACTACCGCCAGGGTCGACTTGCCCGCCGGCCGGCGGGATCCGCTTCAACCTGACGGGACGCATGCCGCCCTCCGAAATGCCGCACACGGACCGGGGGACGGCCGGATGCATTCCCACGTGCCGCGCGACTACGTGCCTTGACCGGGGCAAACGCTGACGGCCCGCTCGTGCGCCCCATCGATCCGGACAGGCCGGTCGTCATCGCGCACCGCGGGGCGAGCGGCTACGTGCCGGAGCACACGCTTGCGGCCTATGCGGTCGCCCTCTTCCAGGGCGCCGACTTTATCGAGCCCGACCTGGTCATGACTCGGGACGGTCATCTGGTCGCGCGCCACGACAACGTCCTGGACCTCACCACCGACGTCGCGAACCGCCCCGAGTTCGCGCCGCGTCGCACGACGAAGACGGTCGACGGCCGCGAGGCGACGGGCTGGTTCAGCGAGGACTTCACCCTTGCGGAAATCAAGCGGCTGCGGGCGATCGAACGGATCCCGGACGTACGTCCGGCGAACGCCCGCTTCGACGGCCAGTTCGAGATACCGACGCTTGCGGAGATCATCGAGCTGGCGCGCGGCATCGAAAGGGTTACCGGAAGGCGGGTCGGTCTCTACCCTGAAACCAAGCACCCGACGCATTTCGCGGGTCTCGGCCTCGCGATGGAGGAACCGCTCGTGCGCGCCCTGGCCGAAAAGGGGTACGCGACGCGGAACGATCCCGTCTATATCCAGTCGTTCGAAACCGCAAACCTGAAGCGCCTCCGGGGGATGACCGGCCTCCGGCTCGTGCAACTCCTCGCGGCGGAAGGCAGGCCCTACGACATCGAGGCGGCCGGCGGTTCTCTCGAGTACCGCCAAATGGCTACGCGCGCCGGCCTGTCGGAAATCGCCCGGTACGCCGACGGCGTGGGACCCGACAAGCGTCTGGTCCTCCCGCCCGGCGCGGGATTGCACCCGGAGGGCGCCACCGAGCTGGTCGCGCACGCCCACGCCGCCGGCCTCGTCGTCCATCCCTACACCTTCCGCGCGGAAAACGCCTTTCTCCCTGCCGAAGCCAGGCGGGGTGCGCCTTCGACCCAACGGGGCGATGCCGGCGCCGAGATCAGGGTTTTCCTCGCGGCCGGCATCGACGGCTTCTTCACGGATCATCCGGACGTCGGGGTTCACGCGCGCGATCAGTACTGGGCGCAGACCCGGGCCTCGGGAACGACCCGGACCGGGCCGGCCGCACCTAAAACCTCCTATCGGCCGGAATAGGCCCTCAATCGGCTCCCAACCTGTGGTATAGTCCGCACTTCGATCCGTCGTGCGCCACGGCGCACGTCCTCTGACCGACCCCGCGCCCCGCCCGGAGTCACCGAAGTGGCGGCGACGCACCGGTAAACGGCTGTTTCACCCTGCCCGGGCTCTGTCCGAGCGGTTCAGCCGCAGACACCCGGCGATGCAAGCTCGTTCGCGCGCGTTCTCCGCTGCGGCGGCAGGTTTGCTTCCCGCCGGCTACGGAGGCCCTCATGAGAAAGATGTACGTCGGCAACCTGGCGCCCGAGACGCGCGAACAGGACCTCGTCGAGCTCTTCTCGCAGCACGGCCGCGTCCGTTCCATTCGGGTGGCCTCCGACGTCTTTACGGGCCGCTGCAGGGGCTTTGCGTTCATCGAAATGGAAGGACACGAGGCCCGGGCGGCAATGGCCGCCCTGAACGGTTCCCTGTTCAAGGGGAGACCGCTCAAGGTCAACGAAGAGCGTCCGTCTCGCGAGCGGCGCGGCCGCAGTCACTGACGAACGATTTCATCAACTGCAGACGGGAAACCGCCTATGAACCTCGACCCCATCAACGCCCCCACCCGCGTCAGCCTGTTTGTGCTCGAACGCGTGGAAAAGACGTCCATGCCGGAAGGGGGAGACGGGCAGAGCTGGTACCGCTACGTGCTCCGGAACGGACGTTCCACGATCACCGGACAGCGCCGCGGCTCACTCAAGGACGTCGTCGCGTACGCGAAACGCTGCGCGGAGCAGATCAACACGCGCCAGGCGAGCTCTCAGTCGGTCTGGTCGCCTCGGCGGAAGAAAGTCACCTGAGCAAACCGGGCGCCCAGGACCGGGGCCCCCGGTTCGCTTAGCGGCGCCAACCTCCGCCCCCGCCGCCGCCGCGCGGGCGGTTCCCGAAGCCTCCACCGCCGCCGCGCTCCCCGCCCCCGGTGCGCGACGGCCGCGCCTCGTCGACGTTCATGCGGCGACCTTTGAGATCCTTGCCGTTGAGTCCCTGTATGGCGGCCTGGGCCTCCGCACGCGCCTCCATTTCCACGAATCCGAAGCCGCGGCCCTCGCCGGTGAACTTGTCCTTCACGACGGTCGCGCTCGTTACCCTCCCAAAAGCGGCGAAGGCCTGACGCAGGTCCTCGTCCGTCACGTCGCGCGACAGATTTCCCACGAAGAGTTTCATTCCCCAAGCTCCTTTTGTTTCGAAAGCGGGCACCGCATGACGACAGGCGCCACGTCCGGCGCTTTGTTGCGGAAGAGGTCGCGGCCGGGCGGCGCCGACTTCCACCCGACGCGCCATCATACGCCGCGCCCGATACAAGAGAAACGGTCGAGCTACGACTCCGGATCCACGGGACGGTAGAAGAACACGAACCGGCCGTTCTCCACCTTGAGTGTCGCACCGTGATGGACCCCGTAATCGACGTACCCCGGCACGGCCGAGTCGAGGTGGCACTCGCTCGCGTGGGCCGGCGCCTCGAAATCGCGGTCGCGGTCGTACCACGACAGCAGCATGTATGCACCGAGGCGAGCGCCCGCCTGGGCGTTCGCGAGCGCCATCGCTTCGCGGCAGTCGGCAACCGGTCGCTCGGGCGCCAGGGAGACGTTCGTGATCACAGAGGGAGGGGCTCCGGGCGGCGCCGTGGCGCCCGAGGGCGCGTCGGTATCCACGCGCTCAGTTGAGCGCCTGGACAGCGGGCGCGCTGTCCGCGGCGGCGTGCAGCGAACCCTTGCTTCGACAGGCCATGCGCTCGAAGTCGCGCTGCCAGGCGGTCGCGCGGGCAACGAGCAGTTCCCGCTGCTCGGTCGTCAGGCTGTCCGCGATGCGGCTGAGCAGCGCCACCAGGCTCTCGCGATAGCGCGAGCGAACCTCCTCGTGTTCGTCTCCCCACAGCGACTCCGGGCTCAGGAAGAGCCGGCGAACCTCGGTGTGGAACACGGCCGGCTCCCGGCGCTCGCGCAGAGAGCGGCGGAGCTCGGCCTGCCACAGGCGACGGGCCGCCAGGCGGTCCGCTCCGATCGGCTGGATCTCGCGGCTCCAGTCCGCCACGGCGCGGCGCTGCGCGCCGGTGAGATTGCCGATCCAGTCGCGCAGCTGCTTCTCCATCCGCTCGGCGTACCGCGCCTCGGCCTCCACCGCCGCGCGCATGACGTACTTGCGCTCGAAGGCGCGGTTGTCCTTTTCGAGCTCGTCGAACAGCTGATCGACCTGCCTGGGCGAGAGCGCGAGGAGAAGGCGGGCCGCCCGATGGCTGGCCGCGGCGGAGAGGCCGAACCAGGCGGACCGCACCTGCCCGTATAGCGCGTCGATGCGGCCGTAGTGGAGATCGCCCGCGCGGAGCTCGTGCGCCAAGCCACCCGCCCACTCCGCGTACTCCGCGAGCTGGGTGCTGCAGTGCCAGTCGCGCAACGCCGCAACCTCGCGCCGAAGCTGCGCGCGCTGGCTCATGTTCAGGCTGACGTAGTTCTGGGCGTAGAGCGGAGCCCACCAATGGAGGCGGTTGTAGGCGACCGTGAGGCTCGCGCAGCCGGCGAGCAGCGCGGCGGCGGCGCCGAGCGCGAGGAGTTGCGCGAAGCGGCGCCCGAACGAGGTCCGTATCAAGCAGTGCGGCGGACGCCGTAAGCCGATCGGTCGCATGGCGGCGCCATTATCCCTCAGCGCCTCGTGTCCGGCGAACCCGCCGGTCGGACGACGGGCGACGAGCAGGGCAACCGCTCTCTACGGGTAGAGCCAGCGCGCGCAGGGCGCCGGCCTCATCCCATTCGAAGGAGACCTGCAGCCCGTCGAGACGGACCACGAGGCCTCCAGGACCACGAAGGTCCGGGGAGGCGTGCGGCCCTCCTCCGCGCGCGGCCCGACGTCGGCATCGGCGGCCACGCCCGTCGTCGGCGCGGGCGCCGCGGTGCCCGGAGGACGTTCGGTGAGAAAGAGTCGGCGCTCTTCGGGCCGCCGCTCCTGCCAGCCCGAGCGCGCGAAATCGCCGTCGTCGCGCAGGCGCACCTCCGCGCGGATGCGCAGTTGCGTTTCGGCGGCGGCATCGAAGAAGACAAACCGGAATGCGGGTCGCGCAAACCGCGCGCGAGCAGTTCCCAGGAATCGGACAGCACCTGCGCCAGGTCATCCGTCGGCTGTTCCATGGGCATGGCGATGCCATCCCTACCCGTGCGGACGGTTGCGCGCACGGAATACCCGTGCGGCGCGAAGGTCGCGCCGCTTCAGCGCACGCGGTACTTCGCGGCGTAGTGCCGGCCCAGCACTTTGCGTGTCTGGTTCGCGATGCGGCGGTTGCGCCTGGCGAGGAGCTCGTTCCCGAGCTTTCGCGGCGTCCTGGGCGCGGTTCCGGCGGTGCGCTTCACGTCAGCTCTTCCTGGAGGTTCTCGCATAGAACGGGGTCAACACCTGCGCCACGCGCTCGCTGCCGCACTTGGGGCAGCGCGGTCGGGCCGATCCGTGCTCGGAAAGCCCCTCGCTGCGCTCGAATTTCTGTCCGCACTTTTCACAGCGGTATTCATAGGTCGGCATGGTTCCCTCCGTCCGCATTCCCTGACACCGAACCATGATGCCGCGCGGCCTCTCCGCCGGCAACGCCGCCGGCGCTAGACCGTCGCGCGGCGCATGTCCCGCTTGAGCGCGTGAATCTGGCGAAGGATGGGCTTGAGCCCGGACCGGTCCTGAGAGGCGAGGATCGCGTCGCGCTGCTTCTTGAGCTCCCGGATGCGCGCCTTGACCGCCATCTTGTCGAGACCGACCACGTGGTGATGCTCGTGCGTGTCGATGCCGAGCGCCTTGCAGATCGCCGGAAGCAGATGGTCCTTGTTGAGCTGCGTGTAGCCCTGCACCGCCTCGTGCTCGATGCCGGCCGCGATCTCGCGCAGTTCCGCGAGCGTCTTACCCTTCAGGTCCTCGTACGTGTAGTCCGCCATGGATGCCCTCCGTCGTAAGGTGCCCTTAAACTACCGCAATCCCCCGCTCGCGGTCACCGTCCCTGCCCGGCTAAGATTTCGCGATGTCGGCGCCCCTCGTCGTCACCTCGTACTGCCCGGGCGGGCGGGATTGCCAGGGCAAGTTCCTGCAGCTCGTGCTCGACGGGGTCGAGCACCTGGTGTTCGCCCCTTCCAATCAGCACGGCTACCACAGCCAGATACTGGAGCGCTTCCTGGACGAGCGAGGCATCGCCTGCCGCTGGGACGGCCAGGCGCTGCGGGTCGATCACCCGGGGCTGAAAGTGGTCGGCGGCGGGCGCTTTCGGCTGGAACAGGCGAAGGGCGCCCTCGAGCTTTGGGACAACTCGCAAGCCTACGGCCGATTCGACGACGCGGGGATCGCGGAAGGCCTGCGTGCGGCGGCGGGACCGTGGTCGGGCCTGTCGGTGGTCATCAGGTGAAAGCGCGTCGAAATCGATAACGGCCCGGTCGATGAGTGCGAGACGCCCTCATCCGTCTTTCCAAAGCCGGTCGCGCAGTCCCGAGGACCGCTGCACGCGCCGTCCCACCCCGGCGCGGAACACCGCCGGCGCGCCCCAGATCTCGATGCGCGAACGGGCGCGGGTGATCGCGGTGTAGACCAGCTCGCGGCTCACCGCCCGCGATACCTCGCCGGGCAGCACGAGCAGCACGGCGTCGAACTCGGACCCTTGCGCCTTGTGCACGGTCATGGCGTACACCGTCTCGTGCTCGGGCAGACGCGACGGCGCGAGCCGGCGCACGCCGTGGTCGGGCTGCGCGAAGACCACGCTCTCGCCCTGCGCGTCCCGCACGGCGATCCCCACATCGCCGTTGTACAGCCGCAGGTTGTAATCGTTGCGCGCGACCATGACCGGCCGCCCCGGGTACCAGGGGCGCCTCGTGTCCGCGAGCCGTCGTGCGCGCAGGCCGTGCTCGATGAGCCGGTTGAGCGTCACCGCGCCCGACGGCCCGGTGCGGTGCGCGCACAGCACCCGGAAGGCGTTGAACGCGGCGAGCGCGTCTTCGAGCGGGTGCTGCGCCTGCACCTCGGCGAGGTAGCCGCTGAAGCGCACCGCAAGCTCGGTGCCCGCCGCACGGGCGAGCGCCTCCGGCGACTCGATCGGACGCCACGCGAGATCGGGGCATTCCCCGCTCTCGAGCAGCGCCAGCGCCGCGTCGCCTTCGCCGGTACGCACGAGCTCGGCCAGCCGACCGATGCCGCTCTCGCGCCCGAAGCGGTAACTGCGTCGCAGATGGACGATCGAGTCGCGCAGCGCGGGCCCGGTCGGCGCGGTCGCGATCGCCTCGCCGGTCACCCGCTCGATCCGGGCGGCGAAGGGCGGCGAGCAGCCCACCGCGCCGCCGCAGAGGTCGGCGAGCACCGCACCGGACTCGACCGACGCGAGCTGATCCTTGTCGCCGAGCAGAATCAGGCGGGCCGAGGGCGGGAGGGCCGACGCGAGCTTGGTCATCAGCGCCTGATCGACCATCGAGGCCTCGTCGACCACGACCACGTCGAACGGCAGGGGGTTATCGCGATGATGGCGGAAATACGACGAGCCCGGCCGCGCGCCGAGCAGCCGGTGCAGTGTCGCCGCCTCTTCCGGGATGGCCTGCGCGATCCCGGGCGCAAGCTCGAGCGACTGCTTCGCCGCGCGCACCGCATCCTGCATGCGCGCGGCCGCCTTGCCGGTCGGGGCGGCGAGCGCGAGCGCGGGCGCGCGGGCGGCGCCTGCCCGTTGCGCGAGCAGGAGCGCGAGGATGCGCACCACCGTCGTGGTCTTGCCGGTACCCGGGCCGCCGGAGATCACGCAGAGCCGGCGCAGCACCGCCACCGCCGCCGCCACCTTCTGCCAGTCCGTGCCGGGCTCGCGCCGCGGAAACAGGCGATCGAGACCGTCGCGCAACCGGTCTTCGTCGACGTCCTCCGCCGGCTCCGCCCGGCGCCCGAGCTCGAGCGCGAGCGTGCGCTCGTAGTCCCAGTAGCGGTGGAGATAGAGGCGGTCGCCCTCGTCCAGCACGAGCGGGCGCATCTCGCCGGGCCGCCCCACCACCCGGCTCGCGCGCAGCGCCGCGATCCAGCGCGCAAGCGCGGGGATGCCGACACCGAGGCTGGGCGCCACCTCGCCGGTCCACTCTCGGAGATCGAGACACACGTGCCCGCTCCCGGTCGCCTGGCTCACGAGGCACGCCGCGAGCGCGACGTCCTCGTCGCCGCGTCCGTCGAGCGCGGCCAGGAAGCGCGCGAAGTGCAGATCGAGCTCCGTGAGAGCGAGACGCTCGCGCAGGGATTCGAGCCGGTCGCTCACCGCACCGCTCCCGTACGAAAGTAATCGTCGAGCGCCTCGATCAGCTCGCGCGCGGGCCGATCGCGAAAGACGCCGAAACCCGCCCCCGCCTCCGGACTCATGCCGCGCAGGAAGAGATAGAAGACGCCGCCGAAGTGGCGGTCGTAGTCGTAATCCGGCAGGTGTCTGCCCAGGTGCCGGTGCAGCGCGACCGCGTAGACCAGGTACTGCAAATCGTAGGCGGACTCTGCCATCGCGTGCGGCAGATGCTCCTCGGCGTACGCCGGCCGCCCCGCGCCGAGCCAGTTGGATTTGTAATCCGCGATGTAGAAGCGTTCGCCGGCCGCGAACACGAGGTCGATGAAGCCCTTCATGTAACCCTGGAGCGGAGCGAACGAGAGGGATTCGATCTCTTCCCTGAACAGGACCGACGCGCGCCCGTACCGGCCGAGCACGCGTCGGAGCTCGGCGGGCGCGAGGCGCGCGAGCGGATAGGTGAACTCCATCTCGTCGACGCGCTCCGCCCGGGCGACGTCCGCGAGACGCAGGCCGCTCGCGTCGAGCGGCGTCGCGACCACGCGCGCCACCGTGTCGCACACGACCGGCACCCAGTCGCGCGCGATGCCGTGTGCCTCGAGCGCCGCGCGCGCCACGGGCTCGACGGCGGCCGCGTCGGCCCGCTGGAAGTCGACGCGCTCGAGAATGGCGTGGAGGCACTGCCCGGCGACGGTGCCGCGCGGAAAGCCGTGAATGTCGCGCACCCCGGCCGCGGGCACGGGTTCGACGGGCGCGTCGGCGTCGTAGTCCGGCAGCTCCGCATCGCGCCCGAGCGTCAGGGCCGAGAAGCTCGTCATCCGCGGACCGGGCTCGATGCGCCGCGACCAGTCACGCGCCGCGAGCTCGCCGGGTGTCGGCGCGGCCGGCTGCCAGGGCGCGCCTGCGCGCGGCTCCGGAAGCACGGCGATGGCGCCTTGCGATGCCTCGGCGATCGCGGCGAGCGCACCGCGCATGGCGGCCGCGTCGCGCGCGTCAGCCTCCCACCACGCCTTGAACGCCGCCTCGCCGGCATCGGCCGGCGGGTGCAGCAGCCACGCGAGCGGCGCGCGCCCGGCGTCCTTGATGCAGCCCCAGACGGCATAGCAGCGGTGCCGCGCGCGCGTCAGCGCGACGTAGAGCAGGCGCAGGTTCTCGGCGAGCTCCTCGCGCGCCGCGAGGCGCTCGCGCGTCGCGCGTCGCGTGCTGCCGAAATCGGCTCCGGCGCGGTACCCCTGCTCGGGGTCGTGAAACACGACCGCGTCGCCCTCGCCCTCGCGCATGCGCCCGTCCCACAGATACGGGCAGAACACGATCGGGTACTGCAGGCCCTTGCTCTTGTGCACCGTCACGATCTTCACGAGATCGGCGTCGCTCTCGAGCCGGAGCTGGGCCTCCTCGTCTTCGCGGTTGGGGCGGCGGCGCTTCTCGGCGAACCATCTGATCAGCCGGTGGATGCCGAGGCGCTCGCGGTGCGCCGCGGCATGCGCGAGCTCGCCCAGGTGCAACAGGTTGGTCATGCGGCGCTCGCCGTCGGGCAGCCGCAGCAACCGCGCGTAGACATGCTCGCGCGCGAGCAGCTCGCGATACATGTGGATGAAGCCGCGGTCGCGCCACAGGCGGTGGTACTCGTCGAACGGCTGCAGCCGCGCCTCCCAGGCGACCGGGTCGGCGGACGCCTCGCTCAGCGCGCGCGCCGTCATGCCGAGCATCTCGGTCGCGAGCGCCGCCGCCACGCGGCCCTCGCGCAGCGGCTCGGCGCACGCGAGCAGCACGCGCTCGAGCTCGCTCGCCTCCTCCGTCTCGAAGACGCTCTCCTGGGAGTGCTGCACGCTCGGCACGCCGAGCGCCGCCAGGGCATCGCGCACCTCCCGCCCCTGCTGGTGCTTGCGCACGAGCACCGCGATGTCGCCGCCGGCGAGCGCGCGCGGTCCGAGGCGCGCACGGTCCTGGCTTCCGAGCGTGAGGAGCCGGGCGATCTCCGCGGCGGTGGCACGCGCCGCCTGCGCGCCGGCGGTGCCCTTGGCGAGCGGCTTGCCGTTTTCGCCTGAGAAGAACCAGAACCGCAGCGGCGCGTCGATATCCTCCTCGACGACGAGCGTGTCCTGCTCCCGCTTCGCCGCCACCGCCTCGTGGAAGGCGATGTCCTCGAAGACGAACGGGCGCGCGGTCCGGCCGAAGAGGACGTTGACCGCCCGCACGAGCTCCGGCGTCGAGCGCCAGTTGGTGGCGAGCGTGTAGTGCGCCCGCGCCGTCGCGCGTGCGGCGAGATAGGCGAACACGTCCGCGCCGCGGAAGCTGTAGATCGCCTGCTTGGGATCGCCGACGAAGAAGACCGGCGCGGCTTCGTTGCCATAGATCCGGCGGAAGATTTCGAACTGCACCGGGTCGGTGTCCTGGAACTCGTCGATGAGCGCGGCGCGATAGCGTGCGCGCAGAAGCCGCGCGAGCGCGTCGCCGCCCGGGGGGTCGAGCGCCTGCGCGAGCTTCAAAAGCAGGTCGTTGTACGATTGCACGCGCCGGCGCTCCTTGCGCACCGCGAGCTCCCGATTCACCTCCGTGAGCAGCCGCACTTTGGCGTCGGCGAGGAACGCGTCGAGCGCGCCGGTCAGCGCGGCGTGGGCCGCGAGCAGCCCGGCGCACGCCTCGAAGAAGGGATGCCGCGGCGGGGGCCCCTTCTTCGCCGCGTCCGCGAGCTGCGCGGGCGTGAACTTCTCGAGCTTGTCGCAGATCGCCGGATGCGCGCGCTCGGGCTCGAGGAACGCATCCATCTGAAGGAACCAGCTGTCGAAATGTCGTACCTGGTACTTCCTTCCGTCCAATCCGGCGTTGCGCAGCAGGCTCGTGATGTCGTCACGCCCGGCGTGCCAGAGGGCGCGCGCCCGGGCATAGGCGTCGGCATAGGCGCGCTCGAGCTGCGCCAGGTCCGGCGGCGCGGCCGGGCCGTCGATCGCGAGAAACGGCTTGCCGACGTGGCGCAGGATCCCGTCCGCGAGCTTCTCCGGCGTCAGCCTGCACGCGAGCAGGTGCGCGACGACGGCCGGGGCCGCGGCATGGAACTCGCGGCGCCAGAAGTCGTCGGCGATCTCCTGCACGAGGCTTCCCTCGTCGGCGATCAGCTCCATCTCGAAGGGGCGGGCGCCCTCAAAGGCGCTGTCGGCGAGCGCGCGCTGGCAGAAGCCGTGGATGGTGTAGATCGCGGCCTCGTCGAAGCTGCGCAGCGCGTTGGTCAGCCGGTCGGTCGCGCGCTCGCGATCGGGGAAGCGCGCGAGCAGCGACCGGTCGAACTCGTCCTTCGCCGCGCCGCCGCGCAACACGTCGCGGGCGTCGAGCAGGCGCCGCCGGATGCGGTCGCGCAGCTCCTCGGTCGCCGCCTCGGTGAAGGTGACGACCAGTATCTCGCGCACGGCGAGCTCCGCCTCGAGCAGCAGGCGCACGTAGAGCCCGGTGATGGTCCAGGTCTTGCCGGTACCGGCGCTCGCCTCGATGAGGGAGGCCGCGTCGAGCGGCGCTTCGAAGAGGGCGAGCGGCTGCGGGCGCGTCACCCGCGCACCTCGTGCTCGCGCATCGGCCCGTACACCGCCCGGGCCACGCGCTCGAACTCGTCGTCGAGCGGCTCGATGCCGCGGAAGGCGAGCGCATAATACGGCTGCCTCCCCTCCCCCGCGTAGCCGTTTCCATTGCCGTAGCGCTCGCCTTCCCATTGCGCCCGCGCCGCCGCGCGCGGATCGCGACCGCCCGGGTCGACGAAGGCGAGGCTCGTCCTCGGAAAGAACGGCAGCGGCCGGCGCTGGCCGGTATGGAAGAGATCGAGGAGCGCGGCGAGAACGGCGCGCGGCTCCGCCACCGGGCGCAGCCGCAGCACCTCGTTGCGCGCGACGAACAGGCTCTCGCTTCCCGGGCGCACGGCGTCGAGCGCGAGGTGATGGACCCAGAGCGTGAGGCGATCGTGCGCCCCCGCCTCCTCGACCGGCCGGTACGCGTACAGCCCGGCGCCCGTTACGCCGCGGAGCCAGCCGCTCAGCTGCCGCTCGCCGAGCGCGAGATCGACCCAGACGTCCTCACGACCGGCGGGATGCAGCGCCTCGATCCGGCGCGCGAGACCCGCGATGCGCTCCTGCTCCTGATCGAGCAGCGCGCGGCCGGGGTTGCCGTGCGGCAGGTCGCCGCGCGCCGCGAGCAGCGCGGGCGCTTCGCCGGACCGGCCCTCGAGCGTCATGGCGAGCAGGCGCTCGCGCAGTTCCCAGGGGCGTTCCAGCGCGAACGGCTCGCGCGTCTCGAGCGGCGCGTCGCCTTCGTCGAGCTGGAGCCCGAGGCGCCGGCGCAGCAGGTAGCGCGCCGGATTGCGCAAGAAGCGCACGAGCTCCTCGAGCTCGACGCGGGGAGGCGCCGGCTCCGTCTCCGCCAGCGCCTGGCCCGCGAACGGCGGCGGCGGCGCGCGCTCGCGCAGGCACAAACGGCTCGCCTCGGCGAGCTCCGCGGAGTAGCTGTAGAGCGCGCCGCCCGCCCGGAAGTAGCGTTGGCTGAAGGCCTGCAGCGGGTGCTCGGTGACCACCCGCTCGCGCGTGTCCGAGCCGAAACCCTGGCGGAGGTAATCGAGCAGCTCGCTCACGAGCACCGACGGCGGGATCAGACTGTTGTCGCGAATGCTGCGGCCCGTATAGCTCACGTAGAGACAGTGGCGCGCGGAGAGCAGCGCTTCGAGAAAGAGATAACGGTCCTCGTCGCGCCGGGAGCGGTCGCCGCGGCGGCGGTCCTTGGCCATGAGATCGAAGCCGAGCGGGCGGTGCGGGCGCGGAAAGCTGCCGTCGTTCATGCCGACGAGACACACGACCTCGAACGGGACGGTGCGAAACGGCGCCATGCCGCAGAAGGTGACGCCGCCGGCCAGCCCGCGCAGGCGCACCGCCTCGGCCGACAGCGCGCGCCGCAGACCGGCGCGCACGAGATCGAGCGGTACGTCCTCCCGGTACTGCGCGTGGGCGGCGGTGCCGACGAAGCCCCCGATCGCCTCGCGCAGGACCCGCATCGCCTCCTCGTCCGCGTCCTGCGGCTCGAAGAAACGCGTGAGGAGGTCGCCCAGGACCTCGCCCCATCGGGCGACGTCCCGACGCGCGTCGCGAAGCGCGTCGAGCGCGAAGAGCGCGTCGAGAAAGGCGTGGAGTTTCCCGAGCGCCTGTGCCTGGCTCCCTTCGATGTCGTCGTAGGGCAGCACGCCTTCGAAGAGCGCGCGCTCCCCGGTGGGCAGCGCGTAGCCCAGCAGCAGGCGCGCGAGGCCCGCGCGCCACGTATGGCCGTCGGTGGCGGGCAGCCCCAGGCGGGCGCGCGCCGCGCCGTCGATCCCCCAGCGGATGCCCGTCGCGCGGACCCATTCCTCGATGAGCTCGAGATCGTCCTCCGTCAGGCCGAACCGCCGCTGCACCGCCGGCGCCTCGAGCAGCGCGAGCACGCGGTTCGCGTCGAAACGGGTGTCGGGAAGCTCGAGCAGCGCGAAGAAGGTCTCGACCAGCAGGCTCTCGGCGAGCGGGCTGCGCTCGGCGATGGCGAACGGGATGCGCCGCTCGGCCGGTCCGGTCGCGAACACCGCCTCTATATAAGGAGCGTAGGCGTCGATGTCGGGCGTCATCACGACCACGTCCGAGGGGCGGAGCGCGGGCCGATCGGCGAAGAGCCCGAGCAGCCGGTCGTGCAGCACCTCGATTTCGCGCATCGCCGAGTGGCAGACGTGCACCTGGAGCGACCCGTCGTCCGGCGCGAGCGGGGTCGGCGCGGCCCCGCGGTCCGCGAGCGTCAGCACATCGTGCTGCAGGCAGTGCAGCAGGGTGTCCTCGCCCGGATCGACGAAGCGCTCGCGCTGCGTCCCGTTGAGCTCCTGCACCATGTCCATGAAGTCGCGCGCGTGGCTGCCGAGCGAGGCGAGCAGCGGGTTGCCGGATTCGAGGTACAGCGTCTCGGGCTTGCGTCCGCCGGCCCGCCGCCCCGCCTCGCGCTCCGAGACGATCTCGCCCCAGTGCTCCCGGCAGGGATTGAGGAGGAACAGGTGGACCTCGATCACGCCGGCCAGGCCGCGGATCACGTCGAGGTAGCCCGGCGAGAGCGAAGGCAGCGCGAAGAGCGAGACCCGCGGCGGCAGCGCGCGTGCGGCGTCGCCGCCTTCGAGCGCCGCGCGCTGGCGGTCGAGCAGACGCACCCAGTGGGCGCGCGAGACGCGCGTCAGGTCGCGCCACAGGCGCGCCTGCCAATGCGTCCCTTCGCCGCCCTCCCACGCGCGGATCCAGTCCGGCCGGTAGACGAGGTACTGATCGAAGGTCGCGGCGATGCGTTCGGCGAGCTGGTAGCGCTTTTCGTCGTCGCCGTCCGCGAGATAGTGCGCGAGCTCGCGGAAGGCGTCGTCGTGCCGGTGCTCGCCGAGCCACTGCATGACGCGCCAGGTCAGGACATCGGGGGCGAACGGCGACGTCGTCGGCAGATCCCCGAGCACGTCGCGCATGGCGTCCCAGACGAAGGCCGCCGGAAACGGCGTCTTCAGGTTCGCGCACACCCCGAAGCGGCACGCGAGGGTGAGCGCCACCCAGCGGCCCATCGCCTGGTTCTGCACGACGACGATCTCGGGCGCGAGCGGGCCGGCCACCGGGCGCGCGAGCGTGGCCGCGAGCTCCTCGGCGAGCTCCTCGAGTCGGTTGCTGTGGAAGACGTGGAGCATCGAACCGGCTGCGGCGTTCCTCGTCGGCTCGGGGCGGGCGACGAGGCGCCGCCCGAGGCCGCGGCGTAGAATGCGATTTATGTCCGCGGCAACTATACGGAATTCACGGCAGGGGCAAAAGGACGGCGACCTGTCTTTGCGCGCGCGGCGCCCTCCGCTCGTCGCCCCCGCCGGACGCGGCACGCCCGATGTCGCCTGAGGCCTTCGCGTCGACCGCGTTCGCGGGCGGCGAGGCGATCCTCGGCGTCGACCGCCACGGGCACGGCCTGATCAACGACACCTACGTGGTGCGCCTGGCGAGCGGCCGGCGCCTGCTCCTGCAGCGCATCAACGGCCGGGTCTTCCCCCACCCGGAGCACATCGTCGCGAACGCGCGCACGCTTTCCGATCATCTCGCGGCCCGTCGCGCGCGGACGGGAAGCGCGGATCGCCTGCGCCTGCCGGCGCTCGTTCCCGCCGCCGACGGGCGCGACTTCGTCACCGACGCCGACGGCGGCTTCTGGCGCGCGCTCGAATATCTCGACCGGACACGCAGCTACGACACGATCGAAAACGACTCGCAGGCCGGGCAGGTCGGCGCCGCGCTCGGCCTCTTCCACGCGTTGCTGCACGATCTCCCGCCCGAGCGGCTGCACGTGACGCTGCCCGGCTTCCACGACACGCCCGCCTGCCTCGCCCGGTTCGAGCAGGCCGCGGCCGGCCACCCGGTCGACAGCGCGGAGCTGCGCCGCGGCTTCGCCTTCGTCGCGGAACGGCGCGAGCTGGCCGGCGTGCTCGAACGGGCGCGCCGCGCGGGGCTTCTCGCCGTGCGCGCCGTCCACGGCGACCCCAAGCTCAACAACTTTCTGTTCGACGCGAGCGGCCGCCGCGTCGTGAGCCTGATCGACCTCGACACCGTCCAGCCGGGGCTGGTGCACCACGACATCGGCGACTGCCTGCGCTCGTGCGCCAATCCCGCCGGCGAGTCGCCCGAGGCGCTCGACGCCGTGCGCTTCGATCTCGACATCGCGCGCGCGCTGCTCGAAGGCTACCTGACGGAGGCGCGCGGGTTTCTCGCGCGGGAGGAAACCGCCCTGCTCTACGACGCCATCCGCCTGCTCCCGTTCGAGCTCGGGCTGCGCTTCCTCACCGATCACCTCCAGGGCGACGTGTACTTCCGCACCGCCTGGCGCGGCCAGAACCTGCACCGCGCGCTCGCGCAGTTCCGCCTGCTCGAGGACATCGAGCGCAACGGGAAGCCGCTTCGCGCGCTCGTCGCCGGGCTCGCCAGGGCCTAGCGGCCGGATCGGCGCGCGGTCGCGCGCTCCCACCGCGCGAGGAGGGCGAGCGCCTCGGCGGCCGAATCCCCGCAGGAATCGATGGCCGGCGCGAACCGGGCGCACACGCGCGGGCGCTCGGGACGTCCGTAGAGGCGGCAGCGGTTGTCGTCCGTGAGCTGCACGCATCGCACGCCGGCGGGCTTGCCGTGCGGCATGCCCGGTATCGGGGAGGAAATCGAGGGCGCGATGCAGCAGGCGCCGCATCCCGGTCGACACTTCATCTCGGGGCACCACCGGAAGGAAACCGGAGTGTCGCCCCGGTCAACGACGGACACAACCCCGGGCCTTCTCCCTGCACGCCTCGCTGCTATTGCGGCCGGCCCCGGATTGCCGCCCGGGCCTCGCGCGTTATAGTGCGTCGACGGGGACGCGCGTCTTCGCAACACCATCCGTCGCACAAGGATCCGTGCCGCACGGCGCCAACGACCAAGTCACTCTCCTGCCGCGGCGCGGCGCGCCGGCGCCGGGCCCGCTCGCGCTCGCCACGGCGCTGCTCGCCGGCTGCGGCGGGGCGCAGTCCGCGCTGAATCCGCAGGGGCCGGTGGCGGCGAGCCTCGCGCAGACATGGTGGATCCTCTTCGCCGGGAGCGCGGTCATCCTGTCACTCGTCGTGGCGCTCGCGCTTTATGCCGTCTTCCGCGCGCCCGATCGACGCGGGCACGTCCGGCCGGGGACGTTGATCGTCGGCGGGGGCGTCGTCTTCCCGGTGGTGGTGCTCTCGGCGCTCCTGCTCTACGGCTTTCACGTGAGCGGCACGACGCGGCCGCCGGGCGCGGAGGCCGCGCTCCGCGTCGAGGTCGTCGGGCACCAGTGGTGGTGGGAGATCCGCTACGAGGGGGAGGGCGCGGTGACGGCCAACGAGATCCACATCCCGGTCGGACGCACCGTCGAAATGCGGGTCACGAGCGCGGACGTGATTCACAGCTTCTGGGTGCCGAGCCTGGCCGGCAAGATCGACATGATGCCGGGCAGCACGAACGTCCAATGGCTGCGGGCCGACCGCCCCGGCGTGTTCCGCGGTCAATGCGCGGAATTCTGCGGTGCGCAGCACGCCCGCATGGCCTTGCTCGTGATTGCGGAGCCCGAAGCCGATTTCGAGCGCTGGCGCGCGCATCAGCGCCGCGACGCGGTCGCTCCGGCCACCGCCGAGCGAACGCAGGGCTTCGCCGCCTTCGCCAAGCTCGGCTGCCCCGAATGCCACACGGTCCGCGGTCTCGCGCCGGGCGGGCGTGTCGGGCCGGATCTCACCCACGTCGCTCGGCGCTATACCCTCGCGGGCGCGACGCTCGGGAACAACCGACCGACCCTGGCCGCCTGGGTCGCGGATGCCCCGGCATTCAAGCCCGGCACGCGGATGCCTTCGTTCAGGCACGTCGATGCCAAGACGCGCGCGAGCCTCGTCGCCTTCCTCGAGGGCCTCGAATGAGCGCCACGGCGGCCGACCAGCTGCACGATCGCCTGCACGACATCTGGCGGGCGCCGCCCGGGTTCGGCCAGCTCAGCGCCGTGAACCACACGGCGGTGGGCACGCGCTACATCGCCACGGGCTTCGTGTTCTTCGCCGTCGGCGGGCTGCTCGCGATGGTGATGCGCGCGCAGCTCGCCTGGGCCGAGCGCGCGTCGGTCGACTACGCGACCTACAACGAGCTCTTCACCATGCACGGCACGACGATGATGTTCCTGTTCGCCGTGCCGATGGTCGAAGGCCTCGCGGTGTATCTCCTTCCGAAGATGATCGGCGCGCGCGACCTGCCGTTCCCGCGGCTCGGCGCCTTCACCTACTGGTGCTACGCCTTCGGCGGACTGCTGCTCTACTCGAGCTTCGTGTTCGACGCGGTACCGGACGGCGGCTGGTTCATGTACGTCCCGCTCAACAGCAAGCCGTACTCGGCGGGCATCAACGCCGACTTCTGGCTGCTCGGCATCACCTTCGTCGAGGTCTCCGCCGTGCTCGCGGCGATCGAGCTGATCGTCGCCATCCTCAAGACGCGCGCACCGGGGATGTCGATCGACCGCATGCCGATCTTCGCCTGGGTCATGCTCGTCACCGCGTTCATGATCGTGTTCGGCTTCCCGCCGTTGATCCTCGGCGGGCTTCTGCTCGAGATCGAGCGCGCGTTCGGCATCCCGTTCTACGACACGGCCCGCGGCGGCGATCCGCTTCTGTGGCAGCACTTCTTCTGGATCTTCGGCCACCCCGAGGTCTACATCATCTTCCTGCCGGCGACCGGCATCGTGAGCATGGTCCTGCCGACCTTCGCGCGCACGCCGATCGCGGGTTACACCTGGATCGTGCTCGCCGTCATCGGCACCGGCTTCATCAGCTTCGGGCTCTGGGTGCACCACATGTTCGCGACCGGCATCCCGCTGCTCGCGCTCAGCTTCTTCTCCGCCGCGAGCATGGCGGTCGCGATCCCGAGCGGGATCCAGGTGTTCGCGTGGATCGCGACCTTGTGGCGCGGCCGGCCGGTGCTCTCGGTGCCGCTGCTCTACATCCTCGGCTTCCTCTTCATCTTCGTGCTCGGCGGGCTCACGGGCGTGATGGTCGCGCTCGTGCCGTTCGACTGGCAGGTGCACGACACGCACTTCGTGGTCGCGCACTTCCACTACGTGCTCATCGGCGGCATGGTGTTCCCGCTGCTTGCGGGGATCTATTACTGGCTGCCGCTCCATTCCGGGAGGAAGATGCTCCCGGTGCTCGGGCGCTGGGCGTTCTGGCTGCTCTTCATCGGCTTCAACGTCACGTTCCTGCCGATGCACCTCACGGGCCTGATCGGCATGCCGCGCCGGGTCTACACGTATCCCGAAGGTCTCGGGTGGGAGTACCTCAATGCGCTTTCGACGGTGGGCGGCTTCATTCTGACCGCAGGTTTCGCCGTGTTTCTCATCGACGTGATCCTGCACCTGCGCCACGGCGAGCGCACGGGCACGAACCCCTGGAACGCCGGCTCGCTCGAATGGAGCCTGCGCACGCCCGCCCCGACGTACACCTTCGCGAGCCTCCCCCGCATCGAGGGCCGCGACCCGCTCTGGGAGCAGCTCGACCTTCCCGGGCAGCTCGAGCGCGGCGAAGGTCTGCTCGCGGAGACGAGCGCCGGCGACCGCCATACGCTCGCGACCGGCGTGCTGAACGCCGAGCCGGAGCGCGTCCTGCATCTGCCGAGCTCGAGCTGGGTCCCGCTTTACGCCGCGCTCGCGCTCGCCGTCTTCTTCATCGGTGCGCTGGCGAAGCTGTACGGACTCGCGCTCGTCGGCGCCGCCATGACCGTCGGGGTGTTCGTGTACTGGCTCTGGGATACCGACCGGACGCCGATCGGCACGATGGACGTGGGCCACAACCTGCGTGTGCCGACGCACGGCCCGACGCGCAAGTCGCCGGGATGGTGGGCCCTCACCATCGGGCTACTCGCCGACGCGACGCTCCTGGTCTCGCTCGTCTTTGCGTACCTCTTCCTCTGGACGGTTTCGCCCGAGTGGCCTCCCCGGAACTACCCGCCGCTCCCGCTGGCGCTGCCCGCGCTCGCCGTCGTCCTGCTCCTTGCGAGCAGCGGCGTCATCGCCTGGAGCGGGCACGACCCGCGGCCGGCGCGCCTCGCCATCGGGCTGCCTGCGGCGATGCTGCTCGCGCTCGGCTTCGCCGTCCTCGAGTTCGCCGCGCTGCGCGCCTGGCCGGCGGCCGTGACCGAGCACGTGTATCCCGCGCTGGTCCATGCGCACGCCGTATTCGTCGGGCTGCACGTCGCCGCCGCCGTGCTGATGGCCGGTTTCGTCTGGCTGCGGGCGCGCCGCGGCCTCGCGTCGGCCGAGCGGCCACTCGGCGCGCACCTCCTCGCCCTCTACTGGCATTACACGGTGGCGGTGGGCGCCGTCGGCGTCGCGGTGATCCACCTCGGGCCGCGCCTGCTCTGAGGACACCATGGCGGAGAAAGTCAGCCAACGGCGGGTGGAAAAGGCGATCGAGCAGAAACGCGTGCCGAGCACGGCCGCAATCGCCAACCACCCGATCCACCCGATCTTCGTGAATTTTCCGATAGGGCTGCTCTACGGCGCGCTCGGTGCCGACCTCGCCTTCTGGTGGACCGGCGATCCGTTCTGGGCGCGCGGCGCCTTCTGGCTGATCGCCGGAGGGCTCGCGGGCGGGCTGCTCGCCGCGCTCTCGGGGTTCACGGATTTTCTGACCATCCGCTACGCGCGCCAGCAGGTCGGTGCCTGGAGCCATTTTCTCGCCGCGATCGCCGTGATCTCGCTCGCCACCGCCAACCTCCTCTGGCGCTGGGAGGACACGGCGGCACCCGTGCTGCCGTGGGGACTCGTCCTCTCGTTCGACACCGCGGCGCTGCTCGCCTTCACCGGCTGGCTCGGCGGCAAGCTCACGTTCCGTCACCTTATCGGGAGCTACATCGAGGAAGAGGAGAAGCAGCGCCTCGCCGAGGAGGCCGTCAAATCGGCTTCGCCGCCGCCAGAAACACGATGACCGCGAGGAGCACGAGCGGCACCTGGCTCAGCGCGCGGTAGTAGACGCGGCCGCGGCGGTTGCGGCGCTGCATGAAGGTGATGAGCACCGTGCCGCAATAGAGGTGAAACGCCACTGCGACGACGATGAGCGTCAGCTTCGCCGGCAGCCACGCTCCCTCGAAGCCGTAGAGCATGAGCAGCGAGCCGAAGATCACGGCGAGCACCGCGCTCGGCGTCATGATCCCGAAGTAGACCGTCCGCTCGATGGCGCGCAGGCGCGACTGCTCGGCGCGCTCCTGCTGGCGCACGTGCTCCCCGAAGACCCACGGGAGTCCCAGCAGCCCGGCGAACCAGATCGCCATGAACCCGAGGTGCAGCAGCTTGAGCGTCAGGTACATCAGCGTGCGACTGACATCGGAGCGGCCCTGGTGGAGCGTCGCGCGCGGCCGAGCCAGGTCCCGATCAAGACCAGCCCCGCGACGAGATAAACGAGCGCGCCCGGGATCCACATGAGGAGGCCCGCAAGCTGCTGATCGGCGAGTGCATCGATACCCGGCTGAACGTAAACAGCGTACAGCGGGCGCCGCGCCATGGTAATGAGTGCGCCCAGCAGCCCCGTGTGCATCATCGTCGCGAGCGCAAGAAGCGCGCTAGTCCCGTACCCGCCGGCCCGGGCGCGCCCCGCGTGGAGCAGCGACCACCAGAAGTAGAGCGCGCTCCCGAGGAGCGTAACGTGCTCGAGAAAATGCAGCGCTTCCGAGCGCAGCGCCGCCTCGAAGAGCACCGGGGCGTGCCATGCCCAGACGAATGCCGCGTGCAGCGCGAAGGCGAGGAGCGGCCGCCCGACGAACGCGGGCGCCGAACCGCGGGCGATCGCCTTGCGCGACGTCGACGAAAGCAACGCGCCGAACACCGCGATCGGCGCTCCGACGACGAGGAGCGGCGCGGCTGCGGCGATAAGGAGCATGTGCTGGCCCATGTGGGCCGCGAAGCTCCGCTCGGCCAGGCTCTCGATCGGACCAAACACGGCAACGGCAAGCGCCGCGATGCCGAGCCCGAAGCAGACGATCTGCCAAGCGCGCACACCGCGACCGCGCCCCGACCGCCATAGCCGGATGACGCCGAGCGCGTAAGCCGCCGCCAGACCGAGAATCAATGCCGCCGAACCCCAGACGGCCGCATCGGGCGAGTCGCCGTGCGCCCGCGCGACCATCGGGACCAGAAGCATCGCGACCGCCGCGGCTCGCACTACACGCACGGCGCAAGAGCCAGGATGGACACGCCCATCCAGCACGTCGCGACGAACGCTAGCCCGGCAAGCAGCACGGCCGTCCGGCTCATAAACCGCCGGCGCTCGGCGACCCACGGCTCCGCGCTCACACGCGGCCGAGTCCGCCTGCCCGCCCGCACGCTCGCCACCGCGATCCACGCGATCAGCGCGAGCGCGACCACGGTCATGAGCACCAATACGAGCTGAACCGCGTCGACGCCGAGCACGCGCACGCGGTTCAGACCGGATGCACAGCTGATGGAGAGGAAAACGTACGCGGCGACGAAGTAGGCGGCCCAGACGATGAGGCTGCTCACCGTGCCGACCAGGCTGTCCTGGAGGAAGGACGGGCCGCCGCTGCCCGATGCGCGCGTCTCGCTGCCGGCTTCCATGCCGAGACCCCGATGATCAGTCAGCAAGAATTGTCGTCGGCGCCCGGTCGCCCGGCAAGCCAGCGACCGCGACAGGAGTCGGGATATACGTTACCTACGCGGCCGCCGGAAACCGGCGCTACGGCTTGACAGCGCCGTCCCGACCGGCGCGGGAACAGCTCTCCTTTTCCACGAAGATGATCAGGTATCGGGTCATCTCGAGCGCTCTGACGTTGCCTTAAGGGGCGGCGGGTCGAGCGAATTCGATTCGCTCAATGGTTCGACATGCAGAATTAGTCCCGATACGCCAACGACCCTGAGTAAAGAGCCAACCGCAGGAACGCCACTAACGGACTTCGAGAGCGAAGCTTGCCAGTTCTCGCCATTCAGTAAGACGCGCAAAGACGTCCCGCCGCCGCTTTCGGTAACTTGGCATCTCTGCCCCACCAGCGCTTCCGTTCCTGAATGATGCTTGATTTCTTTCGGCCCGTTTCGTAATTCGAAGAAAAGCAGGATGTCCTCTAAAAACGAGTAAAGCGTCGCGCCGGCGACGAGAATAACAACCAGAACTACCAGAAACTCCGTCATTTCGGCTGTAGTCTAACGTTCTCTAAGCGGCATCGGCGCTGCGGTTTACGAAGGCCGTCGTCGTTTCACCGCCCGCCTCGTTATGAATGATGTTAGAAATCCTCGCCAGTTGCACGAAAGGGACCGAAGTACATTCGTATGTGGTTTGACAGTCCACCGGTAACACTCAAATACACCTTTTGTTTATCTTCACTGCTGTAAATGGAAATGTGGCAACCATCGGAGATAGCGCCGGGGTCGAGACTCGCCAGCAAAACCAACTTTTCGCTCGGCAGCTCCGTCAGCCGGCGGCTTTCGAGCGACGATGGGCGCGCACACGCGCGTAAGGAGTTCGTCTTTTCGGATATAACCTTCACCCAATCGAATGGCGGCGTGGCGCCAACCTGCGAGAGCGCTGGCGACAGGGACAGGCACAGGACCGACGTCAATGCCTTGTTGTGATGCTTCATGGATTTCTAACGGTCTGGCTGTGCGGCGCCGGTCGCCGAAATATCAGGAAACATAGCGCCTTGTCCCAGCGTCAGCACGAGCCAGTGGTTAGATGGTTGTTTTGTCACTTCGGCTCGCCTTCACTGAATTGCATGGCCATGTAGCCCGGTGCCAAACTTGGCCTAGCAGCCAACGCTCAAGCACGATAAGCAGGGAAAAAGTCACGTTTCGGCTTCGTATTTGCACTCAAGATACCTAACGTGTTGGTGAGCGGCACGGGGCACGAGACATCAGGGAATGCGCCGTCGTCTCATGCTCGACCTGAATGTTGTGTTGCGTTGTTTAGCCACGCGCTGCTTTCTTTGCTATTTCCTCTCGGGACTGAAGTTGCTTACCGCAGAACGGGCAAAAGATTACGGCTTGGTCGAACCAGCCCGGGCCCTTTTCTGTTTGGACATAGCCAACGGTTAGATATAGAACTTGGTTTTTCTCGACAAAGAAAAACGAGCTGGGTGGTTGCTTCATGGCGTCCGAGAGATCTTTGCAGCAGGAACCAAACGGACCTTTAAATTTCTCACTCACTTTTTCTCCCCCATGAGCGGCCTTGAAACAGAGGACAGGTAAGAAGCCGGCAGCAGACAAAAAACCTAGAAAGCCACGTTTAGTCATTCAGTTCTCTCGCAACATAACGATTCGCTCGAGCGGCGAGCGGAGGCGGCGCGCGAACGTCTCGAAGCGATTGTTATGAGGCATTTCGGGCCGCCACACTTTACTTTACGGCTTCAATGAAGTGCTCAAGACGTCGATGTTTGCGAAACCTACGGATACCATCACGGCCCCTCCAATCAGGAACGCGAAGATCGACGTGTATAGACACCACCACCCCCACCAACAAACCCACGGTTGGTTCGGTTTGATCCACAACCTAGGTTTCCCAAGATGAGGCCTCATGCCGTGTTGCTCGTAAACAAGCGAGCATTTACGACGCAGCACGCTATGACTTACCGCTAGGGTCAGACCAAGAAGCCAAATCGCGAGTGTGAGAAGCACTCCGAAAACGAGCGGCGTACCGAGAACTGCAGGCAACAGCGCTAGCAACGCGACGGAGCCGCCGCCGTTAACCAGCATTACGTTGCGAACGCTCTCGGTATCGATCTGAGCCCGGATCTTAACGCCTTCGCTTACCATACCTGCCGCTTGTCATTTAGTGGAGGGCTGTTGCCCCATAACGCTTTGCTGGGCCGCGTCCGCCACCGATACGCCAGGAAACATGGCGCGCTGTCCCGGGCGTCGGCACGAGCAAAAGTTAGATTGCATTTTCTCACCCGAACGAAAAATGTGGGTTGTCGAAAGTGACAAAGAGGGACCTTTGACCACCCTTACCGGATAGCACCAACTTGACCTTGTCGTTGTTTGAGCAATATAGCTCTTTACCGACTTCCCTCGCATTTGAGAAAAGGCTGCTAACGCCACCAGCTGCACCCAAGCCCACAACCAGACGGCCAGTTGGTTTCTTAGCCTCAACAGAAATGCTTTCGAAGGCGCTGAGAATGCCTTTGTTGTCATGAACGAATTTCTCAAAGATATCGACGAATGCTTTCATGTGGTCATCGTAGCCGAGGTAGCCAATATCCACGCCAACCGAGCCTGCCGACGCGTCCAGGCTCGGAACTTCCGTGATATGAAACTGGCTTCTCTTTTTGTTCATGCAATCTAACGCAGAGGTGTGCCGCACCGGCCACGAAAACACCAGGAAACGTACCACGCTGTTTGCGGTGTCGGCACGAGCGACGTGTTATGGCGCAACATTACTTCCGCCCCGACGCTCGTTATTGGTACCGGCACCCATAAAACTTGCTTTATCCAGCCGTGCCGTAATGGCCCAGAGTTTCTCCTTGGAGCAGTCCTTCCAACCAGTACCAGCACATGAGGCGACGGCATTCTTTGAGTAAGAAGCGACTTCGGTGCGATTTCCTTCTGCCTCTGCCACTCTGGCAAGGCGGACATAGGCAAGCGTCTTATCTACGGAGTGCACTCTTTCCGTAAACAGCACGCTTGGTTCGTGCCTGTATTTCTCAAGCACCTCGAGGTATGCAAGAAGCGCCGCTTTATAGTCTTTTGTGCTTCCCTGCGCGCGCTGTATGTCGACGTAGGTTGCGGCACGAGAGACCAACGCCACCTCATCCACAAACGCGATGCTTGAGACGAGCTTCTCATGGGCCAGATAGCCGAGCACTCCGCCGCCGACAGCAAACAGCACGTGGCTGAGGAGCAGAAGGATCAATTTTGTGGGCTTATTCATTTGTGCCATAACGAACTAGCTAACCGGCGCGCCGATCTTGCGCGTTTGGTTGAGCACCTTGTTGGGCCTTGCGTCGCAATGGCGAGAGACCAGAGGCGATATGGGCAAAGTCCCGCCACTCTAAGCGCGTGCTGCCTTTGATGTCCTCTCTCATGCGCGCAATCAGCGCCACGGCTTCTCGTTTTATCTGCTCTATTGCTTCGTTTGCTTGAATATGTTCCAAGCTATACCACTCCGTTCGGTACATACGTTCATTTAGTGCATTGATGTCACCGGTTAACACATCGTCTTCACAGACTAGGATCGCTTCCCCAATCAGTTGCTGTGACTGCCCGTACATCTGATCGAACTGCTGCGCGACATCACGCGGTACCGCTTGCATCGGTTGCCCAGTGTGGTGTGCGTATATGAAATTCCGCATCTGCACCCACGTGCCAATAAGCGAGTCAAAGACCTTGATCTTGTTCTCAATTGCGCGCTGCTTGAAACTAACCTTCATTGTGATTGTATGGAGGAGAAATCCACCGACCCCTCCGAGTATCAACAAGATCAGTTCTTTCATGATTGATACGCCCAACGCAGAGCTAACCTGCGCTGCGCCGCTTTTTGGCGCAGCGCCCAGCGACCGAAGGGAGCGAGGTTGAGCGCCATCTTAGGACTACTTGTTACGGCGCCGCTGATAGAACTCATGGTGTATGCGGCCAAGCTCAACCTTGGCTCTCTGAATTTTTTCAAGAACTAATTCGAAATCTTGCTTTCTGTAAATCATTTGATGCCCGAATGTGGGGAGAAGTATTAGAGCTTCAGGTTCGGATTCGCAGATGCCCCAAACTCCATGGGCTACCAAATTCCTGCCTTCGCCTGCTTTTCTTAATTTATCCAATACAGATAACACATCCTTTCTCTGTACCTCATCCTTGATAACCCAATCAGCCAACTTCTTGACCAGATTTACTTTGGCGTGAATGCTTTGGAGCTCATCTAGGACTTGGAGGGCGACAGGATGTAATGGGGGTTCAAATTCTGGATGTTTTGGGAGATAGACGCCCATCAGATGCCCGTAAAACATGGTTAAAGAGCTTTCGATGTACGCCCAATCAGCACATGCGCAGCCGATGAGCGCTGCTAGCTCTGGTCGCTTAAGCAGTGTGCGCGGTCCATGTGATACCGACTCGCCTACTCGTAATGGATTGGCCATCTTGTCCTAACTAGATATAGGCCGCCTAAGTGCGGCAAAACATTGTGTACAGGCGGGTAGCATTCGGAGTGGCTCCTTCATTCATTCAACGGCTTGAATCCGCTTCCTTGAGCATTGTCCGAGCAGGATAGGTTGCCGCCTCCATCATTTTTCTGTTTCGGAGTCGCGTGGTCGAATCGGTCCGGGCGATCTTCCCTCAGTATAGGTGCCGCACGAGTCCCGGTTGCGCCTGGCGGGGCGCGAGGCGTTTCACTCCTTCTTCTTGGCGGTGCCGCCGAACAGATCCTCGAGGTTCGCGCGGGCCGGGTCGGTCTCCTCGGCCGGCGCCTCTCCTCTCCCGAACAACGCGTCGAGCTTCGCCTTGCCCGCCTGGGCCTTCGCTTGGGCGCGGGCGTCGAAGGCGCTGGGGCGGGCTTTGAACCAGTCGCAGAAGTTGGCGTGCTCCTTGTTGATGATCTCTTCGGCGCGGATCTCGGTGCACTGGCGCTGGGTGCGCGCGTCGTAGAACCGGCAAAGCTTGCAGGCGTGCAGCTCGGCCTTGCAGGCCGGGCACTCGGCCGTGCGCGAGAGCGGCAGGGGCAGGCTCTTGAGCGATGCCCCGCACTTCCAGCAGACCAGCTCGTCGGCCATGCGAATCGACTCCCGCGGCTTTGTCGGGCAGGTTAGGCCCGGGTGCAAACGCGCGCAAGCGCGGGGCCGTTGATCGGCATCAATCTCTGGAGCCTCGCGACGGCGCGCCTAGCGCTCCCAGGCCGCGCACACCGGCGATCTCCATCACACCATATATAAGGAGAGAAGCCGCGAGCTATTCGGCCGCGCCGTCTTCGATGCGCTTCACGAAACGCCGGCGCGCTTCTTCGAGCTCGGTACGGGCGCGATCGAGGGTCTCGACGTCGAGGCTCTCCTGCAATCCGTCGAGGATGGCGAGGCACCGGGCATGGAACGCCTCGAACTCGGCGAGCACGGCCTGCGGGTCGACCGGCGCGGTTGAAGCGGGTGCCGGCTTCGCCTGATCCGGGTTCTCCGGCAGCGTGACCTCGACGTATTTCCCGATGAACCGCGACCGACCGCTCGCCTCCTCGACGGCGACGACCGGCGAGGTCTTGAGGTAGCGGCCGCCCTGGAGCTCGAAGCGCTGGCCGACGGGGACTTGCGCGAACTTCATCGCGTCACTTCCGGCTTTACTCTTCGCCGCCCGCGACCGCGGCGACCAGCGCGAGGTCCGCGGTCCGGACCGAATCGAGGTTGAACTTCTTCGCACCCGCGGCCATGCGCGTGAGCGCCTCGCCGATCGGCATCGGCGGTTTCGTCTCGCCCTTCTTCAGCTTGTGAAACCGCACGGGATTGATCCGCGCGACCACGTACGCCCGCAGATACGGCGACTTGAAACCGCGGCTCTGGAGACCCTCGATGATGCGCTTCACCTGCGCGTCGATGCCTTCGAGGCGCGCGGCATACGCCTCTCGGCTCCGCAGGCTCACGGCGAGCGTGCGGTCGCTGAAGCGGTCGACCTTCTTCAGGAACGGGCTGTACGCGCCGCCCGCGAAGCGGCCGTTGCGCTCATAGACGATCCCGAGCGTCAGCAGCTCCGGCGCCTCGAACTCGGCGGTGAACTCGGCCTCTTTCGATCCCGGCCGGCGCTTCGCAAGGCTGCGCGCCATGCGGATCACCTCGAGGCTGCGATCCTTGAGGTTGTGCGCCTTTTCCGTGTTGAGCGCGAGGATGCGGAACGCGAGGTCCTCGTCCGGCGAGACGAGCGCGGTGACCTGCTTGAGGCCGAGCACCTTGGCCGCCGCGAGCCGATGGCGGCCGTTCGGGGTCCACAGTTTTCCGTCCTCGCCGCGCACGACGATCAGGGGATCGAGAAACGAGCCGGCCTCCTCGATCTTCGCGGCGAGGCGTTTGGTGTGCGTCGGCGAGAGGTCGCGCTGGAACGGCGTCGGTTCGACGGCGTCGACCGGGAGGGCGGCGAGCAGGAGCGCCCTCCCGGACAACGGCTCGCGGTAGGCGCCGAGCGCCGCACCGCCCGCGGCCCGGACCTCCGCCACCAGGGGCGCGACGTCGGCCCCGTCCAGCCCGAGCGCGATGTCGGCGGCGTCGAGCCCGCGCTTCTCGCGTCGCGGCGAGAGCCGTCCGCGCTTCTTCGTGGCCGGCGCCTTCTTCCGGACAGCTGCCTTTCCGGCCATAAGAAGCGTCAGGCGACCGGGGCCCACCCGCCCGGCACGGCGGGCGCGGCACCGAGGTACCCGCGGCGGCGGCGCACGCACGCGGCGTTGCACGCCCGCTCGCCGTCCGGATCGTAGAACGCGACGCCCCTGCCCGAACGCTTCGCGTTGTACATCGCGACGTCGGCGTGGCGGACGATCGTCTCCGTGGTCGTGCCGTGCTCGGGATACATGGCGATCCCCAGGCTGCCCCCCACGCGCAGCTTGTGCGGATGGATGAGGAAGTCGTCCTCGAGCGTGAGAAGCACTTCGCGCGCCACGCGCTCGGCGGACGCGGTGTCGGCGAGGGGAACGAGCACCGCGAACTCGTCGCCGCCGAGCCGGGCGACCGTGTGGGGAGGCAGGATCCGCTCCCGCAGGCGCTGCCCCACCTGCTGCAGCAGCAGGTCCCCGACGTGGTGCCCGAGACCGTCGTTGATTTCCTTGAAGCCGTCGAGATCGAGGATGAGCAGCGCGAAGCGTCCGGCCGGCGTCTGGAGCGCCGCCAGGCGTTCGTGCAGGAGCGCGCGGTTCGGCAGCCCGGTCAGCGTGTCGTGCGTGGCGAGGTGCGCGATGACCGCTTCCTGGCGCTTGCGCTCCGTGATGTCGGTCACCGATCCCGACACCCGAACCGCGCGACCGGCCTCGTCGCGCGTCGCCTTGCCGCGCATGAGCATCCAGCGGGGCGCGTCCGGACCCGGCAGCGTCCGGAACTCCGCGAGAAAGAGCTCGCCCTCCCCCGCGCCCGCCAGGTATCTGTCGAGCTGCTCCTCGACCCGGAACCGGTCGTCCGGATGCATCGCCTCGCCGAAGACCTGCCTGGGCCCGCGGACGAAGTCGTCCTCGCCGCCCCGTCCCAGCATCTGGCGCAGCCGGGGCGAAAGGAACGCGCGATCGGCGGCGAGGTCCCAGTCCCACACCCCGTCCTCCGTGCCCTCGACCGCGCGGCGGAACCGCTCCTCGCTCGCGCGCCGCGTGCGCTCGAGACGATGGGCGCGCAGGAACAGGAGCACCGCGATTCCGGCGAGCAACACGAGCGCCGCGGAGAGGGCCGCCATGCCGGCGAAGGTGCGCGATTCGCTTTCGCGCTCGGCCCGGCGCCGGGCGACGAGCCCGGCATCGGTCGACGCCGCCGGATTGAAGATCTGCGCCTGGTAGCGGTCCTGACCGTACCGCCGGATGAGCTCCTGCGCCCGGTCCGAGACGAGGTAATCCAGAAACGCCTGGGCCGCCTCCTGATGCGCTCCCGGCACGCGCTCGCGGTTCACGACGATCGCGGAATAGTAGTTGCGCAGCAGCACGTGATCGCGGACCAGCGGGATCACGCCGCCTCCCAGCTCTTCGCGCAGCACGAGGTAGGTCGCGAGATCGGCGAAGGTGTAGCCGCCGAACAGGTCCGCGTAGCGCAGGGCCGCCTGCGGACTGGCGAACGTTCGCTCGTAACCGATCCAGTCCGGCCGCACGCCCGCAAGCTCCCAGAGCTCCTCGAGCTTGCGTTGCGTGCCGGAACGGTTGTCCGGCGCGAAAAAGGGCGCGCCGGCGCGCGCGAGACGCCGGAGGGCCGCGACCGGATCGCGTTCGCCGCGCAGCCGCAGGGGATCGTCGGAGGGACCGAAGACGGCGAACTCGTTGTACATGACGAGCGTGCGCAGCACGCCGTAGCCTTCGCGCACGAACTGCTCTTCGCTCGGCGCGTGGTGGGTGATGACCAGATCGGCATTGCCGCTGCGCGCCGCATCGAGCGTGGCGAGGGAGCCGAAGGGCAGCAGGATCACGTGCGCCTGCGGCGACATCTCGCGGTAATCGGCCGCCAGCGCGCCGAAGAGCCCCGTATCGAGCGCGGTCTGGGCCACGGCGATGCGCAGGGGCGGCCCGGTCTGAGCGTCCGCACGACCCGCGACCAGCAGGAGCCCGACGACCGCGAGCCAGAGCCGGCCCCGGCGGGGAACTGCGGTCACGTCGTTTTGCATGGGGCCAGCATTCTCCCACCCCTCCCGTTGCCGTGCCTCTTACAGACCGGCGGAAGGGCTTGTTTATTCCGGTGCCGAAGCGACCCCGCCCGCGCCCGTCGCCTCCGGAGCCATTCTGCCCGCAAAACGCGCGGTTCAAAAGCCGCGGGTACGGCCTGCCCGCCGGCGGCTCCTCGCGGGCACGGGTCGGTCGGTGGATTTGCCCGCCGGGCCGGCCTGCAGGCAGAATGCGCCCCTTTGCAGCCAAACCAGAGAGAGGAAAAGACGATGCGGTTGATTCTGTTGGGCGCTCCGGGCGCGGGTAAAGGCACCGTCGCGAAGATGCTGACGGCGATGGACGGCTCGGTGCAGATCTCCACCGGCGACATTCTGCGCGGCGCGGTCGCGGCCGGGACCGATCTCGGCAAGCAGGCCCAGGACTACATGAAGCGCGGCGACCTCGTGCCGGACGCGCTCATCCTCGGGATCATGGAGAAGCGCCTGCAGGAGCCGGACTGCCGGAAAGGCTTCCTGCTCGACGGCTTCCCGCGCACCATCCCGCAGGCCGAGGCATTGAAGCAGATGCTCGCGAAGCTCGGCATCAAGCTCGACATGGCGGTGAACATCGACGTGCCGCGCGAGGTGATCCTCGACCGCCTGACGACGCGGCGGACCTGCTCGAACGCCAAGTGCCAGGCGATCTACAACGTGAAGAGCAACCCGCCGAAGCAGGCCGGCGTGTGCGACAAGTGCGGCAGCCCCGTCGTGCAGCGCGAGGACGAAACCGAGGCCGCGATCAGCCACCGGCTCGATACCTATAATGAGAAGACCGCGCCCCTCGTCGGCTTCTACGAAAAGGAAGGCATGCTGCTGACGGTGCGCGCGACCTCGAGCGAGGCCGTGATCGACGCGATCAAGCGCAAGCTCGCCGCCTAGTCAGTCGCGGTAGCGGCCGGCATCGCCATTGCGCGATGCCGGCCGTTTTCGTCCCTCGCCTCGCGACACCGGTGCCCGGTCGAGTTGCAGGCTCGGAGTTCTGCTGCGCCTCCGGGGCGCGCTTCAACACACTTACCACTCATCACTTTTCACTGCCGTTTTGATAGGCTGTTCCCTCAGCGGACAAGGCATGGAGTCGCAGTCATGGTCACGAAGCCCGAGGAAAAGATGCCCGAGCCGAAGATGGACGCAGCCGCGCTCTATCGCGAGGACGTCTACACGGACCGCAAGGTCGGAACCATCCGCCGGCTCGTTCCGGTGAAGGCGGACGGCTCGCCCGACGACGCGCGCAAGCCCTCGTACATCGGGGAGGCGCAGATCCTGACGACGGTAGGGTCGATGCCGCTGAGCTTCGAGATCCCCGCGCAGTCGCTCGAAGAGGCGATCGCCAGGTACGGCGACGCCGCAAAGCGTGCCGTCGAACGCGCGGTGCAGGAGCTGCAGGAGCTGCGGCGCCAGGCCAGCTCTTCAATCCTGATCCCCGAGCCCGGGGCAGGTGGCCTGGGCGGCATGCCGGGCGGCGGCCTACCGGGGGGCGGCCTCCCGGGCGGCGGGAAGATCAAACTACCCTGAGTCGCGTGCCGGCCGTTTCAACGCACGCTTATCGCCGTTAGCGAGAAGGGTCGCGCGGCCCGCCGACCGTCCCGCCGGGCACCGTCCCGCCCGGGACCGGACCGCCGGGCACCACCCCGCCGGGCAGCACGCTTTCCGCGCCTCCCGATAACGTCCCACCCGTTCCGCCGGTCAGTCCACCCGAGATCCCGCCGGGCGCGGTTCCCGTGACCCCGCCCGGGGTCGTACCCGATACCCCCGGCGTCGTGCCGGGCACGCCGGGAGCCGTGCCGGGAACCCCGGTCGTCCCCATCGGGCCGGCTGGAGCGCCGCCGGCGGCTCCGGTCGGCGGCGTCCCGGGAACGGCACCGGCACCGGTGCCCGTCGCGGTTCCGGGCGTGCCGGCAGCAGGAGCACCGGGAACCGTACCCGGTACAGCCGGGCCGGCCGCCGGTGCGGTGGGAGTGCTGCCGGAGGCCGCACCGGCCGCGGTTCCGGCCGGGGCGCCGCCGACGGTGCCGGCGGCCGGGGGTTGAGGCACAGCGCTTGCGGGTGGGGGAACGGCGGTCACGCCGGGAGGCGCGGCCGCCGGAGTGGTCGGTGCCGGAGCGGTGGCTCCCGTGGCCGCGTCGCCATCGGGAAGCGGCCCGGTGCCGCCCGGGACGCTGATCACACCGGGTACGGTTCCCGTCGAACCGCCGGCGGCCGCGCCGCCCGGTGCGCCCGTCCCGCTGCCTCCGGAGGTCCCGCCCCCGCCCGCTGCGCCTCCCGCGGCTTGCGCCAGCGCCAGACCGGGCAAACCCGAGAGCGCGACCGCCAGTAGTGCTGCCCTGCCCCACCTCATGGTGACCTCCGTCTGCGAACCTCGCACACCCGAACCTTAAGGAAGGGAGAGAGGCGAGTCGTTAGGGGATAGCCATGAGCGGGGTCAGGGGGGCGCCAACCCGTCCTCCGGCTCCGACTCCACCCGCCCCTGGCGTTGCAGCAGCAACGCGGTCAGCCAGCAGAGCGACGCCCAGGCCGCTCCGGCGAGCCAGCCGGCGAGGACGTCCGTGGGCCAGTGGACGCCGAGGTACACGCGCGTCACGCCGACCAGCAGCGACAGCACGACCGCGACGCCCAGCAGGTACAGCCGCAGCCGGAGCGACGGCTGAAAGCGCGCGAGCAGCGCGCCCAGCGTGAGATAGACGACGGCCGACATCATCGCGTGGCCGCTCGGGAAGCTCGACGTGTACGTGTACGAGGCGTGCGGCACGAGCGCGGGTCGCGGCCGACTGTAGCCGCCCTTGAGGAGCATGGCGGCGAGGAGACCCGTACCGACCGCGAGCAGCACGTACACGGCGGCGTGGCGCTTGCCCTGCAGCGCGAGGAAGCCGGCGACGGCCAGCGTCATGGCGGTGAGCACCCCGACGCCGCCCAGCGCGGTGAAGTCCCGCGCAAGCTCCTCGAGCCACTTCGGCCCGATCGGGTCGGCGAGGTCGGCCGCCGACCGCAGCGCGAGGAGCAGCGCCTCGTCGGTCCGGTGGGCGTCGCCCTCGGCGACCTCGTCGGCGAGCTCGGCGAACGACCACGTGAGCAGCACGACCACGAGAGCGAGGGCGAGCAGCAGGACCTCGCGCCGGTTGCCCGGATCGGCGATCGCCCAGCGGCGGGTGGCCGGCTCGTTCTCCTTCGGATGCCCGTGCATCGAACCTCGCACGGTCCGATTTTCCGGGTGCCCCGTCAAGGCCGGGGTGCGTGGAAGGACGGAAGGCCTGCGGGAGAGAGCGGCACGCGGACGCGCGCCGTCGCGGATCAGAAATCGTAGACCAGCGTGACCGAAGTGATGCTGTCGAGCTTCTCGGTTCCCTCGGGCACCTCGCTGTTGTGCAGCATCTTGTAGGAGAGCTTCATCGCGAGGTTGCCGTTGATGCGCAGCTTCAGCCCGGTCTCGGACTCGCTGTGCGTGTTGTCCGACCCGATCTCCGTGAACGCGACCTCGCTGAACTCGGCGGTCTTCGTGAGCTGCCAGGCATAATTGCCCGCCAGGCGCACGATGCCGTCGTCGTCCCGGTTCCCGTCGGCGAAGCGCGTGTGGCTTCCGCCCGCGCCGATCTCGAGATCGAGGCGCTGCGTCTTCCATCGCATCCGCCGACCGTAACCGACCGTCTCCGAGTAGCGATAGTCGTACGGCGCGAACTCGTCGTTCTCGTAGCGCAGGTTTCCGAAGAGGTAATTGCGCTCGTCGAGCTTGTAGTTCGTCGCGGCCTGGCCGACCGTGCGCCTGGCGACCGTGCCGACGTCGTCGGACGCGCTGAGGTACTCGGCCGTGAATCGGTTGCGCCACTCGAGCGACTCGTGCACGGCGTTGAGCTTGGCGTTGATCGTCGTCGTCTGCGAATTGCCGCTGGTGTCGACCAGCCCGAACTCGGCCGAAGCCTTCCAGCCGAGGCCGTTGGGCGCGGCCGCCTCCTCGGCCAGAGCCGGGCCGGCCGCCAGCAGGACAGTCACGGTGAGGACACGCATCTTCACGGCGGGCGTACTCCTTGATTTCGGCGAAACGGGCCGCGCGGGACGGACGGCGGCGGGCGGCGAACGGAACGGGCGCGTTTTACCCCGCGGCGCGAAGCGGATGAACCGAGCCGGGGCAATCGACCGATACGCGGTACCCTCGCTGCGATCAGGTGCAGGTTCCCGGCATCCGTGCGGGCGGGCTACCGGCCGCGCCGGCGTGCGGGTGTAATGGCGTCACCGCAACTCGCGAGGGCGCGTCGTGGCCTGGCTGGTCGAGCAAGTGCAGAACTGGGGCTACTGGGCCCTGTTCCTGCTGACCTTCCTCGAAACCTCCGCGCTCCTCGGCCTGCTCGTGCCCGGCGAAACGGTGGTGGTCGTCGCCGGCTTCCTGGCCGCGCAGGGCATCCTGAGCCTGGGCGACGCGATGTGGATCGCGGCCGCGGGCGCGCTGGCCGGGGACAACACCGGGTATCTCCTCGGACGCTACTTCGGCGACGCCTTCATGCGCTACGCGCAGCGGCTGTTCCTGCCCGAGGAGCACCTGCTGCGCGCGCGCCTCTTCATCGACCAGTACGGCGGCAAGACGATCTTCTTCGGGCGCTTCGTGGGCTGGTTCCGGTCCTTCGGCCCGCTCGTCGCCGGCGTGGCGAAGCTCTCCTACCCGCGCTTCCTGTTTTTCGACCTGTACGGCGCCGTCCTCTGGGCCGCGACGTTCACGCTGCTCGGCTACTTCGCCGGCAGCAGCTGGGAGATCGTGAAGACGTACCTCGGCCGCGCCGGCATCGCGATCGCGGCGCTCGTCGCGCTCGCCCTGTTCGCCTGGCTGTTCCTGCGCAAACGCCGGCGCGTGCTCGATCACCAGCTTGGCCGGCTGGACCGCCGGCTTTCCGCCCTCCTGCCCAACGTCTGGGCCTTCGCCAAGGACCGCTTCCGGCCGCGCGGGTGGTACGGCCTCAACCTCACGGTCGGTTTCGTGCTGCTGGTGCTCGCGCTGGCGGCGCTCGCGGGGATCGTCGAGGACGTCATCCACTTCGAGACGCTCGCGGCGCTCGATCTGCGGGCGCGGAACCTGGTCGAGTACCTTCTCTCGCCGAACGTCACGCAGCGGCTCGTCACCGTCACGAACGTCAGCGCCGTGTCGCTGATGGCGGCGAGCGCGGCGGGCCTGCTCGTCTATCTCCTCGGGGTCGGCGATCGCCTGCGCGCGTACGCGTTCCTCGTCGCGGTCGGCATCGGCGAGCTCGTGCTCGTCGTGCTGCGCGCCGCCTTCCAGGAGGCGGAGCTCGCCAATTTCCCGAGCGGCTACGCCTACAGCGCGATGCTGATCTACGGGTTCGCGGCCTACGTCGCCTGGTGCCGGCTCGCCGGCGAGGTGCAGCGCTTCGCCGTCTACTCGGTCGTCATCGCGCTGATCCTGCTCGTCGGTTTCGCCCAGATATACCTCGAGGTCCACTGGCTGACCGACATCCTGGCCGGGTACGTCGCGGCGTTCGCGTGGCTCGTGTTCGCGATTCTCCTCGTGAGCGCCACGTACGAGGCGGGCAAGACCCCCTGATTCCTCGTATGTCGCATCGCCTTCCCGAATCGACGGACCGGGGGTGCGGCGGTCGCGTTTTCATCGCGATCAGCCGCTTAACGATGGAAGCTCGAAATCATCCGAACAAACCGGGTGGAAACCCCTAAGGGAACGAAAGGAGAGAAAAGTCGAGAGAAGCGGAGTCGAATAGACGTCGAGGACAGCTTCAGCAACTGTCCTCCATTTACTCCTTAAAGAAATAATTCGCAGGCCCCGTCAAAGCGGGGCCTCTTTTTTTGGCGCTCGCGCGCCCTACACGACGCTGCCGAATCCCCTGTCGACAGCGCCCGCCGGCGGGGTCAGCCCGGCGATGCGGCAGCCCTGCGCCACCGGGCCGGCCGGGAAGAGCGTGTACAGATACCGGATGCCGCCCTTGGCGTGAAACTTCTCGTCCAGGGCGTCGTGCAACTCGCGCATGTTCCGCGCGATCTCCTCGTGCTTCGCGAAGTACTCCTGCAGCGCGCGCACCGCCTCCCAGTGATCCTCGCCGGGCTGGAGGCCTTCCTTGCGCGCCGCCTCGAGCGCCGCCTCGGCGCTCCAGTCGGCCGGCGCATGCGGGAACCTCGGGTCTTTCGCGGGGCTGTCCGCTTCGCGGATCGCGTCGATGAGGCTTGCCATGGTCTGTCTCTCCTTTCTCGGTGTCGGCTCCATTCTGCCGCCGTTTCGCTTCCCAGGAAAACGGAACGAGTCGTCATGGCGAGGGGGCGCCACGATGGCGTAAATCACGCGGGACACGAGATCCGCCTCGCCGCACTCGCCATGACGGCCATCCGCCGTCAACCCTCCGAATCAACCCTGATCGTGATCGCAGACACCGCGATACTCCTCCGGGATCTCCGGCGGGCACTCGCCGCAGCGCTCGTTGCCCGGCACCGCGAACGCGATCTTGCGCGGATAGGGCAGGTTCAGGTTCGCCATGATCTCGAGGAACTCCTCGAGCGACTTGTTTCCTCCCAGGCGCGGGTTGCGGTCCTTCTCCTGGGCGATCGAGCTGACGCGCCGTCCGCTGTAATCGTGGCACGGATAGACGAGCGTCTCGCCGGGAAGCGCGAAGAATTTTTCCTGGATGCTGCGGTAGAGCGTCTCCGCGTCGCCCGACTGGAAATCCGTGCGGCCGCAGCCGTCGATGAGGAGGGCGTCGCCGGTGAAGAGCATCCTGTGCGTGCCGTCGTCGATCAGGAACGCGTGGTGGTGATCGGTGTGGCCCGGCGTGTAGAGCGGATGCAGCTCGATGGTCCCGACGCGAAACGGCTGGCCTTCGCGCAGACCGACGTCGGCGCACGGCAGCCCGACCATCGCCGGGGCGGCGATGCGGCTTTCGGCGAGCGACTTGAGCCGCCTCGCCCCGGTGAGGTGATCGGCATGAATGTGCGTGTCGAGCGTCGTGGTGAGCCGGAGGCCCATCGCGCGCAGCACCTCGAGATCGCGATCGACGGTATCGAGCACCGGGTCGATCAGCGCGGTCTCGCCCGTCTCCGGGCAGCTCAGGAGATAGGTGTAGGTGGAGGAATCGGGTTCGTAGAGCTGCCTGAAGATCATCCCTGTCTCCCGTGGTCCCGCGGCGCCTCGCGGCGCGCGGCCGACCGACGCGCTCAGGCGCGCCCGACGTTCGTGTCGGTCGGCTGGTGGAAGTACTCGCTTTCCTCGGCGAACCGGCGCGTCAGTCGGAGCAGCTCCTGGAGCCGGCCCTCGGCGGTCGCGATCGGCTCGCAGTCCTCGCACTTCGGATCCCCGCACGGCTGGCGCGAGTAGAGCCAGTACTGGATCGCGCCCGCGAGCAGGCCGTCCGCGATGTCCCAGAGGTCCGCCTCCTGGTCCTTCTCGGCCACGCGGTTGCCGAGGGCAACGGCCTTGTCGAAGATGTGATCGAAAACGGTCTCGGGCTCTGTCATGACACGGTCCGGTCCGGAGGAGAAGCAAGCGCCATTCTACAAAACCCGGTCGCGGGCTCGTAGCTCGGCATTTCCCCTCCCCGGATGAAACACCATCCGGAAGCGCCGGCCGGCGCGGGTCCGCCCCGGCCGCGTGCTAGCTTTTCAGGGAGGCACTGGCGAGTCGGGCATGCGCGCGCACGCGAGACGATCGGCGGGAAACAGGACACTGCCGGCAGGCAACCCGGGCCGGCCGGCGGCGCCGGCGCGGCCGTCGGCGTGGCGGCGCCTGAGCCTCGGGCTGCGCTGGGTACGGTGCGGCTGGCGACTTTTCCTGCGCAATCCCTGGCTGCTCGGCGGCATGGGCGTGACGGCGGCGGCCCTGCTCACCCTGCTCGGCTCGGTGCCCCTCGTGGGCGGCGCCCTCGTTGCCCTGATCGCCCCGGTATTCCTCTCCGGGGCCTATGTCGCGATCGACGAGCTCACGCTGCAGAGAAAGCCGGTTCCGGCCGCGTTGCGTCTCGTCGTCCTGAGGCGGTCGCCGCTCGGCCTCGTACGCGGGCTGCACGAGCCCGAGCGGGCCATTCCGATCATGCTGGTCGCCCTCTACAGCATGACGGCGTCGCTGGCGATCCATTTCGCGGTCTGGCTCATCGCCGGAAGCACCTGGTCGATGCCCTGGAACGCCCTGGCCGGACTCTCGCTCGTGACCGTGCCCGCCGCCTACGCCCTCGCGACCGCGCTGACGCTGCTGCTCTCGGCATCGCTCGTCTATGCCCTGCCGCTCGCCTTCCTGCAGGACGAAGGGCTCGGTACTGCGGTCCCGTTGAGCTTCAAGGCGAGCCTGCACCACGCGGCGGCGCTCGCCGTCCCGGTGCTGATCGTCCTCGCACCCGTTGTGCTGCGCGCGATCGTGCACGCCCGCTCGCCGCTCGCCGCGCAGCTTCTCGGTGTCGCGGCCGGCGGCCTCGCCCTGCCGCTCCTCGCGACGAGCCTTTACTGCAGCTATCGCAGCCTGTTCCCCGACGCTCCGGCGACGCCTGGGCGGCGCACGTGATTCGTCGAAGAGCGAATCGCGGGCATCGGCTCGACGCGCGCCGGCCGCGTCTCCGACGACGGGCCGTTCAGCCGATGGCCTCGAGCTCTTCCCAGCGGGCGTACGCCCGCTCGAGCTCCTCGCGCAGCGCGTTGAGCCGCGCCATCGCGTCGGCGATCGCGGCCCCCTCCTGCTGATAGAAGTCGCTCCGGCTCACGCGCGCCTCGAGCGTCTGCTGCTCGGCCTCGAGCGACTCGATCCGGCCGGGCAGGCTTTCGAGCTCGCGCTGCTCCTTGTAGCTCAGCTTCTTCTTCTGCTCGGCGGCCGTCTTCTCGCGCCGCGGCGCCGGCGAAGCGGCCTGCGCGCGCGGGCGCGCGGCTTCCTGCGGGCGATCCCGCCGCTGCCGCAGCCAGTCCTCGTAGCCGCCCACGTACTCGCCGACCCGGCCGTCGCCCTCGAACACCAGCGTGCTCGTCACGACGTTGTCGAGGAAGGCGCGGTCGTGGCTCACCAGCAGCAGCGTACCCTCGTACTCGGCGAGCAGGTCCTCGAGCAGCTCCAGGGTATCGACGTCGAGGTCGTTGGTGGGCTCGTCGAGCACCATCATGTTCGCCGGCTGCGTGAAGATCTTGGCGAGGAGCAGGCGGTTGCGCTCCCCGCCGGAGAGGGACTTCACCGGCGAGTCGATGCGCTCCGGAGGAAACAGGAAGTCCTTCAGGTAGCCTATGACGTGGCGGCGGCGCCCTTTCACGTCGATGTAGTCGCTGCCCTCGCTCAGGTTCTGCCGCACCGTCTTCTCCGGATCGAGGCCGCCGCGGTGCTGGTCGAAGTAGGCGATCTGGAGGCGCGTGCCGATCTTCACCTGTCCGCTCGTGGGCTCGAGCTCGCCGAGGATGAGCTTGAGCAGCGTGCTCTTGCCGGACCCGTTCGGACCGACGATGCCGATGCGGTCGCCGCGGACGATGTGCGTGGAGAGGTCGCGCACGATCCAGCGGTCGCCGTAGCGGAAGCTGACCGCGCGCAGGTCGACCACGAGCTTGCCCGACAGCGCGCCGGCATCGACCGCGAAGCTCGCACGGCCCTGCGCGTCGAGCCGCTGCGCCCGCTCCTCGCGCAGCCGCAGGAGCGCCCGCACGCGGCCCTCGTTGCGCGTGCGCCGCGCCTTGATGCCCTGGCGGATCCATGCCTCCTCCTCCGCGAGCTTCTTGTCGAACTTCGCCGCGGCCCGCGCTTCGACCTCGAGCAGCTCGTCCTTCTTGCGCAGGTATGCGTCGAAGTCGCCCGGGAAGGACGTGAGCCTCCCGCGGTCGAGCTCGACGATGCGCGTCGCGAGGTGCTTCAGGAACGTGCGGTCGTGGGTGATGAACATGAGGCCGCCGCGGTAGGCGAGCAGGAATTCCTCGAGCCACGTAATCGCCGCGATGTCGAGGTGGTTCGTCGGCTCGTCGAGCAGCAGCAGGTCGGGCTCGGCGACGAGCGCCCGTGCGAGCATCACCTGCCGGCGGATGCCGCCCGAGCAGTCGCGAATGCGCTTGTCCGCGGGCAGGCCGAGCCGGCTCAGCACCGTCTCGACCTTCTGCGAGATGTTCCAGCCGTGGGCGGCCTCGATCCTGGCTTGAAGGCCCGCCAGGCGCGCGAGCGATTCCGGGTCCGATCCCGCCGCGTGGGCCGCGTTGTGGTAGTCGGTGAGCAGCCGCCCGAGCTCCCCGAGCCCTCTCGCGACCGCCTCGTACACGGTCTCGTCGCTGTCGGGCGGCACCTCCTGCTCCAGGTGCGCGATCCGCAGCGTGTCCGGGTGCCAGAGCTCCCCGTCGTCCGGCACCGCGGCGCCGCTGATGACGCGAAACAGCGTCGACTTGCCCGTGCCGTTGCGGCCGACCAGGCACACGCGCTCGCCCGCCTCGATCTGGAAGTCCACGTGCGCGAGCAGCGGCAGATGGCCGTAGGCGAGGGAGACGTTCGAGAGCGTGAGCAAGGTGGTCATGCGGGGACGGCGGCCGGGAAAGCTCCGGCGGCGGATTGTAACCCGGCGATTCCGTCCGGCAAGTTGGCGCGAGGGCGCGGACGTGCGGGAGAATCGGCGGCAATGCAACCCGTCCATCAGCTGCTCAGCCGGATTCGCTGGGATCCCCGCTTTCGGGCCGGGCAGTTCGCGATCGGCTACTACGATCGCATCGAGCGCCGCGTCCGCGTCGTGCCGCTCGAGCGTGTGGCCTTCCCGCGCGGCGACCGCTTCGTCTTCACCCTCTGCGACGAGGAAGGCGCGCTCCACCGCATCCCGTTCCACCGCGTCCGGCGGGTGTACCGGGATGGACGCGTGATCTGGGAAAGGCGGGGGCCGGCGACACGCGCTGAGCGGTGACAGATCGGGGAGCGCCTCTATTGGCGCACTCCAGGTCGAACCGGGCAACTCGGCACTGCTCCCGGGATCCCGGACGGTCGGAAATCACAGCGACCCGATGTGCTCGACCATGCGCTTGCGCGCGGCCGCGTCCGGAAGCGGCCCGTAGCCGGCGCCCATGTTGTCCTCCATGTGCCTGACCTTCGAGGTCGCGGGGATCGCGCACGTGACGGCCGGGTGGGACACCGCGAACTTCAGAAAATACTGCCCCCAGCTCGCGATCGCGAGCTCGCTTGCCCAGGGCGGCAGCGGTTTGTTGCGCACCTTGTCGAACAGGCCACCGCGCTGGAACGGCCGGTTGACGAGCACGGCGATCCCGCGGTCGGCCGCGAGCGGGAGCAGCCGGTCCTCGACCTCGCGGTCCTCGAGGTTGTAGGAGAACTGCACGAAATCGAAGCGCTCGGCCCCGAGCGCGCGTTCGAGCTCGTCGTGCATGCGCCCGTGGGACGTGGTGATCCCGATGTACCGGATCCGACCCTGTGCCTTCCAGTCCTTGAGCGTCTCGATGTGGACGCGCCAGTCGCGCAGGTTGTGTATCTGCATGAGGTCGAAGCGGGGCACGCCCCAGAGTCCGCGCGACTGCTCCATCTGCTCGATGCCCGCCTGCTTGCCGTCCGTCCAGACCTTGGTGGCGGCGAACACGCCCGGATGCTTCGTCGCCTTCAGCAGCTCGCCGATCACTTCCTCCGCCGCCCCGTACATCGGTGAGGAGTCGATCAGCAGGCCGCCGCGGTCGAAGAAGACCTGCAGCACCGGGGCGAGCGCCGAGCGCGCAGTTCCGGCCGGCGCATTGAACGTGCGCGACGTGCCGAGCCCGATGACGGGGATGCGCTCGCCGCTGGAGGGAATTGGCTTCGTGTTGACCGCGCCGGACGCGGCGCGGCCGAGGCGCGGCATCCAGGGCAGCGCGGCCGCCATCCCGAGACCCTGCAGGAAACGACGCCTTGTCCACCTCTCTCTCGACCCTGTCATCGCACCCTCCGGAATTGGCAATGTTGAATGCTTAATGTTGAATGTTGAATTGATGACGCGCGCGCAGCGCGCACCGCAATTCAACATTAAGCATTCAAAATTCAAGATTGTCCTTTCCCGGCGGCCAGGACTTCCTGGCGCCGTCCGAGCCCGTACGCGAGCCACGCCCAGGCGAGGGACAGGGGTACGGCGACGAAGGCGATGGTCCCGAGGCTCAACCCCATGGCCCGCAGCCCGGCATAGGCCCACGCGCTCACCGCGTCGCCGCCGCGGTACACCACGGTATCGATGAAGTTCTTCGCCTTGTATTTCTCCTCGCGTCCCAGCACGACGTAGAGCATCTCGCGCGCCGGGCGGGTGACGGCGTAGTCGCCCGCGCGGCGCAGGATCTGCACCGCGACGAGCACGGCGAGCACCGGCGCGAACCCGAGCGCGAGAAATCCGGCGCCGAGCAGCACGGGCACCAGGGCGAGGGTCCAGGCGATACCGAACCCGCGCACCAGCCGCGCCGTGACGAACACCTGGATCGTGAGGGTGAGCGCGTTCACCGCGAAGTCGATGGCCGCGAACACCGTGGTGCGCTCGGCCGAGCTCGCGAAGGCGTCGCGCACGATCTGCGCCTGCTGGAAGTAGAGCACCGTGGACAGCGTGGTGAAGAGCAGCATAAAGAGCGCGATGCCGAGCAGGTAGGGCGAGCGCAGGAGCAGCGGAAAGGCGGCGAGCACGCGCCCGCCGAGGGGGCGCGTCTCGGCGGCGCGCTGCTCCGCGGACGACGCGGCCTGCGGCTGCGTCGCTTTCCACGCGATCAACCGGTGGATGCAGACGACGGCGACGACCATGAAGCCGGCCGACACCAGGAGCAGATTCGCCGTGCCGAGCGGTCGCGCGAGCGCCGCGGCGATCGCCGGGCCGGCGAGCGCCCCGCTCGTACCGCCCGCGGCGATGAAGCCGAAGAGCCGCTTCGCCTGCGGGTTCGTGTAGAGGTCCGCCATGAAGCTCCAGAAGACCGAGACCACGAACAGGTTGTACACGCTCGTCCAGATGAAGAAGGCCCGCGCCGCGTACACGTGATCGCCTTCCGCACGCAGCAGCAGGTAGAAAGCCAGGAGGTTCGCGATGAAGAAGTAGTAGACGTACGGCAGGAAGCGGCGGCGCGGATAGCGCGACGTCACCCAGCCGAAGAGGGGCACCGCCGCGAGCATCGCGACGAACGTGCCGGTAAAGAGCCAGTGCAGCTGCTCCACGCCGCCGGCGATGCCCATCGCGTCGCGCATGGGCCGCAGGATGTAGTAGCCGCACAGGAGCGAAAAGAAGTAGGTGAACGACCAGGCGAGCGCCCGCAGCTCGTGCGCCTCGACCTGCACGAGACGCGTGAGCCAGAGATGGAAGGCGTTCGCTTCGGCGCGGGCGGAATCGGTCATTCTGTGGCGATGGTAACGGACGGACCGGGCGCGCCGGGACCGCGGACGCGGTCACGGGTCCCCGCCGCGAATTCGCGCTCAGCCCGCGGGCGTGCCATCGCGGCCGGCCAGGACGACGTCGAAGACGGCCTGGAGCTCGGCGTCCCCGCCCACGACGGGCACGAACTCGGCCATCACGAGCCCGCGGCGATCGGGCGGGATGCGACCGAAGAGGAAGTCCGCCGCGTTGCGCGGCTCGCCTTTCACGTAGAGCTGTGTCACGAAGGGCTCCGCGTCGCCGCGGAACACCGCCATGTGGATGTGCGGCGTGCGCCCCGGGTAGGGCACGGGCCGGATGGTGCGAAAACGATAGCGTCCATCGGGGTCCGTGACCGTGTGGCCGAATCCCTGGAAATTCGGGTCGCGCGGGCCTTCGTCGCGGGGATGGTGATAGCGGCCGTTCGCGTCGCACTGCCAGATCTCGATCCGCGCTCCGCGGACGGGCCGCCCCCCGACATCGAGCACCCGCCCGGTGAGATCGGTGACCCTGCCTATCGCCGCTCCGCTCGCCCCCGCCACGCGCGTGAGGTCGTTGTCCCGGTCGAGGGGAAGCTCGACCGGGTAGAACGGCCCGGCCGTCTGCGCGGGGGTCGGCTCCCGCCGGGCCGCGGCCGGCACGGCGCCGGCGACCAGGACCCCGCCGATCGCGAGGACCAGGCGACGTCTTTTCAGATCCGTCTTCATCCGTCCGAACCCCCGGGGTTTCCCCGAAAGACACGCCGGGTGGAGCGGGATCCGCCCCGACCTTCCGCGACCGCCTTCCGTGATGTGACGTCGTCCCGCCCGCCTGCCGGCGACCGCGGCAGCCGGTACGTCCCCCCACCCTGACCTAGACTTAATCAAGCCGTCAACAGGAGAGACCTCCATGACTTCCGCGCGTTCCCCGCACCGGGCAGCCGCCGTCCGGACCCTGCTCGGTTTCGTCGTCGCCCTGTCCCTGGCCGCGCACGCCGCGCGGGCGGAGCAGCCCCCGCCGGAGTACGTCCTGGGCGTGTTCCCGCACCTGCCGCCGCGCGACCTCGAGAAGGTCTTCGCGCCCATGGCCAAGGACCTCGGCGCCCGCGTGGGCCGGCGGATCGCGCTCTCCTCGAACACCACCTACGAGCGTTTCTCCGAGAACGTGGACAAGGAGAAGTTCGACATCGCGTTCATGCAGCCCTTCGATTACGTACGGGCCGCCGACAAGTTCGGTTACCGGCCGCTCGCGACCCGCACGGAGAAGCTTTCGGCGCTCGTGGTCGTGAAACAGGACAGCCCCCTCGAGTCGATCGCCGACCTCAAGGGCAAGCGCATCGGGCTGCCGCCGGAGACCGCGGCGGTGAGCGTGCTGCTCGCGAATCACCTTCGCACGCACGGGCTCAAGCCCGGTGTCGACGTCACGCTCTCGCACCACCGCTCGCACGTGTCGTGCATGCAGAAGGTCATGATCGGCGAGGCGGATGCCTGCGGCACGGCGGCGCCGGCGGTGCGCTTCTTCCAGAGCAAGATGCACGTCGAGCTCAAGGTCGTCGGGCGCACGCGCGAGATCCCGCACACCCTGTTCGCCATTCATCCGCGCGTCCCGGAGCGGGACCGGGAGATCCTGCGGCAGCGCATCCTCAGCTGGGGCGAGACCGAGGAAGGAAAGGCGCTGCTCGCGCGCGGCGAGCTCACGCCGTTCGTCGCGGTCAGCGACGCGGACTACGACGTCGTGCGCGAGCTCGCCAGATAGTCCATGTCCCGCAGCCTGCTCCAGCGCCTGCGCCACTCGCTGAAGTACCGCATCGCCGCCATCATCTTTCTGCTCGAGGCGGCGATGATGGCGGCCGTCCTCGGCGTCACCATCACGTACTCCCAGCGAGAGACCGAGAAACAGCTCTCGGCCAACGAGGAAGTGATGCTGCAGCTCCTCGGCGACCTGAGCCGCATCGCGCTGCTCACGTCCGAGTACGACGAGCTGCAGCCCTACATCGAGCAGGTGGTCAGGGATCCGCACATCGATACGGTGTTGCTCGCCGACCGGCGGGGGCGCGTCGTCGTCAGCAACCGGCACGAGGCGATCGGCCGGGGCCTGCCGACGTTCGAGCACACCCCCACGCTTCGCTGGCTCGTGAGAGACATCGAGAACCCGAACGGACGCATCGGCACGCTGGCGATACGCTTCTCCCACGAGAGCCTCATCCAGATCAACCGGCAGGTGCGGAACCTCGGCGTCTCGATCGCGCTGACCGGCATGACCGTGATCGCCATCGTGGGCATCCTCATCGGTTACCTGCTCACGCGTCGTCTCGACGCGCTCTCGCGTGCGGCCCAGCGCCTGGCCGGCGGCGATCTCGCGGTCCGTACCGGGCTCTCGGGGCACGACGAGGTCGCCATCGTGGGACGCGCGTTCGACACCATGGCGCGCAGCGTGGCGGAGAACGTGGAGGCGCTCAAGCGCGCGACCGATCTCCTCGAGCAGCGCGTCGCCGAGCGCACCCGCGAGCTCGCCGAGGCGCGCGACGAGGCGATCGCGGCCACCCGCAGCAAGAGCGCCTTCCTCGCCAACATGAGCCACGAGATCCGCACGCCCCTCACGGCGATCATCGGGTTCTCGGAGACGCTGCTCGACTCCAACCAGTCGCTGGCGGAGCGCGTCGACGCGATCCGCACGATCACGCGCAGCGGCAAGCACCTGCTGCGCATCATCAACGACATCCTCGACGTCTCGAAAATGGAGGCGAACCGGCTCGATGTCGAACGCATCCCGCTCAGCCCTTTCGAGCTCCTCGACGACGTGCACGCCATCGTCGCCCTGCTCGCGGAGGAGAAGGCGCTCGCGTTCGAGATCGAGTACCGCTACCCCCTGCCGGCAAGGATCGTCAGCGATCCGCTGCGGCTCAAGCAGATCCTGATCAACCTGTGCAACAACGCGATCAAGTTCACGGCCCGCGGCGGCGTGCGCATCCGGCTTTCCTGGGAGCGCGCGCAATCGCGGCTCCTGTTCGAGGTGATCGACAGCGGCATCGGGATGACCGAGGAGCTCATCCGGACGCTGTTTCGCGCCTTCACGCAGGCCGACGCCTCCACGACACGCGAGTACGGCGGCACCGGGCTCGGCCTGTACCTGTCGCGCGAGCTCGCCACCCGGCTCGGCGGCGAGATCGCCGTGCAGAGCACGCCGGGTGCGGGAAGCGTCTTCACGCTCGCCGTCCCCACCGGAGACGTCCTCGACGCGGATCTGGCATGGGAGCGGCCCGTCGAGCCGGCCGTCGCGCCCGCCGTCACGGCGGCGGGGGTCGTGGTGGACGGCGAAGTGCTCCTCGCCGAGGACAACGTCGACAACCAGAAGCTCGTCACGTTCCTGCTGCGGTCCGCCGGTGCGTCGGTCACCATCGCCGAAAACGGCCAGCGGGCCGTGGAGCTGGGGCGGTCGCGCCGGTTCGACCTCGTGCTCATGGACCTCCAGATGCCCGTCATGGGCGGACTCGAGGCGACCCGCGAGCTCCGGCGCGAGGGTTACCACGGCCCCGTCGTCGCGCTGACCGCGAACGCGATGCGATCGGACATCGACACCTGCCTGGCCGCCGGTTGCGACGATTTCATGAGCAAACCCATCCAGAAGGACAAGCTGCACGAACTGCTCCTGCGCTACCTGCTGCCGAGCGGCCAGCCGCGCGACGACGGCGCGCCGATCCTGTCCACGCTGCTGGCGCACGAGCCGACCCTGATCGACCTCGTGTCGGAGTTCGTCGCGCGGCTCCCCGGCGCCGCCCGCGATCTCCGGCGGGCGCACGAGAACGGGGACGCGGATGCCCTCAAGCGCTCGGTCCATTCGCTCAAGGGCAGCGCCGGCAACTTCGGCTACGGCGGGCTGTTCAAGCTCTGCCAGCTCATCGAGTTCGAGATCGCCAAGGACCATGCGCAGGGGATCGCGAGACTGCTCGACGAGATGGATGCCATGGTCGAGCGGATCCGCCAGGGGTTGCAGGACGGATCCCCCGTCGCCCGGAAGGCGAACGAACGGTAGGCGTTACTGCTTCAAGCACTTGCGGCGGCATGCTCAAGTGGCAAGCGAGTATGGCCGCGCGCGCCGGGGACGCGTGACCGGCGGCCGCCCGGCAAATCGAAAAAAGGCACCTATAGTTATTCTGAATCGGCGTGCACACAGAAAGCGGCAGGATAGCCGCGGGGCAACCGGTACCGCCTTATGCCCGGCGCTTTGCGCCGGCACTCGACAGGGATCCATCGTCTGTTCCGCCACGTTCCGGCCGAACCCGTTCGGGCTCGGAACGGACGCGCGGGGCCGCGCCGGCCGACGACTAACCAGACGAGGGGGTAGCAAGACATGGTCCATGCACACAAGCGCGCAGCGGCGATGCTGCTGACGGTGGCAGCGCTCGGTTGGGCGACCGCGAGCGCGGCCGACGGCAACCGCGCGCCGGAGAACCATCAACCGTGCCCGGTGACGCCGTACGACGGCGCAACCTCCATGGACGACGAGTTCGGCTACGGCGCGCAGGCGATCACCCGCTGCCTTCAGGTGCGCCGGCACGCGAAGGTCGTCGTGTCGGTCGACCATGCCTTCTTCTATAACGCCTTCGGACAGGTGCAGACGAACCGGGCCACGTTCCTCTCCAACATCGAGCACATGGTGCGCAACTACGAGAACGTGCACGGCATGACCATCGGCAAGGACGTCGAGGTGGCCGTGGTCTTCAGCGAGTCGGGCGCGCTGCTCGCCGCGACACAACACCCGGCGTTCGCGCAGGCGAGCGGCGGCAACCCCGCGAACCCGTTCGTACACCTCGTCGAATACGGGCTGCAGAAGGGCTTCAGGTTCTACCTGTGCCAGACGGCGGCGCGGAACCTCGGGATCGACATGCAGAAGAAGATCGAAGGCGTGCGCTTCGTGCCGGGCGGGCACATCGCCGTCGCCGACTTCCAGCTTCAGGGCTACGCCCTGATTCAGCCCTAGCGGCGGACGGGACCGAAATGCGTCACGGCGAATCCCGGCCGGCGGGCGGCGGCGCGAAGAGCATCCTGCTGGTCGACGACGACGAGCTGAACCTGCAGGTCGTCGCGCGCAGGCTGTTCCAGGACGGTTACTACGTCGCGACCGCGAGCAGCGGTCCGGCCGCGCTCGAGACGATGAACCGGCAGCGCTTCGACCTGGTTCTGCTCGACCTCGAGATGCCCGGCATGGACGGGCTGGAGACGCTCAAGCGCATCCGCGCCCTGTCCAGCCGGCGGGAAACCCCGGTGATCATGCTCTCGGCGCACAACCAGAACAGCGCCATCCGCAGCTGTCTCGTTCACGGCGCCGCCGATTACCTGGTCAAGCCCCTCGTGATGCCGCTCGTTCGCGCGCGAATCGAACGCCACCTGGCCGCGCCGGCCGCGCGCACGGACGAGCCCGGCACCCTGGAGACGGAACGCGACGTGCGCATCCTCATCGTGGACGACGACGATCTCAGCTGCCGCCTGCTCGCGAGCCAGTTGAAGAGCCGCGGCTACGCGCCCTCGACGGTGACGAGCGGGAAGGCGGCGCTGGAGCGCATCGGGCGGGACGACCTCGACCTGGTGCTGCTCGACATCGGCATGCCGGACGTGACGGGCAACGACATCCTGCGATCCATCCGCGCCGACGCCAGAACGAAGAAGCTCCCCGTCATCATGGTCACCGCCTCGAACGACGTGCCGACCATGCTCTCGTGCGTCGACGAGGGCGCGGACGGCTACGTCACCAAGCCCGTCGACATCGCTTATCTGCACGCCTGCATTCTCTCGAGCCTCGAGGCCAAGCGGCGCGGTCCCCGTCTGGACCTGGACTGAGCCGCGTCGCCGGCCATCGACTCCGGCGACGCCCGGGACGCCGCGAGCCCGATACCGGTGGCGGAATCCCGCGGCCGCATGGCGGCGGAAAGCCGCTCGCGATCCGCAGACCCTCAACCGAAAGGGATTGCCTCGTAAGACGTCCGGTCCGGCGGTCCGGACGCGAACAGGAACACCGGGGGCGTGCTCGGGCCGGGATATCGCGGCACGGCGGCGAGCTGGCTGCAGACCGTGCCGAACCCGTTCGGAAGCTCGAGATTGAGCGCGGCGTAGGGGCCGTCCCGCTCCGCGTAAACGCGATCGGCGAGCAGTGCCCGCCAGGCCTCCCAGTCGCCCGCCTCGGGCCGCGGCGCGGCGGCGGCCCGAAACCGCGGCAGATGCAGCCGTATGCGCGCGAGCGACTCGTCGTCCAGATCGCGCGCGGTGAGCATGTGAAGCCCGGGCGCCACCTCGAACGCCTCGACGCGCCCCGTCGCCTCGCCGTCGTGGCGCAGCCAGTACGCCGAAAGCGGATCGGCGACGAACAGGTTGAAGGCGCGATAGGCGCGGGCGTCGATGTCGGCCAGTGCCTCCGCCGCCCGGAACGCCTCCGCGTGGTCGAGCGCCTCGAGCACGAGCTCGCCGCGGCTGCGCTTGCCTTCCTCGGGGCCCAGCGTGCCCACCCGGTTCATGACCGCCGCGATCACGCCGTGATCGTTCACGCCGAACCAGCTGCCTCCCGCGACGCGGTCCTGCCCCGCCACCACGTCCGCCCGGTCGGGCCAGTGCCGCGCGGGCGGCAGCCACGGACGCGCGCGCATCTCGTCGCGGTTGCCGGCGACGAGCAGCGGCCAGGCGTGATCGGGACGACGCAGGACGACGAGCGTGCACATGGCCTAGCACTACCACATCCGATTCGTTGTTCAAAATGCATCGCTGCGCGGCGCCCTGCCTCCGTCCGTCGGCGACGGACGCGACAACGTCGTGACCGCGCGGGAAGTTCCCGCCGGGCGCGGCGGTTTTCGGGGTTTTCCCTAGATGGCCGCGCGGATGGCGGTTGTTAGCATGCCCCCTCGTTTCGATACCTCGAACGACAAATCGAGAGGAGGGTCATCGGCGATGGGAGTGCTCACGGTTCTTCCGCCTGCGGGCAGCGCGCAGCAGTACCGCTGGAGCGAAGCCGACCCGGTTTCCACGCACCAGGTGCGCCGGATTTTCGAGAACCTCATGCGCGAGTCGCACTACGTCGCCTACGAGGTACGGGACGAGGGCGGGCAGTTCGCGTCCGCGTTCAACCCCGACGCCCTCTACATCGTCATGCAGCCGCCCCACATTCGCGCACGCAGCACGCCGGCGAGCACCGCGTGACCGGGGCTGCGCGCCACGCCTGAACCACCGGGGAGTGCATCGAGAGCAAGAATGTGTCGCGGGGCGAACGGACTCGCACGAAAGGCCAGGACGGCCACCCGCACACCCATAGCGCGGCGAAGCGTTCCGAGTGCTGAGTGATGACGCCCGGAGGGCGAACATCAACTCAGCGCGCACTTTCCTTTTCTCACTCCACGTCGAACAGCTTGGCGTAGCCGCGCGCGTCGAAGAAGGTCTCGATCGAGACGATTTTCCCGCCGGCCACCGTCATCCAGTGCACGGCCGGCGTGACCTCCCGCCTGTCCATCCGGGTCACGTAGTTCACGACCGCGCACACGTCCCTGCCGTCCACGAACGTACGGCGCCGCTCGATGCCTTCGAGAATCGGGCCGATGCGCGAGATATCGCCGATGAAGTCGTCCGCGCTGTTGAAGGAAGAGATCGGACTGCGATGCGTGAACGATTCGTCGGAAAGCCAGCGGCGGGCGCCCTCGAAATCCCGCGCGGCGATGGCCGCGAGATAGGCGTCGACGACCGCTGCGGGTGCGGGCGCCCTGCGCGATTCCTGTTGCGGCTCGGGCATCATGAGTCAAATCGTATGTCGGCGGCCGGCCCTCTCTCAACCGCCCCGGCATCCCGGAAGTCCGGTCTTCGCGAGGCGCCCTTCGGGCGCGGTCTTTCGACCGGCACGTCAGTACATCGCGCGATCCAGCGTGTTGTCCGCCGAGCCCACGCGGAACCATTCGTACCCGTACGGGCCGAGCTCGATCCGATGCTCTCCGGAGGCGTCGGCGCGGCTCTCGCGTTGCGCGAAAACGTCGACCAGCAGCCCGCCGCGCGGGCTGTCGACGTTCAAATGCACCCGGCGCGCGGCGTCGCTGAAATTGTGCAGCGTGACGAGCGTCGTGTCGCGCCAGTCGTAGCGGAGCACGAGTACGTCGCGCGCGTTCGTGCGCACGATGCGGAACTGTCCCCAGCTGATCTCGCGGCACTCCCTCCGCATCCGGATCACCCGCTCGACATGGTTGAGGAGCGAGCCGGGATCGCGTCGCTGGTCGGCGACGTTGCGCACGCGATAGCCGTACACCGGGTCGTCGATCGCCGGCCGGACGATCTCTTCCGCGCGCGAGAAGCCGCCGTGACGCTCCGCGGTCCACTGCATGGGCGTGCGCGCGGCCTCGCGCTCCGGGAGGTCGAGATCGTCTCCCATTCCGATCTCGTCGCCGTACTGGAGCATCGGCGCACCGGGCAGCGAAAACAGCAGGCTGAAGGCGAGCTCGAGCCGGCGGCGATCGTCGCCGAGCATCGGCGCCAGCCGGCGGCGAATGCCGCGATGGTAGATCTGCATGCGCTCCTCGGGACCGAACGCGCGGAAGACGCGCTCGCGCTCCTCCTCGGTCAACCGTCCGAGGTCGAGCTCGTCGTGACTGCGCAGGAACTGCACCCACTGCGCGATCGCGGGCCGCTTCGCGGTCTGCTCCAGGGCCCACGCGAGCGGGCCGACGTCGCCGCTCGCCAGCGCGTAGAAGAGCCGCTGGTTGACCGGAAAATTGAGCATCATCTGCAACCGGTCGCCTTGCTCCCCGAAGTACCGGAGGCTGTGATCCGGCGGCACGTTCGCCTCCGCGAGCAGGATCGCGTAACGGCGGCGCCACTGCAGGAAATCGCGCATCTCGTGCAGCAGGTCGAAGTCCTGGAACGGCTCGACGTCGGCCCCCTTGCGTTCGATCAGGAACGGGACGGCGTCCATGCGAAATCCCGAGACGCCGAGCTCCAGCCAATAGCCCATGATCCGGCGGATCTCGTCACGGACCGCGGGGCGATGCGTGTCGAGGTCCGGCTGAAACTCGTAGAAGCGATGGAAATAGTGGGCGCGCGCCGCCTCGTCCCAGGTCCACGTGGTCTGCTGCACGCCGGGGAAGACCATGCCGGTATCGTGATCCGCCGGGCGCTCCCTGGACCAGACGTACCAGTCGCGGTAAGGCGAGGCCGGATCGTTTCGCGCCGACCGGAACCAGGGATGCTCGTTCGACGTGTGGTTCACCACCAGGTCGACGATGACGCGAACCCCCACGGCCCGGGCGTGATTCATGAACTCGACGAACTCGCCGGAGGACCCGTGTTTCGGATGCACGCCGTAGTAGTCGGTCACGTCGTACCCGTTGTCCCGGTTGGGCGACGGATAGAAGGGCTGCAACCACACGCACGTCACGCCGATGCCGGCGAGGTAGTCGAGCCGGCGGCTCAGGCCCTCGAAATCCCCGACGCCATCGCCCGTTGCGTCCATGTACTTCTCGACGTCCAGGCAATAGACGACCGCGTTCTTGTACCAGAGATCCTCGATCGACATGAGTGTCGAGCGGCGAAGCGAACCGCGCACCCGCCGCGCGGGCGGGTGCGGGTTCCGGACCGCCCTCCCCGGTGCGGTGCGCCCCGACCGCCCCGGACGCTACTTGCGTTGGGCGGCCGCCTCGTACTCCGAGCGCGACAGCTTTCCGTCGCCGTCCCGGTCGGCCGAGGAGAAGTCGATTCCGGCCAAACCGGCCGCCTCGCTCTGCTCGATCGAGCCGCTGCCGTCCCGGTCCGCCTTGCTGAACGACGGCGTCGCGCTGCGAGCCGCTCCGCTGCCGGAGTCTCCGCCGCCGGTCATGCGATCCCAAGCCGCGCAGCCGACCACGAGCGTGCTGGAAAGAGCGAGCGTAAGAGCCAATGACTTCCTTGCCATGAGTTTCTCTCCTGTTGGTCCAGGTCCTCTTTGCAGGCGAGACGCTTTTCGAGAGCGCCCGGCGGCAAGCATGCCTGAGCGGTGCGTGCTTCGGTATCGGGAAAGTCTGGGTGGCTCTTCCGGCTTACCCGCCATGGCGCTGCGGGATTGTCGCAGCGAAGGCGCGGCCGGGAGGCGATTGCCTATACTGGAAACGGGGCATCGAAACGAGGAACGGCCGTGTCGAAGAAGATCAAAGTCGCCCTGCTGGGGCTCGGGCGGGTGGGCGAGGTCTTCGCCGAGCACTTTCTCGCGCAGATCCAGGAACATCGGGCGCCCGTCGAGATCGTCGCCGTGGCGGATCATCATCCGGACGCGCCCGTCGCGCTCGGATTCGCTCAAAGCGGAGTGCCGGTCTACACCGATCCGCTCGAGGTCGCCGGCCTGGGAGAAGAGGTCGACATCATCTTCGATCTGACGGGCGACGTGCAGATGCGCAAGGCCCTGCGCAAGCGGCTCCAGGCCACCAACAATGCCCATACCATCGTCGCGTCGGAAGTGATCGCGAATCTGCTCTGGTGCTTCTTCAGCGACGCGCCGGAGCTGCCGGGACAGGCCGGTCCCGGTCGGGGCTACTGAGCCGCTTCGGGCGAGCGAAGGCTCACGCCTTTTCCCACCAGATCGACCGATTGTTCGCCGGCATGGCGCGGTCGCCTCGCAGCCGCAGACCGGCTGCGGCAGCGAGCCCGTTCACCGCTTCGAAGTCGCGCAGGCCGGACGACGGATCGCGTTCGCGCAGCCAGCGGTCGAATTCCTCGTTGCTGGGTTCGAGCTCCCGGTCGGCGTAGCGGTACGCGCCGTACACGTACATCACCCCGCCCGTCGTCAGCGCGCGCCCCGCGTTTGCGAACAGCTTCTCCACCGTCGGCCACGCGACGATGTGCACGGTATTGATGCAGACGATCGCCTGAACCGCCGCCATCGGCCAGGCGTCCGAACAAAGGTCGAGCACGACCGGTTCGCGCAGGTTGGGAACGCCCGCCTCCGCGGCCCATGCGCGGATGCTCGGGAGCATGCGGTCCAGGTCGGACGGCTGCCACGCGAGATTCGGCAGACGCGCCGCGAAGTACGCCGCGTGCTGACCGGTGCCGCTTCCGATCTCGAGCACCGTGCCGGTGTCCGGCAGGATTTCCTTAAGCACCGCCAGAATCGCGTCCTGGTTGCGCTCGCAAGCCGGGGCAAACTGCTTCATCGCACACCTCTCGCTCGAGCTCTCGACTCCGGGTTGGCGTCGTCGAAACGCACCGGCCCGACGAACGCGAACGACCGGTCCCGCTTCAATTCGAGCAGGACTCCCTCGCCTGAGGCAACGGAGCGCTCTGCGATTCCCTGGATGATGACCTGATGGGTGACGAGCACCAGCAGCGGCGCGTCGGGCGGCTGCCTCGAAAGGAAGCGGCGGAGATCGCGCAGGTTCGGCTCGCGATCGTCCGGCCGCTCGTAGAACGAATTGAGCGGCGGAAGCTCCGTCACCGGTCCGAGCCGCATCAGCCGCGCCGTCTCCAGACATCGGCACCACTGGCTGGAGTAGACCCGGACGCGCCGGATACCCCGCGACCGAAGCCATTCCCCGATCGCCCTCGCCTGGGTGCGGCCGCGCTCGTCGAGATTACGCTGGGTCTCGCACTTGCCGATTTCGAACTCGGCCGGGTCTCCTGCGCCGGGTGCATGGGCGTGGCGAACCATCAGTACGTGGCCGCCCGTTCGCATGCGTTCCGCCAGCCCGTTTTCGCCCTCCGAAGCCACCGCGCCGGCAGGGAGGAGCGCCCGGAGCAGCATCATGCCCGCCAGCGGGAGGGGGAGGCGCAGGGACGAGCGGTCGGATTTCGCAGGCATCGTGGCGGCTGGCGGCTGCAAAACATCCGCGAGCCGCCCGCCATGCTAGCGCCCCGGTGTCGCGGTCGCCATCCGACGGGCTTTCCTGCTGGAATTGGCGCCGCATGCGGCTAAGCTTATGAATCAAAGGGGAACCGCGTGGTTAAGGACGGCCGAGGCATCGACGCCGCCGCGCGGATGAAAACGGGGCCGCCCAGCTCCGGCCATGTCACAGCAGGAGTGGGGCTGCATGCAGCTTCCCAAGCTGACCGTCGCGTTTGCCGGATCCGTCGCCTTGGCGATCGGGATGGCGCCTTTGGCCCTGTGGCCCCTGGACCGGGTAGGCCTCGCACCGGCCCTCGTCCGCAGCCTTCCCATGCCCGCGGTCGCGTTCTGCTTCGTCCTGCTCGGGATTCAGCTTCTGGCGCCCCGGCGCCGGCTCGCCCGGATACCCCTCGACCGCGCCCTGCCCGCAGGCCTCGTCCTCATCCCGCTTGTCGCCCTGGTCCTGGACGGCGACACCGTCGCTCGTTTGCACGCATCCGCTAGCGGTCCGTCCATGCACCTCACCGCGGCGGCGGGCTTTATCGGCGCGGGCCTCGGGATCGCGCTCGTCGCCTATGCGCGGCACGCCGCCCTGCGCGGCGTGGTCTACGCCCTCGTCACCGCGGCCACGCTCGTCGGTCTCCTCGATCTCGCCACTTACGTTCCCGGCATGGATTCGCTGCTCGACCGCTATTCCGATGCCCGCATGCGGCCATGGACGGCGGCCTCGATGATCCTCGCCGGCATCGCGCTCACGGTGCAGGCGCACACCCGCATGCCCGCGGACCCGCGCGCGGACATCGCCGAGGACCGCAAGATCGCGCTGTTCAGCACGGTGCTGCTCTTGTGCCTCGCGTCCGGCTCCGGGGTGCTCGGCTTCAGCCTCCTCGCGCGCACCGCGCAGGACGTGCTGACCGACAGCCTCCAGGTTTCGCTGCGACACCGCCTGGCGGCGTTCGAGGCCGCCGTGGCGCACGCCGCCGGGCAAACGCTGCTGATCAGCCAGCGGCCGCGCCTCAACACGCTGATGGACAAGCTCTCGTACGACACCCTGTCCACCGCGGAGCGCCGCGAGATCGAGGCCATCGTCGACAACATCCAGCAGACCGTCGGCGCTTCGGCGATCGCCCTGCATGACGCGGCCGGGCGTTTCGTCAGCCGGCGCGGCGAGTTCAGCGCGCCCGAGTTCGAGGCCGAGCTGCACGGCTGGCCCGGCCATACGCTCATCCACGCCGGGCGGCTGGTCGTGCGCGGCACGCGCGAATTTCACGGAAGCGGACGGCCGGCCGGAACGATCCGCACCGAAATCCCGGTGCCGGCGATCGAGCAGCTGTTCGAAGACGTCACCGGGCTCGGGGACACCGGCACAATGGCCGTCTGCGCTCCGCTCGGAGTGCAGATGCAGTGCCTTCCGAACCGCTCCAACGGACACAAGGTACTGAAGGCGCCGCGGCACGTCCGCGGCGAACCGGTTCCGATGGCGTACGCGCTCGAGGGAAAAACCGGCACCGTCATCACCAACGACGCGCAGCACCGCAACGTCCTCGCCGCGCACGCGCCGATCGGCTCCCTGGGGCTCGGCATGATCGTCAAGGTGCGGCGCGGCGAGATCTACGCGCCCATACGCGCGCAGCTTCTGCCGATGGTCGGCGTCGTCCTGCTCGTCACCGTCGCCGGCGTGCTGCTCCTGCGCTGGCAGGTGGTGCCGCTCGCCCGCAAGCTGGTGCGCGAGATCGCCGAGCGGCGGCAGGCCGAACGGGCGCTGCGCGCGAGCGACGAACGCTTCCGGCAGCTCACGGCGCTGTCTTCCGACTGGTACTGGGAGCAGGACGCCCATTACCGATTCACGCGCATCCGTCGAAACGCCGAGGCCGAACGGCGTTTCCCGGCGCGCGACAGCCTGGGCAAGACGCGCTGGGAGCTGCCCTACGTCGACGTGAGCGAGGAAACCTGGCGGATGCACCGTGCGACGCTCGAAGCGCGCCGGCCGTTTCACGGCCTCGTCCTGAAGCGGCGGGACGTCAACGGTGAGGTACGCTACAGCGAGGTGAGCGGCGAGCCGTTCTTCGCGCCGGACGGCGCGTTCCTGGGCTACCGCGGCACGGGACGCGACATCACGGAGCTCAAGCGCGCCGAAGACGCGGTCGCCCGCCTGGGGCGCATCCTCGACGACTCGTCGAACGAGATCTACGTCTTCAACGCCAACGATCTGCGCATCGTGCAGGTGAACCGCGGCGCGCAGCGCAACCTCGGCTACTCGCTCGAGGAGCTGAAGGGGCTGACGCCGGTCGATCTCAAGCCCGAGTTCGATCGGGACAGCTTCGAGGCCCTGCTGACGCCGCTGCGCCGCGGCGAGCAGGAGACGACTTCGTTCGTCACTCAGCACCGGCGCCGGGACGGCAGCGTCTACCCGGTCGAGGTGCGCCTGCAGCTCTCGCGCCACGACGAGCCGCCCGTGTTCGTCGCGATTGTGCAGGACATTACCGAACGCAAACAGTCGGAGGAGCAGCTTCGCTACCTTGCCTACCACGACGGCCTGACCGGGCTGCCGAACCGTCTGAAGCTCACCGAGCGCCTGAGGCAGGCCGCGCACGCGTCCGGGGAGGACGGCCTCCTCACGGCGGTGTTGCTGCTCGACCTCGACCGCTTCAAGACCATCAACGACACGCTGGGGCACGAAGCCGGCGACGTTCTGCTGCGCACGGTCGCCGAGCGCCTGGCCGCCTGCGTTCGCCCCGGCGACAGCGTCGCGCGGATCGGCGGCGACGAATTCGTCGTGGTGCTCAGCCAGATCGCGGAGATGGACGAGATCACCGGCGTGACGCAGCGCATCCTGGCGAGCTTCGGACCCGCGTTCCAGATCGGGGCACGCGAGCTGTTCACCAGCGCGAGCGTCGGAATCGCGGTGTACCCGCTCGACGCGCGCGAGCCCGAAGGGCTGCTCAAGCACGCGGACGCCGCCATGTACGAAGCGAAGGAGTCGGGTCGCAACACCTTCCGCTTCTATACCGCAGAGCTCAACGCCCGGGCGCAGAGGCGCCTGCGTCTCGAAACCGATCTGCGGCGTGCCCTCGACCGCAACGAGCTGCTTCTGCACTTTCAGCCGCAGCTCGACCTCGCCACGGGCCGCATCGTCGCCGCGGAGGCCCTTCTGCGCTGGCAGCACCCCGAGCTCGGACTGTTGCCGCCCGGCGACTTCATCTCCCTCGCCGAGGAGACGGGACTCATCGTGCCGATCGGCGAATGGGTGCTGCGCGAAGCCTGCACGCGCGCGCGCGGCTGGCACGCCGCCGGTTTCAAGCGTCTGCGGGTCGCGGTCAATCTGTCCGGGCGCCAGTTCATGAACCACGACCTCAGCCTGGTCGTGAAACGGACGATCGAGGAGACCGGGCTTGCGCCGCGCTACCTGGAGCTGGAGCTGACGGAGAGCCTGCTGATGCACAACGTCGAGGCCGCCGCGGCGATGCTGCGGACCCTCGACGGTATCGGCGTGACGTTTTCGATGGACGACTTCGGCACGGGATACTCTTCGCTGGCCTACCTGAAGCGGTTCCCGCTCGATCTCATCAAGATCGACCGCACCTTCGTGCGCGACATCACGACGGACCCGGACGATGCGGCGATCACGAAGACCATTATCGCCATGGCGCACAGCCTGGACATGCGCGTGATCGCGGAGGGCGTCGAAACAGAGGACCAGCTGGCGTTCCTGCGCGCCCATGGCTGCGACGCCATTCAGGGCTACTGCTTCAGCCCGCCGGTCTCGCCGGAGGCGTTTCTCGAGTTGCTCGGCCGGCAGAACCGCGCCCCGGGACCCTACGCGCAGATCAACTAGCGGACCCGCGTCCCGTCAGGAGAGCCGGCGCGTGACGAATCCGCACCGCCGGATCGCATCGTCGATATCCTGTTTCCGGCCGATCGCCAGGCAAAGCGACGTGTCGTCGATATCCGGCTGCGCGTACAGGATCCAACGCTCCATGATCGTCCTGCCCTCCCGGTGCGCGCAGACAATCCGCTGCTGCGCGACGATCGCCGGGAGCGGCCGGTCGAGGTCCTTGACGAAGCTGACCCGCGAAATCGTGCCGAACGTCGCCTGTAGGCGCCGGGCCGCAGGCGTGCACGCGGCATCGACCGCCGGTGTCGCGGTCAGCCGTGCCAGCGCCTGCTCGCGCAGCTCCCGCTGCACGCGCTCCTCCCCCCACCAGCCGAAATGCCCGTTGCACACGCCGACGACAAAGGCGACCGCGTAGAAGCCGAGCAGCGCCGTGAAGGCGATCTTGAGCCGCCGCGCCCCGGTGTCGGGAACGGGGACCGGGATCGCCTCGTTCATCCGGCGGCTCCCGAACCCGCAAAGGTCTCGCGTCTCGCCTCGCGCCGGCCCGGCCATGCCTTTCCGAACGACTCGGATCGGGAGGCGAGCGCCACACCGAGAACGTGAACATAGAGCAGGATCAACCGGGTCGCGGCCGCCTTCGCCCGCTCCTCGGATATTCGCGGCAGGCCTCCCTCCGACCGAGCCATCGCAGCGAGCTCCGCCTGCAAGGCCAGGAACCGCGCCCGGGCGATACCGGGCAGCTCACGGACATCGATCCTTTCCATGCCCGCGACACAGGCGTCGAGCCGCTGCGGGAGGGATCCGGGTTCGGAGCAGAGAATGAGCACCGCGGCGTGGAGATGCTGCCAGGACCGGAGAAAGACCCCCGACCGGCCCTCGCCCCCCTCCCCGTAAACGCGGTCGTGCAGGTGCACGACCCGACGCGCCAGCTCGATCGCCTCCCCGATCGGCACCGCCTCCCGCGCACGGAGCGAACGCTCCAGCGTTTCGGTCAGTGAGCGGGTCTCCGTGCGCGTCATTTCCTCGGGCGTCCCGCTCGAAAGCACCCGGGCTTGCGCGTCCGCCGGATCGAGCCGGTCGTACAGCGTGCCGGGATGGCCGAAGAGCTGTTGAAGCGCGCCGAGGAACGGGCGCCGGTGTATCGCGGTACGGTTGCTCATCCCCCCTCCTTATTGTTGTGCCCCGCGTCATGTTTATGGAGAGCGACGAAGCGGGCAAGGAGGTATTTCCCTAGGGTGTTTCTTGATCGAGCGATGTCGCGCGCTCATTCAGAAACTTGCGTGGATCTCTTCAGGTGTCGAAGCGCGTTCTCATCGCAAGACACGAGAGATAGGTGGGCAAGATTGAATGAAAAGAACTAGAAGGCCCGTGCAGCCGACGAGCGGCTCGCCGCCGTGGTTCCCGGCCGTCACGGGAAATCGGAGAGGAGCAACCGCCAGGCGCCGGTGGCGAGCAACGCCCACGCGAGCGCAATGAGAAAAACGGCATTCGCTAACAGCCCCGCTTCCCCGTGCGCGAGGAGATACCGAAACATGCCGAGCGCCGAGAGCTTCTTTGCGCGACGCAGCAGCGGGGCGAGATAGGGCCGTCCGCGTAGAGCGGCTGGCGGTTGCCTGTCTGCACCGTCACGACCTGGTCGCGATACGCGATCTGGCGATCGCTGTAGACGACCTGCTTCGGCGCGAACGAGACCTGTCCACCGTCCGGGTGCCTGACGAACAGCCGGCGGCCGTCCGTGCCGATTCGGCGCTGGAAGCGACGCAGCGTGAAACGGGCCACCACCGGGAGGCCGCCGAGGAGAACGAAGGAGAAAGCGAGCATGCGCTCGACGTCTCGAAGCTCCGCGGTCTGCTCGGGCGTCGCCCCTTCTCCGGTGGCGGTCCGGAGGAGACAGGACACCCGACACCCGCTCAGGCGCAGTTCGCTCGACGTCCACGGGGAGGAATTCCCGATCTCGGGTGTCTGCTTTCCAATATAGTAGATGCCGCGGTTGGCGCTGCGCGCGTGGGCCTCCGTGCCTCGGGGTGGCGCGTCGGCGCCCGGCATTCGGGCCCCGAATGTGGTATAGTGCGCGCGTCGCTGATCCGTTTTCTCTCGCGTTTTTGCCGTTTTCCCGCGACAAACCGTTTTTCTGATCTCCCCCGCTCCCCCGGAGGGCGGGCTCCACCCTGGCACCCCGTGCTTCGCGCGGAGTCGACAGGCCGCATTACGCGCCCCCCGCGGGCCACATCGACACGAGGACACGCATGCTGACGATATTCGTAGGCAATCTCGCACCTGACACCCGCGAAGCGGAACTCCGCGAACTGTTCGCGCAGCACGGAACCGTGCGCTCGCTGCGTATGGTGGCCGACGTGTTCACCGGCGCGTGCCGAGGCATCGGATTCGTGGAGATGGAAGGCCATGAGGCGCGCGCCGCGATGGCCGCGCTCAACGGAAAGATGTTCAAGGGCCGCTCGCTCAAGGTGAACCAGGAACGGCCGCGCGATCGTCGTTCGTCCGGACGGCGGCGCTGACATGGCACAGCCCACGGACGTTCCCGCACGCACCGCCGAGCGCGCTTCGTCCTCGCGCCCGCATTCGTTCAAGGTCGCGCTGGTGGAGAAGATCGGGGCGCCCGACGGCGCCGAGGGGAAGGACTGGTACCGCTACGTGCTCGAAAGCGGCCGCTCGACCATCACGGGGCAGCGGCGCGGCTCCCGCGACGACGTGTACGCTTACGCGACCCAGTGCGCCGAGCAACTGAACACCCGCGCACTCGCCGCCGCTTCGATCTGGAACCCGCGCGGCCGACGGCCCGCGACGCCAACGGCATAAGCCGCCCGCCAAAAAAAAAAGACCCCGCCGATCCGGCGGGGTCTTTCGTTTTGCTGCAGAGTGCCGGGTTAGGCCGGGCGAACGTTCGCCGCAGCCGGGCCCTTCGGGGTCTGCTCGAGCTCGAACGACACCTTCTGGCCCTCGGCCAGCGACTTGAAGCCGGTGCCCGTGATCGCGCTGTGATGCACGAACACGTCCTTGCCGCCGTCGCTAGGAGTGATGAAACCGAAGCCCTTGGCGTCGTTGAACCACTTTACGGTACCTGTAATCACGGAAATACCTCGTTTGTGAATTGCGATGGTTTGCAGTTCATTACCTGAAAGTGAACGCGGGAGTGGCCGCCAATGAAACCGGGGAGGTACTTCCGAACGGACTACAGGGAGTGGACTGCACGCCGCACACTATACGCGACGCGCGCGGAAAAGCCACAACTATTTTTCGGTCCGGCCGGGTCGGTCACCGGCTTCGGCCGGCGGCCCCGAAACTGACCGATTCGCCGGGGGCGAGCGCATGCACGCGGGTCGCGGTCCGGCCCAGGGCCCGCACGAACTCCTCCGGCGTGCCCTTGAGTTTCGGGTGGGTGCCATAGTGCATGGGGATGACCGCCCGCGGCCGGAGATGCCGGTTCACGGCGTAGGCCGCGTCCTGCGGGCTCAGCACGAAGTGCCCGCCGATCGGGACGAGCACGAGGTCGGGGCGGTAGTACTCGCCGATGAACCGCAGGTCCGCGAACAGCCCGGTGTCGCCCATGTGGTAGATCCGGAAGCCGTTCTCGAGCTCGATGACGAAGCCGGCCGGCTCGCCGCCGACATGGATCTCCGTTCGGCCGGTCTCCGGATTCTTCCAGCGGAACTCGGAGCTGTGCTCGGCGCGCGTCATCGTGATCCGGATGTCCTGACCGAGCGGCGTGATCGTGCCGCCCTTGTTGAAGCGCGGGGAGAGCTTCTCGGGCAAAATGCCGAGCGCGACGAGGGTGTCGTTCAGCCCCGCCGGCCCGTAGAGCGGAACGTCGTGCCGCTTCGCGAGCGCCGGGCCGTCGCCCACGTGGTCCCCGTGCGCGTGCGTGACCAGGATCAGGTCGATCCGACCGAGCGCATCCGGATCCTTGTACTTTTCGGGCGTCCTCGGGTTCTGCGTGAGGTAGGGGTCGATCAGGATCGTCTTGCCGGTCGCGCTCGTAATCCTGAAAGCCGCGTGCCCGAGCCACTGCACGCTCACCTTGCCTTCCTCGGCGGCCGCCGCCGGAGCGCCGAGCAACGTCGCCGCGACCAGCCCGGCCATCGCGTATCGGGAATCCGTCCTGCGCTTCATCCGCACCTCCCGTTCCTCGTGCACGCGGCGGAGCGGCTGCCATCCCCGCCTTTTGCCGTTAGAATGCCGGCCCTCCCCGGCCGCCCTTTGACAGGTCCATGCCGAAGATCATCGAGATCCGGAACGCCACGGTCTACCGCGACGAGACCCGCGTCTTCGACGGCCTGTCACTCGACGTCGAAGCGGGCGGGCACACCGCCATACTGGGTCCGAACGGTTCGGGCAAGTCGACCCTGCTCAAGCTCCTGTCGCAGGAGCTTTATCCCGCCGCGGAGGACGGGACGCACGTCCGGCTCTTCGGGCAGGAGCGCTGGAACGTCTGGGAGTTGCGGCGCCGTCTCGGCATCGTCTCGAACGACCTGCAGCACCGCTACACGGGCTACGCGCTCGGCCTGAACGTCGTCCTCTCCGGTCTCTATTCGAGCATCGATGTCTGGCCGCACGAGCATTTCAGGCCCGAGGAGATCGAGCGCGCGAACCGCCTGATGGAGACGCTCGGCGTTGCCGAGCTCAAGGACCGGCCGTTCGACGCGATGTCGACCGGCCAGCAGCGGCGGCTGCTGCTCGGGCGCGCGCTCATCCAGGATCCCGACGCCCTGGTGCTCGACGAGCCGACGAGCGGGCTCGATTTGCGCGCGAGCTTTCTCTACCTCGACATCGTCCGAGCGCTGATGCGCGCCGGCAAGACGGTGATTCTCGTCACGCACCACCTCTACGAGATCCCGCCCGAAATCACGCGGGTGGTGCTTCTGAAGCAGGGCCGCGTCATCGCCGACGGCCCCAAGCACCGCGTGCTCACGAGCGCGGCGCTCAGCGCTCTGTTCGAGTTGCCGATCAAGCTGATCGAAGTCGACGGCTCGTATCAGGCGATCCCGGGAAACGGCTGAGCCGCGCGCGCCTCAATCGTTTCCGGGGAGGTCCAGCTGACGCAGGACGTGGCCCAGGTGCTCGTAAGCGCCGCCCACCAGCCGTCGCGCCTCGAAGTCGTCACCCTGGTTGAGATTCTCCTGAGCCCGCTTGAGCGTATCGATGATGCCACCCAGCTTTTCCGAGTCGTAGTTCATGATCGCTCCCCAGTGATGTCATGCCCCGCAGGAACCTTCCGACGCAACCTCCCTTTGTTCTACTCGGCGGTCCCCGGCCGTTCGGCCGGCCCGGCCGACCTCGGATGATACGCCAGTTTGCGCCGTCCGGAACCGCTATTCGGTCGCTGGCCCGCGATGCCGCAACCGACCGGAAGACGTCGGTGCGGCCGGGCCGGTAAATCCCGAGAAAGACAGCGGTTTAGCGGGCATCCGAAGCCGTCAGCGGGTGATCTGCCGATAGAGCGCGGGAAGCGCCGCGGGCAGCCGTGCCACGCGTCCGACGATGGCGTAAGCCCCGCCTCCGAACAGATAGGGGAAATAGTCGCGCGCCTTGCGATCGACGGTGATGCCGAAGACCGCCAACCCCTGCCGGCGCGCCTCGCGGATCGCGCGGCGGGTGTCCTCGACGCCGTAGCGGCCCTCGTAGTGGTCGAGATCGTTCGGCTTGCCGTCGGTCAGCAGGAGCAGCAGGCGATGGCGGTTCACCCTTTCCGCGAGCCGGGCGGCCACGTGCCGGACGGCCGCGCCCATCCGGGTGTAGTACCCCGGTGTCAGCGCTTCCAGACGCCGACGCACGACGGCGTTCAGCGGATCCTCGAACTCCTTGATCGTGCGCACCGTCACGGCGTGACGCTTGCGGGAAGTGAAGGCGTAGATCCCGTGGTCATCGCCGCAGGCGGCGAGACCGTGGCTGAGACAGAGCACCGCCTCCTTCTCCACGTCGAGCACGCGACGGTTGTCCACCCAGCTGTCGGCCGAGAGGGAGGCGTCGACCAGGATGGCGACGGCGAGATCGCGCTCGGCGTTGCGCGCCTCGAGATAGACGCGATCCGAGCCGGGGCCGCCGGCGAGGCGGTCGGTGTGCGAGCGCACGAGGGCGTTCAGATCCAGCTCGGCGCCGTCGCGCTGCGCCGGGAACACCTGTCGCTTCGGACGCAGCGCCTCGAACTGGCGTCGAACCGCGCGAATGCGCCGCCGCGCTTCGGCGTCGGGTTGCCAGTCGCTGCCCTCCTCGGTGGCCGGCTCGGCGAGCACGCGGCAATGATCGGGGAGGTAGCGCCGTCGCGTGTAGTCCCACTCGGGATACGTGCGTTCCCCGGCAAGCGCGCCGGTCGCGACGGTCTCGCTGCCGACGTCGAGATCGAGCCTGAGGCGGGTGCTCGCCCTGGCCTCGTGGCTGCCCAGAGCGATCTCGTCGAGCGCCTCGGCCGCCTGTCGCGCGCCCTCGAGGTCGTCGTCCTCGACCGGCCGATTGAGGTTCGCCATCTCCGCCAGCATCGGGACATGCTCGAGCGGAAACATCACGAGCGCGTCCCGGCGGCGGCTTTCGTCCAGTCCGCGGCGCCTGGCCTGCAGCCGGCGCTCGCCGCCGTCGGCGCCGCCTCCGCCCGGCTCCTCGCCGCGGCTTCCGGTCCGGGATCGATGACGTTCGATGACGACCCCCCAGATCGGGGCAGGCAAAAACGGGCGGTAGCCGCGCGGGGCGCTCAGGCGCGGAACGCCGTCGGGCTCTCCGCGCACCGCCGCGAGGAGCGCGCGGCCGGCATCGCTCTTCGGCGGCTCGTCGCCGAGCAGATGCACGACGACTTCCTCGAGCCCCGCCTCGACGCCGGCAAGCGCGCGCCGCCCCCGCATCGCGCGCGCCGCCCGGGAGAGCGCCGAGTGGGACGCCCTGAGGCCAGGCCAGTCCCGCAACACATGCCGCGTCGCACGGTCAGCCAGCCGGAGCGCGAGGACATCGCGCTGCAAGGCATCGTCGCTCCGCGGCCACGCATCGGGCGCATGCGCGAAGAAGGCGGCGAGCCAGAAGTACAGCTGTACGTTGAGCGATCGGTCCGGAAAACAATCGACGCGCTCGGGCAGCGTCAGCGTCTCCCCGTCGAAGGCCGGTCGCTCGAGGCGCTCCTCGTCGCCGAGCCCCAGTCGCTGGCGGAGCCTCAAGCGATGGCGCGAGGCGACCGGACCGCCGCCGGCCAGGCGCACGCCGCCCGACCCGCCGAGGCCGCGGTAAAAGACGGCGAGGCGTGCACTCAGCTCCTCGAGACGGACCGCGGCTTGCGGGTGATGCGGGTAACTCGCCGCGGCGCCGGCCCACCGGTGCCAGTATCGCCCGACGGTCTCCTGCAGCTCCCAGAAGCTCACGGTCAGCCGTACGCCGCCCGCACCACCTCGAGCAGGCCCGCCTTCACGTCGGGGTCGTCGGTCAGCGGCTCGATGAGGGCGGTGCGCACGGCGAAGTCCGGGCTCACGCCGGCGCTGATCAGCGTCGCGCAGTAGACGAGCAGCCTCGTGGACACGCCCTCCTCCAGATCCTGCTCCTTGAGCTCGCGCAACCGGTGCGCGAGGCGCACCAGCGCGGCGCAGCGCTCCTTCGCGAGGCCGCTTTCCCGCGCGACGATCGCGGTCTCGAGCTCCGGCGGGGGGAAACCGAACTCGAGCGCGAGGAAGCGCTGACGGGTGCTCGGCTTCAGGTTCTTCAGGATGTTCTGATAGCCCGGGTTGTAGGAGACGACGAGCATGAACCCCTCCGACGCCTCGAGCAGCTCGCCGGTGCGCTCGAGCGGAAGCACCCGCCGGTCGTCCGTCAACGGATGCAGCACCACCGTCACGTCCTTGCGCGCCTCCACCACCTCGTCGAGATAGCAGATCGCGCCCTCGCGCACCGCGCGCGTGAGCGGGCCGTCCACCCACACGGTGTCCCCGCCGCGGAGGAGATAGCGGCCGGTGAGATCGGCGGCGGTGAGGTCGTCGTGGCACGCGACCGTGTAGCACGCCCGCCCGAGGCGGGCCGCCATGTGGGTGACGAAGCGCGTCTTGCCGCAGCCGGTCGGCCCCTTGAGAAGCAAGGGCAGCCGGCGGCGGTAGGCGTGCTCGAACAGGGCGCACTCCTCGCCCAACGGCTGGTAGAACGGGATTTCGCGCTCCGCCATCGCCAGGTTTGCTCCACGCGTCATACGGTCTCGCCTCCCGTGACCTCGGGGACCCGGGCCATGTACGCCGGCTCCTCGCGCTTCGCCGGGCCGAGCGTGGCGTAAATGAAGAGGAAGGCGCCGATCATGACGACCGCGCCCGCGCCGAGGCGCATCCAGTAGAACAGGTCGAGCTGCTGCTGTGCCGCCATGTAGTTCATGCCCATGACCCGCTGCAGGTGCACCTGCACCACGCCGGCGAAGGTCAGGGTGAAGGTCATGAAGAAGATCGCCGGCGTCATCAGCCAGAAGCTCCACATGTTGAGGATCTGGTTGTACGGCAGCCGAAAGCTGCGCAGGTGCGGCATCATGTAGGTGAACATCGCGAGGTTGATCGAGACGTAGGCTCCGTAGTAGGCGTGGTGGCCGTGCGCCGCGGTGATCTGCGTGCCGTGGGTGTAGAAGTTGACGAACGAGAGCGTGTGCATGAAGCCCCACACCCCGGCGCCGAAGAAGGCCGCCACCACGGTGCCGAGCGCCCACAGGAGCGCCGCCTTGTTCGGGTGCTCGCGCCCGCCCCGCCAGACCATCATGAACGCGAAGAACACCAGCGCGAAGAGCGGCACGACCTCGAGCGTCGAGAAGATGCTGCCCAGCCACTGCCAGTATGCGGGCGCGCCGATCCAGTAGTAGTGATGCCCGGTGCCGATCAGGCCGGACACCAGGATCAGCGCCGCGATGACGTAGAGCCACTTCTCGATCACCTCGCGGTCGACGCCGGTCAGCTTGATCATCATGAACGCGAGCACCGACGCCATGATCAGCATCCACACGTTTTCCACCCAGATGTGGACCACGTCCCACCAGTAGAGCTTGTCGACCGCGAGGTTCGCCGGGTTGTAGAACGCGAACAGGAAAAAGAGCGCCGTGCCCCACAGGCCGATCAGGAGGATCGTCGCCACCACCGTCTTGCGGCCCTTCAGCACCGTCATGCTGATGTTGTAGAGGAAGATGAGCGCCGCGACGACGATGCCGACCTTCACCCACAGCGGCTGCTCCAGAAACTCCCGGCCGCCGTGATAACCGAACAGGTAACCGACGATGGAGGCGACGCCGCCGATCGTGAGGATCGCGAGCTGCACGTACGCGAGCATCGGACTCTCGATCTCCCGCTCGGCCTCCTCGGGAACGAGGTAATAGGCGGCGGCGAAGAAACCGAGGAGCGTCCAGAAGATGAGCGCGTTGGTGTGCACCATCCGCAGGATGCTGAACGGCAGCACGTCGGCCAGGAAATGCGGCATGACATAAACGGTGCCGGCGAGCACGCCGAATATGACCTGCAGTGCGAAAAGGACGAGCGCGACGACGATGTACGGATAGGCGATGCGCTGCGTGGCGTATTTCATCGGGGCGGTCCTCCCTCAACCGGCGTCGTTCGGCGGCCAGCCCTGGGTGTTGATCAGGCTGGTCCAGCGCAGGAAGTCGATGAGGTCATCGAGCTCCTGCTCCGTCAGGTTGAACTGCGGCATCTGCCGGCGGCCGGGCACGCCGGTCGGTTGCGCCTTCATCCACGCCTTGAGGCCGGCGCGGGCGCCGTCGGGGTTGTCCCGCCCGCCGTAGCGCACCCAGACATTGCCGAGCTCCGGCGCGAAGTAGGCGCCCTCGCCGAGGATCGTGTGGCAGTTGATGCAGGAGTGCTTCTCCCAGACGTGCTTGCCGCGCTCCACCGATTCGGTCAGGGGCGCGCCGCCGGTCGAGTCGTTCACCATGTAGTAATGGCTGTGCGCGGTCAGGCCGATATAGAGCAGCAGGAAGAACGCCGAGCCGCCGTAGAAGATATTGCGGGCGGCGGACTTCGTCAGGCGCGTGGGCATGCGTGTCCTCCTTATTGTTGAGCGGGAGGCCGGAAACGCGCGGGCGGCGCGGAGCGCGCCGCGCGATCGAACAGGAACCGGAATGGAGCGACCCCGGGCCCGGGGCCGCGAAAACGGAAGGCAATCGAACGCGTTCGCACCATCCCTGGTCTCGTACGGTCGAGAAGTGCTCAGACGGTACTCCCGGGCCGCAGGGCTGTAAAGCCGCGGCGCGGCGCGCCCAGCCGCAGGGCGTGCCATATCCTCACTGTCGGAAGCGGATTATCGCGTCCGGCCGCGGCACACCGTGACGTCCGCGGCGAGCACGCTTCCGATCGGTCCCGGGCGCGCGGCGGGCCGCGTCTGCCGGCAAGCCGCGGTGTATTCTCTCTTCCGGGCGACAACGGGACGGACACCTATGGCGCGTCGCGCGCCGATCACCGAGCAGCGGCCGAGCAGCCGGAACCTGCGGGTGCTCGCGCGCCTGTTCGCGTTCGTGCGTCCCTATCGCGCCGCGCTCGCCGGCGCACTGGCGGCGCTGCTTGTCGCCGCCGGTGCCGTGCTCGGATTCGGGCTGGTCCTGCAACGCGTCGTCGACCAGGGATTGAGCAGCGGCTCGGTCGGCGCGCTGAACCATGCCCTGCTCCTTTTCCTCGTGGTGGTGACGGTGATGGCGGTCTCGGTCGCCGCGCGCGTCTACCTCGTGACCTGGATCGGGGAACGCGTGGTCGCCGACATCCGCAAAGCGGTCTTCGCCCAGGTGCTGCGGCTCGACCCGACGTTCTTCGAGGTCACGCGAACGGGCGAGGTCATCTCGCGGATCACCACCGACACGTCGCTCCTGCAGGTCGTGGTCGGCTCGACGCTCGCGATCGCGGCGCGCAACGCGCTCCTCATCGCCGGCGGCCTCGCCATGCTGATCGTGACGAGCCCGAAGCTCGCCCTGCTGGTGCTGCTCGGCGTGCCCGTGGTGATCCTGCCCCTCTGGCTGCTGGGCCACCGGGTGCGCGGGTTCTCGCGCGCGAGCCAGGACCGTATCGCCGACGTCGGCGCCTACGTCGACGAGGTGCTGCACGGCATCCGCACCGTGCAGGCGTTCTGCCACGAGGCCGTCGACCGTGTACGCTACGGGCAGCACGTGGAAGCGGCCTTCGCCGCCGCCGTGCAGCGCTCGCGCGCGAGCGCGCTCCTCACGGCGCTGGTGATGCTGCTCACGTTCGGCGCCATCAGCGTGGTCCTCTGGGTCGGCGGGCACGACGTGGTCGCCGGGCGTCTCACCGGCGGGGAGCTGTCGGCGTTCGTGTTCTACGCCGTGCTGGTGGCCGGCTCGGTGGGCGCATTGAGCGAGATCGCGGGCGAGCTGCTGCGCGCCGCCGGCGCCACCGAACGCCTGCTCGAGCTCCTCGACACCGAGCCGCGCATCACCTCGCCGGTGCACCCGCTCGCCCTGCCCGGGCCCGCGCGCGGGCGGCTCGAGCTCGGGCGGGTCACCTTCCGGTATCCCTCGCGACCGGACGCCAAGGCGCTCGACGACGTCTCGTTCACGCTCGAGCCGGGCGAAAACGTCGCGCTCGTCGGGCCGTCGGGCGCCGGCAAGTCGACCGTGCTCCAGCTCCTGCTGCGGTTCTACGATCCGGAATCGGGCACGATCCGCTTCGACGGCGTCGACGTGCGTGACGCCGATCCGCGCGCGCTTCGCCGGCGCATCGCGCTCGTGCCGCAGGACCCGGTGATCTTCGGCGCGGACGCGTGGGAGAACATCCGCTACGGCCACGAGAGCGTCACCGACGACGACGTGCGCCGCGCGGCGGAGGCGGCGCACGCGACCGAGTTCCTCGACCGGCTGCCACAGGGATTCGCGACGTTCCTCGGCGAACGCGGCGTGCGGCTCTCCGGCGGGCAGCGCCAGCGCATCGCGATCGCGCGCGCCATCCTGCGCGACCCGGCGCTGCTGCTCCTCGACGAGGCGACGAGCGCGCTCGACGCGGAAAGCGAGCGCCTGGTGCAGGACGCGCTCGCGCGCCTGATGCGCCACCGTACGACCTTGATCATCGCGCACCGTCTCGCGACCGTGCGCCGCGTCGACCGCATCCTGGTGATGGATCGCGGCCGCATCGCGGCGAGCGGCCGGCACGAGCAGCTCATGGCCGAGCAGGGTCTGTACGCGCGGCTCGCCGCCCTGCAGTTCCGCGCGATGCCCGCGGCGGAAACCCTGAACGCTCCGGTCGGAGCCTGAAGCTTTTTCTCCACAGCCTGCGCTAACCCCCTGGCGGCGCTCAGGAGAACCGCTGAACCGTCTCCCAGCGCGCGAATGACCCGCTACCGCGGAAAGAAAATCGCGGTAGAGTAGTCGGTGGGTGTCGGGCCGGGACGGGATTCAACCCGCCATGGCCGTAGAAAGGAGGGGGGGATGACCAGCAGAGTAATCGAAGAGGCAAAGCAGAAAGACGGCGGCCTGGACTACGTCGGTGACGACGACAAGGTGCTGCTGTGGGCTCCGGGCTTCAAGGACGTGACGCTCGTCGGCGATTTCACGCCCGAGGAGTTGCGGGAGATCGCGGATTGGGTCGAACGCAGAGTGTCCGTGCCGGGAGAAGACGGACGGTCGCTTCCCGCGAGACCCGCCCGAATATAGCGTTCCGCGCCGTCGTGCCGGCGCGCGCGGCGATCGATCAGGTCAGCAGCCGCAGCTTCTCCGCGCCACAGAGATCGCAGGCCGACAGCGTGTCCGTGTCGGTGGCCAGCGCGACGCGCGTGCCGCAACCCGCGCACTCGTACATGCCGGCGGGGAATTTCTTCGGCGGCGGAGGCTGGATCCGCGTGATCCTGGGCTCGTGGCCCGTGTACTCGCGGCTGCCGCAGCTGTCGCAGACGGGCAACTCGCGCGTCGGCTCCGTGAACAGGACGGGCTGACGGCAACGCTTGCACTCGTAGCGCCCGGTCGGGTACTCGACGATGACGCGCGCCGCTTCCGCCTCCGCCTTCGCCTCCGCGAGCGCCTGCATCACCTCTTCACCGAGCTTTTTCGCGCGCGCTTCCGCGGCTTTCGCCGTCTTGATCGCCTTCATCATTTCGCGGGACAGCGCCTTTGCCCGCTCTTGTGCCGATGGCATGGTCTACACAGTCTGCTTGTGGGAACGGCCCCTGCCGCTCCTGCCCGCTTTCCCGAAGTGTAGTCCGTCGCCCGGACGGCCGGATCGGGCCGGACACCCGCCCTTCTTGCGGACGACCGGGGGCTCGGAAAGCCGGTCACCGGGCCGTGCCCCCGTGCCCACGGACGGATGCCGGAAACGGCTATTCGACCGAGGGCGGCAGATCGATCGGGCAGCCCGTTTCGGTATCGCACCGTACCGGTGCGCCTCAGCGCAAGCGCGCCCAGCTCCAGGCGGGTGACGCAGGGGTCGCGGACTGTTTCGGTACTACGGCTGGTGTGCGGTCTATCGGTCGCGCGCCACCGGCGGTCCCCCGGCAAGTCACCGGATCGAACGGGCCAGGGCATGGCGCGCTTTGTGCATCTCCTCTTGGCGGACAGTACCGCAGGCTGCGACGAGGGGGGGTGCCCGACTGCTGCGTCCAAACCAGTCAGTCGGATGCCTGCGCGTACTGTCCCTCTCCGACTCTCCTCGAGTCGGCGCGATCAGTCCCGCACGACGACGCCATCGACGATCCGCACGCGCGCCCCGGCGCTCAGGCCATCGTTGCCCGGCTGAACGATCGTCTGCATCGTGCCATCGTCCCTGCGCACGACAACCTGATACTCGACCGTCTTTCGGACGTTCTTCTCGATCTGATGCCCCGCGTAAGCGCCGCCGGCTGCACCGGCGACCTTGGCGAGCGTCTTCCCTCGTCCGCTGCCGATCTGATTGCCGACGATCAGCCCGCCGATGGCGCCCGCGACCGCACCCGCACCGGTCGCCTGACCTTGCACCTCGACCGCATTGACCGATTCGATCACGCCGCAGTTGCCGCACGCCGGAGCGGCGGTCTTCGTCGCCCGTGCCGCCGGTTTGGCGGCGGCGACGCGGACGGGCTCCCTGGCCACCGGCTTGGGCTCGGAAGTCGTCGTCGGAGTCTGCGCTGCCGCCTGCACGGCGGGCGGCGGGTTGTCCTGCGAGGAAACGCCCGGGATCAACCCGGTCATCACACCGACGCCGACGGCCGACAGGACGACCACGGCGCCGGCGGCGATCTTCACGATGGTGAGCTGGCTTGCTGCTGAGACGGACACGCTGATCTCCTTTTATTCCTTTCTTGGTTCGTGCGGTTTTCACCGGTTCGTACACAACAACGGGCCAGGCCCGCGAACCGATGACGTGGCGCGAAAACTAGGGCAGGGACGGCGGTTTGGTCAAAAGCAGGCGACGGACCGCGAACGCGTCCGGACCGGCGGTGGATCGAGCGCAAGAGCGAGGCGACCGTGTCTTCTGAATGGCAGGGCGAACCGAAGCGCTGCCCGGCGTCACCGGTCGAGCTCCATGTCTTCATAGGAGCTCGTATGCTCGACCGGCTCCAGATGCCCGAGCACATTGGCGTGCGGAAGGGCCTCGCGGATTTCCGCCTCGATCTCCTCGAGCAGCGCATGACCGCGCTCCACGCTCCATGCCCCGGGCACCAGGAGGTGGAACGTAATGAAACGCCGGTGCCCCGCCTCGCGCGTGCGCAGCGCGTGGTAGGCGACGCCTTGCGGGCCGTAGCGATCGAGGATCGCGGTGACGCGCGCCGTTTCTTCGGCCGGCAACGCGTAGTCCATGAGGCCCCTCACCGAGCGCCGGATCAGGCCCAGCCCGGTCCAGGCGATGTAGCCGGCGACGACGAGCGCGATCAGCGGGTCGAGCCGCAGCCAACCGGTGTACGCGACGGCCGTCACGGCGGCGATCACGCCGACCGAGGTCCAGACGTCCGTCATCAGATGATCGCCGTCCGCCTGGAGCGTGATGCTGCGGTGACGTCTGCCGGCGTGCCGGAGCACCTGCGCGACCGAGAGGTTCACGGCCGCCGCCACGGCCGACACGGCGAGGCCCACGCCGATGCGCTCGAGCGGGCGCGGCTCGAAAAGGCGGGGCAGAGCGGCCGTCGCGATGCTCGCCGCCGCCGCGAGGATCATCGTGCCCTCCGCGCCGCTCGAAAAGTACTCCGCCTTCCCGTGACCAAAGGGGTGCTCCGCATCGGCGGGGCGGGCGGCGATGGTCAGCATCCACAACGCCAGCAGGCCGGCGCCCAGATTGACGAACGACTCGAGCGCGTCGGACAGCAGTCCGACCGACCCGGTGAGCCACCAGGCAATGCCCTTGAGAACGATGGTTGCAATGGCCGCCGCGATCGAGAGCCAGGCGAAGCGGGTCAATGAATCGCGGGTCACGGGCGCCGTCGGCGAGGAGCGGAGCCCAAGCATACCGCAAAGGAAACGATGGAGCTTTCGAGGTTTGCCGGACGGAATCGCGCGTGCGCCGCCGCGCGAGGGCCGTCCGGCCGCTTACGTCACCCGACGCGGTTCAGCTGCGGACGCTTGGGCCGGTCGCCGCGCGGTGTACGCTCGCTGACGACCGGGGACAGGCCCACCCCCAGTTCGCGGGACCGATCGATGCCGCTCTCGAACTCGAGCTCCAGGACTCGCGCGTAGAGCAGCAGGATCTGGTGCGCGAGGAACCGCGCCCGCTCGACGGCGAGGCCGCGGAACTGAACGACCTGCGCGAGCTCTTCCTTCAGCGCCAGGAACTCGCGCTCGCACGGCTGGGGGATGTCGGCCGCCGTCCAGTACACGAAGGCGGACAGGTAAACGTCGGACAACCGTTCCTGGATCGAGCCGGGCTCGGAGCACAGGATGAGCACCGCCGCGTGGAGCCTTTGCCAGGCGCGCCGGAAGAGGACCTTGCGGCATTGGCCTTCCGTCGTGGCGTAGCGGTCGTAGAGGTCGACCATCTGCCGCGCGAGCCCGATCGCCTCTGTGAGGCCCGGCCCGCCCGGCCGTCCCAGCGCCTGGGCGATCCGCTCCGCGAGGCTCGTCGCCTCCTCCCTCACCGCGTTCGGAAGCGCCTGCGCCGCCGCGCCGAGGCGGGCGCCCGCGGCTCCCAGCCGCAGGTTCAGCGTGCCCGTGTGGCTCATGAGCTCTTCGAGCGCACCGAAGAGCGGACGATGATGAATCGTGTAGTGCGGTGTCATCCTGCTCCCTCCTTCCTTATTGTTCGCGCACGTCCATCTTGACGACAAAACGGGAAGGGGCAAGGAGGATTTTCCCTTACGCACGAATAAGGTGTCTTTCGCTTCGGCGCCTCGTTCCCGCTCCGATCAGGCGCTTGCCGTCGCAATCTCAAGTCGGGAAACGGCTTTGAAGCCGCAAGGCGCGTTGCGCAAAGGAATCCGTCCGTCGAGCCGTGCGCGGTTTGCCTCAATCGCTCTCATCCCCCGGGTAGAGCGCGTGACGATGCTCGAGCGCGGCGTTGAACTCCGCGCCGACCAGCACGATCCACGCGCCGAGGTAGAACCAGAGGAGCAGGAGGACGATCGTGCCGAGCGCTCCGTAGACGGCGTTGTAGGCGCTCGCGCTGGAGACGTACAGCGAGAAGCCGACCGAGGCCAGGATCCAGACCGTGGTCGCGATCCCGGCGCCTATCGTCACGAAGCGCCAGCGTGGCGCGTGGTAGGCCGGCCCGTAACGGTACAGCACGGCGAGCGCCCCGAACGCGGCGACGGCGAGCAGCGGCCAGCGCAGGAATCGGAACGCCTGCGCGCCCGGGCCGAGGACGGCGAGCACCGGAGGCAGCGCGGCAATGACGGCGAGCGCCGCCATGGCGAACAAGACCGCGCCCATGCCCAGAGCGAGGGCAACGGAGTTGAGCCTGAGCGCCGAACGCCATTCGTGCGCGCCGTAGGCGGCATTCAGCCCGTGCATCAGCGCCTTCATCCCCTGTGACGCGCTCCAGAAGGTGAAGAGCAGGCTCATCAGCAGGGTGAAGCCGAGACCGGGGCGCGAGAAGCTGACGATCGAATCGATCTGCGCCCGCAGCAACCCGACCACCGCTTCCGGCATGAGCCCGCGGACGCCCGAAAGCGACGATTCGACCAGCGCGCTGGAGAAGACGAGCCCGGTGAGGGAGAGGGTCGCCGCGAGGGCCGGAAAAAGCGTGAGGAACGCGAAGAAGGCGGCGCTGGAGGCATAGGTGATGAGCGTGTCCTCGTAGAGCGCCCGCCCGAGACGATAGAAGATGCCCTTCCACCCGCCGCGGAGCGGGCGGTCCGAGGCGCGCCGGCCGTACCGGCTCTTCGTGAACGTCGTGGTCATCCCTTACCCCTTGCGCGACACGTCAACCCGTGTCCACGCGCGTTCCGTCCCTATCTCCCGTGCAGGAATGCGAACCGCCCGAGCGAGGGAGGATTGTGAAGGGACGATTCGAAGTTTGAAATCGAGGGGTCCACCCTCGACCGCGAAGCATCCTGGCCCGCGAGCTCAAATCTCGAACAGCGCCCGTCCCGCAAACGCTTCGCGCGCGAGCAGAAACGTCGCGGCGTTCCAGGACTGGCCCGGCATTCCGCACGGCTCGCCGCTCAGGCCGTGAAACCACTCGTTGAACTCCCACCGGTTCACGCGGTTCGCTTCGGCGAGTCGCACGAGCTGCTGGCGCGCCCTCTCCTCCCGGCCCAGCGCCGCGAGCGCCATGACCCAGAAACCGCCTACATACGGCCAGCCGCCGCCGTTGTGGTACTGGTGCTCGAAGTTCTGCCGATGGCGGGCCATGTAATCGCGCCAGAGCGGATCGCCCTGCCGGATCGGCTCGCAGGTCACGCGCACGGGCCACGGCTCGTGCACCTGCGACCGCTCGAGCGCGCCGAGGACGGCCTGCGCCTGCGCGGGCTCGGCAAGCCCGAACAGGATTGCGAGGAGATTCCCGTACACGTCGCCCTCGTCGCCGAAAAACGAGAAGTTCACGAAGCTCAGGTAGAGATCGCGGTTGCGGGCGCGCTGGCGCGCGTAATGGGTGAGCAGCCGCAGCCGCCGGTATTCCGGGAGATCGCGCGAAAACGGATGGAACAGGTGGTTCGCGTGATGGCGCGTGGTATCGGCGTGCGGCAGGTCGTAGAGCCGCTTCACGCGGTACCACAGCGCGTTCGTGTACAGCACGAAGCCCGAGCGGGGCATGATGTCCGCCCAGTCGCTCGCCTCGTTCTGCTGGAGCAGAAAGAGCCGCGGGTGCTCCTGTGCGTGCAGCCAGGTGACGGCGCGATCGACGTGCGAGGCCAGCTCGCGGGAAAGCGACGCCTCGGGGGCGTGCCGGGCGAGGAAATCGGCGGCAATGAGCCACCAGAGCGTCGCATCGATGCAGCCGACGTACCAGAAGTCCGGCTCGCGGCCTTCGGGATCGACGTATTTCGGGATCTGGCCGTTGTCGGCCTGGTGGCGCGCCAGCGTGAGGAGGCTTGCCCGCGCGCCGGACACGAGCGCCGCGTCCTCGCTGAGCGCCATCGCAAGCGCACAGATCCCGGCGTCGCGCGCGAAGATGCGGGTGTAGCGGCGCGCCTCGGCCCGGGGTGAACGGGTCGCCGCGAGGACGCCATGGGGCGTGAGGTTGCGGCGCAGGAGCGCCTCGGCCTCGCGCGCGCACTCCTCCACCAGCGACCCCGCCGGGGACGGGCGGGAAAGCGTCGAATCCGATCCGCCGGTCAAGCTCGCACAGGCGCCGTGCAGCGGCTCGCTTTCAGGAACCGACGGTCTCGAGCTCGAACGCGATCGCGTCCATGCCCGCGCGGGCGCACTTCTCGTCCTGCTCGCCCGACGGCGCGCCGCTCACGCCCACACCGCCGAGAATCGCGCCGCCCCCGGTGATCGGCAGGCCGCCCGCGGCGATGATCACGCCGTCGACCTTCGGGACCGAGTAGGCACCGCTCCAGCGGCCCTCGAGCTGCGACGTCGGCGTGTTGAACGACATCGCGGTGTAGGCCTTCTGCCGGCTGATGGTCAGGGTGAGATCCATGCCGAGCGTGTCGCGCAGCACCACCTGCGGATGTCCGCCGCGGTCGACGACCGTGACCGCGACATTGAGGCCCTCCTTGCGGCAGGCATCGATCGTCGCCGTCGCGAGCTTCACGGCGATGTCCATCGAGAGACGGTGGATCGGCATCGTTACCGGCCCTTCGTCCTCGGCGGCCAGGGCGGGGACGGTCAGCGCCGCCGCAACGACGGCGAGAAAACGCGTCATTCTCATGATCGCTCCTTCTTCTATTGGTTGGCGGTGCCTGCGGCTTCGAGCCGCCGTATCATGTCAGCCCTCTCGCCGCTTCATCAAGCGGCCCGCGCGTGTCCGCGCCGCTCGGGATCGGTGCGCGCGTCCGCGCGGCAGGCGGGGCCGGGCCCTCGCCCTGACGCAGCGCCACCCGGCCGATGGCCTTGAATGCGTCGCTTCAATTCAAGAGCGAGCAGGGGGCGGCGCGTCAACCTTCACCCCCGGCAACTTCGTTCCTTCGCTGTGTTCCAACGTTCTGAATCAGCCCCCGGGTCGTCACGATGACCGCGCTTGTACTGATCGCCATCGTCGCCGGCATGCTCCTCGCTCCCGCCCGCGTGCTCGGGGCGGAATCGACGTACGACGAGCGGTTCATCGCGCCGGCGGTCGTCACCCAGGGCGAATTCGCGGTGCACCTCGCGCTGGCGCTCGGCATCCGGCCGGCACAGGATGCCGAACCGGAACAGGCCATGCGCAAGCTCGCGGCGCTCGGCATCGAACCGTTGGACGGATGGTCCGCCGGGGCGCCGATGACGCCGCAGACCGCGGCGGATCTGCGCCAGGCGGTCCTCAACGCCGCCGCCGCGGGCCGCCTCGAGATGGAACCCGCGACGGCACGGGCCGTGTTCAGCGGGCTCCTCGCCGAGCTCGGCCTGCCGCTTCCCGCCGCACCGCCGGCCGCCTACGCCGGGCGCACCTCGCCGCCCGACCGCTGCGACCGGGCGGCACTGGACTATTACTATGGCGCCGTGGGCGTGCCGTACTACACCTATTGCGCGCCGCCGCCTGCTTATTATCACCTCTACGCCTGGGTCCCCAGCCGCTTCTACTGGCACGGGCACTTTTTCGGAGGCTTCTTCGTCATCCGGGACGTGCACGTGGTGGTGCCGCACGTGAAGAAACATCGCGTGCCGCGACCGCGATTCTCGGAGGGAGTCATCGGCGAACGACGGCATGCCCGTCCGCCTTCCGTTCACGTCGCACCCCGGGATCGTCCCCGATTCTCGGACGGCGCGCTCGGCGACAAGCGCGGTTCGACAGGGAGCACGATTCATACGCCCGCACAGGCGCTGCCGGACGGCGGCAACCGTCCGCGGCACTCGACAGGCGTACTCGACGGGAAGCGCGGCTTCGCCGCCGCGACCCGCCCGCCTCCGGCGGCGTCGCGTCCGGCACCTCGGGTCGGCCGGGCGATGCCCGCTCCGGCACCCCGCTCGAACGCGGGCCCCGTGATCCGTTCGCCATCGCCGTCGCCATCCGCCGGGCCCGCCACCTTGGGACGCGGGTGGCGGCATGTCGTTCCCGGCCGGCGCTAGATCGCTACCAGCGGAAGAGTCCGCTCACGCCGACCACGTCGATATCGTCCTCGCCGGCGAGGGAGCCTTCGCCCACCTCGTTGTAGCGCTCCCATTCCGCGCGCACCGCGAACTGCCGGCCGATGTCCCATTCGAGGCCCGCGCCGTACACGAAGTCGCTCCCGTCGTCGCTCGCCCGCGCCGTGGAGGTAGCGAAGCCGGGCAGACGCACGCGCTCCGTCAGGTCGAGGTCCCAGGCATAAAAACCGAACTTGCCGTAGACCGAAAACGAGCGGCTTACCGGGAGATGGGCGAGGCCGGCGAACGAAAAGGCGAAGAAATCGAGCTCGGTACGGACGGTCAACGTGTCGCCGAAGGCGGCGTCCGTGGCGGAGGCGCTCGCGTCGAAATCGCCGAGGTCCACGAAGGCCCCTTCGATTCCGAAATACCGGTTGAAGCGATACCCCAGGAAGAGTTTGACGCTGGTGTCCGTTCCGTCGTCGCTCGAGGAGCTCGAGGCGATGGCCACGCCTTCCGCGGCGGCGAAGTCGAGCAGATTCTGCTCCAGGGCGCCGCCGTCGATATCGACCGACGATCGCCCGAACCCGATTCCCGCGTAGCCTCCCGGCGTCTGGGCGGGAGCGGGAAGACACAGCGCAGTCAGGACGAGACCTAACGCGCCCGTGACCGCCCGGCGCGCGTTCCTCCTCCACTCCGTGTAACCGCGATGATCCGAGTCGGGTGGCATGCCAGCGCTCCTTCGCGTTCCGACGGACCGAACGTGTCCGGCCGTATCTCCGTCCGTCGTAACCGGGCTTCGCGAACGGCCGCGCGGCCCCGCCGCTCCGGGACTCGAGCCGGCGGGAGTCCGATCCGTAGACGGAGGCCGCTGGCGTCGCGGCGGCCACCGTCGAAAGGGATCGCATTCGTAAAAGACAAGCCTGCGGTCGCGCGGTTCAGTCGCGCGGTGAAGCCGCTACGGATCGTTGGTCGGGGCGAACAATGACCGGCATGTGAGGGTGGAAATGAACCTCGGCCGCTTCCCGCGCCGGCGGGCGCGTCGAGCCGCGCTTGCCCCGCGGTTGCGGAGCTACGCGGGACGCGAGCGCGCTTCGGTTGCCTTCCCGGCATCCTCCTCGTAGCGCGCGGGATCGACCTGCGGCGCGTCCCAGCCCTGCATCACCCCGGCCAGCATCGCCCGGGCCTGCGCCTGGCTCACGCCGTACAACGCGTTGAGCTCGTCGGCCGTTCGGGTGCTCTCCACCCGGTAGTAATTCGGTTCGCCGCGGCAAATCGCGATCGTCTCGCCGGTGGCCGCCAGGGTGGCGAAGGAGATTCCGGGCAACTTCGAAAGAACGGAAGGTCGCGCATCAGCCATTGTTTTTCTCCTCGTTCGCTTTTGCTGCATCGCCGTGAAGACGGTCGAACCGCCTTTCACTGGATGGACCGGCGCGGCCGGGCCGGGTTGCGGACAGGCCGACCATGCGCATGCGGCGGCTGACGAACGAAGCGCCCGCTTCGCGCCCGGAAGTGCGGCGCGCGGGGAACTCCCGCGTTCCGATGAGACCTGCGGGCCTGACTGGCCGGCCAGCCCACTTCCCTGTGCGCTGACCGATACGAGGGTGAACGTCCTACAGCGTGAGTCCCACGGCCACGTCGAAGACGACGCGGCTTTTCCTGTCGAGGATCGCGAAATCGTCCCCGACGCGCACGCGCACGTAGTTCGAAGGCAGCGGCGGCAGCCTCGCCTCGAGGTCGCGCGGCAGCATCTCGTATTCGACGTGATCGGGCAGCCTCTGACGTTTCGCGAGACCCGGCGGCAGACCGCCTTTCTTGGCGAGGCCGGGCGGCGTCTTCTTGCCGTGCTTGCCCTTGTGCCGATGGTCGCTCTCGCGAACCTGGTAATACTTCTGGATCGTCGCCCTGTCGCCGCTGGTGAACACCACGTCGACCGACTTGTTCCGATCCCTCACCGAGACACTGCCGGACAGCGAGATATCGGCCGCCGAAGCGACCGCGGGCACCGCGAGCGCGACAACGAGCAGGTAGCGATACATGACACCCTCCACGTTCGGTTATTCGGGCAACAGTCCGGAGTATAGAAGCGCCTCCCGGACCGCGCCGGGCTGCAGGTCATCCGAACCCGCCCCGGTGACGACCGAACGTCACGTCGCAGCCGACGGACGGGACGTGTCGCGCCTGCGACCTCGATCGTGCGCCGATTCAGCGCTCGAGGCCGGTGGGTCGCGCCTCCCGGACGGAAAGAGCTCGAATCGGCTCAGCCGCTTCCCGTTCCGGCGTTCGCCAGACGCCCGAACAATGCCTTCATCGCGTCGACCCGGGAGAGATAGTCCGCCACGAGGTGATCGCCGCAGCGCTGCGCGGGCGTCAGGCGAAAGCCGCGGCTCGCGTACGCGTCGCCCGCCGCCGCGCCGCAGAGGTGAACGATCGCGGCGAGCGCCTGCTTCTGAGCGAGGGTCGGCTGCGCGATGCCCTGGCGCTCGAGCGTGCGCGCGACCCGCCGGTCGAGCAGCGCGGAGGTCATCTCGACCGCGTGAGTCGGGACGACGCGCAGGTAGAAGCGGTTGAACCAGCACGAGCGCGGGTCGTGCCACGGTCCGTCCTCGACCACCGCATGGTCGTGGATGCACAAGCGCTTCGCCTCGGCGTACGTCGCGTCGGTGATCTGGTACATGCCCACCGCGCTCGAGGCCGGGCGGTACACGCCGAAGGGATCCCACGTCGCCTCCCAGCGCCAATACGTGCGCGCGACCGGGTTGCCGGCGCCCTCGACCTGCGCGAGCGCGGCGAGAAAATCCGGGGTGATGACGGGAGTCGCGTGCGCGCGGAAGATCGGCTCGTACTTGCGCCACGTTTCGGCCGGCGTCTTGTCGAGGGTGCGGCTCACCGGGAAGAAAAGCTCCGCCGGCTTGCGCGCAACCTGGTACATCCAGTTGGTCGCCGCCCACAGCGTGCCGGCCAGCACCGCGACGGCGATCAGCTGGAACGGGAGCGGCGCGGTCCTGAACGCGCGCCATGCCCGCCGGCGCCAGCGCGCGCCCGGCCAGAAGCGCCCGAGGCGAAATCGGCGGCGCCGTCGCTTGCGCGAGGGCCGGCGCCCTCCGCGCACGCTCAGCGCCGTTCCATCCTGCTATGGGCAGTCGCCGATGCGGCGGGCATCGTACTTCTGCGTCATGTGCATCACCTGGCCGCCCTGGCTCATCCTCATCCTGCTGACGCCGCTGTAGCGGTCGCCGGCATAGGTCATGCTGCCCGTCATGGTCATGGGCGTGTCGCCGCCGCAGCTCACCGTCCAGTTGACCGTGTTCCCCGACTGTTTCCAGTCGGAGGTCGTGCAGTTCGCCTTCTGTTGCTCGGGAAGCGTCCTGCGAAGGTCCTGGACCTCCTCGGCCCGGTAGCAGCGCTTGATCTTCGTCGGCGGCATCGACCGCGGCATGCCGGGCATCTCCATGCTCGTCGTGATCTCCCAGAGCCCGGGCTTCATCGCGGGCGGCGCGGCGGCCGCCATTCCGCCGGCGGCCACGCCGGCAAGCAGCATGAATAAGCGCCTCATGAACCTCCCCTCGTTGTCGTGCGAAGCGGGCATTCTACCGTCGGCCACCCGGGCGAGGGAGCCGCCCTTCCGGCCGCCGCGCGGTCCGCGCCGACTGCCGATCGGGCCGCGTGGCCGCATCATTTGATAATTGCACGGCAGGGATTACAGTTTGCTTAGGGGGTCGAACCCGAGGGTCAAGGTCGGTCGGTATGGGCAAGCTAGTCATTCGTTACCAGGGCAAGCAGGTCGGTGAGGTCAATCTCAAGCTCGGCGATACCCGAATCGGCCGCAAGCCGGGATGCGATATCGTCCTCAACGACGCGGGCGTCAGCGGCGTCCACGCGGTGATCAAGACGGTGGGCATGAAGTCCACCCTCTACGATCTCGACAGCACGAACGGCACGTTCATCGAGAACGAGCGCGTGCGCAAGCGCGAGCTGAAGCACGGCGAAACGATCGTCATGGGGGAGCACACGCTCTATTACCGCGACGATCCCAACCTCGAACCGCCCACGCTCGGTAAGCGCCCCGCGCCGCCCGCGCCGCCCGCCGTGCAGGACAAGACCGTCGTCCTCACGGCGATCGCGCAGCTCCTCGCCATCGAGGGCAAGAACAAGGGCAAGCCCGTGCCTCTGGTGAAGGACGAGGTCACGCTGGAGAACCCCGGAAAGAACCCGGCCCGCATTTACCGCACGTCCGACGGTTACCTCCTGCAGGCGCAGGTGGGACCCGGCGAGCCGCGCCTGAACGACAAGCCCGTGCCGCCGGGCGGTCACCTGCTCGAGAACGGGGACATCATCGAGGTCGCGGGAACCAAGTTCCAGTTCCTCAAGTAACCCGCGCCGCCGGCCGCTCGCCCCGTCGGCGAGCCGGCCGCCGGACACGCTCCTCCCGATCGTCCGACGCTATCCCGGCGTATTGACGCGCTTCCGGGGCGCGCGCATTGTGAATCGGCCACGGACGGGCCGGCGCGCGCGTTCGAGGGCGTGGTTCACCGTGAACGGGTCTGACCCGTGCAAGGAGGCTGCGATGCAGATACAGGAGATCATGAGGTCCCGGATCGAGACCGTGAGCCCGAGCATCACGCTGCAGGAGGCGGCTCGCAAGATGTGCGATCTCAACATCGGTTCGCTCGCCGTCGAGGACGGCGGCGACCTGATCGGCATGGTGACCGACCGCGACATCTGCTGCCGCGCGGTGGCCGAGGGCAGGAGCCCGACGACGACCAGGGTCAGCGAGATCATGACGGCCGACGTCGCCTACTGCTTCGAGGACGAGGACATCACCGACGCCGCGCAGCAGATGGAGCACAAGCACATCCGCCGCCTGGCGGTCCTCAACCGCCGCAAGCAGATGGTCGGGTTTCTCTCGGTCGACGACCTGGCGCACTACTCGCACGATCTCGCCGGCGAGGTGCTCGAGCGCGCGAGCCCGCAGTCGCACTAGCCGTCGAATCCGGCGCGCGGCGGTCGCCCGTCGCGCGCCCCTCGGCTAATCCTGCACTTTCCCCGCGTTGAAAGCGGCGCCGCCCTGGGCGACAGTGAACGGAGTCGGCGAACCTTTCGCCGGCACGGCGGCAACAGTCATGGATCTCGACGTCGGCGGTCGGCCCGTCCGGACGGACGAGCAGGGATACCTGCTCGACCCGGAGGACTGGAGCGAGGATTTCGCCGAGCGGACGGCGGCGCGGGACGGCATCGCGCTCTACGACGATCACTGGGGCCTGATTCTTTACTTCCGCGAGCACTACCAGGCGACCGGCCTGGTGCCCACCATGCACATGCTCGTGCGCACGCTCGGCCGACACCACGGCGCGCACTTCCACGACGAGAAGACGTACCAGCGCTTTCTTTACCGCCTGTTCCCGAGCGACCCGGTACGCGAGCTCTGCAAGCTGGCCGGCCTGCCGAAGCCCCCGCCGGACACCTGAGCGCGCGGCCGCTGGCGGCCGCGCGCCGAGGCCGCCGTGCTTATTTGGACGATGACGGCTTCTGCAGGGCCTGCGCCTGTTTCAGATGCTCCTTGAGGGTGGGCAGCGTCTGCGAGGCGAACTGCTTCACTTCCGGGTCCTTGGCCGACTTCGCCTGTTGCTCGAACTTCCTGATGTCCTTCTGGTGCTCCTGAACCATCGTCTGCAGATAGGCCTGGTCGAACTGCGCGCCCTTGAGCTTCTCGAGCTGCTCCTTCGTCTGCTTGTGCTGCTTCGCCGGCTCGTCGGGCAGCTCCACGTCCTTGTTCTCGGCAAGCGACTTGAGCTGATCGTTGGCCTTCTTGTGATGGTCCTCGATCTTCTTGGCGAGATCCTTCACCTCCTTGCGCGCCGCGCGCTCCTGGGCGACCTCGGCCAGCTCCACCTCGGCCAGCCCGCCCTGCGCGGCCTCCTTCAGAAACGAGCTGCTGCCCTCGTCGAGCGCCCAGGCGGCGGGCGCGAACACCAGGGCGGCGACGAACGGGGAAACGGACGAGCGAATGAGTCCCTTCATGGCGCATCTCCTTTTTGCCGTCGGCGCAGAGCCTGACACGGCGGTTCGTCCCGAGGGATTGGGGGATCACCGGATGCGCATGGGGACCCGGCTGGCTGGTAACCTGCACGAAACCCCCGACCACGGTGAGCACGCCATGGAAACGAACCCACCCGCAAATCCGGGACGACGCGCATTTCTCCTCGTTCCCGCCGCCGCCCTGCTGCTTTCGGGTCTACCGGGGCATGGGGGCGAACGAAAGCCGCTCAAGATCGGCATCATCGGCGCGGGGCGCATAGGGGGGACGCTCGGCGAGCTGTGGGTGAAGGCGGGCCACGAAGTGCTGTTGTCGTCGCGCCATCCGGAGCGGCTCGAAGATCTGGCCCGACGTCTGGGACCGAGGGCGCGGGCCGGCACGCCGCGGGAGGCGGCGGTCTTCGGCGACGTCATATTGATGTCGGTGCCCTACGGCGCGCTGCCGCAGGTGGGTCGCGATCTGGCGGCGGAGCTCGCGGGCAAGATCGTACTCGACACCGGCAACCCCTACCCTTCGCGCGACGGCGACATGGCGGTCGCCGCGCGGGCAAAGGGCACGGGCGTCGCCTCCGCCGGGTTCCTGCCCGGCGTGCGCCTCGTCCGCGCCTTCAACTCGCTGCCGCACACGGCGCTGCGCAGCGAAGCCCACCGTTCGGGCGAGCGCGCGGCCGTTCCTCTCGCCGCCGACGACGAGGAAGCGCTCCGGGTCGCCGCGCGACTGGTGGAAGACGCGGGCTTCGAACCCGTCGCGGTCGGTCCGCTCGCCCGCGCGAAGGAGTTCGACGTCGGCACCGCCGTGTACGGCAAGGCGCTCACCGCGCGGGAGCTGCGCCGGGGTCTCGGACTCGCGCGACCCTGAGGAATATCGGTCGCGCGGCGAATCGGGCGATCGGTGAGGCGGCAGGGTCGATGCGGCCGGCGGGAGACGCGCTACTCGCCGCGCTTCAGCATCGCGGCGAGTCGATTGGGATCGAAACCGTCCATCCGCTGGTTGCCGACCAGGATGATCGGCACCCCTCTTCCCGCCAGCCGGCGATACTCCGCCTTGCCCGTTTCGCTCCGCTCGACGTCGTGCTCGGTGAAGGGGATGCCTTTTTCGGTGAGCCAGTTGCGCGCCCGCTTGCACACGCCGCACCAGGTGGTGGTCAACATGACGACGTTCTGACCTGCGGCAGGCGCCGCGTCCACCGGCCCGGTCTCGACGGGGGCGGAAAAGGTGCGGATCTGCAGGCGCTCGGCCTGTGCGTCCGCGGGCGGCCGGTCGGAGATATGGGTCCTGCCCTGCGCGTCCTTCCATTTATAGACGTCGACCGCCGACGCATCCGATACGGCGACGAACAGGGCGATCGCGGCAACCGCCGGGTGTATTCTCGCGGGCATGAATCAACTCTAGATCGCTGCCGGACGTTTTCAATGCGCTCGAGCCGCATCGCCCAGAAAAAATGGGCATCAGGTTATTCGTTCGACGATCCTCTCACCCCCCCGCCGCCCCCGAAGGCGACGAAGTCGCCTTCGAGCTCTCCCACCTTTTCGCCCTGACAGTGGAGGGTCGCCGTGACGGCGATCCTCGCCCGGTTCCGGCGCGTGAGCGTCTTGAGGAACGTCGCCCACGCCGCCGGGTCGCGGATCTCCGAGCGCGCCGTGAAATCGCCGAGGATCGGCTGCTCGTAGCGCATCGTGTTTCGCTGGATCACGAGGCGGCTGCGGATGCCGGCGTCCTGGAGGCGCACGTGCACCAGCGCCCACGCGGCGAGGATGGCGACGGCCGATGCGCTGCCGCCGAACACCGTCTCCCGGTGATTGATGTTCGGCGCGAGCGGCGCGGCGAGGACGACGCCCGCCGGGCTCGCCTCCCGGACCGAGACCCCCATCGCCTGCGACAGCGGGATGTGCCGGTGGAGGTACCGTTCGAGTTCCTCTCGGTTCATTCGTGCGCGCGGCCGGGCTTTACTGTCATTGCGAGCGCAGCGAAGCAATCTGACGGAGATGGCTTCGTCGCTTCGCTCCTCGCCATGACGACATCGTTCCTAACGATCGGCCAACACCGTGCATACGATCTTCCGATCGTCGCGCGGGCCGTCGAACTCGCAGAAGAAGACGTTCTGCCAGGTCGAAAGCCCCAGCTCGCCGTCGACGATCGGAACCGTTTCCGACGGCCCGACGAGGCCGGCCTTGAGGTGGGCGTCGCCGTTGCCGTCCTGCCGGTCGTGCAGCCACACGCCTCTCGGGATCAGCTTCTGGAGCAGATGCACGACGTCGGTCTGCACGCTTTCGTCCCAGTTCTCCTGGACCATCGTCGCCGCAGTCGCCCCCTGGGCGTACACGTGCACCAGCCCGTCGCGGACGCCGCTCTCGCGCACGACCGCCTTCACCTGCTCCGTGATGTCGATCAGCTCCTCCCGCCGGCGCGTGCTCAACGTGATGGTTCTGCGCATGGTGACCACCTCGACTCGCCGGGCTCATTCTCCCGCAGGCGCGATGCGATCATCCAGTCTCCGACCGCGCCGGCGCCCCGTCGCTCTTTCGCGCCGTGGCGTCCGGCCCGCCGGCTCGCCATGACTTCCGTGCCGGCATCGACTGCAACGACTTCAACCGCCGCAGGCAAGCGCCTGATCCGCCGAGCGGTGCGAGCGGAACCGGACGCGGCAGCTCGCGTTAGGGTAAATCCCGCCTTGCCGCCCGCCGCCACGGCGCGAAGATGAAGGCGCGCGCGATAACGACAAGAGGGAGACACGCATGCGCACCCCACCGACCGCGAAGGCACGCCCGACCGGGCCGGACGGCGGCCGGCCTCGCACCGGGCGATCGACACCGAGGAGCAGACGGTCCGTGCGGGAGGGGTCGTGAGGCTGTGCGCCAGGCTGCTGGCCGCCCTGCTGATCGCCTTGGCCAGCGCCGCGGCGATTCTCGTCCTCGCCCCGCTGGTGGCGGTAGCCGTCGCCATCCGGGTCGTCCTCGACAGTGTCGACGACCTGCGTCCCGCCGCCTCGTCGCCGCCGGCCGATGCCTTCGTGCGGCGCGGAACCGGTCGGAATCCGCTGCCCGCCGCTGGCGAGGAAATGCGGTCGACTTGAGCCTGGCCGACCGTTTCGACGCCCGCCGGCCCGCGCGGGTGACATCCCCTGAAGACGACACGCGCGACCGGCGCGTTTCCGATCGTCGGGTCGCGCCCGCGTGCGTGTTATAAGAACAACCGTGTTCGAGCTGCAATCGGTGACCAAGCGCTACCGCGAGGCGCCCGCGCTTCAGGACGTGACACTCGTCCTGCCGGCGGCGCAGACGACCGTGCTCGTCGGCCCGAGCGGATGCGGCAAGACCACGCTGCTCAAGCTCCTCGTCGGCCTGCTGGCGCCCGACACGGGCAACGTCAAGTTCGACGGCGAGGCCGTCACCCGCGCGAACGTGCTGCTCTTGCGCCGGCGCATGGGCTACGTGATCCAGGAGGGCGGGCTGTTTCCGCACCTCAGCGCGCGGCGCAACGTGACGCTGATGGCGGAGTACCTCGGCTGGGACGCGGCGCGCACCGCCGCGCGCGTGGACGAGCTCGCGGGCCTCGTCCGGCTTCCTGCCGATCTCCTCGCGCGCTACCCGGCGCAGCTTTCCGGCGGTCAGCGCCAGCGCGTCGCGCTCATGCGCGCCCTGATGCTCGATCCGGAAGCGCTGCTGCTGGACGAGCCGCTGGGCGCGCTCGACCCCCTGATCCGCTACGACCTGCAGGAGGAGCTGCGGGAAATCTTCCGCCGCCTGCGAAAGACCGTCGTGATGGTCACGCACGACATGGCCGAGGCCGCGTTCTTCGGCGACCGGATCGCGCTGCTGCGCGACGGCCGCATCGTGCAGCTCGGCGCCGCCGACGAGTTCGTCCGGCGCCCCGCCGATCCCTTCGTCACGCGCTTCCTGCGCGCGCAGCGCGTGGCCTTCGACCCCTCGCCCTCGAGCGAATCGTGAAAGCGATCGCCTTTCTGTCGGGGCTGCTGCTCGCCGCGCCCGCGTTCGCCGGGGACGCGGTGACCGTCGGCTCGAAGAAGTTCACCGAATCCGTGATCCTCGGGGAAGCGGCCCGCCAGCTCGTCGAGGCGCAGGGCATGCCGGCGCGGCACCGCGCCGAGCTCGGCGGCACGCGCGTGCTGTGGAACGCGCTGCTCGCCGGGGACATCGACATCTACCCGGAGTACACCGGAACGCTGCGGCACGAGATCTTCGCCGGGCGGCCGCGCGGCGAGGCGCTCGACGCGCTCCTCGCGGAGCACGGCGTGCGCATGACCCGGCCGCTCGGGTTCAACAACACCTACGCCCTCGGGATGCGGCCGGAGCTCGCCGAGCGCCTCGGCATCCGCCGCATCTCCGACCTCAAGGCGCACCCCGGGCTCGCCTTCGGCTTCAGCAGCGAGTTCATGGATCGCGCCGACGGGTGGCGCGGCCTGCGGGCGCGCTACGGTCTGCCGCAGCGCGACGTGCGCGGCCTCGACCACGACCTTGCGTACCGGGGACTCGCGGCCGGCAGCCTGCACGTCGTCGACCTCTACTCGACCGACGCCGAGATCGAGTATTACGACCTCTCGGTGCTGGAGGACGACCTCGGCTACTTTCCCGACTACCGCGCGCTGTTCCTGTACCGGGCCGATCTCGCCGACCGGGCCCCCAAGGCGCTGGACGCCCTCCGACGGCTCGAAGGCCGCATCACCGCGCCCGCGATGACGTCGATGAACGCGCGGGCGAAACTGGACGGCGTGCCCGAGGCGCGCGTCGCGGCCGAGTTCCTCGGCGAGTCGCTCGGCATCGAGGTCGCCGTCCGCGACCGGAGCACCCTCCAGCGCTTCTGGCGGCACACCCGCGAGCACCTGGCGCTCGTCGGGCTCTCGCTCTCGGCCGCCGTGCTCGTCGCCATCCCGCTCGGCGTGCTCGCGTGGCTCAGGCCCGCCGCCGGCCAGCTGATCCTCGGCGTCGCCGGCGCGATCCAGACGATCCCGGCGCTCGCGCTGCTCGTGTTCATGATTCCGCTGCTCGGGATCGGCGGTCCGCCCGCGGTGGTCGCGCTCTTTCTCTACAGCCTCCTGCCGATCGTCCGCAACACGCACGCCGGGCTGCACGACGTGCCCCCGCCGGTGCGCGAGTCGGCCGACGCGCTGGGGCTGCCGTTCGCCGCGCGGCTGCGGCTCGTCGACCTGCCGCTCGCCTCGCGCTCGATCCTCGCGGGCATCAAGACCTCGGCCGTGATCAACGTCGGCACCGCGACGCTCGGCGCGCTCATCGGCGCGGGCGGCTACGGCCAGCCGATCCTCACCGGCATCCGCCTCGACGACATCGACCTGATCCTGCAGGGCGCGGTGCCCGCCGCCGCGCTCGCGCTGCTCGTGCAGGGCGCGTTCGAGCTGCTGGAGCGATGGGTGGTGCCGCAGGGTCTGCGCGCGGCGGCGAGGGACTGACTCAGCCCGGGTAGTCGAGATCTCGTTGATGACGAACGGCCAGAAGACGGATGAGGTTCTGCTCGGGCACGATCCGGTAGAGTGCGACGTATCCGGTCTTTCCGTAAGAGACGACCAGTTCCCGCACTTCTCCCTCGATCCTTCGACCGATCAACGGATGATCCGCCAAAGTCCCCACCGCCGTCCGAATGGCCGTGGCGGCGGCTGCGGCAGCATCCGGATCGTGTTCGGAGAGGAAGGCGAACAGGCGCTCCAGGTTCTCGAGCGCGTTCTGCGTGTAGACTACCTGCGCCACGCTTTTGGGCGTGGCGCCTTGCGATGCCGTGCGAGGCGATCGAGCCAGGCGTGCACGTCCTCGGCCCGATAGACTGCCGCTCCCTCTTCCACCGCGGTATCCGCAGCGATTGCTTCGCGAACGAACTCGCGCATCCGCTCCTCGCGCGCGACCTCGCGCTCCAGCGCTTCCACCATCAGGCTGTGTGGGGAGCGTCCGGTTTCTCTAGCCAGGCGTGCGATCCGGGCCTTCAGCTTGTCCGGTAACTTGAGCGTGGTCGTCGTGGCCATGCAGGCGACTCAGGAAGTCAGGTAGCACCAGAGTAGCACCGCGAAGGGGAACCGCACAATGAGAACGCGAGCCTGTCTCAGGGCCGTTCGGGCGTGCAGCCGAGTGCATTCTTCCCTTACGCCCCGTGGGGCTCAGCCCCAGCGCGGGACGTGCTTCCCCATCTCGTGCAGCCGCCGGTCGTGGATACGGAAGTCCGGGCAGTGGCGCGCGACCAGCGCCCAGAAGCGCTTCGAATGGTTCATGTGGGCGGTGTGGCAGAGCTCGTGGATCAGGATGTAGTCGACGAGCTCGGGCGGCAGGAACAGCAGGCGGGCATTGAGCGAGATGCCGCCATCCCGCGAGCAGCTCCCCCAGCGCGTCTTCTGGCAGCGAAACGCGACGCGGCGATGGCGCAGCCCGGTCGAGCGGCTCAGCGCCTCCAGCCGCGGCGCGAGGTGGGCCTGCGCCTGGCGCACCAGCCAGCGACGAAGCGCGGCGCGGGCGAGGCGCTCGTCGTCGATCGGCCCCGAGAGCCGCAGGAACCCGGGCTCCGCTTCGCGCACCGTCACGCCGTTCGCTGCGGTCGCGTGCGCGGCGACCTGCCAGGAGCGATCGAGGGCCGGGAGATCGATCCGCGGCGGCGGCGCCCAGGTGGCGCCGAACCCGAGCGCCTTCCGGTACCCCTCGATGCGTTCGAGGGCGCCGCGTATCCATCGCTCTTTCCGCTTCAGGAGATCCGACAGCAGCCCGCAGTCGTACCCGCGCGGCACGACGACCTCGAGCCCCTGCTCCACGGTCACGCGCAGACAAACGCGCCGACTCCGGGCGCTGACCCGAACGCGGTAGTCAAAAGGCGTTTCCGTCATACGTGGCTTTCCGCTCCCTCTCGCGGGAGCGGGTTGGGGTGACCGCGTTCAGCGGTTTGCCGATCACGCCCCCCTCTCCCTGTCCCTCTCCCACGGAGGGGAGAGGGGACCGATATCAATCACCAGGCAAGCCGCTTCTCAGTCCGCCAATCCCGGATAGACGTTTTCCGCACGCCGTTGGCTTTCCACTCCCTCTCCCGCTCGCGGGAGAGGGTTGGGGTGAGGGCGCTCCCGTGTCATTGCGAGCGCAGCGAAGCAATCTGTCCTCTGGTCGATCGGATGCGAGATTGCTTCGTCGCTTCGCTCCTCGCAATGACGTCTTATTCAAAGGTCACCTAACCCCGCCGCTCCCGGATAAGAACATTCTGCACGTCGTGGTTTTCGGCTCCCTCTCCCGCGAGCGGGAGAGGGCTGGGGTGAGGGTGAGGGGAGAGAGGAACCGATACCGATCACCAGGCAGCCGCTTCTCAGTCCGCCAGTCCCGGATAGACGTTCTGCACGTCGTCGTCGGCGTCGATCGCTTCTAAAAACGCCTCGACCTCCGCGCGCTCGGCGGCGCCGAGGGTGACCGGGTTCTTCGGCCGGTAGCCGAGCTGCGCCGACTGCACGACGAAGCCGTGCGCGGGCAGGGCCCGGGCGACGGCGTCGAGATCGGACGGCTCGGTGAGGAACAGCGTCGCGCCGTTCTCCGCCGGCTCCAGGTCCCGGGCGCCGGCCTCGATGGCGGCGACCTCCGGATCCGCTCCGGGCGATTCCGGGGTCGCCTCGATCATGCCGACGTAGTCGAAGTCCCACGAGACCGAGCCGGAGGCGCCCAACTGCCCCTTGCGGAACAGCATCCGGATGTTCGACGCGGTGCGGTTCGCGTTGTCCGTCAGGCATTCGACGATGACCGGCACGCGGTGCGGCGCGAACCCTTCATAAGTGAGCTTCTCGTAGCTCACCTGTTCGTCGAGCAGCCCGGCGCCCTTCTTGATCGCCCGCTCGATGTTGTCCTTGGGCATCGAGGCCTTCTTGGCCTGCTCCACCGCCATCCGCAGCTTCGAATTCTGGTTGGGATCCGGGCCGCCGCGCGCGGCCACCATGATCTCCTTGGCGAGCTTCGTGAAGATCCGGCCCTTCGCGGCCGCCGTCGTCTCTTTGATCTTGGTCTTCCACTGCGCGCCCATGTCAGGCCCTCTCGAACTGCCGATGCCTGGGGATGCCGGCGCCTGGCGTCTGGGGGATCGTGATGCGGAGGTCGTTCATGCTTGCCCTGTTCGGTCGGTCACGGCCGCTTTTTCCGGGGCACAGTATAAAGGAAGGCCGGCGGTTCGTGCCCACCCGAGCGCGATCCTCGTCCAGCGCGGACGGGCGTTCATCGCAAGGGAGTCTCGATGCGGACCCGGCGGGATGCCGGACGCGCATCGCCGTCACTCGCCGCAGCCCGCGCGGTAGTGCTGCGGCACGCAGGTCCGGCCGCCCTCGGACAACGCCTGCGCGAACAGCCGCTTCGCCTCGGCGCAGCGGCCGCGGCTGGCCATCAGGTAACCCGTCACGGCGGCCTTCTTGCCCGGATCGGTCTTGCCCTTGACCTTGCCGAGCAGGCGTTCGGCCTCGCCGACGAGCCCGTCCTTGAGCAGCACCGCGACCGCCTCGATCCGGCGATTGTTGTCGTGCGCTTCCTCGAGCTCCCTGGCCGAGAATGCATCCGAGCCCGGTATCCGGTCGGAATCGCGCAGGAACTGTTTGGCGTCCGCCAGCACGAAGAGCCGCCCGTCCAGCCGGTTGTTCGATTCGCTCAGCAGCGACCCGTCCTTCGCGAACGCGGAAACGGACACCTGATACTCCTTTTCTCCCTCCCGGCTCGGCAGCGCCTGCAACCGGGCGAGGGGGAAGCGGGTATCCCCGGCGACCTTCTTGGCGGCCACGCCATGAAAGGTGGTGGACCGCCCTTCGCGCTCGAGCTCCGTGATCCGGACGAGGTACGCGTCGGCCCCCGGGTACGGTTCCCAGGTCACCACGCCCTGGTCCACGCTCGTGCGCGTCGCCTGTGTGCCCGGCTCGGGCCAGTTCACGCTCACGCGCCGGCGGATCGTGAAGGTCAGCTGCGGTTCCTTCGGCTGCCCGCCCACCTCGACCCGGATCCCGTCGCGCTCGAGCCAGTGGTGCTCGTTCCAGTCGTCGCCGACGAGCTTCGGTTCGTGACCGGTCACGATCATGTACTCCCCCTCTTCCGGCTTTTCGCTCCACGCGTGGGTGACCAGCATGTTGACGAACCAGTCTCCGCTCGGCACCCGCACGGTGAACTCGCCGTTCTCGTCGGTCGTGAGACGACCGGTCTCGTACTTGCCGTTGAGCGTAAGGGTCAACTCCACGCCCGCCGCCGGCCTGTCTTCGAACACGAACCGTCCGCGCAGGTAACCGTCGCCGGCGGGCGGAGCGGGCGCCTGCGATCCGGAAGGCGTGGAGCGCCCGAGATAGACGTAATGGGAAAAGTGGCGCGGCGCATGCCGCACCGGCTCCGGCGCGGCCGTTGTCTCGTACGGCTCGTGCCCCACCCGGACGGTACCCGATGTCGCGGCCGCCAGCGCGAGCGCGAGGCTGCTCACGATACTGAGGCCGACGGCCGCCGCCACGCCGGAGCCGGTCCAGCGCGCAAGGGGCGCCTCCGCGGTCCGGCCGCCGTCCACGAAGGCGACGATGAGACTCGCGAGCCACAGGAGCAGACTGCCGACGCCGAACGCGGTGACGTGCCCCTGAAAGACGTCGAAAAACGCCGCGCCGCCGGTCGCATCCATCAGCCGGTTCATTTGGAAGGTGAGGCTCGCGTACACGCCCAAGCCCCAGAGCACGAACGCCACGAAAAACAACACCGCCCGATCCCAGCGACGGTTGTAGAAGTGGCCACCGACCAGCGTGAGGGCGGACAGCGCGACGGCGAGGGTGCGACGTTTCAACTGTGCGGCTCCGTGAAAGGGTTGTTGTTATTGAACAGGGAAAGTGTAGCCCGCGACGCGCGCGGGACGGCGGTGCAGGGAATCGGAAAGCGTACGCATCGTGATCAGGGGCCCGCGTGGACGGGCGTCACGTCCCGGCGTCCGGCGCCGGCTCGCGCCCGCCCCTTTCGAGGTAACCCCAGACCACGCCGATCACGAGGCCCGCCGTGTGTGCCCAGTTCGCGATCGGGCCGAGCAGGCCGGTCCAGCACAGCACGTACCAGGCGAGCATCGTGACCACGACCTGCTTGTGCAGCACGTACCCGAACCGCGGGTTGTACTTGCCCTGCATCCAGAAGTAGCCGAGCAGGCCGTACACCACGCCGGACATGCCGCCGAAGATGCGCGCGCCGCTCACGAGGTACTCGGCGAGGTTCGCGGCGATGCCGACGGCCGCCACGAAGCCGGCCAGGAACACGACCCCGCGCCGGCGCTCGAGCAGCCCGCCGAGGTCCCACAGCCACATCATGTTGAAGAGCAGATGCAACGGACCGAAGTGGATGAAGATCGGCGTCAGCAGTCGCCAGTACTCGCCCGCCCGCAGACCGGCCAGGAGGTCGCCTCCCGGCGGCGTGAAAAGGAACGGGGCGAGCGCGGCGCGCGACGCGCCCAGATTGGAGTGGAGCGCCAACAGGCCGCTGACGACGATCAGCGCGACCGTCAGGGGCGGGAGCGATCCGAGCCGTGCCGTGTCGTTAGCCATTTCTCGTTGGACTCCCAGGGTGTTTCGCGCGGGTGGCGTGCCGCGCCGCTATCCGCGCCATCCTCGTAGAGTGTAGACGCTTGCGTCCCCGAACCCGGCGTCCTCGCCGGCCTGCGCTTGGCCCATCAACGACGCCGCGTGGCAGGTCTTCACCGGCTCCCAGTACGACGCGCGCACCGGCGCGTGGCGCATGAGCAAGCTCCCCGTCCACCGCCTGGTCGACTGACCCGCCCCCCCCTGCCTCAACTCATCTTCTCCCTCTCCCGCAAAGCGGGAGAGGGTCGGGGTGAGGGCCCGCTCTCCCGCTCATCCGTTCTCCCTCCCCCCGCCTGCGGGAGAGGGCCGGGGCTATCGGCTCCATCCCTTATCCCTCTCCCGCTTCGCGGTAAGGTCCGCCCGCCCTGCGGGAGAGGGCCGGAGTGAGGGTTGAACACACTCCCCCTCGCCCCTCGCGGGAGAGGGGCCGGGGGAGAGGGGGCAACAAACCCCACGACTCGCCCGAACCCCTTCCCTGACATATGGTTAGACAAAGGGACACGTTTGCCGCGAGACAATGACGGACTCCTCCTCTCCCCCGCCGAAACCCGGCCTCAGCCTCGAGGGCATCGAGGTCGTGGAGCTTTCCGACGTCGACCTCGAGTTCGACGTCGAGGAGGTGTTCGGCAAGCGCGCCGCGCCGCCCCCGGTGCTCGAGCTGGACAGCACGCGCACGGAACCGGCGACCGCCGACGACCTCCGCGCGGTCGAGCTCTTCCAGGGCCTCGAGAGCAAGGACATCGACGCGCTCGCCCCGCGCTGCCAGTCGATCCATGCCGTGCCCGGCTACGTCCTGCTCGCGCCCGGGCGGATCGACAACAAGGTCTACTTCGTCATCGAAGGTCAGCTCCGGCTCTACGCCCGGACCAGCGACAAGCGGCCGACGGCCGTCGCCGACATCGGCCACTCGACCGGCCTGCGCTCGGCGCTCGCCATGCAGCCCGCCGAGCACGCGGTGATCGCGACCGAGGTTTCCCACGTCCTCGCGGTCGACGTCTCGGCGATCGACGAGCACGTCAAGCGCTCGCACACCTTCGCCCGCAACTACGCGGCGCTGCTCGCGCGTTACGTGCGCGGCGACCACTGCCTCCACGTCGGCGGCCGCCCGCCCGGCGGGACGGCGCGAGAGAGCTACGTCGACGAGCTCACGCTGCTGCACAACCAGCACTGGCTGGACACGGTGTACCCGCGTCTCGTGACCCGGTGCCGCCTGGGCAACAAGCCGCTCGCCGTCGTCGGCTTCGCGATCGACCAGCTCGACGACGTCGTCAAGGCGAACGGCATCGGCCCGGGCCTGCGCGTGCTCGAAGCGGTCGGACACTGGCTGCTGGACCAGACGCGCCCCACCGACCTGCTCGCGGTGGGCCAGAACCGCTACCTCTACGCCTTCCTGCCCGACTGCGACCTCGACGCCGCGCGCCAGCTGGCCGACCGCCTCAAGGTGCAGGCCCGCACGCTGCCGGTCACGCTCGCGCCCGGCAAACCGGCGATGGCGATCACGCTCGCTCTCGGCATCGCCGAGCTCGAGAAGGGAATGCGGGACAAGGAATTTCTCGTCCGGACCGAAGCCCTCATCCGCAAGTCCGTCAAGCTCGGCGGCAACTGCGTCAGCGAAACGCAGTAACGACCCCTCCCCGCCGCCTTCTGGTTGCTGGCCTCTGGCCTCGGCGGCCTCGGCCTCTTGCGGCGCGGGAAAGCCGCGAGCTGATCCGACCGCTTCCCCACGGGGAAGCGGGTAAGGCCTTCCGGTCCGGGTCGCGCGGTCGCGATCCGGACCGCTTCCCTCTCACACACGCTTCACACTACCCCCGCACTGCCTTCAAACGGCCTTCAAACGCGTCGTCCATCCTCCTGTCGTGCGATGCACGAACAGGCCCGCCTTCCCGGATCCGCGCAGCGGACCCGGCCGGCGGCGGCAACAGACCGAGCGCTTCAGACCGATTGGAGAACCCCATGCAAGAGAGGAACGTGAGAGACGAGTGGCCCGTACTCATCGCCGCCATGCGCAACGCCATGGAACGGCAGCTGTCGCCGCGCGGCCAGGCGGTGCAGGTGCTGGCCCGGCACTGGATGGACCTGCTGCGGCGCACGGCCGTCGAAGCGCCGGAGCTGCTCCACGAATACGACGGCACCCGGCGCCTCGAACCCGGCTGCCCGTCGACTGGCGGAATCGACATCGAGATGCTCGACTTCCTGAGCGCCGCCCTGTGGGCGAAGCACCTTACCCCCGACGAATCGAACCGCTTACGCACGAACGGACCGAGGCAGCGCGAGTGGCCCCGCGTGCTGTACGCCCTGCGCGAGGAGATGAACCGCGGCGCCTCCGCGGCGAGCCCGGCGGTGCAGGCGCTGTTGCGGCAATGGGAGAGCGGGCTCGACGAACTGACCGCCGGCGACCTGGAGCTCCGGCACAAATGGATGACCGCCGTCCGCTCCGACCCGGCCCTGCTGACCGGCTCGGGCGTCGACACGCGCCTGCACAACTACCTCCGCCGCGCCCGCCTGGCGAAGGAAGGCTGGGCGGCGTAGGGGCTACGCCACCCGCTCTCGACCGGAGCTGTCATTGCGGGAGCACCGCACAAAGCACGAGATTGCTTCGCTGCGCTCGCAATGACAGAAGGAGCCGTGAGCAAGCGCGCGGAGCGGGCGAAAGCGTGAGCAGGCGACGCAGAAACCATGTCACACACGACACGTCCGCCCTGGAGGTTGTCGCCCCACTGTTGTCATTGCGAGGAGCGAAGCGACGAAGCAATCTCCTTCGCTTCGCTGCGCTCGCCACGACAAGTCACCAAGGCCTTCAAGCGCCGGCCCGCCGGCGAGGCGCCGGTCTCCCTCTCCCCTTGCGGGAGAGGGCCGGGGGAGAGGGGTAACGCCGCGTGAAGCAACCCCCACCTCCTCACCCCGCCGTCGCCTCGCCTCCGGCACCATCGCCCTCTCCCCTCTCCGGTGAACGGGAGAGGGGCGGGGGGTGAGGGTCGCGCGTCGGGACGGGAACGAGCGTTACTGCTGGGCCGTCGTCAGCTCCTCGGCGGCCTTCTCGTCGATCAGCATGATCTCGATGCGCCGGTTCTTCTGCCGGCCCTCGGCGGTGTCGTTCGGGGCGACCGGCGAGAACTCGCCGCGCCCGGCCGCGACCATGCGCTCGGGCGGCACGCCGGCGTCCTGGAGGAAGCGCACGACGTTAGTGGCGCGCGCCACGGAAAGCTCCCAGTTCGTGGGATAGATCCGCTGCATGGACTTGGCGATCGGGACGTTGTCCGTGTAGCCCACGACCCGGATGACCTTGTCCTCGTACGACTTAAGCGCCTCGCCGACCTTGGCGAGCACTTCCTTGCCGCTCTCCTTCAGCTCCGCGCGCCCGGAGTCGAAGAAGATCTTCTCGGCGACGTCCACCGACAGCATGTTCTTGTACTGCCGTACCTGAAGCTGACCCTGCTCCACCTCGGCCGAGAGCTTCTTCACCAGCGCGTCGTACTGCGACTGCCTCTGCTGGCTGTTGGCTTCCAGCGCCGCCTTCTCCTTCTCCAGCGCGGCGATCTGCTCCTGCAGCAGGCTCTTCTCCTTCTCGAGCGCCGCCGTCTGCTCCTGGAGCGTGCCCTTCTCCTTTTCGACCTGGTTCTTGTCGGCCTCGAGCTGCTCGTACTTGCCCGAGCTCACGCAGCCGCCCATCGCGAGCGTCGCCGCAACGACGGCCGAAGTCAGTAGAAACCGATTCACGAAGTTGCCTCCTTATTGTTGGTCGTGGTCTGCGCGCGCCCGGGGGGAACCGGAAGAGCGCGACGTCGCCGTCTTTGCGACCGCGACATGAGCTGCAAAATTAAAACGAATGCGCTGCGCCGGGCACGCGTTGTCCGATCAATGGCAACCGGGCCAAGATGGATGGCCCGCGGTCACGGCGCAAACGCCAAACGATGTGCGCGGCGGCGAAGTATCGGTCCTGCCCTGGCGCTTCCTCGTGCCTCCGCAGCTTGTGACTGCCGCTACTCGAGCTTCTTGTCTTCACGCTTCGCCCTCTGCATGGCTTCGGGCTCCAGCTCTTCGGCATAGCGGTTGAGGCGGACGAACACGCCCCAGCCGGCCAGAAGCGCGCCGGTGGACAACACGATGCTCGCCGCATACAGCAGTTGCTCCGGCTCCTCGTGTATCGCCTTGAACGTCGCGACGAGCCCTTCGATGGCGAGCGCGACGATGACCACGACGAAGAACCGGGACAAAAAGCGCCGGACCCGTGTCGGGGCGCTGATGTGAGCGCCGCGCACGACCTCTTCCTCCGCGATGGTCTGCGCGATCTGCAGCGCGACGACAGCGGCGGCGAGCAGCCCGACGGCCTCGATGACGTCCTGTGCCGCGGACCGGTCGAAATCGCCCGTGAGCGCCACCCACCCTATGCGCGCAGCGATGGCGACGAGCACGAGCGCCGCGCAGGCGAAGAGGATCGCCATGAGCCCATGGACGACGGCGAAGGCACGCAGAACGCTCTTCATAAGTACATCGTGCCACAGGGCCGAGCCGCCTGCCGCTCGTGCCGCCTTCACGATTGGCGGGCGAAGTGCGCGCCATACACCCGTCCGTGCGCGATGTAATGACATCAGCACCGTTGCCGCTTGTCTTGACCCGCTCCCCTGCCGGCGTAGAGTGAATTTCCCCTCGGTCAGGAAGACGCTGCAAGTCAGGAGGGATCTCCCATGAGACTGACCATCGACATGCCCCTCGTCGCGGGGTGCACGATCTACGCGTGCGCCTACAACGTCGACGACGCCTGCCACGCGCGTGCCATCACCATCGGCGACGGGGTCCACCCGGGATGCGACACCTTCCTCGGCGACGTCCGCCATACCCGCGACACCAGCCACAGCGCCGGTGTCGGTGCCTGCAAGGTGACCGGCTGCACGCACAACGACGACTACGAATGCACCGCGCCGGAGATCAAGGTCGGACACGTCGGCCGGGACATCAACTGCCTGACGTTCAGTCCACGGTGATCACGCGCTGCCGGGCCGGCGGTCGGCGAACGGCGAGAGCCGACCGCACGGGCCGCCTTACCCGACCGGCGCAGGAGGCGAGACAACCCGACGAACGACATGATCGACGAGGGCTAGCCGCGGCCCCGGCCGTTCGGTCGTCGCGGCCGCGGCCGCCGGCCGCGTCGCGACCGGATTCCGTGCGCGGCCTGCGGCGCTAGAAGAGCAGAGCGAACCAGAGGGGAACGGTAACGAGCGCCAGCGCGCTGGTCAGCGAGAAGGCCAGGGCATAGGTCCCGGTATCCAGCTTGTGGCGCTCGCAGGCGGCGAAGCCGAGCAGCGCGGTGGGCAGCATGCTGTTCAGCATGAGCGCCTGCGTGCCCTTCGCGCCCACGGAGCCGAACAGGGAGACCATGGCCCACATCGCCAAGGGCGCGAGGATGAGCTGTATCGCCGCCGCCGGAAGAACGGTCACGAACTGCGTCTTCCACGCATCGCTCCAGCTCACGGCCAGCGCCGTGGACAGGAGCAGCAACGGCAGCAGGAGCTCGTAGATCGCGGCCTGCGTCGAAGCGAACCACGGGAACTCCATGCTGGTGAAGTTGGCGAACAGCCCGGCCAGCGCCGCCCACAGCAGCGGCTCCCTCAGCCAGAAGCGCTGAGCGAGGACTTCGCTCGCGAGGCCTTTGAACCGCGGCGCACCCGCTTCCGTGAAGCTCCGGCTCAGGATCGCGCCGGCGGTGTACAGCAGGAGCACATTGGCGAGGAGACCGTATTCCACCGCGATGCGCATCGACCAGTCGCCGACAAGCGCCTTGTTCAGCGGCACGCCGAGGAACAGCACGTTGCCGAACCCGGCGGCGATGAGCAGCGCGCCCTTGGTCTTCGGCGCCATCTTGCTGTAGTGGAGCCAGACCCAGGCGACCGCCAGCGTGATGGCCGAGGTGCCGAGGACATACCACAGTATCTTCATCGCCGCCGCATTCATCGGCAGCTTGGCGAGGATAAAAAATACCGCGACCGGCAGTATCACGTAGTGGGCCAGTACCTGAAGGTGGCGCTGCAGCGAGGCGGCCGCGATGCCTTGCGGCGAGACAAAGCGCCATCCGATGCCCAGCGCCAGAAAGAACAGAATCGTCAGCACACTGCCTTGCATCGTCCCTCCTCGTTGTTGTTGTCCCGGCGGTTCTGTCCTGGCCGGCCCGGCTCTCCGCGATCTGCCCAAGTGCCGGGAGCAAGGCCCGTTCTCCCCGCACCCTCTGATTAAAGTACCGGCGCGTTCACCCCCGAGGCCCCGCCCGACGAACGGCTCGCCGCCGCCGAGAAACCGACGGATCGTGTCTTATTAGAAGACTGTCAGCGCGCGAGCACCCCGCAAGCGACCAAAGCGAATCGAAACTTCCCTCCCCCTCGATGGGGGAGGGCCGGGGAGAGAGTGAAGAACAGAGCCTGACAGCGACATCACTCTTCCCCCTCACCTTCATTCCACTTCCTCCCCCTCGATGGGGGAGGGCCGGGGAGAGGGTGAGCAAAAGCGCAGTGACATCTCCCCCGCGCCGCTCCCGCCAAAGGAGCAGGCAGGTTTTCTAGTATGGGAGGGGGCGTTTACCCAAGACTCCGGGTGGGCCCAACCGGCCCCCGCCGATCCCGGCTATGCCTAGCTACCGCGGCAGGGGTAAACCGTGAACCAGGGAATCTCGAGCGCGCCCGCGCGATACACGACGCACATCGTGCGTCCCGCCGAGCTCGACTCGTACAGGTCGCGCGTCACCGACACGTCTTCCTCCGTCGCGCGCGGGCCCCACGGCGTGAGGCGCAGGTAGTACTGCGTCGTCTTGCCGCTCGACTTGTGCTTGTCCACGACCTTCGCCTCGTACACCTGCGGGGCCGAGCGGTCGAGCAGCGCATTGGCCTCCACCACCCCGCCGTAGGCGTAGAAGAGCGAGAGGAACAGCATGGCCAGAAGCTCCCAGCGCCGCCCCCGCATCTGCCGGTCGGTCGCCGCAAGCACGAGCGTCAGCGCGGCAGCCGCGACGACGGTCGCAGCCAACGCCGGGCCCCACTCGAGGAGCTCGATGTCCAGGATCGCCCGCAGCCCCAGCACCATGCCCGGGCCGATGAAGACCAGCGCGAGGCTGGCCCGCGCGTCGTTCTTGTGTCCGGCGATCTGATAGAGGCTTCCCGCCCTGGCCGCGAGCGCCACCGCGACGAGCGGAAGCGCCGCGAGCGACGCGATGACGAGCTCGTACGGCTCGGGCAGGAGGAAACCCCACGCGGAGACGACGACGGCAATGCCGGTGAGCGCGTTGGCGACCTTGCGCGCGACGGCGAGCCGCGCCAGGCGCTCCTCCGATGTCCGACCCAGATCCCGGCTCGCGGCGATTTCGGCGGTGGACCGTTCCCGCTCCCGCGCGTCGAGGTCCGACAGCCCCGCCAGCCACGCGTCGAGCAGCGCGTCGGTCTTCAGGATCTGCGTGATCTTGAGCGGCTTCACGCCCGCCCGCTTCGACTCGAGCGTCAGCACCGACACGTGCTGTGCCTGGAGCACTCGCCAGCCCGCGATGTCGTCGCGCCGCAGCGTTCGCGTCCGCATGAAGTCGTGCAGCTCGATGGCGTCCGCGCGCAACACGACCTTCGTGGTCAGCACGTACAGGACGAGCGCCCCGCCGAGGAGCACGAACCCAAAGGAAACGGCCGCGAGCGCGACCGCTTCCGTCATCGTCTTCGTCTCGTGTCCGGTCCCGAAATACCACATCCCCGCCAGCCCGCCCGCGAGCGCCACTCCGCCCAGCAAAAGGAACAGGATGCGGTTGCGCGTCGAGACGCGGTATGTGCGCGGAAAACGGGAGGGATCGAGCGCGTCCGCGGCGGGCGTGACGCTATGATCGGCGGTGTAGTGCATCGCTATTGAGCGTAGCACCGAAAACGGCACGTGCTGGATCCGGTGATCGAGCCTGGTGCCACCGGCCGCGCCTGGAATGGTATTTCTGAGAGAAGTGGTCAGGATGGGATCGATCGCAACCGCGGCATGAAGGATGGCGACAACCGTTATTCGAACTTCCTGTCTTCGCGCTTCGCCCTCTGCATAGCCTCGGGCTCCCGCTTTTCCGCATAGCGATTGAGGCGGACGAACCCCCTCGAGCGGGCCAGAAGCAAGCCGGCGGAGAGCAGAACCTATGCCGAGGCGCCTCGTGGATGGCCTTGAACGTGGGCCACCTGCCCTTCGATCGCAAGCGCATCGTGCCACAGGACCGAAGAAGCGGCTTCTTAAACGCCGGCACTCATTGCAGGGGTGTTGGCGGCGTACGAATGCAGGCTACCGCGGGAGATTTCCGGCCCGGCGCAGGATCACGACGCGCTTGCCAATCGCTTTCGCATGAAAGAGGCTCTGATTTATCGTCGTTGCGAGCGCAGCGAGGCAATCTGGGGTTTCGTCCAGGCTAAAGACTCCGGGGTTGCTTCGTCGCTACGCTCCGCACAATGACGAATCGCTGAATTTCACAACGAGGTCCCAATGAGACACGGATGGATAGTGGCGATCACGGCCGCCCTGGCGGCCTGCGGTACCTTCTATATCGACCCGGCGGAGCCGTTTCGCGAGGCGAACAAACAGAATCTCGCCAAACTCTCAGTCGGAATGGCGAAGACGACCGCCATGGAATTGATGGGTACCGAACCATCGCGCGGCGTGTTCATGTGGATTGACAACCCGCATCGCAGCGAATGGATCACGGGAAACGACGGCAAACCCTACGAAGTGCTTTATTACTACACGGATATGAAACAGCGCGACGACAAGATCACGGACGACGAGCTGACGCCGCTGATATTTCAGGACGGCAGGCTGGTCGGGTGGGGCAAGGACGCGCTCCAGCGGCTCGGCAGCTAGCCGGCCGATCTCTTCACGCTTCCCCCACATCCCCTGGCCCCCAGCCGTCATCGCCGTCGTGCTCAGGGAACCCGAGCAGGAGAACGTCGGGAGCCACAATCCCGGCTCGGCGCAAGAAATTCGGCTCGCATCGATGCCCGAACGCCAATAGTCGAATTGGGTTTGCGCCGGCGCTGCGCACGCAATCGCGCGTGTGCTCCCCACGCGCTACCTCACGCCTCAAGGACTGTGCGGCGCCCGCCCGGTTTCTCTCGACGGGTTTTTACGAGTCCCCCTGCTTCAGCCGGATGAGCTCGCGGCGTTCCTTCTTGCTCGGGCGGCCTTTCGCGGCGCGCGAGTAGACGCGCTCCGCGGCGAGCCGGGCGGCCAGCTCCTTGCGCGCCGCCCTGCTCTCGTCGCTCTCCTCGTAGAGCAGCGCCGCTTCCGTCGCGGGCCCGCGCCGGGCGGCGACGCCCCGCACCCGGATGACGTGCTCGTAAGGACCGAAGTGGATCCGCAGCTCGTCCCCGGGCCGCACGGTCCTGGCCGGCTTCGCCCGCTCGCCGTTCACCCTGACTTTGCCGCCCGCCACCGCCTCGGCCGCGAGCGAGCGCGTCTTGAAGAACCGCGCCGTCCAGAGCCACTTGTCGACGCGCGCCTCGGCGCGGTTCGCGTCGGTCGTCATGCCAGGAACCGGCTCAGCGTGTAGAGTGCGAGCCCGACCAGCGCGCCTACCACGGTGCCGTTGATCCGCACGAACTGCAGGTCCCGGCCGATCTGCAGCTCGATCTTGCGCGACGTCGCCTCGGGGTCCCAGGCGGCGACCGTGTCCGAGATGAACTTGCCCACATCGGTGCGGTACTGCTCGACGAGGCCCGCGATCGCCTCGATCAGCCAGCGGTCGAGCTTGGCGATCAGCTCGGGGTCCGCCAGCACCGCGTCGGCGAGCGAGCGCAGCCCCTGCTCGATCGGGCCCGCGCCCGCGCCCGCCTCGTGCTGCTCGCCGTAGCGGATGAGCGACTGCTTCACGTCGTCCCACAGGGCGGCCGAGAACTGCCGCACGGCCGGGTGCGCCAGCATCTCCTCCTTGATCGCCTCGGCGCGGCCGGCGAGCTCCGGGTCGGTGCGCAGCCGCTCGATGAAGCGCGCGAGCGCCGCGTCGAAGCGCAGACGGAGCGGGTGCTCGCGGTCCTGGCCGACCTGCTCGAGCGTGCGCTCGATCCCGGTCACGATCTTGTCGTGGATGCGGTCGTCGATGCCCTCGGGGATCCACCACGGACTCTCGGCCCGCACCCGCTCCCGGATCACCGCCTCGTGCTCCTCGACCGTGCGCCCGAGGATCCGGAGCGCCTCGTCGAGGAGCTGCTCGTGCCGGTTGTCGGCCGTGAGGTGCGCGAGCAGGTTGCCGACGAGGGGCGCGAGCGGCGTCCGCCGCACCCGCGCCGCGACGGCGCGGTCGATCAGCGCCTGCACGTCCTCGTCCTTCAGCACGCGCGCGCCGCCGGCGAGCCCGCGCGCGACGCTCTGCGCCACGCGTTGGGCGTGCTCGGGCTCCGCCACCCAGCGCAGCACCCGCTCGGCGAGACGCAGTTCGCCCAGCCGCGCGCGGATGAGCTCCGGCGAGAGGAAATTGCGCTGCACGAAGTTCCCGAGCGCTCCGCCGATGCGGTCCTTGCGCCGGGGGACGATCGCCGTGTGCGGGATCGGTATGCCGAGCGGATGGCGAAACAGCGCCGTGACCGCGAACCAGTGCGCGAGCCCGCCGACCACCGCCGCCTCCGCCGCCGCCCGCACGTAGCCGAGACCGGGATACGCGCCCTCGTACGCCACGGCGCCGAGGAAGACGGCGACCGCGAGCAGCAGCAGGCCCGTGGCCCGCCGCTTCATACTATTCAGCCGCGCCTGCTTCTCGGGGTCGTCGACACTGAAAGGGACAGAGGCCATGGACACGAACCGGGGTCAGGTAAGGCATTATCCCCAGAACAGCTCTCAAAAGTACTTCCCCTCCCCTCGATGGGGGAGGGTCAGGGAGGGTGAGAGCCGAAGCCGCCAGAGTTCGCACTGCCGGCCCCGCCCCGCTCCCCATTGAACGACAGACCATTGCTTGTTCACTATTCGCCAATGAGCGCCGACCTGCTGGACGCTGTTAACGCCGCCCTGGCCGGGAAGTGGGACCGCGCGCACGCGATCGTGCAGCGGGATGAAGACGACCCCTTCGCCTGCTGGCTCCACGCCGTGCTGCACAAGATCGAGGGCGACGCGGGCAACAGCCGCTATTGGTATGCTCGTACGGGCCATTCCTACGGCGAGTTTGCGGATGCGCAGCAGGAGCTGGCCGCGATCAAACGCGAGCTGGAAAGCGGACGCCGGGACGAGCGCTAGCGGTCGGCGGGAGTCCGAGTTCACGTGCTCGCCCTTCGCGCAGGGCTTTGGTCAAGCCGGTGTCGCGCCCTTTGAAGGCGTAAAGCTCGGATCGAAAAAATTCGCCCTCCTGCCCTGCGGTCCACTACTTGCCCGGCGCGCGAGCGGCTGCCGGCCGCGCCGCTGCCTGCGCCGCGGCGTCGCGGAAGCGATCGATCAATCCCCGGTGGTCCTGGTACTCGGTTCTTCCCGCCGCGATCTCGGCATCGTAGGCCGCGAGGAACGCCCGGTACGCGCGCGCCATGCCGTCGGGTTTTCCCTCCCGTTCGGCGATCCGGTGCTCCAGCATGCTGGCGAGCAGATGGCCCGGCACGGCTTGGCGAAGGCTCTCGATATGCGCCCGGACCTTCGCCGTATCGCCCGCAACGAGCTGAATCAGCGCCACGTGATAGTGCGCGTCGTTGTCCAGCGTCCCGAGCTCGTCATAGGCCATGAGCGCCATCGGCACGAACCGCAGCGCTTCCTCGCGGTCGCCGCGCTCGCTCGCCGTCATAATGCGGTTGAACAGCCGATCCGCCGCCTCCCGGGGCGTCATGGACGACAGATCGACCGGCCCGCCCGCCGGCGGCGTGCCCGTGGGCCCGGGACCTGGCAGCGACGACATCGGTATCGGAACGACCTCGTCGCGATCGGCCGTCTTGGCCAGCATCACGACCACCGCCACCAGGGCGACGCCGGCGACCAGCCAGGGCGCGACGGTTCGCATGCCCCATCGTCCGATCCCTGTGCCGGCTCCCGCTCCGAGCGGCGCACCGCAGTGGCTGCAGAAGTTGTCTTGGGCCTTCTGGCCGCACTTCGGACATGAAATGGATCTGTCGTTCATCCTGCTCCCTTTTGCTCGCCTGCGTGAGTGAGAGTACGCAGCTTACTTAACGACTTTCAGGCGCAGCAACGAGATCGCCGCCGATCAGGCGGGTGCCGCTGACAAACGCATGCCCAAAGGCGCAGCCGTCTGGCAAAACGGACCGGCGCTGCCCGCAGTCGTCTGGCGCCACTACACCTTCTTCACGAACTCGGACTTGAGCTTCATCGGGCCGATGCCGTCGATCCGGCAATCGATATTGTGGTCGCCCTCGACCAGCCGGATGTTCTTGACCTTGGTGCCGACCTTGACCACCGACGACGACCCTTTGACCTTGAGGTCCTTGATGACGGTCACGCTGTCGCCGTCCTGCAGAACGTTACCGTGAGCATCCTTGACAACGAGCGTCTCGTCTGCGGCATCGATTGCCGCCTCCTTCGACCATTCGTGCGCGCATTCCGGGCAGACGAACATATCGCGGTCTTCGTATGTGTATTGGGAACCGCACTTCGGGCACTTGGGTAAGTTACTCATCCGTATATCCTGAGCCTTATCGATGCTTGGGGGAACGCCGAGCGGTGAGAGGCGTGCGGGGATCGAGCGGTTTCTTTACTGGCCGGCCGGGTTGAAGCGCCACAATCGACTTCCGCATCGCTTCGCCCCTTCGTCGCTTTGGAAGGATCTACGGGTGCGAATGCCGTGCGCGCGCCAAATCCAGCGAAAACGTGAAATCGCCGATCCACTTTCCCGCACGATAATGAATCGTCAGCGCGTCGGGAACGAATCGTGTTCGGTCCGCGACCATCGGGTAGTCGGAGGCCTCGGCGCCATTGTCGATGTCGTCGAAGCTGCACGATTTCGCATAACGCACGGGACGGAACCAGACCAGAAAGTTGGGTGTTACAACGACCGCATGTTCGACGGCCTCATCGCTAAACCACACGCGCTTGGCGATCATACAGCCGAAGATCAACTGCACCTCCGCGTAAAGCGGCGCGGTCCGTTTCTTCAACTCCCTTTCCGCGGCGTCGCTCAGCTCGACCTGTACCGGCTTGCCGTGCAGCGTGATCATTGTCTTCATCGGCCCTCCCGTCTGAATGGCGCCCGGCGCCTCAACGGCGCCGCGAATGCCCGCGCAGCGATCTCGCCAGCTCGGTGCGAGTCAGCTTCTCGATCGCGACTTTCAAGGTCCACTCGAAGAGTTGCTCATTGGTCATGGTCGGCTCGAACCCGTTGAGCACAAGGAACGTCAGCATGCAGTCGGCGGCCGTGCGCTTGTTACCGTCGACGAAGGGGTGATTCCTGGCGAGCGATACGGCGTACTGAGCCGCCGCTTCGTGGATATCGTTCGTGTCGGCGAACGTCTGCTGTGCCTGGCCAAAGGCCGACTCGAGCAGGCCTTGATCGCGCAACCCGTGCGCTCCGCCGAACGTATTGACCTGATCGTAATGAATTGCGAGGACCGCCTCGATACCGATAAACTTCGGCCGGCTCACGCGTCGGCGAGCTTCTGGAATGCCGCACGGTATTTCTGCAGCACCTTTTCGTGCGCCTTCATCACCGCTTCGCTCTCGGGCGTGATCGGGGTCAGCACGAGCCGGCCGTTCTCCTTCGTCACTTCGAACTTCTGCCCTTCCTTGAGATGAAGCTCCTGAACGAGCTCGGAGGGTATCGTCGTGACGTAGCTCGAACCGACCTTACGCAGCGCTATCTTGCCCATCCGGCACCTGTATATACACGTATATATCTCAAGCATAGTGCGCCACGTGGGCGTCTGTCAAAAAGACGGAACTGCGGCTAAGCGGTAACCCGATAAGACACCCCGCCCATAGGCTCAACGTGCCCGCCAAGCCAGGGGCAGCCGAAGCCGCCGCAGAGCGGCGGGCGCAATGACCCCTTCTTGGCCCAGTTCAGGCCTACAGTGCGCGGCGTGCCCGCCGACCGCGTCGCTTACACGTCCCGCTATTCGGCGCAGCGGGGAAAGTTTTACGCGCTTGCGGCAGGTCCGGCATGGGCGACGCCTTTGCCGACGCTCTGCCCCAGGTTGTTCGCTATTTTGATCTGCCAACCACGCGCTTGGCGGCCTTTGGTCTGTCGTGCAGCTCCGAACGCAGCACGAGCAGGCGCGGGTCGGCTTGGATACCGAGCTTGACCCGATTGCGGTCGACCTGTGTGACGGTAATTCTGATCGGCCCGTCCCTGAACAGCTCGCCTATGGTGGTCGTTGGCGCCGCGCTGTCCCCCAGTTCGATCTGGAGCCCTTCCCCGGGTCTCCGACTCAACACCAGCATCCTCCCTCCCCTTCCGCATTGATACCTATAGTCATCATAGCTTGCCCGGATTTACCCGGCAACGGAATGGTACTTATAGTCCGTGGAACCATAGTCATCGGTCCGGTTAGCTACTCGCCGATTCGAGCCCGTGGCGATGAGCACACCGTCCGAAACCAAGATCCTCAAGCAATTCGGCGCGACCTTGAGAGCCGAACGCCTCAAGGCCGAACTTTCCCAAGAAGCCTTGGCCGAACTTGCTGACCTGGACCGAACCTACGTGGGGGGAGTCGAGCGGGGTGAGCGGAATATATCCGTGCTCAATATCGTGCGCCTGGCAAAAGCGCTAGGTATTCCGCCAGGCAACCTACTAAAGAACGTGTAGCGGTTAGACCCGCAAGGCGACCAGGTTGCGAAGAAGTTCGGGATAAGCAGTAGCCAGGGTTCGAAAATTGTCCCTGATTGTCCGGTTCCGCGGGTCCGGCCCGGATCAGCCCGGCTTACATCCTTCCGCGCTACTTCACGGTCAGTTCGTTTCGCACAGACTTCACGCCGGCCACACTGCGCGCGAGCTCGCCGGCACGGGCTTTTTCCGTCGCCGAGGCGACAACGCCGGTCAGATAAACCACGCCCCCATCGGTCCGGACCGAGATTTGCCACCCGCTCGTGGCCGGGTCGTTGAACAGCTTGGTCTTCACCTTGGTGGTGATGCTCGAGTCGTCGACAAACTCGCCGGTCGTCTGGCCGGCGCCGGCACAGCCCAGCAGGCCGGCTACGAGCACGGCCACGAACAGTTGGCGGATGACGGTGGACGCAGGTTTCATTTTTGAAGCTCCGTCTGTTGTTGTTGAACCGGCCTATTTTGCCGCCCGCCCGGCCCTTGGCAAAGGCGCTTTTGAGATCGGCATCGCCCCGCCCTATTGCCTGGGGGCATGGATTGGAGCCGGACGTTCAGGTCTCGCCTCATACAGAGGCGCCATGGCCGCAGCCCGGACTTCAGGCAACGCCACGGCGACCTTCGGACCAGGCGGCTCAGTCGGATAGCAACGCGGTCACGACCGCTTCGCCCGGCTGCTCGAGGCTCGCGAGCAGGGCCTCTGATTTCGCCTGGAAGTCGGCGAGATACTCCGGAGGAATCGAGGCTGCCTCCGGCTCGCCCGTGCCGGGCGCCGCGTGAGCCCCGTTGACGCGATACTCGTAGTGCAGATGCGGGGCGGTCGCGGCGCCGGTGTTGCCCACGTAGCCGATGATCTCGCCCTGCTTCACTAGCTGCTCGGGCGCCAGGCCGCGGGCGAAGCCCGAGAGGTGTGCGTAAAGCGTGGAACGGCCGCCGCCGTGGACGACGATCACGGTGTTGCCGTACTCGCCGCGTTCGCCCAGGACCTTGACCCGGCCGTCGGCGGCCGCCATGACCGCCGTGCCGATGGCCGCGGGATAGTCGATCCCCTGGTTCTCGCGCAGCGTCGTGATGACCGGCTGACGCTCGTCGTGGGAGCTCGGGCTCACGCGCGTGAAGTCGATCGGCGTGCGCAGGAACTGGCGGCGCACGCTCTGGCCCTCCGGCGTGAAGTAGTCGTCGATCTTGCCGTCGCTCGAGGTGTAGCGAACCGCCCGATGGGTCTCGCCGTTGCTCGTGAGCTCGGCGGCCACGATGCGCCCGTCGCCGAGATACTCGCCGTTGCGGTACTTCTGCTCGAACACGACGTTGAAGCGATCGCCCGGGCGGATGTCGCGGGCGAAGTCGACCTGCCACCCGAAGATGTCGGTCGCGAGTTGCTGAAGCATCTCCGGCGACAGACCGACCGCGCGGCCGGCGACGAAGAGGGAGGCGTTGATCGTCCCGCGCACCTGGGCCGTCTGGGTCTCGATCGGCGTCTCGACGACCTTCGCGGTGAAGCCGCTCTCCGCGCGCGTCACGGTCAGCACCTCCGTCTCGCTGATCCGACGCTGAAGCCCATCCAGCACGCCGTTCTTGAGGGTGATGGTGAGCCGGTCGCCGGGCTTGAGCACCTTGAACCGCTCCTGCACGGCCGGGTCGCTTAACATCGCGCGAAGCTCGGCGACGTCGATCTGCAGCGCCGTGAAGATCGAGCCCAGCGAGTCCTTGGGCTTCACGACATAATCGATATCGACCTTTCTTACCGGCGGAGGCTCGGGCGCCGGCGCCGGAGCCACGGCGAGTTCCGCGGCTGTCGGAAACGGCATCGGTTCCGGTGCGGCCGGCGGCATCTCCCGCGAAACGGCGTAAGCCAGGCCGCCGGCCACCACCAACCCCGAGAGCACCCAGGGCGCCCTGATCCTCCTGCGTCGGGTTCCGAACGTGAGCTCGTGGTTGAAGGAGAGGTTGTTTCGCTTCCGTATCATCGCGGCGACCGGCTCGGGAATGGGCTATGGGCAGCCCATCATAAGTAAACGGCGCGCTACCCGGCCCGCAGGTCCTCGGCCCGGAGCTACACGCCGTCGACTGCCTGTTTTTGTTTCGGCTACGAATGTAGCCAGAGTCAGCCCCCGGTTGCTCCCTTTCCAGGCAGTACGCTGGGAGGCACCGGAACAGGAGCGACTGGCTCAGAACTTGAAAGCCAGACGCGGGATATGACGCAGGAGCAGCTCGCGAAAAAGCGCGGACAGGCCGGACCACGCTTAGCCGACTCGAAAACGCCTTCCTCAATTTCTGAGATCCGACCCCGCTGTTCAGGGCCGAACAAACGTCCGGTTTAACGTCACCGACTCTGCTCGATCGCCTCTTCAAGCCTGGATGCAAAGGCTTGATACGGCATTGCGCCGACTATCCGGATACCCTCGAGCCGGTCGCCATTGAGCCGGCCAAGCACGAACGAGGGCGTTCCGGATACGCCCGCCGCTCTGCCTTCGGCCACATCGCGCTCCACCTTCTCGCCGTAGCGCCCGGATTCCAGGCAGCCGCGAAATCGGTCCATGTCCAGACCGAGATCGCCGGCGTACGCGAAAATGTTTTCGGCTTTTACCTGGTTCGCGTTCGCGATCATGGCATGGCGAAGCTCCCAGAACCGGCCCTGCTCTCCGGCACAGCGCGCGGCCAGGGCGGCGCCGCGCGCGTGTTCATGGAAGGCGAGCGGAAAATCGCGGCTCACGTAGCGCACCCGCCCGGTGTCCACGTAGTTCCTCTTGATCTGCTCGAAGGTGGTCTGGTGGTACTGACGACAGAACGGGCACTGGTAATCTGCGTATTCGACCATGACCACCGGCGCATCCGCGCGCCCGAGTGAATAGCCGCCCGGCGCAAACTCGATGCTCACCTTCTGGTCTGCCGGCGGGCGCGCCTGGGGTTGCTCGGGCTCCTGCTGGCGCTCGAGCACCCGGCGGATCGCCCGCAGCTCGTTCAGGATGTCGTCCGCCTGCTGCTCGGTGATTCCCTCGGCCGCCACCCCACCGGCAGCGAGCAACATCGCCGCCGCCAGAGCACCGATCGACCGCGCGCCTAGAGACACGGAATAGCATCCGGAATGCACGTCCCGCCCGACTCACAGCGGTGCGTGCCCGTCGGGCATGCGGCCTGGCAGGTTCCGAACTCGCAGTTGGCGCTCACACACTGCGAATTGCGGTTGCAGGCGCCGCCGTCCAGAAGGTCGCGCTGACAGGTGAGGGTCGTATCGCAGAAATCCTGATAGGGACAGTTGACGTCCCCGGTGCACTGCGCGGTGCATTGGCCGGCGTTGCAGGACCACCCGGAGGGGCAAACGTTGCCGCACGCCCCGCAGTTACCCGGGTCATTCGACACGCCGGCTTCACAGCCGTTTTGCGGGTTGCCGTCGCAATCGGAAAATCCCGGCATGCACGAAGCGAGCCCGCATGTGCCATTCGAGCAGACGGCAGCGGCATTGGGAAACGAGCAGACGTTGAAACACGCCCCGCAATGGTTCGGGTCCGACTCCTTGTCGAAGGTCTCGTCGATTCTGCCATCGCAGTCATTATCCTTGCCGTCACAGCTGTGCTCCAGGGCGCCAGGCGACGTGGTGGCGTTGTGGTCATCGCAGTCGACCGCGCTCCCGCATCCCGCCTGCGCATAGAAACCGTCGTTGTCTGCATCCGTGCAGAACTGACATCCCTCGTCCGTTTGAGCATTGCAGTTGTTGTCGACGCCGTCGCAGGTTTCAGCGGCTGCCGGATTGATCGTGACGTTGTTGTCGTTGCAGTCTTCCAGTTCGGAGTAGCCGTCGCCGTCATTGTCCACGCAGAAGCTTTCGGAGACTTGCGTGATCGTATTGTCCTGGACCACGACGTTCTGGATGGTGTGCGGCTGCCGACCGGGGATCTCGATGGTCAACGTGTACGTTCCGGGCACGACGAAGTAGAAAATGCCCGTGCCGTTCTGCCCCAGAATGACCTGTTGATTGGTTCCCGGCAGGTGCGCCATCAGGCCGGTATTGCCTCGACAGTAATTCACCTGCAATTCAATCTGCCCGGTTTTTTGCGGCGAGGCAGGATGGGCAGCCCCCGATAGCGCAGCATCGGGTGCGAGCGCCAGCGCAGCCAGGAACGTCGATGCGATCGTTGGAAGTCTCATTGTTGTTTCTCTCCCATTAGTCGAGGCCCACCGAACGTCGTTCGGCAAGCGATGCTCGGCAGCGCTCTCAGAAGCACGGTAAAGCCATAAACGAGGCGGATTTCATGCGGTGCATGCACTTTTTTTCTTATGTGCGGCCGGAAAGCGTGGTGCCTTCACGGGGGCCGTTACCTGGCTGCGTGCTCCACCCGCGCCATGATTAGACACCCGCGACGGCAAGCACTAAATAAGACTTTCGTACTACCGGGAGGACTTTTGTACTATCCGCTGAAGCCGGGTTGGAAGCTCGACCAGAGGTAATCGCCGGGGCGTCAGCCTCGGCGTAGAAGCACGGCTCGCGGTTGTTACCGCGCTGGATGACGTGTTGAAGAACCCGGGGCCGGATGAAGCGCGGCTTGCGGGCCATTGGAACCTACCTCCCTGTGACGACCGATTGTTCATCGGGCGCTAGTTATTATTGGTCCGGGCTGCGGCGGGCGAATATTAGCGGATTTTGCTCTCTGACCCGGTTTAGCCCGCTCTTGTTTCTTCTCCCGAAGAAAACTCGAACGCACAGAGGGCGGTTATCTGCTCTAAACCACTGCGGCCAGATCAGCGCAGTGAAACGACGGGCAGCGCGATATCAAGCTTTGTTCGACCGATGTCCTGCTAGGTGCTGATTCCTCTAATTGTTTTGAGTCGGCCACTAAAATAGTATTGTGAGACCCGATACCAGCGTATTTTTTGTTTCGCTTCTCAGGGACACACTCGCCTCAGAATAGGTCGTTTTCTTCCAACATTACGCTCTTGATAACCCAAGCGGCCGCCCAGGACTCGCCGGCTTTCTTCATAGCATCGCGAACTTTGCTGAGAGTGGTGTATCGTACGTTCCTAACGTCAACTCGTACCGGATATGCGTCTGGCCGTCCTGGCCAAGGTCGAGCGCGCGGCGGTCTGTACTGTCGACTTGCGGCATCAGCAACGACCGCTTTTTGCGTACGCGCCCTCGTTGTCGGCACTACGATGACGAGTTCGAAATCGTCGTCACGACTTCGCTTGTATACTTCGCTGCAGCCATTCTTTTCGACCGCCAAGATATCGGGCAGATTATCGTAGCGGTGAATGATTGCCTTCTTCTTTGCCATTGGCTATTCGTCTTTTTTAAAAACCACAGAGCAGCCCCTATATCAAACTGCGGGATCTCACCGCGAATTTGTTCTGCTCCTCCCTGAAGGCCTTTTTCTGATCGAAAAACGCGCTTCCCAGCTCCGACACCAGCCTATCGGAGACAGCTAGTTCGCGCGTTCGCCCGTTTGGGCGGGTCCGACGCGGATCAGCTGCAAATCGATACGCGCACCCAATGGTCATTTTTCAGCCACTCGATCATCGAGCCCCAATTCTCGTAATGCGTTTTGAGTGTCCTCATAGGTCTGTTTTGAGAACCCGTCGGGTGGGTTTACGTCAACCTCGACAGTAAGTTTCAGGCCTCCAGTAGCGGCAAAGCGGGAGAGCACCTTGGTGTAGAAATTCATCCATTTCTGCGGAGGCACTTCGCCTGACCATCTGAGGCCGGCTATCTTCGCTGGGCCCGCATCAGGCGGTGTCGGTGCCGATGGAGGCAGCTCAATCGGTTTGCCATCCGGCTCCACGCCACCTCCCGTCGCAGCTCCAGCACCCGTGCCACCTGCTCCTACAGAAACTCCCTCGGGAGGTTGTGCGGCTTGCCCCTCCAGATAGGCTCGCGCCGTTTCCGCCGTGATGACAAACATGTCGTCAGAGAACTCGATGTCGGCGGGGCTGACGCTCTGATTGAAGGCGAACGGTTGATACTTGCCGGAGGTACCTTTACCCACGTAGGCGAGAATTCCGCTCTCGACACCGCGCGCGATCGTTTCTTTGATCGTCTCCGCGTTCAATAGGCGTGGAAAAACGGGTGACGCGTAGAACGCGTCGCGAACGGACTTGGTCGCCCATTCCTTGAAAGCGGGCGGCCAGTTGCGCACCAAAAAGTTCGGGCTCACTCCTTTCTCGACGTCGCCATCGGCGGACAACCGGTTAAGGATGTTGGAGAGAGGCGAGTCCGCTGCACTGGAATGAACAAGCCCGAGATCGACCATCTTCACCGTGTTGTCCTTGGCAAGCAGGAACAGGTGTTTGTAGCTGCGCCAGATGGACTCCTTCAGATCACGTTTGGCCTTATGGCTGTACTCGGCGAGCTGCTTCTTCTGCGCTTCGTCGAGCTTTAAATCGTCCGCGTCGTCTTGAATTGCCTGCCAGGCCAGAAGTTTCCGGGCCTCCTCCCGCATGGACTGAGCGGAATCCGGCACCACCCCGATCAGCGCGCTCTTGAACGTCCGCGCGGTCGTACCGCATTCCCTGATCATCTGCTCCACGAACTGGCGGGTTGCCTTCTCGTCTTCCATCGTCCGATCCAGGTCGGCGATGAGAAAGCTGATCACAGGGCGATCGGAAATCTGAATACTCTTTTCGGGGAAGAACACTCGTTCGACGAATTCCTTCGGCGCGAATATCTTCTGAATCTCCCGTTTAACCTCCTCGTCCACTTGCGGGGCCTGGACGGTGGCGCGGCGGTCTGCGAATCGCTTGTTGAGGTTTTCCTTCAGGCTGAACTTGTACCGGGTCTTTTCGACGTTCAGGTAGTAGCAAGCGTCGGTGAGTGCCTCCAGCACGGTCTCTATGTTGCCGATGTCGCTACCGGGTTGCCCCACAGCAAGCCGAATCTCGGGGACGCTGGCCTCCTGCGCTTCCGCACCAACCTGCCCACCGTTCGACTCGAAAAAGATCGTGGCCGCAACCTTGCGATGGAGCCTAGCCTTCTTGATCGCGTCGATGGCCTCGGCATCAAGCCGGACGGCATGGGCATCCTTCTTGCCGGCAATGTCCGTGGTGACCGCCGCCTCCAGTTTGGTCTCGCCAAGCTGCTCGAACACGGCAGCACGGAACATGGGGTCATCGAGTGGCGCGGTACCCAGTGTGATCAAGGGATCGCGTTGCGCCCCCTTGTAGCCCTCCTGGTAGGCCCTGGACACCCAAAGTGCCAACAGGCGCAGGATGCCGCGCGTCTGCTGAAAGCGCGGCAGGGTCTGCCACTTCCGCTCGAAGACGGAAATCACCATAGGGTGAAATGGATAGGTTGCTCGAAACTCCTCGCGGGCGAGGTCGGGGTTGATGAGGCTCGGCAACTGCTGGCGATGTTCTTGCACCCAGTCCGCATAGGCGCGGCAGGTGTCCTCCGCCTGCTTGTCCAGGATCACTCGGCCATCCGAGGTCACGGCCCGCTCATCCCATTCGAATAGCCGGCGACGGATGATCTCGGAGGTTTCCGACTCCACCGACACGATCACCGCCTTGCCGAGCCGGTCCAGTAGATTCTTCAGGCGCTGCTGGTCGGCGTGGTCCTTGTCCGTGTAGGAAAGCTCGGAGGCCGGAATCGAACCAACCAAGACGGCGTTGTTGCGCCCGCGAACTGTTTCCGACAGCGCTTGAATGAAGTTATAAAGCTTGTTGTGCCAGCCCCGGTCGCGGTAGGTACTGATGTAGTTCAGCACCTCGTCCATCAGGATCAGGCAGGGACGATCCGCCGGCAGGAACTTTCCGATCACGTCGCCCTTGGGTTCGATGAACTCCGCGTCGTGCTGGGCGACATGGGCAAAGGACTCCGTGCCCCCCAATTGCCAAGCGAGCTCGCCCCAGGGTGTCCTACGCCTCGGTGTCCCGTCGTCGCCCCCCCGACCGGTAACGGAATCGAACTCTGTACCGACGAAGACAGCGACCGCGCAGTGGTCAGGAACGGTTGGAATGCCGGCCCGCTGTAGAATCTTGGCGACACCTCGCCAACCATTGCCGGCCGATCCATGCCGTGCAAGATGATAGAGCAGGGTCAGCGCGTGGGTCTTGCCGCCACCGAACTGCGTGGTCATGTTGAACACGGCGCTTGTCTCAGTGGTGATGCCACTGAGCCTGCGCATTACCTCTGCTCCCAGGCCCGCCAGATTCTCGGTGAGGAACGTCCGGTCGAAAAACCGTTGCGGGTCCTTGTAGTCCTCTGGCGCATTGCCCTGGTCTCCGAGGCGCACCTTATCCAGATGAACGGCGAATTCAGAAGCGTCGAGTGGCTTGCCCTCCCGCAAGTCCTCGCGCGGCTTCACTACGTCATACCAAGGTTTCAGTTTCATCGTTGTCCCCTACAGCCGTTCAAATCTTCCGGTATTAGTATCCAGCGACCACCAACCGAAGTAGCCGAAAGGAAAGGTCCCCGATTCGCTTCGAGAGCCCACCACCAGCAAAGTTGCCCCATCGAGTTTCACGCGGCCCGCCAAGCCCATCGCCTCGATCACCTCTTCTCGCAGGTGGCGAAGCAAGGCAGGGATCTCCTCCCCGTTCCTCCGGTAGCAGAACACGATCCGCAGCTCCGCCCGTACCGACAACACCTTCCAAAGCGAGTAGGCGATTTGGTCGTCCCGGGCGCTGTTCTCCAACTCCATCACGGCCGCCGGAAAACGCCAGCGCTTTTCGCCCTCGGAGAAGGCCATCACATCCAGCGCCAAGTACTCATTACGGTGGATAGGCAGCAGTTCCAGCTTGTGCCCCTTGGCGGAGGCCATCAGCCCCAGCCTCGAGCAGGTTCTGATCGCTGCCTCAGTAAGAGCTCTCGTCCATGCCCCGAGGTTCGCGTCGGAAGCCGCCTGCTTCAGCGCTCGCGCCAACTCGTCTTCCTGGATAACAGCGAAGAATGTCTCCCGGAAGCGCGCACCCAGGGCATCGACCATCTCACAACCCCAGGCCCTTCTTCCGCGCCAGCACGCCGTCCACCCAGCGACTCTCCTCGCTTGATTTGGGATAGAGTGCCAGCAGCGCGTTTGCCAGCGTCCAGAAGCGAGCATCCCGCCCCGCGCCGTCATCCACCAGCAGCCGCTTCAAAGCCTCACCGCGACCTGTGGCAAACAGGATCATGGCTTGATGCACGCGGTCGAGAGTCGTGGCTCCAGGCTTCAAGATTACCTTCTCGCGCCTCGCAAATTCTGCATCCGCCTCATCCAACAGTTCCGCGAACAGATCCTGCTGTTCGGCCTTCTTTCGTCCTCGCTTGACCGGTTCCTCCGGCGCCCCACCGAACAGGTACCGCGTGCGCTCTGAGACTGCCAGGAGGCGCGCGTTGCCCTTGCTGATCTCCACCACCGAGGTAAGGTCCTCCAGGTGAATACCGAGACCTTTCGCAATGTTGTTCACCGCATCGAACTCCAAAGCATACCCTTTGGCGTTACCGGCTTTGCTCTCGGACTCATCGTCCTCATCGTCAACCGCTGCCGCGGCGTCGCCCGCCTCCGTGCGCAGCGTCCACAGCCACATGGCGGTAAGGCGCGCATCTGGCTCGAAGCCCGTGGCGTCCGCGCCTTCAAAAATGGTGGCCAATGCCTCCCGAGAGATGGTTGCCCAAACGTGTTCCAGATACTCGCGTAGGAACACTTGGTCTCCGTTCGCCTTTTCGACTCGGGCATGACGGGAATAGATTTCCAATGCCGGCCCAAGGCACGCGAAGATCGCGTCGGCCCCCACCACGCCCTCATGAATCAAACGCCGAATCCAGCCCCGGATCTTGCGCGGCAGTTCGGCGAGCACATCGCGCCAGTCGCCCACTTCTTGGGTACGCAAGGAGCCATCCGGGTTTTCGCGCGGGCGCACCACGATATGGACACTGGAGCCAAGGGCGGCTGACTTGTAGGCGCGCATGCGCGCCGCGCGTTCGGTATCGATAGGCCACGAGGCGGTCACCACGAAGCCCGCGTCGATGATGGATGCGAGCAACGTTTCCCACGCCGCCGTGCCCTTGTGGGCGAAAACAACGCAGCCGATGCCATCGGGCCTGAGCACCCGGCGCGCTTCGGTGAAAGCCTGCGTCATGCGCTCCTGATAGCGCTGCGGCGACTGGTCGCCTCGGCCGTCCTCAACCGCATAAGGATTGACCACGATCTGCTCAGCTTTTGGGGTCAGGTCTTCCGACAGCAGATCAGGCTGTGCATGGCCGACGAATCGTTTGAGCCAGACATAGCAGAGATCGGAGAGGTCGGCATAGGGCACGACGTCATAATAGGGCGGGTCCGAAAAAAACATCTCGGCTGCATCGTCCGGCAGCGGATAGTTGGCCGCATCAGCGCGCATCACCGTGGTGGTCGTATTGTCGATGGCGATGGTTGAGGCAAGAGCTTCTTCGGACTTCTTAAAGGAAAAGTCGAGCCCCCCGGCATATGTATCGACGAGAGGATTTGCCTCAGCCCAATCCCAACGCATGGCAATAGCATTGCCCGCGATGAAGCACGAGATCATGCCCTCGGATAACCATGTGCTCATGGTCGTCAGATAGTGCACCGTGTTGCTTACTGAGAGCGCCAGTGCGGTCACCGTGTCGCGCACCAGTGACCGATCTTCGCCACGAGCCGCCAAGCGCTGCTCATAATCGCGGAGGATTTCACCGATGGTGTGAAGCGCCAGTTTTTGGCGCGGTGAGAACAAGTCGCCCCAGGTCTTGATGCCATACTGCCCTGCTGTAAATGCGCGAGGATCGTGAAACGGATATTTCTCACGCGGGTCAGCATCCGGGTTGCTCTTTAGGGTTCGCTCCCACGCCGCGACAGCTTTATCGAACGCCGCCAAGTCTTCCGGCATCGGCTCGGCATACTCCTTGCCCTGCCGGGTCCCGATGGCCATCGCCACGCCATAAAGTCGGTGTGCGATCCTCCCTTCCTTGCCTTGCGCCTTGACCCGCTCCTTGTCAGTGGTGAAGCCGCACACCGGGCAGATAGCATAGCCACCACCAGCGGTCTTTTTGAGTCCTGCGGGGATAAACTTGCCCGAGCGTACGGCAATGCGCACTTCCTTGGTTTTGGGGTCGCCCGTGACCTCGATCCACGCCTTACGACTGCCCTTGGCAATGGTGGTCTGGGAAATCAGCGGGACGGTCGCGCCGCAGCCCGGCCCTTCACAGGTCACCGTGCGCGCCCACAACCAGGCGATGACTTGCTTGCCGTTTCTCTCGGGGTAATACGACGCTAGACGCTTCTCCGCCTCCGCCTTGACGAATTCCGCGCCTTCATTGAACTTCTCGATGAGCGATTCGCCGTGCCGCGGCATTGCCTCTAGCAAGGTGCGCAGACACAGCAGGGCCACCGGATTCAGCTCGGAGGCAACGCTCTCGCAGCCGAGCCGTGCGGCTTCCCCCGGGATGGCGCCATAGCCGGAGAATGGATCGAACACGTGGGGCGCGTGAGGATGCATCGCTTTGACGAGCTTACGCGCTGCGCTGCGCCAGTGTGGATCTCCGCCGGCTTCCCAGCGGGCGAATTCTCCAATGAAGCGCAGCAGCGCATCCTCCACCTTCTGCCGAGAACCGTCAGCCGGTTTGAAACCAACTTCGGTCAGCACTGAAGTGGCAGTCTTGACGAACTCCTCCGGGCAACGCTCATCCGTCGGCGCGGGAATCAGCGAGGCGAGCGCCACGGCACGGCAGGCCCCCCAGGGGCGGCGTGCCCACCAGATGTGAAGCTGCCACGGGTGGCCGGAACGAATGTTCTTCTCGGCCCGCGCGTGGTTCGAAATGCGGCGGATGGGAAGGTCGACCTCAATCAACCGCTTGTAATCGTTTTTCATGGTACTGCTGCCTTGATTTGATCGACCAACGCTTGCCGGTCGGTTTCTAGGATTCCTTCGAGGTAGGCGCGGGCTGCCAAGGGGAGGATCTCCGCCCGTTTTCGGGCCAGCTGCTGCTCGAGGACATCAAACCATCCGTGATGGTCCTTGTCTTGGTTCGCGATATCCACAGCGTCCCAATCCACCCCGTGCTGGCCGGCAAAGAGCTCTCTGAACTTTGCCGACTTGAAGATTTCCCTCTCCGGCGGCTCGTTGCCGAAAAGCTTGTACATCTTGAGCTTCTTGTCATCACCGAAATCGCCGTCGCGTACCCCGCAGACCGGCAGCTTCTGATCCTGGAAGACCTCCATCATCTGGCGGATCCGGGCTTTGTCACCGCCCACGATCACACGTGCCGTCTTGAGGAAGTCCGGGTCATGCATGCGCAGGAGTTCGGCAACGATCGACTCAGCCACATCGTCCTCGACCAGCACGTAAATCGCTGGGATCGCGAAGTTGTCCATCAGGCTCACGGCTTGTCGCACGCCCACGCCTGGGATGGGGACGACCGACGCGCCGTCCCGTTTGAGATAGATGCGCGATTTTTGGGGCAATGCCAGCAGAAGGTATTCGCTGTGCGTGGTGAGCCATATCTGTAGGCCGCGGCGCTTGGCAACCTCCACAAGGTAGCGACCAAGCTCGTATTGGGCGCTCGGGTGCAACGACGTTTCCGGCTCCTCAACGAGAAGCAGACTCTTCTCGGGTGCCGCTTCAATCTGCATGACGAGGGCATACAAACGTGCCTCTCCCGAGCCCATGTTGGCCTCCGAGTACTCCGCACCAGCACAGCGCTTAGCTGTAAGGAGATGCGTGTTCGTGCGACCATACCGCTTCCTCAGCGTATTTCGATGCGCGGCGTCGTATTTGCACAGGAGAATGGTCGAGACCCGCTCGACAACCCTATCTTCGAGCGCATGCTTTTCCCTGAGACGGAACTGCGCGTCGCCGAACAGTGTCTTGAAGTTCTCGTCGCGCTCAGCATGAGGCAGATGAAAGGCTAGGCCGAGATACAGGACCGTGCGCTCAGGCTGGCGGTCATAACCGGACCACGACGATCCCGATCGGGAAACCGTCAGCGTTCGAGGCTGGATGGACCCGCTGCTTTCGGGGGGCTGTTCGTAGGTAATCTCGATCGAGGCATCGTCGGCGAAAGGCTTGCTGTCCAGGGTTCCCGCCAGGATGAACGACGAGACGTAGTGCCGATTTTGCCCGTTTGGCGCTTGGTAACTAGCGGCGGCGAGTTGTAACAGCGTTGACTTCCCTGTGCCATTGACTCCGCAAAAGGCTGTGATCGGGCTTTCGATCTCGATCTTGGTATCAAAGTGATTGCGAAAACCTTTGGCGCGAAGACCGAGAATGAGGTCGCCATAGGTTTGAAAACGTTTCGCCGGCTGAAAGCTTGCCTGGAGTTCGTTCTTAGGATCGGCCATGCCTTACTCCCCGCCCTTTTGATAAGGCGCGCGATCTTCTCGAAGCTCCACAGGATGCCTTACAGAATCGACGTTCAGACGGTAATGCTCGACCTTGACGATCGGCTGCCAGTCGAGCGTGGCGGGGTTACGCAGGATGTTGACGGAAGGATTCGGCGTGGCGCAGTGGAAAACGACATAAAGCCAGTAGTCGTTGCCAAGGCGCTGCGCGGTCTTGTATTCGTTGGTCGTCAGGGCGATCTCGCCGGCGCTAGCCCGACCCTTGACCTCAATGAAACGAACATCGATTGCGGTCTTTGGGTCCTCCGGGTGCGGACGGCGCGAGATGAGGTCGAAACCGCGGTTCTCCGCTTCGACGCTTTCCACCACTCGGCCTTCCGCTTCCTCGTGCGCGATCACGGTGTCGACTGCTATGCGCTCGATCTCCGGGTCGGAAACCATGGGGGCGATCCCGGGGGCAGCCCGGTCCGGATGGGGCAGGACCCACGCTCGACCAATGTGCTGGATATCTCCAATCGAGCATTGCCGTTCCTGCTCCAGCTCCCGGCGGCGGCTTTGTAGGCGGTGGTCGAGCTCCAGGAGCTTGTCTTCCGATATCTTGATGCGGCCTTCCAGTCCGGGTTCGGTGGAGCCACTTTCCTTTTGGGATATGAGGTCCGCCAACAGAAGGTTTTCGCGGTGGATAATGGTATTCAGCGAGAGCTCGGCATGGCGGGAAATGGTGGCCACCTCGCGTTCGCGCTCCCGGCGCGATTCCTCGAGCAGCGGGTTCAGCGCCTGTTCCAGCAAGACGACCTCGACCTGGTTTCGATCCGGCAGGGCTGCATCGTGCGGGACTTCTGGCGGGGTCTCAGCAGCAGTGAGATCGAGGAAGATTGTCGGCTGCTTGATGGTCGTCTTCCCATCCATACCGGCTTGTACCACGAACAGCCGACGGCTTAAGACATTGCCCCGGCCGTCGCGAATGGACGCGCTGAAGACATCCAGGCGGTACGGGGTCTGACTATGGAGGTCGTAGAATACGGCGCCGCGCTTGAGGTGCTCCTGCACCTGTCCCAGGACGTCTTGGCGCACCGCCTCGAAGAGTGGATGGCCCGGCGTCACCCATTCCAGGGTGGCATCCTGCTTGAGCAGTTCCTTATCGAAGACAATGTTGCCGTACTCACGCCCGAGCTTGCCGAAGCGGGACTCCAGGCGCTCGCCGGTCGGCCATAGGTTGCGCGGGACTCGGCCAACTTTGTAAATGTGAGCGCCTGTCTTTGCGGGTTTTGGTGAGACGCCGGTAAGCGGCCCGGCTTCGAGGAAGAAGTCCTCGATGACTTCCGGCACGAGCCGCCGTTCCTTGGCCTCGGCGGACTTGCCGATGATGGCGGAAAGGTTCAGTTCCTTCTTGGCGAGACCCTCGAGCGTGGATTGCGTGATGTTTTCGAAGCGCCTCCGGTCGACCTGCTCGACGATGCGCTGCTTGATGAGTTCTTCGGTCATCTGGTTGTGCGCATACATGTCGCGCAGCATCTTTTCGAGTTGGTTGGCAGGAAACACGTCGCCGAGGACGTTGAAGATCTTGCCGGTACGCTTGGGGTCTAGATCGTCTTGGATCGCCTCGATACGCTCGAAGAGTTTGTGCAGAACGCGCCCCTCGCGGGTGTTGGTCGAGACGAAGTTGAAGATCAGACAGTCCTTCTCCTGACCGTAGCGGTGGATACGGCCCATGCGCTGTTCGAGGCGTACGGGGTTCCAAGGGATGTCGTAGTTGATCATCAACCAACAGAACTGCAGGTTTATGCCCTCGCCGGCGGCCTCTGTGGCGACCAATACTTGAGCTGATTCCCGGAATTCGCGCTCGGCGAAAATACGGGTGCCAGGTGTGTCCCGGTCACCGATTTTCATACCGCCATGGATTTGCGTGAGAGTGAGACCCCATTCGCGCAGCTTCCCGAGTGGTCGGCCTTCGCGTCCGCTCCCAGCAAGGAAGTCCAGGGTATCCTTGTGTTCGGTAAAAACTAAGAGCTTCATCTTGGGGTCGGCGAAGACCCCCTGCTTGGTTAGCAGATCCTTCAGAGCGGTGAGTTTGGTCTCGACCTCCCGTGCTTCCAGCTCTCGGGCGTGGTTGATCAGTTTGTTCAGCTCGGCGATCTCTTCGCGCAGTGCCGCCGGATCGACGCTGGCGACGACGTCCTCGAGCTGGGAGATGATCTCCTGCTGTTCTTCGTCGGTCAGATCCTCGAAGTCCTCGGGCAGCCGCTTGTTCATCTGCTCCCGCCGGTAGCCCTCCGGGTCCTTGAGAATGCGCTCGCGCTTGTCGCGCATGCGTTCCAGGCTGCGCCGCACAGCGTAAAGGCTGGAGGCGAATCGGCGCTGAAGCATGGCCATGGTGAAGGCGAGCGCCCGGCCACGGGCCGAATCATCGGCTGCGGCTTTAATCGATTGATCTTCGACGTAGCGAGTCAGGCGGTCATAGAAATCCAGTTCCTCGTCCGAAATCTGAAATTCTGAGGTAGTGACGATGCGTCGGGTGAAAAGCGCCTTAACGTGACCGGTTTCCGGCTCGGGGAACGTGACCAGCGCCTCCTTGACGCGGCGCAGATAGAACGGCGCTTCGTGCCGCGCCATCGCTTCCTCCAGACTCCTGATGTCGCCATAGACATCACGGTCGAGCAGCTCGAGGAACAGGCAGAAGTTCTCGGGATCGCCCTTGTGTGGGGTCGCCGTCATCAGCAGGTAGTGATCCGTCATGTTCGAAAGGGCCTCGCCGAGCTGATAGGCAAGAGTCTTCTTCTCGCTGCTGTAGGCGCTCATCTTGTGCGCCTCGTCGACAATGACCAGATCCCACCGGCTCCGTAGCAAAGAATCCTTGGCATCTTCGATGCGAGAGACCCAGGACACCGAGGTGACGACCTGATCCTTCTCCTGCCATGGATTCATCCCGTAGTTGGCGCGCAGAACGTCGCTGCGAATGACTTCGAAGTTTTCGCGGAACTTGTCCTTCAACTCGCGTTGCCACTGGAACGTGAGGTTGGCCGGTGTGATGATCAGCACCCGCTTGACCAGGCCGCGAATCTTGAGCTCCTTGATCAGAAGCCCTGCCATGATCGTCTTGCCAGCGCCCGGATCATCGGCCAGCAGAAACCGGATACGCGGCAACCTCATGAAGTAGTCGTATACCGCCTCAAGCTGATGCGGCAGCGGATCGACGCGCGCGATAGACAGCGAAAAATAGGGGTCGTACTCATAGGCAAGCGCAAGGCGCATTGCCTCGACACCGAGCCGGAAACGCTCGCCGTCACCGTCGAATGTTTCTTCCGGTAGTACTTGGATGCCGATGAGTTGCTCTTCGTTTAGGACAGGTTCGTACACCATCCCGGTGTTTCGCCCCTTGCCGATCACCTTCGCCGACGTGCCTAGAGGCACGACGACGATTACTTGCACCGGCTCGGGAAGACTTGAACCGTGGATAACAGTGTTAGCTTTTAGCTCGTCAATGCGCATCAACTGTTGTCCTGCCCGACTGACTGGCGCTCACTGCGATTCAGCTACGGTGCGTGTAACAATCGGGCAATCGCACGGCGCTACCAGAAAGCAACTTATCGCCGAAGCTCCCGAAAGGCGCTGGGGCGACCCGCAATCGAGAGCCACAACGAAAACGAGGCGCGCTCAAAGCGCGAAGCTTGCCGAGCCGTTCGGGTCAGGCCTGCCTAGCCCCCTCTCCCACCGCTTCTAATAGTAGGGGGATGCTAACACAGAGCCGCGGGACGCCAGGAAGCCCTGCGGGTCAGAATCGGCCTCGACCCTAGCAGGCTGCTTCGAGCGGTCCTTTGATTTGGCTCAGGCGCTACCGGCGGGAGCCAAAAAGCGTGCTGGTTACGGTGTCCACCCCGTTCCCGGCCAGCACCTCCAAGCGCCTCCGCCAGATCCCGCTGCCCGGGATACGTCGGCCGCGGGACAACATCCGCCGCCTTCCGGATCCAGATCGCCTCTATACGATCCGGATACCGCCGGCGGATCTCGTCGTAGATCTCCGGGTCCTTCTCCCCATCGTCGCCGACCAGCACGAAACGCACCTGCGGCAGCGCCGCCAGCAACTGCTCGATCCGGCCGGTCTTGTACCGAACCTGGTCGAGCAAGGGATCGCTCGTCTCGTCGTTCGTGACCTTCTTGGTGATCAGCACTCCGGGCGGGAAACCGTTGCGATCGAGGAACGTCTGGATCCCGCCCTGCAACTGCCGCGGCGAGGCGGAGAGATAGAAGACGGGGGCCGCCTCCGGCTTCGGGTTGCGGCCCGCCAGCCGGGCATAGAACGCCGCGGTCCCCGGCACGGCCTGCCGCTGCACGTAGTTCACGAGGAGGAGATTCCGGAGCAGCCGCGACTTGTCGGTGACCTCCGAGATCAGGATCGTGTCGTCGATATCGGAAATGATGCCGAGCCGGTTGTCCGCGGGGACGACGAGCACCTTGCCCTTCGCCCGGGCATCGCCGTTTCCGGTTGCCGCCTCGACCGAGCGCCACCCCGCCGGCGAGCCCGCCGGGAGGTCCGCCTCGACCCGGAAGTACCCCTCCTCGTCCGTTGCCGCGCGAAACGTGCGGCCCTCGAACCGCACGTTCACCGCGACATCTTCCTGCTCGTCGCTGACCAGCCGCCGCGCGGTGCGCCAAAGATTGGTGATCCACGAATCGCCCGCCGCCTCGGTCGACCCGCCGCGCGCCTCGATCACCCGCCCCTCGATGACGACCCGGCTCCCGCCGTAGCCCGGATAGACGACGATCTCGCGCTGATCGGCCTGGACCCCGGCCACGAGACAGAGGCACAGGACGCCCACCAGCCTGCTCAAGGCCCCTGACCGATAGCTCATGCCGCCGACCGGCGGGATTTCGCGGGCGTGATCGAGAGTTTCACGTGCGACCGCCTCAGCCGTGTGCGACGCGGCGGACGTGGGCGATTTCATTTCGACCAATGCCTGACTCTTTCACCCTCTCCCCCGCCCTCCCCCATCAAGGGGGAGGGGACGCCGCGGCAGGCATACACCCTCAGCAGCAGTCCCTGCCGCTCGGCCGTGATGCAGTACTCGTCGGCGACGCGGTCGATCAGCGCCTGGTGGCGCGCTTGCGGGCGGCCGACTCGACGCGGCCCTAACTGCTAATTCTTGTCACGCTAGCAGTTCGCTAGCAGCACGCGGCCGATCGCGAGCGCGCCTCTCACCCTCTCGCCCCCTCTCCCCCACCCCTCTCCCGCCGCGGGAGAGGGGAAATAGTACGCGTTCGGTTGCGGCGGACGCGGCTAACCGCCCAGGCGCACGGCCAGTATCGGGCTGTCCTTTGGCCTTACGCCGCGGCCGCGGAAGGAGATGGTTTTCGTCGCCGGGTCCCAGGCCATCGGTTGGCCGGTGTAGGGGTCGTTGAGCGACGTGCCGGCGTCGGCGAGGTAGGTCGGGACGTCGGGAAGGCGCACCCTGCCCCACTTCAGCTCGAGCTGAAGCCGGACGAGGCGGATGTAGCCGTCGAGGTCGTGGATCCGGGCGGCGTACTTGGGCCACTCCGGTTGGGAGACGTGGAAAAGGAATTTGCCGAGCGGGTTGTAGAGGTAGTGCCAGCCTAAGCGGAAGGCGTACTCCTCTTCCAGGGCGGCGCGCCGGGCGTCGAACTCGGTGGAGGGCACGTCGGCAAGGGCGGCGATGGCCATGTGGTGGCGGTAGACCAGGTTGCGGGTCGCGTTCTCCTGGACCAGGGCATCGCCCAGCCAGGCGAGTACGGCGCGGGTGGCGTTCCCGTTGTCGGGGCCCTCGAGTCCTTCCTTGACGCCCGCCTTGATCGCCTTCGCGTAGTTGCCGTAGGCGGCGAACTCCCAGCGCAGCGGCTCGACCATGCTGCGCTCGGCGGGGGTGAGCGGCGCGAGCATCGGCTTTAGCCGCTGCTCCGCGGCCGGCGGAATCGGGGCGGCGGCGAGGATCTCGGCGAGGAGCTCGTAGTTGCGGTGCAGGGAGGCCACGGCCACCACTTTCGTGAGCAGCGTGCGCGTGTCGGCGAGGACCGCGCGCCAGTAGCGCGTGTCCTCGGCGAGGGCGTCGAGCGCCGGCTCGAGACGGCCGCGCGCGGCGTCCCGGGCGATCCGGGCGAGCACGAGGTTGCGTGCGTCGATCGGGTAGTGGGCGAACGGCGCCGAGCGGTGCGCGGGGATCGTCTCGACGAAGCGCGGGTAGCGGTAGAGAGCGCGGTAGCGGGCGAGCAGGACGGCGTTCTGTTCGAGGAGGCGGTCGAGGCCACGCGACGATTTCGCGGCCTGCGACAGGCAGGCGGATTTCTGGGGCTTGCAGAGGAGCGCCTGGTCGCCGCGGAAGTCGAGGGCGCGTTCCGGAAACTGGTACGCCGCCAGATCCGGATCGGCGGCGAGCGCCTGGCGGTACTGGGCGACCAGGTCGCGGCCGTGGGCGTGCACGTCCGCGACTTCGGCGGGGGCGTGCATGCCGAGGAGTGCGTAGTAGCCGTTCTCCTCCTCCGGCACCCGGACTTCGGCCGTCAGGGCCGCCTGCACTTCCGGGTCGAGCGGTTCGTCGAAGCGGAAGACGAGATACCAGACGAAGGGGGCGAGGAGCAGGCCGAAGCCGAGCCACTTGAGGAATTTGTCGAGGTAGCGCATGGCTCAGGCGTTTATCGCAAGTCTGTCATTGCGAGGAGCGACACGGGACGAAGTAATCCGTGGCTGGTCGATCGGTAAGGCGAGATTGCTTCGCTGCGCTCGCAATGACAGAACGCTCTGTGTTGTGGCTCGTTGATGCGGAGATTGCTTCGCTGCACTCGCAATGACACCGGGGCGGGGCCCGCGTCGATGCCTCGCCGCTTCGGCTCGCCATGACGGCCACGTAACGTGGTTCATGGTTCGATCCCGCCGGCGAGCCAGTTGAGGCCGAAATAGATCGGGCCGACGAGGAGCGCGACCGCGAGGGCGACGCTGGCGACGGCGCGCCAGACGGCGAAGCGCTGGGCCTCGGCCAGGGCGGCGAGGAAGACGACGCCGAACCAGGCGAGGCCGACGACCTCGAGGGCCACGAAGGCGTAGAGCGCGCCGGTGAGCCAGGGGCTGCCTTCAATGGTCGGGTGCTCGCTCATGAAGAGCTCGTCGCCGAAGAGGGCGATCTCCGGGATCCAGAGGAGCGCGGCGCCGAGCGCCGGGACGAACGACCAGGCGGTGGCGATGCGGATGTCGCGGAGGCTCGCCTGCCCGCCCAGCCAGCGGCCGGTGAGCCAGGCGAGGGCCGGGTACATATATAGATAAAAGACCATCCGGACCGGGGCGAGGCCGACGGCGATCAGGAGGATCACCTCCAGGTCGAGCCCGTCGCCCCAGTTGCGCAGCACCGCGATGCCGAGCGCGTCGGAGATCGCGAACAGGGTGCCGAGGATGTGCTCGCGATGCCGCGGCGGGCCGTCGAGCAGGCGGCGGACGGTGGCGCGCGGGCTGAGCCAGATGGCGAGCCAGGGGCTGGGGGCGAAGGCAAAGGACATGGGTGGGGCGTTTGGGATTGTTTAGTAACAGCCTAGTTCACGTGGCTCGATGATGGGGTCGGGAGGACGGCTGCCTTGCGCTTCGGAGACTGCCCGAATTGGATGCCGAGGTGATCTGCCCCCTTTCCCCTGGCCCCTCTCCCGCGAGGGGAGAGGGGAAGTGGCGCCGATATGGGGCGAAGGTGGCGGCTGGCCTCTTTGGTGCGTACTTCGCGCGGATGCCGTATTGGTTTGCCCCCTCTCCCCTGGCCCCTCTCCCGCGAGGGGAGAGGGGAAGTGGGGTTGGGGGAATCAGGGGGAGAGCAGGACGGTGCGGGCGCGGCGGGCGAGAATGGCGTGGCCGGCGCGGGTGGGGTGGATGCCGTCCCAGAAGAGGTAGTCGTCGGGGCGGTCGCAGATCGCCTCGACAAAGGTGTCCGGCGTGATGCAGGGCGCCTTCACTTCGGACAGCCGGAAGAGCGACGGGGCGACGACCGTCTGGTTCAGCAGCGCGTACACGTCGACGCGATGGAGCGTCTCGCCGGCGAGCTGGGCTTCGAGCGCCGCGAGCCTCGCTGCGAGCATGTCGTTGTACGCGGCCGAGAGCATCTGGGCGACGAGCTGCGCGCCGACACCCTGCGCGCGTATCGCGGGCACGAGCGCGAGGTTGGGGGCGTTCGGCACCAGGAACGTGCGCGCGCCGGCGGCGTGGAGCCGCTCGATGTTGGTGGCGACGGCGGAGACGGCGTCTTCGAGTATGCCGGCGGTGGTTTCTCCGGAAGGATCGACGATGAGCGCCTCGATGGCGTCGCGCAGATCGTTGCCGCCGACGAAGACGACATAGACCCCGTCGGCCGGGACGACGCCGCTGAAGTCGGCGAGGAAGAGGTCCACCTGCGCGGACAGATCGAACGGAGCGCCCGTCCGGGCGCGGGCGGCGCCGACCGCGTAGTTGGAATGGACTCCGGGGACGGCGAGCGCGGGGCCGCTGCCGTTGAGGTCCAGCGCTCGCGCGAGCTGCTCCACCCAGGTCTCGCCGTTTGTGAAGTGGAGGCCGCCGATGGCGTAGGGAGCGGCTGGGATCAGCTCGAAGGGGCGGACCTCCACGTCGTGCAGCAGCACGAAGGCGTTGCCCGGATCGGAGAGGCTGTCGCCGAAGACGACGATGCGCCCCTGCGCGGTTCCGGCCAAGGCGTTTCCGGCGAGGAGCAGCGAGAGAACGACGAGCGCGAGACGGATAAAGCGGGCGGGCGAGAAGATCGGCATGGCTCCCTCCTCCTATTATTAGCAGGCGGCGGCTTCCGTGGGCATCTGCCGCCGGCCGGCTCACTATATCACCGGCTCTCGTTGCCCGGACACGCCGCGGGTGTTCTGCCGGCGGTCGCGCTTCGAAGCCCGCCCGCTAATCGCTCCTCGCGCACGGTGGCGGACCCCGCGGATCGCCGGGCGGCTTGCGCGCGCGCCGCGAATGCCGCCGGTCCGTGCGGCATTGCGGCCCGTCGCCCGGTTTTGACGTCGATTCGCCTCTCGCCTAGTTTCGGTGGACGTCATCCTTTGATGCGTCTGGCGCGTTCAAGCACCGGTTTGGAAAAAATGAGGGGTCCAATAATGAAACGTGTTCTTTCCGCCATCGCCCTTGCTGCGGGCACGACCGCCATGCCGGCGCTCGCCGCCGACGTCGGCGTATCGGTCAGCATCGGCCAGCCCGGCTTTTACGGTCATATCGACATCGGAAACGTGCCGCCCCCGCCGGTCGTCTACGCGCAGCCCGTCATCGTCCAGCCCGTGCCGGTCGGCGTGGTCTACCAGCCCATCTACGTGCATGCCCCTCCCGGCCACGTGAAGAACTGGGCCAAGCACTGCGGGCAGTACGGCGCCTGCGGCCGGCCGGTCTATTTCGTGCAGAGCAACTGGTACAACGAGGTCTACGTGCCCGAATACCAGAAGCGGCACGGGGGCCCGAAGAACAAGAACGGCGGAAAGAACGGGCACGGGAACGGCCACGGGAAAGGCCATCGCGATTAGCTCGGCTGTCTCCGCGTCGCGAGCAGGCAACGCGGCGGCGCGCCCGACCGGGCTGCGCCGCCGCGCGGTTTCCGGCCGGCGGAATCTTCTCCGCGGCGACGCGCCTCGCGATCAGCCGGTCAGAAATCGCCCCGGGCTCGCTCGCGTGCATCGTCCTGCGAATGATCCGGTGACCGCTTAGGTTGAAAAAAACGTGTCTAAAAACGCGCTTGTCTCCATCGTCGGCGCCGCGGCATTGATCGTCGCCGCCTTCGTCTTCAATCCCTCTCCCGAGAAGCACCGGACGACGATCGAGGACGTGATCGCCGACCGCAGCCCGATCGCCGGCGTGCTCGGCCTCGGCGCGCTCACCGCATTCACCTCGACCTACCACTCGTGGGGCGTCGGCTCGTACACGACCGTGAACGGCCGCGTGGTCTCCGTCGGCGCGCTCGGGATGGTATTTGTGATGCAGTCAGCACTGAGCGAATGACGGCAACCTTCAAGCCGGCTGATTCAGTAGCCGCTCTTGACCTGGGAAGTCGTTATCCGCTCTCTGCCCACCTCGCGAAGACCTACCTCCCTCCGCCCTTTCGACCTTAAGCGCGACTCGATCGAAGCCCGCACACCCAGTACGCCTGAACGTCCCTGTAACGGAGCGTTTCCGTGCGTCGCGGTCAAACGGGCACGTCCTTCCTGGGTGGCGCGTCCTCGAGGATCTGCGTGAGGTCGGGCAGGCCGACGGGCTTCAGCAGGTGGAAATCGAATCCGGCCCTCCGGCTCTTCTGCTGGTCGATCTCCTGGCCGTAGCCGGTGAGCGCGATCAGGATGACCGAGCCGAGCGTTGCATCCTGGCGCAGCTCCCTGGCCAGCTCGAAGCCGGTGAGCCCCGGCAGGCCGAGGTCGAGCACCGCCACCTCGGGGCGGAACTCGCGCGCGAGCGCGAGCGCTTCGTGTCCGTCGGTGGCCAACCGAACGTCGTGCCCCATCTGCTCCAGCAGGTAACCGAGGCTTTCGAGCGCGTCCCGATTGTCGTCGACGAGGAGAACGCGCCGCGGGTTGCGGCTCGGGGCATAGCTGGGTTGCGGTCTGCTCTCGGTTCGGTAAGACCCGGAGATCGGGAGGAGCGGCAGCCGGATTGTGAACTCGGCGCCCTTGCCCGGCCCGGCGCTCTTCGCCGCGACTTCGCCTCCGTGCATCTCGACGATCGCCTTGACCAGCGTGAGGCCGATGCCCAACCCGCCTTCGGCACGATCGAGCGTCCGCTCGCCTTGGACGAAGAGGTGAAAGATGTGCGGCAGAAGATCGGGCTTGATGCCGACGCCGGTGTCGCGCACGCGCAGGGTCACCCGCTCGTCCTCGCGGATGGCGGAGACATGCAGGGTGCCGTGGTTCGGCGTGTACTTGATGGCGTTGCTGAGGAGGTTCGAAACGACCTGGACCAGCCGCAGGACGTCGCCGCGGAGGAAAAATCGTCCTTCGGTCACTTCGACCGTGAGGGCGTGTCCTCTGGCGTCGAGCGCCGCGCGGTTCATCTCGACCGCCTGCCAGACGACGTCGCGGAGATCGACCTGCTCGAACGTGAGCGAGAGCCGGCCCCGGGTGACGCGCGAGAGGTCCAGCAGGTCGTCCACCAGGTGAGTCAGGTGTCCGACCTGACGGTTGATGAGGCTGGCCGCCCACTGGAGCCGCGAGCTGCCGCCGCCGTGCACCCGCACGATGTCGGCGCCGGTGCGGATCGGCGCGAGCGGATTGCGCAGCTCGTGCGCGAGCGTCGCCAAAAACTCGTCCTTGCGACGGTCCGCCTCACGGAGCTCCTCCTCCGCGCGCTTGCGCTCGGTGATGTCGTGCGCGATCACCATGATCGCCCGCCGTCCTTCCCAGGGGATCGAGGCGGCGACGACCTCCACGTCCCGCGCTTCACCGCCGAGGGTCAGCCACTTCATCTCCCGCGGCGGATTGGGCACATTCGATTCGCTCACCTGCTTCATGCGCTCGCGCACCAGATCGCGATAGTCGGAATGCACGAAGTCGAGGGGTGCCCGGCCCAAGACCTCCTGTACGCGTTGCGCGCCGAAGAAGCGAACGCAGGCCGGGTTGGCGTAGATCACCGCGCCGTCCCGGTGCACCAAGACGATGCCCGGGCTGAGCTCGACCAGACGACGGTAGCGCGCCTCGCTCTCGCGCAGGGCCTCTTCCGCGATCCGCCGCTCGGTGACGTCCTGCACGGCGCGAACGACGCGCGGATCCGCGTCTTGCGCGCTCCTGACCGACCGGCCGGCGATCAGCACCCAGCGAATCTGCCCATCCTTGCGCAGGTAGCGCTTCTCCGCCTGCCACTCCGCCACTTCCCCCGCCGCGATCCGGCGGGCGCGCTCGCGCACCGGCTCGCAGTCATCCGGGTGGATGACGTCGAAGATGGTGCGGGAGAGAAGCTCCTTCTCGGTGTAGCCGGTCAGCTCGCAGAGCTTGCTGTTGACCTGCAGGAAGTGGCCGGTGCGGACATCGTTGACCGCATGCCCGACGGCCATCACGTCGAACAGCGTTCGGTGCTCGCAGACTCTTTCCCAAGGGCAGGGAATCGGCCGGGGTTGGTCGGTGGGATGGTCGATGCTCATTTCCCCTCCGAGCGCCGAGCGGCCGCGATGACCGATGCAAGAGCGCTTCGTTCCTTCCGTGTCGTTATCTTCCCTGTCCTATGACGCTGTTTGTTCTTCTTTTATTCGTCCTCGCCGACTCCGCGGCATTTCGTATTGTCGTGAAGTGGGACTCGACGAACAACACTCGGACGATAGCCAGTCTATAAGCATTCGCTCCTTTGCTGATGCACAGAGGGTTCGGTGATGCGCAGCGAGACGTGCTCACGGTGATTGAGATTCGTTCACTATCTGGAACTGGACGAACAGCGCACGCGCCGAGTCGGATGGTCCGCGCCGGAAAAGACGCACGCCCGTTCTTCAGGTCGTGCTCAGGAGAGATGCCTCGTGCCGCCGTCATCCGGGAAAAGTTTGACGACTGTCAAAGACGGCGCTCCGCGCGGGGCGCATGGTGCCGACGCCTGCGCGCCTGCTCGGGGGCGAGAGCCGTTCTGTGGGCTCGATCAACTCTAATGGCAAGGAGGACTTCAGTGAAAATCGAAGAAATCATGACAAGCACGTTCGCGACGGTGCGCTCCAACCTCACGATCCAGGAGGCGGCGCGCAAGATGCGCGACCGCAACATCGATTGCCTGGTCGTGGTCGAAGGGGGCGAACCGATCGGAATCGTCACGGATCGCGACCTCTGCTGCCGCGCCGTAGCAGACAGGATCGACCCCAGCCGGGCGACGGTCCGCGATTTCATGACCGCGAAAGTGGCCTTCTGCTTCGGCGATCAGGACATCGTGGACGGCGCGCACCTCATGGAGAAACAGCATATTCGTCGCCTGGCGGTGCTCGACCGCGAGAACCGCATGCTCGGCCTCGTTTCCGTCGACGACATCGCTCGTTGTTCGTACTTCCTGGCGGGCCAGATCCTCGAGCGCTCGGCCGTAACCGCGCACTAGCGGTCATCGTCTGCCGCGTCGTTCTTCGATCCGTGGAGCCAGGCGAAGTGCGGGAACCGAACGCGGAATAGCCTGCCTCCGGTTCCAGCACGCTAGGCCGCCTCGGCCTTCTCGACCCTGAGCACGGTCCCATCGACGCCCACGCAGCGCACGGCCGTCCCGGCCGGGAGGTCGGGGCCGGTGACGAGCCAGGTGGTGTCGTCGACGATCGCCTTGCCCTGCCCGTTCACGATCGGCTGCTCGAGCCTGAAGACGCGCGAGATGTACTGCTCGGCGCGGCGATTGAGCGTCGGGTGATCCGTGGGGGTCGGGTGGCGTTTGAGCCAGGCGCGCCAGGCGAGGATGCTCCCCACCGAGATCGCGGCGAAGATCAGCAGCTGGATTTCGACGCGCAGGTCCGGGGCGACGAAGAGCACGAGGCCGATCGCGCCGGCGGCGACGCCGAGCCAGAGCATGAAGGTGCCGGGAACGACGATCTCGAGCGTGACGAAGATCGCGGCCAGCACCCACCAGTGCCAGAAGAGGACGGGTTTCATCGCCGTCCCCTCAGCCCGCGCGGCCGGGCGCGACGCGCGCCGGGGTCGCGGCGGCGGAGGCCGCGGCGGTCTTCACGAGCTCCTGGATGCCGCCGATGGCGCCCATGACGCCGGTGGCGTCGAGCGGCAGGAACACGATCTTCTCGTTCTTCGCCTCACCGATGGCGCGCAGGGCCTCGACGTACTTGATGCCGAGAAAGTAGTTGATCGCCTGCGGCGTGCCGGAGGAGATCGCGTCGGAGACGACGCGCGTCGCCTCGGCCTCGGCGATGGCGAGGCGCTCCCGCGCCTCGGCGTCGCGCTGCGCCGCCACCAGGCGCCCTTCGGCCGCGAGGATCATCGCGGTCTTCTCGCCGTCGGCCTTCTTGATCGCGGCCTCCTTCTCGCCCTCGGCCTCGAGGATGACCGCGCGCTTCTCGCGCTCGGCCTTCATCTGCCGCCCCATCGCCTCGATCAGGTCCTTGGGCGGCGAGATGTCCTTGATCTCGATGCGCGTGACCTTCACGCCCCACTGGCGCGTGGCCTCGTCGATGACGTGCAGCAGCGCGACGTTGATCTTGTCGCGGTTGGACAGCACCTCGTCGAGGTCCATGGACCCGATGACGGTGCGCAGGTTGGTCATGGCGAGGTTGTGGATCGCGAGCTCGACCCCGTGCACCTCGTAGGCCGCGCGCGAGGCGTCGAGCACCTGGAAGAACACGACGCCATCCGCGCGGACCATGGCGTTGTCCTTGGTGATGACCTCCTGGGACTGGATGTCGAGGACGCGCTCCATCATGTTCATCTTGGAGCCGATGCGGTCGACGACCGGGACGATGATGTGCAATCCGGGCTCGAGCGTGCGGATGTACTTCCCGAAGCGCTCGACGGTGTAGTTCCAGCCCTGGGACACGGTGGTGACGCCGCCGAAGACGAAGACGACGGCAAAGAGCACGATGGCGATCGCGAAGATGGTGAAGATGTCGAAGTCGGGTACCGGGTACACGGTTTTTCCTCCCCGTCGGTTTCGTTTGTTTTCGGTTATGTGAGCGCGGGGGCCGGTCCGCTTCCGGACTTTGCGAAGCCGCGCAACGCCTTGAAAGATAGTCCGAAGATCCGCGCAAAGCCACTCGGCGGCCGGGGGCGTTGCTGCGCTGGCGCCACCCTCTCCCGAGGCGCTGTTCCGATCGAGAAAGCCGGGGGTGGAAGGCGGGCCCTTCGCCCGAACCCATCCGCGCCTGCCGCGTCGAACAGGTATCCAACCGGGCCGGACGAGCCGGAGGCTCGCGGCCCTCGCGCAAGGAGGCGTTCATGTCGAAGACGGTGATCGGAGTGTTCGAGACGTTCGAGGACGCGCGGGCGGCGCGCGAGGCGCTGGAAATGAGCGGGCAGCGCTACGACCGCGCCGTGGTGCAGCGCGGCGACGAGTTCGTGTCGCGAATGGAATCGACGGCGCCGACTGCCGAGGGCGAGGACCTGCGCCGCGGCATCCAGCAGTTTCTCGAGGAGCTCGGCATGAAGTCGCCCGGGGAGCAGCGGCCGATCGCGTCGGAGGACGGCGTCCTCGTCGTCGTCACGCCGGACGCGCGCGCCGAGGCGATCGCGGCGTTCATGGACGAGCATGGCGCGGTGGACATCGACGAGCGCCGGGGCCGCGCGACGAACATCGGCAAGGAGCCGCGCGGCGCGACCGGCTTCGAAGCCCAGGTCGGCGGACGGACACCGCCGGGAATGGAGGAAGGCGAACCGGGCTGGACCGGGTCGACCGACACCGGCCATTCGAACCCGGCGGAGCGCAAACGCTCGGAAGCGGAGCACGAGTCGCGGCGGACCTGCGCGCGGATATTCAACTGCTAGTAGCGGCGGGTGGCCGCGAGTTTTGGGCGGAATTGCCTTCTGCCCTCACCCCATCCCCTTTTCTGCTTCGCTTCGTGCTTTGCAGAAAAGCCCAGGGCAGCCGTCCTGGCTGCCCGCTCACCGGCCGAACGGTTCACTGAACCGTCCGCACCTCTCCGGTTCGCCCCTCGACGGGAGAGGGAGATACCCGGTGTGCGTGACCGTCAGGCCTGGCGGGCGTCCAGCTCGTGCTGGTTGTCACCGGTTTCGAGCACCAGCAGGAACTCGAGCGTCTTGCGGTCGAGGTGGGCGAACATGAGCGCCACGCCCTGCCCGGTGACGCGCGTGACGAAGGCCTGCGTGTGATAGCAGCGCGCGCCGATGTAGATGAGGGCCGAGACCAGGTCGTTCGCCTGCAGGTGCTCGGCGTTCATCGTGACGAACATGCCGCCGAGACCGATGTCGGTCGTGCGGCCGAGCGCCGCCGGAAGATCGGGCGGGATGACGTTCACCTGGAACTCGGCCGGCCGGCGCGGAAACCAGCGGTGCTCGATGGCGTCGCCGTTCTTCTGGAAGCGGACGACGTTGCCGGGGGTCGTGCGGCGGGATGTTTTCATGCGATCTCCCATGCCTCTTATTAGAGTTCATCGGCCGCCCGCGTTTTTCTGTACTCGCGCAACGGCCACGCGCATACCTTAACGCCGCCCCGCGCGATCGCCGCTTCCCCCGGTCCGCGAAGTCGCGCCTCGCATCGGAGGCGACGCCATCCGTCGGGCGGACCTTCGCGTTCCTTGAATTACGGCCGGAGAAGATCCGCGCGCAGCGCCCGAACGAGCGCGTGCGGAAGCGGCGCCACGCGGCACCGACAGCTCTCGTGATCGACGCCGGCCGAAAACGGCGCGCCGTGCAGCGCACCCGCCCGCATCGTTGCCGTCAGCTCGAAGCGCAGGAAGTGCACCGGGCCATCGTCCGATCCCGCGGCGCCGAGGTCCTCGTCCGCAACCGCATACGCCCTGCCTCGATTCCCGACGGCGACCCAGACGCGCCCGGCGATGCCCCGGTGGACCCACCAGGCGTGGTCGCACTCGATCAGGAGCGTCGCCTTCCAGTTGCGGCCGTCGGGGATGAGCGGGTTGTAGGTCGAGAGCTGCTCCTCGAGACCCTCCGGCGCGGTGATGCGCTCGACGCGCACCATCTCCTGGATCTGGTACTGGACGGTCAGGCGATCTTCGAACTGGAGGACGAGGCAGGGGCCGAGCTGGAGGCGCCGGTGCCGCTTGTGCGCCATCGCCCGGGCCCGCCACCCGGCGCGCAACTGGGCGTAGCGCTCAGGACTGTAGAGGTCCTGCGACGTGAGCTTTTGCATGGTCGTCGCTCCACTTCTTTTGACCGAAAGTGGAGGACGACCGTTGCGACCACCGTGCGCGGGCTCCGGGTCCCGATGCTGCAACAAGGGAAATTCGCCCCGGGCCGCGCGCGTGAGTGCCGATCGCAACGCCCGGCGCCCGGTCCCGCCGCCTCAACGCGCCTTTTCGGCGTTACCGGGGCTGTTCCCCCTTCGCACCTTCACCGCCGCCTCGAACTCGGAACGCGAGAGCTTGCCGTCGTCGTCCTCGTCGGCGTCGGAAAACAGGAGGCCCGTGACCAGCTTGGCCTCGTCGCGATCGACGTACCCGCTGTTGTCCGCGTCGATCTGCGTGAACGAAGGCGCCGTCTGGGCGCCGATCGGTGCCCGCTCGATTTCGACCTCGTAACCGCCGACCGCCGGGTCGGGCCGGTCGCCCTGAGCCTGGGCGGCGAACGGCACGGCTGCCGAGAGGGCGAGGACGAACGAGAAATGCCGCATCGATTTCATAGGTTCCTCCTTGAACGATTGCGCATGCCGACGGCGGATGAACGGATCGACGTCCGGGTTTTGGAGGCCATGGAGTCTACGCCCGCGGTTCGCGGCGCTTCAGTCGGGCGGGCCCTTAGTGACAAGGCTCTAGGATGCGGGGTGTTGCCTCAAAGCACGGGACGCATCGACCGTCACACCCGTCGCGGAACGCAGGAACAGGATGGCAATCCCGAGGCCGACGACGACGTCCGGCCAGACGGAACGGCTCGCGTAAACCAGGGCGGCGGCGACGATGACGGCGACGTTGGCGAGAATGTCGTTGCGCGAGCAGAGCCAGACGGAGCGCATGTTCAGGTCGTCCGACCGGTGGCGCCAGAGCAGGCCGAGGCAGAGCGCGTTCGCGAGCAGCGCGACGAGGCCGACGATCCCCATCGTTTCGTAATGCGGAACCCCTCCCGAGACGGCCTTGTAGGTCGCATCGACGAGCACGAAGAGGCCGAACGCCCACATGAGGACGCCCTTGAACAAGGCCGCCCTCGCCTTCCAGAGCAGGCCGCGACCGACCGCGTAGAGCGTCACCCCGTAGGCGAGCGCGTCGCCCAGCATGTCCAGCGAATCGGCGAGCAGCGCGCTCGATCCTGCGATGAGGCCGGCGGAGAGCTCCACCACGAACATGCCCGCGTTGACGGCCAGGACCGCTTTCAGGGTTCGCTTCTGACGGCGCTCGAGTGCATCGAGTGCGCAGCACTCGGCAGCGCAAGGGTCGCTCATCGTGTCCGCCCTGAAGTGGTCGATCGGGCACGATACTGCCCAAGCGGTCCCGGCGCCGCAAGCCAGGCGTCCTGCGAGGTGTTATTCGATAGACAGGTATTCCGGCCTAGCGGGACGCCCGCCCGATCTCAGCCGCGCAGGGCGGGGCCGAGCATCTCGTGGACGTCGTGGGCCATGATGGCGAGGAAGCCGGCGAGCGCGAGGTAGAAGAACCCGTACTGCAGGCGCGTCTCGAGGGGCACGTCGTAGTACCGCGCGTTCTCGGGCGTGTCCGGGTCGTGCTTGATGGCCTTCCACACCTGCGGGGCCGCGAGGATCGCCACGAGGATGAGCAGCGGGCTCGGTCGGTAGAAAAAGAGCGCGACGAGGATCGGCACGCCCAGCAGCCAGACGCGCGGCGAGATGATCGCCGTGATGCGTCCGCCGTCGAACGGGGACAGCGGAATGAGGTTGAAGAGATTGATGAAGAACCCCGCGTAGGCGAGCGCGAGCAGCAGGGAGCTGTCCAGGTCGCGCGCGAGAAAGTAGCAGCCGAGCGCCCCGAGCGTGCCGGCGAGCGGGCCGGCGATGCCGACGTAGGCCTCGGTCTCGACGTCGTGCGGAAGCTGCTTGAGCTCGATCCACGCGCCCACGAACGGAATGAACGTGGGCGCGCCCACCTCGAGCCGGCGCCGGCGGGCGGCGACGTAGTGGCCCATCTCGTGCACGAAGATGAGCAGCACGAAGCCGACCGCGTACCACCAGCCGAAGATGAGCGCGTAGGCGAACACGGACAGCACCATGGTGCCGCCCGTGGTCAGGACCTTGCCGAGCTTGAGCGCGCTCAGCAGGAACAGCAGGGTCTTCACGCCGCAGGCGTCAGGCGGCGATGTCACCCTCTTTGCGGCGCTTGAACACCTTCGTCAGGACGCCGCCGCCGGCGAACAGGGCGATCGCGATCAGCTTCCAGAACTTCGCGAGGAACACGCCGAGCGCGGCGAAGAGGCCGAGCTTCTTCGCGGCGACGCCGCCGACCAGCGCGGCGAGCCCGTAGGTCGCGACCTTGTCGGTCGACGCGTCGAAGTCGGCGTAGCGCTTGCCGTCGTTGAAGTCGAGGTTCGCGAGCAGCGTCCGCGCCGCGGCCTTGTACTGGCCGATCAGCTTGCGGTCGGTGACGAGGTTCATGCTGATGTAGCCGTGGCGGCCGAGCGCGTAGGTGTTGTAGTTGATGCCCTGGTCGGCCGTGTCCGGCTGGCCCTTGTCCTTCGCGGCGATCGACCAGACGAGCTGGTGGGAGGCCGCGTCGTAGTGGGGCTTTTCCACCCAGCCGACCACCTCGACCGCCGAGATGCCGCGCGCCGCGCGCTCCTTGTTCGCCTCTTCGGTCCCCGCCTTGAGCGAGGCGAGGAGCTCGTCCGCGTCCCAGTCCTTCGCGTCGTCGTCCTTGATGTAGCCCGCGGGATCGAACCGGATCACCACGAACCAGTTTTCGTCGCTGGCCGGAAAGACGAGCCCGAGCAGATCGTCCCCGGTGCGGTTGCCCATCGCGTGCATCAGCTTGCCCGACTCCCTGGGCGGCACGTAGACGAATCCTTTGGGCAGCTCGAGCATCGCCTGGTCGCCCAGCTTGACCTCGCCCGGGCCGTGCTGCGCGACGGCGTTCGCCGCCGCGAAGGCCGCCTCCATCTCGGTCTGGGGCTTGGCAGGCGCCTCGTTCTTGGCCGCCTGCGCGGCGCCGGCCGCCGTCAGCGAAGCCAGACAGACGCCGAGAATGAGGGAACGCGCGTTACGCATGGAAGAGCCTCCCGCTTTTGTCGTTGATCCAAATGCCCGCCCCCAGCTGGGGAAGGCAACGCGGGATGGCCCGCCTTTGGAGTATAGACACGAGGCCGCCGGGCGGACGGGACAAAGGCCGAGTGCAGTGGTCAGGACGAGAACGTCTGCAATCTCGTCACGAAGAGCGCGAAGAATCTCCGAAACCGATCGAAAGGAGCCGGCTTGCCCCGCCCGCGGGCACGAAGGCAGGCAGCCGACTTCCTGTCCAACTAATACACATACGCCCCCGCCCACCCCACCCACGTGCCCAGCGCCGCGCGGATGTCGACGATCGCGGGATCGGCAAGGCCGAGGAGCGCGTCGGTCGCCTTGAGCACGTCGGCGATCGCTCTGGCCGGGTCGAAGTTCTGGAGCGCGCGCTCGAGGTCGGCGGCGGCGAGCTCGAGGGCGTGGCGGTCCGGGTGGTTGGCGCCGATGAGGGCGTCGAGACGCGCCTTGATGCTGCCCAGGGTCTCGGGCTGGACGGCCTCGAGGGGGTAGACCGCGCTCGCGACGAGGCCGACCGTGGGGGCGGTGACCGTGGCGGTGAGGCTCGCGGGGCCGGGGAGATTCGCCAGGCGCACCCAGAGGTCGAGGGTCTTCGTCTCGCCGACGGCGAGGGCGACGTCGATGACGACGGTGGCGTCGTCGACGAGGCTCCCTTCGCGCAGGTCGACGAAGGCGAGGTTGGCGGCCTGTAGCGTCACGCTCGCGACGGTGGCGATGCCCTGGTTCGTCAGGGTGATCCGGATCGGCACGACCGCGCCGACCGTGTAGGCCGGCTCGCCCGGGCTCACCCAGGCGAGGGCCTTGAGGATCGTCGCGGCGGCGAGGCTCGCGTCCCCGTCGCGGGTCGCGAGGGCGAGGAGGTCGACGCCGACGAAGGCGGCGCGCCCGCGCCCGTAGCCGTTCAACGTCGCGGCGTCGAGGTAGGCGTCGGGGGCGCCTTCGCACTCGTCGACGGGCCGGGCGGCGGGGATGCCGTTGTCGTAGAGCGGCGCCTGGTCGCGGCAGTCGTTGGGATCGTTCTTGTCGTGGCTCGGGCCGCTCGTGAGGTAGCTCGCGAAGCGGTCGGCGGTGAGGCGCTTGATGCGCAGCGCCTTGTCGAGGGGATAGAGGCCGATGCCGCCGGCGAGCGCGAGCGGGCTTGGCTCGTGCTCGGCGGTGACGGCGTGGCTCACGTTGCCGATGAGCTTCACGCCGGCGGCGTCGAGGAGCTTGTGGTGGCGCGCGTCGTGGTTGCCGGCGAGGAGCAGGCCCTCGCCGCGGAAGGCGGCCTCGCGCAGCTCCTTCTGCACGTCGACGGGGAGCTTCTCCTGCTCGTCGAAGAGCGCGTAGGTGCGGTAGCCCCCGGTGCGCAGCTCGCGGGTGAAGGCTTCGGCCGTGTCGGTGATCGTGTAGGACCAGCCGGCGGCGGTCAGCAGGCGCTCGAGGAAGCGGCGCTGGGCGAGGAGCCCGGGCGAGTCTTGCGGCCCGTGCGGGTCGTCGTCGCGGTAGGCGTTGTCGGTCGCGGGCACGGCCGTCAGCGCCGTGACGGCGAAGGCGCCGTAGAGGTCGCCGACCTGCATGGTCTGGGAGCAGTCGGTGTGGATGAGCCCGCTCGAGACGATCAGGGGGCTGCCGTCGGTGACGACGAGGTCGAGGCGGTAGCCCGCCCCGAGGGGCGTGCCCGGGGCGAGCGGATCCACCCGCAGGACGGCGGACTGGGCGGTGAGCTCGGCGAACACCAGGTTCGCGCCGGTGCCGCCGGGGGCGGTATCGACCTCGCCCGCGAAGGAGGCGAGCGCGGCGGTCTCGGTGTCGACGAGCACGCCCGTGCCGTCGTAGAGGCGCGCTTCGAGGGCGGCCGCGGGGCTCAAGCCTACGAAGCTCGTCGCGAGCGAGAGGCTCGTGACGCTCGAGCAGGGCTCGGCGTTCGGGCCCGAGCCGCCGTTGTCGAGCAGCACGAGGAGGCGGCCGCGGGGGCCGAGGGCCAGGGCGGCGTCGATGCGAATGGGGGGTGGGACGACCTGGAAGCCGCCGAAGGCGAGCGTCCTCTCCTCCCCGTTCAGCTCGGCCTTGATCACGCAGCTGTAGCCGCCGAGACCGAGCGCGTTCGAGTCGATGTTGCGGAAGTAGCTGTACACCAGCCCGCCGGCCGGGAGGTTCACCGTTTCGGTGGCTTCGTCCACGAGCGCGCCGCTGCCCATGTCGATCAGCTGATGGATCAGCTTGACGTTCGCGAGGTCCGTCGCGGAGACGTTCTTGGCGGTCTCGGTGCAGGCGTTGGCATCGCCGAGGTACACGGACGGCGTCTGCACGCTGACCGTCCCGCTGATCGCCTGGAGCTCGCGCCGCACCACCTGGAACGAGGTGGTGCTGGTGCTCAACAGCGTGCGCGTGAACAGGTCCTTGAGCTTGAGCTCGACCGGATAGGTGCCGCTCTGTGCGTCGGCGAGCGTCATCGGGAACGGCAGGTCGCGCAGCGCGCCGGGCATGAGCTCGCCCAAATCGCGCGTATCGAAATAAAGCACCTGCCCGGCGGGCGAGCGAACGGTGATTTCGACGCGCGAGGGCGCGAGCACGGCGTTGGGCGCCACATTCTGCACGCGGCCCTCGATCTGCACGGTGTCCCACGCGTCGTAAGACGGCTTGTCGGTGGCGACGCCCGTCGCGACCGTCACCGCGGGCGCGCCGATGTTGAACGGCGCGCGGCTCTCGGACAGGAAGCGTCCCTGGGTGTCGTAGAGCCGTCCGTAGACCTCGTAGGCACCGGCGAGCGTGCTGCCCGTGTTCCACTCGCCGGGATACGCGACCTGCGCGCCGGCAGCGAGATCGCTGACCGGAATCGACGGAAGCAGCGCCAAATCGACCTCGCTCCCCGGGGCGCGTATGGACAGGCGCACGTCGCCGGAGGCGATCGTCGGTCCGGTATTGGACACCACGGCGCCGATCGAGACCGACTCGTTCGGCTGGTAGTTCTGGCGGTCGGTCGACACGGCGAGCGCCATGTCGGCCGCCGCCCGCACCGTCGGGACCTCCAGCGCGATCTGCAGCTTTTCCGCCGTGAACGAGTTGTCGAACTCGAGATAGGCCGCCGTGGCGACGGGTCGGGTTTCGTTCAGCTGCATGTCGAGCAGCGTCAGATCGAACTCGACATTGCGCCCGGCGCTCGTCACGCCGAGCAGCGTCCAGATGTACTCCACATCCACGCCGGGGATCACCGTGGTCGGCGCGATCGAGGGATTGGCGAGCTGCACGTTCGCCGGCAGCTTCACGTGCAGGTCGACGTCGATGCCGCCGAGGCGCTCGAGCGCCTTCGGCAGGTAGGCCATGACGAAGCTGGTGGACGCGAGGCGCGTGGTCAGGCCGTTGTTGGCGTTGTTCCAGGATCCGTCGCCGGCCTGCGTGTTGAGCAGATACTGTATGGTCCGGCGCACGGCGGGATCGTCGGGTGACGGATCGGTGTAGTCGATCGCGATGCCGACCATGGCCGTGATCAGCGGGTCGCTCGCCTGATTGATGGAACGCCCCCAGCCGCCGTCGGCGCGCTGGCGCGAGCGCAGGAGGTTGGCGGCGAACGCGATCGCGGTATCGAGGTCTGCGCGCAACGTGGCGTCGGCGGTGACCGAGCGCGCCTCGGCCATGCCGGCGAGGCGCATCGCCTGGACGGCGTTGTCGCCCGAGTTGTCCCGGTGGTTGCCGAGGAAGTACCTGGCGGCACGGTCGATGTCCGTGCGGAAGGCAGGCAGCAGATCGGTCGGTTGCACACCCGGAACGATCTGATTCAGGCGGTTCGTCGTGCCGTTCGCTACCCAGACGGTCTGGTCGATCGTCAGCAGCGGTCGATAGAGGGCCCCGACGGCGACCCGTTCCACGATGCCCGATTGATCGACACGGGAGAGACCGACGGGCGTGGACTGGCCGCTGTTGCTGTAATCGGCAGTGGATACATACATGTTGCCGTCAGGGGCATCGGCCAACCATAAAGGCGGGAAAGAGAAACCGTCGGTATGAATGGAGACGGTTCCGTCACTCGCGATCCGCAGGATATTGAACGCATCGCGGTTCGCGACGAGGACGCTGCCGTCGGCGCGAGCGAGCAGCCCCGACGGCCGGTTGAACAACCCACTGGTGATCGTACTCACGACCTGCCCGGCCGACGTGAGCCGCAGGATGCGATTGCGCGGGTAATCGGCGACGTACAAGAAACCGTCGGCACCGAACTCGATGTCCCGCAATACCCCGCTTTGACTGTAGATCGTGCTGCGAGAACCGTCGGGCGCGACGCGGATGATCTGCCCCGTGGCCGTCTCGGTGCTGACCAGGAAGCTCTGATCGGGCGCGATCGCCAGGCCGAAGCTCGGGTTGGGAAGGCCGGTCACCACCGTCGTCGTCTGCCCGCTCGCGAAATCGATGCGATTGATCTGGCCGTTCGCTTTCAGGACATAAAGGGCCCCGTCGGCGCCGAGCGCGAGGTCGCGCGGCTCCGTGCCGCCGCCCAGGGTCAGCGATTCACTCAGCGTGTCCTGCCGTACCTGTGAGAGATCGATGGTGTCCGCGCTGCGCACGAGGTCAGCCATGCCGGTAACGGTCAAGGCCGTATGCGAGACGTCCGACACCCACCAGCCGGCGCTCGCATGGTCGTTGCGCCAGAACGTGACGCTTCCGCTGTTGAGGCGGCGATCGTGCAGATGCCGCGCCGCATGATACTTGGCGCGGAACGAGCCGAGCTTGTCCGGCCAGGCGCTGAGCGACCAGAGGCCGAGCGTTGTCTGCGTCTTGGTGTGCTGCGGGTGCGAGATGCGCAGACCGCCGTCGGACTGCTGGCTCCCGGCAATCGCGTTGTAGAGGAAGAGTGCCGCCTGCCTGTCGACGTCCGCCTTGTCGAGCGAGCTGGCAAGCCCGTATACGCTCTGCGTCTGGATATGGCAGCCGAGGCAACGGTTGGTCCGGTGCCAGTTGGTCCCGCCCGGCGCGGTATAGAGACCGCCCCTGCGCACCGCCTCCTTCACGAGCGCGAAGAGCGGGTCGGTGCTCGTTCCGGTGCGGACGTCCACGCCCTGCATGGCGACCCGGCCACGAACCGTCGAGGTGCCTTCGCGCACGATGTTTCGATCGACGGTGAACGATCCGCTCGCCCGGTCGCCGACATAAAGACTCCCGGCAATCTCGCCCGCCACGCCGGCCGCGAGTGAGCGCACGCGCACGTCGAGGTCGCCGGTCGCGGTCGGCACCCAGCCGCCGAAGGCGACCGTCGCGTGCTGCCCGACCTCGATGCCGCCGGCCGTGGTCACCGCACTGTGCACCAGCGTACCGGTATCCGGCTGCGTCACCGTCAGCTCGTAACTGCCTTCCGCGAGCGGCAGGTTACCCCCGTTCTGCACCAGGGCCGTGAAGCTGACCGGGGTCGTTGTCCCGGCCTGCGCGAGCGGCGGATCGATGGCCATCGCACCGGCGATGCGGCTCGATCCCACGATGGCGCCGTAGCCGCCGCCTTCCGCCAGGATCTCGCCGCGCGGGCGCGAGGCGTAGATCGTGCCGGGCTCGACGACCCGAACCAGTACGGTGTACGTGCTGGGTGCGAGCTGCGCGGTGGGCCAGGGCAGGGTCAGCGTCTTCGTCTCCCCGGCGGCGAAACTGAACTCGCTCGCGGGCGTCGTCGTGCCTTCGGCGTACGGCGTGAGGTTCGCGACCGACGTACCCGTGGCGTCGAGCACTTCGCCCGTCACCAGCGCCGCCTTGGGTGCGCTCAGGAGGCTCGCTATCTCGGCGGTGAATAGCAGCGTCTCGTTGGCGCCGGCGCTCGCCGGGTTGGCGCTCACCGACAGCACCTGGAAGCTCGTGGCCGCCAGCGGATGGAGGAGCGGATCCAGGGTGTAATTGCCGTGGCTCGCGAGGGTGATGTTCCCTTGTGCCTGCGCGTAACCGACCGCCGCGACCGACACCGTGAAGCTCAGCGGCTCGATGCCGCTCAGCGTGTAGTTGCCGGTGGCATCGCTGACGGTCGTGAGCGTGGTGCCCTCGATGCTCACGCGCGCGCCCGCAACGGGTGCGCTGCTGGTTGCATCGCGGACCACGCCCTGCAGGTTCGTCGCCGTGGCGCCGCTTCCCGGCGGCGAGAGCGCGAGGCTCACCTGCGCCTCGCCGAACGCGCTCACCTGGATCATCGCCGTGCGCGTCTGGTAGCCGGTCGCCGACGCCGTGAGGCTGAAGCTCGTGAGAGTGATGCCATCGAGCAGGAAGCGACCGTCGATACCGCTCGTCGCCGTCGCACCGGTATCGGTGAGCGTCACCGTCGCGCCCGCAATGGGCGCGCCGCTCACGCCGTCGACCACGGTGCCGTTCAGGGCGAGTGTGGTCGGGGCGCTGGCTGCGCTCGCCGGGTAAAGAGAGAGCGTCCCGAGGTTGCCGAGACTGCCGGCGGGGAAGCTCACTATATAAGTCTGCGCGACGAAGCCGCCCGCAGAGAGCGTGGCGGTGTAGTTACCGCGCGGCACCGAGGCGATCGCGAACTGCCCGTCCGCCCCGCTGGTGGCGGTGAGACCGCCGCCGAGGTCGAATACCGCGCCGGCGATCGGCAGGCCGGTCGTCGCGCTCGCGACCGCTCCCGTGATCGTGGCCGGCTCGGCGTCCTGGAAGCCGCCCGCCCTGACCAGGCCCTGGTTGATAGTGAGCGTCTGCCCGCCGACGATGGTCGCGCTGCCCGTGACGGTGTCGTAGCCGCTCCTGGCGATCGACACGCCATAGTCGCCGGGCGCGAGCGGGCCGAAGCTGAAGCTCCCGTCGGTGCCGCTCACCGCCGTGTACGTCGCCCCGCCGGTCAGCGTCACCGCGGCGCCCGCGAGCGCCGTGAGGTCCTGCGCATCGAAGATACGGCCTGCGGCGAGCCCCGACTGCGTGGCGAGATCGAGCACGAGAGCGCCCGCGAGCGTCACCTGCCCGGCCGCGGCCGTGACCGCACGGCTTGCCGTCGTGTAGCCGCTCTTTCCGGCCGTGACGGTGTAATCGCCGGCCGGCACGTTCGGGATCAGGAAGTAGCCGTCGCCATTGGTAAGAACCGATACGCCGAGGCGCTCGGCGAGCGCGACCTGCGCGGCGGCAATCGGTTCGGTCGAGCCGGCGCGAACAACGTAGCCGCTGATCGCACCCGTGAGCGTCGGGCCTGCGCCGCCCTTACGCGCCTGGTAAGCCTGAATCGCCTGCAACGCGAGCGCGGTTGTGTACGCATCGTCGACCCAGGAGCCGTTGGCGAGCTGCGCCGCTTCGAGACCGGCTACGCTCGTTTCGACGAGCGCGAGATCTGTGGCGTTCGGCACGATCGCGCGCAGGGCGAGCGCCGTCTCGAACGGCTCGCTCCAGGCGCCATCCGTGCCGCGCTGCGCCAGAAGGAAGTTCTGTGCCGCCGTCAGGGAGGCGGAGACACCGAGAAACGCGTTGCGATACGGCCAGAGCGCGCGCATCGCCTGGGCGGTCGTGAACACCGAGGCGGCGTTCCCGCCGTCCGCCCAACCGCCGGCGGCGGACTGCCTGTTCAGCAGATAGCCGACGGCATAACCGACAAAGGTTCCCGAGGTGTAGTTGGCAGCCGCCAGCGCTTCGAGCGCATACCCGGTGTCGAATACCGTGCTGTCATGCCCCGCCCGATCGCCAAAGCCGCCGTCGGCGTTCTGATGCGCAAGCAGTGCAGTGACGAGCGCCGAGACGTCGCCGCCCGCCGCGGCATTCAGCACGATCTTACGGGCGAGGAACTCCGTGTTTTCTTCGGTGTCACCATTAAGGTAGGCGAGCGCGGGTGCGTACGGCGGCTGGCTCTGCTGACCGACGGTTTGGTACGCGCGCAGAACCTCGGCAGTGGACTGGACCGGGGTTGCGAGCGAACCCGGCGTTCCGCCGAAACTGCCGTCCGCATTCTGCTGTGTCGCGAGCCAGCCGATGGCTTCGGGTACACCAGCGAGAGCCGGGGACGGCACGACAAGCCACGCCGCAAGCGCAGCCACACCGAGCCTTCTCACCAATCCTCCCCGTCTCCCCTGTCGCGAGCCCATTCGCCCTGCTCCCCGTTATTCTTATTTCCGTCGACCAGGCCCTTTTTTGCCCGGCTATCTAGATCGTTCTTATCGTTCTAAAAAAGAATCTGTCCCCGTGTGCTGGCGGTCCCCGTTTACTTGCGTTTGCTTTGGCAACGATAGGAACAAAGCGTCGGTTTCCATTTTTTTAGCTATAAAAAGCTCTGCACCATAGCAGTAGCCGTAACGGCGCCGTACAGAAGGACGAATATCCTAGCCATGAATCCGCCCCTTTTTTCTCTTCGTTCTTGCACAGCTCCAAGGATCTACGGGTTCAGGAAAAGAAACACGACCAATTGGTATTCTGCAGCGATACCCATCGCGCACGCGATTAGAAAGAGCAGACCCTTGAGACCCGCCATTCCTTCTTCGTGTGTTTGTGGAATACCTTCACCTTTGAACGCGCTGCTCAAACTAAACAGAAAATCATCTCGATCATCAAAAAGTCGATGAGCTATGTGGAGACACACCGGCACGTTGGCACTGACCAGCCCCACCCATAACCACGGATAAGTAGCCGCATAGACTCCAGCTCCGACCACAATCGAGGTGGTAAGCATCGCGCCGATGAAGATAAAGACGCGTTCACTTGCTCTTGTAAGAACGACGAAAAGCACTATTGCCAGGCTCGCGACTGCAGCCCCGACCCAAGCGAAGCCTTCGCTGTTCGCCGGAGCGATCACACCTCCGATCGCATGGAAAATCCACGACGTTGCGATCACGACCAGCAACATTTTCGCTAGCGCGAACGGAGTCATGGCTTCTAGCTGCGTCGACATCGGCTACGGCGTTTGTGGGCACTCTTCCAGCGCATCGTTCAAGTTCATGAAATGAATCATTGTGAAAAGCACATACATGTACGCGATATACTGGCCCAGCCTCGTTGCGTAGCCCGCACCGGGCGCAGATATACCGGGGATGCGATTGACCCAAGACAAACTATGGATCGCTGATAGAGCGCTTTTGAGCGACGCTGCCTGGGTCTCAGTGAGACATGATCTCGTCAGGTTTCCATGTTCAATTGCCTGAACTTTTGCAACGCGAACCGTTCCTTTAACAAGGCCGTCGATCAGTTTGTCCGTTGCTTGTATCACGGCAGCCGTCAACTCAAGCCTGGGCGGTGTCCTTCGTAGCCTTTCAAACAGCTTGTAAATATCCATTGAGGCGCCGGCCAGGTCCCATGCCCAGTCGCCCCATGGCAAATCGCCGCCATTCAGCCCACCAGTGATCCTGTAGGTACCTCCGCCGCTGACGGGGTCAAAGAGAACATATCCGGCTCCCCCCCATCCGTTAATCGAAATCTGATTGGTGTGCGCAAGCACTTCTTTCCCGGCCGCCAATGCTGATTGAATGTCGCTCATCGAGTACGCATCCAGTGCGAGATTCGGCAGCGTGGAAGCCTGGTTTTGCGGGGTGAGGTAATAGATACGCTGCCCTTGGGCCTGCGCTATGGCTAACGCCTTGGCAGCTGATATTCCTTGCACCACTCGCTCCGGCGTCGAAAGCGCCGTCTCCGGAACTACATGCTCGAGGGCTGACGACAATAGCCCCGTCTGTAACCCAAGACTCAATCTCTTGGAGTTATCGCCATCGGCATGTTGAATGATCCAAGCCAGGTAAACGTTTACGGACATGGTCCCCCGTTCTATTGCGCGCGGAAAACCGAAAAATGTGCGGACGTGTGGTTCGTAGCCTATCGATCCAAATCCCATTGGAAGCCCGTGGCGGGCTCGCTCGGCAACACTAACGAGATGGGACTGAGTGAGATACTGCGCCCAATAACTTAGGCCGGCGGCAAAGAAAAGGTCTCCCAGAAGATTGTCGCCGGATAAGAGCGCGAAGCCGTCCGAGTCTCCTGAGCTTAGGATCGAGCGCGCCTCCGCCAGCTTTTGCTCAACATTTTCCACTTTGAGCCGCGAAATGCTTCCACCAGTGATCGTGATGTTGAGATAGGATCCAGCGATAACAGAGTACTGACGAACCATGGAACCGTTTGTGCCGCGATGCGTCGTGCTGTAGACAAGCGGCACCTCTTCCCCGAGCCGGATAGCGGTACCCTGCACTACCGTCTGACCGTCAACCGCCAATATCGGCTCTACATAAACTAGATACGAAGGAATGGAGGCGGGAAGATCGCTTAACTCCGTGGCATCCTCGGGTATCAGCGACAACAGCGTTTCCTCATCGGCGGTTGTCGCAGGGCGAAAATAGAAAGTTACCTTGTGGTTGTTTACCCGTGCCCAAGGGAAAGTAACGGAATCAACTAGATCCCCCAAGATGTCCACCCCTAGTGCCAGCGTCATCTGGTTTTGCAGCGTTTCTGGCAACGAACCGTACCGGGCACCGATCACCCTAAGGGCATAAGGAAGTGACTGGGTCAGAACCGTTCTTACATCCGTTGTGATCTCGCGCACCCCCATCACCGTACCCACGGTGGCTGTCGGCAGAGTCGTCAAATAACTACCGAGAGCCTGGTCTGCCTGCTCCTGAGTATCGGACAAAGATGCCGGATTCAGTTGTGAGACCCATGCTTCTTCTTCGTTCGTAGTTCCACTAGCCAGAAACGACTCGAACATGTCGGCTGGTTCTATTTCGGCAATCGCAGCGACATCCAAACCATCGGATAACGTCGTGGCCTTGTAGCTCGGATCCAAGGGGACCCAGGTATCAGCCGATCTGTTGACCGCACCACGTGACGGCCGGAAGTCCATGGCTGCCTCGACCCAGATGTGCTCCATTTGCACTTTAGTGATCCGACCCCCGGTCGTTATGCCGGTTATGGGAATGCCACCGCTGGATGCAAAGTTTGCGGCCGCCGTCACATTGCTGAATCCACCGGCCCAACTCCTGAAATTGTCTTCAGGTACTTCGATGGTCCCGTGCACATACCTGGCGGGGATGCCGGACGCGCGAAGGAGTGCGATCGTAAGAGATGCGATGTCCAAGCTATTCCCTCGGCGGCTACCCAGTGTCACCTCCGCATCTTGTGTTGCGCCCCAACTCGGTACCCACTCGACGTTATTGCGCACCCAGTTGTAGATCGCGACGGGGTTGTGCTGCAGCTCCTCCGCCTTGGCCAGGATGGCCGGTGAAAGCACAACTTCTGTCGTCGCAGTGAGGTAGGCCGGGTCACTCGCACCGGCGAGTCGATCAAAAGTGTAAGTGCCGTGGGCGGCGAGTTTGACGTAAGGGTTGCTGTGCAGCCCGGCACGAGTGAATTCCTCGGGTGTCAGCTTGGGCTTGTTGTTCGGGTCGGCCTCGAGACTCTTGTTGGGCATGTCGTTCGGGTCGAACCTGGTCTTTGGACCCCTCTTCTTCTGCTTGGCCTTCAGATGCTCCCTGGCCTTCTGTGCCTTGGGCTTCTTTCCCTCGTCGGTCGGCTCGGCGTCGAGCTCGTCGAGGTTGGCCTTGAGCACGGCCATTTCCTGCTTGTACTGGTTCACCGCTTCGTAGTGGCGGTTCAGGATCACCTCGGGGAGATTTTTCTCTTTCAGGCGCGCCTCTATGGCGGCGAAGTCCGCGAGCGCCTGCGTGTCGAGCGCGTCGAGCTCCTGGCGCGCTGCCTGCAAGGCCTGCTTTTCGGCGCTCGCATCCTCGCCCCGGGCGAGCTTCGCCTCAAGCGTGCCCAGGCGAGCCTCAATCGTCTCGAGGTTCTTGCTCAGCTTCTCTTCGTTGGTCGGCTCGCGAGGCGTTTGCGTCTCGGGTGAGTCCGGAAGATTCGCGGCAAGCGCGAGAGGCTGGAGATAGAGATTGAGGAAAGCGAAGGCGACGGCGAGTGCCGTTGCTCGCAGAAAAAAATGACGACGGCGAAGATTGGTCAGCAACGGAGCCTGCTGGCTCCCTCCCCCGCACGTCCATGCGGATGAGCGCATGGCGGCTTCCTCCCTGTTTTTTTATTGCCCGTGAGCCTACGAGGGCTTTGCGCTTCTTGTCAATTGCATTCGCGCTTATAGGGTCATGAAGTTAGCGACACCATAAACCGCTGTAAGCGCTTTCAACAGCCATTTTATAGATAGGGCTTCGACGATTTTCGAAGAACCAATTAAGGAAAAGCTGTAGTGCACCGAAACGATGCATGGGATCGAGGTCAACCGAGAGTGACACAGCTTCCCGTTCGCGCACGTGGCTTCGGGCCGGCGAGCTCCGCGATTCGTTTCGCCACCTGTTCCGGCGGCATGCCGATTTTGCGGCCGGCGTAGGCCTGCTGCATGTCGGTCGCGACGCGGCCGGGGCAAACGCCGTAGACGCGGATGCCGCGGTCGCGGACTTCCTGGTCGAGCGCCTCGGTGAAGCCGACGACGGCGAATTTGGTTGCCGAGTAGGTCGTGATGCCGGCAAAAGCGGTCAATCCAGCGCCGGAGGCGATGTTGATGATGACGCCGGCGCCCTGCTCGAGCATGTACGGCAAAACGGCGCGCGCCGTGTAGAGCACGCCCTTCACGTTCACGTCGATCTGGCGGGCGATGCTCTCGTAAGCCTCATCGGCGAAGTCGCCGGACCAGGCGACGCCGGCGTTGTTGACGAGCACGTCGACGCGACCGAAACGCTTTCGGGCCTGCTCGACGAAGGACTGGACCTGCTGCGGGTCCCGCACGTCGGCCCGGACGGCGAGGACTTCGAGCGCGTGCTCGGCTGCCCTGAGGCTTTCCGGGTTCGTCCCGCAGATCGCGACGTGCGCGCCCTGCGCGAGAAAGGCCTGCGCCGTGGCGTAGCCGATGCCGCGCGTGCCACCCGTGACGAGTACGGCCTGCGCCGCCATGGGTCACTCCTTATTAGAATCGTATCGCGGTGCGATCGGGCACCGGCGGCGGCACGGCGAACCGGCCTGCTGCCGTCCCAATGGGTCGTCCCGCGGCGTTCGCGATTGCCGATGCTCTGCGCGCTCGGCGGTTCAGCGCGTCGTGGCTTCTCCTTTCTTTTTCATGCCGGCGCCTTTCAGCGCGGCTTCGTACTCGGAGCGCGTGAGCCTGCCGTCCTTGTCGCTGTCGGCGGCAAGAAAATCGACCTCTTCCACGGTCGCCGCTTCGTCCTGCTCCACATAGCCGCTGTTGTTGGCGTCCACCATGCTGAAGGCCGGCATTTCCGGGATGACGCCTTCGGCCGTACCGCCGCTGCCGCGCGTCTCGGTGCCGCCCGGCGGGAGGTTCTGCGGCACGCCCGTCTGCTCCGGGGGCGCCGGGGAGCGAGCCGGATCCTCCGCGGCGAGCGCCGCGAAGGGGGCGGCGGAAAGGGCAAGTATTGCGAGAGCAGGTAGGGCTGGTTTCATGCTGTCCTCCTTGGACGATGGGTCCTGCCTTGGACGATGGATACCCCGGGACGCGCCGCAAGCGCGTGCGGGAGCCGGTCAGTTACCGGCCCCCGAAACCAGTGCCTCGCGGATCTCCTTGAGCTTCGCCTTGATGCGCGCCGCGTTCTCGGGCCCCATGCGGATCATGATCTTCTGTCCGGCCGACAACTCCTCGAGCGCCGGGTCGGCGAACTCGTACATCACCTTCGGCTGCGCGAGCAGGATCGGGCCCTTCGGCTCGGGCGCCGCGAGCAGATCGTCGATGACCTCGACGACCCGGTCGTTGAAGTAGCGGTTGGGCTGGCCGAGGTTCTGGTACTCCTCCTGGAGCAGCGGGTAGAAGTAGACGTAGAGGGCGACGAGACGCTTCGTGTCGACGGCGTCGGCGAGCCGGACGTAAGGCGCGTAGCGCCGGTAATTGTTCGGGGCGATCGTCATGTTCCCGGACTTGCCTGCCGCGAGGAACTTGCCCTCGACGGGCTTGGCGAGGCCGTAGCGTTGCGGGAGCTTCTTCCGGGGGAGGTTGTCGATCGTGACGATGAAGCGACGCACGATCTCCTTCGGGTAGAAGTACTTTTCGAAGACGTCCTTGCCGATGAGGCCGCTCGCCGCTTCGTGCACCGCGCCGTCGCTTTCGGCGAGCGGCGGGAGCGGCTTGGGCCGCTCCGCCGGCTCCGGCCGGGCCTTCTCGATCGGGTGGCGTATCTGCGGCTCGGCGGGGGCCGCCGGCGCCGGTGCGGACGGTTCCGATACCGGGGCCGCCTCCTCCGGCGCGCGCGCGAGCCAGAAGTAAAGACCGCCCGCGATCGCGACCAGCACGACGATCACGGCGGACCACAGCGCCGTCTGCCTGGTGTCGGTGGAGGACCCGTTCATGTCTCGCCGAATGGGATGAGGAAAGCCGATTCTATCCCCTTCGGCACCGCGTCTCATCCCGCCGTTACGACGGCTCGGGCGACATGTCCTTTATGAAAGCGTCGGCTTCGGCGATGGAGCGGTTCATGTCGGCGACGAGGGCGCCGATATCGGCTTCGATCTTCGCGCGCTCGCTCCGCAGCGAGGCGATCGCCCGGGCATTGAGGTTGTGCTTGAGGAACAGCACGCGATCGCGGTACGCCGCCAGCACCGGATCGAGCTTCTTCTCCGCCCGCTGCATCACGGCGATGAGCTTCTGGTAGCGGCCGCGCGTCGTGTCGAGCTGGCGCTGGCTCGCGCGGCGCAGCTCGGGGTTCGTGTACTGCTTGAGCTCCTGCGTCCACTCGGCGAACAGATCGCCGGCGACGCGCTCGACGTCGTCGATCCGCTTGCGCACGGCGTTGGCCCGCTCCTCGCTCTCCTCGTAGGCGCCCTTGAGCGTGTTGTACCGGTCTTCGAGCTCTCCGCCCGAGAAATCGGTCACGGCAATGAACCGGCTCAGCGCGGACTCGAACTGCCGCTTCGCCTCCTGCTGCGCTTCGCGCGCGTCGTCGACCCGGGAAACGAGAATGTCGCGCTTCTCGTAGCCGAGCTTCTCCATCGCGCCGTAGTACACCGACTGACAGCCGGCGGCGAAAACCATCGACGCGAAGACGGCGAGACCGAAGGCGCGCGCACTCTGCGTGGCGTGCGGCGGGCGATCGTCCGGGAGGCGCGGCATGCCGCCGATTCTTGCACGCGCGCGCCGTGCGCCGCCAGCGCGGCGACGGGGGCAATCGATAACGGAGAGTCGGCTACCTGCCGCTGCCGAGAAAGCGACTCGCGAGCTGCGACAGCGTGTTGTCCGCGGAGTCGTTGTCGGGCACCTTGCCGTCGGGCGTGAGCTTGTCGACGAGCTGCGGCAGCAGGCGCGAGAGGCCGCGGGACGCTTCCGGTTCCGACATGCCGGCCTCGTCGGCGATGCGCTGCACGCGATCGTGCCCGAGCACGCCTTCGACCTCGTCCGGCGATATCGGCCGGTTCTCGTCGCTCGATACCCACGAGGCGACGGCGTCGCCCTTCCCCTTCTGATTGAAGAGCTGGAGCAGCCCGCTCAGGCCGCCCACGTCGCGGCTGCTGATGAGCTTCGCCGCGGCCGCCAGCAGGTTGCCGTTCTGTCCCTGGCCGCCGAGCTGACCGGCAAGGCCGCCGCTGATGCTGTCGAAGAGACCCATCGTTCCTCCTTGGGTGAAGCGGTTCTTTCCGTGAATTCCGGCGTGCGATCGCCGTACCCCACTTCTCGAGGAGTCACTTCACATCAGCGCGCCAAGCCGCGCAATCCGGGGCGACCTCGGCGCACAGGCCGGCCACGATTCGACTGACCGCCGCAGGCGCGCGCGGCCGCATCCACGTCAAGCGGCCGCGCGCGGGTAAAGGTCGTCCGGTTCGTCCGCGGGGATCGGCTCGTCGAGGCCGGCGTACCGGGCGACTCCCTCGTTCAGCATGCGGCTTTCGACGATCGCGAGCTCGGCCCTCGCTTTCGTGTCGCCGCTGTTCGCCGCCGCCACCAGATCCCGATACGTCAAACCGTGCCTCCCTGCTGCTTGCGGTGTTGCTGCGCGCTTCGGCGGCGGATCCGCCGGACGGACAAACGCCGACCGGCGGATATTGCCCGCCTGCTAGCGCGTGCTGCCGCCCGACGGCGGGGAACCCGGCTGTCCGGGCTGACTGCTCGATCCGCCGGGTTGGGACGGCTGCTCCTGCCGCGGCGGCTGAGTCGTACGCGGCTGCTCCGGCGTACCCGCCTGGTCGCAAGCGGCCAGACCGCCCGCCAGCGATGCCGCCGCTACCAGCGCTGCCCATGTTCCCTTTCGCATGTAAGCCTCCTTGAGGTTGGTCGTTTGCACCCGGTCACCGGCGATGAGCGGGCCGCAAAGCGGCTGAGCAACCCGTGTGCCAGAACCGAAAAACGCGGCAAACGCGGGCAGAACGGCCCGGTGTGCGAGTCGCGCCACGCGGGCGCCGTCGCTTGTGTGCGACAGCAACCCGGCCGCTCGATGCGTGTCCTTGAGTGGTTTGGCGTTTCTGTGTCTCCGTTTGCCGACAGACGCGGTCCGGGCTCGTTCGTCACCATATATAAGTGCCGGGCAGCCCCGGACACCCGTCCGGGCAGGTCCGCTGTTCGCCGGCCGGAAAATACCGTTGATCGGTTCACGCACTTTCGCAGAAGCCTGTGTCCGCGCGGACTTGCCGCTCGGAATTCGCGCAGGTCCGCACCTCTTCCGCGCCTGATACCGGATTTCCCTGCTACGCCTTAACTCGATGAGCCACCTCGTGGCGCGAGAGCACGCGCCCGGGCACCAGGTGGCGCTTAGGGATAAGCGATCGGGGTCGGGTCAGCTGCAACACCATTAGAGGAGATCACAACGATGAAAAGCCGCCACAAGATTTTCGGTCTGACGCTGCTTGCGGTGGCGCTGGGGTCCAGCGCCGTCTGGGCGACCGGACGCCACGACCACGACCGCGACCATCCCTCGCGGGCCTGGGACAAGAATCCCGTCTTCAAGAAGTTTCACGGGTCCCAGCCGCCTGCCGGCGGCGAAACCGGCGCGCCGGCGTACGACTACCGGAACTACATCGAGGCGAGCACGGTGGCGGCGAAGACCTTCGCGACCACGAGCTACCCCGCTTTCACCGCCGTCTGCGGCGATACCGAGACGCGGCGCTACACCCGGCAGAGCGACGCCGCGGGCACCCGCGTCGCCGAGGTGCGCGAACGCGTTCGGGGAAGCTCGATGTGCCAGCGTGAGCAGCTGCACTATTTGGGAACCGACACGGCCTACCTGTGGGAACGGCTCGATCGCTTCGATCCGAACAGCGGCGGCATCGCCTTCTCCCGGGTGATCGTCAACCCGGTCGCGGCCTACACCGCCAGCATGTCCAACTCCTGGGGCGGCGGCTCGCCGGTCGCCGACGGAAACGGCATGACCGTGGGCCAGCTGCTCGACACGGGGAGCGTGCTCGGCGTCGAAAGCGTGACCGTCCCGCAAGGGACGTACAGCGACTGCCTGAAGATCCAGCACTCGCGGATGAGCAACATGTTCGGCCAGTACTCGGCGGTCTCGTGGGTCTGCCCCGGGATGGGCGAGGTGAAGCGCGTGGAGGCGTCGCCGAACGGGACCAATCCGCGAATGGCGGAGTGGGTGCTGACGCAGGTCGAAGCCACGCCGTAAGCGCCGCTCCTCGGCGCAAGGACCCCGACCAGCCGGCCCGCGGCGGGTCGGGGTTCGCGTCTTAGCAGCACCCTCCCGCGGGCGAACCCGTGGCGTGTCGCGCCCCTTTCGTCTCCGCCGGGGCACGGCGCGATCCCGCCGGGAGGCAAAAGGGTTTCGGCTCGCGGCGCTGCGCGGGCTCGATGCCGATGAAGTCTTTCCTGTAAGGGCCCTCGGTCAGCAGGCGAAAACTGCGTTCGCTCACCGCGATGCGGGCGCCGCGCGGATAGACATGGCCCTGGTCGTCCGCGATCGATGCGTAGGGGCCCCGGTAGATCACCGCGTGCCCGCCGTCGAGCTCCGGCTCCCCGGTTCCCTTCACGGCGGTGAGCGTCACCGAACGAAACTCGACGTTTTCGATCACGCGCCACGGCTTCGCCTCCCACTTGTCGTAGGCGACGGCGAGGAAACCCGCGTCCGCGAACGCCCGCAGGAACGCTTCTTCCTGGAACACGCCGGCGAGGCAGCCGCTCCACAGCTCGGGGTCGCGCTTCAGGCGCTCGGGCACCGGCTCGTCGCTCACCACGTCCGAGATCGCCACGCGGCCGCCCGGCTTGAGCACCCGGTGGATCTCGTGAATCAGCTGGCGCTTGTGCTCGTCGGCGACCAGATTGAGCACGCAGTTCGACACCACCAGATCGACCGATTCGTCCGGAATGAGCGGCGCCTCCCGGCGCTGGCGACGCTGCCAGTCCTGAAGGCCGGCGTACTCCGACGCCGTGCGCACCGGATGGCCCGCGAGGTAGCGCTCCATCGCCTCCACGTCGAGGGCGAGGTCCTCGATCTGGCCCTTCACGAAGCGCACGCGATCGCCCCCCAGCTTGGCCGCCATCGCGGCCTGGTACTTCCGCGCCAGCGCCAGCATGTCGTCGTTCATGTCGATCCCGATCACGAGCCCGCGCGCGCCGGTGACCTGGGCGGCCATGTAGCAGATCTTTCCCGCGCCCGACCCGAGATCGAGCACGACGTCGCCCTCCCGCACGTAGCGCGACGGATCGCCGCAGCCATAGTCCTTGTCGCGAATCTCCTCGGGGATGAGCGCGAGCAGCTCGGTGTCGTAATCGACCGGGCAGCACAGATCCGATTGCCGGGCCTTCGCGCCTTGCGAGTACCGCTCGAGCACTACCGTCTTGACGTCCATCGCCTCTTCCGCTCAAAAGGAGAGGCGCAGAGCCTACACCAGGCGCACCGGCGACTCACGCCAGGACGGCAGGGGCCGCCCCTCTTCAGCGCACCAGGCCTTTGGACCAGGCCTCCTGAAGCAGGACCACGCCCTCCGGCGTCACCGCCAACGGCCCGCCCAGCGGATCGTTGCGCTGGAAGACCCAGACGACATACCCGCGCGGGTCCCTTCCGGTCGTCTGCTTCACCCCGTGCACCCAGAGCGGCGGCAACTCGTCCGTATAGTTGACCTCGGCCTTTCGGAGCTGTTCGGTCGTGACGTAGCCATAGCTCATCGCTTTCTTCCTCCACCCCACGCCTCCTGGCGTGGCGACGACAAGGCGCGGTACGCGTCCGCAGACCGGTCCCGCGCTTCGTTGCGGCGCGAGGCTCGGCCGTTTCCCGTTCGCGTACGCCCTTCCTCGATCCTTCCCGGTCGCGTCCTGCGGGCAGGTGGCCCCGCCGTACGACGCGCCGATCCCAACCAGTCCTCTCGTACACTTACGCCCATTGGTAACGACTCCGTTTCTGCTCGTCGGACGCGGCGGCGATCGGGAGGTCACCCGGTCGCCGCCAAGCGTTTTAGCGATTCAGCGGCTCGGGCCCGGCTCCGGCGCGTCGCGCGAGGGTTCCGGCCCGCCGCCCGCACGCGCGGCCTCGTATTCGGTTTGCGAGAGCCGCCCGTCGCTGTCGAGATCCGAGGACGAGAAGTCGATGCCCGGGATCGCGTCCACCTCTTCGCGTTCGATCGATCCGCTGCTGTCGCGATCGGCCTGGCTGAACGACGGCACATCCCCGCCCGATCCGCTCATGCCGCCTCCGTCGACACGCGATTCGTACCCGCCGCCCGCGCCGGCTTGCGGCGATCCGCGCTCGTCCTCCGTCGCGGCGACCGCCATGCCGGAAGAAAGGGCAAACGCAAACACCAAAGGCATCGTCCGTTTCATGAGTCCTCCTGAGGATGGGTGAACGACATTTAGTGTTTGCAATGCAGGTGCCACGAGCCGCGTTCGCGAAATCACGCGCCCGGAGACACGGGCTGTAGCCCGGTGACGACACGCAGCATGCATCGATCGCGCACTGCGGCAACGCGCATGGAGCACGTCGTGTCGGCATCCGACAACAATTCCGCGCGCGCCGAAACAGGTTTGAAGGCCCGAGCCCCGACGGCGAAAAAGACCCGAGATCCGGGTCAGGACCACCTTGGGCTGCATAGGTAATGCACGGTATCGGGCCGGTTTCGGATGCTGATGGACAATACAGGCTCGCTCGGAGCGGCTACGCTTGAAGGAGGGATCCGTGGGGCTCGGCAGCAGAACCTCCATCGTCGCGTTGGCGGTGTTCGTCTGCACGCCGGCGTGGGCACAGGATATAGAAGGAGTGCACGTTCCGGATGCCGTGCTCCTCGACGGCACCCGACTGGTGCTGAACGGCGCGGGCGTGCGCCGGCACTACTTTTTCGACGTGTACGTCGCTGCGCTCTACCTGACGCGGCAGGCGGATACGCCCGAAGCGGCGATGGCGGCGCCGATGCCCAAGCGCATACGCCTGCACCTGCTGCGGGACGTCGCCGCGGAGGACATGGTGAACGAGTCGCTGGAGCGCTTCCGCGCGAATGCGAGCGAGACGGCCTACGCGCAGCTGTGCGATCGCGTGGAGGCGTTCCGGAGCGCGTTCCCCGACCTTCGGGCGGGCGACGAGGCCAGCGTCGATCTCGTCCCCGAAGGCACCGAGATATGGGTCAACGGATGGCTGCTGACGGAGATACCCGGCGAGGATTTCCAGGAAGCGGTGCTCAAGGTCTGGCTCGGCGACGGTGCGGCCGACCAGCGACTGAAGCAGGCAATGCTCGGCAGGTGGTGAGGTTCCTACAAACGGCAAACGAAGAGCGGAGGACGTTATGAAGGACAACCACAAGGTTCAGAAGATCACCGAGATGGCGGAGTTCAATTCCGCTCCGGGCGGCTACGAGGTTCAGTTTTCGCTCAACACCGAAGACGGATCGACGATGAGGCTGAGCTGCCCGCAGGAGCGGCTCGGGCAGCTCATCGTGGGTCTGCTCCGGGCGCAGGAGCTGGCGGGACGGGAACGCGCGAAGGGCGGCGCGGCGAAGATGCTCGTCGCCGCGCCGATGCAGGCGGTCGAGCTCGCGGTGGGGATCAGCCCGGGCGAGCAGTCGGTCCTGCTGCAGCTGCGCGCGCAGACGGGGCTCGTGCTCGATTTCGCGATCCCGCTGGAGCTCGCCGAGCAGCTCTCCGACGGAATCCCTCACGCCATTCGGCTGACGCAATCGGGCGCGCTCGCCGGTCCGACACACTGAGCGGCAGGCGGCGACGAACGCTTTGGGCGCCGCCTGCGGCTACTCGGCCGAACGCTCCATCCGCTCCGCCATCTCGTCGAGGCGCTCGGCCAGGAGGTCCACGCCCTGGGCCATTCCGCGCGTCAGCTCGCCGGAGACCTGAACGAGGGTGCGCGAGAAGTGGCGCGTCAGACCCTGGAGCTGCTCGCCGAGCAACGCCGCGGAATCCACCGCCTCCTTGCAGGCGCGCTCACCGGCGTCCCGAAGATTCTCCCACTGCCGCTCTTCCTTCGACGCTTCGTTTTCGACATACGGCAATCCGCCGTCCGACCCGGTCTGGGCGGCGGCGGTCAGGCCGGCCGCGGGGCCGAATGCGAAGCCGACGAGAACCACGGCCATCAGGCGGCTGGTGCGTTGCATGTGCGGTACCTCCTCCGGAATGCGGCCTTAGTTCAACCCAGCGCGCCGCGGCGCGCAAGGTCCGGGCGACGACATGCGGCTGAAATCGCGCTCGTGTCGGGCCCCTGCCGCTGCACGCCGCGCGGTCGCCCTGCGGGCGTGGACCGATGGCGGCCTGCAACCGACAAAGGGTAGCGCCCCCGGAGGAATCGTCCGCGCCATCCGCTGTCGAATCCTACAGTTCTCCTCCTAGTGGTGGTCTGCCCTCCGAATTCCGGGGGGCTTTTTTTGCCTGTCGAAAACCGCCGGTCGCGCGCCGAACGAAAAACGCTTCGCGACGGCTACGGCCGCTCCGACAGGAGCGCCTCGATGTCGGCAAGGGCCTGCTCTTCGTTGAAAAAGGCGAGGCTGTAAATCTCGCGAATCCGGGCACGGCCGTCGACGAGGTACAGACGCGCCGGGTGGTCGAGCTCGCCGTCCGGAAGCGCGCGCGTCCACTCGCCGTACGCCGCCAGAACGGGGCGCAGCCGTTCGGGCGACTCCCGCAGGAAGCGCCAGGCGTCAGTGTCGCGCGCGAACGAACGGGCATAACGCGAAAGCACCTCCGGCGAGTCGCGCTCCGGGTCCACGGTGATCGAGTAGAAACGCACGCGGCGGCCGTCGATGCCGCGCGCGAGCAGCGCGCGCAGCACCCAGGACATCCTGAGACTGAGCGTCGGGCACGCCGTCGTGCAGCTTGTGTAGACGAAGGCGATGAGGACGACGCGATCGCGATCGTCCGCAAGGCGGACCCGCCGCCCGCCCGCGTCGAGGAGCGCGAAGTCGGGCGCGGGGCCGATCACGCCGAGAAAGGGCCGGTTGCTGGGCGCCGCGCCCGCCCGCGGCGACCCGGTCTCGTGTGCCGTCGCGTTCGCGAGGAGCAGTCCGGCGAGCGCCGCGGCGACCCGCAGCGCCCGTCGCTTTGCCAGGCCTTCGGGCATGCCTCTACTTACTTATTACTAATTGAGCAGCATGTCGTGCGGCCGCGCCGGACCGACCGGCGCCTTCGAGAAGTCGATCCGGAAATAGGGATCGAGCTTCATCCGCCCGTCGGGGCCGATGTGGATCAGATCGAGCGCGTACCGGCTCGAGTAGTCGATCGAGCTGATCGCCGAGTTGGTGACGTAGAGGCGGCGTCCGTCGTAGGTCACGTGCATCATGTTGGTCTGGACGAGACCCTGCACGGTGTCGTGCAGGCGCGGCTTCTCGGGGCTGCGCACGTCCCATGCCTGGATCTCGCCCGTGCCGATGCAGCTCACGTAGAGGAAGCGATCGTCCGGAGACTGGCGCAGATCGCCCGGCGCGCAGCCCTTGCCCAGGTCACCCGCCTTGCGATAGGTGAAGCGGCCGTCCTTCTCGCGCCGGAACATCCAGAGCGAGTCGCCCGCGTTGCTGATGGCGTAGCCGTGCACCGCGCCGGGCTTGAGCAGCCAGCGCGCCGCGAGCGGGATCGGGTCGCCCTTGAGCTCCTGCACGATCTTGCGCCGCTTCACGTCCCAGACGAGCATCGAGTTCGAGAAGGTTTTCGGATCCCACTTGTCGAGCGAGCTCATGAACGTCTTCTGCGGCACCCAGCTCGAGGTGATCATGCGGTTGAACTCGGGCTTGATGACCGTTTCATAGGGATGGTTCGGCGCCGCGTGCGAGGCGATGAACTCGCCGTCGTTCGTGAACTCCGCCAGCCCGCCCGGGCCGGTGCCGTCGGGACCCGAAGCCATGGAGATCAGCATGCGGCCGGGAATCGCGTACGGGGTATGCGGCCCGGTGAGTCCCGTGAGCCGCGGCACGTCGTCGATGGTGCGGACGAGCCTGGGGTTCATCGGATCGGTGGCCACGTCGAAGATGAACAGGCGGCTCGTGTTGAGGCTCGCCGCCCAGATCTTCGTGCGGTCGTCGGTGTAGCCCATGTGGTGCGCTTCGTTGCCGGTCGATTCGACCTCGACGCGCTTGACGACCTGGCCGTAGGTGGCCGAGGCCTTGTCGACGTCGATCACGGCGAGGTAGTCGCGTCCCTCGCCGGCCGGGAGCGTCCAGAGATACATCACCTTCTCGGGCTGGCGCAGCCCCTTGATATACGGAGAGAGGCAGGTCTCGGCGGTCGCGGGAGCCGTGATCGCGATACCCAGAAGCAGCGCCGCGGCCTTGTGCAGTGTGCGCATGTCTTCCTCCTGTGGAGGCAAGGTTGTCGTCGGGGAATCGCACCGCAGGGGACGGCGGCCGGGGATGGCGTCGGGTTATCGGCGATACAGGGCGGCATTCTCGGTCCCCCCGTGGAGCCGCACTACGCTAGCCCCGCGCCTCGTTTGCTGCAAGCCGGATTTTAGGCGCGGCAAAAAAAGCCCGCCGTGCGGCGGGCCCGCGCCGGACCGAGCCGACCCGGCGGTCGGCTCGTCCGGGCGATCTCGCGTCAGAGCACGCCGAAAAGATAAAGCAGAATGATCACCGTGATGGGCACTCCCAGCAGCCAGAGCAGTATTGCGATCATGATTGGGTCTCCTTGGAAATGACGGGGTCGGTCATCAGCGGGACGTGCCGCCCGGCTCCGGGGCCGTCGAGCCGCCGGTCCCCCGCTCGTGCGACTGCTTCGCCGACTCGTACTCGGAGCGCGAGAGCTTGCCGTCGTTGTCCTTGTCCGCCGCCGTCAGGTCCAGGCCCGCGATACCGGTCGTCTCGGACGCCTCGACCGAACCGCTTTTGTCCTTGTCGGCCTGCTCGAAGCTCGGCATGGCCGCCGGCGGGCCGGAGTCGCCGGTCAGGGTTTCCTGCTCGGCGGCCACGGCGAGCGCGGATGCCGCGGAAAACGCGAGGGCGACGAACGTCGGCACGATCCTTCGCATGGCTTTCTCCTCTGTGATCAGCACTGGGCGAGGCTCTGCAAATACGATGCCGTGAAGCAAACGGCTCACGCCGTTTGTTTCTCGGCCTTGCACTGTGGTCAGATGGCGACGGAAGAGGCGCCGCCCGGCGTAAACCGCGGCGGCGGCGGGGTTCGCGATGTCGCCCGGGCCCGACGCCCAGACCTCGATCCCGATATCGGAATAGGGGACGGCCCAGCGCCGTCTGGATCGATAGACAATCGACGAAAAGAGGCAGGTGCGATGAACGTGTACAGAGCGCTGACGATGGCGGTCCCGCTTGCCGCCCTGCTGGCGGCGCCCGCCCCGGCAGTCGAGCGGGCCGCGCCGTGGGGCACGGCGACACCGGCCGAGACGAGTTACGAGCCGGACAAGGTCGTGTACGACGTGGCGGTCGACAGCCCCGAACGCCTGGAGCGGCTGCTCGACCGGGCGAGCTTTCTCGCCAACCTGTACGCCGGCGATCCGTTCGAGGCGGCCATCGTCCTCGTGCTGCACGGCCCCGAAGTGCAGTACTTCGCGGTAAAGAACATCGACCGGTACAAGGCGCTCATGGAGCGCGCGCAGAGCCTCACCGTCGGCGGCATGATCTCGATCCGCATGTGCCAGGTCGCCGCCAAGGCCCGCGGTCTCGATCCCAAGGACATCCATGGCTTCGTCCAGCTCGTTCCGATGGGCGATGCCGAAATCATCCGCCTGCAGCAGCAAGGCCATGCCTACATGCAATAGGAGGACCGGCGTGATTTCGGCATCGTTCGTCCTGGCGCTGCTGACCTTTTTCACCGAGACCGGCGGCGCGGCCGACACGCCCTACGGCGAGGTCACGATTCCCTTCGAGGTCCGGCGCCTGCCGCAGACGCACGTGTATTACACGGTCGGCCATGCCGGCGTGCCCGGCCCGGAGAACCAGGGCCACACCTCGAACGCCGGCTTCGTGGTCACGAAAAAGGGCGTGGTCGTCTACGACGCGCTGGGCACCCCGGCGCTGAGCTACCTCCTGCTCGAGCACATCCGGCGCGTGACGCCACAGCCGGTCGTCGTCGTGGTCGCGGGCCACTATCACGCCGACCACGTGTACGGCCTGCAGACCTTCAAGGAGCATGCGAAGGCGACGGTGTGGGCGCACGAGGCGGCGGCGGAATACATCGGCAGCGCGGCCGCGGAGGAGCGCCTGGAGCAGCGCCGCGGCGTGCTCTTCCCCTGGATCGACGAGAAAACCTACGTGGTCAGGCCGGACCGGACGTTCCGCGACCGGACGCGCTTCGACATGGGCGACACGACGATCGAGCTCGTCTACGCGGGGCCCGCGCACGCCCCCGACGACGTGATCATGATCGTGAAGGAGCCCGGCGTGGTCTTCTCGGGCGATCTGATCTTCGGCGGACGCCTGCCGTTCCTCGGAGGCGAGAAGGTCAACACGAAAAACTGGCTCGCCGGGCTCAAGTACCTGGAATCGCTTTCACCCCGGCCCCGATACATCGTGCCCGGGCACGGCGACGTCTCCGCGAACGCGGGCGAGGCGATCGCGTTCACCCGCGGCTACATCGAGCACCTGCGCAGCCACATGGGACGGGCGGCCGAGGAGCTCACGCCCTTCGACGAGGCGTACGAGCAGACCGACTGGAGCCGGTATCGTGAGGTGGCGACGTTCGAGCAGGCCAATCGCGGCAATGCCTACCAGGTGTATCTCGAGATGCAGGCGGCGGGTTTCTGACCGCCGCCGCCCGCCTTCCCTCCCTCAGCGGCGTTCGCGCGCGGCGCGCTCCCGCACCTCCTGGCAGATGACGCAGGTTTGCACGCCGGGCACGCTCCGGCGGCGGACGTCGGGTATGGGTTCGCCGCAGTCGGCGCAGCGACGCGCGGATTTGCCTTTGTAGCGCACGCGCTGCGACAGGCTTTCGGCGAGCTGCTGCTCGATGCGCTCGTGCGCGATGTCGATCTGGTCTGCCATGGCACCCCTCCGGCGCGAAACGAAAGCCTTGAGACTGCCCCGCCCGGACAGGGTTCCCCGCGCTTTTTGGGCGACGGGTCCGAACGGCATCCGGGCTTGCCCCGCCTGTCGCCGTTGGCGAAAACGCGTAGATTAGCCGCATGGCGCTGTATTTCGACGTCGAGCTCGACCTGCGCGGACTGAGTTCGGTCGAGTGCGTGCAGCGGGTGATGGCCGCCCTCGGCGAGCTGCACGACGGACAGGTCCTGCGGGTCGTCGCGGACGATCCCGAATCGCTCGCCGGCTTCCGGGCCCTCGACGAGCAGACGGCGCACGAGCTCTTGCGCCGGCTGCGCACAGAAGAAGGCGATTTCCTCTTCTATATCGAGAAACGGTAGTCGCGAGGGGCACGCAGACCTCGCGGCCGCGACGGGACTTAGCGCGCCGCGCCCTCGTCCATCACGCCCGGAATCTCCTGTGTCGGCCGGTCGAACCTGCCCTTGAGCGCGTCGACGCCGGCCTGCGGGTGCGCAAGCGGGACGAGATCCCGCCGGCTCTCGCGTTTCCCGGCGGTATCGAGGCCCATGCGGCGGTCGCGCGCCTCGATCATCGCCGGCAGCGCCTCGCCGTCGCGGTTGAAAGACCACTCGAGGACCGCTTCGCCGAGCGGCATCCGGTCGCCTTCGCGACCGAACGGGGCGGAGTTCCAGACATGCCACGTCTTGCCGTAGCTGTTCATCTTGCGCTTCATGAACGCCTTCTCGGCCGCGTCCGGGAGACCGGGGCCGATGAGCGTCCCCGAAAGGATCTCGTAGTTATGAGGGTGCCAGTACGATTTCTCCTGCGCCGGGAGGGCTTCGAACAGTTTCTCCGAGATGATGTACTCGATGCCGACGAGGTTGGCGGCGGCCGCGTCGCCGTCGTAGAGCGCGCACTGGGCGAAGTCCTCGTTCACCTGCCGGCAGTAGTGGTGCGCCTCCATCTGATGGGACGGGTCCTCCTTGGCCGCGTGAAAGCCGACGAGATGCACGTCGAGTGTGCTCGGCGGCGCATTGGACTGCAACACGCGCGCTCCGGTCTCGAGCATCCTCGTCTTCGGCGTCTTCGGATCTCCGGGCGGCTCGATCGCGGCCTCGGGTGCGGCGCGCCCGGCGCACGCGCAGAGCAGAAAAACGAGCGTGAGGGAACCGTGCAGTCGCAACCCGGCGATCATGGGACCTCCTTGTCCGCAGACATCGATGTGGCCGACCGGCGCGTCGGATCGGGGTCGCTGCAAAATCCTTATCGCGCGCCGCCGAGCGAGTCCGCCATGCGCGCGCCGCGGTCGCCCATCGGCTTGGGCTCGCCGACGGTGCTGTCCACGCGCGTCTGGTGCTCCATCTCGGCGTTGAGCTCGGCGCCGAGCAGCACGGCGAAGGCCGTGAGATAGAACCACGTCAGCAGGATGACGATCGCGGCCAGCGCGCCGTAGGTCTTGTTGTAGTCGCCGAAGTTGGCGACGTAGAGCGAGAAGAGCCCCGAGCCCGCGAGCCAGAGCAGCGTCGCGGCCGCCGCGCCCCAGCTCACCCAGCGCCACTGCGGCCGTTCGCGGCTCGGCGCGAAGCGGTAGAGCACCGCCAGCGCGAGCACGAAGGCGCCGCCGAGGATCAACCAGCGGGCGAGGCCGAGGACGACCTCGAGCACCGGCGGCAGCGCGAGCCACTCGAGCGCCACGGGCACGGCCGCCACCAGCGCCAGCGCGAGAACGCCGAACACCACGGCGCCGATCGTGAGCAGGATCGCGGTCGCGTAGTAGCGGAGGAAGCCGCGCGCCTCGCGCTCCTCGTAGACGATGTTCAGGGCCTCCATCAACGCCTTCACGCCGGCCGTCGCGGTCCAGAGCGCGGCGCCGACGCTGATCGCCAGGCCGAGGCCCAGCGCCTGTGACGGGGCCGAAGCGATCGCGTGGACCTGGTCGCGCACGAGCGCGAGCGCATCCGGCGGCAGGACCCCCTGCGCGGACTCGACGTAGCCTTCCACCTCGGCGGGGTTCGTCACCAGGCCGAGGATCGATACCAGCGCGGCGATGCCCGGAAACAGCGCCAGAAAGGCGTAGAACGCCACGCCGGCGGCGACGATCGAGAGGTTGTCCTCGCCGATCTGCTCCTTGGTCCGTAACAGGATGTCCTTCCAGCCGCGCTTCGGAATCTCGCCGGGGTGAGTCGCCTCGCGACCGCGGTCGCGTCCTTTCACCTTGATGTCCATCGTCGCTTCTCCGCTGTGTCGACACTTTAAGGAAGCGGATTCGCGCCGCTCACCGGGTGCAATCCCTAACGCGGCATTCCGTCACTAAGGCCGCGGCCTTCGCGCGCGAACCCGGGCGGGCGCGGCGCGTCGAACAGATCAATCGGCGACGCGGGAAGCGGGGGACGCGAGGAGGCTCCAGCACGGCAGCCCTCGCACCGCCGCGCGGCGCTCGGCGAAGGAGGAAGCACATGTCGAAGACCGTGATCGCCCTGTTCGACTCGATGGGCCGGGCTCAGAGCGCCGTGCAGGCGCTCGAGCGAACCGGCTTCGTGAACGAGCGCATCCGGGTGCAGACGGGGGAAGAGCTCGTCGCCCGCGCGCAGGCCGGCGGCGCGCCGGAGGAGGCTCGGGGCGGCGTCGAACGCTTCCTGCAGGACATCGGCCTCGCCGCGGGAGGCGCCGGGGAAACGGCGTCGGCGCGGCCCGCCCTCTCCGCCGATGATGCGGTGATCCTGCTGCAAACCAGCGACGACCGCGCCGAACGGGCGGCCGAGGTGCTGGACCGGCACGGCGCGGTCGACGTGGACGAGCGGAGGTCGCGCGAGCCGAAATCGGCAAGCGGGGTCGACGCCGTCGTGGGGAGCGAACCGCCGCCGCGCCTCGACGACATCGACCAGTACGAGGACATCGACGAGCGCACGCTCGTGAGCGGGTCCGGTGCGGGAGCGGAACCGGTTCGCGGCCGTCCGCCGCGCCATGCCCGCATCTACCCGGGCGGCGATGCGCCGCTCCCGCACTGATCCGGCGGCGGCGACGCTGCGCTAGCGGTTCGCCGGGCCGAGGCGCGCGACGAGCTGATCGAAATCGGCGATCGCCCGATCCATGAGACGCGCGACGGCGGCCCCGTGGTCCATGGCGCTGCGCGCCACCTCGCTCCCGGCCACCGCCGAGACGCCCGCGGACGTCAGATCGTTCCCCACCGCGCTGCGGATGTCCTCGAGCTCGCGCTGGAGCGGTCCGAGCGCCGCGCGCGCCTCCTGCAACGACACGTCGACGCGCTGCAGTCGCGCCGCGACTTCCTCGCGTCGCTCCGTGCTGATGTTCCGCAGCTCCGGATCCTCGATCTCCGCCTGGCGCCAACCGGCGAGATAACGCCGACTGCGCTCGCGCATCGCCTCGCCGTGGGCCTCCATCGCGCCCACGTGGTCCCGCATGGCCTCGACGTCGCCCGCGTACTGCTCGTAGCTCCGGCGCAGCTCGTCCGGCGGCGCGTTCATCAGCGTGATCAGCGACGCCATCGTGCGTTCGAGTTGCGCGCGCGTGTCCGTGATCTCCTTCTGCGTCTCCGCCAGGCTCGACACGACGCGCTCCCGGCGTTCCGCCGGCCCCGTGGCGCACCCGGCGAAAACGAGGAACGCGCACCAGAGGGCGCCGGCGTACGAAGCTGATCGCAATGTCATGGTCTCTCCTTGACCGCCCGATCGATCCCGGAGTGTGGCAGAGCCACGACGCGGCCGACATACGGTCCTTTCCGCACCGCGATTCGGGTTTTCCGAGAAGCCCGCAACGCGCGTTTGCGGCGCGCGTGTCCGCCCGTCGGACCGAGGCGACGATCGATCGGTCGGCGGCGCGCTCGCGCGATAAGCCGCAAATCCCGCGCCGCCGCCGCGTTGATAGCCGCGCCGCTTCTCTCTATCGTCGGTTCACACGGTTCGCAATTCCAACGGACGCGGTCGCCGGACGCCAACCGGCGGACCAGGGAACGGGACAACAACACATGGCGCAGCCACGCACGCCGCCGGGACGCGCCGCCTTCGGAGGCGGCCTTGCCATCCGCATCCTGGCGTGCGCCGCGCCGCTCTGCCTCGCGCCCGCCGTCGCCGACGCGGCCGCCATCGGCGAGATCCCCGAGAAAGGCCTGCAGGGCGGGCTGCTCGCCGGCGTGAGCCACGGCGACGTCGACGACCCGGACGGAGCGGTCGACGCCGAGATCTACCTGCGTCTCGCGCTGCTCGGCGCAGCGCGGCTCCAGGCGAATCGCCGCCTGCTCGGCGAGATCTTCTATCACCGCTACGACACCGATCCCGGCGGTCGGGCGGTCGGCCAGGACGTGCGCCGCGTGGGCGCCGCGCTCTCCTACCAGGCGAAGTTTCCGCGCTGGCCGCTCGCGCCCTGGGCCGGCGCGGGCCTCGCTTACTCGAGCGACCGGTTCGAGGAGCGCGTGACCGTGGCCGCGGACGGCTTTCTCGACCGGCGTTTTCCGGACCGCGACGACAACACCCTCGCGCTGGTCCTGAACGCGACCGCGCAGCGGGCCTGGATCCGGGGATGGGACGTCGGGATACACGTGCAGTACGAACAGCCCGTCTCGGGCGACGCGACGACGTTCACCGTCGCCGCGGTACTGCTCTTCTGACGTGCGCGCGGCGATCGACATGAAGCGGCTCTTCCGGCGATGCGCCGTCGCCGCGGCGCTGACCGCCATCGCCGGCTGCGGGAGCTCCAATTCGACGCCGCCCGAGCGCCCGAGCGGCGCCATCGAAGGCATCGTCTTCGCCGCCCCGGTGTCGGGCGCGACGGTACAGGCCTGGACGTACCGCGACGGAGGCAGGGGCGAGCTGCTCGGTCAGGCGACGACCGATGCGAGCGGCCGCTACGCCCTTTCGGTGAAGACGCCGGACGGCATCCTGCTGCTCGAGGCGAGCGGCGGCGTGTACCGCGAGGAAGCGAGCGCGCGCGACGTCACGCTCGCGCCGCAGCCGCACCTGCGTTCGCTCGTCCGCTACGTCAACGGCGGGCCGCCGCCCGCGGGCAACATCACGAGCTTCACCACGCTCGCGAGCGGTCTCGCCGACCATCTCGTGAGCGGCGGGGAGACGGCGCAGGCGGCGACCGACCGGGGGTTCGCCGCGTTCAACGCCGCGCTCGGCCTCGACGTGCGGGCGGTAACCCCCCTTCACATCACGGACCCCGGCAGCGCGACGGGCGGGCTCAGCCCCGGGCACGAGTACGGCTTCTACGAGGCGGCGATCTCGCAGTGGACTGCCGAGGCCGGTACGCGCAACGGCCAGACGCCGCACACGACGCACACCTCGGCCTCGTTCGTCGCCCTCGGCCTGGAAGACATCCGCGCCGACGGGCTGCTCGACGGCAGCGCGGAGGGCGGGAGGCTGCTCTCGGTGGGCGGCATTGCGCTCGACACCGAAACGTACCGCCACGATCTCGCCGTCGCGCTGCTGCGGATCGCACAGAGCGGCGCGAACGCCACGGGGCTCGCCGCCGGGCAACTCGTGCCCGCCGCCGATCGCTGGAACGGGAGCACGGCGGGCTTCTTCGGCTATGCGCCGGTGGTGCCGCTCGACGAAACGCCACCGGCGATCACGAACCTGCAGCCGCCGGAAAACAGCATCCTGTGCGGCACCTTCACCGCCAGCGCCTCCGTCGGCGACGCGCTCCTGGCCGACAGCGTCTTCCTGCTGGACGGGAACCTGCTCGGAAATCAGGGGACCGCGTCGGCGCCGAGAATCGCGATCAACACCCGCCAGTACAGCAACGGCAACCACGCGCTCGTCCTGCGCGCGACCGACGTCCTGGGGAACGTCTCCACGCTCACGCGCACCCTCGCCTTCCTCAACGCGTTCATCTGCTGATCGTCATTCGCTTTCGCGACGCAGCGGCGCGATCTCCGGGAGATAGGCGCGAAGCGCCTCGCTCGCGAGGAGACCGGTGCGCTCCGCGAGCAGCGCGAGCGCGCCGAGGATCTCCCCGGGGCGGAAGGCGCAATGCCCGTACCGGTCGACGGCGAGCGCCGTCAGGCGACCGGCGCGCCCGCTCGCCCGGACCGCCTCGACGTACCGGAGGTGGTGCGCGAACGGCACGTGCGGGTCGAGGCGCGTGTGCATGGCGACGAGCGGACGCGCCAGGATCCCGGTCGGCAGGTAGTACCGATCGAGATAGGCGCGCGCCGTCGAAGACGCGGCGAGGCGCTCCACGCCGGCGTTGAGCGCCGCGTCGTTGTCCGAGCCCGCGTACGCCCGGTCGACGTTGCCGTACGGATTGCCTCCCGCCGTTTCCGCCAGGTCGTTGAAACCGAAAATGTTGTAACGCAGCACGTCGAGCGCCGCCTCGACCGCGCTCTCCGCAAGGCGATCGGGGTCGCGCGCGACACCCGTCACCCGGAAGAGCGCCTCGCGCCGCGCGGGGTCGCCGTTCAGCGCGTCGCGCACGAGGGCCCCGTATCCGCCGTAGTTCTGGTGCGCGTCGGCGGGAACGCCGGCGACGCCGAAGTCGAAGACCTGCGGGAAGAAATAGTCGAACACCGCGCGGAAATCGCCGAGGTACCGGATCTCGAAGTCGGCGCCGCCCAGCGGTCCGCACAGCGCCAGGCCGCCGGCGTAGCGCTCCGGGTCGCGCTCGACGAGCATGGTGGCGATGAGCGCGCCCTCGGAGGCGCCGACCAGGAGCACCCGGCGCGCGGCGGCCACGTTGGCGTGGAAGTGCCGGACGAGGGCGTCGATGTCGTTGCCCCCCTGCTCCACCGCGTAGCCGTTCTTGTGAAAACTGCTGGTGGCGAAGGCGAAGCCGAGGTTGAGGAGGACCCGCGCCGCGTTGAGCCCGTCGAGATCGAACACCGGCAGCTCGAGCGGCCGCTGCGGCACGACGTACCCGTGCACGAGCACGACGAGCGTGCCGTTCCACGCCGCGGGCGAGCCCGGCGGCGGCACGCAGGTCACGACGAGCTGCGGCGCCGGGTACCGCGGATCCCCGGCCGGCAGGCTTCCCTCGATGCAGCCCGGCACCTCGCCGTACGCCTCGGCGGCGAACGCCGGTCCCGGCGGAGCCGCGAGCGCGCCGAGCAGCCACGCCGTCAGGATGGCCAAGAGCCGGCCGTGCGGCCGGCGCACCCGCGTTTCCATGCCCGTCTCCGCTTCCCTGCCGTCGCGCGATACTAGGACCTGGCGGTCCGCGCAACACCGGACGCGCAACAGGGGTACCGCTGCGGCGGCCGAACCATGCGCACGGTGCGCAGTCAGTAAGGAAGGAACACGCGGAGCAGGATGCGATGGCCAGGCCCGGCACACGAAACGAAGGAACGTCCAAGGCAACCCGGCCGCGCGCGGCGGGCGCAACGACGCGCCGCGGCGCGCGACCCCGCCTGGCGAAGGCCGGGAAGCACGTCTACTTCTTCGGCGGCGGCAAGGCGGACGGCGACCGGACGATGCGCGACCTGCTCGGCGGCAAGGGAGCCGGTCTCGCCGAGATGACCCGCGCCGGGCTTCCCGTTCCGCCCGGATTCACGATCTCGACCGATGTCTGCGCGCTCTTCTACGCGCAGGGCGGAAGAGTGCCCGACGCGGTCGAGCGCGAGATGGCGGCCGGCCTCGAACGGCTCGAGAAGCTCGCCGGGGCGCGGCTCGGCGCGTCCGACGGTCCGCTGCTGCTCTCGGTCCGCTCCGGGGCGAAGTTCTCGATGCCCGGAATGATGGACACCATTCTCAACCTCGGCCTGAACGACGAGACGGTCGAGGGTCTGAAGGCGCGCACCGGAAACGGCCGCTTCGCCTACGACAGCTACCGCCGCTTTCTCCAGATGTTCGGCAGCGTCGTCCTCCAGGTTCCGAAGGACGCGTTCGACCAGAAGTTCGAGAGCGTCAAGCGGCTGCGCGGCGCGCGGCTAGACACCGACCTCGACGAGCAGGCGCTGCGCGACGTGGTCGTGGAGTATCAGCACGTGGTGCGACAGCACACCGACCGCGAGTTCCCGCAGGACCCCCGCGAGCAGCTTCGCATGGCGCGCGACGCGGTGTTCAGCTCCTGGAACAACCCCCGCGCCATCGAGTACCGGCGCATCTACGAGATTCCGGACGACATCGGCACCGCGGTAAACGTCCAGACCATGGTGTTCGGCAACACCGGCGAGCGCTCGGCGACCGGGGTCGGCTTCACGCGCAACCCCGCGACCGGGGCGAAGGAGTTCTACGGCGAGTTCCTCGTCAACGCCCAGGGCGAGGACGTGGTCGCCGGGATACGCACGCCCCAGCCCATCCGCGAGCTCGAGCGCCTCATGCCCGAAGCCTACGCGCAGCTGCGCGAGTACACCTCGACGCTCGAGCGCCACTACCAGGACGTGCAGGACTTCGAGTTCACGATCGAGGACGGGCGGCTGTACATGCTGCAGACGCGCAGCGGCAAGCGCACCGGCTACGCCGCCGTGGTGATCGCGACCGACCTCGTCGACGAGGGGGTCGTCGAGCCGAGGCAGGCCCTGCTCCTCGTCGAGCCGGCCTCGCTCTCGCAGCTCCTCGCGCCGGTCTTCGATCCCGCCGCCTGGAAAGCGGTGGCGGTCGCGACCCGCGGCCTGCCCGCCTCGCCCGGCGCGGCCTGCGGGCAGGCCGTGTTCTCCGCCGACGAGGCCGTGCGCTGGAGCGAGCACGGCAAACGGGTCGTCCTCGTGCGCAAGGAAACCGCGCCCGACGACATCCACGGGATGTACGTGGCCGAAGGCATCCTCACGGCGACCGGCGGGATGACCTCCCACGCCGCGGTCGTCGGCCGCCAGATGGGGAAGCCCGCGGTGGTCGGCGCCGGCGGACTCTCGATCGACGAGGCCGGGCGCACGCTCCGGATCGGCGATCAGACCATCGGCGAGGGCGACTGGCTCTCGTTCGACGGGTTGAGCGGCGAGGTGAAGATCGCGCGCATCGCCACGCGCCCGAGCGAGATCCTGCAGGTGCTGGCCGGGGAGATGCGGCCCGAGTCCTCCGACATACACCGGCGCTTCACGCGGCTCCTCGAGTGGGCGGACCGCGAGCGGCGGCTCGAGATCCGCGCGAACGCCGACCTGCCCGACCAGGCGGCGCTCGCCTATGCCTTCGGCGCGCGGGGCATCGGGTTGTGCCGTACCGAGCACATGTTCTTCGGCGAGGACCGACTGCCCATCGTGCAGCGCATGATCCTGTCGCAGCGCGAGGCCGATCGCCGCCAGGCGCTCGCGGAGCTGCTGCCGCTGCAGCGCGAGGACTTCTACGGCGTGTTCAAGGCGATGCACGGCTGCCCGGTCACCATCCGCACGATCGACCCGCCGCTGCACGAGTTCCTGCCGAAGCGCGAGGAGGTGATGGTCGACATCGCGCGGCTCGAGGCCGCGGGCAAGACCGGGCGCGAGCTCGAGGAAAAGCTCGCCTTGCTGCGGCGCGTGGAGCAGCTGCACGAGTTCAACCCCATGCTCGGGCATCGCGGCGTGCGCGTCGGCATCACGTTCCCCGAGATCACGGAGATGCAGGCGCGCGCGATCTTCGAGGCCGCATGCCGCCTGGCGCGCGAGGGCCAGGCGGTCGTGCCGGAGATCATGATTCCGCTGGTGAGCGACGTGCGCGAGCTGCGGGACCAGAAGGCGATCGTCGACCGCGTCGCGGCCGAGGTGACGAAGGCCCACGGGGTCGAGATCCCCTACCTCGTCGGCACCATGATCGAGGTGCCGCGCGGCGCGCTGACGGCGGACAGCATCGCGCGCGAGGCGCGGTTCTTCTCGTTCGGAACGAACGACATGACCCAGCTCGCGTTCGGCTTCTCGCGCGACGATATCGGCAAGTTCCTGCCGGCCTACCGGCAGAAGAAGATCCTCGAGCGCGACCCCTTCGCCTCGCTCGACGTGGAGGGCGTGGGAGAGCTCGTGCGGATCGCCGTGGAGAAGGGACGGCGCGCGCGGCCCGATCTCGCGCTCGGGGTCTGCGGGGAGCACGGCGGCGACCCCTCCTCGATCCATTTCTTCGAGGAGGTCGGCCTCGACTACGTGAGCGCCTCGCCGTACCGCGTGCCCGTCGCGCGTCTCGCCGCCGCCCAGGCGGCGCTGAAGACCCGGGTCGGGGACTGACCGCGACGGGCGACGGTTAACTCGTGATTGCCGTTCCGCTCACGGACGGCCCATCCGGGCTCGGGTTTATTTGGCCCCGAGCGCCTTCGCCGCCTTGCGGACCTGCGTGGGGCGAACCCAGAGAATCGCGCCGTAGCGCCCCTTGCCGGCGCACACCGCGTCGACGGCCGTCACGTTGATGCGGGCGTCCGCGAGGCGCTTGAGCACGCGCGCGATCGCGCCCGGGCGATCGTCGCCCATGACCACGAAGCCGGTCTTGCGCGGCCGCACCTTGATCCCGGCGCGCCGGGCGGCGGCGCGGAAGGCGGCGCCGTCCTCGGGCACGAAGTCGAGCTGCGAGCGCCCGTTGCCCGTCGGGAACCCGGTGAACGCGAGCAGGTTGACGTTCGACTCGGCCAGTGCGCTCAGCGCGCGCGCCGCCTCGCCGCGCTTGTTCGGGACCTGCGCCGCGTAGTAATCCACCTTCTTGATCGATTGCGCCATGGCTCCTCCGGTGTGGTTATACGGGAATGGGACGATCACCATAACAGACCTGCACGATCGGCGGCCAACCCGAAGACGCGGACGTCGTCCCGGCGGCGCACCTGACGCGGCGTCGACTGCCGGAAGGCAAAAAAAAGCCGCGGCGATCGGGCGATCGCCGCGGCGAGGAGGAAGGACTGCCGGTTACTGCGCGGTGAGGACGAGCGCCCAGTCGGTTGAGCTGCTCGGCGAGACGAACTGCACGGGCGCGCCCGTGCCGCTGACGGACCCGCCGGTCACGGCCTGGCGGGCCCCCGTGCGGGTGTCGATCCACGTGGCCCGGTAGGTGCCGGCGTCGACCGTGAGATTGAACGCGCCGCCGTCCTCCTTGAAGACGACGTACTGCTTGCCGGGCTCCGCCAGCGCGTAGCACGGCGAGGCCGGCACCGGGCCGCCGCCGTCGAACGTGTTCCAGCAGCCGGCGAGCAGGTCGTTGCGCGGCGCCATGCGATGGAAGACGACGTCCTGGGTCATCACCTTGTAGAGCACCTCCACGCGGTCGACCATCGGGTTCGCGCTCGGCCAGGTGAACATGCTCGAGGACGGATCGGTGAAGTCGCAATCTGGCGTGTCCTGCCACGTGAACGAGCCGCCGGCGAGCGTCACCGCCCAGGCCGAGCGCGTGATGCTCGTCTCGGCCGCGTCCTTCGCCCAGCAGGCGCGCCACAGGCCGTTGCCCTCCACCATGTACACGGGCTTGCCGCGGTACGCGTCGATCGTCGCCTGGTAGTGCGAGGCCGAGTCGGTCGCCGGGTTGCCGTTGCCGTTGCCGAAGTAGCCGTGGTTCTCGATACCGGCGAAGTTGTAGCTGCCGTTTCCGAAATCGTTGTCCTGCGGGTATTCGTCGTGATACGTGCGCAGGTGCGACCACGGGTCGTACTGCGCGAGCAGGTCCGCCATCGCGCGCTCGCTGCCGTTGCCGTCGGTCTCCCACGTGTAGTTCCACCCGGAGATGTTGGCGAAGGGCGCCAGCCGGGCCGCGAGGTAGCGGATGTAGAACGCGCGGTCGTCCCCCGACATGCCGTCCAGCCGCTGCAGGGCGAAGTACTGGTCGGCCGAGCCCGACGGCTTCGGGTCGAGGCCCATGAAGAAGTGGATGCCGATGTTCATGCTGTTGAGCCAGGCGACGTGCTCCTCCATGCGCTTCCAGACCTTGAGGTTCTGGACGCGCGGCGACTCGCGCCACAGCGGCTGGCTCAGGTGGTCGGCCGGGGCGTCGGACGGCTTCTGGTACGTCCACCCGATCGGAAGCATGTTCATCTGGACGTGGTTGTAGCCGCGTGCGGAGATCTTGGAGTAGATGCGGTCCGCGGCCCAGTCGATCGGCACGCCGGTGATGCCGCCCGCGCCGATGTAGTACGACTTGAGGAACACCGGGTTCTTGCCGCCGTAGGCGAGCCAGCGCGGGTTCCCCTCGTACGGCTGCAGCAGACCGCGCCCGGCGCGCGCCGTCACGGCGTCGAAGGTCCCTGAGCCGCCGGTCGTGCCGTCCGACCAGGCGTACGTGTACGTCCAGGTACCGGGCTCGTCGGGCATGAAGCGCAGCTTCCACACGTTTCCGTCCTGGCCGCCGGCGCCGTCGCCGTCGTAGAAGCCCCAGAACGAGACCTTGCGTCCCGACGGGGCGGTGTACTCCGCCATCAACGTCACGTCGGCGAACTTGTTCGCGTACGCGTTGGTGTTCGTGATGCTGCGCTCGAACACGCGGTTGACCGGCACGCCGGTCTCGACACCGGTGAGCGACGAGCCTTCCAGCGCGGCGTCGCCGCCGGCATCCGATGAACCGTCTCCGCCGCCTCCCCCGCCGCCGCACGCGACGAGCAGGCCGGCGATCGCCAGGGAAAGAGAAAACGAGTACGCGCGAGCAAGCCGCATGAGGTAACCCCCTGATGAAAGCGGGGCGCACTGTAACGGCGCGCTTCTCGCGCGCGGTTCGCAGTCGTAGGGGATGAGCTACCGACCGTCTCCGTCGGACGGGGCACGAGCACGGACGAACGGAAAGGACCCGATCAGCGCGCGCGCCGTGTCAAGACGCGCGCGCCGTCGGATCGAGGGGCGTCGGCGGTCGACCGACCGCCGGCGGGAAGCGGATCAGTTGCGGAAGATGCGCTCGAGGTGCTCGAGATCGTTGACCACGCGCCACTCGGAGGCGCCCGCCTCGCGCACGCGCTTCTCCCAGGCGTCGAGCCGACCGCCGTAGCGCCGCGGGTCGATGTTGTCGGTCGAGAGCTTGGTCACGTTCAGCGCGACCACCCGGATGCCGACGAGGTTGAGCGGCACGTCGCGCTTGACCTGCTTGTCGAGCTCTTCCTGCATGTCGGAGAAGATCAGGATGGTCTTCCTGCCGGCGCCGGTCTCGTTCAGGAACTCCGCCCCCTGCAGCACCCCGCCGGTGATGTCGGTGTAGGCGCTGCCGCCCTTCGCCTTCTGGCGCAGCTTGGCCACCTGCTCCTTGAACACGCGCTTCTGCTGGTTGGCGGCGAGCGGGTCCTTCGTGAAGGTCGCCTTCGCGACGATGTCCTTCTCGCTGAAAGAGCGGCTCTTGACGCGGGCGACGGCGAAGGAGTCGCCCGGATTGAGCGTGCCGAGGAGGTAGTTGATGACCCGTTCGGCGCGCGGCAGCTCCTTGGCGTACGTGCCCGAGGTGTCGACCAGCAGGTACACGGCCTGGGCGTGGCTGCCCTGGTCGGCGCAGCCGCCGCCGACGAGCGCGGCCGCGCAGGCGAAGGCCACGAGCAGGCGCCTCACGATCCCTGCTCCCGGTCGAAGACCGCGCGCTTGCCGACGGCGCCGCCGGCCGCGCGCGGCGCGCCGGTCCCGCGGCCGCGCACCCAGTGCTCGATGAGCACCGGCAGGAACACGACGGCGTCGTAGAGCTTGGCGACGATGACGACGAGGTGCTTTGCGATGTTCGCCCCGATGCGCAGCGCGAACGCCATGCCGCGCAGCAGGCTCACGAACAGGGCCCCGAGCACCGTGCGCCCGGAGAAGATGAAGTACTCGAGCGGGATCGCGACGAACGCGAGCGCGAACGGCAGGATGAAGCCGAGGATCATCTGGCCGGCGACCGGGATGCTCGCCACCCAGCCGATCTCGGCCGGCGGCGTGGTCGCGGCGCCGCCCAGGCCCTGCTTGAACGCCATGTCGGCGGCGATGATCTGCTCGCGCATCACCGCGAGCGCGACCTCGACGCCGGCGAGGATCAGCAGGATGGTGAACGACACCCAGAGGAGGCGGCGCCGCAGGCGCTCCGGCATGTTCTGCACCCGCGGGAACAGGTGCGTGATGCCGAGCGCCTCCATGAGGAAGAGGCCCATCGTCGCCTCGACCAGGATGATGACGAGCGCGGCGATGTGCGAGGCCTCGAGACCCCCGGCGATGTACTCGCCGCCGCCCACCATGGCGGACATGGGGCGCGCGATCAGCCAGAAGTTGACGAAGGCGCCGCCCAGCGCCACGAGCATCACGGTCGCCGCGATCACGAACTGGGTCGCGGCGGAGGAGGTGAGCGTCTGCTCCATGCGCTCGGAGCCCGCCTGGATCTCGCGGTACTTCTCCATCAGGGCGTCGATGCGCGCGGCGCTGTCGCTCAGGCCGTTGATGTTGCGGTCGACGCGCGTCAGCGTCTGCTGCAGCGAGCGCCAGAACGGCATGAACCCCTTCAGGATCTTGTGCCGCTCCTCGTAGGAGCGCCGGTACTCCGTGACGATCTTGCCGTAGATGTCGTCGACCGAGTTGGCGATGTCCTCCAGGATCTTCACCACGAGGCCGTCGCCGCCGTCCTTGATCTTCGCGATGGTCTCGACCGCCTTCGTCCAGTTCGGCGGCGGCGGGGGCACCTCGTTGCAGCGCTGGTAGTCCTCCTCGACGCGCGTGATCTCGTCGAGCAGCTTGCGCTGCAGGGCCGGGTAGCCGCTGAGGTCCCGGGTCACGAGCTGCATCACGCGCTCGAACTCCCGCTCGATCGCGGCGCCCGCCTCCTCGCGCGCGTGCGCGAGGAGCACCGTCTTGTTGCGCGCCCGGAGGGCGTCGGCCGAGCGCGAGAGCCAGCGGGCGGCGAGACGGAAGGAGCCGGCCACCGCGCGCGCGAGGCCCATCAGGGCCTCGTGCACGGGCATCCGCGCGGCGTACAGGAACGGCAGCGCGATGAGGAAGAGCACCAGCGCCGACAGCGCGGTGTTGTCCGGAAACAGCATCCACGACATGGCATGTCCCCCAAGGGTATTCCTTTTCATCTAGCACGCTTGCGACGGACGGCAATGCGGCGGGGGACGAGCGAGGAACCCCGGGGGATCGCCGGGGGCGGGGGCCGGCGATCGGCCGGTCCCGGCCGGCCCCCTTGGCCCGGGGCTCGATACCGCGACCGGTCCTGGCCTGATAGGCTCCGGGCGGGAGGATGAGCCCGTCATGTCGATCCTGATCTTCAATGCCGGCAGCTCCACGCTGAAGTTCCGGGTGTACCGCGCGCCGGCCGCCGGGCCCTGCGAGCTGCTCGCCGCCGGAATGGTGAGCGCCTTCGGACCGTCGGCCGGTTTCCGCTGGAGCATCGGCACCGACCGGGGCGAGGAGCGGGTCGCGGCCCCGGATCACGGCAGCGCGGCGCGCCACGTCATCGACTGGCTCGCCGCGAAGCGGCTGGAGCCCGTGCACGCGACGGGTCATCGGGTCGTGCACGGCGGCGAGGAGTTCGTCGCACCGGCACGGCTCACCGACGCCGCGCTGCGCGCGATCGAGGCGCTGAACCCGCTCGCCCCGCTCCACAACCCGGTCGCGCTCGAGGTGATCCGCGCGACGGCCGCGAGCATGGGGGCGCGCGTGCCGATGGTGGCGGTCTTCGACACCGCCTTCCACCACGACCTTCCGGACTACGCGCGCGCGTACGCCCTCCCCGCCGACTGGACACGGCCGCACCGCATACGCCGCTACGGCTTCCACGGCATCGCCCACCGCTACCTGTACGAGCGCTGCGTGGCGCTCGCCGGCGGCGAGCGGGCGCGGCGGGTGATCACGCTCCAGCTCGGCAACGGCTGCTCGGTCGCCGCGATCCGCGACGGCCGATCGGTCGACACCAGCATGGGCTACACGCCGCTCGAGGGACTGGTGATGTCCTCGCGCTGCGGCGACGTCGACCCCGGCGTGCTCGTGCGCCTGCTCGAGCACGGCCTCCGCCCCGACGCGCTCGATCGCGGGCTCAACCGCGAGTCGGGCCTCCTCGCGCTGTCGGGCGCGAGCAGCGACATGCGCGAGCTCCTGCGGCACGAGGCCGAAGGCCACGAGGGCGCGCGGCTCGCGATCGAGACGTTCTGCTATCGCGCGCGCAAGTACATCGGGGCGTACGCGGCGGCGCTCGGCGGCCTCGACGCCGTCGTCTTCGGCGGCGGCATCGGCGAGCACGCCCCGGAGATCCGCGCGCGCATCTGCTCGGGCATGGAATGGTGCGGGGTCGCCGTCGACGTCGACGCGAACCGCGGCGCGATCGGCCGCGAGACGCGCATCTCGCGGCCGGGGGGCGTCGGCGTCTACGTCGTGCCGGTGAACGAGGAGCTGCTGATCGCGGAGGACGTGAAGAGAATGTTGAATGTTTAATTTTGAATTATGAATCGATGGGCGCGCTCCGCGCGCCTCATTGATTCGACATTAAACATTCAAGATTCCGCACCCCGGCGCGGGGGTGCGGTCGTCCCGCGCACCACGAGCCGCACCGCCAGCTCCTGGCGCGCCGGCACGGTTTCGCCCGCGATCGCCCGCAGGATCTGCTGCGCGGCGAGATCGCCGAGCTCCTGGGTCGGGAAGTGCATGGTCGTGAGCCCGGGGCTCAGCATGGCGGCGATCTCCATGTCGTCGAAGCCGGTGACGGAGACGTCCTCCGGCACGCCCAGCCCGCGCGCGTGGCACTCGGCGATCGCGCCGATCGCCAGCAGGTCGTTGCCGCAGATCACCGCCGTCGGCCGCGGCGACTGCCCGATGACCTGCGCCAGCCCGTCGCGTCCGCTCTGGAGGGTATACGGGACCTCGACGAAGCGCCCCGGGTCGAGCGCCACGCCGCTGCGCCGGAGCGCCTCCCGCACCCCCAGCGCCCGCTCGCGCGCCCGCTCGTTGTTGGCCGTCATGCCCGAGATCATCGCGAGCTCCCGGTGGCCGAGCGCGAGCAGGTGCTCCGTGAGCCGCGCGGCCGCGGCGCGGTTGTCGAAGCCGATGCAGGTGTGCCGCCCGCCCTCCTCGAGCGCCCAGGTGAGCACGTACGGCAGCCGGAACCGCTCGATCAGCGCGTAGACCTCCGGCTCGTGCTCGGTGCCGAGCAGCACGAGGCCGTCCACGCCGCGCTCGATCAGCGTGCGCGCGAGCCGGCGCTCCGCGGCCGGGTCGAACTCGTGGCACGCGAGCAGCACCGTGTAGCCCGCTTCCCCCAGGGCGCGCTGAAGCGCGTGCACGGTGGTCGCGAAGCTCGGGTTGTCGAGCGAAGGGATGAGCGCGCCGATGGTGCGCGAGCGTCGCGAGGCGAGGGCGCGGGCGCTGCCGTTCGCCACGTAGCCGAGCGCCTCGATGGTCCGTTCGATGCGTCCGAGCGTTTCCGGACTGACCTTGTGGGGAAACGAGAGCGCGCGCGAAACCGTCGCGATCGATACGTTCGCCGCGCGCGCGACGTCGATCAGGGTGACGGGCCGGCGGTTCATTCCGGCCTGTCCGCCGGGAGCGCTCCGGGCTGCCGCCGGTTCGTCCACAGATGCGTGACGAACGGGACGATCAGCGCGAGCCCCGTCAGTGCCATCACCGTGCCGCTGATCGGGCGCGTGAAGAAGACGGTCCAGTCGCTCTGGTAGCTGATCATGGTCGTCATGAACGAGCTCTCCGCGAGCGGGCCCAGGATCACACCCAGGACGAGCGGCGCGATCGGGAAGCGGTAGCGCTCGAAGAGGTAGCCGATCACGCCGAACGCGATCATGAGCCAGAGGTCACCGATGTTGTTGCGGATCGAGAGCGCGCCGACGAAGCAGAGCAGCATGATGAACGCGGACACGACCGCTTCGGGAAAGTCGAGGATCTTGACGAGCGGCCGGATGGCGAAGAAACCGACGATGCACATGGCCACGATCCCGAGGAAGAGCGAGGCGATCACGGTGTAGATCATCTCGGTCGAGGTGAGGAACACCTGCGGCCCCGGCTGGATGCCGTGCAGCAGGAACGCGCCGAGGATGACCGCGGTCGCGCCGCTGCCCGGAATGCCGAGCGTGAAGAGCGGGACCAGCGCCCCGCCGACGGAGGAGGTCGCGGCCGTCTGGGGCGCCACGATGCCGTCCGGGATGCCGGTGCCGAGCTCCTTGCGGCGCTTGTTGTACTGCCCCTCGAAGCCGTAGGCGACGAACGAGGCGATCGTCGCGCCGGCGCCGGGCACGAGGCCCACGATGTTGCCGAGCAGCGCGTTGCGCACGAGCACGCCTTTGAGCCGCGAGATCTGCCGCCAGGACGGCAGGCGGGTCCGCATCTCCGCCACCTTCTGGATCGGCGCCGTGGCGAAGCCCTCGCGCAGCCGGATGAACACCTCCCCGAGCCCGTACGCGCCGACCATGACGGTGAGGAACTCGATTCCGTCGAGCAGCAGCGGCATGCCGAAGGTGTAGCGGGTCGCGCCGTAGATCGAATCGACGCCGACCGTGGCGATGAGCAGCCCGAGGCACAGGCTGATGATCGCGTTCGGGAGGCTGCCCCGCCCGAGCGAGACCACGCTCGTGAGGCCGAAGAGCACGATCGCGAAGTACTCGGGCGTCGAGAAGCTGAGCGCCAGCTTCGCCACCGGTTCCGAGAGGCTCACCATGATGGTGGCGGAGACGAGGCCGCCCACGAGCACGGCGACCAGCGTCCAGCCGAGCGCCTCCGCGGCCCTGCCCTGTCGGGCCATCTCGTAGCCGTCCCAGAGGAGCGGCACGTGGATCGGCTCGCCCGGGATCTTGAACAGGATCGACGTGGGCGCGCCGCCGTAGGTGCCGGAGACGTACATCGCGGTGAGCAGGATGATCGCCGGCGTGACGTCCATGCCGTAGGTGAATGGCAGCGCCAGGATCACCCCCATGACCAGCGTGAGCCCCGGCAGCACCCCCACGATGAGCCCGACCACGATGCCGACGAACAGGATGAGGAGGTTGACCGGCTGCAGGCAGGCGACGAACCCGTGGGCGAGATTGCCGAGAATGTCCCACATGGTCAGCGGATGCCGAGGAGATCGAGCAGCGCGTAGTTGAACGTCGCGAAACGCCCGCTGCCCATCGGGAGCGAGATGTAGACGAGCTTCATGAAGATCAGCACGAGCGCGAGCGTGCCGATCAGGCTGTTCACCGCGATCGCCAGGTGGCGGCGATAGCGGCCGATGTACATGAACGCCGCGAGATAGAGCAGCGTGCAGAGAATGAAGCCGATGACCTTGAGCAGCGCGACGTACGCGACCGTGATGCCCATCCCGAGCAGCAGCCGGCCGGTGTACGACCCCTCGGTCCTGGCGACGGGCTCGCGGAAGGCCGGCTGCTCGCGCCAGCACGCCGCCGCGATGCAGACGATCTGGTAGACCGCGGCGGCGATGGCGAGCAGGAGCACCGCTTTCGGCCAGAGATCGGGGCCGACCTGGCCGGCCTTGCCGATGTAGGTGATGCGGTCGGCGACCGCATAGAGGAGGATCGCGGCGGCGAGCACCGCGATGTAGGGGGCGACGCGCCGGAGGATCTCGAATGCCATGGACGTCCTCGTCGGTTCAGCAGGCGGGCTGGAGCAGAGCCGCGCCGGCCGCCGGGCCGGGGGAAGGAGCCCGACGGCCGGCCGCCCCTCACTTGCCCTTGGGCTTGGCCAGCTTCTTCATCGTCTCGAGCTCGCCGCGCATGAACTTCGCCGCCGCATCGGCCGGCATGTGGCTGTCCTCGGCCGCCATCTGCTCCTTGAGGAACTTCTTGTATTCCGGGGTCGCCGCCACTTTGGCGAAGGCATCGGAGAGCGCCTTGATGACCTTCGGGTCGGTCTTGCCGTGGACCACGACCGAGCGGAACTGCGGCAGGCCGATGTCGAAGCCCACCTCCTTCGACGCCGGCACGTCGGGGAACTCGCTCGAGCGCTTGTCGCCGAAGACGATGATCGGACGCATCTGCTTGTTCTTGAGGAAGCTCGCGACATCGCCGGCCTGCTCGTAGAGCGCTTCGACGTGATCGCCGAGCACCGACACGTAGCGCTCGCTCGGCTTCGGGTACGGGACCTGATTGACCTTGATTCCCTTGCTCTCCAGGAAGGTGAGCGTCATGTCGTCCACGCTCCCGTAGCCCACCGTCGCGACCCTGAGCGCGCCCGGCTTCTCCTTCGCCGCCTTCTCGAAGTCTTTCCAGTTCTTGATCGGGCTGTCCTGCTTGACGAACAGGAACGACGGCGCCGAGATCATGCGCGCGACGGGCGTGATGTCGTCGATGGTGTACGGGGGGTTGGAGGTCGCGAGCAGGGCGTGCGTGTCGGCGATGTAGATCGCCATGGTGTGGCCGTCGGGGGCCGAGCCCACGAGCTTGGAAATGCCGGTTGCCCCGGTCGCGCCCGGGACGTTGAGCACGGGGATCGAGACCTTGAGCATCGGCTCGAGCAGCTTGCCCGACTGGCGGGCGAGCTGGTCCGCGCCGCCGCCCGGGCCGAAGGGTACGATGAACTCGATGGCGCGCGTGGGGTAGCGGTCCTGGGCCAGGGCCGTGAAACCGACGAGCAGTACCGATACCGCAGAGACGAAGGGCAACCAACAGCGACTGCACTTCAGCTTGCTTCTCATGACGCTCCTCCTTGGTGGAAGTTGGGACGCGATTCTTGATGTTGAATTTTGAATGTTCAATCGAAGTGCGCGCTGCGCGCTCCTCAATTCAAAATCAAGCATTAAACATTCAACATTTTCCCTTTATTACGTATACGCCTTGTACTTGGCGAGATACCGCACGGGTTTCTTCAGGGCGTCGCGGCGGAACGGCTCGCCGAGCTCGCGCGTGAGCTGCACGTCGAGCACCGTGCAGCGGTTGGACTTGACGGCGGCGGCCAGCGCGTCGCCGATCTGGTCGACGTGGTCGACGCGCACGCCCTCAGCGCCCATGGCCTTCGCCACCTCGGCGAAGTTGGGATTGGTGAGGTTCGTGCCGACGAAGCGGTTGCCGTAGTAGTCGATCTGGTTCTTCTTCTCGGCCCCCCACTGCATGTTGTTGAACACGACCGCGATCGCCGGGATGTCCTCGCGCACGCAGGTCATCACCTCGGCGAGGCTCATGCCCCAGGCGCCGTCGCCGACGTAGGCGATCGCCGGCCGGTCGGGCCGCGCGACCTTCGCGCCCATGATCGTCGGGAAGGCGTAGCCGCAGTTGCCGAAGCTCATGGCGGCGAAGAAGCTCTGCGGCTGGTCGAAGTGGAGGTAGCTGTTCGCCACCGAGCAGACGTTGCCGATGTCGGTCGAGACCATGGCGTTTTGGGGCAGCGCTTTCGCGAGCGCCGCCAGCGCCTGACGCGGGCCGATGCGTCCGCTCTCGGACGGCGAGGGCCACTGGGCGAGCTCTTTCGCCCACTCCTCCTTCGCCTGGCGGATCTCGGCGATCCGCGCCTCGTTGCGCTTCGCGGGGCCCCTCTGGGCCTTGAGCCGCGCGAGCAGCTCCGCGGCCGCCTGCCGCGCGTCGCCGCAGATGCCGACGGCGATCTTCTTCACCAGCCCGAGCATGCGCGGGTTGGCGTCGACCTGGATGATTCTCGCGTCCTTCGGCCAGTAGTCCATGCCGTGCTGGGGCAGCGTCCCGAAAGGACCGAGGCGCGAGCCGAGCGCCAGCACCACGTCCGCCTTCGCGATGAGCCGCATCGCGGCCTTCGAGCCCTGGTAGCCGAGCGGGCCGGTCGAGAGCTCGTGCGAGGCCGGGAACGCGTCGTTGTGCAGGTAGCTCGTCACCACCGGCGCGCACAGGTACTCGGCGAGCAGCCGCGCCTCCTCGACGCCGCCCGACATGATGACGCCGCCGCCGGCCATGATGACGGGATACCTGGCCTGCGCGAGCAGCTGCGCCGCCTCGTCGAGCGACTGCGCGCCGCCCGGGCCGCGCTCGAGGTACTGGACCGGCGGGATCTCCGCCTCGATGTCGGCGTAGAAGTAGTCGCGCGGGATGTTGATCTGCACCGGGCCGCGCTCGTTGATGGCGATGGTCATGGCGCGGTTCGTGAGCTCGGCGATGCGCGCGGGGTGGTTCACGTGGACCTGGTACTGCGTGATGGTGGAGAAGATCGGCATCTGGTTCGCTTCCTGGAAGCCGCCGAGCCCGACGCCCAGGCTGCCCGTCTCCGGCGTGATCGCGACCACCGGCGAGTGCGCCCAGTACGCGGCCGCGATGCCCGTGACGAAGTTCGTGATGCCCGGTCCGTTCTGCGCGATGCACACGCCGTGGCGGTTGGTCGCGCGGGAGTAGCCGTCGGCCATGTGCGCGGCGTTCTGCTCGTGCGCGACGGAGATGAACCGGATGCCGGCGGCGGGAAAGATGTCGAGCGCGTCCATGTAGGCCGAGCCGACGATGCCGAACACCTTGTCCACGCCGTGCGCGGCCAGGGTCTCGACCAGCGCCTCGCTCGGCGTCATGCGCACCTTGCCGGCCGGTGTGGGGGTCGGGACTGCCTTCTCTCGCGGTTGTCCGCTCATGCCAATCTCCTGCTTCTCTAGATCTCGAGTAGTTTGAGCCGCTGGACCTTGCCGGACGGCCCCTTGGGAATCGAATCGACGAAACGAATGACCTTCGGCGTCTTGTACCGCCCGAGCTCGTTCAGGCAGAAGCCGCGCAGCTCGTCCTCCGAGCAGCGGCTCCCGGGCTTGAGCACCACGCACGCGAGGATCTCCTGGCCGTAGTTGGCGTCGGGGATGCCGACCGCGGCGGCCTCGAGCACCGCCGGGTGCCGGTAGAGCGCCTCGTCGATCTCGCGCGGCGCGATGTTCTCGCCGCCCTTGATGATGAGCTCCTTGAGCCGCCCGGTGACGAAGTAGAAGCCGTCCGCGTCGCGGTAGCCGAGATCGCCGGTGTGGAACCAGCCGTCCGCGTCGAGCGCTTTCGCCGTGTTCTGCGGGTCCTTGTAATAGGCCTTCATGACGTTGTCGCCGCGCACGAGGATCTCGCCGATCTCGCCGGGCGGAAGCGCCCTGCCCTCGCGGTCGACGATCTTGGCCTCCACCCCGAAGGGCCGCCCGGGCGTGCCGTACTTGCGCTTCGCGGGATCGAGCGGGTTGGAGAAGACCGGGGCCGCCGTCTCGGTGAGCCCCATCGTCTCGATGATGCCGAAGCCGAAGGTGCGCTCGAACGCCTGGTGCAGGTTCGGCGGCAGCGCCGCCGAGGCCGAGCGGCCGAAGCGCACGCGCGAGAGGTCGAGCTCCCTGCGCGCGACCCGCTGGTCCGGCTCGTTCAGAAGGTAAGCGACGATCGTCGGCACGACGTTGAACCAGGTGCACTGGTGGCGCGCGAGCAGCTCCCAGAAGCTCGAGACGCTGAACTTGTGCGGCATCACGACGCTCCCGCCGTGCACGAGCGGCGCGACCGTCGTCACGATCTGGCCGTTGATGTGGTAGAGCGGCAGCGAGCAGAGCACGCGGTCGCTCTCCGTGAGCTCGTGCGCGTCGCTCGTGAAGCGTCCCCCGGCGACCACGTTCCTGTGCGTGAGGAGCGCGCCTTTAGGGCGTCCGGTGGTGCCGGAGGTGTACATGAGGAGCGCCGCGTCGTCTTCGCCGACGGCGGGAAGCGAGCCGCCCTCGGCGAGCTCGGGAAACAGCGCTTCGGCATCGACGTCGATCGCCTCGACCGCAACGGGGCGATCGAGCCTGGCGAGCGCGGCCTCGAGCCGCTCGCGGTAGGCCTCGGCCACGAAAACGAGCCGCGCGTCGGAGTGATCGAGCACGTATTCGAGCTGCGCGGGCTGGGCGAGCAGATTGATCGGCGAGACGACGCGGCCGGCGTACATGATGCCGAGAAACAGATCGGCGGCCTGATAGCCGTTGTGCATCATGAGGCACACCGTCTCGCCCGGGCGCACGCCCTTCGCGTCCAGGAACGCCGCGAGCCGGCGGGCGTCGCGACGCAGCTTCCCGTAGTTGAGCGTGCGCCCGGTCTCGGGCGCGATGAGGTAGGCCTTCTCCGGCTGCTCGGCCGCGCGGGTGTCGACGATGTGCCGGATCGTACGCATTCTAAGAGCAGTGATCAGTGCTAAGTGATAAGTGACAAGTTGATGAGCGCGCGAAGCGCGCACCGAAACTGATCACTTTGCACTCATCACTTATCACTGTATTTCCTCAGGTAGGCGCCGAAGAGCTCGTCTTCCGTCGGCTCGTCCGGCGGGATCGTGCGCGCGATGCGCGTAATGTTGAGAAAGTGCCGGTAGTTCAGGTTGTCGGAAATACTGTTCCCGCCCCAGGTGCCGCAGCCCATCGACAGCGAGAACGGCAGCCCGTTGTCGAAACTGCCGCCGGTCGCGAACGCGTGCGCCTGGTTCACGATGACGCGGCACACCGGCAGCTCCAGCCCGAGGCGCATGACGTGCTCGTCGTTGCGGGTGTGGATGCCGCACGAGTGCCCCGCGCCCTGGTTGAGCAGCAGGCGGCGCGTGATCTCGAAGGCGTCGTCGAAGTCCTTCGCCCGGTAGACCGTGAGCACCGGCGAGAGCTTCTCGCGCGAGAAGGGGTGGTCCTTGCCGATGCCCGTCTCCTCGACCATCAGGAACCGCGCGTGCGCGAGCGCCGGGCGCGCGAGCCCCGCGGCGCGGGCGATGTCCGGCGCGCTCTGCGCGACGACGGCGGGGCTGAGCTTTCCCTGCGCCCACATCGCCTGCCTCAGCCGCGCCTTCTCCTCGGCCGCGAGCAGCGCCCCGCCGGCGCGCTCGAGCGCGCCGAGCGCGGGGCGGTAGACGGCGTCGAGGATGACGAGGTTGTTCTCGGAGGAGCAGCTCGTCGCGTTGTCGAAGGTCTTCGAGGCGGCGATCTTGGCCGCCGCATCGTCGAGGTCGGCGTCGGCATCGATGATGACCGGGACGTTCCCCGTGCCCACCCCGATCGCCGGCGTCCCGCTCGCGTAGGCGCCGCGCACGTTGCCCTGCGAGCCGGTCACGACCACGAGGTCGACCTGGCGCATCAGCTCCTCGGTCAGCGCCTTCGTCACCGGCGCGGGGAGCTGCAGCACCAGGTCGCGCGGCGCGCCGACGCGATCGAGCTCGGCGTGCACGAGCTCGATGAGCCGCGTGCAGGTGCTCAGGCCCTTCGGGCTCGGGGAGACGATCACGGCGTTGCGCCCCTTGAGGGCGTTCATGATCTTGTTGATCGGCGTCGCGGCGGGGTTCGTGGACGGCACGATCGCGCCGACGACGCCCACCGGCCGCGCGATCTCGACGATCCCCTTCTCCGGGTACTCGGCGATCACGCCCACCGAGCGCGCGGCGCGCAGGTCGCGCAGCAACCCCATCGTCTTGCGCCGGTTCTTGCGGACCTTGTCCTCGACGTTGCCGAGACCGGTGTCGCGCACGGCAATCTCGGCGAGCTCGCGCGAGCGCGACGGCTCGACGACGGCCCAGGCCGCGGCGGTCACGACCTCGTCGACCTGGGCCTGGCCGTAGCGTTCGTAGGCTTGCTGGGCGGCGCGGGCGCGGGCAACCAGCGCGGCGACGACCTCGCGGGGGTCGGGCGAAACGGAAGGCGTACCGCGGCCGGGCTCGGTGGCCGACATTTCCGGGCTCCTCCTGGCTGCTCCCGGGCTCGTCGACCCCGGAGCTTGTTCAAGGCTCCACCCCGGCCTGTGACGCAGGGCGCTATGAAAGCGTTTACATTCTCACGCCCAAAAGAGAGGGCTGTCAAACCCTCTGCTCCGGGCGCCCGCTCCCGCCGTCAGGCGTCGCCGAGGACAGGCGCCTTCAGCGTCTTCGCGAAATCGAGCATCCGCTGCGTCGCGCGCAGCGCCTTGCGGCGGATCTCCTCTTCCACGTGGATCTCGTTCGCGCCGGTCTCGAGCGCCACGGCCACGCGCGCCAAACTGTTCATCGCCATCCACGGGCAGTGCGCGCAGGCCATGCAGCTCGGGCCCTTCCCCGCCGTCGGCGCTTCCAGGAACGTCTTCTCGGGCGCGGCCTGCTGCATCTTATAGAAGATGCCGCTGTCCGTGGCGACGATGAACTCCTTGTTCGGCAAACGCTTCGCCGCCTCGATGAGCTGCGTGGTCGAGCCGACGGCGTCGGCCAGCGCGATGACGGCCGCGGGCGACTCGGGATGGACGAGCACGGCGGCGCCCGGGCGCTCCTTCTTGAGCGCGGCCAGCGCGTCCGCCTTGAAGGCGTCGTGCACGACGCACGAGCCCGGCCAGATGAGCATGTCCGCGCCCGTCACCGAGTTGATGTACGCGCCGAGGTGCTTGTCCGGCGCCCACAGGATCTTCTTGCCCTGCTTCCTGAGGTGGTCGACGAGCTTCACCGCGATCGACGACGTGACGACGTAATCCGCCCGCGCCTTCACCTCGGCGCTCGTGTTCGAGTAGACGACCACGGTGTGGTCGGGGTGCGCGTCGCAGAAGGGAACGAACTCGGCCGCCGGGCAGGAGAGATCGAGCGAGCACTCGGCCTCGAGGGTCGGCATCAGCACGCGCTTCTCGGGATTCAGGATCTTGGCCGTCTCGCCCATAAAGCGCACCCCGGCGATGACGAGCGTGCGCGCCGGGTGCTCGTGCCCGAAGCGGGCCATGTCGAGGGAGTCGGAGACGTAGCCGCCGGTCTCCTCGGCGAGCCGCTGAATCTCCGCGTCGACGTAGTAGTGCGCGATCAATACGGCGTCCTGCTCCTCGAGCAGGCGCTTGATTCGGGCGACGAGCGCCGCACGCTCGGCATCCGAGAGCACGGGAAGGCTCGCGAGTACCTCGGCCGTCTGCGGGGCCTTCACGACGGGAATGGCGGGGATGTCGATGCGCGCGGTCATGAGCTTCGCCCTGGGGCCGCCAAGTAAACCACCGCGGCCGCCCTCTTGCCTAGCACCCCTCCCTGGGGCCTCGCCCCTCGGAATCAAGCCGGGCCGCCGGGAACCGGGCGGCCGGCGAAGCCGGCGCGCCCGGGTAGTGCTACGGCAGCGAAGCCTGGAATTCGTGGGTCGCGACGGTTCCGGGGGCCACGGCCACGGTCGCGGCACCGGAGAAGACGATGGCGTCGTCCATCGCGGGATCGTCGCCGGCGGCCTGGCACGTGAAGGCGACGGTGTGATTACCCGGTTCGAGGAAGGCGGCCTTGTAGCGGTACAGGCCGGTTTCCTCGTCGAGCTTGACCTGGGCCGTGGTGACCGGATCGGGCGCGGCGCCGTCGACGTCGTCGGGGGTCACGCCCGCGCCCGTGTACGCGTAGACGGCCGGCGTGCAGCCGTCGGTCACGAGCGCCGCGTCGACCTCGCCCGCGATGGCGCCGGCCTCGGCGCTGTCCACGATCCGCAGCGTCGGCCGAAGCAGGTAGTCGACGCCCCCGGACAGCGGGTCGTGGACCGACTTGCGCAGATCGAAATCGATCGTGAAATCGGCGGTGCCACCGGCCGGGACCGTGAAGCCGCGATTGAGCTTGAGCCCGGTCTCGGCACCGCTCGGGACGAGGAGCTCGTGCTCCCCGTCGGGCATCACGATGTAGGAATCCCTCACGTCCGGTTCGGCGTCGACCAGCAGCCGGACCCAGGCGTAGCGGCCGGCCTCGGTGACCAGACCGTCGAGCAGGAACTCGGTCAGGCCGTCGGTGAGGGCGAGCAGGTCGAGCTGCCTGGGCGCCGGATGCGCGCAGGCGGCGGCGCTCAGCACCGTTTCGCCCGTGCTCGCGTCTTCGCAGTAGTAATAAGTCTGCGTTCCGCCGGGTCCATGCAGCTCGATACCCCTGAACTGAACGACGACCTGGAGGGCGCCGTCGACGGCCGCGTCGGTGACCTGCAGGGTGAGCTCGCCGGTGGCGTTTCCGTCATCGCTGCTTCCGCCACAGGCGGCGAGCAGTCCGGCCAGGGACAGCGAAAGAAAAAAACGTGGGGTAGACACGGTTTATTGATCGCTTATTGGTTGAGAAACAGTGCCGGATGTTACCGACTGCAAACGCCGATAGGCGTTTGCAGTCGGAAGGCCGTTCGCCGCGCTTATCGGATGGGTCCCGCAGATGGATGAGCCGGCGGGACGAGCGGTCGTTCTCCCGATCAGGCGGGAGCCGCGAGCGCGTCGGCGAGCGCGCGCGCGTTCGCCACACAGTCGACGAGGGATATGCCGTCCCGCCAGTTCGCCCGAAGGTGCAGCCCGGGGAGGCGGTCGAGCGCTCGATCGATGCGCGCCAGCCGCCCGAGATGCCCGAGCTCGTACTGCGGGATCGCCCGAGGCCAGCATGTCAGGTGCCGGAACACCGGTGCATCGCGGATGCCGAGGAGCGGGCCGAGATCGGCGAGCACGCGCTCGACGAGCGCCGCCTCCGGGAGCGTGCCCGCCGTCTCGTGCCGGGCGCCGCCGACGAAGGCGGTGAGGAGCACCCGCCCCGGCGGCGCCCGCTCGGGGAAGAGCGTCGACGAGAAAAGCACGCCGAGCGTCTCGCGGCCAAGCCGTCCGGGAACGAGCATCCCGAATCCGTCGAGCGGATGGGCGACCTGCGCGCGCTCGAACCCCAACGCGACCGAGGCGACCGGCGGATAGCGGATGCCCTCCAGCGCTTCGCCGAGCGCTCGATCGATCGGCGCCAGCAGCTCGGCCGCGCGGTAGGCGGGCACCGCCAGCACGAGTCGTTCCGCTTCGTCGGTGCCCGCGGGCGTACGGACCGCCCAGCCTGTCGGCGTGCGCTCGATCGCCTCGACCGCCTGGCCCGCGCGGAAGCGGTCGCCGAGAGCCCGCGCGACCGCCCGCGGCAGCGTCTGCATGCCGGTCCGGAATGAAATCAGGCGCCCCGTCGGCTGCGGGCCGCTCGGTCGGCCCCGCAGCATCCGCGCCGCCGCGCCCAGAAACAGGGAGCCGTACTCCGCCTCGAGCGCATAGATCTTCGGCGTCGCCGCGCGCACGGACAGCCTCGCCGGGTCGCCGGCGTAGACGCCGGACACGAAGGGATCGATCGCCCAGTCGAGGAACTCGCGGCCCAGGCGGCGCTGCACGAACTGCGCGATCGATTCCTCGGCCGCCGCGCGGCCGTGAAACGGCTCGAGCAGCAGGCGCAGTTTGCCGGCCGGGGTGAAGACGCCCGTCGAAAGCAAGGCGAGGGGGCCGTCCGGGAGCGGCTCCGGCCGCCCTCCCTTGGCGATGTAGCGCCGCTTCGCGGCGGCGTTCGCCTCGATCAGCTCGCGCTCGAGATCCAGCCCGCGCACCAGCTCGGCGAGCGCGCCGTCGCGATAGAGCGTCGAGTTGGGACCGCCCTCCACGAGAAATCCGTCCCGCCGTTCGGTCCGGATGCTTCCGCCCGGTTCGGCGCCGGCTTCGAGCACGACGACCGACCGTCCGCGACGGTGAAGGAACCAGGCGGTGGCGAGCCCCGAGATACCGCCCCCGACGACGAGCACACGCATCCTAAAAACAGCGATAAGTGCCGAGTGACAAGTGATGAGTTGACGAGCGCGCACGGCGCGCCCCGCAACTCGTCATTGTGCACTTATCACTTGTCACCGGCTTTCTGGTGCGCGCGCAGCTCGACCTCGAACTGCTGCTCGCTCGGATCGAAGAACCCGCGGCTCACGGTCACCTTCACGCGTTCGCCGGGCGACTTGTCCCAGAGGAGCGCCTTGACGTCGGCGACGCTCCCCACCGGCCGGCCGTCGACGGCCACGATCTGATCGTGGCGGCGAAGCCCCGCGGTCTGCGCGGCGCTCTCCTCCGCGAACCCCGCGATGTGCACGCCGTCCACGGGTTCGAGGACGACGCCGAGCGTGCCCGCGGGCGGCAGCCTCCGTTCCTCGGAGAGCAGCACGAAATCGGCGATGTCCGGCGAAAGCTCGATGCCGCCGCCCTGCAGCACGATGGCGCTCGTCACCGGCACGCGGCGCCCGAGCCGGCTGGGTATGCCTGCGCCGTAGGCGAGGTGGCCGGTGCCGGCGAGCACCACCATCCGGCGCGACGGGTTCGCGCGCAGATACTCCGCCGCGCGCGCGGCCATGCCTTCGTCCCACAGGAGCTGGACGTCGACGAACCGGTCGAAGTCCCGCTTCTCGGAGCCGGCATGCTGGCGGAATATCCTTTCGAGGCGCGCGCGATAATCGGCGTCCGAGCGGTCGATGTTCTTCGGAAGCGAGGCGCGCTCCTCGGCGGTGAGGCTCTCCAGCCCGTTCTGCCCCACCTTGGACGTCAGCTCCGTCGGCACGTTGAGGGCGATCACGGGGATGCCGTGGCTGCGCGCATAGGCGAGAATGGGCGCGTAGAGACGGAAGTCGAACTGCCAGCGGCGAAAGTACTCGGTGCGCGCGAGCATCTCGGTCGTGTCGATCTCGCGGCGGATGTACGCGTCGAGATGCGGCTGGAAGGGCTGCTGAAAGAACTCGACGCCGATGGCGAGGTCGGGCGACGCGGCGTGCATGCGCTCGATCACCGCGAGCTGGTTCAGGTGGTGATCGTAGCGGTCGTGCGACTCGCCGACGTACACCACGCGTTTGCCGGCAAGCTGGCCGAGGATGCTCTCGAGCGCCGGCAGGTCCTGGAGCTTCACCACGCGCGTCGCCGCCGCGCTCGTTTCCCCGAGGACGAAGGCGACCGGAGCCGAGAGCAGGGCCGTGACCCCGAGCACCAGAAGAGTTCTGCCGAAGCGCATGCGAGCCATGGTAGCGCAGGCCGGCGCAGGCGCCCTACCCCGGCGCGTGCGTGCCATTGCCCTCTGCGCGCTCCTGTGCGCGGCCGGCGCGGCGTCGGCGGAAACCCCGCCCGTGGTGCGGCACGCGCTCACGGTCGCCCTTTCGCCGGAGCGCGGGCACCTCGCGGTGCGCGACGAGATCACCCTTCCGGCCGGCTTTCCGCGGCCGCTCTCGTTCCTGCTCGACGGCGCCTTCGAGCCGCGCGCCGAGGAACCGGGAGCGCGCCTGCACGGATCGCCGGTGGACGGCGGGCCGCGATCGCTCAAGCGCTATACGGTCGAGCTTCCGCCCGACCGGACGCGGCTGACGCTCGTCTACGCGGGGCGCCTGCCGGCCCCCGTGGATCTTCGCGCGATGCCGGCGGGTATCGTCTCGCCCGAGATGGTGTACCTCGACTCCGGCAGCCACTGGTTCGCGCGCTTCGGCGACGAGCTGCTTCGGTTCACCCTGGCGGTCCGGCACCCGTCCGCCTGGCACGTCGTGAGCCAGGGCCGCGCGACGCGGGAACCGGGCGGCGTCACCTGGGAGGAGCAACACCCGCAGGACGACATCTACCTGGTCGGCGCGCGCTTTCATCTATATAAGGAAGCGACCCCGCACGGGGAGGCGCAGGTCTACCTGCGCGAGCCCGACGAAGCGCTGGCGCGGCGCTACCTGGCGGCGACGGCGCGCTACCTCGATCTCTACAGCCGCCTGATCGGGCCCTACCCGTACGCGAAGTTCGCGCTCATCGAGAACGCGTGGGAGACCGGGCTCGGCATGCCGTCCTTCACGCTGCTCGGGCCCCGCGTCCTGCGCCTGCCCTTCATCATCGATACGTCGTATCCCCACGAGGTGCTGCACAACTGGTGGGGCAACGGCGTCTACCTCGACTACGCGAGCGGCAACTGGGCCGAGGGGCTCACGACCTATCTCGCGGATCACCTCCTGGCCGAACGCGACGGGCGCGGCGCGGCATACCGACGGGGCCTGCTGCAGAAGTACGCCGATTACGTCACGGGCGCGCGCGACTTCCCGCTGCGCGAGTTCCGCGCGCGCCACGGAGAAGCGAGCCAGGCCGTCGGCTACGGAAAGAGCGTGATGCTGTTTCACGCGCTGCGGCTCCGTCTCGGCGACGAGACCTTCCTCGCCGGCCTCCGCCGCTTCTACGAGCGGCATCGCTTCACGGTCGCGGGCTTCGACGACATCCGCCGCGCGTTCGAGGCGGCGTCGGGCCGCCGGCTGGAGGCGGAGCTCGCGCAGTGGGTGGACCGGACGGGCGCGCCGGCGCTCGAGCTCGCCGACGTCCGCGTCACGCACGACGGCGAAGAGTTCCGCGTGCGCGGCCGGATGACCCAGCGTCAGCCCGGCCGCCCCTACCGGCTCCGCGTCCCGATCGCGGTGCAGCTCGCCGGACGCGCGCCGGCGCACGAGACCGTGCTTCACATGCCGGGCCGGCGATTGCGCTTCGATTTGCGCTTTGCCGAGCGCCCGCTGCTGCTCGCGGTCGATCCGCGCTTCGATCTCTTTCGCCGGCTCGATCCCGCGGAGCTTCCGCCCTCCCTCGGTCGGGTCTACGGGGCGGAGCGCGGGCTCATCGTGCTGCCCGGCGCAGCGCCGGCCGCGGTGCGTCGGGCGTACTACGCGCTGGCGGAGAGCTGGGCGAGGCCGGCGGGTTTCGCGATCGTCGAGGACACGGAGATCGCGGCGCTGCCGGACGACCGCGCCGTGTGGCTGCTCGGCTGGGAGAACCGGTTCCGCCCGGAGGTCGCGCGCCGGCTCGCGGACCGGGGCGTCGAGGTGGATGCGGACGGCGTGCGGGTGGACGGCCGGCGTTACGCCCGCGCCGCCCGCAGCGTGGCGCTCGCGGCCGGCGGCCGCAACGCGGTCGCCTGGCTCGGCGCGCCGAACGCCGCGAGCGTTCCCGCGCTCGCGCGCAAGCTGCCGCACTACTCGCGCTACGGCTACCTGGTCTTCGAGGGTCCGGAGGCCGCGAACGTGCTCAAGGGCGAATGGCCCGTCGCGGAATCGCCGCTGCAGGTCGCGCTTTCGCCGGAGCGCGCGCAGCTCGAGCTCGAGCCGCGGAGCCCGCTGGCCGCGCCGAAGGCTCAGCCGAGCGCCATCTCGAGCCCGACCGCAATGAGGAACAGCGCGAACACGCGCTTCAGCAGCGTCACGTCGAGCCGGTAGGCGAGCCGCACGCCGAGCGGCACGAACAGGATCGAGGCGGGCACGAGCAGCGCGAAGGCGATCCAGTCGACGTAGCCCGTGCTGCCGGCCGGCAGCGCCGTCTCGCCCCAGCCTCCGGCGACGTACGCGAACGTCGCCGGAAGGCTGATGACCACGCCGAAGACCGAGCCCGTCGCGACGGCGCGATGGATCTGGTAGTGGTACAGATTGAGCAGCGGCACCATGAGCGTTCCTCCGCCGATGCCGAGCACCGAGGCGAGGCTGCCGACCGCCACGCCCAAGGCCGACTGCATGCGCCGCCCCGGCAGCTCGCGCCCGACGCTGACCGGCCGGAAGGTCGCGACGAACATGTGCAGCGCGGTGACCGCGAGCAGCATGCCGAAGAGGGTCTTCAGGGATGCGCCGGAGGTGACGAACGAATAGCCCGCGCCGAGCGCGACGCCGAGCATCACGGGCGGCAGCCAGCCGCGGACCATCGGCCAGTCCACCGTCCCGCGCCGGTGGTGTCCGCGCGCCGCCACGCCCGACGTGAGCACGATGGTCGCGAGCGAGGTGCCGACCGCGAGCGGCATGGCGAGCTCGGTGCCGAGGCCGAGCGCCGTGTAGACGTGATAGAGGAACGGGACGACGATGATGCCGCCGCCGACGCCGAGCAGTCCGGCGCTCAGGCCGGCGAGGGCGCCGCAGGCGAAAAGCAACGGCGCGTACACGAGAAGCTTCGCGACCATCAGACGCCCACCGCCGCGCCGTCGCTGCGCGGATCGGAGGCGCCCTCGAGCGCACCGTCGGCGTGGCGCACCAGCGCGCCGGCGTGCCCCATCAGGGCGTCGTACCCGTCGACGAGATCGACCTCGTGCCCACGCGCCCGCAAGCCGTCGACCACGGCGCGCGGGAACCGGGATTCGAGCTTGAGCGCCGCCGAAGGCGGCCCCCACGTGCGCCCGATCACCCAGCGCGGCGCGGCGATCGCCGCGTCGAGCGGCTGCCCGTGCGTGACGTAGCGCGTGTAGACGGCGGCCTGCGTCTGCGGCTGGCCGTCGCCGCCCATGGTGCCGTAGACGAGCAGCCGGCCGTCGGCGAGCTCCGCCATCGCCGGGTTGAGCGTGTGAAACGGCTTGCGCTGCGGACGCAGGAACCGGGCGCTCGCCGCATCGAGCGTGAACGCGCACCCGCGGTTCTGCCAGCAGATGCCGGTGCCCGGCAGCACCACGCCGCTGCCGAACTCGTGGTAGAGGCTCTGGATGACGCTGACCGCCCGCCCCGCGCGATCGATGGCGCCGAACCAGGTCGTGTCGCCGGTCTCGCCCGGACGCCAGGGCGAAGCCCGGGTTGGATCGATGCGCCCGGCGCGTTCGGCGAGCGCCGAACCGTCGAGGAACGATCGCAGGTCGACGTCGAGATCGCGCGGATCGCGCACCCAGCGGTCGCGCACGCGAAACGCCTGCTTGGTGGCCTCGACGAGGAGATGCACGTACGCCGCCGAATCGACGTCGGGGTGCGGCCGCAGCCGGTCGTAGAGTCCGAGGATCATGAGGGAGGCGATGCCCTGCGTCGGCGCGCCGAGGTTATAGACGGTCCCGGCCCCGTGCGCCAGCACCAGCGGCGGCATGCGCGTCGCCCGCTGCCGCCGGAGGTCGCCGGCCGCGAGCGGGCTTCCCGCCCGCGCGAGATCCGCGGCGAGCGACGCGGCGACCTCGCCGCGATAGAAATCGTCCAGCCCGGCGGCGCTCAACCGCCGGAGCGCGGTCGCGAGCGAGGCGTGGCGGCGCGGCGCGCCGGCGCGCGGCGGAGCGCCGTCGTCGAGGTACGCCCGGGCGAAACCCGGCTGGCCGATGAGCTCGTCGCGCTTGCGCGCGGTCGCCGCGCACTGGCTCGCGCTCGGCGCGACGCCCCGCTCGGCATGCGCGATCGCGGGCGCGAGCAGGCGCGCGAGCGGCATGCGCCCCGCCCAACGCCGCCGGCTTTCGTCCTGCGCGAGCGTCCAGCTCGACACGGCGCCGGCGACGGTGAGCGCGGCGAGCGGGCCGCGCACCGGTACCGCGTCGAGCCCGGCCGTGCGGTAGTACGCCGCGTCCGCGCGCCGCGCCGCGGCCCCGCTCCCGTCGATCCCGAACAGCCCGCCTTCCGCGGGACGGCAGAGCCAGAATGCATCGCCGCCGAGACCCGTCATGTGCGGGTAGAGCACCGAGAGCGAGGCGGCCATCGCGATCGCCGCCTCGATCGCGTTGCCGCCCTCGCGGAGGATCCCGGCGCCGTCGGCCGCGGCCTCCGCATGGGGGGCGACGACGATTCCGTGCGTGGCGTGCGCGACGCTCATGTCCCCGTCATGCTCGAACGTTCGTGCTCAATCAGGCGACCGACGACCGCCGTCGATGCGCTCCGACCGGAACCGAGCAATCGACATGCCACTTCGCGGCACGAGCGCCGCCGCGCCGATCGCACGACGCTTCGCGCGTCCAAGGGCGGGAGCGCCGGCGTCCGGCCGCCGGCCCTGCACCCGGACGGCCTTCCGCGGGCACGGGGCGCACCACCCGGGTGCGCGGAACCCGATTGTTTCCCTCGATCCGCGGCACGGGCACGCCTCCCGCGCGGTCATCCGTCGCGCGGCGCCCGCTTGCGGTCGAGCGTGTTGAGCCAGAGGTCCACCTTGCCCCAAAGGTACTCGCGCAGCCGGGCCAGCAGCGGCCGGCGGCTCCAGTCCCTGTATCCCCACTCGCGCGCCGCCGCGAAGTCGCCCTCGAGCATGCGCGCGACCGCCGCGGCGAAGCGCGGGTCGTCGACCGCCTGGTTCGCTTCGAGGTTCCAGCGCAGGTTCCAGCGATCGAAGTTGCTCGAGCCGATGGAGGCCCATTGATCGCACAGCGCCACCTTGCTGTGCAGGAAGCGGGGCTGGTACTCGAGGATGCGTACGCCCGCGAGCAGCAGCCGGCCGTAGAAGCGCCGCCCCGCGTGGCGCACCGCGGGATGGTCGGTGCACGGGCCGGGCACCACGACGCGCACGTCCACGCCGCGCCGGGCGGCCCGGCGCAGCGCGCGGCGGATCCGCCACGAAGGTATGAAGTACGCCGTCGAGATCCACACGCGGTGCTCCGCCGCGCCGATGCGCTTGAGCAGCGAGCGCGTGATCTCCTGGCGCACGGATGTCTGCGACACCTCGACCCGTCCGTACATGCCGTCCGGGTGAACGGGCGGCGACGGCAGCGGCAGATCGAGCGGGCGGCGGCCCTCGCGTCCCCAGACGCGCGCGAACAGGCGCTGCCAGTCGGCGACCACCGGGCCGTGGATCTCGATCATGGTCTCGCGCCAGCGGTGCTCCGCGGCGCGCGGCGGATCGAACTCGTCGGTGAGCCCGGCCCCGCCCGTGTAGGCCACCTCGCCGTCGACGAGCAGGAGCTTCCGGTGATCGCGCGCGAGGTTGTGCGCCCGCTTGGCGGCCTTGATCGGGTTGAAGATCACCATCGCGACGCCGGCTTCGGTCAGCCGCGCGCGGTCGGCGTCCTCGAGGCCGAGCCCGCCGAAGGCGTCGAGCAGCACCTTCACCTGCACGCCGCGGCGCGCGGCGCGCGCCAGGGCGTCGATGAACCGCCCGCTCACGGCGCCCGATTCGACGAGGTACATTTCGAGCAGGACGTACGTCGTCGCCCGTTCGATCGCCTCGAGCATGCGCGGGTAGAAGCGTTCGCCGTCGACGAGGAGCTCGAACGCATTCCCCTCGCGCCACGGGTAGAGGAAACGGCTGTTCGGTTTGCGCGACATCGGTTCAACCGTAAGCGATTTCGAGCGGCGCCGACAGACGTCCCCGGGTGGATACCGGGCGCGAGGGCGCGCGCAATCCGGTACTCTACGCGAAACACCGCGTTCCGGAGGAACCATGGCGCATTCCCGCCTGCTGTCGCGCGCCGCGGTCGTCGGTCTCGCGCTCGCCGGTTGCACGCACCTCGCTCCCCCGCCCGGGGCAGGGGAACGGCTCGATCCGGCGACGCAGCCGAAGTTCGTTCACGCCCTGCCGAACCCGCTCGCGCATACCCTCGTGCCCGACGTCGACCGACATCCGGGGGCGGATTACTACGAGGTGCGCATGGGCGAGACGCGGCAGGACCTCGGCCTGCGCGACCCGGAGACCGGCCGGCCGCTGCTGACCACCGTGTGGGGCTACGGCGCCGCGGGCGAGTCGCCCACCTACCCCGGTCCCACGTTCCTCGCCCGCCAGGGGCGGCCGGCCAGGGTCCGCTGGGAAAGCGCCCTCCCCCGCGACCATCTCCTGCCGGTCGACACCTCGGTGCACTGCGGACCGTACAAGGGAGGGCACGAGTCGCACTGCCGGCCGTACGTGCGGACCGTGGTGCACCTGCACGGGGGCCACGTCCCCGACCACAGCGACGGTTATCCCGAGGCCTGGTTCACGCCCGGCTTCGCGGAGACGGGTCCGCACTGGACGCGCGAGGTCTACGACTACCCCAACGACCAGGAGGCGGCGACCCTCTGGTACCACGACCATGCGATGGGCATCACGCGCCTCAACGTCTACGCCGGGCTCGCGGGGTTCTACCTCGTCACGGACGAGAACGAGGAGCGGCTCGTGCGCGACGGCGCGCTGCCGGCGCGCCGCTACGACATCCCGCTGCTCATCCAGGACCGGAGCTTCAGGCGCGACGGCTCGCTCGCGTACGCGGGCGACATCGAGGAAGCGGAAGGTCCCGCCGAGAAGCGCCGCGAGGTGCGCGACCCGATCACGGAAGACCGCGTGCCTTCCATCGAACCGGAGTTCTTCGGCGAGACGATCCTGGTGAACGGGAAGATCTGGCCCGTGCTCGAGGTCGAGCCTCGACGCTACCGCCTGCGCCTGCTCAACGGGTCGAATGCCCGCTTCTACCGACTCACGTTGAGCTCGGGACAGCCGTTCCACCAGATCGGCACGGACGGCGGACTGCTCGACGCGCCCGTGCCCCGGCGGCAACTGCTGCTGTCGCCGGCCGAGCGCGCGGACGTCGTCGTGGATTTCGGCGATCCCGCGCTCGGCGGCCGCACCGTCGTGCTCCGGAACGACGCGCCCACGCCCTTCCCCGACGGCGACCCGGTCGACCCGCAGACGACCGGCGTCGTGATGGCCTTCCGCGTGACGCTCGCGCGCTCGGACGCGCGCGACGCGGTCCTCCCCGCGCGTCTGCGGGCGCCGATCCCGCGGCACGACACGGCGGGCGCAACGACGCGCCAACTCACGCTCGTCGAGGAAAAGGACGACTACGGACGCGTGCTCCCGCTCCTCGGCACGGCGGCGCAGGGCGGGTTGCGCTGGGACGACGCGATCACGGAGACGCCGCGCGTCGGCGACACGGAGATCTGGAGCGTGATCAACGCGACCGGGGACGCGCACCCGATCCACCTGCACCTCGTGCAATTCCTGATCCTCGATCGCCAGCCCTTCGACCGCGAGGCCTTCGAGCCCGGCAAGCCGAAGACGGTGAAGCCGACGGGGCAACGCACGCCGCCGCCGAAGGGCGACGCGGGCTGGAAAGACACGGCCGTCATGCAGCCCGGGGAGATCACCCGCGTGATCGCCCGCTTCGACCTGCCGGGGCTCTACGCCTGGCACTGCCACATCCTCGAGCACGAAGACCACGAGATGATGCGGCCGTATCGGGTCAAGTAGAAGACATGTCGAATGCTTGATTGTCGAATGTCTTAATGGTGCGCGCGCAGCGCGCTCCACAATTCAACATTCAAAATTCAACATTCAATATTTAATGTCCCCTGGCACGATGGGCGACACGCTGCTCGAGGTCCGCGGGCTCGGACGCCGGTTCGAGGAAGGCGGCCGCACGCGCGCCGTCCTCGACGGCCTCGACCTGGACGTCCGCCACGGCGAATGCGTGGCGCTCCTCGGACGCAGCGGCTCCGGCAAGTCGACGCTCCTCAACCTCATCAGCGGCATCGATCTTCCCGACGAAGGCACCGTCGCGCTCGACGGGGTTCCGCTCACCGCGCTCGACGAGCGCGAGCGCACGCTCTTCCGCCGGCGGCACATCGGCTTCGTCTACCAGTTCTTCCACCTGATCCCGACCCTCACGGTCGAGGAAAACGTCCGGCTGCCGCTCGAGCTCAACGGGGAGCCCGACGGCGGGCGGGTGTCCGGATGGCTGGAAGCGGTCGGGCTGGGCGACCGGCTGGCGAGCTTTCCGGACCGGCTCTCGGCCGGCGAGCAGCAGCGCGTCGCCATCGCGCGCGCCCTGATCCACAAGCCCGGGCTGCTGCTCGCGGACGAACCCACGGGCAATCTCGACGCCGAAACGGGGCGGCGGGTGCTCGCGCTGCTCACGGGGCTCGCGCGCCGCGAGGGCGCCACGCTGCTCCTCGCGACGCACTCGAAGCAGGTGGCCGAGTCCGCCGACCGCGTGCTCACGCTCGACCGCGGCCGGCTCGTCGAGCGCGGCGAGGACCTGGCGTGGTGAGGCTGCTGCGCCGCGCGAGCCGGCGGGCGCTCGCGCGCCGGTGGTGGCTGCTCGCGCTGGTCGTGATCGGCATCGCCATCGGCGTCGCGGTGGTCGTCGCCGTCGATATCGCGAACGAGAGCGCGCGCCGCGCCTTCGCCGTCTCGCTCGAGAACGTCGGCGGCCGCGCGACGCACCGGATCGTGGGCGGTCCGACCGGGCTCGACGAACGTGTTTACGCGCGCCTGCGTCTTTCCGGCGTGCGCGGCGCGGCGCCCCTCGTCGAGGCCTACGCCACCGCGCGGGGCGAGACGCTGCGCCTGCTCGGCGTCGATCCGTTCGCCGAGTCCGGCATCCGGGGTCACCTGGGCGCCGTCGACGGCGATGCGATCGTGCGCCTGCTGACCGAACCGGGAACCGCGCTCCTCGCGGCGCCCACTGCCGAACGCCTCGGGCTTCGCGCCGGAGACGGCCTGGAACTGAGCATCGGCGGCCGGCGACACGCCGTCACGCTCGTCGGACTGCTGGACGGCGAGAACCGGGCGGCGATCGACGGCCTCCTGCTCGCCGATATCGGCACCGCGCAGGAGATCGCGGGCGCGCTCGGCCGGCTCTCCGCGATCGATCTCGTGCTGCCCGAGGGCGCGACCGGCAAGGCGCGGGCGGCGGACATCGAACGCATGCTGCCGCCCGAGGCCGCGCTCGTGCGCGCGGAGGCGCGCGGCGAGGCGCTCGCGCAGATGACGCGCGCCTTCCGCACGAACCTCACGGCGATGAGCCTGCTCGCGCTCGTCGTCGGCAGCTTCCTCATCTACAACACCATGACCTTCGCGGTGCTCCAGCGCCGGCCGCTGCTCGCCGTCCTGCGCGCGCTGGGCGTGACGCGCGGCGAGCTCTTTCGCCTCGTGCTCGCCGAAGCGCTCGCGATCGGTCTCGCCGGTACGGTGCTCGGCCTCGCCCTCGGCGCCGGGCTCGGGCTCGGTCTCGTGCGGCTCGTCACGCGCACGATGACCGACCTGTACTTCGTCGTCACCGTGCGCGAGGCCGGCCTCGCCGTCGCGCCGTTCGTCAAAGGTCTCGCCCTCGGCCTGGCCGCGACGATGCTGGCGACCCTGCCGGCCGCCTTCGAGGCGGCCTCGACCGCCCCCCGCCTCGCGCTCCTGCGCTCGACGCTCGAGGCGCGCGTGCGCCGCGCCTCGCCGCGCCTGGCCGCGACCGGCCTCGCGATGATCGGCGCCGCGCTGCTCGTCCTCGGCCTCGCCGACCGCGGGCTGATCGCCGGGTTCGTCGCCCTCTTCCTGCTGATCCTCGGCCTCACGCTGCTCGTCCCGCTGGCGGTGGCGGCGATGGTGCGCCTCGCCGAACCGCTGGCGCGGCGCGCCGGCGTGGTCGTCCGCCTCGCGATCCGCGCCATCGCCGCGTCGCTGAGCCGCACGGGCGTCGCCATCGCCGCGCTCATGCTCGCCGTCGCGACCGTGGTCGGCGTCGGCGTGATGATCGGGAGCTTCCGCGCCTCGGTCGAGACCTGGCTCGACTCCACGCTGCGCGCGGATCTGTACGTGGCGATCCCCGGCGCGGGCGGCACGCGCATGCCGGCGCACCTCGATCCCGCGATCGTCGCCGGCGTGCGGTCCCTCCCGGGGCTCGAAACCGTGGTCGGCGCGCGCTACGTCACCCTCGAGTCCGAAGGCCGCCTGACCGAAATGCTCGCGCTCGACTTTCCCGCTTCGTGGGCCCCGCCCTACCGCTTCAAGGACGCGACGCCCGGCGCCTGGGCCGCGTTCGCCGAGGGCCGCGCGGTCCTCGTGACCGAGCCCTACGCCTACCGGCACGCGGTCGCCCCCGGCGACCGGATCGTGCTGCGCACGACCGGCGGCGCGCATGAGCTGCCGGTGGCCGGCGTGCTCCTCGACTACAGCTCCGAGAACGGCCTGGTCGTCCTCGCGCACCCGCTCTACGCGCGCCTCTACGGCGACCCGCATTACTCCGCGCTGCGGCTGTACCTCGCGCCCGGCGCCGACGCGGCGGTCGTGGCCGACGCGGTGCGCCGGCAGGCGGACGGCGTCCAGGCGGTGCAGGTGCGCTCCAACCGCGAGCTGCGCGCGCTCTCGCTCGCCATCTTCGACCGCACCTTCACGATCACCGAAGTCCTCAGGCTTCTCGCCGTCGCGGTCGCCTTCGTCGGCACGCTGAGCGCGCTCATGGCGCTCGAGCTCGAGCGCGCGCGCGAGTACGCGGTGCTGCGCGCGATCGGCTTCACGCCCGGGCAGGTACGGTGGATGGTGAGCGTCCAGACCGCGCTCATGGGTCTCGCCGCGGGGATCCTCGCCGTCCCCGTCGGCCTCGCGCTCGCGGTCATGCTGATCGAGGTCATCAACCGGCGCGCCTTCGGCTGGAGCATGCAGCCGATCGTCTCGCCCGGCGTGCTCGCCGGAGCCGTCGGCCTCGCGGTGCTCGCGGCCCTCGCCGCCGGCCTCTACCCGGCCTTCCGGCTGGCGCGCGCGCTGCCGGCGCGCGGACTGCGCGAGGAATGAGCATCCGCCCCGCAATCCTCGTGCTGGCGCTGGCCGGCCTGGGCACGTCGGTGTGGTGGCTGTGGCCTGCGCCGGTGCCGGCGCCCGCGGAGGAACCGCTCGAGCTCGCGCGCGTGCTCGGCGGCACGGACACGGACGGCTACGCGCGCGCCGAGCAGCCGCGCCCGTTCCGCTTCCCCGTCGATCACGGTCCGCATCCCGGGTACCGCAGCGAGTGGTGGTACTTCACCGGCAACCTCGCCGACGCCGGCGGGCGGCGCTTCGGCTACGAGCTCGCCCTCTTTCGCTTCGCGCTCGCGCCCGGCGAGGCGCAGCGCTCCTCGCGCTGGGCCGCGCGGCAGGTCTACATGGGACACCTGGCGCTCACCGACGCGGGCGCGCAGCGCTTCCAGTACGAAGAGCGATTCGCCCGCGCGGCGCTCGGGCTCGCCGGCGCGCGGGGCGCGCCCTTCCGTGTCTGGATCGAAGACTGGTCGGTCGAAGGGGACGGATTTCCCTGGCGGCTCGCGGCGGCGGGCGAGGGCTTCGCGCTCGATCTCGCGCTCGACCCGCTCAAGCCCGTGGTGCTCCAGGGCGACAATGGTTTGAGCCGCAAGGGCGCGGGCGCCGGCAACGCTTCTTATTATTACTCGATCCCGCGGCTCGCCACGGAAGGAACGATCACCGTCGGCAGCGTCGCTCACACCGTAAGAGGCGAGTCGTGGCTCGACCGGGAATGGAGCACCAGCGCGCTCGAAGAGGGGCAGGCCGGCTGGGACTGGTTCGGTCTGCAGCTCGACGACGGCCACGAGCTCATGGTCTACCGCCTGCGGCGTCGCGACGGCTCGGTGGATCCGCACAGCGCGGGCACGCTCATCGCTCCGGACGGCACCCCGCTTCCGCTAAGCGATACCGATGTGCGCGTCGACGTGCTGGAGAGCTGGACGAGCCCGCGCGGCGGCACGTACCCGGCGCGCTGGCGATTCGCCGTACCTGCGGTCGACCTCACCCTCGAGATCGAGCCCGTGCTCGACGATCAGGAGCTCGACGTCACGCCGCGCTACTGGGAAGGCGCGGTCGAGATCCGGGGCGAGCGCAAGGGGCAGCGCATCACGGGCCGCGGCTACGTGGAGCTCACCGGCTACGCGGCGACGGCGCCGCCGCGCTAGCGGTGCGCAGCTCGGCGAGCGCCGCGCGAAACTCCGCGAGCGAGGCGAGTTGCCGCGCGCCGATCTCGCTAAGGACCTCCGTGTAGCCGTCGCTCGCCCGACCGCCGACGAGCAGCGCCACGCGCGGTTCGAGCTGCTGTCGCAGCAGCCGCAGCTCCTGGACGAGCCGGGGGTCGTCCTGCGGATAAGCGAGGGCGAGCGCCACCGCGCGCGCGTCGACCTGCCGGGCAGCCGCCGCGATGTCGGCGGCCGGTGTGTTCGGCGCCAGATGCACCACGTGCCAGCCGTCCGCCGCCGCGAGCACCGCCGCCATCAGTGCCCCGAGCTCGTGGTTCTGGCCGAGCGGCGTGGTGACGAGCAGGACGGGTCCGGTCCCGCCCATGTTGCTCGTGCCGTAGAGCCCGCCGAGAAACGAGCGCACGGCTGCGCTCACCAGATGCTCCTGCCCGACGCGGAGCTCGCCGCGGTGCCAGCGTTCGCCCACCTCGCGCATGAGCGCGGCGACCACGCGCTCGAGGAGCACGGGGACGCTGAAGTTGACCGCGGCGCGCGCCAGCTCGCCTTCCAGCCCGACCGAGTCCATGCGTTCTGCCGCTTCGAGACAGCTTTCGACGAAGTCCTCGGGCCCGGCCGCCGTGCCGGGCTCCGCTCCGCGATCGGCTGCCACCAGGCGCGCCAGCTCATCCGTCGGGAGGGCGGCCACGTCGCCGATCCGACGTCCCGCCTCGGTCGCGCGCCGCAACAGCAGCAGCCGGTTCACCTCGGCATCGGAGTAAAGCCGCCGGCGCGCCTCGGTCCGGCCTGGCGACACCGCCTGGTAGCGGCGCTCCCAAACCCGGATGACGTCGACACTGAGCCCCGTCCGCCGGGCAACGACCTGGATCGGGTGCTTGGGCTGGTCTTCCGGGGCCGATTTGCGCATGGGCATAGGGTAGCAGAGCCTTTCACATTGTCCATGACAAAGGCTTGACGACATGAAACCAGTGGCGTATTGTCCTGGACAACTGTTGGACACCGTCCGCAGCGAAAGGAGCAATCGCTCTCAGCCACTCAACCGAAAGGAGCTTTGTCATGACATCGCGCGCAGTTGCCCGACTCAAGGAATCCCTCGTTCTCCCGACTCTGATCACCGGCCTGTTGCTGCTGGCCATGCTGACGAGCCCGGGCTTTGCCATGTCCACCGCACCCAAGCCCGAAAAGAACATCGTCGATACGGCGGCGGCCGGCGGCTTCACCACGCTGGTAACCGCCGTGCAGGCAGCCGGGCTCGAGGAGACACTCCGGGGCGAAGGCCCGTTCACGGTATTCGCTCCGACGGATGCGGCGTTCGCCAAGATCCCGCCCGAGCAGCTCGACGCCCTCCTCAAGGACAAGGAGGCGCTGACCAAGGTGCTGACCTACCACGTGGTGCCGGGACGGGTCATGGCATCGGACGTGGCGAAGCTGAACTCGGCGAAGACCGTCCAGGGTCAGTCCGTGACGATCGACACACGCGAAGGCGTGAAGGTGGATGAGGCGAAGGTCGTCCAGACGGACATCGTCGCGAGCAACGGTGTCATCCACGTGATCGACAGCGTCATTCTTCCGAAGTAACCATCCTTCCCTGTGGTGATTCGGGCCGGGCTTTCCCGGCCTTTTTTTTTGGGTTGCACTTCCCGCGACACCGGCCGACACTCTCCGGACTTCGAAAGGAACGCCACGATGACCGCCTCCCCGCGCCGCGCGCCCGACGCCTTGCTGCTGCTCACCTCGGCCTGCCCCTTCTGCCCCACCGTCCTGAAGGGACTGAGCGAGCTCGTGAAGACGGGAGAGATCGGCCGCCTCGAGGTGATCAACCTCGACCAGCACCCCGAGGCCGCGGCTCGTCACAAGGTGCGCTCGGTGCCGTGGGTCCGGCTCGGCCCGTACGAGCTCGACGGGCTGCGCTCCGAAGCCGAGCTGAAGCAATGGGCCGAGCGTACCGGCACGCCGGAAGGCGCGGCGGCGTACCTGAGCGAGCTGCTCGCGACCGGGGAGCTCGCGAAGGTGACGGACCTTGTGAACCAGGACAGCGTGCACCTGGACGCGCTCGCGCTCCTGCTCGGCGACACGGAGACGGACCTGCACGTGCGCCTCGGCATCGGCGCCCTCCTCGAGGGCATGCAGGGCAGCCCGGTGCTCGCCCGGCTCGTCGAGCCGCTCGCCCGGCTCGCGGAGAGCCCGGAGGCGCGCATCCGCGGAGACGCCGCGCACTTCCTCGCCCTCACCCGCGACCCGCGCGTGCCGCCGATACTCGCGCGCCTCGCCCGGGACGCCGACCCCGGCGTGCGCGAGGTGGCGGCCGAGGGGGTCGCGACGCTCAGCGCCGCTCGCCCGGCCGACCCGGGGACCTGAACCGCGCTTTTGCCGTGCTCCGGCCGTCGTCTATGCTTGGCTCACGGGCTCGGGGAGCCCCACACCTTTACGGGAGGACGATTGATGTTCGGCAGAATAACAAGAGCTCTGGTCGCGACGGGCTTCCTCGCGGTCGCCTGCGCCGCGCAGGCGCAGGAGGCGCGCCCCTGGTACTACAACCTGCACCTGTGGAAGTTCGAGGGCGAGGACCAGACCGGGCTGGGCATCGATCTCGGCCACACCCTCGGCAGGTGGCTGGCGTTTCAGGCGCGTATCGCGGCGGGCGAGAAAGACGAGCTCTTCCAGGTCGACTACCACGCGGCGGCGCACCTGCGCGCGCACCTGCGCTACGGGAACTTCGAGCTCTACGCGCTGGGCGGCTATTCCTACTTCAAGTACAGCGGCGACCTGGTGGATCTCGGAACCATCGACAACGACGACGGGCCTGCCGCCGGCCTCGGCATGGCGCTTTACGGGTCGCCCAACACCGCCATCACGCTCGAGTACACCAGGCACTTCCTGCGGGAGGCCGACGAGGATGTCGACACCATGTTCATCGGCATCCTGCATCGCTTCGCCTGGCCGCACCTGACCAACCGCTAGAGGCGCAGTCGAGCCCTCAGTCGAGCAGCTCGAACGCCGCCACGCTCTCCGGCAGCCCGGCGAAGCAGCGCGCGTAGATCGGCGTGTGCATGACGCTCGCCGGGTCGTCCTCCGCCCGGCTGATCTCGTCGTCCCAGTACTCGACCAGGACCTTCTCGCCCGCCGTGCACTTTTCGTAGACGCGGAGTCCCGAGCCGTCGAACTGTCGCCAGCCCCGCAGGTCGTCGGCGTGCGTGTACAGGTTGATGTGGGTCTGGCGCGGGGCGTTGCGATAAAGCGGCAGGTACCACGCGAAGTAGTCGCGCACGAGCCGCCCGTCCCCGTCGTACACGTAGACCTCCACGCCGTGCACGCGCTCGGGATGGGCGCGCTCGCGTTGCACCCGGCTCAGAACGCGGCCGCTCCGCGCGTCGCGGTAGGTGACCTCGCGGTAGAACTCGGGCAGGTCCTTGTAGCCGCCGAGCCGCTCGCTGCTCTCCCAGGATCGGCCGGCGAGGGCCTGTTCGTGCAGGTGCAGCAGCTTGTCCACGAAGTCGTTCGATCGCCTCACCCGCTCGTCGTCGACCTGCACGCTCACTCCTTGCGCGGACACGCCTCCCGCGGCGGCGAGCAGCACGGCCGCCAGACCCCATCGCGTTCTTTTCACGGCTCCTCCTTCGGACGGTTCAACGCACGGACATGCGCTCGGAACTGTCTCCCGGCGGCAGGAACTCCGCCTCTTCGCGCGCCGCCTGGGCCTCGCGCGGCCGGCCGAGCGCCTCGAGTATCGCGCTCTTCAGGAGCAGCGAGTCGCGCGCGTCGGGCCTCAGCCGAAGCGACCGCTCGACCGCCTGCAAAGCCGGCAGGTTGCGATCCTGGATGTAGTGCACCATCGCCAGGTTGTGGTGCGCTTTCTGGTAGCTCGGGTCGTGCTCGATCGTCGCCCGAAAGTGCCGCTCGGCGCCGGCATAGTCGCCGCGCTGCGCGTGGATGACGCCGAGATCGTCGTGCGCCTCGGCGTTGCGCGGATCGATCTCGATCGCGCGCTCGAAATCCGCTTCCGCCCGGTCGAGATCGCCGTTCCAGAGGTGGCGTATGCCGCGCTTGGTGTAGGCGACGGAGCTGCGCGGATGCCGCTCGATGTAGACGCCGAGATCCGCCACGGCGCCTTCCAGGTCGCCGCTGCGCCCGCGCGCCATGCCCCGGCCGAACCAGGCCTCGTCGAGGCGCGCGTCGAGCGCGATCGCGCGCGTGAAGTCCTCGATCGCCCGGTCGAACTCCCGCAGCCTGAAGTACGTCGCGCCCCGCCGGGCATGCAGCACCGCGCTCTTCGGCTCGTGCCGGAGACCCCGCGTGTACTCCTCCGCCTCCCGGACGAGCGGTCCCGCCTCGGCCGGCTCATCGAGGCGCGAGACGTCGAAGGCCGGCGCGCCGATGGCGGCTGCCGGAAGCAGCCACCCGGCGATGGCGAATACCGCACAGCGCGTCTTCATCGGGCACCCCGCATAAAGCGCGAATGATGGTAACAAGACTGGCGACGCCGCGGTTCTATTCCCTACACGATCACCGCCACCTCGATATCCCCGTCCTTCCGCAGCACGCTCACCGACACGTCCTGGGCATGGCGCCGCACCACCAGATCCAGCTGCCCGTCGCCGACCGGCACGTTGTGGAGCTCGACCCAGTGCAGGTATTCGGGCAGGACCGGGTGGTCGAATCGCAGCTGCGGCTTTTCGGCCGAGAAGCTGATGCCGAGGCAGGCCTGCAGCAGCTGGAACACCGCGCCGCTCGCCCACGCCTGCGGCGAGCACGCGACCGGGTAGAGCGTCGGCGCCTGCCCGGGCAGGCGCTCGAAGCCGCAGAACAGCTCGGGCAGACGGTGCAGGTCCATCACGATGGTGGCGTCGAAGAGCCCGGTCAGGACCTCGAGCGCGAGGTCCTTGAGGCCGTAACGCGCGAGCCCGAGCGCGATGAGCGCGTTGTCGTGGGGCCAGATCGAGCCGTTGTGGTACGACATCGGATTGTAGCGCCGCTCGCCGTGCGCCAGCGTCCGCACGCCCCAGCCGCTGTAGAACGCCTCCGACAGGAGCAGCGGACCGATGCGGCTCGCGTGCTCGGGCGTCGCGATCCCCATGGCGAGCGCGTGCCCGGCGTTCGAGGCCTGGACCCGGCACGGGGTCTTGTCGCCGTCGAGGGCGAGCGCGTAGGTGTCGATGTCCTCGCACCAGAACGCCTGCCCGAACCGGCTCTTGAGCACCGCGGCCGCTTCCGCGAGCGCGCGGGCCGTTTTCTTCTCGCCGAGCAGACCGAAAAGGCGCGCGGCCGCGAGCTTCGCCGCGTACACGTAGCCCTGCACCTCGCACAGCGCGATCGGGCCGCGCGCCATGCTCCCGTCGGCGTGGAACACAGAGTCCTCGGAGTCCTTCCACCCCTGCTGCACGAGCCCGTTCGCGCTGTGGCGCACGTACTCGACAAAACCGTCGCCGTCCGCATCGCCGTACCAGTCGATCCAGGCGAGCGCGCGCTCGATCGGGCCGCGAATCTGTTCGATGAAATCCCGGTCGCCGGTGCGCTCGTAGTAGGCGCCGGCGAGCACCACGTACAGCGGCGTGGCATCCACGCTCCCGTAGTAGCGCCCGAACGGCACTTCCCGGAGCGCGGCCATCTCCCCGCGCCGGGTCTCGTGCAGGACCTTCCCGGGCTCGGCGTCGCACGCGGGGTCCATCGCCTCGGCCTGCCGCGCGCCGAGGTACGCCAGCACGCCGCGCGCGAGATCCGGGTCGAGGAGGAGCATCTGCATCGCCGCGAGGATGCCGTCGCGCCCGAAGGGCGTGCTGTACCACGGTACGCCGGCATAGGGATACCGGCCCTCCGGCGTATGGCTGATCAGCATGCGCATGTCGGCGAACGAGCGGTTCGTCCAGTCGTTGAACTGCTCGTTCGACGTGTACACCCGCGCCGCCGCCGCCGACGCGGCGAGCTCCTCCTCGACCTTCGCGAGCGCGCGGTCGTAGCTGATGACGGCCGGCGCCCGTTCCTCGTACTCGCAGGCGACCGACGCGTACAGGTCCCGCTGCGCGCGCGGCGCGAGGCGCAGCGCGTAGTGCACGCTTCCGTCGGCGTGGCCGTCCGGCGCGTCGCTCAGCGTAATGCGGGTGCGGCGCACCACCCCGTCGAGCCCGCGATAGCCGAGGACGAGCGCCCGCTCGCGGTGCTCGACCGGGAGCGGTTCCCCGCGCCGCTCCCGCCGCACGCCGCGGACCTCGAAGATGTCCGCGTAGTCGCAGCCGAAGCGCAGGTCGAGCCCGACGTCGATCGGCTCCTGCCCGTAGTTCACCACGCGCACGTGCTCGTAGTGCACCCCCTCGTGCAGGAGCTTGCCGCGGAAGAGATGCAGCGTTCCCTTTCGGATGAGGATCCGGTCCGCCTCGTAGAGATCGGGCGTGGTGAGGTCGACGACCAGCAGGCTGTTGTCCTGCTTGAGCGTCGAGTGCAGCAGCATCGGCCGCTCGCCGTTGACGCGCAGCTCGAAATGCGAGAGGAAGCGCGTGCCGTCGTGGTAGACGCCCAGGTCGCCGGCGCCGTAGGGATGGATGTCGCCGTTCCGGTCGAAGACCGCGAAGGTATCGCCGTGCTTGAGCACGCGCGTGCGGTCGCCGGCGCGCGCCGTCGTGGCCAGGACGTACCAGCGGTCGCCGATCTGGAGGATTTCCTCCATCGAGGTCAGGCCACGGACTGGCGCACCGGCGAGGCGGCGCGGACCGCCTGGTAGACCGCGAGATAGTCGCGCGCCATGCGGCGGGCCGAGAAACGCTCCTCGAAGACGCGCCGGCAGCGATTGCGGTCGATCCGGGAGACACGCTCCACGGCGGCCACCGCCTGCTCGAGGCTGTCGACGATGTACCCCGTCTCGCCGTCGCGCAGGATTTCCGGCACCGAGCCGCGCCGCCAGGCGATCACCGGCGTGCCGCACGCTATCGCCTCGATGGTGACGAGCCCGAACGGCTCGGGCCAATCGATGGGAAAGAGCAGCGCGTACGCCTCGCCGAGGAACCGTTCCTTTTCGCTTTCGCCGATCTCCCCGACAAAGCGGACGAACCGTTCCTGCAGGAGCGGCCGGATGCGGCTCTCGAAGTACTCGCGATCGACCCGGTCCACCTTCGCGGCGATCCGCAGCTCCATGCCCGCGCGCGCGGCGATCTCGATCGCGCGGTCGACCCGCTTTTCCGGAGAGATGCGGCCGAGGAAGGCCAGGTACTTGCCCGGTTTCGGATGCACGCGGTAGAGGTGATCGGGTATGCCGTGGTGCACGGTCGCCACCCAGTTCGCGAACGGCAGCGGCGCGCGCTGATGGTGGCCGATCGAGACCACCGGCATGTCGCTGAACTCCCGGTACAGGGGCGCGAGATCGGGGATGTCGAGCCGGCCGTGAAGCGTCGTCACGTGGGGAACGTCGAGCAGCCGGACCAGGGGAAAGTGCAGGTAGTCGCAGTGGAAGTGCACCACGTCGAACTCGGCCGCGCGCTGCATCACCTTCTCCATCATCCGCACGTGATGCGCGAGGGGATCGATGCACGACGGTTCGAGGCGGAGCGCCCGCGGCACGATCGGTTCGAGCCGCGCGCTCGTCGTGGAGTCGCCGGACGCGTAGAGGGTCACCTCGTGGCCCTGCCGCACCAGCTCCTCCACGAGATAGGAGACCACCCGTTCGGTCCCCCCGTAGGTCTTCGGCGGGACACTCTCGTAGAGCGGGGCAACCTGCGCGATCCTCATGTCGTCGCTTCCCTGGATGGCATGAAGCGGAGGCGGGCGCCGATTTCCGACCGGCGAGCCGCCGCGCCGGATAGGTAAGGGCCGGCTCGGCGGGAATCAACCCGCGGCCGGCCGTGGTTACTCCGCGCTAGTCTTCCGACCGGCTGCCCGACCCGGCGTGCTTCTTGCCGCCGGACGGCTCCGGGTATCCGCCCGCCGGGACCAGGCCGGGATTGGGCGGCTGGGGCGTGAGACCAGGATCGGTCGTGTCGGGATTTTCGGGGATCGGGTTGGGTGCCGCTTTGCCCCCTCGAGATTGAGGTCGTCGCGGTCGGGGCTGTTCCCCGCGGGCTCGTGCTGATCTGCCCGATGCGGGTCGATCTGCTCGAAGTGGTTGGACTGCGGCTGGCCGGCGATCTGCTGGCGCTCCTTCCCCTCCATGAATGGCTCCTTCCCGTGTTTCGGCCGCTCCGGCCTTGTCTGATGGGACAAAGCGGGACGGGAACCGTTCCTGCCTACCGTTTGCGGCTCCTCCCTGGCGACTTCGGCTTCGGCTGACAGCGCGGACAGAAGTAGGTCGAGCGTCCGCCGACGGCGACGCGCGCGATCCTGCCGCCGCAGGCGGGACACGTCTCGCCGGCCTCGCGGCGGGGGATCAGGAAATTCCGCGGAAGGCGTTCCGGCTCGGCGCCCCGCTCGATCGCCTTCTTCAATACCGCCTGCATGGTCTTGTGAATGCGCCGGATCGTCGCCGCGTCGAGCTCGGCCGTCCGCGCCTGCGGGTGCACGCGCGCCTGGAACAGGATTTCGTCCGCGTAGATGTTGCCGATGCCCGCGATCGCCGTCTGGTCCATGAGCACGGACTTGATCGCTCCGCGGCTGCCCGCCAGGCGCTCGCGGAACGTCTCAGGATCGAGGTCGAGCGCGTCCGGACCGAGCTCGCGCGCCGCGATGTCCGCCTGCGCGTCGTCGAGCAGCGCCACGCGACCGATCATCCGGCGGTTGTAGTAGCCGAGGTGTCTGCCGTTCTCGAAGTCGATGCGCACGCGATCGAACGCCGGCTCCGGATCCTCGCCGGCGAAGTAGCGCAGCCCGCCCGTCATGCCGAAATGCAGCGCGAGCACGCCGCCGCCGTCGAGCGTCGCGTAGAGCCGCTTGCCGTGCCGTTGCGTCCCGGTGAGGCGCCGTCCCCGCAGGCCGTCGATGAAGCGTTTGGCGGGGAAGCGCCCGAGGATGCGCGGGCTCTTCACGTCGACGGCCGCGATGCGCTGGTTGAGCGCCTTCGATTGCAGCTCGCGGCGATAGACCTCGACGTCCGGCAGCTCGGGCATGATTTGCGGACCCTTCTTCGATCGGCCGCGGACCATGACAGCACCGTCCCGGCACGATGACAAGCACGTCTCGTCTGCGGGCACTGAAGACGGAAACCGGATCCGAACCTCCGCCCTCCCGCTTGGCCCAACCGGTTTTCCCGAGACACCGAAGCAGGAGGGATACCATGGCAGAACTCGATGGATTGCGGGTCGCGATTCTGGTCGACAACGGCTTCGAGCAGGTGGAGCTGGCCAGGCCGAAACAGGCGCTCGAGGAGGCCGGCGCCGCGACGAGCATCGTGTCGCCGCAGGAGGGAAAGGTGCGCGGATGGAAGCACACCGAGTGGGGCGAACACGTGCCGGTGGACGTCCCGCTCCCGCAGGCGCGGGCGGAGGAGTTCGACGCGTTGCTGCTGCCGGGCGGCGTGATGAATCCCGATTTCCTGCGGATGAAACCGAAGGCGGTCGAGTTCGTGAAGGCCTTCTTCGACGCCGGCAAGCCGGTCGCTGCGATCTGCCACGGGCCGTGGACGATCATCGAAGCCGGCCAGGCACGCGGCCGGCGCATCGCCTCCTGGCCCTCGCTCAAGACCGATTTGCGCAACGCCGGCGCCGAATGGGTGGATCAGGACGTCGTCGTGGACGGCAACCTCGTCTCCAGCCGCAAACCCGACGACATCCCCGCGTTCAACCGCGAGATGATCGCGCTGTTCGGCCGCGCCGAGCAGAAGGAAACGCGGGCGAAACCGGGCGAGAAGCCCGAGGCCCGTCCGAGGGCGTGAGGTGCGTAGAAGCGGAAGGCGGGCCGAGCCCGACGCCGGCTCGCCCGCCTCGCTTTAGTGCCTAACGCTCGCCATAACCGGCAGCCGAAAGTGACGCGACGAAGGAGGGGCGCTTTTGGCTGTCCATCATGGCGTTGTTAGGGCTGCGTGAGGCAGAGCTTTCTGCACGGATAACGGACCATAAGAAAGCAATTTGACGAGCTACCGGCTGTTGCGCCGCACAGTCGTTGACGATCCGCCGGATGCGCCCACGCATCACCGCGGCATCAGCGCGAACACACCCCAACCCAGGTATTCACGCGTGTAAGCGGCGTAACGCTCGGGTTCCACGGTCAGTTTGGCTCGAACCTCTTTCGCTAACTCGTCGTCGGGATTGGCTTCAAGCCATCGGCGCATGGTGAGCCATTTGGCCGCCTCGTATCTGTCCCAGCCGTCCTGGTCAGCCAGCACCATTTCAACGACGTCGTAGCCAAGTCGGCCGAAAGACGCGAGAAGTTCTGGAAGCATGAGAAAGTCGGAAATTGAGTGGGCAAGACATCCCTTGGCCACATCTTCCGTCGGCGGTAACTGCCGCCAGTAGGGCTCGCCGACGAGGATGATCCCCCCGGGGCGCAGGCTCCGCGCCAGAAGCTCGATAGTGCCGGCGACTCCCCCGGCGATCCACGTGGCGCCGAGACAGGCTGCAACATCGACCTTCTCGCCAGAGACGTAGCCCGCAGCATCGCCATGGATGAACTTGACTCGATCGGCGACGCCGAGTTCTTCAGCACGGCGTTTCGCCTGCTCGGTGAACAACCGGCTCATGTCGATGCCGGTGCCGCTGACGCCGTGATCGCGTGCCCAGGTGCACAGCATCTCCCCCGAACCGCTGCCGAGGTCGAGCACTCGGGCCCCCGCTTCCAGGCGCAGCGCCGCGCCGAGAGTAGCAAGCTTTTCGGGTGTGATCGGGTTGTGAATGCGGTGAGCACTCTCACTGATGTTGAATATCCGTGGGATGTCCACTGTGGAAATTTCCCTATGGGTGCGTCGATCAGAAGTTGGCGGCGCTTAGGAAGATCTATTTTTGGTGTTTGTCGGAAAATAACTCTGTCACCTGTTTTTCACCTGGCTTCGTTGTCGACCCCAAGGCACCCTGTCTTGCAATACTTGCGCTGATAATCTTTGGCCAAGGTGATTGCGTCCGGTTTTATCCCTTTATAACCAAGCGCACCTTTCACGCGCACCTCCATGAACTGCAGTGTCGCGTCAATCTGCTTTTCCCGGAGCCCGTTGAGCGCCTTGATGTTTTGGATCGCCTCCGTATTTCGTTCGGAAGTCAGAAGGAAATTCATAGTGTCGAATACTACCTGTGCCTTTGAGGCTCCGATCCAGTACCCTGCATAAATTCCTAGAACGGTCGCAAAACCGAGAACTATGCTTAGCGCTTTGTATCGGTTCATTGGGTATGACGCCGCGTTGAGCCGCGCTTAGGCATCCGCAGTGCTAATAACGACCACGAAAACAAGCACGACCGCCACATAGATAAAACCGACGAGCGCAGCACCGAAAGCCTGAGATGCGGCACCTTGCGCCTTCTTCACCCTGTCAGTTCCAGCGCGTTCAAAAGCGAAGCTCAGACGTCGAGACATAAGCAAAGCAGGAAGATAACAAGCGACGCCAGCTGTAAAAGCGAGCAGTGGCGTCGACTTAAAAAGAAACATCGCAACCGGGCCGAGTGGCAAAAACAAAACTGCAATAGCGAGAGACCGAGGTTGTTGAAACTCCCGGAAGATGGCGGATTCTTGCCGGACCAGTTTAACAATCCGAGCAGATGCGACCACAAAGAATACAAACAGGACTATGTCGAGCATTCGATACGCCTAACGCCAAGCTAACCGGCACGCGCCTTCTATGCGCGCCTCCCGGTTGAGCGCATGCTTGGGCGAGCTGCGTCCATTTCGAAGCGCTTGTTGGGCACGAATTTTCACTGCTCGAAAGCAGCAGAAAATATAAAGAGGCTTAGACCGACAAAAACGACCGCCACGGCAAACGCGATCGCGACTCGAATCCAAGAAAAGCTCTTCGATGAGATTCTGTTGCCGTGTTTCTGAGATAGGAGCCACTCGAAAAACCAATCCGCGGCAATATAGACAGGCGGACCAACTACAAATAGGAGAAACCATCCAAATTTGCTTTTCGGTAGTTCAGGCCATGCCAACAAGGCAAAAAGACCGGCTATTAGAAACCAGACCCCGATGAAGGCAAGAAGTAGCTGAGGTCGGGTGGCGCGATCTTGATTCATTCGGTTACGCCCAACGTGTTGTTGTGCCGCGCCGCTGCCCAAGCAGCGGAAAACGGTGCGTCGTCTCGGGCGTCGGCACGAACAACGTGTTAGCCGCGAACCACAACACCTGGGCAAGGTTAAGCAAGCGAAACCTCCGATGGAAACAAACAAAAGTCTTCGCTGTTTTCAGTTTCAGCGAATGACAGCCAGACAAAACCGAAACGATCAAACTGAACGATCTTGCGTTTCTGCCCTACGAGCGCCATGAGTCTTTCTTGGTCTTCTACGGGCAACCCATTCTTACACGATTCAACGGAACGGACTGTTACCAGAACCCCAAGGACAAGGACATTGCCGCCAGCATCGCGTGGGCTCAGGGGAAAACCGGCAGGCATTTCTTTCTTAGTCATTGCTTGCGGCCAACGATAAATAAATACGGCCCATCGGAACACTTTTTTGCGCTTTATGAAGAAGTATATACGGCAGTCTGCCCGTATATGCGGCTTGACCCGCGATCTAAGCGGATAACAGACTGAGCCGGGGATGTTCGGCGCTTGTTGCGTCTGCCTGGCGACGCTCTCGCGCGCGGTCCTGTGCGCCGGTGAAGCGATCGGCGCTATCTGAAATACGCCCGCGTGACGTACTGGTTGAGCATGCGCTCGGTGTTGAAGAACGACCCGTTCAGCGCGATGGCGCGGCGCATGACGTCCACGTAGCGGTCCGGCTCGTCGTAGTACAGCGGCAGGATGACGCGCTCGAGCTTGTCGTAGAGCGACGCCGCCTCCGCGGCGCGATCGTCCGAGGCCGCGGCGCCGGGCTCGCCGATCGCCCAGCCGGTCACGCCCTCGATCCAGCCTTCGATCCACCAGCCGTCGAGCACGCTGAGCGAGGGCACGCCGTTGACGGCGGCCTTCATCCCGCTGGTCCCCGAGGCCTCGAGCGGCGGCTGCGGCGTGTTGAGCCAGAGATCGGTCCCGGCAACGAGGAGGCGCGCGAGCGTCATGTCGTACTCCGGAAGGAACGCGATCTTCACGTCCGTATCGAGCAGCCCCATCGCGCGATGGACCTCCTGGATCAGCTCCTTGCCCGGGAGGTCGTGCGGGTGGGCCTTGCCGGCGAACACGAGCTGCACGGCCCGCCTGCGCGCGATGCCGCGCAGCCGCTCGATGTCGCGGAAGACGAGCGTGGGCCGCTTGTAGGCGGTGGCGCGGCGCGCGTACCCGATGGTGAAGACGTCGAGATCGAAACCCTTGTTCGTGACGTGATTCACGTAGGCGAGGAGCTCGCGCTTCGCCGCGCGATGGGCCTCGCGAATCTCCCCGAGCGGCACGCCGATCGCGTAGCGAAGGCCCGGGTTGTCGGTGCGCCAGTCGGGCACGTGCCGGTCGAAGAGCGCGCGCATCGGTTCCGACGCCCAGGTCGCCACGTGCACCCCGTTGGTGATCGACTCGACGCGGTACTTGGCGTAGAGGTGCCGGGCCACCTCCCCGTGCTTCTTCGCCACGCCGTTCACGTAGTGGCTCGCCGCGAGCGCGAGATACGTGAGGTTGAGCTTCTGCTCGTAGCAGAACTCGTCGAGGAGGCAGACGTACATCCCGGCGCCGAGCGCCTTCTCGGCCATTGCGAGCGGGAACTGGTCGTGGCCGGCGGGCACCGGTGTGTGGGTGGTGAAGACGCAGCGCGGGCGCAGCGCCTCGATGTCCTCCGGACGCGGGCGCTCGTGGCCGTTGGCCCGGGCCTGGCGCTTCAGCAGCTCGAGCACGAGCAGGGCCGCGTGCCCCTCGTTCATGTGGTAGCGGTCGATGTCCGCGTAGCCGAGGGCGTCGAGCATGCGGGCGCCCCCGATGCCGAGCACGATTTCCTGACACAGGCGGTAGTGGCTGTCGCCGCCGTAGAGGAAGTGCGTGAGCAGCCGATCCGCTGCCGCGTTCCCGTCGAGATCGGTGTCGAGCAGGAAGACGGGCACGCTCGCGCCGCCGGTGCCGCGGATGTCGTACCTCCAGGCGCGGATCTGCACCGGGCGGCCCTCGATCTCGACGCTCGCGCGGGCCGGCAGCTCCGTGAGGTGATCGTCGAGCGACCACGCGACCGGCTCCTCGGTCTGCCAGCCGGTCGGATCGACGCGCTGGTGGAAATAGCCCTTGCGATGGACCAGGCTGACGCCGACCATCGGCACGCCGAGATCGGCAGCGGTGCGCAGCGTATCGCCCGCGAGCATGCCGAGCCCCCCGGCATAGGTCGGGACGCCGGGGGCCAGCCCGATTTCCATCGAGAAGTAGGCGATGTAGGCGCCGGGCGACATGGTCGGTGGTCGGTTCGATCCGCGCGATGCGGCCTCGCGCGCGTCGCTACATCATTTCAGAATCGAACGTCGCGCACCACGTGCGCGGGAGAACCCTCCTGCGTGTCGCGGCCTTGGGTCGGCTCCGTCGCGGCCGACTAATACTCGAATTCGTCCCGCTTCCCCGGCTTGTCCTTCTTGCGCTTGCTCACCGCGTGCTCGATCGCCGGCAACGATTTCAGGTAGTGGGCGATCGCCCGCAAATCGTCCTTCGCCAGGTGGCTCAGGCCGTTGTCGATGACGTCGGCCATGACGTCTCCCGCGAAGTCGCCGTCGGGCGTCATGCCCGTCTCGAGGTAGTACGCGATGTCGCGCTCGCTCCAGCGGCCGATGCCGGTTTTCCTGTCGGGCGTGATGTTGGGCACGACGGCCCCTTCGGGCCCGTCCTTCGTGCCGGCGAACCGGCGCTCCCGGTCGAAGCCGCCGAAGCGGTCGCGCGGCGTGTGACACTCGCCGCAGTGCGCGGCGGCGGTCGCGAGGTACGCGCCGCGATTCCAGGCGGGGGACTGCTGCGGGTCGGGCCGATACGGCCCGGGCTCGAAGTAGAGCCACTTCCAGAAATAGAGCAGCGGCCGGAGCCGCGCGTACCAGGGCAGCTCGTGGGGGCGGTCGGGTCGGGCGGCCGGGGAAACCGTGAAGAGGTAGGCCTTGAGCGCGCGCAGGTCCTCGTCTGTCAGCCTCGTGTACGAGGTATACGGAAAAGCCGGGTAGTAGTGGCTGCCTTGCGGGCTCACGCCCTCGCGCATCGCGCGCAGGAAGTCCTCGTCGCTCCACGCACCGATGCCGTGCTCGCGATCGGGCGTGATGTTCGGCGCGTAGAACACGCCGAAGGGCGTCTCGAGCGCCGCGCCGCCCGCGAGCTCGGCGCCCCCGGCCTCGCGATCGGTATGGCAGTTGCCGCAGCCCGAGGCGCGGTACACATACTCGCCGCGCTTCGCGAGCTCCGACGCGGCCGCCGGCGGCGCGGGCAGGACGAGCGCGGCGGTCAGGAGCGCCGCGCCTGCGAGCACCGGCGACCGACGGATTATTGCTGCTCCTTGCGAAAGTCCTTGTGGCACGCCTTGCAGCTGTCCGAGAGCTCCCGGAAGCGCGCCTGTATCGCCTTGGCGTCCCCGCCCGCCACCGCCTTTGCGAGCGCATCCGCCTTCTTGCTCGTGTCGTCCGAGCGCTTCTTGAACCCGGCCCTGTCCTTCCAGACCGACTCGAGCGCCTCCGTGTCCCCGAAATCCGATCCGTCGGGGAATAGCGCCGGGATGTTCTTCGTCCCGGCCTGCACGCCGCGCGCGTGATCGCCGAGACGGTCCTTGTACTCGGGCACCTTGCCCTGGAGGATGGCGGCGATCGCCCCCATGTTCGCGCCGTTCGCCTTCATCACGTTCTGGCGGTACTTGATGATGTCCTCCGGTTCGCTCTCGGCGCCCGCGACGACGGGAAGCGAGAGCAGAGCCGCGACGGCGAAGCACGACCACGCCTTCTTGTTCTTGGACGACCTCATGCGCATTCCTCCTTTTCGATGGACTCGCCAATTCTGAAACCGCCCGGCCCACCGTTCAAGACGAACGCAGGCGCCGGTAGCGGTTGAACAGCACACCGGCTTCTTTATTCCCTGCCCTCGAGAAACCGCGCCGCGCGCGCGAGACCCACGATCGTCTTGCTGTCCTCGATCGCGCCCGTCAGCGCGCGCTCGATCGCCTCACGGAGCGGCACCCAATGGAGCTCGAAGAGCTCGTGCTCCTCGGGAGCGGCAGGGGCTTCCTCGAGATCTTCGGCGAGATAGAGATGAATGATCTCGGTGAACACGCCCGGCGAGGTGATGATGCGCCCGAGTGGCGACCAGCGTCCGGCGCGCCGGCCCGCCTCCTCGATCAACTCCCGCCGCGCCGTCTCGAGCGGCGGCTCGCCGGGATCGAGCTTGCCGGCCGGCAGCTCCCAGATCCAGTCGCGGTGCGCGTGCCGATACTGGCGCAGCAGACACACGCGCCCGTCCGCGTCCAGCGCCACGACCGCGGCGCCGCCCGGGTGACGCACGACCTCGAGCTGCATCGCGCGGCCGTTCGGCAGCGTCGTCGACTCGAGCACCAGGTCGACGATGCGACCGCGGTAGATCAGCTTCTCTTCGTTCACGCGTGCTCTCCACTTCGGTCTGGAGGCAATTCTACTGAATTAGGCTACCGGTTCCTGGCCCTCAAGTACTCGAGTCGCTCCGCGACGTGTAATACGCGGGGTTCCGCCCCCGCGCGACGGGTCCCTTTCTTTGTTCGCGCAAAGAAAGGGACGAAAGAAAACGCGCCCCGGATCGCTCGCCGCCCGCAAAATGAGCGGGCGGTCCCCTGCGGTTTCTGCGCTACGCAGTCCCTGCTTCGCTTGAAACCAGGGCCGGCCTTCCGTGGCCGGCCCGCTCGGCGGCACGACCGTCCACCGGACGGTCGTGAAGTAACCGCCTCGCCCTCGCCCGTCCCGGGACGCTCGATAACTCGCCGGGCGCTGAAAAACGCGCCTCGGGCTCGAACATCTCTCGCGTACTACCCCCGGGACAGGCTCCGGTGCTCGGCGAGCTCAACGGGGACTCACCCCAAACCACCTCCGCCCTGAAACGGAAGTGCTGTTGCAGTGGGGTCCCCGTCTGGCGCGCCCGCACCGAGCGCTCCGAGCGCCGCGAGCCCGAAGGGCGACCGGCAGGGATGCCGGTCGGTCGCCAGCCGGCGCATGGGCGAGGCGGGGAGGTGGCGAACGTCCGGTGGACGTTCGCCCCGCCGAGCGGGCGCACAGGGAAGTGCGCCCTGGGCTTTTGCGCGAAGCAGGGATTGCGCAGCCCAAAAGCGCCGTCTGGCGACCTCCTAGCGCGAGGCAGCGAGGGGCGGGGGGTGAGCGCTGCCGGTGGCAGCGCGAACGGGCGCACAGGGAGGTGCGCCCTGGGCTTTGCCGCGGAGCGGGATGCGTAACGGCAAAGTCGCGCCATTCGGGGCGTGCTTTCTTTTGGAAGTTATGTACTTGACATACCCACGGCTCGCGGGTATCGTTTAGGCCATAAGGAGACAGCCATGGCCAAGAACAACAACCTTTCCGCCCCTCAGTTCCACGACCCCGAGAAGGCCCGCCAGTACCTTGAGCGTACCGTGTGGCCTTACGGTCCGGTCTGCCCTCACTGTGGGACGGTCGGGGATCACTACGAGTTAAAGGGCAAGTCCACCCGCCCCGGTCTCTACAAGTGCCACATGTGCCGTGAACCCTTCACGGTCACGGTCGGGACTGTCTTTGAGCGCTCGAAGATCCCTCTTAACAAGTGGCTCATGGCGGTCTATCTCCTCTGCTCCTCCAAGAAGGGCATGAGCAGCCATCAGCTCCACCGCACGTTAGGAGTGACGTACAAAACGGCGTGGTTCATGACGCACCGCATCCGTGAGGCGATGAAGACCGACCCTTCCGGCCTCTTGGGTTCTGGCGGTGGCACGGTCGAGGCTGATGAAACCTTCTGGCTTAACAGCAAGCGTTCCAAGAAAGGCCGCGAGTACAAGGGACGTGGGTTCAAGCACAAGGAGAAGATTCTTGCTCTTGTGGAGCGTGGCGGTCAGGTGCGCTCGTTCCATATTCCCGAGGTGAACGCTTCCAACCTTCGCCCCGTTCTCAAGGCACAGATGGCGAGGGACGCGCACCTAATGACCGACGAGCACCAGTCGTACAAAGCCTTCGGCCATCTGTTCGCCAGCCACCAGCATGTGAAGCACGGCCAAGGCGAGTATGTCCGTGGCAACGTGCACACGAACACGGTGGAAGGTTATTTCAGCTTGCTCAAGCGCGGACTGATCGGCACGTATCACCATTGCAGCGCGAAGCATCTGCAACGCTACGTGACGGAGTTTGATTTCCGTTACAACAACCGCTCCCGCTTGGGGATCGAGGACAAGGAGCGCGCCGATATTGCCTTACAGGGGATCGTCGGGAAGCGCCTGACGTATCGGCGGACTGACCCGAAAACCGCTGAAGCGCCCAAAGCGTAGGCACTTCCGTGGTTTCCCGTTATAGTTGCCAGCGGCATCCGCCGCCTCTTTTTCCTCCAGTCGGCCCGGTCCTCTGAACTTGGCGGAGGGCAGCCGGCCCCCGAAAGGAGGTGTAGAAGCTATGACGGCTGAAGTTGTAGAAGCGGCTAGTCCGCTCCAGACGGCGATTAAACTTGCCTATTTGGCTCTGCTAAAGAGGCAAGAATCCGCCTGGAACGGCTAACCTAGGCATGTAGTAGTTTAGGCGGCGGGTGCCACCTAACTTCATTAAAGCAGACTCCAAATAACTAGCCAAGGAGGGAGGCATGGCTACATTCGTAATCTCTTACGATCTGAACAAACCTGGCCAAGACTATTCGTCACTCTTTGAAGCTATCAAGAATCTCGGAAACTGGTGGCATTGCTTAGACTCAACATGGGTCGTGGTCTCGAACCTTAATGCCAGTCAAATACGTGACGCACTAAAAGCAAGAATGGACGCTAGCGATGCTCTGCTGGTCGTTCAATCCGCGAATATCGGTGCTTGGCATGGGTTCAAGGACAATTGCGCGAGCTGGCTGAAGAACAACCTGTAGGCGCGTTCCAGTATCCTGTTCTGATGGATACTGGAACGCCCAACAGCGAGGCGAAACGCTTTGCAATGATTGCCCTGAGAGACTTGAGCATTCTGGTTCTCCGTAAAAAGAGAACCGGCCATTAGGCCGGTTTCTTCTTTGATTTCTTCTTCGCTTTCTTGTGTTGCGGTGGCGAGCCCCATAGACGTTTAAGGGCCTCGTCGAATGGGATCGGTGGCCGATCGTTGTCCTGTTTCTTCTTTTGTTTCTTATCTGGCATGAGCCATACCTTCCTTGCCTACATTGACGAGTCTGGCGATGACGGGCTCAAAAAATTTCGCGATAAAAAGCAAGACGGGTCGAGTCAATGGCTTGCTCTTGGATGCTGCGTAGTTCGCCAATCCAACGATCTCTCACTAGTTAAGCACCGCGATTCGATATTGGCAGAGATCGGAAAGACGAAACTGCGCCATGTTCATTTCTGTGATCTGGATCACCATCAGAAAATTGCAGCATGTAGAGTCGTTTCACAAGCTCCAATTCGGGCCATATCCGTCCTGTCAAACAAAAAAACTGTTCCCAAGGAACTTGCCTTTGCGGGCGAGAAAGGCAAGCTGTATTGGTATTTGGCCAGGCACCTCGTTGAGCGCGTATCGTGGCTGTGCGATGAGGATAACCGAGAGAATACCAAGCGAGTAAAGATCATATTCTCGAATCGGTCTGGTCTATCCTACGAAAAGTTCCGAGAATACCTAACTGTTCTCAAGACCCAGTGCGAAACTTCGATCCGATGGAATGTCATCGATATCGATGAAGTAGATTCCAAGCCGCATACTCAACTCGCTGGGCTTCAATTGGCTGACTGTATTGCAAGTGGTTTTGCGGCGGCGGTAGAACCAACGCGCTATGGCGATTATGAGCCACGGTACGCAGAGATACTGAAGCCTACGACGTACAGCAGAAAGGGGAAATACATCGGATACGGCTTGAAGATACTACCCAATCCAGAAGCTCTAAATGGAGAGCAGGCGAAACTGCTCGGCATCTTCAAGAAGAAATAAGGGCGGGCCCCCGGCTCAAGGATCCCACGCCCGGTTAAAGGCGCTGCCATACGGAGTATGGCCATGAGTTGTTCCGGCGCGTGCCCGCCAAACCAGTAAAGCAGTTCTGCACTCAAAAAACCATCTTTCCAAAACCGGCCTGTCACGCGCCCGGATTCTGGGCCCGGCGACTAGGGTACGTCAAGTATATAACTTCCTTTCTTTTGGTGCCGTGGGTCAGCCACCCACAAGTACATTTAGTACTTCGACTATTCGCCCGGAGGGCGGTCGAGCCCTTAATTGGCTCCGATCCAAACGAGAACACTAGCGCCAAAGGCATGAACAGCGTCGTACATTACCGATAGAATTTCCCACCATGCCCGACCTCCACTCCCTCACCGCTCCCCTGTCGATCCGGTTCCCCGACGGCACGAGGCACGTCATGGCCGAGCATTTCCCGCATCCGAAGGGGCTGCTCTGGTTCGAGCCCTACTGGCATCTCGGCGATCCGGACAAGACCATCCATCTGACCGAAGGCGCGATTCGAGGCGAAGGGCCGTGGAAGGTCGGCGACGCCGTGGTCAACGTGCTCGGCTGCCACGGCACCGATGCCGCGCTCGCGTCGGCCTTCGAGGCGTGGCGGCACTATCTCGCCGCGAACGCGAACGACTATCCGCCCCGCCCGCTCGTCGAGGCCATCGCGCGGCGATACGGCGCCACGCCCTGACGGCACGCGTGCTGCCCGACCTGCTCATCGTCGTCGGCGGCGCGCTCCTCATCCTGGTCCTGGCGGAGATCGTCCTGCGGGAGACGCTCGCGCTCATGGCGCACTATCGCGTCTCCGCGAGCTTCGTCGGCCTCACGGTGCTGTCAATCGGCACCAGCCTGCTCGAGATCGTCACGCACGTGATCGGCAGCGTACAGATCCTGCACGCGCCGGAATCGATGGACACGCTCTCGGGCCTGCTCATCGGGAGCAACATCGGTTCGGACATCCTCCAGCAGAACTTCGTGCTCCCGCTCGCAGGCCTCATCGGCAGCGTGGTCGTCGTGCGGCGGCTGCTCGTGGTCGAGGTCGGCGGGCTGATCGCCGCCTCCTGCCTGCTGTGGCTCGCATGCGCGGGCGGCGCGGTCACGCGCGTCGAAGGCCTGCTCCTCGTGCTCGCCTACGCCGGTTATCTGACGTACGTGGCGCGCACGGGCGCGCACACCGGCCGGGTGGCGCATGCCCGGCGCCTCGGGCGCCCGCGCCGCTATCGCGCCATGGCCGTCGTCGCCCTCGCCTTCGCCGCCATGGCGTGGGTCGCCGATCCGGTGCTTCTGGCCGCGACGCGCCTGGTCGCGCGCCTGCCCCTCAGCGCTTCGTTCTTCGGCGTGATCGTGCTCGGCGTCGCCGCGACGCTTCCCGAGCTGATGACCGCGCTCGTCTCGATCGCCAGGGGCCAGCGCGACATCTCGGCCGGCATCCTGATCGGCAGCAACATCACGAATCCTCTGCTCGGCGTGGGGCTGGGCGCCCTGATCTCGGGCTACACCGCGCCGACGGTCACGGTGTACTACGACCTGCCGGTCAAGGTCGCGACCGGCGTTCTCCTCTACTTTTTTCTCCGTCGCCGCAACGGGCTGGGCCGTCCCGAGGCGGTCGCGTTGATTCTCGCCTACATCGCTTACGTCGCCCTGCGGCCGCTGCTCTTTCCCGAGGACCTGCCGCAGTAAAGACACCGCATTACTGAGTTGAAACCCGCCGCCACGGCCGCGTCCTTCAGCCTGCCCTGCAACGACGAACACGCGTCGCCGCAATCGAAACACCGGTCGAGCGCCGTCCTCCCCACCGCGACTCCGGGGGCGTCGGCCGGACGCCCGGCGCGGCCGGCGTCTGATCGTGGACGCCGGGCGCCCCGCCCGGTAATCTCGCAGGCCCTCGCGCGCCCTCGCGCCGGGGCCTTCAACCTTTTTCGAGCGCGCATGAACGTCGTCATCGTGGGCGGTGGGGTCATCGGCGTGACCAGCGCCTGGTTCCTCAGGCAGGCGGGCCACGACGTCACGGTGATCGATCGCCAGTCGGGTCCGGCCCTCGAGACCAGCTTCGCGAACGCGGGCCAGGTGTCGTGGACCTTCGCCAAACCGTGGGCGGCTCCCGGCGTTCCCCGCAACGCGCTCAAGTGGATGCTGCAGGAGCATGCCCCGCTCGTGCTGCGACCGCGCCTCGACCTGGCGATGTGGTCGTGGCTGCTGCGCATGCTCGCCAACTGCCGCGAGCCGCGCTACCTGCGGAATCTCGAACGCATGCTGCGGATCGCGCGCTACAGCCATGAGACGCTCGTCGAGCTGCGCGAGCAGACGGGTATCGTCTACGACCACGCCACCCGGGGGACGCTGCAGCTCTTTCGCGACGAGGCCGGCGTCGCGGCGGCGGAGCGCGAGCGGCCGATCCTCGAGCGCCTGCAGGTTCCCCATCGCGTGCTCGATGCCGCCGGCTGTCTCTCGGTCGAGCCGGGGCTGCGCTTCAGCACCGTGAAGTTCGCGGGCGGCGTGCACTATCCGGACGACGAGACCGGCGACTGCCACGCCTACACGAGCGAGCTCGCCCGGCGCGCGGAGGCGCAGGGCGTGGTGTTCCGCACCGTGACCGCGGTGCGCACGCTCGAAGCGGAAGGCGACCGCGTGCGCGCGGTGCACACGGACGGCGGGCAGATCACCGGGGAAGTGTACGTGCTCGCCGCGGGCAGCTACACGCCGCTGCTCGCGCGCCCGCTCGGCATACGCCTGCCCGTCTATCCGGTCAAGGGATACTCGGCCACCGTGCCGATCGAAAATGCGGACGCGGCGCCGGGCTCGACCCTCACCGACGAGCGCTACAAGGTCGCCATCACGCGCCTCGGCAATCGCCTGCGCGCCGCCGGCACCGCCGAGCTCGCGGGTTACGACCTCACCCTGCGGCCCGCGCGCCTGCGCGCGCTCGCGCACGTGATCGGCGAGCTGTTCCCCAGGGCCGGCGACCTCTCGCGCGCCGAGTACTGGACGGGCCTGCGCCCGATGACCCCCGACAACCTTCCGGTGATCGGCCCCACGCCCTACCGCAATCTCTACCTCAATACCGGCCACGGCACCCTCGGCTGGACGATGAGCAACGGTTCGGCGCGACTCCTCGCCGATATCATTAGCGGGAAGAAGACGGCGATCGACCTCGACGGGCTCACGCTGGCACGTTTCGGGCGGGGTTGACGCGCGGCAGGCCGAATCCAGCGGTTCGGGTCATTGCGAGCGCGCGGCGAAGCAATCCCATGTTGCGCACGGTCTTCCGTCGCGGGATCCTTCGTCGCTTTGCGCCTCGCCATGACAACCCGCTCATACGTTTCTCCTTTTTTATGCCCGTGGACGGGGGAGGAGCGCCGGATTAACCTGCCCGCATGACGGTCACGCCCTTTCACCCCGCCGTCGCCTCCTGGTTCCGGCAGACCTTCCACGTCCCCACCGAGCCGCAACGCGCCGCGTGGCCCGCGATCGCGGCCGGCCGGCATACGCTCATCGCCGCGCCCACGGGGTCCGGTAAGACGCTGGCGGCCTTCCTCGCCGCGCTCGACGACCTCGTGCGCCGCGGCCTCGCCGGTGGCCTCGCGGACGAGACGCACGTCCTCTACGTCTCGCCGCTCAAGGCGCTCTCCAACGACATCGAGAAGAACCTGCAGCGACCGCTCACCGGCATCCGCCAGCAGCTCGCTCACCTCAAGCTTCCCGACGTCGACGTGCGCGTGCTCGTGCGCACCGGCGACACGACCGCCTCGGAGCGGGCGGCCATGGCGAAGCGTCCGCCCCACGTCCTGATCACGACGCCCGAGTCGCTCTACCTCCTGCTCACGAGCGAGAGCGGCCGGGCGATGCTCGCGACCGTGCGCACCGCCATCGTCGACGAGATCCACGCGGTCGCGGGCACCAAGCGCGGCGCGCACCTCGCGCTGTCGCTCGAGCGCCTCGCCGCCCTCGCGCCCCGTCCCGTGGTGCGCGTCGGCCTGTCGGCGACGCAGAAGCCGGTCGAGGCGGTCGCCCGCTTTCTCGTCGGCGCGGGCGGCGATGCCGGCGCGGCGCCGGACTGCACGATCGTCGACAGCGGCCACGTCCGGAACCGCGACCTCGCCCTGGAGCTGCCGGGCTCGCCGCTCGAGGCGGTGATGTCGACCGAGGTGTGGGAGCAGATCTACGACCGGCTCGCGCATCTCATCCAGGCGCACCGCACGACGCTCGTGTTCGTGAACACGCGCCGGCTCGCCGAGCGCGTGACGCGCCACCTGAGCGAGCGCCTCGGGAAGGAGCACGTCACGTCGCACCACGGCAGCCTTTCGAAGGAGAGCCGGTTCGATGCCGAGCAGCGCCTGAAGGAGGGCCGGCTGCGCGCGCTCGTCGCGACCGCGTCGCTCGAGCTCGGCATCGATATCGGCGAAGTGGATCTGGTCTGCCAGCTCGGCACGCCGCGCTCGATCGGGGCGTTCCTCCAGCGCGTCGGGCGCTCCGGCCACGCGGTCGGCGCACTGCCCAAGGGACGACTCTTCCCCCTGAGCCGCGACGAGCTCGTGGAATGCGCCGCCCTCCTCGACAGCGTGCACCGCGGCGAGCTCGACCGGTTGCGCATCCCGGAAAAGCCGCTCGACGTGCTCGCGCAGCAGATCGTGGCCGAGGTCGCCTCCCGCGAGTGGGGCGAGGATGCGCTCTACGACACGTTCCGGCGCGCCTGGCCCTACCGGGACCTCGGCGTGGACGAGTACCGCGCGGTCGTACGCATGCTGGCCGACGGTTTCAGCACCCGGCGCGGCCGGCGGGCCGCCTACCTGCACCGCGACGCCGTCAACCGCCGGCTGCGCGGACGCAAGGGCGCGCGGCTCACGGCGCTGACCTGCGGCGGGGCGATCCCGGACAACGCCGACTACCGCGTCGTGCTCGAGCCGACCGGCACGCCGATCGGGACGGTCAACGAGGACTTCGCGGTCGAGAGCATGACGGGCGACGTGTTCCAGCTCGGCAACGCCTCGTACCGCGTGCTCAAGATCGAGCCGGGAACGATGCGCGTCGAGGACGCGCGCGGGGCGCCGCCCTCGATCCCCTTCTGGCTCGGCGAGGCGCCGGCGCGCACCGACGAGCTCTCGGCCGCCGTCTCGCGGCTGCGCGAAGCGCTCGAGCAGCATCTGGGCCACGTGACGGCGGAGTCGATGAAATCCGCCGGAGAGTGGCTCGCGCGCACGCACCACCTGGCGCGCCCGGGGGCGGAGCAGATCGTCGAGTACCTCGCGGCGGCGAAAGGCGTGCTCGGGACCCTGCCGACGCAGCGGCACATCGTGCTCGAACGCTTCTTCGACGAGACCGGCGGCATGCAGCTCGTGATCCACTCCCCCTACGGCAGCCGCATCAACCGCGCGTGGGGCCTGAGCCTGCGCAAGCGCTTCTGCCGCAAGTTCAACTTCGAGCTGCAGGCGGCGGCCACCGAGGACGCCATCGTGCTCTCGCTCGGCGAAACGCACAGCTTCCCGCTCGAGGAGGTCGCGCGCTACCTGAAGAGCAACAGCGTGCGGGAGATCCTGGTGCAGGCGCTGCTCGACGCGCCGGTGTTCACCACGCGCTGGCGCTGGGTCGCGACCACGGCGCTCGCGATCAAGCGGTTCCGCGGCGGACGCCGGAACCCGACCCAGCTCCAGCGCATGGACGCCGAGGATCTCGTGGCCGTCGTCTTTCCCGACAGCATCGCCTGCTTCGAGAACCTGGCCGGCGACCGCGAGGTGCCGGATCATCCGCTCGTGAACCAGGCCGTCGACGACTGCCTGCACGAGGCGATGGACGTGGACGGGCTGGTGGGGCTGCTCCGGGCGATCGAGGCCGGCGAGGTCCAGGTCCTCGCGCGCGACCTGCCGCACCCCTCGCCGCTCGCGCAGGAGATCCTGAACGCGAAGCCGTACGCCTTCCTCGACGACGCGCCGCTCGAGGAGCGCCGCACGCAGGCCGTCATGAGCCGCCGGTGGCTCGACCCGCTCGAGGCCGGACGCTTCGCGCAGCTCGACCTCGAGGCGATCGAACGCGTGCGCGCGGAAGCCTGGCCCGAGGCGACGAGCGCCGACGAGCTCCACGACGCGCTCATGCTCATGGGTTTCGCGACCGAGGCGGAAGGCGTGCGAAGCGGCTGGACGCCGTTCTTCGAGGAGCTCGTCGCCGCACGACGGGCGACACGGGCGCGACTGCACCCGGTGACGCTCTGGATCGCCGCCGAAAACCTGCCGCGTCTGCAGGCCGCCCTTCCCGACGTCGCGCTCGATCCGCCGATTGCTGCGCCCGACGACTACGCAACCGAGCAATACACGCGCGAAGGGGCGTTCGCCGAGATCGTCCGCGGGCGGCTGCAGGCGCTCGGACCGGTCCGGGCGGCGGCGCTCGCGGAACCGCTTGCCGGCGATGTCGGCGCGGTCGACGGCGCGCTGCTCGCGCTCGAACAGGAGGGCTTCGCGTTGCGCGGGCAGTTCACGCCGGTCGAAGGCGGCACGCGCGGAATCGTCGAAGTAGCTACTCATCCTCATTCCTTCTTCCGCGAAGGGAAGAAGGAGGCGAGCCGAGGCGCGGAAAGCACGCGCGAAACCGCAGAAGGGAGCCCTCATCCTCATTCCTTCTCCCGCGAGCGGGAAAAGGAGGCGAGCCGTGGGGCGAACACCACGCCCACTGAAAGTACTACCGAGTGGTGCGAGCGGCGGTTGCTGGCGCGCATCCACCGCTACACGGTCGAGCGGCTGCGCGCCGAGATCGAGCCGGTCGCGGCCGCCGACTTCCTGCGCTTCCTGTTCGAATGGCAGGGGCTTACCGTCGAGCCGAAACCCGAGGGGCCGCAGGCGCTCGCGGCGATCCTCGAGCAGCTCGAGGGCTTCGAGGCGGCGGCCATCGCGTGGGAGTCCGGCATCCTGTCCGCGCGCATGGAGGCCTACGATCCCGACTGGCTCGACGCGCTCTGCCGTTCGGGCCGGATCGTCTGGGCGCGCCTCTCGCCGCCGAAGTCGGCCGGCGGCCGCGAGCGCGGCGCCACGCCGGTGCGCGGCACGCCGATCGCGCTCCTGCACCGCCGCTGCCTGCGCGCGTGGCAGACCGCCGAGGCGGAACCGATCGACAACGTCCCGCTCTCCCCGCGCGCCCGCATGGTCGCGGTTCACCTCTCGCGTCACGGCGCGTCGTTCTTCGAGGAGATCATGAGCGGAACCGGGCTCCTCAAGAGCGAGGCCGAAGAAGGGCTGCGTGAGCTCGTCGCGCTCGGGCACGCGGCGTCCGACAGCTACAGCGGCCTGCGCACCCTGCTCCTTCCCGCGGAGCGCCGGCGGTCGCATCCGCGCCGGCGGCGCGCCGTGCTCTACGACATCGAGGACGCGGGCCGCTGGAGTCTGATTCACGGCGCGGCGGGCCGCACAAACGACGGGGCTCCCCCTCTCTCGCCGGAGAGAGACAGGGGAGCGGGCGCTATGCCCGACCCTTCGCGCCCCCTCTCCCTCATTCCCTCTCCCGCAAGGGGAGAGGGAGGCGAGCCGAGACGCGCTGGCGCGCGTACCGAGGATAATATCGAGCACGTCGCGCGCACGCTGCTCAAGCGCTATGGCGTGGTGTTCCGGCGCATCGTGGAGCGCGAGGCGGACAGGCTGCCGCCGTGGCTCGAGCTGCTGCGCGTCTATCGCCGGCTCGAGGCGCGCGGCGAGATCCGCGGCGGTCGCTTCGTCGCGGGCTTTCCCGGGGAGCAGTACGCCGCACCGGACGCGGTCGCGACGCTGCGCGCCATACGCAAGAAACCGCTCGACGGCCGGCTCCTGTCGCTGAGCGCGGCCGATCCGCTCAACCTCGTGGGCATCATCGCGCCGGGCGCGCGCGTGCCCGCCCTCGCCGGCAACCGCGTGCTCTACCGGGACGGCGTGCCGATCGCCGTGCAGATCGGCGGCGAGGCGCGGTTCCTGACGGAGCTCGCCCCCGCGGCCCAGTGGGAGGCGCACAACGCCCTCATCCGCACGCAACCGGCTTCGGTCGCGCGGGCCTGACTAGAACCCGAAGTAGATGCCGGCGCCGTAGTAGCGGATGTCGTCGGTGCGGAAGAACTGGCCGAACGGCGCGAAGCCGTCGTAGGCCTCGAGCATGAGGCGCACGTTGCGCCGGCCCGGGTCGGGCGGGCCCAGCTCGAAGCCGGCCTTGAGGCTCACGCCCGTCTCCCAGTCCTCCTCCTCGAGGATGCGCACGTCGAGTCCGGCGAGGAAGCGCCCGATGTGGTGGACCCGGGTGCTGCGGTACTCCGCCCCCGCCTGCGCCATGCCCGGCTCGAGATCCGAAGGGTCGCGCCCAATCATGTAACCGACGCCGCCGTACGCGCGCCAGCGCGAGCGCTCGTAGGAGAACGTCACGTCGACGACCTCGATGCTGAGGTTCATCCGCTCGATGTCGGGCTGGCTCAGCAGGAACTCGTCGCCGAGGTGCGAGCTCTGGTGGTACAGGCGCCAGCGGGTCGAAAACCGCCCGGTGCGCTGCGACAGCCGGAACCCGATGTTGTAGTCGGCGTTCACGAGGTCGCTCGAGGGCGCCGACAGGTTGAACTGCGCGAACAGCCCGCCGACGAAACTCAACTGCCAGCCGTCGCCGGCCCGGTCGCCCGGGGCGCGCCACAGGCCGAAGCTCTCGCCGTAGCCTACGGATGCCGCGGTGACGCGGTCGGTCGGCGTGTCCATCTCGAGCAGGCTCATGAAGAACCGCGGCTCCTTGGGATCGGCGATCAGCGGCCGGAAGAAATCGCCTACCGGGAATAGGATCGGCCCCGGGCGCGGCTCCGGAAGGCTCGCGTCGCCAGTGACCGCCACGGTGATCGTGAGCGACTGGAGCGCGTCGATCTGCCCCAGCGCGTCCTCCGCGGCCGCCCGGCGCTCGGGGTCGTCGACCAGCAGGAGCAGCGTCGCCGCGCGATCCCGGACCTCGAGGCGGTAGGTGCCGCGCTCCCAGCCGAGCTGGCGCTCGAGAATCGACTGGATGTAACCCGCGAGGAACGCGTCGCCCTGCGGGTCGTCGGCGACCTGCGGGTCGTCCGCCGCGAGCACCGGCGGCGCGGCGAGCACCGCGGCGATCAGCGCCAGGATGCGCAGCATGCGCAATAACATGGACATGGCCCTTCGATTGGAACCGGGTCTCGCGCGGACCGGTCGCGTATCGCGATCGGTGCGCCGGCGAAGGGCTACGCTAACATGCAAGGCGCCGGGGCGTCTTGAGGGGAGTCAATGCGAGGCGCGGAGACCCACGCCTCGCATCCGGCTCAGTTGATGGTCGCGACCGGGTTCTGCGCCGGCTCGTTCGCGGCGCTCGGCAGCTCCATCGGCGCGCCGATGACGCGCACCATCCGGTCGGGGCGGATGTACTTCTTGAGCACGACGATGAGGTCCTCGCGGGTGTACTTCTCCACGTTCTCGACGTACCGCTTCACCCACGTGAGGTCGGCGCCCATGTACTCGAGGTCGCCGAGCACGTCGAGCCAGAACGCGGGCGCGCGCGTGCCGCTGCGGAAGCTGAGGCTCGCCTGCTCGCGGGCGGTCGTCAGCTCCTCCGGCGTCGGGCCCTTCGTCACGAACTCGTCGATGACCCGCTGCACCACGTCCGCGGCCTCCTCCGCCTTCAGCGGATCGGTCGCGAACGACACCCGGAACCGCCCGTTGCCGCGGTAGAGCGTGTTGGCCGAAGCCCGCGCGCGCAGCGAGTAGGCGAGGCCGCGCTGCTCCCGCACCTCCTTGAGCAGCCGGCTCGAGAGGATGCGGCCGGCGAGGTCGAGGACCTGCCAGTCGTGCACGTCCTGCCAGTCCGGCCCGCGCCAGCCGACGTAGACCATCGCCCGGGGCGTCGCCGTGTCCACCTTGACCAGGGCCTGATGCGGGCCGGCGGGCGCGTTCAGCGTGCGCGCGAGCGCGTAGGCGTTCTTGATCGAGCCGCGCTCGGGCAGGGAGCCGAGGTACTTAGCCGCGAGGGCAACGGCCTGCTCGTGGGTGAGATCGCCGACGATCGCGACCTCGATGGGCGAATGCCTGAGCATGCCGTCGAGCCAGGCCTGCCCGGCCTCGAGCGTCAGCCGCTCGACCTCCTTCGGCGTCAACACCTGGAAGCGCGCGTCGTTGCTGGTCAGCAGCGCGTCCACGCGGTCGTTGAGCTGCGCGTCGACGCTCCCTTCGCGGTTGGCCTGGCGCTCGGAGGCCTGGCGCTTCCACATGTCGAACACCGCCGGCTCGATGCGCGCCTGCGTGAGCAGCAGGTGCGCGAGACGGAAGCCGTCCTCGAGATCGTGGCGCGGGCTCGTGAGATCGAGCTCGATCCCGCCGGCCGTGTCGCGGCCGGAGAGCTCGAAATGCTTCGTCGCGAGGATGCGGCGCAGGTCCACCGACCCGAGGCTCTCGCTCGACGGCACCTTGAACGGCAGCGCGGCGACCTCGCTGATGCCGTGGTTCGCCGGCGTCTCCGCCACGCGCCCGCCGGCCAGCGTGATGCGCACGCTCACCTGCTCGTTCTTGTACTTCAACGGCCTCACGTGCACGCGCACGCCGTTTTCGAGGGTGACCGAAACGACGTCGAGGTCCGGGTCGTGCGAGCGCTCGGCGACGGCGCCCGGCGCGGGATCCTTCGCGAGCAGCGTCGTCGCGCGCTGGCGGTCGGGCAGGCGCGCCACCGTTTCGGCGTCGGCCGCGCGCACGATGGCGAGCAGCTCGTCCGCCGTCGGGGCCGGATGACCGTCCCAGCGCGGGAGCGCGAGCGTGAACGTGCGCCGCTCCGGCGCGTGGCGCGCGGCCGCGGCCGCCTCGACCTCGGCGCGGGTGATCGTCGGCATCAGGCGCCGGAACAGCGCGAGCTCCTGGCCTGCGCCCATCGGGCGGCGCCCCTCGTCGAGGGCCGCCTCCATGACCTTGAGCCAGCGCAGGGCCTCGGTGTCGGCCTCCTCGAAGGCGTCGCCCTCGACCTCGGTGCGGATCACGTCGCGCGCGTAGGCGAACTCGGCGTCGCCGAAGCCGTGCACGCGGGCCCGCTTGATCTCGACCAGCAGCTCGCGCAGCGCGGTCTTCCAGTCCTCGGGCGCGCTGCGCGCGTGGACCTCGACGAGCGTGGTGCCGAACGAGCTGTCGCCCGCCGCCCAGGCCGAGCCGAAGCGGGTGCGTCCCTCGAGGATCAGGTCGCGCAGGCGCGCGTTGACGATCTGCCGGCCGATGCGGTGGACCAGCCACTCGCGGTAGCCGCGCGCGTTGCGGAAGTCGCGGGGCGGTTCGAGCCGCGCGACGTTCAGATCGGCGTTGAACAGCCCGTACTCGCTGATCACCTCGGCGCGGTCGGCGGAATAGGGCTTGATGCCGGGGTCATGGTTCGGCGCGGGGGACGCGACCGGCTGCCAGTCCGAGAAATGCTTGCGGACCAGCTTGTCGAGCGCCTCGACGTCGAGGTCCCCGGCGACGAGCAGGACGGTGTTGTCCGGGCGGTACCACTTCTCGTAGTACGCGCGCAGCTGCGCCGCCGTGGCCCTGGCGATGGTCTCGGTATCGCCGAGCGGCATGCGCTCGCCGAAGCGCGAGCCCGGCACGAGCGCGAGGAGCTGCTTGTTGAAGGCGCGGCTCGCGGCGTTGTCGCGCGCGGTGCGCTCCGCGAGGACGACGTTGCGCTCGCGCTCGACTTCCTTTTCGTCGATCGTCAGGCGGTGGGCGACGTCGGAGAAATACGTCAGCCCGAGGTCGAGGGTCTCCGGGTTGTTCGGCACGGTGAGCTTGTACACCGTGTCGAGGAAACCCGTGGTCGCGTTCTGGTGGGCGCCGAAGGTGAGGCCGGCGGCCTCGAAGCGCTTGATGAGCGTGCCGGCGGGGAAGTTCTTGCTTCCGTTGAACGCGAGATGCTCGAGCAGGTGCGCGAGGCCGCGCTGCTCGTCGGACTCGTTGAGCGAGCCGGAACCGACGCGCAGCCACATGGACACCTTGCCCGCGGGCGGCGTGTTCGGGCGGATCCAGTAACGCATGCCGTTCGGCAGCACGCGGTAGTGGATGGTTTCGTCGACCGGAAGCGGCGCGTCGAGATCGACGGCCTGGCCCGCGAAGGCCGCGGGAGCGAAGAGCGCAAGACAGCACAAGAGCCGAGCGTAGAGACGCAGCAAACGAGAGCCCTCTCGGTTGGGCGGGCATCTGCCCGCGGAACGGAAGTCCCAGTGACCGGCCTCCGCCGGTTCCCGTTTGCTGTTCTTTTTTCCCTCGGCAGCCGAGGGGTAACCCCTCAGGCGGCAAGGAGTCTATAGGGTTTTCCCGCGGGGTGTCGATAACCAGCAACCGAGGTCCGACGGGCCGGGGGCGAGGACCGACGGGCAGGGGGTCAGTGGAAATCGCGGGAGCGCGCGAGCAGGTCGCCGAGCAGGGCCGAGCGGTCCTCCAGCCGGCCGGCGATGAGGTGCAGCACCTCACCTTCGCGCTGGACCTCGCCGCTGACCACGAGCAGGCGCGCATGCAGCACCTCGCGCCGCTGGCGCTCGACCACGCCGGGCCAGACGATGAGGTTCGTCTGGCCGGTCTCGTCCTCGAGGGTAATGAAAATCACTCCGCTCGCGGAGCTCGGGTGCTGGCGGCAGACGACGAGCCCGGCGGTGCGTGCCCGGCGGCCGTGCGGCACGGCCCGCAGGTCGGCGGCCGAGAGACAGCGGTAGCGTGCCCGGAGCTCCCCGCGCAATAGCGCGAGCGGATGGCGCCCGAGCGTGAGGCCAAGGCTCGCGTAATCGGCGACGAGATCCTCCGCCTCCGTCGGCGGCCGGAGCAGCGGAACGCCTTCCGCGATCTCGGCCCCGGCGAGCAGCGGCAGCGGCCGCTCGACGCCCGCGACAGCCCAGCGGGCGCGATGACGGTGCCCGGAGAGCGCGCGCAGCGCGCCCGCCGCCGCGAGCGCGTCGAGATCGCGGCGGTCGAGTCCCGCGCGCCGGGCGAGATCGGCCACGCTCGCGAACGGCGCCTCCACCCTTGCCGCGACAAGGCGCCGCGCGCCGGCTTCGGTCAGGCCCTTCACCTGCCGCAGCCCGAGACGAACGGCCGGCTGGAGATACTTATGAGAAAACCCGATCGACTCCCCCTCTCCCGCTTGCGGGAGAGGGGAAGGGGTGAGGGCAGCAGTAGTCGGATTCGCCGCTGTCGCCGTGCCTGCCATCCGTGGCGATACGCTTCCACTTCGATTAACCCCAGCCCGGCCTTGCAGCGCTCCGCGTCCCGCTTCGCTTGCAAGTCCAGGCCATGCCATCCGTGGCATGGCCGTTCGGCGGCGAGAAAGCCCACCGGGCTTTCTCGAAAACTCCGCCTCACCCATGGCCGGGCGTTCGCCGGCGGGGATGCACGTTAAGTGCATCCGCGACTGCTCCGGCTCACCCAATGTGCAATCCCACCCGCTGTACCGCACGTCCACCGGCCGCACCTCGACGCCGTGCCGGCGCGCGTCCTGCACGAGCTGGGCCGGCGCGTAGAACCCCATCGGCTGACTATTAAGGAGCGCCGCCAGGAAGGCCGCCGGCTCGTGGCGCTTGAGCCAGGCGGAGACATATATAAGTAGCGCGAAGCTGGCGGCGTGGGAGTTGTGGACGACCAGATTGTTGGCCAGGAAGTTATGGTCGCCCTCGATCTGCAGGTCATACGTCGGATGGCGACCGAGCGGCTCGATCGCCACCACCCGGTCCCAATAGATGTCCGAGGCGGCGAGGCACGCGAGCTCCTGCGAGGCCAGGCACGTGGCGAGCCGCGCGATCACGAAGCGGCGAAAGCCGATCTTGGTTTCCGTGCGCCCCTGGATTTCGCGCATGCCGAGGCCTGTCATCAGGCCGATCGCGTTCCAGGTGAGGCCGAGGCGCTCACGCTCGCGGCGGATGATCTCCCGCACGTCGGCCGGAATGACGTCGCGCGACATGCGCCCATGGCCACCCGCGATCGCGGCCTCCGCCCGCCGGCGCTTCTCGGGGCTCAGGAAACGCCGGGCGATGCGTTGCGCGAACCGCTGCAGGGCGTCGCTTCCCGTTACCGTCACCACATGGCTTTCGACCTCGCGGCCACGGTAGGGGCGCACGCGGCGATAGATGCGCGCGACGATCCCCAGCCGCAGCAGCAGGTGCTGCACCTCCTCCGCCAGGCGGCGCGAGGCGGTGTCGTACGAGGCGTGCCCTGCCTTCGAGAATCCGCCATCGCCTTCCCACAGACGGGCGAGCAGCAGGGCGAGGTCGGCCTCGCACAGCTCGAAAACCTCCCCGGGCAGGCGCTTCTCGCGAGCACCGCAACCCCAGATTCCCAGCCGCTGCGCCCAGAGCACCGCCCCACTGACACGACGCCGATCGCGCCGGCGCACGCGCACGCTGAAACAGCTTCGATGACGCTCGACGACCGCCTCGGTGTTCGGGAACCGCTCGACCGCGCGCACGAACTCCTCGCGGTACCGCGGATCGGTGGTATAGAAGTAGAACGTGCTCGGATGGCAGAGATTTCCTTCGGCAATCAGGCCCGCGAGCACGACCAGCCGATGGCGCGGCCAGCGACGGCGGCCCAATGACGGCAACCCTCGGGCCGCGGCAACATGGTCGCCCTCCCGCAACTCGCTCAATGGGCGCCAGCCGCCCGCCGTGAGGAAGGGGTGCTCCGCGCTCGCCACGAGCGTATGGCCCAGGGCGGTGCGGAGCCGAAATACCGGTTTAACGCCGCTCGCAACGACGGCGCGGACCCGGCGCCTGGCCAGACGCAGGTCCGCGCCGCAGGCGAGCGTGTGCTCGAGGCGCGCCGCGCCGCGCATGGCCTCGTCGATCGTCACCCAGCGCCCGGTATCGGCGTCGACGACCCGCGTCTCGCCGACGACGCATTCCGGGAAGCCGTACTCGCCGAAACCGAGAATCTGCTGGTAGATCTGCCGCGCGAACGCCTCGGGATAGCCCTGCGCGCGCATGCCCTCGATGAGCCGGCGCTCGTAGTGCTCGAGCCCGCCGCGGCGGCGCCAGGCCGCCATCGAGCGGCGCAGCCCGTCCGCCTCCCCGGGCGTGAACCCGGCCGCGACCATGGCGAGCTTGATCACCTGCTCCTGGAAGATCGGCACGCCCATCGTGCGTTCGAGCACCCCGCGCACCTCCTCGGAGGGATAGCTCACCGGCTCCAGTCCCTGCCGGCGGCGAAGGTACGGATGCACCATGTTTCCCTGGATCGGCCCCGGCCGCACGATCGCCGTCTCGATCACGAGGTCGTAGAAGCAAGCGGGCCGAAGGCGCGGGAGCATCGCCATCTGCGCGCGCGACTCGATCTGGAACACGCCGACCGTGTCGCCGTGGCTCGCCATCTCGTACACCGCCGGGTCCTCGGCCGGCACGGTCGCCATCGTGAGCCGCTCGCCGCGGTAGCCTGCGATCAGATCGAAGCTCTTCCTGATCGCGGTCAGCATGCCGAGCGCGAGGCAGTCGACCTTGAGCAGCCCGAGCGCGTCGAGATCGTCCTTGTCCCACTGGATCACGGTGCGCTCGGGCATCGCCGCGTTCTCGATCGGCACCAGGCGCGAGAGCTTGCCGCGCGAGATGACGAAGCCGCCGACGTGCTGCGAGAGATGGCGCGGGAACCCGAGAAGCTCGCGCGCGAGCTCGAGCACACGGCGCATGAGCGGGTTGTCGGGATCGAAACCGACCTCGCGCAGGCGCTCCGATAATATAGAGTGCGCGTGCTTTTCGCGCCTCGGCTCGCCCCCCTCTCCCGTCCCCGACGGGAGAGGGGATGGGGGTGAGGGTAGGCGCGCGCGCTTTTCGCGCAACGGCTCGCCCACGGAGTGAACCGAATCGCGCGTCGAGCGCGCTCGGCTCGCTCCCTTCTCCCTCTGGGAGAAGGGATGGGGATGAGGGTCCCTCACCCCTTGCCGCTTTCCTGTTGCGCCTCCTGCTTCACAGGAAAGTCCAGGGCAACCATCCTTGGCTGCCCGCTCGCCGGGCAAACGGTCCACCGGACCGTTTGCACTTCCCCGGCTCGCCCCGCTTTGCGGGAGAGGGGGAGTTGGAGGGAGGCTTGAATGATCGGGGAGAGGGGATGGGGGTGAGGGAGAGTCCCACCACTGGAAGTTCTTCGCGAGCCGGTCGACCTGCTCGAGCGTGAGGCCGAGCGCCTTGCCCGCGTCGCGCACGGCGCTCTTCATGCGGTAGGTGATCACCGTCGCCGCGAGTGCCGCGCGGTCGCGGCCGTACTTGTCGTAGACGTACTGGATGACCTCCTCGCGCCGCTCGTGCTCGAAGTCGACGTCGATGTCGGGCGGCTCGTTGCGCTCCTTGGAGATGAAGCGCTCGAAGAGCGTCTCGATCCGCGCCGGGTCGACCTCGGTGATGCCGAGGCAGAAGCAGACCGCCGAGTTCGCCGCGCTCCCGCGTCCCTGGCAGAGGATGCCCTTCGAACGCGCGTAGCGGACGATGTCGTGCACCGTGAGGAAGTACGGCTCGTAGGAAAGCTCGCGGATGAGCGCCAGCTCGCGCTCGACGAGCGCCCGCACCTTGGCCGGCTCGCCTTCCGGCCAGCGCCGCTTCAGCCCCTCCTCGGTGAGCTTGCGAAGATGACTCGCCGGCGTCTCGCCCGCGGGCACGAGCTCCTCCGGGTACTCGTAGCGCAGCTCGTCGAGCGAGAACGTGCAGCGCTCGGCGACGCGCAGCGTCTCCGCGAGGAGCTCCGCCGGGTAGATCTCCGCGAGCTCGGAACGGAGCCGCAGCCGCCGCTCGGCATTTCCCGCGAGCGCGAGCCCCGCCTGCGCGGCCGTCGTGCCGAGGCGCGTCGCGGCGAGCACATCGTGCAGCCGCCGGCGCTTGCGCGCGTGCATCTGCACGCCGCCCGCCGCCACGAGCGGCACGCCGTAGCGTTCGCCCAGCCCGCGCAACGCGGCGAGCCGCTCGCGGTCGCGCCCGGTGCGCAGCAGCTCGACTGCGATCCACAGGCGATCCCCGAACACCTCCCGCATCCACTGGAGCTCCTGTGGATCGGCCGGATCGCCGGGCAACCAGAGCGCGAGGCAGCGCCCGGAGTATGCTGCGATGTCGTCGCGCGTCAGCCGATACGTCCCCTTCTCCGCCGACCGCCGCCCGAGGGTGATGAGCTCGGAAAGATCCCCGTACGCCGCCCGATCGGGCGCAAGCAGCACGAGCCGCCAGTGCTCTTCTCCCTCTCCCGCCATACCGGGAGAGGGCTGGGGTGAGGGCGTCGATAATTCACCCTCTCCCGCTTTAGCGGGAGAGGGTTGGGGTGAGGGGATGACAGTTTGTTCTTCAGAAAGCCGAAATTCCGCCCCGATAAGTAACTTAAGCTCATACTCCCGCGCCGCCAGATGTGCCCGCACCACCCCCGCGAGCGAGCACTCGTCCGTCAGCGCGAGCGCCGAGTACCCGAGCTGCTTCGCCCGCGCGACCAGCTCCTCCGGGTGCGATGCTCCGCGCAGGAAGCTGAAGTTGGAAAGACAATGGAGCTCGGCGTAGGCGGATGAAGCGGCCATGATTCAAACCTAGAGTGCGGCATCAGCCCTGCGTCACGACAAACAAACTGTCAAACGGGCTCGCGACACCTCGCGCGCCTACCCCGAGGACATGGGTGTAAATCATCGTCGTGCTCACATCCTTATGGCCCAGCAATTCCTGGATGGTGCGAATGTCCTGCCCGCCAGCGAGCAAGTGTGTGGCAAATGAATGACGAAACGCGTGGCACGAAACGGGTTTGCGAATGTTCGCCGCCGCTACAGCCCGTTTCACCGCCCGTTGGATCACCGATTCATCTAGATGATGTCGCTTTATCCGGCCGGTGTAAGGGTCGCGACTACGATGCGAGGCGGGAAACAAGTACCACCAGCCCAGCTCCCGCGAGGCGTTCGGATACTTGCGATCGATGGCATAGGGTAATGAGACGTCGCCGAAGCCATCCGCCAGATCTGCTGCATGGATGCGGCTGACCGCTTCGATCTGCAGGCGTAACGCGGCTGTCGTCGCTTGCGGCAAGGGAACCGCTCGGTCCTTCTTGCCTTTGCCGTCCCGCACCAGAATCTGACGGAAACCGAAATCCACATCTTTGATTCTGAGGCGCAGACACTCCGTGACGCGCAAACCGGCTCCATACATGAGTCCCGCCATCAACCACGCCCGACCTGACAGCCGGGTCAGCACTGCCTGCACCTCGTCCCGCGAGAGCACCGCCGGCAGGTGCTGCGAGCGCTTGGCGCGCGTTACGCCCTCGATCAAACCGATGTCGCGGTTCAGCACCTGCTTGTAGAGAAACAGGATCGCGTTGAGCGCCTGGTTCTGAGTCGAGGCGGACACTCGCCGCTCCACGGCCAAATGGGTCAAAAACATCCCCACCTCGGGTTCTCCCATCTCGGCCGGGTGGCGCTTGTGGTGAAACAGGATGTACCGACGCGCCCAGTGCAGATAGGCCTTTTCCGTACGATAGCTGTAGTGGCGCCGCCGGACGGCATCACGCAACTGTTCGAGCAGCCGCGGTGACTGTGTCGCGGACGCGGACGTGGACCCTGCCATTCAGTACCCCCTGCCTGGGATGGTCTCCCTTTAGCTGCTTTACTGTATATTTATACAGCTATCGAACGCCGACGCAAGAACCAAGGGGCAGACGATTGCAGGGCTTGCAGCCAAAGGAAAATCGCGCCATTACGTCCCGGATAACTGTTATCCGGGCAAATCGCGGGTTAAGGCCGATATACCGGCAAACTGCCGTATATACTTCTTCGCAAAGGACCCAAGAACCGGTCCGCAACGGAATGTTTATGAAGCCCTTCCCACCCACTTGGCCCTGAGTGGATAACCCATATCCTGTGGATGGGCCGTATATTTATCGTTATGGTTCATGAGGCAATAACAAAATGGAGGAGTGCGTGACGAATTGGATAATGGTCATTCTTACGGTCATCATCGCGTTCTTCACCTACCTCGTGTGGAAAGTCTACGAACGTATCGCGTGGCTAACCGGGGCAATGGAATCGCATTCCGACATCATGATGCGAATCGAGGCCAAGAGAGGAATCAACGGGGACCCTATCAAGTTGGTCGCTTGGGACCCAACAATCGAACCTCCGCCAATCAAGCGGGAACATGGCGAGGAGATAGATGTGAATACGATTTACGTCTATCTCCCACTCGACCAAAGAAAGAACAAACCGACATGGTGGGGACGGGTGCAAGCGCTGCTTCGTTTTCCATGAACCATAACAAGCAGCTCGTGCCGACGCCGGGGACCGCGCACCATGTTTCCTGCCGTGTCCGTGGCCGGCGCGGCACAGCAGCGCGTTATGGTGCATGAAGCAATATGCATAGACTACTGGTTATCTTGATCGTCTTCGGTGTCCTTACCGTTGAAGCGTCGGAGGACGGTGCATTTATCGGCACTTGGACACCCTATTCCAAAGGCTACTGGGAATTCGGTGACCTTAACGTGAGTTCCGACAAACTTAGCTGGGGGAAATGCAAAGAGGTACCGTATTCCATATTTAAGAGAGACGGAGACGGTGACTACCTCGAGCTCTCTCCTTCGCGTCCATGCTCACTTCGTCGTCCAGCCTCCTTCTTAATCATGAAGCTCAAGAGTGCCACTGAACTCGAAGTAACAATTTGCCACGAACGCACGGAACTCGACAAAGAGCCAGGGCAACGTATGTGTTCCTGGGGCGTTCTTAACAGGACACAGTAGTGATCGAGCACCATAACACGTCGTTTAACCGGGACGTGCGCAACGACGGCGCACGCCGGTTAACTTTGCGTTAGATTGCTTCCACACTAAGCGCATGGCGAAACGAAACCCGTTGCGAGTCGTCTCTCTAGCTGTCGCCGTCTTGCTGCCTCTTTCAGATGCAGCCATATCCGACAATGGCGACCCCGCTCTAAGAATATTGTGCGGAAAATCATCCGACAGAATTGAGATTGAACCCTTTACTGCGTGGGACAGCGGCAATTCGGCGTACTGACCTGAGTCGCTTTTTTGTTGCCACTCACCCTGTGAGTCCAAGCACGAGTTTAGCTTGCTCCGCGCGCACCTCGGCCGGTGGCCGATACCCGAGCGCACTGTGCGGGCGGCGGTGGTTGTAGAACTGGCGCCAGCTCTCGATCACGGTTCTCGCCTCCGCGAGATCCCGGAACCATTCGCGGTTCAAGCACTCGTCCCGGAGCTTCCCGTTGAAGCTCTCCACGAAGCCGTTGCGCCAGGGCTTGCCCGGCGGGATGAAGGCCGGGCCGACGTTCTGATCGCGCAGCCAGCGCATCACGGCAGTGGCGGTGAACTCCGCGCCCTGGTCGGAGCGGATGAACTCGGGCTTGCCGTAGAGGCGCATGAGTCTTCCGAGGGTCAGGATCACATCGCGCGAGGTGAGGGAGCGCGCTACCTCGATTGCCAGGCACTCCCGAGTGTGCTCGTCGATCACGCAGAGGAGCCGTATGGCTTTCTGGCTCGCCAAGCGGTCGTGCACGAAGTCGTAGCTCCAGACGTGGTTCGGCCGGGTCGCCCCGGGCAGGCGGATATCGGTCCCGCAGCGCCGTCGCCGCGGACGCCGGCGCGGCAGGGCGAGCTTGAGCTCTCGCCACAGGCGCCGGACGCGCCAGAGCCCGAGATCGAGCCAGGCGGACGTGCGCCGATAACCAAAGCGCGGATGCTGCTGGGCGCTCACGAGCAGCGCCTGCGTCAGGAGCCGGTCCTTGGCGGGTTGCCGGAGCGCGTAGTGCGGCACCCGGCGACTGAAGCCGAGATAACGGCAGGCGGCACGGCTCGAGACGCCCCGGCTCGTAAGCGCCGCCAATGCCTCGCGCCGGCCGGCCGGGGACGTCATTTTTTTCCTGAGAACTCCCTGAGTCCCTCGATGACCAGGAGCTGCTCGGCCACGAGTTTCTTGAGCTTGGCATTCTCGCTCTCGAGGGTCTTGAGCCGCCGGGCTTCCGACACCTCCATCCCGCCGTACTTGTTGCGCCAGCGGAAAAAGGTCTGCTCGGTGATGTTGTGCCGCCGGCAGAGCTCGCGGATCTGCACACCGGTCGTCTCGGCCTCCCGCAGGATGCGGATGATCTGTTCTTCGTTGTGCCGCTTCTTCATCGAGTCCTCCCATTGGGGCGTTATGATGGGGACTCACGGGCGGAATGGCTACAAATTAGCGACTCAGGTCAGTCATGCTCGCCAATGTCCCGCGCACATATATGCGAGCTCATGTCACTTCGGGAAATAGAACCGAAGACTGGTTCTGGCAACTTCCTGACGTAAAGGAAGGGGAAACAATTTCTTTCCGGCTTGTTGAGGCCACGGATCGGGCCGGGGTTCCTCCGCAAGAAAGAAAACCCAAGGACCCAAAAGAGCAAAAGCGGCTCAAGCAACTGGCAGCAAAAGCATGGGCTAAGGCAAAGAAGGGCATGAAAAAGAAAAAAACAAAAACAGGTCTAACACGTCGTTCGAGGCGGACGCGGTGAGACGGTACATTGTTTCCTGTTATGCCGGCGGCCCGCGCCGCTCAACTCTGCGTTATACGTAACAAACATGAAGAACCGAGCCACCACATCGTTGCTGTTCTGCCCTTGGCCGCGAGGCGAACATCCACGACGAAAAAGCTCAATTCCGATCCGCTAAGGAATCTCGCGGATTTCAGAGCCGTACCGTCAATTCGAAGAAATTGGTCTCTGGCCCGAGTTTTCCATGGACCATGCTGAAGCGTTGGTGAGCCGGTGTGAGTGAGTCGGACGGCAGGCCTCAGTCGCCGTCTTCATTCTCCTGCGCCAGTAGATACTTGAGCGTATAGCTATCGTAGTCGAAATCGGTGGTGTCCGAGACCGCGGCCAGCACCAGGGGCGCAATGCGCTCCCGCTCCTCTTTGGTCTCGACGTCCGAGAAGTTGGCCGCGGCCGCCTCGGCGAACATTTTCTCCATCAGCCGCTTTGCCCGCGCTTCGTGGCTCTCGATGTCGGGATTGGCGCCGGGCGGGATGTTTTCTTCGATCCAGGTCTCAGCCCACCTCAGGAAGCGCTTGCTCATGACTGCCCACCCATCTCCTGCGTCGTATTTGGGGCCGGTTTTCCGGGCCGCTGTGACTCACCCGACACTTCGGTCCAAGTGAATAGTAGCTTACTGCATGGCATTGAGTGCCTCAATTGTCGGTCGGAAGTCCTTCTGGTTTACCTTCGAATCGTCAAGATCAAATGACTGGTGTTTGTGATTCAAATCACTTTACGAGGGATGGTCTTTGTGGGCACTATCGAGGAAATTGCCGCTGTTAGTCCTGACCCGCATAACCACAGGTTCGAGCTGACCTCGCGGTCGCTGCCCTTCGGCAGCTCAACCGGACCGACAGACGCCAAGGAGACCTGATGACGGTCAAACGCATGGACAACGTCGGCATCGTGGTGGAAGACATCGATGCCGCCATTGAGTTCTTCACCGAACTGGGTCTAGAGCTCGAGGGGCGCGTCCCGGTCGAAGGAGACTGGGCGGATGGCGTCACCGGATTGCGCGACATGCGCGTCGAGATTGCGATGATGCGTACGCCGGACGGTCACAGCCGAATCGAGCTCTCCCGCTTCCTCGCGCCGACCGTCGTCGCCGATCACCGCAGCGCGCCGGTGAACGCTCTCGGCTACCTGCGCGTCATGTTCACCGTGGAGGACATCGACGATACGCTCGCCCGACTCGGCAAACGCGGCGCGACGCTCGTCGGCAAAGTGGTCCAGTATGAAGACATGTATCGGCTCTGCTACATCCGGGGTCCCGAAGGAATACTCATCGGGCTCGCCCAACAGCTCGGGCAGCAGGCTTCCCGAGCGAATCCCATGAGCCGTAAGCATTGAGAACTGAAGCATTGGTGTCCAACCCGTTGCTGGAGCGCATGGTCAAAAGCTGGCTTCGTCCGCTTTCGCCCTCCGCTTCGCGCCAACGGTAGGCATCTATGACAACTGCTCGGAAACGTTTGGCGACGCTGTTCTGGCTGATATTTGGTGTCAGCTTGTTGCCAACGTTTGGGGTCGAGCGGTACTGCGAGATTGCCAACAAGTGCGACTCATATGGCGTCTGGTACACCTTTTTTGTCGCTGTCGTCTATTCAACAATCATCGCGGGGGCGGTCGCTGCATCTGTGGCGATTTGGCGTAATGTTCACGACGACCGCCCGCCTTCGAGCTCATCGTGAATCAGATGCCTGACAAAGCATTCGAGAGCGGGCGCGCTAAACGGCAGCGCGCCGCTCAACGATTGCGAGGCGAGGAGACACACCGTGCAATTTGACGCAAACCGCCTTTTAGTCTTTGATGCCGGCCCACTTTAGGGCCTCCGCGCGTTCCCCGAAAGAGAGATATTGGACGATCTTGCCGTTACGGAACACGAAGCCATCGGCGAATCGGCCGCCAACCCATTCGGTCGAGGCTTTCAGGCGGACCCAGGCATGGAGGTACACGACCACCTTATCTCCATTCTCCAGGAACTTCTCGGGCTCGCAGGTCCCTTCGGCCCAGGTCCCGCGTCCTTTCATGATGTGCTCTTGCACTTCCGCAATACCGCGATAGGTGCCGGCTGTTGGAAAGCCCTCGGGTTCAATGCGCACGATCTCCGGATTGAAATCCTTGGTGACGGCCCGCAAGTCGTTGCAATTGATCGCAGCGAAAAGTCGCTTGAGTGCTTCGATTTCGGTGCTCATGGGCCGCATTCCTCAAGGTTAGGCACGTAAGACGTCACCTCGCTCCGCATGATCGGCCCGTCGGCGACTTGCCGGTGAAAACCGCCAATTGAGCGGCGAAAGCGCGCTTGTAGGCAGGGCGCGCTTCGCCGCGGGCGACATAGGCGGAAAGCCCGGGATACTCGTCCAGCATCCCCGACGCTTTCAACCTCAGCAGCACGGACACCATCATCACTCGCCTCGGCGATGCCGACTGGCTCGATGGACGGAAAGCTCGCCCAGCCGGACACGTATGCGATCCTCGACCGCAGGCAGGCGCTGTTCGAACCAGCTCTCGTCGCCCTCCAGGAGCCTGGTGTTTTGAAGATCGAGGATCGGCGGCTCGACCGTGTTGAGCGCGGCGAACATCCAGGTAATCGCGCGCGCCCGGGCATTCGCATCGTCAGGCAGCAGGCCCGCATGGCGCTCTGCGATATGGAACACGATTGCCCCCGACTCGAACAGGACAAAATCGCCTTCTTCATAGGTCGGAATCTGCCCGAAAGGATGAAGCGCGCGATGCGCCGGTTCTTTCATCGCACCGAACGAAACGAGACGAACGTCGTAAGGTCGACCCACTTCTTCGAACGCCCAGCGAACGCGCATATCACGCGCAAGTCCCCTGCCGCGATCAGGCGACCGTTCAAAGGCGGTGATGGTGGGGGTCATGGGAAGATTTCTCCTCTGCTGTATGGCTCGTTGAGGGTCCGATCACAGACTAGACGCTCGAGACAGAGCTAAATCGACATCCCTGAACCGCTTTTTTGGTTAGTACGTGTCCCGAACGAAACCGCTCGATCAAAGTTCGGTCTGCGCTCAAATCAGACTGCCCCCAGGCAGGACGTTCGTGCTTGCGGGTCAGGATCAGGAACGGTCATTCCGTTGCCCTTTCCCGGGTCAGTCGCGCTTCTGCCTTGCATTTGAAAGAAAAAGAAGCTGGACTCGGAAGGCGGTCCGCGCATCGCGCCAGGTTCCCGAATCGATCTGGTGTACTCAAGTACGTTGACGAACGGGGAATGATGAAACCAGAAAGAAACTTTGTCGTTCGCCGCCAGGGAGGCTCGTTCCGGGGCGGTGCACGGATCGGGTGGGTCAATGCGTCGTGGCCATTCGCGAAGCTCACCATGAGCGCAGACAAACTCAGTCTCGCAAGCCTGGGCACCTACGAGTTCAGCCCATCGCAGGTCGTGTCCGTTGAACCCTACGGCTCCATTCCGCTGCTGGCGAGCGGCCTTCGCATCAATCACAACCGTGCCGACTACCCCGGGAAGATCGTCTTCTGGTGCATGGGCAACAGGGACAGAGTTCTAGCGGAGCTTCGGCAAATCGGGTTCTCACCCAGTGGCCGGCCTGCTGCAAGAGCTCCCGGTTTCCCGATTCGATGGAGCGTAGTCATTGCCGTCATCGCCCTCTGGAATGTCCTGTTCATGCTCGACGGGTCGGCTCCGCTTCAATCCCGGGGACCCGGTTTATTTTCCGTTCTGGCTCTGTTAGCGCTTTTTGCTCTGGCGACTGCCGTTCGAACGTCTCCCCGTATTCAGCGAGTGGTGCTGCGCGAGGGACATCAAGCAGGCGAAATCAAAGCATTCCTGGGACTTCTTCAAATCGTCGCCGGTTCGCTTTCGCTGGCATTCGGCGGCATGTGGCTAGCCCGCGCGTATGCCGGCTGACCCTTCCATCTGGACCGCAAAACACAGGTTGTTTCTTTGACTAAGTGGATCGCCAGCGTTGCAGTCTTTGTCGGCACAGGAGCCGTGATGGCAACAGCAGGTCTTTTCCTTGGGCTGCTATTGGTTGGACCGCATTCCGATCTACTGCCAAAGGTGCTTCGCGTACCTGTGGCTCTCTCAATCTGGGCCGGGGTTCTCGGAGTTCCGGCTTGGCTCTCCTACAAAGTATTTTTGAAGTATCTAGTCAGAGAACGGCGACATGACATTTAGGGACCGCGGTGCGTGGGGCGGCCGCGGTGTTCACAGTAACCTCTACGGATCTCCCGGTTTGTCGATCTCGCGAGCCCTCGTTCGTCCGATAGATGACCAGAGACGGGCCGGTCACGCCGACCGGCAGCCTAGCCCTGCGGACGCACTTGAAGGAGGGCGCCTTGCGAAAGATCATCGCCGCGGAGCGACATCCGCTGAAGCTGCTCGGGGCGAAGCCGATGCCATCCGGCTCGGTCGGCCTCACGTACGGCACCTAGGCCTTGGGATTCGAACGGGGCTCCCGGCATGACCGCCGCGCTCGCGCTGCTCGTTTGTGTCGGTGCCGGCACGATCGGCGGAGTGTTCTTCGCCTTCTCCGCCTTCGTGATGCGCGCGCTCGCCGGGCTTTCCGCCGGCCAGGGCGTTGCCGCCATGCAGCGGATCAACGTCGTTGTCCTGAATCCGCTCTTCCTGGGCCTGTTCATGGGTACCGCGCTGTTGTCGCTCGCGGGTCTGGCCGCATCGCTCCTGTCCTGGGGCTCGCCCCGCGCTCCCTGGCTGTTGGCATCGGGGCTGCTCTACCTCGTCGGTTCGTTCGGCGTGACCCTGGCGTTCAACGTGCCGCGGAACGAACGGCTCGCCCGCCTCGACCCGGAATCGGCGGAAGCCGCCGGGTACTGGCGCACGTATGTCCGCGAGTGGACGCGCTGGAACCACGTCCGGACCGTCGCTTCGATGACGTCGACGGCGTGCGCTGCCGTCGCCCTGGGCGCGTGATGCGGCTGCGCCCCGCGGCTCCCGCGGATCTGTCGTTGCTGCGGCGCTGGGACGAGAAGCCCCATGTCCTCGCCGCGGATCCCAACGACGACTGGGCATGGGAGGTCGAGCTCGGACGGTCCCCCGGCTGGCGGGAGCAGCTGATCGCCGAGGCGGACGGACGGCCCGTCGGTTTCGTCCAGATCATCGACCCGGCGCTCGAGGAGAGCCGCTACTGGGGCGACGTCCCGCCCGGCCTTCGCGCCGTCGACATCTGGATCGGCGAGGAGGCCGATCTGGGAAGGGGCTACGGGACGGAGATGATGCGCCTGGCGCTCGCACGGTGCTTCCGGGATCCGGCGGTGTCCGCGGTTCTCGTCGATCCGCTCGCGGACAACGTACGCGCCCATCGGTTTTACGAGCGCCTCGGTTTCCGGTTCGTCGAGCGGCGCCGCTTCGGCCAGGACGAGTGCTTCGTTTATCGGCTGGCGCGGTCAGGTTACCTCGCCGGCGGGTAGCGGCGGGCAACCTTGACGCGGCGGCAATGCTGGTGTATTTAACCGTTCGGTTAACTTTACTGGATGGTGCAATCCGTGCCCACCGACCGCCTCAGCGCGACCTTTGCCGCCCTGGCCGATCCGACCCGGCGCGCGATCCTCGCCCGCCTCGCCTCCGGCGAGGCCTCGGTCACGGAGCTGGCCGAACCGTTCGACATGAGCCTGCCGGCCGTCTCCAAGCACCTGAAGGTGCTCGAGCGCGCGGGGCTCATCGCCCGCGGGCGCGAGGCGCAGTGGCGCCCGTGCCGGCTCGAGGCGGCCCGGCTGAAGGAGGTCGCCGACTGGGTGGAGCACTACCGCCGGTTCTGGGAACAGCGCCTGGACCGGCTCGATGCCTACCTTCAGGAACTGCAACGAAAGGAGAAACGACATGGCCGCAAGAGAAAATAGTCCCGCGTCGCAGACGGACCGGCAGGGTCTGGTCCTCACGCGCGTGTTCGATGCGCCGCGCGACCTCGTCTTCCGGGCGTGGACGCAGCCCGAGCATCTCGTGCACTGGTGGGGACAGCCGAACGGCGCGACCATGCCTCACTGCCGGGTCGATCCGCGCGTCGGCGGCGCCCTTCACTACTGCGTGCACCTGCCCGATGGCCAGGTGATCTGGGGCAAGGGGGTGTACCGCGAGATCGTGGAACCCGAACGGCTGGTCTTTGCCGATTACTTCTCGGACGAACAGGGCAACGTGGTCGAGCCTCCGCCCGGCCTGCCGAAGGAAACGCTCGTCATCGCCACCTTCGAGGAGCACGGCGGGAAGACGAAAGTCACCATCGAGCATGTCGGCGTCGAGCAGGCCTCCGAGCAGAATCGGCAGCTCTACCGACAGGGCTGGGCGGACTCGCTCGATCGGCTTGCCGCGCGCCTGGCCGCCGTCGCCGGAACGGGGAGCACGCCGGCATGACGACCGGAAACGGGCGCGCCGCGCTCGCCGTCGACCGCGAGATCGTCGCGGGCTTGGACCAGACCCTGGACCGCCTCGGGGCTTACATGACAAAGCGGTAGCCTCTCCTGCCCCGAGGCGCTCGGGGAGACCTCAAAAACCTGCGTTTGCGCCCTGCGGAAGCCGGCCGGGCGGCCGGGTCCACCTCGGCCCGGTCGACCGCCGCCGACCGTGTCGATTTCGCAACGCCCCGTTCGTCGTAGAGTAGACGCGGCCCCCCGGCCATCGGCGCCGGCCCGCAACCCAGACGAAAGGAGGCAACGCGATGCGATTCATGATCATAGTGAAGGCCACCCGGGAATCCGAGGCAGGAGTGATGCCGGAGAAGAAGCTGTTCGCCGAGATGGCCAGGTACCACGAGGAGCTGCAGAAGGCCGGCGTGCTGCTCGATGCGTCCGGGCTGCAGCCGAGCTCGAAGGGCTGGCGCGTCCGGTATTCGGGGGGAGGCAAGCGCACGGTGATCGACGGACCGTTCGCGGAGACCAAGGAGCTCATCGCCGGCTACACGCTGATTGAGGTGAAGTCGCGGGAGGAAGCGATGGAGTGGGCGCGCCGCTTTCCGAATCCCGCCGTCGACGGCAAGGAGGGCGAGATCGAGGTGCGCCAGCTCTACGAGCTCGAGGACTTTCCCAGCGAGGCGGTGGAGCCCTTTCGCGAGCTGGGCATCGGGCAGAAGAGATAGCGGTAGTCGCCACAACGACCCCGCTCCGGAGAAAAAACATGCTGAAGACCATTGCCGCCATCGTCGTCGTGCTCGTCGCCGGCGTCCTCGCCTACGCCGCGACCCGGCCGGATACCTTCCGGGTCGAGCGCACGGCGCGCGTCCAGGCGCCTCCCGAGAAGATCTTCGCGCTCATCAGCGACCTGCACCGCTGGGAGTCCTGGTCGCCGTACGAGAAGAAGGATCCCGCCATGCGGAAAACCTACAGCGGCGCCGCGAGCGGCACCGGCGCGACATTCGAATGGGACGGCAACGGCGACGTCGGCAAGGGTCGCCTGTCGATCACGGACACCTCGCCGCCGTCCCGCGTGGCGATGCGGCTCGAGATGCTGAAGCCCTTCGAGGCCCGCAATGTCGTGGAATTCACGATCAAGCCCGACGGACACGCGACGGACGTCACCTGGGGAATGCACGGTCCCATGCCGTACGTTTCCAAGGTGCTGAGCGTCTTCATCGACATGGACCGGATGGTCGGCAAGGACTTCGAGGCCGGCCTCGCGAGCCTGAAGGCGGTGGCCGAAGGCACGCCGCCTCGCGCAGGCTCCTGAACACGACACCCCAAGCAGGAAGAGTTCCGACCACAGGAGGCACCATGCAGATCCAACCCTACCTCTTCTACAACGGCCGCTGCCGGGAGGCGGTGGAATTCTATCGACGGGCGCTGGGCGCCGAGGTGACGGCGCTCATGCGCTTCAAGGACAGCCCCGAACCCCTGCCGCCCGACAAGGTGCCGCCGGGCTCCGAAGACAAGATCATGCACGCCAGCTTTCGCATCGGCGATACGGAGGTCATGGCCTCCGACGGCTGCGGGGAGGCGTCCGACTTCCGCGGCTTTTCGCTCTCGCTCTCCGCGGCGAACGAGACCGAGGCCGAAAAAATGTTCGCGGCGCTCGCCGACGGCGGGCAGGTGCAGATGCCGCTGGCGAAGACCTTCTTTTCCCCGCGCTTCGGCATGGTGGCCGACCGCTTCGGCGTGCCGTGGATGATCGTCGTCGTGGCCTGAACCCGGCGCCGCCGGAAGGAGAAAGGACGATATGAAACGGATTACGCCATGCCTGTGGTTCGACGACCGGGCCGAAGAAGCGGCTCGCCTCTACACGTCGATCTTCCGGAATTCGAAGATCGGTCGCGTCACCCGGTACGGAAAGGAAGGCCGGGAGATACACGGCAGGCCCGAAGGCTCGGTGATGACCGTGGAATTCGAGCTCGACGGCCAGCCCTTCACGGCGCTCAACGGCGGCCCCGCGTTCACGTTCAACGAGGCGGTATCCTTCCAGGTGCATTGCGAGACCCAGGAGGAGCTGGATTATTATTGGGAGAAGCTGTCCGACGGCGGCGACGAAAGGGCGCAGCAGTGCGGCTGGCTCAAGGACCGGTACGGGGTGTCGTGGCAGATCGTGCCCGCGATGCTGCCGGCGATGTTGACGGACCCCCACTCCGCGAAATCGCAGAACGTCATGAAGGCGCTGCTTGGGATGAAGAAGCTCGACGTCGCCGCTCTCGAGGACGCTTACGAAAACCCATAGCTACGAAGGATGCACGCATGGCCTACCTGCTCTTGATCGTCGAACCGCGGGACCAGAGACGCGGTCGGACACCGGAAGAGGGAAAGCGCGCCTACGAGGAGATGGTCCGCTTCGGCGACGGCCTCAAGGCCCGGGGGCTCCTCCGGGCGTCCGAATCATTGCGCTCGGACACCGACGGCGTGCGGGTCTCGGTGCGCGGCGGCAAGCGCAAGCTGCTCGACGGCCCGTTCGCCGAAGCCAAGGAAATGGTCGGAGGATTCTTCCTCGTCGACTGCGAAACCAAAGAGCAGGCGATCGCGATCGCCGCCGAGTGCCCGGCGGCCGCCTGGGCGACCGTCGAGGTGCGCGAGATCGCTCCCTGCTATGCCGATTGATCCCGACGACGGACGCCTTTCCGTGGAGGATGCATGAGCTACGTAGACGGCTTTGTCCTGCCCGTACCCACCCGGAACCTCGCGGCGTACCGTCGCTTGGCCCGCAAGGCGGGGAAGGTCTGGCGCGACCACGGCGCGCTCGAGTACATCGAGTGCGTGGCGGACGACGTGAAACCGGGCAAGCACACGTCCTTCCCGCAGAGCGTGAAGTTGAAGCGGGGCGAGACGGTCGTGTTCGCCTGGATCCGATACAAGTCGCGCAAGGACCGCGACCGCGTCAACGCCAGGGTCATGAAGGACCCGCGACTGGCGGACATGATGGACCCCCGGGCGCTGCCCTTCGACGGCAAGCGAATGTTCTGGGGCGGGTTCCGGGCGATGGTCGACGTCTGAAAACCTCGCCCGGCGCCCGCCGGCCCGGACGCCACCGCATACCCGCTCCCCCGTGACGACCCCCGACGTCCACCGAACGATCGAAGCGGTCTGGCGGATCGAATCCGCGAGGCTGATCGCCGGCCTCGCGCGCATGGTGCGCGACGTGGGCCTCGCCGAGGAGCTCGCGCAGGACGCGCTGGTCGCCGCGCTGGAGCACTGGCCGGCGTCGGGCATCCCGGACAACCCGGGCGCGTGGCTCATGGCCACGGCGAAGAACCGCGCTCTCGACCACTTCCGGCGCAACAAGCTCCTCGCGCGGAAGCACGAGGAGCTGGGCCGCGAGCTGGAGGTCCGGCAGGAGATCGCTCCGCGGCTCGACGAAGCGCTGGACGAGGACATCGGGGACGACCTGCTCCGCCTCATCTTCACGGCCTGCCACCCGGTGCTCTCGACCGACGCGCGCGTCGCCCTGACCCTGCGCCTGCTCGGCGGTCTCACGACCGAGGAGATCGCGCGCGCGTTCCTCGTCTCCGAGCCGACCGTCGCACAGCGCATCGTGCGCGCCAAGCGCACGCTTTCCGAGGCGCGCGTGCCCTTCGAGCTCCCCCCGCGCGAAGAGCTCGCCGACCGCCTCTCGTCCGTGCTCGAGGTGATCTACCTCGTGTTCAACGAGGGCTACTCGGCGACCGCGGGAGCCGACTGGATGCGGCCGGCATTGTGCGAGGAGGCATTGCGCCTGGGACGCATCCTCGCCGAGCTGGCGCCGGGAGAGCCGGAGGTCCACGGCCTCGTCGCGCTGATGGAGATCCAGGCGTCGCGCGCCGGCGCGCGCACCGGGCCGTCGGGCGAGCCGATCCTGCTGCTCGATCAGGACCGCGGACGCTGGGATCAACTGCTCATACGCCGCGGCCTCGCGGCGCTCGAGCGCGCCGAGTCGCTCGGCGGCGCGCTCGGTCCCTATGCGCTGCAGGCGGCCATCGCCGCCTGCCATGCGCGGGCCCGTACCCCGGCGGAGACCGACTGGGCGCGGATCTCGGCGCTCTACGACGCGCTCGCGGAGCTGGCGCCCTCCCCGGTCGTCGAGCTCAACCGCGCGGTAGCGCTCGCCATGGCGTTCGGGCCGGCGGCCGGCCTCGAGCTGGTCGATGCCCTGACCGCCGAGCCGTCCCTCAAGAGCTACCATCTCCTGCCGAGCGTGCGCGGGGATCTGCTCTCCAGGCTCGGCCGCCTGGAGGAAGCGCGCGCAGAGTTCGTGCGCGCCGCCTCGCTCACGCGAAACACGCGCGAACGCGAGCTGCTCCTCGGACGGGCGGACGCGTGCGCACGCGGATCGGCCGGGCGCGACGGGCGTTGACGTACGCCTGTCCGGTGCGCTGACCGACATGCCCCCGATCGAGTACGACCGCATCGCCGGCATCTACGATCTGTACGTCACGGCGGACTACGACGTTCCGTTCTTTATCGCGGAAGGCCGTGCCGCGCGCGGCCCTGTCCTCGAGCTCACCGCGGGCACCGGTCGCCTGTCGCTGCCATTGATCGAGGCCGGAATCGAGCTCGCGTGCGTCGACGCGTCCCGCGGCATGCTGGACGTGCTCGCCCGCAAGCTGCAGCAGCGCGGCCTGCACGCGGACCTCCATCGTGCGGACGTCTCGGAGCTGAGCCTGCCCGCGCGCTTCGCGCTCGCGATACTGCCGTTCCAGTCGTTCATGGAGATCGTGGGCGAGGACAAGCAGCGCAAGGCGCTCGCCCGCGTGAGCGACTGCCTCGTGCCCGGCGGGCGGTTCGTCTGCACGATGCACAATCCCGCCGTCCGTCGCGCGCAGGTCGATGGCGTGCTTCGCCTGGTCGGCCGGTTCCCGAGCGGAGACGGGACGCTTGTCGTCTCCGGCGTCGAGCAGGGCGGGTGCCCGGTGGTTTCCCGGCTCCAGTTCTTCGAGTTCTTCGGGCCCGACGGGCGCCTGCGCGAGAAGCAGGTGCTGCCGATGGAGTTCGCGTTTGTCGAGAAGGAGGCGTTCGAGCGCCTGGCGCGGGACGCGGGATTCCGCATCGTGGCCCTCTACGGTGACTACGACCGCGGGCCATTCGCCGAACGAAGCCCCGTGATGATCTGGGTTCTCGAAAAGCCGGCCGCTTGAGCGTCGGGTCGAGCCGTCGCCGGGGCGGGTTCACGTCGCGCTCCCCGGTTCGCTAGACTGGACCACCACGGGCGGAGGTGGACGACGCGGAGATCCCGCCCTCCCCGGTATCCCCACTGATCCGACGAAGAGGCGTTATGAAACCGGCTCTCCTGATCATCCTCGCCGCGCTGCCCCTCGGTGCGGTCCTTGCCGGCGGCTCGAATTACGGCATCGCGCCCGGCGCGCGGCCGAACCTCGCCGGCAAGGTGAGCGAATGGCCGGTACCGACGCCGCGCTTCGCGCGGGACCCCGCCATCGCGCCGGACGGCAGCGTCTACATCGCCGTCATGACGGGCAACAAGGTCGCCCGCTTCGATCCGAACACCGAGAGGTTCGAGGAATGGGATCTGCCGAAGGGACACCGCCCGCACGGCCTGCTCGTGGACCGGAGCGGCGTCGTCTGGACGACGGGTAACGGCAACGGCACGATCGGCCGGCTCGATCCCGCGACCGGGAAGATCGTGGAGTACAAAACACCGTCCGGGGGCGGCGGCCCGCACACGCTTGTCATCACCGACGACCAGGGCACGATCTGGTTCACCCTGCAGAGCGGCGACAAGGTGGCGAGTCTCGACACGAAGACCGGCAGGATCACGGAGTACGAGACTTCGGGCGGGCCCTACGGGCTTGCGCTCGACAAGGCCGGCAACGTCTGGTTCTGCCGCATGGGCGACGACCGGATGGGCAAGCTCGATCCGCGTACCGGGAAGATGAGCGAAGTGGATACGGGCCCGGGCTCCCGGCCGCGTCGCGTCGCGGCGGACCGGGACGGGATGCTCTGGGTCACGCTGTACGGCAACGGAAAGCTCGCGAAGCTCGATCCGGAGGCGATGAAAGTGGTGAAGACGTATGCGCTTCCGGCCGGCGACGGCGGGCCCTATGCGGTAACCGTGGACGGGGCCGGCATGGTGTGGGTGAACGAGATCAATACCGACACGGTCGTGCGCCTCGACCCGAAGACCGAGCGGATGCGGGTGGTGCGCCTGCCCTCCTCGAACGTCGGCATCCGGAAGATGGTGACGGATGCGAGCGGGCGGCTGTGGTACATGGGAAGCCACAACGGGCGGCTGGGCGTCGTGGAGTAACCATCCCGGCGCGGCAAGGGGTCCGCTCCTTGCGCACGCCCGAGGTCCGGCAGAGTGGACGCAGGCGCCCGCGCCCGCTCGCGCTATCCGAACACGCCCTGCAGGAACCATCTCCCCGGCGCCCGCAATTCCCGGAACACCCAGAGCCGCCGCCCGCCGCCGTCGCGTGCGACATAGTAATCGCGCGCGACGTCACGGCCGTCCCACCAGCCGCTCTCGATGCGCTCGGGCTCGGGCTCGAGCGCGAGCGCGCCGTCGAGCCAGGGCGCGTCTTCGCGCATCTCGAGCGGAATCGGTTCCGGCAGGAGCCAGAGCGGCCGCCGTGCGCGGGCGGCGGCTCTGCCCTCCTCGCCCGGCTCGCCGTAGCGCCATGCCCGCTCGGGCCGGTGCTCGGGGCAGCTGGCAAGCCCCCGCACCGCATCCCGGCCGAGGCGCGCCTGCAGCCGCTCGACGATGCTCGCGCGGCCTTCCTCGGGGGTCTGCTCACCGGCGAGCAGATCGAGGTTGCGGGAGCCGAGGTCCTCCGGATTCTCCACGCGCAGCTCGATCTCCTCGATCGGCGCCCCGAGCTCGAGCCGCTCCAGCCGCTCGCGCACGAGAAGGAGCCAGTGCCGCGCGTCGCGCGAGGGCGCGACGAAATCGAACGTCATGCCGGTGGCGCGCGAGCGATGGTGCTGCAGCACGAAATCGAGCCGCCGCGCGCCGAGGGCGCGCGCCTCGAGGAAGCCCGCCAGCTCGAGCAGCAGACGGCGGAGGGGGAAAAGCAGCGCCTCGCTCGTCGCGACCGGCGAAGGGAGCGGCAGGCGCGCGCTGAAGCGCGAGGGCGGCACGTAAGGCTCGCGCGGATCGGGAAGCCGGCCGAAGGCGCGGTCGAGCGCGAGCAGGACCTCGGGGCCGACCCGACGGGCGAGACCGTCGCGCGGGAGCCGCAGGCAATCGGCGAGGCTGCGCAGCCCCATGCCGGCGAGCAGCGCCTCGCGCCCGGCATCGAGCCCGAGGCAGGCGAGCGGAAGAGGAGCGAGCGCCTTGAAGAGCGCGCCGTGGTCCAGCGCGCGGGTTTCGGCACCGCTCGCCGCGAGCCAGGTGGCGCCGAGGGGCGTGGGAGCGAGCGCGAACCGTCCTCCATAGCCCACCTCCGCGAGATCGCGGGCCAGGCGCGCGATCAGCGTCCCGAGGCCGCCAAAAAGATTCCGGCTGCCGCCTACCTCGAGGAGCAGGCCGGCGGGCGGTGCGAGGCTGACATGCGAGGTATAGCGGCCGCTCAGCGCGGCGAGGCGCTCGAGCGCCTCGCGCTCGCTGCCCGGGTCGCGCTCCCGGACCCCGAGCCGATCGACCAGGGCATGCGCTGCGCTCGTCCGCATGCCCGGCTGCACGCCGGCCCGCCGCGCGGCGGGTGTGGCCGCCAGGACGCGCTGCTCCCGCCCCTCTCCTTCGACGACGACCAGCGGCTCATCCGTGGGCGCGCCGCGGGCGCAGACCTCGATCGGCAGGTCCGGCAGGTGCACGCACAGCCAAAGCATGATCCACCTCGACACGCACCGGACCGACCGGCCAGCCGCCCCGGCGCTTCATGATGTGCACGTTCACGGCGCCCGCCCCGGCCGGCTCGAGCGCGAGGCGCAGCGCGGCGATCGATCCGGCGAGCGGCCGGCGCTCGAACAGCACGCCGACGGTCCCGCCCGCCTCCGCGGCGAGCTGCAGGCGCCGGAGAGACGCGGCCTCCGCCTGCGCGATCCACGCGAGCACCGCGGCGCAGGCGCCCGAGCGCAGGCTGCTTTCCACCGCCCAGAGCTGGTCCTCCCGGCGCGGATGCACGAGCAGCACGCGCGAGAGATCGACCCCGGCGGCGGCGAGCGCGGGCGCGTAGGGGACATAGGGTGGTGCCACGAAGGCCACCCAGCGATCGCCGTGGCTCAGGCGCGCGAGCGCCGGCAGCAGGAGCCGCAGCTCGCCCACGCCGTCGCGCGCGAGGACGAGCTCGGTGAGGGCGCCGATCGGCCAGCCGCCGCCCGGCAGGAGCGCGTCGAGCACGGCGAGGCCGGTCGGCTCGGCGGGCGAAGGGGGAGCGGAACCGCCGCGCCAGACGTCGGCGCGCAGGAGGAGCTCGCTCAGGTTCATCGCAGCTGGTTGCGAAGGACGCCGACGCCCACGCCCTCGATGGCGAAGGGGTCGCTGCGCAGGTCGACCTCGATCGGCTCGAAGTCCGGGTTCGCGGGCAGCAGGCGCACGCGCGTGCCGCGGCGGGCGAACTTCTTCACCGTCACCTCGTCGTCCAGCCGCGCGACCACGATCTGCCCCGGCTGGGCCGTGGGCGTCTTGTGCACGGCGAGCAGGTCGCCGTCGAGGATGCCGGCGTCGCGCATGCTCATGCCCTTCACCCGCAGGAGGTAATCCGCGCGCGGCCGGAAGAGCTTCCGGTCGAGGCGCAGGTGCGACTCGACATTCTGTTCGGCGAGGATCGGCTGACCGGCGGCCACGCGGCCGACGAGCGGCAGTCCCTCCTCCGTGAGCCGGATGCCGCGCGCCACGCCCGAGAGCTCGATCGCCCCCTTGCGCGCGAGCGCCCGCAGGTGCTCCTCGGCGGCGTTCGCCGAGCGGAAGCCGAAATGCTCGGCGATCTCCGCCCGCGTCGGCGGGCGGCCGGTCTCCTCGAGGAGCTTGCGGATGAGGGCCAGGATCTGGGCCTGGCGCGGGGTGAGGTCGTCGTGCATGGCGGCGCTCGCGATTGACTGTATATGTATACAGTATCGCCGGGGGGCAGACAAGGCGCGGGGGATTATGGAAGAATGGCCGCGTTTTAATCGCAGGATTCACCGATGCTCTCTCGCCTCGCCCTGGGTCTCGGCCTCCTCCTCCTCGGTATCGTCGTCGGCCGCCAGCTCGCCAAGCCCGACCACCGCGTACGCGTCCGCCTGGCCAAGAACGAGAAACGCCCCGTGCCGGAGCGGCTCGGGCCGCCCGCGACCAAGATCGTCGTCCACTGAATCAGCGGTAGCGCGCGTCGGCCGCCCGGTCCGACGCGATCTGCGGCTCCAGCCGGTCCCCGAGGGCGAGCAGCTCGCCCTTGCGGATGACGTTGTCCCCCCGGTTCTCGTAATGAAACTCGTAGACGCGGGTCAGCACGATCGCGTCCACGGGGCACGCCTCCTCGCAGAACCCGCAGTAGATGCACTTGAAGAGATCGATGTCGTAGCGGCTCGTGCGGCGCGTGCCGTCGGGGCGGTCGTACGAGTCGATCGTGATGCACACCGCGGGGCAGACCGCCTCGCACAGCTTGCAGGCGATGCAGCGCTCCTCGCCGTTGGGATAGCGGCGCAGCGCATGCAGGCCGCGGAAGCGCGGCGACATCGGCGTCTTCTCGTCGGGATACTGGATGGTCACCTTGCGCGCGAGCAGGTGCCGACCCGTGACGAGCAGGCCCCGGAGCAGCTCCGTGAAAAAGAAGGCGCGGGCGTAATGCCGCAGCGATCGTGCAAGCTTCATGGACGGTGTCGATCCCCCAAAGGGACGCACCCGATTGGACCGCGCCGCCGAATGAAGGTTGTCAGCGCGCCGCGGCGCGGGTGAAAGCCAGGCTCGCGGAACACGCGTCCGCATAGAGCTCCAGCATCCGCTCCGCCATCGCCGAGGCCGACCACTCCTGCACGAAGGCGCGGCCCTCCGCGCCCAGCCGCCGGCGTCGCTCGGGATCCTTCAGGAGCGCCACCACCTCGGCGGCGAAATCGGAGACGTCGTCGCGCGGGGCCAGCGAACCGCGTCGGCCCTTCAGAATATCGGCGGTACCCATCGCCGAAAGCGCGACGACGGGGATGCCGCAGGCCATCGCCTCCAGCAGCGGGAACCCCTGCGTCTCCGTGCGCGAGGCGAACACGAAGCAATCGCCCGCCCGATAGCAGTCGCGGCGGTCCTGCAGATCATCCGGGCGGCCGACGAAACTCACGCAGGCTGCCAGCCCGAGCGTCTGGGCCAGTTCGCGCAGGTGCCGTTCGGCCGGCCCCTCCCCGGCGAGGAGGAGACCGAGATCGGGAAGCTTCTCCCGCGCCGTTCGCAGGACATGCAGGAGGAAGTCGAGGTTCTTTTCGTGCGCCAGGCGCCCGACGTACGCGAGGACCGGCTGATCGGGCGTGAACCCGCTCTGCGCGCGAATGCGCCCGCCGTCGCCGCCGTCGTAGAGGTGAGGCTCGATTCCCGTGGGAATGACGCGGAGGGGCGTGTCCACGCCGTACCTCTTCAACACCCCGGCCATCGCGGTCGAAGGCACGACCACGCAGTCCACCCCGTTGCACTGCGCGCGCGAAAAATCGCGCGCCAGGAAGCGAACCCAGTCCTCCGGCAGGAACGGGACGTAGTGATGGAGGCGTTCCTCGAGAAACGTCGGATAGGTCTCGACCAGGGGCACGCCGAGACGACGCGCGAGCGCGCGCCCGACATAGTGCGCGACAAACGGCGTCTGCACGTGCACGACATCGTACTCCGCGCCGCGCAGCCGCTCCGTGAGCTCCAGGACGCGCGCGGGTTTCATCATCCGGCCCACCGGGTCGAACGGCACGCTGCGGGACGCCACCCGAATGACGTCCTCGGCCGGCACGTCGGCACGCGCGCCGTAGTCGGGCACGATCAGCGTGACGCCGTGACCCTTGGCCTCGAACTCGCGCAGAAAGCTGCGTATCGATGTCGAGACCGCGTCCACGCGCGGAAAGTAAACGTCCGATATCTGCAGTATGCGCACGGTAGCTGGGGACAGGGGAAATCGAACACCGCGCTGCTTCTTGTTGCACGGATTCTAACCGACGGGCCCCGCCGGATTTTACGCGCGACGTGCGTGGGATAATGACGATCGCGCTCGCGACCGCTCTTCGTCGGCGGGCGAGGACGAACGGCACGGGTCGCGGCGCCGAAACCGCCTCAGCGGGACGCGCGTTTCTTGCCGTCGGGCTCGAACGGGACGGTGAGATCGCGGGCCAGGATAATCGCGTCCTCGCGACCGTAGCGGGCCGGGTAGTAACCCTTGCGTATGCCGATCTCGTCGAAGCCGAGCTGCGTGTAGAGCTTGTAGGCAGCGGTGTTCGACACGCGGACCTCGAGCAGCGCCACGCGCGCCTTCTTGTGGCGCGCGAGCGCAAGCAGAAAGTTCACGAGCTCGCGGCCCAGCCCTCGGCGCTGAAACTCCGGGTGCACGCAGATGTTGAGCAGATGACACTCGCCTGCGCCCATCGACATGATGCCGTGGCCGACGAGCCCGCTCGACGTCTCGAAGACGAAGCAGGAGTAACCCACCCGCAGGCAGTCGCGGAAGATCGCGCGCGTCCAGGGAAACTCATAGGCCGCGCGCTCGACCTCCATGACGTCGGTCAGGTCCTCGAGACGCATGGGCCGCAGTCTCGGCCGCTCGACGGAGACGACGGCGGCGCTCACGCGCCCTCCGCCACCGTGCGCGCGAGACAGAGGTCGTCCCAGGCGCGGCGCTTGTCCGCGGGGTTGCGCAGCAGATAAGCCGGGTGGTACGTCACCACGAGCGGTGTCTCGTGGTACGACAGCCGCTGCCCGCGCAATCGCGCGAGCGGCGCCTCGGTCCTCAGCAGGCTGTGCGCGGCGTGGCGCCCCAGCGCGACGATGAGCCGCGGCCGGATGAGCTCGATCTGCCGGATCAGATAAGGCTCGCAGTGCGAGACCTCGTGCGGCTGCGGGTCGCGGTTGTTCGGCGGACGGCACTTCAGCACGTTCGCGATGTACACGTCCTCGCGCCTGAGGCCGATCGCGAAGAGCATCGCGTTGAGGAGCTGCCCGGCGCGGCCGACGAAGGGCTCGCCCTGCCGGTCCTCGTCGGCGCCGGGCGCCTCGCCGACGAAGAGCCAGCGTGCGGTGCGGTTGCCGACGCCGAACACCGTCTGCGTGCGTGTCTTCTCGAGCCCGCACTTCACGCAGCCGGCCACGGCCTGCTCGAGCTCCTCCCAACTTCCTCCTGCCGGCGGCGCGTAGGCCTTCGCCGGCTCGCCGCATGCCGGAGACGGGGTCGCATACGCGGCAGCCGGTTCCTCGACAGGCGGGGTCACGCGCCGCTCCCATCGGACGACGCCCAAGGCGTCCAGGTAGCGGCGGCGCTGCTGCTCGCGGGCGTTCATGGCCGAAAACAATACCAGATTGGCGCTCGAAACCAATCGGGATTTACTGCGGCGATTTCCGCCGCGCGATGGCGAGCACCCGCGCTCGTCCCTGCTCGGCGACCATGACGCGGCCGTCCAGCGCCAGCGCAATACCCTGGGGGAACGTCAGGCCCATGGCGATCGTCTCGAGTCGTTCATCGATGAGCCGCAGCAGCCGCCCGGGCGACGCATCCTCGGTGATCCACAGCGCGCCGTCCGGCGCCAGCGCCACCTGATCGGGCTGAGTCAGACCCTCGAACGTCACCGAGCGCTCGCCGTTGCGATATCGCAGGATGCGCCCCGTTGCGGTCTCGGCGACGTACACGGTGCCGTCGCCTCCGGCCGCGATACCTTCCGGTCGAGCGAGCGAGGCCAGGACGGTCTCCACCGTGCCCCGGCGACGGACACGGAGCAGCCGCCCATCCATGCGATCCTCGGTCACCAGCACGTCCCCGTCGGGGAGCACCGCGATTCCCTCGGGCGCCCGCAGGCGTGCGAGCGTTCGCGTCCGGCCGGTGGCCAGTTCCACCTCCAGCACGCGCCCGTTCATCACCTCCTCGGTCACGTAGGCGCGATCGTCGCGAATGTGCAAGCCGTCCGGTCGGTCGAGCTCGCCCAGCACCGTGCGCGGACGACCGGCGTCCAGCCGGACCAGCCGTCCGCCGCGCGCGAGCTCGAGCGTGGCGTAGAGCGCGCCGTCGGCGGCGAAAGCCAGATTATCGACGGCCGGCAGTCCTTCGGCGACGATCGCACAGGTCCAACCCGGCGCCATCCGCGGGTCGGCGCCGGCCGCGCCGGCGGAGCAAACGGCTGCGACGATCAGCGCCGCGCGAAAACGGCCGACCTTGCGAGCGCGGGCCCGCTCGCTATGCTTCAGATGGGAACCGCCATGCTGGCCAAGCTCAAAATCCTTTTCGTCGGCGTCGTGCTCGGGGCCGTGATCGCCTTCCCCCTCGGCATGAACCACGGGCGCGGGGCGCCGCTCCTCAGCAACCCGTTCGCCCGGCGCGACCTGGGCGACTCCGTGAAGGAGAAGGCCGAGGCGCTCGTGGAGGGTGCGCGAGAGAAGCTCCACGAGGTCACCCGGCCCGAGCCGAAGCGCGACAACCGTTAGGACCCTGCCCGATCAGATGGGTTGTCCCGCCTGCGGATGCGTGCGCGCCGCCGGCTCGACCAGTTTGTTCAGCGCATTGAGATACGCCTTCGCCGACGCGATCACGATGTCCGTGTCCGCCCCGTGGCCGTTCACGATGCGCCCGCCCTTCTCCAGCCGCACCGTCACCTCGCCCTGCGAGTCCGTGCCGCTCGTGATGTTGCTCACCGAGTAGAGCTGGAGCTGCACCCCGCCGTTCACGACGCTGTCGATGGCCTTGAACGCCGCATCGACCGGCCCGCTGCCGTCCGCGCCCGCCAGGCGCTCCGATCCATCCACGGCAAGCACCACGCGCGCGTGCGGGGTGGTGCCGGTCTCGGAGCAGACCCGGAGCGAGACGAGCCGGAAGTGCTCGTTCTCCTGCTCGATCCCTTCTTCGGTGACGAGCGCCTGCAGGTCCTCGTCGAAGATCTCGTGCTTCTTGTCGGCGAGCTCCTTGAAGCGCTCGAACGCGGAGTTGATTTCGGCCTCGGTCCGGAACTCGATCCCGAGCTCCTTCAGGCGCTGCCGGAAGGCGTTGCGGCCCGAGTGCTTCCCCAGAACCATGCGGTTCGCGGTCCAGCCCACGTCCTCCGCCCGCATGATCTCGTACGTCTCTCTCTTCTTGATCACGCCGTCCTGATGGATTCCCGATTCGTGCGCGAACGCGTTCGCGCCGACGATCGCCTTGTTCGGTTGCACCGGAAACCCGGTGATGCCGGACACGAGCCGGGACGCGGGCACGATCTGGGTGGCGTCGATGCGCGTGTCGCACGGGAACACGTCCTGGCGCGTCCGCACCGTCATCACGATCTCTTCGAGCGAGGCGTTGCCCGCCCGCTCGCCCAGGCCGTTCACCGTGCACTCCACCTGACGCGCGCCGTTCAGCACGGCGGAGAGCGAGTTGGCTACGGCGAGCCCGAGATCGTTGTGGCAGTGCGTCGACCAGATCGCGCGGTCCGCGTTCGGCACGCGCTCGATCAGCGTCCTGATCCGCTCGCCCCAGGCGTGCGGGATGCTGTAGCCGACCGTGTCCGGCACGTTGATGGTGCGCGCGCCCGCCGTGATCGCCGCTTCGAATATGCGACACAGGAAATCGACCTCGGAGCGGACCGCGTCCTCGGCCGAGAACTCGACGTCGTCGGTGTACTGCCGGGCCCGCTTGACCATCGCCACGGCCCGCTCGAGCACCTGCTCCGGCGTCATGCGGAGCTTGTGCTGCATGTGGATCGGCGAGGTGGCGATGAACGTGTGGATGCGCGCCCGTCGCGCCGGCTTGATCGCCTCCGCGGCCCGGTCGATGTCCTTCTCGACCGCGCGGGCGAGCGCGCACACGGTGCTCTCCCGGATGACCTCGGCGACCGCCTTCACGGCCTCGAAGTCGCCGGGGCTCGCCACCGGGAAGCCCGCCTCGATGATGTCCACCCGCATGCGCTCGAGCTGCTTCGCGATGCGCACCTTCTCGTCGCGGGTCATGGAGGCCCCGGGACTCTGCTCGCCGTCGCGGAGCGTGGTGTCGAATATGATCAATTGGTCTTTCATGGCGCCCTCTTCTGCATAGCGTCGCGGTGCACGTGGCCTTTCGGGGCTTGGCGCCGCGGGATCGTTCAGTCGGGTTGCGTATTGTTCGCCTCGCCAGGCATGGGGGTTGGTGTGCGCCTAGCGGCGCAGCAGCAGCAGAAGGGCGAGCGGAAGGCGCGCGGAATCCCGGCCGGAGAGGCCGGCGGGAAGGATCGGGCGAAGATCGGCACCGCGGATCATGGGACGAGCATAAATCAAGTTCGGACCGATTTGAAGCCGGTCTAGTGCGGGGTGGACTTGTCCGCCGGCCGCTGTCCCGGGTGGCGCACCGCGCGGTACGCCCAGGTGGCTGGGCCCGAGATGCCGTAGGCGAGAAATATCGCGAACAGCACCTGCGGCGGGTCGAGAAAGATCAGCACGAAAATGAGCGGCAGAACGAGCACCGTGACGAACGGGATCCGGCCGCGCAGATCGAGGTCCTTGAAGCTGCGGTAACGCACGTTGCTGACCATGAGCACGCCGGCGGCCACGGTGATGAACAGCGCCAGGATGCTGATGTCCCTGCCGGGCACGCCGATGCTGTAGAGCACCCAGACGAAGCCGGCGACGAGGCCGGCCGCCGATGGGCTCGGGAGCCCGCGGAAGTAGCGCTTGTCCTGGACACCGACCTGCACGTTGAAGCGCGCGAGCCGCAGCCCGGCCCCGGCCGCGTAGATGAAGGCCGCGAGCCAGCCGAGCTTGCCCATGCCCGACAGCGCCCATTCGTAGATCACGAGCGCCGGCGCGAGCCCGAACGACACCATGTCGACCAGACTGTCGTAGTGAAAGCCGAACTCGCTCTCGGTGTGCGTCAGGCGCGCGACACGACCGTCGACCGCATCGAGGGCCATGGCAATGAAAATGGCGAGCGGCGCGTACTCGAAGTTGCCGTTCATCGCCTGCACGATCGCGTAGAAGCCGGCGAAGAGATTCGCCGTGGTGAACAGGCTCGGCAGGATATAGATCCCCCGCCGCCGTCGGCGCTCGCCCGCGGGCTCGGTATCCGTCTCGTCGGACTGTCGTGTGGTCATCCGGCGCCTCCGGCCGTCGCTCGACCCGGCAGCTCGGCGATCAGGGTGGTGCCGCCCTGTACACGATCGCCCAGCGCCGTGCGGAACCGGGAGTCGGGCGGAAGATACACATCCACGCGTGAGCCGAAACGGATGAAGCCGTACCGTTCGCCCTGCGCCGCCCGATCCCCGGGTTTGACATAACAAAGTATACGCCGCGCGATCAGACCGGCAACCTGCACCACGACGACGTCCGCGCCCTCGTCGGTACGGACCCACACCGCGTTGCGCTCGTTGGACTCCGAGGCCTTTTCGAGCGCGGCGTTGAAGAACTTGCCCGCGTGGTACCAGATCTCCATGACCCGACCCTCGGTCGGCATGCGATTCGAGTGCACGTTGAAGGCGTTCATGAAGATACTCACCCGCTTCGCGGGCCGCTTCAGGTAAGGGTCGTACGCGTCGCCCAGGGAAATCACCCTGCCATCGGCCGGGCACAGGACGCCGAGCGGGGCGGCCGGGATGGTCCGCGGGGGGTCGCGGAAGAACTGAACGGTGAACACGACCGCGATCCAGAACGGGATCGCGGGCAGGGCGCCGACGTAGTAATGGACCAGCGCCGCGGCGCCGACCGCAAGCGCGGTGTGCACCCAGCCCTCCCGGGCGAGGAGCGGATAGTGGAAGCGGGTCATCGGCCGTGACGGAACAGGATGATCGGAAGTGGGTAAGGGCGGACCGAGGACCGACGGCGGGTCCTCGGCACTTCAACCCTCTCGCGTTCTTCTAGTTCTTGGTCTTGTCGACGATGCGCCCGGCCTTGATCCAGGGCATCATGTCGCGCAGCTTCTCGCCGACCTGCTCGATCGGGTGGGCCGCGTTCTTCGCACGCAGCTCCGGGAAACGCTTGCCGCCCGACTCGTTCTCGGCCATCCACTCGCGCGCGAAGACGCCGTCCTGGATCTCCTTCAGGATCTTCTTCATCTCGGCCTTGGTCTGCTCGTTGATGATGCGCGGGCCGCGGGTGTAGTCGCCGTACTCGGCGGTGTTCGAGATCGAATAGCGCATGTTGGCGATCCCGCCCTCGTACATGAGATCCACGATGAGCTTGAGCTCATGCAGGCACTCGAAGTACGCCATCTCCGGGGGATACCCGGCCTCGACCAGCGTCTCGTAGCCCGCCTGCACCAGGTGCGAGACGCCGCCGCAGAGCACGGCCTGCTCGCCGAAGAGGTCGGTCTCCGTCTCGTCCTTGAAGGTCGTCTCGATGATTCCGGCGCGGCCGCCGCCGATCGCGGCGGCATAGGACAGGGCCAGGCTGCGCGCATTGCCGGAGGCGTCCTGCTTGACGGCGATCAGGCACGGTACGCCGCCGCCCTGGGTAAACGTCGACCGCACGAGGTGACCCGGTCCCTTGGGCGCCACCATGAACACGTCCATGTCGGCGCGCGGCCGGATGAAGCCGAAATGGATGCTGAAGCCGTGCGCCGTGGCCAGCGCCGCGCCCTTCTTCAGGTTCGGGGCGATGGACTCCTCGTAGATCTTCTTGTGCTGCTCGTCGGGCGCGACGATCATCACGACGTCCGCGTCGCGCACGGCGTCCGCGACGCTCTTGACGGTCAATCCCGCGCGCTTCGCCTTGTCGACCGAAGCGGAGCCTTCGCGCAGCCCGACCACCACCTGCACCCCGCTGTCCTTGAGGTTCTGCGCGTGCGCATGGCCCTGCGAGCCGTAGCCGATGATCGCGACCTTCTTGCCGCGGATGAGCGAAAGATCGGCGTCTTTGTCGTAATAAACTTTCATGCTTTCCTCGTGGGTCTTCGAATTCGTCAGGAGGCGGACGCCGCGCGGGCGGGCGGGCGCTCCTCCAGGCGCAGGCCCTTCTCGCCGCGCGCGATGCCGGACACGCCGGAGCGCACGACTTCCACGATGCCCGCGCCGCGCACCGCCTCGATGAAGGCGTCCAGCTTGTCGCCGGTGCCGGTCAGCTCGATGGTGAAGGTGCGCTCGGTCACGTCGATGATGTGGCCGCGGAAGATGTCGGTCAGCCGCTTCACCTCGTCGCGCATGTTTCCTTCGGCGTGCACCTTGATCAGCAGCATCTCGCGCTCAATGTGCGGACCTTCGGTGAGGTCCATGAGCTTCACCACGTCGACCAGCTTGTTGAGCTGCTTCGTGATCTGCTCGATGACGTCGTCGCTGCCGCGGGTAACGAGCGTGAGGCGCGACAGGGTCGGGTCCTCGGTCGGCGCGACGGTGAGCGACTCGATGTTGTAGCCGCGCGCGGAGAAGAGGCCGGCGACGCGCGAGAGCGCCCCCGCCTCGTTCTCGAGGAGCATGGAAATGATATGCCGCATCAGGCGAGCTCCCGGTCGGTGGGCACGACCGCCCGGCACGGCCCGAGCTGCATCTCGTGATGGCCCTTGCCGGCCGCGACCATGGGGTAGACGTTCTCCGTCTGGTCGGTGATGAAGTCGAGGAACACCAGCCGGTCCTTCATCTTGAGCGCCTCTTTCAGCGCGCCCTCGACGTCGCCCGGTTTCTCGATCCGCATGCCCACGTGGCCGTAAGCCTCGGCGAGCTTGTTGAAATCGGGCAGCGCGTCCATGTAGGAGTGCGAATAGCGACGGTCGTAGAAGAACTCCTGCCACTGCCGCACCATGCCCATGTAGCGGTTGTTGAGGTTCACGATCTTGATGGGCAGGTCGTACTGCTTGCAGGTCGAGAGCTCCTGCAGGCACATCTGGATCGAGGCCTCGCCCGTGACGCACGCGACCGTGGCTTTCGGGTGCGCGAGCTGCACGCCCATGGCCGCCGGCAGGCCGAAGCCCATGGTGCCGAGCCCGCCCGAGTTGATCCAGCGCCGCGGCTTGTCGAACTTGTAGAACTGGGCGGCCCACATCTGGTGCTGGCCGACGTCCGAGGTCACGAACGCCTCGCCCTTGGTCAGCTCGTAGAGCTTCTCGAGCACGTACTGCGGCTTGATGAGCTCGCTCGCGTGGTCGTACGAGAGGCACTGCATCGAGCGCCACTCGTTGATTCTCTCCCACCAGACCTCGAGCGCCGCCGGGTCGGGCTTCTTCTTCGATCCCTTGACCAGCTTGATCATGTCCTGGAGGACGGAACGCGCCGAGCCGACGATCGGAATCTCGACCGGCACGTTCTTGGCGATCGAAGCGGGATCCACGTCGACGTGCACGATGCGCGCGTGCGGGCAGAACTTGTTGAGATCGCCGGTCACACGGTCGTCGAAGCGCGCGCCGATCGCGATCAACACGTCGCACTCGTGCATGCCCATGTTGGCCTCGTACGTGCCGTGCATGCCGAGCATGCCGACGAAAAGCGGATCGGTCGCCGGATACCCGCCGAGACCCATGAGCGTGTTGGTCACGGGATAACCGAGCAGCCGCGCGAACTCGGTGAGCTCGGCGGCCGCGTCGTCGAGGACGATGCCCCCGCCCGTGTAGATCATGGGGCGCTTGGCGGAGAGGATGAGATCGACGGCCTTCTTGACCTGCCCCGGATGGCCTTTGGTCACCGGATTGTACGAGCGCATGCTGATGCTCTTCGGATAGCTGTACTCGTACTTGTGCGCCGTGACGTCCTTCGGGATGTCGACCAGCACCGGGCCGGGGCGCCCGGTGGCGGCGATGTAGAACGCCTTTTTCACGGTCTCGGCGATATCCTTGACGTCCTTCACCAGGAAGTTGTGCTTCACGCACGGCCGGGTGATGCCGACCGCGTCGACCTCCTGAAAGGCGTCGTCGCCGATGAGGCTCGTCGGCACCTGCCCGCTGAAGATGACGAGCGGGATCGAGTCCATGTAGGCCGTGGCGATGCCCGTGACCGTGTTGGTCACTCCCGGACCCGAGGTCACGAGCACCACGCCGGGCCGCCCGGTCGAGCGCGCGTAGCCGTCGGCCGCGTGGGCCGCGCCCTGCTCGTGCCGTACCAGGATGTGCTTGACCTTGTCCTGCTTGTAGAGAGCGTCGTAAATGTGGAGCGCCGCCCCGCCGGGGTAGCCGAAGATGTACTCCACACCCTCGTCCTGGAGACAACGGACGAAAATGTCTGCGCCGGTCAGTTCCACGGTGGCCTCAGAAAACAAAAAGCCCCGGTCGCCCCTACATCCTGGCGCCTGCGGGCCTTGGCGTATCTCGGAATCGGATCAAAAGAAACTTACTTATAAGTATGGGCAGGGTCAATAGGAAGGACCGAAAAACGGGTATTTTTTAGATAGTTAGGCGCACCCCGCCTCATCCTCGGCGCCAAGTCGTTCCCTGCGCGCTGTCCTCGAGAATCACGCCGAGGCGCTTGAGCTCGTCGCGGATGCGGTCGGATTCCGCCCAGTCGCGATTCTTGCGGGCGGCGGTGCGTCGATCGATCATCGCCTGGATCGCCTCGTCGTCGAGGCCGCCCCGGGTCGCCGGCGCCCCCTTGAGGTAGTCTTCCGGACTGTCCCGCAGCAGCCCGATCATGGCGCCCAGCCCGCGAAGCGTGGCTCCGAGCTCCGTCGCTTCCTCGTGCCGCCCCTCCTGCCGTGCCCGGTTGAGGGCAGTGGCCAGCCCGGCGAGCTCGGCGATCGCCTTCGGCGTGTTGAAATCGTCGTCCATCGCCGAGTAGAAACGCTCGGCCGCCGCCGGATCCACGTCGCCCCCGGCCGGCGCCTCGCGCAGGGCCAGGTAAAAGCCGGTGAGCGCGGCGCGGGCGTTCTTGAGGTTCTCGTCGGTGTAGTCGAGCGGGCTGCGGTAGTGGCTCGCGAGGATGAAGTAGCGCAGCTCCTCGGCGCTGTACTGCTTGAGCACCTCCCGGATCGTGAAGAAGTTGCCGAGCGACTTCGACATCTTTTCCTCGTTCACGCGCACGAAGCCGACGTGCATCCAGAGGTTCACGAACTTGTGCCCGGTCGCGCCCTCGCTCTGGGCGATCTCGTTTTCATGATGCGGGAACTTGAGGTCCATGCCGCCCCCGTGGATGTCGAAGTGCTCGCCCAGGCAGGCCGTCGACATGGCGGAACACTCGATGTGCCACCCAGGCCGGCCCGGCCCCCAGGGCGAGTGCCAGGCGGGCTCGCCGGGCTTCGCGGCCTTCCAGAGGGCGAAGTCGAGCGGGTCCTCCTTCGCCTCGCCCACCTCGACCCGGGCCCCGACCCGCAGCTCGTCGATCGACTTCCCCGAGAGCGCGCCGTAGTGGCCGAACTTGCGCACGCGGTAGTACACGTCGCCGTTCGGCGCCGGGTAGGCGTACCCGCGCCCGACCAGCGCCTCGATCATCGCGATGATTTCGGCCAGATGGCGGGTGGCCCGGGGCTCGGCGTCCGGAGCGCCAAGGCCGAGCGCGACCTCGTCCTCGCGCATGGCGCGGATGAAGCGCTCGGTCAGCGTGTCCACCGATTCGTCGTTTTCGGCGGCGCGCTTGATGATCTTGTCGTCGATGTCGGTGATGTTGCGCACGTACGTCACATCGAAGCCGCGCGCCCGCAGGTAGCGCACCACCGTGTCGAACACGACCATGACCCGCGCATGCCCGACGTGCGCGTAGTCGTAGACCGTCATGCCGCACACGTACAGCTGTATCTTGCCGGGCACGATCGGCGTGAGCGGCTCCTTGGTGCGAGTCAGGCTGTTGTAGATCGTCAGCATGCGTGCGTGCTTTCGGAGTCAACGGGTATGTGCGAGGGCGCGGACGAGGCGCGCGCGGGCGCGCTCGTAGCCGATCAGGGGCAGGAGATGCGCCATCTCCGGTCCGTCGAGCTCGCCGGTGAGGGCGGCGCGCAGCGGCTTGAAGAGCGTCTTGCCGCTGCGGCCCGTCCGGATCTTGAGCGCGCCGCTTACGGCGGCGAAGCTCGCGCGGCCCTCCTCGAGCGCCGGCAGGGCCGCCTCGAAGAAGGACCGTCCGGCGTCGGCGATCGCCTCGCGGGCGCCCGAGGACAGCGCGAGCTCGTCGCCAAAAACGACGCGCGCCCAGCGGGCGACGTCGACGGGGAAGAGGACGTTCGGCCGCACCGCCGCGATGAACGCGTCGTGCGCCGAGGCCGGCACGAGCGCCTGCGTCTCGCCGCCCGCCCAGCGCCAGAAGGCATCCGCCGAAAGCGTCTTCACGGCCTCGCGCTGCCAGTGCAGGAGCTGCGTCTCGTCGTAGCGCGCCGGAGAATGATGCACACGGGCGAGGTCGAACCGGGCGGCCAGCTGCGCGTGGGACAGCAGGCCGGGTTCTTCATAGGTATGACCCAGGCGCGCGAGATAGTTGTCGATCGCGGCGGGCAGGTAGCCGGCCGCCCGCAGCTCCGCGAGCGAGCGGCTCCCGGTGCGTTTGGAGAGCGGCGCCCCGTCGGCCCCGACGACCAGCGGAATGTGGGCATACGTCGGCACCGGCAGCCCGAGCGCCTCGAGCAGCAGGATCTGTCGCGGCGTATTGGCGAGGTGGTCGTCGCCGCGCACCACCAGCGTCACGCCCATGAGCGCGTCGTCGACCGCGTTGCAGAAGAAGAACGCCGGCGTGCCGTCCGAGCGGCGGATCACGAAGTCGCCGATGTCCGTCGTCTGGAACCGCTGCGCCCCGCGCACGCCGTCCTCGAACTCGACGGTGCGGCCGTCCGCGACATGGAAGCGCAGCGTCGCGGGCAAGGCGCGTGCTCGCCGGGCCTCGATCTCGGCAGGAGAAAGCAGCCGGCACCTGCCCGAATAGCGCGGCGGTCGGCCTGCTGCGAGCTGCGCCTTGCGCTCCATCTTGAGCTCGTGCTCGCTGCAAAAGCACGGATAGGCGAGCTCCCTGGCCTCGAGCACCCGGGTGTAACGCTCGTAAAGCTCGCCGCGCTGCGACTGCGCGTAGGGGCCGTTCGGACCGCCGACATCCGGGCCCTCGTCCCAGGCGAGGCCCAACCAGGCGAGGTCTTCCTGCAGGGCGGCCGCGTAACGGTCATGCCCTCGCACCGCGTCCGTGTCCTCGATGCGCAGCAGGAACGCGCCCCCCCGCCCTCGGGCGAGCAGGTGGTTGAACAGGGCCGTCCGCACGTTCCCGAGGTGCAAAAGGCCCGTGGGGCTTGGCGCAAAGCGCGTTTTGAACCGACCGGCGGTCATGCGGGCGAATGGTAGCGGATCGCTGAGCGAGGGCGAAGCACTTGATATTGCGCCGTTTCCGCCCTCCGTTCACAATCTCCGGTTACACGGACGCACTCCGCAGCACCGATAAAAGCGGGCCGGGCGCGCAGGGATTCGAAACCGGCCTCACGCCGAGCACAAACGCATGATCCACATGAAGACCAACTTCGGCACCATCGTCATCGAGGTGTTCGAGGACAAGGCGCCGAAGACCGCGGCCAATTTCCTCCAGTACGTGCGCGACCGGTTCTATGACGCCACGATCTTCCATCGCGTCATCGACAACTTCGTCATACAGGGCGGCGGGTTCGGACCGGGCATGACGCAGAAGATCGGCCGGCCGCCGATCGAGAACGAGGCGAAGAACGGCCTGCGGAACAGCCGCGGCACGCTGGCGATGGCGCGGGCGAGCGATCCGCACTCCGCGTCGAGCCAGTTCTTCATCAATCTCGCCGACAACGACTTTTTGAACTACACGGCATCCACCCCGGCCGGCTGGGGTTACTGCGTGTTCGGGCGGGTGGTCGACGGCATGCAGGTCGTCGACCAGATCAAGGGCGTTCCGACCGGAACGCGCCTCGGTTTCAAGGACGTGCCGCTCGCCGACGTGATCGTCGAGGAGGTACGGGTGGTGGACGTCAAGTAGGCGATCCGCAGGCGTGGCGACCCTCTTCATTTCGGACCTCCATCTGACGGCCGCTCGCCCGGAAATCACCGCGCTCTTTCTCGACTTCCTCGCCCGGGAGGCGCGGGGCGCGGACGCGCTCTACATTCTCGGCGACCTGTTCGAGTACTGGATCGGCGACGAGGCCGTCGACGCACCCGAGTACCGCCCGATGATCGCGGGGCTGCGGGGCCTGACCGACGCCGGCGTGCCGCTCTACGTCATGCACGGCAACCGCGATTTTCTGATGGGCCCCGCGTTCGAGCGTGCGACCGGCTGTCGTCTGCTTCCGGACCCCGCGCGGATCGACCTTTACGGCACCGCCGTGCTCCTGACGCACGGCGATGCGCTTTGTACGCGCGACGAGGAGTACATGACCTTCCGCGCGGTCGTGCGCGATCCGGAGTGGCAGCGGGGATTTCTGACGAAGAGCGTCGCCGAGCGCGAGGCGATCGCGCGCAATTACCGGGAGCTGAGCCGCCAGTCCACGGCCGCGAAGCGGCCCGAGATCATGGACGTGACGCCGGCTGCCGTCACCGAGCTGCTGCGCGCTCGCGGCGTGCGCGACTTGATCCACGGCCATACGCACCGGCCGGCCGAACACGTTTTCGAACTGGACGGCGCGCCGGCGCGACGCGTGGTCCTCGGCGACTGGTACGATCAGGGGAGCGTGCTGCGCTGCACGCCCGACGGATGGTCCCTCGCCACCCTGACGCGCGTCGAGGCCCGCCAGCGGCGCATGGGAAGGACTTAGGCCAGGCCCGCTCGAGACAACTCTCGGGCCTCAGCCCCTGTCGGGCTACCGGGCGCGCAGTTCCTGGATCGTCAGCCGACGATAGCCCTGCGGAACACGAAAGAGCTCCGGATCGATCGCCAACCCCGTCTTGTAATCGACCAGCTCGGTCGTCCGCGTCCGAACCGGGTTGCGCGTCGTCTCGGTCAGCCTGATCGGGAAGCCGTGCGCCAGGTGACGCGCGGGCAGGTACACGTTGTTCGCGAGGTCGCAGGGCGACTGCATCTCCTTTGGCGTGGAGGCGAGGGCCACGGCCTGCTCGCCGGCCAGGCTTTCGCGATACTCGGCGAGCGCCGCAACGGCGTCCGGCAGCAGCCCCTCGGCGGCGTAAAGGTCGTAGCACAGCTGACCGTTCGTGAGCAGTCGGTAGTGAACCACTTTACGGCCGGCCACGTCGGGAATCGGCTCCCCGTTCCGCCGCTGCACGTCGTGCGTCAGACCCGTGGCCGCCGACTTGACCGGCTGGTGGCCGATGACGAGCACGAGCCCGTCGGCCGCATTGACGCTGTAGATGGTCTTGTCGGCACGCTGATAGAGCAGAAAATCGCCGGCATCGACGCCGTCGTCGATGCGAAGGTACTCGCGGGTGATGAGCATGCGGGTCCCGCCCGCTTCGGTGCCTTCCTCCTCCTCCACGAAATAGAGGGCGGTCCCCTTCTCCGGGCCGGCGGCGTGCGTGCATGCGGCGAGTGCGCATGCCGCGAGAAATGCAGTCGACAGGAATCGGGTCATCGTATTCCGGCTCGTTGTCAGGGTGGCAGGCGCAGCCCGAGTACCAGATCCATCACGTTGGTGCCCGTCGGTCCCGTTCGGATCAAGTCGCCGCTGGCCTCGAGAAACGTCCCCGCGTCTGCGCGGGCGAGCGCGCCCGATGCGGAAAGGCCGGCCGCTTCTCCGCGGGTGATCGTCTCTCCGTCCACCAGCGCCCCGGCATCATCCGTGGGGCCATCGGTCCCGTCCGTTCCGGCGGCGAGCAGAAAGCTGTGCGGGTGACCACGGAGCACCACAGCGGCGGCCAGGGCCAGGCTCTGATTGCGTCCGCCGCGCCCCGGCGCGTATGGCAATCGTACGGTCGTCTCGCCGCCCCAGACGTGCACGCGCCGAGGCCCGGATTGTAACAGCCGCGTCGCGAGACGGGCACCGGCGGCGAGCGCGTCGCCGGCCAGCGGCTCGGCTTCGCACGTCACCGCGAGCCCTCGTTCCCGCGCGGCCCGGGCGGCCGCCTGCTTCGCGTCCTCCGGACGCGCGACGATCTCGAAACGCACTCCGGTAAAGACCGGGTCACCCTCAACCGGCACGGGCGGCGCGTGCTCCAGCAGCGCGCGCAGCTCCGGCGGCGCGTCGTCGATCGGTTCCTGGCCGATCGATGCGTCGGCGACGAGCGGCCCGGAGCCGATGTACCGCGGGTCGTCGCCCGGCACGTCGGAGACGGCGAGGCACAGCGTCTTCCGCGGCGACAGCAGCGCGGCGAGCCGGCCGCCCTTGATGAGCGAGAGGCGCTTGCGGATGCGGTTCGCCGCGGAGATGTCCCGGCCGGAGGCGAGAATCCACTCGTTCAGGCTGCGCAGGTGCTCGAGTCCCGCACCTTCCGGGAGGCGCTCGACGAGCGCCGAGGCACCGCCGGAGAGCAGCACCAGCACGGACGCATCGGGCGGGAGCTCCTTGATGTACTCGAGCAGGCGATCGCCCGCCGCGAGACTCGCGGAATCCGGAACGGGATGACCCGCGGGGAGGACCGGCCAGGGCAGCGGCTCTGCGTAGCCATGCTTGGTGATGACGAGTCCGCGGCGAACACCGTCGCCGAGCGCCTCGGCGGCGCCGCGGGCCATCGGACAGGCGGCCTTGCCGACAGCGATGAGATGGACAGGACCGGCGGGCGGGTGCGCCTGCAGAAACTCGCGAACACGCCGTGCCCCGTTCACCGCGGAGACGGCGGCCTCGAAGATCTCGAGCAACGCCCGCCGCGGATCGAGGGCCACGGCGCCTGTCTCTACCCCAGCCCGCGGGCCAAGTCGCGTTGCAGATCCTCGACGTCTTCGAGGCCGACCGAGACACGCACGAGTCCGTCGCTGATGCCGGCCTCGGCGCGCTGTTCCGGCGTGAGGCGGCCGTGCGTCGTCGTCGCGGGGTGGGTGATCGTGGTCTTCGTGTCTCCGAGATTCGCGGTGATGGAGATCAGGCGCGTCGAGTCGATCAGGCGCCAGGCGCCGTCCTTTCCGCCCTCGACCTCGAAGGAGACGATGCCGCCGAAGCCCGTCTGCTGACGGCGTGCCAGCGCATGCTGCGGGTGCGACGCGAGACCCGGAAAGTAGACCCGCTTCACGCGCGGCTGGCGCTCGAGCCACAGCGCCAACTCGAGCGCGTTCTCGCTGTGCGCCTTCATGCGCAGCGGCAGGGTCTCGAGGCCCTTGAGGAAAACCCAGGCGTTGAAGGGGCTCATGCTCGGCCCGGCCGTCCGCAGCACGCCGAAGATCTCCTTGCCGACGAGCGTCTCGCTCCCCACGACGGCGCCCCCGACGCAGCGCCCCTGTCCGTCCAGGTACTTGGTGGCGGAATGGATCACCAGGTCGGCGCCGAGCGGAATCGGGAGCTGCAGCGCGGGCGTGCAGAAGCAGTTGTCCACGGCGAGGAGCGCCTTATGGGCGTGGGCAAGCTTGGCGAGCCGGGCGATGTCGGCCACTTCCGTCAGCGGGTTCGAGGGCGTCTCGACGAAGAAGAGCCGGGTGTTCGGCCGCACGGCCCGCTCCCACGCGTCATACGCCGTGAGCGGCACGAAGCTGGTCTCGACGCCGAAACGCGCGAGGTAGTTCTGGAACAGCATGACCGTCGTGCCGAAGATCGAGCGCGAGGCGACGATGTGATCGCCGCTCCTGAGCAGCCCGAGGCAGATCGCGAGGATCGCCGCCATGCCGGAGGCGAAGGCCACGCACCGCTCGCCCCCCTCCAGCGCCGCGAGGCGCTGCTCGAACGTGCGCACCGTCGGGTTCGTGAAGCGCGAGTAGATGTTGCCCGGACTCTCGCCCGAGAAGCGCGCGGCCGCCTCGGCCGCGCTCTTGAAGGCGAAGCTCGAGGTCGGAAAGATCGGCTCGGCGTGCTCGCCCTCGCTGGTGCGGACCTGGCCCGCGCGCACCGCGCGGGTGGCCGGACCCCACTGCTCCTCGTCGTGCGACATGGTGACCTCGCTAACTCATCCGGCCGCGGGCGGCCGGGCCGGCGCGCGGCGCGCCTGCTGGCCTCTCTCCCACCCGTGCGCTCCGCGCATCCATGCGCTCTCGCGGCATTACGCCGTCCCTGGAGGGCACAAAAAAACCCGCGGCGCAGCCTGAGCGGGTTTCGCTTCGCTTTAGCTGCATTTGTTGCGCGCCCGCAAGCTGAACTCAAATCGGCGCGATCGAAATGGAACGTATAACACAGGTCGAGACCTGTCAACGCGGCCAGGAATGCGATGTAAAGGACTTTCTTCTCTCCCTCTCCCGCGCGAGCGGGAGAGGGAGAGGCCTTCGCGAACGTCCAGTGGACGTTCGCGCCGCCGGGCGGGCCGCCAGGAAGGCGGCCCTGGACTTTCCCGCGCAGCAGGATGCGCAGCGGGAAAGGGGAGAGGGTCCTCGCCTTTCCACGCCAGTAACTCGGCGTGGTGTCAGCGCGGGAACGTCAACACCTCGGCGGTCTGCTGCTCGTTCCCACCCGCGGCCGCCCGCTTGCTCCGCGCCGCGTCGTTGCGGTTGCGCTCCACCTTCTTCAGGTAGTCGAGGCTCACGTCCCCGGTCACGTACACGCCGTCGAAGCAGGAAGCGTCGAAACGGCTGATGCGCGGGTTGCCCTCGCGTGCCGACTCGATGAGATCGGGCAGGTCCTGGTAGATGAGGGCGTCGGCGCCGATCAGGCGGCACACCTCGTCCTCGGTCCGCCCGGACGCGACGAGCTCGCTCGCGGCCGGCATGTCGATGCCGTAAACGTTCGGGTACCGGACCGGAGGAGCCGCGGAGGCAAAGTACACCTTGCGCGCCCCCGCCTCGCGGGCCATCTGGATGATCTGGGCCGACGTCGTGCCGCGTACGATCGAGTCGTCGACCAGCAGCACGTTCCTGCCCTTGAATTCGACGTCGATGGCGTTGAGCTTGGCGCGGACGGACTTCTTGCGCTCCGCCTGCCCCGGCATGATGAACGTGCGGCCGATGTAGCGGTTCTTGATGAACCCCTCGCGGAACTTGACGCCGAGCGCGTACGACATCTGCAGCGCAGCCGTGCGCGAGGTGTCCGGGATCGGAATGACCGTCTCGATGTCGAGGTGCTTCCATTCGCGCTTGATCTTCTGCGCGAGCTTTTCGCCCATGCGCAGGCGCGTCTTGTGCACGTAGATGCCGTCGATCATGGAGTCCGGCCGGGCGAAGTACACGAACTCGAAGATGCAGGGCGTATGCTGCGGGTTGTCCGCGCACTGGCGCCAGTGCACCTGCCCCTCCATGTCGATGAACACCGCCTCGCCCGGACCGACGTCGCGCACCAGCTTGAAGCCGAGCACGTCGAGCGCGACCGACTCCGAAGCGATCATGTGCTCCGGACCCTTGTCGGTCTCGCGCCGCCCGTAGACCAGCGGGCGGATGCCGTGCGGGTCGCGGAAGGCGAGGATGCCGAAGCCGACGATCAGCACGACCACGGCATACGCGCCGCGCGCCCGCCGGTGCACGGCCGCGACCGCGCGAAAGATGTCGTCGGGCGAAAGCCGCAGGCGGCTCACGGCATGGAGCTCGTGCGCCAGGACGTTGAGCAGGATCTCCGAATCGGAGGTGGTGTTGATGTGCCGGAGGTCCTCGCGGAACAGCTCCTCGGCCAGCCGGTCGGCGTTCGTCAGGTTGCCGTTGTGCGCGATCGCGAGGCCGAACGGGGAGTTCACGTAGAACGGCTGGGCTTCGTTCGGCGTGTCGCATCCGGCCGTGGGGTAGCGCGCGTGGCCAATGCCCATGTTTCCGACGAGCCCTTCCATGTGCCGCTGCTGGAACACGTCCCGCACCAGGCCGTTGTCCTTGCGCAGGTACACGCGCTTGCCGTCGCTCGTCATGATGCCCGCGGCGTCCTGCCCGCGGTGCTGCAAGACCGTGAGCCCGTCGTAAAGGGCCTGGTTCACGGTACCCTTACCGAGGACGCCGACGATGCCGCACATGAACCTGCTCCGGTTAAAAAAACAGTCTAGCCATAGCGGATATGCCGGGCAACATCCTGCGGGAGATATTGCTTGACGGATACCGCGGCACGCTGCAGGTGCGGCGCGAAGAGGGACTCGCGCCACCACGTGCGCTGCGGCAACGCGGTGATGCCGGCGACGAGGAACACGATCACCAGGATGATGCCCCCGCGCAGGAGTCCCACGATGCCGCCGAGCACGACGTTCGGCGTGCGGAGGGCGCCGCGCAGCGGCAGGATCCGGTTGACGAAGTAAACGACCACGGTGCCGATCAGGAACACCACCAGAAACACGACCACGAACGCGGCGACCAGGCGCAGCTGCGGTTCGTTGATCAGGCTGTCGAACCACGATGCGGCGGGCTCCGCGAACAGCCAGGCGATGAACGCCGAAACCGGCCAAAGGACCAGCGACAGCACCTCGAGCACGAAGCCGCGCAGCGCGCCCGTGAACATGAAGGCGACGAGCACGGTCAGCATCAGGTAGTCGAAGGCGTTCACGTCGAAAGACACTCGGCGACCACGGGGCGGCGAGCGCTACGGGTAAGCGAGCACGACGCCCTGCAACCCGATCTCCTTCTGGATCTGCGCCTGGGCCTTGAGCGCGAGCGCCTTGTCGCGAAAGGGACCGACCTGCAGACGCACCGCCTTGCCGGCATCGAGCGTGATGCGCTCGGTCCGCACCGCGTGTCCCTGCTCGCGCAGCTTGTCCTCGAGCCGCTCGGCATTCGTGATATTGGAGAACGTGCCCACCTGCACGACCCATCCCCGATCGAGCTTGGCGGCGGTCTTCGTGGGCTCGGCCTTCACCGCGGGTTTCGCGGCCTGGGTGGTCGCGGCCTTGGCCGTCGGCTCGGCCGGCACGGGGGCCGGCGTTGCGGCGCCGGCGGAAGACGATGCCGCCGTCACGGACACCAGGGCGGGTTTGGCGGACGGCGATTCGGTGTTCGGCCGGCGGAGATCGGTCACCGCGACCTTTACCTCCTCGCTCTGCCGATCGTCGAGGCGAACCGTCGTCGGCGCGACGGCGACGGTAGAGGTCGGCGGATCCCGCTCGCTGAGTATCATCGGAACGAAGATCACGGCGGCGGTGACGAGGATGACGGCGCCGAGGATCCGGTGTCTGGGGTTGAACTCCGTGCCGGGATCTTTCTGCGTCATGAAGGGTCCGGAAGATGGCCGACGAACCGTCCTGGCCTTTCAACTCGCTCGGGTCACGGACAGGCGCGCGCCCGCTTCACGTTACATTGTTGAGTGCCCGGTCCGTGGGCCGCGGCGGGCTTGATTCTAGGGGCTACCCGCCGGATCGAGGTGCGCCAGTATACCACCGACGGTGTAGAACGAGCCAAACACCACGATGCGGTCTCCCGCGCCGGCAGCGTGCCGGGCCGCCTCGAAGGCGGCATGCGCTCCGGCATGACAGGCGACGGGTCTGTCCACCCCGCCCTGCTTCAGCGCTTGTACCGACTGCTCGGCGGTGGCCGCTCGCGCGCCGTCGAGTACCGCGACGTGCCACTCGTCGATGAGCGGCCGCATCACCGCGGCAACCTCGGCGATCGGCTTGTCGATCAGCATCCCGAAGACCGCGAGCGTGCGGCCGGCAACCCGGTGTTGGCGCAGCGTTTCGGCCAGCGCCCGGGCCGCTTCGACGTTGTGCGCCACGTCGAGCACCACCGTGGGCGCGCCGGGCAGAACCTGGAACCGCCCGGGGACGAATGCCGTCACCAGCCCTTCGCGGATGTGGGCCTGGGTGACGGGAAAACGATCCGTCAGCGTTTCGAGCGCCGCGAGCGCGGCGGCCGCGTTGCGGAGCTGGTGGGCGCCGCGCAGCCGGGGGTATGGCAGGCCCGTGCGCACGCGCGCCCCGAAACGGAAGTTCCAGCCGTTGGTCGCCGGCTCCGCCTCGAAATCGCGACCGAGAAGGTAAAGCCGCGCCCCCACCTCGCGGGCGGCGTCGAGCAGGCTGCGCGGCGGGTCGGCGTCTCCGCAGACGGCGGGGACGTTCTCCCTGAAGATTCCCGCCTTCTCCCGCCCGATGCTTTCCCGGTCGGGTCCGAGCCAGGCGGTATGGTCGATGCCGATGGAGGTCACGACCGCCGCCACCGGATCGACCGCGTTCACGGCGTCGAGCCTCCCGCCCATCCCCACCTCGAGCACGGCGATGTCGACGTCCTTTTCGCGCAGAACGTCCAATGCGGCGAGCGTGCCGTACTCGAAGTAAGTGAGCGGCGTCTGTCCGCGCGACGCCTCGATGCGCTCGAAGGCCGCCGTCAGCTCGGCGTCCGTCGCCATGACGCCGTCGACGCGTACGCGCTCGTTGTAGCGGATGAGGTGAGGCGAGGTGTAGGCGCCGACCCGATAGCCCGCGGCACGCAGCATCGCGTCGCACAGCGCCACCGTGGAACCTTTGCCGTTCGTTCCGCCGACGGTGAGGACCGTGAACGGCGGATGGCGCAGGCCCATGCGCTCGAGCACCGCCGCGACGCGCTCGAGACCGAGCTCGATCGTCCGGGGATGGAGCTTCTCGATCCAGGCGAGCCAGTCGCCGAGGGAGCGCACGTTCGGGCGCGTGTCAGGTGTGCTCGGTATCGGTCTCGGGGGCGCGAACGACGCCGGCCGGCGGCTCGCGCGTCAGCGTCGCGAGCAGGCGCGCAATGCGCTCACGCAGTTCCCGTCGATCCAGGATGAGGTCGATGGCGCCGTGGGACAGCAGGAACTCCGAGCGCTGGAAGCCCTCGGGAAGCTTCTCGCGCACGGTCTGTTCGATGACGCGCGGGCCCGCGAACCCGATCAGGGCCTTCGGCTCCGCGATGATGACGTCGCCCAGCATCGCGAGGCTCGCCGACACCCCACCCATGGTCGGATCAGTGAGCACCGAGATGTACGGAATGCCGCGTTCCCCGAGCTGCGTGAGCGCGGCCGCGGTCTTCGCCATCTGCATGAGCGAAAAAAGCCCTTCCTGCATGCGCGCGCCGCCGCTTGCGCTGAAGCACACGAGCGGGATCCGCCGTTCCAGACAGACGTTCACGCCGCGCACGAAACGCTCGCCGACCACCGAGCCCATCGAGCCGCCCATGAAGTTGAACTCGAAGGCCATGCCGACCAGCGGCAGCCCCTGGAGAGCGCCCTGCATGACGACGAGCGCGTCGCGCTCCCCGGTCTCGCGCTGCGCCTCGCTCAGCCGGTCCTTGTAGCGCTTGAGATCCTTGAACTTGAGGACGTCGACCGGACCCAGGTTCGCGCCGATCTCCTCCCGCGGCTCGGGGTCGAGGAAGAGTTCCAGGCGTCGGCGCGCGCCGATGCGCATATGGTGATCGCACTTCGTGCAGACGCTTTGATTCTTCTCGATCTCGGCCGAGTAGAGCACCGCGCCGCAGGCGGGGCATTTGCGCCAGAGCCCCTCGGGCACCGCGCCTTTCTTCGCGCCGCCCTGGCTCTTGATCTTCGGAGGAATCAGCTTGTCGAACCAGCTCATCGCGCGCCTCCTGCCGCGCGGGTTTCGCTCGCGCGGTCCATCGCGGAGCGCAGGCGGCCCACGAAGGACGGGACTTCGGCGAGGATGCGCTCGGGATGGGCCGCGTTCTCCTCCATGCGCCGCACGATGGCGCTGCCGACGACGACCGCGTCGGCGAATTGCGCGACTTCCGCGGCGGTCTCCGGACCGCTGATGCCGAACCCGACACCGACCGGCAGCTCGGTCAGCCGGCGGATCGCCTGGATCTTCCTGCTCACTTCGTTCACGTTCAGGTGGCTCGCCCCCGTGACCCCTCGCAGGGATACATAATAGATGAAGCCGCGGGCCGCCTGCGCGATGGTACGCATGCGGTCCGGCCCGGTGGTCGGCGCGATCAGAAAGATGGGGTCGAGGCCGTGGCGCTCGAACGCCGCGAGCACCGGTTGGGCCTCCTCGGGCGGCAGGTCGACCGTCAGCACCCCGTCCACGCCCGCTGCCTCGGCCTGGGCGGCGAAGGCCTCGTGGCCTGTCACCTCAATCGGGTTCAGGTAGCCCATCAGGACGATCGGCGTCGTCGTATCCTTGGTGCGGAACTCGCGCACGATTTCGAGGACGCGCTTCAGCCCGATATGGTGCTTGATCGCCCGCTCTGCCGCGCGCTGGATGATGGGACCGTCCGCCATGGGGTCCGAAAACGGGACGCCGAGCTCGATCACGTTCACCCCCGAGCGCACGAGCGCATGCATGAGCGGCACGGTGATCCAGGGGGCCGGGTCGCCCGCCATCACGTAGGGAATCAGCGCCGTCCGGCGCTGCTTCTTCAAAATCGCGAACTGCTGGGCGAGGCGCGACACTAGAATTTGATCCCCTCGAGTGCAGCCACGGTATGGATATCCTTGTCGCCCCGCCCCGACAGGCTGATCACGACGTTTTTCTTCCTGCCCAGCTCTCGGGCGAGCTGCTTGCCGTAGGCAAGCGCGTGGCTCGACTCGAGCGCCGGCATGATCCCTTCCGTGCGGGTCGTCTCGTGGAAGGCCGCGATCGCCTCGGCATCGGTGATCGCGACGTAGTGGGCACGACCGGAGTCCTTGAGCCACGCGTGTTCCGGGCCGACCCCCGGGTAATCGAGCCCGGCCGACACCGAATGCGTTTCGATGATCTGACCCTCGTCGGTCTCCAGCAGGTAAGTGCGGTTGCCGTGCAGCACTCCGGGTCGACCCGCGCACAGCGTCGCGGCATGGCGTCCGGTCTCGAGCCCGTCGCCCGCCGCCTCGACGCCGTACAACTTCACCTGAGGCTCGTCGAGGAACGGATAAAAGAGCCCCATCGCGTTCGATCCCCCGCCCACGCAGGCGACGAGCGCATCGGGCAGCCGGCCCTCGAACTCCCTGATCTGGTAGCGCACCTCGCGCCCGATCACGGACTGGAAGTCGCGCACCATCTGCGGATACGGATGCGGGCCGGCGACGGTGCCGATGATATAGAAGGTGTCGTCGACGTTCGTCACCCAGTCGCGCATCGCCTCGTTGAGCGCGTCCTTGAGTGTCTTCGAGCCCGACTCGACCGGCACCACCTCGGCGCCGAGGAGCTTCATCCGGTAGACGTTGATCGCCTGCCGCCTCATGTCCTCCGAGCCCATGTAGACCACGCACTTGAGCCCGAAGCGCGCCGCGACCGTCGCGGTCGCCACGCCGTGCTGCCCGGCGCCGGTCTCGGCGATCACGCGCTTCTTGCCCATGCAGCGCGCGAGCAGCGCCTGGCCTACGGTATTGTTGATCTTGTGCGCGCCGGTGTGGTTCAGGTCTTCGCGCTTGAGGTACACGCGCGCGCCGCCCCAGCGCTCGGTCAGGCGTGTCGCCGGATAGAGCGGCGAGGGCCGGCCGACATAGAGACGGAGGTCTTCCGCGAACTCCTCCTGGAACTTCGGGTCGGCGCGAAGACGCCCGTACGCCTCGCGCAGCTCGATGAGCGGCTGCATCAGCGTCTCGCCGACGAAGATGCCGCCGTAGGCGCCGAAGTGGCCACGCTCGTCGGGGAATGCGTAGGCGTTCATGCCGCCTCGCGCACCGCGCGTATGAAAGCGGCGATCTTGTGCGGGTCCTTGATGCCCTTTGCGCTCTCGACGCCGCTGCTCACGTCGACGGCCGCGGGTCGGACCCTCCGGATGGCGTCGCCGACGTTGTCGGCGTGCAGTCCACCGGCCAGGATCACGGGCTTGTGGAGATCGCCCGGGACGAGGCCCCAGTCGAAGGCGCGACCCGAGCCGCCCGATTGTCCGGGCACGTAGGTATCGAGCACGAGCCCGGTGGCGTCGGCGTAGCGCCGCTCCTCGGCGTGCAGGTTCACGCCGCCGCGCATGCGGATGGCCTTCACGTAGGGCCGGCCGTACAGGCGGCACTGCTCCGGGGTCTCCGCACCGTGGAACTGCACGAGGCCGAGGCGCGCGCGTTCGAGCACCGCGCGCACGCGCTCGACGGGGGAATCGACGAAGAGGCCAACCACAGTCACGAACGGCGGAACCGAATTGATGATCGCGAGCGCCTGCTCGAGCGTCACGCACCGCGGACTGTCCGGATCGAACACGAGACCGATGGCATCCGCCCCCGCATCCGCGGCCGCCCGGGCGTCCTCCACACGGGTGATTCCGCAGATTTTCACGCGCGTACGCATGGGAAAAAGCCGCGGGAGCTTACCAGAGCCCCGGGCCGGCCGAAAGCCGGGGCAGGCGAAACGCCTCCGGGTATTCCACGGCCGTGAGATAGAGCCCGTCCGGCGGTGCCGTCACCCCGCCGCGCGTACGGTCCCGGGCGTTCAGCACCTCCCGCGCCCACTCCGGCGCACGCTCGCCTGCCCCGATGTCCGTCAACACGCCCGCAAGGTTGCGGACCATGTGATGCAGGAAGGCGTTCGCGTAGGCGTGGATGCGCACGAGCTCGCCGCGGCGATCGACCGTAAGGGCACGCAGCTCGCGCGTGGGCGACTTTGCCTGGCATTCCACGGAACGGAAGGAACTGAAGTCGTGCGTTCCCACGAGGTGCCGGGCAGCCGCCTGCATCCGTTCGACGTCGAGCGGGCGATATTCGTGCGTGACCCGCTTTGCGAGGTACGTCGGGCGGATCGGACGGTTGAGAATGAAATAGCCGTAATGCCGCCCGGTCGCGGAGAAACGCGCATGAAAGCCCGTATCGACCTGACCCGCCCAGAGCACGGCGATCTCCGGCGGCAGGTTGCTGACCGCGCCGCGCGCCCACGAGTAGCTCGTGCGCGCGGCGCTCGTATCGAAGTGGACGACCTGCGCGCAGGCGTGCACCCCGGCGTCGGTGCGGCCGGCGACGGTCACCCGGATCGGCTCGTCGGCGACCTTCGAGAACGCCTCCTCGACGCAGCCCTGCACGGTCCGCTTCCCGGTCTGCAGCTGCCAGCCGGCAAACCGGGAGCCGTCGTATTCGAGGATCGCGGCGATGCGCATGGACGGAATTGTAACGGGATCCGGCGCCCGACAGACCCGAGTTGCACGTCAGGGGCCACGGGTCCGTGGCCGTGCGCAAACGGCCCGGTTCGGGTCACTCGACCCGCTCGATCGCCTTCACGTCCTGGTATCCCTTGGGCAGCTTGTTGCCGCGCAGCCCCTTCTCGCCGATGTACTTCTCGACATCCTTCCAGCCGAGGGTCTTCGGCTCCTTGCTCTCGGCCTGGACCTGAAGGCGGCCGCCCTCGGGGATGACGGCCACCGCGGCGAGGTACTCCTCGCGCTTCGCCACCTTCGCGCCCGGGATGCCGAGCATCTTCTCGCCCTTCCCCTTCTCCATCCGCGGCAGGTCGCCGACGGCAAACGCGATCATGCGTCCGGTGTTCGTCGCCGCGGCCAGCCAGTCGTCTTCGTAGCTCGGCACGCGCTGCGGCGGCAACGCCTTCGCGCCCTTCGGCACCTTGAGCATCGCCTTGCCGGCCTTCTTGTTCGCGATCAGGTCACCGAGCTTCGCGACGAAGCCGTAGCCCGCGTCCGAGGCGAGCAGGTAGAGATCCTCGGGATCGCCCATGACCACGCCCGCCCAGGTCGCGCCGGGCGGCGGGTTGAGACTGCCCGCGAGCGGCTCGCCGTGCCCGCGCGCGGACGGCAGCTTGTGCGCCGGGAGCGAGTAGCTGCGGCCGGTGGAGTCGAGGAAGATCGCGAGCTGGTTGCTCTTGCCGCGCGCCGCCTGGAGAAACCGGTCGCCGGCCTTGTAGTCGAGCGCGCGCGGGTCCATCTCGTGACCCTTGGCCGCACGCACCCAGCCCTTCTCGGAGAGCACCACCGTGATCGGCTCGGTCGGCAGAAGCTGCGTCACGTCGATCGCCTTGGCCGCCGCCCGCTCCTTGAGGGGTGAACGCCGCGCGTCGCCGAACTCCCCTGCGTCCGCGATGATCTCGTCGCGAACGCGCTTCTTGAGGAGCGCCTTGGAGCCGAGCGTCTTCTGGAGATCCTTGCGCTCGCGGTTGAGCTCGTCCTGCTCGCCCCGGATCTTCATTTCCTCGAGCCTGGCCAGGTGCCGCAACTTGGTCTCGAGGATCGCCTCCGTCTGCGTGTCCGTGAGCTTGAAGCGCTTCATGAGCACCGGCTTCGGCTCGTCCTCCCGCCGGATGATACGTATCACCTCGTCGAGGTTGAGGTACGCGACGAGGAGGCCCGCGAGGATGTGCAGCCGCGCCTCGACCTTGTCCAGGCGGTACTGCAGGCGCCGGCGCACCGTCTCGGTCCGGAACTCGAGCCACTCGGCGAGCAGGTCGCGCAGGTTGTACACGCGCGGCCGGCCGTCGAGGCCGATCATGTTGAGATTGACGCGATAGGTGCGCTCGAGGTCGGTTGTCGCGAAGAGGTGGTCCATGAGCTCGACCGGGTCTACCCGGTTCGAGCGCGGCACGATCACGAGGCGCGTCGGGTTCTCGTGGTCGGACTCGTCGCGCAGATCCTCGACCATCGGCAGCTTCTTCTGCTGCATCTGTTGAGCGATCTGCTCGAGCACCTTGGCGCCCGAAACCTGGTACGGCAGCGCCGTGACGATGATCTCCCCGTTCTCGCGCTCCCATTTCGCGCGACACCGCACGGTGCCCGTGCCCGTCTGGTAGATCGCCTTGAGGTCGGCGGTCGCGCTCACGATCTCCGCCTCGGTCGGGTAATCCGGGCCTTTGATGTGCTTGAGGAGATCGGCCACCGTCGACTTCGGCTCCTCGAGCAGGCGCACGCACGCGGCCGCCACCTCCCTCAGGTTGTGCGGCGGGATGTCGGTCGCCATGCCGACCGCGATCCCGGTCGTGCCGTTGAGCAGCACGTGCGGCAGCCGCGCGGGCATGGTCTTCGGTTCCTGCAGGGTTCCGTCGAAGTTCGGCACCCACTCCACGGTGCCCTGTTCGAGCTCGGCCAGCAGCACCTGCGCAAAGCGCGTCAGGCGCGATTCCGTGTAGCGCATGGCCGCGAACGACTTCGGGTCGTCCTGCGAACCCCAGTTGCCCTGCCCGTCGATCAGCGGATAGCGGTAGCTGAACGGCTGGGCCATGAGCACCATGGCTTCGTAGCACGCCATGTCGCCGTGCGGGTGGTACTTGCCGAGCACGTCGCCGACGGTGCGCGCCGATTTCTTGTGCTTCGACGCCGCGGAGAGCCCCAGCTCGGACATCGCGTAGATGATGCGTCGCTGCACCGGCTTGAGCCCGTCGCCGAGGAAGGGCAGCGCGCGGTCGAGGATGACGTACATCGAGTAGTCGAGGTACGCCTTCTCGGTGAACTTCGCGAGCGGGAGCCGCTCGACATCGACGACGCGCGGGCGCGCATCGAGCGGAAGCGATTTCTGGCGCGTCTCGGGGGCCCGACGCTTGCCGTTCTTGGATCTGCCTGTCCCTTTCTTCGCCATGAGCTATGTCTTCACCGCGGCCTCACGCCAGGATATCGGCGCGGTTGCCATTCTTCTCGAGCCACGCCTTGCGGTCCGCCGCGCGCTTCTTGGCGAGCAGCATGTCGAGAAGCTTCTGGGTACCCTTCAGGTCGCCGAGCTCGAGCTGCACCAGGCGGCGCGTGTCGGGCGCCATCGTCGTCTCGCGCAGCTGCATCGGGTTCATCTCGCCGAGACCCTTGAAGCGGGTGATCGTCGGCCTGGCCTGGCGCCGCTCCGCCTGGATGCGCCCGAGCACGCCCTTCTTCTCGTCCTCGTCGAGCGCGTAGTACACGTCCTTGCCGACGTCGATGCGAAAGAGTGGCGGCATGGCGACGTAGACGCGCCCGGCCTCGACCAGGGGCCGGAAGTGCCTCACGAAGAGCGCACACAACAGCGTCGCGATGTGCGCCCCGTCGGAATCGGCATCGGCGAGGATGCAAAGCTTCCCGTAGCGCAGGCCATCCACGTGGCTCGCGCCCGGATCGACCCCGAGAGCGACGGCGATGTCGTGTACTTCCTGGCTTCCGAGCACCTCGCCCGAATCGACCTCCCAGGTGTTGAGGATCTTGCCGCGCAGCGGCAGCACCGCCTGGAACTCGCGGTCGCGCGCCTGCTTGGCCGAGCCGCCCGCCGAGTCGCCCTCCACCAGGAACAGCTCCGTGCGCGAGAGGTCCTGGCTCGTGCAGTCGGCGAGCTTGCCGGGGAGCGCGGGGCCGGTGCCGATCTTCTTCCGCTCGATGCGTTTGTCCGCGCGCAGGCGGACCTGCGCGCTCTCGATCGCGAGCTGCGCGATCCGTTCGGCGTCCGCGACGTGCTGCGCGAGCCAGATGCTGAACGCGTCCTTGGTGACGCCCGCGACAAAGGCCGCGGCATCGCGCGAGGTGAGGCGCTCCTTCGTCTGCCCGGAGAACTGCGGCTCCCGCATCTTGAGCGAGAGCACGTACGCGGCCTTCCCCCACACGTCCTCGGGCGCGAGCTTGACGCCCCGGGGCAGCAGGTTGCGGAACTCGCAGAACTCGCGCAGCGCCTCGGTGAGCCCCGTGCGAAAGCCGTTCACGTGCGTGCCGTCGTGCGGGGTCGGGATCAGGTTCACGTAACTCTCGAGAAGCGGCTCCTCGCCCTGCGGCAGCCAGACGATCGCCCAGTCGACCTCTTCGTTCGGCCCCTTGAAGTGCCCGAGGAAAGGCTCCTCCGGGACGAGCTCGATGTCGTCGAGCGCATTGAGCAGGTAGTCCTTGAGGCCCTCCTCGTACTGCCACTCCTCGTCGTCCTTCTTGTCCTGCTCGTTTTTGAACGTGACGTGCAAGCCGGGGCAGAGCACCGCCTTGGCGCGCAGGAGGTGCTTGAGCCGCGGAATGCTGTACTTGAGCGTGTCGAAGAACTGCGCGTCGGGCCAGAACCGCAAGGTCGTGCCGGTCGCCTTTTTCGGCACTTGCCCGACGGCGCGCAGCTCGGACGTCTTCTGGCCGTCCGCGAAGGTCATGCGGTATTCCTTGCCGTCGCGCTTCACGCGCACCTCGAGCTTCTTCGAGAGCGCGTTGACGACGGAGACGCCGACGCCGTGCAGGCCGCCGGAGTAGGTATAGTTCTTGTTCGAGAACTTCCCGCCCGCGTGCAGGCGCGTGAGGATCACCTCGACCCCCGAAACCTTCTCGCCCTTGTGCTTGTCGACCGGCATGCCGCGGCCGTCGTCCTCGACCGACAGCGAGCCGTCCGCATGCAGCACGACGTCGATGCGCTTCGCGTAACCGGCGATGGCCTCGTCGACGCTGTTGTCGACCACCTCCTGCGCGAGGTGGTTCGGCCGCTCGGTCTGGGTGTACATGCCGGGGCGCCGGCGTACCGGCTCGAGCCCCGTCAGGACCTCGATAGCCGACGAGTCGTAGACGGTACTCATGCTGGCCTCCCTGGCGAGACGCGCTCGCCAGCGCTCGAGCGCCGGCCCGTCCATCCCAGGCCGGGCGCTCGGCGGCGCAAGAGTCCACCGGACTCTTTCGAAGTGCCCGCCTCGACGGGGGAGGAATCGTAAACGGTGCTCATCGTGATGGCGTGGCGTCAGTCGTTGCGAATCGCTCTCGCCACATCCCCTGGCGCGCGGGCGGTATCGTCCTTGCACACGTAGTGCCTGTACAGGTGATATCGAAAGGCGTTGATCCCCGACAAGGGGATCGGTTGCCAGTGCGGCTCCTTCACCGGCTGAAAAGCCCGCCCGCGCGTCCCGATGGCGTAGGTCTTGTACTCACGCGTTTCGCAGCGCAGCCCCTCGTAAAAGACGTTGCGCGCCCCGCGCTCGGACTCGACCACCATCGTGAAGCGCGCGACGCCGTCCGCATCGCGCGTGATCGATCTCTCGTCGAGATAGAGCTTCAGGGTGTCGCGTGCAGTGAGCGTCACAGGCAGCAGGTCGCGGTCGTCCGGGTAGGCCGGGATCGTGACCGCACTCTCGCGCCAAGCCTCCACGGCACCGGGATCGAATTGTGGGCCGGGCTCCGGTGGATCGTACGGACCGGCGACGACGGACGCCGGGATCAGGGCGATGCCCGCGACCAGACGGCCGATCGCGATCGATCGCGAAAATCTCATGGACAGCTGGCGCGCGTACCCCTCGGCACGGGCGCGAGTATACAGGACGCGCCGCAGCCGTTCGAGCCGCGAACGCGCGGGCGCGGCGTCAGCTGAGATCTTTGGCGAGCGAGTCGCGGACGGCGGGCGGAACCGGATCGACCGACTGGCGGTAGGCCTCGTGATCGATGCCTGCGGCGATGGCGGCGCCCTGCTTGACTGCGCGCACCATCTCGGGCGCGAGCTCGAAACGCAGGAAGTGTACCGAGGACGTCTTGTTCTCGTCTTCGCGCTCCAGATCCTCGTCGGCGATCGCGTAGACCCGCTCGAACCCGTCGACCTTCATCCAGACGCGGTCCTCGACGCCCTTCAGGCGCGCGAGCGCCGCACGGCGCTCTTCGATGTCCGGATACTCCATCATGAAGGTCGCTTTCCAGTTGCTGCCGTCGGGAATCAGGGGGTTGTACGCCTCGAGCTCCTCGGCGATCCCCTCCGGCTCGAAGATGCGCTCGATGCGCAGCATCTCCTGGACCTGGTACTGCATGGTCAGCCGGTCCTCGAAGTACAGGGTCGCATTCGGGCCGATGGCGATCTGCCGGTTCTTCTTGTGGTCGAGTACCTCGCGCCGAAAGTCGGGGCGGACGCGCGCGTACTGCTCGAGCGAGTACAGGTCGTCGGGGTTGAGCTTCTGCATGGCGGCTTCCTGGATGTTGAGACCGGTCATGAAATCCTCCGTTCGATACCGTAAGCCTGGCGGAGCAGCGTGAGCGGGTGCGTGGGTCCCTGGCCGCTCTTGAGACCGTTGGCGATCTGGTGCCCGGCCATCGGGCAATCGCTCGCGTAGTAATCCGGCGACATCGCCTCGACCTTGCTCACCACCGGCCGGCAGATCTTCATCGACACCTTGTGGAACTCGCTCTTGACCGCGTAGCTGCCGTCGTGTCCCGAGCAGCGCTCGATGGCCTCGATCTCGCTCCCCGGCACCAGCGACAGCACCTCGCGGGTCTTGAGGCCCAGGTTCTGCACGCGCAGGTGGCAGGGCACGTGGTACGCGATCTTGCCCAGGCGGTTGCGGAAGTCCGTGCGCAGCTTCCCCTCCCTGTGCCGGAGCGCCAGGTACTCGAACGGGTCGAAGATCGCATCCCGCACCTTCGCCACGTCCGAATCGTCGGGGAACATCAGCGGAAGCTCCTGCTTGAACATGAGCACGCACGACGGTACCGGCGCGACGATGTCCCAGCCCTCGTCGACGAGCCGGGCCAGCACCGGGATGTTGGCCTCCTTCGCACGGGCGACGGCATCGAGGTCGCCGAGCTCGAGCTTCGGCATGCCACAGCAGCGTTCTTTCTCGGCCAGCCGTGTGGCGATGCCGTTGTGCTCGAAGACGGCGAGGAGATCCTCACCGATCTCGGGCGCGTTGAAATTGCCGTAGCAGGTCGCGAAGAGTGCGACCCGCCCGCGCGTGGCGGCGGTCGGCTCGGCGGCCTCGCCGGTCTGCGGGCGGCGACCGGCCCGCTTGCGCAGGGTGTCGCTGTGGTATTCCGGCAGGACGGCGTCGGCGTGGATGCCCGCGACCTTTTCGAGCGCGCGACGCAGCGTCGGGCTGCGGTTCGCGGCGTTGACCGCCTGGGTAACGACGGGTATGCCGGCCAGTCGGCCGACCGCATCGGTGTTCGTCAAAAACTTGTCGCGGACGCGGGTCTCGCCCTTTTTGAACTTCACCGCCTTCGCCCGGAGCATCAAGTGCGGGAAATCGACGTTCCATTCGTGCGGCGGGACGTAGGGGCACTTCGTCATGTAGCACATGTCGCACAGGTAGCAGTGGTCCACCACCTGCCAGTAATCCTTCTTCGCGACGCCGTCCAGCTCCATGGAATCGGATGCGTCGATAAGGTCGAAAAGCGTGGGGAACGCATTGCACAGACTGAAGCAGCGCCGGCAACCGTGGCAGATGTCGTATACCCGCTCCAGTTCCTTGAAGAGCGCCTCCTCGTCGTAGAACGAGGGGTTGGTCCAATCCAGCGGATGGCGGGTCGGGGCCTCTAGACTTCCCTCGCGCCGGCCTTCGGGTGCTTTGGTGCTCATGGTTCGCGATTCCTGCCGGAGAAAACCGGGCCGGCGGACGCCGGCCCGGTTTTCGTCCTGTCTTGCCGGTTACTTGCCGAGGGTGTCGAGCGCCTTCTGGAAGCGGTTGGCATGCGAGCGCTCCGCCTTGGCCAGGGTCTCGAACCAGTCGGCGATCTCCTCGAAGCCCTCGTCACGAGCCGCCTTCGCCATGCCGGGGTACATGTCCGTGTACTCGTGGGTTTCGCCCGCAATGGCCGCCTTCAGGTTCTTGGACGTCTCGCCGATCGGCAGACCGGTCGCCGGATCGCCCACCTGCTCGAGGTATTCGAGGTGTCCGTGGGCGTGGCCGGTCTCCCCTTCCGCGGTAGAGCGGAATACGGCCGCGACGTCGTTGTAGCCCTCGACATCCGCTTTCGAAGCGAAGTAGAGGTACCGGCGGTTCGCCTGGGACTCGCCGGCGAAGGCGTACTTGAGGTTCTCTTCGGTCTTGGTTCCTTTCAGGGACTTCATCGGATTTCGCTCCTCTGGGGGTTTTTCGACAGCAACCTGTTGACTTGGAAATGAAACAATCGAAGCAGTGCTCGATTTAGACCGATTCTAAATAGCTAAGGAACGGCAGTCAACGAGCTTACCGGTCGATTTTGCCGTCGTGTTGACGTGGATCAATCCGCTTCCCGGTCTATTCTCTATATGGCGCCCGCACGCGGAGGCACCGGACGAGGGGCGCCTGCCGCAACTTCCGCGGCCGACCCGCGATCCCGACATACGGACCACCCGGCGCGACTGATGCGGAAGGCATCCGCGAATCGGGCGTGATTTACTGCAGGAGCGGTTTGGCGCGCCCTTGTGGGGTGCACTAGTATTTTTTGTATTCGCAGCACGCCGGGCACCCAGAACCAACAAGCAATGGCGACGGTCAATCCCACCACGAATCTCAGCGGACTGGCGCTCCGGCTGGTCCGCGATAATCTCCTCACGCCGACCGACGCCGAACGCATTCAGTCGGAGGCGCTCGCCAGCAAGATGCCCTTCGTCAGCCGCCTGGTCGAAAGCAAGAAGCTCGATGCGGGCACGGTGGCCCGGATCGCGTCCGAGGAATTCGGCGTTCCGCTGTTCGACATCAACGCGCTGGACCTCGACAGCGCCCCCGTCAAGCTGGTCGACGAGAAGATCCTGCGTCGGCATCGCGTCCTGCCCTTGTTCAAACGCGGCACACGCCTTTACGTGGCCGTGGGCGATCCGACCAACCTGCAGGCCCTCGACGAGATCAAGTTCCATACCGGCCTTGGCACCGATCCGATCCTGGTAGAGGAAGACAAGCTCGTCACCGCCCTCGAGAAGTGCCTGGAGGCGAACGACACGACGCTGATGGACATGGCGTCGGACGACAGTCTCGAAAACCTCGAGATCGTCGCGGGACAGGAGGAAAAGGATGCCGCTCCTGCCGGTGAAGAGGGCGTCAACGAAGCGCCGATCGTCAAGTTCGTGAACAAGGTCCTGATGGACGCCATCAACAAGGGCGCATCGGACATACATATCGAACCGTATGAAAAGACCTACCGCGTGCGCTACCGGATGGACGGCATTCTGCACGAGGTGGCGAACCCCCCGCTTGCCCTCTCCAGCCGCATCGCGGCACGCATCAAGATCCTCTCCAAGCTCGACATCGCCGAGCGCCGGGTACCGCAGGACGGCCGCATCAAGATGCGCATCTCCAAGAACCGCGCGATCGACTTTCGTGTGAGCACGCTGCCCTGCCTCTGGGGCGAAAAGCTGGTGCTCCGTATCCTCGACCCGACATCGGCGACGCTTGGCGTCGACAAACTGGGTTTCGAGGCCGAGCAGAAAGAGGCGTTCCTGGAGGCGGTCAACCGGCCGTACGGCATGGTGCTCGTGACCGGACCGACCGGCAGCGGCAAGACGGTAACCCTCTACACCGCCCTCAACATCCTCAATACCGCCGACTCCAACATCTCCACCGCGGAAGACCCGGTGGAAATGAACGTGGCGGGCATCAACCAGGTGAACATCAACGAGAAGGCAGGCCTGACTTTTGCCGGGGCGCTTCGCGCCTTTCTCCGCCAGGACCCCGACATCATCATGGTCGGTGAAATACGCGACCTCGAGACTGCCGAGATCTCGATCAAAGCGGCGCAGACCGGCCACCTGGTGCTGTCGACGCTTCATACGAACGATGCCCCCGCGACCCTGACCCGCCTGGTCAACATGGGGGTGCCTCCGTTCAACATCGCGTCCTCGGTGCACCTCATCATCGCGCAGCGACTCGGCCGCCGGCTGTGCAACAACTGCAAGGCGCCGATCCAGGTTCCCCCCGAGGCCCTCATCAAGGCCGGCTTTCGGCAAAACGAGCTCGACGGTCTGACCGTCTTCGGACCCGTCGGTTGCGACGCCTGCAACAACGGCTATAAAGGGCGGGTGGGCATCTATCAGGTGATGCCGGTTTCGGAGGCGATGGGCGACATCATCATGCGCGGCGGCAACCAGCGGGACATCGAGCTGCAGGCGGAAAAAGAAGGCGTCTCCGACCTGCGGCGCTCCGGACTGCGCAAGGTGCGCGACGGCATCACGAGCCTCGAGGAAGTCGAGGCGGTGACCAACCAATAATGGCCGTCGCCGCAAAAAAGCCCCAGTTCGACGCCTATTCCTGGGAAGGCGTCGACAAGCAGGGCAAAAAAGTCAGGGGCGAGATGGAGGCGGCCAGCGTCGCGTTCGTCAACGCCACCCTTCGGCGACAGGGCATCAATCCCGTCAAGGTGGCGAAGCGCCGCAAGTCGCTCGGGTCGCTCAAAAAAAAGAAGATCAAACCAAAAGACATCGCCATCTTCACGCGCCAGCTCGCGACGATGTTGCAGGCCGGCATTCCGATCGCGCAGTCCTTCGAGATCGTGGGCAAGGGCCACGAAAACCCCTCTATGCAGGAGCTGATTCTCGGCATCAAGAACGACATCGAGTCCGGCACCAACCTCACGGCCGCCCTTTCCAAGCACCCGCTCTATTTCGACGCGCTCTACTGCAACCTGGTCGCCGCCGGGGAGCAGGCCGGCATCCTGGACAACATCCTCGACAAGGTCGCGACCTACAAGGAAAAGATCGAGGCGATCAAGGGAAAGATCAAATCCGCGCTCTTTTATCCGACCGCCGTCGTCGTCGTCGCGTTCATCATCACCGCGATCCTCCTGATGTTCGTCATTCCCCAGTTCGAGGATCTGTTCAAGGGCTTTGGGGCGGATTTGCCGGCGCTGACCCAGTTCGTCATAGGTCTTTCGCGCGCGTTCCGCGACAGCTGGTATCTCATATTCGGCACGATTATCGGCACGATCGTCACGGTCGGATACACCTACAGACGCTCTCCCAAAATGCAGCATGCGGTCGATCGTCTGACCCTCAAAGCGCCGATTGTCGGTGAGATCATCAAGAAGGCCACGATTGCCCGCTTTTCGCGTACGCTCGCCACAATGTTCGCCGCCGGCGTCCCTCTGGTGGAAGCGCTCGAGTCGGTCGCCGGCGCAGCGGGCAACCGTATCTATTACGAGGGCACGCAAGCGATACGGGCGGACGTCAGCACAGGCATGCAGTTGCAGGCGGCGATGAACGCGACCGGACTCTTCCCGAACATGGTGGTGCAGATGGTTGCGATCGGCGAGGAATCCGGTGAGCTGGACACGATGCTCGGCAAAGTCGCCGACTTTTACGAGCGGGAGGTCGATGACGCGGTTGCCGCACTCTCCAGCCTGCTTGAGCCCATCATCATGGCGTTCCTCGGCGTGGTTATCGGCGGCCTGGTCGTAGCAATGTACCTGCCCATCTTCAAAATGGGCTCGGTCGTATAATCAATCCCCTTTGTCTGGTTCACATCTCTTAGCGTACTTCGACCCGTTCGCCGAAATGCTCGCCGCCTACCCGGCTGCACTGTCCCTGCTCGCCGGTGTTCTGGGTCTTCTCGTCGGGAGCTTCCTGAACGTCGTCATCCACCGGCTTCCGATCATGCTGGAGCGCCGCTGGCGGGCCCAATGCCAGGAGCTCGCCGGACAGCCGGTCGAGCCGACGGAACGCTACGACCTCGTCGTGCCGCGTTCACGCTGTCCGCGCTGCGGGCATCGCATCTCCGCGATCGAAAACATCCCGCTCCTGTCGTTTTTGTGGTTGCGGGGCAAGTGCGCGGAATGCGCGCAACCGATCTCCTGGCGCTATCCCTCCGTGGAGCTCGTCTCGGGCCTCCTGTCCGCTGCCGTCGCTTGGCACTTCGGCTTCTCGCTCGCCGCCCTCGGCGCCCTGCTGCTGACCTGGTCCCTGATCGCTCTCAGCTTCATCGACTACGACCATCAGCTCCTGCCCGATGACATCACGCTTCCGCTCCTGTGGCTCGGGCTCGGGCTGAATCTCGCGGGCACCTATGTGTCGCTTTCTTCGGCGGTCATCGGCGCATTCGCCGGATACCTCAGCCTCTGGCTGGTTTACCAGGGATTCAAGCTGCTCACGGGCCGCGAGGGCATGGGTTACGGCGACTTCAAGCTGTTCGCCGCGTTCGGCGCATGGCTGGGGTGGCAGCAGCTGCCGCTGGTCATACTGCTGTCGTCCTTCCTCGGTGCCTTGATCGGCCTCGGTTTCATCCTGCTGCGCGGCCGCGATCGCAGCCTTCCCATTCCGTTCGGCCCCTTCCTGTGTCTCGCCGGCTGGGTCGCGCTCCTCTGGGGCGACACCATCACCCGGGCGTATCTGCAGTTTGCACGGTTTCCGGCCTGAGAGACCTCCGCTAAGCTTGACGGATGCTGCGTATCGGCCTCACCGGCGGTATCGGCAGCGGCAAGTCGACCGTGGCCGGCCTGTTCGCACGTCACGGCGTGCCGATCGTCGACACCGATGCTATCGCACGGGAGCTCGTCACTCCGGGTGCACCGGCGCTCGCTGAGATCGCCGCACGCTTCGGCCCCGAGATGCTGCTGCCCGACGGGACGCTCGACCGCCCGCGCCTCCGCTCCCGCGTGCTGGCCGACCCCGAGGAACGGCGCGCGCTCGAATCGATTCTGCACCCGCGCATACGAGAGGAGGTCGATCGGCGCCTGAACGCCCTGTCGGCGCCGTATGCCGTCATCGTGGTGCCATTGCTGCTGGAGACCGACTTCGAGTACCGCGTCGATCGCATCCTCGTGGTCGATGCAGGCGAGCAGCAGCAGATCGCGCGCACCGTGGCGCGGGGCGGAATTTCCGAAGAGGACGCGATGGCGACCATGCGCGCGCAGACGAGCCGCCAGGCGCGCCTGGCCGCCGCGGACGATGTACTGGACAACACCGGCGACCCGTCGTCCCTTGGCCCGGCGGTGGAGCGATTGCACCGGAGATACCTCGCCCTGGCCGGCACGAGTCTCTAACCGCGCAACCCCTTCACGCTGCTTCCGAAATCGCTTGCCCACGCGGCGCTCAGCAGGGCAACGCCGTGCGCGCCCGCCTGCCGGGCCTGCTCCACATCACGGGGCGCCATCCCCCCCAGCGCATAGACGGGAAGCGAAACCGCCCGGCAGAGCTCGCTCAAGCGCGCCCAGCCGAGCGGGGAAGCGCCGGGATGGCTCGACGTCGCCATGACCGGGGACACGACGGCAAAGTCCGCTTCGATCGCCTGCGCGTGGCGGAGCTCTTCCAGATCGTGGCACGAAGCGGCGACCCACAAATCGGGATCCAGCGGCCGCGCACGCATGGCCTTGAGCCGTCGGCTGCTCAAATGTACACCGTCCGCCCCGGCCGTTATGGCCAGTTCGGGATCGGCATTGACGAGGAGCTTCGCGCCGAAGCGATGGCAGAGCGCCGACATCTTCGTCGCACAGGCGAGGAGGCCGTCCGGGCCGAGGCCCGGCTCTCGCAGTTGCACCAGCCGGACGCCCCCTTCCAGGGCGCGCAAGAGCCGTTCGGCGAACAGGTCTTGGCCCAACCGGGCGACATCGCTGATGGCATACAGCGCGGGAAGCTGAAGCCTTCGCAGGATCGGGCGATCCGCGGCCGGAAACTCGGAGGGCCTCAGCTCGCTGACCTCTGCCCAGCGCGCCTCCTGCCCTTCCCGTCCGTGCGGCGTCCGGTCGTATCGCAGGATACGCCAGACATCGAGAAGAACAGCCAGGTCGGGATACGCGTGTCGGCTTCGTGCATACGGCGTCGCTTCCTGCACGTCGATTCCGAGCTCCTCGTGCAGCTCGCGACGCAATGCGTCCAGCGGGGCCTCGCCGACATCGACCTTCCCTCCCGGAAACTCCCATTTGCCGCCCTGATGGCGACCGTCCGGACGACGCGTGATGAAGATCCGGTCGCGGTCAAGCAACAGACCGGCGACGACGTGGATCGTCGATGTCGCCGACCGTCCGCCGTTCACGGACGTCGGCTATGTCCGGTATTCGGCATTGATGCGGACATAGTCATGGGAGAGGTCGCAGGTCCAGACCGTATCGGTCGCAGCGCCCATGCCGAGGGCGACGCGTACCGTGATCTCCGCCTGCGCCATCGCCTCCGCACCCCGGGCCTCCGTGTAGTCCGATGCGAGCGCGCCGCTCCTGACCACCGCGACGCCATTGAGCGAGATGCTGATGCGGTCCACGTCGAGTTCGGCGATCGGGGCGCGGCCGATCGCTGCGAGAATTCGACCCCAGTTCGGATCCGAGGCGAAAAAAGCGGTCTTGACCAGCGGTGAGTGTGCAATCGTGTAGGCGACCGCCAGGCAGTCTTCCTTCGACTTGCCCTCGGTCACCTCAATCGTGATGAACTTGGTCGCTCCCTCTCCATCCCGAACGATGGCACGTGCAAGCTGGGCGCATACTTCGCTCACGGCCTCCCGCAGGCGTTCGTAATCCGGACCGTCGACCTCGATCCTCGGGTTGCCTGCGCGCCCGGTGGCCAGGAGCACCAGGGCGTCGTTGGTCGACGTGTCTCCGTCGACGGTGATGCGGTTGAAGGACACGGCGGCCGCGGAACGCAGGCATCGGTCCAATGCGGCAGGACTCGCGTCCGCGTCGGTGGCAACGAAAGCGAGCATGGTCGCCATGTCGGGGCGAATCATCCCCGCCCCCTTCGCAATGCCGGTGACCGTAATCTCGCGTCCCCCCAGGATCATGCGGCGCGAGCTGCCCTTCGGAAGCGTGTCGGTGGTCATGATGCCGTACGCCGCTTCCGCCCAACCGTCGCCGGAAAGCGCGCTCACCGCTGCGGGCAACCCGGCGACCACCCGCTCGACAGGCAGGCGCTCGCCGATCACACCGGTCGAAAATGGCATGATCTCTTCCGGTGCGCAGCTGAGCCGCTGCGCGAGCGCCTGGCAGCACGCCCTTGCCGATTCGATTCCCGGCTGCCCGGTTCCCGCGTTCGCAAATCCGGTGTTGATCAGCAGCGCACGGGGCGGCCGCGCGGCCAGATGCTCACGCGCAACCTGAACCGGAGCGGCCGAGAACCGGTTGCGGGTGAATACGGCGGCCGCCTGCGTGCCCGGGGCGCACTCGATGACGACGAGATCCCGGCGATCCTTTTTCCGGATGCCAGCGCGGGAGGTACCGACGCGAATGCCTGAGACGGGGTGAAGTTCGGGGAGTGCGGTCAGGCCGACAGCCATTTGGTGCCCGATGGATGAGTCGCGATCGGCGAATCGTACACAGTCACCCGCCGTGAATCACGGGCGTGGGTTCACGCCAGCTTTCCGTGGCAGTGCTTGTACTTCTTGCCCGATCCGCAGGGACACGGCTGATTGCGCCCGACCTTCGGTTGCTTGCGCACCATCGGGCGCTGCGCAACCGCCACCTCGCTTTCTTCCTCTGCCTCCGCGTTCACGGACGGATGCAGAAACTGCATCTCCTGTGACGGCGGCGGGACGGGCTCGAACGCCTGGACGGTCTCCGGCTGCTGCAGCTGCACGCGCGCGAGGAGCGTGACCACCTCCTGCTTGACGCGCGCCAGCATGTCGGAAAAGAGCTCGAATGCCTCGCGCTTGTATTCCTGTTTGGGATTTTTCTGGGCGTAGCCCCGCAAATGGATGCCCTGGCGCAGGTAGTCCATCGCCGCCAGATGGTCCTTCCACTGCTGGTCCAGCACCTGCAGCATGACCGCCTTTTCGAGATGGCGCATCATGTCCGCGCCGATCGCTGCGGCCTTTTCCTCGTGAACCCTCTCGAGCTCGGCGACAACGCGATCGACGAGCTTCTCGTCATCCAGCCCCGAATCGTCGTCAAGCCATTGACGCAGGGGGAGACGCAGGTTGAACTCGCGCGCCAGGGCCTCCTCGAGCCCGCCCACGTCCCATTGCTCCTCGACGCTCTCCGAGGGCATGTGCTGCGCGACGAGCGCACTCACGATGTCGCGGCGAATCACCCGGATGCTCTCGGAGATGTCGTCCACATCCAGCAGCCGGTTGCGCTGCTCGTAGATGACCTTGCGCTGCTCGTTGGCGACGTCGTCGTACTCGAGCAGCTGCTTGCGTATGTCGAAGTTGCGGCCCTCGACCTTGCGCTGGGCGTTCTCGATCGCCTTCGTGACCCACGGGTGTTCGATCGCCTCGCCCTCTTCCATGCCCAATCGCTGCATGATGCCGGCCACGCGGTCCGAGCCGAAGATGCGGAGCAGGTTGTCCTCGAGCGAGAGGTAAAACCGCGATGAACCGGGGTCGCCCTGGCGCCCCGAGCGGCCGCGCAGCTGGTTGTCGATGCGCCGGGACTCGTGGCGCTCCGTGCCCAGGACGTGCAGGCCGCCTGCCGACACGACGAAGTCGTGCCGTTTCTGCCATTCGGCCATCATCTCCTGCTTCTTGGCCTCGTCGTCGCCGGCGGCCGCGATCTCCGCCGCCGGGTTGCCACCGAGAACGATGTCGGTGCCGCGGCCCGCCATATTGGTCGCGATCGTGACCGCCTTCGGACGGCCGGCCTGCGCGACGATGACCGCCTCCTTCTCGTGGTGCTTGGCGTTCAGCACCTGATGAGGAATCTTGTCCTTGTCCAGCAGGCGCGCGAGCTGCTCCGACGCTTCGATCGACGTGGTGCCGACCAGCACAGGCTGGCCGCGTTCGTAGCAGTCCTTGATGTCGGCGAGTATGGCCCCGTGCTTCTCGCGCGTGGTCCGGTAGACCTGGTCGCCCATGTCCTGGCGGATCATCGGGCGGTGCGTCGGCATCACCACCACCTCGAGCCCGTAGATCTGCTGGAACTCGAACGCCTCGGTATCGGCCGTGCCCGTCATGCCGGCGAGCTTTTCGTACAGGCGGAAGTAGTTCTGGAAGGTGATCGTCGCGAGCGTCTGGTTCTCGTTCTCGATCGGCACCCCCTCCTTGGCCTCCACCGCCTGGTGCAGACCCTCGGACCAGCGGCGCCCGACCATCATCCGGCCCGTGAATTCGTCGATGATGATCACCTGGCCGTCCCGCACGATGTAATCGACGTCGCGCTTGTAGAGCGCGTGCGCGCGCAGCGCCGCGTTCAGGTGGTGCATGAGCGCCAGGCTCGAGACGTCGTAGAGGTTACCGCCTTGCTCGAGCAGGCCCGCCTGAACCAGAAGCCGCTCGACCTTGTCGTGACCGGCCTCGGTGAGAAACGCCTGCCGGGTCTTTTCGTCGACGCTGTAGTCGCCGGGGCCGTCCTCGGTCTCCTGCCGGTCCAGCTTGGGGATGATGGCGTTGATCTTGAGATACAGGTCCGTCGTCTCTTCGGACGGGCCGGAGATGATCAGCGGCGTACGCGCCTCGTCGATCAGGATCGAGTCGACCTCGTCCACGATCGCGTAGTGCAGGCCTCGCTGAACGCGATCCTCGGCCCGAAAGGCCATGTTATCGCGGAGGTAATCGAAACCGTACTCGTTGTTCGTGCCGTACGTGATGTCGGCGGCATACGCCGCGCGCTTCGCCTCGCGATCCTGTCCCGGTACGACCACCCCCACGGTCATGCCGAGGAAGTTGTAGAGTTTCCCCATCCATTCGGCGTCGCGGCGGGCCAGGTATTCGTTCACGGTCACGACGTGCACGCCCCGGCCCGTCAGCGCGTTCAGGTACACCGACAGGGTCGCGACCAGGGTCTTTCCTTCGCCGGTCTTCATCTCGGCGATCTTGCCTTCGTGCAGCACGATGCCGCCGACCAGCTGGACATCGAAATGCCGCATGCCGAGCGAGCGTTTGGACCCTTCGCGCACGACGGCGAAGGCCTCCGGGAGCAGGGCATCCAGCGTCTCGCCCTGCGAGAGCCGCGTCTTGAACTCCGCTGTCTTGGCCCGCAACGCCTCGTCGGAAAGCGAAGCCACACCCGGCTCGAGCGCGTTGACGCGCTCCACCTGCTTCTGCATGGCCTTGAGAAGACGCGCGTTACGCGAGCCGAAAACCTTGGTGAGTGCCTTGGTGATGATCATATGCGCCTGCGGAAAACCCGCAGGGGGTCGGCCAGGAGCCGGGGATTATGGAGGAAAACGAAGGCGACTTGAAGCCAAGTCAAGCCCGAAGCGCCGCCGTTCAACGCGCGGCGCGCAAATACCCCGCCGGATTCACCGCCCGCCCGTCCTTCAGCACCTCGACGTGCACGTGCGGGCCGGTGGAGCGCCCGGAGGAGCCGACGAGGGCGAGGGCGTCGCCGCGACCGACCTTGTCGCCCACCTTGACGAGGAGCGAGAGCAGGTGGGCGTAGCGCGTGACGAGCCCGCTTGCGTGGGTGACCTCGACGACCCGCCCGTAGTTCGACTTCTCCCCGGCGTAGGACACGACCCCGTCGGCCATGGCGCGGATGGGGGAACCGAGCTTGGCGGCGATGTCCACCCCCTCGTGGTAGGCGAGCCGCCCGGTGAAGGGATCGGCGCGGGTGCCGAAGTGCGAGGACACGAACCCCCCGTCGGCGGGCCAGCCGGCCGGGGTCACGGCATCGGTGAGCCGCCGGTCGAGCAGCAGCGTCTCGAGGGCCTGGAGCTTGGCCTTGGAGGCGGTGATCTCGAGGGAGAGCCGATCGAGGCTCGCGAGCACGTCGAGCCCGCCGGGCATGCCGGTCTGCTCCGGGCCGCCTTGGGCGACCTCGGTCTCGAAATTGAATTCCCGACGGTCGAGCCCGGCCATGTTGGTGAGCCGGCCCCCGAGGGCATTGAGGCGCAGCACCTGAGCCTGGAGCTGCCCGAGCTTCAGGGCCAGCGCGTTCAGGTGGGTGGAGGCCTCGAGCTTGGCCGCCTCGAGCGCGGTCGCCTGGCGCGCGAGCTCTTCGCCGTAGGCCGACACCAGGCTCTGTTCGCCCGAATGGCGCTCGAGGAGCGCGTGGATCCTGAAGGTGAGCACGCCGAAAAAAAGCGGCAGGAACAGCCCCCCGATGAGAAGGATCACCAGGAGGTGGCGGTGGGAGAGGCAGGAATTCTTGCCGCTGCCCGGACGGCCCGGGACGAGGATGATCTGCATCGCAGTCTCTGTCGTTATTCTCGGTCGCCCGCGGAGGCGGACGATCGCCCCTACCCCGAGGCGTAGATCAGGCTGCCGGAACCGTTCGGATGAACGAGATCGGCGCCTCTTCGTTTTCGTCGTACGTCAGAATTTCCCACGCGTCCTGCTGCGTGATGAGCCGGCGCAGCAGGCGATTGTTCAGCGAGTGGCCGGACTTGTACGCGCTGAAGGCCCCGATCAGCGGATGGCCGAGCAGGTACAGATCGCCGATCGCGTCGAGCACCTTGTGCTTGACGAACTCGTCCTCGTAACGCAAACCGTCGTCGTTCAGGATCCGGAAGTCGTCCAGCACGATGGCGTTGTCGACGCCGCCTCCGCGCGCGAGCCCCGCGGAGCGCAGGGACTCGAGATCGGCCATGAAGCCGAAGGTGCGCGCCCGGCTCACTTCCTTGACAAACGAAGTCGTGGAGAAATCGACGGTCGCCCGCTGCGTCGCATCGCGGAACATCGGATGATCGAAGTCGATCGCGAAGGAAACCTTGAATCCCTCGAACGGTTCGAATGCCGCCCACTTGTCGTCGTCTTCGATCACGATGCGCCGTTTGATCCGAATGAAGCGCTTCGGCGTCGTTTGTTCTGCAATGCCGGCGGACTGGATCAGGAACACGAAAGGACCGGCGCTCCCGTCCATGATCGGCACTTCCGGAGCGGTAAGCTCGACGTAAGCGTTGTCGATGCCCATTCCCGCGAAGGCGGACATCAGGTGTTCCACGGTGGAAACGCGCACGCCGTTGCTTTCGAGCGTGGTCGAGAGGCGTGTGTCGGAGACGTTCTCGGGGCACGCCCGGATCTCGACGGGTTCCTTGAGATCGACGCGGCGGAAGACGATGCCGGTTTCGACCGGTGCCGGGCGCAGCGTGAGGTAAACCTTCTCGCCCGTATGCAATCCCACTCCGGTGGCCCGAATGACATTCTTCAGTGTGCGTTGCTTAATCATTAAAAAACTTCTTGTATTTTTTTGATCACAAATTTTTGGAGAAACGCAACGCTCACGCGGTTCAGAAGAAAACGCAAGCCACTGCGGCGGCGCAGGGATACCGGTGCACGCCTACCATCCTCCGGAAAAACAAGGATTTCGGCCTTAATTTAAGGTCAAAAACTGAGCTCTGTCCAGCAACAGGGAGAAGGACTTACCCTACCGTTCACCTTCCCCCGACAAGCGGCGGGGTCGTTTTCGACCGGGCTTCTAGTCCGCCTGCTTCCTCAGGAACGCGGGAATATCCAGGTACTCGAGTGCTCCCTCCCGGGTGGCTTCGGCCGTCGATCGATCGACCCGCCTGTGGCGGATTACCGTGGGCGTATCGAGAGACTCGTAATCCGTTGTTCCCGTTCCGGTTTTTACCACCTTATAAGGCTGTGGCTGCTTCCTGCGTTCCTGGCCCAAGCCGGTCGCCACGACCGTGACCCGCAGTTCGTCCGTCATATCCGGCTCGATTACCGTGCCGATCACCACGGTGGCGTCTTCCGATGCGAACTCCTTGATCGTATTGCCGACTTCTTCGAACTCGCCGATCGACATGGTGAGCCCGGCCGTGATGTTCACCAGCAGCCCGCGGGCTCCCGAGATGTTGATGTCCTCGAGGAGCGGGCTCGAGATCGCGGCGATCGCCGCCTCCTGCGCGCGTCCCTCCCCCCTCGCGGTGGCCGCACCCATCATCGCCATTCCCATCTCCGACATCACGGTACGCACATCGGCGAAGTCCACATTAATAAGTCCGGGGCGGGTGATGAGCTCGGCGATGCCCTGTACCGCGTTTTGCAGTACCTGGTTCGCCCGCCCGAAGGCGTCGAGCAGGGTCGAACCCTTGCCGAGGACGGAGAGCAGCTTCTCGTTCGGAATAGTAATGATGGAGTCCACGTACTCCCCCAACTCGCGGATACCCTGATCCGCGACCGCCATGCGCTTCTTGCCTTCGAATGGGAACGGCTTCGTCACGACGGCGACGGTCAGGATACCCATGTCCTTTGCCACCTGCGCGACGACGGGCGCGGCGCCCGTGCCGGTGCCGCCCCCCATGCCCGCGGTGATGAACACCATGTCCGCCCCGGCCAGCACCTCCGCCAGGCGCTCCCGGTCCTCGACCGCGGCCTGGCGGCCGACACCCGGGTCGGCCCCGCAGCCGAGCCCCTTGGTGAGATTGGTGCCGAGCTGCAGGATGGTCTTCGCCTGTGAACGCTTGAGTGCCTGGGCGTCGGTATTCGCGCTGATGAACTCGACCCCGTCGATGTTCGCGCTGACCATATGGTCGATGGCGTTGCCGCCTCCGCCGCCCACGCCTATCACCTTGATGACGGCCTGCTGGCCGTACGTATCCATCAGTTCAAACATGTCGCGCCTCCGAATGTTCTAAAGTTGGTTGTTCGGTACATCTCAGAAATTTCCCTCGAACCAGCTCCGCATCTTTCCCCACAGCCCCTTGACGCCGTTCACCGCGCCGGGGCGGGGGACGAAGCCCTTGCCCTGGCGCGCTCTGGCCCCGTGCAGCACGAGACCCACGCCCGTGGCGAAGATCGGGTTCTGCACCACGCCCTTGAGTCCGCCGATGTATTGCGGCACTCCGAGCCGGACCGGCATGTGAAACACCTCTTCCGCGAGATCGATCATGCCTTCCATCTTGCTCGATCCACCCGTCAGCACGATGCCGCTGCCGAGCAGATCCTCGAACCCCGAACGCCGAAGCTCCGCCTGCACCAGCCCGTAGAGCTCCTCGACGCGTGGCTCGATGACCTCGGCAAGCATCTGCCGCGACAGCTTGCGCGGCGGGCGCTCACCCACGCTCGGGACCTCGATGGTGTCGTCGCGGTGCGCGAGCTGCGTGAGCGCGCAGCCGTATTTCTGCTTCAGATCCTCGGCATACTGGGTGGGCGTGCGCAGCGCGATCGCGATGTCGTTCGTCACCTGGTCTCCCGCGATCGGCAACACCGACGTGTGGCGGATGGCGCCGTCCGTGTACACCGAGATGTCCGTGGTCCCGCCTCCGATGTCGACCAGACAGACGCCGAGCTCCTTTTCGTCGTCGGTCAATGTCGAGGTGCTCGAAGCGAGCTGCTCCAGAATGACGTCGTCGACCTCGAGGCCGCACCGGCGCACGCACTTGATGATGTTCTGGGCGGCGGACACCGCGCCCGTCACGATGTGGACCTTCGCCTCGAGCCGGACCCCGCTCATCCCGATCGGCTCGCGGATACCGTCCTGCTTGTCGATGATGAACTCCTGCGGGAGGATGTGGAGGATCTTCTGGTCCGCGGGCATCGCCACCGCGCGCGCCGCCTCGATCACGCGCTCCACGTCACCCGGGCCGACCTCCTTGTCCTTGATCGCCACGATCCCGTGCGAATTGATCGAGGCGATGTGCGAACCCGCGATGCCGGCGTAGACCGAGTGGATCTGGCAGCCGGCCATGAGCTCGGCCTCCTCGACGGCCCGCTGTATCGACTGCACGGTCGACTCGATGTTGACCACCACGCCGCGGCGCATGCCGCGCGACGGATGGTGTCCCACGCCGATGACCTCCACCTCGCCCGTGGCGCCCACCTCGCCTACGATCGCGAGCACCTTCGAGGTGCCGATGTCGAGCCCCACCACCAGTCGGTTATCGTCTTTCTTCGCCATGTCAGCCCTCGTTGCGCGGCGCCGTCGCGCCCGCCACCCGCATCCCCTCCCGCCGGCGCCACTCGACTGCGAATCCGTTCGTGTACCGCAGGTCCACCAGACGTACCGCGCCCGCCTGCGATGCGAGCGTCGTGGCGTAGAAGCGCGCAAACCGGGCGAGCCGCTTCTGCGGTTGCTCGTGGTCGAGCACGAGCGTCAGCCGGAGTTCCTCCGGCCCTTCGAGATCCAGGCGCCAGCTGCGCCGCGGCGTCAGCGAGGCGCCTGCCAGCTTCAATCCCGCTGGAGCAAGCGCGCGACCGAAGTCCTCGTAGGCCGCCAGCACCTGGGCCGCCGTCCCGTCGGGACCTTCGAGACGGGGCAGGCCCTCCGCATCCGTGACTTGAACGTGGACGACCTCTCCGCTCGCGTTCAGCCAGGCGTCGTCACGCCATCGCGCAACCACTCGCTGCTCGGTGAATTCCACGTGCAGGTCCTGCGGAAAGGCACGGCGGACCGAGACCCGGTGCACCCACGGAATGTCTTCGAGCTGCCGCTTCACCGCGTCGAGATCGACCAGAAAGAAATTGGCTCGCACGAGCGGCAGCACGGCGCTCTCGAGTTCCGCGTGCGTCACGCGGCGGAACGGGCCCTCGAAGCGGATGCTCGCGACCGGAAAATTCTGCGTGCGCAGCGCCCAGTCGACGCCGTAGGAGACCGAGACCAGCAGCCCCAGCGCGAGCAGGAGCAGCGCGCCGGTTCTAAGGGCGCCGCGATCGGCACGCGGCTTCGTCGCTTCAGCGCGTCGCATCGGCCGTCTCCAGGATCCGCAATACGAGCTCGTCGAAGGTAATCCCGGCCTCGCGCGCCGCCATCGGCACGAGACTGTGGCCCGTCATGCCGGGCGAGGTGTTGACCTCGAGGAAGCAGGGGTTGCCGCCGGCATCGAGCATGGCGTCCACCCGGCCCCAACCCTCGCATCCCACCGCGCGATAGGCCTGCAGCGCCTGTTCCTGAATGGCCCGTTCCTGCGCCGCCGGCAGACCGCTCGGGCAGTAGTAGCGCGTTTCGTCCGAGAAGTATTTGGCCTCGTAGTCGTAGAAGCCGCCGGCCGCCTCCACCCGCACCAGAGGCAGAGCGGTGTCCTGAAGGATGGCGACCGTCACCTCGGCACCGCTCACGAATTCCTCGGCCAGCACGAGCCGGTCGCGCTCGGCCGCCTTGTGGTAGGCGGCCGGCAGGTCCTCGGCGCGGGTGACTTTGGTGATGCCGATCGTCGAGCCCTCCCGCGCCGGCTTCACGATCAGCGGCAGGCCGAGCCCGGCGGCGATCTGCGCGAGATCCGTCGCGGGCTCGAGCAGCGCGTGTCGCGGCGTCCGGATTCCCAGCGCCTGCCACACGAGCTTGGTGCGCCACTTGTCCATGCCGAGCGCGGAAGCGAGCACGCCGCTGCCCGTGTAGGGAATACCCATGAGCTCGAGCGCGCCCTGGACCGTCCCGTCTTCGCCGTAGCGGCCGTGAAGCGCGATGAAGGCGCGCGCGAACTGCTCGCTCTTGAGATCCTCGAGCGGCCGCTCCGCCGGATCGAACGGATGCGCCTTCACGCCCTGGCGCTGAAGAGCCTCGAGCACGGCGGTGCCGCTCATGAGCGAGATTTCGCGTTCCGCCGAGCGTCCGCCGAGCAACACCGCCACCTTCCCGTACTCGCGCTTCAAGCCGCCTCCCCGATGATTCGCACTTCGGGCTCGAGGCGGACACCGAAGCGACGCTCCACGGTGGCGCGCACGTGCTCGATGAGGCGCTCGATTTCGCCCGCGGTAGCGCCACCGGTATTCACGATGAAGTTCGCGTGCAGCTCGGAGACGCACGCCGCGCCCATGCAGACCCCCTTGAGGCCGGCGGCCTCGATGAGCCGCGCCGCGTGGTCGCCGGGCGGGTTCTTGAAGACCGAACCGGCGTTCGGGAGCTGCGTCGGCTGCGTCGCGCCGCGCTTCGCCAGCAACGACTTGATGAGCATCTTCCCGTTGGGGAGCTCGCCCTGCCGGAGCTTCAGTACGGCGGCGAGAAACCACTCTTGCGCCGGCGCCTCCACCGAGCGGTAACCGACGCGGTACTCGCTCGCGGGACGCGTGCGCCGTTCGCCGTGACGGTCCACCACTTCGACCGCCTCCACGAGAGACCAGAACTCGCCGCCGAAGGCGCCCGCGTTCATCGCGAGCGCGCCGCCGATCGTGCCGGGGATGCCGGCGAGGAACTCGGCACCCGTCAGGCCGTGCTCGACGCTGAAACGGGCTACCTTCGCGCTCGCGACGCCCGCCTCCGCGCGAATGCGCTCCGGGTCGAGCAGCGACAACCCGCTCAGAGCGCCACCGGTCGCGATCACCGTTCCGCGCACGCCCCGGTCGCGCACGAGCAGGTTGCTGCCGAGGCCGACCCAGTGGATGGGTTCGTCCGCCGACAGGCGCGCGAGGAAAGCCACCAGATCGTCGATATCGGCGGGGATGTAGAAGCGCTCGGCCGGTCCGCCGGCGCGCCAGCTCGTGTGACGTGCCATCGGCTCGTCCTCGAGCAACCGTCCGCGCAGACCGGTCGGGTTCTGGAGGGCGGTCATCCCATCCTCCGAGCCGCGACCGCGCGCGGCAGCGCCGCGGCCACCTGGCCGATGTTTCCGGCGCCGAGCGTGAGCAGCACGTCGTTCGGCTGCAGCACGTCCTTGAGCATCTCGGGAAGCGCCTGCACGTCGGCAACGAAGACCGGATCGACCTTGCCGCGCGCGCGGATGGCGCGGGCGAGCGCGCGCCCGTCGGCGGTGCTGATCGGGGGTTCGCCGGCCGCATACACCTCCGTCAGCAGGAGCGCGTCGACCTCGGCGAGCACCGCGGCGAAGTCGTCGAGCAGGTCGTGCGTGCGCGTGTAGCGGTGCGGCTGGAAGGCGACGACCAGGCGCCGCCCCGGCCAGGCGGCGCGCGCCGCCTCGACGGTCGCGGCGATCTCCCGCGGGTGATGGCCGTAGTCGTCGACCAGGGTCACCTCGCCTCCGTCGACGGCGATGTTTCCGTTGATCTGAAAGCGGCGGTCGATGCCCGCAAAGTCCGCGAGCGCCTCGCAGATCGCCTCGCGCTTCACGCCCACTTCGAACGCCACGGCGATCGCCGCCAGGGCGTTCAGCACGTTGTGCCGGCCCGGGTGGTTCAGCGTCACTTCCATGAAGGCCGGATCGGCCGCCCGTTCCACGCGAAAGCGCATTCGCAGGCCGTCCGCGCGGATGTCGCAGGCACGCAGGTCGGCGCCGGGCCGGGTCCCGTAGGTGAGCACGGGCTTGTGCACCCGGGGCGCGATCTCCGCCACCGACGGATCGTCGAGGCAAAGCACCGCGAGCCCGTAAAACGGGAGGTTGTGCAGGAACTCGACGAAGGCGTGCTTCAGTCGGCCGAAATCCCCTCCATAGGTCGCCATGTGATCGGCGTCGATGTTCGTGACGACCGCGATCAGCGGCTGAAGGTGCAGGAACGAGGCGTCGCTCTCGTCCGCTTCGGCGACCAGGTACTCGCCCTTGCCGACGCGCGCGTTCGCCCCGGCGCTGTTCAGGCGCCCGCCGATGACGAAGGTGGGATCGAGCCCGCCCGCCGCCAGACAGCTCGCGATGAGGCTCGTCGTGGTGGTCTTGCCGTGCGTGCCCGCGACCGCGATCCCGCGCGACAGCCTCATGAGCTCGCCCAGCATCTCGGCGCGGGGGATCACCGGGATCTTCGCCGCGCGCGCCGCGACGACCTCCGGGTTGTCCCCGCTCACCGCGGACGAAATCACCACCACGTCCGCGGCGCCGATCAGCCGGGTGTCGTGCCCGATGTGCACGGGGACGCCGAGCGACTGCAGGCGCCGCGTGTTGGTGCCTTCGCGGGCGTCCGAACCGGTGACGCGGTAGCCCTGGTTGTGCAGGACCTCGGCGATGCCGCACATGCCCGCGCCGCCGATCCCGACGAAGTGCACGCTTTTCACCCGGTCACGCACGCATCGCCTCCAGGCACAGGCGCGCGACCGTCTCGTCGGCGTCCGGCACGCTGGCGGCGCGGGCCGCTTCCGCCATCTTGTAGAGCACGTCGCGGTTCGAGGCGAACTGCCGGAGGAGCCCGACGAGACGCGCGGCCGTGAGCTCGCTCTGCGGCACGCGCACGGCCGCTGCGCGCTCTTCCAGGAATCGGGCATTGGCCGTCTGGTGGTCGTCGACCGCGAAAGGGAACGGCACGAGGATCGAGGCGACGCCGGCGGCCGCGAGCTCGGCGATCGTCATCGCGCCCGCACGGCAGAGGACGAGATCGGCCCAGGCGTACGCGGCCGCCATGTCGTCGATGAACTCGGCGACGCGCGCGGGCGCCTCGCCGTAAGCCTGGCGCACGCGCGCCTCGGCGTCGCGCCCGCACTGGTGCCAGACCTCGGGCCGCTCGGCCGGCGCGAGCTCGCGCAGGGCCTGTGGCAGGACCTCGTTGAACACGCGCGCACCCTGGCTCCCGCCCACGACGAGCAGTCGAAGCGGGCCGGTGCGCCCCGCGAGCCGCTCGCCCGGCGGTGGCAGGTTCGCGATCTCGGGACGCACGGGGTTGCCCACGTGTTGCGCCCGTGCGGCCTCGCCGAAGGCGGCGGGAAAACCGCAGAGCACGTGATCAGCGAGGAGCGCCAGCCACCGGTTCGTGAGACCCGGGATCGCGTTCTGCTCGTGAATGAGCAGCGGCGTGCGCGTGAGCCAGGCGACGAGACCTCCCGGTCCGGCGACGAAGCCGCCGAGCGAGAGCACCGCGCGCGGCCGGCGCCGGCGCAGCACCCGGAAGGCCTGCAGCATCGCGACAGCCAGGCGCCAGGGCAGGAGCAGCCAGCCGACGAGGCCCTTGCCGCGCACGCCGCCGATCGCGATCCACTCCATCTCGATGTCCGCTTGCGCCGCCGGGACGATCCGCGCCTCGAGCCCCTGCCGGGTTCCGAGCCAGACGACGGGAACCTTGGCCGCACGGAGGCGGCGCGCCACGGCAAGCCCGGGGAAGATGTGTCCGCCGGTGCCGCCGGCCATGATCAGCACCCCGTTCACGCGCGCCCCCAGACCCGTCCGCGCGACTCGCGCTCGATGACGAGCAGCAGCGCGACGGCCGCGGCGCTCACGACCAGGCTCGAGCCGCCGTAGCTCACGAAAGGCAGGGTCAGGCCCTTGGTCGGGAGCAGGCCCATGTTGACCCCGATGTTGATCATGCCCTGGTATCCGAGCAGGAGCCCGAGGCCGTGCGCGAGGCGCGCGCCGTAGAGCAGGCCCGCGGCCTCGGCCGCGCGCGCGATCAGGAACGCGCGCACCATCACTACCCCGAAGAGCGCGATCACGGCGAGGACGCCGACGAGCCCGAGCTCCTCGGCGATTACGGCCATGAGAAAGTCGGTGTGGGCGGCGGGAAGGTACGAGAGCTTCTGCACGCTCGCACCGAGTCCGACGCCGAACCACTCGCCACGACCGAAGGCGATGAGCGCCTGTACCAGCTGAAATCCGGTATCGAAGGGATCGGCCCAGGGATCGAGGAAGCTCGTGACGCGGCTCAGGCGGTACGGTGAAACGAGCGTGAGCAGCACCATGCCGCCCGCGCCCGCCCCGACCACGATCATGAAGTGCCAGAAGCGCACGCCGGCGAGAAAGAGCATCGTGAGCACGGTGAGGCAGATGACGACCAGGGAGCCGAGGTCCGGCTGCTGCAGGAGCAGCACCCCGATGAGCGCGACCACCATGCCGATCATGAGAATGCCCTGGATGAACCGGCCGAGCGCTTCGTGCTTGCGCACGAGGTAGCCCGCGACGTACACGACGGCGCCGAGCTTCATGATCTCCGAGGGCTGCACCGTGACGACGCCGAGGCGCAACCAGCGCGTGCTGCCGTTCACGTGTACGCCGATGCCCGGGACGAGCACGAGCACCAGGAGCCCGATTCCGACGAGAAGAAGATAGCGACCCGCCGCTTCCCACCACTGCACGCGGGTGCGCACGACGATCAGCGCCGTAACCAGGGCGGCGAGCAGGTACGACGCATGACGAATCAGAAAATGCCCGCTGTGTCCGAAGCTGCGGGTCGCGTAATCGACCGAAGCGGAATGCACCATCACCAGGCCGAGCGCGGTGAGCGCGAGCACGCTCCCGATCAGCCAGTAGTCCCACGGATGGTGGACCTGTCCGGCCACGCGCCACGCCGTGCGGCCTCCCGCGAGCCGTCCATCGAGCAGCACGCGGCTCATCCGAGGAGCTCCTGCACCGCCGCGCGGAACACGTCGCCGCGGTGCTCGTAGTTCCTGAACATGTCGAAGCTCGCGCACGCGGGCGAGAGCAGCACCACGTCGCCGGAACGGGCGAGGCCGCGTGAACGACGGACGGCGTCGACGAGATCCTGTGCGCGCACGGCAGGAACCGCGCCGGCCAGTGCCGCCTCGATAAGGGGGGCGTCGCGCCCAATCAGCACGACGGCGCGGGCGCGGCGGCGGGCGGCGTCGGCCAGCGCGCGGAAGTCCTGGCCCTTGCCATCGCCGCCGGCGATGAGGACCACGGGCGAGGTCATCCCGTCGAGCGCCGCGACGGTGGCGCCGACGTTCGTCCCCTTGGAATCGTTGATCCAGCGGATGCCGTCGCGGCTCGCGACCAGCTCGGTGCGATGCGGCAGCCCCTTGAACCGGCGCACCGCCTCGCGTTGCGCGTCCGGGGGAACGCCCATCGTCCCCGTGAGCGCGAGGGCGGCGAGGACGTTGGCCAGGTTGTGACGGCCGGGCAGCGGCACCTCGGACGCCGCGAGCACCTCGCTTTCGCCCCGCGCGGCGAATACCTCGCCGCCCTTTTGCACGAGCCCGAAATGCTCGACGCCCTTCGGCGCACCGAGCCCGAAATAGGCGACGCGCCTGCCCGGTCGCGCCATGGCCATCACGCGCGCGTCGTCGGCGTTGAGCACCATCGTCCCGTCGCCCGCGTAGATCCGCGCCTTCGCCTCGGCGTACTCTTCCAGGCTCGCGTAGCGGTCCATGTGGTCGGGGGTCAGGTTGAGCACGGCGGCGGCGCGCGCGTTCAGGCTCCAGGTGGTCTCGAGCTGGAAGCTCGAGAGCTCCAGCACATAGACATCCGGTTCGGTGGGCCCGATCAGGGACAGCGCCGGTACGCCGATGTTGCCGCCGACGCGGGTATCGAGCCCTCCCGCCCGGCAGATTTCGCCGACCAGCGAGGTCACCGTGCTCTTGCCGTTCGCCCCGGTTATCGCAAGGACCGGAGCACGCGCCTCTCGCGCGAAGAGCTCGATATCGCCGATCGGCTGCGCCCCGCGTGCGATCGCCTCGGCAATCGCCGGCTCCTTGAGGCTCACGCCGGGGCTCACGACGAGGAGTCCGGTGTCGCGGAACATCGAGGCGTCGAGCGCGCCGGTGCGCACGGCGAGCGCCGGGTACTCGCGCCGGACCGATTCGAGCCCGGGCGGGGCCGCCCGCGAGTCGACCACGCTCACGTCGTAGCCGCGCGCGACGAGGTGGCGCACGCACGAGAGGCCCGTGGTCCCGAGGCCCACGACCAGCGCGCGTCCCGCTTCCCTGTTCACCGCCACCACTGCCGACACCTTATTATCGTTCTCCCGTCTTGTTCTGTTTATCGGATCTTCAGCGTCGCCAGCCCGATCAATACGAGGATCAGGCTGATGATCCAGAAGCGCACGATCACGCGCGGCTCCGGCCACCCCTTGAGCTCGAAGTGGTGGTGCAGCGGAGCCATGCGGAAGATGCGCTTGCCCGTCAGCTTGAACGACGCGACCTGCAGCATGACGGACACCGTTTCCATCACGAACAGCCCGCCCATGACGAACAGCACGATCTCCTGGCGCACCACGACCGCGATCGCGCCGAGCGCGCCCCCGAGCGCGAGCGCGCCGATGTCGCCCATGAAGACCATCGCCGGGTAGGTGTTGAACCACAGAAAGCCGAGTCCCGCCCCGACGATCGCGGCGCAGATGATGAGCACCTCGCCCGCGCCGGCGATGTGCGGGAACCCGAGGTAAGACGAGAAGTTCGCGTGCCCGGTGACGTAGGCGAAAATGCCCAGGCCGCCCGCCACCATCACCGCGGGCATGATGGCGAGCCCGTCGAGACCATCCGTCAGATTGACCGCGTTGCTCGAACCCACGATGACGAAGTACGTGAGCAGGATGAAGAACGGGCCGAGGTCGAGCAGCACGTTCTTGAAGAGCGGCAAGAGGAGCTGCGTCTCCGCCGGGGTCTGCGCGGTGTAGTAGAGGAAAAAGGCCGCGGCGAACCCGGACAGCGTCTGCCAGAAGAACTTCTGGCGCGCACCGATGCCCTTCGGGTCCTTGTTGATGATTTTCTTGTAGTCGTCCACCCACCCGATGGCGCCGAAGGCGAGCGTCGTGAGCAGCACCACCCAGACGAACCGGTTGGCGAGGTTGGCCCACGCGAGCGTGCTCACGAACACCGCGACCAGGATCATGACGCCGCCCATGGTCGGCGTGCCGGCCTTGGACAGGTGCGACTGCGGGCCGTCGGTGCGCACCGTCTGCCCGAGCTGCCGGTAGACCAGCCGCCGGATGATCCACGGCCCGGCCCAGAGCGATATGGCGAGCGCCGTGAGGACGCCGAGGATCGCCCGGAACGTCAGGTAGCGAAAGACGTTGAGGAACGAAAACTCGCTCGTCAGTCGCTCGAACAGGAAGTAGAGCACCTAAGTCACCCCGTGCCCGGCTTCTGTGGCCGGCTGCGTGCGGCGCGCGATCCCCGCGACGACGCGCTCCATCCGCATCACCCGCGAACCCTTCACCAGGAGCGTCATATCGCCGTGCATGCAGTCGATCAGCGCCTCGATGAGCGCCTCGGGCGTCGTGAAGTGCTTCCCGCCAGGCCCGAAACTCCTGGCCGAGAGGGCGGCGAATTCACCGATCGCGTAGAGGCGCTGAATGCCGAGGCTGTGGGCCAGCTCGCCCACGCGCCGGTGGATGTCCGCCGCCGAGGGGCCGAGCTCGGCCATGTCGCCGAGCACGAGCACGCGCTCCCCGCGCGCCTCCTTCAGCACCTGCAGGCCGGCCGCAAGCGAACCGGGATTGGCGTTGTACGTGTCGTCGATCACGCGGGCGCCGCTGATGCCTTCCTTGAGCTCGAGCCGGCCGGACACGGCCTTCAGCCGCTCGAGCCCGCTCTTCACGTCGGCGAGCGCGGCGCCGGCGGCGAGCGAGGCGGCACCCGCGGCCAGCGCGTTCATCACATTGTGTTTGCCAAGCAAAGGGAGGCGCATCGCCATCTCTCCATCGGGGGTTCGTAGTTGCAGTCGGATGCCGGTGTCGGCCGGCTCGTAATCCGCCGTGACGTCGGCGGGGTGGTCGAGACCGAAGCTGAGGACGCGTCGCGGCCTGGCCAGATCGCGCCACAGCCCGGCGAAGTCGTCGTCGGCGTTCACGATCGCCACGCCGTCGGCGGCCAGGCCGGCGTAGATCTCGCCCTTGGCGCGCGCGATCGCCTCGACGCTTCCGAGGCCCGCCAGATGCGCTTCGGCGGCGTTGGTGATCACCGCGACCGACGGCAGCGCGAGGCGCGAGAGATAATCGATTTCGCCGGCGTGGTTCATGCCCATCTCGATGACGGCATGGCGATCGCCTGCCCTCAAGCGGAGCAGCGTCAGCGGAACGCCGATGTCGTTGTTCAGATTGCCGCGCGTCGCGAGGACCGGTCCCCGCTGCGCGAGTATGGCCGCGATCATCTCCTTGACGGTGGTCTTGCCGTTGCTCCCGGTCACGGCGATCACCGGGATCGCGAACTGGCGCCGCCAGAAGCTGGCGAAGTCGCCGAGCGCCTTGCGCGTGTCGGCCACGTGCACGTAAGGGAGCGGCGTCTCCAGCCGGCGCGACAGGATCGCGCCGCTCGCGCCGCGGGAGATCGCTTCGGGAAGGAAGCTGTGACCGTCGAAGCGGGGTCCCGTGAGCGCGACGAAAAGGTCGCCGGCGACGATCGTCCGCGTGTCGGTCGACACGCCCGTGAAACGCGCGTCCGCGCCCGTCAGTGGCGCCTTGAGCACGTCGGCGAGGAGTGCGAGCGACATCATGCGGCCAGCCCCAGCAGCGCGCGGACCGTGTCGCGGTCGCTGTACGGATGGCGCACGTCGCCGACCTGCTGGTAGTCCTCGTGGCCCTTGCCCGCGATCAGCACCACGTCCTGGGCCGCGGCGTCGGCGAGGGCAGTGGCGATCGCCGCGCGACGGTCGCGAATCACGCGCGGCTTCGACCGCATCCCCTCGAGGATATCGGCCACAATGGCGTCGCCCGATTCGTGGCGCGGGTTGTCGTCCGTGATCAGGACGACGTCGGCCAGTCGCTCGGCGACCGCGCCCATTTCCGGGCGCTTGCCGCGGTCCCGGTCCCCTCCGCAGCCGAACACGCACCAGAGCCGCCCGGCGGCGTGCGGTCGGAGGCTCTTCAGCACCTGTTCGAGTGCGTCCGGCGTATGCGCGTAGTCGACCACCACGAGCGGACGGTTCGGTCCGCCTGCAAAACGCTCCGCCCTCCCGGGCACCGGAAGGGCCGCGGCCAGGCGCCGGCCCGCCTCGCGCGGGTCGAGCCCGAGCGCGAGGAGCGTGGCGAGCGCACCGAGGAGATTCAGGGCGTTGAACTCGCCGAAGAGCGGAGAACGGATCCCGACCTCGCCCATCGGCGTGAGCGCCTCCAGTTCGATGCCGCCGCGGGTGCAGGCGAGCGCGCGGGCGTGCACGTCGCCGCGGCGCAAACCGTACCCCACGAGGCGCACGCGATCGCGCAAGGCGCGCGCCAGGCGCTCGCCGTATTCGTCCTCGACGTTCACGACCGCGGCTTTCAGCCCGTCCTGCATGAACAGGCGCGATTTCGCCGCGCCGTAGGTGGCCATGTCGCCGTGGTAGTCGAGGTGATCCCGGGAGAGGTTGGTGAAGAGCGCCGCCTCGAAGCACACACCGTTCACGCGGCCCTGCTCGAGCGCGTGCGAGGAAACTTCCATCGCGACGGCGCGGGCCCCGTTCGCGAGAAACTCCGCGAGCAGCCCGTGCACGGCGGCGGCGTCGGGGGTGGTGTGGGTACCCTCGTCCAGCGCGCCGGGGAAGCCGTTGCCGAGCGTGCCGATCACGCCGCAGCGGTCCGGCGGCCGGTCGAGCGCCTGCGCGAGGAGCTGCGTGCACGTGGTCTTGCCGTTCGTTCCCGTCACGCCGATGACCTTGAGGCGCCGGGACGGGGCGTCGTAGAAACGGCTCGCGATGACCCCGAGCTGCTCGCGAAGCCTCGGTACGGCGATCGCGGGAACGGCCAGGGCCGGCGGCGCGTAGCCCTCCGGCTCGTAGAAGACGGCCGCTGCCCCGCGGGCAACGGCGTCGGGGATGTGCGCGCGCCCGTCGTCCCGCAGGCCCGGCAGCGCGATGAACAGGTCGCCGGGGCGCACCGTGCGGCTGTCGAGCGTCATCCCGCCGACGCGGCTGTCGCGCTCGCGGCTCACGGTCGTGATACCGGCGAGCAGAGGCAGCAGGTTCCGGTCGGCGCTCATCGGTCCCCCGCTCTCGCGGAAACGAGCCGGGTAGCCGGCGGCCGCGGCGCATCGGGGGCGATGTCGAGGAGGCGCAGGGCGCCCGACATCACGTGGCCGAACACCGGCGCAGCCACGTCGCCGCCGAAGTGCCGCCCGCGACGGGGACCGTCGATCGCCACGACCATCACCAGGCGCGGATTCCGAACCGGGGCAAAGCCGGCGAACCAGGCGACGTAGTCGTCGTCGGCATAGCCGGTGCCCGTCAGCTTGTGCACCGTGCCGGTCTTTCCCGCGACGCGGTAGTCGGCCACCCGCGCGGCCCCGCCCGTTCCCTGGTCCACGGCGAGCTCGAGCATCTGACGGACGGCGGTGGCCACGCGCGGGGAGAACACGCGCGGCCGGGGCGGCTCCGCGTCCTGGCGCAGCAGGGTCACCGGAACGAGCTCGCCGCCATTCGCGAGCGCCGCGTAGGCGCGTGCGAGCTGCAACGGCGTGACCGAGATGCCGTACCCGTACGACATGCTTACCTGATCGATCGGTACCCAGCTGGCCGGGGAATTGAGCAACCCGGCCGTTTCGCCGGGCAGCTGGCTCCCGGTGACCGCTCCGAAGCCGACGCGCCGGAACGTGTCCCACAGCATGCGCTTGTCGAGGGCGAGCGCGATCTTGCCCGTACCCACGTTGCTCGATTTCTCGATGACGCGCGCGACCGAGATGACGCCGTAGTTGTGGAGATCGCGGATCGTCTTGCCGCCGACCAGCATCGTGCCGGGCGAGGTGTCGACCAGGGTGGAGGGCGTGAACTTGCCGCTCTCGAGCGCGGTCGCGACGGTGAACGGCTTGAGCGTCGAGCCCGGCTCGAACAGGTCGGTCACGGCGCGATTACGGAACATCGCGCCCTTGAAAGTGCCGCGGTTGTTGGGGTTGAAATCGGGTTCGTTCACGAGGGCGAGCACTTCGCCGGTGTAGGCGTCGAGGACGACCGCGGCGCCGGCGCGCGCGCCATGCTCCTCCACTGCGGCCTTGAGCTCACGATACGCGAGGTATTGCACGCGGCGATCGAGGCTCGTCACCAGATCCTTGCCGGGCGTCGGCAAGCGCACGCTCTCGACGACCTCCACCGCCGTCCCGTGCAGGTCCTTGAGCACGCGCTTGGTGCCGGGAATCGCACGCAACCAGGCGTCGTAGGCGAGCTCGATGCCCTCCTGGCCCTGGTCGTCCACGTTCGTGAAACCGAGAACGTGGCCGGTCACGGCGCCCGCCGGGTAGTAGCGGCGGTATTCCCGCAGCAGCGAGACGCCCGGCGCCTGGAGCGCCGCCACGCGACTGGCCACCGCCGGCGGCACGTGCCGCTTGAGGTACACGAACTCGCGTTCCCGGTTACGCGCGAGCAGTCGGGCGAGCTCGGCCGGCGTCGTGTCCAGAAGACGCGCGAGCGCCGCGTGGCTCCTGCGCTCCCCCAACAAGGTCGCCGGGTGTGCCCACACCGAGTCGACCGGCGTGCTGATGGCGAGCGGAACTCCGCTGCGGTCGAGAATCATCCCGCGGTGGGAGTTGTCCTTCACGATCCGCGTGTGGCGCGCGTTTCCCTGTGTCTTCAGATAATCGGCGCTGATCACCTGCAGATAGATCGCTCTTGCGCCGAGGAGCACGAGCCCGGCGATCAGGAAGGCGAGCACCAGCCACTGCCGCAGACGGTAGGGATGGGGCCGCGCGCGCGTCACGGGGACCCCGCCGGGGCGTGAACCACGACGATCTGCTCGCGCCCGGGCGTCTGCATATCGAGACGCTTGCGCGCCATCTGCTCGATGCGCCGGTGTTGCGACCAGGCGCCTTCCTCGAGCAGCAGCTGTTCCCACTCGGTGTTGAGCGCGTCCCGCTCCTGGCGGAGCCGCTGCAGCTCGGCAAAGAGCAACCGGTTCTCGTGGCGGATCTCGATCACCGACAGGGCGGTCGCCAGCGTGGCGAGCGCGAGCAGCAGGGCGCCTCTAGACATACGGCGCCTCCGTGCGCTCCGCTACCCGCAAGAGCGCGCTCCGTGAACGCGGATTGCGGCGCATCTCGTCCGCCGACGGCCGCAGTGGGCGCCCGAGGAGCCTGAAGCGCGGATGAAACGCCGGAGCGACCGGGATCCCCGGCGGAAGCTCGGGGGCCCGGGCTTCCCCGCGCAGGAAGTGCTTGACCCGGCGGTCCTCGAGCGAATGAAAACTGATGACGGCGAGACGCCCGCCCGGCGCCAGCACGCGCACCGCCTGAGGCAGGGCGGCGTCGAGCTCCTCGAGCTCGCGGTTGATCAGGATCCGGATCGCCTGGAAGGTCCGCGTCGCCGGGTCTTGGCCGCGCTCGCGGGTGGGCACCGCGTCCGCCACGATCTCCGCAAGCGCGCGTGTGGTCTCAATGGGCTGTGTCGCGCGAGCGCGCACGATGGCCCGCGCGATGCGTCGGGCGAACCGTTCCTCGCCGTACTCGCGGAGCACGCGGGCGATTTCGTCCTCCTCGGCGCCGTTGACCCATTCAGCGGCGGAGATTCCGGCGCTCGGGTCCATGCGCATGTCGAGCGGCCCCTCGTGGCGGAAGCTGAAGCCCCGGGCCGCCGCCTCGAGCTGCGGAGACGACACACCGAGATCGAACAGCAGCCCGGTCACGCGGCCGGTGATGCCGTGGCGATCGCATCGCTTCTGAAGCTGAGAGAAGGAGCCATGCTCGATGGCCACGCGCGGGTCGGCGCCCAGGCGCCGCCGGGCGTCGGCGACGGCCTCGGGGTCGCGGTCGAGTGCGAGCAGGCGTCCGGATTCACCCAATCGATTCACGATCGCCTCCGCGTGCCCGCCGCGGCCGTAGGTGGCATCCACGACCACGGATTCGGGCCCGACGTTCAGCGCCTGTAGCACCTCGTCGAGGAGGACAGGAATGTGCGCCGCGCCATTCACGCGCCCCTAGAGGGACAGCGACTCGAGGTCGGCAGGCAGCTCCCCGTCCTCGCCCTGTTCCGCCAGCCATTGCGCGCGCTGCGTGTTCCACGCCTCCTCGTTCCAGATCTCGAACTTGTTGCCCTGTCCGATCATCACGACTTCCCTGTTCAGGCCGGCAAACTCCCGCAGCGGCGGCGGAATGAGTATCCGGCCGGCGGAATCGAGCTCGCACTCGGTCGCGTGGCCCATGAGCAGGCGCTGCAACCGGCGCGCGTGCTTGTTGAAGCTCGGGAGCTTCACCAGCTTGCGTTCGATCTCTTCCCAGTCGGGCAGCGGATACAGCAACAGGCAGTGATCCCGATCGACCGTGATCACCATTTGACCGTTGCAATGGCGAGTAAGCGCCTCGCGATAGCGAGTCGGTATCGCCAGACGCCCTTTCGCGTCGAGATGCAAGCTGTTGACACCGCGGAACATTTATTCCCGCTTTCTCCCGCTTTGAGACACAATCTTCCACAATTTCCCACTTCAAGACACTATAGTGACCGTGCGCAGAGGGTGTCAAGGAAAAGCTGGACGGAGGCATTACGTTTTTTCTTTGAGCACAGAGTCTTAGCGAGCGTCTTTGGCCGACGGACGGCCGGATGGAGAAACGGACGAAAGATGAGGGGAAAAGCGGGGGTTATCCGGCGATCAAACCACGACACAAAGCGTGGAAAAACAGAAAATTAAGAAATCAACTTAAAGGAAATTGGTGGAGTCGGCCGGTAAGCCGGGTTCTGTCGAGGACAGCCATTCATCTGGGATGCACGTCGCCGCGCACCTCTGGCGGCCTACCCGGGAGCGGCGCGGGCCGCGCCATCGCCCCCCTATTCGGCCTTGCTCCGGGTGGGGTTTGCCGTGCCGTCCCTGTTACCAGGAACGCGGTGCGCTCTTACCGCACCTTTTCACCCTTGCCGGTCCTTGCGGACGTAGGCGGTATGTTTTCTGTGGCACTTTCCGTCGGCTCGCGCCGCCCAGGCGTTACCTGGCACCCTGCCCTGTGGAGCCCGGACTTTCCTCCCCGCGCAAGCGGGGCGGCTGTCTGGCCGACTCCGGGCGACATTATACCGATTCGGGCGGCCGCCGGCCGCGCAATCAGCGACGCCGATCGGGCAGTGACTCGGCGAGCGCCAGGGCCTGGCGGTAGAGTTCATTGCGCGGCGCCCCGGTGATTTTCGCCGCGAGGGCCGCCGCCTGCTTTACGGAGAGCTCTTCCAACAACACCCTGAGCAAGCGCTCGCGCTCGAGCGCGCCCGCCGGCCTCGGCTCGGCGCCGTGCACCAGCACGACGAACTCCCCGCGCTGCTCGTTTGCATCGCTCGCGATGCGCGCGTGCAACGCCGCGAGGGTGTCGCCATGGAACGTCTCGAACGTCTTGGTCAGCTCGCGCGCCACCACCGCGCGCCGCTCCGCGCCGAAGACGGCCGCCATGTCGGCGAGCGAGTCGACGATACGGTGTGCGCTCTCGTAATAGACGAGCGTACGCGGCTCGGTCGCGACCGCCTCGAAGGCGGCGCGGCGGGCCTGGGCACGAGCGGGCGGAAAACCTTCGAAGACGAAACGGTCGGTCGGCAGCCCTGCGGTCGAGAGCGCCGCAATCGCTGCGCACGGTCCGGGCACCGGGACGACCCGCAGGCCGGCCTCGCGCGCCGCACGAACGAGGTGAAAACCCGGGTCGCTGACGAGGGGGGTACCGGCATCGCTGATCAGTGCGATAGACTTACCCGCACGCAACTCCTCGATCAGGCTTTGCAACTGCTCGCGCTCGTTGTGCTCGTGCAGACTCAGGGTCGGGGTGCGAATCGCGTAGTGGTGAAGGAGCTTCGCGCTGTGTCGCGTGTCCTCGGCGGCGATCAGGTCGACCTGGGCGAGGATGCGCAGCGCGCGCGGCGTCAGGTCCTCGAGGTTCCCGATCGGCGTCGCCACCACATACAACCCCGCGCTGAGGTTTGACACCCATGCCCCCGTATCACCCGACCGAGACCGCCGGCGATCATAGCACGGGCCTTCCGCGGGTCCTGCGTCTCGGCGTCCTGGTTCTCTTCGGTTTCCTGGTCGCCTGCGAAACCATTCCGGTTTCGCCGCCTTCGCTTCCGCCGCGGACGGAGCCCGCGAGCGCGGAGTCGGCCGCACAGGCGGAAACCACCGGCGAATACGTGGTCGCCGCACGCGAGTACGAGCGCCTTGCCGAAGACGCGACACCGCCGGAGAAACAGCGCTACCTGCTGCAGTCCATGGAGGCGCTGCTCAAGGGTGGGCAGTACGGACAGGTACGCGCGCGCCTCGCCGCGATCGACCTGCGCGGCCTCGACCCTGCGCTCCTGGCCCGCAAGCACGTGCTCGAGGCCCGGCTCGCGGTCGTCGAGGGGGAACACCAGACCGCCCTCAAGCGCCTGGACGAGGCGGCCAAGCTGCGCAACCTGAGCCCGGCGCTGCTCTCGGAGATACACGAGGCGCGCGCCCAGGCCGAACTCGCGCTCGGCAACCCGTTCGGCGCGGTGCGGGAGTTGATCGTGCGCGAGCAATACGTCGCCGGTGCGGAGACGGTCGCGGAGAACCAGACGCGGCTCTGGCGGATCCTGGAACAGGCGCCGCGCGAGCAGATCCGGTCGGAGCGCTACCTCGCGAGCGACGCGGTGCTCGCCGGCTGGCTCGATCTCGCGCTCGCGGCGCACGATCACGTCGGCAACACGGTGGCTCTCGGTCAGGCGCTCAACGAATGGCGGCGGTTGTACCCCGCTCATCCGGCGGGAGCCGCCCTCCTCGAAACGCTCACGGCCGGCGCCCCGGCGCTTGTCGGGCGCATCGAACGCATCGCCCTGCTCCTGCCGATCACCTCCGATTACCGGATTGCGGCCGAGGCCGTGCGCGACGGCTTTCTCGCGATGCACGCCGCCGCGCCGGAGTCCGGCCGTCCGAAGGTTACGATCTACGACCTCGGCCCGGATCCGGCGCTTGCGCCGCAGGTATACGAGCGCGCCGTGCGCGAGGGCGCTCAGATCGTCGTCGGGCCGCTCGGGCGCGAGGCAACCGACGCGGTGATCCGCGCGAGCGGTCTCGCGGTCCCGACGCTGCTGCTTTCGCATACCGAGGAGCATCCTCCCGGGCCCGCGCGCCTCTACCAGTTCGGCCTGCCGCCCGAGCAGGAGGCGCGCCAGGCGGCCGAGCGCGCGTACCTGGACGGTTGCCGGCACGCGGCGGTGCTCTACCCGGAGGGCGCCTGGGGCGAGCGGATGATGAACGCCTTCATGACGCATTGGCAGCGCCTCGGCGCGCTCGCGGTCGCGAGCCAGTCTTATGCGGAGCGCAACGGCGATTACTCCGAGCCGGTAAAGCGGCTGCTCAACATACCCGAGAGCGAGGCGCGCAAGAGTGCGGTCGAGAAGAAACTCGGGCAGCGGCTCCAGTTCGATCCGCGGCCGCGGCAGGACGTCGAGTGCATCTTCCTCGCCGCCGACGCGCGTCACGGGCGGTTGATCAAGCCGCAGCTGAACTACTTCCGCGCCGGCGGCCTGCCGGTGTACGCCACGTCGCACATCTACACCGGGAAGGCGGATCCGGTGCACGACGTGGATCTCGATGGAGTGCAGTTCGGCGACATGCCCTGGATGCTGGCGCAGGCGGGTCGCATCGCCGAGCTGCGCAACCGGCTGCAGGGGGACTGGCCGCACGTCCATACGGATCTCGACCGGCTCTACGCGCTCGGCATGGACAGCTACGCGATACTCCCGCACCTGGAGCGCATCAGCGCCGAACACGCCGCCCGGTTCGCCGGCGTGACGAGCGGGCTTTCCCTGGACCGGGACGGCCGACTGCATCGCCAGCTCAGCTGGGCGCGTTTCCGCAGCGGCGTCCCTCGCCTCATTGACAGGCCCTGAGGAGCGCGCCATCGCCGCTTCCACGGGCCAGCGAGACGGTGCGGCGGCGGAGGCCCTCGCCGCCCGTCATCTCGAACGCGCCGGGCTCACCTTGCTCGGGCGCAACTACCGGAGTCCGTTCGGCGAGATCGATCTGGTGATGCAGGACGGCGCGACGACGGTATTCGTCGAGGTCCGCTTCCGCGCGCGCCAGGATTTCGGTCTTCCGGCCGAGACCGTCGACGCGCGCAAGCGCTCCCGCCTGCGGGCCACCGCGGAGCACTACCTGCAGCAGCACCCGCGGGCCTCCAAGAAGCCGTGTCGTTTTGATATCGTAGCGATCACCCGGGGCCGCGAAGGCGACGCCGTGCAGTGGCTGCGGGACGCGTTCTGATTCCAACACAACACATGGGCAACGGCGCGCAGGCACCTGACCGGACTCTCATCGCGAGGGTCAGAAACCATTTCGAGGAAAGCATCCTGACCGCACGCAATGCGGTGGAGCTGCTCGCGCCCGTGGTGGCGGCCGCCGCGGAGCGGTTGGCGGCGGCGCTGCTCGCCGACCGCAAAATCCTGATATGCGGCAACGGCGGCTCGGCGGCCGACGCGCAGCACTTCTCGGCGGAGCTCCTCAACCGCTTCGAGCGCGAGCGCCCCGGACTGCCGGCTGTCTCGCTCACCACCGACACTTCCACGCTCACCTCGATCGCGAACGACTACGATTTCGCGTCCACGTTTTCCAAGCAGGTGCGCGCCCTCGGGCAGGCGGGCGACGTGCTCGTCGGCATCACGACGTCGGGTCACTCGCCGAACGTGCTGCGCGCGGTCGAGGCGGCCCACGAGCGAGGCATGACCTGCATCGCGCTCAACGGCCGCGACGGCGGACCGCTTTCCGCGCTGCTGCGCAACGACGACGTGAACATCTGCGTGCCGGGGCCGAGCACGGCCCGCATTCAGGAGGTGCACGGGATCGTCATCCATTGCCTGTGCGACCTCATCGACCATCAGCTTCTCGGTCAGACATGAGGAAGAACGCCATGCGAGCACTCCTGTTCCTGCTGCTGCCCGTGGTCGTCGCGGTCCAGGGCTGCGCCCCGGCCGTCGTCGCCGGCGCGGGCACCGCGGCGGTCGCGGCGCACGACCGGCGAACGGTTGGCGCCTTCGTCGACGATCAGACCATTGAAGTCAAGGCGGCTTCCGCCATCCGGAGCGACGAGGATCTGCGTCGCGACACGCACGTCAACATCACCAGCATGAACGGAATCGTGCTGCTCACGGGCGAGGCGGCGACCGACGACGCGCGCGAACGGGTACTCGCCAAAGTGCGAGACGTGGCCGGCATCCGGCGCACGATCAACGAAATCCGCGTCGCGCCCCCGTCCGGGCTCGGGGCGCGCAGCCACGACACCTGGCTCACGACCAAGGTGAAGACCAAGCTGATCAACACCGAATCGCTCGACTCCATGCGAGTCAAGGTCGTGACCGAGAACAAGTCGGTTTACCTGCTCGGGCTGGTCACGCAACAGGAGGCGCAGCTCGCGACCGACGCCGCCCGTTCGACGGGTGGCGTGGCTCGAGTGGTCAAGCTCTTCGAGTACCTCGATTGACCCGGACCGGCGCGAAGATCGTGCGCGACCGCGATGCGCTGCGCGCACGCCTCGCGTCCCTGCGCCGCCCGCTCGTCTTCACCAACGGTTGTTTCGATATCCTGCACCGCGGCCACGTCGCCTATCTCGAGGAGGCGCGGGCGCTCGGCGCGGCGCTGGTGGTGGGCGTCAACACCGACGCCTCCGTGCGCCGACTCGGCAAGGGTGACGGCCGCCCCTTCAATCCCCTCGACGACCGGATGGCGGTGCTGGCTGCGCTCGAGAGTGTCTCGCTCGTGGTGCCGTTCGACGAGGATACACCCCTTGCCCTGGTCGAGCTGGTGCGACCGGATCATCTCGTCAAAGGCGGCGACTGGCCGGTCGATCGCATTGTCGGGAACGAGCTCGTGCGCGCGTACGGCGGAAAGGTGCACTCTATCCCGTTTCGTTTCGAGCGCTCGACGAGCGATCTGACGCGCCGTATCCGTGACGCGAACGACGAGCGCACGGAAGGTGCACGATGAAGTTGCGGCGCGGGGCGGTGTCTACGGCGGTCCGATCTCCAGCGTATCCTCGTAGAGCCGTTTGTCCGCCTCGCTGAAGCAGCAGGCGATGATCTCGTCGAACCGCCCCTCGTAGACGCGCATCACGGAAACGGCGATGCGTGCGGCCTCGTCCTTGGGATACCCGTAGGCGCCGGTGCTGATCGAGGGGAAGGCGATCGTTCGTGCGCCGTGCGCCGCGGCGAGCTCGAGCGCGTTGCGGTAGCAGCTTGCCAGCAGCGTGGCTTCCTCGCGCCCGCCGCCGTGCCAGACGGGTCCGACCGCATGGATGACCCACTTCGCGGGCAATCGGAAACCGGGCGTGATTCGCGCCTCGCCGGTCGGACAACCGCCCAGCTCCGCGCAGTAGGCTTTCAGTTCCGGGCCGGCGGCGCGGTGTATCGCGCCATCGACGCCGCCGCCGCCGAGCAACGTGGTATTCGCGGCATTCACGATGGCGTCGACCGGAAGCGTGGTGATGTCCGCTCGCAGGACCCGGATCACGAGACGTACCCGCCCGCTATTTCACGCGCTTGAGCACCGGACGGGGCCGGCTTTCGGCCGCGTGTTCCGGCTCGGGCGGCCCGGGTTCCTCCGACTCGGGAAACGCGATGCCCTGACCGTTCTCCTTCGCGTACACCGCGCGGATCGCCGCGAGCGGCGCCTCCACGTCGAACGGGCGGCCGCCGAACCGCGCCGAAAACGACAGCGCGCGCTCGGTCAGCTCGAAACGCCCCACCGCGCGCGGATGAATGTTGAGGACGATCTGACCGTCGTGCACATAGGCTGGGGGCACCTGCACCCCGGCGCCCTTGGCATCGACGATGACGTGCGGCGTGCAACCCTGCTCCACGCTCCAGTCGTAAACGGCCCGCAGGAGATAGAGCTTGAGCGGCGTCATGGCGACAGGATGCACCCGCCGGCCGTCCCGCTCAACCCTTGCGCATCTCCTTCTCGGGCTCGGAGAGACTGAGCTTGAACGCCTTGCGCGCGAAAAGGCGCTCGGCGTAGTCCATGATGGGCTTGGCCTGCCGCGGGAGCTGGATACCGAGGTAGTCCAGCCGCCACAGCAGCGGCGCGAGTGCGCAATCCACGAGGGTGAACTCCTCGCCCATTACGAACTGCTGGTCCTTGAAGACCGGAGAAATGACGGAGAGCCCGTCCCGAATGACCGTACGGGCGCGCTGAGCCGACTTCTTGTCGCCGTCGCTGATCTCGGAGAGAAGGTTGTACCAGTCCCGATCGAATCGCACGAGCATGAGGCGTGCGCGCGCGCGGGATACGGGGTCGACCGGCATCAGGGGCGGATGCGGCAGACGTTCGTCCAGGTACTCGTTGATGATGTTCGATTCGTACAGCACCAGGTCCCGATCGACCATGGTCGGAACCTGGTTGTACGGGTTGAGCTCCGCCAGCTCGCGGGGCTTCTTGCCCGGTTCGACGTCGACGACCTGGCACTCGACGTCCTTCTCGTAAAGCACGATGCGCGTGCGATGGCTGTACGGGTCGGTCGTTCCGGCGTACAGCGTCATGATCGGCTTGCGCGTGGCTGGCGTCGCCATTCCTTATCCTTCTTCTGCTCCGCTCGTTCCGGCGCCGCGGCGGCGGTCCGGCGTCCTCAATGCACGTCCTTCCAGTACTCTTTCTTCAGCAGGTACGCGAACACCAGAAAGACCGCGAGGAAGATGAGCACGTAAACCCCGATATCGTAGCGCTCGAGCTTGGCCGGCTCGCCAAGGTACACGAGGAAGTTGGTCAGGTCACGCATCGCCCGGTCGTACTCCGCGACGCTCATGGTGCCGGGCGTCTCGATCTCGAACTTGTCGAAAACCTGCCTCTCGACGACGCGCTCCACCCGCTTTCCGTCCTCTTCCGCGTGAACCGTCTGCTTCTCCGTCCGGAAAACCGGACGCTGCTGCCCCTGCCATTCGTAGAGCACGTGGGGCATGGCGACGTTGGCGAACACGATGTTGTTCCAACCGTTCGGAGACTGCGCGTCGCGGTAGAAGCTGCGCATGTAGGTGTAGATCCACTCCGGCCCCCGGTTGCGAGCGACCAGAGTCAGATCGGGAGGCGGCGTGCCGAACCAGTCCTTCGCGTCCTCCTTGGGCATGACCGCCTTCATGAGGTCGCCGACCTTGTCCGCGGCGAACAAAAGGTTTTCCTTGACGAGCTCTTCGGAAATGCCGAGGTCATTGCCCATGCGGTTGTAGCGCATATAGGCCGCGGAGTGGCAGGACAGGCAGTAGTTCACGAAGATCCGCGCCCCGCGCTGCAGCGAGGGCTGATCGTCGAGGTCGACCTTGACCGGGTCGAGGTGCGCGTGTTCCGCGGCGGCGTGCACCGCCGCCGGGGCTGCGAGGAGCGCGAGCAGGCAGAAGAGCTTTCTCATTTCCACGTCACCCTCTCCGGAACCGGTTTGGTCTTGTCGAACGTCGTGTACCAGGGCATGAGCAGGAAGAAGAGGAAGTAAATCACCGTTCCGACTTGGGCCAGTACGACCTTCGCGCCCGACGCCGGCTGTGTGCCGAGCCACCCGAGCACCACGAACGCGACGACGAATACGGCGAGGGCCGTCTTGTACATCCCGCCCCGGTAGCGGATCGACTTGACCGGCGAGCGGTCGAGCCACGGCAGGAAGAAGAAGAAGACGAGCGAAAGGCCCATCAGCACCACGCCCCAGACCTTGGCGTCGAGGGTGAAGAAGCCGATCAGGAGGACCGCGGCCAGCGCCAGCGTGGCGAGCCGGGCCAGCGTCCCACGGACGCTGTACACGGTGAGCGCCGCCATCGCGAACACGAGGGGCGTCAGGCCGTACACCACGAGGTCGTGCGTGGTCGCGCGCAGGATCGAGTAGAACGGCGTGAAGTACCACAGCGGCTTGATCTCGGTCGGCGTCTGCAGGATGTTCGCCGGCACGAAGTTGTCGTGCTCGAGGAACCAGCCGCCGAGCTCGGGCGCGAAGAACATGATCGCTGCGAAGACCATGAGGAACACGGTCGCGCCCACGATGTCCTTGACCGTGTAGTACGGGTGGAACGGGATGCCGTCGAGCGGGATGCCGTTCGCGTCCTTCTTCTTCTTGATCTCGACCCCGTCCGGGTTGTTCGAGCCCACCTGGTGCAGCGCGACGATGTGGACGAACACCAGCGCCACCAGCACGAGCGGCACCGCGATCACGTGCAGGGCGAAGAAGCGGTTGAGCGTCGCGTCCGAGACCACGAAGTCGCCCCGAATCCACTCGGCGAGCGGCGGGCCGACCCAGGGGATCGCGTCGAAGAGCGAGATGATCACCTGCGCGCCCCAGTACGACATGTTGCCCCAGGGCAGCAGGTAGCCCATGAACGCCTCGGCCATCAGCGCGATGAAGATGACCACGCCGATGATCCAGAGCAGCTCGCGCGGCCCGCGGTAGGAGCCGTAGAGGAAGCCCCGGAACATGTGCAGGTAGACGACGACGAAGAACATCGAGGCGCCGGTCGAGTGCATGTACCGGATCAGCCAGCCCCAGTCGACGTCCCGCATGATGTACTCGACCGAGGCGAACGCGAGGTTCACGTCGGGCTTGTAGTGCATCGTCAGGAAGATGCCGGTGAGGAGCTGGATCACCAGCACGAGGATCGCGAGCGATCCGAAGTAGTACCAGAAGTTGAAGTTTTTCGGCGCGTAGTACTTCGAGAGGTGGTACTCCCACGTCTCGGTCATGGGGTAGCGCTCATCGAGCCAGTCGATGAACCGCCCCCAGACGGTGTCCGGCTTGGCCGCCGGCTTGGCTGCGGTCTTGGCCATTACGCGGCTCCTTTCTGATCCACGCCGATCAGGATGCGGTTGTCGCTCAGGAAGCTGTGCGGCGGCACGATCAGATTGGTGGGCGCGGGGACGTTCTGGTAGACGCGTCCGGCGAGATCGAACTTGGACCCGTGGCAGGGGCAGAAGAAACCGCCCAGCCAGTCGTCCCCGAGGCCCGAGGCCGGGCCGGCGGCGAGGCGCTTGTCGGGCGAGCAGCCGAGATGCGTGCAAATGCCGACCAGGACGAGGAGGTCCGGCTTGATCGATCGCACATCGTTCTGCGCGTACCTCGGCTGCTGGTCGGCGACCCGGGAAGCGGGGTCTGCGAGCAGAGGCTCGACCTGCTTGAGCGAGGCGAGCATCTCGGGCGTACGCTTCAGGATCCAGACCGGCTTGCCGCGCCACTCCACGGTGATGAGCTGGCCCGGCTCGATGCGGCTGATGTCGACCTCGACCGGCGCGCCCGCCGCTTTGGCCCGCGCGCTCGGCGTCATGCTGAGGATGAAGGGCGTCGCGGTAAACGCGGTGCCTATCAGACCGAGACCCGTGGTAATCGCCAGCAGACGCCGCCGGCGCGGATCCACACCCTCATCGCTCATGAAATCCCCCGAATGTATAAACGACGTGGATAAACCCAAAAAGGACGGAATTTGGTTCGAGAACCAAGGACTTGGATGTATCGGTGAATGCTTCTGGGCTTGAAAAGCGCGGCATAGGATCGTATAAGGCCCTGCTTCAGTCAAGCGAAACGCGCGTCAACGGGCTCGCGCACGCCTGTTTTCACCGCAAAAGCTTAAACATGCTCTAAAAAAAGTAATGGCGCGCGCTCGTCTCTGGATCAAGGTGCTGGCCCAGGCCGCTGTGCTCGGCCTCGCCATCGCGTTCGTGGTGATCCTCGTTCGTCCCGAGCTCCTCCGTCCGCCTGCACCCGCCATCGTCGACGCGCCGAAGCCTGCGGTATCGCCGGCGGGGCCCCTCGCTGGCGGCACGCCTTCCTATGCCGCGGCCGTCGAGCGGGCTTCGGCCGCCGTGGTGAACATCAATACCGCCAAGGTCGTCGCGGTGCGGCCGCACCCGTTCTTCGACGATCCGCTGTTCCGGGAATTTTTCGGCCGGGACAATCGTGATCTCCTCGGTCCCGGACAGCGAGTGGAACGCAGCCTCGGCTCGGGAGTCATCACGAGCCCGGAGGGCTACGTCCTCACCAACTACCATGTCATCCGCGGCGCGGACGCGATCCAGGTCTCCCTGCAGGACGGCCGTACCGTGAGCGCCAGGGTCGTCGGCAGCGACCCCGACACCGATCTCGCCGTGCTGAAGATCGACCTCAAGCCGCTGCCCGTGATTTCCGTGGGCCACTCGGAGAAGCTGCGGGTAGGCGACGTGGTGCTGGCAATCGGTAATCCGTTCGGGGTCGGACAGACGGTGACCATGGGCATCGTGAGCGCGACCGGCCGCAGCCGGCTCGGCATCAGCACCTTCGAGAACTTCATCCAGACCGATGCTGCCATCAACCCCGGCAATTCCGGCGGGGCGCTCGTGGACGTCGAGGGCAACCTGATCGGCATCAATACCGCGATCTTCTCGAAGAGCGGGGGCTACCAGGGCGTCGGTTTCGCGATTCCGACGAGCATCGCGCAGAACGTGCTCGATCAGATCATCCGGCATGGCCGGCCGTTGCGCGGCTGGCTCGGGATCGAGGCGCAACCGCTGCGGCCCGACGTGGCCGAGGCGCTCGGACTGGAGTCCACGGCCGGCGTGGTCGTCGTGGCGGTGGTACGCAACGGGCCGGCGCACCGCGCGGGCATCCAGCCGGGCGATGTGATACGCACCATCGACGGGCGCGAGATCGCGGACGCGCGTCAGGCGCTGCTTGCGATCTCCGGCCGCGAACCCGGCAGCCGCGTGCGGATCGGAATCGTGCGTGAGGGGAGGACGCTGACGCTCGAGGCGACGGCCATCGAGCGCCCGCCGGCGGCGGGCGCGAGCTGAACAAACCAGCGACAAGTTGAAAGTGACCGGGCGCGCCGCGCACCCTTAGCGACTACTTGTCACTGATCATTCGAAGCTCGTCACCGCGTGCGTTCAGCACGCTGACGTGTGTGGCATGCCAGAAGGGATCCTCGGCGAGCTCCGACCGGCCGCGATCGAGCGCGCTCACGGCCCGCCGGCGCAGCTCGCCGTCTCCCGTGCGCGCGGACAGCGCGAGGGAGACGTCGACGAGCACGGCGGCGGGCGAAGGCAGGGCTCCGTCCGGGATCAGCGGCACGCCTTCTCTCACGCGCAACAGCATCTCCTCGGCGAGCCGCCATCCGTGCGGTCCGTCGAATCGCCGCCACGCGCTGCGGGCGACGTCGCCGGCCAGCGCGTAATCCGCCTTCCGGCCGGTCAAGCGCGCCCATTCGAGCAGCCCCTGGGCGACGTAGGCGTAATCCTCGAGCGCCGCGGCGCCCAGGGCACGCCCCGCGGCGACCGAGCGGTGCAGCCTTGCGCCGTCCCACAATGTCCCCGCGAGATAGTCGCGCACGCCGCGCGCGATCCCGCGATAGCGCGCGTCGCCCAGGGTGCGGGCGGCCTCGGCGTAGGTGGCGAGCGCGAGGCCGTTCCAGCCGGCAAGGCGCTTCGTGTCGCGCGGAAGGCCGCGGCCGCCGCGCGCCCGCGCAAGGATCCCGAGGGCGCGCTCGCGCGCGGCGCGCACGTCGGCGACCGGCCGCTCGAGCCGGGCGGCGATCTCGTCGTCGGAGAGCCCGCCGACCGGGAGCCAACCGGCATCGAACGGTGGCGCGTCCGTCATCCCGTGGGCCAATCGCAATACCTCGCGGTCACGTGCCGGCACCAGACGCTCGAGCTCCTCCGGCCGCCAGAGATAATAGCCACCCTCCACTCCCTTTTCGTCGAGCGCGGAGAGCGAGGCGATGAAAGCACCGTCGGCCGCGCGCATGTCGCGGACGAGAAAGTCGAGCGTGCGCCGGGCGACGCGCGCAAAATCCGGCCGGTCGAGCACGCGCGCCGCCCGGAGGTACAGCCGCGCGAGAAGCGCGTTGTCGTACAGCATCTTCTCGAAGTGCGGCGTGTTCCAGCCGGGGTCGACGGCATAACGGAAAAACCCGCCGCCGACGTGATCCTGGAGGCCGTTCCTCGCCATTTCGTCGAGAGTGAGCCCGAGAAAAGCGCCGACCCGCCCCTCGGGCTTCGCGGCCTGGCGGGCCAGGAGAAAGTCGAGCGGCGGCACCGACGGAAACTTGCTCTGGTCACCGAACCCGCCGTGTATGGGATCGGCGATCGAGAGCGCGCCGGCCACGATCATGTCGGCGAGGCTCGTGGCGTCCCGCTTCACGACCTGGGCGGTCGTCGGCGGAACCCTGGCCGCCTCTTCGGCGAGCCGGCCCAACCGGGCGCGATCCCGGGTCCAGAGCGCCTGGAGCTCGGTGATGGCCGCGCGAAACTCCGCCGGCGGCGCGTACAGCAGCGCGTACACCGGGTGGCCGTCGGGCGTGACGAACACGTTGAGCGGCCACCCGCTGCTCCCGCGCGTCGCCTCCGCGAACCGGATCAGCTCGGCGTCGAGCGCGGGCTCCAGCTCGCGGTCGACCTTCACGGGGACGAAGTGACTGTTGAGGAAGGCGGCGATGCCCGGGTCGCGGTAGCTTTCACGCTGCATCACGTGGCACCAGTGGCAGGAGAAGTACCCGACCGAAACGAAGAGCAGCTTCTGCTCGCGCCGTGCCTCGCCGACCGCGGCCGGGCCCCATTCGCGCCACGCGACCGGATCGCCCGCGTGCATGGCGAGGTAGGGAGAGGGGTGATTCGCGAGCCGATCGCCGGCGGCGCCGGCCTCCGCCGCAGCGAAGAGGAGCCCGACAACGAAGAGGGTTTTCCAGACGCGCGCGGTCATCACGTATAGACCGCAGTGCGCGGGCGATTATTCCCCGCGCTTGCCGTCGGTGCCGTTCAACGCCTGCTCGTGCCGGTCGAGCTCGGCGTCCATTTCCGCTTCCGTCATCTCACGGTGTCCGCTCCCGCCCGATTCGCCCTCGGGCTCCTCGCTCGGGCGCAGGCGCCGCGCAATGAACAGACCGACCTCGAAGAGGATCAGCATCGGTACCGCGAGGAACGTCTGCGAGAAAATGTCGGGCGGCGTGAGGAACGCCGCGATGACGAAGATGCCCAGCACGACATAGGGACGCTTTTTCGCGAGCGATTCGGGATCCACCACGCCCATCTTCGCCAGCAGCACGAGCGCAACCGGAACCTCGAACGCGATGCCGAAAGCGAAGAACATCGTGAACACGAAGTCGAGATAGGACCGGATATCGGTCATCACGGCGACACCCTTCGGTGCCGTCCCGACGAAGAACGTGAACACGACCGGAAACACCACGAAGTAGGCGAAGGCCATGCCGGCATAGAAGAGGACGGTGCTCGAAAGGAGCAGCGGCATCACGAGGCGCCGTTCGTGACGGTAGAGCCCCGGGGCGACGAAGGCCCAGAGCTGGTAGAGCAGGTAGGGCACGGCGACCACGATCGCCGCGAGAAACGTCAGCTTGATCGGCGTCAGGAACGGTGAGGCGACCTCGGTCGCGATCATGCTGGTGCCGCTCGGCAGGACGTCCAGTAGCGGGTCGGCCAGGAACTCGTAGACCTGGTTCGCGAACGGCACGAGGGCAGCGAAAACGATGCCGACCGCGACGACCGCGCGGAGCAGCCGGTTGCGCAGCTCGATCAGGTGCGAGAGGAAGCTGCCTTCAGCGCTTGGTTCGTCGGGCTGGGCCATTCTTCTTCGCGCCGGTGCGACGGCGGGCGGGCGGCGCGGGCGCCTCTGAAACCGCGGCTTCGGATTCCGGGGAGGACGAAGGCGCCTCGATGGCGGGCGTCTCGGTGACGCCCGGCGTGGGCGTCGTCGCGGCAGGAGGCGTCGTCGTGGCGCCCGCATCGACGCCGTCACTGATGTTGCGGTAGAGCTGGCTCGACGACTCCTCCATGATCCGGCGGGTCTCGTTCAGCTCCTGCTTGAGCTTGCGCAACTCCTCCAGCTCGGTGCCGCGCAGCTCGCGGTCAAAATCCTGCTTGACGTCGGTCATGAAGCGCCGCAGCCGCCCGAGCCAGCGGCCGGCGGTGCGCGCCACTTCCGGCAGGCGCTTGGGCCCGAGGACGAGCAGCGCAAGCAGCGCGATGAGGACCAGCTCGGAGAAGCCGATGTCGAACATCGTCCCGGATCACGACCGTCGTGAGCTCAGGCCTGGTGCTTCTTGTTCGACACCACCTCGGCGTCGATCACCCGGCCGCCCTTCTCCGATATCTTCGGCTTGTCCCCCGGGCGCTGTTCCTCTCCGCCTTCGCTCTCGCCCTCCTTCACCGCCTGCTTGAAGTTCTTGATGGCGCCGCCGAGATCGCCGCCCAGATTGCGCAGCTTCTTGGCACCGAAGATCACCAGCACGATGGCCAGGATGATCAGGAGTTCCCACATGCCAATGCCCATGACCGCTCTCCTGTCGTAAACGCGTGGATGTCGCCGGGAAACGCCGGCCCGCTAGTCGCGGCGCGGGCGCGCCGCCTTTTCCTCGATCCCGGAAAGGCCGAAGCGCCTCTCCAATTCCGCGAGAATATCATCGGGCTTCAACCCCTGCTCGGCAAGGAGCACGAGCGTGTGAAACCACAGATCCGCGAGCTCGTACACGACCTGCCGCTGATCGCCGCCCTTGGCGGCGATGACCGTTTCGGTGGCCTCCTCGCCGATCTTCTTCAGTATGGCGTCGAGACCCTTCGCGTAGAGCGCGGCGACGTAGGATGTCTTCGGGTCGGCATTGCGGCGCTCCTCGAGCACGGCCGCGAGACGGTTGAGGATGTCGGACACGGTTCAGTCCGAGGCGGGCCGGCGCCCGTAGATGTCCGCCGCACTGCGGACCGGCGCCTCGGTCTCGCGCCAGACACCGTTCTCGAGCGACTGGAAGAAACAGCGGCGGCGCCCCGTGTGGCAGGCGATCCCGCCCTCCTGCTCCACGCGCAGCAGGATCGCGTCGTTGTCGCAGTCGAGCCGCACGTCCTTCACGACCTGCACGTGGCCCGACTCCTCGCCCTTGCGCCACAGCTTGCCGCGCGAACGCGACCAGTAGACCGCGCGCCCCTCGGCCACCGTCGCGGCCAGCGCGTCGCGGTTCATCCACGCGAGCATGAGCACCTCTCCGCTCGCGTGGTCCTGCGCGATCGCAGGCACGAGACCGTCGGCATTCCACTTGATCGCATCGAGCCAGGCTGGCTGGGACATGTCGGGTTTTAACCGCCGGGACGCCAGGGAACCGGCAAGAATGATAACAGGAACGATCCAGGGCCGCTTTTTGCGACCCGGGCGCAGGGCCGCTCGACGTTTTCCTAGATACGGACTTCGATGCCGCACTCCGCCATGCGCCGCTTGGCCTGCGCCACCGTATATTCGCCGAAGTGAAAGATGCTCGCGGCGAGGACCGCATCCGCCCGGCCCTCGAGCACGCCCTCGACCAGGTGATCGAGATTCCCGACCCCGCCGGAGGCGATGACGGGCACGCCGACCGCCTCGCAGACGGCGCGCGTGACCCCGAGATCGAAGCCGTCGCGCGTGCCGTCGCGGTCCATGCTCGTCAGGAGAATCTCGCCCGCGCCGTACGCGGCCATGCGCGCGGCCCACTCGACGGCGTCGAGGCCCGTCGCGCGTCGGCCGCCGTGGGTGAAAACCTCCCAGCGCGGCCGCGCGCCGGCCTGCACCTGCTTGGCGTCGACCGCGACGACGATCGCCTGCGCGCCGAAGTGATCCGCCGCGCTCTTCACCAGATCGGGATTCTGCACCGCCGCCGTGTTGATCGAGACCTTGTCGGCCCCCGCGTTCAGCATCCGCCGCACGTCCTCGACCGTACGGATGCCGCCCCCGACGGTCAGCGGGATGAATACCTGCTCGGCGATGCGTTCGACCACGTGCACCATGGTCTCCCGGCCGTCCGAGCTCGCGGTGATGTCGAGGAAGGTGAGCTCGTCCGCGCCCTGCTCGTCGTAGCGCCGTGCGATCTCGACGGGATCGCCCGCGTCGCGAATCTCGACGAACTTGACGCCCTTCACGACCCGACCGTTGTCGACGTCCAGGCAGGGAATGATGCGCTTTGCGAGACCCATTGGGGGACTGAATTTCTGAATTTTGAATGCTGAATGTCGAATGGATGAGCGCGCGAAGCGCGCAACCTCAATTCAACATTCACAATTCAACATTCAACCTTGCCCTACCTGGCCAGCTCGTCGGCGAGCTTCTGGGCTTCCTTCAGATCGAGCGTGCCCTCGTAGAGCGCACGGCCGGTGACGGCGCCGACGATCCCGGCGTCCATGACCTCGCACAGGCGGCGGATGTCGTCGAGGTTGGTGATGCCACCCGAGGCGATCACGGGAATCGAGATGTGGTTGGCGAGCCGCACGGTCGCCTCGATGTTCACCCCGGTCATCATGCCGTCGCGTCCGATGTCGGTATAGATGATGGCCTCCACCCCGTCGTTCTGGTAGCGGCGCGCGAGGTCGACCACATCGTGGCCCGAAAGCTTGGACCACCCGTCGATCGCCACTTTTCCGTCCCTGGCGTCGAGCCCTACGATGATGTGTCCCGGAAATTCGGCGCAGACGTCGCCCACGAAGTGCGGCGCGTTCACGGCCTTGGTGCCGAGAATGACCCAGCGTACCCCGCTGTCGAGGTAGGTCTGGATCGTCTCCTCGTCGCGAATCCCGCCGCCGACCTGCACGGGTACCTCGGGAAACGCCTCGACGATGGCGGCGATGGCGTCCGCGTTGACCGGCCGGCCCGCGTGCGCGCCGTTCAGGTCGACGACGTGCAGCCGGCGGGCCCCGGCCTCGACCCAGCGCTTGGCGGTGGCCACCGGGTCATCGCTGAACACGGTCTCCTGGTCCATGCGCCCCTGGCGCAGGCGCACGCACTTGCCGTCCTTCAGGTCGATGGCGGGGATGAGAAGCAGCGACATGCGAGAGCGATACCGGGTTTCTTCTTGTCGAACCGACCGTGGCGACGCGCCGTCTTCCCCCCGGCTCAGACCCGCCCGTCCCAGGCGACGAAGTTGGCGATCAAACGAAGGCCGGCGTGCTGACTCTTTTCGGGATGGAACTGCACGGCAAAGATATTGTCACGGCCGGCCGCCGAGGTAAACCGCAGCCCGTACTCGGTCGAGCCGGTCACGCAGCCGGGATCGTCGGAATCGGCGTAGTAGCTGTGGACGAAGTAGAAGCGCGAGTCCGCCGGGATGCCTTCCCACAGCGGATGGGGCCGGACCTGATGCACCTCGTTCCAGCCCATGTGCGGGATCTTCAGCGGCGCGCCCGCGTCTCGAGCGCCGGCCGGAAAACGGCGAACGCGGCCGGATAGCACGCCGAGCCCCGCGGTGCCGCCCCCTTCCTCGCTGTGCTCGTAGAGCGCCTGCAGGCCGAGGCAGATGCCGAGGAACGGCTTGTGGGCGAGGGCGTCGCGCAGCGCCTCGCGCATCCCGCTGGCCGCGAGCGCCGCCACACAGCCGCCGATCGCGCCCTGCCCCGGGAACACGACGCGATCTGCCGCGCGCAGGGTCTGCGCGTCGTGCGTCAGCATCACGCGAGCGCGCGGCGCGACGTGCTCGATCGCCTTGCACACGGAGCGGAGGTTCCCCATGCCGTAGTCAATTACCGCGACGGATGTCATCGGGAATCAGAGACGCGAAATACGGGGACCTCGCCGGCAGTCAAACAGGCTCCCGCCTCTCGCCCCTTTCAAAGGCTCCCTTTCGTGGACGGGACCACCTCGCCCAGACGGGTGTCGGGCTCGAGCGCCATGCGCAGGGCGCGCCCGAACGCCTTGAAGACGGTCTCGGCCACGTGATGCGCGTTACGCCCGCGCAGGCAGTCGACGTGCAGCGTCGCCTGCGCGTGGTTGACGAACCCCTGGAAGAACTCGTGCACGAGGTCCACGTCGAAGTCGTGTATCCGCGCGCGCGGAAACTCGACGTGGTACTCGAGGCCGGGACGCCCGGAGAGATCGACCACGACGCGCGACAATGCCTCGTCGAGCGGGACGTAAGCGTGACCGTAGCGGCGAATGCCCTTCTTGTCCCCGACCGCCCTGGCCAGCGCCTGTCCCAGGGTGATGCCGATGTCTTCCACCGTGTGGTGCGCGTCGACGTGCAGATCACCCTTCGCCTCGACGGCGAGATCGATCAGCCCGTGACGGGCGACCTGGTCGAGCATGTGATCGAGAAAAGGGAGCCCGGTCTGCAGCCGGGACGCGCCCTTCCCGTCCAGATCGACGGTGACGCCGATCCGGGTCTCCTGGGTCTCGCGGTTGACGGTCGCTTGGCGCGGCACGGGGAGGCCGAAAAGTCCGTTAGTGACGGGATGTTAGCACAAGAACCGGTCAGAGGGCGTCCTTCAGCGCCGCGATGAACGCGTCGTTCTCCTCCGGTGTCCCGACCGTGACGCGCAGGCAGCCCGCCAGCGGGCCGCCGGCGGCGTTCAGGTTCTTCACCAGCACGCCGGCCCGGCGCAGGCGCGCGAACACCTCGTCGGCCGGTCGCGACTCCACCCTGAACAGAATGAAGTTCGCCCGGCTCGGCCAGGCGCGGACGCCGGCAAGCTTCGTCAGCTCGCCGTAGAGGCGCTCGCGGTCGGCACGTATGCGGGCGCATTGCGCCTCGAACGCCGCGGCGTGCGCAACAGCGAACGCCGCGCTCGCCTGGGTCAGGCTGTTGATGTTGTAGGGCAGGCGCACCTTGTCGAGTTCCTCCAGCCAGGCGCCGGGACCGGCCAGCACGCCGAGCCGCAAGCCGGCGAGTCCCTGCTTCGAAAGCGTGCGCATGACGAGCAGCCTGTCGCTGGAACCGAGCCCTGCCATTAACGAGTCGCCCGCGAAGGCGTGATACGCCTCGTCGACGACGACGAGGCCCGGGCTCTCCGCGAGCACGGCCTCGACGTCCGCGCGATCGAAAAGATTACCCGTCGGGTTGTTCGGGTACGCCAGGAACACGACCGCCGGACGATGGGCCGCGATGGCCTTCCGCATCGCCGCGCGGTCGAGCGCGAAATCCTCCCGCAGGGGCACGCCCACGAACGGCATGCCGACCAGCGTCGCGATCATCCGGTACATCACGAACGTCGGCTCCGGCGCCAGCGCGCACGCACCGGGGCGCGCGAGCGCGAGAAGCAGGATCTGGATCAGCTCGTCCGACCCGTTGCCGAGCAGGAGCCCGGCGCCCTCCGGCACCCCGAGCGCGGATCGCAGCTGTTCCTTGAGCGCCCGCGCACCGGGATCCGGGTAGCGGTTGACCGGGACGCGCCCCAGGGCGTCGAGCCAGCCCGCCTTCAGCTCCGCCGGCCACGCGTACGGGTTCTCCATCGCGTCGAGCTTGACGAGGCCGGAGGCGTCGGGCACGTGGTAGGCCGAGAGCGACCGGATCTCCGGCCGCACCAGCGCGTCGACCTTTTTACGGATATCGCTCATCGAGCAGGGAACCGCCGGACGAACGCGGAAGCACCCGCGTTTACGAGCGGCTTCACGATTTCTTGATTCGAAGCTCCGCCGAGCGGGCATGGGCGATGAGCCCTTCGCCGCGCGCGAGCACGGATGCGGTGCGCCCCAGGCGATCGGCCGTGTCCGGCGAGCACATGATGAGGCTCGTGCGCTTCTGGAAGTCGTAGACGCCGAGGGGCGACGAGAACCGCGCGGTGCCCGAGGTCGGCAGCACGTGATTCGGGCCGGCGCAGTAGTCGCCGACGACTTCGGCGGTGTGCCGGCCGAGGAAGATCGCGCCCGCATGGCGGACGCGCGGCGCGATCTCGAGCGGGTTCTCGACGGAGAGCTCGAGGTGTTCGGGCGCGACGCGGTTGATCAGCGAGACGGCTTCGTCGAGGTCGCGCGCCGTGACGAGCGCGCCTCGGCGCTCGAGCGCGGCACGTATGATCGGCGCGCGCTCCATCCCGGGCAGAAGCCGCTCGATCGCCTCGCCCACCCGCGTGGTGAAATCCGGATCGAGACTGATAAGGATCGCCTGCGCGTCCTCGTCGTGCTCGGCCTGCGAGAAGAGATCCATCGCGACCCACTCCGGATCCGTGCGGCCGTCGCACAGCACGACGACCTCGGAGGGACCCGCGATCATGTCGATGTCGACCTGACCGTACACCTGGCGCTTCGCCTGCGCGACATAGGCGTTTCCCGGACCGACGATCTTGTCCACCCGGGGGACCGTCGCCGTCCCGTACGCGAGCGCGGCGACCGCCTGCGCGCCGCCGACGGTGTAGACGCGGTCGATCCCCGCGATGGCGGCGGCCGCGAGCACCATCTCGTTCAATTCGCCGGCCGGCGCGGGAACGGTCATCACCAGCTCGGGCACGCCGGCCACTTTCGCCGGAATCGCGTTCATCAGGACGGACGACGGGTAGGCGGCGCGACCCCCGGGCACGTAGAGTCCGACACGGTCGAGCGGGGTGACCTGCTGGCCGAGCAGCGTGCCGTCGGCATCGGTGTACTGCCACGAGTCGACGCGCTGGCGTTCGTGGTAAGCGCGCACGCGTCCCGCCGCGACCCGGAGCGCATCGCGGCTTTCGGCCGGGATGGCCCGCTCGGCCTCGATCAGCCGCTCGCGTGGCACGCGCAGCGCGTCGGCGTCCCCGACCGGATAGCGGTCGAAACGCCGCGTGTAGTCGAGGAGCGCCGCGTCCCCGCGTCGGCGGACGTCGGCGATGATGCCCGCGACCGCGGCGGCGATCGCCGGGTCTTCGGCCAGGCCGCGGTCCAGCACGCCCTCGAACTGCGCGGCGAAATCGGCCGCACGCGAGTCGAGCCGACGGATGGAGACGGACATCGTCACGCGTTGTGTCCCACCGCCTCCTGCAGGCGGTCGATGACGTCCTTCATGGCTGCGCGCTTCATCTTGAGCGCCGCGCGGTTCGCGACCAGCCAGGCGCTGATGTCGGCGATATGCTCGACCTCGACGAGACCGTTCGCCCTGAGCGTCTTACCGGTGCTGACGAGGTCCACGATCCGGTCGGACAGCCCCACCAGCGGCGCGAGCTCCATGGAACCGTACAGCTTGATGATGTCCGTCTGGATACCCTTGGCCGCAAAGTGGCGCCGCGTCGTCCTCGGGTACTTCGTCGCGATGCGCAGGCGCGTCCACGCGCGGGGGTCGTCGTGCGACGCGAGGCTCGCCGGCTCGGCCACCATCAGCTTGCAGCGCGCAATCCCGAGATCGAGCAGCTCGCACAGGCCGTCCCCGTCGTACTCCATGAGCACGTCCTTGCCGGCCACGCCAAGGTCGGCCGCGCCGAACTGCACGTAGGTCGGCACGTCCTGGGCGCGGATCACCGTGATCTTCACGCCCGGGCGGTTGGTCTCGAGCACGAGGCGGCGGCTCGTGAGCGGGTCCTCGACCGGGACCACCCCGGCCCTCGCGAGGAGCGGGAGCCCCTCCTCCAGGATCCTGCCCTTGGAGAGCGCGATGTTGACCGTCTCGCGCATGGTCAGGCGGACTGCTTGGCCAGCGGAGGCGCGACCCGGTGCTCCACGGAGGCGGTGCGGGGCCCGGGCACGCGCCGGATACGCGCGCCGAGCTGGGACAGCTTCTCCTCGATGCACTCGTAACCCCGGTCGATGTGGTAGATGCGGTCCACCACGGTCTCGCCCTCGGCCACGAGGCCCGCCAGCGCGAGGCTCGCGGAGGCGCGCAGATCGGTCGCCATCACCGGCGCGCCCTTCAGCCGCTCGACGCCGCGCACGAACGCGGTGTTGCCCTTCATCTCGATGTCGGCGCCCATGCGCTGCAGCTCCTGCACGTGCATGAACCGGTTCTCGAAGACCGTCTCCGTCACGGTGCCGGCGCCTTCCGCGACGGCGTTCATGGCGACGAACTGCGCCTGCATGTCCGTCGGGAACGCCGGGTACGGGGCGGTGCGGACGGAGACGGCGCGCGGCCGCCGCCCGTTCATGCGCAGGTGCAGGAAATCGGTCCCGACCTCGATCTCGGCGCCCGCCTCGCGCAGTTTCTCCAGCACGGCGAGCAGCAGCCCGGGGTCGGTCTGGCGCACCCGCACGTCGCCCCGCGTCATGGCGCCGGCGACGAGGTAGGTGCCCGTCTCGATGCGATCGGGAATGACATCGTGTACGCCGCCGTGCAGGCGCTCGACGCCCTCCACGGTGATCACGTCGGTGCCCGCGCCTGCAATCCGGGCGCCCATCGTGACCAGGCACTTCGCGAGATCCGCGACCTCCGGTTCCCGGGCGGCGTTCTCGATCACGGTCGTGCCGCGGGCGAGCGTCGCCGCCATCATTATATTTTCCGTCCCGGTGACCGAGACCTGGTCCATGAACACCCGGGCGCCCCGCAGCTGCTTCGCTCTTGCCCGCACGTAGCCGCCCTCGAGCAGGATCTCCGCACCCATCGCCTGCAAACCCTTGATGTGCAGGTTCACCGGGCGCGAGCCGATGGCGCAGCCGCCGGGCATCGACACTTCGGCTTCTCCGAAGCGCGCGAGCAGCGGGCCGAGCACGAGAATCGAGGCGCGCATGGTTTTCACCAGCTCGTACGGCGCACAGAGCGAGGTCACGTGGCTGGCGTCGGCCTCGACAACCATCTTCTCGTCCACGGTCAGGCGCACGCCGATGCGGCCGAGCAGCTCCATCGTCGTGGTGATGTCCTGCAGGTGCGGGACGTTGCCGATGCGCAGCGTCTCGTCCGTGAGCAGCGAGGCGACGAGCAGGGGCAGCGCCGCGTTCTTGGCGCCGGAGATGCGCACCTCCCCCCTGAGGGGGACGCCGCCGGTGACGATCAGTCGGTCCATGGTGGGGGAGGCCGTCCGCCGGAATGGGACGCCAATGATGGCGTCCCGGGCACCCAAAAAACAAGGCTGCCCGTAGGGGCAGCCTCGTACGGACGACGCGGTACGGAGTTTAGCTCTGGGCCTTGCCGACCATCTTCTGGAGCTCGCCCTTCTGGTAGAGCTCCGTCATGATGTCGCAGCCGCCGACCAGCTCGCCGTTCACGTAGAGCTGCGGGAAGGTCGGCCAGTTCGAGTACTCCTTGACGCCCTGGCGGACCTCGGCGTCGGCGAGGACGTCGAACGTCGAGAACTTCACCCCGCAGGCGTTGAGGAGCTGCACGGCCCGGGCCGAGAAACCGCACAACGGCTGCTGGGGATTGCCCTTCATGTACAGCACGATCCGGTCCGAGCCGATCTGCTGCTTGATCTTTTCCTTTACGTCCACGGCTGCACCTCGAAAGCTCAAACGTTAGGCTCCGCCCGTCGCCGCGTACTCTTCCGGTGTGAGAGTCCGCAGCGAGAGCGCATGGATCTCCTCGCGCATCTTGTCGCCGAGCGTGGCGTAGACCATCCGGTGCTGCTGGATCATGGTCTTGCCGGCGAAGTCCGGCGACACGATCAGCGCCTCGAAATGATGGCCGTCGCCGATCACCTCGACGCGGGCGCCGGGCATGCCCTGCTCGATCATCCTCTTTATGTCGTTCGGCTGGGTCATAGGCAGGCGCTAATTATCGGGTCATTACGCGCCATTGCAAGGGCGGCAAAGCCCCAATCGCCGTGCGGTATCCGCCCGGGGAGACGCCTCAATCGCGCAGTTTGTATCCCCGCCTGAGCAGGACCAGCGTAAGCATCGAGAGCCCGACGAGAAACAAGAGGACGACCGCCAGGCTCAGGATCGGGTCGACGTCGGAGTCCCCGAAAAACCCGTAGCGAAAGCCGTCGATCATGTAGAAGAACGGATTGAAGTGCGAGAGGTCCCGCCAGAACCCGGGCAGGCTGTGCACCGAGTAGAAGACCCCGGACAGGAACGAGAGCGGCAGGATCACGAAGTTCTGAAAACCGGCGAGCTGGTCGAACTTCTCCGCCCACATCCCCGCGATGACGCCGAGCACGCCTGGCACCGCCGCCCCGAGCACGCCGAACGCGAGCACGGCCGCGATGTTGTGCACCGGCACCTCGACGAACGGCAACGCCACGAGGTAGATCGCGAGGGCGACCAGCAGGCCCCGCACCACCGCCGCGGCGACGAAGGCGGCGAACAGCTCCAGGTGCGAGAGCGGCGCGAGCAGGATGAAGACGAGATTTCCCGTGACCTTGGACTGGATCAGGCTCGAGGAGCTGTTGGCGAAGGCGTTCTGCAGCGTCGACATCATCATGAGGCCCGGTATCAGAAACGCGGTGTAACCGACGCCCGGAAAGACCTGGAGACGCCCCTCCAGCACCTGGCCGAACACGACGAGGTAAAGCAGCGCGGTCAGCACCGGCGCGAGCAGCGTCTGCAGGAGCACCTTGATGAAGCGCAGCACCTCCTTGTAGAAAAGCGTATACAGCCCGACGAGGTTCATGGCCGCTGCCGCCGAGTGAGCTCGACGAACACGTCCTCGAGGTCGGCCTCCTCCATGGCGAGATCCGTCACCTCGATACCCTGCGCCCGCAGGGCATCGAGCACGCGGATGATCGAGTCCGTGTCCTTGGTGAGCTCGAGCTCCATCCGGTTCCCGTCGAGGCGCCGCACCTTCGGCGCGAGGCCGGGCGGCGGTTCCGCGAGCGGCTGCGCGGTCGTGAGACAGAGCCGCAGCGTCCGCCCGATCCCGCGCGCCATCAGCGCCTGGGTGGTGTCCAGCGCCACCAGCTCGCCGCGGTCGATGATCGCGATGCGCTCGCAGAGCGCTTCCGCTTCCTCGAGGTAGTGCGTGGTAAGGATGATGGTGTGGCCCGAGGCGTGCAGCCGCCGCACGAAAGCCCACAGCGACTTGCGCAGCTCGACGTCGACGCCCGCGGTCGGCTCGTCGAGGATCACGACCTCGGGCTTGTGGACCAGCGCCTGAGCGATCATCACGCGCCGTTTCATGCCGCCGGAAAGCGCGCGCATGTTGGCGTGCGCCTTCTCGGTGAGCATGAGCGCATCGAGCAGCTCGTCTATCCAGGCCTCGTTGCGCCTGAGCCCGAAGTACCCCGACTGGATGCGCAGCACCTCGCGCACCGTGAAGAACGGGTCGAACACGACCTCCTGGGGGACCACGCCGAGGAGCCGACGGGCATCGCGGTAGTCGCCGACCACGTCCCGCCCGAGGACCGCGACCCGGCCCTGGTCGAACCGGGTGAGGCCGGCCACGATGCTGATCAGGGTGGACTTGCCCGCGCCGTTCGGGCCGAGGAGACCGAAGAACTCGCCGCTGCGGACGGAGAGCGAGACGCCCTTCAGGGCATGGACCGAGGGGTAATGCTTGTGCAGCCCCTCGATGCGGATCGCGTCCGCCACCGATCAGCCATCGGCCTCGGGGAGGCCGAGCGCCTTGCTCAGGTTGTTCACCCGGATGATCGAGCGCAGCTGCTCGGGTGCATTCGCCAGTCGCAACGTCCGACCGGCGGCCGTCGCGCGGCGGAGCCACTCGACCAGCAGCGCCAACCCGGCGCTGTCGGCCCGGCTGACCTCCTTGAGATCGATCGTGATGTCCGCCGCGGCGGACCGGAACCAGCCGGCGGTGTCGGCCAGCACGCGCGGAACCGTGTCGAACGTCAGCGCGCCCGACACTTCGACGACGTCGTCCCGGCGGTTCACCCGTGCGGCCCCTTCCCCCGGCGCAGGACTCACTTCTTGCCGGCCCCCGGCGCCGGCGCCGTCTCGCCCACCTCGCCGCGGCGGTTCGCCTCGGCGAGGCTCGCGATGAGGCCGTCGAGGCCCTGCTTGCGGATCCGGTCGGCATAGGTGCCGCGGTAGGTAATGACGAGGCTCGAGTTCTCGATGGCGACGTCGTAGACCTTCCACCCGTCCTTCGAGCGGAAGAAGCTGTAGTTGATGGGGATGTTCGGTCCGCCGCCCGACTGGACGACCTCGGTGCGGACCACGGCGGTCCGGTCGCCGGGGTTATGGCGAAACGGCAGGTAGCGGATTTCCTCGTTGTTGTACTTGAGGAGCGCCGTCGCGTAGGTGCGCACCAGCAGGTCGCGGAACTCCTTCACGAAGCGCTCGCGCTGCTCCTCGCTCGCGTTGTTCCAGTTGCGGCCGAGCACGGAGCGCGACATCGCGCGAAAGTCGAAGTAAGGAAGCACCTCCTTGTCGACCATCGCGTACAGCTTCCTGGTGTCGCGCTTGTACTCGTCGCGATTGGCACGGATGAGCTCGAGGATGCGGTCCGTCTGCGTCCTGACGAGCTGGTCGGGCGTCTGCTCCTGCGCGGCCGCAGGGCCGGCCGCGCTCCAGAGGACGACGAAAAGGCCGGCAAGCAGCTTGCGCATGGTCCTCCCTCCGATCATTGCGGCGGTGCGGGGGCGGCGTCGGTACCGCCGCCGTTCGACTCGGAGGCCTTGCCGTAGAGGAACTGGCCGATCAGCCTCTCGAGCACCATCGCCGACTGGGTCAGCTGGATGTTGTCTCCGTTTCTTAGATATTCCTCGGCTCCGCCCGGTTCCATTCCGACGTACTGCTCGCCGAGCAACCCCGAGGTCAGGATGGACGCGCTCGTGTCGATCGGGATGCGTTCGTAGCGGCCATCGATGTCCATCGTCACGACCGCCTGGTAGCGCTCGTTGTCGAAGCCGATGTGGCGTACCCGCCCGATGCGCACGCCCGCCATGGTCACCGGCGCGCGGGTCTTGAGCCCCCCGATGTTGTCGAACCGCGCCTCGACCTGGTAGGGGTTCGCCACCTCGGTCGTTGTCAGGTTGCTGACCCGGAAGGCGAGCAGCGCGACCGCCCCCAGTCCCAGCGCGACGAAAACGCCGACGGCGAGCTCGATGGCCCTCTTGTTGAACATCACAGATCTCCGTTGAGCATCAGTGCGGTGAGCACGAAATCCAAGCCTAGCACCGCGAGCGAAGAGCTGACCACGGTGCGCGTCGTGGCGGCCGCCACGCCTTCGGACGTGGGCACGGCGTCGTATCCCTCGAAGACCGCGATCCAGCTCACCACGAACGCGAAGACCACGCCCTTCAGCAGCCCGTTCACGATGTCGTCGTAGAAATCCACGCCGTTCTGCATCTGCGACCAGTAGGTTCCGGCGTCGACGCCGAGCTGCGCCACGCCGACGAGATGGCCGCCGAGGATGCCGACCGCGCTGAACAGCGCGGCGAGCAGCGGCAGCGAGATGAAGCCGGCGACGAAGCGCGGCGCGATCACGCGCACCATGGGGTTGGTCGCCATCATCTCCATGGCGGCGAGCTGCTCGGTCGCCTTCATGAGCCCGATCTCCGCCGTGAGCGCCGAGCCGGCCCGCCCGGCGAAGAGCAGCGCGGTCACGACCGGGCCGAGCTCGCGCACGAGCGACAGCGCCACGACGAGCCCGAGCGAGGACTCGGCGCCGAAGTCGACGAGCGTGGTGTAGCCCTGCAGCCCCAGGACCATGCCGACGAACAGGCTCGAGACCAGGATGATGAGCAGCGTCAGAACGCCGACCGCGTAGAGCTGCTTCACCACGAGGGCGAGCGCCTTGCGCACGGCCGGCCCCGGACGCGCGGGCAATCGCCACGAGCCGAGCAGGAGCTCGTACAGGAAGAGCGTGGCTCGCCCGAGGCGCTGGACGCGCGCGATCGACCAGCTCCCGAGGGCCGCGACCGCGTTCATCGTTCCGCGCCCAGCAGGTCGTCGACCAGATCCCTGGCCGGGTAGTGGTACGCCACCGGTCCGTCGGTGAGACCCTGCATGAACTGTTTCACCGGCTCGAGCGGCGAGTTGCGCATCTGCTCGGGCGTGCCCTCCGCGATGACGTGGCCGCGGCCGATCAGGTAGATGTAGTCCGCGATCGAGCACGCCTCCTCGACGTCGTGCGTGACCACGACCGAAGTCATGCCGAAGGCGTCGTTGAGATCGCGGATGAGCTTCACGATCACGCCCATGGAGATGGGATCGAGGCCGGTGAAGGGCTCGTCGTACATCACCATGACCGGATCGAGCGCGATCGCGCGCGCGAGGGCCACGCGCCGCGCCATGCCGCCCGAGAGCTCGTTCGGCATCAGCCGGCGCGCGCCGCGCAGGCCGACGAGCTCGAGCTTGAGCTGCACGACGTGCCGCACGAGCGCCTCCGGGAGCTCGGTGTGCTCGCGAATCGGGAACGCGACATTCTCGAAGACGTCGAGATCGGTGAGCAGCGCGCCCGTCTGGAACAGCATGCCCATGCGCTTGCGCAGCGCGAAGAGCTCGCGCGTGCGCAGGTCGGGGACCGAGATGCCGTCGACGAGGATGGAGCCGGAGTCCGGACGCAGGCGGCCGCCGATCAGGTTGAGCACCGTGGTCTTGCCGCTGCCGCTCCCGCCCATGATGGCGGTAACCGAGCCGCGCTCGACGGAGAGCGAAAGCCCGTTCAGGATCACGCGATCGCCGCGGGAAAACGCGACGTTGTCGAGCCGCACGAGCGCGTCGTCGGACGGCGCGCGGGCGGCGGCGGTGCCGGAGGCGGCGTCGTTCAATCCGTGTCCTTTCTTGTCATTCGCCGGCGGGAACAAGCTGCCGGGATTCTAGTCGGCCGCGGAGAGGGTTGCCAGCGCGGGCGGGGCCGCCCGCGCCGGCGCAACGTCACTGCGGGGTCGCGCGGTTGCGCACCAGATCGTCGACGACGCTCGGGTCGGCGAGCGTCGTGGTGTCGCCGAGGTTGCCGATTTCGTTCGCGGCGATCTTGCGCAGGATGCGCCGCATGATCTTTCCGGAACGCGTTTTCGGCAGGCCCGGCGCCCACTGGATCACGTCGGGCGTCGCGATGGGGCCGATCTCCTTGCGCACCTGCTGCACCAGCTCCTTGCGCAGGTCCTCGCTCGGCTGCACGCCGGCCATGAGCGTCACGTACGCGTAGATGCCCTGGCCCTTGAGGTCGTGCGGGAAGCCGACGACGGCCGCTTCCGCGACGGCGTCGTGCAGCACGAGCGCGCTCTCGATTTCGGCGGTGCCGAGGCGGTGGCCCGAGACGTTGAGCACGTCGTCCACGCGCCCGGTGATCCAGTAGTACCCGTCCTGGTCGCGGCGCGCGCCGTCGCCCGTGAAGTAGTGGCCGGGGTAGGTCTTGAAGTAGGTGTCGACGAAGCGCTGGTGGTCGCCGTAGACCGTGCGCATCTGACCGGGCCAGGGACGTGCGATGCAGAGGTTGCCGGTCGCCTCGCCCTCGAGCCGCTTTCCCTCGTTGTCGACGATCACGGGCTCGATGCCGAAGAAGGGCCGCGTCGCGGAACCGGGCTTGAGCCGGGTCGCCCCGGGGAGCGGCGTGATGAGGATGCCGCCGGTCTCGGTCTGCCACCAGGTGTCGACGATCGGCACCCGGTCGTCGCCGACGACGCGGTGGTACCACTCCCACGCCTCGGGATTGATCGGCTCGCCCACGGTGCCGAGGAGCTTCACGCTCTTGCGCGAGGTCTTCTTGACCGGCGCGTCGCCCTCGCGCATGAGGGCGCGGATCGCGGTCGGCGCGGTGTAGAAGATGTTGACCTTGTGCTTGTCGATCACCTCCCAGAACCGGGACCACGACGGATAGTTCGGGACGCCCTCGTACATGAGCGTGGTCGCGCCGTTCGCGAGCGGGCCGTAAAGGATGTAGGAATGGCCGGTCACCCAGCCCACGTCCGCGGTGCACCAGTAGATGTCGCCGTCGTGGTAGTCGAAGACGTACTTGTGGGTGATCGCGCAGAACAGCAGGTAGCCGCCGGTCGTGTGCAGAACGCCCTTGGGCTTGCCGGTGGAACCCGACGTATAAAGGATGAACAGGGGATCTTCCGCGTCCATTTCCTCGATCGGGCATTCTGCCGGCACCTTGGCGGCCAGATCGTGGTACCAGTGGTCGCGCCCCTCCTTCCACGCGATCTTTCCGCCGGTACGCCGCACGACGATCACGCTGTGCACGTTCGGGCACTTGGTCAGCGCCTCATCGGTATTGGCCTTCAGCGGCACCTTCTTGCTCCCGCGCAAGCCTTCGTCGGCCGTCACGACGACGCGGCAGTCGGAGTCGAGGATGCGATCCTTGAGCGACTCCGGCGAGAAGCCGCCGAACACGACCGAGTGGATCGCGCCGATGCGCGCACAGGCGAGCATGGCGAACGCCACCTCGGGGATCATCGGCATGTAGATGCACACCCGGTCGCCCTTCTTCACGCCCCGGCCCTTCAGGACGTTCGCGAAGCGGCACACCTCGGCATGGAGCTCGCGGTAGGTGATCTTGCGGTCCGTCCCCGGATCGTCGCCTTCCCAGAGGATGGCGACCTGGTCGCCGCGCCTGGCGAGATGACGGTCGACGCAGTTGTGAGCGACGTTGAGCTTCGCCCCCTCGAACCATCGAATGTGCAGGTCGGCCGCGCTGTAACTCCAGTTCGAGACGCGGTCCCAGGGCCTGGACCACGTCAGCAGTTCCTTCGCCTGTTCGGCCCAGAACCCGTCCGGGTCCTTGATCGAGCGCGCGTACATCTCGCGGTACTTCGCCTCGTCGATATAGGCGCGTCGCGCAAAATCGCTGGGAACATCGTAGACTTTTTCGGACATCGGCTGGTCCTCCTGGTGTCTCCCGGCCCGGCGCGAACGCCGTGGCCGACTGCTGGGTGCGCCACCCGGCTGGGGCGACGACGGATTTGTTCTGGCGCAAGGCCCGGAAGCGCGGGTTCCCGGGATTTTGCCCGGCCCGTCCCGACCGCTCAAGCGAACCTACGCAGCTTCCCCGAGGGCGAATACACTAGGCACAGGAACGCACGCATGCCCAATCTCGAATCCTGGCGTCACTACCTGCGCGGCCGGTTTTACCAGTTCACCAAGCGGCCGGATCGCGCGATGACCGAATATCGCGCGACGCTCCAGTACGACCCCGATTTCGCGCAGGCCGCGCACCTGCTCGCCTATCTGCTCTTCCAGCGCCGGCAATACACGGAGGCCGAACGCTACTTTCAGGAGACCCTGCGCCTGCGGCCCAGGAACGCGCAGGCCTGGTTCAACCTCGGCTTCCTCTACGATCACACCAGCCAGCCGCCGCGCGCCGTCGAGGCGTTCCAGCAGGCCGTTCGGTTCGACCCCAAGCTCGACAGCGCCTGGTACGGCCTGGGGCTCGGCCTGGCCACGCTCGGCCGCCACGACGAGGCCGCCCGCGCGCTCGAGGAGGCGACGCGCCTGCAGCCCATGAATGGGCGCGCCTGGTACCTGCTGGGAATGGCGTATCACACGTTGCATCAGGACCTCAAGGTCAGGGAAATCGTGCAACACCTCAACCGTTTCGACCGCCACACGGCCCGCCGCCTGATCCTCGACACCGGTCGCTCGGATCTCGCCTACCTCATCGCCGACCTGCAGGCCTAGCCGCCCGGCTGACCGGTCGGCGGCTGCGCCAGCCCTCCGCACGCCGGATGCTGCGGCTGTTCCGCGCACTGGGCCACCTTCTCGATGGTCAGCCCGATCCAGAGCCCGGCGACGAGGACGAACGCGAGAAACGGAATCTGCCCGTCGCCGATGAACTTCGGCGTGATCCAGCGGGTGATCTTCACGGCCGGCGAGGCGATGATCTTGAGCACCCGGTAGAACACGTTCTGTTCCCGCCCCGCGCCGGCGAGCACGTACACCACGCCCTGGCCGATGAGCGCGAGCCCCGCGACCTCGACCAGGGCCTTGGCGAGCACGATGACCGTCAGCATGTATTCAAGGCAATGTGGAATGCTTGATGGCGAACGCTGAATGAAAGAGCGCGCCGCGCCCCTCAATTCAACATTAAGAATTCAACACTCCGAATTTTCAAAACCCGCGTGAGCCGAAAAAACAGGAGGCTTGCTCGCGCAAGCCTCCTGCTTACCTCCGGGAACTAGGTCGCGCGCGTGTCGATGTCGCCCGCGAGACGCGGGTAACGCACGTGCTCGATGAACTCCTGCACCTGCCGGCTCGGGGCCGGCGTGAGCAGGCTCACGACGATGATCACCAGGAACCCGAGCGGCACGCCGAAGACGCCGGCCGAGATCGGCTCGATGCCGAACCACTTGTTCTCGGCGATCGGCGAATCCACCCCGAACATCCTGTGCAGCCAGGGCTGCGTGAGCACCATGTAGTAGAAGGTGATGCCGACGCCGGCGAGCATGCCGAGGATGGCTCCCCACTTCGTCGCCCGTTTCCAGAAGATGCCGAGCGTGAGCGCGGGGAAGAACCCGGCGGCGGCGAGCGAGAACGCGGCGCTCACCAGGAACAGGATGTCCGCCGGACGCTGCGACGCCACCCAGGCCGCGGCCAAGGCCACCACCACCAGCAGCGACTTCGCCACCGTGAGTCGTGTCTTCGAGGTCGCGCTCGGGTTCAGCATCTTGTAGTACACGTCGTGGGACAGCGCGTTCGCGATCGTGAGCAGGAGGCCGTCCGCGGTCGAGAGCGCCGCGGCGAGGCCGCCGGCCGCCACCAGGCCCGAGATCACGTACGGCAGGCCCGCGATCTCCGGCGTGGCGAGCACGATCATGTCCGGATGGAACGAGATCTCCGCGAGCTGCACGAGGCCGTCCATGTTGATGTCCAGGATCGACACCAGCGACGGATCCACCTCACGCCAGCGTGCGATCCAGGCAGGGATCTCGGAGAACGCCGTCCCGACCAGGTTGTGGTACACCTCGTACTTCACGAGCACCGCGAGCGCTGGCGCGGTGAAGTAGAGCAGGAAGATGAAGAACAGCGACCATCCGACGGAGTTGCGCGCCTCCCGCACGCTCGGCGTCGTGTAGTAGCGCATGAGGATGTGCGGCAGGGCCGCCGTGCCCACCATCAGGCAGAAGATCAGCGCCAGGAAGTTCAGACGCGACGTGTTGCGCGCCTTCTCGTCGGCGCCGGCAAAGGTCGCCGCATGCGGCTTTATCGGCGCCGATCTCGCGGTGTTGGTCGTCTTGTCCTTGGTCCAGGCCGCCCTGGCCGCCGCGACGTCCTTCGGGAAGTCGGCGAGCGCCTTCTCGGCGGCCGCGACCTGCGCCTCCGGTGCGCCGCTGGCCTTCAGATCGGCCACCTTCTTCTCAACCGCGGCACGCTCCTTGGCGAGATAGGCCTCGCCCTCCGTCTCCAGCGCCTTCAGCCTGGCATCGGCCGCGGCCGCGCGTTCCTTGAAGATGCCGCGGACCTCGGTCTCCTTGGGATCCTGACTCAGCTGCGCCTCGCGCTGGGTCACGCCCTGGAGCGCGTAGCCGTACGACAGCTGCGGGATCGGGAAACCGGTGATCACGACCGACAGCCACACCACCGGGATCATGTAGGCGATGATCAGGATGATGTACTGCGCCACCTGCGTCCACGTCACCGCCCGCATGCCGCCGAGGAAGCTGCACACGAGGATGCCCGCCAGACCGACGAAGACGCCGATGCCGAACGGGATGCCGGTGAACCGCGAGGTGATGATGCCCACGCCCGTCACCTGCGCCACGACGTAAGTAAAGGAGCACAGGATCGCGGCGAAGACCCCCACCGAGCGCACGATGTTGCCGCCGTAGCGCGCGCCGAGGAAGTCGGGAATGGTGAACTGCCCGAACTTCCGCAGATAGGGCGCGAGGAACAGCGCCACCAGCACGTAGCCGCCCGTCCAGCCCATCACGAAGGCGAGGCCGCTGTAGCCGCCGACATAGAGGCCGCCCGCCATCGCGATGAACGAGGCCGCCGACATCCAGTCCGCGCCGGTCGCCATGCCGTTGAACACGGCCGGCACGCGCCGTCCCGCCACGTAGTACTCGGCGACGTCCGCCGTGCGCGACACGATGCCGATCAGCGCGTACAGGCCGACCGTCGCGAACAGGAACGTGAGGCCGATCGCGCGGTTCGACAAACCGAGCTGTTCGGCGATCGCGAGTATGATGATGAAGGCGATGAAGCCGCCCGTGTAGATCGAGTAGTACTTCTTGAGAGCCTGGGTGAACTGCGCCTGTGTCTGTGCGGCCATCACTCACCCCTCTCCGCCACGTCGTACTCCTGGTCGAGCCGGTTCATGTAGCGGGCGTAGTAGAAAATGATCAGGACATAAATGACCAGCGCACCCTGCGCACCCATGTAGAAGGCGAGGGGCCACCCGAAGATGGTGATCTGGTTGATCGCGGTGGCGAAATAGCCCACCACGTACGTCACGACGAACCAGATTGCCATGAGGATGGCCGTGATGCGCAGGTTCTTCTGCCAGTATTCACGGTGTCGCTCGGTTAGTTCCATCGTTTCCTCCTAGTGCCTGATTGCGTTTTACCTCGGCCGGGACGCGCCGCAACGGTCCCGGCGACCCCTTATCTCTCGTCTGCCATGCCCCTCCTCTGCCGGCCGGTGACACGGACACCCCGCCTGCGGCGCGCCGCAGGCCCCTGCGCGGCGCGACGCGCCGGCCTCTCCTGATCCCCCGCCCGCCCCGGGATCACCGGCACGCTGGCGGTACACCGTGCGCTCACAGCTGGTAGTCCAGCGCGATCCGCGTCTGCAGCTTGCGCGCCTGCCGGAACGCCTCTTTCAGGATGCGCCGGTCCAGCCCGTTCAGCGTGTCCGGGTCCACGTAGTTGTCGAGCGGCAGTCCCCGGCTCGCCTGCTGGCGATGCCGGCGCATGCGCAGCAGCGTCACGAAGGCGAACGCGTCGTTCCAGGCCGCGGCTTCGTCCGAGGTCACCACGGCGGCATCGGCCAGGGCGCGCAGACGCGCCGGCGTGTTCGTCTCGCCCACGCCGTGCGCGAGCGCCATGAGGCGCGTGCCGTCGACCATCGGCAGCGTGCCCTTGAGCTTCAGATCGATGGCGTTGCGATGCTCGCCGCTGCTCACCGTGACGAAGTCGCGCACGAGCCCGAGCGGCGGCGTGTTGCGCAGGGCGTTCTCGGCGAGCTGGCGCTGGAAGCGCCGGTTCTCGCTCACCCGCGCGAGCAGGAAGGACCGCAGCTCCTCGACCGGGCCGCGGTCGCCGTGAAGCGCGCGCAGGTCGAAAAAGATGCTGCTCTTCAGGAGCTCCTCCGGCCCGCCCTGGTCGATCCAGTCGGCGAAGCGGGCGCGCCATTCCTCCGCGCTCAGGCAGCAGGCCGGGTTGCTCGCCATGATGTTGCCCTTGCACAGCGGAAAGCCGATGGCGGCGAGCCCCTCGTTGATCCGCCGGGCGAGCGGCAGGAGCCTGGCCCGCGCCGCGTCGGCGGTGCTTCCCTCCGGAACCCGGAACAGGATGCCGTTGTCCTGATCGGTCTTGAGCGTCTGCTCCCGCCGTCCCTCGCTTCCGAACGCCAGCCACGTGAACGGGATGACCTCGCGGCCTTCCCGGTCCAGCTCGAGCTGGATCACGCGCCGCGCCAGGTGGTCGTTCAGCATCGTGATGATCTGCGTGAGCTGCTCCACCGCGACGCCCTGCGCGAGCATCTGGTCGATGAGCTGGTGGACGTCCTGGCCGTGGCGCGCGAGGGCGGCGATGTCGGGCGCGCGCACGATCGCGCGCGTGAGGTTCACGAGCCCCACGCGCTGCAGCGAGAACAGGTCGCGCTCGGATACCACGCCGACGAGCCGGCCGTGGTCCACCACGCACACGTGCGAGAAGCCGCGCCGCGCCATGAGCACGGCGGCCTCGAAGGCCGGCGCGCTCGGCGGGAGCGATTCGGGGTCGGGCGTCATGACCTGCGCGATCGGCGTGTCGATGTCGACGCCGCGCGCGCAGATGCGCGACAGCAGGTCGTGCAGCGTGAAGATGCCGAGCGGGCGCCGCGCCTCGTCGACGACCACGATCGAGCCCACGCGCTCGGCGCTCATGGTCTCCAGGGCCGCGCGCAGCGGGATGTCGGGCCGGCAGGTGACGGGCGTACGGCGCAGCAGCGTGCCGAGCGCGGCGCTGAACGGCGCGTCGTGCGAGACCTGCGTGGCGAGCGCTCCCTGCATGCCGGTCAGCGCCTGGTCGAGCAGGTTCGCCATGCGGCGCGAGCAGAAGTCGTGGAACACGGGGCTCGCGGCAAGGAGCTGGTCGAAGTCGTCGCGATCGAGCTCGTAGCAGAACGTGTCCTCGACCGCGCGGTGCACGGTGTGGACCGGCCGACGCGCGAGCAGCGCCCCCACCGGGAAACACTCCCCGGCCACGAGCTCCCAGGCGCCTTCCTCGGCGGGACCGCGGCTCGCCGTTTCCCCGCGCACCCGCCCTTGCTTGATGATGTAGAAGCGCCGGGCCGGACCGCTGTCCGGATCGGCCACCGCCTCGCCGCGGGGATAGAAACCGAGCTTGAGGCGTTTAGCGAGGAACTCCAGGTGCTGGGGCGCCATGCGGTCGAACGGCGCATGCTGGGTGAGGAACTCGATCACCGGAGCCAGGACGTGCCGCGCCGCCGCGGGACGGCTGTTTTCGGTCGGGGAACTCAAGGGTGCACGCACGGGGCCGAGTCGGCGTTGAGGCGAGCCATGGAAATGACCATGGCAATTCCCGTGCCTTAATTTACCTATTATTAATCAATAACTTTTCCGTATTTTGCATTCTTGACCGTTACCCTTCGTAACATGAACGTTACGAATCGTAACTATGTGTGTTCCTTGGTCCGCGGGATCCCCAGACGCTGGCGCCGCTCCCACAGCGTCTTGCGGCTCATGCCGAGGCGACGCGCGAGCTCGGTCTCCGTCAGCGCATCCTGGTGCTCGAGCACGAACCGCCGGAAGTACTCCTCGAGCGAGAGCGGCTCTTCGGACAACGCCGGCCGCGGGGAGTTTTCGATGGCCAGCAGCTCCGGGGTGATCTGACCCCCGTCGCTCAGGATCACCGCACGCTCCAGGGCGTTCTCGAGCTCGCGCACGTTGCCGGGCCAGGCGTAGTCCCGGATCAACGCCACGGCCTCGGGAGCGAGCGCCATCAGCGGGCGATTCAGCCGCCGGCACGCCTTCGTGAGCAGGAACTGCGCGAGCTCCTCGAGGTCTTCGCCGCGCTCGCGCAGCGGCGGGAGCTCGATCTCCATCACCCGGAGTCGAAAGTAGAGATCGCTGCGGAACAGCCCCTCGGCCACCCGCTGCTGGAGATTGCGGTGCGTGGCGGCGATCAGGCGGATGTTGACCCTGCGCACGTGCGCGCTCCCCACCCGCCGGATCTCGCCCTCCTGCAGCACGCGCAGCAGGCGCGCCTGCGCGGCCGCGGGCAGCTCGCCGATCTCGTCGAGGAAGAGCGTGCCGCCGTCGGCGGCCTCGACGAGGCCGCGGTGCGCCGCGACCGCGCCGGTGAAGGCGCCCTTCTCGTGGCCGAAGAGCTCGGACTCGATCAGGTTCTCCGGAATCGCCGCGCAGTTGACGGCGATGATCGGGGCGTCGTGGCGCGCGGAAAGCTCGTGCACGGCGCGCGCGACGAGCTCCTTCCCGGTTCCGGACTCGCCCAGGATCAGCACCGCGGCGTCCGTGGGCGCGACCTTGCGGATGCGCGCGAACACCTCCTGCATCGCCGCGCAGTGGCCCACCATTCCGCTCACGGGGTAGTCGCGCGCGATGTCGCTCTTGAGCGCCTGCGCCTGGCGCAACAGCCGCCGCTGCGACAGGATGCGCCCGACCACGAGCACCATTTCGTCGTGGTCGAAGGGCTTGGTGATGTAATCGGCCGCGCCCATCTTCATGGAATCGACCGCCGACTGGATGCTTCCGAAGCTCGTCATGATGAGCACCGGCACGCCTTCGCACCTCGCGATGATGTCGGTGCCGGGCGCGCCCGGAAGCCGAAGATCGGCGATCACGAGGTCGAAGGCGGGAAGGTCGTGATCCGCCTGCGCCTCCGCGACCGTGCCGGCCTCGGCGACCTGATAGCCGTGCCGCTCGAGCAGGCGCCTGAGCGCCGTGCGGATGACCGGCTCGTCCTCGACAATCAGTATGCGGCTCACGACGCCGCCCCCGACGCGTCGACGGCGGTGTGTCCGAGGGCATCGACCGTGAGGGGCAGGCGGACGATCACCTGCGTCCCCTCGCCGGGGCGGCTCTCCAGCGCGATCGTTCCTCCGTGGTCGCGCACGATGCTGTACGCGATCGGCAGCCCGAGACCCGTCCCTTCGCCCGGCTGCTTGGTCGTGAAGAACGGTTCGAACACGCGATCGCGCAGCTCGAGCGGAACGCCACTGCCCTGGTCCGCCACCACGATGACGGCTTCCCCGTCGTCCGCGCGGGCGCGCACCTCGACCTCGTCGCCCGGACGGGAGGCGTCGCAGGCGTTAGTCAGCAGGTTCACGATCACCTGCGCCAGGCGCGGGCGATCGCCGTAGAGCAACAGCCCGGGATCGCAGCGGTTGTGGCAGGTCACCTGCTTGCCCGCGCGCGAGAGCCGCACCAGCCGGACGGCCTCCTCGACGCACTCGTGCAGGTTGAGGGGCGCGAACGCGCGGTCCGTCGGCGTGCCGCCGTGGCTGAAGGTGACGAGCGTGCGCACGATGTCGCCGATCCGCCGGATCTGCTGCTGGATCTGGTCGAGGCTCTCGCGAACGAGCCTCGGGTCGTCCTCGTCGCGCAGGTTCTGCGCGAGCGAGGCGATGCCGGTCAGCGGGTTGCCGATCTCGTGCGCCACGCCCGCCGCGAGGCCGCCGATGGAGGCGAGGCGCTCGGAGTGCGCCAGCTCGACCTCGAGCGTCTGCAGGTCGGTGAGGTCCTCGACCAGGATCACGAGGCCGCCGCGCGCCTGCTCGGCCGGGCGCGTCGGGTCCTCGATCGCCGCCTTGTGGAGGTTGAACCAGCGCGGGCGCCCCTGGATGTTCACCTGCAGCTTGTACAGGTGGTGGTCCTCGGCCGCCACGAAGCCGCGCAGCAGCCCGCCCCACGGCTCGGGCAGCCGCGTGATCGGCGTGCCGCCGACCGCGCGGGCCGCGAGGCCCGAGATGTGCTCCATGGCGTGGTTCCAGATCACCACCTCCTCCCCGGGCCCGAGCGAGCACACCCCGAGCGGAAGCTCCTGCAGGATCTGCCGGTGGTAGCGCCTGAGCGCGTCGAGCTCCGCGGCGAGGCCCTGCAGCCGCGTCTGCGAGGCCTCGATGCGCTCCTCGATCAGGCGCATCGTGTCGGCGAGAGCGGTCTGCGAGGTCGCGTCCATGTGCAGGCGGTCGTCGACGATCATGCGCGCGAGCAGCGGTCCGAGGAGCCCCGAGAGGTTGCGCTCGATGCGCTCGCGCAGGCGCCTGAGCTCGGACGGCCGGCGCTCGTCTCCGCTCATGCGCAGGTCGACGAGCGCCTGGCGCACCTCGCGGTCGGCAGTCTGGGTGCCGATCACGCGCGCGAGCTGCTCGGCGAACTGCTGCGGCGAGACCGCCTTCACCACGCCGCGCGGCGGCGCGAGCACGTCGCGGCTGCACGCGCGCGCCGCCTCCGTCTCCTCCGCGCCGGGGCGCGTGAGCAGCGACAGCCCGACGAACAGCAGGCCGTTCACGGCCAGCGAGGCGAAAGTGGCGAAGCCGGTGGGCGTCGTTTCCGCGGCGCGCGCCCACACCTGCACGTCGATGCCGGTGTGGATCAGCCCCGAGCGCTCGAGCAGCGGCAGCAGCATGGTCAGCGCCCACACCAGTCCGCCGCCCAGCAGTCCGCCGATGAAGCCCGTCCGCGTCGCGCGCGGCCAGTAGAGCAGTCCGAGGATTCCCGGCAGGAACTGCGCGACCGCGACGAACGAGATGAGGCCGAGCTTGACGAGGCCCTGGTTCGCCTCGAGCAGCAGGTAGAAGCCGTAGCCCGCCATGATGATCACGGCGATGAGCGCGCGCCGCCACCACAGCAGGCGCGCGTACAGGTTGGTGTACGGGCCGCCGCGCGAGAAAAAGCTGGCCGGAAGGATCAGGTGGTTCAGGCACATGGCGGCGAGGGCGATGGTCGAGACGATCATCATCGCGCTTGCGGCGGAGACGCCGCCGAGAAACGCGAGCGTCGGCAACCAGACCGAGCCGCCCGCGAGCGTGATGCCGAGGACGTAGTAGTCGGGGTTCGCCGTCGGCTGCAGCGCCTGGCCGGCCCAGAGGATCGGCGGGATCCCGATATTGAGCGCGAGCAGGAACAGCGGAAACCCCCAGCTGGCCGCCGGCAGGGTGCGCGGATCGATGTTCTCCGTGAACGTCATGTGGAACTGGCGGGGCAGGAGGAACCCCGCGGCGAAGGCGAGCAGGACGAGCGCCGCCCACGGCCCCTCGCGCACGGGCTCGTACAGCGCGGCGAGCGCGCGCGGGTTCTCGTCGAGCCACAGGTTCATCCCGCCGAGACCGCCGAACACGCCGAACACCGCGAACAGCCCCACGAGCGCGAGCGCGACGAGCTTCACCGCCGACTCGAAGGCGATCGCCACGACCAGCCCTTCGTGCTTTTCGCGCGGGCTCGTGTGGCGCGCGCCGAACAGGATCGCGAAGAGAATCAGCGTCACGCAGAATCCGAAGGCGAGCACGGCCGGCGTCGCGGCCTGCGTCAGCACCCAGATCGAGTCGGTCACCGCGCGGATCTGCAGCGAGATGTACGGCAGGACGCCGATCAGCATGAACAGCGTCACCAGCACGCCGGTCAGGTGGTGGCGGTAGCGGAACGCGAAGAGATCCGCGAGCGAGGTGAGCTGGTGTTCTCGCGCGATCTTGAGGATCGGCGCGAGCAGCACCGGCGTCAGCAGGAAGGCGAGCGTGACGCCGAGGTAGATCGCGAGGAAGTTGTAGCCCTCGGTCTGCGCGAAGCCGACGCTACCGTAATAGGTCCAGGAGGTCGCGTAGACGCCGAGGGACAGGACGTAGGTGGCCGGGTGACGCGCCACCTTCGAGGGGATGAACCCGCGCTCCGCCGCGTAGGCGATGAGGAACAGGAGCACCAGATAGAGCACCCCCACGAGGAACAGGTAGCCGAGATCAAAGGTCATGCGGATCCCGACGCAGGGCCACCGCGGCGATGAGGCCGATCAGGCCGAGCCACAGCAGGTAGGGGAGGTACCAGGGGCTGTCGTCGCGGGCCCACCAGTCCGTGAAAGGTGAGAGAAAGAGAATGAGCGCGGCGAGCAGGAGCAGGATCGCGCTGTCGATGGATCGGCCGTGCTCGGAGCCCGGGCGCATGCGGTTAGCCTATCAGGGGTGGTTACGAAAGGTAACGCCTTCCGAACACCGTTTCAGCCGCCCGGTGGATACCGATCCTCGAGGTAGAGGCCGGCCGCCTGCCGGTCCGTCCCGCCGCCCCGCGCCCGGGTCAAGCTAGACCATCATCAGCTCCGCAAGGAGGCGCGCCTGCCGGGCGAGCTCGGGCGCCCTCGGTCCTTCGAAGAACAGACTCGCGATCCCACCGCCCTCGCGCTGCCATTCGGCCAGCCGCTCGAGGAGTCCGCGCTGGGCGCGGGGCTCGGCTGCCCGGGACAGCGCGACGAGCAGACGTCCGCCCGGCCGGGGCGCCGGTTCGCTCTCCGCCTGCCAGCAAAGCCCCGCGTCGTGCCGATCGAGGACGGCGAGCACGGCCGGGTCGCGGTGCGCGGGCGCGAGGTCGATACACAGAGGCTGAAAGCGGTCCCGCAGGCGCGCGAGCCGGCGGTCGAGGTCATCGGCGTCGGCCGGCGCGTCGGGAGGGACCCGAAGCAGGAACCCGGCGGTCAGTGGGCGAAGGGGCGCCGTGACCGACGCGAACCGCGCCGTCGCGCCTTCCGCATCCGCGTCCGCGACCGGGCGACCCAGCTCGGGCGGCCCCTCGAGCACGAAGCGGAAGGCGGAGTCGCTGTCATCCGGCCACTCTCGCACCTCGGCTTCCGCGGCGGCCGCCCAGCGGGTGGCCGGCACCAGCACGGCCCGCAGGTGGTTACTGTAATAAGTGAACCGCCAGTCGGAGGGCAGCTCTTCCGGATAGAAAGCGCCGTTCCAGGCCGGGTCTTCCCAGCCACGCGTGCCGATCAGTATCGGTTCCTTCATCGGAGGGTTGGAGCCGTCGGCCTTCCGTCGTGAGCGCCCGGGATGGGGCTGCGGTATTCTACAACGCGATGCACTTCGATCTTTTCTACGAGCTCGCCGTTCCCGCGTTCGCGGGCCGCACGGAGTCGCAGGTCTTTCACGACACGCTCGAAGAGATCGCGCTGGCCGACGAGCTCGGCTTCGGCGTCGCCTGGGTCGTCGAGCACCATTTCATGCGCGAGTACTCCCATGCCGGCGCACCGGATCTGTTCCTCGCCGCGGCCGCCGGCCGCACGCGCCGAATCCGCCTGGGCCACGCCGTCGTCCCTCTGCCCTACCATCATCCCGTGCACGTCGCCGAGCGCCTCGCCACCCTCGACATCCTCTCGCGCGGGCGCGTCGAGTTCGGCTTCGGCCGCGGCTTTCAGCCGCGCGAGTACGACGCCTTCGGCGTCGACATGGCGGAGAGCCGGACGCGTGTCGAGGAGTCGCTCGCGATCCTGAAGGCCGCTTTCGCCGGCGGGCCGATCCGGCACGCCGGGCGGCACCATCGGCTGGACGACGTCGAGGTGTTCCCGCGCGTCGTGCAGTCGCCCCACCCGCCGCTCTGGATGGCGGCCGTCAGCCCGGAGAGCTTCGATCTCGCCGCCCGCATGGGCGTCGGCGTCCTCGCCGGCCCGTTCAAGCCCTGGTTCATGATCGAGCGCGACATCGAGCGTTACCGCACCGCGTGCGCCGGCGCGCCGGACGAGGTCAAGGCGAGCGCGGGCCGCAACACGCGCGTCGGCATGACCATCGGCATCTTCTGCCTCGAGGACGGCGAACGGGCGCGCGCGATCGCGAAGACGAATCTCACCTGGTTCTATCGCGAGCTCCTCAAGCACACCGCCCCGGTCCTCGATCGGCTCTATCCGAGCTACGAGCGCTACGCGCAGATCGGGCCGCTCAAGGGTCTGCTGCCACACGCGATCCACCTGCCGCTGCTCGAGTCCCTCGGCATGGTGGTGGCGGGCGATCCGAAGCACTGCCTCGAGCGGCTCGAGAAATACCGGGCCGCGGGCGTCGACCACCTGCTGCTCGCCATCGGGGCGGGCGGGAGCGCGAGTGACGTCGTGCGCGAGTCGATGCGGACGCTCGCGCGCCACGTGCTGCCGCGGCTCGGGGCCGCCGCATGAAGGTCCTGGTGACGGGCAGCAGCTCGCACCTCGCGTGCGCCCTGCTTCCCCGGCTCGCGGCGCACCCGGACGTCGAGCAGATCCTCGGCGTCGACCTCCGCCCGCCGGTGTTCCGCGACCCGCGCTACACCCACGTCCTGTGCGACGTGCGATCGGCGCAGCTCGCGCGCCTCATGACGGGCATCGACGCGGTCGTGCACCTCGCCTTCGTCGTGATGCACGGCGAGCTCGGCCCCGAGCGCCATGACCGCGACCTCATCCGCGACATCAATCTGGCCGGCGGACAGAACGTCTTCCGGACGGCCGCGGCGGCGCGCGTCGCGGCGGTGGTGCACCTCTCGAGCGCGGCCGTGTACGAGCTGCCCGCCCGCGAGCGCCCGATTCCGGAAGCGCATCCGCGCAAGCCGCTCCCCGGCTTCGCCTACGCCGAGGACAAGATCGCGCTCGAGGACTGGCTCGACGCCTTCGAGCGCGAGCACCGCGAGATCCGGGTCGCGCGTCTGCGCCCGCACGTGATCGTAGGGCCGCATGCGCAGCCGTACCTGCGGGCGCTCGTGCGCGCGCCCTTCTACGTGCGCCTGTCCGACCCGGCTCCCCGCCTCCAGGTCGTCCACGAGGCGGACGTCGTCGCCGCCATCCTCGCGGCGCTCACGCGCGACGTGAGCGGCGCGTTCAACCTCGCGGCGGCGGACGCGGCCACGCTGCGCGAGCTCAAACCGCTGGCGCTCCCGCTGCCCTTTCCGCTCGCGCGCGCGGTGGTCCGGCTCGGGTGGCGTTTCGGCCGAGGCACCGAACCCGCCTGGCTGGAGGGGCTGCGGCACGAGCTCGTGCTCGACACGTCCCGCGCGCGGCGCCGACTCGGCTGGCGCCCGCGCTACGACACCGCAGCCGGGTGCATCAAGGCGATCGACGAGGAGGGCTGATGGGCGAGGTCATCAAGTTCCGGCGGCCGTCCGCCAGGGAGCGCGCGGAACGGAAGACGCTCTGCGAGACCGGGTTTCACAAGTGGCGGGTCGTGACGGAGAAGAAGTTCGACGTGAAGCGGGGACGGCTGGTCACGCTGTACCGGTGCGCGCGCTGCGGGAAGGAAAAGACGAAGCTGCTTTGACCCGGCGATGCCGGGAAACATGGAATTTTGAATGTTGAATTGATGGGGCGCGCGACGCGCGCACTTCGATTCAACATCAAGCATTCAGCATTTAACATTCCCGCCGGGCGAGCGCCCGCACGCGCTCGAGCCATTTCGCCCGCTGCTCGGCAGTCGAGTCCTTCAGCGGTCCGAGCTCGGTGATGCGTACCGGCCTGATCCCGCAGAAGCCGAGAATCGTCCGCTTCATCGTGCGGTGTCCAGGCTGGCCGAACACCCATCGGTAGAACCAGGGCGGCGTGTTCATGGTGACGATGAGGCGCGCGCTCCGGCCCTTCAGCAGGCGGTCCCACAGCGGCGAGCCGTCGCGGAACTTCACGGCGAAGCCGGGGAGGAACGTGCGCTCGATGAAGCCCTTCAAAAGCGCCGGGATCGTGCCCCACCAGATCGGATAGACGAAGACCAGGTGCTCCGCCCACTTGATCGCGTCCTGCGCCTGCCGCAGATCCGGCTCGAGCCCTCCGGCCTGCGGCGCGGCCGGCGCCGGGTCGAAGGCCAGATCCCCGAGATAGAGCTCGCGAACCTCCGCGCCCCCGGCCCGGGCCCCCTCGGCGTAGGCGCGCGCGAGCGCGCCGCCGTACGAGTCGCGCTGCGGCTGACCGAGGATGACGAGGACCTTGCGAGGCATGAGGATGAGCGCGGCCGGGAGAGGTGGCGATTCGGCGCGGGATTGTAGCGACACGAGGGCGATTCCACCACGCGGCCAGTGGTCGCCGGCGAGACCAGGGTGTTAAATCAGTGCGTGACGCCGCGGGCGATACCCTCGCGGCGCCCGTCGACAGGATTCGCGCGCAACGAACATGGCCCCCGGGCACGTACCCGTACACGACATCCGCAGGCGCTACTGGGTGCTGTTCGCCGCCGTCGTGGCGGTGGCGCTGGCGGTGTTCGCGGCGATCGGCTGGCTCATCGGCGACCTGGTCCCGGCGTCGCGGGAGCGCGCGGCGCTCCTCCTGGCCTTCTGGTCGGCGGTCCTCCTGGTGTTCCTGGTATCGGGACTGGCCTGGTGGCTGCTCTACCGCGCGGCGTTCCGGGAAGTCTTCCGTTTCGCGCACGAGCTCTGGCTCGTGGCCCACGGCGACGCGGCCACGCAGGTGTCGCTGCCGCGCTCGCCGCTGCTCGCGCCGCTCGCCGACGCCGCGCGCCTGCTCGCCGAGCGTCTCGCGCAGATGCGTCGCGAGTTCGACGAGGCCGCCGCCGCGAGCGCCATCCGCGTCGAGGGCGAGAAGGTCCGCCTCGAGGCGATCCTGCGCGACCTGTCCGAGGCGGTCGTGGTGTGCGATCTGGAGTCGCGCGTCCTGTTGTACAACAGCGCCGCATTGCGCCTGCTCCAGGTCTCGGGCGAAGTCGGCCTCGGGCGCTCGCTGTTCAACGTCATGAGCCGGGAGCCGGTGCTGCACACGCTCGACATGCTGCGCGAGCGCCTCGCGACCGGCGGCGGGCGCGAGGACCTGCAGGCCGATTTCGTCGGCTCGTCCGTCTCGGGCGATCTCTTTCTGCGGGCGCACATGCGCCTCATCATCGAGCCCGACGGCGGCTGCCGCAGCTACGTGCTCGCGCTCACCGACGCGACGCAGGAGCTGGAGGAGGTGAGCAGCCGCGACCGGCTGCTCACCGCCAACACCGAGGGGCTGCGGGCACCGGTCGCCAATATACTCGCGGCCGCCGAGACGCTCGCGAGCCACCCGGAGATGGCGCCCGGACAGCGGCGCCGATTCGACGAGGTCATTCTCAAGGAAGTACACGCGCTTCAGGCGCGGCTCGAGGAGGCGATCGCGCAACACCGCACGCTCGCGACCGGCGGCTGGCTGCTGTTCGACATCTACTCCGCCGACCTCGTCGGGCACGTCGCCCGCGCGCTCAAGCAGGACGGCCTGGAACTCACGCCGGTCGGAACGCCGGCCTGGCTGCGGGGCGACAGCCTCTCGCTGGCCGAGGCGCTCGCGCACCTGGTGCGGCAGGTGTGCCGGGAAACGGGCACCACGCACTGCGACGTCGGGGCACGGACGGAAGGACGCCAGGTGTACCTCGACCTGATCTGGACCGGCCGGCCGGTCGCGCCCGCGCTGATCGAATCCTGGCTCCACGCGCGACTCGCGCGCGTGCCCGGGGCCGTCACGCTGCGCGACGTGGTCGCGCGGCACGACAGCGAGCTGTGGAGCGAGGCGCTGGGCGACGGCCGCGCGCGGCTGCGCTTCCCGATGGTGTCGCCGCAGCGGCCGCAGGGCGTGATCCGCGAGCCGCGACCGCCCCGGCCGGTGTTCTACGACTTCGACCTCCTGCAGAGCCTGCAGGCTGTCGGGCCGATCGGCGGCCAGGCCCTGCGCGCGCTGAGTTACGTCGTCTTCGACACCGAAACCACCGGGCTGCGCCCCCACGAAGGCGACGAGATCGTGGCCATCGCGGGAGTGCGGGTGGTGAACGGACGGGTGTTGTCCGACGAGCGCTTCGAACGCGTCGTCGATCCCCGCATCCCGATCCCGGCGAGCTCGACCGCCTTCCACGGCATCACCGACGACATGGTCCGCAACAAACCGCCCATCGAGGTCGTGCTGCGGCAGTTCCATGCGTTCTGCGGCGACAGCACGCTCGTCGCGCACAACGCTGCCTTCGACATGAAGTTCATCCGCCTCAAGCAGGGAACGGCCGGCGTGGCCTTCGACAGGCCGGTGCTCGACACGCTGCTGCTGGCCGCCGCGATCGGCGAGGGATGGCTCGATCCCAGCCTCGACGGTCTGGCGCAGCGCCTGGGCGTCGACCTGCGCGGTCGGCACACGGCGCTCGGCGACACGCTGGCCACCGCCGAGGTCTTCGTGCGCATGATCCCGCTGCTGGAGGCGGCCGGCATCGTCACGCTCGACCAGGCCCTCGACGCCTGCCGTCGCCACTTCCAGCGCCACGTCGAGCCGACCCGCACGGCGTTCTGAACAGCAATGTTGAATGCTTAATGTTGAATGTTGAATTAATGACGCGCACGAAGCGCGCATCTCCATTCAACATTTAAGATTAATAATTCAAAATTGCCTTCAGAGTATCTGGCTCGTGAAATCCTCGCGCACGCGCTGCTGCAGCGCCTCGACCGCGCGCAGGCTCTCGGCGAGGCGCTCGCGGCGCGCGCGGGGGAGCCCCGTCGTCGACACCAGGTTGCCCGCGGCTCGGCCGGCCCGCAGGTCGGCGACCTGCTGACGCATGAGGAGCTCGCTCAGGTTCGCGTACGCGGCTTCGCCGCTCGCGCATTCCTCCTCTCTCAGGACGCCGTGCCCGCGCAGCGCCGCGAGGCGATCGAGGGTCGAGGTCTCGGCCACCCCTTCGCGCAGCGCCAGCAGGCGCACGGCGCCGACGAGCGGGATCATGCCGCGCAGCTTGAGGTTGATGCGCCGGCCGTCGCCGGCCTCCTCGGTCGCGAATCGGCCGAAAAACCCGAGCGCGACCTTCTGGTTCACCAGCGCGAGGCACATGTCGCGCAGGAAGGACTGCCGCTCCGCGACGAGGCCGAGGACCCGCGCCCGCAGGGCGTCCACGAGCTCCGTGTTTCCGGCGGCCGGGCGAAAATCGAAACAGATGTCGGCGTTCAGGATCGCCCGGTCGCTTCCGCGCGTCACCCACAGCTCGATCTGCCGCTGCCACTGCGACAGCGTCTTGCGCCATACCGGGTTCGTGGCCATCACGTGCCCGCGGCAGAGCGGAAACCCGACTCTCGCGAGGGAGCCCGTGAGACGCCCGGCGAGCTCGGAGTAAAAGCGGTCGACGTAGGAATGCTCGGCGTCCGGATAGTCGGCGAGGACGAATCCGTTGTCCTGGTCGGGCGCCAGGAAGCTCTCTCCCCGTCCGCCCGACCCCATGACGATCACGCTGAACGACACCGGCGGGTCGCCCCACCCGTCCTGCGCCATCGCCTCGAGCATGAACGCCGTGAGTCGCCGGTGTACGTCGAGATTCATCCGGCTGAGCAGCGCCTGGACGGCGGTCGCCGGCAGCCGTTCCTCGAGCAATCCGGCGGCCAGCTCCGCCTGCGCGGCCTTCGCCTGCGCCAGATCGGCCACGCTGTTCTCGCGGCCGATCCGGTCGATCAATTCCGCCCGAGGGGCGAGCGCGCCGTCGAGCGCCGCGTCCACGTCCAGGGTCCCGGCCACCCGGCCCTTCCCGTCGACCACGGGCAACCGGCGCAGGCCCAGACGACGTGCGCGCGCGATGGCGCGGTACAACGGCTCGTCCTCGCGCACGGTGCGGACCGGCGACGTCATCGCCTGCCGCACCGGGGCCTCGCGCTCGAGCTTGAACGCGATCCGGCGCGTCACGTCCCGTTCGGTGACGATGCCCACGGGGCGGCGGTCGGCGTCGACCACGAGCGCGCTTTCCGCGCCGCCCGCGGCCATGCGCTCGACGACCGCGCTGCACGGCGTGTCGGCGCTCACCACGAGCGGCGCCGCCACCGCGCACCGGCGTACCGGCTCGAAAAACACGGTCGTCAGGGCATCCATGCGAAGACTCGAATCTTGAATGCGGAATGTTGAATTAATGAGCGGGCGCGGCGCGCACTTCAATTCGACATTCAGCATCAGGCATTCAATATTTCCTTTCGCGTCACCTCGTCCCGCGCGAGCGGAAGGGAGAAGCTCAGCGTCGTTCCCTTGCCGACCGTGCTCTGCACCCAGATGTGCCCCCCGTGGTGCATGACGATGCGCTGCGAAATCGGCAGCCCGAGCCCGCTGCCTTGCGGCTTGCCCTGCTCGGTGTCGGTCACCTGGTGGAACTTCTCGAAGATGCGGTCGAGATGCTCCGGGGGTATGCCCGGCCCGTTGTCGCTCACGTCCACGCGCGCCTTGCCGCCCGCGACGCTCAGGCTGATTTCCACGCGCCCGACGCGCGGCGCGCAGAACTTCGCCGCGTTCGCGAGCAGGTTGATCATCACCTGCAGCAGCCGATCGCGGTCGCCGAGCACGAGCATCGTGCGTTCGGGCAGGGCGTGGCTGAGCGCGAGGTCGCGCTCGCGATACAGCTGACTGACCGCGGCCTCCGCCTCGGTCACCACGTCGCGCAAGTCGAGCCGCTCCATGCGCCACTCCATGCTGCCCGACTCCATCTTGGCGAGATCGAGCACGTCGTTCACGAGGCGCGTGAGCCGCTCGGTCTCCTTCACCACGATCTCCAGGAATCGCGCGCGCTGCTCTTCGACCATCCGCGGGTTGTCGTGCAGGATCTCCGAGAACGCGCGGATCGAGGTGAGCGGCGTACGCAGCTCGTGGCTCACGGTCGCCACGAACTCGTCCTTGAGGCGGTCGACCTCCTTGAGGCGCTCGTTCGCGGCGCGCAGCTCCTCGGTCGCGGCCTCGAGCTCCGCCGACTTCTGCTCGAGCCTCCGGCTGTACTCCATCACCTGCGAGGTCTCGTCCAGGATCTGCATCACGCCCTCCATGCTGAGCGCCTCCCCCTTCACGATGGACGAGACCATCACGCGCGCGGACGCGGCGCCGATCGCGCCGGCGAGCAGGCGTTCGACGCGGTTGACGAGCTGCGGATCGGCCTCGAGCTCCTCCTTGAGGCTCGCGCCGCGCTCGGCGGCATAGTCGGCGAAGATCGCGTTGGCGCGCGACTCGCCGAGGAAGCGCGCCGCAAGCGCGTGCAGGTCCGCGACCGTCGCCGTGCCGCGCCAGTATTGCGCCTCCTCCCCGCGCACGGACCTGCGGAAGATGTCGACGAAGAGCGCCGCCTGCACCTGCTCGATGGCGCTCTGGCGGGTGAGCAGCGAGACGCCGACCACGCCGCCGATGTTCGCGAGCATGCTCCAGATCACCGAGTGCGTGATCGAATCGAAGCCCTGGAGCCCGAAGAGCGCGTACGGCTTGAGCAGCTCGAGGCCGAAGAGCCCGTGATCGACGAAGTCCATGGGCAGCCAGCCGGACTTCGCGAAACTCGGCAGGAGCAGCGTATAGGCCCATACCGCGAAGCCGGCGATGAGGCCGGCGCTCGCGCCGCGGAGGTTGGCGCCGCGCCAGTAGATGCCGATCAGGATCGGCGGCGCGAACTGCGCGGCGGCCGCGAACGAAACGAGCCCGATGGTGACGAGCGCGAACGACTCGCCGATCAGGCGGTAATAGAGATAGCCGAGCAGCAGGACGAGCACGATCGTGCCGCGACGGATGCCGATCAGCAGGCCGCTCAGGTCGCGCCGCTCCGTGAGGCGCAGCGCGCGCAGCCGCAGCAGCACCGGCATCACCAGGTCGTTGCACACCATGGTGGAGAGCGCGATCGCCTCCACGATCACCATACCGGTCGCGGCCGAGAGGCCGCCGACGAACACGAACAGCGCGAGCAGCCGGTGGCCGTCGGCGAGCGGCAGCGTGAGCACGAACGTATCCGGGTCGACGCTGCCCTGAGGCAGGAGCAGCAGGCCGCCGAAGGCGAGCGGCAGCACGAACAGGTTGATCACGAGGAGATAGAGCGGAAAGAGCCACAGCGCCGTGCGCAGGTGCTCCTCGTTCACGTTCTCCACCACCGTCACCTGGAACTGGCGCGGCAGGAACATGATCGCGAGCATCGAGAGGAACGTGAGCGACAGCCAAGCGGCGACGCCGCCCGGCAGCCCCTCGAGGGTCATCAGACGGGCGAGCTCGGGGCTCGCGGCCGCCCGGGCGAAGAGGTCGGCCGGGCCGGCGAACAGCGCGAACGTGACGAATATCCCGACCGCCAGGAACGCCACCAGCTTCACGATCGACTCGAACGCGATCGCCGCGACCATGCCCTCGTGGCGCTCGGTCGCGTCGATGTGGCGCGTGCCGAAAAGAATCGTGAACGCGGCCATGAGCAGCGCGACGTAGAGCGCCGTGTCGCCCCAGAGCGGCACCGCGGCGGTGTGCGGCATCGCGGTCTCCGGGTGGTGCCGGATGACGTGGAAGCTCGTCGAGACCGCCTTGAGCTGCAGCGAGATGTAGGGAAGGATGCCGACCACCGCGATGATCGTGACCAGGCCGCCGAGCACCGTGCTCTTGCCGTAGCGCGAGCCGACGAAATCGGCGATGGAGGTGATGCGGTGGAACTTGGCGATGCGGATGATCTTGCGCAGCACGAGCCACCAGAGCGCCACCATGAGCGTCGGGCCGAGGTAGATCGGCAGGAAACCGACGCCCGTGCCCGCCGCACGCCCGACGCTGCCGTAGAAGGTCCAGGCCGTGCAGTACACGGCGATCGACAGCGTGTAGATGTACGGGTTGGCGATGATGGAGCGGCCGGCGTCGGCGCGCTTGTCGCCGTAATAGGCGACGGCGAACAGCAGCCCCAGGTAGGCCGCCGCGACCAGCAGGATCACCCAGTGGCTAAGCACCGCCGGGATCGTCCGTATTCCCGGGCGGCGCGCCGTCGCGCCCGGGTTCCGGGCGCGCGCGCATGATCACGGCCATCAGCGCGATCAGCGCGGCCCAGACGAAGAAGAGGTAGAAGTAGAGCGACGGGATGCCCAGGAAAGTTCCGGCCCCGCTGAAGAGATGGAGCAGCGGGTAGTTGAGCGCGACCACGCCTGCCAGCGCGAGGCCGACCAGGCGTTCTCCGGTGCGCTCTCCCGTCTGCACGGTTCCCTCAGTGCGGCGCCTCGTCTCCCAGCATGGCGCGCACCTTGTTCACCACCTCGTGTGTCGAGAACGGTTTGGTGACGTACTCGTCGGCGCCCAGCGCGATTCCCTTCTGACGCTCGACGTCCCGCCCCTTGGCGGTGAGCATCAGGATGCGCACCGCCTTCCAGGCCGGGTTTGCGCGGACTGCTTCGCATACCTCGTAGCCGTTTCGCTTCGGAAGGTTCACGTCGAGCAGAACCAGGTCCGGCGGGCGCTCGCTGATGGCGGCCAGCGCCGCGTCGCCGTCCGCCGCCGTGCGCACGTCGTAGCCCGCCTCCTTCATCAGAAACTCGAGCGACAGCACGATGCTGGGCTCGTCGTCGACCACGAGAATCTGTCTGGTCATGGACCGCCACTCCGTCTCACGGTCGGTCTTGCCCGGCCGGCAAGGCGCGCCGCAACATGATCCCACCCGCTTCCGGCCCGGGCAAGACGCTATCGCGGAACGGATCGACCGACACGCAGATGAACCGGCCAGACCACGCGCCGTGCCTCGCCCGCCGCGCCCCAACGCCCGGTCAGCTCGACCGCCGTGGCTTCGAGGGGGTCGACGCCGCGTGTCGCGCGATATCGGCGCACCGCCGACCACGTGCCGAGATAACCGAGATACTCTTCGAGCCGCCAGGAGCGCTCCATCGAGAACGACGGCGCCGGGATCTCTTGGAACGGAAACGCCAGCGTGCGATAGCCGGCCTCGATGTGACGCCGCTCGGGCGGCCAGCAGGGCCCGAGCACGTCCTCGTAAAGGCGATCGACCAGCGCGTCGATCTCCGGGGCGACGCGATGCAGGCCGTAGCACCACGCGGCGACCACCCCGTGCGGCCGCAGCACCCGGCTCGCCTCTCCGTAAAAGCGTTCCAGATCGAACCAGTGCAGCGACTGCGCGGCCGTGACGAGATCCATCGTCCCGGCCGCGAACGGCGCGGCCTCCGCGAGGGCGACCGCATACGCCACGCGTGGGTGGCGCGGCGCTTGTGCGACCTGCGCCGCCGCGGCATCGGTCGCGACGACGCGTTCGAACCGCGTCGCGAGGCCGAGCGCCGCCTGCCCGTTTCCGGTCGCGCAGTCCCAGACGCGCGTACGCCCGGGCGCCTGGCCGGCGAGAAACGCGTAGAGCGCCTCGGGGTAGTCGGGCCGGAAGCGCGCGTAGTCCGGCGCGTGCCCGGAGAAGTGGTCCTTGAACATCAGTTAAGCGTGATACGTGCAAAGCGCATGGTTTCGACCGCGCTTCGCGCCGTCCTCGTACGGGGCGTCATGGTCTGTCACAGGGCATTCATGCTCGGCACTAGCCTTCCAGCAGCAACGCCTCGGCCTCCTCGAGCGCTTCGGCGCTGCCGTGGAGGACGAGCACGTCGCCGGCGGCGAAGCGTGTCTCGGCGGACGGCGGCGCCGGGCGGCCGTTGCGCCGCACGGTGCTGACGGTGACGCCGAGGCGGTCCAGATCGAGCTCGGCGAGCGACTTGTCGATCGCATGCGCGCCGGGCGGGAGCGTCACCGAGTGCAGGCGCTCGCGCCACGCCGCGGTCGCTTCCTCGCCGAACATCGCTTCGCCGTGAAAGAAGCCGCGCATCATCCGGTAGCGGTCCTCGCGCACGTCGCGCACGTGGCGCACGATGCGCGAGACGGGCACTCCGAGCAGGAGCAGCACGTGCGAGCCCATCATGAGGCTGCCCTCCAGGCTCTCCGGCACCACCTCGGTCGCGCCCGCCTTCAGCAGGCGGTCGAGGTCGGCGTCGTCCATGGTTCGCACGATCACCGGCATCTCCGGGCGCGCGGCGCGCGTGATCTCGAGGATGCGCAGCGCCACCTGGGCGTCGTTGAACGACACGGCGAGCGCCGCGGCGTGGGCGAGACCGGCCGCCTCGAGCACGTCGCGCCGGGTGGCGTCGCCATAGACCACCGGCTTGCCGGCGTCGCGGGCATCGCGCACGCGCACCGGATCGAGATCGAGCGCCAGGCTCGGGACATTTTCCTGCTCGAGCATCCACGCGAGGTTCTGCCCGCTGCGGCCGTACCCGCAGACGATGACGTGCGCCCGCCGCCTGGCCGCCTCCGCGCGGATCGTCTCCAGGTTGGCCGCGCGCACCCGTGTGTAGCCGGGCACCAGCCGGCGGGCGATACGGCCGTTGTGCCAGACGATGAGCGGCGCGAGCAGCATGGACAGCACGATGGCCGCGAGCACGATCTGTGCGGCCGGCTCGTCGAGCACCTCGTAGCGCCGCGCCTGAAGCAGGAGCGCGAATCCGAATTCGCCTCCCTGCGCGAGCACGAGACCGGTGCGCAGCGCCGGCCCTGCCTCCATCCCGAACACCCGGCCGAGCACGGCGATCAGCGCGGTCTTGAAGATCACCAGCGCGGCGACCGCGGCGAGGATATGGAGCCATTGCGTCCGCACGACGCCGAGGTCGAGCATCATGCCCACGGTCACGAAGAAGAGCCCGAGCAGGATGTCGCGAAACGGCAGGATGTCGGCCTCGACCTGGTGCCGGTACTCCGTCTCGGCGAGCATCATGCCGGCGAGGAACGCGCCGAGCGCGAGCGAGAGTCCCGCGACCTCGGTCACCCAGGCGGCGGCGAGCGTCAGCAGCAGCACCGTGAGCATGAAGAACTCGCGCAGCCGCGTCGCGGCCACCCGGTGGAACAGCGGCCGCACCAGCCAGCGCCCGATCACGAAGATCGCGCCGAGCACGAGCGCGCTCTTGCCGAGCACCCACACGAGCGTTCCCGCCACGGACTCCGGGCCGGTTCCCGTCCCGAGCGTCGGGATGAGGATGAGAAACGGGACGACGACGAGGTCCTGGAACAGCAGGATGCCGAAGGCGTGGCGCCCGTGCCGCGAGCTCTGCTCGAGCTGCTCGATCAGCAGCTTCATGACGATCGCGGTCGAGGAAAGCGCGAGGATCCCGCCGATCACGATCGCGCCCTCCCCCGGCACCCCGAACCACCACGCGACCGCGCCGAACGCAAGGCAGGAGATCAGCACCTGCGCGCCGCCGAGCCCGAACACGATGGCCCGCATGGCGACGAGCTTCGGCAGCGAGAACTCGAGCCCGATGGTGAACATCAGGAACACGAGGCCGAACTCGGCGAAGTAGCGCCACTCCTCGGTCGACGGGATCCAGCCGAGACCCGAGGGGCCGACCAGGATGCCGGCGCAGAGGTAGGCCAGGATCTGCGGCAGGCCAAGATAGCGGAACAGCGCGACCAGCACGACCGCGAGGCCGAGCAGGAGGAGGATGCTCTGAAAGCCTATCGCGTTCATGCCGCTGGGCGCGCCTGTTATACTGCTTTCGAAGATTATGCCAGACGCCACCACACCGCGCCGCTCGCCGGACGCGATCACTTTCGAGCAGCTCGGCCGCGAGACCATCGAGCTCGAGGCCGAGGCGCTCGCCGCGCTCGCTCGCCGCATCGACGCGGGCTTCGCGCGCGCATGCGAGCTCGTCCTCGCGATTCCGGGTCGCGTGATCGTGGTCGGCATGGGCAAGAGCGGCCACGTCGGCGGCAAGATCGCCGCGACGCTCGCGTCGACCGGCACGCCGGCCTTCTTCGTGCACCCGGGCGAGGCGTCGCACGGCGACCTCGGCATGATCACGCCCCACGACCTGGTGCTGGCCATCTCGAACTCCGGGGAGACGGACGAGATCCTCCTGATCCTGCCGATCATCAAGCGCATGGGCGCGAAGCTCGTCGCGCTCACCGGCAACCCGGCCTCGACGCTCGCCCGTCAGGCGGACGCGGTGCTGCACTGCCCGGTGGCGAAGGAGGCGTGCCCGCTCAACCTCGCGCCCACCGCCAGCACCACCGCGGCGCTGGCCATGGGGGATGCCCTGGCCGTTGCGCTCCTCAAGTCGCGCGGCTTCACGCGCGAGGATTTCGCGCGCTCGCACCCGGCGGGAAGCCTGGGGCGGCGGCTGCTGCTCTATGTGGGCGACATCATGCATACCGGCGACGAGGTGCCGCTGGTCGGGGAGAACGCGGGTCTGCGGGAGGCGCTGTTCGAGATGACCAGCAAGGGGCTGGGCATGACGGGCGTGGTGGACGGCGAACGAAGGCTCCTGGGAATCCTGACCGACGGGGACCTGCGCCGCATTCTCAACCGCGCGATCGACGTGCACACGGCGAAGGTGCGAGACGTGATGACGGTGAACCCCAAGGTGACGAGCCCGGACCGCCTTGCCGCGGAGACCGTGGAGCTCATGCGCTCGCTCAAGATCAACGGGCTCTTCGTCGTCGACGATGACGGCCGGGTGGCGGGCGCCCTCAACATGCACGACCTGCTGCGGCGCCGGATCGTGTAGGGACGGCAATGTCGAATTTTGAATTCTTAATGTTGAATTGAGGTGCGCGCGAAGCGCGCTTCATTGATTCAACATTCAAGATTAAGCATTCAACATTCTGCTATGACTCGCACCCCTCTCCTCGCCCCCGACTTCGAGGTGCCCGGCCGGGTTCTCGATCTGGCGCACCGCGTCCGCCTCGTGCTGTTCGATGTCGACGGGGTGCTGACGGACGGGCGGCTGATCCTTGCCGACGATGGCCAGGAATATAAGGCGTTCAATTCCCGCGACGGTCATGGCATCAAGATGCTCCAGCGCGCCGGCGTGCCGGTGGGGATCATCACCGGCCGCACTTCGAAAGTGGTGGAGCACCGCGTGGCCGATCTGGGCATCCGCCACGTCTATCAGGGCTGCCGGGAGAAGCTCCCGGTCTGCCGCCGGCTGCTCAAGGATCTGGGCATCGCGCCGGAAGAAGCGGCGTACGTGGGCGACGACGTCGTCGATCTGCCGATCATGCTGGAGGTGGGGCTGGGTATTGCCGTGCAGAACGGGCACTGGCTGGTGAAGCGGCACGCCCACTGGGTGACGCCGAGCGGCGGCGGCGCCGGCGCCGCCCGGGACGTGTGCGAGATGGTGCTGCATGCGCGGGGCGATTACACCGCAGCGATGCAGGTCTATCTCTGGGCGGCGCCGGAGGGTCCCGGCCCCGCCGGTCCGTGAGCGACGCGCGCCGCTGGATCGCCGGCGCACTGCTTGCGCTCGCGGCGCTCGGGTCGTGGTGGCTCACCGGAAGCGTCGCCCCGCCGGACTCGACCGCCGATCCCCGTACCCGGCACGATCCCGATTACGTGATCGAGCAGTTCACCTCCTGGTCCACCAACGAGCGCGGCGAGCGTCGGTACCGCCTCGAGGCCGAGCGGCTGGTACATTACCCCGACGACGATACGGCACACCTGACGCAACCGTACCTGGTCCAGTACCCGGAGGACGGCGGTCCGCCCATCCATACGCGCGCCCGGGAAGGCCTGATGCCGGGCGACGGACGGGAAATCCTGATGAGCGGCGACGTGCGCACGGCCCGCGGCGCGGATCCGGAATCGGCCGGGGGCGAGATCCTCACGGATCGGATGCGCATCGAGCTCGACCGGTGACGCAAGAAAATGGTGAATGCCCGATTTCAAATGTAGGATTTCGGCGGCGCGCCCCGTCCCGGCGCACTTCGGCATCCGGAAACGATATTCGCCCCTTGCCCCGATCATGATCCCCAGAGCCTCATTGGCGATGTGCCGGCTGGCGGGATTCGCGCTCGCGCTCTGCGCCGCGCCGGCCGCCTTCGCGCTCAAGAGCGACGCGAACGAGCCGATCAACATCCGCGCCGCAAGCGTGGACGCCAACGAGAAGACGGGCAACGCCGTGTACCGCGGTAACGTGGTGATGACGCAGGGCAGCCTGCGGCTCGAGGCCGACCGGGTGGACGTCGCGATGCGCGACGGCCGGCTCGACCGGGCCAAGGCTTTCGGCAAGCCTGCCCGGCTGCGCAGCCTCGCGGATACCGGGGAGGAGGTCCGGGCGCATGCGACGCGCATCGACTATCGGGCCAGGACCCGGGTCGTCGATCTGGAAGGCAAGGTCTGGATCAAGCGCGGGGGAGACGTGGTGACCGGCGCGACGGCGCGCTACGAGCTCGACACCCAGCGGTTCACGGCGCGCGGCGCGAACGACGGCCAGGTGACGGCGGTCATCCAGCCCCGCCCTGCCGAGACCCCGAAATGAGCGCGCTCGAGGCCAGCGGGCTGGCGAAGCATTACCAGGCACGCAAGGTCGTGGACGGCGTGTCCCTCGAGGTGCGGGCCGGCGAGATCGTAGGCCTGCTCGGACCGAACGGGGCCGGCAAGACCACCTGCTTTTATATGATCGTGGGGCTCGTCCCCCTCGACGCCGGAACCATCCGGCTGGACGGCCAGGACATCACCCATCTCGCCATGCACAAGCGGGCGCGCCTGGGTCTCGGGTACCTGCCCCAGGAGCCGTCCGTCTTCCGGCAACTCACGGTCGCCGAAAACATCCTCGCCATCCTCGAAACGCGACGCGACCTCGACCGGGGGGAGCGAAAACGCGTGCTGGACGAGCTTCTCCACGACCTGCAGATCGGCGACCGCCGGGACACGCTGGGAATCAGCCTGTCCGGCGGGGAGCGGCGGCGCGTCGAGATCGCCCGGGCGCTCGCGAGCCGCCCCCGATTCATCCTTCTCGACGAGCCGTTCGCCGGGATCGATCCCATATCGGTCATCGAAATACAGCACCTGATCCGGCACCTGCAGCAGCGGGGAATCGGCGTGCTGATCACGGACCACAACGTGCGGGAGACGCTCAAGATCTGCGACCGGGCTTACATCCTGAACGACGGGCGGGTGCTGACCGCGGGCGGCCCGGAGGAGATTCTGTATAATGAAGACGTCAAAAGAGTCTACCTGGGTAGGGATTTTCGCCTTTAGGTTCGCTGCCAGTTGCGACCCCGCAAGGGGCGTGCCAGAACTGGGCTAGAATGGGGTTGGGAGGCCCCACGGACGGGGAAGACGAGCCAAACGCGAACAAGAAGGCCTCAGCGTTTTTATGAAGCAGTCACTCGACCTTCGGCTAGGTCAGCATCTCACGATTACCCCCCAGTTGCAGCAGGCCATCCGCCTGCTGCAACTGTCCACCGTGGAGCTTCAGCAGGAGATCCAGGAAGCGCTCGAAACGAATCCGCTGCTCGAGGAAGGCGAGGAATCGGAGAACCGCGACGCCAACGGCGAGGGCGAGGCGGGGGAGTCGGAGACCGAGTACGAGGCCGAGGCGTCCGAGCCGGCGGACCTCGACATGGAACAGGCGGACCTCGGCGAAACCTCGGCGGAAAGCGACTGGGACGAGGCCTTCGACCTCCCCCTCGCTTCGGGCAGCCGGAACGAGGGCGACGAGCGACCCGATATCGACGCCCGCAACAGCCGTCCGCAAACGCTCCGCGAGCATCTCCTCTGGCAGATGCACATGACGTCCTTCTCGGTGACGGACCGGCGGGTCGCCGAGGCCCTGATCGACGCGATCAACGAGGACGGCTACCTCACCTGCAAGCTCGAGGAGGTCCAGCAGATCCTCGCGAAAGAGTCGCCGCCGACCCAGGCGGAGCTGGACGAAATCGAGGCCGTGCTGCACCAGGTCCAGAACTTCGACCCGATCGGCGTCGGCGCCCGCGACCTGGCGGAATGCCTGCTGCTCCAGCTCAAGGCGCTCGATCCCGAAACGCCCTACCTCCGTGAGGCCCTGCGGCTCGCGACGCCCGAGCACCTGGCGCTCCTCGGCGGGCGGGACTACAACCAGCTGCGGCGCAATCTGAAGGTGACGCCCGAAACCCTGCACCACGCCGTGCAGCTCATCCAGCGGCTCAACCCGCGGCCGGGCGGGACGGTCCAGTCGGTCGCGGCCAACTACATCGTCCCGGATATCATCGTGCGCAAGATCAGGGGCATCTGGCGCGCCGACCTGAACCAGGAAGTCGCGCCGCGGCTGCGCATCAACCGGATGTACGAGCGCCTGATCCACCGCGGCGACGGCAGCCGCGACAACCGCTATCTGCAGGACCAGCTCCAGCAGGCGCGCTGGTTCATCAAGAGCCTGAACAGCCGCAACGAGACCCTGCTCAAGGTTGCCCGCACCATCGTCGACCGCCAGCGCGCCTTTTTCGACCACGGTCCGGAGGCGATGAAGCCGCTCGTGCTGCACGACATCGCCGAGGCGGTCTCGATGCACGAGTCGACGATCTCGCGCGTGACCACCAACAAGTACATGCTCACGCCGCGCGGAATCTACGAGCTCAAGTACTTTTTCTCGAGCCACGTGGGAACCGCCGACGGGGGCGCGTGCTCCGCGACGGCCATCCGCTCCATGATCAAGAAGCTCGTGGAAAACGAACCGCCGACGAAGCCGATCAGCGACAGCAAGATCGCCGAGATCCTCGCCGGGCAGGGCATTCATGTGGCGCGCCGCACCGTCGCCAAGTACCGGGAATCGATCAGCATCCCGCCGTCCAACCAGCGCAAGTCCATCATCTAATCCGCGTGGAGGAAGACAACATGCAAATCACGGTCAGCGGTCAGCAGGTGGAGGTCACGGAGCCGCTCAAGAGCTACGCGTCCGAGAAGATCGGCCGCCTGCAGCGCCACTTCGACCACATGACCACGGGCAACGTCGTGCTGCACGTGGAGAAAACCCACCACATGGCCGAGGCCACGATTTACGCCAAGGGCGCCACGCTGCACGCGGACGCGACCGGCGAGAACATGTACGCGGCGATCGACGCGCTGGCGGACAAGCTGGACCGCCAGGTCCTCAAGCACAAGGAAAAGACGACGAACCACCGCACGAGCGACGCGCCGCTCAAGAAGCAGTTGATATAATGCTCCCCCGCCCGGCCCCGCCCCGCGGGGCCGCCGCGTCACCGGTCTTCCGGAACCGCTTGCCCGCCATGCACATACAGGATCTCCTCTCCCAGCGCCGCGTGCTGCTGGGAATGCCGGTATCGAGCAAGAAGCGCCTGCTCGAAAAGCTCGGCGAACTCCTCGGACACGACGCCGCCGGGCTCAACGCCCAGCAGGCGTTTCAGGCCCTGATCGACCGCGAGCGCCTCGGCAGTACCGGCATCGGCGAAGGCGTCGCGTTGCCGCACGGCCGTGTGAAGGGTCTCGCCCGCCCGGTCGGCGCCTTCTGCACGCTCGAACGGGCGATGGATTTCGATTCCATCGACCACAAACCGGTCACCATGGTCTTCGCGCTGCTCGTGCCCGAACGGGCGAACGAGGAGCATTTGAAGATCCTCTCGGAGCTCGCCGGCCTCTTCAGCAACAAGGCCTGGCGTCAGGGCCTGCTCGCCGCACGGTCCCCCGAGGACCTCTACGCCCGCCTCACGGGCGACGCCGCCCGGCCCGATGACTCCCAAGCTCACGACCGGTGACCTCTTCGAGGCACAGGCCGGCGCGCTCAAGCTGACCTGGGCGGCCGGGCGCGCGGGCAGGGACCGGCTGCTGGAACCCGCGACCGCGCGGCATCCGGGGATGGCGCTCGTCGGACATCTGAACTTCGTGCACCCGAACCGGGTGCAGGTCATCGGCGAGGCGGAGATTCAGTACCTGCAGCGCCTGCGCAAGGGCGAGCGGGCATCCCAGGTAAAGGCGCTGTTCACCTGCGAGCGAACCGCGGCCGTCGTAGTGGCGAACGGGAAGCGGCCGCCGGCCGACCTGGTGCGGGCGGCCGACGAGGCCGATCTCCCGCTTTTGGCCTCGCCGCTTCCCAGCCCGGTCGTCATCGACCACCTCCAGTACCATCTCACCCGCGCGCTCGCGCCGCGAACCACCGTACACGGCGTGTACATGGAGGTCATGGGCATGGGCGTCCTGCTCATGGGCGAGTCCGGCATCGGCAAGAGTGAGCTGGCCCTCGAGCTGCTCTCGCGCAACCACCGCCTGATCTCGGACGACGCCGTCGAGTTCATCCGCATCGGTCCCGACGTGCTCGTCGGCCAGTGCCCGGGGGGCGCGCTGTCGGATTACCTCGAAGTACGGGGCCTGGGCATTCTCGACGTGCGCACGATGTTCGGCGAGACCGCCGTGCGTCACAAGAAAAAGCTCCATCTCATCGTGCGCATGGAACGGATGGACAAGCGGCGCCTCAAGAAGCTCGACCGGCTGCAGGCGCAGCAGCTCACCCGCGCGATCCTCGATGTCGACGTTCCCGAAGTCGTGCTCTTCGTCGGCGCCGGACGCAACCTCGCTGTCCTCGTCGAGGCCGCGGTGCGGTCCTACATCCTGCGGATGTGGGGGATCGACACGCTCAAGGAGTTCATGCAGCGTCAGCAGGCGCTCATGAACAACAACCGCTCGCCCCAATGAACTTCTTCATCGTGAGCGGCCTGTCGGGCTCGGGCAAGACGATCGCGCTTCAGGCGCTCGAGGACGCCGGCTTCTACGTGATCGACAACCTTCCGGCGGCGCTGCTCCCGCAGTTCGTGGAGCACATCCGCGAACGGGGCGGCAACGGCGCGAAGCAGGCGGCGCTCGGTCTGGACGCGCGCAACCGCGAGTTCCTGGCCGACGTCACCGGGGCGCTCGAGCGCCTGCAGGCGATGGGCGTGCGCTACCGCATCATCTTCCTCGAGGCCGAGGAGGCGATCCTCGTCAAGCGCTACAAGGAGACGCGGCGGCGCCACCCCATGGTCGACCAGGACACTTCCCTGCTCGAGGCCATCCGCCTCGAAAAGGAGCTGCTCGAGCCCCTCGCCTTCGAGGCTTCGCTGCGCATCGACACGACCCGCACCACGCCCCACGAGCTGCGTCACCAGATCCACGACTTCGTGCGGGGCGAAGAAACGACGGGCATGACGCTCCTGTTCGAGTCCTTCGGCTACAAGCACGGCACGCCGCTCGACGCCGACTTCGTGTTCGACGTGCGCTGCCTGCCGAACCCCTACTGGGAGCCCGAACTGCGGCGGTTTACCGGCCTGGACGAGCCGGTCTGCGCGTACATGGGGCGCTACGACGAGGTCCGGCAGATGCAGGAGGAGCTGCAGCGCTTCCTCGAGACCTGGCTGCCGCGCTTCGAGCGGGAGGACCGCTCCTACGTCACGATCGCGCTCGGCTGCACGGGCGGGATGCATCGCTCGGTGTACCTCGTGGACCGCCTCGCGGCATACTTCAGCGGGAAGGGCTACAAGACCCAGGTGCGGCACCGCGAGCTCAAGTGACCGGCCGGCGGTCCGCCGAATCCTCGCGCACCCCTTCCCGCGCTGCCGGGGATGGCGTGATGCCACCCACCCAGGTTTCCGTCACCCCTTACGCTCTCCCGCTGCGGCGGGAGAGAAGGAGCAGGAAGAAAACGAGATGATCGGTTTGCTCATCCTGGCACAAAAGGATCTCGCCGCCGGCCTCCTCGAGTCGGCCGTCCACACGCTCGGCGAGCGCCCTACCCGCCTCGAGGCGGTCGGCGTCGACTACGCCCAGCCGCCCGAGGCCGTCGACGAGCTCTTGAAGCAGCGGCTCGCCGAGGTGAACGACGGAGACGGGGTGCTGATCTTCGCGGACGTGTACGGCGCCACGCACACGAACCTCGCGTGCCGGCTCCTGGAACGCGGGCGGATCGAGCTCATCGCCGGCGTGAACGTCCCCATGCTACTGCGCGCGCTCAACTACCGGCATCTCCCGCTTCCGGAGCTGATCGAGCGCGCGCTGACCGGCGGCTCCGGGGGGATCCTGTGCCCGGGCAATTCCGGCCGCCCGTCCCGCCCGCGCACGGAGGCGCGCCCGTGAAGTGCGTCACCCTCTCGATCCAGAACAAGCTCGGCCTGCACGCCCGCGCCTCGGCGAAGTTCGTCAGCCTCGCCGCGGAATTCAAGAGCGACATCACCCTGTCCCGTAACGGGCAGCAGGTGAACGGGAAGAGCATCATGGGAATCATGATGCTCGCCGCCGCGAAGGGTACCGAGATCCAGATCTGCGCGGAGGGGCGCGACGAGGCCAGGGCCGTCGAGGCGCTGCGCGGTCTCGTCGAAAACCGCTTCGGCGAGGACGAGTAATGCTGGCGCTCCACGGGGTCGGGGTCAGCGACGGCATCAGCGTCGGACGCGCGACCGTGCTCGCGCGCGAGCTGCCCGAGATCGTGGAGTACACGCTCGCCCCGGATCAGCTCGACGCCGAGATCGCCCGCTTTCTCCACGCCGTCAAGTCGGCGCGGCGCCAGCTCGTGAAGATCCGCGACCACATCCCGCCCGACGCCCCGGCCGAAGCGGTCAGCTTCATCGACACGCACGTGATGATCCTCGACGACAAGATGATCTCCGAGGCGCCGATGGAGATCATCCGCGAGCAGCGGCGCAACGCCGAATGGGCGCTGAAGATGCAGAGCGATCGCCTCGGCGAGATGTTCGAGCGGATGGACGACGCCTACCTGCGCAACAAGAAGACCGATGTCGCCCAGGTGGTGGACCGCATCCTGCGCAACCTGCTCGCCAAGGCCGACGAGGACGAGACGGAGCGACTGGGCGAGAGCGAGATTGTCGTGGCGCACGACCTCACGCCGGCCGACACGGTGATGCTCAAGCACAAGCGCGTCCACGCGTTCGTGACCAACATGGGCGGCCCGATCTCCCACACGGCGATCCTGGCGCGAAGCCTCGGCATCCCGGCGATCGTGTCCGTGCACAACGCCACGCGCTACGTCCGCAGCGGCGATCAGGTCATCGTGGACGGCAAGCGGGGGGTGCTGATCGTCTCGCCCGACGAGGCGACGATCACCGAGTACCGCCGGCGTCAGCGCGAGATCCTGAAGCGCCGCGAGGCGCTCACCCGGCTGCGGAAGGCGCGCGCGGTCACGCTCGACGGCGAGCGCGTGCGCCTCTACGCCAACATCGAGCTGCCCGGCGACGTGAAGGCGGCCGTCGAGGCGCACGCGGAAGGCATCGGCCTGTATCGCACCGAGTTCCTGTACATGAACCGGCCCCAGCCTCCCGACGAGGAGGAGCAGTTCCGGGCTTATGCGCGCGTCGCGCGCGCGCTCGCCGGCAAACCGGTCACCATCCGCACGCTCGACCTCGGCGCCGACAAGCAGGTGGACGGCCACGGCCGCACCGCGCTCACCGCGAACCCGGCGCTCGGCCTGCGCGCCGTGCGGCTGTGCCTGCACGACCCGGCCCTCTTTCGGCCGCAGCTTCGCGCCATTCTGCGTGCGTCTGCGATCGGCAAGGTGCGGATCATGATCCCCATGCTCTCGTCGCAGGACGAGCTCTTCCGGGTGCTCGACCTCGTCGAGGAGACGAAGTCTTCCCTCAAGCGCGCGAGAGAGAAGTTCAACCCACGAGTGCCGATCGGCGGGATGGTCGAGGTCCCGGCGGCGGCGCTGTCCGCGGACCTGTTTGCGCCATATCTCGACTTCTTCTCGATCGGGACGAACGACCTCATCCAGTACACGCTCGCGATCGACCGCGTCGACGACGCGGTGAACTATCTCTACGACCCGCTTCACCCGGCCGTGCTGCGCCTGATCGCGCTCACGCTCGAGGCCGGCCGCAAGGCCCGCATCCCGGTCGCGATGTGCGGCGAGATGGCGGGCGATCCGCGCTACACGCGGCTCCTGCTCGGACTGGGCCTGAAGGAGTTCAGCATGCACCCGGCGACGCTGCTGCAGGTAAAGCAGAACGTGCGTGCGAGCGACCTGAAGAGTCTCGCGCGCTTCGCCCGGCGGGTGCTCAAGACGCCGGACACGCACGCGGTGCACGCGCTGGTCGACGAGGCAAATGAAGGCAGTGATTAGTGCAAAGTGCTAAGTGATAAGTTAATGAGCGCACGAAGCGCGCGCGTCACTCAGCAAGCAGAACTTGCCGGCAGAAACGCCTCAGGCTCGGCGCAGCCAAGGCGGAGGCGGCGGGCCGATCTCGGGGGGCTGCGCGGGATAGGCAAAGGCGGTTTCCGGCTGTGACACCACCGCCACGAGTCCGCTCTTGTACTTGAGCCGGGCCGTACTGAAGCCCTCGGCGGTACGCGGCAGGAAGCGTTCGTTCAGCACGGAGAGCGCGCTGATTTTCTTGAGCCGGAAGGGGCGCCAGAAGGGCGGCGGGCGGCCGGCGGCCGAGAACCCGCGGATCTGATAGGCGTCGAGAACCAGCTGATTTCGCTCGTCCGTGTAGATGGCATGCGGCTCCACCACGCGCACTTCGCGCTGATCCCCGTAGCGCAGCGCGACGCAGCGGCGCTCCTTGATCGACCGGCTCAGGACCTGCAGGATCTTCGGCAACATCGCTACCCTCCCCTGGTAACTATTGCACGGTCCTGCCGGCTTTCCACAAGCGGGCGGATGAAGGGTCGGTCCCCACCTACCTGCGGCAGCGCGGGACCGGGGGCCGCGGCGGCGGGGCGGGTCCGGGTCGCCCGGCTTTCATCGGTGCCGACCGGCGTTTCGACGCTGCCTCAGACCAGGAATATCGTCGCCAGCCCGAGGAAGGAGAAGAAGCCCACGACATCGGTCACGGTCGTGAGGATCACGCCCGAGGCGAGGGCCGGATCGATTCCCAGCCGGCGCACGGCGACCGGAATGAGCACCCCGAAGAGCGCCGCGAAAGTGAGATTGATCACCATGGCCATGGCGATGACCGGACCGAGCATCAGGTTCTTGTGCCAGAGCACGGCGATCAGGCCGACCGCGAGCGCGAAGACGAGCCCGTTGAGCGCCCCGACCGCGAGCTCGCGCGTGAGGAGGCGGCGCGCGTTGCTTTCGCTGACGATGCCGAGGGCGAGGCCGCGGATGACGGCCGTCACGGTCTGCGTGCCCGCGTTACCGCCCATTCCCGCCACGATCGGCATCATCACGGCCAGCGCCACCACTTTCTCGATCGTGCTCTCGAAAAGCCCGACGACCGCGGCGGCGATGATCGCCGTGACGAGATTGACCGCGAGCCAGACCGAACGCCTGCGGCTGGTCCGCAGCGGCGGCGCGAAGATGTCCTCGTCCTCCGAAAGGCCCGCCGGCGCGAGGATCGAGTGCTCCGCCTCCTCGCGCAGCACGTCGACCACGTCGTCGATCGTGATCCGGCCGATCAGGCGATTGTGCTCGTCCACGACCGGCGCCGAAATCAGGTCGTAGTCCTCGAACGCCTTCGCCACGTCCTGCTGCGGCGCGAGCGCGGGAAACCTGATCACCTCCCGGTCCATCACCTGCGACACGCGCCGGTCCGGATCGGTGGTCAGCAGCCGCCCGATCTCGAGCTGCCCGATCAGCGCATCGTGACGATCGACGACGAAGAGCTTGTCGGTGCTTTCGGGTAAAGCGCCGCGCCGGCGCAGGTAGCGCAGCACCACCTCCAGCGTGATGTTCTCGCGCACCGTGATCGCGTCGACGTTCATGAGGCCGCCGGCCGTGTCCTCGGGGTACGAGAGGACCGCGTCGAGCCGCTGACGGTTCTGCTTGTCGAGAGCGGCCAGGATCTCGGCGATGACCTCGTCGGAGAGCTCCGGGATCAGGTCGGCGATGTCGTCGGTATCGAGCGTGCGGGCGGCAGCGACCAGCGCCGCGTCGTCGGTCAGCCGCAGCAGATCGGCGCGGACGTCCTCGGCGAGCTCGAGGAGCGTTTCGCCCTTGCGGGCGTCGTCGACCTGGGTCCAGACGAGCGGACGGCTCTCGGGCGGCGTGCCTTCGATGAGCGTGGCGATGTCGGCGGGATGGAGGTCGACGAGGATCGCGCGCACGCTCTCGATCGCTCCCGTCTCCAGGGCCGCCAGCAGCTCGTTGAGATGGTCCGGCTTCTTTTGTTGGCGCGCCTTGGACATGGCTGTCCCCCTGAAAGGCGCCAGAGTCTACTGGCTGCACGTGCCGAGCGCAAAAAAAGCCGTCGGTCCGCGCCGACGGCCGCGTCTCGGCCGCTCAGCTTCCTGCGATCGTCACGTTCTCGATGAGGATCGACCCGGTGCGCACGTTGCCGCGCACGTCGATGTCGTTGCCGACCGCGACCAGACCTCGGTACATGTCGCGCAGGTTGCCCGCGATGGTGATCTCCTCGACCGGGTAGGCGATCTCGCCGTTCTCGACCCAGAAGCCCGCGGCGCCGCGGGAGTAATCCCCGGTGACGAGGTTGACGCCGAAGCCGATGAGCTCGGTGACGAGAAGCCCCGTGCCCATCTCCCGGAGGAGGCCCGCGCGATCCAGCGGACCGGGATCGATCGTGAGATTGTGCACGCCGCCGGCGTTGCCCGTCGTCTGCATCTTGAGCTTGCGGGCCGAGTACGAGTCGAGGACGTAGCCCTGCAGGACCCCCTCCTTCACGAGGTCGCGGGGCCCGGTCGCCACCCCTTCGTTGTCGAACGGTGTGCTGCCGAGCGCCCCGGGAAGGTGCGGCTGCTCGTGGATGCGCACGTGCGGCGCGAAGACGCGCTTGCCCAGATGGTCGATCAGGAAGGAAGCGCCGCGGTAGAGGCTCTCGCCTCGCACGGCGCCCACGAAGTGGGAAAGCAGGCTCGCGGCGCTCGGCGCCTCGTAGATCACGGGCGCGCGCCGGGTGGCGAGCTTGCGGGCGCCGAGCCGGTCGAGCGAGCGCTTCGCCGCCTGCCTGCCGACGCTCTCCGGCGCCTCGAGCTCGCCCGGGCGACGCGAGACGGTGAACCAGTAGTCGCGCTGCATGCCGCCCGCATCCTGGGCGATCACCGCGGCCGACAGGCTGTGGCGTGTGCCGGCGATGCTGCCCATAAAGTCCTGCGTGTTCGCATAAACCTCCAGGCCTTCGTGGGTCGAAAGGCTCGCGCCTTCGGAGTTGGTGATGCGCGCGTCGAGCCGGCGGGCGACGTCCTCGCAGCCGCGGGCCAGTTCGATGGCGTGGTCGACCGGCAGGTTCCAGGGATGAAGCAGGTCGAGCTCCGGGATCACGCGCGCGAGCCGCTCGGGCTCGGCGAGGCCGGCGCAGTCGTCCTCGGCCGTGAAACGCGCGATCGCGCACGCGGCCCGCACGGTGTCCCGAACCGCCGCGGGCGAGAGATCGGTCGTGCTCGCCGAACCGGTGCGGCGGCCGAAGTAGACCGTGACGCCGAGCCCCTTGTCCCGCGTGTGCTCCAGCGTCTCGACCTCGCCCATCCGGACGTTGACCGACAGCCCCTGCGAGACGTTCACACCCGCCTCGGCCGCGGTCACACCCTGGCGCCGCGCCTCCTCGAGCGCGATCTGCGCCACGTCGACCAGACGCTCGCGGGTGGCGGCGTCGAAGACCGGGACATCGGTTCGTGCCGGCGCGGTCCCGATCATGCCTGCGTCCCTCCGACAGTGAGGCTGTCGATCTTGAGCGTCGGCTGCCCCACCCCCACGGGCACGCTCTGACCGTCCTTGCCGCAGGTTCCGACGCCGGAGTCGAGCGCGAGGTCGTTCCCGACCATCGAGACGCGCGTGAGCACGTCCGGCCCGTTGCCGATGAGCGTCGCACCCTTGACCGGCCGGGTCACCTTCCCGTTCTCGATCAGGTAGGCCTCGGACGCCGAGAACACGAACTTGCCGGAGGTGATGTCGACCTGCCCGCCGCCGAAGTTGACGGCGTAAAGCCCGCGGTCGACGGAGGCGATGATCTCGGCCGGATCGTACCGTCCCGCGAGCATGTAGGTGTTGGTCATGCGCGGCATCGGCAGGTGCGCGTAGGACTCGCGGCGGCCGTTGCCCGTGGGCGGAACGCCCATGAGGCGCGCGTTGAGGGTGTCCTGCATGTAGCCCTTGAGGATCCCGTTCTCGATCAGCACCGTGCGCTGCGAAGGCGTGCCTTCGTCGTCGACGTTGAGCGAGCCGCGCCGGCTCGGCAGCGTGCCGTCGTCGACCACCGTGCACTGGTCCGTCGCCACGCGGCTGCCGATGCGGCCGGCGAAGGCCGAAGTGCCCTTGCGGTTGAAATCGCCCTCGAGCCCGTGGCCGATGGCCTCGTGCAGGAGGATGCCGGGCCAGCCCGGTCCGAGGACGACCGGCATCGCGCCGGCCGGGGCGTCGACCGCCTCGAGGTTCACGATCGCCTGGCGCGCCGCCTCGCGGGCGTAATCGAGCGCCGCGTCGTCGTCGAGGAAGTAACCGTAGTCGAAGCGGCCGCCGCCGCCGCTGTTCCCCACCTCGCGCCTTCCGTTCTGCTCCGCGATCACGGTGACGTTGAGCCGAACGAGCGGCCGCACGTCGGCGGCGAGCACGCCGTCGCTGCGCACGACGAGCACCACCTCGTGCACGCCGGAGAGGCTCGCCATCACCTGCCTGATGCGCGGATCCTCGGCGCGCGCGGCGCGCTCGACGCGCTCGAGCAGCGCCACCTTTTCCTGCTCCGGGAGGCTCGCGAGCGGATCGATGGGCCGATAGAGGGCGAGCGCCGGCCCACCCTGCCAGCGCACCGGCACGCGCGTCTCGTTCCCCTGCGCGGCGATCGCGCGTGCGGCGGACGCCGCCTCGAGCAGCGCCGGGAGCACCAGGTCGTCCGAGTAGGCGAACCCCGACTTGTCTCCCGCCACCGCGCGGACGCCGACGCCGGACTCGATGTTGTGGCTGCCCGACTTGACCTGCCCCTCCTCGAGCGACCACGACTCGTGCCGGCTGTACTGGAAGTAAAGGTCGGCGTAGTCGACGCGCCCCTCCATCACCCGGTCCATGAGCTTCGTGAGCTCGTTCTCACCGATGCCCGCGGGCTCGAGGAGTGATCTGCGCGCCTGTTCCACCAAATTCATGCCTTGATTCTCCGGTGATGAATGCTCGGAAGACGCTCACGCGCCTCCCGAAGGTAATCGAGGTCGAGGTCGGCGATTGCAATGCCTGCACCTTTGGGTACGCGGTCCAGGACCTCGCCCCACGGGTTGACGATCAACGTCTCGCCATGCGTCTCGCGCCCGTTTGCGTGACGCCCGCCCTGGTCGGGGGCGAGGACGTACGCGAGGTTCTCGATTGCACGCGCGCGCACGAGGGTCTCCCAGTGAGCGCGCCCCGTGACGGCGGTAAAGGCCGAGGGCACCGCATAGAGCTCCGCGCCCTTCGCGAGAAGCTCCCGGAAAAGCTCGGGGAAGCGCAAGTCGTAGCAGATCGCGAGACCGAGCCGCCCGCAGGGCGTCTCCACCACGACCGCCTCGCCGCCCGGCTCGATAGAGTTCGACTCGCGATACTCCTCCCCGTTTCCCAGTCGCACGTCGAACAGGTGCATCTTGTCATAGCGCGCGGCGCGCCGGCCGTCCGGGTCGTAGACGAGGCAAGCGGCCCTTACCCGCGTCGCCCCCGCCGTCTTGAGGGGAAGCGTGCCTCCGACGAGCCAGATCCCGTGCTGCCGCGCGAGCCGGGAGAGGCAGTCCTGGATCGGCCCGTCGCCCTCCTCTTCGGCGGCGGCGAGACGGTCCGCGTCGTTCAGTGCCATCAGGGCAAAGTTTTCGGGCAGAGCGACCAGCCGGGCGCCCGCGCGCGCCGCATGGGCCACCAGCCGCTCGGCCTCCGCGAGATTGGCGTCCACGCGAGGTCCGGACGCCATTTGTATGGCGGCGAGGCGATCCATGGTTGTAGCGGGGCCTGTTGCGGAGCGCAGTTCCGGAAGACGGGAGGGTCCCGCGGCAAGCAGCCGCGTCGCCGACTAGGATAACACGCGCGGCGCCCGCTCAGCCGCCGCCGTTTTCGGTCGACCCGTTCTCGCCTGCCGGTTTGCCGAGACGAGTGACCGTCGGTCCGTCCCACGGTCCCTTGACCACGTAGGTCACGCGGGTGCCGCTCGCGATCTGCTTCTTGAAGATCTTCTGGATCGCGAGCGCGGCGGCCGCGGCCTGCGGGCCGAAAAGCCCCCAGCTGGTCAGGGTCACGGCGTCGCTGATTTTCGGGTTTGCCTCGACGATGAGGTCGTAATCCTCGGCCGCGAGCCCGACGCGCCCGTTGATGGCGAGACCGAGCGAGGGACCCTTTATCGTCATGCCCTGGGTGTAGGCATTCCCGCGCTCGATCTGGACGCGCCCGCGGATCTCGTCGAATGCGAGGCCTTTGCCGAAGGCGGGTGCGAAATCGAAGGTGAAGTAGCGGGCGATGGACTTGAGGTCAAGCAGTCCGAACAGCCGGGCCGCGCCGGGCTTCACCTGCAGGAAGCGACCCTTGTCGGCGGAGAGCTTCACCTCGCCGTCGAGCCCGTTGAGCCGCGGATTGGACGGCGAGCCGGGCCAGGCCAGGCGCGCGGACATCTGCGCCTCGCCCTGAGCCATCTGGTCCGGCGCACCGAACGCAGCGAGGGTCGCGCCCATGTCGCTGCTGCGGAACTCGAAGCTCACTTCGCTCGTCTGCCGGTTACCGGCCGCGCGCCAGGCCCCCTGCCCGACGACGGTCATCTCCGGACGCCGGAGGCTGAACCGCTCGATGCGCCAGCCGCGCTCGAACGGGGCGGCCTCGAACTCGACGGCGCCGAGCGTGCGCTCGCCGTGGGTGTACACGCCGGCCCGGAGCGCAATGGCCGGCAGACGCTGCGGCTCCACGGCGGTGTCGCGCCCCGGATGCTTCTTTTCGGGCAGCCGCAGGAACAGCAGGTCGAGGTCGAAGCGCGGCGGCGACGGTTTCTGCACGGCCCCGCGCGACCCGTGGCGGTAGCGCACCCGTCCTGCGGCCGCCTGACCGTCGACGGTGCCGTGCCAGCCGCCGTCCTTGGGCACGAGATCGAACGTCGCAAGTCCCCAGCTCCGGTCGAGCATGTCCAGTCGCCGGACGCGCGCGGTCACGCGGGACACGGGCGGCGGCCCTTCACCGTCGGCGTCGCCACCGAGCAGCGGCAGCCATTCGTCGACGTCGACATGGTCGATGACGGCGTTCAGATGCAGGCCGGGGTTGCGCGGCAGCTCGCCCTGTCCGGCCCCCAGCTCCACGCGGCCGCGCGCGAAACGCCAGCGGTCGTCCTCGCGCGTGAACACGAGCTTTCCGGCTGCCGCGTTTCCGGCCTTGATGTCCAGGACGTGCACGCTCGGCCGACTGAGCTCCGTCTGGACGACGAGTCTCTCGTCGAGCAGCCGGTTCGGACCGAGCGGTGACGGCAACTGCGACCGCACCTGGCCGAGCGGCGCCTCGAACCGCACGGCCTGCGCATCGGCGCCCGCATCCAGGGCGAAGGTCCAGGGGACCAGGCCGCTCACGCGGTCGGCGAGGGCCGGACGAACGGACAGCAGGCTGGTCGCCAGCGCCTCTCCGTTCGCCTCCACCCGTAAACGCCCGTCGCGCGTCTCGGCCAGGAACAATGCCGGTCCGCCGAAGAGTCGCCCGGCGAGATCGCCGCCGACGAGACCGCGCTCGTTGAATCGCACCCCGCCGCCGACGCCCTCCGCCGCGGCCATGCCGTCGAGTCGCACCGTCGCGTTCGTCACGCGGTACTCGCCCTGCATTTCGTATCCCGGCCGCTTGAGCGGGACCCGCACACGCAGCGCCAGGGCGCCGTCCCCGCTCGCGCGCAAGCCGTCCGGCAGCCAGGCGCGCCAGGACCGTGCCGGCTCGACGGACTGCAGTATCCGCACGGTCTCGCCCACCGGGCCGTGCACCTGTCCTTCCACGCGCACCTCGCGCTCCGGCGAACCTTTCCGCCCGAGGACCTCGACGTTGATGTCGCTCGCCCGGAGCCGACCGATCCTTCCCTGTCCGGTCACCTTCACGTGCGAGCCGCGGATCTCCACGTCGGCCTGCGCATGCGTGACCGGCTCCCACCCGCGCAGGAAGCGGTAGACGCCGTCCTTCACCTGGCCGCGCAGCTCGAAGCGCCCCTCGCCGTCCTCGAAAGGAAAGGCGCGAATGGGGCCGTCGTACACGAGGGACCCCGCCGTGATACGTCCGCCCACGAAGGCCGACTCCATCCAGGCGAGCATGCGGGGCGGGAGGTGCCTCACCGGGTAGTACCGGGCGGCGTGGGCGCCGTTGCCGTTGCGGAAGTCGGCGCGCAGCTTGAGCACCGGGGACCGGGCGCGGTCGTGCGGGATCAGCAGCTCGAGCGCGCCCTCGCCCTCCCCGTCCTCGCCGGCCACGCGCAGATCCGTTCCCTCGATCGCCCAGTGCGCGGACGTCCGCTCCCAGACGAGCTTGCCGGTCGCACGGCGCATGGCGAGCGGCGCGCGGAACACACGCGGCAGATCGAGCACGAAGTCGCCGGCGTCGAGCATCATCTCGCCGCCGTACCGCTGGACCTCGATGCGCCCCGTGACGCCGCGGACGCCGGGGATCTTTTCGTAGGCCGTCATGCCGACCCGCTTCAGGTCGGCCGTGACCTCGAAGGTCGTCGGCGCTTCGAGCGGGCCATATACGCGCGCATCCAGGTTGTCGATGGTGCCCTCGGGACTCAGGTCCGCCCACCGACTCAACCATCCGTGCTCTCCCTTCACGGCCGTCGCGAACGCGGTGACGTCGTCGAGGTTCAGATGTTTCACCTGCAGGACGTTCTCCCCGTCCGCGTGCGCGAGGCGCAGCCGCTCCGCGCGCCAGGGTTCGCCCGCCAGCCCGAGGACGAGCCCGTCGAGGTCGAGCTGCCAGCCCCCGCGGCGGCGCTTCCAGTTGATGTCGCCTGCGGCCCGGTGGACGGCGAGCGGCTGCCCGAAACCGGGCAGCGGCAGCCGCAGATCCGCGACCGCGGCCGGGCCGCGCACGGCCCGCGGCAGGCCCTCCGCCCAATCCGTCCAGAGGCGTACGTCGAAGCTTCCCCGGAACTCCGCCGGCAGCCGCTCGCGCACGACCGGGGGCAGGGCCGATGCGTCGAGCCCGCTGGCCTCGATCCGGATCTCGCCCTCCCAGTCCCGTCCCGCGAGCGGGTTGCCGTCGATATCGGCCGTGAGCCGGCATTCGCGGCACATCGCGTCCGGGAAGCGCGCGGCCGCCTCCAGCCGATGGCGGTTCCCGTTGTTGCGCAGGCTCAACGCGACTTGCGTCAACCGCACCGGCGCCTGCGCCTCGCGCGCATCGATCCACGTGAGGTCGCCGTCGCGTACGAGCACCTGTCCCTGCTGAAACAGGAAGGGCGTGAGCCGGTCATCGCCGTTCGGCCGGGCCGCATCGACGCCGAGGCCGACGAGCCGGATGTCGCCGGAAGGAAGGCGTTCGAGCGTCAGCGAAGGACGGACGAGCACCAGGCGGTGAATGCGAAACTCGCCGCGCAGCAGCGGGAGCAGCCGGATGGTAAGGCGGACTTCCGCCAGCCGCACGGCCTCGCCTCCTTCCGGAGCCGATACCGCGATGCCGCGGAGGTGTGCGCCCGGATAGATACCGTCCCAGTAGGCTTCGAGACCGTCGATCCGCACCGCCCGCTGGGCCTTGTCGCTGAGGTAGGCTTCGAGCTCGTCCTTGCGGTCGGCGAGGTGGGGGAGCAGCGTCCGCGCGACGACGTGCAGCCCGGCGAGCAGCACGAGGATCGAGGCGGCCGCGTAGACCGCATAGCGGGCCGCGCGGCGGGCGGTGGAACCAACCGGGTGCTTCATGCAGGCAGGCTGCCGCGTCGGCCGGAAACGGGTACTGGGAAATTATAGGTTAGGAGCCGGAGAGCCGCCGGTCGGCGTTTCAACGCCGGTCACCGGTCCTGCGGCGACGGTCGGACATCGGGAAGCGGAGTCTACAACAGCACGACGTCGTACTGCTCCTGGTGGTAAAGCGGCTCCACCTTGAGCTGGATCGGCTTCCCGATGAACTCCTGCAGCTGGAGCAGGCTCGTCGCTTCTTCGTCCAGGAGGAGGTCGATCACGACCTGCGAGGCGACGACCAGGTACTCGTCGGCGCCGAACTGGCGCGCCTCGCGCAGGATCTCGCGGAAGATCTCGTAACAGACGGTCTGCGGCGTCTTGAGCGTGCCCCGCCCCTGGCAGACCGGGCACGGCTGGCAGAGGACATGCTCGAGCGACTCGCGCGTGCGCTTGCGCGTGAGCTCGACCAGACCGAGCGGCGACATTTCGGTCATGTACACCTTGGTCCGGTCGCGCGCGAGCGCCTTTTCGAGGGCGCGCAGCACGGCGCGCTTGTGGTCCGGGTCGCTCATGTCGATGAAGTCGACGATGATCATGCCGCCGAGATTGCGGAGCCTCAGCTGCCGCGCGATCGCCTGCGCCGCCTCGAGATTGGTCTTGAACAGCGTCTCCTCGAGGCTCTTGCGCCCGACATACGCGCCGGTGTTCACGTCGATCGTGGTCATCGCCTCGGTCTGGTCGATCACGAGGTAGCCGCCGCTCTTCAGCAGCACCTTGCGCGCGAGCGCCTTCTGGATCTCGTCCTCGACCGAGTACAGGTCGAAGATCGGCCGCTCCCCCGGGTAGTACTCGATGCGCTCGGCGGTCTCGGGAATGAACTTGATCGCGAAGTCGATCGCCTTGAGGTACGTCTCGCGAGAGTCGATGCGGATCTTCTCGACGTTCGCGCGCACGAGGTCCCGCATGGCGCGCAGCGCGAGCGGCAGGTCTTCGTGGATGAGCTCCCCGGGCTTGGCGCTCTTGATGCGCTCCTGGCACGCCGACCAGATCCGCCGCAGGTAGCGCACGTCCGTCTCGATCTCTTCCTCGGCCGCGGTCTCCGCCATCGTGCGGAGAATGTAGCCGCCCTCGTCGCTCTCGGTGAGCGAGCGCAGAAGGTTGCGCAGCCGCTCGCGGGTGGTGTCGTCGCCGATCCTCTGCGAAACGCCGATGTGTCGCGAGTACGGCATGTAGACCAGGTAGCGCGCGGGGAGCGTGATCTGCGTCGTGAGCCGGGCGCCCTTCGTGCCCAGGGGGTCCTTCACCACCTGCACCACCAGCTCCTGCTCGTCGTGCAGCAGCTCGTTGATGCGCGGCGCCGGCCAGGCGTTGCCGTTGCTCACGCGGGCGACGGCGGCGCCGCTCTGGTCGAGGGCGACCGCCGCGCGCTCGCGCGCCGGCGCCTCCGGCGTACGAATATCGGAGGCGTGCAGGAAGGCCGCGCGATTGAGACCGATGTCGACGAAGGCGGCCTGCATCCCCGGGAGGATGCGCGCGACCCGACCCTTGTAGACGTTGCCGACGATGCCCCGGCTGCGCGCGCGCTCGACGTAGACCTCCTGCAGCACGCCGTTCTCGATCGCGGCGACGCGGGTTTCCTGCGGGGTAACGTTTATGAGAATCTCTTCGCTCATCCCCGATAGCGTGCTGCGGCTGTGCCAGCCATCCCTGGCGTAACGTCACCGCTCCGTTGAACCCCAGCCCGGCCATCCATGGCCGGGCGCTCGGCGGCGCGAATGCACGTTAAGTGCATTCGCGACGCCCCCGCCTCGCCCTGCAGCACGCCGTTCTCGATCGCGGCGGCGCGGGTTTCCTGCGGGGTAACGTTTATGAGAATCTCTTCGCTCATCCCCGATAGCGTGCTGCGGCTGTGCCAGCCATCCCTGGCGTAACGTCACCGCTCCGTTGAACCCCAGCCCGGCCATCCATGGCCGGGCGCTCGGCGGCGCGAATGCACGTTAAGTGCATTCGCGACGCCCCCGCCTCGCCCTGCAGCACGCCGTTCTCGATCGCGGCGGCGCGGGTTTCCTGCGGGGTAACGTTTATGAGAATCTCTTCGCTCATCCGGTCGTCCTTACGGAAGCGCGGCCGCTCCGGCCCGCTTGAGGAGCTCGGCGAGCTCGTGCAGCGGCAGCCCCACGACCCCCGAATAGCTGCCCTCGATCCGGCTGATGAAAACGGCGCCACGACCCTGGATGGCGTAGCCCCCGGCCTTGTCGGCCGGCTCGCCGGTCTCCCAGTAGCGCGCGATCTCGTCGTCGGTCAACCGCGCAAACGTCACGCGGCTTTCGGAAAGCGCGCCGTACTCTCCATCCTGATGCACGAGCGCGATGCCGGTCAACACCGAGTGCGCGCGGCCCGACAGTCGCCGCAGCATCGCAATGCCGTCCGCGCGGTCGCGCGGCTTGCCGAGGACCGCGCCGTCGAGCACGACCTCGGTATCGGCCCCGAGGACCGGGCGCGCCGGGAGGCCTCGCTCGCGGACGACCTTCGCGACGAAGCGCGCCTTGTCGAGCGCGACGCGTTGCACGTACTCGGCAGGCGGCTCGCCCTCCCGGGCCAGCTCGACGATGTTCGAGGGAACGACCTCGAACGCGAGCCCGGCCTGGGCGAGGAGCTCGCGCCGACGGGGACTGGCGGAGGCAAGGTAAATCATGATGTCAGAGACAAGTGACAAGTGATCAGCGTGAGAAGCGCTTCGCGCGCAGCATCGACATGTTACTCAGAACCTGTGACCTGGGGCTTGCCGTCGCCTCAGCGATGGTAAGGCGTTCCCGCGATGATGCTCCACGCCCGATAGAGCTGCTCGGCGAGCACGACCCGGACCACCGGGTGCGCGAGCGTGAGCGCGGACAGCGACCAGGTTTCGTCCGCCCGCGCCAGACAGGCCGGGGCCAGCCCCTCGGGACCGCCCACGAGCAGCGCGAGATCCGCGCCGCGGGCGAGCTGCGCCTGGACGGCGGCGGCGAGCTCGCGCGTGGCGAGGCTGCGCCCGGTGCGCTCGAGCGCGATCACGCGCGCGCGCGCCGGAACCGCAGCCAGCACGCGCTCGCCCTCGTCGCGCAGCAACCGCTCCAGATCCGCCCCCTTCGTCCGCCGCCCGGCGGGGATCTCCCGGAGAGTCAGGCGAAGCTGCGTCGGGAGGCGCTTCGCGTACTCCGCGTAGCCCTCTTCGACCCACTGCGGCATGCGCGTGCCCACGGCGATGAGGTGGATCTGCACGATGCAATGTCGAATGTCAGATTCTCAATTCTGAATTGAAGCGCGCGCAGCGTGCGCTCCTTGATTCGACATTGAGAATTCAACATTCAAGATTTCATTTCCTCTCGGCCACCCGCTTGCCTTCGGCCCAGAGCTTCTCCAGGTTGTAGAAGTCGCGCGTCTGCTCGCGCATCACGTGCACGACCACGTCGCCGTAGTCGATCAGCACCCAGTCGCCCCCTTCCATGCCCTCGACGCCCGTGGGCTTGCGGCCCCGCTCCCGGAGCCTGTCGATCACGCGGTCAGCGACCGACATCACATGCCGGTTCGAGGTCCCGGTGGCGATATACATGTAGTCCGTGAACATCGCGACGTCGCGCACATCGATGAGGACGACATCGCGCGCCTTCGCGTCGTCGAGCGCGTCGCGGATTTGCCTGCGCAGCTGGGCGGCTCGGGTAGTCATGCGGCCTCGCTTCGATAGATACCGTTTCGGCGGATGTAGTCCAGCACGGAGGCCGGCAGCCACTCGGCGGGCGGCGTTTCGCCCCGGGCGATGGCGGCGCGGATGCGGGTCGCCGAGACGTCGTGTGGCTCGACCTCGAGGAACAGCAGGCCTCCCGCGCTCCGCGTGCGCAGCTCGCCGGGGCCGGCCACGAGACGCTTGCGCGCCCAGACAGGCAGGTCGGCGGCATCGGGAGCCGGGAATCCGGGCCGGCCGAGCACGACGAGATGAGCGAGCTCGGGGAGCCGTGACCAGCGGTGCCAGCTCTCGATGTCGCGGAAGGCATCCGTGCCGAGCAACAGGCAAAGCGGTGTGGTGCCGATCTCCGCGCGCACGGACTCGAGCGTGGGCACGGTGTACGAGAGGCCGCCCCGGCGTATCTCGCGATCGTCCACCGCCAGGCCGGGAAACTCGGCGACGGCCAGCTCGACCATGCGCAGCCGCTGCGCCGCATGCGCGACCGGGCGCCGTCGGTGGGGTGGGGTCGCCGCCGGCACGAGCCGCAGCTCCGTCAGCCCGAGCTGCCGCGCGGCGTCCTGCGCCGGCCGCAGGTGCCCGTAATGAATGGGATCGAACGTCCCGCCGAGGATCCCGATCATATGAAACGCGCGCGCAGCGCGCCTCGACCCGGATCATTCGGAAGTTTCCTCTCCGGCTCGCGGGAGGGGAGTCCGGGAGAAGCCACGCTCTCCGCTTTCGGGAGAGAGGACTGGCGTGCGGGGACGAGCCGGTTCAGCGAGGTAACCAACGACAGCACGCCACGCTCGCGCCCGACATGCCCGCTCTCCCCCGGCTCGCCACGCAAGGAGAGCGGGGGAGCAGGTTCGCCGGCGCACTCATCAAGACCGGACGTGCCCGTCACCGAGCACGACGAACTTCTGGGAGGTGAGTCCCTCGAGGCCGACCGGACCACGGGCGTGGATCTTGTCGGTGGAGATGCCGATCTCGGCGCCGAGGCCGTACTCGAACCCGTCGGCGAAGCGCGTCGAGGCGTTGACCATCACGGAGCTGGAGTCCACCTCCCGCAGGAAGCGCCGGGCGCGCGTGATGTCCTCGGTGACGATGCTGTCCGTATGCTGCGAGCCGTACTGCGCGATGTGGTCGATCGCCTGGTCGAGATCGTCGACGATGCGGATCGACAGAATGGGCGCCAGGTACTCCGTGTACCAGTCTTCCTCGGTCGCCGGCTTCGCGTCCCCGAGGATTGCGCGCGTGCGCTCGCAGACCCGGAGCTCGACGCCCTGTTCCCGGTACATCCGGCCGAGCATCGGCAGGATCTGCTCCGCCACCGCGTGGTGCACGAGCAGCGTTTCCATGGTGTTGCACGTGCCGTACCGCTGGCACTTGGCGTTGAACGCCACGCGCGCGGCCTTCTCCAGATCGGCACGCTCGTCGATGTAGACGTGGCACACGCCGTGCAGGTGCTTGATGACCGGCACGGTCGCCTCACCGGAGATCCGCTCGATGAGCCCCTTGCCGCCGCGCGGCACGATGACGTCGACGTGCCCTTTCATGCGCACGAGCTCGCCCACCGCGGCGCGGTCGGTGGTCTCGACGACGAGCACCGCGTCGGCCGGCAGGCCCGCCTGCTTCAGGCCCTCCTGGATGCACTCGGCGACGGCGCGGTTCGAGTGGATTGCCTCGCTGCCGCCGCGCAGGATGCAGGCGTTGCCGCTCTTGAGGCAAAGCCCGGCGGCGTCCGCGGTGACGTTGGGACGCGACTCGTAGATGATCCCGATGACCCCGAGCGGCACCCGCATGCGGCCGACCTGGATGCCGGAGGGCCGGTACTTGAGGTCGCTGATCTCGCCCACCGGATCCGGCAGCGCGGCGATCTGACGCAGGCCTTCGGCCATCGAAGCGAGGCGCGCGTCATTGAGCTCCAGGCGATCCAGCATCGCGGCGTCCAGACCCTGTCTGGCGCCCGCCTCGAGATCCTTGCGGTTCTCGGCGAGCAGCATCGCGCGGTTGCGCTCGATCGCCGCGCTCATGGCGAGCAGCGCCGCGTCCTTCGCCGCGGTCTCGGCGCGCGCGAGCACGCGCGCGGCGGCGCGCGCCCGCTCGCCGAGCGCGCGCATGTAGTCCCGGATATCGGTCGACGTCGGTACGGTAGCCGCTTTCATCGAAACCCTCCACGCAATGAGTGGCCCGCCGGAGCCTGGCCGGCGATCGCCAGCGCCAGGCGTTCGAGCTCGAGCCAGGCCGAGCCGTCCGCACGGCCCTTGACCACGCGATCCACGCGCGCCGCGGTCTGCAGGACGTCGCGCCATCCGGCCGCGTCCCGGCGCCCGAGCGCCCGCCGCATCAGGCTACGCCGGCGCGGCCAGACCTTGAACTCCTCGAGCACCTGGGCCTCCGGCCTCCCGGCGGAGACCGCCGAGCTCATCCTCGCGAGCTCGCGCGCCTCGCGCGCAAGCGCCCACAGGACGAGTGCGGGGGCGGTGCCGTCCGCCTCGAGGCTGCGCAGGATACGCAGGCCGGCGGCGCCGTCGCCCGCGAGACAGGCGTCCGAAAGCCCGTACACGCTGAACCGGGCATTGTCGCCGAGCACGCCGGCGATGTCATCCGAGCTGACGGTCGTGAGTCCCGCGAGCGCGAGCTTTTCGATCTCCTGCGCGCAGGCGAGGAGATTTCCCTCCATGTAATGGGCGAGCATGTCCGCGACCCCCGGACCGGGCGTCAAGCCGCTCGCGCGCATGCGCCTTCCGATCCACGCCGGCAGCTCGCGCGCGTCGACCGGGTAGACCGTCACCATCGCCCCGGCGCGCTCGAGGGCCGAGACCCACTTGGCCGCGCGCGCCGCCTTGTCGAGCTTGCCCGCGACGACGAGGAGCACGAGGTCCCCGGCGGCGGCCTCCTGCGCGATCTCCGTCAGCGTCCGCGCGCCCTCCTCGCCGGGCTTTCCGGTCGGGAGGCGCAACTCGATGAACCGCCGCTCCGCGAAGAGGGAGCCGGCGCGCGTGCCCGCGTAGAAAGCCGGCCAGTCGAAGCCGGACTCCACCACGCTCAGTTCCCGCTCGCCGAAACCCTGCGCCCGTGCCGTGGCGCGTATCGCGTCGGCGCACTCCTGCAGGAGCAAGGGCTCGTCGCCGGTCAACAGGTAGACCGGAGCGAGACCGCGCTTGAGCTGCTGTATCAGCTGGTCGGCGTTGAGCTGCATGTCATTGGGACCGGCGCGCCGCCGGACTATTCGCCCTCATCCGCCCCGGCCGGCGGTTCCGCCGGTTTCAGTCGCGCGACCCGGCGCACGATCTGCTGCGCCGCTTCGCTCTGCATCTCGCGCAGGAGCTCGCGCTCCTCCTGCTCCTTGGCGAGGATCTGCGTCGGGTCGAACGTGTACTCCCGCACCAGCCGGACGGTCTGCGGCACGGTCGCCGTGCCGCCCCGATCCAGGCGGAAGCTGAGCCCGTATCGCAGCCGGTACTCGTTGGCCTTCGCGGTTACCGTGCTCACCGAGATGACCTGCGTCTCCACGCGCTCGTCATGGAGCACGAGCGTGGGGGCCTCCGCCGCTTCCGTGAGGCTCGCCCCGGCGGCCGTGAACGCGCGCCGCACGGCGACGAGCGTGGGATCGTCGGTCCCGCGTCCCGGCATCGTGACGCGCAGCATCGCGAGCGATTCGGGCAGGGCCGCACCGCCGGTGCCGCGCAGATGGAATCCGCACGCGTTCAGTGCGGCAAGGGCGGCGAGGACGAGAGCGATACGACGCGGCGCCATTCAGCCGGCGACGACGATATTGAGGAGCTTGCGCGGCAGGAAGACGACTTTCTTGATCGCCTTGCCGGCGACGTGGCGCGCCACGTCTTCGTCCGCCATCGCGATCTCGAGCGCCTTGTCCTGATTCGCCTCGACGGGCACCGGGACCCGGCCGCGCAGCTTCCCGTTGACCTGCACGACAATCTCGACCTCGTCCTGTTCGAGCGCCCGCGCGTCGACCTCGGGCCAGCGCGCATCGATCACCGCCTCGGCATGGCCGAGCGCGTGCCAGAGCGCGTGGGTGACGTGCGGAACGATCGGCGAGAGGAGCAGCACCACCGCCTCGAGCCCTTCCTGGCGCACGGCGCGCGCGGCCGCCGAGTCGTCCATCGAGCGCGCGAGATTGTTCACGAGTTCCATGACGGCGGCGATCGCGGTGTTGAAGGTCTGCCGGCGACCGATGTCGTCCGTCACCTTCCCGATCGTCGCGTGCACCTGGCGGCGCAGCGCCTTGAGGTCCGGCGGCAGCGCCGCGGGGTCCACGGCCGCCGCGGTCCCGCCGGCCACGTGGTCGGCGACGAGCTTCCAGAGTCTGCGCAGGAACCGGTTCGCGCCCGCGACCGCCTCGTCCGACCATTCGAGCGTCATCTCCGGCGGCGCGGCGAACATCGTGAAGAGCCGGGCCGTGTCCGCGCCGTGCTCCTCGATGAGCGCCTGCGGGTCGACGCCGTTGTTCTTCGACTTCGACATCGTGCCGATTCCACCCGACTCGACCGGCTGGCCGTCGCTCTTGAGCACGGCGCCCGCGCGGTTGCCCTTCTCGTCGTAGCGCAGCTCCACGTCGGCCGGGTTGTAATAGGTCACGCGCCCGCTCGCCGGTTTGCGGAAAAAGATCTCGTTCAGCACCATGCCCTGCGTGAGGAGCCGCGCGAACGGCTCGTCGCCGCGAACGAGGCCCAGGTCGCGCATCACCTTCCACCAGAAGCGCGAGTAGAGCAGGTGCAGGATCGCGTGCTCGATGCCGCCGATGTACTGGTCGACCGGCATCCAGTAGTTCACGCGCCCGTCGACCATCGCCGAGTCGCTGTCGGGCGAGCAGTAGCGCGCGTAGTACCACGAGGAGTCGACGAAGGTGTCCATGGTGTCGGTCTCGCGCCGCGCCGGACCGCCGCATGTCGGGCAGCTCGTCGTAAGAAAATCCTCGCGCTTGTTGAGCGGGTTGCCGGAGCCGTCGGGCACGCAGTCCTCGGGCAGCACGACCGGGAGCTGATCGTCGGGCACCGGGACGTCGCCGCAGCGGGCGCAATGAATAATAGGTATGGGGCAGCCCCAGTAGCGCTGGCGCGAGATCCCCCAGTCGCGCAGGCGCCACATCACCTGCTTGTCGCCGAGGCCCTTTGCCTTGAGGTCGGCCGCGATCGCGTCGACCGCCGCCCGGAAGTCGAGCCCGTCGTACTTGCCCGAGTTGAAGCAGACACCGTAATCGACGTAGGCGGCGCTCATCGGCTGCTCCAGCTCGCCGTTCGCGGGCCGGATCACGGGTTTGACGGGAAGCCCGTACTTCTGCGCGAACTCGAAATCGCGCTGGTCGTGCGCCGGCACGGCCATCACCGCGCCCTCGCCGTACCCCATGAGCACGTAGTTGCCGACCCACACGGGAACCGGTTCGCCGGTCAGCGGGTGCCTCACGTGGATGCCGGTCGGCATGCCCTTCTTTTCGATCGTCGCGAGGTCGGCTTCCATCACGGAACCGCGCTTGCACTCGTCGATGAAGGCGCCCAGCTCCGGGTTGCCCTTCGCCGCGTAGGTCGCCAGCGGGTGCTCGGCGGCCACCGCGCAGAACGTGACACCCATGATCGTGTCGGGGCGGGTGGTGAAAACCCAGAGGCTGCCTTTGTGTCCCGGTTCCTGCGCTCCGGAGCCGTCCGCCGTACCGCGCCTCGCCGCTGCCCCCGCCTTCTCGGCGAGAGGGGGGTGGTTGCCCGCCGCCGCGGGCAGCTCGTATTCAAAGGCGAAGCGGACCCCGACGCTCTTGCCGATCCAGTTCGCCTGCATCGTCTTCACGCGTTCCGGCCAGTCGGGGAGCTTCTCGAGATCGGCGAGGAGCTCCTCGGCGTACTGCGTGATGCGCAGGTAGTACATCGGGATCTCGCGCTTCTCGATCGGCGCGCCGGTGCGCCAGCCGCGGCCGTCGATCACCTGCTCGTTGGCCAGCACGGTCTGGTCGACCGGGTCCCAGTTGACGACCCCGGTGGTCTTGTAGGCGATGCCCCGCTCGAGCATGCGCAGGAACAGCCACTGGTTCCACCTGTAATAGTCCGGGCGGCAGGTCGCGAGCTCGCGCTCCCAGTCGATGGCGAAGCCGAGGCTCTTCAGCTGCTTCCTCATGTACGCGATGTTCTCGTACGTCCATTGCGCCGGCGGCACGCCGTTCGCGGTCGCGGCGTTCTCCGCCGGCAGACCGAAGGCGTCCCACCCCATCGGCTGGAGGACGTTGCAGCCCTGCATCCTGCGGAAGCGCGCGATCACGTCGCCGATGGTGTAGTTGCGCACGTGGCCCATGTGCAGCTTCCCGGACGGATAGGGAAACATGGAGAGGCAGTAGAACTTCGGTTTTGCGGGATCCTCCGCGACCCGGAAACAGCGGTGCGCGTCCCAGTAGGACTGGGCGCCTTGCTCGACTGCGGCGGGGAGATAACGGTCTTCCATCGGCGGAATCGGATACGAGAAAGCGGGGAAGAATACCGCATTCGCGCCGAGGCCGCCTACGCCGGCGCCCCTTTCGCCGCGCGACGGGCCCCTGCTAATCTGCGCCAGGAAACGGGCGAATAACGACAACAAGCATGGCCGCCGATCCCGCCGTCCTGCTGCTCCACCTCAAGCTTTTGCTCCTCGTCGGCGTGGCGAACGGAGCCGCGCTCTTCGGCCGCACGGTGTTCCGCGATCGGTTCGCCTTTCCGGTCGATGCCGGCCTCACGCTCCCGGACGGGCGGCCGGTCTTCGGACGCTCCAAGACCCTGCGCGGCCTCGTCCTGGCGCTCGCGTGCACGCCGCCTGCCGCGTGGGCGCTCGGCATCGATGCTTCGACGGGGTTTCTGATCGGGGCGTTCGCGATGCTCGGCGACCTCACCTCGAGCTTCCTCAAGCGGCGCCTCGCGTTCCCGACCAGCAGCCAGGCCCTGGGCCTCGACCAGATTCCCGAGAGCCTCTTTCCGCTCCTCGCCGTGCGCGCACGCTACGGCCTCTCCGGCGTGGAGATCGCACTCATGGTGCTGGCGTTTCTGGTACTGGAGCTCGCGATCTCGCGCCTGCTCTACCGCCTGCGGCTGCGGGACCAACCGTATTGAAAGCAATTTTTAATGTTGAATTTTGAATGTTGAATCAACCGGCGCGCGCTGCGCGCGCTCATCAATTCAACATTAAGCATTCACAATTAAAAATTGCTTTTCAGATCGCGCGCAGGCGGTGCAGCGTGACCTCGGGGGGACAGTTGAGGCGCACGTCCACGATGGACGACCCCGAGCCCGTCGAGGTATAGCCGATCAGACTGTGGTAGCGCCACGGGCCGCGCACGTAGCGCCGCGGGCAGTCGGCGTCGGTGATCACCGGCAGCCCGCCCGGAAGGCAGATCTGGCCGCCGTGCGTGTGGCCGCAGAGCATCAACCGGAAGCCGGCATGGCCGGCGTGCTTGTACGTCTCGGGGGTGTGAGAAAGCAGGATGCTGAACGCGTTCGACGGGATCCGGGCGGCCGCCTTCTCGAAGTTGTCGAGTCGGTAGTAGTGCGCGTCGTCGATCCCCGCGAGGTGGATCTCGGCGTCGTCGCGCGCGAGCGCCATCGACTCGTTCAGGAGCACGCGTATGCCCATCGCCTCGAGGCCGGGCACCATGCGGATGGTGTCGTGGTTGCCGAGAACCGCGGCGATCGTCCCGCGCAGATGTTCGCGGACGCGCGCCATGGCGGCGAGGGTCGGCTGGTACGGTCCGAAGGTGCGCGCCCGGTAGTCCCCCGTCATCACGCACAAATCGTACTCGAGGCCGCGCACGCGCTCGATCACCGCGTCGGTGATGTCTTCGCTCATGTCGAGATGCGGATCGCTGATCTGCAGGACGCGGTAACCGTCGAACGCGGCCGGCAGGCCCTCGAGCGCGACTTCGTTCTCGCGCAGCACCACCGCTCGCGCGTTGCGCCGGCCCCTCCCGTGGAGGCCGACGAGCCGCAGGCTGTTGCGTATCAGGGCGTGGACCGAGTACCAGTTCTCGAGATGGAAGAAGTGCGTGCCGAAGCGGAACACGCGCTCCTCGTAGTCCGCCTCGAGGCCGAGCCGCTGACGCAGGTGCACGCGCCCGACGCGGCTCTCCAGCGCGGCGAGCCCGTCCGCCTCGGACGCGGTCTGCGCGTCGGCGGGGTCATCGAAGAGCGGTGTGACGTTGTCCTTCATGGCGCGGTGTGAGAAGCATAGCGCAGCCCGCGCTTCGGCGCTGTTTCAGGATTCCCGCACCTTGCGCGGGCCCGCTCGTGCAGGCCGCGGGCGCAGGGCCGGCAGTCCGGTCGCGAGCAGGTGCGCGAACTCCGCGGGCTCGATGGGTTCGCTGAAATAGTACCCCTGCATGACGTCGCAGCCGTGCGAGCGCAGGAACGCCAGCTGCGCCCCGCTCTCCACCCCCTCGGCGACGACGGTGAGATCGAGCTTGTGCGCGATGGCGATGATCGCGCTCGCGATCGCCGCGTCGTCCGGGTCGCCCGGGATGTCCTGCACGAAACTGCGGTCGATCTTCAGGCGGTCGATCGGAAGGCGCTTCAGGTAGGCGAGGCTCGAGTAGCCGGTGCCGAAGTCGTCGATGGAGAGCTGGACCCCCATCGCGCTCAGACGCTGCATCGCCGCGATCGTCGCTTCCAGGCTCTGCATCAGCAGCGTCTCGGTCAGCTCGAGCTCGAGGCGCTTCGGGGGCATGCCGGTCTCCTCCAGGATCCGTGCGACCGTGTCGGCGAGGTCGGGCCGCTGAAACTGGCGCGCCGAGATGTTCACCCCGAGCCGCAGCGGCGGAAGGCCCGCCGCCTCCCATTCCCGGCACTGCGCGCACGCGGTCCGCAACACCCACTCGCCGAGCGGCACGATCAGCCCGGTCTCCTCGGCGATCGACACGAACTGCTCCGGCATGACCATGCCGCGCTCGGGATGCCGCCAGCGCAGCAGCGCCTCGACACCGACCACCCGGCCGCCGCGCAGGTCGACGATGGGCTGGTAGCGGAGCGTGAACTCTTCGCGTTCGAGCGCGCGGCGCAGGGCGCCCTCGAGCGCGAGACGCTCGCGGGCACGGGCCGTCATTTCGGCCGCGTAGAACTGATACGTGTTGCGCCCGAGCTCCTTGGCGCGGTACATCGCCACGTCGGCGTTCCGCAACAGCCCTTCGACATCGCGGTCGTCGAAGGGATAGATGGTGATGCCGACGCTCGCGCTCACGTAAAGATCGTGTCCCTCCACGTGGAACGGGCGCGAGAAGCTGTCGAGGATGTTGCGCGCCACCCTCGCCGCGTCGTCCACGTGCGCCATGTCGGCGAGAACCAGCGCGAACTCGTCCCCGCTGATGCGCGAGACGGTGTCCCCTTCGCGCACGCAGCCCTGGATCCGGCCGGCCACCGCCTCGAGCAGGCGGTCGCCGGTCTCGTGGCCCAGGCTGTCGTTGATCGTCTTGAAGCGGTCGATGTCGATGAAGGCGACGCCGACGAGCCGCTCGTGCCGGTGCGCCTCCACCATCGCCTGCCGCAGGCGGTCGTTGAAGAGCGCCCGGTTGGGCAGCCCGGTAAGCACGTCGTGGTGGGCCAGGTAGAGGAGACGCTCCTCGGAACGCTTGCGACGGATCAGGGCACCGAGCTGGGCCGCGACGCCGGAGACCGTGCGCGCGAAGTGATGATCCTCGGGCCGCGCTTCCCGCAGGTAGAACTCGATCACGGCCTGCAGATCGGTTCCCGCGAGCACCGGGACGGCCATGGCGGCGCGCAGACCCGCGCGCATCGCCTCGGCGCGGCGCCCGAAACCGGCGTCCAGCGACACGTCGCTGACCCAGACCGGCGCGCGCGAGCGCCAGGCGCGGGCGAGCATCCCCGGCGAATCGGCCGGCACCGTCCAGACCTCGCTCGCGGCCCGAAACGCCTCGAGGCCGTCGACGCCGGCGTACCACGCCGGGCTGCATTTGAGCGCCCCGCCCTCGCCGTAAGGCAGCCATGCCTGCCCCATCGCCCAGCCGGTCGCGCGGCAGGCGTCGCGCAGCACGACCGCCAGCGCCGAGTCCACGTCCTCGGCCTCGCCCACCGCGGCCGAGATGCGTTGCAGCAGCCGCAGCTCCTCCTCGGTCCGCCGGCGCTCGGTGATGTCGCGCGCGATGCCTTCGACCGCCAGGAGCCGGCCGGACTCGTCATGGAGCGGTGACACGCTGTGCTCGGTCCAGATCACGGTGCCGTCCTTGCGGATCCAGCGCAGCTGCAACGGCTCGTCGAACGCGCGCCGCAGGATCGCCCGCTCGAGGATCACCCGATCATCGGGATGCACCATCCGGCGAAGCAGGTCGGGGTCCCGGTAATGCTCCTCGGGCGTGTAGCCCGTCACCTCGGCGGCCGCCGCGCTCACGTACTCGAACGCCCATTCGGGGTGCACACGCGCGCGAAAAACGATGTCGCGGGCGTTCTCCGCGAGCCGACGGAAGCGTTCCTCGCTCCGTATCAACGCCTCCTGAGCCCGCCGCGATTCGACGTCGCGCGCCTGCAGCGTCGCGGCCATGTCGTCGATGCGGTGCGCGAGCTGCGCGATCTCGCCGCGATCGTGGGGAATCCGGGTTCGAGCCGAGAGATCGCCCGCCGCGAGGCGGCGCGCGGTTTCGAGCAGCGTGCGCACGTGGCGCAGCACGAGGAGGTCCAGCCCCTTCCAGACGGCGAACAGCACCATGAACGAGACGATCAGGACGCCGGCGACGATCTGCCCCAGCACGCGACTGACCCGGGCGTAGGCGACATCGGCCGGAATGGCGACGAAGACGTAGGCGCTGCCCGGTCGCGTGACGACGGGGAGCGGGCTGTAGGCGTAGAGGTGGGCGACCCCGTTCGAATCCTCCCCTTCGGCCGTGCCCTCGTCCCGGTTCCGCAGGACGGCGGCGAAGAGGGGGACCGGGCCGCGCGCTTCGGCGACGCCCGGCCGCGCCGAAGCAGGGAGGCTGGCGAGGATTCGCCCGTCGCTGTCCACGATGCTGAGGCTGGCGCGCTCGGGCAACAGCGCCTCGGCGGCGAACAGGTCGAGCCACGCGAGGTCCACCGTGGCGTAGACGATTCCGGTCGGGCTCCCCCGGGCGTCGTGCAGGCGGTGCGCGAACGTGATCTCCGCCTGGTCGCTCTCGGACCGCCACGCGCCGACCGCGAACGGGCGGGCGGCCAACACCTCGCCGAAATGGATCGCCTCCGGCAACCGCTCGCGCGCCCGCGCGCTGCAGCGCACCGATCCGTCCGGCGTCGCGACACCGAGATCGATGAAGCTCGGGTGATCGGCGAGAAGCTGCGCGTAGTGCCCGGCGCACCCGTCCCCGGGCGCACGGATCTCAGGCAGTCGCCCGAGCGCGGCCAGCCACTGCTCGGCGCCTCGGGCGAGGCCCTCGAACCGCGCGACCGCCAGTCGCGCGACGCGCAGGGCGTTTTCCTGGGCCGCCTGGGTGGCAGAACGCCACTGGTGCTGGACGAGGTACGCGCCGAGGCCGGCTACCGGGAGCAGGCCCAGGCCGACCACCAGCAGCAAACGCGCGCGAAGTCCGGCGGAACGCCCCGTTCGCACCCCCCCTCCTTTGGGGCTCCCCCGTCTTCCGCGCGGCGGAAACCGTGAGGAAAGCCTTAGGGGAATGATAAACCACGCCCGGCGGCTGGCAACCCGGGCGCGGGCCAAGGATCAGGTGCCCGGCTTCGCGTCGAGGCGCTTGATGATCTTGTCGGTGAGGTCGGGACCCTCGGCCGCGTACAGCACCGGCATTTCGTGCTTCTCGAACACGAGCGTCAGCTTCTCTTCCTTCGCGAGATCGCGAATGATGTCGCGCACCTCCGGAAGCGCCTTCTTGGTGTACGCCTGCTCCTGCTGCTGTATCTCGCGCTGCGCCTCGGCCGTCGCCTGGCGGTAGGCGTTGAGCCTCTGCTCGAACTCCTTCTGTTTCTCCTGGCGCTGCGCTTCGGACAGGATCAGCTTGTCCTTTTCGTAGGACTGCTGCATCTCCTTGAGCTTCTGCTCCTCGCCGGCCAGCTTCTCCTGGCGCTTCTTGACCGTCTTCTCGATCTCCGCCTTTACCTGCTTGCCGGCCTTGCTCTCCGTGAGCACCCGGCGCATGTCGACGTAGCCGATGCGGACGTCCGCTCCCAGAGCGGGTCCCGGCCAGGCGGGGAGCAGGGTCACGGCGAACACGACCGCCAGCATCCAGTGTTTCATTTCGAATCCTCGTCTCGAACCAAAGGCCGTTTCGCGGGCAAGGGGCTTTTTAACCCTCGCGCCCATCCGGCGCAACCGTGGCCCCGACGGGCGCCGCCGTCCGCCCGGCGGAATCCCCCGCCGGCCCGCCGTCGCCCGGCGAATCGCGCTCAGTGCCCCCGCTTGCGGCGCTTCTGCTCGTACATCGCCTGATCGGCGCGGCGCATCATCTCTTCGATCGATGTGGTGGTCTTGGGGTCGAAATACATGGAGCCGAGGCTGATCGAAAGCTCGTAGGGAAGCGTGTGCTGCACGTTGAAGTCGCTTACCGCCTTCTGCAGGCGGACCGGGATCGCCTCGATGCCCTCGGTGCTGCCGCGAACCGCCAGCGCCGCGAACTCGTCGCCGCCGATGCGCGCGAGGATATCGGAGGCGCGGAACGTGCGCTCGAGCAGTTCGGCCGCGTGCACGAGCGCGCGGTCGCCCTCCTGGTGCCCGAAGGTATCGTTGATGTATTTCAGCCGGTCGAGATCGGCGTAGACCAGGATCACGCCGCGCTCGGTATGGCGGGCGACCTTGAGCTGCTGCTCGGCGAGGGTGATGAAACCGCGGCGGTTGTAGAGGCCGGTGAGGCCGTCGGTGAGCGAGAGGGCGTGCACCTCGAGATACATCTGGTGGCGCTCGAGCGCGTAGCGGATGTTGCGCACCAGCCAGTACCGGTCGAACCGCCCCTTGGTGAGGAAGTCCTGCGCGCCCGCCTGCACCGCGCGCAGCGCGAGCTGGTCGTCGTCGAGGCCGGTCAGCACGACGATCGGGACCTGCGGGGCCTGCTCGTGCACCCGGGCGAACGTGTCGAGCCCCTGGCTGTCGGGAAGCCCCAGGTCGAGCAGGATCAGGTCGTACTGCTGCTCCTGCAGCGAGCGCAGCGCGTCGGCCAGGCGCTCGACGTGCGCCGTGCGGAACTGTACGGCGCGCTCCTCGGACAACGCCTCGCGCAGGAGGAGCGCGTCGGTGGGGCTGTCCTCGACCAGGAGCACGGTGATCGGGCGCTCGCGCATCAGTCCCTCTCCGCGAGCGTCGCGAGCTCGAGCCAGAAACGCTCGATCAGCCGCACCGCCTCGGCAAAGCGCGCGTAGTCGACCGGCTTCGTGACGTAGGAGTTCGCGTAGTGGCGGTAGGCGTCGAGGACATCGCTCTGCTCGTGCGAGCTCGTCAGCACGACCACCGGAATGGTCCGAAGCCGCTCGTCGGACTTGATCTCGGCGAGCACCTCCTGGCCGTTCTTTCTCGGCAGCTTGAGATCGAGCAGGATCAGGTCCGGGCGCGGCGCGTCGCCGTAGCCGTTCTCCTTTCGGAGGAACGCAAGCGCCTCGAGCCCGTCCTCGACGACGTGCAGTGCGCTCGGCACCGTCGCCTGTGCGAGGATTTCGCGGACCATCATGGCGTCCGTGGGGCTGTCCTCGACGAGCAGGATGTGCGCCGGGCGGCCGGGCCGCCACGTCCTCGCCGCGCTATCCGCCATGCCGATACTGCCCCGGTTGCTCATCCTGCGCGCTTCCCGCCTGGAGGGTGAAGTAGAACGTGGAACCCTTGCCTCCCGCCGACTCGACCCAGATCCGGCCGTGGTGCCGTTCGACGATCTTACGGCAGATGGCCAGCCCGATCCCCGTGCCCGGATAATGAGTACGCGTGTGCAGCCGCTGGAACACGCCGAAGATGCGCTCGAAGTACTGCGGCTCGATACCTATGCCGTTGTCGCGGACATAGAAGAGCACCCGCTCGCCCTTGCGGTCGACGCCGACGTGCACGCGCGGGGGCTGATCGCCGCGGAACTTGATGGCGTTTCCGATGAGGTTCTGCAGGAGCTGTGTGATCTGCACGGGATCCCCGGTGATGACGGGCATGTCGTCCGACGTGACCGTCGCCCCGCTCTCGGCGATCGCGAGCTGCAGGTTCGCGAGCGCCTGCGCGAGCGGCTGACCGAGGTCGCAGCGCTCGAACGGCCGGGCGCGCGAATCGACGCGCGAGTAAGCGAGCAGGTCGTTGATCAGCGTCTGCATGCGGACGGCGCCGCTGACCGCGTGCTCGATGAGCTCGTCGGCGCGCTGGTCGAGCTTGCCGCGGTAGCGCTGCTGAAGCAGCTGGACGCATCCCGAGATGGCGCGCAGCGGCTCCTGGAGGTCGTGCGAGGCGACGTAGGCGAATTGCGCGAGCTCGCGATTGCTGCGCTTGAGCTCCTCGGTGTAGCGCCGGAACTCCTGCTCCGCGCGCTTGCGTTCGGTGATGTCGATGATGGAAGCGAGGCAGAGCACGCCCTCGTTGGTCACGATCGGATTGAGCCCGATCTCGACCGGGACCTGCCGGCCATCCTTGCGGCGCCCGTAGAGCTCGCGTCCCGCGCCCATCGTGCGGGCGCGCGGATCGGCGAAGAAGCCGCGGCGCTGATCCGGGTGCAGCGCGCGGGAGCGTTCGGGCACCAGCAGCTCGACCGGCTGGCCGATGACCTCCTCGCGTTCGTATCCGAAGAGCGCCTCCAGCTCACGATTGGCGAGCAGGATCCGGCCGTCCTGATCGATCATGACCATGGCGTTCGGCGCGGCCTCCACCGCGAGACGGAACTGCTCCTCGGCGCGCTTGCGGTCGTCGATGTCGGAGAAGGTGCCGATCCATTCGCGGATTCCGCCGGCCTGGTCGCGCAGCGCCGCGGCGCGGGCGGCGACGTACCGATACCGCCCGCTCGGGGCGTGCCAGAGCCGGGTTTCCGACTCGTAACCCTCGCCGGTTTCGACCGCGCGCTTCCAGGCCGCGAGGACGCGCTCGCGGTCGTCGGCATGCAGCGCCTCCTGCCAGCCGAGCCCGCGGTACTCGTCCCAGGTCTGTCCGGTGTAGGCCTGCCAGCCGGGCTGCGGCTCGACGAAACGGCCGGCCGGGTCGGTCGTCCAGACGACCGAGGTCGTCGCGGACACGAGTGTCCGGTAACGTTCCTCGCTCGCGCGCAGGGCCTCCTCGGCCCGCTTGCGTTCGGCGATATCGACGAACACCGCGACGGCGCCGCGCGGCCTGCGGTCGGGACCGAGCAGCGGCACGGCGCTTCCCAGAAGCACGTGCCGTTTCCCGCCGGGGAGCGCGACCTCGAGCTCGAAGTTCCGGATCTCCGACCCGGTCCGGGCGGCGCGCTGCACGGGCAGCTCACCGGAAGGGAGCTCCCGGCCGTCGTGCAGCACCCGGAACGGCGGGGGCGCCGCTCCCGGCGAAGGCGTCCTCGAGACGTTGGACCCGGGAGGCAGACCGAGCAACTCGTAACCGGCGCGGTTGGCGGTGACGATTTGGCATTCGGGGTCGCGCGCGACGAACACCACCGCCGGCACGGCCTCCATCACGCTTTGCAGCTCGGCGGCGTGGGCCCGCTCTCGCTCCTCGCTCCGCCGGAGCGCCTGCTCGGCCCGCTCGCGCTCGGCCATCTCGACGTTCAGCTCGACGATCCGGCTCTCGAGCTCCGCGCGCGCCTGCTCGACCTCCAGGCGCCGCCGCTCGATTTGCGCGACCATGTCGTTGAACCCGTCGACCAGCGCGCCGATCTCGTCATCGGCGAATTTTCCGGCCCGGAGGGTGTAGTCGCGCTCGCGCCCGATGCGGTGCATGAGGCCCGCGAGGTCGAGCACCGGCCGGCTGAACAGCCGCTGGAGCCAGACGGAGAGCAGGAGACCGACCGTGAGCACGGCGAGGAACAGGGCGACGAGTATCCCGGTGTAGCCGTGCCAGATCTCGTCCCATTGCGTGGTATCGGCGACCAGATAGAGCGCGCCCAGCGGACGATCCTTCAGCATGACGAGATCGGTCAGCACGACGCGGTCGCCCGCGTGCTCATAGTAAGGCAGCAGGTCCAGACGGTCGGGCACCTCGACCGTTCCCGGCTCTCTCGCGTAACTCGCGAAGAGCCGGCCCTCGGCAAGGTAGAGCGCCGCCGCGCGCACCTGCGCGTCTCCGCGCAAGGCCGACAGCGTTTCGGTGGCCACCTTCGCGTCCCCGAACGCGAGGGCGCCGGTGCTGTTCAGCGCGATCACGTCCGCGAGCGTCTGGAGCTGCTGCGCCATCTGGCGGTCGAAGCTGGTCCGGGCGTAGACCAGGATCCCCGCGCCGGCGAGCGCGAGGGTGAGCGCGGCCACCCCGAGCATGACGGCCACGAGCTTGAACCGGATGGAACGCGTACCCAACGGCCGTCTCGGCGCCACGGCGGCGATCGCGCTCATCGGGGCTCCGCGGCGAGCTCGAGCAAACGCGAGCTCAGTTGCAGCCCGGCCCGCTGGGCGGCGTGCCGGTTGACCTCGAAGCGCAGCCGCCCGCGCTCCTCGAACAGGTTGATGACGCCGCCGAGCGCGGTGAAGCCGGAGGCCTCGCCCACGGTGAGCACGCCGTGTCCCGATACGCTTTTCAGCAACTCGACGCTCGGACGGTGCGCCGCGCTCACGAACACGAGGTGACACCCCGCGTCGGCGACCGTCTCGGCGCGCGCGAGGCGCTTGATCTCGATCGGGTGCCCCGTGGCCGGCTCGCCGGCGAGCGCGTCGAGCGCCCGCCCGAACGAGTCGGGCCCGAGTACGCAGAGATTGAAGCTGTTGTTGCCGCTGAACACGTCGTCCGGCCAGTCGGTGAACTGGATGAAGTTGTAGACAAAGGACGCCTTCGCCTGGTACTCCAGCGGCGGGGGCTCCGCGGCCGCGGCGCCCGCCAGCACGAGCGCGAACGCGGCTACCGCGGAATAGACACCACCGCCTCTCTTCCTATCCATGCCTGGCACCCGTCGCCGGCCTCCTTTGCGGTTGTTCTTGTGCGAGCCCCGTCACGCTCCCTGCAACGGCCGCGCAGCAAACGCCATCTCAGAATCGCCATGTCACTTTTCCGTACACGCCGCGCTGCACCTCGGTCGCGAGCGAATGCTCCGGGTGGTGCGGATCGAGCAGGTTCTGGCCGACGAGCGAGAGCTCCAGGTCGCGGCGCGCGTGCCACCCGACGCCGAGGTCGAGCTCCGTGTAGGCCGCGATGTCGCCCGTGAAGCCGGGCACCTCGATCCCCGGCAGCTCGTCCACGAAGCGCAAGGTCGCGTCGATCTCGACGTTCCGGGCGATGTCGAAGGCGCCGTGGAGCGAGAAGGCGTGCTTCGGGTTGAGGCGCTCGGTGCGCGCCGGCCACGTCGTGGCGCCGCTGCCCTCCTCCAGCTCGAGATCCTGGCCGAGATAGCCGTATATCGCCTCCAACCGGACGTCGGGGCGTACCTGCCAGCGCCCCGTCAGCTCGAGGCCGTAGGTCTCGCCCTGCATGCCGTTGGCGAGGAGGCCGCTCGGCTCCAGCGTCAACAGCTCGTCGTAAACGTTGTAGAAGAACGCGACGTCCCACGACCAGAAGCGGTCGGGCTGGGCGCGGTAACCGGCCTCGTACGCCACCAGCTTCTCCACGCCGAAGTTCTCGCCGATGCGCACCGTCCCCGCCACCTGATCGGCTTCGAAACGGGACGGCGTGCGGACCGCGCGCGACACCGAAGCCCAGTACGTGCGCTTGTCGTCCGGCGTGTGCGCGATTCGCACGCTCGGCTGCCATTCGGCCCCGGTGTACTCGTTTTCCTCCACCTTGGTTCCGAGCACCAGGCGCCAGCGTCCGGGCACGAGCGCGACGGCGTCCTGCGCGTACACATTGGTCCATTGCAAGGTGCGCTCGGCGGGCGCAATCGCGATCGCGGAGCTGCTGCGAATGTCGTCGCGGCTCTGGCGATGTCCTACGCCCCACGTGAGCTCCTGTCGCGGAGACATGCGGAACCGGTGCTGCGTCTCGAAATCGAGCGTGTCGCGTTCCTCGCCCAGGTACAGATTGTCGATCTCCGCGCGATCGTAGTAGAACCGGAGTCGGAGCTCCGAGCCCTCCCCCAGCGATCGGGTCCACGCCGCCACGATGTTCCCCCCTTGATGCTCCACGTCCTGCGAATCGACCGGCGCCGGCAACGCCTCGCCGGCGGTCGCACGGTACACGTCCCCCGAGAAGCGCAGCCGATCCCGTCCGGTCGGCTCCCAGTCGACACGAAAACCGCCGCGCCGCCTTTGCGAATCGTCGAACGCCTCCCCCGTCGATGCGAAGCTTTCGTCGCGGCGGTTGCCCTGGGCGTACACGCGTGCGGCGCTGCGTTCGCCCGGCTTCCAGCCGTAGCGGGCGGCCCCGAAGGCGCGCTCTTCGGTTCCGGCCCCGACCGCGACGAGCCCTCCCTGCGTGTCGCGCGCGCTCCTGGTGATGACGTTGATCACGCCGTTGACGGCATTGGAACCCCACAGCGTTCCGCCGGGTCCGCGGATCACCTCGATGCGCTCGACGTCCTCTAGCATGACATCGCGCGCCTCCCATAACACCCCGGAGAACAACGGGTCATAGATCGTGCGGCCGTCGATCATCACGAGGAGCTTGTTGGAGGTGCGTGCGTTCATGCCCCGTATGCCGATGGCGTACTTGTTCGCGTCGAGACGCGCAACCTGCACCCCGGGCACCAGCCGGAGCGCCTCCGGGAGGCTGGTGGCGCGCGACCGGCGGATGTCCTCCGACGTCAGCACGTAGACCGCGGCGGCCGTGCCGCGCACCCGCTCGAGCTTGCGGGATACGCTGTACACGTCGATGTCCATGAGCTCCTCGAGCGTGAGGCGCCTTATGTCGAGGTCGAGGGATTGTCCCGCGGCGAGGGCGGGCAGGAGCGGCGCGAGGCACGCGAGCAGCAGGCGCGCCGCGATACCCGGACCGCGGCCGGATGGGGGTAGAGCCATGAGTTATCCCTGGTGTTGCCCGGTTCTCGAATGCCGGCTGTCTAATGTCGTCTTTCCACAGCAGGGAACGCCGCACCTTTCATTGCGCGGACTCCTCCCCCAGCCCGAGGCGGTCGATGACGTCGAGGAGCGCGGTGCCGAACTCCTCCTTGCTCACGAACGCGTCGGCCCCCACCTCCCGCGCCCTGGCGCGATACTCCGCGCTGTCGTGCAGGGTCAGGATCACGATCCGCGCCGAGGCGTGCGACTCCTTCAGGTGCCGCGTCGCCTCGAGACCGTCCATGTCCGGCATCATCACGTCCATGAGCACGAGATCGGGCTGGAGCCGGTTCACCTGTTCCAGTGCTTCGCGCCCCGAACGGGCATAGCCGACCACGTGGAGCTGTCCGATGAGCGACAGAAACCGCGTTGCGGCCGAGGCAAACTGGCTGTTGTCGTCTACCAGGAGTACGCGCATTCCGCCCAACCGCGCGCGCCACTGCTGCTGCCTGGCCTTTTCTCCAGCACGACCCCTCCTTCGTTGAGGCCAAAAGGCACCCCGCACCGAAAGCTAGCAGGGCGCATCGAGGAGGCGTAACCGGGAAAATGCCCGGCGATATTACCGGGGGAAGCGGCCTGCCGGATCGGGGGTTTCCCGAGAGGGGATCAGGGAAAACCCTGAGCCCGAGACCGCGGGGAGGGTCGGGCTCGGTCGGGGGGAACCGTTCAGGCGTCGAGGGTAACGAGCCCCACCCGGATCGCGTAGCGCACGAGGCCGGCGACATCGTGGATGTCAAGTTGCTTCATGAGCTGCGTGCGGTGCGTCTCGATCGTCTTGGGGCTGAGGTTCAGCATCTGCGCCATCTCCTTGGAGGTGTATCCCTTGGCGATGAGCTGCAGGATCTCGCGCTGACGCTTGGTCAGCTGATCGAGCGGGCCGTGCGTACCCGTGGTGCGCATGAGGTAATCGTCGATCACGCGCTTGGAAATGGTCGGCGTCAGGTACGTCTCGCCGCGCGCCACCGCACGGACGGCGAGCTCGAGCTCGGACGTTGCGGCGTCCTTCAGCAGGTAGCCCGACGCACCCGCCCGAAGCGCCTGCATGACGTACTCCTCGCCCGCGTGCATCGACAGCATGATCACCTTGCAGTTAGGGCATTCCTTGGAGGCGCGTGCCGCGGTCTCGAGGCCGTTCATCTCCGGCATGGCGATGTCCATCAAGACCACGTCGGGCGTGCGGGATCGGATCATGTCGAGCGCGGCTCGCCCGTTGTCGGCTTCGCCGACCACTTCCACGCCTTCGATCTGGGTGAGCAGCGCCTGTATGCCCGCGCGGAACAGGCTGTGGTCGTCGGCGAGCACTACGCGGATGGGTTTCATTCGTTATCTCCGCTGAGCGGGAAGTGGACGTGTATCTCGGTCCCCTGACCGGGGGCCGATATTATTTCCAGACGACCCCCGGCGAGCAAGGCGCGCTCCTCCATGCCGAGGAGACCGAAGCTCTCTCCGCGCGCCGCGCGCAGTCGCGCCGCTTCCACGTCGAACCCTTCGCCGTCGTCGGCGATGCGCATGCGCAGCGCGCGCTCGTCCAGCGCGAGCTCGACGTCCACGCGCGAGGCGCGCGCATGGCGCATCACGTTCGTCACCGCTTCCTGCGCGAGCCGGAAGCAGGCCGTCTCGATCGCGGGCGGCACGCGCTCCTCCGCCGCGTCGGCCTCGAAATGCAGCGCGAAGCCGGCGCGCTGCGCCTGCCGGTCCAGGTACCAGCGCAGGGCCGCCGCGAGGCCGAGGTCGTCGAGCATGGAAGGCCGCAGCTCGAGCGAGAGATTGCGCGCGGTGGCCAGCACGCCTTCCACGACGCGTATGGTCTCGTCGATATAGCTGCCGAGCGAGGCGCTGCCCGGGAGGCGCTTGAGCGTCTGCAGGTTGATCTTGATGACGGAGAGGTCCTGGCCGATCTGGTCGTGCAGCTCCCGCGCGATGCGACGGCGCTCCGTCTCCTGCGCCTCCAGCAGGCGGAGCGAGAGGCTCTGCAGGCGCCCGGCGTATTCGCGCACCCTTTCCTCGGCGCGTTTGCGCTCGGTGATGTCGAGGCAAACGCCGACCATGCGCGCGACCTCGCCTTTCGGGTTCACGATCAGCGCTCCCTGGCTCAGCAGGTGGCGCAGCTCCCCGTCCGCGCGCACGACGCGCTCTTCCATCGTGAACGGCTCGCGCCCGCGGATCGCCTGGGCGATGACGTCCTGCACGCGCTCGCGGTCGTCGGGATGCACGTGCTCGAGATACGCTTCGAAGGTGACCGGGGTGCCGGGCTCCACGCCGTAGATGCGGTACAGCTCCTCGGACCACTCGACGTTTCCCGCCGCGATGTTCCATTCCCAGCTTCCGAGGTGCGCCAGGCGCTGGGCCTCGGAAAGCTGGAGCTCGCTCTTCCTGAGCTGCTCCTCGGCCTCGCGCCGCTCGGTGATGTCGCGCACGAAGGTGAGGAAGTGCAGCGGGCGGTCTTCGGGGCCGAGCACCACGGAGGTGTTCTGGTACACCCAGATCACTCTCCCGTCCCGCCGCAGGAACCGCTTTTCGATATCGAACGATTTCGCCTCGCCGCGTATCAGGCGCTGGCACAGCGCCCATTCGGCCTCGAAGTCGTCGGGATGCGTCACGTCGCGGAAGCGACCGGCGAGCAGCTCCTCCTCGGTGTAGCCCAGCAGTGCACACAGCATCGGCGGCACCTTGAGCCAGCGGCCGTCGAGCGCCGTGTGCGCGACCATGAGCAGCGAGAACTCCTGCGCGCGGGCGAGGCGTGCCTCGCTCTCGCGCAGCCGCTCCTCCGCCTCCCGGCGCTCGGTGATGTCGCGCGTCACTTTCACGAAGCCGCGGAGCGTGCCGTTCGCGTCGCGCAGGGCGGTGATGGTGGCGTTCGCCCAGAAACGCGAGCCGTCCTTGCGCACGCGCCAGCCCTCGCTCTCGTACACGCCCTCCGTCGCCGCGCGGTCGAGCGCGCGCTGCGGCGCCAGGCGCCGGATGTCCTCCTCGGTGTAGAACATGGAGTAGTAGCGTCCGAGTACCTCCTCCTCGACGTACCCCTTCAGGCGCTGCGCGCCCCGGTTCCAGCTTGCGATTCGTCCGTCCGGATCGAGCATGTACAGGCCGTAGTCGTGCGCCCCCTCGACCAGCCACCGGAAGCGCTCCTCGCTCTCGCGCAGCCGTTCCTCCGCGCGCTTGCGCTGGATCGCCAGGCCGACGTGCGCGGCGACCGTCGCGACGAGCTTGATGAGCTGCTCGTCCTCGCGACGCTCCTCCTTGAGGAAGAACGCGAGCACCGCGACCACCTCGGCGCCCGCGACGACCGGGAATGCCATGCCCGAACGGAGGCCGGCCGCGCGCGCGCCTTCGCCGCGGAGGAAGTTCACGTCCACCGTGACGTCCGGCACCCAGACCGGCTGGCGCGTCGTCCACGCCCGGCCCACCATGTCCTCGGCGGGCCGGAACTGGGCGCCCGCGCTCTGCGCCACGAACGGCCCGAACTCGTCCGCCGCGCCGTACCATGCCGGGCTCTTCACGAAACGTGTTCCGTCCGCGGCCGGCACCCATGCCTCGCCGAGCACCCAGCCGGTGGTCTGGCAGACGTGGTACAGCACGGCATGCAGGGCCTCGTCGAGATCGACCGCCTCGCTGATCGCGCGGGCGATGCTTTCCAGCACCCGCACTTCCTGCTCGGCGCGCTTGCGCTCGGTGATGTCGTTCGCGAGCACGAGGCGAGCCCAGCGGCCCCGGAACAGCACCTCGTACGCGAACAGCTCCACGTCGACCACGGTGTCGTCGTGCTTGCGATGGCGCCACGCGCCCATGTACGCGGTCTCGGGCGGGAAACGCTCCGTGTAGTCGAGCGGACCCTCGAGGTCCTCCGGCGGGTGGAGCTCGTCGACGCGCATGCGCAACAGGTCTTCGCGCGTGTAGCCGTACTTCCAGACCGCCGTCTCGTTCGCCGCCAGGATCTCGTGGGTATCGAGATCGAACACCCATGCGGGCAGCGGGTTGCGCTCGAACAGCAGCCGGTATTGCGCCTCCGAGTCGCGCAGCGCCGCCTCCACGCCCATGCGCTCCACGATTTCGTCGCGCAGCGACTGATTGAGACGCGCCAGCTCGGTCGTGCGCTCCTCCACCCGGCGCTCGAGATCGGTGCGCGCCTGCTGGATCTCGTCCATGGCCCGGTGGCGCTGGATCGCCGCCGACAGCACGTGGCTGACGGCCTCCAGGAAGCTCACGTCCTCGGGCGAGAAACGCCGGAACGCGCGCGTGTGCACCCCGAGCACGCCGAAGGGGCGCTCGCGGCTGTCCATGATGGTCACGCTCATGCCGCTGACGACGTCGTGGTCGTGCAGGAGCTGGGGGCCCTGAAAGCGCGTCTCGCTCCGCAGGTCGTCTACGATGACGGGGGTCTTCGAGAGAAGCGTATGGCCCGCCTGCGAGCCGAGCTCCGTCCCGACCGTCGCGCGGCCGACCAGGCCGTCCTTCCAACCCACGCCGGCGCGCAGCCGGAGCTCGTTCCCGTCGGGCAGGAGCTCGAGCACCTTGCAGTAGTCCGCGTCGAGCGTCTGCGCGACGAGATCGACCGCCATGTCGAACACCGTCTGCAGATCGTCCGTTTCGAGCGCGGCCCGGCCGAGCCGTCCGACCGCCTGCTGCTGGCGCACGCGCACTTCGAGCAGGGCCTCGGCCGCCTTGCGGTCGGTGATGTCGGTCAGAATGAAAAGATGAAGACCCGGGAGGAGGCGCGCGACGGCGTGGTAGCTCACCGTCACGCGCCGGCCGTCCTTGCGGACGAGCTCCTGCTCGCCGGCCTGCTCGCCGGCCGCGAGGAGCGCGTTCCACATCTCCGCGGCCCGCGGCCGAAGCTCCTCGGGCGTCAGCGCCGGGACGTCGATGCCCAGCAGCTCCTCGCGGCTGTAACCGAGCAGGCCCACGGCCGCCGGGTTCGTTTCGATGCAGCGGCCCGCGTCGTCGAGCAGCAGGATGGCATCGAGCGCGTTGGTGAAGATGGCGTGCAGGCGCCGCTGGCTCTCTTCGAGCGCCTGCTCCGCCTGCTTGCGCTCCGTGACGTCGATCGCGATCCCGGCGATCCGCACCGGCCGGCCGTCCGGATCCAGGTAGACCCGGCCGCGCGCCACCATCCAGAGCATGCCGCCGTCCCGGCGGTGAACGCGGAATTCCGCCTCGATCTCGTTCCCGCCGACACCCGCGCGCGCCTGCTCGAGGAGGCGGGCGATGCGCTCGCGGTCCTCCGGGGCGACCGCCTCGAGGAAGGCATCGAGCGTGCCCGGAAATTCGCCGGCGTCGAATCCCACGAGCGCCTGGAGCTCGCGCGACCAGACGACCCGTTCCTCGGGAACGAGCTCGAAGGACCAGGTGCCCATTCGTCCCGCGCCGAGCGCGAGCCGCAGGCGTTCGCGGCTGTCCCGAAGCGCCTGCTCGGTGGCGCGCCGGCGCTTGAGCTCCTGTTGCGCCTCCTGGTAGAGGCGCGCGTTGTCGACGGCGATTCCCGCGCGCCGCGCGATTTCCTCCGCGAGCGAGAGGTCCTCGGGCGTATAGCGACGCCCCGACTCCGCCGACGCCAGGCTCAGGACGCCGAGCGCGCGTCCGCGCGCAATGAGGGGTACGCACATGTAGGACTTGAACCCGAACGCGCGCAGGTGCGTCAGATGCTCGTCGTCCCTGGCGATGGCCGTGAGCAGGTCGTCGCTCACCTCGGAAGCCAGCACCGGATGTCCCGACTGGAGGGCCTGCCGCGCCACCCGGTAGGTGCCGTAATCGGCGTCGGCATTGACCGGATAGCGCTCCATCAGCGCCCGTGCGGCGGCGGTACGCTGCGCGTCCCAGTGAACGAGGTCGAGCCGGCGGAAACGGCCGTTCTCGTCGACGATGTCCACGGCGCACCAGTCGCCCATGCGCGGGACGGCCGCCCGCGCGATTTGCGAGAGGGTGTTCTCGTAATCGAGCGACCCCGCGAGGATCGTGCTGACCTCCGCCAGGAACGCGCTCTGTTCTTCGGCACGCCGTCGTGCCGTGATGTCCATGAGCGTGATGAGCACGCGGCGGAGATCGCCGGGCACCGGAACGACCATGTTGAAGACGACATCGAGGCGCTCGCCCCGCAGATTTCGCACCACCGTTTCGCCCGAATAGCGCGTCCGTCGCTCGATGATCGCGGTCAGCTCCTCGATGAGCGCGGCGCGCGTCTCGGGCACGAAGATCCGGTCCCAGGACGCGATGAGCTCCTCTTTGGACGCGGCGCCGAACAGCGCGAGGGTGTTCGCATTGATGTCCACGATGCGCACGCGGCGAAAGACGTCGTCCACGAGGTCGGGGTGCGCCGCGAGATACGCGCGGAGGTCCTCTTCGCCCCGCCCGCGCAGGGCGGCCACATCGGCTTCGATCGGCGAGTAGTCCTCCTCCCAGATGGACACCTCGGCGGTTTCGAAGATGTGCCGGTAACGCTCCTCGCTCTGGCGCAGCGCGTCCTCGGCCTGCTTCCGTCCGGTGAGATCGGCGACGAGCACGAAGAAACCGTCGACCTCGCCTCCCGCCGCGCGTCTTGGCATGTACGTCGCATCGATGTAGCGCCGTCCGCCGTCGCGGTAATCGGCCCACGTCTCGAAGCGCACCGTCTCTCCGGCGAGCGCGCGCTCGGCATAGGGACGGATCGCCCGGAAGGCCTCCTCGCCCAGCACGTCGCGCATGTGCCGGCCGTAGGCCTCTTCGCGCGCGTGTCCGAACCAGTTCTCGTAGGCGAGGTTGTTGAAGCGGTAACGGAGGTCGCGGTCGATGTAGGCGATGAGCGCCGGGATCGTGTCGGTGATGAGCTTCAGCTCTTCCTCGCTCCGGCGCAGCGCCTCTTCCGTCTCCTTGCGGCCGGTGATGTCGTTCACCAGCGCGAAGAAACCTTTCACCTGGCCGCTCTCGTCGACGTCGGGTACGTAGCTGGCCTTCACCCAGCGCACGCCGCCCGACCGGTGCGGGATCTGCGTCTCGTACTCCACGCTCTCGCCGGCGAGCGCGCGATCGATACGATCCCGTAGCTGTTCGTACGCCGTCTCGCCCAATACCTCCCGGACGGACCGGCCGACGGCCTGCCCCGGAGCGAGGCCGAACCACTCCTCGTACACCGTATTGGCAAATCGATAAGCCCGGTGCTGATCGACGTAGGCGATGAGCGCGGGGGTCGAGTTCGTGATGACGCGGAGCTCCGCCTCGCGCGAGCGCAGATCGGCCTCCACCTGCTTGATGCCGCTGATGTCCTGGAACACGTTGATGGCGCCCGCGGCGCGGCCATCGGCGTCGTACATCGGATCGATGTTCACGGATACGGTGATGCGCGAGGCGTCCGGGCGCTCGATCACGACCTCCGCGTTGCGCGTGCCGCGGCCTTCGCGGACCGCCACCGCCATCGGCGTCTCGTCGTGAGGCAGAGGACGGCCGTCCGGGCGCCACAGTCGGTACGAGCCGCAGAAGCGCTCGTCCGTCTCGCCGATCGGAGGCTCGCGGCCCCAGAGCTCCGCCGCGCGCCGATTGAAATACGTGATTCGCCCCTCCGCGTCGCAGGTGTACACCGCCGCCGGCAGGAGGCTCATCAGGTGGCGGTGGCGCTCCTCGCTGGCGCGCAGCGCCTCTTCCATCTGTCTCCGGGTCGTAATGTCGGTCACGAGGACGAAGAAGCCGTCCGTCCGGCCGTCCGCCGCACGACGCGCCGTCAACGCCGCATGCACGAAGCGCCGGCCCGTGCGGTAGGGTATCCAGCGCTGGTAGGCGACGGAGTGTCCGTTGAGGGCCGCGTCGACCTCGGCTCGGATCGTCTCGAAGGCGTCCTCGCCGATGACGTCGCGCACGTGTCGCCCGACGATGTCTTCGGGCGGGATCCGGAACCACTCGCCGTACGCCCGATTGGCGAACCGGTAACGCAGATCCGGTCCGACGTCGGCGATGAGCGCGGGCATGGTGTCCGCCAGCTGGTGCAGCTCCTCCTCGCGTCGTCGCAGGCGCTCCTCCGACTCCTTGCGCTCGGTCAGGTCGTTGCCGAGCACGTAGAACCCCGCGACGGATCCGTCCTCGGCACGGTCCGGCACGTACTCGGCGGCGACGTAGCGGCGCCCGTCGGCGCGGACCACCCAGCGCTCGTAGCGCACCGGGCGGCCGGCCAGCGCCTCGTCGATGTACGGCCTCAGCTCCTCGAGTCCCGCGTCCCCGATCACCTCGCGGACGTGTTTTCCGGTGAGCTCCGCCGGCTTCACGCCGAACCACCGCTCGTACTCCTTGTTGTTGAAGCGGTAGCGCAAGTCCTTGTCGACGTAAGCGATCAGCGCCGGCATGGCGTCGCCGAACGCGCGCATCCCCGCGGGATCGTTACGCGGCCTCCGCTCGTGCGACCCTTCGTCCATCTGCCGGGGCGACAGAACCGCGAGCAGTACGCCGCCGGTTTCGCCGGCCTTGCCTTCCACCGGGCTCAGGCGCAGCGTCTGTCCGGCGTCTCCGTTATCCGGCAGGCCCGTCAGCGCGTGCTCGACTGCGTCTCCGAACGCGTGCACCCGGTCCAGGAGCGGAGCGAGGCGCTCCCCCGCGTCGCCGAGCGCCTGGTTGGCCGGCCGTCCAAGGCCGTCCAGACCCGCGACGAAGCGCAGCTTCGCGAACGCGTCGTTGTAGAGGAGGATCCGGTTCGCGCCCCAGGCGAGGCACATCGGCGACGGGGCGGCGAGCACGACCGCCACCGCCGCGCGCAGGCTCGCGGACCAGCGATCGACCGGCCCGAGCGCAGTGGTGCGCCAGTCGATCGCGCGCAGCCGCGCACCTGCCTCGCCGCCGCCGGCGAGACAACCCGTGCGGCTGCCCTGTTGTTCGATGCGTGCGGATGGTTTGCTCAAGCGACGGTGTCCTTCCGGCGTCTCGCCATGAAGCGGGAGGGGCGGCGGGACCGACACGCGCCGCGAGCGTCGTGGGAATGGGCTCCTCTACCCTCGCCTGCTTGTTATTGCGGCACCCGTGACCGGGTGCTCGAACTCAAACATCTTACTGGAAAGGTTTGACGGAAGGCACTACAACCGCTCGAATCACAAGGATTCCTTCGCGGACCACGCGCCGGCGCGCCAGCGCCATCCGAAGGCGCCGAGCGCGAGCAGCCCGGCGACGATGACGACCGGCCAATTACCGCGTTGCGCGTAGGGGGTTGCGCCGTGCATCGGCTGCACGTCCGACACGAGCGTGTGCGCGACGAACTGCGGCGAGCGCGCGATCACGCGACCGCGGTGATCGATCACCGCCGAGGGTCCGGTGTTCGCGGCGCGCAGCATCGCGCGTCCCGACTCGAGCGCGCGCAGACGGGCCATCTGCAGGCGCTGATGCGGCGCCAGCGAGTCGCCGAACCACGCATCCTCGCTCACGTTCGCGAGCAGCGTCGCCTCGGGAAGCATCCGAATGACCTCCTCGCCGAACGCGTCCTCGTAGCACACCGAGACGCCGATGCGTTGTCCCGCCGCCGGCAAGGGTGACTGACCCGGGGCGCCTGCGCTGAAGTTGGACATGGGTATCTGCAGGTGCTCGATCAGCCAGCCGAAGAGCCCGGGCCAGGGCAGGAACTCTCCGAAGGGCACCAGGTGCCGCTTGCGATAATTGGACTTGCCGCTTCCCACGGTCACCACGCTGTTGTAGTACGAGCGCGCATCCGTGCCGCGCTCGACCACGCCGAAGAGGAAATCGGCGGCGCGCGTCTGCGCGATCTGCTCGAGGCGCGGCACCAGCCCCGGGCCGAGCTCGTCGAGATAGCCGGGCACGGCCGCCTCGGGCCAGACGATCAGATCGACCTTCGGCGCCTGCTCGCTCATCTGCACGTAGCGGTCGACGATCGCCTGGCGCGAGTCGGGCCGCCACTTCGAGGCGAGCGGCACGTTCGCCTGCACGAGCGCGACGCGCAGCGGCTCCCCCGCCGGGCGCACCCAATCGACCTGCCCCGCAAACCAGCCGAGAACCCACACGACGAGCAGCATCGGCAGGTAGGCGCGCAGCGCCCGAGGCCGATCAAGCCAGGCGGCGGCGATGAGGCCGGCCGAGACCGCGGCCGCGAACGTGACGCCGTACACGCCCGCCCACGGCGCGTAGCCCGCGAGCGGGCTGTCGACCTGGCTGTAGCCGAGGTTGAGCCACGGGAAGCCGCTGAGGAACCAGCCCCGCATCCACTCCAGGAGCGCCCAGAGCGCCGGCACGGCGAGCGTCCACCGAAGCGCTGCGGGCGCACCGCGCAGGCGGGCCTGCAATGCGCCGAGCGACGCCGGATAGAGCGCCATGCCCGCTACGAACAGCACGACGGCGAATGCCGCGAGCGGCACCGGCATGTTGCCGTAGGTATGGAGGCTCACGTAGACCCAGGAGACACCGACACCGAAGAGGCCGAGTCCGTAAAGAAAACCGCGCCAGGCGGCGCGGCGCGGCGTGGCGTGGTCCCATGCGACGAACAGCACGGCGGGCGCGAGCACGCCGAGCGGAAAGAGGCCGAACGGCGCGAAACCGAGCGTGGTGGCGACCCCGGCCAGAAGCGCCGCGACATCGGCGCGAGCGCGCGCCGTCCGCACGAAGCGGTCGGTCGTCACTCGCATGGGGGATGCGCGGCCGGACATGTCCCGCGTTCGACCGCGCGCGCCACGCCGGGTTCGTGGCTCGGCGTGCACGTCGGGAGGCTCAAAGGATCTTCCGCGAAGAAGCGCGCGTGAAGTGGCGCGGGCGCGGCTACTCGGCGGCCTGATCGGCGCCGGAGGCGCGCGACACCTTGAGCAGATGCACCCGTCGGCTGTCCGCGCGCAGCACCTCGAACTGAAGACCGTCGATGCGCGTGCGCTCGCCGCGGCGCGGCAGGTGCCCCAGGCTCGTCAGCACCAGGCCTCCGATCGTATCGATCGACTCGTCGCTGAACGACGTCTTGAAGTGCGCGTTGAAATCGGCCAGCGGAGTCAGCGCCTTCACCACGTATTCGCCGTTCTCGCGCGGCATGATCATGGTGTCCTCGTCGATGTCGTACTCGTCGGCGATCTCGCCCACGATCTGCTCGAGCACGTCTTCGATGGTCACGAGCCCCGCCACCCCGCCGTACTCGTCCACGACAATGGCCATGTGGTTGCGGTTCGCCTTGAACTCCCGCAGCAACACGTTGAGGCGCTTGCTCTCCGGCACGAACACCGCGGGCCGCAGCATGTCGTGCAGGTTGAACTGGGCACGGCGCTTCTTGTCGAGCTGGAAGTAGCGCAGCAGGTCCTTGGCAAGCAGTATGCCCACCACCTTGTCCTTGTCGCCGTCCACCATCGGAAAACGCGAGTGGCCCGATGCGATCACGGCCGGGAGGTAGGTCTCCGGGGGGTCGTTGCGATCGACCACGTCCATCTGCGCGCGCGGCACCATGATGTCGCGCACCTTCATCTCGGAGACCTGGAACACGCCCTCGATCATGTCGAGCGAGTCCCGGTCGATGACGCCGCGCTCGGTCGCGTCGCGCAGGATGTCGATCAGTTCCTCGCGCGAGCCCGGCTCGCCCAGCAGGGCCTGGCTGATGCGGTCGAGGAGCGAGCGGTGACCGCCGTCCTCGTGACTACTTCGGCTTTCGTCGGATCGGTTCATTCGTTGACAGCAGTGAGCTCAGGCGTACGGGTCGGAATAGCCGAGCCGCCGGAGGACCGCCGCTTCCCTGCGCTCCATGAGCGCGGCCTCGCGCCGCGTCCGGTGATCATAACCGCGAAGATGCATTATACCGTGCACCACCATATGCGCCCAATGCGCCCGGGGGCTTTTTCCCTGGTTGCGCGCCTCCCGGGCAACCACCGGGGCGCAGATGACGAGATCGCCGAGCAGGTCGGTGCGCGCGCCCGGCGGGGCCTCGAAAGGAAACGACAGCACGTTCGTCGAGCCCGCCTTGCCCCGGTAGCGCGCGTTGAGCGCGGCGCTCTCTCGCTCGTTCACGATTCGCACGCCGATCGCGACCGCGCGGCGCCTCAGACCCGCGAGCGCCGCCTGCGCCCACCGCGCGAGCGTGCGGCGGCCGGGCGCCGGTCGCTGCGACGCGTAGTCGACGCGCAGTCGGACGTTCATCCGGAGGGCTTGTCGTCACCGTCGGCGCGCCCGTAGGCCTCGTAGGCCTCCACGATCTTCTGCACCAGCGCGTGGCGCACTACGTCCTGCGGAATGAACTGCGTGAACGCGATGCCCTCGACCCCGCCGAGGATCTCCATCGCCTGCTTGAGCCCCGAAGTCTGGCCGCGTTTCAGATCGATCTGTGTGATGTCCCCCGTGACCACCGCCGTGGTCCCGAAGCCGATGCGCGTCAGGAACATCTTCATCTGCTCGGCGGTCGTGTTCTGCGCCTCGTCGAGGATGATGAACGACTCGTTCAGCGTACGCCCGCGCATGTACGCGAGCGGCGCGATCTCGATCACGCCCTTCTCGAGCAGCCGCTGCACCTTCTCGAAGCCGTACATCTCGTGCAGCGCGTCGTAGAGCGGCCGCAGGTACGGATCGATCTTCTCCTCCAGCGCGCCGGGGAGGAAGCCGAGGCGTTCGCCGGCCTCCACCACCGGGCGCACGAGCACGATGCGCTGGACGCGCCCCGCCTCCAAAGCCTCGACGGCGCACGCGACACCGAGGTACGTCTTGCCGGTGCCCGCCGGCCCGATCCCGAAGTTGATGTCGTGCGTGAGGATGCTGCGTACGTACTGGCGCTGGCGGGGGCCCCGCGGGCGCACCACGCGTTTGGGCGTGCGCAGGTCGGTTTCGGGCTCCGCCTCCTCCGCCTCCGCCGCCGGCATGACGGCGTGCTGGAGGGCCGCGTGCACGCCGGCGAGCGTCAGCGGTTCATCCTCCCCGGTCGCCTCGTAGAGCGACCGGATGACGCTCTCGGCGCGGCGGCTCCTGTCCGCGGGGCCGGTCACGCGGAAACCGTTGCCTCGGTTCGCGATCTCGACCCCGAGATACTCCTCGATCTGGCGCAGGTGTTCGTCGTGGCGGCCACACAGACTCGCCAACCGGCGGTTATCGGCGGGGGAAAGGCTGAATTCGACGCGCTTAAGCTTGGCGCTCAACTCGGGCTGGGGCGACGGACCGTGTGGCAAACGGACATGTCCCGAAGTAGACAGAAATCGAAAAGCCGAATCAAGCCGGCTCGGACCGTTCCCGATCCGGACGGGCGAGGCCGTCCCCGGGCGGACAGGCGGTCGCCGCCAGCTTCGGATCCTGTGGGGTTGCGTGACCCTGTCGGCCGGCCCGCGAGGAGGGCGGCCCGCAAAGCCGCCCGCGCAGCGAGTTGGGCATGGCCTCCAGGATAGCCACGTCGACGAACCGCCCGATGAGTTCGCGGTCTTCGGCCTCGAAGTTCACCACGCGATTGTTCGCGGTCCGGCCCGAGAGGCGCCCCTGCCCGCGCGGGGCAACTCCCTCGACGAGGATCCGCTGGCGGGTCCCCACCATGCGCCGGCCGGCGCGCGCGGCCAGTTCCGCGACCCGCCGTTGCAACCGCACGAGCCGATGCTGCTTGATTCCGAGGGGAACCGGATCAGGCAGGTCCGCGGCCGGGGTGCCCGGCCGGGGGCTGTAGAGGAAGCTGAAGGCGCCGTCGAACTCCACCTCCTCGATGAGCCGCATCGTCGCCGCGAAGTCGGCCTCGGTCTCGCCCGGGAAACCGACGATGAAGTCGCTGGTCAGCGAGATGTCCGGCCTTGCCGAGCGCAGCCGGCGGATCTTCTGTTTGTATTCGAGCGCGGTGTGCCCGCGCTTCATGAGGGTCAGGATGCGATCGGAGCCGCTCTGCACGGGCAGATGCAGCTGTCCGGCGAGCTTGGGGACGTCCGCGAAGGCAGCGATCAGGCGATCGTCGAATTCGAGCGGGTGCGAGGTCGTGAAGCGGATGCGGCCGATGTCCTCGATCTCGGCGATATACCGGATGAGGAGCGCCAGGTCCCCGATCCGGCCGTCGTGCATCGCGCCGCGGTAGGCGTTGACGTTCTGGCCCAGGAGCGTCACCTCGCGCACGCCCTGCGCAGCCAGCGCCGCCACCTCCGCAAGGACGTCGTCGAACGGCCGCGAGAACTCCTCGCCCCGGGTGTACGGCACCACGCAGAACGTGCAGTACTTGCTGCAACCCTCCATCACCGAAACAAAGGCGCGCACGCCGTCCGCGCGGGGTTCGGGCAGCCGGTCGAATTTCTCGATCTCGGGGAACGAGACGTCCACGGCGGGGCGGCGCCGGGTCAGCGTGAGGGCGAGCATCTCGGGCAGCCGGTGCAGCGTCTGCGGGCCGAACACCAGGTCCACGTAGGGCGCCCGGCGCACGATGGCTTCCCCCTCCTGGCTCGCCACGCACCCGCCGACGCCGATCACCACGCCGGGCCGCGCCTCCTTATAAAGACGCCACATCCCGAGCTGGCTGAAGACCTTTTCCTGGGCCTTTTCCCGGACGGAACAGGTGTTGAGCAGAAGGACATCGGCCTCCGCCGGATCGGCCGTGACGACCAGGTCGTGCGAGGCCGCGAGCAGATCCGCCATGCGGGCGGAGTCGTACTCGTTCATCTGGCACCCGAAGGTCTTGATGTAGAGCTTGCGCACGGCGGACGAAATTCTGCCCGGCCGGCAGGGCGAATGCCAGGCAAAAAAAAGCGCGGGCGGTTTTTCCCGCCCGCGCCTGCCTGCCGCCTTTCAGCGTCCGGCCTTGTCTCCGATGCGCGGCCCGATTCCCATGAGCAGCGCGACCACCGACAGCGCGAAGATCAGAAGAGCGTTTTCGAGACGCACCGGGTTGGACGAGGCCAGGAAGGTGACCAGCGAAGGCGTTGCGACCCACAAACCCAGTTTCAACATCTTTCCTCCTGGAAAACGGCACGCTCCGCATGCCGCCTACATCAGGAATTGTGGTCTCTGGAAGCCGGGTCGCAAGCCACACCCGATGTAAGGTCACGTGCAAGCGACGAAACGGGCACGAAGGCAGGAGGAAAGGACTGGTGGCTATGGGCGGGATCGAACCGCCGACCTCAGCATTATGAGTGCCGCGCTCTAACCAGCTGAGCTACATAGCCATATTCGACAGGAGGGGGCGGATTTTCGAGGGGGCTCCCCGACAAGTCAAGGCGTCAGACGTTGAACCGGAAATGCATCACGTCCCCGTCCTGGACGCGATAGTCCTTTCCTTCCAGCCGGAGCTTGCCCGCCTCCCGGGCGCCGGACTCGCCGCCCGCGCGCAGGTAATCGTCGTAAGCGATGACTTCCGCCCGTATGAAACCGCGCTCGAAATCCGTGTGAATCACCCCGGCGGCCTGCGGGGCGGCGGAGCCGGCCCGTACTGTCCAAGCCCGTACCTCCTTGGGACCGACCGTGAAGAACGTGATGAGGCCCAGGAGCGCGTAGCCGGCCCGAATGACGCGGTCGAGCCCGGCCTCCTCGAGCCCCATGTCGGCCAGGAATGCCTGCCGCTCCTCGCCCTCGAGGTCCGCCAGCTCGGCCTCGATCGCCGCGCTCACCGGCACCACGACCGCGCCCTCGGCCTCGGCGATGGCGCGCACCTCGTCGAGAAGCGGATTGTCGCGAAATCCGGTTTCGCTCACGTTCGCGATGTACATCGTCGGCTTGTCGGTCAGCAGGCAGAGCGGTTTGAGCATCTGCCGCTCCTCCGTGCCCAGATCGAGGGCGCGCAACGGCGCGCCGGAGTTCATGTGACTCCGCACGCGCTCGAGCAGTTCACGCATCCTGATATCGTCTTTCGAGCCGCTCTTCGCGCGCGCCGACGCACGGCTCCAGGCCTTTTCCACCGTGTCGAGATCGGCGAGCGCGAGCTCGGTCTCGATCGTCTCGATGTCGGACCGCGGGCTCACCCGGCCCGCGACATGCGTGACGTTCGGGTCCTCGAAGCAGCGCACGACGTGCGCGATCGCGTCGACCTCGCGGATATGGGCGAGAAACTTGTTGCCCAGCCCCTCGCCTTTCGACGCGCCCGCGACGAGTCCGGCGATATCGACGAACTCGATGGTCGTCGGAAGGATCTTCTCGGGCTTCGCGAGCTCCGCGAGCCGCTTCAGCCGCGGGTCCGGCACCTCGACGATGCCGACGTGGGGATCGATGGTGCAGAAGGGATAATTGGCCGACGGCACGCCGGCGCGCGTCAGCGCATTGAAGAGAGTGGACTTGCCGACGTTCGGCAGCCCTACGATCCCGCACTTGAAACCCATTTTCTAACCTGGTGACCGTGAGAGTGATTCGTCGTTCGTGACAGGCGGCCGGACTCTGGTCAGCCGTCACCCGTCATTCCGTTACTGCGCTCGGCACATCACTTTCCGAGCCTGTGCAGGCTGTTCATCACTTTCTGGTACTGCCCCTGGACGATATCGCCGATGTGGTCCTTGGCCGCCGCGATCGCCTCGTCGATGAGCGACTGCTCGGCGACCGGCGGCCGCCGCAGCACGTATGAGACGACCTGCGCCGCCGAACCCGGGTGCCCCACGCCGATGCGCAGGCGGAGGAACTCCGGCGAACCGAGTTGCTCGATGACGTCGGTCAGGCCGTTGTGGCCGGCCGCGCCGCCGCCCCATTTCAGGCGCACGGCCCCGGGCGGCAGGTCGATCTCGTCGTAGGCCACGAGAATCTGCCCGACCGGAATCTTGTAGTAGCGCGCGAAGCGCGAGACGGCCTCCCCGCTGTGGTTCATGAAAGTCATGGGGGCGAGCAGCCAGACCTCGCTGCCGCCGATCCGCAGGCGTGCCGCCTCGGCCGTGAACCGCGATTCGGGACGCCGGCGCTCCCCGCTGTCCGCCAGGAGGGCGTCCAGAAAACGGAACCCGGCGTTGTGCCGGGTTTCCGCGTACTCGGGGCCCGGGTTGCCGAGCCCCACGATGAGGGAGATGCCCGAGGACACAGCCTCTTACTTGCCCTCCTTCTTGCCCTCCGGCTTCTTGGCCTCGGCTGCGGCCGGGGCGGCCGCCGGAGCCGCGCCCGCGGCAGGCGCAGCCGCCGCTTCCGGGGCCGCCGCCGCGGCCGGCGCTTCCTCGACCTCCTCGCGCACGGCCGTAATGGCGGCGACCGCCAGGTCGTCGCCGCCGTGGGCGAGGCTCGTGATCTGCACGCCCTCCGGCAGCTTGAGGTCGGAGAGGTGCACCGACTCGTTCAGGTTGATGTTCGACATGTCGACCTCGAGGAATTCGGGCAGCTGGTGCGGCAGGCAGGTCACGTCCACCTCGGTCATCAAGTGGCTCACGATACCGCCCTGCTGCTTCACGCCCGGCGCCACGTCCTGTCCCACGAAGTGGAGCGGCACGCTCATGTGGATCTTCTCGGTCGCGCTGATGCGCTGCAGGTCGACGTGCAGGACCTGCGGTTTGAACGGATGCATCTGGTAGTCGCGCAGGATCGCCTGGTCGGTCGCGCCGTCCAGCTTGAGGCTGAGGATCGAGGTATGGAACGCCTCGGCGCGCAGGTTGTGGTACATCGCGTCGTGCTCGAACGCGACCATGACGGGTTCTTTGCCGGCACCGTACACGATGCCCGGTACTTTACCGCCACGGCGGAGGCGGCGGCTCGCACCGGTGCCCTTGCCCGACCGTGGTTCGGCGTTCACTTCGAACTTCGTAGCCATGTTGATCTCCTGGTTTGAAATGCCGCCACCGGACTCGCGACCAAGTACGCGGTGGCTTCGTTTGCCCCTCACCCGCCCCTGCGATCGGAGAGCAAGGCAAGGAACCCTCACCCCATCCCTCTCCCGCTGGGCGGGAGAGGGGGAGCAGGTAGAACTAATCCATAAATAAGGAGCTGATGGAATCCTCTTCGGCGATGCGGCGCATGGACTCGGCGAGCAGCTCCGCCACGCTCAGCTGTCGGATCCGCGGGCAGGCCTTGGCCTCGGGGCTCAGCGGAATCGTGTCCGTGACGACGAGCTCGTCGAGCTCGGAGCCTTCGATGCGCTGGACCGCCCTTCCCGACAGGACGGGGTGCGTGCAGTAGGCGAGCACCTTGCGGGCACCGTGGCTCTTCAGGGCCGAGGCGGCCTCGCACAGCGTCCCCGCGGTGTCGACCAGGTCGTCCATCAGGATACAGGTACGCCCCCGCACCTCACCGATGATGTGCATCACCTTCGCCTCGTTCGGCCGCGGCCGGCGCTTGTCGATGATGGCGAGATCCGCTTCGAGATGCTTGGCCATCGCGCGTGCGCGGACGACGCCCCCCACGTCGGGCGACACGACCAGCAGGTCCTCGTACTCGTGCCGCCAGATGTCGCCGAGCAGGATCGGCGAGGCGTAGATGTTGTCCGTCGGGATGCTGAAGAAGCCCTGGATCTGGTCAGCATGCAGGTCCATGGTCAGCACCCGGTTCGCGCCGGCGGTCTGGATCATGTCGGCGACGAGCTTGGCGGTGATCGCGACACGCGCAGTGCGCGGCCGGCGATCCTGCCGCGCGTACCCATAATAAGGTATGACGGCGGTGATGCGCCGTGCCGAGGAGCGCTTCACCGCGTCGATCAGGATGAGCAGCTCCATCAGGTTGTCGTCCGCCGGCGCGCAGGTCGGTTGAACGAGGAACACGTCCTTGCCGCGTACGTGCTCCATGATCTCGACCATGATCTCGCCGTCCGAGAAGCGCCCGACCACCGCCTTGCCGAGCGGCAGCCCGAGATGGCGCACCACGAGGTCCGCGAGGGTCGGGTTCGCGTTCCCCGTGAAGACGATCATGTTGTCTAACGACACTGCTCTCCCCTCAAACAGCAACGCCGTCGAACGGGAACGACGGCGGCATTCGTAGATCCGGTCGGAGCGCCTGGATTGCGCCGTACGTCCGGTACGGCGCCCTTCGGCACCAATCTCAAAGGCCCGCGTGCGGGCCTTTGAGATTGGTTGGGGCGCCAGGATTCGAACCTGGGAATGCCGGAATCAAAATCCGGTGCCTTACCGCTTGGCGACGCCCCAGTAAGCCGGCGCACCCATGATACCGATTGGGGCGCCAGGATTGCTGGCCCCATCCCTGGGGCTCGCCCCTTTGGGGTCAGCGCGCCGTGCGCGCTGTCCAGAATCGCCCCCGGCGATTTTGTCGAACCCGGGAACGCCGGACAAATTCGCTTGGAGCGAATTTGCGCGTCAGCCCGACGCAGCGAGGGTTCGCCCCACGGATGGGGCGACCAATCAAAAACCGGTGCCTTACCGCTTGACGGCGCCCAGTCAGGAATCGCGGGTCAGGCTATATAAAGGATGCCGGTTCACGCCCCGCGCGACGAACCCGCCGTAGCCCGGCGGTGCCTCCTCGAGAATACGCCGCCCCGCGGCGGCGCTCGCAACCCTGACGTATACGCAGCCGCCCGACCCGGTCATACGCGCCTCGCCGTGAGCGGCGAGCCATCGAAGAGCGACGTCGACCTCGGGATACCGGCGGCGCACGATCGGCTCGAGATCGTTGCGCCCCTGCCCCGTTCGAAAGGCGCGTATTGTGATGGTGGGCCTATGGGGTGTCAATTCGCTGGCCGCGAACACCGACGCGGTCGAAACCTGCACCGGCGGGGCGACGACCAGATACCAGGCGTCCTCGAGCTCGAGTGGCGTCAGGATCTCGCCCACCCCCTCCGCCCAGGCGGATCGCCCGCCGATGAAAACCGGGACGTCCGCGCCCAGTTCGAGCCCGAGTCGCAGCAGCTCGGCGCGCCGCAAGCCCACGCCCCACAGCGCGTTCAGGGCGATGAGGGTCGTCGCGCAGTCGGAGCTTCCCCCGCCCAATCCCCCGCCGGCAGGCAGCCGCTTCTCGATGCCGATCCTGACCCCTCGCCGCACGCCGCACCGCTCCTTCAGCAGCCGTGCGGCACGCAGCGTGAGATCAGTCTCCTCGGGCACCCCCGGAACGGGCGCGGCCCGTCCTACGACACCGTCGGAGGTCACGCCGAAGCGGAGTTCGTCGCCGAAGTCGAGGAGCTGAAAGACGGTCTGCAGCAGGTGGTACCCGTCGGAACGTCGACCGACGACATGCAGGAAGAGGTTGAGCTTGGCCGGCGCCGGCCAGCGGTCGGGAAGGTTCACGAGTCGCGGGCCGCGAGCCGCCAGCTCTGGATCGCGAGCCGGACCTCCAGGCGGGGGTCTTCGGGCCCGGCTGCGGGCTCCGCCGGCAGCTCGCGACTGATGTAGAGGCGGCTGGGGAGCTCGTGCCCGGCGAATTCGGCGTAAGCGAGATACTCGATGTTCCAGCCGCGCTGCACGAGACGTTTCAATCTCCCGTGGGCGTCCAGCTCGCGGCGCGCCGGTACGTCGGGCAGCGGAAGCCCGCGCACCCAGTGATCGAGGCCGTCGAGCGGAACCTGCCAGCCGGTCGTGCGCGCGAGCAGCATGGTCGCGTCGGCTGCCTCGTAGACGCGCCTGGACGAGTCCGTCAGCCGTGCCCCGCCGTCATCCTCGGTGAGCCGCAGGTAACCGCCGCCGAACGGGCCCGTAAGGTCGAGGGCCTGCGCGCCGTCGCGGTGCAGCCAGCGCAGGCCCGCCTGCCAGCCCTCGCCCGGCGCGCGCAGGGCCACGCGTCCGCGGAGCTCCCACACGGTGAGGGCGACGAGCTCCGCGCGGCGCGCGGCGAACAGCGCTTCGGGGTCTCCGGGCGGGGCGGGCTCGGGCAGGCTCGCGCATCCCGCAAGGAAAGCGGCGGCGAGCCAGAACGCCCGGATTCTCACGGCATGAATTTCTTGATGACGTCCCGCAGCGCTTCGCTCTCCGGCGTCTCGCGCAGCGCGCGCGTCCAGACGGAGCGAGCCTCGCTCCTGTCTCCGGCCACCCAGAGGACCTCTCCCAGATGGGCGGCGATCTCCGCGTCGTTGCGGATGGCGATGGCGCGCTTGAGGTATCTGATCGCCTCGACGTTGTTCCCGGTCCGGTACTGCAGCCAGCCCATGCTGTCGAGCACGAAGGGGTCGTCCGGCTTGAGCTCGAGCGCGCGGGCGAGATACTCCTGCGCCTCGGAGTAGCGGTCCGTACGGTCGGCGAGCGTATAGCCGAGCGCGTTGAGCGCGTTGACGTTCTGCGGGTCCTTCTGGAGGATCGTCCGCAGGTCCGATTCGACGAGGGGAAGCTTGTCGAGCTTCTCGGCGATCAGGGCGCGCGCGTACAGAAGATCCTTGTCTTCCGGCATGCGCTCCAGCGCACCGTTGAGCACCGTGAGCGCCTCGTCGTACCGCTTGGCGTCCCGCAGCATCTGTTCCTCGGCGAGCACCAGCTGCACGCGCTGCTGATCGTTCTCGGCATTGATCGCGCGCAGATGCTGGCGGGCCTTGCCGAGATCGCCCTGTTTGGCGGTCACGATGGCGAGCCGCGTCTGCGCCTCGAAGAAGCTCTCGCCCGCGCTCACTTCGCCGTACCAGCGCGCCGCCTCGCCGTAGCGCTTGCTCTGCTCCACCACCTGTCCCAGGTAGATGCGGGCCTGGTCGTTCTGGGGGCGCAGCTCGACGGTGCGCTCGAGAAAGCGCTCCGCCTCGTCCAGCCGGTTCGTCTGCAGCGCGAGAAGCCCCACGGCGTAGACGGCGTCGGCGTCCTCCGGCGCCTCCTCCGCGACCCGCTTGAACTCGTCGCGCGCCTTCTCCCACTGCTTTTGGTCGATCAGGTGGCGCGCGTAGTGCACCCGCACGTTGGTGGCGGACGGATACCGGCGCAGATAGTCCTCGTAGAAGGTCTGCGCCTTCGCGGCGTTCTTCTGGGAAACGAGGATGCGCGCCTTGAAGAGCGCGGCCTCCTCCCATTGCGGACGCAGCTCGAGCGCCCTGTCGACCGCCGTCCCGGCCACGTCGAGGTCGCCGTTACGCACCGCGAGGTGCGCGAGCGCGAAGTGCGCTGCCGCCACTTCCGGGTGCGATTCGACCAGCACCTGCATGGTCTGGACGCTCGCTCCGCGGCTCGAAGCGCGGCCGAGCACGGCCGCGATCCGCATGTATGCCTGCTCGAGGTTCGCGCGCGCCTGCTCGCTCGCGAGAATCTGCTCGAACTCCCGGCGCGCCTCGGCGGGGCGGCCGGTCTCGAGGTAGATGCTGGCGAGCGATTCGCGCGCATCCGCGCTGGCCGGCTTGAGCTCCACCCACAGCTGCGCGGCGGCAAGGGCGTCCTCGTACTGCTTCGCATAGAGAGCGGCGAGCGTCGCGCGCTCGGCGAGCCGCGGATCGCGGGTGCGGCGCGCGGCGCGGCTCAATGCCTGCGAGGCGACGCCGATCTCGCCGCGCTGACCGGCGATTTCGCCGAGCAGCACGTCGTAAAGCGTGTCCGCGTCCAGCGCGGCCCGCGGCAGGGACTCCTCGACCTTCGGGAACGCCTCGGGGCCGGCGGCGGCCTGGGCAACGGGTTCTTCGGCCTGGGGCACCGAGACGCAGGCGGCAAGGGCGCCGAGCAGGACGATCGTGAGCGGAAAACGCCGAGAGAAGTAACGCATCGAGGAACTCCGAATAGCGGCGCCCGAGTACCTGCGGGGCCGGGCAGCGAGATCGAGTCTCCAATAATCCGGCAAGCGGCGCAACCGCGTGCCCCGGGGTCTATGCTTTGTGTTTAAAATAATCGCACCCGAACGGCGGGCTCGATGAACTCACTTTTTCTTGTGATCGTCACGCTGGTGGCCTTCGCGTTCGGCTACCGCTTTTACGCGAAATGGCTGTCGCTCGACGTCTTTCAGCTTCAAAACAAGTATAGTACGCCCGCGCACACCCGCTTCGACGACCGGGACCACGTCCCGGCCCAACGCCACCTCCTCTTCGGTCATCACCTCGCCGCCGTCGCGGCAGGCGCGGTCTTCCTCGGTCCCGTCGTCGCGGCCGCCTGGGGATGGATTCCGGCCTTTCTCTGGATCGTCGCGGGCAGCGCCGTCGCCGCCGGCGTGTACGCGCTCGGGAGCTACTGGCTGGTCGTACGCCAACCGCTCACGCTCTGGGAGATCGCACGGTCGCTCATCGGCTCTTGGGGCGGCCCTGCGCTGATCGTTCTCGCCGTTCCCGTACTCCTTATACTGGCCGCCGCCGGCGCGGGATTCGTGGCATCGCTTCTCGCGGCCTATCCGACCGCTGCGCTGCCGCTCGCCGGCCTCGCGCTCGTCGCGGCCGCGCTCGGGACGTTCCTTCACGGAAGGCCCGAGATTACGCTCGCGCCGGCTTCGATCGCGGCTCTTCTGCTCGTCGTCATGCTTCTGTGGCTTTTCGACGCGACCAGCCTGGCCTTCACGGGCGCGCTCCAGCTTGACCTCGCGGGCGAGACGCTTTTCTCCGTCGATGCCGTCAGCGTCTGGCTCGTCGTCGTGCTGGGTTACGCCTTCTTCTCGGCCCGTGCGCCCGTCTGGCGGCTGATACGTCCCCGCGGCTACCTGACCGCGCTCCTGACCGGGTTTGCCCTGCTGGGCTTCTACGCCGGCATCGCGGTGGAGCAGCCCGCGCTCGTCGCTCCCCCGTTTCACGAGGCGCCCGATCGGCCGGGCGCGCTCCCCTGGTTATTCCTCGTCGTGAGCTCCGGGGCGCTTGCCGGCTTTCAGTTTCTGGTGATCCACGGGGTGACGGCGAGGCAGCTCCGGCGGGTCGGCGACGCACGTTTCGTGGGCTACGGCGGCGCACTGGCGGAAGGGCTGCTCGCCCTCACTGCGCTCCTGGTCGCGACGACCAGTTTCGCAGAGGCAGACACCTGGTCGAGCTACTTCCGCTCGGTGTCGGCGGCCAACGTCAGCGGCGTCTTCAAGCTTTACGTCGACGGATACGTCCGGATTGCGGCCGGCATCGGCCTCGACCCCGATTTTGCGCGCACCCTCGTCGTCACGGTTGCGGCCGGCCTTGCGCTTTCGACGGTCGAAGCGGCGATTCGCGCGCTCCATCGCCTCATTCCGGGCGCTACCGAAGCGGGTGACGCCAAGGGGGCGTCCCACCGGCTCGGCACGCGGTCGCTCTGGGCGGTGATCGCGGCGGTGGCGGTGCTGGCCCTGGCCGACGGCCACGGGCTCGGGGGCGTCGAGGCCTGGCCGCTTTTCGCCCCTCTCAATCTCTGGCTGGCGGCGCTCGTCCTGTGGCTCGTGGCCATGGCGCTTCGCGCCGGGGAGCTCCCGTTCGCTCCGGTTCTCGCCCTCGCCGGCGCCGCCAGTTTGATCGGGCTTTGGGCATCGGCCGCGCAACTGATCGCATGGTGGAGCGCGGGCGAAACCCTGTTTTTCGTGGCGGGCCTGCTGGCCACCTTGGTGTCGGCGGGCGCCATCGGCCGCTCGGCGCTCGCGCTGGCCGCCGATTACGGACTCCGCTTGCCCGGAACTTGACACCGCACCGGCTTGGGTCAAAATCCCGGCCGGAAAACCCCCGTCTTTTTAACCCCTTCGATGCATCTGATCGCCGTCGGCATCAACCACCACACCGCTCCCGTCTCGGTCCGGGAGAAGGCGGCGTTCGCTCCCGAAAAGCTGACCGAGGCGCTGCACGACGTGACCCGTCAGGTGGCCGGCGAGGCGGCGATTCTCTCCACGTGCAACCGCACCGAGCTCTACTGCGGGCTGGAGAACGGCGACGGGGAGCCGGTCATCGAATGGCTCTGCGAATATCACCGGCTGCGGCGGGCGGACATCCGCCCGTACGTCTACGAGCACCCGGATCAGGCGGCCGTGAAACACGCGTTTCGCGTGGCGGCCGGACTCGATTCGCTGGTGCTCGGCGAGCCCCAGATCCTGGGACAGATGAAGGAGGCCTTCGCCGCGGCCCACAAGGTCGGCGCGACCGGAAAGATACTGAACCGCCTCTTCCAGCAGACGTTCGCGGTCGCGAAGCAGGTGCGGACCGACACCGCCATCGGCGCGAGCCCGGTGTCCGTGGCGTCGGCGACCGTCATGCTGGCCAAGCGCATTTTCACGGATCTTTCCGAGCAGACGGTCCTCCTGATCGGCGCGGGCGACACGATCGAGCTTTGCGCGCGCCACCTCGCCGAGCAGCACGTCGGTCACGTGATCGTCGCGAACCGCACGGTCGAGCGCGCCCGCCTGCTCGCCGATCCCTTCGGGGCGGAAGCGATCTCGCTCGCCGAGCTCCCGGCGAGGCTTGCCGACGCCGATATCGTCATCTCCTCGACCGCGAGCCCGCTGCCCATCCTGGGCAAGGGTGCGGTCGAGAGCGCGCTCAAGGCCCGCAGGCACCGGCCGATGTTCATGGTCGACATCGCCGTGCCGCGCGATATCGAGCCGGAAGTCGGGGACCTCTCGGACGTTTACCTCTACACCGTGGACGATCTCAAGGACGTCGTGCAGGAGAACATGCAGTCTCGCGAGGCGGCCGCCCGCGAGGCCGAGCGCATCATCGAGGTGAAAGTCGTCGACTTCTGGCAATGGGTACGCTCGCTCGACGCGGTGCCCACCATCCGCGCGCTGCGCGAGACGACCGAGGCGCTGCGCGACGCCGAGGTGCGCCGCGCACGCCGCCGGCTCGCCCGGGGCGACGATCCCGAGGCCGTGCTCGAGCAGCTCGCCCGGGCGCTCACCAACAAGTTCACCCACGCGCCGACCGACGCCCTGAAGCGCGCCGATCACGACGGCAACGACGCCCTGCTCGACGCCGCCCGCCGGCTGTTCAACCTGAACGACGATTAGTGGCCATGAACCCGTCCATCCAGTCGCGGCTGGAGGGGTTGGCGCAGCGTTTCGACGAGCTCACCGCCCTCCTCGCCGATCCGAAGATCATCGGCAACACCGACCGGTTCCGGCAGCTTTCGCAGGAGTACGCCGAGCTGAACCCGCTCGTCGACCTCTACCGCGACTACCGGAACGTGAGCGAGGGGCTCGAGGCGGCGCGCGGCATGCTCGCGGATCCCGAGATGCGGGAGATGGCGGCCGAGGAGGTCGAGCAGGCGAGCGACCGTATGGCCGCGCTCGAGCGCGAGATGCAGGCGCTGCTGATCCCGAAGGACCCGAGCGACGAGCGCAGCGTGTTCCTCGAGATCCGCGCCGGCACGGGTGGCGACGAGGCCGCCCTGTTCGCCGGCGACCTCTTCCGCATGTACCACTATTACGCCCAGTCGAGACGCTGGGAGGTCGAGGTCGTGAGCTCGAACGCGGGGGAGCACGGCGGCTACAAGGAGATCATCGCCCGTGTCGCGGGCAAGGGCGCGTACGCGCGCCTGAAGTTCGAGTCGGGCGTGCACCGCGTTCAGCGCGTTCCCGAAACGGAGGCGCAGGGCCGAATCCACACGTCGACCTGCACCGTGGCGGTGCTGCCCGAGGCGGAGGAGATCGACTCGATCGACGTCAGTCCCGCCGACCTCAAGATCGACACCTTCCGCGCGAGCGGCGCCGGCGGCCAGCACGTCAACAAGACCGACTCGGCCATTCGCGTGACGCACCTGCCGACGGGAATCGTGGTCGAGTGCCAGGACGAACGGAGTCAGCACAAGAACCGTTCGCGCGCCCTCGCGATCCTCTCGGCCCGGCTGCTCGAGCAGGAGCGCCGCAAGCAGCGCGAGAAGGAGGCCGCGCACCGCAAGAGCCTGGTGGGCAGCGGCGACCGGTCCGAACGCATTCGCACCTACAACTTCCCGCAGGGGCGCGTCACCGATCACCGCATCAACCTCACCCTCTACAAGCTCGACCAGGTGATGGAAGGCAAGCTCGACGAGCTGATCGAGGCCCTCCGGGCCGCGGACCACGCGGAGCAGCTCGCCGCGCTCGCCTCCTGAACGTCGCCATGAGCGCCGGCGATTCCGTGCACGCCGCGCTGGCAGAAGCCACGTCTCTCCTCGCCGGAACCAGTCCCACCGCCCGGCTCGACGCCGAGACCCTCCTCGCGCACGCCAGCGCCATGAACCGCAACGATCTCGTCGTCCGCGCGCAGCGCCGGCTCGATACCGCGGTGCTCGCCCGCTTTCGGGACCTCGTCGAGCGGCGCGTCCGGGGCGAGCCGGTCGCCTACCTCACCGGCCGGCGCGAGTTCTGGTCGCTCGACCTCGAGGTCACGCCCGCGACGCTGATCCCGCGCCCGGAGACCGAGCTCCTGGTCGAGCGCGCCCTGCAGCGCCTCGACCCGGAACGCGAGGCGCTCATGGCGGATCTCGGGACCGGCTCGGGCGCCATCGCGCTCGCCGTGGCGCACGAGCGTCCGCGCGTGCGCGTCGTGGCGACCGATCGCTCGGCGTCCGCGCTCGCCGTCGCTCGCCGCAATGCCGCGCGCCTCGGCATCGTTAACGTCGAGTTTCGCGAGGGCGGCTGGTTGGCGCCGCTCGATGAGCTTCGCGTCGACCTCATCGTCAGCAATCCGCCGTACGTCGCGCTCGGCGATCCGCACCTCGGCGAAGGCGATCTGCGCTTCGAGCCCGTCGACGCCCTGGTCGCCGGTCCCGGCGGTCTCGAGGCGATTCGCCACATCGCGCGCAACGCCCGACACCACCTCCTGCCCGGCGGTCGTCTGATCCTGGAGCACGGTTACGACCAGGCGGACGCCGTGCGAGCGCTGCTCCGTGAATCCGGGTATCGCGGCGTGACCTCTCATCGCGATCTCGCGGGCGTCGAGCGGGTGACCGAAGGCGACGCGGACTGAAGGTGCTTTACTTTCGAACGGCAACTGCTATTAACCCGTTAACCTTTCCACCGTCCTCGAGGGAGCGTCGATGAAACGATTTCTGCCGTACGCCGTCGTCCTCACCGCGTTTGCCCTGCCGCTGTCGGCACATGCGGAGGGCTTTGCGCTCGGCGTGCGCGCGGGCACGCTCGGCGCCGGCGTCGAAGGCACGATCGGGCTGAGCGAGCGAATCAACCTCCGTCTGGGCGCGAACAGCTACACCTACAGCTACGACGAGACGATCGAGGACATCCGCTACGACGCCGACCTCGAGCTCAAGAGCGGCGCGCTCATCCTCGACTGGCACCCCTTCGCCGGTGCCTTCCGGGTGAGCGCAGGCATGTTGAGCAACAAGAACGGCGTCGACCTGACGGCGACGCCGACCGGGTCCGTGACCATCGGCGGGACGACCTACCCGTTCGGAACCGCCGGCACGCTGGACGGTGAGGTCCGTTTCAAGAGCGGCGCGCCGTTCGTGGCGCTGGGATGGGGTAACGCGGTCGCCGGCAACAAGGGCTTCGGCCTGAACTTCGAGATCGGCGCGGTCTTCCAGGGTTCGCCGGACGTGGAGCTCGCGTCGTCGAACCCGGCCGTCCCCCAGTCCGACCTCGATCAGGAGGAGCGCGAGATCGAAGACGACCTCGATAATTTCAAGGTCTACCCCGTCCTCTCTCTGGGCGTGTCCTATCGGTTCTGACGTACGCCCCGCGGCCGCCCGCCGGTGTCGTGCGCGCCGCGTCGTGCCGCCGTAGAATCGGTGCATGGACGACGCGGATCTCCTCCGTTACAGCAGGCACATCCTCCTCCCGCAGATCGGCATCGACGGGCAGCAGAAGCTGATCGATGGACGCGTGCTCGTCGTCGGCATGGGGGGCCTCGGTTCGCCCGTCGCGATGTACCTGGCCGCGAGCGGCGTCGGGCACCTGACGATCGTCGATCACGACCGGGTCGACCTGACGAACCTTCAGCGCCAGATCGTGCACGACAACGGGTCGGTCGGCACGGAGAAGGTCGAGTCCGCCGCGCGCCGGTTGTCGAGCCTCAACCCGCGCGTGCGCGTCACCGCCTTCAACCGGCAGCTCCGCGACGACGAGCTCGAGGAGCAGGCGCGAGCCGTGGATGTCGTGGTCGACACCACCGATAACTTTCCCGCGCGCTTCGCCATCAACCGCGCCTGCGTTCGGACGGGGCGTCCGCTGGTCTCGGGTGCGGTCACGCGGTTCGAGGGCCAGGTCGCCGTGTTCCGCCCGGATCTGCCGGACGGGCCCTGTTATCGCTGTCTGTACCACGAGAGCGAGGAGCCCGGAGAGCCGTGCGCGCAGTTCGGCGTGCTCGCGCCGGCCCCGGGCGTCATCGGCAGCCTGCAGGCCGTCGAGACCTTGAAGCTGCTGATGGGGATCGGCGAGACCCTCAGCGGCCGGATGCTGCTCATCGACGTGCTGCGGATGGAATGGCGCACGGTACGGCTGCGCAAGGATCCCGCCTGCCCGGTGTGCGGCGGCGTTCCCCGGGCTGCACACATGGCCTGAGCCCTTCTTGCGCGGCGCGGACCCTACGCCCTGGAGGCGGAGCTCGATGACGTGAACCGGAGTGCCCCGTGCAGGAGCGCCCACTGCGTCTCGAAGTCCGCCGCCGGCGAAACGGTGAAGTCGCTGCGCACGAAGCGGGCGACCCTGCCCTCGATGAAGGCGAGGAGCAGCGCGGCGGTGTCCGTCGGCGCCAGTCGCAGGTTCTCGTTCAGCTCCGCCTCGCGCAGTATCTGCCTCATCTGGGTTTCCAGGCGCTCGTAGATCTGGGAGGCCCGCCGGCGCAGCCTCTCGGTTTCGCCGACGAGGATGTCGCCGTACAGCAGACGCGCCATCCCGGGGTTCTTGTCGGCGAATCCGAGCACGAGGAAGAGGATTCCCTTCAGGCGGTGCAGCGCCTCGCGCTCCTCGGCGAGGATCCGGTTGATACGCGAGAACAGGGACTCCTCCACGAAGTCGAGGAGCGCCTCGAACATGCGCGCCTTGCCCGAGAAATGGCGGTAGAGTGCCGCCTCCGAAACGTCCATTGCGGCCGCCAGCTCCGCCGTCGTGACGCGCTCGCCGCGGCGCTCCTCCAGCATGCGCGCGAGCGTCTGCAGGATGAGCTCGCGGCGTTCCCCGGGTCGCGCTTTCGCCATGTCGCGGGTATGGGCCGCTACCCGCGCGAGCCGGCCAGAAGCTCCGCGTCGATGTCGCCGTCGTCTCCCTGGCTCACGCGGTAGCGGCCCCAGCAGTCGACCCGGCCGGCCACGCACCCGGCCCCTTCCATGATGACTTCCTCGAAGGACACCGAACAGAGCAGCGCGTCGCCGTCCCGGTCGAGGACCTCCACCCTCAGCGTCTCGGGATCCGGCCAGCCGTTCTGCGTGCAGAGCTCGGCCAGCCGCGGGGTTCGGGCGAAATAGTCTTCCAGCCTGCGTCGATCCATACGTCGCCTCCGGAGTCAGGAGCGGATCAGCGTGCCGACACCTTCGTCCGTGAACACCTCGAGGAGGACCGCATGCGGCACGCGCCCGTCGATAATGTGCGCGGTACGCACTCCGCTGAGCACGGCGTCGAGCGCGTAGTTCACCTTGGGCAGCATGCCACCCGAGATGGTGCCGTCGCCGATCAGGTCGTGCACCTGTTTCACCGAGAGGCCGGTGAGGAGCTTACCCTCCCGGTCGAGCACGCCCGACGTGTTGGTCAGGAGGATCAGCTTTTCGGCCTTGAGCGTGATGGCCAGCTTGCCGGCAACAACGTCGGCGTTGATGTTGTACGTCTCGCCGTCCTCGCCCACGCCGATCGGCGCAATGACGGGAATGAACTCCGCGTTGTCGAGCAGCGCGACGAGCTGCGGGTCGATCGCCTTCACCTCGCCCACATGGCCGATGTCGACGATCTCGGGCGGCAGCTTCTCGTCGGCGGACCGCCTGGTCAGCATCATCTTGTTCGCGCGGATGAGGCCGCCGTCCTTGCCCGAGAGCCCGACCGCCTTGCCGCCCTGCCGGTTGATCAGGTTCACGATCTCCTTGTTGACGAGGCCCCCGAGCACCATCTCGACCACGTCCATGGTCTCACGGTCGGTCACGCGCATGCCCTGGACGAACTCGCTCTTCTTGCCGATGCGCTCGAGGAGCTTGCCAATCTGCGGCCCGCCGCCGTGAACGACCACCGGGTTGATGCCGACGAGCTTCATCAGGACGACGTCGCGCGCGAAGCCCTGCTTCAGCGCGTCGTCGACCATGGCGTTGCCGCCGTACTTGATGACGATGGTCTTCCCCCGGAACCGCTGGAGGTAGGGCAGTGCCTCCGTCAGGATGCGCGCGCGGTCGGCGGCAGAGGTGGGCGTCAGGCTCATTGTTGTTCCGGGGCGGAGACGTTCGCGCAACGTTACAAACTCGGGGGGAAAAAGAAAAGGCCGCTTGCGCGGCCTTTTGGCGATTTCAGAGCCGGCCCAGTCGCCATCCCTGGCGAGGCTCCTTCAGCTTCGCGATGCCCCGGCCTCGCCATCCGTGGCGAGGCGTTCGCCGGCGCGAAGACACGTTCGTAGTGTCTTCAAGAAGACCCCGGCTACCCAACGTCCACCGAGATCTTGCGAGGCTTCACTTCCTCGGCCTTGGGGAGCACCAGCTCGAGGACCCCGTCCCTGTAATTCGCCTTCACGCCCTTCTCGTCGATCTGGGTGCCGAGCCGCAGGCTGCGGGTATAGCGGCCGTAACGGCGCTCCTGCCGCAGGTAGTTTTCGCCCTCCTTGCGCTCCTCGGCGGGCTTGCACTCGCCCAGGATCGTGAGGACCCCGTTCTCCATCGTGATGCTGATGTCCTCCTTCCTCACGCCGGGCATGTCGGTGCGCACCACGTACTCGTTCTCGCGCTCGACGATGTCCATCGAGGGAACGAAGTTTTCGTTCGTCGCCTCCTCGACCCAGCGCATGGGCCGGAAGAAGCCTTCGAACACCCGATCGAAGTCGTCGCCAAATCCCCACCGCGAAAGGGGAGAGCCTTCGCCACGCGTCACCAGACGGTTCATGTGCACCTCCATCAAGTTGGGAAAACGGACCGTACCGGGTCCCGGGGTCAGCGGCTCTGCTTCCTCCCGCTGGCATTTCCCGGGTACCGCTTGCGCCTTAGATGGGGACCGGACGGGTGTTTTCAAGGCCGGAATGAACGGCCGCGCACCCGGTGCAGAGGCACCGGGCCAGGAGGGCGGGTTACAGGATGTACCGCGCGAGATCCTCGTTGCGCACGAGATCGGCGAGGTGGCCATCCACGTAGGCGGCGTCGATGGTGACCGTCTGCCCGCCGCGGTCGGCGGCCTCGAACGAGACGGTCTCGAGCAGGCGTTCCATGACCGTGTGCAGCCGCCGGGCGCCGATGTTTTCCGTGCGCTCGTTCACGTCGAAGGCGACCTCGGCGATCCGGCGAACGCCGTCCGGGGCGAATTCGAGGCGCAAGCCCTCGGTCGCCATCAGCGCGCCGTACTGCTGCGTCAGCGACGCCTCCGTATCGGTGAGGATGCGCACGAAGTCGTCGGCGGTGAGTGCGTCCAGCTCGACGCGGATGGGCAGCCGGCCCTGCAGCTCGGGGATGAGATCGGAAGGCTTCGCCATGTGAAACGCGCCCGACGCGATGAAAAGGATGTGGTCCGTGCGGACCATGCCGTACTTCGTCGACACGGTCGAGCCCTCCACGAGCGGCAGCAGGTCGCGCTGCACGCCTTCGCGCGAGACGTCCGGCCCGTGCGTCTCCGAGCGCCCGGCGATCTTGTCGATCTCGTCGAGAAAGACGATGCCGTTCTGCTCCACGCGCTGCACCGCGCGCGCCTTCATGTCCTCCTCGTTGATGAGCTTCGCGGCCTCCTCCTCGGTGAGAAGCGTCTTCGCTTCCCGGATCTTCACCCGCCGCGAACGGGGGCGGCGCCCGCCGAGGTTCTGGAACATGCCCTGGAGCTGGCTCGTCATTTCTTCCATGCCGGGCGGCGCGAAGATCTCGACACCCACGCTGGGCGCGCTCAGCTCGATCTCGATCTCCTGCTCGTCGAGCTCGCCCTCGCGCAGTTTCTTGCGGAACCGTTGGCGCGCCGCGCCCTCGTCCGTCGCGCGCGCCTCGCCGCCGACGGCGAAGCCCACTTCCCGCGCCGGCGGAATGAGAATGTCGAGGATGCGGTCTTCCGCCGCGTCCTCGGCGCGCGTACGCACCTTGTCCATCTCCTGCATGCGCGTCTGCTTCACCGCGACGTCGGCGAGGTCCCGGATGATCGAGTCGACGTCGCGTCCCACGTAGCCCACTTCGGTGAACTTGGTCGCCTCGACCTTGATGAAGGGCGCGTTCGCGAGCCGCGCGAGGCGCCGCGCGATCTCGGTCTTGCCGACGCCCGTCGGCCCGATCATGAGGATGTTCTTCGGCGTGATCTCGTTGCGCAGGTCCTCGTCCCTCACCTGCATGCGCCGCCAGCGGTTGCGCAGCGCGATGGCAACCGCGCGCTTTGCCGCCGCCTGCCCGATGATGTGCTTGTCGAGCTCCTGGACGATTTCGCGAGGCGTCATTTCGGACATGGGTCAGCTCGCCAGCTCTTCGATGGTGAGGTTGCGGTTGGTGTAGATGCAGATGTCGGCGGCGATGCCCAGCGCGCGCTCGACGATGGCACGGGCGTCGAGATCGGAGCTCTCGAGGAGCGCCCGCGCGGCGGCCTGCGCGTACGGGCCGCCGGAGCCGATGGCGATCAGGCCCTGCTCGGGCTCGATCACGTCGCCCTGTCCGGTGATGACCAGCGACGCGCTCAGGTCGGCGACGGCCAGCATCGCCTCGAGCCGGCGGAGGATCCGGTCCGTGCGCCAATCCTTCGCCAGTTCGACGGCGGCGCGCGTCAGCTGACCCTGGTGTTTCTCGAGTTTGGCCTCGAAGCGCTCGAACAGGGTGAAGGCATCGGCCGTGCCGCCGGCAAACCCCGCCAGAACCTGATCCTTGTAGAGCCGGCGGACCTTGCGCGCATTGGCCTTCATCACCGTGTTACCGAAGGACACCTGGCCGTCGCCGCCGAGCACCACCCGTCCGTTTCGACGAACCGAGAGTATGGTTGTTCCGTGAAAGGACTCCAAGGCAAAAACCCCTTTGGCGTTGAACGGTTATGCGCGGCGGCGGCGTGCGAGGAGGCGCTCGTTCCGCCGTATTCGCGCGAAGGCGCATAGTGTACAGCAGCCCCGACGGCCGACTGCACATCGGGCGCCCGAAGTCGGCGAAAACCGCGTGACCTTGTCGTCCGGCCAGCGGGATGTCGACGCCGGGGGAGCAAGCGGTACCCGGCTTCAGGTGACGGGGGCGGGCGCGTCCCTCGGCGCGGGGGCGCCGGCAAGCAGCGACAGGGCGTCTTCGAGCAGTGCGCGGCGCTCCGCGGCATGCGCGTAGACGGCGTAGACCTGCCGGTCGATGGCCGGGGCATCGTTCACGCGGTGCAGCCGGCCCGTGGTCAGGTGCTCGATGACCATCTGCTCGGCCAGATAAGCCGCGCCTCCGCATTCCAGCAGAAAGGCGAGCGCCATGCGCCCGAGCCCCACACGGACGGCCGGTGGCGGCATGTCCGGAAAGTGACGGGCGTGGGCTGTCGCAAAAGACGTGCCCCAGTCGGTGCGGATGTAACCGGCTCCCGTCGCCTCTCTCGCCGCCAGGCCCGGGCGGTCGGCCACGAGGATCAGGCGTATGGGCGCGAGCTCCCGTACCAGGAGCTCGGCGATCTGGGGCGGCTCGAACATGCAGCCGATGTCGAGCGCTCCGTCGAGCAGGCGCCGGACGAGCACGTCCCCGCCGTGTGCCTCCGCCTGCAGGGCGATGTGCGGCCGTTCCCGCCGGAGGCGGTGGAGCCAGTCCTGGAGCCAGATGTCCCAGAGGCTCCACACCCCGCCGATGGCGAGAAGCTCGGCCTCCGCGGTCCCGAGCGCGCTCTCCTGCCGGGCGCGGTTCCACGCGTTGATGATCGCCTCGGCATGCTTGAGCAGCCGCGTGCCGGCGGGCGTGAGCTGGATGTCGTTGCGTGCGCGGGTGAAGAGCTCGACGCCGAGCGTCTCCTCCAGAAGGCGGATGCGCGCGCTGACGGCCGACTGGGTGAGGAAGAGGTTCTCCGCGGCGCGCCCGAAATGACGCGTCCGGTTGACCTCGAGGAAGGTCGCCAGGAGCTCGGTGTCCAATCCGTCCGACGAAAATTTTTTATCGTCGTCATCATTTCATTTCGCTTTATCGCTTACAAGCGCGCGGCTATATAAGGCCCGTTTCGATCGCCAAAAAATTGCTTCGCGCGCCTCTCGATTGGATCCACCCGGGCAGCCCCGTGCTGCCGCTTGCCGCTTGACCCCCGACACCCCGTTGCCCAGGACCGAACCGGACCTCGCACGGCCGCCGCGTGCCCGAAGCGCTTACCGCGCGTATTCCGCGCATGAAACCGGAAGGGAGCCCCTATGCTGAGCCAGACCGAAGAACCTCCAAGTACTCGCTCGCCCGCGGTGTCGGCCGCACGGCCCACCGGGGCGACCCCGCGGCACTACCTCGCCATCGAGGGTCAGCGCCTCTACCCCTTCACCATCGATACCCAGCCCCTTTTCGACCACTACCGGCGCCTCGTCGAAGCGACGCTTTCCGACTACACCTTCGCGAATAACATCATCTGGCTCTCGCAGAAGAGCGGCTTCTACCAGATCATCGAGGACTGCTTCTGCCTGTTCAGCCTGAACGGGCACTGTCTCACCATGCTGCTGCCTCCCCTCGGGCGCCAGGAACGCCAGGCGGACGCCCTCGCCGCCTGCTTCGACATCATGGACGGCTACAACCCGAGCCCCTACCGGAGCGTGGTCGAGTTCGTCTACCGCGACTTCGCCGCCCTTCTGGACCCGGGTCGCTGGCTCATCGAACGCAGCCTGCCCGACTACATCTACCGGACCGAGGACCTGATCGAGCTCAAGGGCAACGCCTACAAGACCAAGCGCAGCGAGATCAACCAGTTCCGCCGCGCCTATCCGGACCACCGGATGGAGCTGCTCGGGCCCCGGCACTGGGACGGCATCCGCGCCCTGATCGACACCTGGCTGCGCAACCGCCTGAAGTACCTGGGCGCCGAGGCCATCGCTGACTTCTTCTACACCGTGGAGCAGGAGCGCCGGGCCATCGAGCGGGCCCTGGATCACTACGACCGGCTGGGACTCACCGGCCTCGCGCTCGTCATCGACGGCCGGCTCGAGGGTTTCACCTTCGGCGAGCGCATCACGCCGGACGTCGCGAACGTGCTGGTCGAGAAAACGAACTTCGCGATCCCCGGCTCGGCGCAGTACCTCTTCCGCGAGTTCACCAAGCTCTTCGCCGACTGCACGTACATCAACGTCGGCGACGACCTCGGCCTCGAGAACCTGCGCCGCGTGAAGATGAGCTACCGGCCGGCGCTCTTCGGCGAGAAGGTGACGCTGCGGCGGGGCCCCGCGAACTGATGCGCCGCGCCCGCGAATCCGATTTGACCGCCCTGCTCGCCCTCGAGCGCGAGTTCCCGGGCGACCGCCTGAGCCGGCGGAGCTTCCGTCACCTGCTTGCGCGCGCAAAGGCAGACGTCTGGGTCTGTGAGGAGAAGGGGGCGCTGCTCGGCAACGCCATCGTGCTCTACCGGCGCGGGACGCGCACCGCACGCCTCTACTCGCTGGTGGTGGCCGCTTCGGCCCGCGGACGCGGCATCGGGCAGTCGCTCGTGGCCCATGCCGAGCGGCACGCGGCCGCGGCCGGCTGCGAGGTCATGCACCTCGAGGTACGGAGCGACAATCCCGGGGCGCTCGCGCTCTATGCCGGCAGGGGCTACGCGGTGGTCGGGCGCGCGCACGGCTACTACGAAGACGGTGCGGATGCCTTGCGGCTGAAGAAACGACTCGCGCGCGCCCTTGGCTCCGCCGCTTCAACGAAACACGGCCCCCGCTACAGCACGGGCCCGAACGCCGGCGAGCGCCGATACGCCCACAGCCGATAGCCGAGCAGCGCTGCGAGGATCAGCGCGTAGAGCGCGGGCTCGGCGATGTCGGACTTGACCTGCCACAGGAAGTGCACGACCCCGCCGACCGCGATCACGTAGACGACGCGATGGAGAGCGCGCCAGCGCCGCCCGCCCAGGCGCCGCACCATGGCATTCGTGGAGGTGACGGCGAGCGGGACCAGCAGGACGAAGCTCGCGAAACCGAGCGTGATGAACGGCCGCTTGTAGACGTCCCGCACGATCTCCTCCCACTCGAAGACCTTGTCTATCCAGATCCACGAGAGGAAGTGCAGGCAGGCGTAGAAGAAGGCGAACAGTCCGAGCATGCGCCGAAACCGGATGAGCAGGTGCCAACCGGTCAGCTGCCGCAGCGGAGTGACGGCGAGCGTGAAGAGCAGGAAGCGCAGGGTCCAGTCGCCGGTGTAGCGGTTGAGGGTCTCGACCGGGTTCGGTCCGAGGTCGTCCTGGAAGATCCGGGCGAGGAGCAGAACGAACGGCGCCAGCGCGGCCAGGAACAGAAGCGGCTTGCCGATCCGTACCGCACGCGGAACGGGCGCGGCCATCCCTAGAAGTACTTCCGGAGGTCCATGCCGGCGTAGAGGTGCGCGACCTCGTCGGCGTAGCCGTTGAACGGCAGCGTCTTGCGCTTGCGCGTGAGTCGCGAAAGCAGCGAGTCCTCGCCGATGCGGGTCTCGTACTTCTGGCTCCAGCGAGGGTGATCGACGTCGGGGTTCACGTTCGAGTAGAAGCCGTACTCGTCCGGACCGGATTTCATCCACGTGGTCACCGGCTGACGCTCCACGAAGCGCAGCTTCACGATCGATTTGATGCTCTTGAAGCCGTACTTCCACGGCACGACGAGGCGAAGGGGCGCCCCGTTCTGGTTCGGCAGCACCTCGCCGTAGAGGCCGACGGCGAGGATCGTAAGAGGGTGCATGGCCTCGTCGAGACGCAGGCCCTCGACGTACGGCCAGTCGAGGCCCGTGCCGAGGAGCCCGGGGCGCTGCCCGGGCATCTGCTTCGGGTCGTAAAGCGTGGTGAACTCGACGTACTTGGCGCGCGAGGTCGGCTCCGCCCGCTTGATGACCTCGGCCAGCGGGAACCCGACCCAGGGGATCACCATCGACCACGCCTCGACGCAGCGCAGCCGGTATATGCGCTCCTCGAGCGCGTGGGGCTTCACGAAATCCTCGAGCTGATAGATTGCCGGGCGCGCCACCTCGCCCTCGACCGCGATCGTCCACGGTCGCGTGCGGAAGTCCTTCGCGTGCTTCGCCGGATCCGTCTTGTCGGAACCGAACTCGTAGAAATTGTTGTAGCGGGTGATGTCCGACAAGGAAGTCGGCTTCTCGTCGGTGGTGACCACGCCACGGCGCACGCCGGCGAGCGGGGAACCGGCGGAGGCCTCGAGGCCGAGGCCCGCGAGCGCGGCGCCCGCGACCCCCTCGAGAAAACGGCGGCGGGCGCGGTAGACCGCTTGATCGGTGATTTCCGCGGCGCGGATCGGATCGGGGCGCTTGATCAGCATAGGGTGGCCTCGGGGTGACTGGAAAGGAGACCCTCCGAGGGGCGGCAATATTTCAGCGCCTTGGCGGGGATATCCGATCCGCACAAAAAACCCGCAGCGGTCGCCCGCTACGGGTTCGCTCGGATCGAAGGCTCGATCTCAGGCGGCCATCTTCAGCGCCGCAATCCGCTCGTCGAGCGGCGGGTGCGACATGAAGAGGCGGGCGAAGCTCCGTGTTACGCGCCCGTTGATGCCGAAGGCCGCCATCTGGTCGGGCAGATGGGACTCGTGGCTCGCCTTGAGGCGCTCGAGCGCGGCGATCATCTTCTCCCGTCCGGCGAGCTTCGCCCCGCCGGCGTCCGCCCGGAACTCGCGGTAACGGCTGAACCACATCACGATCATGCTCGCGAGTATCGCGAGCAGCAGCTCCGCGACGATGGTCGTCACCCAGAACGCCGGCCCGTGACCCTCCTCGTTCTTGAAGACGACGCGATCGACGAGGTGTCCGATCACGCGGGCGATGAAGATCACGAACGTGTTCACCACGCCCTGGATGAGGGCAAGCGTCACCATGTCGCCGTTGGCGACGTGGCTCACCTCGTGCCCGAGCACGGCCTCCGCCTCGTGACGGTCCATGGAGCGCAGCAACCCGGTGCTGACGGCCACCAGCGCCTTGTTCTTGTTCATGCCGGTGGCGAAGGCGTTGATGTCGGGAGAATCGTAGACCGCCACCTCGGGCATCTGGATGCCCGCGGCGCGCGCCTGGTGACGCACGGTATCGACCAGCCACGCTTCGGTCGGGTTGCGCGGCTGCTCGATCACGACGGCGCCCGTCATCCGCTTCGCGGTCCACTTCGAGAGCGCGAGCGAGATGAACGCGCCGCCGAAGCCGATGACGGCCGCGAAGATCAGGAGGGCGTTGAAGTTGAGGCCGGTGCCCGATTCGTCGAGTATCCGCTCCACGCCGAGCAGTCGCAGCGTGATGCTGAGCACGACGAGGATGGCGATGTTCGTCGCCAGAAACAGAAAAACGCGCTTCATATCGCTTTATTCTCCCAGGTCTTGGACGCGTGTCCGGATTCCGTGCCATTAGATAGGGTTAGCGGGCCCCGAGTTCAATGCCCCCGCGCCAGCTACCTGCCCGCGAGGGAAATAAGCGGCGGAATCCGAGCCGGGGAGTGCCCCGGGCGTTTGCCGCCTTTACGCTAGCATGGGACCGCCGGTCGCGGAAGCGCCCGGCGCGCGTGCTATGATCCTGCGCCCCAATGGCGAACCGCGATCACTTCATCGCTCCCCGCGAGCGCGAAGCGCTGGTCTCCCTCACCGCGGTCAGCTACATCGAGGAGCACCACCTTCTGACGGCGGCCCAGCTCGAGGAGGCCAAAAAAAGCCTTCAGGCGCTCTTCCTCCGGGCAAGCGGAGAGGAGACGCTGCTGCGGCGGCTCATCGAGGTGCTGAAGACGACACGCGCGCTGCACCAGTCGTTCTCCAGCATCGCCGGAACCCTCGCCGGCGCCCGCCAGAGCGCGGCGACGGTGGAAGAGCGCCTTCTCGCCCTGCGCGAATACCTGAAACACACGCCGGTGAGCGCTGAGGCCCACGCGGAGTTCGTCGGCCCGTTTCTGTCCTTTTCGCAGGCCATGGCGAATCGAATGGCGGAGTGCGCGCGGCTGCTCGGCGAGTACCTCGATCGGAAGGAAGGAGAGGCGCGCGCACAGACGCTGTACCGCATCGCGCTGGACGCCCGAGAACGACTGCGGCTGCGCCTCGCCGGGCAGCTCGCCGCCGAGCCGCACGGCGAGGCGGAGACGCGGATCAAGCAGGAGCTGGTCGCCTCGTTCGACTACGGCGAGGCGGAGTCCGCTCTCAAGGCGGCCATGCGGGAGTCGCGTCTCGTTGCCGGCGAGGTGGAGGAGTCGCTCGGCCAGCTCCATGCGATGTGCCGGCTGGCGATGAACCCCGCCATGCGCGACCTGCCGTCGCGCCTCCGGCCACCGCCGCCGCACGAGGACGTGTACACGCGCTTCGCCGAGGCGCTGCCGCGCCGTCCGGAGCTGCACGCTTTGCGGAACACCGTCGTCGAGCTCTTCCGGCTCTATCAGCATGCCTACGGACTGCTCAAGCTCGACTACGACAAGCTGAGGCGCGCCACCGAGACGATGATGCAGAACACCGAGGCCTATTTTCAGGCGAAGGAGGAGGACCTCGACCTCGCGGAGAAGCGGGAGAAGCTGCGGAAGATCGAGGGGTTGATTCCGTTCCTGGAACACAGCGCCGGCCTGGCTGCCGCCGACACCATGGATACCTACCACAAATTCTCGCGCGAGCTCTCGGCGCTCATCGCTTCACGGCGCGCGCCGTGGTCACACGTCGCCGAGGACCTGCTGCGCTCGAAGGTGCAGGCGGAGGCGGAATTGAGCACACGGCTCTGAGGTGCAGTGAGAAGTGAAAGCGATGAGTGATTAGTCGATGAGCGCGCGAAGCGCGCACCAGAACCAATCACTTGTCACTTGTCACTCGTCATGCTTTTTCGTACTTCTTGAGCAGCACGCCCTCCTCGCCGCAGCAGCCGCCGCCGCACTTTTTGGTCGCGTGGAGCTCGGCCGGCTCGCGGCCGAGCCACGCGGCAACCGGCAGATTCTCCCGCGCGCAGTCGCATCCCTTGTCGTCGTAGACATAGACGCGTCGGAGCCCGGCCGCGTGCGCCGCGGCCCGGGCACGCTCGAGCGTCTCGCTCGGCGTGGCGGGAAGGTGTGCGAGTTTGTAGGCGGGGAAGAACTTGGTGAGGTGCCAGGGCGCGTCGGCCCCGAGGCGGTCGCGGATCCACGCGGCGATTTCCCCGAGCATGCCCGCGTCGTCATTGCGGCCGGGGATCACGTTCGTGCGCACCTCGACGTGCACGCCCAACCGGTGTGCCTTCTCGATGGCGCCGAGGACGTCGGCCACGCGCGCCGGCGGACAGATCGCGCGGTAGAACGCGTCGTCGAGGCTCTTGATGTCCGAACACAGAACGTCGATCGCGGGCGCGAGGAGCTCGAGTGCCTCGTCGGTGACGAAGCTGTTCGAGACATAGACCGTGTAGAGGCCGGCACCGCGCGCGAGCGTCGCCACATCGAGCACGTATTCGAGCCACACGGCGGGTTCCGAGTACGTGAACGCGATGCCGTCCGCGCCGTGCCGACGCGCCGCCTGCACCAGCTCCTCGGGCGGCACGTAGGCGGCGGTCGACTCCCCTCGTGCGAGCTGATCGAGCGCCTCCACGCCCCACGAGATCTCGAGGTTGTGGCACCCGCCGCAGCGGAAGTTGCAGCCGTAGCTGCCGACGGACAGCACCCGCGTCCCGGGGCGGTAGTGGCGCACCGGTTTGGCCTCGATGGGGCCGAGCTCGATCGCCGAGAGAATACCGTAGGAAAGGTTGTAGAGCGTCCCGTGCCGGTTCACGTGCGCCTGACAGAAGCCGCGCGCCCCGTGATGCAGGCCGCAACGCCACAGGCAGAGGTTGCAGCGGGTGCGACCGTTGGAAAGCGGCTGCTGCAGGCGCGTTTCGACGAGCCGGTACTCGCGCGGGCCCGGGCGTGGTCGGCTCACCGCCCCTCGATCCCCGCGCCGCAGCGCCAGCACAGCTCGAACCCGCCCGGGTTCTCCTCGCCGCACGACGGGCACGACCAGGGCAGGCCGTCGGACGGTCTGTCCTCGAAGTCGCGCACGATGGCGCGTGCCCGCGACTCGTCGCCCGCGTCGACGAGCCACACCTCCGGGTAGGCGTGCACGAACGGGATCTCGCCGACCGCCCCTACGGCGTGCTCGTTCAGGACGCGCGCCTCTATGCCGGCATGCGCCAGGCGATGAATCAGGAGATACGCCTCCTGCAGATGGGCGGCACTGTAGAGCTTCTGCACGCTAGTCTTCCAGGCGGAAACCGATCTTCAACTTCACCTGGAAGTGAGCCACCCCGCCATCCCGGATGTGCCCGCGGGTCTCCACGACCTCGAACCAGTCCATGTGGCGGACAGTCTTGCTCGCGCGTGCGATCGCGTTGCGAATGGCCGCGTCGGTGCCCTCCTGCGAGGATCCCACCAGCTCGATGGTCTTGTAGACGTGCTCGCTCATGGACCTGCCTCCGGTATGCGTGTAACCCATTGTTCACCAGCCCGAGTGGCGTCGCCAGCCCGAAGAACGGCCGCGGGCACGTCGCGCCGATCAAAACGTGCTTGCAGAAACAGGCATTTACCGCTATTTATACGATTGGATCGTGAAATTTTCGATGCCATCGAGGGGAGATGGCGTCACCCAAGGGGGTCCGGCGACCGGCCGGGGACAGCGGTGCGCAAAACGATAGATGTCCAATTCCTGCGTCTCGGCATGTACGTGGCCGAGCTCGATCGCCCGTGGCGCGATACGCCGTTCCTGTTTCAGGGATTCGAGATCACCTCCCAGGAGGAGATCGAGCAGCTCCGCAAATACTGCAAGTCCGTCGTCATCGACATCCCCGACTCCACCGATGCGATCCCTGCGCCACGGCGGCCTGCCGCGCCCGTCGCCCGCCCGATCCCGACGGAAGCGGAGCGTCGCGTCGAACGCGATTTCCTCAAGATCGTCAATGAGCCGCGCGCCGAGCCGGTTTACCAGGACCAGACCACGCTCGAGCAGGAGATCGCCGTCGTGCGCGAGCGGCACGAGGAAGCCCGCGGTCTCATCTACACCATCCTCGAGGACGTGCGCCTCGGAAAGAACCTGAACGCGGTCGCCGCCAAGCGCGTGGTCGCCCAGCTCGCCGAGAGCGTCATCCGGAACCCCGATGCGCTCACCTGCTTCACCCACCTGAAGAAGAAGGACGAATACACGGCGCTGCACAGCCTGCGCGTGTGCATCCTGGCGCTCGCCTTCGGACGCCATCTCGGACTCGATCGCGAGTCGCTCAACGTGCTCGGCATCGGGGGACTCCTGCACGACATCGGAAAGATGAAGGTGCCGAACGAGATCCTGAACAAGCCCGGCGCGCTGTCGGAGCAGGAGTTCGATCTCATGAAGAGCCACGTGCCTCGCGGCGTCGAGATCCTCGAGCGCACGCCCGGGATCCCCGCCCAGGCCATCGAGGTGGCGCGCTGCCACCACGAGCGCTACGGCGGCGGCGGTTACGTGGGCGGGCTCAAGGGCGACACCATCGGCTTCTTCGGCATGATCGGCGGCATCGTCGACTGCTACGACGCCGTCACGAGCGATCGCGCCTACCACACCGGCATGTCGGCCCACACGGCGCTGAAAAAGATGTACGAGTGGCGCGGCCGCGACTTCCACCCCAGGCTCGTGGAGCAGTTCATCCAGTGCATGGGCATTTACCCCATCGGCAGCGTCGTCGAGCTCAACACGGGGGAGGTGGGCGTGGTGGTGACGATGAACCGCGTGCGCCGCCTGAAGCCCCGCGTGACCCTCGTGCTCAACGGGAACTGCGCGCCCTACAGCTCCCCGTTCACGGTCGATCTCATGAACCACCGGACGCGCGACGGGCGCCCCTGCGAAATCGAGCGCGTGCTCGATCCGGGCGTGTACGGCATCAATCCCACCGATTACCTCCCGATCGCCAACCCGGTCGTGGTCCTCAAGCCCTCCGCGACCCGCGCCGTCTAAGCGACGGTTTCGTAGCACTCCCGGCAGGATTGCGCGAGCGCCGCGAGCGCGCGGCCGGGTTCCGATTCGGCGAGCCCGGCGTCCCGCACAGCCAGAAGGTACCCCCGGAAGAATTCGGGAAGCGCACGCGCGATTGCGCGCCTGCGTCGTCGGCCCGCCGCAGGCAGCGACCAGACGGCCCGCCAGGCGGCCGACGGGGCCGCGTCGCAGATCATGACGCCCCAGTGCACGTCGGGCGACACCGACAACCGGTGAGGTCGCACCACCAGGCGATAGGCCCCGGGGTCTCCCTCTACGCCGACTCCCGGACCGTGGTACTCCACGCGCAGCGCGGCGGCCAGGTCGGCCAGAACGGCCGCCAGCCGTTCGAGTACCCGCGCGAGCAGCTCTTCGGAGACGCGCTCTCCGCGCGCCGCCCCGGCCAGCGCCTCGATGTCGCCGCGGTCCATCCGGTTTCAGAAACCCGCGTGGATGCCGTCGAGGATGTACTGGACCGCGAGCGCGGCGAGCAGGACTCCGAAGACGCGCGTCACCACGTTCGCCCCGGTCTCGCCCATGATGCGCATGATGCGATCGGCGGCGAGCAGCGCCGCGAGAGCGAGCGCGAGCACGACCACCACCACGACGAGCACCACGCCCACCGCCTCCGGTCGATCCGCGCCCCGCCCGGAAAGGAGCAGCACGCTCGTGAGGGCGCCCGGACCCGCGATCAGGGGAAACGCGAGCGGAAAGACGGAGACGTCCGCCTTGCGTTCGGCCTCCCGTTGCTCCCGCTCGGTCGTCGAGCGAATGCCGGAATGGCGCGCGAAGACCATGTCCAGCGCGAGCACGAACAGCAGGATGCCTCCGGCGATCTGAAACGCGGGCATACCGACTCCCAGGGCGCGCAACAGCGCGCCGCCCGCAAAGACGAAAGCCACCAGAATCAGGGCCGCAATCGTGACTCCCCGCACCGCCATGCGGCGTCGGTACGCCGGCGCACCGCCGTGCGTGATGGCGCCGAAAATGGGCGCGAGCCCCACGGGGTCGACGACCACGAAGAGTATGATGAAGGCGTCGAGGAACAGTGCGGTCATGGGCGCGAGCAATTTACCTGCCGCCCCTGCCGTTCTCAAAATGGAAAAAAATCTGCCGCCGCCCAAAGAGGAACCCGGCCGCCAGGGAGAGGGGGCGGTCGTGCGAGATTACGGGCGGCGGCATGCCTAAGCCACCAGGCAACGGCGCGCACTATGCGCCCGCGGTTTCACCCCTACATTGATCCAGATCAAGCATCTGCCCGGTCGCCTCGCGCTCTGCCGGTGGCGCTAAGATAGACGGCCCGAAACGAGGACACGCACATGACGACCGCCGGCGAGGTCTGCAATCGAGAAGTGGTCTACGCGCACCGGGACACGCCCGCCGCCGAGGCGGCGCGGCTCATGCGCGAGCATCACGTCGGCGATCTGGTGGTGCTGGACGGCAAGGAAGGGGAGCAGACGCCGGTCGGCATCGTCACCGACCGCGACCTGGTCGTCGAGGTGATCGCCGCGGGAGTGCGCCCCGAGGACCTTACTGTCGGCGACGTCATGAGCGACGAGCTCGTCACGGCGCGCGAGCAGGACGGACTGCTCGACGTGATCAAGCGCATGCGCGCGAAGGGCGTGCGCCGCGTGCCGGTGGTCGACGGCGCCGGTGCGCTGGTCGGCATTCTGGCGGTCGACGACCTGATCGAGATCTTCGCGGAACAGGTCACGGACCTCGCGAGGCTGATCGCGCGCGAGCAGAGCCGCGAGCGCCAGCGTCGCCGGTAGACGGCTCGCGCGCGCCCTCGCGGCGAGACCGCACCACGATGACGCTGCAAGGTGCCTCCTCCGCCACGCGCGCGGCGACGCCGCCGAGCACTCGCCGCCGCGGGTTCGAGCGCGCGCCGAGCACGACGTAATCGATGAGGTGCGCGCGGGCGTACTCGAGTATCGCGACCGCGGGGTCGCCGGTCGCGAGGTGGAAGAAGACGCGCTCGGGCCGGATGCGCAGCGGTTGGGCCCAGTGGCGCATCGCCACCAACTGGTTCGGACCCTCCCCCGTTTCGCCTCCGGCGCTTTCCTCCGCGGTACCGGACACGACGCTCACGCAGGTGATGTACGCCTCCGGTTCTCCGCGAACGAACTTGCGCACCGCGTTGCGCAGAGCCTGCTGCAGCGCCGCCGAGCTCCGATCCAGATCGAGGGCGACCAGTACGTGCGGCGCGGTGCTCAGCCGTTCGTAGGGGCGGGCGGGAGCGGGTTCGTCGAACACCTCGTAGAGCGAGCGCAGCCAGAGCTTCGTGCGCGTCCACGCCGACGACCGCGACGTCCGGCGTCCGCGCGCCGTGACCGGCACGGCTTGAGGGTGAGACAGCAGGTAACCGACCTCGCGCGCGGTCGCGTAGCGCTCCTCGGGCCGTATCTCGAGAAGCGTCAGGATCACTTGCTGCAGCCAGGCCGGCAGATCCGGGACATGGCGCCGCGGCGGAAGCGGCACATCGTGCAGCCGGCGCGTGAGCGACAGGAGGTTCGGTCGCCCGAAAGCATAGTGGCCGGTCGCATAGAGATAGAGCATTCCGCCGATCGCGTAGAGATCGGAGCGGGAATCGCTGCGCACGTGCCGCACCTGCTCGGGCGCGATGTAGGGCACCGTCCCTTCCTGCTCGCCGTACGCGATGTCGATCAGGTCGGGCAGCCCCGCGTGGTGGGCAAGCCCGTAGTCGATCAGGACCGCCTCCCCGTTCGCGCGCATGCGAATATTCCGCGGATTGATGTCGAGGTGGATCACGTTCTGGCGGTGGAGCTCGTGCACCGCGCGGCAGAGCGCGACACCGAGGGTACGGACGCGCTCGAGCGGAAGCGGGGCTTCGACCGCGGCGCGCGCGTAGTCGTCGCGCGCGAGGTACTCGAGCACGAGGTAAGGCGCGCGATCGACCGCTCCGGCGGCGATCAGCCGCGGCACGTGCGGCCCGTGCACGCGTTCGAGGATGCGCAACTCGTTCTCGAAGGCGGTAAGCGCGGTGAGCGGCGCGTCGGGCCCGAGGCGGGGCACCTTGATGACCATCGGGAGCCGGTGGCGCGGGTGCGTCGCCCGGTAGAGCCGCGCCATGCCGCCCTCGTGCAGGCGCTCGCCCACGCCGAACCCGTCGATACGCTCCCCACTCGCGACCTCGTGCAACCCGGCCACGGTCCGTGCGACCACTCAGCGACCCTCGGCCAGCCGGTGCGCGAACCGGGGCGGCAGCGCCCGTTCCCGGATCCGTCTCGCGGTCCGGACGTAATCGTAGGGCACGCGATGGAACACGATCGTGTTCCGCCCGCGGTCGTGGATCACGTAGCACGACGCACTGTTGCCGTCGCGCGGTTGGCCGACCGAACCGACGTTGACCACGTAGCGGCCTCGCGGGGAAAGCGGGACGGCATGACCGTCCTCGGGGGAATACTCCCGCCACCGGCCGCCCGGGGTTTCGTAGTAGATCCGCGGAATGTGCACGTGGCCGACGAAGACGAGCCGCCGCTCGGCCGCGTCCGCGCAGGCCGCGGCCCGTTCGGACGATTCGATGTATTCCCAGCGGTTCGGGGATTCCGCGCTGGCGTGAACGTACGCCACGGTCTCGTCGCGAACGAGGTAAGGCAGCCCGGCCAGAAAAGCGCGTTGTGCAGGGCTCAACTGCCCCCGCGTCCAATTCACCACTTCGGCGACTTCCGGCGGCATCGGGCGCTCGCGCGCCAGCACGGCCTCGTCGTGGTTGCCCCGGACGGCGACGAGACCCGGCAGCGACATGACCAGCCCGAGGACGAGACGCGGGTCCGGACCGTAGCCGACGGAATCGCCGAGGCACACGAACCGCTCCGCATCGCGCGCGGCCGCGTGTGCGAGACACGCGCTCAGCGCTTCGATGTTCGCGTGTACGTCGGAGAGAATCGCGACCCTCACGGCCCCTCGAAGAGGTCGAGTTGGCCAGTCGCCGCGCCGGTTGCGTCATTAGCGTTCGCCGGCGACGGCGGCGGCCGGAAGCGGCTCAGGTCGAGCGCGGCGGGTTTCCGCCGATCGAGACCGAGGCGCCGACAGGCGAGCGCGAAGCGGGCGCGTATCAGGTCGGCGTACTCGCCCTCGCCGCGCATGCGCACGCCGAAACGCGCGTCGTATTCGCGGCCACCGCGCGCCTCGCGCAGTCGGGCCATGACGTGGGCCGCGGAAAGCGGCGCGTGCAGCGCCAGCCACTCCTTGAACAGGTCCTTCACCTCGCGGGGCAGCCGCAGCAGGATGTAGCCCGCCTCCCGCGCACCGGCCTCGCGCGCTGCGGCAAGGATCGCTTCGATCTCCCCGTCGGTGAGCACCGGAATGACCGGTGCCACCATCACGCCCACGGGAATTCCCGCCTGCGACAGCCTCGCGATCGCCTCGAGCCGCCGCTCGGGCGCCGCGGCCCGCGGCTCCAATCTCCGTGCAAGGTCGCGTTTCAACGTCGTCACGCTCAGAAACGCCTTGACCAGATTCTTCTGCGCCATCGGGCCGAGCAGATCCAGATCGCGCTCGATCAGCGCGGACTTCGTGACGATGGTGAGCGGGTGCTCGCACCGCGCGAGCACCTCGAGGATCGCGCGCGTGATCCCCGTCCTGCGCTCGACCGGCTGGTAGGGGTCGGTGTTCGTCCCGAGCGCGATCGGCTGCGGGCAGTAACCCGGGGCGCGCAGCTCGTCGGCAAGACGCGCGGCGGCGTCCGGTTTCGCGTAGAGCCGCGTCTCGAAGTCGAGCCCCGGCGAGAGGCCGAGGTAAGCGTGCGAGGGTCGGGCGTAACAATAGATGCAGCCGTGCTCGCAGCCGCGATACGGATTGATCGAGCGATCGAAGGGGATGTCCGGCGAATCGTTGCGCGTGATGACGCTGCGCGCCGAGTCCACGCCGAGCGTCGTGGCCAACGGCACGAGCGGCTCGTCCAGCCCACCCCAGCCGTCGTCCTCCGGCTCGTGGCGCGCCGGCTCGAAGCGCCCGTCCGCATTGCTCGCCGCGCCGCGGCCCTTGCGGACCGAGCGTGCGAGGGACGCCGGATCGGGAGGCGAAGAAGACCGGGGACGCGCCATGGGCTTGCTCTCGCGGCTCGACGCTGACCTTTTAGAATGGTGTCCTCGCGCTTGCAAGCCCCGGTCGTGGAAAACCGTTACAGCCTCTGGCTCATGCCGCCGGCGCCGGTGCGCGGGCGTTTCGCGGACCTGATCGCGCACCTGAGCGAGCGCCTCGGAACGCCGCGCTTCGAGCCGCACCTCACGCTCTCCGGCGGCGTGTTTGCTTCGCCTGCCGATCCCCTGGCGCGCGTCGCCGATCTCGCGGCCCGGCATCCGCCGGTGCCGGTGCGACTCACGCATGCGGAGTACACCGATGCCTACTTCCGCTGCCTCTACGTGCGGGCGGCGCTCACGCCGACGCTGCATGCACTGCAGTGCGCCGCCGCGGAGGCCCTGGGCCAGCAGCCCGATCGGGATTTCATGCCGCACCTGAGCCTCGTCTACGGCAGACTCGGCCCGGAGCGGAAGGAACACATCCTCGACGCGATCGGGCGCCGCTTCGACCTCGACTTCCTGGCCGACCGGCTCGCGCTCTACGCGCCCGAGGGCGAACCGGCCGCGTGGCGCCCGGTCGCGGAGTTCGTCCTGAGCGGCTCACCGTGAGAGGCGAGCGCGTGCGCCGCGCGCGTGGTCTCCGGCAGACGATACCGCGGCGTGAGGCGCAGGACATACCCGATCGCCGTCGGCAGGCTCACGCGGTGGCCGATCGATACGTAAACGGGCTTTACGCCCGTGCGCGTGCGCAGCGCCGCACCGATGATTTCACCCGCGTCCAGCAGCGGACGCCAGCACCCCCGCCGCCTGGGCACCGGCGCATGCGTGCCGATCAGCCGCGACTTCGCGGCGCCGATGCTCGGGAGGCCCGCGACCAGCCCGAGATGCGAGGCGAGGCCGACACGACGCGGGTGCGCGTACCCCTGCGCATCGCACACGAGCAGGTCCGGGCGGAGCTGCAGGCGCTTCAACGCCTCGAGCACGGCCGGCAGCTCGCGAAAGCCGAGGTAGCCGGGGACGTACGGAAAGCGGGTGCGCCGTCGGACGATCGCGTACTCCCGGAGGCGCAGATCGGGGAAGCCCAGGACCGCGACGGCCGCGCGGGTGATCTCGCCCTCGGCCTCGAACCCGACGTCGACACCGGCGACGTAGCGCACCCGCCGGAGGCGATCGGTGCACACGACGCGTTCGCGCAGCCGCTCCTGCAGCGCGCGCGCCTGAGTGACCGAGGTGGGCCACCGGTGCGTGAGCGCGCGCATGCGCCGATTGCAGCACGCGGTCGATGCGCCGGCAAGCCGGCGATCGGCTCATGCTTTTCTCGTCGCGCGCTGCTACCATGACCGTCGTTTCAATCCGGAGTCGGAGACGTCCCCGTGTCGAGCCTGCCAGACGTCGCCCGCGTCCTCTCCCGTGCCCTCGTCGCCGCTCCGTTCCTCGCCGCCCTCTGGGCCTTCGGCGCCGACGCCGACCCGGTCCGCGGCCTCACGCCGGTGAAACGACACCCCCTGCCGAGCGCGGATCCGTTCGTCGACGCGCAGATCCGGATAGCGCGCCTGCGACAGACGGCGGATCAGCTTCGGTTGCTCGCCTCGCAGCCCAGGCCCGCGAACCTTTCCGGCGATGCTTCCATGGAGTACGCGCGACACGAGATGTGGCTCCGACAGGCGGAAAGCCGTGTGAGCACGCTCGCCGACGAATGGGAAAAGCGTCTCCGGCCCCTCGCCGGCGCAACGCCGGCGCGCGCGCAGGAGTTCGGTCTGGCGCTCGACCTCAACGGCTTCTTTCAGGCGCAGTCGGTCTCGCTGCAGACGAAGCTGCGGCGCGAGGGCATCGCCGCCGCCTTCACCGCGGACCCCGTCCGCACGGTGCACGACAGCGCGCGGGTGGTGATCGGTCAGATGAACGGAGCGCGCTGACGACAACGCGGTCGCGCGTTGCGCGCTTTCGTTGTTTCACTGCGCGCGCAGGAAATGCACGCTGAACAGGCGGGCCGGATCGGTCCAGACGGCCTCGGGTACGTAGCCCGCCCGCGCCGCGAGCGCCTGAAACTCCTCCACCGTGTACTTATAAGAGCTCTCGGTGTGCAGCCGCTCGCCGGCCGAGAACTCGTAGCGCTCGCCCTTCAGCGAGATGGTCTGGGCGCGTCGGCTCACCAGGTACATGTCGATCCGGCCGGCCGTCTCGTCGTAGACCGCCTCATGCTCGAATCCCGACATATCGAGGTCCGCGCCGAGCTCGCGCCGCATGCGCGCGAGCAGATTCAGATTGAACCGCGCCGTTACCCCCTGAGCGTCGTTGTACGCGGCGCGCAGCAGGGCCCGGTCCTTCTTGAGATCGACGCCGATCACGAAGCCGCCGTCCCGCCCCACGAACGGCCGCAGGCGGCGAAGCAGCGTCTCCGACTCGTCCCGGTCGAAATTCCCGATGCTCGAGCCCGGAAAGAACACCAGGCGCTCGGCGGATGACGGCGGGTAGGAAAGGGTCAGCGGCCGCGTGAAGTCCGCGCATGCCGCGTGCACGGCGAGGCGGGGATAATCCCGCGCGAGCCGCTCGGTCGCCTCGCGGAGGTAGTCCCGCGAGATGTCGATCGCGAGGTACGCGCGCGGCGCGAGCGCATCGAGCAGCAGGCGCACCTTCTCCGAGGCCCCGCTGCCGAGCTCGACCAGTACGGCGTTTTTGGCGGCGCGCCGCGCGATCTCGCCGGCGCAGTCCCTCAGGATTCGCATCTCGGTCCGCGTGAGATAGTACTCGGGCAGCTCGCAGATCGCGGCGAACAGGGCCGAACCGCGACGATCGTAGAAAAACTTCGGCGGGATCGCGCGCGGACGACGCGCGAGCCCGCGGCGCACCTCGGCGAGGAAGTCCGATTCCGTCTCCGCCTGATCGTAGAACCGGATCGCGGGCGCGCTCATGCGTCGCGGGCCAGGCGGATCCCGCTGAACTGCCAGCGGGCGGCGGGCGGAAAGAAGTTGCGGTACGTCGCCCGGAGGTGATTGGCGGGCGTCGCGCAGGAGCCGCCGCGCAGCACGTACTGATTGCACATGAACTTGCCGTTGTACTCGCCGAGCGCACCGGGCAGCGGCCGGTAGCCGGGATAGGGCGCGTACGGGCTCGCGGTCCACTCCCACACGTCGCCGTACACCTGCCGCAGCCCGGGTCCGTCGCTCGCCGGGCGCGGTTGCAGCGCCCCGGTTTCGAGCAGGTTTCCCGCGACCGCCTCACCGTCGGCGGCGCTTTCCCATTCCGCCTCGGTAGGCAGCCGTGCCCCGGCCCAGCGCGCGTACGCCTCCGCTTCGTAGTAGCTCACGTGGCACACCGGCTCGTCGGGGCCGACCGGTCGTGGCCCGGAAAGCGTCATCTGCAGCCATCCTTCGTCGCGCACCCAGTAGAGCGGCGCGCGCCATTCCTGCTCCTTGACCGTGCGCCAGCCGTCCGCGAGCCAGAGCTCGGCTCGCTCGTAGCCTCCGTCTTCCATGAAGGCCAGGTACTCGCCGTTGGTGACGAGGCGAGAGGCGAGCGCGTACGGCTCGAGATGCACGCGATGACGCGGCGTCTCGTTGTCGAAAGCGAAGTCCTCGCCCGCGTGGCCGATGGCGGCGAGCCCGCCCGGGCAGGTGCGCCACACGAGCTTCGGCGCCGAGCCGGCGGGAGACGGCGCCCGTCGATACACCGGTCGCAGCGGATTGATCGCGAAATTGTGCTTGATGTCGGTGAGCAGCAGCTCCTGGTGCTGCTGTTCGTGCTGCAGCCCGAGCGTCAAACGCGCGGCGACGTGCGCGGCGCGTTGCCCGGCAGCCGGCCGGACAAGGAGCGTTTCGATGCCCCGATCCACGTGCGCGCGATAGCGGTACACCTCCTCCACCGTCGGGCGCGCCAGCAGGCCGCGCTGCGCCCTCGGAAACGGCATGCCGGCGCTCTCGTAGTACGAGTTGAAGAGATGGTGGTACGCGGGATCGAAAGCCGCGTAGCGGGGAAGGTACGGCGCGAGCAGGAACGTCTCGAAGAACCACGTGGTGTGAGCGAGGTGCCACTTGGGCGGGCTGACGTCGGGCATCGACTGGATGCAGTAGTCCTCGACCGCCAGGTCCCGGCACAGCGACTCCGTCGCCTCGCGCACCGCGCGATAACGCTCGAAGGACGCGATCGCGTCCTCGCTCGCTTCCGCCCGGGATTCGATGTCGACCAACAAGCCCGCCTCCGAAGCGCGTGGTCCGGCGAGGTTAAAACAAGCACCGGCGCGATGCCACCGGGACCGGCCCGCAAGGCGTACGCAACGTGGGGGTTAGCGAAGGTGCGCTATCGGGACCGGTGGAATCGCGTCGGCCGGAGTGAACCCGAATAGACGCGAATAAAAGTACAGCTCCGCCTCGAGCGCACGCTTGATGTTCGCCGCCCGCCGGAAGCCGTGCGCTTCGTCCTGGAACAGCACGTAAGCGACGGGCACGCGCTTCTCGTGCAGCGCCGCGACCAGCCGTTCGGTCTGATCGGGCGGGACCACCCGGTCTTCCGCCCCCTGGAAGAAAATGACCGGCCGCGCCAGACGATCGACATGATGGATCGGTGAGCGTTTCCGATACCGCTCCTGCTCGCCGGGATACGGCCCGACGAGCCGATCGAGATAGCGCGCCTCGAACTTGTGGGTATCGCGCGCCAGCGCCTCGAGATCCGAGACGCCGTAGTAACTCGCTCCCGCCCGGAAGAGCGTATGGAAGGTGAGCGCGCACAGCGCCGTGAAGCCGCCCGCGCTTCCGCCCCGGATCGCGACGCGGTCCGGATCGACGAGCCCGCGCGCGATGAGGTGACGCGTGCCGTGGACGCAGTCCTCCACGTCGGCGACGCCCCACCGGCCGTAGAGACGCTCGCGGTACTCGCGACCGTAGCCCGTCGACCCGCGGTAGTTCACGTCGAGCACCGCAAACCCGCGGCTCGTCCAGTATTGGACCCGCAGACTGAGCGCGCTCGACGCCGCGGCCGTCGGCCCGCCGTGGTTCAGCACCAGCAGCGGCGGCTTCTCCCCGGCCGGCTGGTCCTCGACGTCGTGATTGCGCGGTCCGTAGTAGAACGCGTGGGCGCGTTCGCCGTTCGCGGTCTCGTACTCGATGGCTTCCGGTTTTGACAGGTAACCGGGCTCCAGGCAGAGCGCGGTCGAGCGGTGCAGCACCGTCGTGCGCCCGCTGTCCAACTCGAGCTCGACGAGCACCGGGAGCTGCGATCTCGTCGCCCCGGTGAAGTACGCCTTGCCGGCGCGGGCGCGCACCTGACCGATGTCCGTGTAGGGAAGCGCGAAGGCGCGCAGCTCCCGCGTGTCCGGATCCAGCACGCCCAGGCGCGACTCGCCGCGCTCGCTCCAGGCGCAAACGACGCGCCTCCCGGAGAACGCGTACGTGGAAAGACCGAAGACCCACTGCGGCAGGCCGAACTCGGCGTCGCGGGGCGCGAGCGCTTCGATGCCGTTTTCCGCGTGCCGGTAGAGATTCCACCAGCCGGTGCGGTCGGAAACGAAATAGAGCAGGCCGTCGGGGCCGAACGACGGCTGAAAGACCGACTCGTTCGCGCCGCCCGCGATGCGCCGCGGCTCGCGCGGGCGGCCGTCGCCATCGAGCTGCGCCACATAGAGTGCGGCCGCGTCCCACGGCATGTCGGGATGGTCCCAGGCGAGCCACGCGAGGCGCTGACCATCCGGGCCGAGACACGGGCTGGCAAAGAAATCGTGTCCGGATGCAAGCGTCTGCACGTCGCCCGCGCGATCGGCATCCATCGCGACGAGGCTGTTGACGGGCTCGCCCCCCGCACGATGATCCTCGCAGACCGCTATCAGCCGGCGGCGCCCGCGGTCGACGAGGAGGTCGGCATAGCGGCGCGCGTCCGCGGACGTGAGCGGAACCGGGGCGCCACCGGGCGCCAGACGGTACACCCGCTGATCCGCGAAATGCGTGAAGTACACGATGCCCCCGGCGACCGCGAAGGCACCGCCGCCATACTCGTGCACCCGCGTGCGCGCGCTGTACGGCGCGGGCAGGCACTCCCCGATGCCGTCCGGACGCGCGCGCAGTATCGCGTTACGTCCACCCTCGGCAGGCCGTTGCTCGCTCCAGTAAACGTCGTCGCCGTCGAGCAGCACCTGTCCGAGGCCGACCGTTTCGGAAACGATGAGATCGGCGGTGATGGGAGACTTCCAGGAGCCGTAGGGTGACCCGCCCGGCACGGTTCAGGCGCCCACGTGCACGACGATTTCGCGCCGGCTGCCGCGGCGGCGATGCTCCCACAGGTAGACTCCCTGCCACGTGCCGAGCGCAAGACGCCCGTCGACCACCGGAATAGACAGCGCGGTGGCCGTCAGCGCCGCTTTGACGTGGGCCGGCATGTCGTCCGGGCCCTCGGTACGGTGGGTGTAGAGGGGATCGTCCTCGGGAACCAGGCGGTTCAGCCATCGCTCGAGATCGCGGCGCGCGGACGGATCGGCGTTCTCCTGGATGACGAGGCTCGCCGACGTGTGCCGCACGAACAGCGTGCACAGCCCCTCGGACAGGCCCGCGTCGCGCACGCAGGCGTCGACGTCGGCCGTGAAATCGTGGAGCCCCTGGCCCCGGGTGGTGATCGCGAGCTGCCTGATCACGCGTAACGCCTGCCTCGAGCCGTCATCCGTCCTTGCGGTCGCTGTGGCCGAGATCCTTCTGCGGCGCGATGCGATCCCGGATGAGCTGCTTCACTTCCTTGGGTTCCGGAAAGCGGCCCGCTTCCTTCTTGTTCCACAACCGCTCGCCGTTCAGACGCACCTCGAAGATGCCGCCCGTGCCCGGGATCAGCGCGACCTCGCCGAGCTCCTCGGTAAACGTGAAGAGAAGCTCCTGCGCCAGCCAGGAGGCGCGCAGCACGAAGCGGCACTGGCTGCAGTACTCGATCTCCACACGCGGTCGTCCCTCGTCCATGACGCACGAGTATAAGACCGGCATCCCCCGTGCGCGACCGAGGCCGCCGCGTTATAGTATTTCTTCCATCCACCCTCCCCAGAGAATCCCTTTCATGAAGACCGCGCGCGACATGGTCGTCAGCCTCCACTACACCCTCACCGACGACAGCGGAGAGGTCCTCGACACGTCGTCGGGGCGCGAGCCGCTCGAATACCTGCACGGACACGGCAACATTATTCCCGGGCTGGAGAAGGCGCTGGAAGGCACGGCCATCGGCCACCGTTCGCAGGTATCCGTCGCCCCGGAGGAGGGCTACGGGACGCAGAATCCCGAGCTCGTGTTCGAGGCGCCGCGCGAGCACTTTCCGAAGGACATGAAGCTCGAGCCGGGCGCCCGCGTGTACGCCGAAGGCCCGGAAGGCCCGATCGCCTTCTCGGTCGTGCGCCTCACCGACACCGGAGCCGTCCTCGACGCGAATCATCCCCTGGCGGGCAAGACCCTCCACTTTGACGTCGAGGTGGTCGCAATGCGGCCGGCGACCGAAGAAGAGATCACGCACGGCCACGTGCACGGCGCGCACGGGCACGATCACTGAAGGGGACCGCCGTTACATCAGCGGGACCGGTTTTTCGTCGCCGAGCCCGAGGGTGCGGGCGGCGAGCCCCAGGCCCTCGGCGGTGAACGCCTCGGCGTCGGCCCACGCATCGCTGGACCCCATTTCCTCGTCGAAGACATCGGTGATGATGCGCAGGCGGTAGGCCCCTTCCTGCGCGCGGCTGCGCGGGTTCTTCTCGCAGGTGACGTAAAGGGACGGACGCGTCTCGCCTTCGCGCACCAGCGCGATGATGTAGCGGTACTTCACGCTGTCCGCGCTCTCGATCTCGTCGAGCAGCACCGCCTGATAGGTGCCCAGTCGGTAACGACGGCGCGGGATTGCGGTCTGGATCCTGGGAGCGTCCATCCATCGGCCCTTCGTCGAGCGGCATCGACTATAGCAGAATAGCCGCGGGCCACCCGAACGCCGCGATTCCGTTGCCGACGCCTACCCGCCGCGAACCGCAATACACGCTCGTCGATCGGCCGGACGCGCGGAGCGCGCGCATCCGCTTTTCCGGGCGCTTCGAGGGGGAACCCGTGCTCTGGGATGCCCTCGTCCTGGCCCTCGATCCGGCGGATGCCTCGCCCCAGTTCATCGAGATCGGCCGATCGGCGGCGGCCGGCCGGCTGCTCACGGTCGGCCTGAAGGTGTCGACGCTCGACGACGCGACCCTCCTCAAGACCACGATCATGATCCGCAACTACAGACGCCTGCGTCGCGGCCGCCAGGAGTTCGCCGTGCCGGCCCCTACGCGGTCGCGCCTTCGGCGCATCGTGTCCGGTGGACAGACGGGCGTCGATCGCGCGGCGCTCGATGCAGCGCGCGAGGTCGGCCTCGGAGTCGGGGGGTGGTGCCCGCGCGGCCGGCGCGCCGAGGACGGGCGGGTACCGGACGATTACCCGCTGGAGGAGACCCGCACGGCGGATTACCGCGAACGGACCCGGCGGAACGTGCTTGTCGCGGACGCTACCCTCGTGCTGACGCGGGGAGCGCCTGCGGGAGGCACGGCCTACACGCTGGGCGTCGCCCGGCGCGCCGCGAGGCCGTGCCTGGTGGTCGATCTCCAGGCCCCGCCGGCAATCGAGTCGGTGCGCGCCTGGCTCGCCGCGAACCGCGTGGGGACGCTCAACGTCGCCGGCCCGCGCGAGAGCCGGCATCCCGGAATCCACGCCCGGGCACGTTCGTTTCTCCGGCGCCTCCTCGATCACGACGAACCGTGAACGAAACACGTTGGGCGCGCGGCGCGGGTAACGCGCGTTCGATGAAGGGCATGACGCTGCCAGGCGTTCTCAGCCTGGTTGTCTCGCGGCGTGCTTGCGCAGGAAGGCGCCCAGTCCCTCCACATACGACAGCCCGCTCTCGAGGAACCCGCTGTTGTGCGTGCCCCGCAGCTCGAGCATCGATTTCGGCTCGCGTGCCGCCCCGTAGAGCGCCTGCGCATGCGTGAAGGCGATGATCTCGTCATCGCGGCTGTGCACGATCAACACCGGAGCGGTGACACGCGGCAGGCGCGACCGGGTGTCGTACCGGACACGGGCGAGCCGGCGAGCGGGCAGCCAGGGATAGAGCTCGGCCGCCAGATCGGGGATAGAGGTGAAACCGGACTCCAGAATGAGCGCGCCGGGTTGCCGGTCCACGGCGAGCGCCGCTGCGATCGCAGCACCGATCGAACGACCGAAAAGAACGATGCGTTCCGGGGCCACACCGCGTTTCTCCACAAGGTAGCGCCATGCCGCGACCGCGTCCCGGTAGGTGCCTTCCTCCGACGGCCGGCCCTCGCTCCGCCCGTATCCCCGGTAGTCGAAGATCAGCACGTCCACCTCGAGGTCGTGAAAGATGCGGAGCGAGTCGAGGCGATGGGAAATGTTGCCGGCATTGCCGTGCAGGAAGAGCAGCACGGCGCGCGGCTTTCGCGCCGGGACGAACCAGCCGTGCAGCCGCAGCCCGTCCTCGGTCAGGAGCGAGACGTCTTCGTACCGAATACCGATCGCGGATGGATCGGCGACCAGCTCGCGGGCGGGAAAGTAAACGAGGTGCGGCTGGAAAACATACGCGAGCGCGAGCACGGTGCCGTACGCCAGCGCGAGCGCGGCGATCAGCCCACCGATCACCTTCACCCTCCGCACCGGTTTGGTGCAACGACCGGCATGCCCGCGCTGTTCCGTTCTTCCACTCGCTCGCCTTGTGTATGATCGCCCTGCTTCACACAAACTCCCGTCGCCATCGAGCGGCGCCGCCGCCATCGCGGCAGGAGGACAGAATAATGAAGCTGGTCATCGCCATCACATCACACCTTCGCGGCTGGACGAGGTGCGCGCGGCGCTCTCGGACACCGGCGTGCACGGCATGACGGTCACCAGAGCGAAGGGTTTCGGCCGACAAAAAAGGGCACACCGAACTCTATCGCGGGGCGGAGTACGTCGTCGATTTCCTGCCCAGGATCGAACTGGAGACCGCGGTCCAAGCGGCTGCGCTGGAGCGCGTGACGCCGTGATGCGGGCCGGGCGCACCGGCAAGATCGGCGACGGCAGGATCTTCGTCGTCGATCTCGCGCAGGGCCTGCGCGTGAGAACCGGCGAGACCGGCCCGTCCGCGCTCTGAAATCCAAGACCACCACCGGAGGATCACGATGAAATTCGTTCTGCGACTCGCCGTCCCGGCGACCGCGTTCTGCGCCGTCACCGCCCGGGCGGCCGAGGAGGCCCCGAGGCTCGATCCGGCCAATACCGCCTGGATGCTCACGGCCACCGTGCTCGTACTCTTCATGACCTTGCCGGGCCTGGCGTTGTTCTACGGAGGGCTCGTGCGCACGAAGAACGTGCTCTCCGTGCTCATGCAGTGTTTCGCGATCGCGGCGATCGTCTCCCTCCTCTGGGTCGCCTTCGGCTACAGCCTCGCGTTCGGCGACGGCGGCACCATGAACGCCTGGCTCGGCGGACTCGACAAGGTGTTCCTCGCCGGCGTGACGGTCGATGGCGTCAAGGGCACGATTCCGGAAACCGTGTTCGCGATGTTCCAGATGACGTTCGCGATCATCACCCCGGCGCTCATCGTCGGCGGCTTTGCCGAGCGCATGCGTTTCTCCGCCATGCTGCTCTTCAGCGTCGCGTGGCTCGTGCTCGTCTACCTGCCGGTCGCCCACTGGGTATGGGGCGACGGCTGGCTCGCCCGGCTCGGCGTGATGGACTACGCGGGCGGTACGGTCGTGCACATCAACGCCGGGGTGGCGGCACTCGTCGCGGCGCTCGTGCTCGGCCGCCGGCGCGGCTTTCCCGAGACGCCGATGCCCCCGCACAACCTCACGATGACGGTGACCGGCGCCTCCATGCTGTGGGTCGGCTGGTTCGGGTTCAATGCCGGCAGCGCGCTGGCCGCCGACGGCACCGCGGGCATGACCATGCTCGTGACCCACATCGGCGCCGCGGCGGGGTCCGTGGCGTGGATGCTGAGCGAATGGGTGCGTTTCGGCAAACCGTCCGTGCTCGGAATAGTGACAGGAATGGTCGCGGGTCTCGGCACGATAACGCCCGCCTCCGGCTTCGTTGGCCCGCTCGGCGCGCTCGTCATCGGCGGGACCGCGGGTGTCGTCTGCTTCATCGCGACCAACCACATGAAGCGGCGGCTGCGCATCGACGATTCACTCGATGTGTTTCCGGTCCACGGCGTCGGGGGCATCCTCGGCACACTGGCCACGGGACTGTTCGCCGCGAAGGAGCTGGGCGGGGTCGGCTACGCCGCGGGCACGTCCATCGGGTCGCAAGTCCTGACCCAGCTCGCGGGTGTCGTCGCCGTCTTCGTCTGGTGTGCGGTGGTCACCTGGGTGCTGTTCCGTCTGGTAGACCTCGCCGTCGGTATCCGTGTCTCTGCGGAGCACGAGACCGAGGGTCTGGACGTCGTATTGCACAACGAGACGGGTTACAACCTGTAAGCCGGGATCAGGAACCGTACGCGGTGATGATGCCCACGCCGGCGAAAACCAGCGCCGCGCCGAGGATCACCGGCGCCGTCACGTGGATCTCGCGAAACAGCACGTACGCGAACAGAGCGACGAACACCGGGTAGGAGATTTCGATCAAGCTCGCGAGCGTCGCGTTCTTGCCGCTGATCGAAACGTAGAGCAGCACGACTCCGGCAAGGCTCGTCGCGGCGACGGCGAGAACCGGAAGCCGCTCGGTCCAGCTCATCGCGCCGATCGCCGCGAGGTCGGCAGCGAGCGCGCGGGGGAACAGGAACACGAGGCCGATCATGGGGAGCGCACCCAGAACGAGCACGGACACGAGCGACAGCCGCTTCAGCGCGTGATCGACCAGCGGATAGTGGATGCCCCACACGATCGCCGCGCCGAGCGCGGTGACGTACCACGGCACTTGCAACATCGTGTCGCCCTCCGGTGTGCACGCGCGTCTACGCGCGCCCTTCACTGTACAGGTCAGGTAATTCGTTTATACTGAATTTGCAGCTTCGTGCTGCCGTTGTTGTCGTGCGCTAGGTCTTGCGGGTCACTCGCAGCCCACCGTCGCAGCACCGTATCCTCGTCCATCTCGTGAGGCATGCTTTTGATGCGTACTGGCACCGTGAAGTGGTTCAACGAAGCCAAGGGTTATGGATTCATCTCCCCCCAGGACGGCAGCGCGGACGTCTTCGTCCACTACTCCGTCATCCAGGGGACCGGCTTCAAGAAGCTGACGGAAGGGCAGACCGTGGAGTTCGAGAGCGAGAAAGGCCCCAAGGGGATGCAGGCGACGGTGGTGAAGCCGCTGTAGCGCCGAACGATTGCCGGACGGCAATCCCTGATTTTGCAAACCCCGCGCAAGCGGGGTTTTTTTACGGCTAGCGGGTAGTCTCCACCTTTCCTTTTGCGATATTCACGCGCTCCCTCTTGCCGAGCTCGCGCACAAGGCTCCAACCGTCGGCGCCCTGGCGGAAGAGGTAAGTGGTCTTGACCGGTTGCCCCTCGTCGAGCTTGTAGCTCGCTTCGCAAACGCCGATCTTGTGCTTCTCGCTGTAGCGCGGCGTCAACTCCACGCTGTTCACCAGCCGGCCGGGGTTCTTCTGGCGGACCTCCGCCTCGATGCGCTGCGCCGCGAGATACGCAAACCATCGCGAGGGATCCCGGGTGGAGGGAACCCGGTACGGGTGCGCCTCGTCGAGCTGATCGGCCTCGAGCGTGCGCACCAGCCGCCAGGCGTCGTTCTCCTTGACGTACTGGAACTTCTGCGCGACCGGCTGGTTCTCGCCGGCGCTGTATTGCACCTCCAGATAACCGGTCGCGTGCGGACCGCGGGTCGGGTTCGCATCCAGCCGGCCATGGCGGAACATGAGATCCTTGAGCGCCCGATCCGGATCGTTCTTGAGCAGCTCGCGCAACGCAAGGAACTGGAGCGTGTCGACTGCGTCTACCGAAAGGTCGGGCTTGCCGTCGACGAGCCGAAACCCGCGTACCTCCGCCTCGAACGTGCCTGCCACCTGACTTTTCTGCTCATCGGGCAGCGCAAGGTAGATCTTTCCCGGTATCCGGCGATCCCGCTCCGGACCGAGCTCGAGCAGCAAGGTGTACTTCTCCGTGTACTCGCGCTGGCGCGGCGCATTCTGGCCGTTCTCCCTCCAGCGCACGCGCACCTGAGGCGTACCGGCGCCTGCCGCCTGGTTGACTATCTTGAAGCTGCGCGCGCTGGGCACTTCCCATGGCCGAGTTTGCAGGAAAAGCGTGATCTCGGTATCCAGCGGCTCGGTCCCTTGGGTCAACGTCAGCACGCCGCTTTCGATCGCCGCCCGCTCGATCCGGAATGCCACGTCGTGAAGGCGCCCCTGCACGGGCTCGTTCGGAATGACGGGGGCTTCCTCTTTGGGCTGCGGTTTCGGCGCGGGCGGGATCGGGGTCCGGACGGGGGCCTTGGCGACCGGAGGCGTCGCCGGCGATTCGCCGAAAAGACCGAACAAGTCCAGGTTTCCCTGCTGCCAGAGGTAAATGCCCGTCCCGACGACGAGGAGCAGGAGCAGCACCACCGTCTGAATAACGCTCTTCTTGCTGAACCGCACGGACAACCGGCCTCCCTGGGATTTCCTTTCGCGCGGCAAGGATAATCCCTCCCCTCCGGGGCCTCAATGCCAGCGAAACCCCCGTCCTTCACCAGCCGCTCGTCCCGACTGTCGGCCGCGAACGCTTCGAAGCCCCATCCCCCGGTGTCGCGGAAGCGGCGCGCGTCTCGCTGCATGACACCGCGGAGTTTCCGCTTGCCTTCGGTCAGGGCGTGATCCGCCGTTTCGTACTCCAGAAGATCGAAGACAAGCACCGCGCCGTCGGGATAATTCCCGCTCTCGAGACCGCGCAGTGCCTTGTCGTTCGCATACACGTGATGAATCCCCTGGAAGGGGTCGGCGAGCGGGTGACCGGGCTGGATGACCATCGACTTGACGTGCGTCCATTGCCGGTAGGCGCCCGGATAGTCGACGGAGGGACCGGCCGCGGCGGCGACCGCAGTGACGAGTGTCAGGGCAAGGAACGTAGCGCGGGATTTCATCGGAGTCTCGATTAGTTTCGAGTCGATACTGTTAGCAACGGCCGCCGGGTCAAGAAGGTATCGAGTCGATACTATGTGAGCATGAGCGGCAGCGCTGTCCTCGATCGCTTCGAACGTCTCGCCCATCTTCTGGTAACCGAAACCCGCCGGGCCGCCGCCGCACACGGGCTCGTCCCCGTCCACGTCGAGGTGCTCGGCTACCTCGCCCGCTGCAACCGCTACAGCGACACGCCCGGGGCGGTGACCGAATACCTCGGGCTCACGAAGGGCACCGTCTCCCAGACCCTCGCTCTGCTGAACGCACGCGGGCTCGTGCGCAAACAAGCCGATGCTCGTAATCGTCGGGTCGTTCACCTTGAACTCACGCGAAAAGGGCACGCGGTTCTCGAACGCGTGACGCTCCCGCCGGCGTGGCGACGCGCCGCCGCCCGGCTGGAACAGGGCGTCCCCGATCTGGCTCTCCGCCTGGAGACCATGCTACGGGAGCTGCAGCGAGCCCATGGCGGGCGCACGTTCGGGGTGTCCACTCGTGCCGGCACTGCCGGCCCGACGGGGCGAACACCTTCCGGTGCGGATTGACGGACGAAGCGCTTTCGAAAGCCGAAACGGACCGGATCTGCCGGGAGCACAGCGCAGCCGCGTGAGCGGCGACGGGTCGCCCGTACTCCCCTGCGTCCACCACGGCATTGCGAACCGCTTGTCCGCTCGTCGGGGCGCCATGTTAGGATGGGGCGCTCCGGAGGGGGAACGATAAGGACAAACCCGGGACGCCATGAAGAAAGAGAACAGCCTGAGCATTCCGATGGGGGACGACGGGCGGCTGGCCGCCGACTCGCCCGCCTCCGCGCTCGAGCGCTGGCTCGCGCAGAAGCTGTACGAGTACGCCGGCTCGCCTCCGTTGCGGCTCGTCTTGTGGAGCGGGGACGAGGTGGGCGCGGACGGGAACGGGGATCTGCGCCTGCACATCCGCGACCGCGCGGCCTTCTACAAGCTGCTCGCCGACCCGGCGCTTCATTTCGGCGACCTCTACAGCATCGGCCGCCTGGAGGTCGAGGACGACCTGGTGGCCTTCCTCGAGCATGTCTACACGGGCGTCGCGGAAACCAACGAGCAGAACTGGCTCAAGCGCGTGCACACCCTCGTGCGTCGCGATCCGCGGGCCAACACGCTCACCGGTTCGCGCGCGAACATCCATCACCATTACGATCTCGGGAACCGGTTCTACGAGCTGTGGCTCGACCGGGAGATGCAGTACACCTGCGCATACTTCCCGGACCCTGCCATGACGCTCGAGCAGGCCCAACTGGCGAAGATGGAACACGTCTGCCGCAAGCTGAGGCTCAAGCCCGGCGACCGCGTTGTCGAGGCCGGCTGCGGCTGGGGCGGCCTGGCGCGCTACATGGCGCGCGCGCACGGCGTCACCGTGCGCGCCTACAACATCTCGCACGAGCAGGTCGGCTACGCGCGCGAACGCGCGAAACGCGAGGGCCTGGACGGGCGTGTGGAATACGTCGAGGACGACTACCGGAACATGGGGGGAGAGTACGACGCGTTCGTTTCGGTGGGCATGCTCGAGCACGTGGGCACCGCCCACTACGCGGAGCTTGGCGAGGTGATCCATCGGGTCCTCACGCCCGCCGGGCGCGGGCTGATCCACAGCATCGGCCGGAATCGGCCGGAACTGATGAACAGCTGGATCGAGAGGCGCATCTTCCCCGGCGCCTACCCGCCCACGCTCCGCGAGATGATGGGGATCTTCGAGCCGCGCGCCTTCTCGGTGCTGGACGTCGAGAACCTGCGGCTGCATTACGCGCTGACGCTCAAGCACTGGCTCGAACGCTACGAGCGGCACGCGGAGCAGATCGCTCGGATGTACGACGAGGCCTTCGTCCGGGCCTGGCGGCTCTATCTGGCCGGCTCGATGACCGCGTTCACGGCGAGCTCGCTGCAGCTCTTTCAGGTGGTGTTCACGCGGGCACGCAACAACGAACTCGCCTGGTCACGCGCTCATCTGTACGAGTGACCGGTCTTCTCCACGATCAGTAGTAGCGCTTGTGCTCGCGGCGCCGCCGCCCGGCACGCTGGACGACCACGCCGCGCACCCGAAACTCGCCTTCCAGCTCGACCGACGGATAGCTCGCATTGAGCGCCCGCAAATAACGTCGGCCGTCTTCGATCACGTACTGACGAAATGTCGTCTCGCCCGCGTAGTCGACGATGACGTACGCTCCGCTCTCGACCGGCATGGCGGGATCGATGATGACGATGTGCCCGTCAAGGAACTCCGGCGCCATGCTGTCGCCGATGACGCGCAGCGCGAAGGGCTCCGCCTCCGCACAGCCGCTGATCTCGTGCCGCTCTTCTTCGGGAGTCTGTGCGGGACTTATCCGAATGATCTTGCGTTCATCGGTCATAAATTGATCTCCGCGGGCCCGGCCGGCCCCGCTCCCGTTTCCGACCGCCTGCGCGGGGTCCCGGGTGCGGAAACGGGCGCCCGGCCGCAAGCGCGTGTGCCCCAGTCGAGCGATCGGCGGAGGAACGCTCGGGTGCGCTCGGCACCGGGCGAATCATCCCACATCCAGCGGAAGAACACCGCGAGGTAGAGGCTCGTGAGGGCCGTCTCCTCGACGGCGCGCCAGGGCAATGTCGCATCGCGCCCCACCGCCTCGCGCAGCCACTGGACCGTCCGGCTGACGCGCAGGGCGCCCGCAACCTGATAGTGAACGTGCCCAGGCTCCAGCTTGTTGAGGATCATCTGCCGCGTCACTCGCCGATGTGGCGCGAGCGCCGCGAGCCAAGCGAGGAGCGACCGCTCCAGCCGTTCGCGGGCGCCGAGCTCCGGAAAACCCGGCTTGCGGATCTCCGTCAACATCGCCTTGTCGGCGCGGTCGAACCACGCGTCGACGATGTCCTCCTTTTCACGGAAGTGCGCCCATACGTCTTCGAGCGACACGCCAAGCGCGCTCGCGACGCGGCGCAGGCGCACCGCCTCCCAGGAGGCGCGCTCGGCCTGCCCTAGCGCCTCGTCCACGATCGTGTCGCGCGTGACGGCCATGTTCGGGCTATTCTAGGACAAATGCCGTAGCGCCTCGACCGGCGCTGGTCGGCGCCCGGGCTACGTTCGAAAAAAAAGACACCGCGGTAACAACGGATAAGGGAGGGAAAGATATGCGCAGGGAGGTGACGGCCGCCGCTTCATTACTCTGCGCCCTCCTCGCGCCCGTTCTCGCCTTCGCCGGAACGGCGGAATGTCGCATCGGCGAACGGGCCGTGGCGTGCGAGCACGTCGAGCAATGCGTGGCGCGCGGCGGGATACCGCGAATTCGCGAGGACATGCTGAAATGTTGCTTCGCCGACGGGCGTTGCACCGACGCCGGTTCGAGGTCGGATCGCGACCGTCTGGATGCCGGCGCGCCTCCCTACCGGAAAACCAAGGACCACGCGAGCGGCCGATAACGCCGGAAGGACGCGCGCCGTGAAAGGGAAGTCGACGACATCTCACGACGCGCCGCGAATCAACGCCTCCACCAGCGCCACCCGCACGCGCTCCTCGTTCAGCACCTTCGGCAACAGGCGACGGACGCGATACAGTTTCCGGACCTGGCCACAGGCCGCGTCCTCCAGCCTCTCCCGTACGCCGTCCGAAAGCGTGGTGTGCGTCAGGAGGTGCGGCGCGTGCCACGCGTGATAGTCGGCCACCAGGTTCCGCTCATCCTCGCGGTCCCAATCTTCCCGCAACAGAAGCTCCGGGAATTCGGCCGCGCCGAGGCGGCGCGCGGCGAGAGAACGATCGAGCCCCTGTGTCGGTAGTCCGGTGCCGCTGCGATCGTCCGCCCGCCGGAACCACTGCGCCTGCGCGCGCGCACCGGCCGCGCGCTGCACGCATCGGTCGAGCACGTCGCGGTGCGGGATGAACGAGGCGTGCGAGCCCTCCCCGGCGAGACTTGGCGCAAAGAAACCGTCGTTTCCCTCGAGCGACGAGGCCCAGCGGACCGCGGCGATGCGCGGTGGCGATCGCTCGGGAAGCGCCGAAGCGAGGAGCGCGAGAGGCCGTTGCTCCCGACCATCGAGCAACCACAACTCGAGGCTGTCCGCGAGCCGGAACGGCAGGGGCGGCCGCGCGCGCAGCGCCTCGATGATGGCGCGCGTGTGCTCCGTCTCGATCAGGTTGCCGCGTCCGTCTTCACGCCAGATCGCGTTTCCGGAAAGTCGCGCGCGCATATTCAGGAACTGAACGCGCCAGCTCTCCCCGTCGACACTCATGGCTCGAAAGCCGGGGAGCTCCGCCACCTGGGCGGTACCCTGATAGGGTGAGAGGCGACGCAGGCTGTAATAGCGCGCCTCGGCCATCTTCAGCCCCGTTCGCGGCGCCGCCGTGCTCGCGGATGCGCCTGATCGTAAACTTTCGCGAGATGCTGGAAGTCGAGATGCGTGTACACCTGGGTCGTCGCGATATTGGCGTGGCCGAGAAGCTCCTGCACGGCGCGCAGGTCGCTGCTGGATTCGAGCAGGTGGCTCGCGAACGAGTGCCTCAGCATGTGTGGATGCGCGGGCTGCGCCAAGCCCTGTGCCCGCGCGCGGCGGGCGACGATCGCCTGAACCGCGCGGCGGCCGAGACGGCGGCCACGGTGTCCGACGAACACCGCCGTCTCGTCCGGGACGGCGAGTGCTTTGCGGCGGGAAAGCCATTCTCCGAGCGCGGCACGCGCCTTGTTGCCCACCGGGACCACGCGCGTCTTGGCACCCTTGCCGGTCGCCCGCACGGTTCCGTCGGCGACATCCAGATCGGTCAGGTCGAGCGCGGTAATCTCGCCGAGGCGCAGGCCGGACGAATAGAAGAGCTCGAGCAGCGCACGGTCCCGCGCGTCCGCATCGCTCACGACCGGGATCTCGACGAGCCGTGCGACCTCGTCGGGATTGAGCACCTTCGGCAGGCGCCTCGCGGCTCGGGGCGCCGTCATCCCGGCCGCCGGATCGCGCGCCGCCAGACCCTCCTTGAGCAGGAATCGGTAGAACGAGCGCGTCGCGGCCAGATGGCGTCGAATGCTGCGGCCGTCCAAGCCCTTGCGGTGCAACTCGCCGACGTACTGGCGCACGGCGGCGGGATCGAGGCGGGTCCAATCGTCGATCGACAGGCGTTCGCGGAAGGCTTTCAGCCGCAACAGATCGCGGCGATATCCGGCGGCCGTCAGGGCGGCAAGCCTGCGTTCGTTCCGCAGATGATCCAGGAAACGCTCGATCAGCGCGTCGGTCGCCCCAGACGGCATGCGCGCGCGGCGGTAAGGCCTCAGCGCGCGGGCAGGAAGCGCGCGATGCTGTGCATGATGATGTCGCCGATCTTGGCGAGGTACACCGTGCCCATCGCGGCATGAAAGCGGTGCGGGTCGTGGGCACCGAGCGCGAGCAGCCCGACGGTCGGATTCGTTCCGAGCGCGACGAGGGCCGCTGAGCGCACTTCCGCCGCGCGTTCGCCGAAAAGATAGCGCATCAGGCTTTCGTCAAAGCCGGCGCCGCACTCCGGCTTCGCGCCGCCGTGCCGCTCGAGAGCCGCTCTCAGCCGGGGATCGTCGCCGACGAACTCCGGGCGCGCGAACGCGGGCGGCGCTTCGCCCCGGCAGACGATCGCCACGGCGTCGAGCTTGAACTCCCGTCGCAACATCTCGTGCGCGTTGTCGAAGACGTCGTCGAGAGAGGCGCTGTCCGCCATGGCGAGCGCAAAGCGGTGCAGGCGCGCGGCGAGCACGTCGTTCTCGCGGGCGATCGCGACGAGCTCCTGCAGCTGCCGCGCGAGGGAGGCGTTCTCTTCGCGCAGCACGCGGACCTGGCGTTCGATGAGGGAGATCGTCCGGCCGTCCGTTTCGTGGCGCAGATGCAGGCGCGCGAGGGTTTCCGGATGGCGCTGGAAGAAGTCGGGATGCTCTTCGAGATAACGGCGGACGGCCTCTTCCCAGGACAGCTCGCTTTGTTGTTCGTCGCTCGTTACGTTCTGAGTCATCGTCAAAGCTCGATGGTGCCTTCGAACACCGTGGTCGCGGGGCCGGTCAACCACACCGGTTCCCCCTCCCCCGCCCAGGCCACGCTCAGCGTGCCGCCGCGCACGGCCACCTCTACAGTATCACCAAGCCGCCCGAGACGGCGACCCGCCACGACGGCCGCACACGCTCCGCTTCCGCAGGCGAGCGTCTCGCCCACGCCGCGCTCCCAGACACGCAGACGCGCGCGGGTCGCGCTGCGGATCTCGAGAAAGCCGACGTTCACCCGGTTCGGGAAGCGCACATGGTGCTCGATCCGTGGTCCGAGCGTAGCGACGGGGGCGGTGTCGACGTCCGGCACCAGCATCACGGCGTGCGGATTACCGACCGAGAGAACGCTCACCTCGTACGCGCCGCCTTCCACCTCCAAAGGATAGACGAGTGCCGGCGTGTCGGCGACGAAGGGAACCTCGGAGGGCAGAAAGCGCGGGACGCCCATATTCACGCTCACGCCGCCGTCCGGGCTCACTCGCGGATGGATACGGCCGCCGCGCGTGTCCACCACGATCTCGTCCTTGGCGGTGAGCCCCTTGTCGCGGACGAAGCGCACGAAGCAGCGGGCGCCGTTGCCGCACTGCTCGACCTCGCCCCCGTCGGCGTTGAATATGCGGTAACCGAAGTCCGCCCCCGAAGCCCGGGCGGGCTCCACGACCAGCACCTGGTCGCAACCCACGCCAAAACGCCGGTCGGCCAGCCGCCGGACCTGCTCGGGAGTCAGCGAGACCGCGCGGGAAACACCGTCGATCACGACGAAATCGTTCCCCGCGCCCTGCATCTTCGTGAAAGGCAACAGCATTTTCGTAGCTTACCGCTTGCTCCGCTGCCCGCAAACGGGAATAGTGAGCGCGACGCCATGAAAAATCTTCTGCTTCGACGCTTTCACGCGCTGCGCACGTCGCACAACCACTGGTTGCGCAAGACGGTCGGCCTGTTGCTGGTGGTCGGAGGTTGTTTCGGGTTCCTGCCGGTGCTCGGCTACTGGATGCTGCCGCTGGGGCTCGCGCTGCTGGCCGTGGACTTTCCCGTCGCCCGCCGCCTCAACCGCCGGCTGCTCGTCACCTGGGGGCGCTGGCGCCGACGGGTCACCCGGACGGCCGGCCCGCGCGGTCCCTCGGTCGGTCGCCAAAGAGTGACACGTACTCCCGGTATACGCAGCGGTCCATGACGACGAAAAGCCCCGCCGACCGCGCTCGCTGCGCCGCCCTTTCGTTCACGACGCCCTCCTGAAACCAGATCGCCTTGATCTGGCGCTCGATCGTCGCATCGACGATCGGCTCGACCTGCTCGGGTGCACGAAACACGTCGACGAGGTCGATCGGATGCGGGACCTGGCGCAGATCGGCGTAGGCGCGCTCCCCGAGCACCGACTCGGTCCCCGGTCGCACGGGGACAATGCGGTAGCCGAAACCCTTCATCGCCGCGGCCACGCGATGGCTCGGGCGTTCGCGGTTCGGCGAGAGCCCGACGACCGCGATGGTTTCGATGCGCTCCAGGAGCGCCCGGATCTCGGATTCACTCGGGTTGACGAAACCCGTCACGGCGCCCGCCCGTGGATCGCGACGTGGCGGTCGCTGACGACGTCCACCGTGAACGGGAGATCGGTTTCGTCGAGTTGCGTGCGGATCTCGTCGACAGTGAAAGCAGCGAGCAGCGAGTTGTGAAAATCCCGCCGCAGGATCTCGGTTTCGCCGGCCGCGTACTGATCGACGAGGCGACGCGCGTGCGCGGACGAGGCCGGGCGCAGAAGATCCATGACGAAAACCGCGGCCCGCGGAGCCGCGTACAACCGTATCGCCCCCCAGAGCACGGCGGGATCGGCGAGATGATGGAGCAGGCTGTTGCTGATCACGGTATCGAAAGCCCCGGCGGGCAGGTCCGCGCCGGGCAGGCGGCCGGCGACGAGCGCCACGCGCCGTGCAAGCCCGGCGCGCTTCACCGCCTCGCGCCCGATCTCGATCATGGCCGGCGCCCCGTCGACCCCGAGGACCGCGGTGTGGGGGTAGGCACGGGCGAAACGACAGGTGACGTCCGCCGGACCGCAGCCGAGGTCGAGGGCGCGTGCGGGCGCGTGCCCCGGGAAACGTTCGCGAAAATGACGCACGAAGGCCTCGTGGGGCTCGCTGAAATCGGCGCGGGCGTACGCGAGCGCCTGCGCAGGGTCGTCCATGAGCTCGGGCTCGGGGAGGCGCTCCATGAGGCCAGTATCGGCCGCCAACACGGCGCGGGCAACTTCACCCGGGCAGCCGCGACTCCGGGGCGAGCAGGTCCGACACGCTTTCGCGCCGACGTACCACGTGGTAGCGGTCACCGTCGACCATCACTTCCGGCACGCGCGGGCGGGTGTTGTAGTTCGAGCTCATGACCGCGCCGTAGGCTCCGGCCGAGGCGACGACGAGGAGATCGCCGGGCGCGATGGCCAGCTCTCGCGCATGACCGAGGAAATCGCCGCTCTCGCAAACGGGGCCGACGATGTCGTAGACGCGCCGCTCCCGGCTTTCGTCGAGCTGGAGCGGCGCGATGTCGTGCCACGCGTCGTAGAGCGCAGGGCGCAGGAGGTCGTTCATCGCGGCATCGACAACAGCGAAGCTCCGGTCGGCTGCGTGCTTCAGGTAGAGGACCCGGGTGAGCAGCAGCCCCGCGTTCCCGACGATTGCGCGCCCCGGCTCGATGAGGAGCTTCAGCCGCTGGTAGCGCGACCCGAATCGCTGCAGCCGGTCGAGGAGCGCCAGCGCGTAGTCGACCGGCTCGGGCGGCGTTTCGTCGGCGTAGCGGATGCCGAGCCCGCCCCCGAGATCCAGATGCTCGAGGTCGAACCCGTCGTCCATCAGATCTCCCACCAGCTCCATGACACGCTCCAGCGCGAGCACGAACGGGGAAACGTCGGTGAGCTGCGACCCGATGTGGGAGGCGACGCCTTTGACGACGATATGTTCCAGTCCGCGTGCCCGGCGGTAGACCGCGCGCGCGGCGGCGATGTCTATGCCGAATTTGCTTTCCTTCAGCCCCGTCGCGATGTACGGGTGAGTGGCGGGGTCGACATCCGGGTTGACCCGAAGGCTGACGGGCGCTCGTCGACCCACGGCGCCGGCGACCGCGTTGAGCGTCTGGAGCTCCGGTTCGGACTCCACGTTGAAGCACGCGATGCCGACCTCGAGGGCCCGGCGCATCTCCTCGGGCGTCTTGCCGACGCCGGAGAACACCGTACGAGCGGGATCACCGCCCGCCGCGAGCACGCGCTCCAGCTCGCCGCCCGAAACGATGTCGAATCCGCTGCCCAGCCGGGCAAGTGCATCGAGCACCGCGAGGTTGGAATTGGCCTTCACCGCGTAACAGACGAGATGGTCGCGGCCGGTGAAGGCCTCGTCAAACGCGCGCCAGCGCTCCTCGATGGCGGAACGGGAATAGACGTAGCAGGGCGTGCCGGTCTCGCGCGCGAGGTCGGCGAGATCGACGTCTTCGGCGTGAAGCCTGCCGTTGCGATAACCGAAGGGGTTCAAGGCGGAACGGCGGCGTCGCCTGCGGCGGACGAGGTTTGCGCGGGCGCGGGAAGGTACAGCGGCCCCTTCTTGCCACACGCCGCAAGCGCCACCACGAGCACGGCGAGCGCGATGACTACTCTGTCGACGGGCAAGCGGGCCTCCGGGGAATGGGCCGTAGCTTACTCGCCCCGCTTCGGCGGGGCTACTGCCACTCGCCGTCCCGCGGCGTCAGACGAGCGGACTCGCCGCACTTGGGACAGTTGACCCGCCGGGTGTCGTCCTCGAGCAGCGTGATCGCATCGTGATAGCAGCCGGCGCACCGGGGAATCGCCTTTTCGTGATCCACGCGCTGCCGATCGTCCTGCAGTTGTCGCACCGGCAAAGCTTCAGAAAAGGAAACGCCGCGCGGCCGCGACCGACGCCAAGGCCGGTCTCCTCGTACTTGCAGAACCCGCAATGTATTCGACAAACCGGTCCATGGCTCAGTTTGCCCTGCGCGTACGGCGCGAGAGGCCAACGCGAGACCCTTCGCCAAAACGACGCTCGCTTCCGGGCGAGATTACGTTCATAGCGAGTTCACCCCGCGTTGCCCGACCCGAAAATGGGGAAACGGCCGGCCCGTTTCAAGCGCGCTCAGCGACCCTTCCGTCTCAAGGCCGTGACCTCCTGCCTGAGCTTGTCTCTTTCGACTTTCACGGTCACGAGCTCCGCCGTGAGGGAGTCGAGCGCAGCCTCGTGCCGTTCGAGACGTTCGCGGAGCTCGCCGATCGCCGCACCGCTCTCGTCGAGCCGCGCACGCGCCTCCGCGAGCTCGCTCTCGAGCCGCGCCACCCGGGCGTGCAGCCCCTCCTCCCGCTCGGCGCAGCCAGGAATGGCGGTGATCAGCAAGAGGGACAGGCAGACGACGCCGCGTTTCATTTTCGCTTCCGTGGTTTTCCTATACTCTTGAATGAAGGACGGCCCCCGTGGGGCAAACGCCGACGGGGTCGGCGTCGCATCGAGTCCACCGGGCGCCGGGACGGATATTGTCCGTTAACGAGAGGTCCAATCGGTAGATTCACGGAGGCTTCGGATGCGGCTGCCCACGCTCCATCAATTCTTCCGTCACCAGCTCGAACAGGGCTTCCAGGCCCGCGGCCTCGGAAAAAGCGAGGCAGTCGACTATGTCAGCGATGTCCTCACCCGCTTCGCCCAGACCCGCGCGCTGTATTCCCTGCGCGACGACGAGGGGCGGCCCCTCGAGCACATCGTGGACATGCTCACCGCCTGCCAGCAGGCGCAGGAAGCGGGATCACGCGCCGCGGTCGAGAGCTCGATAGTCCGACACATCGGCGACTACACCCTGTTCATGACCGGGCTCTTTCGCGAGCGCGTGGAGGCCCGCGGCGAGCTCGACTACTACACGGCTCACGGGCGCACCGCCTTCTGGCGCTCCGCCGACTTCGAGATCAACCCCAACCGACGCCGCCTCTATCGGCAGCTCTATCAGGACTTCGAGCCGATCTCCGACATTCTCGACTACCTGCGGCGCGTGCAGTTTCCGCTGCAAGCGCGCTCGGAAAACCTGCTCGCCGCGTTCTGGCGCGCATAGGCTAGTCCGCGCGCCGGCGGTCCTTGCCCGAACGCCGCTCCCTGCGGCGCGGGTCCCAGCGCAGGTCACCGCGACGTTCTGCGGCCCGGCGGCGCTCGTCGCGCCGACGGTCGCCCTGTAAGAGCCAGTTGTAGGGCCCCTCGTTTGATACCTCGTCTTCCGCATCGCTCATGATCCCCCTCCCGCCTGCATTTTTCTCGCCCGCACCACGAAGAGCGCCTAGTCTCCGTCCCGGCCGTCGTCCGGCACGGAACCGGGCGCCTCGGGGGCATAGGCGTGATACTTCGCGGCGCTCCCGCGCACGCGATCGGCCGGATACTTCTTTTCGTTGAGCCCGATCTTCCGCTCCGCCGCTACCATGAGATCGATTCCCAGCAGATCCGCGAGCCGGACGAGGTAAATGAACACATCCGCCACCTCCTGCTCGACGGCCGCCCGGGATTCCGGCGCCAGCGCGCGGCTCTGCGCCTCGGTAAGCCACTGGAAGTGTTCCACGAGCTCGGCCGCCTCGACAATGAGCGCCATGCTCAGGTTTTTCGGCGAATGGTACTGCTCCCAGTCCCGGTCGCGCGCGAATGCCCGCAGGCGCTCCTTCAGTTCGTCCAGGTCGCGCATCACGCCACCGCCACCCCGTCGACGCGCCGAATGACGGCCTTTCCGCACGCCAGCTTGCCCTCGTACATCGCCGCGTCGACGCACTTGATCACGCTGTCGAGGTCCACGCCGTGGTCCGGCGCGACGCCCATCCCGATCGTCAGGCTGAGCGAAACGCGACCGTCGCCCGCGGCCATGACAACCGCCTGCAGGCGCTTCGCCACCACCGCGGCCTGGTCCAGGTTGGTCTCCGGCATGATGACCACGAACTCGTCGCCCCCGAACCGGGACACGAGATCCGACGCGCGCACCGTCGCGGTGATGGCGTGGGCGACGCGCTTCAGGACCTCGTCGCCCGCGTCGTGCCCGTAGGCGTCGTTCACCGCCTTGAAGCCGTCGACGTCGGCGAAGAGCACGGCCACCGGGCCCTGCCCGCGCGCGAGCGACTTGAAGAGGCCTTCCGCATGCTCCGTCAGCCCGCGACGGTTGAGCAGCCCGGTCAGGGCATCGTTGCGGCTAGCCGCCTCGAGCGTGCGGTGCGCGCGCTCGATGTTCACCATGAGCGAGTACGAGTAGAGAACGATGATGGCCACGAACAGCATGAAGAAGACCGACACCACGGACAGCGACTGGAGGTAATCCGGAAACCGCACCACGAGCACGAGCAGGGCGAGCAGAAAGCTGCCCAACGCCGCCTCCGCAAACGCCCGCAGACCGTAACGCATCCCGTTGCCGAGGATGATCACCAGATACACCAGGTAGGCCGGCGACATGACGTTGGCGTCGGCGAGCACGGCGGCGGAGACGCCGGCCAGGTCGGTCCACATCGCCAGCCGCCGGCGCATCTCGGACTGACTGTGGCGCCAGGCGTGTACCAGGTAAACCGTGGTCAACGCCAGGTAAACGACGTGAACCACGTTGATGGCGTACAAGTACGCCAGGCTGCGCGCGACCGGCTCGCCCCAATTGAAGTACGCGAGACCGAGCGTGCCGAACAGGTAACGGGTGACGAACTGGGCGCGCTGTTCCTCCCAGCCGACGACGCGGCTGCGATCGGTGCGCCGCCGTCCGGCTGTGCGCCGGTCCCCGTGGCGGCGGTCGCTCGCCCTGCGCCCGAAGCGCTCCGGCGCCTCCCGCGCGGCGCCCGGAAACGGGCGCCAGTCCCGCCATCCTCCCGCCATCAGCCTGGCCCGGACGCGAGCCGCGAGCGGGCCCGCGCCAGCGCGGCGCGCACCTGCGTCGGCGCCGTCCCGCCGTAGTGGTCACGCGCCCGCACCGACCCCTCCGGGGTGAGCACCGCCTGCACGTCCGCCTCGATTCCCGGCCCGAACTCCTTCAGCTCGGCGAGCGTAAGCGCCGAGAGATCGCGGCCGCTTTCGATCGCGTGCCGCACGGCGCGGCCGACAATCTCGTGCGCGTCGCGGAAGGGCACCCCCTTTCGGACGAGGTAGTCCGCGAGATCGGTTGCGGTCGCGTAGCCGAGCCGCGCCGCCTCCCGCATCCGCTCGCGCCCCACCCGCAACGTCGAAACCAGGCCCGCGTAGACGCGCAGGCAGGCGAGAACGGTGTCCAGGCTGTCGAAGACCGGCTCCTTGTCCTCCTGGTTGTCCTTGTTATACGCGAGCGGCTGCCCTTTCATGATCGCGAACAGTCCGACCAGGTGACCGAGGACCCGCCCGGTCTTGCCGCGGACGAGCTCGGGCACATCGGGGTTCTTCTTTTGCGGCATGATCGACGAGCCGGTGCAGTAGGCGTCGGCGAGCTCGACGAACCCGAACGGGGACGAGGACCAGAGGATCAGTTCCTCGGACATGCGCGAGAGGTGGGTCATCAACAGCGCACAGGCGTGCACGAATTCGATCGCGAAGTCGCGATCGGACACGGCATCGAGCGAATTTTCGGCGACCGCCTCGAAGCCGAGGAGCTCGGCCGTGTACGCGCGGTCGATGGGGAAGCTCGTGCCGGCGAGCGCGGCGGCGCCCAGCGGCATCACGTTCACCCGGCGGCGGCAATCCCGCATCCGCTCCGCGTCGCGCGTGAGCATCTCGAACCACGCGAGCAGGTGGTGGCCGAAAGTCACGGGCTGGGCGATCTGCAGGTGCGTGAAGCCGGGAAGGATGGTTTCCGCCTCGCGCTCCGCGACATCGAGGACCACGACCTGCAGTTCCCGCAGCGCTTCGAGCACCGCGTCTATGCCGTCGCGCAGGTAGAGCCGGAGATCGGTCGCCACCTGGTCGTTGCGCGAGCGGCCGGTGTGCAGTTTCTTGCCCGCCTCGCCGATGCGCTGCGTCAGGCGCGCCTCGATGTTCATGTGCACGTCCTCGAGCTCGGCGCTCCAGGCGAATTCGCCGCGCTCGATCTCGGCCTCGATCTGCTCGAGTCCGCGCCGGATGGCGTTGCATTCCCCTTCGGTCAGGACGCCGACGTGCCCGAGCATGCGCGCATGCGCGATGGAACCGGCGATGTCGTAGTGGGCGAGCCTGCGGTCGAAATCGACCGAGCTCGTGAAGCGCTCGACCAGGGCGTCGGTCGCTTCCGTAAAGCGCCCGCCCCAAAGCTTTTCTTTGATCATGTCCGCTCTACCGTCCGCGCCGAGGCGGCCGTATCGCCGGTGCGACGCGTCCGCCGTCCATCCGTGGCGGCCTCCCGATTATCGGTCCTGCATTGTTGTCCCCGGCCTCCCGGGCTATGTTCCCTACAGTGACTGCCTGATTCGGACTCTCCTTTGTGCACCCCCACCCCGAATGCCGAATCAGGTCTTCCGACCCCCGTCTCGTACGGGGGTTTTTTTTGTGGGCGGCCAACGGGGTCAAAGTATACTTGACGCGCCTTCCGCGCGCGTACTGAGCCGCCGGTCCGCGGGTGGCCGGCCAAATCTATACTTGGGCGCGAGGGGCGGTGCGGGCGGCGTCCTTGCGAAGACTGCGTCCTTTACGTTAAAACACCGCCCGTCCTGGGCTCGTTCCCGTTCCACGCTCCCGCGGGAACTCACGACCGGTTCAGCCGAGGCGCCAGAGACAGCATCCCCATGCCACGCGAACAGGCTCATGCGGCCCCGCCGCAGCATTTTCTTCCGGACTTCGGCTCCTTCGGCATGGCCATCCGGTTCATCCTGCTCGCCGAAATCATCGCGATCATCATCACGATCGGTCGCAACCCCGTGTTCGACGAACAGGCCTGGCAGGACCTCAACCTCCTGTCCGCCTTCGCCATCTCGATTTCGCTGTTCGCGGTGGTGATCCTCAAGCTCGCCGCGCCCCTGCTCCGGCGCACCTCGGTGAGCGTGGGGGCGCTGCTGGTCGTGCTTCTCCTGCTGCTGGTCACGGCGATCGGCACGGACGGGATGATCTTCGCCCTGCACGACCTCGGGCTCATCCCCGAGCGCTGGCCGGCATGGCGCGAATCGCTCATCGTGCGCAGCCTGATGGTGGCCGGCATCATCGGAATACTCGGCATGCGCTACTTCGCGGTCCAGCACCGGGCTGAAAGCGAGTCGCGCGCCCAGCAGGAGGCGCGCATGCAGGCACTGCAATCGCGCATCCGCCCGCACTTTCTCTTCAACAGCCTGAACAGCGTCGCCAGTCTCACGCGCAGCAACCCCGAGAAGGGCGAGGCCGTGCTGCACGATCTCGCCGATCTCTTCCGGGTGCTGCTCGCCGACGCGCGCAAGCTCGTGCCGCTTTCGGCCGAGCGCGAGATCTCGCGGCAGTACCTCGAGATCGAGAAGATTCGCCTCGGCGACCGCCTGAGCGTCATCTGGAACGTAAGCCCCAATATCCCGCGATCGGCGCTGATCCCCGCGCTCACCCTGCAGCCGCTGCTCGAGAACGCGATCTACCACGGCATCGAGCCGCGTTTCGCCGGCGGGACCATCAAGATCGACATGTGGGCCGAGGGCGAGACACTCAACATCCTCATCAGCAACCCGCTTCCCGAGCTCCCCAAGAACACGCACGGGCGGGGAAACAAGCTCGCGCAGGAGAACACCCGCCAGCGTCTGACGACGCAGTTCGGCGCGACGGCGAACCTGCAGACCTTCGAGGAGGGAGGGCAGTACCACGTGAAGATCAAGATGCCGATCGTGCGGGGCCAGTAATGGAGCTCTCGGCGCTTCGCCAGACCCTGGGCGGGTTCGCGCGACGGGTCGCCGACTCGCTGGTCGGCCAGACGCCCGCGCAGGGCGCCGCGCGCGACCCGGTCGAAGTCAAATTCCTCCCCGACTTCTGCGCCGCCCACGTCGTTATCAACGTCGCCATCATCGCCGAGATGCTGGCGATCGTGATCACGCTCGTCACTCGGCGCATCTCGCTCTCGCTCTTTCAGGACCTGCTGCTGATTTCGCTGTTCGTACAGTGGATCGCGCTCACGAGCGTCGCCGTCCTGTGTCAGGCCCGGCCGTGGCTCAACCGCCTGCCGCGCACGCGCTCGCTGCTGATGAGCTACGCGCTGCTCCTGCTCGTGACGCTCGCCGTGAGCGAGGCCGCGTTGTGGCTGCTGTGGGGCATGGGCCAGCTGAGCACGGCCCGGCCCGAGTGGTACGCCTATTTTCACATCCAGAACTTCACGGTGAGCGCGGTCGTCAACGCGCTCGCCCTGCGCTACCTCGTGAACAAGCACGAGCTCACGCAACGCACGCTGTCGGAGGCGCGCGCCCGGATCCAGGCGCTGCAGTCGCGCATCCGGCCGCACTTCGTGTTCAACGCACTCAACATCATCGCTTCGCTGACGCGCAACGAGCCCGCCCGGGCCGAGCGCGCGGTCGAGGACATGGCGGACCTGTTCCGGATGATGCTGAGCGAAGACGAAATGCTGGTCCCGGTGAAGAAAGAGGTCGATGTGGCCCGGAAGTACGTGGCGCTCGAGACCCTGCGCCTGGACCAGCGGCTGCACGTCGACTGGGAGGTCGGCACCTTTCCGCGCAAGGCGGCGATGCCGGTGCTGACGCTGCAGCCGCTCCTGGAGTACGCCATCCACCACGGCATCGAGCCGTGGCCGTCGGGAGGGACGGTGGGCGTCAGGCTCTGGGAGGACAATGATAAAATCCACATCCAGGTCGTTAATCCCTGTCCCCCTACCAAGTCCAAGTCGGCCGCGGCGGAAAGCCGTACGCTCGAGAACCTTCGTTCCCGCCTGCAGAGCCATTACGGCGACGCCGCCGTGCTCGATGCCGGCGAGGAGAACGGCGTGTTCCGCGTGACCGTCGTACTGCCGACACGTGGAGGAAACCTATGAGAGTGTTGATCGTAGACGACGAAAAGCTGGCCCGTGACCGCCTGCGCGAGCTCCTGTCCGACATCGGCGGCTATACCGTCATCGGCGAGGCCATGAACGGCGCCGAAGCGGTGGAGAAGGCCTCGGAGCTCAACCCGGACGTGCTCCTCATGGACATCCGAATGCCCGGCATGGACGGTCTGGAGGCGGCCATGCACCTCATGGGAATGGAGCATCCCCCGAGCGTCATCTTCACGACCGCCTACGACCAGCACGCGCTCGACGCGTTCGACGTGAATGCGGTCGATTACCTGCTCAAGCCGATCCGCAAGGACCGGCTTGCGAACGCGCTCACGAAGGCGCGCAAGCTCACGATGCGCCAGATCCAGGAGATCCACCACGCGCGCAAGGACATGCCGAGCCGCACGCACATCAGCGTGCACCTGCGCGGCAACATCCGGCTCGTCCCCGTGCCGGACATCGCCTACTTCCTGGCGGACAGCAAGTACGTCGTGGTGCGGACGGCCACCGAGGAGCACCTGATCGAGGATTCGCTCGTCAACCTCGAGAAGGAATTCGGCGAGCGGTTCCTGCGCATTCACCGCAACGCGCTGGTGGCCACGCAGTTCATCAAGGGAATCGAGAAAAGCCCGGTCGGCACCTGGCAGGTCGCCCTGCGCGGCGTGGAAAAGAAGCTCGACGTGAGCCGGCGCCACACCGCGGCGGTCCGCCGCTGGGCACGCAACCGCCCGGCCGTTGCCGCCGCCGGCTAGAAGCCGGAAGGGCTGCCCGCTTGCGCTTGCGAGCGCAAGCGGGCGAGCGCATCGTCGATCGCCTGCTCGAGCATTCCGGAGTAGAAATCGGCCGAGTAGCCGATGATCGGGCGTGCCAGTTCCTGGCCGCCCGGGCCGTAGAGCCGCACCGTCGGCGTGAACGTCGCACCCTCGCGCCGCGCGAAGCTGCCGTGGTCGGTGCGCCGGCCGTCGAAGTCGGTCATCGCCTGTGCGCGCTCGGTGCGCACCACACGTATCAACACCCTGTCGCCGTAGGTACCGCGAACGTGCATCGGGCGCAGGTGCAGGTCCTCGACCTGGTGGCAGAAGGGGCAGGAGTCGGCCGCGAAGAAGACCAGTATGGGGGTACCGTAGCGAGCGGCATGCCGCGCGTCGGCGCGCAGGTCGCTCGCCATCGGCAGCTCGGTCGCCGAGGCCGCGCCAGCCACGAGCGCGAGCCATATCCCGAAGACACGTCCAAACATGCACTCACCCCTCCCGGCACCGGCCGGGATTGACCTTATAATGGCGGATTCCGGTTTAGAGCCGCTTTCGCCCCGCAGGTTTCATCCTTGAAGACCCTACGCATCGGTACACGCAAGAGCGCACTCGCCCTGTGGCAGGCCGAGTACGTGCGCGATCGTCTGCAGCGCCTCCACCCCGGCCTCGCCGTCGAGCTCGTCAAGATCACGACGGAGGGCGACCGCATCCTCGATCGCCCGCTCGCGACCGTGGGCGGCAAGGGGCTTTTTATCAAAGAGCTCGAACAGGCGCTATTCGAGAGACGCGTCGACCTCGCCGTGCATTCCATGAAGGACCTCACGGTCACGTTGCCGGCCGGCCTGCACATCGCCGCCGTCTGCGAGCGCGCGGATCCGCGGGACGCCTTCGTCTCGGCGCGCCACGCGCGCGTCGACCTGCTCCCTCCCGGGGCGCGCGTCGGCACCTCGAGCCTCCGCCGGCAGTGCCAGCTCCGCGCCCGCTGGCCGCACCTTGCGGTCGTGAACCTGCGCGGAAACGTGAACACGCGCCTTGCCAAGCTCGATGCGGGCGGGTACGACGCGGTGATTCTCGCGGCCGCCGGGCTCAAGCGGCTCGGTTTCGGGGAACGCATCCGGAGCTTCCTCTCGACCGAGGAGAGCCTCCCGGCGGTCGGCCAGGGCGCGATCTGTATCGAGTGCCGCGAGGACGATGCGGAAACCAACCGGCTGCTCGCCGGCCTCGAACACGAACAGACCCGCGTCTGCGTCAGCGCCGAGCGCGCCTTCAATGCGCACCTCGAGGGGGGCTGCCAGGTGCCGATCGGCGGTTACGCCGAGCTCGCGGACGGCGAGCTGCGCTTGCGCGGGCTGGTCGGCGACCCCGACGGCAGCCGGATCGTGCGGGGCGAGATGCGCGGGCCGGCGTCCGAGGCCGAGCGCCTGGGCGCGGCGCTGGCGCACGATCTGCTGGCGCGCGGCGCCCGGACGATCCTCGACCAGGTCTACGGCCGTGGGGGCATCTGACCTCGCCGGCACGGGCGTTCTCGTCACGCGACCGGCGCACCAGGCGGATCGCCTGGTGCGCCTGATCGAAGAGGCGGGCGGGCGCGCCATTCGCTTTCCCGTAATCGAGATCGCGGAGCCGATCGACAACGCACTGCTCCTCGCTATCGTCGACCGCCTCGAGCGGTTCGACCTGGCGATCTTTATCAGCCCGAACGCGGTCGAGAAGGCCATGAATCTCGTGCGCGCGCGGCGGCGCGGCTGGCCGGAAAACGTGACGGTCGCGTGCGTCGGCCGCGGGAGCGCAAGAGCGCTCAGGCACTTCGGCATGGAACATGCGATCACGCCCGCCGGGCGCTTCGACAGCGAGGCGCTGCTCGCGGAGCCCGCGCTCGCGGACATCCACGGAAAGCGCATCGTGATCTTTCGGGGGGACGGCGGCCGCGAGCTTCTGGGCAACACGCTGCGCGAGCGCGGCGCCGACGTGGAGTACGCCGAATGTTACCGACGCGTGCGCCCGGCCGTGGATCCGACGCCGCTGCTGCGCCGATGGGCGCGCGGCGAGATCGATATCGTCACCGTGACCAGCGTCGACGCCCTGCGCAACCTCTACGACATGGTGGGCAAGGCGGGGCGCAGCTGGCTCGTGCGCACGCCCCTCGTCGTCCTCGCGGAATCGCACGCAGAGGCGTGCCGCGAGCTGGGCTTCAAGCACGCCCCGATCGTCGCCCGGGAGGCGAGCGACGAAGCTATACTGGAAGCGATTCAGGCATGGCGGGCGGGATGAATTTCCCTATAATCCGCCCATTCGCGGCCGGTGACGCATGAACGCTGAGCAGACCCCCTCTTCATCCGACAAGGAAAGCCCGCCGGCCTCCAACCGCAGCCGCGCCGACGTGAGTCCCGGCAAGCGGACGGACGACCGGCCGCGTACCGGCCGCGTCTCGAGCGGGCTCGCTCTCATCCTCGCGACCATCGCCGTGCTGGGTACGGGGTACCTCTGGTACACGCTCGTGTACCAGCGCCAGGATCTGCTGCAGGCGGACGTCACCGGCACGCTCGCCCGGCTGGACAGCGAGAGCCAGGACCTCAGGAAAAAGCTCGCGGAGGCCGGCGATCAGCTCGCCCTCGCGGTCGAGACCCAGGACACGATGAAAACCGCGATCGAGAAGATCCAGGCGGACCTCGGACGCAATCGGGCGGAATGGATCGTGAGCGAGGCGGAACAGCTCCTGCTGATCGCGAACCGCCGGTTGCAGCTCGCACGCGACGTAAGCTCGGCGCTTGCGGCGTTGCGGGCGGCCGATCGGCAAATCGAGCTCCTCGCGAGCCCAGCGCTCCTGCCGGTGCGCCGCGAGCTCGCGCGCGAGATCACGCTCCTCGAGTCGGTCGAACGCACCGACGTCGCAGGCATCTCTCTCAAGCTCGGCACGCTGGCGGACACCGTCGACCGCTTGCCGCTCGCCCGGGAGCTCCAGGTGGCGGTCGCCCAGGCGCCGCAGGTCGATTCCGGCGCCGCGAGCGACTCCCCCGCGCGGGAGATGTGGCGCGACCTCCTGAGCCTGGTGCGCATCCGTCATCACGAGGCGGCGCAAAAGCCGCTTCTACCGCCCGAGCAACAGTACTTCGTGCGCGAGAACCTGCGGCTCATGCTCCTCGGCGCCCAGCACGCGCTGCTGCAAAGCCATGTCGCCACCTACCGGCAGAACCTGGAGACGGCGGAAGGCTGGGTGCAGGAGTACTTCGACCCGGAATCGCAGACGGTGGCGGTGGTCAAGAGCGACCTCGAGAAGCTGCGCGCGACAGCCGTCATGACCGAGATGCCGGATATCTCCGCCTCACTCGAGATGCTGCGCAAGGTGTCGCGCCGGCGCGAGCCATGAGAATCGTCGTCGTCGTCATCGGCGCACTCCTCGTCGCGGTCCTCGCGACGCTCTATGCAACGGAGCATCCCGGATACGTGCTCATTGCGCGCCCGCCGTGGAGCATCGAGATGTCGCTCACGGTGTTCCTGCTGCTCTTCGTGGCCGGCGCCGTCCTGCTGTTCCTCGCGCTTTATCTGCTGGTGCGGCTTCTCCGTATTCCGCGCGACGTGAGCCGCTGGCGCGACCGCCGCAGCGCCAGGCAGGCGCGTCAGTCCCTCACGCAGGGACTCGTGCGGCTGGCCGAGGGTAACTGGGCGGAGTCCGAGGCGCAGTTCCTGGCGAGCATGCGCCACGCGGAAGTTCCGCTGCTCTCTTACCTCGGCGCCGCCTGCGCGAACCAGGGCCACGGAAACATCGAGAAGCGCGACGAGTATCTCGCCGGCGCCCACCGCGCGGCGCCGCAGCACCACCTGGCGATCGGGATGACGCAGGCCAATCTCCAGTACATCGCGCACCAGTCCGAGCAGGCGCTCGCGACGCTGACCGAGCTCCGGAACGTGGCGCCCCGTCACAAACAGGTTCTAAAGCTGCTGGCGCAGCTCTATCTCGAGTTGCGCGACTGGACCAATCTCGCCGATCTCGCGCCGGAACTGCGGAAGCAGGGCGTGATGACCCCGAAGGAGATCGATGCGCTCGAGCTGCGCGCACACCGCGAACTGCTCGTGCTCACCCTGCCTTCGGGTTCGCTCGAGGTCCTGAAGAAGGCCTGGAACGCGGTGCCCAAACAACTGCGCCGGCACCCTGCCCTGATCGCGATTTATGCGCGCCAGCTGATCAGCCAGAACGAAATGGGGTGCGCCGAGGCGCTGCTGCGGCCGGCCATCGAGCAGGAATGGGACGAAGCGCTGGTCGAGCTCTACGGCCACGTCCGAACCGATACGCCGGCCGAGCAGCTCGAGACGGCCGAGTCCTGGCTCGGGCCGCACCCCGACGATCCGAAGCTGATGCTCACCCTTGGGCGACTCGCCATCTACAACCGCCTGGACCAGAAGGCGCGCGGTTACCTCGAGCGCTGCCTGTCGCTGCGCGGCCCGGTAGAAGCGTACCGCGAGCTCGGTGCCCTTCTGGAGCGGTTGGGCGAGAAAGACCGCGCGCTCGCCTGCTACCGGCGCGGCCTGGAGCTTTACGGCGAGGAGCTGCGCCTCCCGGTCGTCCCGTCCGGCGCGGGCTTCGTTCCGCGTCAGCGGGCCGTGCGCTGAGGGCGCTCTAGTAGGACGATTTGGTCTCCGCCTGCTCGGCCTGATCGGCCCGATGCTCGGCCGCCTGGGCGAGCGTCCCTTCCACGGTCTTCGCCTTCCGCACGGCCTGCTTGTAGGGCTCGAATACGGTTTTCTCCGGCGGCGGCGATTCGCGGCACCCGACAAGCAGGAGCGCGGCACCCGCAAACGCGAGCAATGTCAGTCGCATGTTTCCTTCCTTTCAGACGGCGTGGGCGAACTCGAAGGAATCATAGTACAAACGATCTTCCGGCAGCCCGCGCGCCAGGAAGCTGGCCCGGATCGCTTCGACCATCGGCGGCGGCCCGCTGGCGTAGACCTCGCATCCGCTCAGGTCCGGGTGGTCGGCGAGCACCGCCTCGTGCACCCATCCCGTGCGCCCGCTCCAGACGTCATCCGCCGACGGCTCCGAAAGCACGGGGATGTAACGGATGTGGGGGTGGTCCCGCACCCATCGCCGGGGGAGGTCGTCCAGGTACAGATCCCGCCGGGCGCGCGCGCCCCAATAGACATGAAGCGGTCGGGTATCGCCCCGGGCGATCGCGTCTTCCACGATCGATTTGACCGGCGCGAACCCGGTGCCGCCCGCAACCAGGATCGCCGGCCGCTCGGATTCGCGCAGGAAGAAGATGCCGAGCGGGCCCCGGAAGCGGAGGAGGTCCTTTTCCTTCATCTGGGCGAACACGTGGCCGCTGAACATCCCGCCCGGCACGTGCCGCACGTGCAGCTCGAGCGTGTTGTCCTGCTGTGGCGGATTGGCGAGGGAGAAGCTGCGGCGTGCGCCGTTCTTCAGCAGGATGTCGATGTACTGACCCGCGAGGAACTTGAAGCGCTCGGTCTGCGGGAGCTTGAGCGAGAGCACCATGACGTCGTGCGCGCGCCGCACCATGGCGACCACCCGTGCCGGAAGCAGCTTGATTGGAATGTTCTTGACGAGACCGATCTCCTTCGCCTCGATGACCAGATCGGAGCGCGGCACGGCCTGGCAGAAGAGCGCCTTTCCCGCGGCGCGCTCCTCCTGGGTGAGCGCCTTCGCCTCATAGACGCCGTAGTCCACCTCGCCCTCGAGGATCTTGCCTTTGCAGGTGCCGCACGAACCGTTGCGGCAGCTGTACGGCAGCGTAAAACCGGCGCGCAGCGCGGCTTCCAGCACCGTTTCGTTGCCGGCGACGTCGAAGGTATGGCCGCTCGGCTCGATGCGTACGCGGTAAGTCTTGATGCTCATTCTGCCGAGTCCGGGGCGAAAGCCGGATATTCTCGCTTAGGCGGGCGCGCTGAGAAACTCGCGCGCGATGTGGGCGGACGTTCCGTAGGGCTGCTGTTCAGATCCAGGCGACGCCGTGCACCTCCTGCCAGATGCGCACGGCCCGATCGGGCGCGCCGCCGGCGAGCGCCTCGCGCGCCGCGGCATCGCATTCCGTCTCGTTCCCGCACTCGACGCCGTCGACGCGATGGACCAGACGGGTGTGCATGCGCACGTAGCGCGTGCCGTCCCACTCGTAGCGGTTGTAGCTCGCGTAGGCCGCCGTGAGCTCGGTGCGCGTGTGCACGGCCGGATACGGGCCCGCGGCCGTATCGAAGCGGAACTCGCCGGAGAGGGTGAGCAGCGTGGTGGTCGTCCCTGCCGGGTCACGCCGCACGAGCCAGGCGGGGCATCCCTCGGACTCGCAGGTCTCTCTCAGGACCAGAAAGAGGTCCGCTGCCCGTGCGCGGCCGATCCAGCGCGTGACGTAGCCGCCTTCGCGCGCACAGCCGGCCGGCCGACATTCGCTCGCGATGTCGGCCGGCAGATCGCGCGCGGCGAGGGTCGGGTCCGACGTCTCCCCGGAGACCGTCCACCCGAAGGACGCGACGGCGAAGCAGGCAGTGAGGGTTCGGCGCAGCATGGTCTCTCTCCTGCCGCTTGTGGAGGCACATTCCGTGCCAGCGGGGACGAGCGGTTGCTGCCATTGACAATGTCGGGCACGCCGCCTTTAATGCGGCCCCAAGCTAACCCCCCGTTCTACCATGGAAATCCGGCGATGACGGCACCAGTCCTGGCCGAGGTCGAGAACGTGTCGCGGTATTACGGCGACCTGCTGGCGGTCCGCGAGGTGAGCTTCTCCATCCGGCAGGGGGAGATCCTCGGCTTCCTGGGGCCGAACGGTGCCGGCAAGACCACCACGATGCAGATCCTCTCCGGCAACCTGGCCCCCTCGGGCGGACGGGTGCGAATCGCCGGCCACGACTTGCTCGCCGAGCCGAAGCCGGCCAAAGCGGCGCTCGGCTATCTCCCCGAGCAGCCGCCTTTGTACCGCGACCTCACCGTCGACGAGTACCTCGATTATTGCGCGGCCCTGAACCGCCTGCCCCGCATCCGGCGGCGAGACGCGCGCGAACAGGCCAAGGCGAAGTGCGGCCTCGCGGACGTGGGCCGGCGGCTCATCGGGAACCTGTCGAAGGGCTACCAGCAGCGCGTCGGCATCGCGCAGGCGATCATCCACCTTCCGCCGCTCGTGATCCTCGACGAGCCCACCATCGGGCTCGACCCGATCCAGATTCGCGAGATTCGCTCCCTCGTGAAGGAATTGGGGCGCGATCACGGCGTGATCCTCTCGACCCACATCCTTCCCGAGGTGCAGGCGGTGTGCGACCGGGTGCAGATCATCCACAAGGGAAGCCTGGTGCTGGCCGACTCCATCGACGGGCTTGCACGGCACCTCAAGTCCGCGGCGCTCCTGGTCGCCTTCCGCCGCACGCCCGAGACCGCCGAGATCGCGGCGCTCCCCGGCGTGCGCGGCGTCTCGCCGCTCCCCGACGGCCGCCTGCGCGTGCTGCACGAGCCGGACCGCGACCCCACCGACGTCATCGTGAGCCTCGCGGCCGAGCGCGGATGGGGTCTGCACGAGATCTCGCCCGAGCGAGCCTCGCTCGAGCAGGTCTTCGTGGAGCTCGTCACCGAGGAGCGCCCCGCGGAGGCCGTTGCATGATCTTCACCATCGCCGTGCGGGAGCTGAAGAATCTTTTCGTCTCGCCGCTCGCCTGGGCGATCCTCGCGGTCGTGCAGGCGATCCTCGCCTGGTTTTTCCTTGCGTTATTGCAGCTGGAGCAGATCAACCGGGCGAAATATCTGGCCATGGAGAATGCGCCGGGTATTACTCAGCAGATCGTCCCGGAGCTCCTGTACGTTGCCGCCTTCCTGCTTCTGCTCATTGTTCCGCTGTTGACGATGCGGGTCGTGGCTGAAGAGCGGCGCAACCAGACACTCCCGCTGCTCTTCAGCGCACCGGTCTCCATGACGGAAATCGTCCTGGGCAAGTACCTCGGGGTACTGCTGTTCCTGCTGATCCTGGTCACGATGATCGCCCTGATGCCACTTTCGCTCCTGTATGGCACCGCTCTCGATCTCGGGCTCCTGGCCTCGGGTCTACTGGGGCTCGTCCTGGTCGTCGCCAGCTTTGCCGCCGTCGGGGTCTTCACGTCGACCATCACAAGGCATCCGATCGTCGCCGCCATCGCGGGTTTCGGAATGCTGCTCCTGTTCTGGGTCCTCGACGCGACCGGCCAGGGTGACCCGGAGGCCAATCTCTTCGCGTACCTGTCGATTTTCAATCATTACCAGCCGTTCTTGTTCGGCGTTTTTGACAGCGCCGACGCGGCGTACCATCTGCTTTTGATCACGACCTTTCTCGTGCTTTCCATCAAGCGGCTCGACGCCGCGCGCCTGGGCGGCTGAATGCGTCGCATCGGGCGCGCACGCTGGCAATTCTGGCTCGTCAACGCGAGCTTTGTCGTGCTGTTCCTGGTGGCGGTCGGCCTGCTCCAGTGGATCAGCCAGGAATACCACTGGCGTTTCGATCTCACGCAGAACGGCATGCACTCCCTTTCCGAGGCGAGTCGCGCCGCACTCGACGGTCTGCCGGGGGAAATAAGAGCAACCGCGTACGTGGACCGGACAGGCGAGGCGCGCCGCTTTGTCAGAGAGGCGATCCGACAGTACCAGGCGCACAAGTCCGACTTCACCCTCGAGTTCGTCGACTCCGACGTCGAACCCGACCGCGTGCGCGAGGCGGGGGTGCTGCCGGGCGGCGAGCTGTTCCTCGGCTACAAGGATGCGACCGAGCGCATCCCGCTCGGCTCCCTCAACGAGGAGACGCTCACCAACGCGCTCACACGCCTCGGGCGCAGCGGCGAGCGCTGGATCGTGTTCCTCGCCGGACACGGGGAACGCAGCCCCGACCGGGAGGCCAACTTCGATGTCTCCAGCTGGGCCGCGGAGCTCAAGAAACGGGGCCTGAAGACCCGCACGCTGACGCTCGGCGAGAACCCCCAAATCCCGGAGAACACCACCGTGCTCGTCGTCGCCGACCCGCAGACGCAGCTGCTCCCCGGCGAGGTCAAGCAGATCGAGGAATACGTGAAGCGCGGCGGGAATCTGCTGTGGCTCGCCGACCCCGGTCCGCTGCACGGGCTCGAGCGCGTCGCCGAGGCCCTCGGGGTGGAGCTCCAGCCCGGGGTGCTCGTCGATCCGCTCTCGGCCGCGGTGACCGGGGACGCCGGGGCGATCGTCGTTTCGCGCTACACCGGCCATCCGGTCGTGAAGAACTTTCCGCTGAGTACCTTCTTCGTCCAATCGAGCGGCATCGCCGTGAGGCCGCCCGGGGAATGGCAAAGCCACGTGCTGTTCGACACGCGCGAGACTGCCTGGTCGGAGACCGGCGCGCTCAAGGGCGAAGTGCGATTCGACAAGGGCCGCGACATCCCGGGCCCCCTTAACCTGGCTGTCGCGCTTACGCGCGAGGTCGAGGGCCGCGAGCAGCGGGTCGTCATCGTGGGCGACGGCGATTTCCTGTCGAACAGCATCATTGCGAACGGAGGCAACCTCGAGCTCGGCATGAGTGTCGCGAACTGGCTGTCGCGCGACGACGCCTACGTCAACATCCCGGTCCGCACCGCGCGGGACCGCACGCTCAGTCTCTCGCGCACTGCGCGGATCGTCATGGGCGGCGGCTTCCTGTTCGTGTTGCCGATTGCCCTGCTCGGCGGCGGGCTGGCAATGTGGTGGCGCCGGCGCCGGCGCTGATCGTGAAGGCCCGCTGGCTCCTCAACGCCGCTCTCCTCGCGCTCGTCGCCGGGCTGGCGTTGTTCGCCTGGCTGCGCCCGCCCGATCGATCGGACCCGCGTCCGCCGCTCACCGCGATGGCGGCGCCGACGATCGCGCGCGTAGCCATCGAGCGCAAGGATCGAGAGCCGATCGTGCTCGAACGCGGCGAAGACCGCTGGCGCATGCGCTCGCCCGTGAAGGCGCGGGCCAACGGCTTCGCGGTCGAGAGCCTGCTGCAACTCGCGTCGGCGCCGGTGGAGCTGACGCTGCCGGCCGCCGAGCCCGGACGCTACGGCCTCGATCGGCCCGATCTGGTGGTGCGGCTGGACCAGGAGGAGATCGCGTTCGGCACGATGCACCCGCTCAAGGATCAGTACTACGTGCGTCATGGCAACGCGATCCATCTGGTCCCCGGCAGGTACTACGCGCAGGCCGCCTCCCCGTACTCGGCCTACATCGACGCGCGCATCATCGAGGAAGGCCGCCAGCCTGCCGCTTTCAAACTCCCGGGCTTCTCGCTCGCGATAAAGGACGGCGGCTGGCGGCGCTCGCCTGACGAAAAGGCGCTTTCGTCCGACCGGATCAATGCGTTCGTGGAGGAGTGGCGCCACGCGCGCGCGCTCTCGGTCGAAAGGGCTACGGCCAGGCCCGCGCGCGAACGCATCGAGATCACGTTCCGGGAAGACGCTGCGAAGGCCGAGACGCTCACGCTCGGCGTGGTGACCCGCGCCCCGGAGCTCGTCCTGCGACGCGAGGACGAGGGGCTCGAGTATCACTTCCCGGAAGAGACGGCAAAACGTCTGCTCGAGCTGACGGCGACCGCGGACGAGCGCGGATAGCACGCGCGCTCCTTGTGACGCCCCTCGACCCTCCTGCGATGCTTACCCTTCGTTCATGCCCGAGCTGCCCGAGGTAGAGACCACCCGCCGGGGGATCGAGCCGTTCGTCCTCGGCCGCCGCGTGGTACGCCTGCTGGTGCGCAACCCCCGGCTGCGGTGGCGCGTACCGGCCGTCCTCGGCCGGGAACTGGCCGGGGAAACCATTCGGGCGGTTTCGCGGCGCGCCAAGTACCTGCTCATCGTCACCGGGGCGGGAACCGTCATCCTGCATCTCGGCATGTCGGGGAGCCTGCGCGTCGTGCCGGCCACGGACCCGCCCGGCAAGTTCGATCACGTCGACATCGTTCTGGACGACGGCCGGTGCCTGAGGCTTCGCGACCCGCGACGGTTCGGAGCGGTGCTCTGGACGCGTGCCGCGCCCCTATCCCACAAACTGCTCGCGCACCTCGGCCCCGAGCCGTTCGATGCCGCCTTCTCCGGCGCGTACCTTCACCGCGCGACCCGGAATCGCGCCCGCGCGATTCGTGACTTCCTGCTCGATTCCCGCATGGTCGCCGGCATCGGGAACATCTACGCCAACGAGGCGCTGCATGCCGCCGGTATCCGCCCCACCCGCGCGGCCGGCCGCCTGACACGCGCCGACTGCGATGCGCTCGCCCGCACGCTTCGGGCGACCCTCGAACGTGCGATCCGCGCCGGCGGCACCACCTTGCGCGATTTTCGTGCGAGCGACGGCAACCCCGGCTACTTTCAGCTTTCGCTCGCGGTCTACGGGAGGGAAGGCGAGCCTTGTCTCCGCTGCGGGACGGCGATCCGTCTGCGTCGCCTGGGCAGCCGCTCCGCGTTCTACTGTCCGAAGTGTCAGGCCTAGACTAGACTTCGAGGGGTATTGGCCGAGTCGGCAAGGCCCAGGGACCGCAGCACATCCCCGCGCCCCGGGCCGCCGCCTCGCCGTGCCGCCGATGGCACGGTTTCTGCTTAAAAACAGGAATTTACAAGGAAGGCCACTCGAATGAATCCAGCGGGTCTCGAGCAGCACTTCGAGCAGTACAGCGGCTGGCGCCAGAAGCTGGCGGGCGGCGTCGCCGATCTCCGCGCCTGGCTGCAGTCGCAGGAGCTGTCGGACACGCAGGTGGACCAGCGCCTCGACGAGGTGTTGTCCACGCTTCGGGACGACAAGCTCTACATCGCCTTCGTGGCGGAGTTCTCCCGCGGCAAGTCGGAGCTCATCAACGCGATCTTCTTCGCCGGTTTCGGCGCCCGCATGCTGCCTTCGAGCGCCGGGCGCACGACCATGTGCCCGACCGAGCTGCTGCACGAGCCCAACCGACCCCCCGAGCTCCGGCTGCTCCCCATCGAGACGCGCAAGAGCGGCACCACGATCGCCGAGTTCCGCGGCTTCCCTGACGAGTGGAAAGCGGTGCCGCTCGACACCCGATCGCCCGAGGCCATGGCGAAGGCGCTCGCTCACATTACCGAGGTGAAACACGTCGATCGCGAGGCGGCGCAATCCCTTGCGCTGCACATCGCCGAGGACGAAACCCAGCCGGGCATGCGTATCGCCGACGACGGGAAGGTCGAGATCCCGATGTGGCGCCACGCGATCATCAACCTGCCGCATCCCCTGCTCGACGGCGGCATGGTGATTCTCGACACCCCGGGTTTGAACGCCCTCGGCAGCGAGCCCGAGCTCACGCTCAACCTCCTGCCCAGCGCGCACGCCGTACTCTTCATCCTGGCCGCGGACGCCGGCGTGACCAAGACGGACATCCAGGTGTGGCACGACCACATCGGCATCCGCAAGGACGGCGGCAACAAGGGTCGCCTCGTGGTGTTGAACAAGATCGATGGTCTCTGGGACGAGCTGCGCGACTGGAACGAGGTCAACCGCGAGATCGAGCGCCAGATCCGGGAGACCGCGCAGACCCTCGGCATTCCCGAGGCGAACGTGTACCCGGTCTCGGCGCAGAAGGCGCTGCTCGGCAAGATCAAGGGGGACGAGGAGGTGCTCGCGAAGAGTCGCATCCGCGCGCTCGAGCAGGCGTTGGCGAACGAGATCCTGCCCGCGAAACGCGAGATCGTGCGCGACAACATCCGCGACGACATGGAGTTCGCCATCGGCAGCATGCGCGCGCTCCTCGCGCAGCGGCGGCAGGGCGTGCACGAGCACCTGGGCGAGCTGAAGGGTCTGACCGGGAAGAATTTCGACGTGATCGAGCATATGATGAGCAAGGTCAAGACCGACAAGGAGGTGTTCGAGAAGAGCCTGCAGCGGTTTCAGGCCACCCGCAGCATCTTCTCGCAGCAGACCAACGTGCTGTACGCGCACCTCAACATGAAGAACCTCGATACGCTCATCGCCCAGACCAAGCGCGACATGGAGATCAGCATGACCACCGCGGGCCTCCGCGGAGCGATGGACAACTTCTTCGTACAGGCGCACAAGATCATGGAGGCCGCCGCGACGCAGGCGGGCGAGATCAAGGACATGATGGCGGGCGTGTACCGCAAGTTCCAGGAGGAATACGGGCTGGCGAACGTCAAGCCGAACGCCTTCTCGGTGACGCGTTACCTGCGGGAGATCAAGCGCCTCGAGGGCAAGCACGAGCAGTTCGTGAAAGGCCTTTCGCTCGTTTTCACGGAGCAGCAGGTGCTGACGCGCAAGTTCTTCGAGTCGTCGGTCGCCAAAGTGCGCGCGATCTACCGCATGGCGAACCGCGACGCCGACGCCTGGCTCAAGACCATCATGTCGCCCATGGAGTCGCAGGTGCGGGAGCACCAGATCCTGCTGCGCCGACGGCTCGAGTCGATCAAGCGGATCCACAAGGCCACAGACACGCTCGAGGACCGGATCACCGAGCTGGAACAGATCCGCGAGGGCATCAACGAGCAGGAGCGGGCGCTCGAGCAGCGCGTGGGCGAGCTCGGCGTCCTGCTCGATCTCGCCCCGGCCGCGGCCGGCCGCTCAGCGGCTGCGGCGTCCTGATTCCCCGGACCTGACCGCTCCAGCCCAGACGGCCCCCTCCCCGCGCGGATCGGCTGCCGCCATCGCCCGGCCCGTGCGCCGGTCCCAGGCGACGATCTGCATGTTGCCGTAGCCTCCCTCGACGGCACGCAGCCGATGACCGAACCGCGCAAGCGCGCTTCGGGTGTCGGGTTCGAATGCGCCCGGTTCGTGCTCGATCACGTCGGGCAGGTACTGGTGATGAAAGCGGGGCCGGGCGACCCAGTCGGCGGGACCGCCGCGGCCGTGGAGCACGTCCAGCGTCGCGAGCAGCACCATCGATACGATACGGCTGCCTCCCGGCGTGCCCAGCACGGCAACCGTGTCTCGCGTCTCGACGAATGTCGGCGTCATGCTCGATAGCGGGCGCTTTCCGGGTGCGATGCCGTTCGCTTCGCTGCCGACCAGGCCGTAGGTGTTGGGCAGACCGGGGGCCGTCGCGAAGTCGTCCATCTCGTTGTTCAGCAGGACGCCCGTTCCCGGCGGGACAAACGCGGAACCGAACGGCGTGTTGATGCTGAGCGTCGCGGCCACGCGGTTGCCCTGCGTATCGATCACCGAAAGGTGCGTGGTATGCGTCCCGGCGCCGGGCACGGGGATGCTGCCCAACCGCTCGCTCGGAGTGACGCGGCGCCGGTCGATCCCCGCTCGCATGCGTCCGATGTATGCAGGAGCGAGAAGGCCCTGGGTCACTCCCGCTTCGAGAAAATCGGGATCACCCAGGTGATGCGCGCGGTCGCGGAACGCCCGGCGCATCGCCTCGACCAGGATGTGGGCGCGGGTTGCATCATCGAGGCCCTCCAGCTCGAAACCCTCGAGCACTCCGAGCACCTGCAGCAGAGCGACGCCCCCGGCCGAAGGCGGCGGCGCCGTCACGACTCGTTGCCCCCGGTAGCGGGCCTCGAGCGGCTCACGCTCGATGACGCGGTAATCCTCGAGGTCCTTCGCCCTCCAGATCCCGCCGCCCGCCCGCACACCGGCGACCAGGCGTCGCCCGACCTCTCCCCCATAGAACCCGCGTGCACCGTCGCGCGCCATGGCCTTCAGCGTTCGCGCGAGATCCGCCTGCACGATGCGCTCGCCGGGCTCGGGCACGAACCCCCCGGGAACGAAAATGTCGCCTGCAGCCGGATGCGAGCGCAGCGCGTCCTGGCGCTGCTCCGCCATCCGTCGGTAGCGCGGCGTGACGGCGAACCCGTCGGTGGCCAGCGCGATCGCGGGGGCGAGGGTGCGCTCGAGCGGCAACGACCCGTAACGGCGGGCAAGGTGCTCCAGCGCGGCCGGCACACCCGGAATACCCGCCGCCAGCGGCCCATCCAGCGAGGCCCGGGGAACGGGCCGGCCCTGCGCATCGAGGTACATGTCCCGGCGCGCCGCCGCGGGCGCGCGCTCGCGCGCATCCAGCACCACGTCCTTGCGCTCGCGCGCGCGATGCAGGAGGAAAAATCCGCCGCCACCAAGGCCTGACGAATAGGGCTCGACCACCGCGAGCGCGGCGGCCACCGCGACGGCCGCGTCGAACGCGTTGCCGCCCGCCTCGATGATCTCCCGTCCCGCCGCGGTCGCTGCCGGGTGCGCGGACGCCACCGCCGCCTCACGCGGGCGCCGCTCGGCCGCATCGGCGAAAGGGGTGAAGACGAGGATCGCGACGAGGAAAAGGCGGGACGGCACACGCATCGGCCGAGCATAGCGAGCGTGCGCGAAGACGGGCAAGCAACAAAAAAGGCGGCCTGGGCCGCCTTTCAGAAACCCGTCGCGGTCAGACCGCGGTCGCTTGACCGCTCAGGGCGAGGTACTTCCGCTGCAACTGGTCCTTGGTCTCGCGATGATCGGGGTCCGGGAGGATGCAGTCGACCGGACAGACCTCGACACATTGCGACGTGTTGAAATGCCCGACACATTCCGTACACAGGTTCGGATCGATCCGGTAGTACTCTTCGCCTTGCGAAATTGCGCCGTTCGGGCATTCCGGCTCGCACACGTCGCAGTTGATGCACTCGTCGGTGATGTAGAGAGCCATCGCGAAACCTACAAAATTTAAGGGAAAAGAAGCAGTTACATTCTATCCGAATTTGCCCTTAAGAGCAGCCGCGATGCGGGGGTGGACGAAGGCGGAGACGTCGCCCCCGAGGCTTGCGACCTCCTTCACCAGCGACGCCGAGATGAACATTTCCTGCTCCGAGGGCGCCATGAACACCGTTTCGATTTCGGGGGCGAGGCGGCGGTTCATGCCCGCCAGCTGGAACTCGAATTCGAAGTCGGATACGGCGCGCAGGCCACGCAGGATCACCTGCGCGCCCTGCGCGCGCACGAGATCGATGAGCAGGTTGCCGAACCCGATGACGCGCACGCGCTCGACCCCGGAAAGCGCCACGCGCGCTAGCTCGACACGCTCGTCGAGCGCGAAGAGCGGCTGCTTCTTCGGATTGGCCGCCACGGCGAGCACGACCTCGTCGAACAGCCGTAGCGCACGACGCACGAGGTCCGTATGGCCGTTCGTGATCGGATCGAAGGTGCCCGGGTAGAGCGCGCTGACCTTCATGGCCGAAGTATACCCACTACCCGTCGACGTAGCTTGCGGTCGCCGTCGCGAGGTGATAGCCCACCTGCCCCGCCGTGCCGCTCCTGCGCAGCAACCACCCACCGGGGAGCGGCAGATCCTTCAAGGTGCGCGGCGCCTCGACGTAGATCAGCGCCTGGTCCTTGAGCCAGCGACTCCGGGACAAGCGATTGGCACAGTCGGCGATCATGGCGGACGCAATCGTGAAGGGTGGATCGATGAACACGATGTCGAACGGTTCCGGTCGCCCGGCGAGGTATTCCAGCGCATCCATGCACCGCACCTCGGCGCCCTCGGCCGCAAGCCGCGCGACATTGTCGCGCAGGTGCTCCGCCACCGCCGGCGAGCGCTCGACCATGACGACGCGCGCCGCCCCGCGCGAGAGCGCCTCGAGGCACAGCGCGCCGGTGCCCGCAAAGAGGTCCAGGCAGTGGGCGCCTTCTATGCGCGGGGCCAGCCAATTGAACAACGTCTCGCGGACGCGATCGGGGGTCGGCCGCAGGCCCTCTGCTACGGGCACCGGCAGCCGTCGGCGGCGAAAACGGCCGCCGATGATGCGAATCTGGCCGGGATACGCGCGCGTCCGATCGCGCCCGGCCGCGCCGCCGGGCCGCCGCCTAGCGCGGCCCACCGACGACGACCGTCACAAGCGCCTGCGGGTTCACGTTCCGCTCGAAGGCGTCGCGAACCTGCTCGGCGGTGACGGCCTCGACCCGCGGGATGAAGGCCTCCAGGTAATCGAGCGGGAGCCCGTAGAAGCCGATGACCGCCAGGTTGTCGGCGATTTTCTTGTTGCTGTCGAGACGCAGCGGAAAGCTGCCGGTCAGGTGCTTCTTGGCCGCCTCCAGCTCCTGCGCGCTCGGCCCCTCCGCCACGAATAGCTCGAGCACTTTCCGCACGACCCGAAGCGCCTCGTCTCGCTGGGCGTTCTTGGTCTGAAGGCCGAGCACGAACGGCCCGGGCTCGCGCATCGCGAGGAAGTAGCTGTAGACGCTGTAGGCGTAGCCGCGCTTCTCGCGGATCTCGTCGGCGAGGCGCGACACCAGCCCACCGCCGCCCAGCGTGTAGTTGCCGACGATGAGCGGGAAGTAGTCGGGGTGGTCACGCGCAATCCCGGGTTGGCCCAGCCGAATGTGCGACTGTTGCGCCGGGAAGTCGATCGCCCGGCGGTTCGGCTTGGAGCGGGCGGGGACCGGCGGCAGGGGCGGCGCCGGCTCACCGCGCGGCAGATCGCCGAGGACGCGGCGGGCAATGTCTTTCGCCTGGGCGGTGCTGACGTCGCCGACGATCGCGAGCCACGCGTTGGCACCCGTGTAGTAGCGCGCGTGATGCGCCACGAGATCGTCGCGACGGATGGCCCGCACGGTATCGGGCGTGCCGTACGGGTGACGCGCGTACGGATGATCCCCGTACAATGCCCGCCAGAACGCCTTCTCGACGATGGCATCGGGCTGTTGCTCGTCGCGCTGAAGGCCGACCAGTGCGCGGGCGCGCTCGCGCTCCAGCGCGTCCTCCGGGAAAGCGGGCTTGGCAACGACCTTGGCGAGCAGGTCGAGCGCGGGATCGAGCAACTTTTCATCGGAAAGCGAGCGCAATTCCACGACCGCCATGTCACGCTCGGCGCTGGTGCCGAATTCAGCGCCCAGGCGCTCGAACCCGAGCGCGATCTCGTCGGCATTCAGGCCGCCCGCGCCCTGGCTGAGCATTCCGTTCGTGAAGACGCCGACGCCGCCCTTGCCCTCCGGATCGCGACTGCTCGCCGCGTCGAACACAAACCGAAGCTGAACGAGGGGCAACTCGGCGGTCCGCACGAAATAGACACGGGCGCCGTTTTCGAGCGTCCAGTGCTCGATCTTCGGCGTGCCGACCGCGGTCGCGCTCGCCGCGACCAGCGCGAACGCGACGATGTAACGGCTAGCGCGCATGGCCGACCCCCTGCCGCGCGGCGGGGCGCGGGGCGTCCCGTCCGGCGGTCGACCGCATCGGCTCGAGCACTGCGGTAGTCGAATTTTCCTCGGTCAGATACTTGCGCGCGACTTCCATGACCTGCTCCGGGGTGACCGCGTTGAAGCGCTCCACACGCTCCTCGATGAGGTCGAGATCGAGGTCGGCCATGGCGAGTCGGCCGAGCTCCATCGCCTGATAGAACACCGAGTCGCGCGCGTAGACGTCACCGGCCACGACCTGCGCTTTCACGCGCTTCAGTTCGGCCTCGGAGACAGGCTCCTTCCGCAGGCGATGAATCTGGGCGCGCAGTGCCGCCTCGAGCTCTTCGGGAGTGCGATCGGCCGCGGGCGTGCCCCCGAAGAGGAGCATCGTGGGCGAGCGCGAGATCGAGCTGTACTGCGTGCTGATGCCGGCGGCGATCCGCTCCTCGCGGATCAGCTCGCGCTCGAAGCGTGCACTGTCGCCGCCGTCGAGCACGCCGGTGAGAACGGACAGTGCGTACGGCTCCCAGGGCGCCTGGCCCTTGGGCCGTTGACCGTCCGGCTGGTGCACCGGTACGTGGAACCCCAGCAGCAGGTACGGGACCTGCGCAGGGGCCTTTACGGTCGTGCGCCGGGGCTCGATCTGCGGCGGCTCGCGCGGGACCGGCGGACGGTCGACGGCGCGTTTCGGAATGGGACCGAAGTGCCGCTTCGCGAGCGCGACGACCTCCTTCGGCTTCACGTCTCCCACGACGACGAGCGTCGCATTGTTCGGCGTGTACCAGCGCTCGTACCACGCGCGCAGGTCCTCGGGCGTGATGCGTCCGAGATCTTCCATCCAGCCGATGACCGGGTGGCGGTACGGATGCACCTGGTACGCCTGGTTCATGAATTGCTCGTAGGTCAGCGCCTCGGGCTGATCCTCCGTACGCAAACGGCGCTCCTCCATCACGACCTGGACCTCCTTGCGTACTTCCTCCGGATCGAGCTTGAGGTTTCTCATGCGGTCCGCCTCGAGCTCGAAGGAGATCGGGAGACGCGACTTTTCGAGCTGCTGGAAGTACGCCGTGTAGTCGTAGCTCGTGAAGGCGTTCTCGCGACCGCCGTGCTCGGCGATGATGCGCGAGAACTCGTTCGGCTTCAGCTTCTCGGTGCCCTTGAACATCATGTGTTCGAGCACGTGCGAAATGCCGGTGAGCCCCTTGGGCTCGTCCATGCTGCCCACCCTGTACCAGACCATCGTCACCACCACCGGCGAGCGGTGATCTTCCTTCACGATCACCCGCATCCCGTTGTCCAGCGTGGTGTCGTGGATGTCACGGGCGCAACCGGCGACGAGAAGCACGGCGAAGAGGATCGACGCGACCGCGAGGTTGCGCGCGCTGGGTGTCGGAAACATGGGGGTACCTTTTATAATGACGGCCATAGGATAACCGATCGGTTTGACGCGGGTAACAAATCCGGATGACCACGAACCAAGGCGCCACGACCGGCGAGACGAAGCGCACCGGCTTCTTCTCGCGCCTGAAGAGCCGCCTCGTCAAGACGCAGCGCGCGCTCGGCGACGGTCTCGGCGATCTCCTGCTCGGGAAGCGAACGCTCGACCAGGATCTGCTCGACGAGATCGAAACGGCCCTCCTCGCCGCAGACGTGGGCGCCGAGACGACGGAGCTCCTTATCCGGGATCTTACGGGACGCCTGAGGCGCCGGGAGCTGACCGAGGCGCGCGCCGCATACCGCCAGCTAAGACAGGACATGCTGGACATCGTTCGGCCCGTCGCCCGCCCGCTCGTCGTGCCGGCGGGCACGCGTCCCTACGTCGTCATGGTGGTCGGCGTGAACGGCGTGGGCAAGACCACGACCATCGGCAAGGTGGGTCGGCGCCTGAAGGAATCCGGCAATAGCGTGATGCTGGCCGCAGGCGACACGTTTCGGGCCGCGGCGATCGAACAACTCAAGGTCTGGGGAGAGCGCATCGACGCGCCGGTGATCGCCCAACACACCGGGGCGGACGCGGCCGCGGTTGCGCACGACGCCATGCACGCGGCCCGCGCCCGCGGCGTCGACGTGCTCATCGTCGATACCGCCGGGCGGCAGCACACGCACGGCGGGCTCATGGACGAGCTGCGCAAGATCAAGCGCGTCATCGCCAAGAGCGATCCCTCGGCGCCGCACGAGGTGCTCATGGTGCTCGATGCCGGCACGGGGCAGAACGCGCTTTCGCAACTCAAGCACTTCGGAGATGCGGTGGGCGTGACGGGGATCGCGCTGACCAAGCTCGACGGCACGGCCAAGGGCGGAATCCTGATCGCGATCGCGCGGCAGTCGGCGCTTCCCATCCGATTCATCGGCGTCGGCGAAGACGTCGACGATCTGCAGCCGTTCAGCGCCGAGGACTACGTCGACGCCCTGCTGCCCGAACCCGCGTGATCGAATTTTCCCACGTATCCAAGCGCTACCCGGGCGAATACGACGCGCTCCGCGACGTGAGTTTTCGCGTCGAGCGGGGCGAGATGGTGTTCATCACCGGGCACTCGGGCGCCGGCAAGACGACGCTTCTCAAGCTCCTCAGCCTCATCGAGCGACCGACCCGCGGACAGGCGCTCGTGAACGGCAAGAATCTGTCCAGAGTCACCACCTGGCGCATCCCTTACTACCGCCGTCACCTCGGCATCGTATTTCAGAACTACAAGCTCCTGTCCGACCGCACGGTATACGACAACGTCGCCCTCCCGCTCGTCGTCTCGGGTGTCGAAGAGCGCGAGATCGGCAAGCGGGTGCGCGCGGCGCTCGACAAGGTCGGCCTGCTCGACAAGGAGCGGCTGTATCCGGTGGTGCTCTCGGGCGGCGAACAGCAGCGGGTGGGCATAGCGCGCGCGATCGTGCACAAACCGGCGCTTTTGCTCGCCGACGAACCGACCGGCAACCTCGACGCCATGCTTTCGGACGAGCTGCTCGACCTCTTCCTGGACTTCAACCGCCACGGCGTTACGGTGCTGATCGCGACTCACGACCTGCGGCTCATCGGGCGCGCCGGACGCCGGGTGCTCATGCTGAGGCGCGGTGAGCTGGTGGAGGACACGGGACCGGCCCCGCCGCTGGCGGCGCTTCAGCTCGCGGCAGGCGACCCCCTGCTGCGGGCGAAGAGGGACGCGTGATCGGACGGGCGCGAACGTATCTGCTGCGTCACGCGCAGGTGGCGGTTGCCACCCTCGGCGCGCTCGCGCGCTCGCCGGTCGCATCCGCCATGACCGTCGCCGTCATCGGCATCACACTCGCTCTTCCCACCGGCCTCTACCTCGTCATCCACAACCTCGAACGCGTGACTCGCGGCGTCGATCCCGGTGGGCAAGTCTCGCTGTTCCTGAAGCACGAGGTGAGCGACGCCGTCGCCGAACGCCTCGTCGAGCGCGTCAGGAAGCTGCGCGGAGTGGCGCGGGTCGAGTACGTCTCGCGCGCGCAGGCTCTCGCGGAATTCAAGCGGCTCTCCGGATTCGGGGAAACCCTCTCCGCGCTGGGCGGCAACCCGCTGCCCGCGGTCGTCGTCGTGCATCCCTTCGCCGGCGCACGGCCGGCCGAGATCGAAGGGCTCCTCGCCGAGCTCGGCCGGCTCGAGCCGGTCGAATCGGCCCAGCTGGATCTCGAATGGGTGCGCCGGCTGCACGCCATGCTTGCCATCGCGCAGCGTGCCACCGGCATGCTCGCCGGGCTCCTCGGTCTCGCGGTGCTGCTGACCGTCGGCAACACGATTCGCCTCGCCATCCTGAACCGGCAGGAGGAGATCGAGGTGATCAAGCTCGTGGGCGGCACCAACGGATTCATCCGGCGACCGTTCCTCTATGCCGGGGCCCTCCAGGGCCTGCTCGGCGCCCTGACCGCGTGGGCCATCCTCAACCTCGGTCTCCTGTCCCTCAGAGAACCCATTCGGGAGCTATCCACGCTCTACGGGAGCGAGTTCGCGCTGGCCGGGCTCGATCTCGCCGCCTCCGCAACCTTGCTGGCGGTCGGATGCGTGCTCGGTTGGCTGGGATCCCGGTTCGCCGTCGGTCGCCATCTGCGGGCCATAGAACCAAGGTAATTACTTGATTGGCAATGCCGTTTTCTGGGGAACTCCTGCCTTTTTTGGCACTCTCATTGGTCGAGTGCTAATATCCGGTGCCGGGAAGGACCGGGCTTGAATGGGAGGTTTCCGAATGACTCAAACGCTGCCTGTCGCGATCCATCTCAGCCCCGAACGCGGGCTGGCTGCGTACGTACGCGCGGTCAATGCGCTGCCGGTGCTGAGCGCCGAGCAGGAGATCAAGCTCGCCCGGCGCTACCGCCGGGACAACGACCTGGATGCGGCGCGCGAGCTCGTCCTCGCCAACCTGCGCTACGTCGTGCGGATCGCCAAAGGTTTCGGCGGTTACGGACTGCCGCAGGCCGATCTGATCCAGGAAGGCAATATCGGGCTGATGAAGGCGGTGAAGCATTTCGATCCGGTGCGAAAAGTGCGGCTGATGTCCTTCGCGGTTCACTGGATCCGGGCGGAGATCTACGACTACATCCTGCGCAACTGGCGGATCGTGAAGATCGCCACCACCAAGGCGCAGCGCAAACTGTTCTTCAACCTGCGCAAGTCGCGCGCCCGCCTGGGGTGGATGAACCGCGGGGAGGTCGATTCGCTGGCGGAGGACCTCGCGGTCGCACCGGCCACCGTACAGGAGATGGAGTCGCGCATGGCCGGTGCCGACGTCCCGTTCGATGGCGACCCCGATCAGGACGACGATGCGTTTACGCCGGCACCCGCCGGTTATCTGCAGGACATGCGCTACAACCCCGAGGTGTTGGTCGCCAGGGTGGATGACGAATCCGCACGGGAGGAACAGCTGAAGGCGGCCCTTGCGTCGCTGGACACGCGGAGCCGGGACATCATCCGGCGCCGGTGGCTCGAAGAGCACAAGCCGACGCTGCACGAGCTGGCCCGGGAGTACGGTATCTCGGCCGAGCGCGTGCGCCAGATCGAGGCCAAGGCGCTCACGACCATGAAAGACACGCTGGCTGCCTGACCGGCGGCGCGCAAGCGCATGCACAAGGACCTCCGCACGGAGGTCCTTTTTTGTTGCCGCACACGATCCCCGATTGAGGCCTGACATTCCGCGACAGCGAGTGGCGGTTTCCCGGGTAGCCCCCCTGCGACCGGAAACCGGTTTTCCCCGCTGCAGCGCGGCGTTAGGCGCGATACCTAGAATGGCACGGCCTGTGCTTTTTCCTTGCTCCCAAAACCGGCATCGAGAATCCGATCCCGATCACCGAAGACTGAGCGCGCTGCGTGTCGACTTCCGCGGGAACCGACACGCGCCAGGGCGGCGTGGCGCCAGAACCGTGAACCATGTCCGCAACGCGCCCCGAGACGACCGCCCGACGCCCGCAGCCGAGCGCTTCCCTGTGCCTGGTCTCGGGCGAGCTCCAGCCCAATAGCGTCGTCGACGGCATGACGGTCGAGCGCAAGATCGGGGAGGGCGCGATGGCCAGTCTCTACCTGGTCCGTAGCGATGCCGGCGAGCCACTTGTCATCAAGGTTCCCTGCCATTCGCTGCAAGCGGATCCCGTCAGCCTGGTCGCCTTCGAGAACGAGCTTCGTCTGGCGCCGTACCTTCAGGAATTTCCTTACGCTTACATGCCGCGCATTCGCCGGGAGGGGTCCGGCGACTATCTGGTCATGGACTACATCCAAGGCGTCGACCTCTGGTCCTATCTCAAAGAACACGGCTGCCTGGCCGAGCTCGAAGCGATCGCGCTGGCGAAAAAAATCGTTCGTGCCACGGCCGAGCTGCACAAGCGACGCATCGTGCATCTCGATCTCAAGCTCTCGAATGTGATGATCACCCCGGCGCGCGAGGTGCGGCTGATCGACTTCGGGCTCGCCAACCACCTCGATCTCCCGGACCTCATCCACGAATCGTTTCGCGAGCCAAAGGGCACGCCGGCCTACATCGCGCCGGAACAGTTCATCGGGATCCGCGACGAGCCGCGCAGCGACATCTTCTCGGTCGGAACCATGCTCTTCGAGATGACCACGGGAAAGCTGCCTTTTCCCGATGCCCAGACGCCGCTCGACGTCATCCGCCGGATCAAGCGCGCCCCGTGCTCGCCATGCAGGCTCAATCCGGCCTTGAGCAGCCGCTTCGAGGCCCTCGTACTCAGATGTCTTGCAGCCAACCCGGAAGATCGCTTCGCGACCATGGACGCGCTCTACCGCGAACTCGACAATTGGGCGCCCCCGGAGACCCCGACGTCCCGCGGTGTGGAGCGCGAGTCTTGGATGCGGCGCCTGACCCGCCTGCCCTCCCGATGGACCGAAGGCCTCCTGTCCCGGACCGACCACTTCACGCCACTGCGGCGGTGGGCGGAGAACCGCTGTGCCAGCGCGGCAAGGCCGTTCCGGATGATGGCCGCCCTTGCGCTGCGCGGTGACCGTCACCAGGAGGCGGTGAACGTCGAGATCCTGCGCCAGGCGTTTCAGATGGCGCGACTGCGACCTTCGTTCGTTTCCGTCATGACGGTGGTGCAGGTGGACGTGGGAATGGCATCAGGAGAGAAAGCCGACGAGATCCTGAACGAGCATCTCATCAAGGCGAGGAGAGCGCTCGCCCTGCTCGTCGGCAAAGTGGAAAAGCACGGTACCCCGTTCGGGATCAACGTCGTTACCGGAAACGTGGTGGACGCCGTCCGCGAGTTCGCGAACGATTACCGGATCGACCTGGTCGTGATCGGGTGCCGACCGCGCCGATCATTCCCCGGGTTCGGTCAGGGCCGAACTGGGCAGAAGATCCTCGCCTCGGTCAAGCGCAGCGTTCTTGCGGTGCAGACGAGAGACGCGACCGTCGCGAGCTAATGACCGCGGGACAAGCGGTCCGCAAAGAAAGGATCGAAGCCCGCCGCCCGGATCTTTGCAGCAGCCGCCGCGTGATCGTACGCCACGCGATGAAAGGTGACCGTGCGGGCATTATCGTCATGCATCGCGAAGCAAGCGGCGCTGTTTCCATCGCGCGGCTGCCCCACCGAACCCACGTTCACGACGTACGCGTTTCCCGGTGCCAGGACAAGCGGCGCGCCCTCGGCCGCGTCCATCTCCGTCGTGACCCCGCCGGCACCGCGACAGAAAATCGTCGGTACATGTCCGTGCCCGATGAACACGAGGGACGTACGCGCTGCTCGAAGACAGGCTTCCGCCTGCCGGACGTTGCGCAGATACTCCCAGTCGTGCGGATGCCGGGCCGATGCGTGAACGTACGTGACGTCCTTTTCCGCGTGCACGTAGGGCAGCGAGCGCAAATACTCCAGGTGCTCCGGGCGCAGCCGCCGGCGCGCCCACTCCCGCGTGTGTCGAACGAAGGGGTTCGGAACCGCCTCCTTGCCGAAGACGATGATGCTCTCATCGTGATTGCCGAGAACCGCGATCAGACCGGGAAGCGACAAGACCAGGTCGAGGGTCGCGACCGGATCGGCGCCGTAGCCCACGAAATCGCCGAGGCACGCGAAGCGCTCCACTCCCTGTTGCCGGGCCAACCGGCAGCACGCTTCCAGCGCCTCGAGGTTGCTGTGGATGTCCGAAAGGACGGCGATTTTCATCAAGACCCGGGTTGGGGATTGGCGGCTTCTCGTACGACTTTAGATGACGGTCGGTTATTTTCTAGCCGCTGCGGAGTCTGCGTGCGGACGAAAAAACAGGTTGCCGCGGCTACGATCGCCCCGGAGGCGGCGTCACGATGTCCCGCGCGGCCGCTTCGACCGCAGCGGCCTCGCGTTCATAGCGGTTGCGCACATAGCCGGCCCGAGCGAGCTCTGCGACGTACCGGAACCAGAAGCGGACGGGATCGGCGAGGAACTGGGCGACATGGACCGCCTCATGGCAGACCAGCGCGCGGTCCGAGTCGTCCTTCACGAGAATCACCGTACCCAGCGCGAGTCCGCGGAAATCGCGCCACCACCACGGCCAGCGCTGCACGACACAACCCGGCGCATCGCGTCCGGTCGCTTCCCGGAAGACCTCTTTCTCAGCGGCGGAGAGCAGGCGCACGCGATCTCGCACGGACATGGACCCGGGCGCGCGAACGGGCTGCCGGGTTACGCGTCATAAACAGCCTCCAGAGTAGCATGCCAGGAGACCGCGCCGTGACTTGCCGGCCGTGCGTCGAACGGCTTTACTCCCTGATACGCACCGCTCGACGGCACTCTCTTCGACCACGATCTTGAACGACCAGCGCGACCTCGAAGTCATCCTTCGCTCACGGTTCCCCATCGTGGTGGTGGAAACACACGAAGAGACGCGCCTTCTCGGACTGCTCGAGCGAATCGCGCGGCTCGATCAGTCCGCCCTCTTCGCCTGGTCCGTCGCCGACGGATTGCGGCGCCGCGACAAGACCCTGGGCGGCCCCGTTCCCATGACCAACGAGCCGACGGCCGTATTGCGGCACGTGGCCGCCACGCCGCAGAACGGCATCTACGTCCTGCTCGACTTCCATCCGTACCTCTCCGACCCGGTCAACGTTCGCCTGCTCAAGGAGATCGCGCTGGGCTACGAGAAGACGGCACGCACGGTGGTCCTCGTCAGTCACGAGCTCTCGCCGCCGCCCGAGCTGCAGCGGCACGTCGCGCGCTTCCTGCTTTCGATTCCCGATCAGGCGGCGATCCGCGCGATGATCAGCGAGGAGATCCAGCTGTGGCGCGCGACGCACGGGGGCGGCGCCCTGAAGGGCGACCGCGAGGCGGTCGAGCTCATGGTCCAGCATTTGAGCGGCATGTTCGCCGAGGACGCCCGGCGCCTGATCCGACAGGCGATCCACGACGATCACGCGCTCGACCGTGCGGATCTCGACCGGATCGTCCGGGCCAAACACGAGCTGCTGGGTCGCGAGGGCGTACTCAGCTTCGAGCGCGACACGTCGACGTTCGACGAGGTCGCCGGCCTGGCGAACCTGAAGCGCTGGCTGGGCCAGCGGCGGGCGGCGTTCGTCGGTGACGGCAAGGCGGTCGGTCTCGAGGCGCCGAAGGGCGTCCTTCTGATCGGCGTGCAGGGCTGCGGCAAGAGTCTCGCCGCCAAGGCCGTAGCCGGCAGCTGGGGTGTCCCCCTCCTGCGGCTCGATTTCGGCGCGCTTTACGATCGATGGCTCGGCCAGACCGAACGCAACCTGCGGGAGTCGCTGAGGGTCGCGGATGCCATGGCGCCATGCGTGCTCTGGACCGACGAGCTGGAGAAGGGCATCGCGGCAGACGGCCCGGAGAGCGACGGCGGCGTGTCGAAACGCACCCTCGGCGCCCTGCTCACGTGGATGGCCGAGCGCAAAGCGCGCGTCTTTCTCGTCGCGACAGCGAACGACATTGGCGCCCTTCCTCCGGAGCTGGTGCGCAAGGGCCGCTTCGACGAGATTTTCTTCGTGGACCTGCCGGGCGCCGACGCGCGCGCGGAGATCCTGCGCATCCACCTGCGGCGGCGGGCACAGGACCCCGGCCGGTTCGATCTGCCCGAACTGGTCGCGGCCTGTGACGGATTTTCGGGGGCCGAGATCGAGCAAGCCGTGGTCGCCGCCCTCTACGAGGCGCGTGCGGAAGACCGCGCGCTGGGCACGGCCCACGTCCTCGACGAGATGCGCCGCACGCGGCCACTCTCGCAGGTGATGGGCGAAAAGATCGAGGCGCTGCGGCGCTGGGCCGCCGAGCGCACCGTGCGCGCCGACTAGCTCGCGCGGCGCCGGCCGCGGCCACGGCGATCCGCCGTTCCGCCCTTGGGCGTAGCCGGCGTACGGGGCGGTCGGGTGTGCTGTGTGCGGAAAGCCCCGGCCTTGGCCCGCGCGCCTTCGGGCCGCTCGCCGCTGCCGGGCGGCTGCCAGGCGGGCACGAGGCACTGCTTACCGGCGCCGATGAGATCCGCCCGTCCCATGCGGCGGAGCGCCTCCCGCAACATCGGCCAGTTGTTCGGATCGTGATAGCGCAGGAACGCCTTGTGCAGCCGGCGCTGGCCCATGCGCTTCGGGACGTAAACCTCTTCGGATGAGGTCGTCACCTTGCGCAGCGGATTCTTGCCCGTGTAGTACATCGCGGTCGCCGTGGCCATTGGCGAGGGCAGGAAGGCCTGCACCTGGTCCGCGCGAAAGCCGTTCCGCTTCAACCACAGCGCGAGATTCAGCATGTCCTGATCGGTGGTACCCGGATGTGCCGCGATGAAATACGGAATGAGGTACTGCTCCTTGCCCGCCGCCTTCGAGTACGTCTCGAAGAGCGCCTTGAAGCGGTCGTAGCTCCCGATTCCGGGCTTCATCATCTTCGCGAGGGGGCCCTGCTCGGTGTGCTCGGGCGCGATCTTGAGGTAGCCGCCCACATGGTGCGTCACCAGCTCTTTCACGTACTCGGGCGACTCGACCGCCAGGTCGTAACGCACGCCGGAGGCGATCAGCACCTTCTTGATCCCCGGGAGCTCGCGCACCCGCCGGTAGAGCCGGATGAGCGGCGCATGGTTGGTGCTCAAATTCTGGCAGATGCGCGGATACACGCACGAAGGCTTGCGGCACGCCGACTCGATCGCCTTGCTCCTGCAGTGCAGCCGGTACATGTTGGCCGTCGGGCCGCCGAGGTCGGAGATCACGCCGGTGAAACCGGGCACGGTATCGCGTACGGTCTCGATCTCACGGATGACCGAATCCTCCGAGCGGCTCTGGATCACGCGGCCCTCGTGCTCGGTGATCGAACAGAAGGTGCAGCCGCCGAAGCAGCCTCGCTGAATCGTGATCGAGAAGCGGATCATCTCGTACGCGGGGATCTTGGCCTTGCCGTAGGCGGGATGCGGCCGCCGCTGATAGGGCAGCTCGTAGATCGCGTCCATCTCCCTGGTGCCAAGGGGAATCGGCGGCGGGTTGAGCCAGACATCGCGATCGCCGTGGCGTTGCACCAGCGAGCGCGCGTTGCCCGGGTTGGACTCGACGTGCAGGACGCGCGAGGCGTGTGCATAGAGCACCCGATCGACCGCCACCTGCTCGTAAGCCGGCAGCCGAACCACCGTGCTCGCCGGGTCGGTCTTGGGGCAGGCGCGGCGGAACTGCACGACCTTCGGCTCGCCGGGCCCGGCCGCGGCGGCTGCGCGCAAGGCGTCTTCGGCTGCGTACGGATCGGCCGGCGGCTGGGCCGGACCGGGCGCGTCGACTTCCGTGGAATCGATCGCCGTCCAGCCCGGGGGCACACCCTTGCAGAGGAAGGCGGTGCCGCGCACGTCCCTTATCCCGCCGATCGGCTCGCCGGCCGCAAGCCGATGCGCAATCTCGGCGATCTGGCGCTCGCCGTTGCCGTAGACCAGGAGATCCGCCTTGGCGTCGACGAGCACCGACCGGCGGACCTTGTCCGACCAGTAATCGTAATGCGCGATACGCCGAAGCGACGCCTCGATACCGCCGATCACGATGGGGACCTCCGGGTACGCCTCCCGCGCCCGTTGCACGTAGACGATGACCGAGCGATCCGGCCGCTTGCCGGCCGCGCCGTCGGGCGTGTAGGCGTCGTCCGAGCGGATCTTCCGGTCGGCCGTGTAGCGATTGACCATCGAGTCCATGTTGCCGGCCGTGATGCCGAAGAAGAGATTCGGGCGGCCGAGCGCGCGAAACGGGGCAGCGCCGTGCCAGTCCGGCTGGCTGAGGATGCCGACGCGGAACCCCTGCGACTCCAGCAAGCGCCCGACAAGCGCCATGCCGAAGCTCGGGTGATCGACATAGGCATCGCCGGTGACGAGGATCACGTCACAGGCATCCCAGCCGAGCGCATCCATCTCGGCGCGCGACATCGGCAGGAACGGCGCCGGACCGAAGCGCTTGGCCCAGTACTTGCGATAGGAGAAGAGATCGCGCGCGGTTGGCATGGCGAAGGCCGGAGCGGAAGGCCGGCGGGCGAGTATAACCTATGCGTGCGACCGGCCCGGTGTCGCGGTTCGGAAGACCCTGGCTCGCGGAGGCGCTTGTCGTTTCGCCCGGGCGGAGCGCTTCAATTGGCCCGCTGCCGCTCGGGTGCGGTGCTGTCGTAACCCAGTCGCTCGGACAACCGGGCCGCTCCCTGCTGCAGGACCGATACCCACTCCAGCCGTCGGCGTTCGAGCGGTGCAGAGACGGACAAGGCAGCGACCACGCTCCCGCTTGCGTCGCGGACGGGCACCGCGATACACCCCACGCCTTGCTCGGCCTCTTCAGTGTCGAGCGCGTACCCCTGGCGGGCCGCCGCCGCAACCTCGCTCTCGAGACGCGCCGCGTCGGTGATGGTATTCGGCGTCAGCGCCCTGAGACCGCTTCGCGCCGCGTACTCGGCGCATCCCCTGGCCCCGCGCTCCGCAAGGAACAGCTTGCCTACCGCGGTGACGTGCAGCGGCGCGCGGCTGCCGATCACGTGCTCTACGCGCATAACCTTCCGGGTCGTGGCGCGCTCGACGTAGACGGCCTCGTCCCCCTCCGGCACGGTCAGGTTGACCGTCTCGTCCAGTTCGCCCCGGAGCCACTCGAGGACCGGCCGCGCTTCTTCGCGCAGGTCGAGCTCCCGATGGGTGCGGCCGCCCAGATGCAGCAGCTTCGACCCCAGACGGTAGCGCCCCACCCGATCCCGCTCGACCAGTCCGTGGCTCTCCAGCGAGGCCAGTATGCGGAACGCGGTCGAGGTATGCAGGCCCGTTTCGGCGGAGAGCAACTTGAGGCTGGCGGGCTCCCGATAGCGTGCAATCGCATCGAGCAGACTGACCAGGCGATCTATGACCTGGATAGACGCGTAAGACTTGGCCGCTTTCTGTATTTTCATAATGCGAGACGCCTTCTGTATTGTGAAACAGCCGGTGGCGGACTATAAAATAGCCGTGATTTCGCATTTCGGCACAGTTTTCGTGATTCGAAAATAGCGTGTGCGGCGCGCTTTATCAAGCCTTTTCACCCAGGAGGAATCGTTGAACATCGCCACTGCCCGCAAGGCTTCTCTACCGCCCCATCCGACCTTCTGCGAGGGAATTCAGTACTTCGGGGCCCCTTGGCCCGAATACGAGCGCTACGCGCGACGTCCGGCGATTTCCGCAGGGCAGGGCGCCGTTGCCGAGCCGACCGCGCCGGAGGCCGTCTACCAGACTCTCCTCGCCGCCGACGCCCTTCGGTACCTGACCCTGCAGGTCACCGGCTCGAAAGCCTCGGGACACCCGGGCGGGTTTGCGAGCAGCGCCGAGGCGTACGCGGCGCTCGTCATGCTCGGGCACACGAACATCATCACGGAGGTCGGTCACCACGCGCCCGGTTTTTACAGCGCCATGTTCCTCGACCGCTCGCTCGAGGAGATGGGCATCCGGACGGTGCGCGAGCTTCGCGAGCGGTTCCGCGAGCGCCACGGGCTCCTCGGACACCTCTCCGGCGCCATCCCGGGCATCCTCTCCCCGGCCGGGCCGCTCGGACAGGGACAGCACTTCGCGCTGGCGGGCGCGTACCTGCACCGCGACACCCTCTTTCCCTTCACGCTCGGCGACGGCGGCATGGGCGAACCGTACGTGCTCTCGGCGCTGCAGCACTTTCATACGGCATACCCCGAGATCACGAACTTCCTCCCGGTGCTCGTGTGGAACGGCTACAGCCAGGAGCACCATGCCATGGTGTCGACCTGGTCGAACGAGCGCATGATCGCGTACTGGAAGGCGCACGGCTTCCGGAACGTCTACCTGGTTGACGCCAGGGACTTCGACGATCAGGACCAGCCGGGCGCCTACGTCGACAGCACGCGTTTCACTCACGCGCGGCGGCTGGCCTTCACCCGGGCGCTGCTCGAGGCCATGGCCGAGGCGGCAAGCCGCGCCTTGGGCGGCGAGCTGACGGCGTTCGTCGTCAAGCAGCTCAAGGGCGCAGGCGTGCACGCCTCCGGCGCCAAGGCGCACAATCTCTACCCGCAGCACACCCTCGAGAACGACGACGTCGTCGAGGCGCTCAAGCGCCGCGCCCTCCCCCCGGAAGCGTGGCAAATCGTACGAACGAACTTCGAGCGGGCGGGCGGGGGCCCGGCGGCGCGCACGTCGGTGACCGAGCGCGTGCTTCCGCTCGCGCCCCTCGGCGCCCTTCCGCTCGTCGAGCACGCCGTGGGCGACAAGCAGGTGCCTTCCACCGCCATGGGGACGCTCGTCGCAGCGGTCGGGAAGGCGGACCCGCGCTTCGTCGTCACCAATGCCGACGGCAACGAGGCCTCGGGCATGCGCAACGTGAGCGACGCCCTCGTGATCCGGCACCCGACCCCGGACGCGCTGTACAGCCAGGGGCCGGACGGGCAGGTGTACGAGCCGCTCAACGAGGACGCGTGCGCCGGCTTTGCGGCGGCGCTCGCGCTCTTCGGAGGTCGGTCTCTCTGGCTTTCCTACGAGAGCTTCGCGATCAACGGGCTGCCGATCTGGCAGACCGTGACGCAGGCGATGGCGGAGCTGCGACGCAGGACGCCTTCGGCCGTCGCGATGTTCACGGCCGGGGCGCTCGAGCAGGGTCGTAACGGCTGGACGCACCAGCGCCCGGAAGTGGAGAACCATTTCGCGGCCCTGATGCGAAACGGCAACGTCTATCCGCTCTTCCCCTGCGACGCCAACATGATCCAGGCGGCGTACGAATGGGCGCTGAAGGCCTGCAACAAGGGCATCGTCATCACGGCGTCGAAGAGCCCGCTGCCCGTGCGAACCAGCCTCGCGCAGGGCCGCGAGGCCATCGAACGCGGCGCGCTCGCGCTCCATGAAAGCCCCGGCACCGGCCGCATCGTGGTCCTGGCCGCAGTCGGGGACATGTCCCTGCTGCCCGTCTACGATGCCAAGGAACGGCTCGAGCGGGACGGACTACGGGTACGGATCGTCGCGATAGTCAACCCTCGGCGGCTCTACCGGCCGGGCGACGTGCACTGGGAATCATGCGCCGAGCCGGACGACACGTTCATGAACGACGACGATTTCAATGCGCTCTTCGACGGCGACGCGCTCGTCGCCGTGAGCGGCGGCCCGGGCGCCGTGTTCGAGCCGGTCTGGCTGCGATCGCGCGCGCCGCGGCGCGACGCTTTCGTCTGGAAACGGGGAGAGACCACGGCCTCGCCCGCCGAAATCATGGCATTCAACGGGCTGACCGGGGAGGCCATCGCGCGGCGCGCACGGGCGCTCGCCGAGGGTTGATGGCCGCCGGCAAGATCGTCGTTCTCGACGACGACCCGACGGGTTCGCAGACGGTTCACGGCTGCCTGCTGCTCACGCGCTGGGACGCGGCGACATTGCGCGAGGCGCTCGCGGATGCATCCCCGCTCTTCTTCGTGCTCACCAACACGCGCGGCATGGATGCCGCGCGCGCCTCCGCCGTCACGCGCGAGGTGTGCGTGAACCTCAGGGAGGCGCTCGCCGGCTCGGATGCGACGCCGATCCTCGTCAGCCGCTCGGACTCCACGCTGCGCGGACACTACCCGGTGGAGACGGATGTCATCGCCGAGGTGCTCGGCCCCTTCGACGCGCACTTTCTCGTGCCGGCATTCTTCGAGGGCGGGCGCATCACGCGCGATAGCGTGCACTATGTCCGCATGGACGGGCGCGACGTGCCCGCGCACGAGACCGAGTTCGCGCGGGACTCGGTCTTCGGGTACCGCACGAGCTACCTTCCGGACTACGTCGAGGAGAAGACGCGCGGGCGCATCCCGGCGGTGCGCGTGCACCGCTTCCTGCTCGACGATGTGCGCTCCGGCGCGTACCCGCGACTCATGTCGCTGCACGGCAACGCATGCGCGGTCGTCGACGCGGAGCAACAGGCGGATCTCGACCGGTTCGCGGCCGATCTGCGTTCCGCCGTGAACCAGGGGAAGCGATTCCTCTTCCGCAGCGCGGCGAGCCTGCTCACCGCGCTCGCCGGACTGCCGCCGCAGCCCGTCGCCCCCGAAGCCATGTGGACCTACGTGCGCGGGCGCCGCCCGGGCGCCGTCCTGGTCGGCTCGCACGTTTCGAAGACGACGCGCCAGCTCGAGCGGCTGCTCCGGATTCCGGGCATCGTCCCCGTGGAGGCGGACGTGGAACGACTGCCCGCCGATCGTCCGGCGCTGCTCGCCGAGGTCATCGCGCGGGCGGCGGACGCGCATGCCGGCCAACAGACTCCCGTGATCTACACCAGCAGGACGGAAAAGTACTTTTCCGACCGGCAGGCCCGGCTGGCGTTCGGCGAATCGGTCTCCGCGTTCCTGACGGACGTGGTCCGGGGACTGCCGCGGACGCTGGGATACCTGATCAGCAAGGGCGGCATTACCTCGAACGACGTGCTCGCCCACGGGCTCGCCCTGCGCACGGCCCGGGTGCTCGGGCAGATCCTGCCCGGCTGCTCCATCGTGCGCTGCCCGGCCGATCACCCCCGCTTTCCCGATCTTCCGGTCGTCGTTTTCCCCGGCAACGTCGGCGACGACGACGGACTGGCCACGGTTCATAGACGCCTAACGGGCCAGCCGGACCGCGAGTGATCGCCCGGGCGTGACCTCCGCCCGGGTTAGTGATGTACTAACTTCCCGCACCCGGAAACCAGGCATGGCCGTCCCCCACACCGGATCCGAGGCGATGACGCCGGACGCGAAGCGCTCGCTGGTCGCGGCGCTGCAGGCGTTCCTGCCCGCGAATGCCGTACTGCACGAGGACGAGGACTTGCGACCGTACGAATGCGACGGGCTGTCCGCGTACCGCCGGCTGCCGCTCATCGTCGTGCTTCCGAGCACGGTGGACCAGGTGGCGCGCGTGCTCACGCTGTGCCGCCAGCACGAGGTTCCCGTGGTCGCCCGCGGAGCGGGCACCGGGCTTTCCGGCGGTGCGTTGCCGCTCTCGAACGGGGTGCTCCTCTCGCTCGCGAAGTTCAGGCGCATTCTCGCCATCGACCCGGTCAACCGGATGGCGCGCGTGGAGCCCGGCGTGCGGAACCTCGCCATCTCCGAGGCCGCCGGCGCATACGGGCTCTACTATGCGCCTGATCCCTCCTCGCAGATCGCCTGCTCGATCGGGGGCAACGTCGCCGAGAACGCCGGCGGAGTGCACTGCCTGAAGTACGGCCTGACCGTGCACAACGTTCTCGCGCTCAAATTCCTGACGATCGACGGCGACCTGGTCACCGTGGGCAGCCAGGGTCTCGACGGCCCGGGCTACGATCTTCTCGCTCTCCTGACCGGTTCCGAAGGCATGCTCGGCGTGATCGTCGAGGTCACCGTGAAGCTCCTGCCCCGGCCCGAGCGCGCCCAGGTGGCGCTCGGTGCCTTCGCGAGCGTGGAGGATGCGGGCGAGGCGGTGGCCGCCATCATCGCCTCCGGCTTCATACCCGGTGGGCTCGAGATGATGGACGGTCTCGCGATTCGGGCGGCGGAGGACTACCTCCACGCCGGTTACCCCGTCGACGCCGCGGCGATCCTGCTGTGCGAGCTGGATGGAACGTCCGAGGAGGTGGCCGACGGCGTCGCGCGCGTCCGTGAAATCATGGAGCGCGCACGCGCCACCGAGGTCCGCACATCGCGGAACGAGACCGAACGGCTCGCGTTCTGGGCGGGGCGCAAAGCGGCCTTCCCGGCCGTCGGGCGCCTGTCGCCGGACTACTACTGCATGGACGGCACGATCCCCCGCAAGCATCTGGCCCGCGTGCTCACGCGGATCAGCGCGCTTTCGCGCGAGTACGGTCTCCCGGTCGCGAACGTATTCCACGCAGGCGACGGCAACCTTCACCCGCTGATCCTCTACGACGCGAACAAGCCCGGCGACCTCGAACGCACCGAGGAGCTCGGTGGCCGGATACTCGAGGAGTGCATCGCGGTCGGCGGGACGATCACCGGCGAGCACGGCGTCGGCGTCGAGAAGATCGGCCAGATGTGTCTGCAGTTCTCGCCGGCGGAGCTCAATCAGTTCCACGCGGTCAAGGCGGCGTTCGATTCCCAGGGCCTGCTCAATCCCGGCAAGGCGGTCCCGACGCTGGTGCGCTGCGCGGAGCTCGGCGCCATGCACGTGCACCAGGGGGCGCTTCCCTTCCCCGAGCTCGAGCGGTTCTAGTGGCGACCAACGCCGACCGCAGCGGAGAGCTGACGGAAGCGATCCGGGCCGCGACGAGCCCCCTGCAGCTGCTCGGCGGCGGCACCAAGCGCTTCTATGGACGTCAGATCGACGGGCACGCCCTGCACGTGGCCGGCCATTGCGGCATCGTGTCGTACGAGCCCACGGAGCTCGTCATCAGCGCCCGAGCGGGCACCCCGCTTGCGCACATCGAATCCACCCTCGCCCGGAGCAACCAGATGCTCGGCTTCGAGCCGCCGCGGTTCGGCGAGGCCGCGACGCTCGGCGGCACGGTCGCGTGCGGGCTGTCGGGACCCCGACGGCCCTATGCCGGGAGCGCCCGTGACTTCGTCCTCGGCGTGAAAATTGTCAACGGCAAGGGCGAGCGCATGGCGTTCGGGGGGCAGGTCATGAAGAACGTCGCGGGCTACGACGTCTCCCGGCTGATGGTCGGGGCGCTCGGCACTCTGGGCCTCCTGCTGGAGATCTCGCTCAAGGTCCTGCCGCAGCCTGAACGCGAGCTCACCCTCGGATACGCATTGCCCCTCGGCGAGGCACTGGCGCGCATCGCCTCGTGGTCCGGCAAACCCCTCCCGCTGTCTGCGGCCTGCCACGTCAACGATACCTTATATATACGGCTCTCGGGCTCGGACAGCGCGGTCGCCGCCGCGCGGGCTGCGCTCGGAGGGGAAGAGATTCCGCGAGGCACGGATTTCTGGACGGAACTGCGTGAACACCGTCTCCCGTTCTTTCGCGAGGACGAGCCCTTGTGGAGGGTGTCGGTCCCGCCCGCCGCGCACCTGTCCATCGCCGGCGAGTGGCTGATCGACTGGGGCGGCGCGCAGCGCTGGCTGAAAACCTCCCTTCCGGCGACCGAAATCTGGCGGGCGGCCGAGCACGCCGGTGGACACGCCACGCTGTTTCGCGGCGGCGATCGTGCGGGGGAGGTGTTCCATCCGCTCTCACCGGTGCTTGCGCGCCTGCACAGGAATCTGAAGCACGCCTTCGATCCAGCCGGCATCCTCAATCCCGGCCGCTACACGACCGCGTGGTGAGGCGACCGCATCCCGCACCGTTAGCGGGGCCGTACTTCGAGGTCTTCAGCTTCGCTCTCGCGGCGCCCCTGCAAAGCGCTACGGCGAGAGCGCCTCGTCCACGAGCTCGATCCAATGACGCACGGGAACGCCGGTGCCCCCCTGGATGTGTGCGAGGCAACCGACGTTCGCGGTGGCAATCAGCGTCGGGGCGCCCGACTCGAGCGACCGCACCTTGTTGTCGCGAAGCTCGCGTGCGATCGCCGGATGCAGGATGGAGTACGTGCCGGCAGAGCCGCAGCACAGGTGCGCGTCCGGCACCGCCGTCAGCACGAAGCCGAGTCGGCGCAGCAGATTTTCGACGACGCCGGACAACCGTTGTCCGTGCTGTAGCGAGCACGGCGCGTGAAAGGCGATCTTTCCCTGGTGCGCGGAGAGGCGTAGCGCCGCGACGACGGGCTCTCCGGCGAGCACCTCGCTCAGGTCGCGAGTGAGGGCCGCCACGCGTGCGGCCTTCGTCGCGTAGGCCGGGTCGTCCGCGAGCAGCCGCCCGTACTCCTTCACGTGAACCCCGCATCCGCTCGCGGTCATCACGATTGCCTCCACGCCGGCCTCGACGTGCGGCCACCAGGCGTCGATGTTGCGGCGGGCGAACTCCAGACCTTCCTCCATCGCCGACGTGTGATGCGAGAGCGCGCCGCAGCAGCCGGCCTCCTCCGCCGCCGTCAGACTGATGCCGAGGCGATCCAGCACCCGCGCAGCGGCGGCGTTGATGTTCGGCGCGATGCCGGGCTGCGCGCAGCCCTCGAGCACGAGCATCCGCCGTGCGTGTGCGGGCACGGGCCACGCGCGCGCCGGGCGCGGCGCGGGAATGGCGCGACGCAGAGCGCCGGGCACGAACGGTCGTACGAGCCGCCCCAAACGCACGAGCGGCGTGAACCGGCCGGGGTGAGCGATCACCGCGCGCAGCAGCCGCCGGCGCAGGCGATCGAACCAGTTCCGTTCCACCTGCCGCTCCACGAGCTCGCGGCCGATGTCGAGGAGCCGGCCGTACTGTACCCCGGACGGACAGGTCACCTCGCAGTTGCGACAGGTGAGGCAGCGGTCGAGATGCAGTTGCGTCTTCGCGGTGGGCGCGTGGCCTTCGAGGACCTGCTTCATCAGGTAGATGCGCCCGCGCGGCCCGTCGAGCTCGTCACCCAGGACCTGGTAGGTGGGACACGTCGCGTTGCAGAAGCCGCAATGGACGCAGGCCCGCAGGATGCGGTCCGCCTCGCGGCCCGTATCGGTGCCGCGGATGAATTCGGCGAGGGCGGTCTGCATGGGCGGCCTCAGTCTACCGAAAAAACGGGCGGGGTGGCGCCGAATTGCGCAGGGAGGCGAAAACCGTATACTGGCGCCTTCGTCCTGCCTCCCTAAATCAATCAAATAAAGGGGTCTTTCGAAGTATGTCGACGCGATCCTTCAATCCGCCGGTCCGCACGCTCATGGGGCCCGGCCCTTCGGACGTGCATCCGCGTGTCCTGGCCGCCATGGCGCGCCCGACCATTGGACACCTCGATCCCGCGTTCGTTGCCATGATGGAGGAGACGAAGGCGCTGCTGCAGTACGCGTTCCAGACCCAGAACGCCTTCACGTTTCCGGTGTCCGGCCCCGGCTCCGCCGGCATGGAGACCTGCTTCGTCAATCTCGTCGAGCCCGGCGACAAGGTGATCGTCTGCCAGAACGGCGTATTCGGGGCGCGCATGAAGGAGAACGTCGTGCGCGCCGGAGGCGAGCCCATCGTCGTCGAGGACAACCTCGGCGAGCCCATCGATCCGGGCAAGGTGGAGGACGCGCTCAAGAAGCACCGTGGCGTCACGCTCGTCGCCTTCGTGCACGCCGAGACGTCGACCGGCGTCGAATCGGACGCGCAGGCGCTCGCGCGGATCGCACACCAGCACGGCGCCGCGACGATTGTGGACGCCGTCACCTCGCTCGGCGGCTCCCCGCTGAGCGTCGACGCCTGGGGGCTCGACGCGGTCTACTCCGGATCGCAGAAATGCCTGTCGTGCACTCCGGGCCTCTCGCCCGTCACCTTCAGCGAGCGGGCGGCCGAAAAGATCAAGAAGCGAAAGAGCCCGGTGCAGAGCTGGTTTCTCGACCTCACCCTCGTCATGGGCTACTGGGGCACGGGCAAACGCACCTATCACCACACGGCGCCGATCAATCCGCTCTACGGCCTGCACGAGGCGCTCGTACTGCTGAAGGAGGAAGGGCTCGAGGCCTCCTGGGCGCGTCACCGCCAGCAGTACGAGGCCCTGCGCGCAGGCATCGAGGCGATGGGCCTCTCGTACCTGGTGAAGGAACCGCACCGCCTTCCGCAACTGAATGCGATCCGGGTACCCGAGGGCGTCGACGACGCGACGGTACGGAGCAAGCTGCTCCACGACTACAATATCGAGATTGGCGGAGGTCTCGGTGCGCTTGCCGGCAAGCTCTGGCGCATCGGACTCATGGGCCACGGGGCGAACCCGAAGAACGTGATGTCCTGCCTCGGCGCGCTCGACGCCGTCCTGGCGGAGCTGCGCGCCCCGATCCAAGAAGGCGCCGCCGTCACCGCCGCCCAGAAAGCGTTCGCCTAGATCACGGAGTCAGGCTCATGGCCGAGCCGCTGTTTATCGGGAAGGGACGACAGGCACTCCACCTCCTGCCCGCGCTCGCGAACCGTCACGGGCTGATCGCCGGCGCGACCGGGACAGGCAAGACCGTCTCGCTGCAGGTGCTCGCCGAGGGATTTTCGCGCGCCGGGGTGCCGGTCTTTCTCGCCGACGTCAAAGGCGACCTCGCCGGTCTCTCGCAGCCGGGCAGCGAGTCGGCAAAGCTCAAGGAACGGCTCGCGAGGCTCGATATCGAGTTCGCGCCGGAAGCCTGCCCGGTCCGGTTCTGGGACGTCTACGGGGAGCTGGGACATCCGGCGCGCACGACCATCTCCGAGATGGGGCCGCTCCTCCTCGGGCGGCTGCTCAATCTGAACGAAACCCAGGAGGGTGTCCTCACCGCCCTCTTCCGCATCGCCGACGACAACGGCTGGCTGCTGCTCGATCTCAAGGACTTGCGCGCGATGGTGCAGTTCGCCGGCGACAACGCCAAGACCTTCACCACGCAATACGGCAACATCTCCGCGGCCTCGATCGGCGCGATTCAGCGCGCGCTGCTGGCGCTCGAGTCGCAGGGCGCCGAGCGCCTCTTCGGCGAACCCGCGCTCGCGCTCGACGACCTGATCCAGACCGAGGACGGCCGCGGCGTCGTCAACATCCTCGCCGCCGAAAAGCTCATGCAGTCGCCGAAGGTCTACGCGACGTTCCTGCTGTGGCTGCTCGCCGAGCTCTTCGAGCAGCTTCCCGAGGTCGGCGACCGCGAGAAGCCCAGGCTCGTCTTCTTTTTCGACGAGGCGCATCTGCTGTTCGAGGATGCGCCCAAGGCGCTGCTCGACAAGATCGAGCAGGTGGTGCGCCTCATCCGCTCAAAGGGCGTCGGCGTGTACTTCGTCACGCAGAGCCCGCTCGACGTGCCGCAGGACGTGCTCGGCCAGCTCGGCAACCGCATCCAGCACGCCCTGCGCGCCTTCACGCCCAGGGACCAGAAGGCGGTGCGGGCGGCGGCCGAGACGTTCCGGCCGAATCCCGGCCTGGACGTTTCGCAGGCGATCACCGAGCTCGGAGTCGGCGAGGCGCTCGTATCGCTGCTCGACGAGGCAGGCTCGCCCGCGATGGTCGAGCGGGCCCTGATCGCACCGCCGCGAAGCCGGATCGGGCCGATCACGACCGAGGAGCGCCGGCGCCTGATCGACTCCTCGCCGCTGCGGGGTCACTACGAGCGCGCGGCGGATCGCGAGTCGGCCTACGAGATCCTCAAACGCCGCGCGGAGACACCGCCGGAGCAGACCACGAGCGGCAGCAGATGGGACGAGCTGCTGGGCGGCGGCGCGGCGAAAGGCGGGCGACGGCGCGAGGGGATGGCGGAGGCGATGATGAAGAGCGCATCGCGCGCGATCGGGAGCCAGATCGGCCGGCAGATCATCCGCGGCGTGCTTGGCTCCTTGCTCGGCGGCAAGCGGTAGACCCGGCGACGCACCCGAACCGCCGCGTTCCGCGGGGCGTGTCGAATCGAGAGGACCGCGCGCGGGGCGACGTAGTACTATTCCAGGACCGACCGTCACCCTGAGCGAGTCCCGCTCCGTGCGCGGTCGGCCGAACCATGGGAAACGGCCGCCGATACCTGCCTGAAGCCGCTCACACCGCCCGCCGGTCCGGCTTCCGCTACGTGACGGACGCGCTCGGGGACCTTACGCTCGGGCTTCTTCGACAACGCCGGATCGGGCATGACCGTCGGTACGGCTACCCGGTGTCCTTGCCGTTTTTTGCTGAGGCCGGGCCCGCGGTTGCGGGACTCGTCGTTATCGGCGCCGGCTGAACGCGATCGCCCCGATAGTGCACGCCTTCGCCCTCCCGTGGCTCCTCTTCTTCGACCCCGATCGGGAATCGGCGCGCCAGCGCATCCGAGCGAGCGAGAAAGCGAAACCGCGGCGCGAGGAGCGCCTTTACTGCGTCGCCTGCCGGCACGCGATTACCAGGCAGGACGAACGCATCAGCGTACAAGGGGGCATCGAGCACATCTTCACCAATCCGTACGGGCTGACCTTCCACATCGCCTGCTTCCGGGAAGCGGCGGGATGCCGCATCACGGGAATCGCGAGTGCCGAGCACACGTGGTTTCCGGGATATCGCTGGCGCATCGCGCTCTGTGCCGGGTGCGACGCGCATCTCGGATGGCTCTACGACTCGGCGTCCGACCGGTTCCACGGTCTGATCATCGATCGCCTGACGTCCCGCGGATCGGCGCCTTAGGGCGGCCGAACGGTGGTGTGGGCGGATTGCACCGGCACACGGCTCGTGCGACGCTTCCCGCGATCAACCGGAATGAGCACGGACATGCTCTGGCTACTACTGACATGGATTGCCCTCGGCCTGGTCGCGGCCTGCCTCTTCGGTGAAACAGCCGGGACGATGCGCGAAGACCATCGCGACGACGATTCCGCGCCCGCGGAGGAAGGCTACGAGGAAAACCTCCTCGCCTGACCCTGCACGCGCCCGCAGCTGTTCCCCGAGGCGGAGAAAGCCTCCCACATTACCGTTCGCGGCAGGACGCCTGCCGCTCAGTAGAGCGCGGACTGGAGCGCTTCGCGGATTTGCGCGCTGTAGTGGTCGACCAGGAGCAACGCGAAGAGAAGCGCGAGGTACTGGATGGAGTAGCCGAAGGTGCGGCGGGCGAGCCCGTCGCTGTAGTTCCGGTAGAGCCGCCACGCGTAAAGGAGGAACCGCGCATCGAGCGCCAGCGCCCCGGCGAGGTAAAGCCAGCCGCTCATGCGGGTCGCGAACGGCAGCACCGTCGCGGCGGTCAGCAGGATCGTGTAGAGCAGGATCTGGAGCTTCGTGAACTCCACGCCGTGGGTCACCGGCAGCATCGGGATGCGCACCTTCGCGTACTCCTCCCGCCGGTAGAGCGCCAATGCCCAGAAGTGCGGGGGCGTCCACGTGAAGATGATGAGAAAGAGCAGCAGCGCGTCCGGGTGGACCTGCCCGGTGATCGCGGTCCAGCCGAGGATGGGCGGCGCCGCGCCGGCGGCCCCGCCGATGACGATGTTCTGCGGCGTGGTGTGCTTGAGCCAGACGGTGTAGATCACCGAGTAGCCGATGATCGAGAAGAACGTCAGCACCGCCGTCAGCGTGTTCACGCCGAGCGCGAGGATCGCCATGGAAGCGATTCCGAGCGCCACGGCGAAGACGAAGGCTTCCCGCGCGGTGAGCTGGCCGGTCGGCAGCGGGCGCGCCCGGGTGCGGTTCATCACGGCGTCCGCCCGCTGATCCAGCACGTGGTTGAAGGCGGCGGCCGAACCGGCGGCCAGGGCGATGCCGAGCGTGCCGAAAACGAACGGCCCGAGCGGCAGAAAGACACTCGGCGAGGACAGGAACATTCCCACGACGGCGGTGAAGACGATGAGCGCCACCACCCGCGGCTTGGTCAGCTCGAAGTACTCGCGGGCGAGCAGCCGGAGGTCCCGCGGGACGGCCGGAGCGCCGCGCGCGATATCGCAGGAGACGGGCTTTTCGACGGGCTTCATTTGCGTTCGATCGGTCGCGGGCGCAGCACGTGGTAAAGGGTAATGAGGCTCATCAGGAGCAGGGCCGCCGCCGCACTGTGGCCCACGGCCGTCGGGAGGGCGAGCCCGCCGACAACCGCCATGACGCCCAAGGCGGTCGCGAACGATAGCATCAGTAGCACCAGCAGACCATAGCGGCAGAGGTTCTCCTCGTGGCCGACGCGCAGCAGGTGCAGGGCCAGCCACCCCGGGTAGAGCAGCGCCAGCAGCGCGCCCACACGGTGCGCGAAATGGATGGCCGTGGCCGCCGGAAGGCCCAGACTGTCCGCCTCGTACTCGATACCTACCTCCCGCCACAGCGTCAGGCCGTCGACGAGGTCCATCACAGGCAGGTACTCGCCCTGGCACGTCGGGAAATCAGGGCAGGCCAGCACGGCGTAGTTCACCATCGACCAGCCGCCGAGAACGATCGCCAGAACACCCAGCAGCAGCGCGAAGACCGCGCGCGGACGGAGCCGGCGGGTCAGCGACGAGGCCGTCACCGAGCGAAACAGGCGCTGCTCGCGCAGCACGATCCACCACAGGAGCGCGAGCACCAGCAGGCCGCCGAGGATCTGGATCATCATCACGATGGGTTTGTACTGGAAATCGACCGTCGCGACGCCGAGCGCGGTGAGTCCGAAGACGAGGAACAGGGTGAGTGCGGGGATCAGCACCTGCTGATTGGGGCGGCGGCGGAGCTGCCAGCCGAGCACCGCGAGACGGATGAGCAGCAGGCCGAGGGCGCCCGCGATATAGCGGGATACCATGTCCTTCCACGCGCGTTTCGCCGGAGTGCGCGCGGCCGTCGCCTGCCGGGCGGCCAGAGGCGCCTGTGCGCGGCCGGCGCACGCGGGACCGGCCGGGCACCCGAGCTCGGCTTCGGTGAGGCGCACGTAGGCGCCGAACACGACCGCGACGAAGGCGAAGCACACGGCGGCGAGCGCCGTGCGGAAGAAGCGTGCGGGACGGCTCTTGTTGCGGAACATTCAGCCGATCTGCGAGGCCTTGAGCAGGAATCCCAGGTCCTTGTTCATGCCCCGGGGATCGGCGTCGGCCGGATAGCTCATCATCAGGTTGCCCAACGGATCGACCACGTAAACGCGTTGCAGCCCGTCGGACGGACTCCCGGCCGGCAGACGAAACTGCTCGGCCAGACGCCGGACCTCTTCCGGATCGCCGGTGACGACCTCCATTCCCGGGTAGTCCTTCAACTTCTCATGAAGCCCGTCCAGGCCACGGGCGTCGGTGAGCACGAACAGGCGCTGGACGCGGTGCGCCTCCTTTCCCTGCGCCGCCGTGATCTGGCGCATCTTGTAAAGATTGTCGATGCACGGCTTCGGGCATTCGGCCGATCCGAAATACACGAGGGTCCACTTGCCCTGCAGCTCGGCGAACCGCAACGCGCCGCCACCGAGGCGCACGAGCCCGACGTCATCGATCGGGCGCGCGGGCTGCACCAGCTCGCCGTAGTTCTTGGTCTTGGTGGGACGCCAACCGGTCTCGACCAGCACGAACGAAGCGATGATGCCGGAGAGGAACAGCAGCGCCAGCAGGACGAGCACCCAGCGTCCGCGTCGCCGGTCGACAGGCTGTCCGGCCGATCTCATGGCGCGTCGCCTCCCATGCGCGCGCGGCGTCCGTAGCGGCGCATCAGCGCGATATAGCCCACGAACGCGGCGGCCGCGAGCGCGAACCACTGGAACGCGTAGCCTTGATGCACGGCGATCCCCGTGTCCAGGCGGGCCCACTCGCGCACGAAACCGCCTGGCGCCTGCGGATCCAGCAGGACCACCACCGGCTGGACGGGGAACCCGACTTCCCGCGTGTAACGCTCGAGATCGAGCTGCTGCCACACGGTCGGCTTTCCCCGCGTGAGCGGCGACGGTTCCCCCAGCGTGAAGCCTTCGTGCGGGACGGTCGCGACGCCACGCACCGTGAGCGCATCGGTCGGTGTTTCGATTGCGGGGAGCTGCCGGCGGTCGGGACCGAGCGGAACCCAGCCCCGGTTCACGAGCACACGCATCTCGCTGTCCCGGATTCGCAGCGGCGTGAGCACGTGGTAGCCCGGCGCGCCGCGGTGCACGCGATTGTCGAGCAGGATCTGGTACTCGGTGTCATAACGCCCGGTCGCCTCGACCCGATAGAACTGAAACTCTTCCGCCGACTGCCACTCCCCGCCGATCCGCACGGGCTCCTGGCTCGCGCGCCGGTCGTACTCGGCCTGCAAGTCGCGCTTCTCCCGCGCGCGCTCCAGCTGCCAGTACCCGAGGAAGACGAACACCGGGATCAGCAACAGCGCCACAAGGGTCGGGAGCAGCGCACCGCGACGCACGTTCACCACCGTCCGTCCCCGCGTCCCCAGCTGAACCGCCCCGCGCCCACTCCTTGAGTATAATCGCGCCCTGCGATTTCGCCGGGAGGCCTCGTGCTGATCAAAGGCATTATCATCCTGATGCTCGTGCTCATCCTCGTGAGCCTGTTTTCGGCGCTGGCGCTCGTCTTCCGCGCCCGGGGACGCAGCACCCGCGTCGCGACCGCCCTCACCTGGCGCATCGGGTTGTCCCTGGCGCTGTTTATCCTCCTGATGGCCGGCCTGTACTTCGGAATCATTCCGCCGAACGGTTTGCGCTAGCGCCCCGAAGCGGGCCGCCCTCAAGCAAAAAGGGCGCTGTCCTCGCGGACAGCGCCCTTTCTTCGTCCCGCGGGTCCTAGAGCCAGTACACGAAGACGAACAGACCCAGCCAGACCACGTCAACGAAGTGCCAGTACCAGGCCACCGCCTCGAAGCCGAAGTGGTTGTCCGGCCGGAAGTGTCCCTTGAGCGCACGGCCGAGGATCACCATGAGCATGATCGTGCCGATGGTGACGTGCATGCCGTGGAAACCCGTGAGCATGAAGAACGTCGTGCCGTAGATGCCGGTCTTCAGCGTGAGGTCGAGCTCGGTGTAGGCGTGCACGTACTCGTAAACCTGGAAGCCCAGGAACGTGACGCCGAGCGCGACGGTCAGGAACAGACCGGTAATGAGCTTCGCGCGGTTGTCCTGGAGCAATCCCCAGTGCGCCCAGGTGACCGTCGCGCCGGAGGTGAGCAGGATCAGCGTGTTGAGCGCCGGAATGCCCCACGCGGCCATCGGCGTGAACTGCTCGGGGCCGGGGATCGCCCCCGCCGCGGTCGGCACGGGCCCCTTGGGGCCCGCGGTCGGCCAGGTTGCGTCGTACCCGGGCCACAGGAGCTCGTTCCCGCCGATCCAGTCGACGGCGAACATGCGCACGTAGAAGAGCGCGCCGAAGAAGGCGGCGAAGAACATCACCTCCGAGAAAATGAACCACGCCATGCCCCAGCGGAAGGAACGGTCGACCTGCGCGTTGTAGAGGCCGCTCTCGTTCTCGCCGATCACCTGGCCGAACCAGCGGACCATCATGGTCACGATGATCGCTCCGCCGAGGGCCATGACCCACGGACCTGGCTGGATCCCGTTGATGGTCAGCACCGTACCCACCGCCAGCGCAAACAGGCCGGCCGAGGTCACGATCGGCCACGGGCTCGGGTTGGGCAGGTAGTAGCTACCGTGTGCGCTCGCCATGCGTATCCCCTTATCGGATGAAATGTTGTATGGACTAGCCTTTGCCACCCGCGGCCGCGTGGCCCTGCGAGTGATCGTGGTCGTGATGGTCGGCCGGCGTCGCCCCGTACTTCGCTGCCTGCGCCTTGTCGACGTTGAAGAAGGCGTACGACAGCGTGATGGTCTGCACCTCGGGTGCGAGCTCGGGCGCGACGACGAACTGCACCGGCATCTCGCGGGCCTCGCGCGGACCCAGCTTCTGCTCCGTGAAGCAGAAGCACTCGATCTTCTTGAAGTGCGCCGCGGCCCGGCCGGGCGCGACGCTCGGCACCGCCTGACCGGTGATCGTCTCGTCCGCCTGGTTGCGGGCGTAGTAGTTCACCGTCACGGTCTCGCCCGGATGCACCTCGATCCGCTTCGTAACGGGACGAAACTCCCAGGGGAGGCCAGTCGACACGTGCGCGGTGAACTCGACCGTGACCGTGCGGCTGGGGTCGGACGTGGCGGCTACGGCCTCCGGACCGTTTCGGCCGACCTTGCCGTTCAGCCCGAGTACGTCGCACGCCACGTTGTAGAGAGGCACCAGCAGATAGCCGAAGCCGAACATTCCGAGGGCGACGAGACCGAGTCGAAGCGCGGTGCGTCGATTGCGGCGGATACCGGTGCTCGCGTTCACCTGATGCTCACCCGAAGCGGAAGAAGCTGGCGACGTAGAACCCGAGGGCGATGGCGGCGAGAATCAGCGCCGTGACGACGACGCGCCGGCGCCGCTGTTTCTCGCTGACTGCCATGGCCGCCATTCGACCCGGGGTGCCTCCGGCCGCTACTTGATGACCGGCGCCGTCGTGAAGCTGTGGTACGGCGGCGGCGAGGAAAGCGTCCACTCGAGGCCATCCGCACCCTCCCAGACACGGTCGGTTGCCTTCTTGCCGCCGCGGATCGTCTGGATGATCACCCACGCGAACAGCAGCTGCGAGAAGCCCAGGATGAACGCTCCCGCGGTGGCCCACTGGTTGAACTCGGTGAACTGCAGCGCGTAGTCCGGGATGCGCCGCGGCATGCCGGCCAGCCCGACGAAGTGCATCGGGAAGAACGTGAGGTTCATGCCGATCATCGTGAGCCAGAAGTGCCACTTGCCGAGCTTTTCGTTGTACATGTGGCCCGTCCACTTCGGCAGCCAGTAATAGACGCCGCCCATGATCGCCAGGACGGCGCCGGTCACCAGCACGTAGTGGAAATGTGCGACCACGAAGTACGTGTCGTGGTACTGGAAGTCGGCCGGCACGATCGCGAGCATGAGGCCCGAGAAACCGCCGATCGCGAACAGGAACACGAAGGCGACCGCGAAGAGCATCGGCGTTTCGAACGTCAGCGAGCCGCGCCACATGGTCGCGATCCAGTTGAAGATCTTCACGCCCGTCGGCACGGCGATCAGCATCGTGGCGTACATGAAGAACACCTCGCCCGCGATCGGCATGCCCACCGTGAACATGTGGTGCGCCCACACGACGTGCGACAGAAAGGCGATCGAGGCGGTGGCGTAGACCATCGAGTTGTAGCCGAAGAGCGGCTTCCTCGAGAACGTCGGAATGATCTGCGAGGCGAGCCCGAACGCCGGCAGGATCAGGATGTACACCTCGGGATGACCGAAGAACCAGAAGACGTGCTGGTACAGCACCGGGTCACCGCCCCCGGCGGCATCGAAGAAGCTCGTGCCGAAGTGACGGTCGGTGAGGACCATGGTCACCGCGCCCGCGAGCACCGGCATCGCACCGAGCAGCAGGAAGGCCGTGATGATCCAGGTCCAGACGAACATCGGCATCTTCATGAGCGTCATGCCCGGCGCGCGCATGTTGAGGATCGTCGCGATCACGTTGATCGCGCCGAGCACCGAGGAGATACCCATCATGTGGATCGAGAGGATCGCCATGTCGGTGCCGATGCCGCCCTGCACCGACAGCGGCGGGTAGAGCGTCCAGCCGGCCGACGGGCCTCCGCCCGCGTTCTGGAACAGGAGGCTCGACAGCAACAGCGTGAACGCGAAGGGCAGGATCCAGAAGGACCAGTTGTTCATGCGCGGGAGCGCCATGTCCGGCGCCCCGATCATCATGGGGATCTGCCAGTTGGCGAAGCCGACGAACGCCGGCATCACCGCGCCGAAGATCATGACCAGCGCGTGCATGCTGGTCATCTGGTTGAAGAAATGCGGATCGACCACCTGCAGGCCCGGCTGCCAGAGCTCGGCCCGGATGACGAGGGCCATCGTGCCCCCGACGAAGAACATCAGCAGCGAGAACAGCAGGTACAGCGTGCCGATGTCCTTGTGGTTGGTCGAGAACAGCCAGCGGGACAGGCCCGTCGGGTGTGCTTCGTGGTGATGTGCAGCAGCGTGCGCCATTTCGCGATCTCCTCTCGATTCTTACTTCGCCTGGGCGACGGCGCCGCCCTTGCGGGCGGCCGCGACCTGGGCGGGCTGGACGATGTCACCGACCTGGTTGCCGAGCGCGTTGCGCTCGTAGGTGACGACCGCGGCGATGTCCGCGTCGGAGAGCTGCGGGCCGAAGGCCTGCATGGCGGTGCCGGGCTTGCCGTTCAGGACGATGTTGAGATGCTCGGCGATCGGGCCCGTCGCGATCTTGCTGCCGGTCATCTTGGGGAACGGGCCGACGCCCTCGCCGTTCGGGCCGTGGCACGCTGCGCACTGCTGGTACACCTGCTTGCCCTTGGCCAGCAGCTCATTCTTGCTCCAGACCTTGTCGGCCGCGGCGGCTTCTCCGGCGGCACGCTGTTTCTGCGAGGCCACCCACTTGTCGAACTCCTCCTGCGATACCGCGTTCACCACGATCGGCATGAAGCCGTGGTCCTTGCCGCACAGCTCGGCGCACTGACCGCGATAGACGCCCGGCTCCTCGATGTAGGTCCACATCTCGTTGATGAACCCGGGGATGGCGTCCTTCTTCACGCCGAGCTGCGGCACCCACCACGCGTGGATGACGTCGTTCGCGGTGAGCAGGAAGCGCACCTTCTTCTTGACGGGCAGCACGACCGGGTTGTCCACCTCGATCAGATAGTGATCGCCCTTGTCCGCGCGGTTCTCGATCTGGTCGCGCGGGGTCGAGAGGTTGCTGAAAAAGCTGACGTCGTGATCCGGGTAATCGTACTTCCACTTCCACTGGTAGCCCGTGATCTTCACGGTCATGTCTGACCGGCTGGTGTCCTCCATCTCGATCAGCGTCGCCGTCGAGGGAATCGCCATGCCGACCAGGATGAGGAAGGGGATGATGGTCCAGAAGACCTCGAGCTTCACGTTGTCGTGGAAGGTGGCCGGCCTGGCACCGAGGCTCTTCCGGTGCTTCGCGATCGAGTAGAACATGAACCCGAACACCACCACGAAGATGGCCACGCAGATCCACAGGATCAGCATGTGCAGGTCGAAGATTTTCTGCGCGATCGGAGTGACGGGCGCCGGGAAGTTCAGACCGTACTCGGCAAAGGCGAGACCCGGAAGGAACGCCCCCGCCAGGACAGCGAGACGGGCGGCCGCGCCGGAACGGGCACTGCGGCGAACAACGTGCATGCTTGTCTCCCAGTTATCTAAACAACCCACTTCGCATCGGACCGTACCCGGGCGTGCCGGCCGTCGTTCACTCCGGCGCGCCGAGGGCGTTCCTCAGTTCCTCAGCCAGGATCAACCGGTCGCTTTCGTTTATGTTTTCGGCCAGCTCCACGAACTGGCCGTGCGATCCGATTCGCAGCCGTGAAGGCCTGCGCCCGTCCTGGGAGCGGTCCAGGCGTATGCGCGCCCAGTACCGCGGAAAATCTCGGCGCGACTCCCGGGTGCCGCTGCGCTGCATTACGCGCACCCGGTCCGCCTCGATCACCACCAGCTCGCAGTCATCGATGTGACGGTAGAGCCAGTAGCACAGCATGCCTACGATCAGCACTTCGATCCCGGCGAACGGCAGAATCAGCCACGCGCCCTTGAGCGCGAAGCCGATGCCGATGGTCAACGCGCTCGCGCTCAGCGCGACGAACAACGCGACCAGGCCGGAGACCGGCAGCGAGCGATTAGGTCGAATGACGAAGCTCACGCTCGCACCGGCGGCGTCGCGCGCTTCGCGGTCGTTCATGCGGGGCGGGTCCACGGACTGCCTGCGCGGGCCCGAAGGCTTGAGGCGAGGCGTTGGCAGAAAACCGCGCGCTTCAACGATCGCCCGGTCGCCGCTCTGACGAGACGTTGCGACGACGCGGAAATCTGCACGCTCCACCGACTTTTAGGCGGCCGCAAGCTATCACAAGCCCTATGGGGGTGCAACCGGAAACCGGGCATCGCTCCGCTCCCATTGGAGATATCTCCGGGTGAGTGTATGTCCGATTTACAACACCTTGCGATCAGGGTTCTCCTCGATCGAGGAGGGCCAGCAGCGAGTTGCCGATCGTCAACAAATCGGGAGACATTCGTTGATGCGGCACGCGGACGAACGGCGCCTCGATCCGGGCTTCGAGCGCCGCCTCGGTGGCGTCTGCCCACGCCATGCCGGCATCGACGCGATTGGCGACGCAACCCGCGAGGCGGCATCCGTCGCGCGCAATGGCCTCGACCGTAAGAAGCGTATGGTTGAGGCATCCGAGCCGCACTCCCGCAACGAGGAGTACCGGCAGTCCGATGCGTACGGCGACGTCCGCCATGGTGTGGCGCTCGTCGATCGGCACCCGCCACCCGCCCACGCCTTCCACCACCACGGTATCGGCGTCGCGCGCCAGGGCGCGGAAGCGTTCGTCGACCGTTGCGATCTCGATCGGCCGATTCACCGCGCGGGCAGCGAGGTGCGGGGCGACCGCCGGCACGTAAGCAAAGGGATTGATGGCTTCATAAGAGACTTTCAGGACGCTGGCCGCAGCCAGGCGTTCGGCGTCCTCGGAGCGCGGCCCGTCCGCGGTGTTCCGGCATCCGCTCGCGACCGGCTTCATCCCGACCGCGCGCCGCCCCGCTGCCGCAAGCGCCCGAAGCAAAGCCTCGGCCACCAGCGTCTTGCCGACGCCCGTGTCCGTCCCGGTGACGAAGACACCTCGGATCATCGACGGCGTCCGATCTGATCCAGGGGAATCGCGACCGTCGCGCGATCGCCCGGGTGCGGCGACGTGGGCGCCCAGGCGTGCCCGTGCACGACCTCGTAGGTAGCCGGAATGCGGCCGCCCTGCGCCAGCTGCTCGTAGGCCTCGCGAAACCGCGCGAAGCGACGCTTACCGGTGAGGGCCCGGGTCGCCCCGCGCGCGGCGTTGTGCGCGCCGATCCCGTGCAGGTCGCGGAGCACGCCGGCGACATCCGCGTACGTCAGCGTGAACCGCTCGACGTCCATGACCGGCTCGGCGAAGCCGACGCGCAGCAGCGCATCGCCGAGGTCGTGCATGTCGAAGAAGGCATGAACATGCACGCCCCCCGGGTCGGCTGCGCGCCAGGCGGCGCGAAGCTCTCTGAGCGTATCGGGCCCGAAGGTCGTGAACATCAGGAGCCCGCCCGGTCCGAGCACGCGCAGGAACTCCCCCATTGCCCGCTCCGGCTCGCACCACTGCAGCGCCAGGTTCGAAAAGACCATGTCGAAACCGGCGTCCGGGAAGGGCAGCGCTTCGATGTCGCCGCACACGTACGGCCTGGCCTTGAACCAGCCCGCCTGGCGGCGCGCCTCGACCAGCATCGCCTGGGCGACATCGACCCCGGTGACGCGCGCCCCCTTGAACCGGCGGGCAAGCGCGCGGAGGGCGTACCCGGTACCGCAGCCGGCATCGAGCACGCTCCGCGGCCGGTGGCGAATGGCGTCGAGACGCGCGAGCGCGCGGTCGGCCACCTCGCGCTGCAACACCGCGGCGGCGTCGTAAGTCCGCGCCGCCCGGGCGAAGTGCCCGCGCAGCCGTCGCTTGTCCAGCCGGTAGGCCGAGATCTCGAGGACCTCGCCGCGATTCAGGGTGCGCTCAGACACGACTCGCCTCGCGACACAGTCGCGCGAACGCCTCGGGCTCGGAGAGGAAAGGCGCGTGTCCGGCGAGCGCGAACGAATACTGCTCGGCCCGGGGCAGCATGCGTACGAGGTAGGCCCCGGCCGCCGGCGGGGCCAGACGATCGCACCCGCCCTGGACGACCCGTGTCGGGACCTCGATGGCCGGCAGGTCCGCCCTGAGATCGGCGGCCTTCAGAATGTCGAGACCCGAACGGAGCGCCGCCATGCCGGGCTCGCCATAGCGGAACACTTCCGCGCGCAATCGCCGAAGCGCGGCGCGCTCCGCCGCGCCCTCACCGAGATGCAGGCTGAGAAAACGCGTCATGGTCGCGCGGTAATCGCGTTCGAGGGTTGACGCGAACTCGTCGAGCACCTCGGGCGCCACGCCGCACGGCCAGTCCGGACCGCGGACGAATCGGGGGGTGGTGCCGACCAGGACCAGGCGGCCGACACCTTCTGGCCTCCTCCGCGCGGCCGCGAGTGCGACGAATCCCCCCAGCGACCAGCCGACCCAGGTGCTGCGCGGCGGCACCACATCGAGCAGCCAATCGGCCAGTGTCGGGAGATCCCAGGACCCGTCGCCCGCGCTGCGACCATGACCCGGGAGATCGACGACATGAACGCGATGGGTACGGGCGAGCGCCGCGGGTACGGCCGACCAGGCACCGCCGTGCAATCCCCACCCGTGGATGAGCAGCACATCCGGCCCTCGGCCGATCACCTCATGGTGCAGTCGCATCGTCCACCGCGGGCAAGCGCCCCAAGGCCTCGAGCAGCCGATCGACGTGCTCGAACGTGTGAGCCGCCGAAAACGTGATCCGCAGGCGGGCCGAACCCTCGGGCACCGTCGGCGGCCGGATCGCCGGAACGAGCAGACCCGCGGCCCGCAGGGCGGCCGCGGCGTCGCTGGCCCGAGTCGCGGTGCCCATGATGAGCGGCTGAATGGGGGTCCGACTTTCCGCGAGCGCGAGACCCAGGTCGGAAGCACCTTGACGGAAACGCTGCACCAGGGCGTGCAGGTGCGTCCTCCGCCAAGGTTCGTCGCGCAGGATCGCCAGGCTGGCGCGAGTGGCTTCCGCCACCGCCGGCGGGAGCGCAGTAGTATAGGTATAGGTACGCGCCTCCTGGATGAGCGTCTCGATAAGGTCCGCTGTCCCCGCCACGAAGGCCCCGAAGGTCCCGAGGGCTTTCCCCAAAGTGCACATCAGGATCGCCGGGTCAGCGGGCGGGATGCCCCAGTGCTCGAGGGATCCGCGGCCGTTCTCGCCGAGCACTCCAAAGCCGTGCGCGTCGTCGATCAGGACCCGCGCTCCGGCGTCACGCGCGATCCGGACCAGTTCCGGCAACGGCGCGAGATCGCCGTCCATGCTGAAAACCGCATCGGTAGTGATGAGACCGCCGGGGCCGTGCGCGTCGATCGAGTCGGCCAGTCGGGAAACGGCGATGTGCGGATACCGCGTGACTTTCGCGCGTGCGAGACGCGCGGCATCGATCAGCGAGGCGTGGTTCAGCCGATCTTCGTAAATCCGGGAGCCTCTGCCCGCAAGTGCGCTTACGATGCCGAGGTTCGCCATATATCCTGTGGAAAATAGAAGTGTACGCTCACTTCCAATCAACTCGGCCAGGTCGTCCTCGAGCCGGTGATGCGCCCGAGTGTGTCCGGTCACAAGATGGGACGCCCCCGCTCCGGCCCCGTATCGTCCGACAGCGCTGCGGAAGGCCTCCACGACGCGGGGATGATTTGCGAGGCCCAGGTAATCGTTGCTGCAGAAACTGAGCAGTGCGTCGTCACCCACGCGGACCTCGACCGCCTGTGGTGAATCGAGCACCATGCGAGTGCGATAAAGACCCTGAGCCCGGCGCTTGGCCAGGCGGCGTTGCAGCTCGTTCAAGACGGTGTCGGTGATCGATGCGGGGACAGAAAGGGTGAACCCGGCGAGTGTAGATGCGTTACGATCGCTGTCAACAAGTATAAAAATGTCGGTTTACCAACGTCTAAAAAGTAGGCAAGTATGTACTTAACGCAAACAGCTACAAAGGAGTACGCTTCCCATCCCCTATAACAACAAAGAGGGCCGTTATGGCTTCAGAAAGCGTTAGCGTCTCGGGACCAGTTCATGTCCAGCCAGACAGCAAAGAGCGGGTGGCATACGAACTGATGCGGCATATCGACCAGCTAACCAGGCCAGAGTCCGGGGAGCACAGGACGCCTGACTACTGGTTCAGGCTATACGCGAAATGCCACCGTCTTGTGGTCTATGGGATGGAGCCAAAAGACATTCAGCAAGTGAAGTAGCGAGGTGTATCGCTTTCTGCTTGTCTAGTCCTGGGTCTAGTTCAAGCAGCTTCTTGAATATCTCCAACCTCAGTTCTACGGCATTCATATGTTGCCTCCAGAAAGCGAAACCGGCCCTCAGGCCGGTTTCTTTTTGGAAGTTATGTACTTGACATACCCACCGCTAGCGGGTATCGTTCAGGCCATAAGGAGACACCCATGGCCAAGAACAACAACAATCTTTCCGCCCCCCAGTTCCACGATCCCGAGAAGGCCCGCCAGTACCTTGAGCGTACCGTGTGGCCTTACGGTCCGGTCTGCCCTCACTGTGGGACGGTCGGGGATCACTACGAACTGAAGGGCAAGAGCACCCGCCCCGGACTCTACAAGTGCCACATGTGCCGTGAACCCTTCACGGTGACTGTCGGCACGGTGTTCGAGCGCTCGAAGATCCCTCTTAACAAGTGGCTCATGGCGGTCTATTTGCTCTGCTCTTCCAAGAAGGGCATGAGCAGCCATCAGCTTCACCGCACGTTAGGGGTTACGTACAAAACTGCGTGGTTCATGACGCACCGCATCCGTGAGGCGATGAAGACGAATCCCTCTGGTCTTCTTGGCTCCGGTGGCGGCACGGTCGAGGCTGACGAGACCTTCTGGCTCAACAGCAAGCGCAGCAAGAAAGGCCGCGAGTACAAGGGCCGTGGGTTCAAGCACAAGGAGAAGATTCTTGCCCTCGTGGAGCGCGGCGGTCAGGTGCGCTCGTTCCACATTCCCGAGGTGAACGCTTCCAACCTTCGCCCTGTGTTGAAGGCACAGATGGCGAAGGATGCTCACTTAATGACGGATGAGCACTCGTCGTACAAAGCGTTTGGACACTTGTTCGCCAGCCATCAGCATGTGAAGCACGGCCAAGGCGAGTATGTCCGTGGCAACGTGCACACGAACACGGTGGAAGGTTACTTCTCGTTGCTCAAGCGTGGCTTGATCGGCACGTACCACCATTGCAGCGCGAAGCATCTGCAACGCTACGTGACGGAGTTTGATTTCCGTTACAACAACCGCTCCAGGCTCGGGATCGAGGACAAGGAGCGCGCCGATATTGCCCTACAGGGGATTGTCGGGAAGCGCCTGACGTATCGGCCGATTAACCCTGAAGTGGCGAGCGAGCAGACGTAAGAAGCAAAGACCTTAAAAGGGGGGTAAACATGAGCAAGAAACCAACGAACGAAGAGCTGTGGGAGCAGATGACGAATCCTATCCTGACACCTGTCGTTGGCAGCATTCCCGGCAGTTTCCTTCCGAACCCAGCGCTCCCGCGTAAGCTTCCCCGTCAAGCAGACACTCCAGAAGTAGAACTTCGCCGTTCCAACACCTGTTGCCGGTACATCATCGGCGGTATGCGGTTCAACGACCGGTGCGGTCGCTCCGCGTTGTAACTGCACAGCCACCACCACACCATCTCCCGCACCTGGTCGAGATCCTCGAACAGGTAGGCATCGAGCAGCTCGTGACGCAGGCTGCGGTTGAAGCGTTCGACGAAGGCGTTCTGGTTCGGCTTGCCCGGCGCGATGTAGGCGAGCTCGATGCCGTGGTCGGCGCACCACTTAACGAGGCGCTGCGCGGTGAACTCTGGCCCGTTGTCGAGCCGCAGGCGCTTCGGGAGGCCGCGCCAGGCCTTGAGCTGTTCGAGCACGCGGATAACCCGCTCGGCCGGGAGGTTGGTGTCCACCTCGATCGCCAGAGCCTCGCGGGCGCCTTCGTCCAGGATGTTGAGCAGGCGGAAGGTCCGCCCGCGGTAAAGGGCATCGCTCATGAAGTCGAGCGCCCAGACGGTGTTGATGGCCGATGGCGCCTGAAGCGGCAAGGAATCGCGTTTGGGAAGCCGCTTCTTGGTACGCCGGGGAAGGTTGAGCTTGAGGGCGCAGTAGATTCGCCACACCCGTTTGTGGTTCCAGGGATGATTCTGCACCCGCTTCAGATGGTCAAAACACATCCAGAACCCCCAGCGGTGATGCCGTTCGACCACACCGCTCAGTGCCGTGATGACCTCGCGGTCGCGCTCGGCGGCGGGTACGGGGACCCGGTAATAGGCGGCGCGGGAGAGCCCGACCGCCGTACAGGCCCGTCGCACCGCTAACCCGTGTTGTCCCACCAGGTAGGCCGCCGATTCGCGGCGCTCGGCGGGGCTCAGTGCTTTTTTTGGATGAGATCCTTAAGCGCGTGGTTCTCGAGTGAGAGCTCGGCGAACAGGCGCTTCAACCGGGCGTTCTCCGTCTCGAGCTCCTTCATGCGCTTGAGCTCCGCGACGTCGAGGCCCCCGTACTTGGCCTTCCACTTGTAGTACGTCGCCGAGCTGATGCCGTGTCTTCGCCAGATCTCGTTCACCGGCACGCCCGACTCCGCCTCCCTGAGGATCGCCACGATCTGGCTCTCCGTGAACCGCGATTTCTTCATTGTTCGAACCCCCTGACAGGTTAAGATTGCCAGAAAGTTCTACTTGCCGCTTGTCTACGAAGCGGGGAAGCTTACGCCCGCAGACCGTAACCAGCCCTCCCACTCTTTTGGTCCAGCTGGAAACTCTAGGACGTAAGCAGATCCTCTTGCAGATAACCGAAGGGGCAGCGATGAAACTTGCGGAAGTATTGGCAACACAGCTGCAACTTCGTGGTTTCCAGACAGGGAAAGAACAAGGCGGGCAAGGCGAAGCCCACTAGTACGTAATGACATGCTTTCTCCTAATAAGAAGCCGGCAACTAGGTCTGATTCTTTTTTGATTTCGGTTTCTTCTTTGCTTTCTTGTGTTGCGGTGGCGAGGCCCATAGGCGTTTAAGGGCTTCGTCGAATGGGATCGACGAATCAGGTTCCTGCTGGCGAGATTTCTTTTTCTTGACCATACGGTGATCCGATGGCGCAGCTCGATGACCTAACCTACAAGACGATGACGGAACTCGTTCTTTCGCCAGAGCATATCATGGCCATAGGACTGCTAGCCGCTGAATGGGGATACGTTGAATCTCTAGTCGAGTTACTAATATGGCGACTGGCTAAGATGCCGGAAAGCATCGGTTATTGCATAACAACCCACATTGGGTCGGTTATGCGAATCGACATGCTGAAGACATTGGCGCACGAAACTCTTTCTGACCAGTCGATTCAAGACGAAATTAAGTCCATATCGGCCGAATTTGAGAGGCTTAGAATCATGCGAAATGACATCATCCATTCGATGTGGATACGAAAAGATTTCTTCGGATCTGGCGCACCCGTCTCCTTGCGAGTAAAGGCGAAGGGCAGGGTTGATATGCAAACGAAAGTACAAAACTACGAAGATATCCGAAAGGCTGCGTCAGATATGACCGCCCTTACTGTCCGCATCGGCTCCGTTCTTCAAAAACTTCCGAAACGATCTTCCTCGCTACGGAATCCGTAGTCTCGAAGTCTCGGTCCCATTCGTTTAGCAATTCGACCACGACCCCAATTAGTTGGGGCGTGATCTCTACCGGCCTGTCTTGTTTAGTGTGCCTTTCCATCGTGGGTATGTCAAAGGGATAACTTCCTTCTTTTTGGGTTTCCGCTTCGGCTTCGGCCAGCGCGTAGGCGGCTTCTTCTGAAGCGCCTTCTTCATGGCCTCGCGCCAGTCCGAATCGATCTTGATGACCTCAGGTTCTGGGCCGCGCTTCCGTTTGTCGGCTAATTTGCGTTTTTTGTCGTCCACGATCCAAGTACTCTCTTGTGTTATCCCAAGAACACTTGTAAATTACCGCGCCATGAGTGACCCAGTATTGGAAAAAGCTCTCGCCCGGCGGGCAGAAATCCAAGCGAAGCTAGACGATCTCGATCGCTGGATCGAGACGTACAAAGAACTGAAGGGCGAGTCTGAAGCCAAAAAACGGTTCGAGGTGGCAGCGTCTGAGTTCGTATCGGCTGCCAATATGGCACGGCATGGGCTAACGCCCCCAGACCATCGCTCGGCCACCCAAAAGACCCTGGACACAGTCGCTGAGATCCTCACCAGAGAAAACAGGCCCATGCGCCCAGCGGAGCTGGTCCTGCGGCTGGAAGAACTAGGCATCCATCTCAGCGGTAAGAACCCTGCGAATAACCTAAGCGCCATGCTTTCCGGCGCCAAACAGCGATTCAAGTCCTTAGGGCACGGTGAGGGCTGGATCGTGCTCGGGAAAGGAACGATACAGGAGCTTTTTAGGGGAGATTGACCGATGTCGTCAGACTGAGGCCGACCGTGCGGCCCTCGCCCAAGCGGTAGATGGTGGCATCCAGCGCCAACTAGAGCACCACCATCTACCGACCCGGTCCCTACTATGGGCCTATGTTGGAACTGGTAGACATGACAGCCTTGGGAGCTGTTGGGATAGCTTCGGTCTAGGAGCGCATATCCCGTGCGGGTTCGAATCCCGCTAGGCCCACACCACACTCTATCGTCAGATCCCATGAATTTCAAGGCGTTTGCCGTGGCTCGCGGTACCGGAGCCGCTTTCCGTCTGCCTTGCGAATCGCAAGAACCGTCCGCTCCCCATCCTCCATCTTCCGTGTGTTGTAGCGGTACTCAAACTCGCTCAGGTAGCGGTGTAGGTGCTGCTTGCTGACCGAGTGGTATACGCCGTTGATCCCACGCTTCAGGATCGAGAAGAAGCCTTCAACCGTGTTCGTCGTCACGTCCCCCTTGGCGTAGACGCCTTGGGAGTGATTGATCGAGCTGTGGCCACCCTCAAAGTGCTTGTTCAGCCCCTTATAGAAGGGCGCGTCGTCCGTCATTATCCGGGCGCTCTTGTGGACGTTGCTGTGAATGATCGCCCGGAGGTTCTTGGCGTTCACCGTTGGGACCGTCATTGCCCGGACGTTGCCATTACGCTCGACTAGGGCCACGACCGGCGCTTTATCCGTCCCACGGCCACGCTTCTTGATGTTGTGCGGGCCTTTGTGGCGGGGCTTCCCGCCTACGTAGGTCTCGTCAACCTCAACGGTCCCCGTCATTGGTTCTGGCTTGCTGTAGTCGTCAGCCATCGCGTAGCGAATGCGGTGCATCATGAAGAGGGCCGACTTGTAGCTAAGGCCCGTCTGGCGCTTGATCTGCATCGCCGAGACGCCCTTCTTCGACGTGGACGCCTGCCAGAACGCGAAGCACCAGTGGCGGAGTGGAATGAGTGAGTCTTCAAAGACCGTCCCGACTCGCACCGTGAACTGCTTGCCGCACTCATTCTCCCGACACTTCCAGAGAAACCGCTTGTTGCGCTCGCCGTCCCGGCCCTTCATCTGGTACACGTTGACGCTGCCACAATGGGGGCAGGCGGGGTGATCGCCCCAACGCTGTTCCTCCAGGAACTCGACGGCGGCGGTTTCATCCGAGCAGGCCCGTGGGAGGTTGGCGATGATCTCGCTCTTGTCCTTGGCGATTTTGGGCTTCGTCGTTTTCATGAGACGAGATTAGCCCATTATTGTATTTGCGTCAAGTCATATAATAACCCATCGCGGGAGGACGCTTGAACCGCCTGTTTAATCAGATACTTGCGTCAAGTACATACTTCCGAAAAAGTATACAAACACTGCTCTTCCCCGACAGCTGTTTGCTTTGCGGGGCCCGTGCGCCGGTCGCGGATCCATTCTGCGACGGCTGCCGGCAGGCCCTGCCGCGACTCGATGCCGCCTGCGCCCGTTGCGCCGCGGCGCTGCCCGCAAGCCCGTCGCCCGAGGGGGTGTGCGGGGCATGTCAGCAGAGGGCACCCGCCTTCGACAGGGTCGTCGCCGCCTATCGCTATGCCCCGCCACTCGACCGACTGATCCAGGGCGGAAAGTACAACGGCAGGCTCGACTGGCTCGAGGTGCTCGCGCGCGAGCTGGCGGTCCGCGTGGAGAGCGCGACCGACGGGCGCGTGGACGCGGTCGTGCCGGTTCCGCTGCACCGCATCCGGCTGCGCGAGCGAGGTTACAACCAGTCGCTCGAGCTCGCTCGACCGGTCGCCAAGCGCCTCCGCCTGCCCGTGATCACGAGCGGCGTCCGGCGCGCGCGCCCCACCGTTCCGCAGACAGGACTTTCCCGGACGCTGCGAGAGAAGAACGTCCGACGCGCATTCGAGATTACGCGCGGCTTCGACGGCCGGCGGATAGCGATCGTGGACGATGTCATGACGAGCGGAGCGACGATCGAGGCGCTGGCGCGCGCACTGCGCCGCGCCGGAGCGACGCACGTCGAGGCATGGGTGCTCGCGCGGGCCGGATGAGCTACGACGAGCCGCAACTCGAGTGCGGGAGCATGTCGATGACCCGGCGACCGAGCGATCGTCGCGGGATCGACGCGCGACAATCACTCCCCGCTAGCGGGCCTTGAGCGCGGTCAGACGCTGGGTCGCGTAGCCGTCCAGAGCGGGTGCGAGCCCTCCGGCCGCACGCGCCCGGCGATAGGCGTCGGCCGCCGCTCCGGGCTCTCCCTCGGCCTCGAGAGAAATCGCGAGACCGAGCCAGGCACGCGCGTCGTCCGCTCGCAGGGCCACTGCCCGCCGGTATGTCTTGACCGCATCGGCGTTGCGGCCCGCGCGCTGGTACAGCGCGGCCAGGAACCCAAGAAAGTCGGGGTCCCGGGCACCGTGAGGCGCCGCCGCCTCCAGCACCGCCAGCGCACGCTCTTGATCTCCGCGCTCCATCCGGACGCGGGCGAGCAGCTGCGCAAAGGGATAATGCCCGGGCGACACCTGGAGCCCCGTCTCGAGGATCTTTCCGGCGTCTTCCCACCGCCCGCGTTGCAGCTCCAGACCGGCGAGAAGTTCGCGCGCCGCGTGGTGCGCGGCATCGATGGCGAGCGCGGAGACGAGCTCGCTCCGCGCCGCGTCGCCCCGTCCCTGCTCGAGCAGACGGGCGGCGCGGCGGTAATGATCCTCCGCCGTTTCCTTCGCAGTCAGCGGCCGTACCTTTTTGTCGAGCAAGCCCTGCTCCGCGGGAGGGGCCGACGATATCGCGGTCGGCTTCCGTCTCGCTGCCGGCGATTCGGGCGGCCTGGGCTCGTTCGATTGGGGCGCCGGGGTGGGTTCCCGGGCGATGGAAGCGATCGTGATTTCCGTCCGCTTCGCTTCGACCGGCTCGGTCTGCGCGACGTCCGCGGTCGGGACGGGCGCCACCGTCGGCACGCTCGGATCGGCGACCGGAGAGCGTATGGCGGCCTGCTCGGGCATCGACGCATCGGCAGCGGACTGTGCGCTCGCCTCGGCCACGTCATTCGTCGCCGCGGCGGCATACCCGGCCGCCTCGCCCGAAAAGGGCATAGCGGCGGTTTGTCCGGTCCCCGTGGGGCGAAGCGCCGCCGTCACGTAGAACGCGGAAAGGGCCGCGGCGACGAGAACCCCCGCGAGCGCCCACGCGCGCGGACGGCCGCGCGCGGATGCCACCGGCCGCAGGCCCCGATACGCCTCGCCGCCGTGCGAAGGCGCGCCCTGGCGGGACTCCAGGTCCTGCAACATCTTGTTGATGAGGCTCACGACCAGTATCCCCAGACGACCGCCGCCGTCGCGAGCGCCGCCATGCCCGCGATCGTCGCAAGCAGGCGGGGCAGCCGGAACCGCAGCGACGGACGCGCAGCGGCCGCCTCCGTGTCCGCGATGGCGAGCCGCACGTGCTCCCCGGCGATCTCGCGCACGCCTTCGCCGAAGGCCGCCATGAGCGACTTGTGCGCCAGCACATTCACGAGCCGCGGCACGCCGCCGCTCCCGCGGAAGAGGCGCTTTACGGCGTCCACGCGGAACAGGCGCGGACCGCGGTAGCCGGCGACTGTCAGGCGGTGCGCCAGATAGAACTCGACGTCGCAGAGGTGCAACGGCCGTAACCGATAGGAGAAGGTGATGCGCTGCTTGAGCTGACGGATCGCCGGACTGTCGAGCTTTGCATCGAGCTCCGGCTGGCCGAAGAGGACCACCTGGAGCAGCTTGCGGCGCTCCGTTTCCAGGTTCGTGAGCAGTCGCAACGCCTCGAGCGTCTCGATCGGCATGGCCTGCGCCTCGTCGAGGCAGAGCACGACGCGCCGCCCCGCGACGTGGCTGTCCAGCAGACTCTTCGTGATCAGCTTCAGGAGCAGGTGCTGGTTCACGCCTTCCGGGTTCGCAATGCCGAGCTCCTCGGCCACGGCGAGGAGCAGCGTGTTCGGCCCGAGGTAGGGATTCGGAATGTACGCGGTGACGAAGTGCTCCCGGTCGAGCGCGTCGAGGAACTTGCGGCAGAGCATCGTCTTGCCGGTCCCCACCTCCCCGACCACCTTCATGAACCCCTCGCCGGTGCGCGCGGCGACGAGCAGCGTGTTGAGCGCTTCCTGGTGCGACGAGTGGGGAAAGAAGAAGCTCGTGTCCGGCGTGATGCCGAAGGGCAGCTCCCGCAGTCCGAAGTGTTCGTTGTACATGGTCGCTCCGCTACGAACCGACGCGGATCTTCCTGACGCGCTCCTGTACGCCCTTGACCTCTTCGTCCCACTCCCCGGCGAAATTCACGATCGTCGGCTTGAGGAGGATCACCAGCTCCCGCTTGATTCGCGTCAGGCGCTTGTGCTTGAAGAGATTGCCCACGATCGGAATGTCGCCGAGCAGCGGGATGGACGCGTGGTCGCTGGTCGAGCCTTCCTTCATCAGCCCGCCGATGACGATGATCTGCCCGCTCGGAGAGCGCACGACGTTATCCGATTCCTGGATGCTGCTTGCGGCGAGCGGCAGGCTGAAGATCTGGTCGCTGATGACGAACTCCTTGGTGCGCTGCACCACTTCGCTCACCGAGGGATGGATGTGCAGGATGACGGCGCCGTTCGCGTCGATCTGCGGCGTCACGTCGAGGGCGATGCCCGAGAAGAACGGGGTGAGCTCCACCTCCGGCACGAATACGGTGCTCAGGCCGACCGTACTCGGCTGGCTGGTGACGCCGGTGACGAAGAACTCCTCGCCGCCGACCTTGATGACCGCCTTCTGGTTGTTGACCGTCGACACCCTGGGGCTCGACAGCACCTTGACGTTCCCCTGCGTCTGGAGCAGCTCGACGAACGCCGCGAAATCGCCGGTCCTGGCGGAGATCGTGAAGACGCCGCCGAAGGCCGAAGCGTTGGTGCCCGAGATCGCGCTGAAAGCGGTTCCCGGATTGAGGTTGCCCGCGTTCCGGGCGATCTCGCTCGCCCGGTCGAGGACGCCGTTGTTCAAGATGGTTCCGCCGCCCACCTGTCCGAGCGTGACGTCGCCCGCGATGTGCGCCCAGTTGATGCCGGTCTGGAAACGATCGTTCAGCTCGACGTCGATGATTTTCGCCTCGAGCACCACCTGGCGGTTGACGGTGTCGTGCGTGAGGCCGAGGTACTCCTCCACCATGCGCATCTCGTCGGGCATGGCGCGCACCACGACGACGCCGGTCTGCGGGTTCACGACGATCTGCCGACCCTCCTCCTTGCCGATGATCGCGCCGAGCGTCTCCTTGAGGTCCTTCCAGAAATCCGCTTGCGAGTCGGTTTCGACGCGGATGCTCGGCACGCGGGTACGCGTCTGACCGGAGCTCGTGCCGGTGCCGCTGCCGGTCCCGGAGTCGGGGCGCTGGGACGTCGTCTGGGTCAGCTCGCCGTTGATCACGCGGGTGTCCGACTTGCCCTTGCGCGTGAGGTTGAGGTAGTTGACCGGGAAGATGCGCGTCTGCATGCCGCGGCCGTAAACCAGAAAGCGCGCGCCGTCGCGGCGATAGGCGTAGCCGTATGTCCGGCGGATCGCCTCCATGGCTTCGGGCACGGTGACTTCCTTGAGGTGCAGCGTGATGCTCCCGTTGACCTCCGGGCTCAACACCATGCTGTAGCGCGTGCCTTCGACGATGCCCAGGAAGACCTGTCTCGCCGGCGTGTTGTTTACCGTGAGGTCGAAGCGCGGCTCGAGCGGAACCGTGCCCCCTTCCGGGAGCTGAATCTCGATCGGCGGCACGAGCGCCTGGCTCACTTCCGGCGGCACCGCGGACGGCTTCGCAGTCGCGAGGCTGGCGTCGATCTCCGACTGAACCTCGTCGGACCACTTGTGGGGAACGCTTTGGCAGCCCGTCAGGAGGATGCCGGCCGTCAGCAATGAGGTGCTGAGCTTGGCGATTATTCTCATTTGTGTTCTCTCGGCAGCTCGGGCATCAGCCGCAGCACGGTCTCGCGGCCGCCCTCGCGGAGCACCACTTGGAATGGCCCGATGGCGACGACCTCGCCGCCGCTCACCCGGTCGCCTTCCCGGACCCGACGGCCGTCGATGACCGCCACGCGTCCGGCAGGACCGACCTGCGTGTACGCCAGGCCCTGGCTCGCGCGCGGCAACGCGCTCTCCGACCGCTGTGCATGCGGGCGCGTGGGGTCGGGCAGCTGCTCGAACGACCCCGCTCCGGCCGTTGCAGCGGCAGCGGCCGAAAGCGAGAGCAGCATCAATAAAATGAAGCGCATACCGCAGTCTCTACAATTATCGTGCCAGGCAAAAATCGCGGCTCACACGCCGATCCATGCCTCTTCCGGCCCCAGTGTGTAGATAACGAGGGTCAGCTCGGAAAGCGGGTAGTTCTCCGCACGCAGGCCGACCTCGCCCCAGAACACCTTCCAAGGCAGCGACTCGAGCGCATGAAGGTAGCTCGCGAGCTCCGGATAGCGTCCCTTCACCCGTACACGCATCCCGTGGCGATACAGGACAGGAGCCGCCGTTCTCGCGACGGGCGTCGGGCGCGCATCGGCGCCGGCGGGCGCGACAACCGCTGTTTTCGACGGCTCGAGGAGCGGTTCGGGAGGCAGGTTCACCAGCTCGACCAGCTGCAGCGCGCGGTTGCGCGTCAGCACCTGCCGCACCAACCGCGGCATTTCCCGGGGGCTGACGAGGCTGCGCGCCTGCTGCGCGGCCGTGGTATCCAGCGCGCGCAGCCGCGCCTGGAGCTCGGCGATGCGCGCACGGTTGCGGGCATCCGCGTCCTCGGCATACGCCGCCGCGGCCTTCTCCACCTCGGCGTTCAATACGCGTGTCTGCTCTCGCTTCGCCTGCAACTCGCCCTCGAGCCGCTTCTGTTCCTTCTGCAAGCCCGGAAAGAGCGCGTTCGCGGCGAGGACGAACAGGACGCCGAGGACGGCCGTGAACATCAGCGCGCGCTCGCGCAATTCCAGGCCGTCGACCCGCTCGAGAAAGTGCCTGAACCCGGCCAGTTGGCTCGTCATGACCGGCCCCCCGCGGGCGGCGAATCCGTAACCTCGCCCGTCGTCTTGACCGTGAACTCGACGTAGTCGGCCGGATGCGAGGCGCCGCTCTTCGTGGTCCGGTCCGGCCGCTGCATCTGGAACACCTCGAAGCGCTTGCCGGCGAGCGCCTGCTCGCCGGACAGGCGCTCGAGGTACTCGGGGAGCAGCTCGGGACGCGTGGCGCGGCCGGTAAGCGTGAGCGAATCGCCGCCTCCGGTGATGGTGAAGCCCGTGAGCCAGAGCCCGGACAGGCTCTGGCGGGCGAGAGCGGCGAAATAGCGCGACGTGCCCTGCTGGTCGCCGAGCGTCTCGCGGGCCAGCAGCGCCTGAATCTGCTCGCGCGCTGCCAGTCGCAGCTCGAGATCGCGCCGCTCCTGCTCGAGCACGGCGTCCGCGCGTCGTCCGGCGACCCGGGTATTGAGCGCCTCCAGGCGCTGCGCGGCCGCGGCTCGGTCCCGTTCCGCTCGAGCGAGCTCGCTTCGCAGCGAGCCGACCTGCCACCAAGCGTAGCCGTACATCAGCACGATGCCGGCCAGCACCACGAGCACGGCCTGAACCATCGCACGCGCGGAGAAACGCTTCTCCTGCTTGCGGAAGATCGGATGATAGAGGTTGACCTGCTGGCTGATCACAGCGCCCGGACCTCCTGGCGCAACGCGGCGCCGAGGGCAGGCAGGCACCGCGCCTGCCATTCGGGCGGGATCGTGGGGTCGCACTCGACGATCGCGTGCATGTCCAGCTCGGCAACCTGGGTGTTCAGGTTCCCGGCCAGATGATCGGTCAGTCCGTACACGGGCTCGCCGAGAGGGGCGACGACCAGGTGCCGGATCGGAGGCTGCCGGAAATGGCTCTCGTAGTAATCGAGCGAGCGTTGCACCTCGAGCGCGATCTGCCCCAGACAGTCGTCTCGCGTTTCGTCGCGGCGCAACGCCTCGAGCCCGACGGCAAGCGGACGCGCGAGATACAGCAGCCCATGCCGGGTCAGCGTCAGCAACCCCGTCCGCGCCTGAAGAGACAGCAGTACGACGCCATTCGCGTCCTCGGGCAGGAGCGCCGCGACGTTGCGCTGGCAGAGCTCGCGAATGTCGACTACGTCGAGCGAAATACCCGCTTCCTGCAGGCACTCCACGCGCTGCTGGATCGCCTGGTTGCGCGCCGCCACCACGTACATCTCGCGCGGCGTACCGCGCGCCTGCTCGACGGGAAGGTCGAAGACGTCGATCGTGGCGTCGTTGATGTGAAAATCGATCAGGTCCTTGATTCGCCAGCGCAGCGCCGCCCGCAGCTCCTGGGCCGGCACGTCGGGAGCGGCGGTCAGGAGCAGCTTGTAATCCTCTTCGTTGAGCACCGTGGTGCAGCGTGCCCGCTTGAGCCGATGCTCGGCGCTGACGCGCGCGAGCAGCCGCGCCCGGCCTTCGGTCGCGCCGTCGAACGGCCGGAAGTCGCAGGCGGTCAGGCGCGGCCGTCGTCCCGGCGCATGAGAAACGGTGGCGAGGCAGACGCCGTCCGGGTCTATGCCGATCCCGGTGAGATCCGAGCCGCCATTCTTCTTCGCAAACAGCGAAAACACGTTGATTTCCCCTGAATTTGCCCCTCCCTGGGAGAGCTAGTTAAGTAATAGCAGAATTTCGTGCACTAACAGCTTGTCTGTCCTGTATTTCTGGTATCGGGCCCGAGGGCCGGGATGCCCTGAAGGAAAGTCTTCAAGATTCCTGCCAACTGACCACTTTCACGCTGCCCGCCGGTCGTATGGCGATCACCCCGATCACCCACGACCGGTTGTTGTTCAGGGTCCAGCTCATCGTGTACGGGCCGGCCGGGGTGAGCGGGCCCCGAAACGACCCCGCCCCCTGCACGCCGTTCCCGCCGTTGCCGGAAGCGAAGTTCCAGAGCGCCGTCTGCGCGGCCGACGGGGCCGCGACCACGTTGCGCCTGACGGCCAGGGAATCCACCAGCCAGGCGCCGTTCGTCAGCGTCGTGACCGCGACGCTGGGGGTGCTGTTGCCGCCCTGAGCGGTAGCCGAGGCCTCGATCGGCGTCGTCTGGTCGACTCCGGTGAACGAGACGGCACCCGCGGCCAGTCGATTCGGCGCCGCCGACAGGGTCAGGACGACGTTGGCGGCGCCCGTGGGGGGATCGACCAGGTACCAGATCTCGGTACGGACGTCGATGCCGCGCCTCTGGCTGAGCTCGCGCACGAGGTTCTGCCCTCCGTAGGTCACTCCCGTCACCTGGATGAACGGGTTATTGCGGATGTTCATCGACACGCCGACGACGAGGAGGCGGTCGACGCCACCCGGAGCGACGGTGTGCGCCCACGAGTTCGTCGTGCTGGTGGAGGTCGCGTCGAGCGCGATCGGTGTCCCGTAACGCAACTGCGCCGTGATCGTGCGCCTCGCCGAGCCGACGAGCCCCCTCGTCTGCACGGTGCACAACGCGCCCGCCGGCGCGGCGCTCACGATCTGGAAGCTCCCGCGCCCGAAGGCGGGGGTGCCGACCGGCACGCCCACGCCCGCCGCGTCGCAGGTCCCGCTTCCCGCGTATACCTGGCTCGCGTGCTCGAGGGCGCTTTCGGCGAGAAACAGCGCCGCGATGCTGTCGTCCTGCTGCAGCGCGTCGTTGACGCTGGAGCTCGCGTACAGCACGGCGACCAGCAGCGAGAACGCGATGACGGTGATGAGCAGGATCACGGCGAGCAGCGTCGCCGCGCCCCGCTGGGCGCGCCGCAGCCGTTCGCGCATGACCTTCATGGCTGGTTGCGCAGCGCTACCCGCGTGCGCTGCGAGAAGGTGGTGACGTTGTCGGGCGGGCGCTGCAGCGACAGCGTGATCTCCACGAAGGCGATCTGCGCCGGATCGTTGGTGGTCGTCACCCCGTCGATCGCGTAGCCGGTGAAGAGGGCGCCGCCGGCGGCCACCTGATCGGTGAGCGTGGCGACGCCGACGCCCGCGTAGGTCAGCGTGAGCGCGGGCGGGGCGCTGCCGTTCAGGGTGACGACGGTCCCGTCGTTCTTGGTGAAGGTCACGCTCGACGTCGTCGCCCCGGCCATCGCCAGTACGTACGACACGCCCGTGTGCTGCACCTCGCGCAGCTCTCGGGCCATGCGCTCGGTCGCGTACCGCAGCTTGTCCAGGGTGTGCAGGTCCGCGGTGCTGACGCTGAACACGCGGAATCCGCCGAACAGGATCGGCGCCGCCACGGCGGCAAGGACGCCCAGGATGATCAGCGTCATGACCAGTTCCACGAGCGTGAAACCCGCCGTCCGCCGGCAGCGCCCGATGGGTTCGAAGGAGGCGGGCATCAGTAATCCACCACCAGCAGATGGAGGCTCCGGCTGGTCGACCCGTCGCTCGCCGTCACCGTGACCTGTTTGCAGTTGGCGCCACCCGGGCAGCCTGCGCCGGCGTAGGCGACGACGGAATCCGTCGCGGTGAAGCCGGCGTAGGCGGGGAGAGCCGCGCACAACCCGGAGGCGACCCCGGCATAGCCGACCGCCGAATCCACGCGCCGGCGGGCCAGTACGTGCTCGGCGCAACGTTGCGCCGCCTGCGCGGCCACGCCGATCCGGTCGTTCGTGTCCACCGAACCGACCGTTTGACCGAAGAGCGCGGTGAGCCCGACCAGGCCGAGGCTCAGCACGACGATGATGATGACGAGCTCGATCAGGGAGAAGCCGCGCCCGCGCTTCATGGCGTTACCGCGACGAACCCCGTGAGGACGCTGAGGGCGACCGTGCGATCGGTCGCGCCGGCACCGGAGAGCGTGAAGGTCGCGCCGGCGCTCGGCCGCCCGTGAACGTCGAAATCGACCGTCGCCCCGGATACGGTCACGCCGTAGGCGAGGCCGACGCTGAAGGGCGCGCGGGTCGCCGGGTCGGTGACCGGACTCGCATCGCAGGGCGCCGCTCCGGCGGTGACGCACGACACGGCGTAAGCGCCACCGCCCGCCGTCAGGCGAAGCGGCCGCCCCCAGGTCATCGCGAGCGTCTGCGCGTGCCGGAGGTGCCGCGCGAGGAGGTGTGCCTGCTGCGAGAGCGTGGCTTCGGCATTCGAGGGGGTGGTGACGGCGGCGTAGACCGCGATGATGGAGATGATGAGCAGGATGACGACGAGCTCGACCAGCGTGAAACCGGCCGGCGGGCTCCGGTGGGTGCGGGCGCGGGCCATCGCAAAACCGAAGCGGACGCCTGGAGAGGCCACAGGCGTCCGCGCGGGCACAGAAGACAGCGTGGCTTAGGTGATGCCGTGGCCGACGAACGTCGAGGTCTCGCCCGACGGCGTGTGGGTCACCGTGCAGCTCGCCGTCGCGTCGTTGGCGATGGCGCCGGCGGTGATCGTGTAGTCGGCGTGCAGACCGCCCTGCAGGGCGTTCGCCACATCGGTGCAGTTGGCGACGGCCACGCCGTTCGCGCTGTTGGCCTTGCGCGAGCCGTAATTGATGGCCGAGGCCGAACCCAGCGCACCGGCGACACCGGCGACGGCCGCCTGCTCGGCGTCCGTGCTCAGATCGACGAACCGGGGAACGGCGGTGACCGCGAGGATCGCCAGAATGACGATCACCATCACCAGCTCGATCAACGTAAAACCACCCTGCTGCGTGTTCATGCTCTTTCTCCTCTTCAACTCAACCGCGTTGTACAAAAAACCGTTCTTGATCGGTCCTTCGTCCTCAATTCGTCCACTCGTACGACTCCAGTGCCGCGAACCGCACGCCCTCCAGGCCGTCCACTGCCTGGTCGAACCTGCCGTTCCGATTCCTGTCCTCGTACACGAGCCTGATCGCGAACCGCGCCCGCGCGGGAGGGCCGAGACTGCTCGAAAAGTAATCCTCGTTGCGCACCCGGTAGACGAGCGTCCGCGACGCGAGGTCGAAGTACCAGGAGCCGGCGGCGACGCTGGCGGGGTCCGGATCCGCGAGTGCGCCCAGATAGTTCTGGGGCAACTCGGACAGCCGATCCATCGGATTGCTGCCCTCCAGGGCCCGGAGGCCGCTCATATCGCCCTTGGCAAGGTGATTTGCAACCTTTATGCCAAGCGCGCTTCGAAGGCTGCCCGCCACCTGCTCCATTGCAACGCGCTCGGCGTCCACGCGCATCGCCCATAAGCGGTCGATGGCGAGGAGGGCGAGCAGCGCGATCGCGCATACGACGATCACCATCTCGAGCAGCGAGAAACCCCTCTCCCGGCTTTCACCGGCGGTCCTGCCCCGGCTGCCGGCCGTGCTTTCTCGCCACCCGTAAATGTGCATGCAGGCCTATCGAACAGTAGGTTACGGTTTTGTTCTTTTCCAGTTTCGAAGCCGGCCGTCGTCAGCCGCGGGCGGCCTTCGCCAGGTCCCACATCGGCAAGAAGACACCGAGGGCGAGTATCAGCACCATGATGCCCACCGCCACGAGCAGGATGGGCTCGAGCGCGGCGCTCAGGCCCTTGAGCGCGTAGTCGACCTCGCGGTCGTAGTAATCGGCGACCTCGCCGAGCAGGCCGTCGACCGCACCGGTCTCCTCTCCCACGGACAACATCTGGAGCACGAGCGCCGGAAACATGGACGTCGCGATCGCGGTACGCGTGATCGTCTCTCCGCGCTCGATGCCGTCGCGCATCTGCAGGACGCGCTGCCCGATGAAGTCGTTGCCGACCGACCGGCTGACCACCGTGAAGGCCTGCACCAGCGGGACGCCGGCGCGCAGCGCGATCGAGAGGGAGCGCGAGAACCGCGCGAGCGCGGCGTAGCGAAAGATCGACCCGACGATGGGAAGCCGTAGCTTGATCCTGTCCCACCGGTAACGCCCTTCCGGCGTCTTCAGGTGCACGCGAAGCGCCACGGCCAGAGCAGCGGCTCCGGCCAGCATCCAGTGCCAATGACGCGCAAAGACATCGGATATCGCGACCAGCATCCGCGTGATCGCGGGAAGCTCGGCGCGAAAGCCGGCGTAGACGTTGGCGAACGCGGGGATAACGAAGATGTTGATGATGAACAGCGCGGCGGCAATCGCGCAGAGGACGATGACCGGGTAGCGGACCGCCTGCCTGACGCGATCGCGCGTTTCCTTCTCCCGTTCGAGGTAGCGCCCCAGCTGCTGGAAGCTCTCGGGGAGACCGCCCGTCGTTTCGCCGACCTGGACCATGCTCCCGAACAGCGGCGGAAAGACGTCCGGGTGGCGGCCGATGGCGGTCGTGAGGTCGAACCCGGCGTCGAGGCTCTCGCCGATACGGCCGATGACGCGTGCGAGCGCGGGGTTCCGGGTGGTCTCGCGCAGGCCGCGCAGCGCTTGCAGGATCGGGACCCCGGCCTTGAGCAGCGTGTGCATCTGCCGGCAGAAGAAGATGAGGTCGTCCAGCCCGACGCGGTTCTCGGTCAGCCGGAACGTGAGGGCACGAAGCCCGCCGACGACATCTCGGCTGATGTCCGTAGGCAGGATATCGATCGGTATTACGCCGCTGTTGAACAGCTGGTCGGCGACCGCGTCGGTGCTGGCCGCCTCGATCCGGCCGCTCACGGCCTCGCCGCGCTGGTTGCGCCCGCGGTACTGGAAGAGCGCCATCGCCGCTAGTCTTCGAGCCCGAAAGTCGCGCGCATGACCTGCGCCATCGTCGTGTGTCCCTGTGCCGCGAGAGCGATCGCGCTGCGGCGCAGGTTCTGGTAGCCGGGCTGCCGGCGCGCCGCCTCCACGAAGTCGAGCGGGCTGCCGGAGTGCAGCGCGCGGGCGAGCGTGTCGTCCATCTCGAGGAACTCGAACACCCCGATGCGCCCCTGGTAGCCGGTCCCGTTGCAGTGGCTGCAGCCGGCGCCGCGGCGAAACGTGAGCCGGTCGGCGCCGTCGCCGACCTCTTCCCGCAGCACCGTCTTCGTCGCCGGGTCGAGCTCGTGCGGCTCGGCGCAGGTTTCGCATATCCGGCGCAGCAGCCGCTGCGAGACGATGCCGCGCAGCGATGCCGCGACCATGTAGGGCGCGACGCCCATGTCGATCAGGCGCAGGGCGGTGGAGACGGCATCGTTCGTATGCAGCGTCGACAGCACCAAGTGACCGGTCATGGCCGCCCGCAGGCCGATCTCCGCCGTTTCCTGATCTCGCATCTCGCCCACGAGGATGATGTCCGGGTCCTGTCGCAGCATGGATCGCAGCACGCGGGCGAAGCTCAGGTCGATCTTCGGGTTCACCTGCACCTGGCTGATGCCCGGGAGCCGGTATTCGACCGGATCCTCGACCGTGAGAATCTTGAACTCGGGGCGGTTGAGCTCGCTGAGCGCGCCGTAGAGCGTGGTGGTCTTTCCACTGCCGGTCGGACCGGTCACGAGCACCATTCCCGTCGGGGTGTGAATCAGCTCGCGGAAGCGCTTGAGCACGGGCGCGGGCATCCCGATGTGCTCGAGCTTCAGGATGCCCGTGAGCTGGTTCAAAAGGCGCATGACCACCGACTCGCCGTGCTGCACGGGCATGGTCGAGATACGGACATCCACCGCCTTGTTCTCGTGCACGCGGACGTTGAAGCGACCGTCCTGGGGCAGCCTCTTTTCCGATATGTCGAGCCCGGCCATGAGCTTGATCCGGGACACCAGCGCGCCGGCGATGCGCCGATCGGCCGTCGTCTGCACGCGCAGCACTCCGTCCAGCCTGAAGCGGATGCGCAGCTCCCGCTCGTCGGGCTCGATGTGAATGTCCGAGGCGTTCACCTGCACCGCGTCCTCGAAAATGCTCTGCAGCAGCTTGACGACCGGCGCGTCCGTCAACCCCTCCGAGGCCGCCAATTCCCCGAGATCCACGCTGAACGACGACAGTTCCTGTTCCAGCTCGAGCGCGAGGCCGCTGATCTCCTCGGTCCGTCGGTACACCCGGTCGATCGTCTGAAGGAGGTCGGCCTCCTTCACGACGGCGAGCCGCAGCGGGCGCCGCAGCGCACGCGACAGCTCGTCGTAGGCGAAGATGTCGGTCGGATCGGCGAGGCCGACGAGCACGCCCTCGCGCGTGTCCTGAAGCGAGATCGCCCGGAACCGGCGTGCGAGCGTTTCGGGGATGAGGCGCGCCGTCTCGGGCTTGTAGTGGAAGCGCCGGAGATCGATGTAGGGGATCTTCAGCTGCTCGGCGAGAAACGCGAGGAGCTGTTCCTCGGTGAGGAAGCCGTTCTCGACGAGCACGCGACCGAGCTTGCGCCCGCTTTTCTTCTGTTCGGCGAGCGCAGTGTCGAGTTGCTCCTGCGAGATCACCTTGTGGGCGATCAGCAGGTCCCCGATACGGATCCGTTTCGGACGTTCGGCGGCGGCCTGCGCCATACGCAAGTCCTCGATTAGACTGGATTATTCATGTACTACCTGAAGAACTAACCCTAACTGTAGACCACGACGACCCGGCCGCCAGCCGCACTGCAGCGGGGCAACCTCCACCCAAGGGATAGCAAGGATCAGGCCACGGACTACGGCATGGTGGCCGCCATCCGCGGCTCCCTGTCCGGGGCGGCGGGACGGACGGGAGCGAGCCGGGCGAGCCGGGCACTCAAGTCGCGGACACGGTCCTCCATCTCGACGGCGCCTTTCGCGTCCCCGGCCTCGCGCCGGAGTCGGGCCGTCGTCTCGTAAAGCGGCACCAGTGCCGGATTCGGGACGTACCAGTGGCGAATACCGTCCTCCAGCACTCGCCGTCCGGCGGAGCGATCGCCTGCGTCCAGCAACAGGCGCGCGTACGCGTGGCGCGTCTTGAAGAGGCGCGGATCGAGCGCCAGCGCGCGTTGATACTCCTGCATCGCCGCCGTCCGCCAGGAGGGTCCGGTCAGCGACGGATTCTCATGGTAGAGACGCGCGCGGAGGGCATGAACCGTGGCGCGAAGGGGATTGGCGGATTGCGCCTCGTCGAGCAGAGACAACGCCGCGCGGTACAGCACGGGGCGCTCGGGAGCGTCGGCGGGCGTCCGGGCGACGACGTGGCGATAGAGGTCGGCGTGGGCCAGCATGACTCTGTCGTCGCGTCCGTTCAGCCGTCCCGCCCACGCGTAGGATTCGCCGGCGGCCGCGAAATCGCCGCTGCGAGCGAGCGCGAGGCCGCGGCCGTAGAAATAGTCGGAGGTACCCAAAGCGGCCAGGTAGGCGAGCGAAAGCAGCGCGGCGACCCCGACGGCCAGCCGGAATACCGCGGGACGGCGGAACAACCCGGACGAGACAGCGCCGTGAACCGCGTGGGGGTTCATCCCGATCAGTGCCCGATACCGGGCGAGAACGAGACCGGCCAGTATCGAGATCGGCAACACATACAGGTTGAAATCGAGCATGCTGTGCGCGGCGATCGCGAGCAGCCCTCCGAAGAGTCCGGCCGACTCGATTGACGGCAGCGGGTCCGGCGCGCGCTTGCGAAAACGGATCAGGCCGACGAGCACGGCAACGTACAGGGCAAGCAGCACGAGCGGGGCGGCCAGGCCCCCTTCTATCCAGAGATGCAGGTAGTCGTTGTGGGCGAAAAAACCGAGGCTGGCGTCGGTCGGATCGCGGTACCGTGGCCAGATGAGATAGTAGGTGCCGAGACCGGTCCCCAACCACCAATGGTCCAGCGCCATCTGGAAGGAGCCCTTCCAGATGAGCATTCGCGGGAGCGCCGCGATGGCCGGATCGGCCAGCGTGGATATCCTGGTGCCGACGGCGCCGCGCGTGAGCAGATCCGCGCAAAGGTAAGCTCCGATCGCAAGCCCGGCGACGCCCGCCAGATGCGTCCGCGCGACCTGGCGGTACGTGAGGACGGCGAGTACCCCCATACCGAGAAACAGACTGACGGTGGTTCCTCGCCCCTGGGTCGTTGCGATCGTGAAGAAAAGCAGAAAGAGGCCGGCACCGAGCGCAGCGACAGGGAGACGGCGGCCTGTCCGCAATTCCGCGAGCCAGCGGGCCGTGGCCGGAAGCGCGATCAACACGAGCATCGCCGCGAACGAATGGATGTTGATGAAGCTCGCGCGCGGCGGCTGTTTGTAAACGATGAGCTGCACGAGCGCCATCCCGCAAAGCGCGACGGCGCCCAGGAACGCGAACCCGGATGCCCATTGCCAGACGCGCTCCCGCTCCGGCGAAACGGTGCAGGCCCAGTAAGACAGACCCAGGGCGCCCACCCACCAGAAGGTCATCATGGAGAGGGCCGGCACGGGGCTCCAGGAAAGCGAGAGCGCGAGCCATGCCAGGAAACACGTGAGTGTGACCGTAATCGCATCCGCGGGCGCGCGAAGGCCTTCCTGCCGGCGCAACAGCGAAAGCGCAAGCCAAAGCACGATTAGCATCTGCGCGCCGGCGAGAAGCACGATCTGCGGGCCGTGAAAGAAAACAGCGAGACCGAGCGCCCCCACTATGGCAACCGCGCCCGCCGGGGGCCGGAATGTGCGACTTTCCCTCGTCATGGTCTTCGCGCCATCGCTTAGAATGCTCTCACCACAATGTAGACCGCGCCGAATCGCATCCGCCAATGCTCGATGTCGTGCTGTACGAGCCGGAAATCCCGCCGAACACCGGCAACGTCATTCGTCTGTGCGCCAACACGGGTTCGCGCTTGCATCTCATTCGACCGCTGGGATTCAGCCTGGACGATCGCGAGGTCCGGCGGGCGGGACTCGATTACCGCGCCATCGCGGAGGTGCGTACGCACGTGAGCCTCGATGCGTTCCGGGCGTGTATCGAGCCGCCTCGTATACTGGCGTTCACAACGCGCGCCAGCAGAATATACACCGAGGTCGCCTACGCGCCCGGCGACGCGCTCCTCTTCGGACCCGAGACGCGCGGCCTGCCGGCGTGCGTGCTGGAAGCCGTGCCGGCCGATCATCGCGTGCGGCTGCCGCTGCGACCCGGCAACCGGAGCCTCAATCTGGCGAACGTCGTGGCGATCGCCGTGTACGAGGCCTGGCGCCAGCTGGGTTTCGGCGGCGCCGAGGGACCGACGGGCGGCTGAACGCGGTGTCGGCCGGGAAGCCAAGATCGTTATAATGAGCGGGCCCGCCCGTTCACGTCGCAGGCTCACAACACCAAATTCCCGTGACTGGCCGCCGTCGTCCCGCACGCCCTTCCCGCTCGAGGCGAGTTCTTCTCGTCCTCGCCGCTCTGGGACTTCTTTTCGGTCTTTACACGATCTACCTGGATTTCACCGTGCGCTCGCATTTCGAGGGCAAGCGGTGGGCGTTGCCCGCGCGCGTCTACGCAAGCCCGCTCGAAATCTATCCGGGCCGACACCTGTCCGCGGTCGATCTCGGCGAGGAGCTGGTGGCCCTTGGCTACCGAAGCGGCACATCCGGCGAGCCGGGAACGTTCCAGCGAACGCGCGACGCCTTCGAGATCGTGACGCGGCCGTTCACGTTCTGGGACGGTCCGCAGCCGGCGATGCACGTACGCCTCACGTTCGACGGCGACCGGGTCGCCGCGCTCGAGGATCCGGAAGGGAGGAGCATCCCTATCGCGCGACTGGATCCGTTGCTGATCGGCGGGATCTACCCGGCCCACAACGAAGACCGGGTGCTGGTGAAGCTCGACGAGGTACCGCCGGTACTGGTCAAGGCGCTACTCGCCATCGAGGACCGCAAGTTCTACCAGCACCACGGCGTAGACCCGCGCGGGATCGCGCGTGCGCTGCTCGCCAACGTGCGCGCCGGGGACGCGGTGCAGGGCGGTAGCACGCTGACGCAGCAGCTCGTCAAAAACTTCTACTTGAGCGCCGAGCGCACCCTGTCGCGCAAGCTGAACGAGGCGCTCATGGCGCTGCTGCTCGACGCGCACTACGGAAAGGACGAGATCCTCGAGGCGTACCTCAACGAGATCTACCTCGGTCAGGACGGCAGTCGCGCGATCCACGGCTTTGGGCTCGCCGCGCAGCATTACTTCGACCGCCCGCTACCCCACATTTCGCTGACGCAGGCGGCGCTGCTGGTCGGCCTCGTCAAGGGACCGTCCTATTACGATCCTCGGCGGAATCCGAAGCGCGCACTCGAACGACGGAACCTCGTGCTGGCCGAGCTCGCAGAGCGAGGTGTCATCACGACGGCCGATTACCTGCGTGCGAAGGCCGCGCCGCTCGAGGTGACGGCAAAGGCGCCGGTCGGCACGTCCCCTTATCCCGCGTTCCTCGGACTGGTGCACCGTCAGCTGCGTCGCGATTACTCGGAGAGCGACCTCCGCTCTGAGGGACTGCTGATCTTCACCACGCTCGACCCCCGAACGCAGCGAGCCGCCGAGAAGTCGCTGACGAGCCGGCTCGGCGCACTCGAGAAGCAGCGCCGTCTCCCGGCCGGCTCGCTCGAGGGTGCGGTGATCGTGACGAGCACGGAGCACGGCGAGATCCTCGGCCTCGTCGGCGGGCGGAATGCCCGCTTCGAGGGTTTCAACCGCGCACTCGACGCGGAGCGGCAGGTGGGCTCGGTGATCAAGCCCGCGGTGTACCTCGCGGCGCTGTCGCGCCCCGAGAAGTACACGCTCGTAACGCCGCTCGACGACAGTCCGCTGAGCTGGAAGGAGCCGGGCATCGACGAGTGGACACCGCAGAACTATGACCGCGAGTTCCACGGTGAGGTGGATCTGCGGACTGCCCTCGCCGAGTCCTACAACGTCTCCGCCGCGCGCCTCGGCCTTAGCCTCGGCGTGCCGGAGGTGGTCGATCAGGCGCGCCGCCTGGGGGTCGAACGCGCCCTGCCCCCTTACGGTTCCACGCTGCTCGGGAGCGTCACGCTGACGCCCTTTGAGGTGACCCAGATGTATCAAACGATCGCGAGCGGCGGCTTCCGGACCCCGCTGCGTGCCATTCGGGAGGTCATGACTCCTCAAGGAGAGCCGCTCAAGCGCTACGGCATCGCCGTCGAGCAGGCAGCTGATCCCGGGGCGGTGTACCTGCTCACCACCGCTCTTCAGCACGCCGTGCGTGCGGGCACCGGCACGGGCCTCTCGCGTTATCTCGCTGCGGAGCTCGACGTCGCCGGCAAGACCGGAACCACCAACGACCTGCGCGACAGCTGGTTTGCCGGGTTCACCGGTGATCGGCTCGCCGTTGTCTGGGTCGGTCGCGATGACAACCAGCCGGCCGGGCTCACCGGCGCGAGCGGCGCGCTGACCGTCTGGGGAGACATGATGGCGCGGCTCGATCCGGAACCGCTCGTCCCCGCCGCTCCGGAGAACATCGAGATGGTCGCTATCGACCCCGACACCCGGTTGCGCGCCGATAGCGGCTGCGCCGGCATTGAGCTACCTTTCATCCGTGGTTCCGCCCCCGTCGAAACGGCGCCCTGCGCCGCCGGGACGCCGGCGAAGGCGTTGAAAGGATGGTTCCGGAGGTTGCTGGAGCGATGAAAAGCGCGCGTATTCTGGTTTTCCCGTTGCTCGCGATCATCGCGGGCTGCGCAACCTTGCCCGATTTCCGTCCCGATACCGACGCGGAACCGCCTCCGGCCTCCGACAACAGCGCGGTCGTCGCGCTGCTCGACTCCGCGCACCGCGATGCGGCAACCGGTCGTTTTGACAGCGCCGCGGCCAGCCTGGAGAGAGCGCTGCGCATCGAGCCCCGAAACGCCTCCTTGTGGCACGAGCTCGCGCGCGTGCGGCTCGAGCAGAACCAGGCCACGCAGGCGATTCAGCTCGCCACCAAGTCGAACACGCTCGCCGGAGACAACATACGGCTGCGCGCGGAAAACTGGCGGGTCATCGGCCAGGCCCGCGCACAAACCGGCGATCATCGTGGCGCCGAGGCTGCCTTTGCGAAGGCCGAGGAGCTCGCGGAACAACGCTGAGAAGATCCCGGGGAGCAAAGGCGCAGGGCCGGGAATAGCCCTCCCCCTTCTGGCACCTATTCTGCGCGCGGCTCGCGCTTGAACAGCGTTTCGACGGCGGTAACCGAGGGAACGTCCTCGTAGAGCACCCGGTACACCTGCTCGGTGATCGGCATGTCCACATTGAGCTTGTGCGCAAGCCGGTAGAGCTCTCGGGCTGTGGCCACGCCTTCGGCCTCTTGCCCGATCTCGGTCAGCACATCGGCGAGCTTCTTTCCGCGACCGAGACCCAGGCCCACGCGGCGGTTGCGCGAGGTGTCGTCCGTGCAGGTCAGGATGAGGTCGCCCGCGCCGGCAAGCCCCCAGAACGTCTCCTTCCTGCCCCCCATCGCGACCCCGAGGCGGGCAAGCTCGGCGAGTCCGCGCGTGATCAGCGCTGCGCGCGCATTGGCGCCGAAACCGAGACCGTCGCTGATGCCGGCCGCAATGGCGATTACGTTCTTGATCGCGCCGCCCAGTTGCACGCCGGTGACGTCCTCACTCGTATAGACACGCAGGCGGTCGTTGCGCAGCCACTCGCATACGGTGCGGGCAACCACCGGGTCTTCGGAGGCGACGGTCAGGGCGGCGGGGAGTCCGCGGGCAACCTCGATCGCGAAGGTGGGACCCGACACGATGGCACGCGGCCGTCGGCCGAGCACTTCGTCCATCACGGTGGCGAGCAGCTTCCCTGAGCCCGGCTCGAAACCCTTGCTCGCCCACGCAACGATTCCGTCCGGCGCGAGGCTCACCTTCAGGCCTTCGAGGGACACGCGGAAGGCGTGGCTGGGAACGGCGACCAGGAACGCGCGCACACCGCCGGCGACGACGGAGAGATCCGCGCTGAACTCGATGGACTCGGGCAGACGGATGCCGGGGAGCGCCGGATTGAGCCGTTTGCGACGAAGCCGCTCGACGTGCGCGGGGTCGTGCCCCCACACTCTGACCCCGAGACCGTTACGAGAGAGCAGCACCGCGAGCGCGGTTCCCCAGGCGCCCGCGCCCAAGACCGCTATCGTCGGCTTCGTCCGCGTCATCCTTTCTTTTAGCGGAACCGACTGCTTGGGAAGGATCGCACGGACGTCTGGTGCGCCCTCATTGTTTGACCTGGTCCTTCTGTTCTTTCAAGGTCGCCTGCTTCTGGTCGTAGAGCGCCTCGAAATTGATCGGATTGATCAGGAGCTGCGGGAAACCGCCCTTGCCCACCAGGTCGTTGACCGCCTCGCGAACGAAAGGGAGCAGGATGGACGGGCAGCTGATCTCCAGCGTACGCGATAACGCATCACCCGACACGCCGGACACACGGAATATTCCCGCTTGATGTACCTCGACCAGAAACAGCGTGCGCTCCGGCTGCTTGGCCGACGCCGTGACGGAGAGCACCACTTCGAACAGACCATCCTGCGCGCTGAAGGCCGTGTGCGAGATCCCGAGCTGGACGTCCAGCTGCGGGCTCGCCTGCTCGAAAAAGACCCGAGGGACAGCGGGCGCCTCGTAGGAAATATCCTTGATGTAAATCCGCTCGAGCGCGAACCGCGCGCCCTGTGTCTGTCCGTTCTCGGTCATGTCATCCGCCTGCAGCTTGGTCTGATCGAAGCAGTGCGTCGAGGGTACCGGCCCGGTCCAGCGACGCGAGATCCGTGTAACCGCCGACGTGCCGTCCGTTGATGAAGATCTGAGGGACCGTCGTGCGGCCGCTCAGCCGCGTCATCTCGATGCGCAGATCGGGCGCATCGTCTATCTGGATGCGTTCCACCACCACGCCCTTCTTCTGAAAGAGCATGTCCGCCATGCGGCAATACGGGCAGGCCCGCGTGGCGTACATCACGATCTTCGGCATTCCTACTTCTCGAGCGGCAGGTTGTCGCGCTGCCACGCGACCAGCCCGCCCGCAAGCGAATACACCTTTTCGAAACCCTGCTTGCGGAGCGTCACCGCGCCGCGCAGCGATCGGTTGCCGCTGCGGCATGCCACGACCACGGGCTTTTTTCTGTGTTTTTCAAGAGGTTTGAGGTGCTTTTCGAAGCCGGAAAGCGGCACGCTGAGCGCGCCCGGGATGTGACCGGCGGCGTACTCGTTCGGCTCGCACACGTCGACCACGACGGCCGCTTCGCGGTTGATCAGGAGAATCGCTTCCGCGGGGTTCACGCTCTTGATGCCGTATCGGCGCTGCGAGAGCGTCGGGCCGATGAGCATCGCCAGGATGACGGCGAGCGCGAGAAACAGGTACCAATTGTTGATGACGAACTGCATGAAGACATGCCGCAGGAACGCGGCGGCCTTTTACCGAAGCCGCCGCAGGACTGACCGAAAAAGATGACTACGTGCGATTGGCGCTGCAGAAGGCGTCGCGCAGCGCACCGATGAGCTTGAGAATCTTGGGATCGCCGATCCGGTAGTACACCTTGTTCGCATCCTTGCGGGAGGCGAGGATCTCCTTGTCGCGCAGGATCGAGAGATGCTGTGAGATGTTGCTTTGCGAGGTGCCGACCTGCTCGACGATGTCCTGCACGCTGAACTCGCTCGTGCTGCCGAGCAGGCACAGGATCTTGAGCCGCAGTGGGTGGGCCATCGCCTTGAGGGAGCGGGCGGCATGATGGATGTCTTCTTCCCGGGTGATCAGCTCGACCTGCTGTTGAAGGTTTTCGGCGGTGACGCTCATGTTGTGTGCCTCGTGCTTCATCGAATTCGGGCAATTTCCCGGCTGCATGGCCGCTGCCCCGCATTCACAAAACATTATACAATTATAAGGAGTTTGAAAAGACGAATAACGCGTTTCGGGATTTCCGCATGTCTTTTTCCCCTAAGCCCCTGATCCTCATCATTATGGACGGCTGGGGCCACCGGCAGGACACCCAGTACAATGCCATCGCCGCGGCCAGCAAACCGGTCTGGGACCGTCTCTGGCACGACTACCCGCACACACTCATCCAGGCATCCGAAGCGGCCGTGGGACTGCCGGCGACCCAGATGGGCAACTCGGAGGTGGGCCACCTGAACCTCGGCGCCGGCCGGGTGGTGTACCAGGAATATACCCGCATCAACCGGGCGATCCTGACAGGCACCTTCTTTAATAATAAGACACTCACCGATGCGGTCGACCTCGCGGTCAAGTCGGGGCGGGCCATACATCTCATGGGCCTGCTGTCTCCGGGCGGAGTGCACAGCCATGAGGACCACATCCACGCCATGATCGAGCTCGCCGCCCGACGGGGAGCCAAAGAGATCTTCCTGCACGCATTTCTCGACGGACGGGACACCCCGCCACAAAGCGCCGCCGCTTCCATTCGGGCCATGGAAGCGAAGTTTGCCGCGCTCGCGGCCGGCCGCTTCGCGTCGATCATCGGCCGCCACTACGCCATGGACCGCGATCATCGCTGGCCGCGCATACAGGCCGCTTACGACATGATGACGCGGGGCAAGGCGGCGCACCGCGCACCCTCCGCCACCGAGGCCCTCGAACAAGCGTATGCCCGGGGAGAAACCGACGAGTTTGTGCAGGCGACGGTCATTGCGCCGGTCGACGGCGCGCCGGCGTGCGTCCGGGACGGAGACGTGATCGTTTTCATGAACTTCCGCTCCGACCGCGCGCGCCAGATCACGCGACCGTTCATCGAACGCCACTTCGACGCCTTCGAGCGCGAGGCGAACCCGAAGATCGCCGCGTTCGTGAGCCTTACGGAGTACAACTCGGAATTTCACGTGCCCGTCGCCTTCCCGCCCGAACGGCTCCGTAACGTCATGGGCGCCTACCTCGCCTCGCTCGGCAAGCGCCAGCTTCGCGTCGCGGAGACCGAGAAGTACGCCCATGTGACTTTCTTCTTCAACGGCGGGGTCGAGACACCCTACGAGTTCGAAGACCGCATTCTCGTTCCTTCTCCGACCGACGTGCCGACCTACAACCTCAAGCCGGAGATGAGTGCCTACACGGTGGCAGACGAGGTCGTGAAAGCGATCGGGCGCAATGGCTACGACGTGATCGTCTGCAACTTCGCGAACCCCGACATGGTCGGCCACACGGGCGATTTCGAGGCCACCGTGCGCGCGATCGAGGCCGTGGACGGTTGCCTCGGCAGGATCGCCGAGGCGGCGACAGCCGCGGGCGGGGAGCTTTTGATCACTGCGGATCACGGCAACGCAGAGCAGATGTTCGACTTCGAGACGGGCCAGCCCCACACGGCGCATACGACCAATCCCGTACCGCTCCTTTACGTCGGGCGTCCCGCCGACTTGGCGAAAACGGGTGCGCTCGAGGACATCGCGCCGACGCTGCTGCACCTCATGGGCGTGCCTATCCCGACCGAGATGAGCGGCCGACCGCTCGTCGAGCTGCGGAGTGAGCGACCGAAGACGATCGAGCAACGCGCCTAGCCTGCTTGCCGCCGGCGTGCTCCTGCTGCTCGCGGCAAGCAGCACGGTCGCGTCCGACGCGCACGAAGCTCAGCTCGAGCGTTTGCGCGTCCAAATCCAGGCTCTCCAGCGCGACCTCAACGAAACCCGCGGGCGGCGCGACCACGTGCGCGAGGAGCTTCAGGCTCACGAGCGCCGAATCGATGCGCTATTGCGGTCGCTCCGCGAGATGGATGCGCGCTTGGCGCAAGACAATCAGGCTCTCCAGGCGCTACAGCGCCGCGCCGAGAAGGAGCGCCAACGTCTGCAACAACAGACCTCGGTCCTCGAGTCCCAGCTGCGGGCGGCGTACGCAATGGGGCGGCAGCCTTACCTGAAAATGATGCTCAACCAGGAGCAGCCGGCGGCGGCCGCTCGCGTCGCCGCCTATTACCGTTACTTCAACGCCGCCCGCCTGGAGCGAATCGAAGAGATACGCGGCTCGCTGGAGCGACTGGCTGCGCTCGAAGAGGAGGTGCGCGAACGCCGCGAAGCCATGTCGGTACTGCGCGAGACCCAGGCAAACGAAAAGCGCTCCCTCGAGGAAACACGGGCGCGGCGAGGCGAGGTGCTCGCGAGCTTGAACCGGGAGGTGCGCGATCGCACGCGCGAAATCGCGCGCCTCCGAGCCGACGAGGAGCGGCTGGAGCGTTTGCTCAGTGAGATCAAGCGATACTTGCCGGACGTATCGGTCCCCGGGCCGGGCAAACAGGTGCGCTTTTCCGCTCTCAAGGGGCGGCTCCCCCTGCCGATCGAGGGGCGCATCTCCGCGCGGTTCGGGGAACCGCGCGGAATCGGTGACCTGCACTGGCGCGGCGTGTTTCTGAACGGCAAAGAAGGGCAGACGATCCACGCGGTTTCACGAGGCCGAGTCGCATACGCCGACTGGTTGCGTGGTTTCGGGCTGCTCTTGATTCTCGACCACGGGGATGGCTATATGACGTTATACGGGCATAACCAGACCCTGTATCGGAAGGTCGGGGACTGGGTGGAAACGGGGCAGCCGATCGCGACCGTCGGAAGCACCGGAGACGCCCCGGGTACTGGTGTGTATTTCGAGATTCGCCACAACGGCTTACCCCACGATCCCCTGCACTGGTGCGCCACCGGACGCGCGACCCGCGCCCGCCGTTGATCCCGAGCCCTCCGCTTTCGGAGGGCTCCAGAGGTTGGAGCTACGCATGAAATCCGCAGCACGCTATACCCTGGTCCTCCTGCTCGGCATCTTCGTCGGCGCGGGCATCGCGCTGGACATGACCGTGCTCGCTGAGCGCGAGCAGGCCCGGGAGGCGCTGTCGCCGTTGCCCGTGGACGAGCTGCGCACCTTCACCGAGGTTTTTGCGCGCATCAAGAGCGATTACGTCGAGCCGGTCGAGGACAAGAAGCTGCTCGAGGACTCCATACAGGGCATGCTCGCCGGCCTTGATCCTCACTCCAGCTACCTCGATGCCGACAGCTTTCGCGACGTGCGGATCGAGACGGAGGGCCAGTTCGGCGGGCTGGGCATCGAGGTCACGATGGAAAACGGGTTCGTGAAGGTCGTGGCGCCCATCGAGGACACGCCGGCGGCGGCAGCCGGGCTCAAGACCGGCGACCTCATCATCCGGCTCGACGAGAAGGCCGTGAAAGGAATGACGTTGACGGAAGCCGTGCGTCTGATGCGGGGCAAACCTGGATCAGAGATCGTCCTCACGGTGGTGCGCGAGGGACAGACAAAGCCACTCAAGTTCACGGTCACACGCGCCGTCATCAAGATCCAAAGCGTGAAGAGCCGCCTGCTCGATCCCGGATACGGCTACCTGCGTGTCACCCAGTTCCAGTCGGCGACGCCGAAGGCCGTGACGGCGGCACTCCAAAGGCTCGAGAGCGAGAACAAGGGACCGCTCAAGGGGTTGATCCTGGACTTGCGAAACAACCCCGGAGGCGTGCTGAACGCCGCCGTGGGCGTGAGCGACGCTTTCCTCGAGAAGGGGCTGATCGTCTACACGGAAGGACGGGTTGCGGACTCGAAGCTCAAGTTCTCGGCCGCGCCGGGTGATGTCCTTCGTGGAGCGCCTATGGTGGTGCTGGTGAACGGGGGGTCGGCATCGGCTTCCGAGATCGTCGCGGGGGCGCTGCAGGATCACAAGCGGGCCATCGTCATGGGGACCAAGACCTTCGGCAAGGGCTCGGTCCAGACGATCGTCCCGGTGAGCAACGGGGCCGCGCTCAAGATCACGACCGCGCGGTATTACACGCCCGATGGGCGCTCCATACAGGCCGCGGGAATCGCGCCGGACATCCTCACCGAGGAGGCGAAGATCACCAAGAACGACACCACGGGTCGCCTCAAGGAAGCGGATCTCGCGCGTCACCTGGAAAGCGGCGCTGCGCCCGAAAAGGCCATCGAGGTGCCGAAGCCGGCCGAGCAGGACGGCAAGACCATTCCTTCCGCCGAAGAGGATTACCAGCTTCAGGAGGCTCTCAATCTCCTCAAGGGTATCGCCATCTTCAAGGCCAGAAACTGAGGGCGGAACGCGGATGACCGTCGCACCGCGCCGGGCCAAGCGCGGTGCGGTTGGCTTTTTGGGCGCACTCACCCGGGTCGCCCTGGCGACCTGTCTTTCCGGCGCACTGACGGTGCCAACGGCCGGTGCCGAGTCAGGCGCCGGTCTTCCGACAGCCTATCTCAGCATCATCATCGACGATCTGGGCAACAGCCTTCGGGAAGGCAGGCGGGCGGTCGCCCTCCCGGCTCCCGTCGCGTGCGCAATCCTTCCGCACACCACGCACGCGGATCGGCTCGCTCGCGAGGCACATGCCGGCGGCAAGGAGGTCCTGCTGCATCTGCCGATGGAGCCATTGACGGACGAACCCCCCGGGCCGGGCGTGCTGGACGCCGTCATGCCGGCCCGGGAGTTCCTCTACACGCTCGCCTACGATCTCGTTACCGTCCCGCATGCCGTTGGGGTCAACAACCACATGGGCAGCCGCCTCACCCAAGAACCTGTGGCGATGCGGCTGCTGATGGAGGCGCTGCGGAACCGCGGTAATCTTTTCTTCGTTGACTCCCGCACGAGCCCCCACAGCGTTGCTGCTCGCGTTGCGGCGGAGCACGGCGTCCCGGTGCTCGCGCGAAACGTCTTTCTCGATAACGAGCCGAGCGACAAGGCGATTCGCGCACGGCTCGACGAGACCGTGGCGATCGCACGTCGCAACGGCTTCGCGATCGCCATCGGTCACCCCCACCCTCGCACCCTGGCCGTGCTTGAACAATGGCTGCCTACGATCGCGCGCGACAACGCCAGGGTCGTGCGATTGACCGACCTGCTGAAGCTGCGACAGAAGCCGCGTGCCGAAGATTCACGTATCGCCGGCGCCGGAATGTGATCCTTGCTCGCATGGTCGCCCGCGCTCGAACAGCGCAACGCCCCTCCGCTTTGCCGCTGCCGAAGAGCACGGTGGATGGAGGCACGATCAACCGACAGTGCGAACTGGCATTGATGTATTGAGCCCAAGATCATGAGGAGACAAGGGAGTAAACGATGAACGAAGCCAAGATCCATCTTCGACCGCTGCGGACGACCGACATCGAGGCCATCATGCAGCTGCACCGAGAGCTGGGCTGGAATCCTGCCTTCCATGCGGATGGCAGCACGCTGCGCAGTCGCCTGACGACCCTCACCGAGGAAGAGAACGCTTTACTCCTGGTCGCGGAGCTTAACGGAGACGTCGCTGGCTACGTGCACGGAGAGATCGTCACGTATCTGCTCTTCGCCGGGCGGGAAATGCTCGTATCAGAACTTTTCGTGACGGAAGCCGCGCGCGGGCGCGGCGTGGGTACGGCATTGATGGCGGCCATGGAGGCAGAGGCGGTCAAACGGCGCTGCTTCCGCATCAGCGTACTGAACAGCCGCGAACGGGAGTCCTACAAGCGGGGCTTCTACCCCAGCCTGGGGTACGAAGAGCGTGTACACACCGCCAACTTCACGAAACGGCTGGACTGGGGGGAATCGAATTAACCCGCGGGAAGCCGGGTGCTATCGGAAATCGAACCGCGTGCCGAAGAAGAAGCGGCTACGATCGGGCGCGTAAGGGTCGATGGCGCTTCCGTTCAGCCCGTACGTCGCCTCCGCCTGCAGGCTCCAGTTCGACTGAACCTGCCACTTCCAGCCGGCCGAAAGGAGCGAACGCTCCTCGTCGTGATAGAGCGGTACGGCCGGGTCGTCGAAGGCGCTCTCGAAGTTCCGTCGATGACGGAACGACAGGTACGGCGTGTGCTCCTGGAACACGGTCACTTGACCCCCGACGGCGAAGCCGTAGTACCGGCGACCCAGGCGCTGATATGCCTCGTCCCGCACGGTCTCATCGCCGACGAAAACGCTGCCGGTGATGCCCGGACGGAAGCTGCTCGAGCCGATGCTGGTCCACGAGAGTGCCGCCCGCGTGTCGTACACGTCGAGGTTGAGCGCCGGCCGGTATTCCCAGGCGGACTCGCTGTAACCGGCAGACAGGGCAAGCGAACTCGAGGCGTCGAGGCGATGCTGCCACTTCACGCCGAAGCCGGCGAGCCGGCTCGAATGGGATTCGAACATGCCCGGAGCGTGACCACCGATGCGATCGATGTTGGCGAGCGGCGCATAGAGCAGGTCAGCCCTGCGACCCACTTCGCCATAGAGTCGCAGGCTGTTTCCCGGGTCGTGGACCCCGGGACCGTCGACGAGCGCGCTGGGGGCCAGCGACTGGAACGCGTCGACGCCGAAGGCGATTCGGGTATCCTTGGCGAGGAGCGGAGTCGGAGTACGCACGAGCCCCAGGCTGTCGCGCGCCGGCATCTCGTCGAACCAGGTGAATTTTCCGGCGCCGAGGGCGGCCGCGGGGGCGAGGCACACGAGGCTCGCTGCGGCGACGGCGAATTTTAGGCGCTTCATGGCAATAGCGCGGCGACTGTGTCTTTTAAGCAATTATCGTAGCACAACTGCCACAGTACGGGCCACGCCGAGGGTCGCCCGTTCGTCAGGCACCGGTGGTCGGTCGGCCTCGCCATAGGAAAAAGACCCCTGTTGCGGCCAAGGCGCTCCCGAACAGGCCCCCCAACGTCACGTCACCCAAAGGATAACCTCCCACAGTCCAGATCACGGCGGCCGATACGAGCAGGCCGCTGCCCGCCACGGTCCAGTACATGCGCTGCTGACTTCGGCGCATTTGCTGCCGCAGTTGCCGTATTTCGGCGGATTTCCATTCGAGTTCCAGTTCGCCGTCGCGTGCCCTGGCGAGCGTGTCGTGCACCAGTCCGGGCATCCGCGGCAACCACTCCCACCATTTCGGCAACTCCTGGCGCAGCACCCGGAAAAGCGCTCGCGGACCCAGGTGATCACGAGCCCAGTTCTCCAGGTAAGGTTTCGCCGTCACCCACAGATCGAGATCGGGGTAGAGCCGCCGGCCGAGACCCTCGATGTTGAACAGCGTCTTCTGAAGGAGGACGAGCTGCGGCTGGATCTCCATGTTGAACTGCCGCGCCGTCTGGAAGAGTTGCAGCAGCAGCCGGCCGAAGGAGATGTCCCGCAACGGGCGCGCGAAGATCGGCTCGCATACCGCCCGTATTGCCGCCTCGAACTCCCCGACCGGCGTGTCCGCGGGCACCCAGCCGGCGCGCAGATGCGCTTCGGCCACGGCCCGATAATCGCGGTTGAAGAAGGCGATGAAGTTCTCGGCCAGATACCGCTTATCCTCCTCGCCGAGCGAACCCATGATGCCGAAGTCGACCGCGCGGTACTGGCCGTCGGTCGAGACGAAGATGTTCCCGGGATGCATGTCGGCGTGAAAGAAACCGTCCCGGAACGCCTGGGTAAAGAATATCTCGACTCCGTTGTGCGCAAGACGGCGCAGATCGACCCCCGCCTGCCGTAGCGCCTCGACATTGCTGATCGGGATGCCGTGGATCCTCTCCATGACCATGACGTCCCGGCGCGTGAGATCCCAGTAGATCTTGGGCACGTAGAGTAAATCGGAGCCGGCGAAGTTGGCGCGCAGCTGCGACGCATTCGCCGCTTCCCGCCGGAGGTCCAGTTCGTGCCGAATGGTTCGCCTGAACTGGTCCACCACTTCGACGGGCCTGAGCCGCGGCCCGTCCGGCAGGTAGCGATGCGCCAGGCGCGCCACGACGTAAAGGAGCTCCACGTCCCGCTCGATCACCGACTCGATCCCGGGCCGCAGCACCTTCACCGCCACCTCCGTCCCGTCACCAAGGCGCGCGATGTGCACCTGCGCGACCGAGGCCGAGGCAATCGGCTCTGAATCGAAGCTCGCGAAGCGCTCGGTGATCGGCGCGGCGAGCGCCTCTTCCACGATCCGCGCGGCCTCCCTGCCCGGGAAGGGGGGCACCTGGTCCTGCAGTTTCGCCAGCTCCTCGGCGATGTCCTCGGGAAGCAGGTCCGGGCGCGTCGACAGAACCTGACCGAACTTGACGAACACCGGGCCAAGCTCCTCGAGGGCCTCGCGCAGGCGTACGCCGCGAGGCGCCGGGCGTCCGCGCATCAAGCGCCAGGGCATGAGCCGGAGGATCAGCCGGTACGGCCGGAACAGGTGCAGCGCGGTAACGAACTCGTCGAGATCGTGCTTGACGAAGATGCGCGTGATGCGCGCCAGGCGACCGAGTTCGCGAGGTTTAAGCATCGCGGGCCAGGTCAGTCAGTCGCTCGAGCCGCTTCTCGAGCCGGTCGACATCCATGCGCAGCTTATCCACCTCGTTGAGAAACGCCTGTACACGCGCGCGCGGCGCCGCGACGAGTCCTTCCTCCAGAAGGTACTCGGCGGTGTCCTGTCCGAGGGTGCGCACGGCGCGTCGCCCGAAATCGACCAGGGCCCGGGTGACGTTGCCAATCTGACGAGCGGGGAAATCGCCCACCACCCGCGCCAAACCCTCCTCCCAGTCGGGTGCGAAACCGGAAACGGCGCGCTGGAAGCGACTGCCGAGGTCGACATCGCCACGGATCTTGAGCTCGGCCGAGACCGCGGGTCCGGTCAGCTGACGAAGGAAGACGGCCGGGGTCCCGGCAATCGTGACGTCGGGCAGGCCGGGATACGCCCGCCGAAGCCGCACCCCGGCCTTGTCGGGCACGATATAGAGGCGCAGAGGCTCCGTGTCGGCGGCCAGCTCGAGGCAGATGACCTTGCCATCGAGGCTCGTGAGGCGCTCGCGCGTCTCCGGATCGAGCTCGAGCAGGCGATCGATGATCTCCTCGATCAGGATCGCGGCACGCCCGGGAGAACCCTCGTCCACACCTAAAGCTTGTAACCCTTGTGCAGCGCGACGATGCCGCCACTCAGGTTGTGATAGCGCACGCGCTCGAACCCCGCTTCGGCCATCATCCCCCGCAACCGCTCCTGGTCCGGGTGCCGGCGTATCGACTCCGCGAGATAACGATAGCTCCCCTCATCGCCCGCCACGATGCGACCGAGGAACGGAAGCACATTGAACGAGTACGCGTCGTAGAGCGCGCGCAGGGCCTCTCGCGGCCGCGAAAACTCGAGCACGAGCGCGCAACCGCCGGGCTTGAGCACGCGGTACATAGAACGCAGTGCGCGGTCGATATGGGTCACGTTACGCAGTCCGAAGGCGATGGTAATGCGGTCGAAGTAATCGGACGGAAAGGGGAGGCACTCGGCGTCGGCGCGGACGAACTCCACGTTACCCGCGATGCCGCGGTCGGCGAGGCGCGCGCGACCGACCTCGAGCATGGCGTCGTTGATGTCGGCGAGCACCACCTGACCCTGCGGCCCCACGCGCTCGGCAATCCGGGCCGCGAGGTCGCCGGTGCCGCCCGCCAGATCGAGCACCCGGTGACCCCGCCGGATCGCACCCGCCCCGATCGCGAACTGTTTCCAGAAGCGATGGATCCCGAGCGACATCAGGTCGTTCATCAGGTCGTAGCGCGTGGCAACCGAGCGGAACACGTCGGCCACGAGTCCGCGCTTGGCGCCGGTCGGCACCTCGCGAAAACCGAAGTGGGTCGTGTCCTCGGGCCCGCTCATGTTCTTCAACCGGCGGCCGGCGCCGGCTTCCGCTTGTGGCCGGCCTTCTCGAGGCGCTCCAGGTACTGCGCCCAGAGCTCGTCGAAATCGGTGCCCAGATGATAGAGCCAGTCCCATGAATAAATGCCCGTGCTGTGCCCGTCGTCGAAGTGCAGACAGACGGCATACGTGCCGACCGGCTCGATGTTGGTGATGTTCACGTTCTCCTTGCCGACCTGCAACACCTCCTGCCCCGGACCGTGGCCGCGCACCTCGGCCGAGGGCGAGTAGACGCGAAGGTACTCGCAGGGGAGGCTGAAGCGGGAGCCGTCCTCGAAGGCGACTTCCAGCACTCGGGACTTCTGGTGAAGCTTGATATCGGTCGGTCGAATGGTGTTCTTGCGCATGCGCCTGGGGCCCTGTGTGCCGCTCGCGGGATTCCGCGAAATATACCGCTTCGTAGGAAATACCGGTCCGCAACGAGCGCGTAATGGTAACCAAAATGTCATATTTATGGTATGAAATGCCTCGGCATCGAAGGCCTTCTCCCGGTTCCCTCATGCCTGCGAAGATCCTGATTGTCGACGACGAGCCCGCGATCCGCCAGATGGTCTGCCTGGCGCTGAACCAGGCGGGATACCAGTGCATCGAAGCGTCCGACGCCAACGAGGCCCGGCACAAGATCCTGGCGGACATGCCCGACCTGATCCTCCTGGACTGGATGATGCCCGGCGTAAGCGGCATGGAGTACGCACGGCGCCTGCGTCACGAGAAACTCACCAGCCGCATCCCGATCGTGATGCTGACGGCACGCGTCGAGGAGGAGGACAAGGTACGGGGACTCGACAGCGGTGCGGACGACTACGTTACGAAGCCGTTCTCGCCGCGCGAGCTGCTCGCGCGCATCAAGGCGCTGCTGCGCCGCACCACCCCACACGCCACCGAGGTCGCGGTCGAGACGGACGGGCTTTCGATCGACCCCGTCACACACCGGGTCACCGCGCACGGACAGGCGGTCGAAGTCGGTCCGACGGAGTTTCGCCTGCTGCACTTCTTCATGACCCATCCGGAGCGGGTTCACAGCCGCGAGCGTCTGTTGAACGGCGTTTGGGGCGAGAACGTCTATGTGGAAGAACGGACTGTCGACGTACACATCCGCCGCCTTCGCAAGGCGCTGACGCCGACGGGGCACGACCGGCTCATCCAGACGGTGCGCGGGGCGGGTTACCGCTTCTCGGCCCAAGCCTGAGGCGCGCGTGCACCCGAGCGTCTGGCGTGAGTTTTGGGTCATCGTCACAATCGTGGCCGGCGGCCTGTTGCTCGGACTCATTCTCGGACGCCCGTTTCTGGGCGCCGCCGCCGGGCTCATCCTCTATATCGGTGCCAATCTGCGACAGCTCCACCTGCTGCACCGCTGGCTCCTGAACCGACGACGGGGTGAGGAGGTACCGGAGGCGGAAGGGTTGTGGGGCGACGTCTTCAAGGAGATCCGCAAGCTGGTTCGGCAGAGCGGCCAGAGAGAGGACCGGCTCACGGGGATGATCGAACGGTTCCAGAGCGCGGCCGCGGTGATGCCGGACGCGGTGGTCATCATGGCGCAGCACGGCGAGATCGAATGGGCCAACTCGGCGGCGCGCCGCCTGCTCGGCATCCATTTCCCGCGCGATGCCGGTATGCGACTTTCCAACCTCCTGCGCGATCCCGACTTCACGCGCTATTACCAGGGCGGCGACTACTCCGAGCCCTTCGAGATGCCCTCGCCGTCGAACCTCGACGTCACATTACAGGTTCAGGTCATACCTTTCGGGGCGAGCCAGAAGCTTATCCTCGCCCGCGACGTGACGCGCGTGGTCCAACTGGAGCAGATGCGACGGACCTTCGTCGCCAACGCCTCGCACGAGCTACGCACCCCGCTCACGGTGCTGAGCGGTTACCTGGAGACGCTGCACGGCATGGAAGCCGAGCTCCCCGAAAGCCTGCGCCAGCACTTCGCCACGATGCATGAGCAGGCCACGCGCATGCAGCGGCTGGTCAACGATCTGCTCACGCTGTCACGGCTCGAAACTGCGCCGCGCACGCGGGAAGAGCCGGTCGACGTGCCCGCCCTGCTCGCGGGCCTCAGGGAGCAGGCCGAACTCCTGAGCGCGGGCAACCACGCGATTACCCTCGAGGCGCAGCCGGATCTCTCGCTGCTCGGGAGCCGGGACGAGCTGCACAGCGCATTCTCGAACCTCGTCAACAACGCCGTCCGTCACACGGCGAAGGGCGGCGCCATCCGCCTCCGCTGGGTCGCCGACCGCGAAGGCGCGAAGTTCTCGGTCGAAGACACCGGCGAGGGTATCGCGCCCGAGCACATTCCTCACCTCACCGAGCGTTTCTACCGCGTCGATACGGCGCGCTCGCGCGCCTCCGGCGGCACCGGCCTCGGCCTCTCGATCGTGAAGCACGTACTCCTCCGGCACGACGCGGAGCTCCGCATCGCGAGCGAGCTCGGCCAGGGCAGCGTGTTCACGTGCGTGTTTCCCGGCAGCCGCGTCATCCGCGCCGAAATCCCCGCGCGCGCGACGCCCGCTTAGCCGGGCCCTCGTCCCACCGTAACGGGTTCGTCACCTCGGCGTCGGGCGCTGACGCGCCCATTCCCCGCTCTGGGCGGCCTGCCGCTGTAATATATTCGCTTGCACATATATACCACGCGCGTATATTTGCCGCATGACCCTCGACCCCCTCACCCTGTTCACCGCTCTGTCCGATGAGACGCGGCTGCGACTGCTGCTGCTCCTCACCACCGAGCAAGAACTCTGTGTGTGCGAGTTGACCCACGCGCTCGAACAGCCGCAACCGAAGATTTCCCGGCATCTGGCGCTGCTGCGCGAGAACGAGATCGTGGTCGATCGCCGCGAGGGACTTTGGGTCCATTACCGGATCAACCCCGATCTCCCCGCTTGGGCCCGGGAAGTGCTCGGAAAGACCGCCACCCACAACGGCGGAAAGGCGCCGTTCGTCAAGGATCGTCGGGCGATACGGCGCGCGCCGAACCGGCCGCCGTCGCGCTGCTGCGCGTGAAGGAGAAATTGGAGTCATGTCGACTGTGCCGCCGGTGATCGACCAAAGCCAGCTGGCCGGCGCGCTTAACGCCGGTTGCGCCTGCCGCATGGTCGATCCCAAACAGCTCTGGCTCCAGCTCGAGGCCGCGCTGGCGGACCCGCGCATCCGCGATCTGGCGGTGGATCGGCCGCACCTGTTCGCCTCGACGGCCGTGTTCCTGACCCCGGACGAGGTCGGGCACATGTCGCGCGTAATCCGGGCGATCGAATCCGTCGTCGCGCTGCCCGCCTACCGGGACGCGGTGCTCGCTCGGGCGCCCGCGGTCGCGCGGCCCGAGTGGGGTCCGCGGGGGGCATTCCTCGGGTACGACTTCCATCTGGGGGCCGACGGGCCGCGCCTCATCGAGATCAACACCAACGCCGGCGGGCCGCTGCTGAATGTCGTCCTGACCGGTGCGCACCGCGCCTGCTGTGCCGATATCGAGCCGCTGCTGAGCGGGCCGCGTCCCGGGGCGCTCGAGGCCGCCTTCCTCGACATGTTTACCAGGGAGTGGCGTCTGCAACGCGGCAATACCCCATTGCGGCGCGTCGCCATCGTCGATGACGCTCCGGCGGTGCAGTACCTGTATCCCGAGTTCCTGCTGTTCGAGCGCCTTTTCCAGGGCGCCGGGTTTGAAACGGTAGTCGCGGACGCCGGCGAGCTGACTTTCCGCGACGGCGCGCTCCGATACGGCGATGAGCCCATCGACCTCGTTTACAACCGCGTGACCGATTTTTACTTCGACCAGCCGGAGCATGCGGCGTTGCGCGATGCCTACTTCGCCGGCGCCGTCGTCGTCACGCCGCACCCGCGGACACACGCGCTCTACGCGGACAAGCGCAACCTTGCGCTCCTGACCGATGCGGCCCGGCTGAAGTCCTGGGGCGTCAACGAGGAGAGCCTTCGGACGCTCAGGCGAGGAATCGCCGAGACGGTGCTCGTGAACGAAGCGGACGCGGACGCGCTGTGGGCCGCCCGTCGGCGGCTCTTCTTCAAGCCGGCCGCGGGCTTCGGCAGCCGCGCGGCCTATCGGGGCGACAAGCTCACGCGCCGGGTCTGGGACGAGATCCGGCGTGGAGATTACGTCGCGCAGGCGCTGATACCGCCCACCGAGCGGCGAGTGCCCGACGGCGAAGCGCCTCTCAAATTCGACGTACGCAATTACGTGTACGACGGCGAGGTGCAGCTTCTTGCGGCGCGGCTCTATCAGGGGCAGACGACCAACTTCCGGACGACGGGTGGCGGCTTCGCCCCGGCGTTCGTCGTAACGCCGGCACTCACTGCCATTCCGAACCCGCAACGCTGCGGACAGGACTAGCAATCATGTACAAGCGCAAGGCGCGCGTGCTTTTTCTCTGCACCGGCAACTCCTGCCGGTCGCAGATGGCCGAAGGGTGGGCGAACCGCCTGGGCGGCGCGTGGCTGGAAGCGCAGTCCGCCGGCATCGAAGCGCACGGGAAGAATCCGCGCGCGATCGCGGTGATGCACGAGGCGGGCGTCGATATCTCGCGCCAGGAATCGACGCGCGTGACGCCGCAGATGCTCGAATGGGCCGACCTCGTCGTCACCGTCTGCGGCCACGCGGACGAGCACTGCCCGGTGTTGCCGCCGCACGTGAGAAAGAAGCACATGCCGTTCGAGGACCCGGCGAAGGCGACGGGCAGCGAAGACCAGATCATGGCCAAGTTCCGCGCCGTGCGGGACCAGATACGCGCGGAAATCGAGGGCATGATCGGCGGCCTCAAGATGATGGCGGCCAGCGAGGAGGAACGATGAGCGCCCAATGCGAAACGACGGGGAAACAGCCGGCCGGCGCGCAGCTCGGCGTATTCGAGCGCTACCTCACGGCGTGGGTGTTGTTGTGCGTCGTCGCCGGCATCGCGCTCGGACGCCTGTTCGCGCCGGCGTTCCAGGCCGTCGGACAGATCGAAGTCGCCCGCATCAACCTGCCGGTTGCCGCCCTCATCTGGCTCATGATCTTCCCGATGCTCCTCAAGGTGGACTTCGCGGTGCTGCGCCGCGTGACCGCGCACTGGAAAGGCATCGGAGTGACGCTGCTCGTGAACTGGGGCGTGAAGCCTTTCTCGATGGCCCTCCTCGGCTGGCTTTTCATCGGCACGCTTTTCCGGCCGTGGCTGCCTGCGGATCAGATCGACTCCTACATCGCGGGCCTCATTCTGCTCGCTGCCGCACCCTGCACCGCCATGGTGTTCGTCTGGAGCCACCTGACGCGCGGTGAGCCGCACTTCACCCTCACCCAAGTGGCGCTGAACGACGTGATCATGGTGTTCGCGTTCGCGCCGATCGTGGCCCTGCTCCTCGGCATGACGGCCATCGTCGTGCCGTGGGACACGCTGCTTCTGTCCGTCGGGCTCTACATCGCGGCGCCGCTTGCCGCCGCGCACCTCGTGCGCCGGTCGATCCTGAGGCGGCCGGATGGCAGGGCCCGGCTCGCGCGCGTGATCCGGTCCCTCGGACCGGTCTCGCTCGCGGCGCTGCTGGCGACGCTCGTGCTGCTCTTCGGTTTCCAGGGCGGACAGATCCTCGGGCAGCCGCTCGTGATCCTGCTGCTCGCTGTTCCGATCCTCCTTCAGGTGATCTTCAACTCCGGTCTCGCCTATCTGCTGAACCGGGGGCTGCGCTCGCCGCACTGCGTGGCCGGTCCTTCGGCGCTGATCGGCGCCAGCAACTTCTTCGAGCTCGCCGTGGCGACCGCGATCGCCCTCTTCGGCTTCGCCTCCGGCGCGGCGCTCGCCACCGTCGTGGGCGTACTCGTCGAAGTCCCGGTCATGCTCGCCGTCGCGAACATCGTCAACCGGACACGCGACTGGTACGAGCGGCGACCTGGAGTACCCGGCTACGCGCAGTGCTGCCCGGCGGCCATCCACGCGCCTGCGCGCGGTGACCTTCTTCAACGCCATCCCGATCGAGATGAAAATGCGCAACCTGGTCTTTGTCGCCTCCATGGCCCTCGCAATCGTCGTCCCGATGTGGACATACGCGGTCCAAGGGCGCGAGCTCGTGCAGATGCCCGCCCCGATGCAGGAGCACATGCTCGCCAACATGCGCGACCACCTCGCCGCCATGGGCGAGATCCAGGCGGCGCTCGCCGGCGGCAGGTTCGAGCAGGCAGCCGAGATCGCCGAGAACCGTATCGGCATGAGCTCGCTCCATAGTCACGGCGCGTCGCACATGGCGCCATTGATGCCCAAGCCGATGCAGGACATCGGCACCGCCATGCACCGCTCCGCCAGCCGGTTCGCACGCGTGGCGCAGGAGGCACAAGTGACAGGCGAAATGCGGCCGGCGCTGAACGCGCTCGCGGAGCTCACCCGCCAGTGCGTGGCTTGTCACGCCTCCTACCGCTTGCGCTGACCGCCTCCAGGCGCGAGACGCCAGGACCCGGCGCAATCACCGCGGGCCTGGCCGTCATCACACGGTCATTTCCGATTCACCGATCTGTCATGTTGCGCTGAGATAGTGAGCGGGCACTGAAATGCACCCACATCCATTCCGGAGGTAATCCATGAATCCGAAACGCACGCTGGCGGGTCTCGGCGTCGCCGCCCTGGTCGCCGGCACGCTCGGTACGACGGGCCCGATCCTGGCCGCCAGCAGGATCGTCCAGATCGACGGCTCGTCCACCGTGTACCCGATCACCGAGGCCGTCGCCGAGGAGTTCCAGAAGGCCAATCGCGGTGTGAACGTGACCGTGGGCGTGTCCGGGACCGGCGGCGGCTTCAAGAAGTTCTGCCGCGGCGAGATCGATATTTCGGACGCCTCGCGCCCGATCCTCAAGAAAGAGATGGACGCGTGCAAGGCGGCGGGTATTCAGTATATCGAGCTGCCCGTCGCGTACGACGCCCTCACCGTGGTGGTCAACCCGAAGAACGACTGGATAAAGCAAATGACGGTCGCCGAGCTCAAGAAGATCTGGGAGCCGGAGGCGCAGGGCAAGATCACTAAATGGAATCAGGTGAATCCGAAGTGGCCTGACGCCGAGATCAAGCTCTTCGGTCCGGGCGCGGACTCCGGCACCTTCGACTACTTCACCGAGGCGGTGACCGGCAAGTCCAAGGCGTCGCGGGGCGATTTCACGGCGAGCGAGGACGACAACGTGCTCGTGCAGGGCGTATCGAGCGACAGGTACGCCCTCGGGTACTTCGGCTTCGCTTACTACCTGGAAAACCAGAAACGGTTGAAGGCCGTCCCGATCGTGAACCCCGCGGGTAAGCCGGTGCTGCCCTCCATCGAGTCGGTGGAGAACGGCAGTTACTCACCGCTCTCGCGGCCGATCTTTATATATGTCAGCACGAAATCGCTCGAAAAACCGGAAGTCAGGCAGTTCGTCGAATACTACCTGACCCAGGCGACGCCACTGATCGAGGAAGTGGGGTACGTGCCGCTGCCTGCCAATGCCTACAAGATGGCGGCCAGCCACCTGAAGGCCAAGAAGGTCGGCACGGTGTTCGGCGGCGAGGCCGAAGTCGGGCTGAAGATAGACGAGCTCCTCAAGCGGGAAGCCAAGCTCTGAGCGTCGAGGATTTTTCGTGGTGGTTCGGGGGTGCTTCGGCACCCCTTTTTTGTTGTCGCCCGGTCGGGGGGTCGGTAGTGTTGCAGAGAAGCGCTGCCCGCGGCCCGGTGTCACAGAAGTGTCATAAAGCGGCCCTACCATGGCACCTTCCGTTCATCGGATGCGCTCCGTGAATCCCAGATCGGCCCCCTCGCGATTCGCCTACCAGGCCCGCCGCCACATCGCGGAGCGCCTGATCCAGGCGCTCCTCTTCGTCTCGGCGTTCTCTGCGGTGGCCGTCACCATCGCCATCGTCGTGATCCTGATATACGAGTCCCTCGGCTTCTTCGCGCACGTCTCGCTTTGGGATTTTCTCACCGATACGGAGTGGACACCGCTCTTTTCCATCAAGCGCTATGGCATCCTGCCCCTCGTCGCCGGCACGCTGGTCACCACCGCCGTGGGCCTGCTGGTCGCGGTGCCCCTCGGGACCATCACTGCGATTTACCTGAGCGAGTTCGCCCCGCACCGGGTCCGGGAGACGATCAAACCGATGCTCGAGATGCTCGGGGGCGTTCCGACCGTGGTTTACGGTTACTTCGCCCTGCTGCTCGTGACGCCGCTGCTGCAGAAGATCTACCCGGATCTCCCCGGCTTCAACATGCTCTCGGCCGGCATCGTCATCGGCATCATGATCATCCCGTACGTGAGCTCGCTCAGCGAGGACGCGATGCGGGCCGTGCCGATGCAGATCCGGGAGGGATCCTACGCCATGGGCGCAACCCGGTTCCAGACGGCGGTGTTCGTCGTGACACCGGCCGCCGTCTCGGGCATCGTCGCCGCCTACATCCTCGGTATCTCCCGCGCGGTCGGAGAGACCATGATCGTGGCGATCGCCGCCGGACAGCAGCCCAACCTCACCTGGAACCCAGCCGAGCCCGCGGCGACCATCACGGCCTACATCGTGCAGGTGGCGCTCGGCGACCTCCCGCACGGGAGCCTCGAGTACCAGAGCATCTTCGCCGCCGGCCTGGTCCTCATGCTGATGACTCTCTTTTTCAACATCATCGGTCACGTGATGCGGCGCCGCTACCGCGAGGTGTACTGATGGCGACGGAAGCGAACCATGTGCGAGAGATCCGCGCGCTCATCGCGGCGCACAAGCGCTGGGACCATCTCTTCGCGATCGTGGGGCTGCTCGCAATGCTGGTCGGCGTCGTCACGCTGCTGGCGCTTATCCTCGACATGTTCCTCGACGGCTATCATCGCCTGACGCCGGAATTCTTTACCTCGTTTCCGTCGCGCCGGGCCGCGCAGGCGGGCATCCTTTCGGCCTGGGTGGGCAGCTCCCTCGTCATGCTGGTCACGATGTTGGCCGCGGTACCGCTTGGCATCGCGGCGGGCATCTATCTCGAGGAGTACGCCAGGCGCAACTGGCTCACGGACCTCATCGAGATCAACGTCACGAACCTCGCCGGCGTGCCGTCGATCGTCTACGGCCTGCTCGCGCTCGGGCTGTTCGTCTACGCGCTCGATTTCGGACAAAGCATTCTCTCGGCCGGATTGACGCTCGCGCTCCTCATTCTGCCGGTCGTCATCGTGGCGACGCGCGAGGCGATCCGCGCGATTCCCGGGGCGATCCGCGAGGGCGCCTACGCGCTCGGCGCGACGAAATGGCAGACCGTGCGCGACCACGTCCTGCCCTACTCGACCGGCGGAATCCTCACCGGCGTGATCATCGGGCTCGCCCGCGCGATAGGCGAGACGGCGCCGATCATCACCATCGGGGCGCTCACCTTCATCGCCTTTCTGCCGCCCTCTCCGGTCAAGAGCGAATTTCCGTTCGTCTCGCTCGACTGGCTGTTCGCCCCGTTCACGGTGATGCCGATCCAGATGTTCAACTGGATCTCCCGCCCGCAGTCGGCGTTCCACGAGAACGCCGCGGCGGCCGGGCTCGTGCTCATCGTGATGACCCTGGCGATGAACGCGATCGCCATCATCATCCGGTACCGTTACCGGAAACGCATAAAATGGTAGACGAGGTCCCCATGACGGCCGATCTGAAACCGAAGTTGAAGCCGCCGGTCGCAGGCCCTTCCGCGGACCCGAGGCCCGGCGCCCATCCCGGCTCCGGCCGCGCGCCGGCCGCGCACGCGCTCAAGGCGCAGGCCCGTAACCTGAACTTCTACTACGGTCCGGTACAGGCGCTGAAGCGCATCAACCTCGACCTCGCCGAAAAGAAGGTCACCGCCCTCATCGGCCCCTCGGGCTGCGGCAAGTCCACGTTCCTGCGCTGCTTCAACCGCATGCACGACCTCTACCCCGGGAACCGCTACGAGGGAGAGATCCTGATGCATCCGGACAACATCGATATACTGGGCAGGCAGGTGGACCCGATCGAGGTCCGCATGCGCATCAGCATGGTGTTCCAGAAGCCGAATCCGTTTCCGAAGTCCCTCTACGAGAACGTCGCCTACGGCCTGCGCGTGCGCGGCGTGAAGAAGCGGTCGCTGGTGGACGACAAGGTGGAACAAGCCCTGCGCGGGGCGGCGCTGTGGGAGGAGGTGAAAGACCGGCTCGACGACCTCGCCTTCAACCTGTCCGGCGGACAGCAGCAGCGTCTGTGCATCGCCCGGGCGCTCGCGACCGACCCCGAGATCCTGCTGTTCGACGAGCCGACCTCCGCGCTCGATCCGATCGCCACGGCGAGCATCGAGGAGCTGATCGCGGAACTCAAGGAAAAGGTCACCATTCTTATAGTGACGCACAACATGCAGCAGGCGGCGCGGGTCTCGGACTATACTGCCTTCATGCATCTCGGCGAGCTGGTGGAGTTCGGCGATACCGACACCATCTTCACGAACCCGAAGCAGAAGCGCACCGAGGACTACATTACGGGCCGGTACGGCTAGCGGCCCGGCAGGAGACAGCGATGGAACCCATGTACACGCACATCTACCAGCAGTACAACGCCGAGCTCGAGGACATCCGCTCGAAGGTCCTGGAGATGGGCGGACTGGTGGAACAGCAGATCGAGCAGGCGATCACGGCGCTGGTCACGGGTGACGTGGCCCTGGGCGAGGCCGTGGTCCTGGACGACACGAAGGTCAACAGCCTCGAGGTGACCATCGACGAGGAGTGCTCCCAGATTATCGCCCGGCGCCAGCCGGCCGCGAGCGACCTCCGGCTCGTGGTCGCCGTGATCAAGACGATCACCGACCTGGAACGTATCGGCGACGAGGCGGAAAAGATCGCCCGCATGGCAGTCCGGCTCGCGGCGGAGGAGCGGCCCAAGAACAACTACGCGGAGATCCAGGGCCTCGGCAACTCCGTGCGCCAGATGCTGCACGACGCCCTCGACGCCTTCGCGCGCGTGGACATCGAGGCGGCGGTGCGCATCGCGCGCGAGGACCGGAAGATCGACCAGAAGTACGAAGGCGTGATGCGGCAGATGATCACCTTCATGATGGAAGATCCCCGGACCATTTCGCGCTCGCTCAACGTCATATGGGCCGCCCGCGCGCTCGAGCGCATCGGCGATCATGCCCGCAACATCTGCGAGTACATCATCTTTCTGGTCAAGGGCAAGGACGTCCGGCACACGAGCCTGGAGCAGGTCGAGAAGGAAATTCTCGGGCGCGAACGGGAAGGACTGTAGATCCCCGCCCCGCCGGAGGGGTCCTTCCGGCGCGCCGCCTCTGTATAATCCCGGCCTTTTACCAGCCGCCCGGCCCGGGCCGAGGAATACCGCATGGCCACCATCGAGGTCACCGAAGCCAACTTCCGCTCTCTCATCGACGACAATGCCGTCGTCTTCGTGGACTTCTGGGCGCCATGGTGCGGACCGTGCCGCTCCTTCGCGCCAGCCTACGAAGCGGTATCGGAAAAGTATCCCGACGTGGTGTTCGCCAAGGTCAACACGGAGGAGCAACAGGCGCTCGCGGCCGCCTTCCAGATACGCTCCATCCCGACGCTCATGATCTTCCGCGAGCGGATCATCCTCTTTGCGCAGCCGGGCGCGCTGCCGCAGAGCGCGCTCGAGCAGGTCGTCGAAAAAACCCTCGCCCTGGACATGGACGAGGTGCGTCGTCAGGTCGCCGAGGAGGAGAAAAACGCTTCCGGGTCGGGTGAATCGGCCTAAGGCCCTGAAACTAGGAGAGTCATAATTCGGCCAGGGACGGCGTTGTACACTGGCGTCATCGTACCCAGCGATTGCACGCCACCTCGATGAGCACCGCGGAACTCAAACCGCTCGAACCGTTCCGCCAGCCCGAGCTCTACCTCAACCGCGAGCTTTCGATGCTCGCCTTCAACCGGCGGGTCCTCGAGCAGGCAAAGGACGGGACCGTACCGCTGCTCGAGCGGCTGCGCTTCCTCTGCATTTCCAGCACGAATCTGGACGAGTTCTTCGAGATCCGCGTCGCGCGCCTCCAACAGGAAGTCGTGTCGGGTTCGGTGCAGGCGGGACCGGACAACATGAGTCCGGCGGAAGTGCTGAGGCGAATCAGCGAAGAGGCCCACCGGCTGGTCGAGGAGCAATACCGGGTACTGAACGAGGTCCTGATCCCGCTGCTCGAGCGCGAGCAAATCCGGTTCGTGCGGCGCACGGAGTGGAACCCCGAGCAGGAGACCTGGGTACGGAGCTACTTCGAGCAGGAGCTGCTGCCGGTCCTGAGCCCGCTCGCGCTCGACCCGGCCCACCCCTTCCCGCAGATCCTGAACAAGAGCCTGAACTTCATCGTCTCCCTCAAGGGCCGCGACGCGTTCGGGCGCCGGGGAGGCATCGCGGTCGTACAGGCACCGCGCGCGCTTCCGCGGCTCATCCAGCTGGCTCCGGAGGCCGGGAGCGGGCCCCACGATTACGTGTTTCTGTCGTCCATCATTCACACTCACGTCAACGACCTGTTCCCGGGCATGGACGTGACCGGCTGCTACCAGTTTCGGGTCACCCGCAACTCGGAGCTCTTCGTGGACGAGGAGGAGGTGGGAGACCTGCTGCGCGCGGTCGAAGGCGAGCTCCCCTCCCGGCGTTACGGTGACGCGGTGCGCGTGGAGGTGGCCGACAACGCCCCCGCGGACGTCGCGGCGTACCTGATGAACCGCTTCGAGCTTTCCGCCGACGACGTCTACACGGTGAACGGCCCCGTGAACCTGAACCGCCTGATGGCGATTCCCGATTTGGTCGATCGACCGGACCTGAAGTTTCCGGCGTTCGTGCCGAGGCTTCCCCAGCGGCTCGCGGGCAGCAAAAGCCTTTTTGCGACGATCGCGCAAGGGGACGTGCTGCTGCATCATCCGTTCGAGTCGTTCGCGCCGGTGGTCGACTTCGTGCGCCAGGCGGCGGCCGATCCGCAGGTGCTCGCGATCAAGCAGACGCTTTACCGCACGGGTGCGAAATCCGCGATCGTGGACGCGCTGGTGGAGGCGGCGCGCGCAGGCAAGGAGGTGACGGTCGTCGTCGAGCTGCGGGCGCGTTTCGACGAGGAGGCGAACATCAGCCTCGCCTCCAGGCTCCAGGAGGCCGGGGCCCACGTCGTCTACGGGGTCGTCGGATTCAAGACCCACGCCAAGATCATCCTGGCGGTGCGCCGGGAGAACGGGCGTCTGCGGCACTACGTACACCTCGGCACCGGGAACTACCACGACCGCACCGCGCGGCTCTACACGGACTACGGCCTCTTCACGCGCGACCCGGCGATCGGCGAGGACGTCCACAAGCTGTTCCTGCAGCTCACGAGCATCGGTCGGGTCAGCAAACTCAAGAAGCTGCTGCAGGCGCCCTTCTCGCTGCAGAAGGAGTTGCTCGCCAAGATCGAGCGGGAGGCCGAGCACGCGCGGCAGGGCCGCCCGGCCCGCATCATGGCGAAGCTGAATGCGCTCGTGGATCCCCCGATCATTCAGGCGCTGTACGCCGCTTCGCAGGCAGGCGTGCGCATCGACCTCATCGTCCGCGGCATCTGCTGCCTGCGCCCGGGCGTACCCGGAGTCTCCGAGCGCATCCAGGTGCGCTCCATCGTCGGCCGTTTCCTCGAGCACACCCGCGTCTACTGGTTCCACAACCAGGGGCAGGAGGAGGTGTACTGCGCGAGCGCCGACTGGATGGAGCGCAATTTCTACCGGCGCGTGGAGCTGGCCTTTCCGATCGAGGACAAGCTGCTCCGCGCGCGCGTCGTCAAGGAAGCGCTCAGCAACTACCTCGCGGACAACGCCCAGGCGTGGGTGCTCGAGCCCGACGGCACGTACCGTCGGCTCTCGCCGGGCGGCCAGCCGGCGTTTTCCGCGCAGGAGACCCTGCTCAAGTCGTTGACCGAGGGAGCGGCTTCCTGAACCGGAAGGCACCGAATTGAACGACCCTCGCGCGGGCCGTTCGGCATCCCGCGCGGTTCATTCGAACTCCAACCGCATTCCGGCGGCCCGCAGGTAACGCGCCTCCACCGCAAGGTCGGCGCGCGTGAGCGGATGCCGCGCGAGCCAGGCACGCGGGAACCGGATCCGCAGCGTCTTCTTCTCCATTTCGAGCCTGAGCCGCGGAAGCTCGACATCCGTGCGGGCACGGTTGAGCAGGACCGCCAGGCGGAGCAACAAGCAGGCCCGGCGGGCGCCGCGCGCCTGGGCGCGCGGCATTTCCTCGAACAGCGGGCGCGGGAAGCGCCGACGGTGCCCGCGTACGAGTGCCGCGAGCAGACGCTGCTCCTGGAAGGAGAAGCCGGGCAGGTCGGAGTGCTCGATCAGATAGGCGCCATGCCGGTGGTACTTGGTGTGGGCGATCGCAAGCCCGATCTCGTGGAGCCGCGCAGCCCAGCAGAGAAGGTGCACTTCCTCCTCGTTCAGCCCCCCTTCCTCCTGCAGCTGCCCAAGCAGGGTCCGGACCGTCCGCTCCACGCGCTCCGACTGCGCGGTATCGACGTGATAGCGCGCGCACAGCGCCTGGGTCGTCCGCGCGCGCACGTCGCGGCTGCCGAGCCGCCCGAGGAGATCGTGGAGGAGGCCCTCGCGCAGCGCCCCGTCGGCCACGTCGAGGCGCTCGATGCCGAGCGCCTCGAACGCGGCGACCAGGATCGCGAGCCCGCCGGGAAGAACCGGGGCCCGTTCGATGCTTACCCCCGCAAGCCTGAGCCGCCGCACGTGCCCCGACGCCAGGACGCGGTCGCGCAGCTCGTACAGGGCGGACAGCGTGATACCGGCGTCGCCCGACCCGATGGCGCGGGCCGCGGCGCCGATCGCGCGCACCGTCCCCGAGGCGCCGAAGACCGAGCGCCAGCCAAGCGCTCGCAAGGGCGACTCGACGGGCTGCAACTCGAGGAGCGCCGCCGTGTGCGCCCGCTTCCAGCCTCGCGGCGTGATCGCGCCTCGGGGAAAGTGAGCGAGACTCATGCTCACGCAACCCATGTGCAGGCTTTCGGTCGCCACGGGCTCGAAGCGCTCGCCGACGATGAGCTCGGTGCTGCCTCCGCCGATATCGAGAACGAGACGCCGGTTCGCGTCGTTCGGCAGATTGTGGGCGACGCCGAGGTAGATGAGCCGAGCCTCTTCCTGCCCCGAAATGACCTCGATCGGATGACCGAGCGAGCGTTCCGCCGCAGCGAGAAACTTCGACGCGTTGCGGGCGCGGCGCAGGGTGTTCGTACCCACGACCCGCAGGTTCTTCGCCGGCAGGCCGCGGACGCGCTGGCCGAACCGCTCGAGACACTCGAGTGCGCGACGCTGCGAGGCCTTGTCCAGCCGGCCGCGTTCGTCGAGCCCGGCCGCGAGCCGCACCATCTCCTGAAGGCGGTCGAGCACGTGCAGCTGCCCATTCAGGATTCGGGCGACGATCATGTGAAAGCTGTTCGACCCGAGATCTATCGCGGCGACCGTTTGCGCGGCGCGAGGCAGGCGCAGCGGCACGACGCGCGCGGCAGCCGACGCTCCGGTCCTGGCGTCGCGCGGGGTCTCCATCAGCCGGAGCGGGCGGGCGTTTTCGCCGGCTTGGATGGTTCCCGGCGGGGAACGGCAGGGGCCTCCTGCAGCCGGCGGGCAAGCTGACCCAACGGGGCGAGCCAGGTTACCGAGTCGAGATAGCGCTCCCGGAAGGCGCGGTATCCCGCCTCGACCTCTGCGCGGGTCCGGAGCGCAAGGGCGAACAGGCCGACGAGCACGTCGGGGTCGGCCTGCCGGTCGCTGCCGCTCGTCACGAGCGACCGCACGGCGGCCGGGGCCCACCGCAGCGCCACGTCCCCCGCCGCACGCTCGAGCTCACCGGTGCGAACATGAGCGTCCCCCAGCTGACCCAGACAGTCCTGGAACCGCTTCATCTCCGCCAGCGGTCCGGCCGTGGCCGGCTCGAATTCGGCGAGCGGCTCGAGCAGGTAGCGCAGCCGCTTCCCGGCGATCCGCGCGCGGTGCAGCCCGACGCGATCGCCCGCTCCCTCTATGGAGCGCAGCCGTGTCTCGAGATCGGCCACGTGCGCGAGCAGGAAACGCCCGGTCGCCGCTCCGTAGGCGACGCCGCGTCGATCCGCGCGCTGCGCTTTCGCGAGCCGCGGCCGCAGATCCTTCTCGAGCGCCGCCAATTCCGAGCGAAAATTAGAGCGCATTGCACGGTAAGCGGCATCGCGACGCACGCCAAGGCGCGTTTGAAGCCAGCCGCAGGCGGCCTGCTCCGGCGGGGTCTTGCGTTCGAGGCCCGCGACCCAGGCGAACTGCACCTCGGTGTCGCGGGCGGCGGCGGTCGCCCGGCCGAGCGCGCGCAGGCGACGACGGATCCTCTTCGGGGCCGCATCTTCCATGCATGACGCGTAGGCGCGAAGAACGCTGCGCAACCGCCGCAGCGCCACCCGCGCGTCGTGCAGCGCCTCGGTATCGTCCCCGTTCTTCAGTCGCTTGCCTGCCGCTTTCGCCGCGAGGAGATGCCGCAGGGCCGTGCGCGCCGCCACCGCGCGCGCACCCGCATCGACAGGCGTCCCGATCATGCGCCGAGCCGGCGCAGCTGCGCCGGCGCAAGCAGCCATGCGAGCTGCCCATGGCCCGGCGACGGCGCTTCGGGAAAGTCGAGCAGGCAGGCGCCGCCTTTCTTGATCGTGAGGAACGCCTGATCACGCCCCGTGAGCAGCCAGCTTCCCAGCCGGCCGAGGTCCGGTTCGTGCCCGACCATGGCCACGGTGGCGTCCTCGGCTTGCTCCTGGAGCCAGGCGAGGACGGTTTTCCCGGAGACCCCCGGCGTCAGCGCCGGCAACGCGACGACGTCGAGCCTGCGATACTCCCGCGCGATCAGTCGCGCCGTCTCGTGCGCCCGTACGAACGGGCTCGAGGCGAGCACGTCGATGCGCGGAAGAATGTCCTTCAGCGCGCGGCCGATCTTCCGCGCGCTCTTTCGGCCCGCCTCGGTCAGCGGCCGCTCGGCGTCCGGCGCGCCGGTCGCGGCGTGGATTTCGCGCTCCTCGGCCTTGGCATGTCGGACGATGAGAAGGCGCATGGCGTCGACTAGTATAATGAATAGAGGCGGTGTCCGCGTGACGCCGCGCGTCGCGGAACTAAAGCCGGGGACGGAAGCCTTAGGGTACGTCATGTCGCTTCGCCTGCAGGACTCGCTCCAGCGCTTCGTCTTCGAGGGGGCCCCCATCCGCGGCGAAATCGTGCGCCTGGATTCGACCTATCGCGCCGTGCTCGACCGCCGCGACTATCCCCCCGTCGTGCGCGACCTGCTCGGCGAGTTCATGGCCGCGGCCGCGCTGCTCGCCGCCACCATCAAGTTCGACGGCCGCCTGATCATGCAGGTGCAGGGCAACGGACCGATCGGCCTGCTCGTGGTGGAGTGCACGGGCGGCGGAGCGATGCGGGCGATCGCGCAATGGCAGGGGGACGTGCCCGCCGGCTCCTTCCGTGCGATGGTCGGTGACGGGCGCTTCGCCATGACCATCGATCCGGAGGGCTCGCGCGAGCGCTACCAGGGCATCGTCGCCATCGAGGGCGACAGCGTCGCCGAGGCGCTCGAGCACTACTTCGCGCAGTCGGAACAGCTCGACACCCGCCTTTGGCTCGCGGCCGGTCCCGACCAGGCGGCGGGCATGCTGCTGCAGAAGCTCCCCCAGGGAGGTCACGAGGACCCGGACATGTGGGCGCGCGCCGTGCACCTGGGCGCCACCCTCACCCGCGGCGAGCTCCTGGCGCTCCCGGTGCGCGAGATCCTGCGCCGGCTCTACCACGAGGAGGACATCCGCCTGTTTTCCCGCAAGCCGATGAGCTTTCGCTGCTCGTGCTCGCGGGAACGGGTCGAGGCCGTGCTGCGGATGCTCGGCCCCGGGGAGGTGGACTCGATCCTTCAGGAGCAGGGCAAGATCGACGTGGACTGCGAATTCTGCGGCTCGCACTATGCATTTGACGCCGTAGATGCAGCGGGCCTCTTCGCCGCACTCGCTCCGGCCGATATCCCCACCACCCGCCAGTAGGCGGCTTTTCTCGCCGCCACGTGTATAATGCGCGGCCTGTGCGACCCGAAGGGGTCGGCGTGGGCTTGACGGCCCAGTGTCCCCGTGGTGGGACACAAAGCGCTAGTTGGAGCGCAATAAAAGAGCCAGCGAAACAAGCCAACCGAGGGGATTGCCTCGGTCACTCGCCGCAATACGGGCGAGTGGTGAAATCCTGGTACACACCAGGTTGAGTCCTCAATCAGGTGTGTGCCAGCGAGCATGCGGAGTCCTCCGCTCTCGTGTCGCGCCCGCCTGTGTCTCAAAGAATGGGACGCGAGGCCTCAAAGCCGACAACCATGCATCTGTGCCTAGAGGGTGCAATTCCCTTCCCGCTGACATAGCGGTGACGGCCTCAGCCCATGCGCAGACCTGACTTCCGTCTGGGTGTGAAGCGGCTGAGAACGGTGGACCTCCGCGAGCCTACGCGAGCATCCCACCTAAGCGAAGTTGCCAATGGTGACGCAAGAAAGCAGCGTTCGAAGCGTCGTAAGCATTACTGGGTGAAAGAGGCTGGCAGTATCACACCCTAGCCAAAACGGCACGTGGCGCACCCGAATGCCGATGTAGGCTAATCGGCAGTATGTCTCGGAGCCATCGGCGTAAAGCTGCCACCTAACGGCAACGCAACTAGGACAGATCGAACGGGGTAACCACTTGCTGGCTCTCCGGCGGTACATGGAGCGGGGCCTAGTCAGCCCTCATGCCAGTCAGTTGGAAGGATGGGGTCAGAAGCGGAACGCTCGGGGTAATGCCCGAGATATCCGGCTCATAACCGGAACGTCCAGCAACACCAGACGGGCAGACGGACCCCAAGCGATGATCCTCGATAGGTACTGCAAACAGGAGAGTGACCGTGACACAGGACGCCGCAGGGCGTTCTGTCGGTACACGGGAGGCATGGGAACAACTCGACTGGAAATCCATTCGAGCCTACGTCGACCGACTCCAAGTGCGCATCTATCAGGCAGCGCGACGCGATGACATCGAGCGTGTCAGAAAGCTTCAACAGCTTTTGATCCGTTCGTACTCTGCAAAGCTTCTGGCGGTCAGGCAGGTCACGCAGGACAACTCGGGCAAGCGATCGCCCGGGGTGGACGGTGTGGCTGAGCTAGACCCGACGGAGCGGTTGAAGTTAGCCCAACGTCTCAAGCTCCGGTATCGGGCCAGCGCGGTTCGCCGTGTCTGGATTCCGAAACCCGGTAAGCAAGAGAAACGTCCCCTTGGTATCCCTACCATGCGGGACCGTGCGACACAGGCGCTGATGAAACTCGCGCTGGAACCGGAGTGGGAGGCTCGTTTCGAGCCGAACTCATACGGTTTCAGACCGGGACGCAGCGCCCATGATGCGGTCGGAGCGATCTTCCGTGCGTTGGCCAAGAAAACGGCCCACGTGCTGGACGCCGATATCTCGGCCTGCTTCGATCGCATCGCGCATGATGCACTGCTCGCCAAGCTTCGGCTCAAGGGCAAGATGCTCGGACAAATCCGGGCATGGCTCAGAGCCGGGGCGATGGATGGAGAGGTATTCGTGCCAGCGAACGGTGGCACGCCGCAGGGTGGAGTAATCAGCCCTCTGCTCGCGAACATCGCCTTGCATGGCATGGAACTGGAGACGAAGTCACGATTGCTCGAAGATCTGAAGCGGTATAGCGCCGCCAAAGGTCAGAAAGGCGGTCGGGACAGGCTCCTCGCTTCTCTGTCCATCATTCGCTACGCCGACGATTTCGTAGTGATTCACGAGTCGTTGAACATCGTGATGAAGGCAAAACAGTGCATCGAGGAATGGCTGAAATCGGTGGGGCTCGAACTCAAGCCCGAGAAGACGCGTGTCGTGCACACGCAGAATACGCTGGAAAGTCACCCTCCGGGGTTCGACTTCCTCGGGTTCAACGTGCGGCACTACGTGTTGAAATCAGGCAGAGGACGAAAACTGCTGATCAAGCCTTCCGCGAAGGGCACCCAGCGTCATCGGGACAAGCTTGCCGAGCTTCTCAGGACACTAAGAGGAGCGACGCAGGAGCAGGTGATCAAGGCGCTCAACCCCCGCATTCGGGGTTGGTCGAACTATTACCGGCACGTCGTCTCGAAGCAGACCTTCTCGAAGCTGGACAACGAGCTTCACTGGCTGCTGCGATGCTGGGGCAGGCACCGACACCCCAACAAGACCGGTAACTGGGCCTTCACCAGGTACTGGTCGCGTGAAACGCGCTGGGCGTTCAGTGTGGGGAAGCTCACGCTATATAAACATGCCGACACGGACATCGTCCGGCACGTGAAGGTAGTCGGTGACCGCTCGCTTTTCGATGGAGACACGGCTTACTGGACGGCGCGAGCTATCCAGAACAGTCGGTCGCCTCGGCGGGCGCGGCTCAGAGCCAAGCAGGAAAACCGTTGTGCGCGGTGCCAAGGCATCCTGTACTGGAACGACCCACAGGAAATCCATCATGTGGATCGCGACAGGCAGAACAATAGCCTGACCAACACGAAACTGGTCCATCGGCACTGTCATGACGTGATACATCGCGTCGAGTACACCTGACGCTATTGGACGTACCGGCGGAAACGCCATTTCAGGAGTACCCCCGGCTGGCAATCTCGGCCGGGCGCTGATAAAGTGCCGCACTTTTTTTAACCCAAGCGACACAGGCATCAGCTTGGAGCCGTATGCGGGGAAACTCGCACGTACGGTTCTGAGGCGGGCGGGAGGGGGCGACCCCTCCCGCCAAGCCACCTTTGGCCCCGACACGGGCGAGTGCGCGCGAAACGCGCCTCGGGGACGTGCAGGACGCACAGGTGTCGTAAAGGCCATGGATTGCCGAGTGCGGCCTCGCCTCCCCCTCCCGCCACGGCGGGACTAACAGAAGGCGGGTGAGCGCTGCGTCCGGGCGGCAGGACTTAACCGAGGGCATGAAAACCCTCACCCCGTCCCTCTCCCGCGAGCGGGAGAGGGGAGCAGGAGAGATTCCACTTCCATGAACCGGCTGCGCAACATCGCGATCATCGCCCACGTCGACCACGGCAAGACCACGCTGGTCGACAAGCTCCTGCAGCAGTCCGGCACCTTTGCTGCGCACCAGCAGATGGGCACACGGGTGATGGACTCGAACGACCTCGAGCGCGAGCGCGGGATCACGATCCTCGCCAAGAACACGGCGATCCGCTGGAACGAATGGCGCATCAACATCGTCGACACGCCCGGGCACGCCGACTTCGGCGGCGAGGTCGAGCGGGTGCTCTCGATGGTCGATTCGGTGCTGCTGCTGGTCGACGCGGTCGACGGCCCGATGCCGCAGACACGCTTCGTCACGCGCAAGGCGTTCGCCCAGGGGCTGCGCCCGATCGTCGTGATCAACAAGATCGACCGCCCGGGGGCGCGACCCAACTGGGTGCTCGACCAGACCTTCGATCTCTTCGACAAGCTCGGTGCGACCGAAGAGCAGCTCGACTTCCCCGTGGTCTACGCCTCCGCGCTCCAGGGCTACGCCGGCCTGGAACCCGACGTGCGCGCGGGCGACATGACGCCGCTTTTCGAAACCATCCTGAAGCATGTCCCCGCCCCGGACGTCGACGAGAGCGGGCCGTTCCAGATGCAGGTCTCGAGCCTCGACTACTCGAGCTACGTCGGCGCGATCGCCGTCGGCCGCATCAAGCGCGGCCGCGTGCGGCCCGGCCAGGCGGTGACGGTCGTCGACCCGGACGGCAGGACGCGTTCCGCCAAGGTGCTGCAGGTGCTCGGCTTCCTCGGTCTCGAACGCAACGAGGTGACCGAGGCCTCGGCCGGCGACATCGTCGCCATTACCGGCATCGAGGCGCCGCGCATCTCGGACACGCTTTGCGAGCCCTCCCGCGTCGAGGCGCTGCCGCCCCTGTCGGTCGACGAGCCTACCGTGACCATGACCTTCGAGGTGAACACGAGCCCGTTCGCGGGGCAGGACGGCAAGTACGTGGCCAGCCGACAGCTGCGCGAGCGGCTGGAGCGCGAGCTCATCCACAATGTGGCGCTGCGCGTGGAGGACACCGACAGCCCGGACAAGCTGCGGGTCTCCGGACGCGGCGAGCTGCACCTCTCGATCCTCATCGAGAACATGCGGCGCGAGGGCTACGAGCTCGCGGTCTCGCGTCCGCAGGTGATCATCAAGGAGGTCGACGGCGAACGGCAGGAGCCGTACGAAACGCTCACCGTGGACGTGGAGAGCCAGCATCAGGGCGTCGTCATGGAGAAGCTCGGCCTGCGCAAGGGCGAGCTGCTCAACATGGAGCCGGACGGCAAGGGTCGCGTGCGCCTCGAGTACATGATTCCCTCGCGAGGCCTGATCGGTTTTCGCACGGAGTTCCTCACCGCGACGACGGGAACCGGGCTTCTCTACTCGACCTTCGATCACTACGGGCCGATGAAGAAGGGCGAGATCACGGGCAGGACGAACGGCGTGTTGATCGCGAACGGCCCGGGCAAGGCCGTGGCCTATGCGCTCTTCAACCTCCAGGAACGCGGCCGGATGTTCATCGGCCCGGGCGAGGAGCTGTACGAAGGGATGATCGTGGGCATCCACTCGCGCGACAACGACCTCGTGGTCAACCCGATGAAAGGCAAGCAGCTCACCAACATCCGTGCCGCGGGCTCCGACGAGAACATCCTGCTCACCCCGCCCATCGAGCTCACGCTGGAACGCGCTCTCGAGTTCATCGAGGACGACGAGCTCGTCGAGGTCACGCCCAATCACCTGCGCCTGCGCAAGCGCCACCTGAAGGAGAGCGATCGCCGCCGTCTCGGCCGCGCCGCGGCCGGCTGAACTTCGCCCGAAGACCCGGAGTCGAACAGTAACGAGCGGGCCATGCCCCGCTGACAAGGAGGGTCTTATGCGGCGGCGCATGTACTTTCTGCTTCCGGACGTGAAGCGGGCCAGGGCGGTCTTCAAGGAACTGCTGCTCGCCCGGATCGAGGAGCGGCACATCAAGGTCATGGCGAGGGAAGGGACGCAGCTCGGTGATCTGCCGGAGGCCGCGATTCTCGAGAAGACCGACGCGCTGCACGGCGCCGGGCTCGGACTCATCGTCGGTGGTGCGACCGGGGCGGTCGTCGGCTTCCTCGTCATGACCTTCCAGCCGGCCGGTCTGGATCTCGGCTTTGCCGTGGTCCTCGCCCTCGCTCTCCTCGGCGCGGTGATGGGGGCCTGGGCCTCGGGCATGATCGGGACCAGCACGCCAAACACGCACCTCGAACGCTTCAAGGACGAGATCGCGCGCGGCAAGGTCCTGATGATCGTCGATGTGCCTGGCGGGCGGGCCGACGAGGTGTCGCACGCCATCAAGAAGCATCACCCCGATGCTGACATGCGCGGCTTCGATGCGACGATCCCGCGCCCGTTTCCCTGAATCGAATCCCCGTCCGCGACGGGCGGTGTTATCCTTGCGGCATGCCGCCGAAGGCCGCCGCTCGCGCACCCGCCGTGGTTTTCCCGATCGCGGTCGCCGCCGGCCGCGATGCCGGACCGGCGGAGCGGCGGACCGCTTCGGACCTCGCCGCGCGATTGCGCCTGCCGCTCCTCGGGGAGGGCGCGACGGCGAACCTCCTGATCATCCCTGAGAACGGGTATTTCTCGCTGCTCGAGCCGGCGACACGCACGCGGCTCGCCGTCGATTACACCCCCGAAGAACGCCGCCGTTACCGGGCCAGCGCCGGCCGCGACCCGCTGGTGCGTGCCGTTGGTGCGGGCCCGCGGCGCGTGGTCGACGCCACCGCCGGTCTGGGTCGGGACGCGGTCCACCTGGCCTGGGCCGGCCGTCGCATCGTCGCGATCGAGCGCGACCCGGTGGTCGCGACGCTCCTGGAAGGCGTCCTGGGCCGGGCCGTTCGATCCGGCGCGCTGGAGCCGGGCACCGTGGAGCTGGTCCCGGGCGACGCCGCCGTCGTCCTGTGCTCCCTTCGTCCGCGCCCCGAGGTCGTCTACCTCGATCCCATGTTCCCCATGAAGCGCCGATCGTCCTCGGCGGCGCGGAAGGAGATGCGGCTCCTGCGACTGCTCGTCGGCGCCGGCCCGGACGCGCACGAGCTCTTCGAGGCCGCCCGCGAAACCGCCACCGAACGGGTCGTCGTCAAGCGACCCGACGACGCGCCGCCCCTCGTTCCCCACCCGACCATGTCGTACTCGGGCAAGCTCGTGCGCTACGACGTCTATCGGACGGCGCGCGCGTCGTGAACCGGGCGGACTGTCCTTCGGTGCGCGAACCGTTCTTCTACGTGCCGGACCTCGGGGACGGAGCGCGTCTGACGGTGACGGGCGACGAGGCGCACCACGCGTCGGCCGTGCAGCGCCTGCGCGAGGGCGATGCGCTTGCGCTCTTCGACGGGCGCGGCCGGGTGGCGCGCGCCCGGCTGCTTTCGATCCGCGCCCGGGGGCGCGAGATCGAAGTCGAGGTCTACCAGCGCGTCCTTGCGCCCCCTCCTCGGCCGCGCACCCTGCTCTACACGGCACTACCCAAAGGGGACCGCGCGAGCGTTCTGCTCGACATGGCGACTCAGCTGGGCGTGAGTCGGTTCACGCCGCTCACATGCGCTCGTGCGGCGGTCGAACCCCGTTCGGCGGTTCCCGAGCGGTGGAAGCGCATTTGCATCGAAGCGTGCAAGCAGAGCCGGCGGGCTCATCTCCCCGAGCTCGCCCCGCCCCTCGATATCGGCACGGCGGCCGGGCACGCCGCAACCGAGCGCGCGCGTCTGCTGGTCGCGCATCCCGACCCGGGCGCGCGGCCGCCGACGGCGTCCGACGCCGAAACACATGCGTTATTCGTCGGTCCGGAGGGCGGGTTCACCGAGGGAGAGATCGAACATCTGCGCGCACGCGGAGCCGAGATCGTCACACTCGGCCCGCGCATCCTGCGCATCGAGACGGCGGCCGTGGCGCTGCTCGCCGCGCTGACGGTCGGCGCCGGCTAGGAGGCGGAGACGAACCGGCGCCGCAGACCCACGACCTCGAGCGGCTCCGGCGCGTGGAGGCCGTCGCCCTGCGCGTAGTCCACGCCCAGGCGACGGAGCTCCTCGAGCGCCTCGGCGTTCTCCACGTACTCGGCGATCGTGCGCTTCCCGAGCACGTGCCCGATGTGGTTGATCGACTCCACCATCGCCCGGTCGAGCGGATCGCGCGACATGTCGCGCACGAACGCGCCGTCGATCTTTATGAAATCGACGGCGAGATGCTTGAGGTACTCGAAGGAAGACATGCCGCTGCCGAAATCGTCGAGCGCAAACCGGCACCCTCGCGCACGCAGCTTCCCCACGAAGGCACCGGCCCGCTGCCAGTTGGCGATCGCCGCGGTCTCCGTGATCTCGAAGCAGATGCGGCGCGGATCGATGGCGTCCGCCGTCAGCGCGTTCTCGACGTGCGCCAGCAGCCGCTCGTCCCCGAGCGACTGGCTGGACAGATTAATGGCGAGGTTGCCGGCCCGCGGGTGCTCTTCCAGCCAGGCGAACGTGCGGGCGATCACCCAGCGGTCGATCGCGGACATGAGCCCATAACGCTCGGCCGCGGGAATGAACGCCATCGGCAGCACCACCTCCCCGTCCGGCTGCACGAGGCGGATGAGGACCTCGTGATAGGGCGCTTCGGCCGCGCTCTCCTTGAGCGGCAGGATACGCTGCACGTAGAGGAGAAAGCGGTCCTCGTCGAACGCACGGTTGATTTCCGCCACCCAGCGCATCTCGCCTTCCCGGCGCGTGACCTCCGCGTCGTTCGCCTGATGGACCCAGATGCGGTTCCGCCCCTTGTCCTTCGCGATGTAGCAGGCGGCGTCCGCCGCGCTCAGGACGTCCCCGGCGCCGCGGCTGTTCCCGTCGATGGCCGCGATCCCCACCGACACGCCGACGCGAAAGCTCTTGTCGTGCCAGGCAAAGCGGAAATCGGCGATCGCCTGACGCAGCTTTTCCGCGAGCGGCAACGCCTGGTCGATCGAGCAACCCTCGAGCAGCACGCCGAACTCGTCGCCGCCCAGCCGGGCGAGCGTGTCGCTCGCGCGCACCAGCGGCGTGAGCATCGCCGCAAGCTGGCAAAGCAGCTCGTCGCCCGCCACGTGGCCGCAGGTGTCGTTCACGAGCTTGAACTGGTCGAGGTCGAGATAGAGCAGCACGTGAGACTTGCCCTGCTCCCGCGCGTTGCGGATCAGGCGCTCGAGCAGGAGCTCGAACTCGCGTCGGTTGACGAGGCCGGTCAGGCTGTCGTGACTCGCCTGCCACGAGAGGAGCCGTTCCATTCCCCGCGACCGCGTGACGTCGCGGAACACGAGCACGGCGCCGCTCATGGCGCCGTCGAGGGCGCGTAACGGGGCGGCCGTGTCCTCCACGGCGTACTCCGTCCCGTCCCGGCGCAGGAGCAGCGTGTGGCGCGGGCCGAGGAGCCGCGCATCGAGACACCCGAGCATGGCCGGGTGCTCGAGCGGCTTGCGCGTGGCCTCGTCGACGATGCGGTAGATCTCGCGAAGCGGGCGCCCGCGTGCCTCGTCCAGGCGCCAGCCGGTCAGCTCCTCGGCGACGGGGTTGAGGTACAGCACGTCGCCCGTTTCGTCGGCCGTGATCACGCCGTCGCCGACCGAGCGCAGCGTGACCTCCGCCCGCTCCTTCTGGCGGTGAAGGTCGCGTTCGATGCGGCGGGTGCGCGTGATCACGTAAGCGGCCGTGCTGACGCCGAGCAGGAGCATGAAGAATCCGAGCTGCGTCGTGGTGCGGACCGTGGTGCGGTACTCCTCCTGCGCGCGGGCGATGGAGGCCTCGACGGCGGCGCGCTCCTCGGCGATCAAGCGGTCGAACAGCGAGAGTATCTCCTTCTCGAGCGGCATGTCGTGGTGCACCAGGTCGATCCTGACGCCTTCGACGTCGTCCCGGGCGATTCGCTCGGCGAGCTCCATCTGAAGCGGCTGCGAGCGACGGATGAGGGCGAGGATCTGGCCGTAGAGCTCGAGCTCCTTCGCGCACACCACGTCGTTATCGGCACGGGCGAGACGGCAGGGATTGATCGCTTCGTAGCGCTTCCGCTGACCGATGAACTCGCCGGCCAGGTTCGTGAACCGGAGGTATTCCTCCTGGCGCTGAAACAGGTCCTCGTTCAGGAACATCGCGTAGATGCTGAGCGAGCGCTCGCGCACGATGTTGCGCATCGACTGCAGGGCGTCCATCTCGACGATGTGCCGCTCGGCGATCCGCTCCATGTGGGCGTTGATCGTCTTGATGTGCACCACGCTCGCCACCGCGAGGGCGAGCATGAGCGCCAGCACGAGGACGAACCCCGCGATGACGAAATGACCGGAGTGCTGAAGACGTCGGTGCAGGTGCATCGGGCCAGGGTGCCGGATCGGGATGCGTGTGGATTTTTTGCAATATCCATGCCGCTCGGGTGCCTTTTAACCGGCCGGCATGCGCCGCTCAGCCGGTGCCGGCCAACACCGGGCGAAAGAGGGGTGCGACGACGACGCGCAGACAGGCGTGGGCCTCGCGCAGGGCGGCCTCGACGAGCGCGGGGGTCGGCGCGCGCGCGTAGACGAAGCCGAGGTAACTCGCGCCCTCGGGCAGCGGCACCAGCTCGTAGCCCTCCCGCACGGCGATGACGACCTCCTCGATATGGCGCACCCGGCCCGCGGCGGTCAGGCCCTCCACCCTGCGCAGGACCCCGGCCCTCGGGATCGGAATCATGAGGACGCCCGCGGCCCCGTCTTCGGCTCGACGCGCGATGGTGCGGCCCATCGCGTGCGCCAGCACGATCTCCTCGAGCCCGTAGCCGGTTCCCACGCGCATCAGGCGGGCGCACAGTCCGCCGATCGTCCGCGCGGCCGTCTCGAGAATCCAGACGCCCTGGGCGTTGATCCGGCACTCGGCATGGATCGGCCCCTCCCGGAGGCCGTAGGCGGCGCACGCCTGCGCGACGCGCGCGTGCAACTCGTCCCGCTGCTCAAGCGCCAGTCGCGACGGTGTCACGTAGTACGTTTCCTCGAAATACGGCCCGTCGAGGGGGTCCGGCTTGTCGAAGACCGCGAGGATTTCCAGGCGCCCCGCCCGCAGCATGCCCTCGACCGCGACCTCGAAACCCGGGATGAAGGTCTCGGCGAGCAGATAGCGGCGCGCGTCCGGCTCCGGCTCGTCGCGCACGATGCGCGCGATACGCGCGCAGGCGGCGAGAAACTGCGCGGGATCGTCGACGCGGATCACGCCGCGGCTCGCGCTCATCGCGATCGGCTTCAGCACGCACGGGTAGCGGACGGCGTCGGCCTGGACAGCGAGCGGCGCCGCGAGATCGATGCGCCAGTGGCGGGGAACCGGCACGCCCGCCTCCGCCAGCCGGGCGCGCGCGAGATCCTTGCGGCGCGCGCGTCTCACCGCTTCCGGCGGGTTGTGCGGAAGGCCCAGGGCGCCTGCCGCGCGCGCGGCGAGCTCGGTCGTCGCGTCGTCGGTCCCGACGACGCCGGCGAAGGGACGGCGCGCGGACTCGACGAGGATGCGCTCGAGAGCCCGGTCCGGGTCGCCGAGGTCGAGGTGCAGGCCGTCGGCGTAGCTGCTCACGACCGAGTGCCGGCCTTCGGAGGCGACGAGCACCTCCGCTTCGAGTCCGTGCGCGGCGGCGATGAAGGGAGCCGTGCGGTAGCTCGCGTGCGGGGCGATCACGAGCACGCGCGGTCGTTCGCCGCGCGTGGGTGCGGGCGTCACGACCCGCCTGCTAGAAGCCGCGGCCGCCGGCGCAACCGCCGCACAGGCCGCTGCCGCCGACGCTCTGGAAGACGTCCTGGAACACGAAGTTGTCGTTCGCGAAGTCGATCTGCGCGCCGCGCAGGAAGCTCAGCGCGACCGCATCCACCGCCAGGCGATAACCGGGGCCCTCGCGCACGGTGTCGTACGCGGTCGTGCCCTCGCCGTAGGTCATCCCGTAGCTCATGCCGCCACAGCCTCCTCCCGTGACGAACAACCGGATCACGCTGAGCTCCGGGTCGGCGTCGGCGAGCAGCTCGGCGAATTTCGCCTCGGCGGCGGGCGTCAGGCGCAGATCGTCCTGCGAGAGGCTGCGTATGTACTCCAGTTGCTCGGCGGTGGCGCTCATGGCTTGCTCCCCCAAATTCGCACGCGGATAATCCTTACCCTACTGATCCGCCCCTGATTTTTCCACCCGCCGTGTTCTACCGGGAATTTATGCCATGCCGCGCACGGTTTACTGCCAGGTGTTGAAGCGCGAGGCCGAAGGCCTCGACCGGCCCCCGCATCCGGGCCTGCTCGGCCAGCGGATCTACGAGCAGGTTTCGCGCGAGGGCTGGCGCAAGTGGCTCGAGCGGCTTGCGACGATCATCAACGAGAACCGGCTGAGCACGGCCGATCCCGGCTCGATCGAGGTCATCGAGCGCCACATGGTGGGCTTTCTGTTCGGCGAAGGGGAACTGGGGCAGCTGCCGGAAGGTTTCCGCCCACCGGGCCAGAAGAAATAGGCGATTCGCCCTACTCCGGGACCAGCCACTCCACCCGCGCCGTCGCCCGCGGACCCTGGCGCAATTGACCGGAGAGCGGCGGGAGCGCGCGCTCGAGCTCCTCGTCGACCCGCCACGGCGGGTTGATCATCGCCATGCCGCATCCGTTCAGCCGAAAGGGCGTATCGTTCGGCCACACTTCGAGCTCGGCCACCAGGATCCGGCGCACGCCGCTCGCTTCGAGCGCCTGCTTCAGCCTTGCTACCGGCGCGCCCGCCTTGAGCGGGTACCACAGGGCGTAAACGCCGGTGGACCAGCGCCGATGGGCGGCGACAACGGCCTCGCCGACCGTTCGCCACTCGCCGGCGGATTCGTACGGGGGATCGAGAAGCACCAGGCCACGGGCTTCCGGAGGCGGAAGCCAGGCATCGAGCCGCGCATACCCGTCGCCGCACTCGACGCGCACCTGGCGGTCGCGCGCGAACTCGCGCGCGAGCCGCGCGCACTCGCCCGGTTCACGCTCCGCGAGCCCGAGACGGTCCTGGGGACGCACGAGCGCGCGGGCAATACGCGGCGACCCCGGGTAGACCCGGAGGGCCGGCCCCCGGTTCACCCCGCGCACGGCGGCGAGATACGCGGTCGTCAGCGGATCGGCGGAGGCGGCCCGCCAGAGTCGCCCGATGCCGTCGCGGTACTCCGCCGTCTTCTGCACGGCCGGATCGCGCAGGTCGTAGCGGCCGGCGCCCGCGTGCGTCTCGAAGTACGCGAAACCCTTCTCCTTGCGCTTGAGCGCTTCGAGCAGCGCGACGAGGACGAGATGCTTGAACACGTCGGCGAAGTTGCCGGCGTGAAAGGCGTGGCGGTAGTTCAAGGAAGATGTCGAATGCTCAATGCTGAATGTTGAATTGGCGACGCGCGCTTCGCGCGCACCTCGTCAGCATTCAGGATTCGCCGCCCTTCAGCCACTCCGCGACCTGGCGCGCGAAGTACGTCAGGATCGCGTCGGCGCCGGCGCGCTTCATCGCGAGGAGCGATTCGAGCACGACCGCGCGCTCCTCGAGCCAACCGTTCGCGGAGGCCGCCTTGAGCATCGCGTACTCGCCGCTCACCTGGTACACGAACGTCGGCACGCCGAAGGTCTCCTTCACGCGGCGCACGATGTCGAGATACGGCATGCCCGGCTTCACCATCACCATGTCGGCGCCCTCGTCGAGGTCGAGCGCCACCTCGCGCAACGCCTCGTCGCTGTTGGCCGGATCCATCTGGTAGCTGTATTTGTTGCCGCCACCGAGGTTGCCGGCCGATCCGACCGCGTCGCGGAAGGGGCCGTAGAAGCTCGAGGCGTACTTGGCGGAGTACGCGAGGATGCGGGTGTTCCGATGGCCGGCCGACTCGAGCGCGTCGCGGATGGCGCCGATGCGGCCGTCCATCATGTCGGAAGGCGCGACGATGTCCGCGCCCGCCTCGGCGTGGGACAGCGCCTGCCTCACCAGCACGGCGACCGTCTCGTCGTTCACGACGTAGCCCGACTCGTCGATCAACCCGTCCTGCCCGTGGGAGGTGAAGGGATCGAGCGCGACGTCGGTGACGACGCCGAGCGCCGGAAAGCGCCGCTTCAGCTCCCGCGCGGCGCGCTGTGCCAGCCCCTCGGGGTTGTACGCCTCCTCGGCGCCGAGCGATTTCTTCCCGGTCGGCGTGACGGGGAAAAGCGCCACTGCCGGCACGCCGAGCGTCTGAAGCGCCTCGGCCTGCGCGAGCAGCCGGTCGATCGTCACGCGTTCGATGCCGGGCATGGAGGCGACCGGCTCGCTTCGGTTCTTCCCCTCCAGGACGAACACCGGCTGGATCAGGTCGTCGGCACGAAGGTGGCGCTCGCGCATGAGCCGGCGCGAGAACTCGTCACGCCGCATGCGCCGGGGGCGGGTTCGGGGGAAACGGCCGCGGGCGGTATCGATGTGCGTCATATCGGCTCCGCTGTTCTCCAAAAACAAAAGGGCCCGTCTCGGGCCCCTTTGCGACTGTGACGGCTATCCTACTTGGTTTTCTTCGGCTTGGCCCTGGCCTTGCTCTTCGCCTTCGGCGCCTTCTTCGCCGCCTTCTTCGGGGCTTTCTTCTTCACCGCCTTGGCCGCCGCCTTCTTCGGTGCCTTCTTCGCCGCTTTCTTGGGAGCCGCGGCCTTGGAGGCAGACGCCTTGGCGGCCGGCTTCGGGGCCGGTTTGGCCGCCGGCTTCGCCGGTGCCTTGGCCGGGGCGGCGCGGCCCTTCGCGCCCATGGCCGCGCCCTGCGCCATCACTGCGGCGAGCGGACGTATCTGGGCCTCGATGATGTCCGTGATGTTCTTGAAGATATCGTTGATCGAACCGACACCGCGGACGGTGCGCAGCTTGCCCTGCGCCTTGTAATAGGAAACCAGCGGGGCGGTCTGCTCTTCGTACACGCGCAGCCGGTTGCGTACGGTCTCCTCGTTGTCGTCCGAGCGCTGCATCAGGGAGCCGCCGCACTTGTCGCATTTGCCGGAGGACTTCGACGGCGAGAAATACACGTTGTAGATCGCCCCGCACTGGCTGCAGGTCCGGCGGCCCGTCAGCCGCTTCATCAGCACCTCGCTGTCGACGTCCACGAGCAGGGCGAGCTGCAGCGGCTGGCCGAGGCGCGCGAGCATGGCGTCGAGGGCCTGGGCCTGCGGGATGTTGCGGGGGAACCCGTCCAGAATGAAGCCGCTCTTCGCGTCCGGCTTCGACAGCCGCTCCTGGATGATGCCGAGGACGATGTCGTCGGTAACCAGCTGCCCGGCATCCATGGCGGCCTTGGCCTTCTTGCCGAGTTCCGTCCCGGCGGAGACCGCCGCCCGCAGAAGGTCGCCGGTGGAGATTTGCGGGATTTTATACTTTTCAACCAGTAACTTGGCCTGGGTTCCCTTGCCGGAACCCGGCGCACCCAGAAGCACGATTCTCATATTTTTCTCGCTTTTCCCTGGTCAGGCCGCGGTGGGAGGAACATTTATACCCTTGGGAATAGGGTTTCGGTAACGTACCGTCTGGACTTTGCCTCGTCAATGGTTCTTGGGATTCCATAAACCTCCCCTATTCCCCGATTTAATCTTTCCGTGACCGCGCTTTGGGTATTGGGTTAATCTAGCGCGCTGCAAACGGGCTACCCCTGCCGTGCGGACGCCCACCGAGACGCATCTCGCCCCGCGATGAGCGAGCACAAGATACCCGATTTCGACCCCACCGAGCTGTCCACGGTTCAGGAGCGCCTGGCCCGGCGCTATGGCAAGGAGATCGAGATCCAGCAGGCGGATGTCGAGGTGTGCGTCGAGCCCGCCGACGTCGACCTCGCCTGGTGCCCCGCCCTGTACTGGTCCGAGCGCGGCGTGAGCTTCGTCATCCTGAAGCTGGGCGAGCGCCGTTACCGCCCCCTCTTCTTCTACCAGCCCGACCAGCAGTTCGGCACCGGGCATGACAGCTACCCCGACCTCGGCGAGTGCGTCACCACGGTCCTGCAGGTCCAGACGGACCACATGCGCGACATGGCCGGTATCGCCTCGGGCAGCACGGGCAAAGACCTGCACTGATTCGCTTCACACCAAGAAACCTTTCTTCAAGGATCGCCATGCCCAAAACGAAAAACGCCTTTTACGCCCAGTCGGGCGGCGTGACCGCCGTGATCAACGCCTCCGCGTGCGGCGTGATCGAGACGGCACGCAAGTACAAGAACAAGATCGGCAAGGTCTACGCCGGCCGCAACGGCATCATCGGCGCGCTGACCGAAGACCTCATCGACACGAGCCGGGAATCGGCCTCCGCCATCGCCGCGCTCAAGCACACCCCGTCCGGCGCCTTCGGCTCCTGCCGCTACAAGCTGAAGAGCATCGAGGAGCACCGCGCGCAGTACGAGCGACTCATCGAGGTCTTCAAGGCCCACGACATCGGTTACTTCTTCTATAACGGCGGCGGCGACTCGGCCGACACCTGCCTCAAGGTGTCGCAGCTCTCGGAGAAGATGGGCTACCCCATCGTCGCGGTGCACGTGCCGAAGACCGTCGACAACGATTTGCCGATCACCGACAACTGCCCGGGCTTCGGCAGCGTCGCGAAGTACATCGCCGTCTCGACGCGCGAGGCGAGCTTCGACGTCGCCTCGATGGCGAAGACCTCGACCAAGGTGTTCGTGCTCGAGGTGATGGGGCGCCACGCCGGCTGGATCGCGGCCGCGGGCGGTCTCGCCTCGACCAAGGACACCGAGATCCCGATCGTCATCCTCTTTCCCGAGGTCACCTTCGACAAGGAGAAGTTCCTGGCGCGGGTCGACGAGCTCGTGAAGAAGCACGGCTACTGCTCGGTCGTCGTGTCCGAAGGCGTGAAAGGCCCGGACGGGAAGTTCCTGTCGGACCAGGGTCTGCGCGACGCCTTCGGTCACGCGCAGCTCGGCGGCGTGGCGCCGGTGGTCGCGAACATGATCAAGGAAGGCCTGAACCTCAAGTACCACTGGGGCGTCGCGGACTACCTGCAGCGCGCCGCGCGCCACATCGCGTCCAAGGCCGACGTCGATCAGGCCTACGCCGTCGGCAAGGCTGGGGTCGAGTTCGCGGTGAAGGGCAACAACGCCGTCATGCCGGCGATCCAGCGCGTCTCGAGCAAGCCCTACAAGTGGAAGATCGCCATGGCGCCGCTCGCGAAGGTCGCGAACGTCGAGAAGATGATGCCGAAGGACTTCATCACCCCGGACGGGTTCGGCATCACCGCGAAGTGCCGCCAGTACCTCGAGCCGCTCATCAAGGGCGAGGACTACCCGCCGTACAAGGACGGCCTGCCGCAGTACGTGCGGCTGAAGAACGTCCCGGTCAAGAAGAAGCTCAAGACCGAGTTCAAGGTGTAACGAAGGGAACCATGACCCTCGAGAAGGCCCGGGAGCTGCTCAAGGTGCAGGCGGACTTCGGAGGGTTCTACAACGCCAACTCGGCCAAGCTGATTCTCGCTGAAGTGACTCGCGAGCACGGCCAGGCGGCGGTGGACCAACTGATACGCAAGCTCGGCCTCGAGCGGATCTTCGGCTTCGCGCCGGGGACCCGCCTCGAGGGCGGGCTCGCGGTCAAGAAATAGAAAAGGCGGCCCCGAGCAGCCATGATTTCGTAGATCGATGACCACCACTCATCGCAACACCGTGCGCGAAGCGGTTCTGGCCCGCCGCCGAGCGCCCAAACCCTGGGGGGATTGTTAATGTCCAGCAGTCTGATCTTCGCGTTGGTGTGCGCCGGCGCCGCAATCGCGTACGGCCTCGTTTCGATGCGCTGGGTGCTCGCGAAGCCCGCGGGCAACGAACGCATGCGGGAAATCGCCGCTGCGGTGCAGGAGGGCGCCTCGGCGTACCTCAACCGGCAGTACACCACGATCGGCATCGTCGGCGTCGTGCTGTTCGCCGTCATCTGGTTCTTCCTCGGCAAGCTCACCGCCTTCGGCTTCGCCATCGGGGCGATCCTTTCGGCGGCAGCCGGGTACATCGGCATGAACATCTCGGTGCGCGCGAACGTGCGCACCGCGGAAGCCGCGCGCGAGGGGCTGAACCCGGCGCTGCAGATCGCCTTCCGCGGGGGCGCCATCACCGGGCTGCTGGTCGTCGGCCTCGGGCTGCTCGGCGTCGCGGGCTACTACGCGGTGCTCGCCTCGCTCACCCCGGCCGGCCAGGCCCCGAGCCTCGCGCCTCTCGTCGGCCTCGGGTTCGGCGGCTCGCTGATCTCGATCTTCGCCCGTCTGGGCGGCGGCATCTTCACCAAGGGCGCGGACGTCGGCGCCGACCTCGTGGGCAAGGTCGAGGCCGGCATCCCCGAGGACGACCCGCGCAACCCGGCGGTGATCGCCGACAACGTCGGCGACAACGTCGGCGACTGCGCCGGCATGGCGGCGGACCTGTTCGAGACCTACGCGGTGACGATCATCGCCACCATGCTCCTGGGCGGCCTGCTCGTGCAGGGCATCGGCGCCAACGCGGTGCTCTATCCCCTCGTGCTCGGCGGCGTCTCGATCATCGCCTCGGTGATCGGCACCTTCTTCGTGAAGGCGCGCGAGGGCGGCAAGATCATGAACGCGCTCTACCGCGGCCTGATCGTCGCGGGCGTGCTCGCGGCCATCGCATTCTACCCGGTCACGACGCAGCTCCTCGGTGAATCGATCACGCTCGACGGCCGTGCCGTGGGCACGATCAACCTCTACTACGCTGCGCTCATCGGCCTGGCGCTCACCGCGGCGATGGTCATCATCACCGAGTACTACACCGCGACCGAGTACAGCCCGGTGCGCCACATCGCCCAGGCCTCGACCACGGGCCACGGCACGAACGTGATCGCCGGCCTCGGCGTCTCGATGAAGGCCACCGCGGCGCCGGTGATCGCCGTGTGCCTGTCGATCTGGGGCGCGTACGAGCTCGCGGGCCTCTACGGCATCGCCATCGCCGCGACCTCGATGCTCTCGATGACGGGCATCATCGTGGCGCTCGACGCCTACGGACCGGTGACCGACAACGCCGGCGGCATCGCCGAGATGGCGAACCTGCCGAAGGAGGTGCGGAACATCACCGACCCGCTCGACGCCGTCGGCAACACGACGAAGGCGGTGACCAAGGGCTACGCCATCGGCTCCGCCGGTCTCGCCGCGCTGGTGCTCTTCGCCGACTACACGCACGAGCTCAAGCACGCCGGCAAGCTCGTCGAGTTCTCGCTCTCCGACCCGGCCGTGATCATCGGCCTGTTCGTGGGCGGTCTCGTTCCCTATCTCTTCGGCGCGCTCGCGATGGAGGCGGTGGGCCGGGCGGCCGGCGGCATCGTGGTCGAGGTGCGCCGGCAGTTCAAGGAGATCAAGGGGATCATGGACGGCACGGCGAAGCCCGACTACTCGCGCGCGGTCGACATGCTCACGCGCTCGGCGATCAAGGAGATGATCCTGCCGTCGATCCTGCCCGTGCTCGTGCCGATCGTCGTCGTGCTGCTGCTCAACTGGCTGATGGGTCCCGGCGCGGGCACCAAGGCCCTCGGCGGCGTCCTCATGGGCTCGATCGTCACCGGCATCTTCGTCGCCATCTCGATGACGACCGGTGGCGGGGCGTGGGACAACGCCAAGAAGTACATCGAGGAAGGTCACCACGGCGGCAAGGGTTCGGACGCCCACAAGTCGGCGGTGACCGGCGATACCGTCGGCGACCCCTACAAGGACACGGCGGGCCCGGCGATCAACCCGCTGATCAAGATCATCAACATCGTGGCGCTGATGATCGTGCCGCTGCTCTAGGCCGACGGCGTCCGCCACGCGCAAAGGGCCGGCGATCCCGGCCCTTTGTGTTTTGCTGCGGTAGAATCGCACCAATGAAGATCTGCATCGTCTCCGACTCGCACGACCACCGGGAGCGCCTGGCGGCCGCCGTTGCGGACGCCAAGGCGCGCGGGGCGCAGGCGGTGCTCCACTGCGGCGACCTCGTCGCGCCGTCGACGCTGCATGCGGCGATGCCCCTGGGCCTGCCGATCCACGTGATCCACGGCAACAACGCCGGCGACCTCTATCATCTTTGCCGGCTCGCGCAGAAATCCGGCGGCCTCGTGAACTACCACGGCCAGGACGCGAGCCTGACCCTGGGCGGGCGCAAAATTTTCCTCGTGCACTACCCGCACTACGCCAGGGCGATGGCGATCACCGGCGACTACGATCTCGTGTGCAACGGCCACGAGCACTCCGCGGTGATCGAGCGGGTCCGGAACATCAAGGGAACGGAGACCGTGCGGGTGGACCCCGGGACCGTCGGCGGGGTGAGCGCCCCGCCGACCTACGTGCTCGGCGACCTGGCCGAGCTCCGCTTCACGATCTATCCCGTGCCGGAACAGGCGCCGGCGCAACCGCGCGCCGAACGGGCGGCCGACGACTCCTGATCGACCTCGGCCGGCATCGGCTTCAGCCCCAGCTTCGCGAAGAGCGCGGCGTCCGCGTCGGATTCCGGATTGGGCGTGGTGAGCAGCCGGTCGCCGTAGAAGATCGAGTTGGCGCCGGCGAGGAAGCACAGGGCCTGCAGATGATCCGGCATGGCCCCGCGACCGGCCGAGAGACGGACCATCGAGGCCGGCAGGACGATGCGGGCGACCGCCACGGTCCGGACGAACTCGATGGGGTCGAGCGCCGGCTGATCCGACAGCGGCGTCCCGGGAATGTGCACGAGCAGGTTGACCGGGACGCTTTCGGGCGGCGGGTCGAGCGCCGCGAGCTCGGCGAGAAACGCGGCGCGGTCGGCGCGGGACTCGCCCATCCCCATGATCCCGCCGCAGCACACCTTGAGGCCCGCCCGGCGCGCGCGCGCCAGGGTCGCCAGCCGATCCTCGTAGGAATGCGTGTGGATGACCTTCTCGTAGTGCCCGGGCGACGTGTCGAGGTTGTGGTTGTAGTAGTCGAGCCCGGCGTCGGCGAGCTCCTCGGCCTGGCCGTCGCGCAGCAGGCCCAGTGTCGCACACGTCTCGAGACCGAGACCCTTCACCGCCCGGATCATCTCCGTGACCCGTGCGAGGTCCCTGTCCTTGGGTCCGCGCCAGGCGGCACCCATGCAGAAGCGCGTCGCGCCCCTGGCCTTCGCGGCACGGGCGGCGTCGAGGACATCGTCGAGGGCCATGAGCGGTTCGCTCTCGAGCCCCGTTTCGAAACGGGCCGACTGCGAACAGTACCCGCAGTCCTCGGAGCAGCCACCGGTCTTGATCGAGAGCAGCGTCGACAGCTGCACCGCGTTCGGGTCGAAGTGGGTCCGGTGCACGGTCTGCGCCCGGTAGATCAGGTCGTTGAAAGGCAGCTCGAAGAGCGCCTCGATCGCGGCGGCGCGGTCGGACATGGAAAGCGGGCTCCGGGGATGGCGAGGTCGCCAAACTAGGCGAGCGTCGGGGTGCTGTCAACCGCGGGCGCCCGTTCAGGTTGACGGCAATTGCCGCCAGCCGGCCCGGGTTTCAGCCGCTGGCGCTCCGATCCATCTCGCCGCCCCCGCCGAGCGACTTCAGGGCGTGAACGTTGCGGATGGTGATGTGGCGGCCGCTCACCTCGATCAACCCCTCCTCCTGCAGGCGCGAGAGCAGCCGGCTCACGGTCTCGAGGGCGAGGCCGAGGTAGTCCCCCAGGTCCTGGCGGGACATGCTGAGCTTGAAGTGGGCGCCGTCGCGCCCGAGGCGCGCGTGGCGCTGCGAGAAGGAGAGCAGGCAGGAGGCGACCCGCTCCTCGGCGGCCATGCGGCCGAGCGTCATGAGCATCTGCTGGTCGCGCGCGATCTCCCGGCTCATGATCCGCAAGAGCTGGTGCTGGAGCCCGGGCACCTTGAGCGCGAGGTCCTCGAGCGCGTGGTACGGGATCTCGCAGATCTCCGTGGTCTCGAGCGCTTCGGCGCTGCACGGGTGCTGGTCGGTGTTGATCGCGTCGATCCCGAGCAGCTCGCCCGGCAGGTGAAAGCCCGTGACCTGCACCCGACCGTCCTCCATCAGCCCGGTGGTCTTCATCGACCCCTGGCGGATGGCATAGAGCGCACGCAGCGAGTCTCCGAGCCGGTACAGGGTCTGACCCTTCTTCAAGGTCTGCCGGCGACGGATCAGGCGGTCGAGGGCGTTGATGTCGGCCTCGTCGAGGCCGAGCGGCAGGCACAGTTCCTTGAGCGTACAGCTCCTGCAGGCCGCCTTGATGCTGGCGATGCTGATGACGGTGGCCGGCGTGTCGGCCATGGATGCGCGTCCCTGGATTTCCGGCCGATATTTAACCGGATCGATCCAGAAGCGTCTACGAGCAGGGCGGCCCGCAATGACCGACAAAAACTGGGTGTAAGTGCGAGCGGTTCAGATCACCCTGGAATATCGCTGCTCCTGCTGCCGGCGCAAATACTTGTCGAACACCATGCACACGTTGCGCACGAGCAGCATGCCGGCGGGCAGCACGTCGATGCGGCCGGGGCTCAGCGCGACGAGCCCGTCTTCCGCCATGCCGGCGAGCGTGGCGAGCTCCGGGGCGAAGTACTCGGCGAAGCGGATGCCATGCGTGCGCTCGACCGCCGGGATGTCGAGTGTGAAGTGGCAGATGAGGCCCGTGATCACGTCCCGGCGCAGCCGGTCGTCCGCGTCGAGCTCGATGCCGCGGAAGACCGCGAGCCGGCCGGCGTCGATACGCGCGTCGTACTCCTCGAGCGTGCGCACGTTCTGGCTGTAGGTTTCGCCGATCTTTCCGATCGCGGTGATGCCGAGCCCGACGAGGTCGCAGTCCGCGTGCGTCGAATAGCCCTGGAAGTTGCGGTAGAGCGACCCGCTGCGCTGCGCCACCGCGAGCTCGTCGTCGGGCCGCGCGAAGTGATCCATGCCGATGTACTCGTAGCCCGACGCGGTCAGGCGCTCGATGGTCGCCTGCAGGATGTCGAGCTTGGCCTGCGGCGAGGGCAGGTCCTCCGCGCGGATGCGCTTCTGCGGCATGAACAGCTCGGGGAGGTGCGCGTAGTTGAAGACCGAGAGCCGGTCGGGTGACGCGGCGATCACGGTCTCGAGCGTGCGCGTGAAACTCGCCACCGTCTGGTGCGGCAGGCCGTAGATCAGGTCCATGTTGATGGATCGGAAGCCGAGCGCGCGCGCTTCGCGCAGCACGCCGAGCGTCTGCTCTTCGCTCTGGATCCGGTTCACCGCCGCCTGGACCTTCGGGTCGAAGTCCTGGACGCCGAGGCTCAGCCGGTTGAAGCCGAGCTCGCGCAGGAGCGCGAGCGTTCCCGGGCGCACCTCGCGCGGGTCGACCTCGATGCTGTACTCGCCCCGGTCGTCGTCGCGCAGCCGGAAGTGCTCGCGCGTCGCCCGCATGAGGGCGCGCATCTCGTCATCGGCGATGAAGGTCGGCGTGCCGCCGCCCCAGTGGAGCTGATCGACCGTCCGGGCCGGATCGAAGAGCGCGCCCTGCAGGGCGATCTCCTCGTGCAGGCGCTCGAGATACGGCGCCGCGCGCGAACGGTTCTTCGTCACGATCTTGTTGCAGGCGCAGTAGAAGCAGAGCCGCGCGCAGAACGGGAGGTGCACGTACAGCGAGAGCGGCCTGCCCTCTCCGCGGTTCGTGGCCGCCGCCTGCGCGCGGTACGCCTGCTCGTCGAACCCCGGGTGGAATTGCACCGCGGTCGGATAGGAGGTGTAGCGCGGGCCGGACTTGTCGTAGCGCGCGAGCAGCGCCGGATCGAAGCTGAGCCGTTGCATGGCGGCGATTATGAGCCACGCCGCGCGCACAAAAGTTGACCTCCATCAAGGAACGCCGCCCCGGTTTTCCCGATGGTACGTGCCAACCGGAGAACGGGATGCGCCTTCTTTTTGTAGGTCTTGCCTTTCTGACGCTGCTCCTGGGAGGCCTGTCCGCACAGGCCGCCGTGGGCCACAGCGGCGCCCGGCTGTACGCCCAGCACTGCGCGGCCTGCCACGGCCCAGACGGCCGGGGGGGCGTGGGTGCGCCGCTCGCGCTGCCGGACTTTCTCGCCACGGCCGACGACGATTACCTGGCAAGAACGATCCGGCTGGGGCGCCCCGGCCGCGTGATGCCCGCCTTCCAGCACTTGAGCGACGCCGAGGTGCGCGCGATCGTGGGCCACGTGCGCGGCTTCGCGCAGACCCGGCCCGCCCCGCGGCCCGCGGTCGGCCGCGGGGACCGCGCGCGCGGCGAAAAGCTCTACGCGCGCCACTGCGCCTCCTGCCACGGCGCGAAGGGCGAGGGCGGCCACGGGACCGGCGTGACCTTCTCCCGCCCGCGCGACCTTCCGATCCTCGCGCCCGCGCTCAACAACCCGGGGTTCCTCGCGGCGGCGAGCGACGCCATGATCAAGGCGACGCTCGTGCTGGGGCGCGAAGGCACCCCCATGGGCTCCTTCCTCGAGGCGGGGCTCTCGGAGCGCGACATCGACGACGTCGTCGCCTACGTGCGCGCCTTCGAGAAGCAGCCGGTGCCGGCGGGTGCGACCGTCCTCGAAAGCGAATCCGCGGTGATCGTGCGCGAGTCGTCCGCCGACATCCCGACCACGCTCGAGCGCCTGAAGAACGCCGTGGCCGGGGTCAACATGCGCCTCATACGCGTCGCCCCCCTGGAGGAAGGCGCGGTCGAGAAGGGAAAGGAGAATCCGAAGCGCTACATCGTCGACGCCTGCGACTTCGCGTTCCTCAACAAGGCGCTCGCGGTCGATCCGCGCGTCGGCCTGTTCCTGCCCTGCCGCTTCACCGTGGCCGAGGAGAACGGAAAGGTCCTGGTGATGTCGATCAACCCGAAGCGCCTGAGCGCGATCTTCAACAACGCGGAGCTCAACGCGCTCTGCACGCAGATGCACGAGATCTATACGAACATCATCGAGGAGTCGACGCTGTGAGCCTGCTTCGCTTCCTCGCCCTCTGCGTGATCCTTGTCGCCGCGCCGCTGCGCGCGGACGAGCTCCTGATGGTGCGCACCGACCAACCCTTCCCCGAGGCGATGGCCCGCCTCCAGGAGGTCGTCGCGGCGCACGGCTACAAGGTAACGCGGGTGCAGCGGGTCGACGTCGGCCTGACGTCCAGCGGCTACGCGACCGCGGAGTACCGGGTGGTCTTCTTCGCGCGGCCGGAGGAGCTGAGACGCCTGCCCGACAGGCGCCCGGAGCTCCTGGCCTACCTGCCGCTCAAGATCGTGATCTTCGCCGAGGGCGAGTCGACCCTCGCGCTCACCAACAGCCCCGCGCTCCTCTCGGAGTTCTTCGACGACGCCGCGCTGCGCGTGCAGTTCCAGCGCTGGGAGCGCGACGTGCGCTCGATCCTCGACCAGTTCGCGGCCCATTGAATCCGGCGGCGAGGCGGAGGCGCTTTCCGGCCCCCGGACGAACCCACGGGACGCCCGCGGTAGCATTCGGGAGCGGCACCGTGTCAGGCTTTCGGGGCGCCATGGACCAGGACCGCGTGGACTACAGCCATGAAATGCGCGTGCACAACTCCCGCACGGTGCGGCTGCTGTTCGCTGCCCTTGGGACGCTCTTCGTCGGCATCGGCCTGCTCGGCGCGGTGCTGCCGGTGCTGCCGACGACGCCCTTCATGCTACTGGCCGCCGGGTGCTACGTCCGGGCCTCTCCCCGCTTCTACAACGGGTTGCTGAACAGTCCCGCGTTCGGGCCGCTGATCCGGGAATGGCGGCAGCACCACAGCATCCCCTGGAGGACGAAGCTCACCGCCATCGCGCTGATGGCAGTGACGCTCTCCACCTCTATCCTGTTCTTCGTCAAGAGCCCGTACGGCCAGATCGCGATGGCGCTCTTCGGCGTCGGGCTCGCCGTCTGGCTCTATCGGATCCCGTCGCGCGACCGGCCGCGGCGGACCTGAGCCGGGCAGTCAGCGACCGAGGCCCAGGTCATCCCACAGGGCATCGACGCGCCGCTTCACGTCGTCGCGCTGGCGGATCGGCCTGCCCCACACGCGGTCCGTCTCGCCCGGCCACTTGTTGGTCGCGTCGAAGCCGATCTTGCCGCCGAGGCCGGCGACCGGGCTCGCGAAGTCGAGGTAATCGATGGGCGTGCGGTCGACGATGACCGCGTCCCGCGCGGGGTCCATGCGCGTCGCCAGCGCCCACACGACCTCCTTCCAGTCGCGCGCGTCGATGTCGTCGTCCACGACGATGACGAACTTCGTGTAGGTGAACTGCCGCAGGCTCGACCACACGCCGAACATCACGCGCCGCGCATGGCCGGCGTAGCGCTTCTTGATGGCGACCACGGCGATCCGGTACGAGCAGGCCTCGGGCGGGAGATAGAAGTCGACGATCTCGGGGAACTGCTTCTGCAGGAGCGGGATGTACACCTCGTTGAGCGCCATCGCGAGCACCGACGGCTCGTCGTACGGCGAACGTCCCATGTAGCTTCCCTGGTAGATCGGATCGCGGCGGTGCGTCATGCAGGTGATCGTCAGCACCGGGAACATCGCCTGCGCGTTGTAGTAGCCGGTGTGGTCGCCGAACGGCCCCTCGAGCGCCTCCTCGCCCGGCTCGATGTGACCCTCGAGCACGATCTCCGCCGTTGCGGGCACCTCGAGATCGCTCGTGCGGCACTTCACGAGCTCGGTGCGCGCGCCGCGCAGGAGCCCCGCGAAGTCGTACTCGGAGAGCGTGTCCGGGACGGGCGTGACGGCGGCGAGCAGCGTCGCCGGATCGGCACCGATGACGACCGCGACCGGAAAACGCCCGCCGGGATGTGCCTCCTGCCACTCGCGGAAATCGATCGCCCCACCCCGGTGCGCGAGCCAGCGCATGATCACCCTGTTCGGTCCAAGCACCTGCTGGCGATAGATTCCGACGTTCAGCCGCTCCTTGTACGGCCCGCGCGTCACGACGAGCCCGAGCGTGACGAGGCGCCCCGCGTCCTCCGGCCAGCACGTCTGGATGGGCAAATGGGCAATGTCGACGGCCGTCCCTTCGACCACCTTCTCCTGGCAGGGCGCCTCCGAGACGCGACGCGGCCGCGCGTGCAGCACGGGTCGGAAATCGCCGGCGCGGGCGAGCGCCTCGGGCAGCGTGGTCGGCAGCGAGGGTTCCTTCAGGAAGGCCAGCAGTCGCCCGACATCGCGCAGCTCGCCGATCGAAGAGCGGCCGACGGCGCGCGCGATGCGCCGGGGGCTGCCGAAGAGGTTCCCGAGAAACGGCACGCCCGAGCCCTTGACGTGCTCGCACAGCAGCGCCGGCCCGTCGGCGCGCAACGCCCGGTGGCAGAGCTCGGTGGTCTCGAACACGGAGTCGATCGGGGCGCGCACGCGCTTCAGGTCGCCCTCGCGCTCGAGGTGCGCGAGAAACTCCCGCAGGCTCGCGTACGGCATGGCGAGACCTTAGGGCAGCCGCCTCGACGTTGGATTGATCCAGGTCAATGAGGCGCACGGCGCCCTGCCTAGAATCCCCGCGTGCTCCCCGATCCGCTCACGCTCTGGCTCCGCGCGGTTCCCGACCGCGCCCATACGGCGGTCCTTGCCGCCATCTTCACGCATCTGCTGCGCGGGCAACCCTTGCGCGCGCGCCTCGCCGAGCTCGCCGGCAAGCGCGTGCGCCTGGAGATCACGGACGGGGGCTCGGTCCTCGACTTCGAGATCACGCCCGTCGGGCTGCGCGCGGCGGCGGGCGCGGAGCCGCACGTGCGCATCCGGGGCCGCGTGGAGGACTTCCTCGCCCTCGCGCTGCGCCGGGAAGATCCGGACACGCTCTTCTTCAACCGGCGCCTCTCCCTCGAGGGAGAGACCGAGGCGGGGCTGCACGTGAAGAACCTGCTGGACGCGCTCGAGTACGACCTCGAGGCGCACGTCCGCGACGTCCTCGGGGGAGCGCCCGCGCGGCTCGCCCTCGGTCTCCTGCGGGCGACCCCGCTCGCGCGCCGGTTGTCCGGCGTCAGCGGCGTGCCGCGAGCACGTTCCTGAGCACCGCGACGTCGATCCGCGCCTGCGCGGCGAACCGCCCCGCGTACGCCGCCTCCTCCTGGCGCAGCTCGTAGCAGTTCGAACCGCCGATATCGAGCAGCAGCGCCGGCATCCCCGCCTCCTCGAAGGCCCGGGCGCGCTTGATATAAAAATGGTGGCAGCACATCCCCACGTACGCCCGCACGCCGTTGCCGGCGAGCCGCGCCAGCGTCTCGCGCAGATGCTCGTAGCTCGTGATCGTGTGCACGCGCAGCCCCAGGGCGCGGGCGAGCCGGTAGGCCTCGCCCGCCTCGCATCGGCCGCATTCCGGGCAGCCGTCGCGGTGCCGCCATTTGCACCACGTCGGCTTGGCGCAGTAGGGCACCAGCAGCGCGCCGGCGACGGTCACCACCTGCCCGGCGGAGAGCGGGCCGTGGACCATCAGCGTGTTCGCGGCCCGACGATCGAGGGCGAACGCCGCTTCCTCGCGCTGGCGCCATAGCGCGCGGCGGATCAGCCGGCCGAGGTCCGCGGCCGTGAAGCCGAGGAATTCGTATTTCGTCCTCGCGCAGGCCCGCGCGATGCGCTCATCGAGCGACTCGAGCGTCGCCCCGCGGAGCGACGCGCTCAAGGCGGAGAAGGCGTTCGACGGATGGACGTGCGCGCTCCCCGCCAGCTCGAGGCGCGCGATCCGCCCGCTGGCCGCATCCTGCCGCACGCGCGCGTGCAGCACGCCTCCGGGAACGGTGATGAAGCCGTGCTGCCAGGCGTCGAGCTCGTGCGACCAGTCTTCGTCGGCTCGAACGGGAAGGGAACGTCCGACGGTAGGGTGCAGCCACTCGGGCGGCGAGACCGGGGCGGGCGCGAAACCGAGCGCTTTCAGCCCGTCGGCGAGCGCCGTGATCGCGTCTTCGCGCCGGATGCCGGATCCGTCCAGGGTCGCGATGCGGTCGCGTGCCGTCTGCATTCCGCGGGGGCTCAGCTTTTCGAGCGGCATGCGCAGCGCCCGGAGATGGGTCTCGACGTCGGCGCGAAGGTGCAGGAACGCATGGAACAGCACGCTCGCGCGACCGGCGTCGAGGAAGACGAAGGCGAGCCGGCGCCCGGCGACCTCGATCTCGTGCGGCGGCGCGTAGCGCGCACCGAGGCCGAGCCGGGCGAGACTCGCGGCGACCGCCCGGGCGAGGCGCGGCAGCCACGCGAGCGCCGCGCCGCCCGGCGGGCGCGGGAAGGTCAGCGTGAGGCAGAGCTGATCGGGGTCGAGAAAGACGGCGGTGCCGCCGCTCTCGCGTCGCACGACGCCGATGCCCTGCTCGCTGCACCAGCCGGCGCGGATCGCGTGGCCGGCGACCTCGTGGCGGCCGAGGCTCGCGCAGGGACGGTAGCGGTGGAACCGCAGCCACGCAGTCGTCCTGCTCGCGGCGCGCTGCGCGGCATCGTGCACGGTGTGCGCGGCTCCGTCGTCCAGCCCCGCCTCGAACACGGCGAGGGGCGTGCGGCTCAAGCGGGCGCGTTCCACGTCATGCCCGCCTCGCCGCGCCAGTAGCCGTTGCACGACCCGTGCGCGAGGTGCGGAGCGAGCGACGCGCAGGCGTCGCCCGGGTCCCGGCGCCGATCGATCACGTCGCGGAACGCGGCGATCACCGCGTCCATCCCCCGGGGCTGGGGCGAAAGCCGCGCGATGTCGACGCCCAGGCGCTCGAGCTCGGGCAGCTCGCGGATGAGGTTGTAGGTCCCGGCCGACTGCACCTGGATGCCGTTGAGGGTGAGGAACGCCTGGCCCTCGCGCGTGCGCAGCGCCATGCCCTCCGGGTCGTCGCCGCAGCGAAAGCCGCAGTCGTCCTTCGCCAGGTTGTGTGCGCGCGCGGTGAAGCACCGCGCCGAGAAGGCGAGCGGCAGCCGCCCGAACGCGAAGATTTCGGTTTCCATGCCGGCCGGGCGCGCGGCCTGCATGTCCTCGAGGGTGCCCGCATCGAGCTCGACCGGCATGACCCAGCGCCGCGCGCCGGCCGCGGAGAGCAGCGCGAGGGTGTCCGCGTTGTAGACGTTGAGGTGCGGCCCGGCGACGAAGGATCGGCCCTCGAGCAGGCTTACGCCCGCCATGTCGTTCGCCTCGACGGCGAAGCGCCCGTTTTCCACGGTGCGCCTCAGCGACGAAACCTCCGACTCCGCTTCGATGAGCGCGAGCGTGGAGAAAACGACCTCCTTGCCCGCCGCGGCGAGCGCCTCGCCGATCGCGAGCCAGTCGTCGCGCCGCAGCCGGCGGCGCTTGGAGCACACCACCTCGCCGAGATACACGACGTCGACAGGCGCGTCCGCGACCTTACGGTAGAAGTCGAAGACCGCGTCGCGTTCCCAGAAGTAAAGGATGGGACCCAGCGATAACTTCATCGAAGTTCGAGTGTTGAATTTTGAATGTTTAATTGATGTGTGCGCGAAGCGCACCTCTCTTATTCAACATTGAGCATCCAAAATTCAACATTGCCTTTCTACTGCCACGGCCGGTGATAGGCGCCGAGCGTCGAGCAGCTTCCCTCGGCGAGGCGGGCGAGCGCGGCGTTCCAGTCGGCACGGGAGACGAAACCCTCGGGGTCGGCACGGTACGCGTCGAGCGCGGCGCGCAGCGTGCGCGTGACCGTCGCCACGTAGGCCGGGCTGCGCTGGCGCCCCTCGACCTTGATCGCCGCCACGCCGGCGCGGGCGAGCTCGGGCAGGATGGGCAGGACGTTGAGGCTCGTCGGCTCCTCCAGGGCATAATAGGTATGGTCGCCCACCTCGAACCGGCCCTTGCACAGGGTCGGATAGCCCGCCGGCTCGTCCGGGCCGTAGACGTCGATCAGCACCCCGTTCAGGCGCGAGCGCCGCACGTTTCGGCTCTCTTCCCAGCGGACCGCGTGCGCCGGAGAGCAGACGCCGCTCGAGTTCGGCGAGTCGCCGGTCGCGTAGGAGGAGAGCGCGCAGCGCCCCTCGACCATCACGCACAGGCTGCCGAAACCGAAGACCTCGACCTCGACGTCCACGCGCCGGACGATCGCCGCGACCTGGGCCGCCGAGAGCACGCGCGGCAGCACGACGCGACGCACGCCGAAATGCCGGGCGTAGAAACCGATCGCTTCGTGGTTGGTCGCCGAGCCCTGCACCGACAGATGCAGGCGCAGATCCGGGTGCGCCCGCGCCGCGTACGCGAGGAGCCCCGGGTCGGCCATGATGATCGCGTCCACGCCGCACTCGGCGGCGCGATCCACCGCCTCGCGCGCGCGTTTCCATTGTCGGGGCCGCGGGTACACGTTCAGCGCGAGCAGGACCTTGCGCCCGTGCGCGTGGGCGTAGGCGACGCCGGCGCGCACGTCGTCGGGCGTGAAGTTGAGGCCGGGGAAGTTGCGCGCGTTCGTCCCGTCGCGAAATCCGACGTACACGGCGTCGGCGCCGTGGTCGATCGCGGTTCTCAGCGCCGGGAGCGTCCCGGCCGGGCAGACGAGCTCCACGCGGCTAGGCCCGGGCGCCGCTCATTGACGGCAGTTCATCTCATCGTGCCCGCGCGTGCCGAACTTGACGCCGAGCTCGCCGGCGAGGCGCTCGCAGGCGGCCATGTCCACGTCGTCCAGACCGGGGGTGGCGGTGAGCACGATGTCCGGGACGAACTCGCGGGCGCGCGCCACGAAGTCGAGCATGGCGCGATAGGCGCCGGGCAGCATCGGCCGGCAGTAGCGGTTGTAGGTCTGCTCGTCCTGTGCGTTGAGCGAAACCGACAGCGCGTCGATCCCGCCCTCGAGATCGGGCGTCACGTCCCGGCCGTAGACGAGGCTCGCGAGGCCGTCCGTCTGCAGGCGGATCCGCGCCCCGCGCCCGTGGAGTCGCAGCGCGGCGGCCATCAGGTCGTAGAGCCGCAGGGTCGGCTCGCCGAGCCCGCCGAAGACGATCTCCTCGTAGCGCGCAGGCTCGCCGGCGGCGGCCACGATCTCGTCCACGGTCGGTTCGCGGGAAAGACGCAGGTCGAGCCCGTCGAGCGTCCACGAGCCGCGGAACTTCGGGCAGAACGCGCACCGCAGCGTGCACCGGTCGTGATGCTGAGATACCGGTTGGCGTCTCGGTCGTAGCCGACTACGGGGACGGTGGGGGCCATCAGAGCGGGCATGCTAGGTCCACGCCCGCGGGCTCGCTTTGATCCAGGTCAACCTCGGCGGGCCGGCCCGCGGCGCAGCGCCGTTACGCGCCTGGCGGGTTCAGTGGCTCGTCCCCGACGAGCGCGTGATCTTGTTGTGCACGTTGTACTTGCCCGAGGGCTTTTTCATGGGGAGGCGCTTGACCTCCTCGAGCGTCCGGGCGTCGTAGACGACGAGCGCGCCGTCCATTTCCCACACCGAGACCAGCGCGTACTTCCCGTCGCGCGTGAACTCGACGTGCGCCGCGGTCTTGCCCGGCGCGGGCGTGAGCGCCCGGGCGACCGTGAGCGTTTCCTTGTCGATGAGCTGGATCGTGTCCTTGCGCGGACTCATCATGTTGTCCGCCCAGGCGTAGCGCGTGCCCTCGTGCGAGCGAAGGAAGAAACCCGGCCCGAGCGTCTCGATGCGCCTGATCGTCTTCCACTGCGTCATGTCGATGATCGAGATCGTTCCCTCCTTCAGGTTGGGCGTCGCCAGCACCGGCTTGCCGCGATAGTCCCAGGTGATGCCGCTGCCGAGGTGCGGCAGCCCGGGCAGCTCCACGTCCGCGATCTTGCGCCCGACGAGCAGGCTCACGACCTGCCCGTTCTTTCCCTCGCGCGCCGCGCCGATGAGGTGGCGATACGGCGGGTCGAAAAAGAAGTCGTCCAGGTAGTCGTCGAGCTTGATGCGCCGCACGGGGAACGGGCCCCTGGCGGCGATCGCCTCGCCCATGCGGTAGTCGTGGACGTAGCCCGGGTAGATCGGCTCGTGGTCGGGGTCGTAGGGCACCTCCCACACCTCCGGGATGTCCTTGAGCGCGGCGATGAAGCTCTTCCGCGGCCCGGCGTCATAGACGGCCGACACGCGCGAGCTCTTGCCGGCGTCGTCCCGCACGGGGATCACCTTGAGCGGCGCGAGGTCGCGCGCGTCGAGCACGACCAGCGCGTGCGGCAGGTAGTTGCCGACCATCACGTACTTGCCGTCGCTCGACACGGCGAGGTTGCGCGTGTTGATGCCCGCGCGGATCTCGGCGACGTACTTGAGGTTCCAGATGTCGAACTTCGAGATCCAGCCGTCGCGCGAGGCGAAGTAGACGTAGCGGCCGTCGGGCGAGTACTTCGGGCCGCCGTGCAGCGCGAAGCGCGTCGGGAAGCGAAGGATCGGCTCGAAGCGGTCGCCGTCCAGCAGCGTCGCATGGTGGTCGCCGAGCTCGACCACGATGAAGAGATTGAGGGGATCGGCATCGAAGACGGGCTTGTCCGCGCGCTTTTCGCCGGCCTTCAGGTGCATCACGTGCGAGGCGCGCATTTCGGCGAGATCCCAGCGCGGGATTTCCGGAAGCGGCCGGTACACGAGCTCCGCGAGGCTCGCGATCTCGCGCTCCGCGAGCTTGCCGCCGAAGCCGGGCATCTGGGTGGCCGGGCGCCCGTCCCGGATCACGTGGAGGGCCTCGCTCTTGCGCAACCGGCCGAGGTTCTCGGGCAGGAGCGCCGGGCCCATGCCGCCGAGGCGATCGGGCCCGTGGCAGCCCGCGCAGTGCTCCCGGTAGAGCGCGGCGGCGTCGTCCGCCGGAGCGGAAAGCGGCAGCACGGCGAGACACAGGGCGAGCACGGGCACGCGCATCTCAATCCTCCCGGGCGAGCGCGCGCAGGTCGTCGGGCATCAGGCGGTGCACGCGCCCGAAGCCCGGCACGTACCGGGCGCTCTCCGCGACGAAACGGTGGAGCTCGAAATCGCCGAGCGCGAAGGTCCGCTCGGCGTGCGGCAGGCGCGCGAGATAGCGCTCGCGCTCGGCCGCGTACTCCGCGCTCCCTCTCGGCACGATGGCGACCGTGCCCTGCACGGTCACGCGCGCGAGCGTCTGCGGATCGCGGCCCGGATCGCTGTCGGGCTCGGTGAAGGCGAGCGCGGCCCGGGGGTTGACGGCGAGGTAGCGGGTGTGACGCGCGAGCCGGCTGAGGTGCAGCAGGAACCGCGCGAGGTCCGGTTCGGGCGCGACGGCGACCCACGACGCGAACGGCTCGTCGTCGCGCGACGTCGCGAGGGCCGCCCAGCGCGAAGCGCCGAGCAGACGCGCGAGCGTCCGCTGCTCCTCGGGGGTCACGCGCTCGGCCGGACCGCGGACGCCGTCAGTAGGCGTCGCTCAGGTACGTCTTCGCCTCCTCGCCGGGATTCGGGAGGCCGGCGACGCGCCAGGCGTTCAGGCAGGTGTGGAAGAGGTCGTGCACCCAGAACGGGCCTTTCCCGTGCGAGCGGCATACGTGGTACATGGCCGGCGCGACCCCGTGCCGCGCGTAGTGCTCGCGCAGCGTGCGGATCACTTCCCAGTGGTCGGGCGTCAGCGCCACGATGCCGTTGCGCCGCGCGATCTCCTGCGCGAGCGCTTCGCTCCAGGTCCCGGGGTCCTTGAGCAGACCGTCCTCGTCGAACTCGACCGGCACGGCTCCTTCCGTCTCCACGTCCCACCTCCTGCCGCGCACTGCCTCGCGGCCGCAATCCGCCACCGTCGGACGGGCGCGCCCGCCGGGCCTCTCGCCTCATGTCCGCGCGGCCCGCCGGCTGTAGGGACTGACCGCCAGGCGCTCGCGCGCGCCGCTCGCGCCGATCTCCTCGTCCGTGAGATAGCACGCCGGGTCCTCGGCCCAGGGATTGCCGGTGAGCTGGTGGGCGCGCACGCGCGTGTTGCCCCCGCACACGTCGAAGTAGCGGCACTCGCCGCAGCGCCCCTCGATCCGGCGCGGCAGGCGCTTCAGGCCCGCCATCAGCGGATCGGAGGTATCGCGCCAGATCTCCGAGAAGGGGCGCTGTTTGACGTTGCCGAGCGAGTAGTGCCACCAGAACGTATCCGGGTGCACGTTGCCGAGGTTGTCGATGTTCGCGATGTTGACCCCCGACGAGTTCCCGCCCCACTGCGCGAGCTTCGCCCGCAGGTGGTCGACGAGCTGCGGGAAGCGCTCGCGCGCCCAGAAGAGGAGGTACACGCCGTCGGCGTCGTTGTTGCCGGTGACGAACTCCTTCGCCACACCCCGGCTCACGTAGTCCCAGCAGGTGTCGAACAGCAGGTCCATCGCGCGGCGCGTCGTCTGGAGCACCACGTCGTCCTTCCGGTTGATGTTGCCCCGGCCGGCGTAGTTGAGGTGCGAGAGGTAGAACTTGTCGATGCCCTCGTCGTCCATGAGCCGGAGCAGCGCCGGCAGCTCGTGCGCGTTGTCCTGCGTGAGCGTGAAGCGCATGCCGATCTTGATGCCCTTGTCCCGGCAAAGCCTCATCGCGCGCAGCGACGCGTCGTACGCGCCCTGCATGCGCCGGAAGCGGTCGTGCGTCTCCTCGAGCCCGTCGATCGAGACGCCGACGTAGTCGTAGCCCATCTCCGCGATCCGGTCGATGTTCGACCCGTCGATCAGCGTCCCGTTGCTCGAGAGGCCGACGTAGAAACCCATCCGCTTCGCGCGCAGCGAGATGTCGTAGATGTCGGGCCGCAGCAGCGGCTCGCCGCCCGAAAGGATGAGCACCGGGACGCCGAAGGCCTTGAGGTCGTCCATCACCCCGTAGACCTCCGCCGTCGACAGCTCCCCCGGAAAATCGTGGTCGGCCGAGATCGAGTAGCAGTGCTTGCAGGCGAGGTTGCAGCGCCGGATCAGGTTCCAGATCACCACCGGCCCGGGCGGCTGGCGCTTCGGCCCGAGCGGGGTCGGATTCTTCAGCTCCTGCATGTACTGCGTGATCCGGAACACGGCAACCCCATTGACAAGTGCTAAGTGACAAGTGCCAGGTCGAGGAGCGCGCAGGCGCGCGTTCTCATGGAACCCGCGAAGCGCTCATCAACTATAAACTCAAAACTTGTCACTTTGCACTGATCCTCAACCCGGTTTTCTTGAGTATGCGCGTACTGTAGAGCACCGCATGCCCGCGATCGTCGGCGCCCAGGAGGCGCGCGATCTCCGCGACCTTGGCCTCGACCTCGGCGCGGTCGCGGCCGTGCACCATGGCGAACAGGTTGTACGGCCACTCCGGCGGATGGCGCGGCCGGTGATAGCAGTGGCTGACGAAGTCGAGGGCGCCGATGCGCTCGCCGAGCTCCCGGATGCGCCCGTCCGGCACGTCCCAGACGGACATGCCGTTCGCGCGATAGCCGAGGGCGTAGTGGTTCGGGACCGCCCCGATGCGGCGGATGACGCCGCTCGCCTGCATGCGCGCCAGACGCTCGATGACCTCGGCGGCGCCGACCCCGACGCGCGCGGCGATGGCGTGGTACGGCCGGGGCACGAGCGGCAGGCCGCCTTGCGTGGCGAGGATGATCTCGCGGTCGGTAGCGTCGATGGGCACGCCTGAAGCGGAATCGCCACCCTCGCCCCGCCCCTCTCCCGCAAGCGGGAGCGGGGCAGCGGCGCTGTCGCCTTCCGCATTCGACTGCGACCTCATGCCTCGAACCTCAGGCCCACGTAGTACTCCTCCTGCTTCGGAAAGTCGTACACGCGAAGTCCGGTCGCCCGTTCGATCGCCTGGATCGCCTCGGCCCGTCGCTCCGGCGTCTCGGTCGCGAGCACGAACCACATGTTGAACTCGTGCTCGCGCGCGTAGTTGTGCGCGACCTCGGGAAAGCCGTTCACGATCTCCGCGACGCGCTCGAACTCCCCCTCGGGCACCCGCAGGGCCGCGAGCGTGAGCGCGCCGCCGAGGCGCTCGGCGTGGTACATCGGCCCGAACCGCGAGAGCACGCGGTCGGCGAGCAGGCGCTCGAGCCGGCGGAGCAGCTCCGCCTCGTCGATGCCGATCTCGCGCGCCGCCTCCGCATAGGGCCGCTCGCTCAGCGGAAAGCCGCCCTGGAGCGTGTTGACGATCGCGCGATCGATGGCGTCCATCTCGGGATCCTAATTTTGAATGCTTGATGTTGAATGTTGAATTGCGGGTGCGCGCTTCGCGCGCCTTCATGAATTCAACATTCAAAATTCAGCATTCAACATTGCCTTCAACCTGCTGCCTGCTTGAGCGGCGCCGGCGCCCGGGCGGTCTCGGGGGGCACGTACTGCGCGCCGCGCTGCTTGAAGCGGCGCTTGCTGAAGAGCACGCGGTGCGCGATCGCCTGCGCGCCCGTCTTCTCGATCAGCCCGGCGAGCTGCGCCAGCACGTGCGCGCGGTCGCGCCCGTGGATCATCGTATAGAGGTTGTAGGGCCACTCGGGCGGACGGCGCGGGCGCCGGTAGCAGAGCGTCACGAAAGGGAAGCGCGCGAAGCGGCGGCCGACCTCGTCGACGTCGCCGTTCGGCACGTCCCACACCACCATCGCGTTCGCCCCGTAGCCGCACTCGTGGTGACGCACCACCACGCCGAAGCGCTTGATGACGCCGCGCGCCTGGAGCGCGCGGATGCGCGCAATCACCTCCTGCTCGCTCAGGCCGATGCGTTCGCCCACCTCCGCATACGGGCGCGGCGAGAGGGGCAGCCCGTGCTGGATCGCCGCGATCAGGCGCAGGTCGCGCTGGTTCAGCTCCATTTGATCTCGAACCCCAGGTCGATGTGATAGTCGGCAAGGAGCGGCAGGTCGAGCACCGCGAGCCGCGCGCGCCGCTCGATGTCGCTCAGCACCTGGCGCAGCCGCTGCTTCGTCGGCGCGGCCAGCACGAACCAGAGGTTCACCTCGTGCTCGCGCTCGTAGTTGTGGTTGACCTCCGGGTACTCCGAGACGAGCGCCGCGATCTCCGGGAGCCGCTCGGGCGGCACGCGCATGGCGGCGAGCGTGCTCACCCCGATCGAGTGCGGGCGGATCACGGGGCCGACCCGGCTGACGGCGCCGCTCGCGGTCAGCCGCGCGAGCGCCTCCAGCACCTCGGTCTCGCTCGCGCCCACCCGCTTCGCGATGTCCGCGTACGGCGTGGACGACAGCGGGAAATCCCGCTGGAACTCGTTGAGCAGCCGCTTCTCGAGGGCGTTCATAGGCCGATCCGGTGGGCGCGCGCCGTGAAGAAGATGCCGCTCGGCTTGTCGACGGGCAGCGTGGCGAGGCGCGCGAAGCGCTCGGTGTCGTACACCTCGACGCGGTCCTCGTCGCGCACCGAGATCCAGACCGCCTCGCCGCGCGGGGTGAACTCCATGTGCAGCACCCCCTTGCCGGGCTTGAGCGTGTGCACGATCTTTCCGCTGGCGGCGTCGATCACCTGCACGGTGTCGTTGTGCGGGGGCGCGAAGTTGACCCACACCTGGCGCCCGTCGGGCCGCGCGATCACGAACACCGGCTGCCCGGCGACGGCGACGCGCCCCGCCTCGGTCCAGCCCGTTTCGTCGACGATCAGCACCTCGTGCCGCCCGACCGCGGGCACGAACGCCCGGCCGCCGGCGTGCGCCCAGTTGTCCATGTGCGGCATCTTGTACACCGGCAGCTTCTGCTCGCCCCGGCCGTAGCCGGGCAGCACGCGCCGCACGCCGGACTCCGGTCGCCAGAGATCGAGCAGGGCGAGCCCGTCCTCGCCGAACAGGCCGGCCATGTAGTAGCGGCCGTCCGGCGTCACCGTGCCGTCGTAGGGCTGGCGGCCGACGTTCGCGAACCGGGTGAGTACGGGCGCGCGCGGATCGCGCGCGTCGGCGATCCAGATCTCGCCGCCTTCGAACAGGCTGAACACGAACCGCTGCCCGGGCGCGTCCACGAGGCCGACGACCTTGGAGGGCCGGTTGTCGGGGCCGGACACCGCGGGGATGTCCGCGAGCAGCTCGAGCGTCTGCGCGCTGAAGATCTTCACGCCGCCCGGCTCGTAGTTCGAGACGGCGACGAGCGTGCCGTCCTGCGAGATCGCGCCGCCGATGGCATTGCCGGCCTGGACGATGCGCTTGACGATGCGGCTTTCCAGCAGGTCGACCTTAGTGAGACCGCCGTCGCGGCCGAACACGTAGGCGTAACGGCCGTCGCGCGAGTAGACGGCCGAGGCGTGCGACAGGTCGCCGAGGCCATCGATGCGGGCGAGGGACGCGCGCGCGGTCGTGTCGACGACGTGCACCCGCCCGGCGGCGCGTTCGATGACGATGCCGAGGTCGCCGGTCCCCCGCGGCGCGACGGTCGCGCAGGCGGCGAGCAGCGCGGCGCCGACGATGGCGAGCGCCGCGCGCGAAAAGTGGGGCAGCCCGCCGCTAGCGCGCATGGGGCTGCCCCTCGATCAGTACCCGCACCATCCACGCCGCCTCCTCCGGCGTCACGAAGGGACGCCACGGGGGCATGGCCGTGCCGGGCAGGCCGTTCAGAATGGTGTCGCGCAGCGCCCGCGGGTCCTTGCCGGCGAGCGCCTCCGGGGTGAGCGGCGACCCGAGGCCGCCCTTGAAGGTGAGACCGTGGCACGAGCCGCAGTCCTGCACGAGCAGGTACCGGAGCTCCGCCTGCCGGGCAGCGGGGATCTCCGCCGCGGCCTGGCCGGCCGCCATGCCGAGCAGCGTGAACAGCCCGATGATGGTCTGTCTGCCTGCGCGGTGCATCTGCCTCTCCCTCGGAGGAGAAGGGAGGGGGCCTTCCCCCTCCCCTCGACCTTTTTAGTACACGTCGTGCTGGGTGTTGTAGACGTTGAACTTGCCGGTCGGCGTGACCAGGCGCTTGTCCTTGATGACGTGCTTCAGTTTCCGGGTCTTGTCGTCGAGGATCACGATCGCCGACTGCTGGTCCTTGCCGTTCCACACGGAGAACCACACCTCGTCGCCGGCCTTGTTGTATTCCGGCTGCACGACCCGCTTGGGCCCTTCGCCGAGACCGGCCATCTCCGCGATCTTCACGACCTGGAAGGGCTTGTCGAGATTGTTGATGTCGTAGACCGCGACGCTCTGCGAGATCTCCGCGTTCGGGTTGAGCGCGGTATCCACCCACAGGTTCTTCGACTTCGGGTGCGTTTTGATGAAGAGCGAGCCGCCGCCCTGTCCCTTGAGCGTGCGCACGACCTTCCAGGCGCCGTTCTTGTGCTTCACGGGGTCGGTGCCGATCAGCGAGATGGTCTCGTCGCCGAGATGCCCCGTCGCCCACACCGGTCCGAACTTGGGATCGACGAAGTTCGCGCCGCGGCCCGGGTGCGGGATCTTGCCCACGTCGACGAGCTTGACGAGCTTGTTGTCCTTGGCGTCCACCACCGCGACCTTGTTGCGCTGGTTGGCCGCCACGAGGAAGTAGCGCTTGCTCGCGTCCCACCCGCCGTCGTGCAGGAACCGCTCGGTGCCGATCGACGTGACCTTGAGGTTGTTCAGGTCGGCGTAGTTGACCATCAGCGTCTGGCCGGTCTCCTTCACGTTCACCACGAACTCCGGGTGGAAGTGCGAGGCGACGATCGAGGCGACGCGCGGCTCGGGGTGATACTCCTGGGTGTCGACCGTGTAGCCGCGGGTCGAAACGATCTTCAGGGGCTCGAGCGTATCGCCCTTCATGATCGTGTACTGCGGCGGCCAGTACGAGCCCGCGATGGCGAGCTTGTCCTCGTAGCCCTTGTACTTCGAGGTGTCGACCGAGCGGGCCTCGAGGCCGACCTTGATGACGGCCACGTTGTCCGGATTCTTCATCCACAGGTCGATCAGGTTGACCTGCGCGTCGCGGCCGATCACGTAGAGGTAGCGGCCGGAGTAGGAGAGCCGCGAGATGTGCACGGCGTACCCGGTCTTGACGATATTGATGATCTTCTTGGTGTCGCCGTCGATCAGCGCGATCTCGCCCGTGTCGCGCAGCGTGACCGAGAAGAGGTTGTCCAGGTTGTAGTTGTTCTCCTTCTTCTTCGGCCGCTTGTTCGGCGGGACGATGAGCTTCCACGTGGCGCGCATGTCCTCGAGGCCGAACTCGGGCGGCTGCGGCGGCTCGTGCTGCAGGAAGCGCGCCATGATGTCCACGTCCTTTTCGGAGAGCTCGCCGGAGGTGCCCCAGTTCGGCATGCCGGCGGGCGAGCCGTAGTTGATGAACACCTTGAGGTAGTCGGTTCCGCGCTTGAGCGTGATGTCCGGCGTGAGCGGCTTGCCGGTCGCGCCCTTGCGCAGCACGCCATGGCAGCCCGCGCAGCGCTCGAAGTAGATCTGCTTCGCGCGGGTGAACTCCGGCTCCGTCATCGGCGGCGCCTTCGGCGTCACCACCGTCGGGGCCTGCTCGGGCGTGATCGGCACCGGCGCGCCCTTGTAGCGCATCTCGGTCTCGGGCGTGCCCGGATGGCCGGACGGTTTCTCTTCGGCCATTGCGGCGTTCGCGGCGAGCAGCGCGACGCCGAAGACCAGTCCTCTGTACACATGGCTCATGGCTGTTTACTCCCCTCGTTTCGAGAACGAATCGTCCGCGACTCTAAGTAGCGCACGAGCGCGCAACCTTGATATGGGTCAAAAAGCGTAGGTGAATTATCGGCGAGCGCGAAGCGCAACGGTGCCGATCGACTTGACTTGAGTCAAGCGCCTCGCGCGCTTGCGTAAAATATCCCGACTGCGTCCGAGGTTGCGCTCACTCGCATCCGTCGCGCTGCGGGCACCCCTCGCACCCGCGATCGCCCGACGCGCGGCTGCGATCGTCGAGGCCCGCGGGTCCGATGTGCATCTCCAGCTCGCGCACGATCTCGCGGGCGCGCGGCACGCGCTCGCGGCGCTTGCGGCGGTCCACTTCGGGCGGGCACTTGTAGGCGTTGTAGTACGTCACCTGGCAGTCCAGGCAGTAGTGGCATTCGTTGGCGTTGATCTCGCCCGTCGGGCGGATGGCCCGCACCTCGCACTCGTTCGCGCAGATCTGGCACGGCCGTCCGCATTCCTTGCGGCGCCGCAGCCACCAGTCGAAGATCCGGAAGCGCGCCGGAATCGCGAGGGCCGCGCCGAGCGGGCAGACGTACTTGCAGAAGAACTTCCGGTTGACCGCCGAGACCGCGATGAAGCCGACGGCGTAGAGCACGAACCCCCACTCGCGCATGAAGCGCATCGTGATCGCCGTCTTGAACGGCTCGACCTCGGCGAGACGCTCGGCGTCGGCGAGCGACTGCAGCGAAACGCCGAAGAGCACGATGAGGATGACGTACTTGAGCGCCCACAGCCGCTCGTGCACGACGTCCGGGAACTCGAACTGGCGCACCTTGAACCGCTGCGCGAGCTGCTGCGTCAGCTCCTGTATCGCCCCGTACGGGCACAACCACCCGCAGTACACGCCGCGCCCCCAGAGCAGCAGCGTCACCGCCACGAAGCCCCAGAGGATGAACATCATCGGGTCGATCAGGAAGCTCTCCCAGCGGAAGTCGTGGAACACCGCGTGCGTGAACGTGAGCACGTTCACGACCGAGAGCTGCGCGAGCGCGTACCACCCGATGAAGAGGATCGTGAACACGAGGTACCCGTCGCGCACGTAGATGAGCAGCTTCGGATGGCGCGCGAGCCAGTCCTGGAAGACGAGAATCAGGGTGAGCAGGGTGAGTCCGGTCACGAGCAGCGCGATCTGGAACGCACGCTCCCGCCAGACGCCCACCCAGATCGGCTCGTCGTCCGTCGGCATGACCGGCGCCGCGCCGCCGGGCGCCGTCGCGGCGGGGCCCGCGGCCGGGGAGCGCGCCGTGGCCGCCGGACGTGAAGCGGGGGCCGCCTCGGCCGCCGGGGCTTCCCGCGCGCCGTCGGCCGCCGTGGTCGGCGGCGCGGCGGCGGTGTCGGCGCCGGGCAACGGCAGCCCGCGCGACTCGGCAACGAGACGCAGCGAGCGCATGATCGTGGCGTTCTCCACCATGACGGTGATGGTCGCGCCCGAGATCGCGTCGATGGTCACCTGGCCTTCCCGCGTCGCGCCGACCGAGGTCCGGTCGTAGGCCGAAACGCCGCGGTACTGCGCGGCGAAGCGCTGGAGCCGCTCCTCGGAGATGCCGACGAGGAGTATCGGTTCCTCGTGCTCGACGATGGTCAGGCCCGCGATCCGGCCGGCGACGTCCACGCCGATCAGCGTGTTGATCGGCTTTCCCGAGTAGGCCGGGATGCGGACCATGTCGGCCGTGAGGAAGACGTAACCGAGCAGCCGGTCCTCGCGGTACACGGGCGCGGCCGGCGGCGTCCCTTCGAGCTCGCCGAAGCGGTCGGCCCCGGGAAAGAAGTCGCGCGCGGCGGGAAAGCGGTCCGCCACGCCTTGCGCGTAGGCGGGAACGGCCGCGAGGAGCGCGAGGAGCGCGAGGAACAGGAAGCGGCGGGTGCGAATGGCGGGCTCCGTGGGCAGGGCGCGCTGACGGACAGGCCGGAAGCGTGAGGGCCGGCGGGCGCCGCGGCTTTGACTTCGATCAAGTTTCAAGGCGTCGGCATTCCTTCTACAGTGCCGTGATGGCTGGCGGGCCGGCGAAACCGCCGCTACCATTCGCGCGCATGGAATCCGAATCCGCGAGCGCGGGCAACGCCGTCCTCCGCTGGGCGCGGCGCCTCGGCCCGCTGCGCATCGCGCTCCTCGCCGCCGCCGTGCTGGTCGTGGTCTTCGCGCCGGCGCCGGGCACGAAGGCGGTATACCACGGCTGGGGCCTGGCGCGCACGGTACTGATGCCCGTCCTCGCTCCGCTGGTCGTGATGCTGCTCCTGCTCGACGCGCTCATGGCCCGGGTGTTCCTCTCGGACGCCGAGGGCGAGGCGCGGGCGCGGCTGCGCACCGTCGTCTGGATCAACCTCCTCGTGGCGCTCGCGCTCGTTCTCTACTGGATCCCGTACTTCTACGCGCTCGGACCGTGAATGCCGGGAGAGCGGGAGGGCGTGAGCGCGTGAGCGCGAAGATCGCGGGGGTGGTGAACCCCCTTACGCTCGCCCCGCCGCCCGCACCCGCGCCCTGACGCCTTCACGCTTTCACCCCTTACCCCTTCCCGCCCTCACGACCTCACGACCTCGGTGATCCCGGCCCCCGCCCTCCTCGCCCTCGCCGCGTCGGTGCTGATGCACGTGGCGTGGAACCTGTCGGCGCGCGCGGCGGATCCGAAGAGCTTCTTCTTATGGTGGGCGCTGCTCGGGTGGCTGGTCCTGGTCGGGCCCTGGTCGGCGGCATGGCTGATCGGCCACGCCGAGTGGTCGGCGCGGCTGGCGCTCCTGCTGTCCGTGACGTGCGCGGCCGAGGCGCTCTACTTTCTCGCTCTGGGCATCGCCTACCGGCACGCCCCGGTGCCGCTGGTGTACCCCATCGCGCGCAGCTCGCCCGTGCTGATCGCCGTCTGGACCGTGTTCCTCTTCGGCGAGCACCTTCCGGCGGCCGGCTGGCTCGCGATCCTGGTGATCGTCGGCGGCGTGCTCGGGCTCGCCTGGACGGCGCGCGGCGGGGCACCGGCGCAGGCCCTGCCGTGGGCGATCGCCGCCGCCTTCGGCACCAGCGTCTACTCCACGTCGAACAAGCTGGCGGTGCCCGCCCTCCCGGGGTACCTCACGCAGCTCGGCTACGTCACGGTGACGCTGCTGGTCGCCTGGATCGCGCTCACCCTCGAGCTGCGCGCGCGGACTGGGCGCTGGGTACCCGAGCACCGGCCGGCTTCGGGACGGGCCGTGCTCGGCGGGCTGTTCATCGGGAATGCCTACGCGCTCGTGATCTTCGCCATGCAGTACGTCCCGGCGGCCTACGCCGTCGCCTTCACCAACGCCGGCATCGTCCTCGCGACCCTGATCGCCATTACCATATATAAGGAGCGCGAGCACTGGCGCTCCCGTCTCGCCGCCGTCCTGGTCATCTGCGCCGGCCTGCTGCTGCTCGGCCTCGCCTGATTCGCCGCCCGGTGCACGCTACCGGGGCGCGGCTGCGCGATCCCGGTGCCGCCTGCGCGCTGCGCCCGCACCGGCTGCGTGCGTCGCCCGCACCGTTCGGGCGCGCCGGCCGGCAAAACCCGTCTTTTCCCGCATCCCCGCGCGAGCCCGATACCGGGCCCGTCGTGGCACCGCGATTGCTAAGGGTGCGTCATCACCGACCCCACCGAGGAGCACGGCATGACGATCAAGAGTCTCGACGACCCCTTCGACCCCCGGAGCGACCTGCGCCACGGGCACGGCTGCCGCTGCGCCTCGTGCGCGCCCGCCGGCGACGCGCCCGCCGCCCTGCCCGCCTCCGCCGAGACGATGATCGACCGCGCGGTCGAAAGCGCGATCGTGCGCGCGGTGTTCGACCATCACGACGCCGCGCGGCGCCGCTTCCTGCAGCTCGTCGGCGGCGGGACCCTGGCCGCCGCGCTCGGCGCGGTGCTGCCGCTCGAGAAGGTCAAGGCCGCGGTGAAGGAGGCGGGCGGGCCGCTCGAGAAGAAGGAGCTCAAGGTCGGATTCGTGCCGATCACCTGCGCCACGCCGATCATCATGGCGAACCCGATGGGCTTCTACGACAAGCACGGCCTGAAGGTCGAGGTCATCAAGACCGCCGGCTGGGCGGTCGCGCGCGACAAGTCGCTCAACGGGGAATACGACGCCTCGCACATGCTGACGCCCATGCCGCTCGCGATCACCGTGGGCGCGGGTTCCGTGGCGCAGCCCTTCGTGATGCCCGCGGTCGAGAACATCAACGGCCAGGCGATCACGCTGCACGTCAAGCACAAGGACAAGCGCGACCCGAAGCTGTGGAAGGGTTTCAAGTTCGCCGTGCCGTTCGACTACTCGATGCACAATTTCCTCCTGCGCTACTACGTGGCCGAGCACGGGCTCGACCCGGACAAGGACATCCAGATCCGCGTCGTTCCGCCGCCGGAGATGGTCGCGAACCTGCGGGCCGGCAACGTCGACGGCTACCTCGCGCCCGATCCCTTCAACCAGCGTGCGGTCTACGAGGGCACGGGCTTCATCCACCTGCTGTCGAAGGAGATCTGGGACCGGCATCCGTGCTGCGCGTTCGCGGCCAGCAGCGAGTTCGCCGAGCGGATGCCGAACACCTTCGCCGCGCTCTTCCGGGCGATCGTCGACGCGACCCACTACGCGTCGAAGCCGGCGCATCGGGCGGAGATCGCCAAGGCGATCGCGCCGCGCGCCTACCTCAACCAGCCGGAGGAGGTGGTGACGCAGGTGCTCACGGGCAAGTTCCCCGACGGCCTCGGCAACCAGCGCGACGTGCCCGACCGTATCGACTTCGATCCGTTCCCGTGGCACTCCATGGGCGTGTGGATCCTGACCCAGATGAAGCGCTGGGGGTACCTCAAGGGCGACGTCGACTACAAGCGCATCGCCGAGCAGGTCTACCTCGCGTCCGACTGCGGCAAGGTGATGAAGGACCTCGGCTACGCGCCGCCCAAATCGACGTACGCCAAGTACACCCTTATGGGGAAGACCTTCGATCCGGCCCGGCCCGCGGCCTACCTCGACGGCTTCGCGATCAAGCGGGTCTGACATGCTGCCGCTCGGCATGCGGTCCGCGCTCGTCTCGCTGTTGCTGCTCGGGATCCTGCTCGGCGCCTGGGAGCTGTCGCACCCGGGAACGGGCGCCGGCGGGGCCGGCTCGGCGGTGCCGCCGCCCTCGCAGATCCTGAAGCACGCCGCGAGCGAGCTCGCCGATCCGTTCTACGACGCCGGACCGAACGACAAGGGCATCGGCATCCAGATCCTGTACTCGCTCGCGCGCGTGCTCGCCGGCTACGGGCTCGCGGCCCTGATCGCCATCCCGTTCGGCTTCGTGATCGGGATGTCGCCGCTCCTGAGCCGGGCGCTCGATCCGTTCATCCAGGTGCTGAAACCGATCTCGCCGCTCGCCTGGATGCCGCTCGCGCTGTTCGTCATCCAGGACTCGGGGCTGTCCGCGATCTTCGTGATCTTCATCTGCTCCATCTGGCCGATGCTGATCAACACCGCCTTCGGCGTGGCGAGCGTGAAGCGCGACTACCTCAACGTGGCGCGCACGCTGGAGCTGTCGCCCGTGCGCACCGCGTTCTCGGTGATCCTGCCGGCCGCCGCGCCGACGATCCTCACGGGCATGCGCATCTCGGTCGGCATCTCCTGGCTCGTGATCGTCGCCGCCGAGATGCTCGTCGGCGGCACCGGGATCGGCTACTACGTCTGGAACGAATGGAACAACCTCAACCTGACGAGCGTGGTGTTCGCGATCCTGATGATCGGGGTCGTCGGCATGCTGCTCGACCTGGCCCTCGCGCGGGCGGCGCGCGCGGTCCAGTACGCCGAGTGAGGGCGCGCGCATGTCCGACGATTTCCTGATCGTGGAGAACCTGGCGCGGCGCTATCCGGCGCCGCGCGGCGGCGAGCCGCTCACGGTCTTCGAGGACGTGAGCTTCGGCATCCGCAAGGGCGAGTTCGTCTGCATCATCGGGCACTCCGGCTGCGGCAAGTCGACGATCCTCAACATCCTCGCGGGCCTCGACGCGCCGAGCCGGGGCGCCGTCATCATGGACGGGAAGGAGGTCGCCGGACCGAGCCTCGAGCGCGGCGTGATCTTCCAGAACCACAGCCTGCTGCCCTGGAAGTCGGCGCTCAGGAACACCGCCTTCGCCGTGCGCGCGCGCTGGCCCGAGTGGTCCCGCGAGCAGGTGCTGGCGCACGCCCTGCGCTACATCGAGCTGGTGGGCCTGAAGGGCGCCGAGCATCGCAAGCCGTCGCAGCTCTCCGGCGGAATGCGCCAGCGCGTCGGGATCGCGCGCGCCTTCGCCATCGAGCCGAAGCTGCTGCTCATGGACGAGCCGTTCGGGGCGCTGGACGCGCTCACCCGCGGCATGATCCAGGAGGAGCTCGTGCGCATCTGGGGCGACACGCAGCAGACGGTCTTCATGATCACGCACGACGTGGACGAGGCGATCCTGCTCGCCGACCGCGTGCTGCTGATGACGAACGGTCCGCGCGCCCGCGTCGCCGAGTCGGTGCGCATCGACATCCCGCGCCCCCGGACTCGCACGGAGGTCATCCACCATCCGGCGTACTACGCGATCCGCAATCACCTAGTCGAGTTCCTGGTGCGGCGCTCCAAAGAGCTCGCCGGCTCGGCGGAGGTGGAAGGCGCCATGCCGGTCCCCGGCGGGGCGCCGCTGGAGGTTAATCCGGCGGCCGCGATCGCCGGCGACCCGTCGCGCCCGGCTTCGCGCAGCTTTGCCGCCATCCGTTTCCCCCTGAAGGAGTCCTCATGAAAAAGCCCGAGATGACCGAAGCGATCCTCGCCGCCAAGGCGCAAAAGAAGCTGTCGTGGGAGCAGATCGCCGACAAGGCCGGCGTATCCCCCGTGTTCGCCACCTCCGCCTGCCTCGGCCAGAACAGCATGCCGAAGGAGCCCGCCGACAGGCTCTGCGCGGCGCTGGGCGTGCCGGGCGAGGTATCCGAGGCGCTGCAGGCCTTCCCGCACAAGACGTGGGACAAGACCGTTCCGACCGATCCCGTGATCTACCGCCTCTACGAGATCGTCGGCGTGTACGGCGAGACGATGAAACAACTGATCGGCGAGAAGTTCGGCGACGGGATCATGAGCGCCATCGACTTCTCGATGACGATCGAGAAGCAGCCGGACCCCAAGGGCGACCGCGTCGTGGTGACCATGAACGGCAAGTTTCTCCCCTACAAGGTCTTCTAGCTCTCCTCCTGGCGGGGACAGGGACGTCCCGATGTTTTTGGCATTTTCCCCCTGTCGTCTCGCGGTCTTCGTTTCCGGGAAATCCCTACTCCGAACTTAGGCGGGTTAGAAATATTCTAAATCTGCGTAACCCAAGGAGAGGTGAGCCATGGAGCAACAGGTCAAGTTCAAGACAGTCGGAAGGGAGATGGTCGAGAAGGCCGGGATCAACGTCGAAGAGCTCCTCGACCTGCTCGTACGCAACGCCTCCGCCGAGCTCACGACGTACTACTACTACACGATCCTGCGCGTGAACTGCAGCGGGCTCGAAGGCGAGGGCATCAAGGAGATCGTCGAGGACGCGCGCATCGAGGACCGGAACCATTTCGAGGCGCTCGTGCCGCGGATCTACGAGCTCGGCGGGAAGCTCCCGCAAAGCATGGTCGACTTCCACAACATCTCCGCCTGCGCGCCCGCCAACCTGCCGGGCGACCCCAGGAACATTCGCCAGATGCTGGAGGTGCTGCTCAAGGCCGAGCAGTGCGCCGTGCGCGGCTACACGCACATCTGCAACATGACGATGGGGAAGGACCACCGGACCTACGACCTCGCGCTCGCGATCCTGCACGAGGAGATCGAGCACGAGGCCTGGTTCCAGGAGCTGCTCGGCAACGGCTCGAGCGGGCACTTCCTGCGCCAGGGCGGGCAGAACTCGCCATACGTGAGCAAGTTCCTGCCGACCCGGTAACGGCGTGCGCGTCGGGACCGCACGCGCTCGCGCCGCGAGCTCCCGGCGCTACACCCGCGCGGAGCTCGCGGCGGCCCACGGACGCGACGGCGGCGAGCCGGTGCTCATCGCGTTCGAGGGCCGCGTCTACGACGTCACGGGGAGCTACCCGTGGCGTCTCGGGTTCCACTGGGCCTGCGCCTTCGGCGGGCAGGACCTCACCGGCATGCTGGACCTGGCGCCGCATGGCCCCGAGATGCTCGAGCGGGTGCCGTGCGTCGGGTTTCTCGTGGACGACGAGGCTGACGAATGACGACGCTGATCCTCGCCGGCAAGCGGCTGATGGTGCACACGGCGCGGCGCGCGCCGCCGGCGGCGTGGCGGCTCCTCGTCGTCTCGATTCCGTTCGTCCTCGCCGCGCTCGATCCCGGCGCGCGCGGGATCGTGCTCACGGCCGTGGCCGACGCGTACCTCCAGGTCAGCGTGTTCGTCGCGGCGACGCTCGCCCTCGTCTACGGGCTGGAGCGCGGCCTGAACATCGACAGTGCCGCCCTGCTCGCCCGCTACCGCTACTGGCAGGTGCCGTTCGCCGCGTTCTTCGGCGCGCTGCCGGGCTGCGGCGGCGCGATCATGGTCATCACCCAGTATCTGCGCGGCCACCTGGGTTTCGGCAGCGTGGTGGCGGTGCTCACGGCGACGATGGGCGACGCGATGTTCCTGCTGCTCGCGCAGCAACCGCTCACAGGCGCGGGCATGATGCTGCTCGGGCTCGCCGTCGGCCTGGTCTCCGGCTACGCGGTCGACGCGCTGCACGGCCCCGACTTCCTGCGCGCCAGGGGAGCGCCGGTGCGCGAAACGATGCACTGCCATGCGGGCGGGCTCGCCCGGCTGGGCCCGATCTGGATGGCGCTGCTCGCGCCGGGCGTGGTCGTCGGGATCCTGCTCGCGGCGCGCGTGGACGTCGACGCGCTGCTTCCGGGCCGGGCGGCGGCGGTCGATCCGGTGCTCCTGCTCGGGCTCGCGGGCGCGGTGCTCGCGATGCTGATGTGGAGCTGGGTGCCGAGCGGCGGCTACCGGGATTTCGTCTCCGGAGACACGCAGGCGATGGGCGCCTGCGCGCCGGACGCGCGCCCCTCGACCCGGGCGCGGGTCATCGCTGACACCAACTTCGTCACGGTGTGGGTGGTCGCCGCGTATCTCGCCTACGAGCTCGGCGTCTACTACTCCGGGATCGACCTCAAGGCCTGGTTCGCGCTCTGGGCGCCGCTCGTGCCGCTCATGGGCGTCGTGATCGGCTTCCTTCCGGGATGCGGGCCGCAGATCGTGGTGACGACCCTGTACCTCAGCGGGGTCGTGCCGCTGTCGGCGCAGATCGGCAACGCCATCAGCAACGACGGCGATGCCCTGTTCCCGGCGATCGCGCTCGCGCCGCGCGTCGCCGTCGTCGCCACCCTCTACAGCGCGGTGCCCGCGGTGCTCGTGGCCTATGCGTGGTTCTATCTCTTCGAGTGAGGCCGCACGCGGACCGCGGCCCGACGCCGGCCGCTGACGACCGATGGACCGGCTGCACAAACGCCTCGCCCGCGCCGGGCTGCTCCCGACCCGGCAGCGCAAGGCGATCGCCGGTCTGCTCTTCACGGACGGCGACCGCCACCTGACGGCGGACGAGCTCTACGCCGAGGCGCGCGAGGCCGGCCTGCGCGTATCGCGCGCGACCGTGTACAACACGCTGCACGCCTTCGTGAACGGCGGGTTGCTGCGGGAGGTCCCGATCGAACCGGATCGCTCGTACTTCGACACCAACCCCGAGCACGCCTGCCACGTGTACTTCGACGACACGCGCCAGCTGATCGAAGTACGCCTCGACCCGGGCGAGCTCCGGCGGCTCGCGCGGCGTCTCGGCGGTATCGATCCGGAGCGCCTGAGCGTGGTCATCCACGTGCGCGGCGCCCCGCCCCCGCGCCTCGCCCGACGGCTCCGGGCGGCCCACCGTCATTGACGCCAGTGGCCCAGATCAGGTCTCGATGAACTTGCCTCCGTTGGGGTGCAGAATCTGCCCCGTCATGTACGAGCCGTCGTCCGAGGCGAGAAAGACGTACGCCGGCGCGACCTCGGCGGGCTGTCCGGCCCGGCCCATCGGCGTGTCCGAGCCGAACTTCTCCACCTTCTCCTTCGGGAACGTGGCCGGAATGAGCGGCGTCCAGATCGGGCCGGGCGCGACGCCGTTCACGCGGATGCCCTTCTCCGCGAGCATCTGCGAGAGCGAGCGGGTGAAGGCGACGATCGCGCCCTTGGTCGCGGAGTAATCGAGCAGCTGCCTGTTGCCGTGGTAGGCGGTGATCGACGTGGTGTTGAGGATCACCCCGCCGGGCTTCAGGTGATCGAGCGCCGCCTTCGTGACGTAAAAGTGGGCGAAGATGTTGGTGCGGAAGGTGCGCGTGAGCTGCTCGGCCGTGATCTTGCGCAGGTCGTCCTGGGCGTGCTGCTCGGCGGCGTTGTTCACCACGACGTCGAGACCGCCGAACTCCTGCACGGTGCGGTTCACCGCCTCGTAGCAGAACCCCTCGTCGCCCACGTCGCCGGCGATCGCGAGGCACCGCCGGCCTTCCGCCTCCACGAGACGTTTCGTCTCCTCGGCGTCCTTGCGCTCCTCGAGGTACACGATCGCGACGTGCGCGCCCTCGCGCGCGAAGTGCACCGCGACCGCGCGGCCGATGCCGCTGTCGCCGCCGGTGATGAGGGCGATCTTGTTCTCGAGCTTGCCGCTCCCGCGGTAGCCCTCGCGGATGTAGATCGGGCGCGGCTGCATCTCGGTTTCGCGGCCCGGCTGCGCGGGCTGGTGCTGCGGCGGGCGTTTCTGCTGCTGTTCCTCGTAACGACGTTCCATGTTTCATCGCTCCTATCGGGTTCGTGGTTCGGCGTGGCGCCGGCGCAGGACATCATTCGGCGGCGCCGTTGCCCAAGCGGGTCGCATGGCGCGGGGCGAGTTGCCTTCGTCCCCGGGCCCGACCGCGTGCGCGGCGCCTTCCTGTACGGGAGCCCGCGGTGGAAGGCGGGCGCCATGCGCAAGCGCTCTGCGAGGAGGGGATATCCGAAGGCCACGGCTCGGCCAGGGAGCGCCGCCGCGTCTTCCGTCGGCGGCCGGTGCCCGCAATGATGCTCGCGTTACTCTGCAACGACGCCGTTCCGCGGGACCGACCGTCTGCGCGACGCTGCCTTGGCTGTCAGCGACGAGGCCGTTCCTCGCGGGCGAGACCGGGCCGCCGCGCGCCCGCGCGGCAACGCCGGTTCGGAACGGAATCGTCATGTGCGCTCCCTCGCGCGGCTCGTGGCCCCGCCTCCGTGCGCGGTCGGTTGCTCTTCGACCCGGGCGTGCGCCCGCGGGTTCCCGCGCAGGCGCTGTCTGTTATAGCGAGAAGCGGCTGGCTAGACTGGCCGCACATGTCTCCCCTCCTCGCTCTGCTGCTTGCGATCGTCCTCGCGGCGCCGCTCTACGCGGCGGAGCGCGCGCCGACATTCGACGCGCACATTCACTACAACGCCGACAGCCGGGAGGCCTACGCGCCGCAAGCCGTGCTCGCGCGGCTGGACGAAGCCGGCGTCGCGCGCGCGCTCGTCTCGAGCACGCCGAACGAGGGGACGCTCGCGCTCCACGCGGCCGCGCCCGAGCGCATCGTGCCGCTGCTGCGGCCCTACCGCACCGATGCCGATCGCGGCCGCTGGTACCGCGACGAGTCGTTGCCCGCGTTTCTCGACGACCAGCTCCGGCGCGGCCAGTACCGCGGGATCGGCGAGTTTCACCTTTACGGCGATCAGGCGCGGACGCCCGTGATCGCGCGGCTGCTCGATCTCGCGCGCACGCGCGGCCTTCTGCTGCACGCGCACACCGACGCGGCCACGCTCGACGCGCTCTACGCGCGCTCGCCCGGGGCGCGCATCCTCGGGGCGCACGCCGGCGTGGGCGCGGACGCGGCGACGGTCGCGACGCGGCTGGACCGGCATCGCACTCTCTGGGTCGAGCTCTCGCTGCGCGACGACGACGTCGCGCCGGACGGACGCCTGGCCCGCGACTGGCGCGCGCTCTTCGTGCGCCACCCCGACCGCTTTCTGCTCGGCACCGATACCTGGGCGGTGCACCGCTGGGACGCGGTGCGCGTGACGCACGAGCGCGCGCGCCGCTGGCTCGAGGAGCTGCCGCCCGAGGTTGCCGAGGCCATCGCCCACGCCAACGCCGAGCGCCTGTTCGGGCCGGCGCGCGCGGCGGGCGGGCGCTCAGGGGGCGCGGCGGGGGACGGCGGCGCGCCGGAAGGGAACCGCGAACGCAAGGAATTCGGAACATGAAGCGACGGATCGTTGGATTTCACAGGGACGAACGCAACGACTGGGTGGCGGACCTCGAGTGCGGGCACGCGCAGCACGTCCGGCACCGGCCGCCCTGGATCAACCGCCCCTGGGTCATCACCCCGGAGGGCCGCCGCAGCCGCATCGGGGCGAAGCTCAACTGCAAGAAGTGCGGCTCCGAGTTCGCCGCGCAGAACGGCGGAAATCGCGCGTACCACTAGCCGCTGAACCGGCGAACCGCGCCCGGGTTCCGCCCCGCCTGCGCGCTTTCGGCGCGCGCGTTTAAAATAGCGCCGAAACGACGGGCGGGCGAATGAAGTACAAGGACTACTACCAGATCCTGGGCGTCGAGCGCGACGCGAGCGAGGAGGCGATCAAGAAGGCCTACCGCAAGCTCGCGCGCAAATACCACCCGGACGTCTCCAAGGAGCCGAACGCGGAGGAGCGCTTCAAGGAGATCAACGAAGCGAACGACGTCCTGAGCGACGCCGAGAAGCGCGCGGCCTACGACCGGCTCGGCCGGCATCGCCCGGGCGAGGACTTCCGTCCGCCGCCCGACTGGGCCGAGCAGTTCGCGCACGGCTTCGGCGCCGGCGGCGCGGGCGGCTTCACCGAGGAGGTGGACCTCTCCGACCTCTTCGCCGATCTCTTCGGCGGGGCCACGCGCGCGCGACGCGGCGCGCGCGGCGGTTTCGCGATGCCCGGGCAGGACTACGAGGTCGTCGTGCACCTCACGCTCGAGGAAGCGGCGCGCGGAACCGAGGTCAGCCTCAACCTCGAGATGCCGGAGGCGGGCCCGGACCGCGTGCCGCGGCGCGTGCCAAAGACCGTCAAGGTGCGGATCCCGAAGGGCGTGATCGACGGCCAGAAGCTGCGGGTCCCGGGCAAGGGCGGACCGGGCATCGGCGGCGGCGCGCCCGGCGCGCTCTACCTGGACATCACGCTGCGTCCGCACGCGCTCTTCAAGCCGAGCGGCCACGACCTCTACCTCGAGGTGCCGATCGCGCCCTGGGAGGCGACGCTCGGCGCCCAGATCGAGGTGCCGACGCTCGACGGCAAGGTGCGCATCAAGGTCGGGCCCGGTGCGCGCGCGGGGCAGAAGCTCAGGCTTTCGGGCAAGGGCATGCCGAAGCCCGGCGGCGGACACGGCGATCTCTACGCGGTGCTCTCGATCGTGACGCCCACGATCCTCTCCGAGGAGGAGAAACGACACTTCGAGGAGCTCGCGCGCATCTCGCGGTTCAACCCGCGCGGGCACTTCGAGGTTTCCTGAGGAGGCGCGATGGCCGACGAGGGCGGCGGGCTGGTCCTGAACGAGGTGACGCTGGTGACGCTCACCGAGCTCGCGGAGAGCTCGGGCCTCTCGACGGTGGAGATCCGCGAGCTGGTCGAGCTCGGCGCCTTCGAACCGCGGGCCGAAGGACCCGAGTGGCTGTTCACCGCGCGCTCGATCGAGCTCGCGCGCACCGCGCGCCGCCTGCGCGCGGACTTCGAGCTGAGCACGCCCGGCCTCGCGCTCGTCCTCGCCTACGTCGAGCGCATCCGCGAGCTCGAACGCCGGCTGCACGAGCTCGAGTGCCAGCTGCCCCGATAGGAGCGCCAAAGCTCTCGGGTCCGGCACCCGGGGACGACTACTTCAACTACTGCTTGACCCTCGTGCTCACGCCCATGTTCATCCTCTCGGGCGTGTTCTACCCGGTCGACCCGCTCCCGCCGCGCTCCAGGGCCTCGTTCCAGATCCTCCCCCTTTCACCGTCGGCGTCGTTCTGGTGCGGCGGCTGATCGTTTTAGCAGACCGCGCTGTCTCCGCGACGCTGGAGCGTCCTTCCTGTTCGAAATCTCTTTCAACGGCTTGACGGATTCGCGGTTGTCCGGGTAGCGTTCCGGGCACAAAGCAAACAACAACCGGCGCGCATCTCGCTGCCCCCGCCTTCGCAGCTGCGCCATAAGAAAAACTGTCAGGGAGGAGTCTATGAGATCGACTTTCTTCGCGAGCTGCCTTCGCGACTGCTCCGTTAACCCTCGCTTCCTCTTCGCCTATACGTCGAAGGTGCCGTACAGAGGGCGCTCCAAAACTATGCAAGCCCTTATTGCGGCCTTGGCGCTATTGGTTTCGCTCGATGTCTTTGCTGCGCAGAACGAACATCATATGGGTCTGTATGGGAACGCACCGGAAGCAGCGGCGGCGTGTAAAGCAGGATATGACGCGGGTCCCGACTATCCGGGATACTGCTCTGACATTGGGTGCTGGTGGAAAGAAAACGATTGCTCGAACCCCGTACAGTCGAGCGTGAATTTTTGCGCAGCCGGCACCGGATACTCGGTACGTTGGGCACTTATCCAGCGGGACCCGTATCCGATAGCCAAGGACGGGTATAATTACTATTACTGCTCCAATAGCGAACCCGTTTGTCCTAATGCATTAGGCGACGGGCTGGGTGAGGGCGACACCTACGACCCGAATCAAGACAAGTGCGTGCCTGCCACGCCTCCGCCCCCCTGCAATGAAGATACCTCTAGAGGCAACCCCTGCGACGCCGCGACGGGGAGCAAGTACGAAACCGAAGTCGACCTCAGGGCCAGCAATGGATTGCCCTCCGTTACTCGCTCTTACAACAGTATTCTCGCTGAAAGTACCGGCTCCACGCTCGGCTCTGGCTGGGCGATATCCTTAGACAACCGGCGGCTCTCAATTTTCGGAACCAGCGTCAAGATTCATCTGCCCGATGGTCGCTGGGAGAACTTCACCTGCAATAACGGAACCTGTCAGGGCAAGGCCGATTCCGACTTGCGACTTGCGCAGGACGCCAGCGGTTACACACTCACCCACCTGGACGGCTCCAGCGAACGCTACGGCATTGACGGCGCCCTGCAAACTGAGGCCGACTCGGCGGGACGGACGACCACTTACACGGTCGATGCCCAGGGGAGGCTGATCGTCACCGGGCCATTCGGTCACACGCTGACGCTGGCCTATGACGCCGCCGGCCGAGTGGACACCATCACCGATTCGGCCGGACACGTCATCGACTACACCTACACGGCAGCCGGCACCGGTCACAACCTCACCCGCGTCGATTACCCCGACGACACCGCGAAGCTCTACCACTACGAAGACCCCAACTTCCCGCATCACCTGACCGGCATCTCGTATGTCGAAGCCAACGGCGTCGTCACCCGCTACGGTACCTACAGCTACGACACGACCGGCAAGGCGTACTCGACGGAGCACGCCGGCGGCCAGGAACGCTTCACGCTCGTGTACGACTCGGACACGCAGACCACCGTGACCGACGCCGCCAGCACCCGGGAGGTCATGACCTTCGAGGCGAACCTGGGAGTGAAGAACCTCGTGAACAAGGTGAACCAGGGCGACGGCAAGTCTCTGGTCCAGCGGTTCGATGCCAACAACAACCAGACCTGCAAGAAAGACGAGGAAGGGCGCGTCACCACTTACATTTACAACGCCACGAACCAGCGCACGTCCATGACCGAGGGGTTGACGGGCGGGTGTCCGACGGGCACCGCCACCCCGGAGACACGCACCACGACGTATCAGTACCTCTCGCCCGATCTCGACCTCCTCACGCTCGTCGAGTCCCCGAGCGTCGCGTCCGGCCAGGTCAAGCGGATAACTCTTGCCTACGAGGATACGCGCTTCCCGCTGCTGCCGACCGCGATCACCCAATCCGGCTACAAGCCGGACGGCACCCCGGTCTCGCGCCGCGTCGGCCTTGCGTACAACGACGACGGCCAGCTTTGGACCATCGACGGCCCGCGCACCGACGTCGCCGACGTCACCACGTTCGCCTATTACGACTGCACGACCGGCGCGGCGTGCGGGCAGCTGAGCTCGGTCACCAACGCCCTCGGGCAGGTCACGACCTACGACCTCTACGACGGCAACGGACGCGTCACGCAGCTGACCGACCCCCGGGGCATCCGCACGGAGTACGAGTACGACCTGCGCGGGCGCGTGACCAAAATCAAGGAGACGAACGGCAGCGGCGTTTCCCGGACCACCGAGTACAGCTACTACGCGTCCGGCAAGGTCAAGACGTACAAGGATCCCGACGGCGTGACGCTCACGTACGTCTACTACGACTCTCAGGACCTCTACAGCGTCACCGACAACCTCGGGAACCAGATCCGCTACGCCTACGACACCCGCGGCAACCGCCGGCAGGCCTACACCTACGACCCCCAGGGGGCGCTCAAGCAGACGCTCGACACCGATTACGACCTGCGCAACCGGGTCGAGACCCTAACCCACGGCGGCTCCATCACCCGGCAGGTCCACGACGCGATCGGCAACCTCGTCTCCGAGACCGACCCGAACCTGAACCCGGCGACGGTCCACCATTACGACGCCCTGAACCGGCTGTACGAGACCATCGACCGCATGGCGAAGGTCACGACCTATGGCTACGACGTGAACGACCGGTTGACGCGGGTGACCGCGCCGAAGAGCGCGAGCGAGACGGTCACGACGCAGTACGTCTACGACGACCTCGGCAACCTCCTCCAGGAGATCTCGCCGGACCGGGGGACGATGACCTACACCCACGACGAAGCCGGCAACGTCCTGACCCAGACCAACGCCCTTTCCCAGGTCACGACCTACACCTACGACGCCCTGAACCGTCCGCTCACCCAGACGAGCTCGGCGACCAACACGCCCGCGTACAGCTACGCCTACGACACCTGCGGCGCCGGACTGCTCTGCCAGATCATGCGCAACGGCGGCTTCCACCTCTACTTCGGCTACGACGCGTGGTTCCGGCAGGATTACGAGCTGGCGGTGACCGGGCTCTACAGCTTCGCGAGCTACTCCCTCGGCGGCCGGTTGAACCAGCTGCGCTACCCGAGCGGGCGCCGGGTCGATTACACCTACGACGCGGCCGGACAGGTCACGGAGGTGAGCACCACGTTGAACGGCCAGACGACCGCCCTCGCGAGCGGCATCGCCTACTACCCTTTCGGGCCGGTCGCGAGCCTGACGCTCGGCAACGGCCTCGCGCAGAGCTACGAGCTCGACCTCGCCTACCGCTCGACCTACGACCATGCCGATCCCTACGCGAAGGACATCGAGCGGGACGCGAACGGCAACGTCACGTTCCTCATCGATCCCGATACCACCCGCCAGGAGTTCGGCTACGACGCGCTCGACCGCCTGGCCGCCGCTACCGATACCGCCGGTACGTACGCCGCGCTCGGCTACACCTACGACGACAACGGCAACCGCCTGACCGAGACCCGGGCGGGCGACACGACCGACTATGGCTACGGCACGAACACCAACCGCCTGACGTCGGTCGGCGGCCAGTCGCGCGTGGTCAACGCCGTCGGCAACACCGTTTATATCCCCGGTACGGGGCTGCTCGCCTACGACGGCTACGGCCGGCTCCTGTCGGCCCAGGGCCAGGGCGCGACCTACTTCTACGATCCCTTCAACCGGCGGCTGCGCAAGAACGTCAACGGCGCGATCACGAGCTTCCACTACCTCCCCGGGGGCGAGCTCCTGATCGAGAGCAGCGGCGGAACCTCAAGGGAGTACGTCTACCTGAACGGCGCGCCGCTCGCCCGGATCGACGGGGAGTTCGTGTACTACTTCCACACCGACCACTTCGGCACGGTACGAGCGATGACCGACGCGGCGGGGAACACCATCTGGGCGCAGGCCGGGGAGCCGTTCGGGGCGGCGACAGCGATCGGGGTGGTCGACAACAACTTGCGGTTCCCGGGGCAGTATTACGATCAGGAGACGGGGCTGCATTACAACTGGAATCGGTATTACGATCCGAAGACGGGGCGGTATGTCACGAGTGATCCGGTTGGGTTAACGGGTGGACTTAACACGTACCTCTATGTGAAGGCCAATCCGTTGAGATGGATTGACCCTCTCGGGCTAGATATTACAGGCGACTGGGAGCCGGAAGGGTCGGTCGGACGCCCAAGCATTCCTTATGGTCTACCAGGATCAGCAGGAAGCATTTGTGGATCAGGATTCAAGTTTCCCGAATTTGGTTTTCGCGATGCCTGCCAGAAGCATGACGACTGCTATGGTACGTGCGGCACTAATAAGACTTGGTGCGACTTCCAGTTCCAGTGGAATGCGCGGCAAAGTTGCCCAGTGGGCGACTGGCGCTGTCTGTTGCTTGCCGAAGCGTATTTCGAGGGCGTGCTTCACGGCGGAGGTGGTGCATATGCTCAAGCTCAGGAGGAGGCTTGCACAGAATGCAAGAAATGAATGAACCGGCGCCAAGGAGATATCGGTCGCTTGCCGTGTGCGCATCGTTGTTCGCGTTTGCTCTATTAATGACAAATGCATGCGCACCTGAGCGCGACATTCATGACCAGCTTATTGTTGCTGCCAGGAAGGGGAAGATCGACAAAGTCAAGGAACTACTGGAAAAAGGAGCCAATGTTAACGCGAAGGAAAAGGTTACTGGCGAAGGCTACACAGCTCTCTTTCATGCGGCGAGTTACGGCCATACCGCGATCGTTAAACTATTAATTGAGAATGGCGCCAGCGTTAACGAACGGCCCGGACGAAATACACCGTTAATTATTGCCGCTTGGGGAGGCTATCCGGACACTGTTCAAGTTCTACTGGAAGCAGGCGCCGATCCGAATGCCAAGGCAGATAGCGGGTGGACGGCCCTGGCTGAAGCCGCCCGTAAGGGGCACCTGAAAATCGCTCGCATCCTCATCGAAAGTGGTGCCGACGTAAACGCTCGCTTACCTGATGGTAATACAGCGCTTTCTTGGGCCAAAGCAAAGAAGAACCAGGAAATGATAGACCTACTGAAACGCGCCGGAGCGAAGAACGGCACGAACAAAACCGGGGTCACCCATTAGCCGACCGCCCGCAAGCGTGCCGCACGTGCGCGCCTAAGGGGTCAGGTCTTGCCTTTTGCCTCCCTCCCCGGCTAGCCTTGCCGCATGTCCCGCCCCCTTCGCCTGGAGTTCGACGGCGCGCTCTACCACGTCACTGCCCGGGGTGATCGACGGGAGCCGATCTTCGAGGACGACGCGGACCGGACGGCGCTCCTCGCCATCCTTGCTAAGGGGTCAGGTCTTGCCTTTTGCCTCCCTCCCCGGCTAGCCTTGCCGCATGTCCCGCCCCCTTCGCCTGGAGTTCGGCGGTGCGCTCTACCACGTCACCGCCCGGGGTGATCGGCGCGAGCCGATCTTTGAGGACGACACGGACCGGACGGCGCTCCTCGCCATCCTGGCGCAGGGCCTCGAGCGCTTCGACGCCATCGCCTATGCGTACTGCCTCATGGGCAACCACTATCACTTCGTGCTCCAGACGCATAAGCCCAATCTCTCGCGCCTGCTGCGGCACGTGAACGGCGTGTACACCCAGAGCTACAACCGTCGCCACAGGAAGGTCGGGCATCTGTTTCAGGGTCGGTTCAAGGCGGTGCTCGTGGACGAGGACAGTTATTTCCTGGAAGTTTGCCGTTACGTGGACCTGAACCCGGTTCGGGCAGGCATCGTCAAACGACCCGAGGCTTGGGTCTGGAGCAGTTATCGTGCTCACACGGGGCGCGCACCGGCGCCGCCGTGGCTCGACAGCGCGGAGCTGCATCGCCGGGTCGCCGCGCGTGCGCCCCGCCGGGACGGCCCGCGACGTTATGCCGAGTTCGTTGCACGGGGGCGCGGCCTTAAGCTCTGGGACGAGGCCCTCTCCGGGCAAATCTATCTTGGCGGCGAGGCGTTCGTGCGACGCATGCAGGCACGCGCGCAGTCGCTCGAGGCGCGCGACGTTCCGCGCGCACAGCGGCGCTCTGCGCCACGTCCGCTATCCTGGTACTTCGAGCGCCATGCGCGGAACCCCGCCATTGCGCTGGCGTTTCTCGAGGGCGGCTATACCCAGACCGCCATCGCGAAGGCGACGGGGTTGTCGGTATCGCGCATCAGTCGGTTGGTCGCGCAGCATGAGGCAAAAGGCAAGACCTGACCCTGTGTCCTCGACCGCGCGCGGGCACTTCGACGGGTCCTAGGAGGCGCGATGGCGGACGAAGGCGGCGGGCTGGTCCTGAACGAGGTGACGCTGGTGACGCTCACGGAGCTCGCGGAGAGCTCGGGCCTCTCGACCGTCGAGATCCGCGAGCTGGTCGAGCTCGGCGCCTTCGAACCGCGGGCCGAAGGACCCGAGTGGCTGTTCACCGCGCGCTCGATCGAGCTCGCGCGCACCGCGCGCCGCCTGCGCGCGGACTTCGAGCTGAGCACGCCCGGCCTCGCGCTCGTCCTCGCCTACGTCGAGCGCATCCGCGAGCTGGAACGCCGGCTGCACGAGCTCGAGTGCCAGCTGCCCCGATAGGAGCGCCAAAGCTCTCGGGTCCGGCACCCAGGGACGACTACTTCAACTACTGCTTGACTCTCGTGCTCACGCCCATGTTCATCCTCTCGGGCGTGTTCTACCCGGTCGACCCGCTCCCGCCGCGCTCCAGGGCCTCGTTCCAGATCGTGAGCTGCCCCTGATTCCCCGGACACCTCAGGCGCACGGAAAGAGACCTCGGTTTGCCGGTTTGGTTCGGCCCCTCGGCTCACTCCCTTAGGACTCCGTTTCGATCCTCGCGTGGTCGAATTCGCCTCTATCGGTACTACACTCCAGAGATAAGCGGCGGCCGCTTCAGGTAGCGCCGGGACCGCGGTCCACCGCTCTACGCACGATTGTTAATTCAGGACCTGCCGTACAGCACAGGGAGAAGAGCATGGCAAAGCTGCGCTTGCTTACATTCGTCTTACTGACCGTTGCGGCAGTGCCGTCCAGTGCCGGTGAGCTCGAGGATCGACGCGCGATCGAGCAGCACGTTGCTGCGCTTTTCGCATCGGAGAAGTTCAGCGAGCTGGACGGCATGGCCGACGAGTATCGGACCACGGAAACCAGGACTTCCAGTGGCCTCTGGAAGCTGACGCTCTTCTATGCCGGGATTCACGGGAACTCGAGCATCAAGGCTCCGAAGTACTGGGATGATATCGAGGCGAAGGCGTTGCGATGGACGGCGCAGTCTCCGACCTCGCCGGCCGCCCATAACGTCTACGCCTACCTGTTGATCAATCGAGCCTGGATGCACAGAGGATCGGGATGGGCGCACGAGGTGAAGCCGGAGGCCTGGGCGCCATTCGCTCACCACCTGAAGAGGTCGCGCGAGTATTTGATGCAGCGTAGAGCGATCGCAGACGCCGACCCGCGGTGGTACGAGCTCATGCTCATGATTGCACGCGCCGAGAACTGGGACCGCAACCGATTCGACCAGCTCGTCGACGAGGCCGTCCTTCGGTATCCGTATTTCTACCAGATTTACTTCGCCGCCATCGATTATCTCGTCCCGAAGTGGCACGGCAACCGCGAGGAAGTGGAAAAATTCGCGAATTTTGCAGTCGAGAAGACGAGAGGCAGGGAGAGCAACGGAATGTACGCGCGCGTGTACTGGTACGCCTCGCAGACCCAATACACCACCCGCTTATTCACCGATTCCGCCGTGGCATGGAAACGGATGTCCGTCGGCGTCGACGACGTGCTTGCGCGTTATCCCGACCAGTGGAACATGAATAACTTCGCGGCCTTCGCCTGTCTCGCCGGCGATCGCGAGAAGACCCGGGAGCTGATCGCGCGCATCGAGGGGCGACCGATACCGAGCGCGTGGCACGGGAGCATCAAGTGGTTCGACTCCTGCAAGGCATGGGCGGACCGGCTCGGCAACGGCTGATCGAGCACGGTCGGCCGAGAACTCGCCGCAGGTAAAGAGACGACCTCGCCTCTGCTCTGCGGCGCCTGCCTTTCCTTCTCGACCACCCGCCCGAGCATTCCTCGAACACGCAATTTCACGGGGCGCCGATTTTCATTTCGTGAAAATCGACCGCTCGCGCTTTCGCTCGCGAGGGGAACCGATGCTTCAGCAATCCCTAATGCTTGCCTCCCAACGGGAAATCTCGGGTAGACTTACCGGGTCTAAATAAAAATCAGTACAGGGACCACCACCCCGAGGCAGGGATGCCGAACGAGGTAACCCGGAAGACAGGAGGGTCATCATGTTCTCGTCCAAGAAAAAACATCTGTTCCTGGCGCTCGGCCTCGCGGCCCTGCTGGTCACGGCCACGGGCAGCCAGGCGAAGGTCGAGGGCGACACCATATATATGGGCGTCGCGGTGTCGCTCACCGGCAAGTACTCCACCAACGGCAAGAACACCAAGGACGGCTACGACCTCGCGGTCAAGCGCATCAACGAGATGGGCGGCGTGAAGGTCGGCGGCAAGAGCTACAAGATCAGCCTCATCTACTACGACGACGAGTCCACCCCGGCACGCGCCGCGCAGCTCACCGAGCGGCTGATCAACCAGGACGGCGTGAAGTTCATGCTCGGCGCGTACGGCTCCGGCATCACCAAGGCGATGGCGCCGGTCACCGAGAAGTACCAGATCCCGCACGTCGAGGGCAACGGCGCGGCCCGCGAGCTCTTCACGCAGGGCTACAAGTACCTCTTCGCCACCCTCTCCACCTCCGACTACTACCTGCGCGAGGCGGTGAACCTGATGGCCGAGGTGGCCAAGCAGCAGGGCAAGAAGCCGTCGCAGGTCCGGATCGCGATGGCCTTCGAGAACGACCCGTTCAGCCTGGACATCCGCGCGGGCGTCACCGAGGACGCGAAGAAGCACGGCATGAAGGTCGTGGTCGACGACAAGCTGCCGCCGGAGCTCAACGACATGTCGGCGACGCTGACCAAGGTCAAGGCGCTGAAACCCGACATGCTCGTCGTCTCCGGCCACGCGAAGGGCGCCACGCTCGTCGCGCGCCAGACGGAGGACATGCAGGTGAAGGTGCCGATGGTCGCCACGACGCACTGCGACTCCGCCAAGATCGCGGAGAACCTGGGCGCCGCGGCGGAGGGCATCCTGTGCGCCTCGCAGTGGGACCGCTCGCTCAGCTACAAGGACAAGTGGTTCGGCACCGCGGAGGAGTACGCGAAGCTCTTCGAGAAGGAGTTCAACTACGCGCCGCCCTACCAGGCCGCCGAATCGACGGCCGCTGTGCTGGTGTACGTCGACGCCTTCCAGCGCGCCAACTCGTTCGACACGAAGAAGGTGCGGGACGCCATCGCCAAGACCGACCTGATGACGTTCTACGGCCCGATCAAGTTCGACAGCACGGGGAAGAACATCGCCAAGCCCATGGTGCTCTACCAGGTGCAGGGCGGCGAGTACAAGGTCGTGGCGCCGCAGCGGTGGGCCTCGGCCAAGCTGATCTTCCCGCGGCAGGAAGCGAGCGCGAAGCGCTAGCCTGAGGCGAGGAGCGCCCCGGCGATGCCGGGGCGCGCCGCTTTATGGACGCCTTCCAGATCCTCGTCGATGCACCGGTGCTCTCGGTGCAGCTCCTGCTCGACGGCCTCCTGATCGGGGCCATCTTCGCGCTCGCCGCCTACGGCATGGCGCTCGTCTGGGGCGTGATGAACATCATCAACATCGCCCAGGGCGAGTTCGTGATGCTCGGCGGCTACGTCGCCTTCTTCCTGTACCAGGCCGGGTTCCACCCCCTCCTCGGCGTGCCGGTGGCCGCCGTGGTGCTGTTCGTGCTCGGGTGGCTGCTCTACCACTCGATCATCTACCGCGTTGTCGACAAGGACCTGTTCATCTCGATCCTCGCGACCTTCGGTCTCTCGATCCTCCTCCAGCAGCTCGCGAACGAGCTCTTCGGGGCCGACGTGCGCACGGCCGAGGCCGGGTTCGGCAGCCTGTTCCTGCTCGACGGCCTGGTCGTCGTCCCGCACATCAAGCTGGTGGCGTTCGCCGCCGCGCTGGTCGTCGGCGGCCTGCTGCTCGTGTTCCTGCGCAAATCGCGCCTGGGGCAGGCGATCCGCGCGACGGCGCAGAACGCGCGCGCCGCACGCATCATGGGCGTGAACACCGACCAGGTGTACGCCGCGACGTTCGGGCTCAACGCCGCCATCTGCGGCGCGGCCGGCGCGCTCGTCGCCATGACGTGGATCGTCCACCCCTACCTCGGCCTGCCGTACACGGTGCGCGCGTTCATGATCGTGATCCTCGCCGGCCTCGGCAACGTCCTCGGGGTCCTGTTCTCCGGGATCGGCCTCGGCGTCGCGGAGAACTTCGCCGGGTTCATCATGGGCGCGGAGCTGCAGGCGGCCTTCATCTTCTCGCTGCTCGTGGTGATCCTCGTGTGGCGCCGTTTCTGGCTGTCGCGGGAACGGAGATACCTGAAGTGAACGCGACCGCCCGCCGGCTGATCGGATACGGCCTGATCCTGGCCGTGGCGCTGGTCGCGCCGCTCCTCGCGCCGGAGTACCGCACCCAGCTCTCGTTCCTGTGGGTCATGATCGTCTTCGCGCTCACGTGGGACCTGCTCGGCGGCCAGATGGGCTACAACTCCTTCGGCAACATCCTGTTCTTCGGCATCGGGATGTACGCCTGCGCGGTGATCCAGCGCGACGCGGGGCTCGATTACTACGTCGCGCTCTTCCTCGGCATGGGCGCCGGCGGCCTGGTCGCCGTCGCGGTCGCCGGCGTGCTCGGGTCCGGGATCCTCGGTTTGCGGGGCCACTACTTCGCGATCGGCACGCTCGGGCTCGGCATCGCCGCGGGCGAGTACGCGGCCGGCTGGGACTACATCGGCGCCGGCTCGGGCCTCGTGCCCCCGCTCTATCCGGGCATCGCGGGCGCGCGCGAGGGCTTCTTCTACTACGTCACGTTCGCGCTCGCGGTGGTCACGTTCCTCGTGCTCCGCTGGCTCTACTCCGGGCGCTTCGGGCTGGCGATCAACGCGATCCGCGACGACGAGGACAAGGCCGAGGCGATGGGCCTGCGTACGACGCTCTACAAGATCGCCGCCTGGTGCACCTCGGCGTTCTTCCTCGGGCTCATGGGCGGCGCGGTCGGCAATATCATCGGGTTCATCGACCCGCGCGACGTCGCCTTCGCCGGTGCGACGTTCGGCGTGTGGATGGTGCTGATGGCCATCCTCGGCGGCAAGGGCACGCTGTGGGGGCCGGTCATCGGCGCGGCGATCTTCCACGTCACGCAGGAGCTCTTCTGGACCTACCTGCTCGGCTGGCAGCGGGTGGCGCTCGGCCTGCTCATCGTGGTCATCGTGGTGTTCTTCCCGCTCGGCATCCTGGGCTGGGCGCGCGAGCGCTGGCCCGAGCTCTTCGGTCATCGCGTGGAAGCGGCGCCGGCGGAGGCCGGGAAGCGCGCCGTCGCGGCCAAGGAGGGCGCGTGACGCCGATCCTGGAAGTCGCCGGCGTGCGCAAGACCTTCGGCGGCGTCGTCGCGAACAACGACATCAGCATCCAGGTTCCGCCGGGGAAGATCGTCGGGCTGATCGGCCCGAACGGCTCCGGCAAGACCACGCTGTTCAACTCCATCGTCGGCTACCACCCCGTCGACGCCGGGTCGATCCGCTTCGACGGCAACGAGATCACGCAGCTGCGCGTGCCGGAGATCGCCCGTCTCGGCATGCTGCGGACCTTCCAGCAGACGCGCATCTACGGGCTGATGACCTGCGTGCAGAACATGCAGATCAGCGCGCGCACGACGCAGGGCGCGCCCTGGCAGGTGATGTTCAACCGGATCCCGCCCGAGGACACGGAGCGCGCGGAGGCGCTGCTCGAGTTCGTCGGCCTCTACGCGAAGCGCCACCTGCGCGCCGGGGACCTCTCCTTCGGGCAGCAGAAGCTCCTCGAGTTCGCCATGGCGCTCATGAGCGAGCCGAAGATGCTCCTGCTCGACGAGCCGACCGCGGGCATCAACCCCACCCTCATCAACGGCCTCATGGACCGCCTGCAGCGGGTGAACGCGGACCTCGGCGTGACGCTCCTCGTCATCGAGCACAACATGCGCGTGATCATGAACCTCGCCGAGTACATCTACTGCCTCGCGCACGGCGAGCTCCTCGCCTTCGGGAAACCGGACGAGATCCGCAACGACCAGCGCGTGATCGATGCGTACCTGGGGGCGCACTGATGGCGCAGCCCGCCGACCCGAAGCCCGCGCGCCAGGCGATCCCGGGCCGCGGCGCCGGCGGGGCCCCGGTGCTCTCGGTCGACGACGTCGCGCGCGAGGCCGAGCGCCTGGCGAAGGAAGGGCCGGGCCGGGAGCGCATCGCGGCGCTCGCGCAGAACCGGCCGTTGCTCACGATCGACGGCCTGCACGCGGGCTACGGCAAGATGGAGATCCTGCACGGGATCGACCTGCAGGTGGCGCCGGGCCAGTCGCTCTGCCTGATCGGGCCGAACGGCGCCGGCAAGTCGACCGTGCTGCACTCGATCTACGGCTTCACGAACATCCGCGCGGGCTCGATCCGCCTCGACGGCCTCGACGTCACGCGCCTGCACCCGAACCAGAAGCTCAAGCAGGCCGGCATCGCCTACATCCTCCAGGACAACTCCGTGTTCCCGGACATGACGGTGGAGGAGAACCTGTGGATGGGCGGCTACCTCATGGACTCCCCCGACCAGGCGAAGGAGGCGGCCGAGCGCGTGTTCGCCAAGTACGACCGCCTCGCCGCCCGCCGCCGGAGCCCGGCGCGCGTGCTATCGGGCGGCGAGCGGCGGCTGCTCGAGATCTCGCGCGCGCTCGTGATGAACCCGCGGGTGCTGCTCGTCGACGAGCCCTCGATCGGCCTCGAGCCCCGCTACATCGACATGGTGTTCGAGATCCTCGCGGACCTGAAGCGGAACGAAGGCAAGTCGATCGTGATGGTGGAGCAGAACGCGAAGAAGGGTCTCGAGTTCGCCGACGTCGGCTACGTGCTCGTCTCCGGCTTCGTCGCCCTCGCCGGCCCCGGCGAGGAGCTGCTCACCCACCCCGAGGTCGGTCGCCTCTTCCTCGGCGGTTAGGACGGCAGTGATAAGTCACAAGTTATAAGTATCGAGTACCGGTGCGCGCGACGCGCGCTCATCAACCTATCACTGATCACTTTGAACCCCTCGATCGCTCCCCTGCGCACCACGACGCTGCTGTGCGCCGTTGAGGTGCTGAGCATGACGGCGACGATGGCGTACCCGACGCTGCTCACCGTGCTCCTCGCGGAGTGGGGCCTGAGCAACTCGAGCGCGGGTCTCATCGGGGGCAGCTTCTTCGGCGGCTACATGCTCGCCGTGCCGGTGCTCACGAGCCTCACCGACCGCATCGACGCGCGGCGCATCTACTTCTTCGCGACCCTGCTCGCCGCGGCCGGCACGGCCGGCTTCGGCTGGCTCGCGGAGGGCGTGGCGACGGCGGTGCTCTTCCAGGCGATCGCGGGCATGGGGCTCGCGGGCACCTACATGCCGGGCCTGCGCATCCTCTCCGATCGGATCGACACCCGCCGGCACAGCCGCTACATCGCGTTCTACACGTCGAGCTTCGGCATCGGCACGAGCCTGTCCATCCTGCTCGCGGGCTGGATCGCCGAGGCGCTCGGCTGGCGCGACACCTTCGTGCTGCTCGGGATCGGGCCGCTCGTCGCCGGCGTCCTCGTGCTGCTGGGCACCGACGCGCGCCGGCCGGAGCCCGCGCCCGGCGGCCACGGCCCGCTGCTCGACATCCGCGGCGTGCTCGCCAACCGCTCGGCGCGCAGCTACATCCTCGCCTACGCGGCGCACTGCTGGGAGCTCTTCGGCCTGCGCTCGTGGATGGTGGCGTTCCTCGCCTTCAGCGCCAGCCTGCACGCGGCGACCGGCCGGCCGTTCCTGTCCGCCGCCGCGGCGGCCGCGGCGATCAACCTGCTCGGCCCGCTCGCGAGCATCTTCGGAAACGAGTTCGCCGCAACCTACGGCCGCCGGCGCACCATCGCGCGCGTGATGTGGGCGTCGGCCGCCATGGGCGCCGTGATCGGCTTCACCGCGCCGCTTCCGTGGCTCGTCGTGTTCCTGCTGATGGTCGCGTACTTCCTGCTGGTAATGGGCGAATCGGCCGCGCTCACCGCGGGCCTCATCGCCGTGGCGGCGCCGGGGCGACGCGGCGCGACGATGGCCGTGCACTCGCTGCTCGGCTTCGGAGCCGGATTCGCGGCCCCGCTCGCCTTCGGTATCATGCTCGACCTCTTCGGCGGTGCCGAACGCACGGCGGCCTGGGGGATGGCGTTCGTGAGCCTCGCGCTCGGAGCGGCCGTCGGCCCCCTCGCCCTGGCATGGCAACGACGGACCGCGCGACGGCGCCCGCGCGGCAAACCCGGAACCCGGCGCGCACGAGGGACGTCATGAAGACGCATCGCATCGCGGTCATCCCGGGCGACGGGATCGGCAAGGAGGTCGTGCCCGAGGGGCTGAGGGTGCTGGACGCCGCCGCGCGGCGCTTCGGCCTCGGTCTCGCCTACGAGCACTTCGACTGGAGCTGCGAGACCTACCGGAAGACGGGCCGCATGATGCCCGCCGACGGCCTCGACCGGCTGCGCGAATTCGATGCGATCTTCCTCGGCGCGGTCGGCTACCCGGGCGTGCCCGATCACGTTTCGCTCTGGGGCCTGCTCATCCCGATCCGCCGCCGCTTCGAGCAGTACGCGTGCGTGCGTCCGATCCGGCTCTACCCGGGCCTCGACTCGCCGCTGCGGGACCCGGCCGGGCTCGATCTCGTCGTCATCCGGGAGAACGTCGAGGGCGAGTACTCGGAGATCGGCGGGCGCCTGTACCAGGGCAGCGAGGGCGAGCTCGCGGTGCAGGAGAGCGTGTTCACCCGGCGCGGCGTCGACCGCATCCTCCGCCACGCCTTCGATCTCGCGCGCACGCGCAGGCGGCGCGTCACCTCGGCGACCAAGTCGAACGGCATCATCCACACCATGCCGTACTGGGACGAGCGCTTCGCCGCCATCGCCGCCGAGTATCCGGACGTGAGCACCGACCAGTTCCACATCGACATCCTGACGGCGCACTTCGTGCTGCGCCCGGGCCGCTTCGACGTCGTGGTCGGCAGCAACCTGTTCGGCGACATCCTGTCGGACCTCGGCGCCGCCGTCGCGGGCACCATCGGCATCGCGCCGTCGGCGAACATCAACCCGGAGCGGAAGCACCCCAGCATGTTCGAGCCGGTGCACGGCTCCGCGCCGGACATCGCGGGCAAGGGCGTCGCCAACCCGATCGCCCAGATCCTCTCGGGCGCCATGATGCTCGAGCACCTCGGCCACGGCGACGCCGCGCGGGCGATCGAGCAGGCGGTCGAATCCGCGCTCGGCGACAGGCGCCTGCACACGCCCGACATGGGCGGGCGCGCGACGACCGCGGAGCTCGGCGCGGCGATCGCGGGCGCCCTGTGACGCCGCGCCGGGCACGCGCACCCGACGCCTGGCGCGCCGGGCTGCGCGCGAGCCTCTCGGTCGTCCCCACCTTCGTCGCGATCTTCGCGGGCTTCGGCATCGCGGCCGGGGTCGCGGACGTTCCGGCATGGGGCGCGCTCGCCCTCACCGCGGCCGTGTTCGCCGCGCCGGCGCAGTTCGCGATGATCGACCTCGCCGGGCAGGGCCCGTCGGCCATCGTGCAGATGATCGTCGCCGGGATCCTCGTGAACCTGCGCTTCCTCCTGATGAGCCTCACGCTCTCGCATCTCTTCGGCCGTGTGCGCCGCACGCGCCTGCTCCTCTCGGCGCAGTTCGTGATCGCGACGTCGTACCTGCTCACCTTCTTCCGCTCGCGGCGCCAGCCGCCGGTCGACCTGCACGCCTACTTCCGCGGCATCGCCGCCGCGACGCTGCCGGCCGCCCTGCTCGGGACGGCGCTCGGCCTCGCCTTCGGCAAGGAGCTGCCGCCGGTGCTCGCCTTCGGCGCGACGCTCTTCCTGCCGGTGTACTTCGCGCTGCTGCTCGCGGGCGAGGCCAAGGGGCGGAACGAGGGCGGCGCGGTCGTCGGCGGACTGCTGCTCACGCCGCCGGTCGAGTACGTGCTGCCCGGCTGGGGCATCTTCGTCACGGCGCTCACCGTCGGCGCCGCCATCACGGCGTTCGAGCGATGACCGCGCTCGACTGGACGCTCGTCGTACTCGGGGCCGGGGCCGGCACGTACCTGCTGCGCGTGGCGCCCTTCGTCTGGAAACATCTGCGCCGGCTCGGACAGGAGTACTTTCATTTCCTCACCTACGTTTCGCTCGCCATCGCGGCCGGCATCGTCTCGCGCTCGATCGTCTACGGCGGCGGCGGGATCGCGGAGGCGGGCGACATCGGCATCAAGGTGCTGGCCGTGATCGCCGCGCTCGGCCTGCTCCGGCTCACGAAGAGCCTCCCGCTCGCGCTCTTCGCCGGCATCGGCGTCGCGGTGCTGATCAAATCGCTGGGGCTCTAGTGTCGAGAGTCACTAATTCGTTAAATACACCGTTGGACGCAACCTTGGGTTTCTTCCTCCCCTCGCGGGCGAAAGGACAGGAGAGAGAGGGGAGGTTTCAAAGGGCCCGATCACCCCTCTCCCGCAAGGGGAGAGGGGAGTGAGATTCCTCGATGACTGACGACTCAGGACACCAGGGGACGCCATGCGCTACCGATTCTTGACCGTCGACGTCTTCACCGACCGCATCTTCGGCGGCAATCCGCTCGCCGTGTTCCCGGACGCCGAGGGGCTCACCGACGTGCAGATGCAGCTCGTCGCGCGCGAGTTCAACATCTCGGAAACGACGTTCGTCTTTCCGCCGAAGGACCCGGCGCACGCGGCCCGTCTCCGGATCTACACCCCGAAGGTGGAGCTTCCGTTCGCCGGGCATCCCACCGTCGGCACGTCGTACGTGCTCGCCGCGCTCGGACGCATTCCGCTGAAGGCCCCCGAGGTGCGTATCGTGCTCGAGGAGAACGTCGGCCCCGTCCCGGTCACGATCCGCGTGCGGGACGGCCGGCCCGTCTTCACGCAGCTCTCGACCGCGCAGCCGCCGGAGCTCGGCCCGCCGCCGCCCCCGGCGGCGGACCTCGCGTCCGCGCTCGGTCTGAAGGAGAGCGACATCCTCGGGGGCGAACGCGCCCCGCAGGCCGTCTCCTGCGGCCTGCCGTGGCTCATCGTTCCCGTCGCCTCGCGCGACGCCATCGCCCGCGCGCGCCTGCACGCCGACCGCTACCAGGAAGTCCTCGGCAACTACTGGAGCCGCGGCGTGTATCTCGTCACCTTCGAGACCGGCATTCCCGGCTCCGACGTACACGCCCGCATGTACGCGCCGGCGATCGCGCCGCACGAGGATCCCGCCACCGGCAGCGCGGCGGCGAGCCTCGCGGGTTACCTCGCCGCGCGAGAGACCGGCGACGGCACCCGCCGCTGGCGCGTCACGCAGGGCCATGAAATGGGCCGTCCGAGCCTGATCGAGATCGAGGCCGTGCGCGAGGGCGGCAGGGTCGCGGCGATCCGCGTCGGCGGCGCCTCGGTACTGGTGAGTGAGGGGGAGATGGAGATACCGGCGGTTTGAAGCAGCTCATTCCGGCGACTCCGCTTCCCGCATTCAGATTGCCTTCGGCTTTTTTCTCGAGCTCGGATGTCTTCCCGCGATCTCGACGGCAGCTCGAATTCGTGCCTCGTTCTTCAACCATCGATGTCGTATCTCTTGAATGTCCTCCTCCGGCTGTAAGGCTCACTACTCGCCCACGGGCGGTCGACCGCGAAACAGGTAGCCACCTTGCGAGCCCGGCTCGCCTCGCTAGACTTGAGACGACCCTTCGCGAACGAACCGAGCCCCTCTCTGCGGAAATCTGCGATGACCCGGTGGACCCCAGTACGTCGGATCCTGCTCGGACTGCCCGCCGCGATGCTGATCGCGTCGTGCGCCACGCTCGAAAAGCAGATCGGGAGGCCCGAGGTGAGCATGGGCGGCGTGCGGATCGTCGACATGTCGCTGGCCGGCGCCCAGCTCGCCTTCGATCTCGACATCCGGAACCCCAACCCCGTCGGCCTTTCGCTGCGGGGGCTGAGCTACCGGCTCGCGATCCAGGACAAGCCGCTCTTCGACGGCAACCAGAGCAACACGCTGAGGATCGGCGCCAACGGGACGTCGCGGGTCACGCTGCCGTTCACGCTCCGTTACGAGGACGTGCTCGGCAGCCTGGCGGCCCTTCGGAGCAGCCAGGAACTTCGCTACCGGATCAGCGGAGAGGCCGATTTCGGGTTAATCGCCCTTCCCTACGCCAAGGCCGGGAGCTTCAGCCTGCCGAAGCTGCCCGACGTGTCGGTGCAGAGCCTGCGCGTGAACCGTATCACCCTGAGCGGCGCCGAGCTGGCGCTCGGCCTCAAGGTCAGCAACGCGAACGCCTTCCCGGTGCGCCTCAACGAGGGAATCCGCTACGAACTGAAGCTCGCCGATGCCTCGCTGATCCGCGGCGAGAGCGCCCGGCCGCTCTCGGTCGGCGCGCGGAACAGCGACACGCTGCTGCTCGCCGTGGCGGTCGACTACGCGCGCCTCGGGTCCGTCGCGCAGCAGCTGCGCAGCGCCCGTTCGCTCCCGATCGAGCTCCGCAGCCAGGTGAGGTTGCCGGGATCGAAGGGCGATGCCGTAGTGCCCTATCACTGGAAGGGAACCGTGCCCCTCGCCCGTTGAATCCCCAGGCGGACTCCGGATCGGACGGCCGCCCGCTAGTGCGGGCTGAGCACGACCTTGACGCAGCCCTCGTGCTTGTCGCGGAACATCCGGTACGCGTCCGGGGCGTCGTTGAGGCGCATGCGATGGGTGATCACGAACGACGGGTCGACGTCTCCGTCCTCGACGTGCTTGAGCAGCTTCGGCGTGAGCGTCGGGACGTGCGTCTGGCCCATCTTGAACGTGAGCCCCTTGCCGAAGGCGGCGCCCAGCGGCATCTTGTCGATGATCCCGCCGTACACGCCGGGAATCGACACCGTGCCGCCCTTGCGGCAGCTCAGGATCGCCTCGCGCAGCGCGGTCGGACGGTCGGTCTGGAGCCGGATCGATTGCTTGATCGCGTCGTACCAGCCGGTCATGCCGAATCCGTGCGCCTCCATCCCGACGGCGTCGATGCAGGCGTCCGGTCCGCGGCCGCCGGTGAGCTCCCTCACCTCCTCCAGCACCGACGCGCTCGCGTAATCGACGATGTCGGCCCGCCCGTCGGTGTGCTCGCGCACCATGTCGAGCCGCTCCGGCACGCGGTCGATCGCGATGACGCGCTCGGCCCCGAGCAGCAGCGCGCTCTGGATCGCGAACTGCCCGACCGGTCCGCAGCCCCAGACGGCGACCACGTCGCCGGGTTCGATGTCGCAGTTCTCCGCCGCCTGGTAGCCGGTCGGAAAGATGTCGGAAAGAAACAGCAGCTTGTCGTCGCCGATCGTCTCCGGAACCTTGAGCGGCCCGGAGTCGGCGAAGGGCACGCGCACGTATTGCGCCTGGCCGCCGGCGTAGCCGCCGAGCATGTGCGAGTAGCCGTAGAGGCCGCCGCCCGCGTAGCCGTAGAGCTTCTCCGTCATCCAGGCGTTCGGGTTCGAGTTGTCGCAGAGCGAGGCCTGGCCGTGCTCGCAGTAATAGCAGCGGCCGCAGGAAATCGTGAACGGCACCACCACCCGGTCCCCGCGCGCGATCGTCTTCACCTCCGGACCGACCTCGACCACCTTCCCCATGAACTCGTGCCCGATGATGTCGCCCTTCTTCATCGTCGGGATGTAGCCGTTGTACAGGTGCAGGTCCGATCCGCAGATCGCGGTGCTGCTCACCTCGACGATCGCGTCGTGCGGGTTGAGGATCGTGGGATCGGGGACGCTTTCCACGCGCACGTCCTCCGGCGCATACCAGCATACGGCTTTCATCGCGCGTCTCCTTCGCTGTTCGCGCCTACCGGCCGCGGCCGGCAGGCTGTCCCTCGGTGGTCGGGATTTCGCCCGCCTCCATCACGTGCTTCAGCCGCCGCATCTCTTCCTTGAGCGTCTGGCGGGTAAAGGGGTACATCGCGGCGCCGACCGCGACGCCCACGATCGGCCGGTACTCCATGCGCACGTGCACCTCCGTGCCGCGGGCGCCGGGGGCGGCCCTGAAGCGCACCTCCCCGCTGTGCTGGATGCTGCCGTCGGGGACGGAGCGCCAGCGGATGAGCTCGTTGGGCTTGTCCTCCGTGATCTCCGAATCCCATTCGAGCGTTCTTCCGGTCAGCGCGGTCTGGGCGGTCCAGTGCGAGCGCGTCGGGCTCTCCTGCTTCACGGACCGCAGGTGCCGCATGAACCGCGGCAGGTTCTCGAGCTGCCGCCAGAACGCGTACACCTCTTCCGGCTTGCGGTTGATCGTCACGGCCTGCTCGATCTCGATCGGGGCGTTCGCCCGGTCGATGCCGATGCGTTCGTAGAGATACGAATGACCGCGGGCGCCGCGGTAGACGAGTATCGCGCCGACACCGACGAGGGGAGTCCGCGCCCAGGAGCGCCGCGACAGTCCGGACAGCGCGAGCAGGGCGCCGCCGGCGACCGACACCGCGCGCTCCACGGCGCCGATGTTGACCGCGGCGGACACCGCGTGCCGGCGGGCGGGCCGCCGCACCGCCTCCGGCTCTGTACCCCGACGGGCGGGCGCGCCCGCCGGCTCTCGCATGGCGGCTTCGCCGGGCGTCTGCGCCGGAACGGGCCCCGGTCGGCCCGCCCGCGTAAAGGGCTCCTCGGTTCTCCTCGGCATGGCCACCACCTCCGTGCAGGTTGGCTCGAATTCGTCGCGTCGTTTCTTTTTGTCAGGCGCGAATGCCAGAGTTCCCGCTTGCCGCGTGTCCGCGATCTTCCGCAACGGAATGTCCCCGGATGCCGCGCGGTGGCGTGTCGCGAACCGGGGTCGCACAATCGCCGACGCGGCTCCCCCGTCGCGCAAGCGCGGTCAGGCGTGCGATGCGCACGCATCCGGGCAAAGGACGGCATGACCGATGGACTTCGTGACCGATCGCCTCGCGCTCGGGAACGCGGCGGACGCCGCCGGCCCGCCGGCGGCCGTGACGGCCCTGCTGTGCGTCGCCGCGGAGCTCGACGCACCGCCCGCGGGGCTGCGCTTCCACAAGGTCCCGATCATCGACTTTCGCCCCATCCCCGCCCCGCTCCTCGCGGAGGCGGTCGACTGGATCGAGGCGCAGGGTCCCGCGGAGCGGGTGCTCGTCTACTGCAACGCCGGCGTCGGCCGCTCCACCTCGGTGGTGGTCGCGCACCTGTGCGTCGCGCAGGGCATGGGCTTCGGGCAGGCCGTCGAGTTCGTCGCGCGCCGGCGCCCGCACATGTCGATCCTGCCCGGCCTGCTCACCGCGATCGACCGGGTGCGCGCCTCACGCCAGCGCTAGTCCTCGGCGGGCCACTCGGGCACGCCGCACTCCGGGCAGCGCAGCTCGAGCTCGCCGATCAGGTTGCGCATGCGGGCGTGATCGGGACGCTCCTGGTCGAACCGGCCCTCGAGCACGCCGAAGGCGTCGAGCACGAGCACGGTCGGCACGCGCTCGACGTACCGGCGCGTGGCCGAGCCGTCCGCGTCGATCAGGACCGGAAAAGGCAGACGCGCATCAAGGGACTTCGGGACCACGGCGAGCACTTCGGCGTTGGTGGCGCGGTAGGCGTCGTACTCCCGCGCGAATTCGTCGAGCAGCGCGGCGCGGCTCCCGGCGAAGACGAGGACGAGCGGGCGGTACTGCTTGTAGCTCCACGTCGACACCGCGCGGCCGCGGGCGTCGGGCAGCGACAGAACGGGGATCTCTCGATGCAGTGAGAGCATGGCGGCGCTCCTTGCCATGGAGGAGCCCGGAATTATACGCCGCCGGTTCCGCCGCTCCCGCCGGCGCGCCGTCGGGAGCGGACCGGGGCGTTACTTGCAGGTCCTGATGCCGAGCGGGAGGTACATGGGGCACCACCCGATGAGGGCGGTCACGAGGGGAACGAGACCGATCCAGCCCCATGCGGTCTTCGGACCGATGAAGACCAGCGAGATCAGCACCAGGCCCACTATGCCCCGAAGCACCCGATCCGCGGTGCCCATGTTTCTCGTCATTGTCGTTGTCTCCGATATTGGGAAATGGCCGTCATACTAAGCGGCCTTCCGTTCGCGTTTCTTGATCCCCGTCAACCCGGCCCGCCCGCCCAGTCGAACCACAGCGGCAGCGTGAACAGACTGAGCAGCGTCGTCGTCGTGAGGGCGGCGGCGTAGACCCCGGCGTTCAGGCCGTAGCGGTCGGCGAGCACGATGCCGAGCACCATGCTCGGCATGGCCGCCTCGAGCACGACGGCGATGCGCATTTCCCCGGCCAGCCCGAGCGCGGTCGCCGCGCCGAAGACGATGAGCGGCATCACGAAAAGCTGGATGACCGCGACCGGGATCACGAGCGGCAGGTGCCTGAGCTGTCCGAAGCCCTGCCGGAGCGCCATCCCCACGGACACGAGCATGAGCGGCACGACCGCCGCTCCCATGAGACGCAGAAAGCCGTCGATCCATTCCGGCACCGGGACGCCCCCGAGGTTGAACGCGAGCGCCGCCAGGGCGGCCCAGAACGGAGGCACGGTGAACAGGACCTTCAGCGGATTCTCGCGTCGCCCGCCGGCGCCGTGGGCGCTCGCGATCAGGATGCCGACGGAGAGGAGGAGCGGCGTGCAGGCGAAGAGGTCGTACTGGATCGCCACCGTGCGCGCCCATGCGCCCAGCGTGTTCTCGAGCACCGGGAGGCCCAGGTAGGTGGCATTCGGCCAGGACGCGGCGAGGATCATGGCGCCCGCCGTCCGCGGGTCGGCGCGGCATACGCGGCACGCGAGGAAGCTCACGGCGAGCGCGCCCAGCACCCCGCCGGCCGCCGCGAGGACGATCTTGACGGTGTCGACGCCGAGCGGGGCACGCCACAGCACCACCAGCACGAGCGCGGGCAGGAAGAGATAATAAACGGAGCCGACGAGGACTTTGCGCGACGCCTCGGTCTCCAGGCGCCCGGGCTGCCACCACGACCAGAGCAGGCCGACGCCGATCAAGGCGAACATCTGGAGCAGCACACCCAGCATGGCGTCTACCGTCCTCCCCGGATAGATGCACCGGCATTGTAGGTGTGTCGCCCTGCGACCGCCATGCGCTTCTCCGGCGCGCGTCAATAACCACGACGATGCACGCCGGTGCCAGGCATGCCGGTTCGGCTTTACGATATCGGCTCCGACGTACGCTCCGGCGCCTCGTCTCGGGGCGCCTTTCCCGTGCCGACGACGAACGAGGGACTCCTCATTTGAAGGAGCGCGTCCTGCCGCACCAGTTTCTCGCGCAAGCGATCGAGCTCATCGACTCGCTGCGCCGCGTCGCCGACGCGCACCGCTCCTGGGCGCTCGAGGCCCACAACCTCCTGCTGCACGGCGATCCGGCGCCGCCGCCGGGCGAGCACGAGTGCGACTTCGGCCGCTGGTACGCGGACGCGTGCGCGCACAGCGAGCTGAAGGGAAACGCGCTGCTCGCCGCGATCGCCCCGCGGCATCGGTCGGTGCACCAGGCGGCGCAGTCGATGTGGGAGGCGCGCCGCAGCGGCCGCGTGCTGCCGCTCGCCGCCTACCGGCTCTTCCACGAGAGCATCCGTCGTTTCGACCAGTCCGTGCAGCAGCTCGAGCGCGATCTCTGGGTCGAGGTCTGCCTCGTCGATCCGCTGACGGGCCTGCGCAACCGCGCCATGATGATGGCGGAGCTCAACGACGAACGGCAGCGCGCGAAGCGCGAGGGCCGCCCCTGCTCGATCGCGCTCTTCGACATCGACGACTTCAAGGGGTTGAACGACCGGCACGGTCACCTGATCGGCGACCGCCTGCTGGTCCTGGCCGCCGATCGCATCCTTCGGCGCATGCGCACGTACGATCGCGCATACCGCTACGGCGGCGAGGAGTTCCTCGTCTGTCTGCCGGACACCGATCTCGCCCGGGGCGGAGCGATCGCCGAGCGACTGCGCGTCGAAATCGCGCGCGAGCGCCTCCACGTGGACGACCAGGCGGTCGGCATCACGGTCTCCGGCGGGCTCGCACCGCTCGACGGAAGCCCGAGCGTCGAGGAGGCGATCGCTCGCGCGGACCGCGCGCTCTACACCGCCAAAGGCGCCGGCCGCAACCGCGTCGCCGTGTGGCGAGGCATGGAAAAACCCGGCGACAAGTGACCGGTGACGAGTCCGGGTGCGCGCTTCGCGCTCATCGACTGATCACTCATCCCGTTGCGCTTATCACTGTCCTTGCAGGGCGAACGGCAGAACCAGCGGGATGCTGACGAAGGCGGCGAGGTTGCCGATCAGCACGATCGAGGCGACCTTTCCGGGCTCCTGGCGATAGCGTTCCGCGACGAGGTAGTTGAGCACGGCGGGCGGCAGCGCGCCGAAGAGGAGGAGCAGGCTGTCCTGCAGGGGCGTCAGGTCGAGGAACGGGCGCACGGCGAGCACGACGAGCAGTCCCGTGACCGGACACAGCACCGCCCCGAGGAGGCCGAGGCGCCACTGGCGCAGATCGATGTCGATCATGCGGGTGCCGAGCGCGAAGAGCAGCAGCGGAATGGACGCCTGCCCGATCATGTCGATCGTGATCTCGACCGGTTCCGGCAAGGCGAAACCGGAGATGCTGAACAGCAGGCCGGCGATGGTGGCGACCACGATCGGCTGCTTCAGCACGTCGAGCCAGTGGGCGCGGTGGTCCATGAGCCAGGTCCCGAGGGTGAAGTGCAGGCCGTTCTCGACGATCAGCAGCATGACCGCGGCCGGCAGCGCCTGCGGCCCGAAGGCGAACACCGCGAGCGGCAGCCCCATGTTGCCGGAGTTGTTGAACATCATCGGCGGCACGAGCGTCTTCGCCTGGACGCCGGCGAGCCGCGCGACGGGGAGCGCGAGCAGGCCGGAGCCCAGGATCACGAGCGTCGCGCCGAGCGCGAGCCCGCCGTAGGCCGCGACGTCGAAGCTCTCGGACGACAGGACGCTGAACAGGAGGGCGGGCAGCAGCACGTCCATGTTGAGCTGGTTCACGGTCGTGAGGTCCGGGCGCTTGAGGCGCCCGTAGACGTAACCGGCGGCCACGATCGCGAAGACCGGGAAGACGATTCCGAGGATGCGTATCAGCAGCATGCGGCGGGCGTGGCCGGGCGCGTTTTCAACAGGCGAAAAGCAGGACACGCACGGGGCTGGTCCTCTCGGACACGGGCGGGAATGGGCGCTTCACGCATGCTGGTACAATCGCCGCATTATGGGGAGGCGCCGCTTCCCCGCACAAGCAGATCGACGCCATGACACGCAGCGCCCGTCTCGCGCAGGGCTTCTCGAACGTGGGCCACAGCTACGCCCACATCATGATGCTGCTCTATCCGACCGTCGTGATCGCGCTCGAGGCGGAGCTCCGCATGTCCTACGGCGAGCTGCTCATGCTCATGCTGCCGGGGAACCTGCTCTTCGGCGCGGCGGCGCTGCCGGCCGGCTGGCTCGGCGACCGCTGGAGCACGCAGGGCATGATGGTGACCTTCTTCGTCGGCATGGGCGCCGCGGCAGTATTGACCGGCTTCATGTCCACTGCTTCCGGGCTCCTCGTCGGCCTCACTCTCATCGGCCTCTTCGCCGCGATCTACCACCCGGTGGGCATGAGCTGGCTCGTGCGCAACGCCGAGAACCGGGGAAAGGCGCTCGGCTTCAACGGGGTGTTCGGCAGCCTCGGCCTCGCGAGCGCCGCGCTCATCGCCGGCGTGCTCACCGACGCGATCCACTGGCGCGCGGCGTTCATCGTGCCGGGCGTCGTCTCGATCGCGACGGGTCTCGCGCTCCTCTTCTTCATCCGCTCCGGACTCGTGCACGACCGCCATCCGGAGGCGAAGCCCAAGACGGCGCCGCCGCATCGCGGCGCGATGGTGCGCGCCTTCGTGGTGCTGTCGGTGACGATGCTCTGCACGGGCCTCGTGTACCAGTCGATGTCGACCGCCTTCCCGAAGGTGCTCGCCGAGCGCCTGCCGGATCTGACCGGCGGCACGGCGGCGGGCGCGGGCGTGATGGTCTCGATCGTGTACTTCCTCGCGATGGGGCTGCAGCTCCTCGGCGGCCATCTGGCGGACCGCCACTCCATGCGCAACGTCTACATCCTCACCTACGCGCTCCAGGTCCCGCTGCTCGCGCTGGCCGCCTACGTGAGCGGCCTGCCCCTCTACTTCGCACTCATGGCGACCGCCCTCCTCGGCACGGTCACCATCCCGGTCGAGAACTCGCTGCTCTCGCACTACTCGCCCGCGAAGTGGCGCGGCACCGCGTTCGGCGCCAAGTTCGTGCTGGCGCTCGGCGTGAGCGCGCTCGGCGTACCCATCGTGGCCGGCATCCACGCGGCGACCGGCGAGTTCTACTGGTACTTCGTCCTGCTCGCGTCGCTCGCGATCGTCGTCGTGGTCGCCGGGTGGCTGCTCCCGCAGGACAAACCCGCGCGGGTGACGGGACCGGCGGTGACCGTCGACCGTGCAACGTGACGAGTGCCCGGTCGACGTGCGCGCAAGCGCGCGTCACTGACTCCGCCGAGCCCGCCACGCGACACCGGTCACTGCCCGCTTACCAAGTGGAGGTGGTGCCATGGATGCACGGCGATCGGCGGGACGTTTCCCGCGACCGGGAGGTGAGGACGGCCTGACGACGGACGACCGGTTCCATCGCGAGGAGGTGCAGCTTGCCAATCGCAACCGCGGCATGCCGCTCGAGGGGCTGCGGTATCCGGTCACACCGAGCGGGATGCATTACCTGCTCGTCCATTTCGATATCCCGCACATCGACGTGCGGTCGTGGCGCCTGCGGATCGGCGGAGCGGTGCGCCTGCCTCTCGCGCTGACGCTCGACGAACTGAAAAAACGCCCCGTCGTCACCGTGCCCGTCACCATGGAGTGCGCGGGCAACGGGCGCGCGCTGCTCGAACCGAGGCCGGTCAGCCAGCCGTGGCTCGTCGAGGCGGTGAGCACGGCGGAGTGGACGGGCACCCCGCTGCGCGGGCTGCTGGACGAGGCCGGGTTGCGGAACGAGGCGGTGGAAATCCTCTTCACCGGCCTCGATCGCGGCGTGCAGGGCGACGAGGTGCAGCACTATCAGCGCAGCCTGAGCGTCGCCGAGGCCCGGCGCGAGGAGGTGCTCCTCGCCTACGCCATGAACGGCCGCCCGCTCGAGCCGCAGCACGGCTTCCCGCTGCGACTGCTCGTGCCGGGCTGGTACGGCATGACGAGCGTGAAGTGGCTCGACCGCATCGACGCGGTCGTCGAGCCGTTTCGCGGCTACCAGATGACGGGCACGTACCGCTACTCCCGGTCCGCGGACGACCCCGGCGACCCGGTGACCCTGATGCGCGTTCGCGCCCTCATGATCCCGCCCGGCATCCCGGACTTCCGCACGCGCGTGCGGCTGGTCGCGGCGGGGGCGGTCACGCTCGCGGGGCGCGCATGGGCGGGTCGCGCGGCCGTGGCGCGCGTGGAGCTCAGCACCGACGGCGGCGACACCTGGTCGCCGTGCGCGCTCGACGAGCCCTTCTCGCCGCACGCCTGGCGCGGCTGGACCTGCGAATGGAACGCGACGCCCGGCCGGCATGCGCTCTGCGTGCGCGCGACGGACAGCGAGGGAAACGTACAGCCGACCGCGCAATACTGGACCCGCCAGGGGATGGGCAACAACATGGCCCAGCGCGTCGAGGTGCTCGTGGAATAGCGGAGGCCGGGCACGACCGGACCGACATGGCTCCCTACGACGACATCGCCGATCTGCCGCCCCGCGTGCGCGCGCACCTGCCGGGACACGCGCAGGAAATCTACCTCGCCGCCTTCAACCACGCCTGGCAGCAGCACGCCGACGAAGCGCGACGCGAGGAGATCGCGCACCGCATCGCCTGGGCGGCGGTGAAGCGCGTCTATGAAAAGACCGGTGACCGGTGGGTCCGCAAGTGATCCGCTTCCCGGGCCGGTCCCTGCTCACCTCCGCCCGGCACTCGCGCCTTCCGGCGTGACCGCCTCGCCCGGCCGGGCGAACCGGCGCCTTGCCCACGGCGCCCGCTCGAGCGCGAGTCGCCCGATCCAGATAGACATTGAGCCCCGCGAACACGAGGTTCCAGTACACCACCTGCATGAAAGGCTGCGGCTGCGCGTAGAAGTACGGCACGAGACAGCCGCGCCAACGAGCGAGAGCAGTCTGAGCCACAGGACATCGCGCACGAAGTACGCACCCAGGTAGAGGAGATTGGCGAGGTTGAGCAAGAGGTCCATCGGCTGGCCGTCCCGAGGGCGCCAATCTGGCGGCCGGAGGTTTCACCGGAATTTCGGCGGCTCGCGGTTTTGTATCCGATTGTTGCGGACGATCGCCTGCCTGCCGCGGGCGCCGCGCAGTACAATGGCGCGATGATCGACCCCCGCACCGAGCTCGCGGCCGACGAGATCGAGCACCTCTACGAAGCGGCCATCGCGCTCGCCGACGAGGCGCGCGAGATCATCCAGGGCGCGCTCGCGGCCGGCTTCAGCGTGAAGCACAAGCCCGACGGCACGCTCGTCACCAGCACGGACATCCAGGTGGAGGAGCGGCTGCGCGCGGCCATCGAGGAGCGCTTCGCCTGCCACGGGATCATCGGCGAGGAGCTGCCGGCGCGTCATCCCGACTCCGCGCTCCAGTGGATTCTCGACCCGATCGACGGCACCGAGGACTTCGTGCACCGCGTGCCGACCTTCGGGACCATCCTCGCCCTGCACTACAAGGGCGAGCCGATCGTGGGCATCCTCGAGCACACCGCGCTCGGCCTGCGCGCGAGCGCGGCCTACGGCCACGGCACCTATTACCGCTGCCAGCGCTCGCGCCTCGCCGACCTGCCGCCCGAGGTCGGGGACGACCGGGCCCGGGTGATCCTGTCGGCGCGCGGCAACTTCATCCGTTACCGCGACGAGGGCGCCACCTTCGACGCGCTGGCCCGGACGTTCCCCAACCACCGCATCTACCGTTCGTGCTACGGCCACACGCTGGTCGCGACGGGCGCGGCCGACGCGATGGTGGATTTCCACGACAGCCTCTGGGACCTCGCCGCCGCGCGCATCGCGGTCGAGGAGGCCGGCGGCGCCTACCGCACGGTGCGCGAGTTCGAGCTCCCGGGCGGTCAGCGCATCTACAGCAGCGTGTTCGGCAAACCGGCGCTCGTGGAACGCATCCTCGCCGTCATCGGAGCCGCCGGGCCCCAGCCTTGACGCAGCGCGACGCGCCCGCTCGGCGCATCGCCCCCTCGTTCCCGCCTCGAGAACGGCGCGCAGTGGCCGCGAGGCGGGCGCATGGTCCCCGCGGTCGGGCGACTCTATAATCTGCGCTTCGCGATCCCGCGGAGGACTCACTCATGCGTTTGCGTTTCGCGCTCGCTCTCGTCGTGCTGCTCGCGCTGTCCGGCTGCGGATACAACACGCTTCAGCGCAACGACGAGCAGATCAACGCGGCCTGGTCCGAGGTGCTGAACCAGTACCAGCGCCGCGCCGACCTCGTGCCCAACCTCGTGAACGTGGTCAAAGGGTACGCTGCGCACGAGCGCGAGGTGCTGACCCAGGTCACCGAGGCACGCGCGCGCGTGAGCCAGATCCAGGCGACGCCCGAGCTCATCAACGACCCGGAGGCGTTCCGGCGGTTCCAGCAGGCGCAGGGCGAGATGACGTCGGCGCTGTCCCGGCTCCTCGCGGTCGTCGAGAACTACCCGCAGCTCAAGGCCGACGCCGCGTTCCGCGACCTGCAGGCGCAGCTCGAAGGCACCGAGAACCGGATCGCCGTGGCGCGCAACCGCTACATCAAATCGGTGCAGGAGTACAACGTCACCGTGCGGTCCTTCCCGAGCAATCTCACGGCGATGCTGTTCGGCTTCGAGACCAAACCGAATTTCACGGTGGAGAACGAGCGCGAGATCGCGCGCCCGCCGAAGGTCGATTTCGGCGCCGGGCAGCCGGCGCCGCCGCCCAACGTCCCGAGCGAATACTCGCGCTGATCCGCCGCGCTTGATCGCCCCGCGCGCGCCATCGGTCCGTCTCCTCGCGCGCGCCGTCGCGGCGGCGCTCCTGCTCGCGCTTCTCGCGCCGGCGGGACACGCCGATGTCGCGGTGCCGCCGTTCCAGGCGCGCGTCACCGACCTGACGAATACCCTCACGCGCGCGCAGCGCGAAACCCTGGAGCGCGAGCTCGCCGCCTTCGAGGCGCGCAAGGGATCGCAGATCGCGGTGCTCATCGTGCCCACGACGGAGCCCGAAACCATCGAGCAGTACGGCATCCGCGTGGCGGAGGCGTGGAAGCCCGGCCGGGCGGGGATCGACGACGGCGTCCTGCTGCTCGTCGCCCTCGAGGACCGGGCGCTGCGCATCGAGGTGGGGTACGGACTCGAGGGAGTGATACCGGACGCGGTGGCGAACCGCGTGATCGAGGAAGTCATCGTGCCGTTCTTCAAGCAGGGCGATTACTACGGGGGCATCGCCGCGGGCGTGAACCGCATCGTGCGGCTGATCGACGGCGAGCCGCTCCCTCCGCCGGAGGCGCGCGACACCTCGTGGTCGCGCTGGGAGCAGGCGTTGCCCTTCGCCTTCGTGGCCGTGTTCGTGCTGGGCGGGATCCTGCGCGCCGTGCTGGGGCGCTTCGTCGGCGCGCTCGCCGCCGGCGGCATCACGGCCGTCGTCGTGTGGATCATCGTCGGCTCGCTGATCGCCGCCCTCCTCTTCAGCCTGTTCGTCTTCGTCTTCACGCTCGTCGGCGGCGTGCGCACCCGGCGCGGCGGCTACGGCGGATGGTCGAGCGGCGGCTACGGCGGAGGGGGCGGATTCGGCGGGGGCGGAGGCGGTTTCGGCGGCGGAGGCGGGGGCGGATTCGGCGGGGGCGGGGCATCCGGTCGATGGTGATGGACGTGCGCAGGCTGATACGGCATCTCCTCGTGCCGCCCTGGCGGGTGCGGCGGGCGTTCTCGCCCGCGACGATGCGGGCGATCGAGCAGGCGATTCGCGCGGCGGAGGCCACGCACGAGGGCCAGATCTGCTTCGCCGTCGAGGCGGCACTCGAGCTCGGTTCGCTGATGCGCGGACAGTCGGCCCGCGCGCGTGCGCTCGAGGTCTACTCGCAGCTGCGCGTCTGGGACACCGAGAAGAACGACGGTGTCCTGATCTACGTGCTGCTCGCGGACCACGACGTGGAGATCCTCGCCGATCGCGGCCTGAACGCGCGCGTGGATCCCGGCGAGTGGGAGCGTATCTGCCGCGCGATGGAAGCGGCCTTCCGCGAGGGCCGGTTCCACGACGGCGCGCTCGCGGGGATCGAGGCGGCCCGCGCGCTGCTCGCGCGCCACTTCCCGCGCAGCGGCCCGGGCGCGAACGAGATCAGCAACAGACCGGTGATACTGTGAACCGATCACCACTCCATATTGTGCTTTTGCGGCAACGCCGGTACATTTCGTCGTGCTTTTCTCCCCGGAGCGACAAACAAAAAGAATGGCCGCGGTGCCGGTGGCGGGTCCCGCTGTGATCGACGCGCGCGTGGTGGAGACCATCACGCGCCACCTGGAGTCCCTGCGCGGCACGGTCGAGGGCGGCGAGCTCTATGGCCTGATCAGCCGGGTGCTGCGCAAGCACCGCCGCCTCGGCAACATCACCGGAGAGTGCCTGAGCGAGCTGCACGGGCAGCTCGAGGCCTACGCGAACGACCCCGTCACGCTCCCCGGCATGCGCATTCGCGCACGACTGCTCCAGCAGCACATCAGCCCCTACCTGCCCGACTTCGACGACCCGTCCCCCTCTCCGGCGTACGCGAGCGAGCGGCTGCCGGAACCGCCGGGCGGATTCGAGGACGCCCCGATCATCGAGGAGGTGACGCTCGGCCTGCCTGCGGCCACCCCGCCGGCGGCCGAGGCCCCGAACGAAGCCCCGCTCGAGGGCGTGATCGAACGGCCGTCCGAGCAGTCCGAGCAGTCGACCGCGGAACGCACCGAGAAGTACCAGGCACTGCTGCGTTCCGAGAAGGACGCATGGCAGGCGATCTACGGAACCGTGAAGGACTACCACAAGCTCAAGCAGGCGTGGATGAAGAGCCTGGACGAGCTCGCGCGCCAGCGGGACGCGCTGGAGGACAAGCTTCTGAAGACGAGCGAGCACCTGAGCGTGCTCGAGGCGGAGCGCGACAAGCTGCGCACCGATCTCGAGAAGACGCGCACCGAGGCGGCCAAACGGCCGCGCCTGCTGCCAACGCCGCGGGCTTCGCGCGCCAACGGGCGGACCGGCGCGCTGCCGCGGCGCGAGGCCTTCGTGCGGGAGGTGGAGACGGAGATCAAGCGCATCAAGCGCTCCGGCTCTTCGCTCGCGCTCGGTCTGATCGCCATCGAAGGGCTGGAGCGCGTCGCCGAGGAGCACGGCGCGGAGGCGTCCGAGGCGGTACTGCGCTGCTACGCGGTGGAGATCCTGTCGAACTTCCGGGCCTACGACCGCGTAGCGCTCTACGACCGCGACCTGTACGCCGTGATGTTCCCCGATACGCGCAAGGACGGCGCGCAGCGCGCCCTGGAGAAGGCGCACAAGCGCGCGACCGAGACCCACGTCGCGCACGAGGGCCGGAGCTTCCCGCTGCCTCCCTTCGTCGGCGTGCTCGTGCTCTACGCGGCCGGCGAGGACGTCGCGGCGTTCGTCGCCCGGGCGGACGACGCGCTCGCCCGGGCGCGCGAAAGCGGTCAAACCGGCATCGTGCCCGCCTGAGCGGCGCCCCGGCGCCGCCGCGTCCCGCCTACCTCGACACGTCCGCCCGATCGGGCTCGGCGGGCTTCGCCGGAGCGCCCCGGTCGTCGATCAACGCCTTGAACCGGCGCGCGTATTCGGGCCCGCGCGCCTCGTCCTCGTGCTTGAAGTAGACGTACGCCTGCGCCCAGCCCTGCCCGCGCACGCGCCGCGCCCAGTCCGCAAGCGCCGCCTCGCTGTAATCCGCGCGTCGCAGACGCAGATAGCCCCAGTCCGCGGTCGCCGCCAACGGCGGCGTCTCCGCGTCGTCGACGTCGGCGAGGCAGAGCGCCGCGTTGTGGGCCTCGAGCAGGACGTACACGGCCTCGTCGAGCCACGAGACGTGGCGAAACTCGAAGGCCGCGCGCGCCCCGCGGGGCAGCGCCGCCAGCACGCCCTCGAGCCGCGGCAGGTCGCGGTGAAAGGACGGGGGCAGCTGAAACAGCGCGGCGGCGAACCGGGGACCCAGGCGCCCCACCCGCTCCATGAAGGCGCGCGCGTCCTCCGGCTTGCCGAGGCGGTAGTCGTGCGTGATCCGCCGAGGCGCCTTGAAGGCGAAGGCGAAATCGCCCGGTACCCGGGCCGCCCAACCGTCCAGCATCTCGACGGAGGGAAAGCGGTAGAAGCTCGCGTTGATCTCCACCGTGTCGAAGCGCTCGGCGTAGTAGCCGAGCATGTCGGCGGCAGGAAGGCGCGGCGGATAGAAACGGCCCTTCCAGGCCGCGTAGCTGTATCCGCTGGTACCCACGTGCGGTGTCATGCCTCAAGCCCGCGCTCGCGTTCGCCTAAAGACCGGTACCAATGGCGCCCCGACCGGCCGCTTCACTAGCATCTGTCGAAACACCGTGGAGGCACTGCCATGCTCCTCCTGCGTCTCATCGCCGCTGCGCCGGCGGTCTTGCCGTTGACCCTCCACGCCGAAACGAGGCAGGCGGTCCTCTCCGGCCTCGACGAGGTGCCGGCCGTTTCGACCGCGGGAACGGGCAGTTTCACGGCGGACATCGATGACGCCGCCGGCACCGTGCGCTACGAGTTGAGCTACCGCGGTCTCGAGGGCGCCGTGCAGCAGGCGCACATTCATTTCGGCCAGCCCGGCGTGAACGGCGGCATCGCCGTCTTTCTCTGCTCCAACCTCGCCAACCCGCCGCCCGGCACCCCGGGCTGCCCTGACCCGGGAGGCACGGTGCGCGGCGTATTCCAGGCCGGGGACGTCATCGGGCCGTCGACACAGGGGATCGCGAGCGGAGAGCTCGATGAGCTCGTCGGGGCCATACGCGCCGGCGCCGCCTACGTGAACGTCCATTCGACCCTCGTTCCCTCGGGCGAGATCCGCGGCCCGCTTCGCTGAGGCGCCAAAACAAAACCCCGCCGCAGCGGGGTCAAAAACGAATCGGGGTCAGCCGGTGGCCGGCTCTTCGGCGGTAACGGGGCGTTCCTCGGCCGGCGCCTTAGGCTTCGGCTTCCTTTCGGTCCGTGCCCGCTCGATGGCCGCGTCCGCTTCCCGGCGGGCCCGCTCTTCGTCCGTTTCCTTCCTTCCGAAACGCCAGTACTCGTAGCACATGGCTGCCTCCTGCGCCTGAGCGCTACCTGGTGGGATGACCGGCGGGCACGCCCCAACGGCGGCATACCGCCTCAAGCCGATGGACCTGACCGCCTTGGCACAGTTCCGGGCGATTTCGAGCGTTGGGTATTTAAATGGTTAATCGAAAATGCGCGCCGCGCGCTCGTCGATCGACACTCGGCATCGAGCATTCGATATCCGTTCCTACGCCACACCGTGCTGCTTGAACCAGGCGAGCATGCGCCGCCACCCGTCCTCGGCGGGCTCCTTGCGGTAGCTCGGCCGGTAATCGGCGAGGAACGCATGCGGGGCATCCGCGTAAACTACGATCTCCGATTTTCCGCCCGCCGCCTTGATCGCCGCGCGCATGCGCTCGACGGTATCGAGCGGGATGCCCGCATCGGCGCCGCCGTAGAGGCCGAGCACGGGTGCCTCGAGCTCGCCGGCCAAGTCCAGCGGATGGCGCGGCGTGCGCTCGTTCGCCTCGGAGGTCAGCCGTCCGTACCAGGCGACGCCGGCCTTGAGCTTCGGGTTGTGCGCGGCGTAGAGCCAGACGATGCGGCCGCCCCAGCAGAAGCCGGTAATACCCTGCCGTCCGGCGTCGCCCTTGTCGCTCTTCGTCGCCCAGGCGAAGGTCGCGTCGATGTCCGACAACACCTGCTTGTCCGGCACCTTCGATACCACTTTGGCCAGGATCTCCTTGACGTCGGGCATCTTCGATACGTCGCCCTGGCGCGCGTAGAGCTCCGGGGCGACCGCGAGGTAACCCTGCTTGGCGAGCCGGCGGCAGACGTCCTTGATGTGCTCGTGCACGCCGAAGATTTCCTGCACCACCACGACGGTCGGAAAACGCGTGCCCTTTGCGGGCATCGCGCGGTACGCGGGGATGGCCCCGTCCGCGACGGGGATCTTCACCTCGCCGGCGGTCAGCCCCGCCGTGTCCGTCGTGATGGCCGTCTGCGCCGCGATCGGTTTCACCGCGAGCGCGAAACCGGAGGCGAGCATCGTCATCACGAAGTGGCGGCGCGTGAAGGGCACCACCGGCGACAGGCTTTTCAGTTCTTCTTCGAATTCTTTTTCCATGTGGGCGGCTCTCGGGATCGGGCGGAACGCCGATACTACCACGCGCCCCTCGGGGGCCCGACGGCAATACCCCTTTGGTCATCGGCGTTTTCACGGGCCGGTTTGCCATATAGATTTTTTTGCATCCGCCCGCATCGCCGCGGCGGCGCAGGAGAAGAAGAAGCTGGAAGGAGGAGACGACCATGAAGTGCTATACGGTGACCGAAAACGGGATGACGCCCGGAATCGACTTCGTCGACGAGCCCTACCCGCACGTGCCGGTCGGCGACCCGCGCAACGAGCCCGATTTTCGCCGGGTGCAGATCGAGGACGCTCTGGCGAGCAGTTCGACGAACGGCGCGGTGACGAGCTGCTCGCTCGCGCTCGTCCCCAACGACGACGACCGTCGTCGCGCCTCGTATCGGCTCGTGCCACCGACCGGCCGGGACGACGATCAGGCGCTGGTCAAGCTCGAGGCGCGCGCGGCGCCCGGCTGCCGCACCTGGTACAACCCGCCGCGCGAGACGCTGACGGTCGCGAAGGGCTGGATTCCCGAAGGGGGCAGCGGTCCTCGGGTCCGCACCCCGGTCGAGATGATGGTCCTGAGAAAGGGCGGCGAGATCGGCGTGTACGAGACGAACCGCAGCGACCCGCAGGGCCGCCTGAAGTTCAGGGTGCGCTTCGACGGCGCGGAGCTCGCGCTCGCGTCCTGATCCGGTTGTACGAAGAGCGCGCGGCTGTCGGGGCATGGAGCTCCGCCGCGTCCGGGCGAGGGGCCCGGTCGCGCGCAGCCCGATCGCCGGAAGAGGCGCGGCATGCCGGGTCTGCGAGGCCGGCGCCCGGGATCGTTCGCATCGGTCTCCGGGAGGTCGGGCCGCGCCGTGCAGGCACGGCCTTTCAATCACTTAAGGCGTCCCGGCCGCAACGGTTGACCGGGCGGGCGCCGATACCAAAAGATAGCGGTCCCTTTGCCCGCAGGGCTCTCGCATGTCGGTCAAGTACCCCATCGTCGCGGTCAGCGGCTCCTCGGGCGCGGGGACGACGACCGTACGCCAGGCGTTCCAGGACATCTTCCGCCGGGAAGGGCTGAGCGCCGCGTTCGTCGAGGGCGACGCCTTCCTGCGCTACGGGCGCGACGAGATGAACGCCTTCATCGCGCGCACATTCAAGGAAGGGCGCATGGTGAGCCACTTCGGCCCGGAGGCGAACCTGCTCAGCGAGCTCGAGGCGTTGTTCCGCGAGTACGCCGAGCACGGCACGGGAAAGATCCGGCATTACGTCACCGAGGACACCGGCGACCGCTTCGGGCGGGCGCCGGGGACCTTCACGCCGTGGGAGCCGCTCCCCACCGGCACCGATCTCCTCTTCTACGAAGGGTTGCACGGCGGCGTCGTGGCGCGCACGTGGACCCGGCGGCAGATGAGCCCGTCGCACAACCCCTGGGTCATCGAGCGGCGGCGGCGGGACGGCGACGGCGGCGTGGACGTGGCGCAGTACGTGGACCTGCTGATCGGCGTCGCCCCGGTCGTCAACCTCGAGTGGATACAGAAGATCCACCGCGACACGCGCATCAAGGGGCATACGCCCGAAGCGGTCACCGACACCATCCTGCGCCGCCTGCGCGACTACATCCATTTCATCGTGCCGCAGTTCACCATCAGCGACATCAACTTCCAGCGGGTGCCGGTCGTCGACACCTCGAACCCCTTCATCGCGCGCGACGTCCCCTCGGCGGACGAAAGCGTCGTCGTCATCCGCTTCCGCGAGCCGCAGAAGTTCCACTTCCCCAACCTGCTGAAGCGCCTGCACGGCTCGTTCATGTCGCGCCCCAACACCATGGTGGTGCCGGGCGGGAAGATGCAGATGGCGCTCGAGGTCATCTGCACGCCGTTGATTCACGAGCTCTGCGAAAAACGGCGGCACGAAGAGGCATCCTGACCGCGTGGCCCTGCCGCGCGCGGGGCTACGCCGTGGCGCTCCACTTCGCTTCCGCGCGGCGTTAGAGTAGGCGCCGTTCCCGACAGAGATTCTCCAGTGCCGCGTCCGCGACGTCCGGCCCTGTTCCGCCTGCTGCTGTCCCTGGACCGCCTGCCCCTTTTCGTTCTCGGTGCCGGCCTGCTGCTCTCGCTCGCCGTCGCCTGGCTCGCTGTCGCCGGCGTGGCCGAGGGCGAGCGGCGCTATTTCAGGGAGGCGGTCGATCGCACCACGGCCGCGATCGTCGAGCGCGTGGAGAGCACGTTCGACGCGCTCTACGCGGCGCGCGGTCTCTTCTATGCGAGCGCGGCGATCAGCCGCGCCGAGTTCCAGCGCTACGCCGACGCGATCGGCCTGGGGCAGCGCTATCGCGGCATCCGAAGCATGGGCTTCGCCGTGCGCGAAGAACGGCGCGGCCGCTGGGCGCCCGGCGCGGTGCGCACGCCCGGGCCATGCGACGCGCCGGCCGCGCCGGCCCGGGCGGACGGGCGCGAGCGCTTCGCCGTGATCTTCATCGAGCCGTTCGCGGCGGGCCTCCCGTCGCTCGGGAACGATCCCCGCGACCAGGTACCCTGCGCCGAGGCGATGGACCGCGCGCGCGACACCGGCCAGCCGGCCGCGACGGAGCGCATCGCCTTCGCGGACGACGGCGGGACCGCGCCCGGCTTCATGCTGTTCCTCCCGCTCTACGAATCGGGGCGACCGCTGCGCACGGTGGAGGAGCGCCGGGCCGCCCTGCTCGGCTTCGTCTTCGCCACCGTCCTGCCCGGAGACCTGCACCGCGCGATCGAGTGGCGCGAGGGGCTTCCCACCATCGACATCGATTTCCGCCTGTACGACGGGCCGGTCGTCGAGGAGTCGCGCCTGCTGCTGGGCGACGAGGCGGGACGGCGGCTGCTCGCCGACAGTCCCCCGCGTTACCGCGAAACCACGCAGATCCAGCTGGCCGGGCGGACATGGACGCTCGCCTTCGCCTCCCTGCCGTCGTTCCAGGACCCGATCGACCGGCACCTCCCCTGGGTGCTGCTGGTGGTGGGCGCGGTGGTGAGCGTCACCGCGTACCGCGTGATGCTCGTGCGCGGATGGCACGCCGCCGAGCGCCGCCGCCATACCACCGCGCTCGAATACCAGGCGACGCACGATTCGCTGACACAGCTCGTCAACCGCGACGCGCTCCACGCCCGCCTGGAAGAGCTGATGCGCGAACAGCCGGGTCGCCGGCTCGCGCTGCTCCTGATCGACCTCGACGGGTTCAAGGAGATCAACGACACCCTGGGGCACCAGGCGGGAGACCAGCTGCTGCGCCAGATCGGACCGCGGTTGCAGGCGTTGCTGAGCCCGGATCACCTGCTCGCGCGCCTCGGCGGCGACGAGTTCGCCCTGCTCGTCTGCCCGGTCGCCGATCGGGCGCAGGCGGTCGATTGGGCCGGCCGCGTGCTCGCCGAGATCCAACGGCCCTTCGGGCTCGCGGAGCTCACGGTACAGATCGACGCCAGCGTCGGCATCGCCCTCAGCCCGGACCACGGGCGCGATCCGACCACCCTGCTGCGGCGGGCGGATGTCGCGATGTACGTCGCGAAGAAGAGCCACGAGGGACACGCGGTATACGACCCGGACCAGGACGTCTACAGCCCGCGCCAGCTCGCGATCCTGAGCGATTTCGCCACGGCCATGACCCGGGACCAGCTCGTGCTGCACTTCCAGCCGAAGCTTCGCCTGCGCGACCGGCGCACGATCGGCGTCGAGGCCCTGGTCCGGTGGCACCATCCCGTCGACGGGCTCATCATGCCCGCCGACTTCTGCCCCAAGGTCGAGCGGAGCACGCTCGTGCGCCCCCTGACGCACTGGGTCGCCGAGCATGCGGCGGCGCAATGTCGGGCGTGGCGGGCGGAGGGACTCGGGCTCGACGTCGCCTTCAACATCTCGGCGCGCAACCTGCTCGACAGCGCGCTGCCCGACGACATCGCCGAGGTGCTGGAGCGTTATCGCGTGCCGGCCGCGAACATCGAGGTGGAGATCACCGAAAGCGCGCTCATCACGGATCCGGGGCGCGCGCGGGAAACGCTGATGCGGCTGCATGCGCTCGGGGTTCGCATCGCGATCGACGATTTCGGCACGGGGTATTCCTCGCTGGCCTACCTGAAGCGCCTGCCCGTGTCCTCGCTCAAGATAGACGCCTCGTTCGTGCGCGACATGGCGCACGACGACAACGACGCGATTCTCGTTCGCTCGACGATCAACCTCGCGCACAACCTGGGGCTGCAGGTGGTGGCGGAAGGGGTCGAGAGCGTCGAAGTGCTGGAGCTCCTGGAGCAGGCCGATTGCGACCTCGTTCAGGGCACCCTGCTGTGCGCGCCGCTTCCCGGCGGCGAGCTGCGGCGCTGGCTCGCCGGTCACGGGCACGCGCGCGCCGTGTTTGAGCCGGTCGGAGGTTGAGATCGGCAAAACGCGGGAACGCGACGTGCGCGTCGTCGGATCGGACGCTAGCGGCGCGCGGGTTCGAGGGTCGCGTCGAGGTTCAGGCTGTCGCAGAAGTCCGTGAAGTCGTCGCGCAGCCGGCCGATGTGCAGGTCGGCGGGGATGCTGACGTTCATGCTGATCGAGATCATGGGCGCGCCGGTGTTGTTCGCGGCGTAGGTCCAGGTGCTGAGCTCGTCGATGTTGATGTCGCGGGAGGCGAAGAAGTCGGCGATATCGAAGAGGATGCCGGGCTGGTCCAGCGCCGCGACGTCGACGACGTAGGGCAGCATGTCCTGGCGCGGCGTGCGCGCCTCGGTGCGCCGCGCGGTGATGTCGAGCTCGAGGCGCTTGCCGATCGTCGGCACCTGGCTCTCGAGCTTGGCGACGGCGTTCCAGGTGCCGGTGGCGAGCAGGGTCAGCACGAACTCGTTGCCGAGCACGGTCACGCGCGAGTCGGCGACGGAGCACCCGAGATCCGCGATCGACTTCACGAGGTCGCGCAGTATGCCGGGGCGGTCCGTGCCGAGGGCGCAGATGACGATGTGCTTCTTCATGCCGGAAGATCAGCCGGGGGCGGGCCGGTTCACGGGGCGCGCAACCACCGGTCCATCGCCTCGTAGGCCGCTTCGTTGAACCCGCCGCTCGAGCCCATCAGGAGCGCAGGCGGGCGCGTGGCCATCAAGTGCTCGATCGCACGACCCGTCGCGACCTTGCTGTGCTCCCACGGGCGGAGCTCGCCCGGCCAGGCGGCCAGCAGCGCCGCGCTCAGCGCCGCCATGCCGCCGAACCTTTCCCGGCCGGCCGCCTCGATCTCGATCTCGAAGTGGCGAACGCGGGACCCCTCGAAAACGAAGACGGAACGGTCGATCGCCAGCTCGCCGACGACCGCCCGCTCGCGGTCGACGATCTGACGCCGCGCCCGTTGCGTCAGCCGCTCCTGGATCGGCAGCAACCCCAGCGATTCGAGCGCCGGCTCCGGCTCGTGCACCGCGGGCGGCGTCGCGCCCTCCGCGACCGGCGCCCCGTAGCGGCGCAGGAGGCCGGCGATCTCCGCGAGGCCGTCGGCCGACCACGGACGTTCCACTTCCAGCCGTTCGATGGCGCCCGCGACGCGCCGCGACTTCCCCTTCAGCCCCAGTACCGAGGTCCAGTTCACCCGGCGCAGCCGCAGCGCCAGGTCCGCGGCACGGAGGGCGTGCGACCGGGTGTCGAAATAGATGTCGCGGATGCTCTGCTCCGTCATCGGGACGAGCGTGAGGCCGGCCAGCTCCCCGGTGGCCGCAATTCCCTCGAGGATCTCCTCGGTCCTGTCGGAGATCACGACGAGCTTGGACTCGATCTCGATGTCTTCGGTCGGGTTCATGGAAAAGGGCAGGACGCTGGTGGATGTTGAATCCTGAATGCCGAATCGTCGTGGGCGTCGCGCGCCCCGGTAATCCAACATGGACGCATCAAACCTTCAACTTTCTTCCTTCTTGTCGAGCAGGTCCTTGAGGCCGGCGAACGGGCTGTGGGTGGCCGGCTTCGCCTTCGCCCGGGCCGTGAGGCCGAAGGCCGCGCCCGCGCCGCGCACCAGGTGCGAGTATTTCTGGTGTTCCCAGTCGTGGCAGTACAGACAGAGGTTTTCCCAGTTGCTGCCGTCGGGCGGGTTGTGGTCGTGGTTATGGTCCTTGTGGTGCACCGTCAGCTCGTGGAGGTTCTCGCGCGTGAACTCGCGCCCGCAGCGAGCGCACACGTGCGGGTGCAGGCGCAGCGACTGCTCGCGGTAGCCGAGCATGCGCGCGTCCGCCTCCTTGCGCGCCCGCGCGACGATCCGGTCGAGCTTCTCGGAATTGATCGAGCCGCCCGGCGGTTTGCGCGGCCCCTGTCGTGTTGCCATCGATCCTGCTCCCAATGCCGGCAGGTTACCGGCAGCGTGCAGGTCGCTGCAACCGGCTTGAAGCCGTCGGCGTCGGGCGGCTACACTCGGTGCATGCACGAAGCCGCACACCGAGTACCGCGCCCCCGGGGAGGTTCCGCCGTCCGGCGGATGGCGCGCGCCTGTGTGCCTGGAGTCGTCTGACCCGTACCGTTCCCGATTTTCGACACCACGAGGCCACAGGACACCGTTCTGTGGCCTTTTTCGTTTCAAGGGAGTAATGCGATGTCCGCCCCTGCCGCCTATCTCGCGGTCGCGCTGATCTGGTCCACGACGCCGCTCGCCGTCAAGTGGAGCGCCGAAGGAGCCGGTTTCCTGCTCGGCGCGGTCGCGCGCATGGGCCTGGCGGCCGTGTTCTGCCTGGCGCTCGCGCGCGGGCTGAGGATCCGGCTGCCCTTCGACCGCGCGGCGCGGCGCACTTACGCGGCCGCCTCGATCGCGGTGTACGGCGCGATGCTGTGCGTCTACTGGGCTTCGCAGTACGTCCCCTCGGGACTGATCGCGGTGCTCTTCGGGCTCACGCCGTTCGTGACCGCGCTGTTCGCGCGCTGGCTGCTCGACGAACGCGGCCTCACGCCGACGAAAGCGGGTGGGCAGATGCTCGGGCTTCTCGGTCTCGTCCTGATCTTTCACGAAGGCTCGCTGCTCGGTCCGCGCGCGGCGGAGGGGATCGCCGTGCTGCTTTTCGGGATCGCCATCAACGCGCTGAGCCTCGTGCTGGTGAAGCGCGCGGGAGGCGGCCTGGCGCCGCTTTCGGTGACGACCGGGGCCCTCGTGTACGCCGCGCCGCTCTTCCTCGCGACCTGGCTCGTGTTCGACGGCCGCGCACCGGCGGAGGTATCGGTACCGGCGCTCTGGTCCATCCTCTACCTGGGCCTGGTGGCCTCCGCGCTCGGCTTCACGCTCTTCTATTACCTGCTCAAGCGCGCGCCTGCTGGCGCGGTCGCGCTGCTGACGCTCGTCTCGCCCGTCCTCGCGCTGCTGCTCGGTCACGTGGTGGACGGCGAGCCCGTGACGGCCGCGGTCTGGTCGGGGACGGCGCTCGTGCTCGGCGGCCTCGCCGTTCACCAGTGGGGGGCGCATCTCCCCGCCCTCGTGCGCGCGGCCGTCGACCGGGCGGGAGCCCGGCGTCGCGAGGCGCCCGGCGCGGAAGCTTCCGGACGGCATCGGGAATAATCGGGTTGCCGGACTGTTTACGGCGTATGACCCTTACCCCGCCACAAACCGACAGGAGGCAATCGATGAAACCGCTGGCATACGCCCTCGCCCTCGGGCTCGCGCTCTCGACGGGCACGGCCCTCGCGTTCCACTGCCCGATGGACATGAAAAAGATCGACGCCGCTCTGGCCAAAGGCCCGACGGTGAGCGGGGATCAGCTCGCCGAAGTCCGGCGCCTGCGCGCGCAGGGCGAGGAGTACCACAAGCAGGGCAAGCATCAGGAGTCGGTCGACACGCTTGCCCGCGCCATGAAGATCCTCGATATCCAGTGACTTCACGGTCCCGGTCGCGTCGCGGCCGGGACCCCCTCCCTTTTTTCCCTGTCGACGGCGTCCGCACCCTGTCGCGGCACGGGTCATCCTTCGTCGCCGCCCGCGCGACGATTCGCAGCGTTTAACCCTGACGTGTGCGCGGCCGACGCATGCGCACGCTGCGGTTATGCTCGGCGCAAGGCAGGCGATAATCGCCGATCACCGCAACCTGAAGGCAAACCACGGAGGGAACCCCATGGCCGAATCGAGCGCGGGATATCACGAGCACCTCGAGTCGCTCAAACCGGAAACCGTCGACCGCCACCGGGCGATCGTGTCGATCATGGAAGAGCTCGAGGCGGTCGACTGGTACGACCAGCGCGTCGATGCGACGAAAGACGAAGAGCTCGCGGCGATCCTCGCGCACAACCGCGACGAGGAGAAGGAACACGCGGCGATGGTGCTCGAGTGGCTGCGCCGGCGCGACCCGCAGCTCGACGCCCATCTGCGCAACTACCTCTTCATCGACAAGTCGGTGCTCGAGAAGGAAGAAGAGCTCGACGAGGCCGAGCAGGGCGACGAGGCGCCGCGTGACGGCTCGCTCGGCATCGGCAGCCTGCGCGGGGAGGTGCGGCGATGAACGACCTTCTGCGCGAGCTCGCACCGGTCTCCAGCGAGGCCTGGGAGCAGATCGAATCCGAGGCCCGGCGTGCGCTCAAGGTCACCCTCGCGGCGCGCAAGCTCGTCGACTTCGCGGGTCCGCTCGGCTGGGACGCGTCGGCCATCACGCTCGGACGGGCCGAGCGGCTCGAGGCGGCGCCGGAGAAGGGCGTGGAAGCGCGCGTGCGCAATACCCAGGCGCTGGTCGAGCTGCGCGTGCCGTTCGAGCTCTCGCGCGAGGAGCTCGAGGCGGTCGGGCGCGGCGCGAAGGATCCGAACCTCGATCCGGTCCGGCAGGCGGCGCGCGCCGCGGCGCACGCCGAGGACCGCGCCGTCTTCCACGGCTACGCCGACGCCGGCATCCGGGGGATCATCGAAGCCGGCGCGACGAGCAGCTGCGCCATCACGGAGGACTACACCGCCTACCTCGGCATCGTGGCCGAGGCGACCCACAAGCTGCGCAGCGCGGGCGTCGACGGACCCTACGCGATCGCGCTCGGCCCGCGCTGCTTCACCGGCCTCAACAAGACCCTGATCGGCGGCTTCCCCGTGATCGAGCACGTGCGCCGGCTGCTCGACGGCCCGATCGTGTGGGCCCCTGCGGTCGACGGCGCCGCGGTGCTCAGCCTGCGCGGCGGCGACTTCGAGCTCACCGTCGGCCAGGACTTCTCCATCGGCTATCTCGACCACACGGCGACGGCGGTTCGCCTGTATCTTCAGGAAAGCTTCACCTTCCGCGTCCTCTCGCCGGAAGCGGCCGTCCCGCTCGCGTACGAAAAAAGATGAGGACCCGCAGGGACGCCGGACGTGATCCGGTTCCTCAATCCGGCTTCGCCCGCAGGTACTGGTCCGGCCACGCGACGTCGGCGCCCAGCTTGCGTGCGGCGTGCAGCGGCCAGTAGGGGTCGCGCAGGAGCTCGCGCGCGAGGAGCACGGCGTCCGCCTGTCCGTTCGCGATGATCTGCTCCGCCTGCATGGGATCCGTGACCAGGCCGACCGCGCCGGTCGGGATGCCGACCTGCGCCCGGATCGCCGCGGCGAACGGCACCTGGTAACCGGGGGTGGCGGGCACGCGCGCGCCCGGGACGAGTCCGCCGCTCGAGCAGTCGATGAGATCGATGCCCGCCTCGCGCAGCCACTTCGCGAACTGGACGGATTGCGGTAGATCCCACCCCCCCTCCGCCCAGTCGGTTGCCGAGATCCGCGCGAAGACCGGAAGGTCGTCCGGCCAGAGCTCGCGCACCGCGCGCGCGACCCGCAGCGGCAGCTCGGCGCGGCCTTCGAGGCTTCCGCCGTACTCGTCGGCCCGATGGTTGGAGAGCGGCGAGAGGAACTCGTGCAGCAGGTAGCCGTGGGCCATGTGCAGCTCGACCACCTCGAAGCCGGCGGCGCGTGCGTTGCGGGCCGCGAGGATGAACTGCTCGACGATGCCGTCGATCTCGTCGCGGGTCAGCGCATGCGGGACGGTATGCGCCTCGGTGAACGGGATCGCGCTCGGCGCGAGCGGCTGCCAGCCGCCTTCGCCCGGCGGAATGGGCGTCCCGCCCTTCCAGGGCTCCCGCGTCGACGCCTTGCGCCCGGCGTGCGCCAGCTGGATTCCGGACACGGCGCCCTGCTGCTTGATGAAGCGCGCGATGGGCCGGAACGCCTCCACCTGCTCCGGCGACCAGATGCCGGTGTCGCGAGGCGAGATGCGTCCGCGGGCCGAGACCGCGCTCGCTTCGGCGAGGACGAGCGCGGCGCCGCCCACCGCGCGGCTGCCGAGGTGCACGAGGTGCCAGTGGTTCGGCACGCCCTCGGCCGCCGAGTACTGGCACATCGGCGAGACGAAGACGCGGTTCCTGAACGCGAGCCCGCGCAGTCGCAGGGGCGTGAAGAGCCGAGACACCAAGAAGCTCCGGGCTGTTGAAGGGGTCAGGCAAGTATTGTTCGGTGCGCGACGCTGTCAAGCGCGCACCGGTTCTTGCCGCGCCTCACGTTCGTTCGCCCATCCGCTGCCTTCGGTCGTTCGATCTCACATCAGCCGCAGGCGGGCGCGCTCCACGTCACCCGGATTCGGCAGGCCGGCAATGAGCCAGGCGTCCAGACAGGTGCCAAAAAGCCCTCGCACGTGCTCGCGCCTGTCTCCAAAGAACCGGCAGATGGAATCCACGCTCGGCACCGAGCCGAAATGAAAGTAGTACTCGCGCAGGGCATCGAGGACCACCCAGTGTGCGGGTGTGAGCGCGATGCCGCGCCGCCGCGCCAGCTCGTCCGCCACGGCGGCGTTCCACTCGCCCGGGTTGTGCAGGTGCCCGTCGGCGTCGACGCGCGGAAATCTTTCCGGTGCACGGGGCTCCATGCGTCCTTTGAGCCCGGCGCACCGCGAAGGTTGTCCGCCAAGCCCACGCGGCCGCCGTGGAAAGCATCCGACGCTCAGCCCACCTTCGGCAGACGCTGCATCGAGCGTTCGATGGCCTCCTTCGGATATTCGTAATCCTCGAGCTCGCCGGCGAAGTAGCGGTCGTACGCGGCCATGTCGAAGTGGCCGTGGCCGGAGAGGTTGAAGAGGATCGTCTTCGGCTCGCCGGTCCTCTTCGCCGCGAGCGCCTCGTCGATCGCGACGCGCACGGCGTGGTTCGACTCGGGCGCCGGGATGATGCCCTCGGCGCGCGCAAACGCGACCCCCGCCTCGAAGGTCGCGAGCTGCGGGACGGCGACGGCCTCGATCAACTTCTCGTGGTACAGCTGCGAGACGAGCGGCGAATCGCCGTGGTAGCGCAACCCGCCCGCGTGGATGCCGGGCGGCATGAAATCATGACCGAGGGTGTACATCAGCATGAGCGGCGTGAGGCCGACGGTGTCCCCGAAGTCGTAGGCGTACTTCCCTTTGGTCAGCGTCGGGCACGAGGTCGGCTCGACCGCAACGAGGCGCACGCGCCTGCCCGCGGCCTTGTCGGCGAAGAACGGAAACGCGATGCCGCCGAAGTTCGAGCCGCCGCCGCACGAGGCGATGACGACGTCCGGGTAGTCGCCGACCTTCTCGAGCTGCTTCTTCGCTTCCTGCCCGATGATCGTCTGGTGGAGCAGCACGTGGTTGAGTACGCTGCCGAGGCTGTAGTTCGTGTCCTTGCGCGAGGCCGCTTCTTCCACGGCCTCGGAGATCGCGATGCCGAGCGATCCCGGCGACGCGGGATCCGCGGCGAGGATCTTGCGGCCGGATTCGGTCCGGTCGGTCGGGCTCGCGTAGACTTCCGCGCCCCAGGTCTGCATCATCGAGCGGCGAAACGGTTTCTGCTCGTAGCTCACCTTGACCATGTAGACGCGCACCGCGAGGCCGAAGAGCTGGCCCGCGAGCGCGAGCGAGGACCCCCACTGGCCGGCGCCGGTCTCGGTCGACAGGCGCGTGATGCCGGCCTCCTTGTTGTAGTAGGCCTGCGCCACCGCGGTGTTCGGCTTGTGCGAGCCCGCCGCGCTCACGCCTTCGTACTTGTAATAGATCTTCGCCGGCGTCCCGAGCGCCTGCTCGAGCCGCCGCGCGCGGTAGAGCGGGCTCGGGCGCCACAAGCGGTAGGCTTCGCGCACCGGCTCGGGGATCGGGATCCAGCGCTCGCCGCTCACCTCCTGCAGGATGAGGGCCTCGGGGAAGATCGCGCCGAGCGCCTGCGGCGGGATCGGTTTGCCGTCGGGTCCGAGCGGCGGCGCCGGCCTGTTCGGCATGTCGGCGACGACGTTGTACCAGTGCGTCGGAATTTCCGACTCCTCGAGCACGATCTTGGTCTGGGACATGGGCGCTCCGGTCCTGCCGCGGGCAACGATGCCGGGGTACTTAACTACGAAGTGCACGGGGGGTCAATGCGGAGGGTCAAACGGGTCGTTGTTTGCGCCCGGCGCGCGCGATAAGGTCATGCGCCGTGCCGCCGCCCGCGAACCGCCTGCTCCTCTTCCTCGCCGTCCTCGCGCTCCTCGCGTTCGCGGCCGCCGCGCTCTATCTCGGCAACCGCGGCCTCACCGCCGCCGGCGCGCATCTCGTCCTCGCCGTCGCTCTCCTGCCGCTGATCCTCGGCGCCATGACCTGGTTCACGCCGGTGCTCACGCGCGCACGCCCCGCACGCGGCGCGATACGGCTGCTTCCGCTGGCAGCCCTCGTCGCCGGGCTGCTCGTGGTCGCCGGGCTCGTCCACTGGCTGCGGCTCGTCCACCTCGCCGCGGCGCTCGCGCTCGCTGTGGTCGCGACGCTGGCGTTCTGGATGCACGGCGAGTCCCGGCGCGCGATCGGCGGCGCGCATCCCGGACTCGCGTGGTATCTCGCCGCGCTCGGCTGCCTGGCGCTGGCGCTCCTCGCCGTGCTCGCGACCTGGGCCTGGCCCTCGGCGTGGCTTCCCGCGCGCCGCCTGCACCTGCACCTCAATCTGCTCGGCTTCGTCGGTCTGACCGCCATCGGGACGCTGCAGGTGCTGCTGCCGACGGCCGGCGAGTATCGCGACGAGCACGCCTCCGTGCGGCTCGCGCGCGACCTCAAGTACGCGCTCGGGGGTACGCTGCTCGCGTCGGTCGGCGCCGCGTGGTGGGCGCCGCTCGGCCTCGTCGGGCTCGTGCTGTGGCTCGTGCCGGTCGTCGGTCTCGGCGCGGCGACGCTTCGACGCCGCGCACGGGCGTTCGCGGCGAACAGCGCCGCCGCCTCACTGAGTCTGGCGCTCCTCGGATTCGCGCTGCTGCTGGTCGCGGGCGGGCTGCACGCGCTCGCGATCGTGCCGGCACAGGGCGCGCTCGGTTTTTTCTTTCTCGCCTTCCTGTTCCCGCTCGTGACCGGCGCGGTCACGCATCTCCTGCCGCTGTGGTCGCGCCCGGGTGCACCGCTGGCCGAGCAGGCGCGCGGGCGCGCCGTGCTCGCCCGCGGCGCCGCGCTGCGCGGCGCGGTTTTCGTCGGGGCGGGAGTGCTCTGGCTGGCCGATCTGCGGTGGGCCGCCTGGCTCGCGGCCGCGACGCTCGCGGTCTTCCTCGTCCAGGCGCTCGCCGCGCTTCGACGGCCCGGCTGACGGCGCTGTCGGCCGGCCCCTAGGCGCGCTCCAGATAGCGGCGCGCCGGTCCGCCGGGGTTCGGCAGACCCGACAGGCGCCAGGCCTCGAGATACGACTGAAAGAGCTCGTGCACGTGGCGCTTCTCCCGCTCCTCGCCGAGCGACAACCGGCGCACGGACAGCACCGTGCCGAACAGCATGTACTCCGTTCGCATCCGGTTGATCACGCCCCAATGCTCCTCGGTGAGCTCGCCGATGCCGTCGGTCTGCGCAATGGCCCGGGCGACCGACTGGCTCCACTGACCGGGGTACTTGAGCAGACCGTCTTCGTCGAACTCCGGCAGGCGCTGAGTGCCCATGGACAACCTCCTGACATGGGAATTTCGAGCGCAAGCCTAGGCGTCCCGCGAAAGCGGAACGTTGATACCGGTCAATAAAGTAGTGGCTTGAGCGGTGGCTGCCGACCGTTCCGCGGCGGAACGCCCCTAGCGGGGCGGCGCCGAGGCGGCAGCCCCCGCCCTGGCCACGTCCATGTCCTGCTCGGCGTTGCCGCCGCCGACGCCGATGCCGCCGATCACCCGGCCGTCGAGCACCAGGGGATATCCGCCGGGAAGGCCGGTGAGGCGCCCCTGCGTCACCGCGCCCAGCTCGCTGAGGATGGGGGCGGGGATTCCCGTCTCGTGGGTCGGACGGCGTACGGATGCAGCCGTGTAGGCCTTCGCGAAAGACGTGTGATGGGTGTGCACGAACGCGCCTTCCATCTTGACGAACCCGACCAGGTTCCCGCCCGCGTCCACCACGCTGATGCCCATCGGCACCTTGATGGCGCCTGCGCGCGCGACCGCCGCCGCGATCACGCGCTGAACGACCTCGGTGGTGAGCCGCGGGCCGTCGGCGGCGCCGGCGGGCGCCATGCCGAAAACGAAGCCGAGAGTGAGCAGGGGGCGAAGATACGGTCTCATGACACCTCCGCGGGTCCGTGGGAAGGGACGCCAAGGATACCGCCGAGTCGTCGGCGGCGGCACATCGCGGTAGACGCGTCCGGGACTCTGCGTTCAGTTCGACGCCCAGGGCGCGCGCCCGGCCAGCAACCACCGGCGCGCCGCCTCCGGAGACTGAAAAACCTCGATCTCCATTCCCCAGGCGTTGCCGACGATGGCCACCGTCCGCGCTGCGTGCAGATGCGCCGCCGACGCGACGACGTAGGCGAGACGGCGCCCGCGGTAAGAGTCGGTCGAGGCCAGCAGGCGGCCGAAGGTGAGGCAATCCTCGGCCGTCGGGACGTATTCGAACTGGCGGAAGTCGCAGAGTACGCACGACACCGCCTGGAACTCCGGATGTTCCATGAGCGCGACGATCGCCCGCTGGTTGCCGGCGAAATCCGTGCTGCCGCGGGCGATTACGGTCACCATGCCGGATTCGAGATCGAACTGGAAGTGGAATGCCACCGCGCTCCGTCGCCCCCCAATACCCGACGTGCTCCCCAACCGGAAACGACACTCATTGGAGAGCACCGGGCATGTGGCGTTGCCGGCGACACACCTTAGAGGATTCTCCAAGCCAGCGAACGCCCTGCGCCCTTTGTCGAGCCGGTGGTAGGATGGGCGGCGACGCCGATGTTCACCCGAAGCCTGACCGAGCTGTTACTCGCGGCGCTCGTGTTCACGGGCGGGCACTTCCTGCTCTCCGCCGAACCGGTGCGCAAACGGCTGGTCGCGCGGCTCGGCGAACCCCGCTTCCTCGGCGCGTACTCGATCGTCATGCTTGCGGCCTTCGCCTGGCTGGTCCTGAGCTACGTCCGCGCGCCGCACGCGCCGCTCTGGGCGGCGCCCGGCTGGGCGCGCTATGTTCCGCTCCTGTTAATGCCGATCGCCTTCGTCCTGCTCGCCGGAGCCCTTCGACCGGACAACCCGACCTCGGTCGGCGCCCTCGCGCGCGCGAAGGACCGCCCGCCCGGTTTCTTCGCCGTCACGCGCCACCCCTTCCTCTGGGCGACGACGCTCTGGGCGATCGCCCACATTCCGGCCAATGGCGACGCCGCCTCGCTGATCCTCTTCGGCGGCATCCTGCTCCTCGCCCTGCCCGGGACCTTCGTGCTCGACGCGAAGCTCGCGCGGCGATACCCGGACGGCTTCGCGCGCCTCGGGCGCGCGACGTCGAATGTGCCGCTCGCCGCGGCTTTCGCCGGCCGCGCTTCGTTCGCGGTCCGCGACTTCGCGTTCCCGGTCGCGATCGGCCTCGCGGCGTTTCTGGTGGTCCTCTACCTGCACCGGTGGCTCTTCGGTGTCTCGCCGCTGCCGGGATAGAAGAGCGCCGCTGGGTGCCGAGCTTGTTCGAGAATCACAAGAAAGAGAGGTCCATGCCATGAAGCGTCTTTTTCTTTCGCTGGTCGCGTTGCTCGTGCTCCTGCCGCCGATCGCCGAGGCCAGGGAAGCCGCAGGGGTTCAGGTGCCCGACGCCGTCGAGGTGCAGGGAGAGAAGCTGGCGCTGAACGGCGCCGGCGTGCGAACGCGATTCTTCGTCAAGGTGTACGTGGGCGCCCTGTACCTGAAGCAACGGGCCGGGAACGCGGCGGTGGCCATCGAGCAGGCGCCGCCGAAAAGCGTCCGCCTGCACTTTCTCTACAAGGAAGTCTCGGCCGAAAAACTCGTCGAGGCATGGAACGACGGCTTCAGGGCGAACACCGCCGGCGACGCGCTCGACCGGCTCGACGAACGCATCGCGCAGTTCAACGTCCTCTTCCCGGCGGTCCGCAAGGGAGACACGATCCGCCTCGACCTGCTCGCCGACGGCACGACGCGCGTCGCCGTGAACGATCAGGCGCTGGGCACGATTCCGGGCGCGGATTTCCAGCAGGCCCTGCTCAGGATCTGGCTCGGCGAGAAACCCGCGGACTCCGGTCTGAAACGGGCGATGCTCGGAGGATGACGCTCAGCTCTGCGCGCCAGACCGGCCGCCGCGCGAGAGCGATACCAGACCCACGATGCCCGAGGCGAAGAGCCAGAACGCGGGGGGTACGGGTACGACCGTGGCGACGAAACGACCCCCGTTCGCCTCGGCTTCGCTCCATCCGTTGATCTGCAGATCCGCGCCCAGCGTCTCGTAGACGCCGGGCGCCACGGACGTGACCGGCGTGAAGAAGCCGAACAGGAAGTCGGTGCTCTCGCCCGGAAGCAGGGTGGCGTCGACCAGCTCGTCGTACGCGGTAAAGAACAACTCGTAGTCCCCGGGGCCCGGGAAAGCGTCATTCGGAAACGAACCGTACGTCAGGCCCTGTCCGAATGAGCCGATGTTGAGATCGATGACGATCGCCTCGGAACCGGTGTTCGTTATCTGCGCCTCGAGAAAGATCGTGTCCGTGGGCGAGTAGCTGAGACCCGAATTGGTGAAGTGCCAGACAAAAGCCGATTGGGCGGTTGTCGGCAGGAACAGCAGACAGACGAGCGGAACGAACCGGCGTAACGACTTGTGCATATACCCCCCTCCCTTTCTTGTTTTCAGCGCGATGGCTTGAAGCCGGCGTATTGTCTTGACCTCCCCGCGTGGCGTCAACGGGACGGGGCAGAGAGTCGGCGGGCACGGCAAGAGGAAGAAAAGACTCCCGACTAGCCGCCCCGGTTCGATACCGCGAGGCGCTGCTCGAAGTGCCGGCGCCAGCTGTCGGCGAGCGCCGGCACGGCCAGGGCGCGGCGCCACCGTTCCGGGTCCCCCGACGCGACGTGGCGCAGTGCGAAGACGTCGGCGACGGTCAGCTCGCCCTCGCCCCGCGACACGCGCTCGATGGCGTTACCCGCGGCGAGCTCGCCTTCCTGGAGCACCCGAAGGTAAAAGCCGATGCGCCTGCTGGCGGTGAAGCGCGCCGGGAATCCGGCGTCGCCCATGCGGATGCCGAGCTTGTAGCACGGCGAGCGCGGCTGACTGACCTCGAGCAGCGTCGTGCCGACGCGGAACACGTCGCCGATGCACACCGCCTCCTCGAGCAGCCCTTCGGTAGTCAGGTTTTCGCCGAACTGGCCGTGGGGGAAGAGGCCGACGCCGAGCTCGGCCGCCCAGTAGGCGTAGTGCTCGAGCGGGTAGAGGTACACCGCCTTGTCCGCGCCGCCGTGCACCCGGAGGTCGGCTTGGCCGTCGCCGTCGATGTTGAGGCGGCGGACCGCGCGGCGGCCGCTCACCGGGTCCTTGTAGATCCCGGTGAGCACCTCGCGTCCCTCGTGCGGCACGGCGCGCGGCCGGCCGACGTTGAGCGAAACGACGCGCACCCTCAGTTCCTCACGTAGTCGTACTTGCCCTTCTGCCAGACGTAGACCACGTAGCCGGGCGCGGTGACGTCGCCCTTGGCGTCGAAGCCGATGGGTCCGAGCACGGTGTCGAACTTGCCGCTCTTCAGGGCCTTCGCGACGGCATCGGCCTTCGGGCTCTTCGCCTTTTCGGCCGCCTGCACCCAGGCCTGGATCGCGCCGTAGGAGTAGAGCGTGTAGCCCTCGGGCTTGTAGCCCTCCTTGAGGAACTTCTCGACGACGGGCCTGGCGATCGGGTTGCGCGCCGGATCGGGGCTGAACGTCATGAGCGTGCCTTCGCCCGCCGGCCCGGTGATCGCCCAGTACTCGTCGGTCATGAGCGCATCGCCCGACATGAGGGGGGCCTTCAGGCCCTGCGCGCGCGCCTGCCGCACGATGAGGCCGGCCTCGGTGTGGTAGCCGCCGACGTAGATCAGATCGATGTTCGCGCTCTTGAGCTTGCTCACGAGCGCCGAGTAGTCGCGCTCGCCGGCCGTGTAGGCTTCGAACAGCGTTTCCCTGATACCGAGCTTGTTCAGCGTCTTCCGGGTCTCGTCGGCGAGGCCGCGCCCATAGGCGGTCTTGTCGTGCAGGATCGCGATCCGCTTGCCCTTGTACTGCTTCGCGATGTGCTCGCCCGCAACCGCACCCTGCTGGTCGTCGCGCCCGCAGGTGCGGAACACGGTCTTCAGGCCCCGCTCGGTGAGCTGGGGGTTCGTGGAGCCGGGCGAGATCTGCAGCATTCCCTCCTCGGCGTAGACGTTCGAGGCGGGGATCGAGGAGCCCGAGCAGAAGTGCCCGTCGACGAACACGACACCCTTGTTCGCCATCTGGTTCGCGACCGCCACCGCCTGCTTGGGATCGCACGCGTCGTCGCCGACCTCGAGCACGAGCTTCTGCCCGAGTACGCCGCCCTTCGCGTTGATGTCGGCCACGGCCATCTCGGCCCCGCGTCGCATCTGCTCGCCGAAGGCGGCGTACTGACCGGTCATGGGACCGACGACCGCGATGCGGATGTCGGCGGCGGCGGCCGTCGCGAGAGCGGCGAGGGCCGCGGCGAAGAGTCGAGCGAGCGTTGTCATTGTTCGGTGTCTCCTGGGAAGTCCGGGTCGGCGACCTATATTAGGTAGGGTCCGGTCCCCCGCCAATAGCGCCCCGCGCCCGATAGCCGAACGGTCCGGCCCGCTCGTAGAGCCAGGGATACTGCGCGAGCACGCACCGGACGTGCGTGACGCGATGGGCGACGAGCGCGACGGCGGCGAGAAACGCGAGGTCGGTGGCGAAGCCGGTCGCGCTGACGAGCCGGCCCTCGAACAGCGCGTAGATCAGGAAGCGGGCGGCGAGCGCGAGCAGCGCCGCGTAGCCGAGGGCCTGCGCGGGGCCGCGCCACTGCCGCGCCGCCGCCTGCCCGGTCAGGAAGGCGGGAAGCCCGAAGAGCGCGAGCAGGCCGGCGTAGGCCGGAACCGCGATGCCGAGCCACTCCTCCATCAGCGTGGCTCGACCTCCCGCCGGCCTCCCTCGAGGTACGCCGCGCGCACCTCGGGGTTGGCGAGCAGCTCCCCGCCCGTGCCCGAAAGCACGATCCGCCCCGCGGCGAGGACGTAGGCGCGATGGGCGAGCTTCAGCCCATGGAAGGCGTCCTGCTCGACGAGGAGCACGGTCGTGCCCTGCGCGTTGATCTCGCGCACGACGCGGAAGATCTGGCGAATGACGAGCGGGGCGAGCCCGAGCGACGGCTCGTCGAGCAGCAGCAGCCGCGGCCGCGCCATGAGCGCGCGCGCAATGGCGAGCATCTGCTGCTCCCCGCCCGAGAGCGTGCCGCCGCGCTGGGCGTGGCGTTCCTTCAGCACCGGGAAGAGCCCGTACACGCGCTCCAGATCCTCGGCGAAGCGACCCGGGTCGGCGGTCGTGGCGCCCATCTGCAGGTTCTCGAGCACCGACATGCGCGGAAAGATGCGACGGCCTTCCGGCGACTGCGCGATGCCGCGCCGCACGATCTCGTACGTGGGGACGTGCGTGATGTCCTCGCCGTCGAACATCACGCGGCCGCGCGACGCCGGCGGTTTGCCGCAGACGGTCATGAGCAGCGTCGACTTGCCGGCGCCGTTCGCGCCGATGAGCGTCACGATCTCGCCGCGGTGCACCACGACGTCGATGCCCTTCAGGGCCTCGATCCGGCCGTAGTGGGCGTGCACGCCCTGAAGCAGCAGCAGCGCGCTCATCCCCGTTTCCCGCCGAGATCGCTCGCCACTTCGGGCGGAAGCGCCTCGTCCTCCGCTTCGCCGAGGTACGCCTTGATGACCGCGGGATCCTCGCGCACGGCCGCGGCGGCGCCGTCGGCGATCTTGCGCCCGTAGTCGAGCACGATCACGTGGTCGGAGATGCCCATCACGACGCTCATGTCGTGCTCGATGAGCAGGATGCCGATGCCCTCCCGGTCGCGGATGTCGCGGAGCAGGCCGGCGAGCTCGGCCGACTCGTGCGGATTGAGGCCCGCGGCCGGCTCGTCGAGGCAGAGGAGCCGCGGCCGGGTGCACATCGCGCGGGCGATCTCGAGTCGGCGCTGGTCGCCGTACGGCAGGCTGCCGGCATCGTCGTCCGCGCGCGCGGCGAGGCCCACGCGATCGAGCCAGCCGCGCGCGTGCTCGATCGCCTCGCGCTCCGCCCGGCGGTAGCCCGCGAGCCCGAGCAGCCCGCCGACGGTGTAGAGCGATGCGCGCATGAGCCGGTTGTGCTGCGCGACGATCAGGTTCTCGAGCACCGACATCGCCGGAAACAGGCGGATATTCTGGAACGTGCGCGCCACGCCGGCGCGCGCGATCCGGTAGTCCTCGAGACGCTCGAGGTAGAGCGGCCCGTCCTCGGTCGCCAGCGTGAGGCGCCCGACGCTCGGGCGGTAAAAGCCCGTGAGGCAGTTGAACACCGTCGTCTTGCCCGCGCCGTTCGGCCCGATGAGCGCGGTGATCTCGCGCCGCCTCGCGACGAACGACAGGTCGTCGATGGCGGTAAGGCCGCCGAAGCGCATGGTCAAGTGTTCCACGGTCAGGAGAGCACGTGAGGGCGCGAGGTCGTGAGGGCGGGAGGTGGAAGAATCCTTTTCCATCTCACGTTCTCGCGACTAACGATCTCACGGCCGTTGCGTCCATCTCACGACCTCCCGACTGACGATCTCGCGGTCGTTACGTCCATCTCACGACCTCACGACTAACGACTTCACGTTCATCACGATCTCCCGACTTCCGATCTTACGTCTAAACGAATCGTCGGCTCCCGCCAGGCCAGCAGCCCCCTCGGGCGCCAGGCCATGATGAGGACCATGGCGGCGCCGAAAAGGAGCATGCGGAACTGCGCGAACTCGCGGCCGAGCTCGGGCAGGAGGACGAGCAGCACCGCGGCGATCACGACGCCGATCTGGCTGCCCATCCCGCCGAGCACGACGATCGCGAGAATCGTGGCCGACTCGATGAAGGTGAAGCTCTCCGGGCTGATGAACCCCTGGCGCGTCGCGAAGAAGGCGCCGGCGAAGCCGCCGAACATCGCGCCGATGCCGAAGGCCGTGAGCTTGGTGTTGCGCGGATTGATGCCGAGCGCGCGGCACGCGACCTCGTCCTCGCGCAGCGCCTCCCAGCCGCGCCCCACGGGCAGGCGGCGGATGCGCAGCGTGAAGAGGTTGGTGAGGAGCGCGAGCGCGAGGATCACGAAGTAGAGGAACATCACGCGGTGGCTCGCGGCGTAGTCGATGCCGAGAAGCTGGTGAAACGCGATCGTTCCCTCGTCGGGGCTGGCCGTGAACGGGAAGCCGAAGAACGACGGGCGCGGGATGCCGGCAACGCCGTTCGGTCCCCCCGTCACCTCGTGCCAGTTGAGCAGCACGACGCGCACGATCTCGCCGAAGCCGAGCGTGACGATCGCGAGGTAGTCGCCGCGCAGCCGCAGCACCGGGAAGCCGAGCACGACGCCGGCAGCCGCGGCGAAGGCCCCGGCGAGCGGCAGACACTCCCAGAACGTGAGGTCGAAGTGGGTCGCGAGCAGCGCGAAGCTGTAGGCGCCGACCGCGTAGAACGCGACGTAGCCGAGGTCCAGGAGCCCCGCGAGCCCGACGACGATGTTGAGCCCCCAGCCGAGCATCACGTAGATCAGGATCGTGGTCGCGACGTCGATCACGTAGCGCGAGGCGAAGGGCAGGAACGGCAGGACCGCCGCGAAGCCGATGGCGGCCCAGGCGAGCAGGCCGAGCCAGGGCTTCGCGGCGGCGCCGATCCGGCCCGCGGCGGCACCGAAAACGCGTCCGCCGTGCAGGCCGCCGAGCAGACCGAGAGCCAGCCGGCCGACGAACACCGCGGCGACGCCGATCGCCACCCAGTCGAAGCGCGTCTCGATGCGCAGACCCTGTGGATCGTCCGCGGCGCGCAGACCCACCAGCGGCAGCGCGAGCAGGAACGCGACGCCGGCGGCGAGCCCGGCGTCCTTCAGCCGGGCGGGCCAGTCCAGACGGTCCGTCACCTACACCTTCTCCACCTCGGGCCGCCCGAGCAGGCCCGTCGGGCGGAAGATCAGCACCAGCACGAGGATCGCGAAGGCGGCCACGTCCTTGTACTCGATCGAGAAGTACGCGGACCAGAACGACTCGACGAGCCCGAGGATGAGGCCCCCGAGCATCGCGCCCGGCAGCGAGCCGATGCCGCCGAGGACCGCGGCGGTGAACGCCTTGATGCCCGCGAGAAAGCCGATGAAGAAGTCGACCACGCCGTAGTACAGCGTGACCATGAGACCGGCGACAGCGGCGAGCGCGGCGCCGAGCACGAAGGTGAGCGAGATCGTGCGGTTCACGTCGATCCCGCAGAGCTCGGCCATGCGGATGTCCTGCTCGCAGCTGCGCTGCGCGCGCCCGAGGCGCGTGCGCGCGATCAGGAGCGCGAACCCCGCCATGAGCGCGAGCGTGAGCACCCAGATCAGGATCTGCACGTAGCTCATCTGCACGAGAAACCCGCCCTCCTCGAACACCGTGAAGCCCCCGCGCACCACGGGCTGCAGGGGCTTCACGCGCGCGCCCTGCGTGAGCTGCACGTAGTTCTGCAGCAGGATCGACATGCCGATGGCGGAGATGAGCGGGGCGAGCCGCGGCGCCGCCTGGCGACGCAGCGGACGGTAGGCGAGGCGCTCGAGCGTCCAGCCGTACATCGCCGTGAACAGCATGGCGGCGAGGAGCACGGCGACGATGGCGAGCGGCGCGGAGGCCAGCGGCCCGAGCAGCGTGAACGCGATCACGGCGATGAAGGCGCCGATCGTGTAGATCTCGCCGTGCGCGAAGTTGATCATCCCGATGATGCCGTACACCATCGTGTAGCCGAGCGCGATCAGCCCGTAGATCATGCCGAGCGTGACGCCGTTGATGAGCTGCTGGAGGAAGTAGGCCATCGCTCAGCGGCGCGTGCGGACAGGGCGCGGGGAGGTGCGGGCCCGCCGTTTGTTCATCGGGTCTGGGGCGGTGGGTGGCTGCCGAAAGCTTACACGACTTCGCCGGCCCTCGCCTCACCGGTGAGCGCCCGTGCGAGCGCGCGAATCAGCACCAGGCCGGCCTCCTCCGCGCGTTCGGCGATGGCGACGACACCGTCCTCGTGACCGCCCATCGCGAAGAGACCGGGGACGGGGAGCGCGCCGCGCGCGTGAAGCGCGCGCACGGCTTCGGCCATCGCCGGTGTCCCGTACGGCGCGGCGGGATCGCTGATCGGCAGCCCCAGCCGCGCCGCCGAGCGCCAGATCTCCGGCGCGTGCGCGTGAAAGACGAAGCGCAGGCGCGGATCGAGATCGTAGAGCATGGCGTGCGTAAGCGATTCGGAAGAGGGAGCGATCGGCCCTTCGGCCACCACGCGGTTCCCGGCGGGCGCGTAGGCGGTGACGACGGCGTAGTGTCCGGGCTCGAGCACCGCCCGTCCGCCGGTCTGCGTGCCGGAGATCGCGAAGCGGCGCGCGCCCCGGGGGGCCTCGAAAGGAGGCAGGCGCATGCTGACGTTGCCGTAACCGACGCCGCCGTAACGCGCCGGATCCAGCCCGATCAGCCCGAGCCGGTGCAGGATCGTTCGCCAGCCGTCCAGCTCGGCGATCGTCGCGCGGGAAAGCGCGGCCGACGGCCGGTACTCGAGGTCGAATTTGGTGACGCCTTCGCGTTCGCTCATGTCCCGCTCCCGTGCGGCCCCGCCCGCGCCCGTTCAAGACGATGTCGTCCGGGCGACATACGCGCCCGGACGGCGCAAGCATACTACCCGCGGCGCAACGGGCCGTCCCCGATTGCCGCGACTACCCCCTCCCTGTTCGAGGAACCCCTCGCGGTTCCTCTTTTTTTGCGACCGGCGGGGACGCGGCGGGCCCGGGGAAACGCGCCCGTATAATGAAGCGCCCGCCGACCTGTTTTCGGCTCATGCTGACTCCGGTCGGCGGCAAACGGCCGGGCCTTCCCTTCCGGGGGCCCATCCACGAACCGACGAGGAACAGGCAACATGCGTCACCCGCTTCGCACCACCCTGTCGATCGCGGCGCTCTGCGCCGTACCGCTCGTATCGCTCGCGGCCAAGGACGACTTCGCGCCGTACGGGACGGCCAAGGTCGACATGCACGAGTACCCGACGACCAACGCGGTGTTCGACGTCAACTACGCGGACCCGCAGCAACTCAACATCCTCTACAACTTCGTGAAGAACACCGAGCGCGAGCTGAAGGGCAAGATGGTGGTCGTGACCCACGGCCCGGAGCTGCGTGTGTTCGCCAAAGAGAACTACGAGAAGTACCAGGGCATCGTGCAGAAGATGGCCGAGCTGGCCGAGGCGGGCGTGGAGTTCCGGATGTGCAACAACGCCATGCGCGCCGCCGGCTACGAGGCCAGGGACATGCACGGATTCATCACGGTGGTGCCCGCCGGTTTCCCGGAGGTCGCGCATCTCCAGTCCCAGGGCTATCGCTACATCAACCCGCTTCCGCTGCCGGTCAAGGACGTGCGCTACCTCGAGCAGCCGCGGCTCAAGAAGAAGTAGAGCGAGGCCCGGACCTCGCAGAGGGACGCCGCGCGCGGCGTCCCTCTTTTGCCGTCCCCGGCGGCGAGGCCCGCCGCGACGGCTTGCGGTCGGCCGTCAGGCGAAGGCGGCGGAACACGCGGGCGAAATCGGCGGGCTTGAAGTGCGCGTTGAGCCCGCTCGGGTTCGGCAGGACCCAGAGTCGCGCGCCGGCGAGATCCACCGGCTGGGGACCGAGCCGGGCCTCGGGCCGCACGAAGGCCGCGCGGTACGTCGTGAGCCCGAGGATGGCGACGATCCGCGGGCGATAGCGCCGCACCTTCTCCTCCAGCCCGGCCGCCCCGGCGATCAGCTCCTCCCTGGACAGCTCGCTCGCGGCGACGGTCGCGCGGTTCACCACGTTGGTGATCCCGTAGCCCCGGCCGAGCAGCTCGCGCTCGTCGAAGGGCGAGAGCAGCCGGTCGGTGAAGCCCGCGGCATGGAGCGCGGGCCAGAAACGGTTGCCCGGCCGGGCGAAGTGGTGTCCGACGGCGGCGGTGTAGAGGCCCGGATTGATGCCGACGAAGAGCACCTTCAGGTCCGGAGCGATGACGTCGGGTACCCGCTTGTCGCGCGCCGCGCGCAGCTGCGCCGGCGTCGGTCGCCGGCGCGTCGCGCTCGCGGCCATCGCGGCACGCGCCTTCTTCGATGCACCCATCGCGCGCGAGGTTAACACGGGCCTCGCCGGTCCCGGGAACCCCGGTCCTTCGCTTCGTCCAAACCGGGAGAGGGGCCGGACGGCATGGAGGCATCATGGACAACCGCGTCACCGACATTGCCATTCATCTCGACAGCGCGCTCCCGGACGACCAGCTGACGGGGCTCGAAGAAACCGTGCGGCGGGAGCCGAGCGTGATCAGCGCGTGCCTGTCGCCGGAGGACCGGCACATCCTGCTCGTGACCTATGACCCCGAGGGCGTCTCCAGCGAGGAGCTGGTGAAGCGACTACGCGCGCGCGGCGTGCACGCGTCGGCCTTCGGGCTCTGACCCGTCGAGGCGGACACGCGGCCCGGACACCCCGCACGGCAGGAAGACGGCGTTCCTACGGGAGCGCGAGGCGCTTGCCGCGGCCGAGCCACGCCTCGATTTCGTCCGCGGCCATCGGCAGGCCGTAGAGCGCGCCCTGCGCCTCGTCGTACTCGAGGCTGAGGAGGCGCGTCCGCTGCTCCGACGTCTCCACGCCTTCGGCCAGCACCCGCAGGCGCAGCGCGTGACCGAGGGTCGCGACCGTGCGGGCGATCGCGGCGTCGGTCTCGTCGGTCGTCAGGTGGCGCATGAAGGACTGGTCCAGCTTGAGCTTGTCGAGCGGGAAGCGCTTGAGGTAGGCGAGCGACGAAAAGCCGGTGCCGAAGTCGTCGATCGCGATGCGCACGCCCATGGCCTTGAGCCGGTCGAGCATGGCGACCGTCCCCTCGACGTCCTGCATCGCGATGCTCTCCGTGATCTCGATCTCGAGCGCCTCGGGCGCGAGCCGCGTGTCCTGCAGGACCGAGGAGACGAGCGCAGGGAGATCGGCGCGGAACTGCCGTCCGGAGACGTTCACCGCGACCGGCGCGTTGAGGAGCCCGCGCTCGCGCCATCGCCGGGCGTCGGTGCACGCCTCTCGCAGCGCCCATTCGCCGATCTGCGCGATCATGCCGCTCTCCTCCGCGAGGGCGATGAACTCGCCCGGCGCGAGCAGACCGCGCTGCGGGTGCGCCCAGCGCAGCAGCGCCTCGAGCCCGGTCACGCGGCCCGTGCGCAGATCGATCTGCGGCTGGTAGTGCAGGCGAAGCTCGCCGTAGTCGATCGCATGCCGCAGATAGCCCTCGAGCGCCATCCACTGCTCCGCCAGCGCATTCATCTCGGGCTTGTAGAGCTGGAAGCCGCGGCCGCCGTGTCGCTTCACGCGGTGCATCGCGGCGTCCGCCTTGCGCAGCAGCGTGATCGCGTCGTCGCCGTCCACGGGAAAGACCGCCACCCCGACGGAAACGCTCACGAAGAACTCGCGGCCGGCGACGTAGAGCGGCCGCGCGAGCGCACCGAGCAGCTTTTCGGCGGTCATGACCGGCCCCTGCTCGCCGGTCAGCCCGGGGGCGAGCACCGCGAAGAGATCGCCGCCGAAGTGGTAGAGCGTGGCGCCGCGCCCGGCCTCGCGTCCGAGCACGCCCTTCCAGCGGGTGGCCACCGCCTTGAGGAGCTGGTCGCCGACGTCGTGGCCGAGCGTGTCGATGACGACCTTGAACCGGTCGAGCCCGAGCAGGAAGACCCCCGCGCGCAGGCCGCCCCGCTCGGGCGCGACGAGCGTCTGCTCCACCACCTCCTGGAACATCCGGCGGTTCGGCAATCCGGTGAGCGGGTGGTGGTAGGCGTGATACGCGAGCTTCTCCTCGGCGAGGCGCCGCTCGGTCACGTCCGCGACGTAGGCGTGGAAGCTGGCGAGATCGGGGAGGAAGTGCACGCCGCACTCGATCGTGCGGCCCTCCCGCTCGTAGCGCCAGACCTCGTAGCGCTGCGGCGAGTCCTTCAGGTCGCGCAGCCGGGCGGGCAGGTCGGCCGGCAGCAGGACGCGCGGCGTCTCGGCGCCCATGCGGCGCGCGAGCTCGTGCGCCGCCGGGTTCGCGTAGACGATCTCGCCGGCGAGCGACAGCCGCATGACCGGGTTCGGGTTGCGCTCCGCGAACACGGCGAGCCGCCGCCGCTCGACGCTCTCCTGGAAGTAGGCCTTGATGTAGTAGCCGACGAGCACCGCGATGAGGAACACGCCCATGCTGAACAGGATCGCGAGGCGGCCCATCCGAAGCACCGTCGACTCCGTGAGGTCGGCGCTCTCCATGACCTGCGCCTGCACCAGGTCGGCGAGCACGTCGAGCTCCGCGTTGAAGTCGCGGACCAGTCCGCCGACGCGCAGCAGGCCCTTGTGCGCGGACGACCAGTCGACCGGCGTCTGCGCCAGGATGCCGTCGAGCTCGTCGGTGAGCGCGTCGAGCCGCGCATAGCTCGCCCGCAGGCCCGCCGCGCGCGCCTGCCCGACCGGCGTCTGCGCGAGCAGCCGCAGCTGCGCGAGGATGGTCTGCTCGCGCGCGCCGTACTCGCGGCGGAAGCGCTCCCGGTCCCCGGTCGCGTAGTAGTCGTAGAGCGCCGCCTCCTGGCGCACCACCTCGAGCTTGAGCGCGGCGATCTGGCTGAGCGCCGGCAGGTCCGTTCGAACGAGGCGGCGCGAGGCGTTCAGGACCTGGTCGCTGTAGGCGAGGACCAGCACGGAGAACAGCACGCCGAGCGCGAGAATGACGACGTATACCGCGCGCATGCGCAGCCGCACGTCCTGAAGGGGCAGCGGCAGCTTCGAACGAAGCGCGGCGAGCAGCGCGCCTGGGCGGTCCGTGCGCGGCACGGTAAGGGCACCTCCGTGTAGTCGGGCTAATCTACCACAGCGCCGGCCGGCCGGACCGCGGGGCCCGCGAGGAAGCACCCGCAGACCGCGCGGCTACGGCATCACGTCACCGCCGCGCGCCAATGCGCCGACGGCAGGCCGGCCCGCGCCAAACGCTCGCGGGCCGACGCGATCGCGGTGGCCGGACCCGCGGCGTAGACCGCCTTGTCCGCGAGCGATCCCTCGGCGGCCAGCACGCCGTCGAGCGCGTGCGCCTCAGGCCCGGAAATCGGGACATAGCGGAAGCGCTCCAGCGCGTCCGCCCAGGAGCGGCAGAGATTGTCGAGGTAGTGGCCGCCCTCCTGCGCGATCCAGTAGAGGCGCATCGTGTGCCCCTCGTCGAGGGCCATGACGTGCTCGACGAGGCTCTTCACCGGCGCGAAGCCAGTGCCCCACGCGAGAAACACGATCTCGGACGGCAGATCGTCGGAAAGCGTGAAGTCGCCGCGCGGCCCTTCGATCGCCACCAGCTCGCCGCTCCGGAGCTCCCCGTGCACGTGGCGGGCGAACGGATCCGAGTCGTCGCGGGCGACGTGGAACTGCAGGTTGCGGTCGTCGCACGGGCAGCTCGCGATCGGAAGCTCGCGCGGCGGCGCCGCGCCGAGCGTGACCCGGACCGACTGCCCGGCGAGAAACCGCAGCCGGTGCGTGCGCGGCGTCTGCACGTGCAGCAGGGAGACGCGTTCGGAGAGCGGCTCCACCCGTCGCACGCGGGCCGCGATGTGCTGCAACGGAATGTCGCGGGGATCGCGCGCCTCGCCCGCCTCGAGCACGAGGTCGGTGCGGGCGGCGCACGCGCACATGAGGATGTAGCCGGCGGATTTCTCGGACTCGCTCATCACGTAGTCGTGCGGGCGCACGCGCTCGGCGATGCCGGAGATCACGCGCGCCTTGCACAACCCGCAGTTGCCGCTCGAGCAGCCGTAGTCGGGGGCGAGGCCGGCGCGCAGCGCGGCCTCGAGCAGCGTGTCGTGCTCCTGCACGGAGAACCGATGACCGCTCGGAAGCAGTGTCACCTCGGCCGGCATAGCCTTTGGAACTTATCGGCCCGGAGCGGCGCGGGCAAGCCCCGGCGTCCTGAATCCCGCGGGCGAAAGCGCATCTAACGATTGGGGGACCCGCCGATGCGCATCAAAGACCTGATCAAGGAGTGGGAACAGCACGGCCGCGCGCCGCGCGCGGCCGAGGCGTACGCCGTGCGCCTGCCGATACGCGACGCGGCCCGGCTGAACGCGCTCGCCGAAATGTATCCCGGGCGCGAGCCCGCCGATCTCATCACGGATCTGCTGGCCGCGGCGCTGGACGAGCTCGAGGCGGCCCTGCCTTACGTGCAGGGGGAGCGGATCGTCGCCGAGGACGAGTACAACGACCCGATCTACGAGGACGCCGGACCCACGCCGCGGTTCGTCGCCCTGACGCGCAAGCACGAGCGCCTGCTCGCGCGCAAGGCCGCGGAGGACGCCGCCGCCCGGCGTGACTCAGCGGCGGCGCCGTAGCCGGTAGCCGGTGATGTCGGCGACGAGGTCCGCGCACGGCACCGCCTCGAGGCCCGTGTAGCGCGCGACGGCCCGCCCGACGAGGGCGTCCACGTCGCTCACGGTGTCGGCGGGCGTTCCGTCCACCAGGCGCTGCAGGCCGAGCAGTCCGCCATGCTGGATCTTGACGAGCACGCTGTGCGGCATGCGTTCCGGGTCGTCCTCCACGCCGAAGGCGGGCAGCGATGCCGCTTTCAGGCGCTCGAAGAGCTCCGCGCAGCGCCGGCCGCTCTCCGCGGCGCGGCAGGCGACATCCGGGCCGCCGCGGCGGGTGACGGCCTCGGCGCGCGCGCAGCCGAACGTGGCGGCGACGAGCGGCGCGGCGAAGGCGCACTTGGGGTATTCCATGATCCACCTCCCGGCGCGATGTTGACACGGCCGCGGCGGAAAGCCGAAGCAATCACCGACGGACCCAGGGGGGAAGCGGCCACGGATTGACCGCGATCAAGTGGCCGCGGCGCGCCCGCGCGGTACGCTCTCGGGATGGAAATCGTCTACTTCACGCTGGTGGGGGCCGGACTCTACTTCTTCACCCACTGGGCGCTCGACCGCGTCGAGCGTTCGCGCGGAGCGCGCTTCAAGCACCGCGATCTGATCTTCTTCGGGATCATCCTGGTGCTCGCGCTCGCCTCGTTCCAGATCATCCGCCGGCTGCTCGCGGGCGCTTGATCGGCGGACCCGGCCAAAAAAAAGCCCCCGGACCAGCCGGGGGCAATTGGCCCTTACTACCGGAGAAAAATCAGAAGCGGATGTGCGCCGAGGCGTTCAGGCTGTGCCGGGCGCCGCGCCAGCTGTCGACGTGGTACTTCGTGAACGGCAGCTCGGTGAGCTCGAAGAAGCGCGGCCAGCCGATACGCTCGACCCACTCGCCGATGCGCTCCCAGTCCCTCGCGTCTTCCTTGTAGACGCGCAGGATCTTCTTCACCACGGCGCCGACTTCCGGCCAGCGCGGCGGGTTGTTCGGGATGCCGGCCGCCACGAGCTTGTGGAACGTGGGCTTGGAGCGCGCGTTCGAGTTCTTGCCGCCGACCCAGATGGCGAACTTCGAGTGCTCGGGGTCGTTGATTTGCATGGGCGGACACGGCGGGAAGCACGCGCCGCAGCAGATGCACTTCTTCTCGTCCACCTCGAGGGAGGGCTTGCCGTTCACCATCGCCGGACGGATCGCCGCCACCGGGCAGCGCGCGACGACGCTGGGCCGCTCGCACACGTTCGCCACGAGATCGTGGTTGATCTTCGGCGGCTTGGTGTGCTGGATGTTGATGGCGATGTCGCCCTGGCCGCCGCAGTTGATCTGGCAGCAGGACGTCGTGATCCGGACGCGGTTCGGCATCTCTTCGTGCGTGAACTCGTGATGCAGCTCGTCCATCAGCGACTTCACGGCGCCCGACGCGTCGCTCGCCGGAATGTCGCAGTGCAGCCAGCCCTGCGTGTGGGAGATCATCGACACCGAGTTGCCGGTGCCGCCGATCGGGAAGCCGTTCTTCTCGAGCGCTTCGATGAGCGGTGCGACCTTCTTCTCGTCGCTGACCATGAACTCGATGTTCGAACGGATCGTGAAGCGGACGTGGCCCTCGGCGTACTGGTCGGCGATGTCGCACAGCTTGCGGATGGTGTAGACGTCCATCTGGCGCTGCGTGCCGGCACGCACGGTCCACACGGAGTCGCCCGACTTGGCGACGTGGTGCAGCACGCCCGGACGGGGACGCTCGTGCCAGTCCCACTGCCCGTAATTCTTTCGCATCACGGGATGCATGTACTGAAAGTGGTCCGGCACCCCGGACTCGATCGGCATACGCGGTTGCGTCATCGGAATCTCCAGATCAATTCTTGATGCTTAATGTTTAATGCTGAATTGCGGTGCGCGCTTCGCGCGCATCATTAATTCAACATTCAAAATTTCAACATTCAGCATTGCTGCTTCAGCCTGTCTTGCGGGCCTTCCACTTCGCCGCCTCGTCGTCCCAGTCGTCCATGCGGATGAAGGGGTTGGTCCGCGGGTTGGCGAGCATCGCCGGATCGATGTCGAGCCCGATGCCTTCGAGGAAGTTCGCGAGGCCGATGCGCTCGATCATCTCGCCGCAGCGCTCGTGCTCGAGCCCGTTCTCCGCCCAGAAGTCGATGATGTTCCGCCCGAGCTCGACGAGCTTCTCGAAGTCCTCGTCCGACTCGAGCTTCATGAACGGAACGATGACGGTGCCCATCAGGTCGCCGATCTTGAGCGTACGCTTGCCGCCCACCAGGATCGTCGCGCCGCGGTCCTTGCCGGGGGACAGGGCCTTGGTCATGACGTTGATGCAGTGCATGCACTTCACGCAGTTGCGGTTGTCGATCGCCAGCGTGTCGTCGTCGTTGAGGCTCAGGCACTGGGTCGGGCAGCGGGTCACCACGTTGTCGATGACGTACTTGCGGCCCTTGGCCTTGACGAACTTCTTGACCTCGTCCTGCTTCACCTGGATGTCGTCGCGCCACGTGCCGATGATCGCCATGTCGGAGCGCTGGATCGAGTTCATGCAGTCGTTGGCGCAGCCGGAGTACTTGAACTTGAACTTGTACGGCAGCGCCGGGCGGTGCAGGTCGTCGGTGAAGTTGTTGAGCACCGAGCGGTGCGCGCGGCCCTCGTCGTAGCAGGAGTGCTCGCAGCGGGCGTGCCCGACGCACGACATCGAGGTGCGGACCGAGGGGCCGGCGCCGCCCATGTCGAAACCGAGCTCGTTGATCTCGTCGAAGGCTTCCTGCACCTTCTCGGTGGTGCAGCCCTGGAACATGATGTCGCCGCTCTGGCCGTGCAGCGCGATGAGGCCGGAGCCGTGTTTTTCCCAGATATCGCAGAACTTCCGGAGGATGTCCGTGTTGTAGTGCATGCCCGGGGGCGGCATGATCCGGAGCGTGTGGAACTCCTTCGACTCCGGGAACCGGTCGGCGACCTCGGAGAAGCGCGGGATCACGCCCCCGCCGTAGCCGATGACGCTGGCCGTTCCGCCCTTCCAGTAGCCCAGCCGGGTCTTGTACGAGTACTCCAGTTGCCCGAGCAGGTCGACCATCATGTCCTTGTCCTTTGCCAAACGCTTCAGTCCGGTGACGAAGCTCGGCCAAGGACCGCTCTCGAGCTGGTCCAGCATCGGTGTGTCGTGCATCTTCTTGGTCATGTAGGCGGCTCCCGGGTCGGTGGAACGGAAAGAGGGCGCCAAGCTAAGACAAGCCGTCGCCCGCCGGACTTGACCTAGGTCAAGTGGGCGCCGTTTCCACGGCGCGCAGAAGAGATAACTTTGCTCTCTCCCGTTCGGGATAGAGGCTTATAACGGTTGGGCGACGGTGAACGCTCCGCGGAGATCGCCGACGTTGAATCCGGTTGCCTGATCCTCGGGATAGAGGCGCTTCAGGGTCGCGCTCACCTTGGGATCGAGCTTCCGGCCGTGGCAGTTGAGGCACAGCTCCGCGGTCGGTATCGCTTTCATATAGCGAAACGTCGCCTTGCCGTTCGCCGTCACGGTCTCGTGGTGCTCGAGCGTCGCCGGGTCTGCGCCGGCGCGCTTGCGCGCCTCGAAGTCCTCGAGCACCTTGCGCTCCCACGCGTCGGGCGCGTTGTCCGGGTTGCGGGTCTTGAGGCTGGTGCGCCCGATGTCGAAGCCCTTCGCCCTCGATATCTCCCGCGCGATCGCCGGCGCCTTCGTGTGGCACACCTCGATCGCGTTCGTCGGACCGCCCGTCTTCATGGCCGCCTGCAGCTCGCCCTTGAGCGTCTCCATGAACTCCTTCGCGGCGGCGCGGCTCGCCGCGACCCGGCTCGCGTCGTCCGCGGCAAAACCGGGCACGGCGGCGGCGAGGAGCCCGATCAGAACCCAGCGCTTCATCGACATCTCCCTCCTGCACAGGAAACGGCAGCCGACTCTACGGAAGCCCGGACGCCCCGGAAATGACGCAGATCAAGCGGAGGCGAGACGCCGGTAGAGGCGGAGCGCGGCGATCAGGTCGCGCGCGAGCAGCACGAAGGCGGCGGCGAGCATCGCCGCGCCGGCGCGGACCGGGGCTCCGGGGACGAGTGTCCCGGCAAGGAGCAGCGCGTAGCCCGCGGCGAAGACGCGCCACTGCAGGCGCATGCGGGCCTCCGGGATCACCTGCTTCACGTTCGGGAGGTTCGCGACGTCGACGCCCCGGCCCGGTCCGAGCCGGATGCGAAGCTGGTGCAGGTGCAGCCACACCAGAAACGGCACGATCCGGTAGAGCATGCCGATGACGACCGCGACCGAGAAGCCCGCGAGGTACAGGACGCCGATGAGCACCGGAAAACGCGCATCGGCGGCGAGGCGCGGCAGCAGCAGCCCCGCGTGCCAGAGCGCGGCGCACGCGAGCAGGCTGAGCATGCCGAGGCGCCAGTAGCCCACGCCGACGTCGGGCACGCGCCGGCGACGCCGTCCCTGCAGCCGGAGCGTGACCGCCGCGAAAACCGCGAGCCCCAGCGCGAGCAGCGCCGAGCTCGCCTCCCGCAGGCCCGTGCCGGGAAGGGCGTGTCCGACGCTGTAGAGCACGAGGAGCACGAAGAGCGCCGGGACCAGATAGCGGGCGAGGACCCGCGGGTACTCCGGCGTCATCTGGAACATGGGCACCACCTGCAGGGCCACGCTGATCACGAGCAGCCCGACCCACCCCACGGTCGCCCAGACCACGTGCAGCGCGACCGGCGGCGCGAAGACGCCGGCGCCCGGGAAGGCGCGCGGGAAGAGCACGAGCAGCGCCAGCACGAGGGTCGCGGCGAGCGCGGCCAGCGCGAGGCGCATGCCGGTCGCGGTGGCGTGGCGCGCGCCGGCGCGCGCCAGCGCGTGCGCCGCGGCGCCGAGGAACACGATCAGCGCGGCGGCCAGGGCGATGCCTCCGAGCTGGAGGGCGAATCGCCACCCGAGGACGAGACCTGCGGGGAGCGCCGCCGCGCCTAGCGCGAGCAGCGCGTGCACCGCGAGGCTCACGCCCCGCGGCCGGGCGACGGGCGCCCCGACGAGCACCGGAAGCAGCTGCATCCAGGCGCCGCACATGCTCATGGTCAGCACGCCGAGCGTGACGAGGTGCACCACGCCGGCGGTCGCGGGCAGCCATCGGCTCTCGAGCGCGGAGGGGCCGAGGTAGAGCACCGACAGCGCGGCGGCGAGGCCGTAGACCGGCGCCGACACGAAGAACCGCCCGGGCACCGACAGCGGCGGCGCCCGCTCGAGCGCGAGACCGCCGAAGCTCATGCCCGGGGGGACGCGGCGGCCTCGGCCTCGGCGTCACCGCGACGCCAGATGAGTATCTCGTAGGGCGCCCGCCTCCCGGCCCGGACCGCGTACGCGAAGCCGAGGTCCGGCAGGATCGCGTAGAGCGGGAACGGTTCGCGCCAGTGGAGCATGCGGAGGTACTCGCCCCGCGAGAGCGCCGGCAGCGCCGCGAGCGCCCGCTCGAGCGGCTCCGGGGGCGGAAGCGCGCTCACGTCGATGACACGCTCGCGGACCGTCATACCGTCTCGACGCCCTGCATGCGCTCGAGCAGCGCCTCGGTGTCGCCGCCCAGGACGCCGTCGCTCATCGGATACAGCACGCGCTCCTCCTTGAAGTTGTGCTGCTGCATCAGCACCAGCAGCGTCTCGGCGATGCCGAGGTAGGCCTGCCGGTCGCGATCGACGAGCGCCCGCGCCATGCCGTTCAGCAGGTTGCGCATCTGCTCGTGCTCGAGGCGCATCACCGCCGTCGGCCCGAACGCCTGTCCGCTCGCCGCCTCGAACGCGGGGAAGAGCGTCTCCTCCTCCATCCGGAAGTGACGCAGCAGGGCGGCGCGGAATCGCGCAAAGGCATCGCCGGCCGCGTCCCAGTCCGATTCCGCCGCCGCGGTCTCGGACCGGGCATAGAGGTCGTCGCAGCGATGATGGTCGTCGGTCAGAAAACGCGAGATCGATTCCATGTGGTTCTCTTCTCCTTGGGTTTCGTCGCAGGCACCGCGTGCGGCCTCATCGATCCGGACGCCGCGGCAGGCTCTTCAGCACGAGCACGAGGAACAGCACGCCGCCCGCGATCGCGATCAACCCGCCGAGCCCCATGAGGCCCATGCCGGCGATCTTGCCGAGCGCGTCGAGGCCCTGCTCGGCGGCCGCGACCTTGCGCTGCACGCCGTAGCCGCCCGACCACACGAGGCCGATCACGTGCAGGAGCTGGCCGATGCCGTACAGCCACGGCTGCACGGTCGCCCATTTCGCGTCGACCGGGCGCCCGCCGAGGCGCGGGATCAGGTGGTACGCGAGCCCCATGAAGGCGAGCGTGATGCCGACGATCGCGCCGTGGTAGTGCGCCGGGATGGTGACGTTCGAGCCGCTGATGAGGAAGCCGATCACCCCGCCGACGCCGAAGAGCAGCACGGAGGCGGCGAGCGCGGCGCGCAGCGGCCGGGCGGACGCATCGACGCGCGGCGCGCGCAGCAGCCCGATCAGCACGGCGAGGCCGAGCGGCGCCGTGGCGAGCCCGCCGCCGTAGCGCATCTGCCACGTGAAGAGCTTGATGTGCTCGGCCGAGGTCACCGCGTGGCCGTAGTAGAAGAGCGGTGTCACGAACACGGTGACAAGGCCGAGCGCGAAAAAGAAGAGCGCGAGCCGCGGCGTGACGAGCGCCGGCGCGCCCGAGGCGCTCCCGAGCCAGAGCCACGCGACCAGCATGAGGAGCGTGTAGCTGAACTGCAGGACGTGCCCGCCGCCCCAGAAGAGCAGCTCGTAGTACGCCTGGCCTTCGAGGAAGGACGGCATCGTCGCCCAGGTCCACGCGAAGGCGAGCGCCGCCATCGCCGTGGCGACCGCGGCGGTGTTCAGCCCGAAGCGCAGCGCGGCCGCGCCGTCTAGAGCGACGCCGACCGGCGGAATCGCCGTCATGCCGCGCAGCACCAGCAGCAGCACGCCGCCGCCGAAGACCAGCAGGCCCGTGAAGAACGCCGTGTTCTGCAGGACCGGGACGTAGTTGCTCATGAGCGCATGGCCCGGGCCGGTAAACGGGCTGATCGCCACGATCCAGGCGCCGGCGAACGCGGTGTAGAGCGCCACGCGCCCGACGACGAGCCCGCCCGCCGTGGAGTTCAGGCTCCAGAGCACGCCGCCGAAGGCGAGGAACCACACGAGCACCGAGAGGTCGACGTGCACCACGAGCGCGGTGTGGAAGAAATCGGTCCAGGGAAAGACGTTCTGCACGTACGGCGTGCGCGACAGCACGAGCAGGATCGAGAAGAGTCCGCTCCCGAGGAGCGACAGCACCGCGAGCCACAGCCACCCGACCGTGAGCGCGCGCCGCGCATCGGTGGGCACGGGGAGCGCGTACGTGGCCGCCTCGCGCTCGCTCGCCGTCGGGAAGGACCGGGCGGTGATCCTGGCGGGAGTCGCGTTCATTGCAGCACGAAGCCTCCGGACTCCGGTTTGAAGTCGATGACGAGGAGTTGCGCGGGCCGGAGCGTGACGCGCGCCTCGCGGGCGTAGTTGAACTCGCCGTCCGGCCGATCCGACAGGCGCAGCGCGAGCGCGTGCTCCCCGGCGGGCACGGTGAAGCGGCGATACACCGTCGAAGCCATGTCGCGCTTCAGACCCGCCGGCCGGAGCGCATCCTCGTAGACCAGGCGATCGTCCAGGCGGAGTTCGACCCGCACCGGCGAGCGCTCGCGCGGGCAGTCGAGCGCGAGCCGCATGTTCGGCGGAAGTTGCGCGACCTCCTCCGGGCTGCGCGTGCGGCACGGCTGCGCCCGCTCGCCCGCGTGGCTGAAGGAAAGCTTGATGGCCGCCTCGTCCGGGCCGATGGGATGGTAGGCCGGCGTGTCGCTGAACACGCCGATGAAGGCGGCGAAGAGCACGTAGGCCGCCGCCTGGCCGGCGAACCGCGAAAGCGGGGGCGTCGCCTTACCCATGGCGCGCCTTCCGGTCCTGGTTCTCGACCGGGGCCGGGCGGGTCCCCGGCGACGGGATCATCCGCAGCGCCGCGCGATAGCGCGCGAGCACTTTCGCCAGCCGCGCCTCTTCGCCCGGTCCCGCCCAGACGACATGCAGCCGCTCCTTCGCGGCCCGCGTGCGCAGATGCGGCTCGCGCTGGTGGCGCAGCCGCTGCTCGGTCCACACGCTACCGAAGCGGTAATGGCAGCTCTGCGGATGGCAGCCGGTCACGAGCACGCCGTCGCAGCGCCCGTCGCGCAGCACGTAGTCGATGAACGACGGCGGGAGCTGGCCGATGCACTCGAGGCTCACCGCGGCGACGCCCTCGCCGCGCAGGTTGCGGACGTCGGCCGCGTGGTCGCAGCCGAACACCATCACGCGCCCCTCGCCCGTGAGCCCGGCCAGCATCTCCTTCGTGCGCGCGCGCACCGCCTGCACGGTAAGCTGCGGCATGTCGATGCCGCTCACGAGCTCCACGGTGCTTCGAAACGGCGTGGACGACGGGCACGCGCCCGCGCAGATGCCGCAGCTCGCACAGAGGTCGGCATCGACGACGGCGAGCTGCATGCCGGCGCGCGTCGGGTGCGCGGTCAGCGTGATCGCCGAGTACGGGCAGTCGGCGAAGCAGCGGCCGCACCCGTTGCAGTTCGCCGGATCGACGACCGCCACCGGCTTCTTTCGCAGCGGCGGCAGCCAGGGCGCGATCGCGAGCAGCAGGCTCAGGCCCCACAGCAGGCCCCACACCGCCATCGGCGGCCAGACATCGAGGAGCGGATAGACGTTCAGGTAAAACCAGTCGAGCTGGACGGGATTCGGCACGGTCGCCAGGTTCGCCGGCGCGTGGCTCACCGCGGGCTTCGCGAACGACAGCGCGAGCAGCGCGGCGAAGGTGCCGATCGCGAGCTCGCGCGGCGGGTTCACCTTCGGCCGCGAGATGCGCAGCACGTGGAACCAGATCGCGAACACGATGATCACCGGCAGCCCGAGCAAATGCAGGAAGCCCATGAGCGTGAAGAACCGGTCGCTCACGTTCGCCTCGCTCAGGAAGTTGCGCGCCATCGGGTCGGTGAAGATGGGCAGCGCATCGAGCAGCTCGCTCGAGGCGATCGCGACGTACTGCGCGAGCTCGTCCCAGACCAGCCAGTACCCGGTGATGCCGAGCAGGAACACGAACCAGATGAGCGGCATGCCCGTGAACCACGAGTACCAGCGAAAGCCGCGATAGCGGTCGCCGAGGAACTCGCGGACGAGATGCAGCATCATGGTGACGACCGCCGCGTCCGAGGCGTAGCGGTGGAGGCTGCGCATCACGCCGCCCAGGTACCACTGGGTGTGCGTCAGGTACTCGACCGACTCGTAGGCGCCGTAGACGCTGGTCTTGAAGAAGACGAAGAGGTAGATGCCGGTGACGAGGACGATCCAGAAGAAAAAGATCGTGAGCGCCCCGAGGTAATGGAACGGGTTCGCCTCGGCCCCGAAGACCCGGCTGAACAGCCCTTCGACCAGGAGCAGCGGCCGCCGCGCCGCCTGCCGGATGGACACGCAATCACCTCGTGGTTGAAGCGTGCCCGCACGGTAATCCCGCCCCCTGTACCGTCTCCATGATCCAGATCAAATCGCTCGGGAATTGTTGACCGGGGAGGTATGGATGGGGCCGTCACTCCCTCTCCCGCTTGCGGGAGAGGGATGGGGTGAGGGTCTTAAAGGACTCGAGTCGCTTCGCGACATGTAATCCGCGGGGTTCCGCCCCCGCACGACGGGCTACTTTCTTTGCGCGGCCAAAGAAAGTAGCCAAAGAAAGGCCGCCCCGGATGGCGCGAAAGCCCCCGCCCCTCGCTGCCTCGCGCTGGGAGGTCGCCAGACGGCGCATCCTGCGCCGGCTGGACGACCGACCGGCATCCCTGCCGGTCGCCCTGACGGGCTCGCGGCGCTCGGAGCGCTCGGTGCGGGCGCGCCAGACGGGGACCCAACTACAACAACCTCTCCCCGTCCGGAGGAGGTGGGTGGCAGTTAAAGACCCCGTTGAGGTCGCCGAGCACCGGAGCCTGTCCCGGGAGAGTCACGCGAGAGATGTTCGAGCCCGAGGCGCGCTTTTCAGCGCCCGGCGAGTTGGCGAGCGTCCCGGGACGGGCGAGCGGGCCGGCCACGGAAGGCCGGCCCTGGTTTCAAGCGAAGCAGGGACTGCGTAGCACGGAAACCGCAGGGCACCGCTCGCGGTTTTCGAGCGGCGAGCGATCCGGGGTGCCCTTCTCTTTGGTGACTTTCTCTTGGGCAAGCAAAGACAAATTCGTCTGGAACGAATTTGGACGCGCGGTTTTCCAGCGCGGCCCGAAGGGCGAAGTCCAGGGAAGGACTTCGCAACGTCACCTGCCGTGGGTCAGCCACCCACAAGTATGATTTCTTACCTCGACTGACCCGCCCAGAGGGCGGTCGAGGAGTTAAGGCTTAGCCCTCACCCCTACCCTCTCCCGCATGCGGGAGAGGGAGAGAAAAAAGGAGTGCTGGTCAGCGAGTGGCGGGGGTGCGTCGGTTCCGCATGAACTCCCGCACGAGAAACGCGATCCCCGACCCCAGGATCAGCATCCCGATCACGATGCCGACGAAGAGCGAGTAGTCGAACCGATAGGAGTCGCTCGCCGGATCGTACGTGGTGCAGAAGAGCCGCACCTTGTTCCAGGCGCCGTGCAGCGCCGTCGGCGCGGGCGCCTCCCCGAGCACCATGCGCTTCAGCGGCTCGACCATCTGCGGCGTATCGAAGGTCATGCCGTAGACCTGCGCGCGGATCCTGCCCTCGGTGTCGACGAGCGTCGCCTGCACCAGGTGATCGAAGCCGCGCGGCGACGCGCGGTAGAGGAACCCGAGATTCCCGGACAGGCGGTCGATCGTCGCGGCGTCGGCGCTCAGGAAGTCCCAGCCGGCCGTCTGCGCGCCCTGCTGGCGCGCGAAGGCGCGCATCGCTTCGGGGGTGTCGTTCGGCGTGTCGAAGCCGATCGTCACGACGTGAAAACTCTCCTCGCCGAGCGCGGCGCGCGCCTTCCGGACGACACCGGCCAGGTGGCGCGTGGTCGTCGGGCACACGTGGGCGCAGCTGGTGTAGATGAGGCTCACGACGAGCGGCTTGCCGCGGTACTGCTCGAGGACCACGGGTCGGCCTTCGCCGTCGCGCAGCTGATAGCTCTCCAGCGCCCGCCCGATCGCGCCCTGGCTGATCTCGAGCGCGGAGGCCTCGTCGAAGTCCACGACCGGCGCGTGAGCGGCCGCATGGCTCGCGCCGTGGTCCGCCTGGCCGGTCGCCGCAGGGGCGTGGGCGCCGTGCGAATCCTGCGCCGAAGCGAGGCCGGGCAGCAGGAAGAACGCGAGCAGCAGGCCGCCCGAAGTGAGCCGCGCCATCAGGCTCCTCCCAGGTAGACGTCGGCCATGGCCGCGATCAACACGAGCGTGAGCTGCACGAGCGAGGCGTGGAAGCCCTTCATCGCGGCGCGGGCCGAGTGATCGCGGAGCATCCGGACGTTGCGCGCGAGGAGCAGCGCGCCGCCGGCGAGCGCCCCGGCGAGATAGATCCACGTAAACCCGAAACGCGCGAGCCACAGCGAGGCGGCGGCGAGCAGGACCGTGTTGCCGAACACCACCCAGGCCGCCGCGCGCGGGCCGACGACCGCGGGCAGCATGGGCACGCCCGCCTGCGCGTACTGCTCGCGCAAGGCGGAGGCCAGGCTCCAGAAGTGCGACGGCGTCCAGAGAAGGAGCACGAGCGCGAGCACCCACGCGCGCGGACCGATCAGCGGATCGGCCGCCGCGGCGCCGGCGAGCACCGCGAAGCTGCCCGCGAGACCGCCGATGACGATGTTGAGCGAAGTCTTGCGCTTGAGGCAGACCGTGTAGAGCCCGCCGTACGTGACGGCGCCGAGGAAAAGAAAAAGCCCGACCCTGGGGTGCAGCAGCGCGCCGAGCATGACGCCGGCCGCGAGCAGGAGCGCGAAGAACGCGAGCCAGCCGGCGTGGGTCTCGAACTCGCCGGTCGCGAAGGGCCGGCCGCGCGTGCGCCCCATGCGCGTGTCGATGTCGCGCTCGTACCAGTGATTGAAGGCGCCGGCCGCCGACGCGGCGAGCAGCGTCGCGAGCGCCAGCACCAGCGTCTCGACGCCCGACAGCGGGCGGCCCGGGGTGATGGCGTAGCCCGCGAGCGCGGTGAAGACGATCGTGATTCCGATGCGCAGCTTGAGGATCGCGAGCACCCGGCGGACCGCGGCGAGGGCCTGCAGGGGGCGGGGGACGATGAGGAGTGCGATCGTGCGCATGGTTCCTCGGGGGCCGTGAAAAAAAACCGGCGGGGGCGAATGGCCCAGACGCCCCCGCCGTTTACCAACTAGCCCAGCGGCCAGACGGACGCCAGGTACTTCCAGTTGATAAAGTAATAAACGACGAAGCTGACGAGGAACACGAGCGCCAGGGCGAAGGTGCCCGGCGCCGCGAAGCCCGCGTGCCCGTGACCCTGCAGCGCGGCCGCGGCCTGCGGCACCGGCGTCGGCAGGTCGTGGAACTGCGCGCCCGGCAGCTTCTTGCCGAACAGGATCGAGCCGACGGTGATGAGGATGTAGAGCCCGCCGCCGATCACCGCCGCGACGCCCGCGATCCCCATGATCCCCATCATCAGGTAGGCGCTCCCGGGATACTCGTACCCGAGCATGGCGCCGGTGAAGCCCATGTCCCAGTGGCGGCGCTGCACCCCGAGCGTCCCCGCGCCCATCATGAAGAGCGCGAACGCCGACATGCCGAGCCCGAACAGGTACGGCTGCCACTTCGCCAGCCCTTTCCAGATCAGCTCGCGCCGGAACAGCGCCGGGATGAGGAAGTACGTGACCGCCATGAACGCGAGCGTGGTGCCGATGACCACGGTCGCGTGGAAGTGCCCGGGGACGTAGATCGTGTTGTGGATGATGATGTTGATCTGCTCGGTGCCCATCACCACGCCCGAGATGCCCCCGAGGAAGCCGAAGCCGATGAGCGAGATGAACATCCCCGAGAACACCGGGTTGCCCCACGGCGCCTTGCGGATCCACTCGAAGAGACCCTTGTTGAAGCCCTTCTCGCGCTGCGCCACCTCGATCGCCCCCGGCACCGTGAGGCCGTGGACCATGGAGGCGAGCACCGCCAGGTACATCGCGTACGAGGTGTTGAAGATCTTCCACTCGGAGCTCACCCCCGGGTCGACCAGGATGTGGTGTGCCGAGGCGAGCTGGAGGAACAGGATGTAGAGCAGGAAGGCGCCGCGCGAGACCTTCTCGGACATCGGCTTCGCGCCGAACACGAGCGCCGCCACCAGGTACCACACCGACACGTGCGCGGCGACGTTGATCTGCTGCGAGGAGTGCCCGAAGCCCCACCAGATGACGCGGTACATGAGCGGGTCGATGTGCGAGATGTAGCCCGCCGACCACAGGAACGTCGGGATCAGGATGATCGCGCCCGAGGCGATCGTGAAGATCGCGATGATGCACGCGGTGAGCGCCCCGAAGGTGACGAGCGGGATCGAGCCCTGGTACGTGCGCTCGGCGCGCGCGACGACCAGCGTGCCGAGGAACACGAAGCATCCGATGAGCGCGCCGACCGCGAACAGGATCAGGCCGAGGTAGAGCGTCGGCTCCGCCGGCATCGGCACGTACGAGGTCATCATCACGCTCGAGCGGCCGCGCCAGATCGCGATGTTGGTCGTGACCGCGCCGATGATCATGAGCGCGAAACCGAGCCAGGCGATCTTCGGCGTCGCGAGCCGCGAACGCAGCAGCGTCGACGAGGCGAAGTACAGCACCGCGATCTCGAAGAAGATGATCCAGAACACGAGCATGTCGAGCCCGTGCGCGGTCAGCGCCTGGTAGAAGGTGTCGGCCGGCAGCAGGTGCACGGCGGGCCAGCGCGTGAGCGTGACGAGGAGCGCCAGGATCCCGCCGATCAGCAGGAACACGACGCCCGCGACCGCGTTCGCCTTCATGAGGTTCTCTGCCGACCGGTGGAACTGCAGGCCGGTGTCCGGGCAGATGCGGTAGTCGGTCGTGGTGGTGGCCATGGCCCGTTACTCCTTCTTGTCGACGACGTAGATGCGGCCCACCATGGTGTGGTGGCCGACCCCGCAGTACTCGTTGCACACGATCGTGAAGGTGCCGCTCGTGTCGGGCGTCATCGTCACGACCATCTCGTAGCCGGGCAGCACCTGGAAGTTGATGTTGAGCGGCTGCAGCGAGAAGCCGTGCTGCCAGTCGAGCGAGGACGTGTGCACGCGGTAGGTCTGCCCCTTCTCGAGCTCGTAGATCGGCCACCACTGCCACAGGCGCCCGAGGATGTAGATGTCGCTTCCGGCGGGCGGGCGGACGACCGGGATGTTGGCGTCGGTTTCGGTGCGCACCGTGTACTGGTCCACCAGCTCCTGGGCCTTCTTCTGGAAGGCCTCGGGCGAGGTGCGATACGCCTCGTTCGAGAGGTTCTGCTTTCCGTACACGTGCCAGAACGGCATCATGAAGAAGAGAATCAGGCACCAGAGCAGCGCCAGGGCGATCCATGTCCCCTCGACCTTGTCGAGCGGCTGTTTCCACCAGAGGCGCTGGCTGGGCGGCAGGATGGCACTCATGGTCGTCTCCCGTGTCCGCTGATCACTTGGCGATCGGGATCGTGACGATTTCCATCACGCCCCAAATGATGTAGAAGACCGTCGGCATCACGACGCCGAGGAAGAGCAGCAGGAACGGGTTGTCCAGGATCTTCTGCATCACCGGCACGTCGTCCTCCATCGGCGCCGGCGCGGACGCGCCGGTGGCGGATGCGGTCGTGGTGCCGGTTTCGAGCTCCGGTTTCTTCTGCGCCATGGTCTGGGCCCTCGATCGATGAATCGGCGGGCATGCGGTGGAATGCCGCAGCCCAGTGGCGCGATTTAAGAGAAAAGGTTGAGGAAAATACTTGACTTACATCAAGTGTGGAAAATAGCGGGAAAACGAGAATGGCGAGCGTGTCCAAGCGATTCCTTCCGTTCATCTGGCTGCTCCTCACCGTCGCGGCCATCGGTGCCGGGGTCGGCGTCAACCAGTGGCTCGGCGCGCGTGCGCCCGCGAGCCGCGATTACCACGCCTACGAGCCGCCGCTTCCGCTGCCCGAGTTCATGCTCACCGATCACGCCGGGCAGCTCTTCGATCGCTCGCGTTTCGCGGGACGGTGGAGCTTCGTGTTCTTCGGCTACACGCATTGTCCGGACGTGTGCCCGGCGGCGATGACGCTCTTTCAGCAGCTGCAACGGAAGCTCGGGCCCGACGCGCCCGTGCAGTACGTGCTCGTGTCGGTCGATCCCGAGCGCGACACGCCGGCGCACCTCGGCGCCTACGTGAGGCACTTCAGCCCGGCGTTCGTGGGCGCCACCGGTCCGCACGCCGAGATCGCGCGCCTGACCGGCCCGCTGGGCGTTCACTACGCGCGCGGCCCGGAGCGCGACGGCCTCTATGAGGTCGAGCACAGCTCCGCGATCTTCCTCGTCGGCCCCGACGCGCGCCTGCGCGCCGTCTTCACCGCGCCGCAGGACGTCGCGAAAATGGCCGCCGGTTTCGCCCGTTTGAAGGGAGCTTGAAATGCACAACAGGCTTGCGCTCGCTCTGGTCGCCGTTTTCCATATCGCTTTCGGGAGCACGGCTGATGCCCAGACGCTCGTCGTCAAGGATGCCTGGGTGCGCACGGCGCCGCCGGGCGCGCCGACCGCCGCCTACATGACGATCGAGAACGAGTCGACGACGCCGGCGAAGATCGTCCGCGTCGCGTCGGACGACTTCGGCCGCGCCGAGATGCACGAGACCGTGATGAAGAAGGACGTCGCGTCCATGCGGCCGGTCGACGCCCTGGAGGTGCCCGCACGCGGCAAGGTGACGCTCGCACCCGGCGGCCTGCACCTCATGCTCTACCGCCCGGCCCGCGCCTACGGCCCGGGCGACGTGCTGCATCTCACCCTGCACCTGGAAGACGGTCGACGCATCCCGGTCGTCGCCACGGCGTACAAGGGCCGGCCCGCCGACCACGCGCATTGAAGGCGCCGCGCCATCGGGCGGTCGAGCGGAGCGTGCTGGCGTTCGCCGGCCTGCTCACGCTGGTGGTGCTCGCGCTCAGCGCCTACCTCCGTTTCGAGGCGGCAGACCTCGGCTGCGCCGACTGGCCCGACTGCTACGCCCGGATCGCCGCGGTCGAGCAGCGCGCCGGCGGCCCGGTGGCGGCGCTCCGGCGGACGACCGCGAGCGTCCTGGGGCTCGTCGCGCTCGGCTATTTCTTCTTCGCGCTCCGGCGACGCCGGCGCCGCATCGCCGGCACCGCGCTCGTCGCCCTCACGGCGCTGCTCGCCTGGGTCGGCGTGCACACGCCGTCCCCCCTCGAACCGTGGGTGACGCTGCTCAACGTCACGGCCGGCATGGCCCTGCTCGGCGTCTACGGCGGTCTGTGGCTGCATCCCGATGCGCCGCCGCCCGCGCGCTGGACCGGACGCCGGGTCGCCGCCGGCGTCGGCGTCGGGATCGTGTTCGCGCAAATCGCGCTCGGCGCCTGGGCCTCCGCGCACTATTCGGAGCCCGCCTGCCCGGGGCTCCTGTGCCCGGCCGACGCGTCCGCCGTCCGGATCGCCGACGCCTTCGATCCCACCCGCCGCCTCGCCGTCGCCGAGGGGCGCGTCGCGGTCGACGGGGTGTCGGCGGTGGTGCAGCGGGCGCATCGGCTTGGCGCGCTCCTCGCTTTCCTTTATATAGGCGCGCTGGCGCTGCGCGCGCTCCGGACGCCGGCGGCGCGCGCCGCCGGCCTCGCGGTCCTCGCGCTCCTGCTCGTGCAGACGGCGCTCGGCTTCGCGGGCAGCCTGCTCGGCTACCCGCTGTGGATCGCGGTCGGGCACAACGCGGTCGCGGCGGTTCTGCTGCTCGGCGCCGTGCGGCTCTATCACGTATACGCTCGGGACTGACTCATGGCTCGACTCGCCCAACCCGCCCGCCCCGGCCCCGTCGCCGTCTGGCTCCTCGTGTGCTGCGCGCTCATCTTCGCCATGGTCGTCCTCGGCGGCGTCACGCGCCTCACCCGCTCGGGCCTCTCGATCGTCGAGTGGAATCCGGTCATGGGCGCGATCCCGCCGCTCACCGAGCACCAGTGGGAGGCGGAGTTCGAGAAGTACAGGCAGACGCCCGAGTACCTCAAGGTGAACTACGGAATGAGCCTCGCGGCCTTCAAGCAGATCTACTGGGTCGAGTTCGCGCATCGCCTGCTCGGCCGCGCGATCGGCTTCGTGTTCCTGGTTCCCTTTCTGTACTTCCTGGTGCGCAAGCGGATCGGACGCGAGCTCGCGCCGAAGCTCGTCACGCTGTTCGTCCTGGGCGGGCTGCAAGGCGCCCTCGGCTGGTACATGGTCGCGAGCGGACTGGTCGACGATCCGCACGTGAGCGCCTACCGCCTCACCGCGCACCTCGGCCTGGCCGTCGTCATCTACGGCTACATGTTCTGGGTGGCGCTCGGGCTGATGTACCCCGAGGGTCGACCCACGCCGCCGGGCGTGCGGCGATTCGCCTGGGCGGTGACGGGGCTCGTGTTCGTGACGATACTCGCCGGCGGCTTCGTCGCCGGCACGCGCGCGGGCTTCCTGTTCAACACCTGGCCGCTCATGAACGGGCGCCTCGTGCCGGAAGGCCTGTATGCGCTGCACCCCTGGTGGCTCAACTGGTTCGAGAACGTCGCCACCGTCCAGTTCAACCACCGGTGGCTCGCGTACGCCGTCGTGCTCGCGACGGTCGCGCTGTGGATCGCGGTCGCCCGCGCGGCGCCCGCGGCACGCGCGCGTACGGCGGCGCACCTGCTGCTCGCAGCGGTGCTGCTCCAGTTCGGACTCGGGATCGCGACCCTGCTGACGATCGTGCCGGTGTCGCTCGGCGCCGCGCACCAGGGCGGCGCGCTGCTGGTGCTCACCGCCGCGCTCTTCCTGAACCACGCCCTCAGGAAAGCGCAATTTTGAATGTTGAATGCTTAATGCTTAATTGATGTGCGCGCGGAGCGCGCTCCTTGATTCAACATTCAACATTGAGAATTCAAAATTGTTTTAGCGCATCCGGCTGGCGCAGCAGCTCGGCCATCCGCTCGGGCGGCACGGGACGGCTGTAGAGATACCCCTGCACGGCGTGGCAGGCGTGCGCGCGCAGGAAGACGAGCTGTTCGCGCGTCTCCACGCCTTCCGCGACCACGACGAGGTTGAGGCCGCGCGCCATGCCGATGATCGTCTTCACGATCTCGGCGTCGCTGCTGTCCTCGGTCAGGTCGCGCGTGAACGTCTTGTCGATCTTGAGGGCGTGGATCGGAAAGCGCCGCAGGTAGGCGAGCGAGGAGTAGCCCGTCCCGAAGTCGTCGATCGCGAAGCGCACGCCCATCGCGTGCAGCGCGCGCAGGCGCTCGATCGTGACCTCGGCGTTCTTCATGATCGCGCTCTCGGTGATCTCGAGCTCGAGCGCCGAGGGATCGAGCCCGGTCTCCGCGAGCAGCCGCTTGACGGTGTCGATGAAGCCCGGCTCGCTGAACTGCCGGCCCGAGACGTTCACGGCGACGCGAAGCGGTCCCATGCCCGCATCGCGCCACTCCCTGACCTGTTTCATCGCCGCCCGCGCGACCCACTCGCCCAGCGCGACGATCGCGCCGGTCTCCTCCGCCACCGGGATGAACTGCGCCGGCGAGAGCATGCCGAAATCGGGGTGCTTCCAGCGCACGAGCGCTTCCACGCCGACGATCCGTCCGGTGGCGAGCTCGACCTGCGGCTGGTAGTGCAGCACGAACTCCTCGCGCTCGAGCGCGCGCCGCAGGCTCGTCTCCAGCGTCAGGCGCTCGAAGGCGAGCGCGCCGAGGTCGGCGGAGTAGTACTGGTAGTTGTTCTTGCCGAGGTCCTTCGCCCGGTACATGGCGGCGTCGGCGTTCTTGAGGAGCGTCGGTGCGTCGGTGCCGTCGCCCGGGTACAGGCTGATCCCGATGCTGGCGGTGATGAAGAGCTCGTGGCCGCGCACGTCGAACGACTGCGCGAACGCGGCGAGGATCTTGCCCGCGACCGCCGAGACGTCCTCGGCGTGCGCGATCTCCTCGAGCAGCACCGCGAACTCGTCGCCACCGAGGCGCGCGACGGTATCGCCTTGCCGGATGCACGCCTGCAGGCGCGTCGCCATCGACTGCAAAAAGGCGTCGCCGACGTGATGGCCCAGCGTGTCGTTGATGTACTTGAAACGGTCGAGGTCGAGGAACATGACGCCGACCAGCTGTTCGTGACGCCGCGCGCGCAGCAGCGCCTGGTGCAACCGGTCGAGGAACAGCACCCGGTTCGGGAGCCCGGTGAGCGCGTCGTGGTGCGCCAGGTAGTGCAGCCGCTCCTGGGCCTCCATGCGGTCGGTGATGTCCTTGCCCGTCGAGATGAAGTGCGTGATCTCGCCGTGCGCGTCCTTGAGGGGGGTGATCGTCTTCTCCTCGTAGTAGATCTCGCCGTTCTTGCGCCGGTTCACGAACACGTCCCGGTACACCTGCCCGGCGAGGATCGAGCGCCACATGCGGGCGTAGAAATCCGCATCGTGCATGCCCGACTTGACCAGGCTCGGCTTGCGTCCGATCGCCTCCTGGCGCGCGTACCCGGTGGTCCGCTCGAACGCGCTGTTGGTGTACTCGATCACGCCGTCGCGGTTGGTGATGATGACGGCGTCCGCGGTCTGCTGGAGCGCGCTCGTCAACTTGTGCATCTCCGCATCGGACTGCATGCGCTCCGTGATGTCCTCGTTGACGATGATCGCGCCGCGCACGGCGCCGCCCGGATCGTGCAGCGGGACGCTGGAGTTGAGAATGGTCTTGCGGGTGCCGTCGAAGCACTCGATGTCGATGATCTCGTTGAGGGAGGTCTCGCCCCGCTGGATGGCGCGCGTCGCCGCCCACTCGTGCGGCGCGATCGGCTTGCCCGTATCGTGCCACCAGCCCTTGTACTCGCCGAACTCCTCGATGCCGACGTAGCGCGCTCCCGCCCAGATCGCGTGTCCGGCGGGATTCCCGTGCACGATGCGCCCCGTGGCGTCCATGATCCACACGCCGACCGGCAGCGTCTCGAGCACGAGCCGCAGGAGGCGCTCGTTCTCGCGCAGCGCGTCGTCGGCCTGCTGGCGGGCGGTCACGTCGTACGCGACGCCGATCATGCCCGTGATCGCGCCTTCCGGGCCCCTGACCGGAACGTAGTTGGCCTCGTACACGCGCCCCGCGACGCGCGCCGGGGCCACCACCGTCTCTCCCGCCAGGGTGCGGCGCGCGGCATCCGCCACGTCCGGGTGCTCCGCGTAAAGCTCGAAGAGCGACTGTCCCACGACTTCGCCGGGCGCGTACCCGAGCTCCACCAATCCCTGGCCCTCGGACAGCGTGAACACGCCGTTCGCGTCCGTGGCCCAGAGGATGACCGGCAGGCTGCGCAGGACCGTACGGAGCCGCTGCTCGCTCTCGCGCAACGCCTGCTCGGCGACCACGCGCTCCGTGATGTCGCGTCCCGTCCCGCGGTAGCCGAGGAAGCGGCCGGCGGCGTCGAAGAGCGGAACGCCGCTCAGGCTGCTGTAGCGGACCTCGCCGCTCGCGTCGCGGCGCTTGAGCACCAGATCGCGGAACGGCCGCCGCGCGGCCAGCGCCTGCTTGTGCCGGTCCCATTCGGCGTCGCTCACGTCGATGTAGGGTAGCTCCCACCGGCGCTTTCCGAGGCTCTCTTCGATCGGGAAGCGTTCTCCGGTCTCCCGGTTCCGGGTGATCATCGTGAAACGCAGCTCGTCGTCCTGCTCCCAGTACCAGTCCGACGAGAGCTCGGTGAGACTGCGAAAGCGCTCCTCGCTCGCGCGCAGCCGCTCCTCGGCCAGCCTGCGCTCGGTGATGTCGCCGATGAAACCTTCCAGCGACAGCAGCGATCCGTCCGGGGCGAACACGCCCTGCCCCTGCTCCCACACCCACTTCGTCTCGCCGCTCGCGGTGACGAGGCGATACACCAGCTGATAGGGACTGCGCGCCTCGAGCGCCGCCTGGACCTGTTCCCAGACGCCGTCCCGGTCCTCGGGGTGGATCACCGAGGCGTACGTGCGACGGTTCTCGACGAACTCGGCCGGCCGGAAGCCGGTCAGCGCAAGGCAGCCTTCGCTGATGAACTCGACCGTCCAGTCGTCGTCGTTGCGGCACCGGTAGACGGCCCCGGGCAGGTTGTCCATCAGCGTCGTCAGCCGGCGCTCGCTCTCGCGCAGCGCCTCCTCGACGCGGCGGCGTTCGGCCGCATCCTCGAGCGACCGCAGGCCGTGGCCGACGTCGTCGGCGAGCTCGGTGAGCAGCGCCACGTCGTCCGGGCCGAACGCGGAAGGCGCCTCGGCGTAGACGTTGATCGCGCCGATCACGCGGTCGCGCAGCCGCAGCGGAAAGGCGGCGGAGGAGCGGTAGCCGAGCGTGCGCGCGCGCTCGCGCCAGGGCCCCAGACGCTCGTCGGTCTCGATGTCCTCGCAGATCAGGTGCCGCCCGGTGCGGATCGCCGTCCCGGTCGGTCCCCGCCCCTCGGGGCTGTCATCGCAGCGAATGCGGACCCCGGACAGGTAGTCGCCCGTAAACCCCGCCTGCGCGACCGGCCGGACCTCGCCGGTCGCGAGATCGGCGAAGGCGATCCACGCCATGCGGTAGCCGCCCTCCTCGACGAGGATGCGGCAGGTTTCCGCGAGCACCCGCTCCTCGCTGGTCTCGCGGATGATCATCTGGTTGATGCCGGTGATGGTGCGCAGCAGCCGGTTGAGCTGGGACATCCGGTGCTCGGAGCCGCGGCGCGCGAGCGCGCCCGCCGCATGCACGGCGAGCACCTGGAGCAGCAGCTCGACGGTGGCGACGTCCTGCATCGGCGCGCGGTCCAGGATCACCAGCACGCCCGCGGGCGTGCCGTCGGGTCCGAAGAGCGGCGTGCCCGCATAGCTTTCGGCGCCCATGGTCACGAGCTCGGTGTCGGCCGGGAACAGGGCCTGCACCCCGGTCGGGTAGAGGCACACCTTGCCGTCCATCACCTGCTCGCAGGGCGAGCCGTGAAGCGCGTATTCGAAGTTGGGGACGATCTTCCCGTCGACGCAACCGGCGAGCGTCCGGACGCGGTCGGGGGCATCCGGCAGCCGCTCGCCGGCAAAGGCATAGGCCACCCCGAGCGTGCGCGCGAGATACTGGACGAGGGACGGGAAAAACGCCGGATCCCCGCTCGGCGGAAGCTGCGTCGCGATCCCGCGCAACAGCTCCGCCAGGCGATCGCTGCCGGAATCGGGACTGCGCACGTGCCTCGCGGTATTCTTCTTCAACGTGTCGGGTCCGGGCACAGCCGCTCCGCGATTCGAGGAGCGCCTAGTCCCTGGTCACTTGGTGATACGGGAATCCTATCCCTCTAAAGTAGTTCAATTTTTGTGCCAAAGGCCGCGAACTGTTGATAAAGGTCAAGTAGCCGACCCCGGCAGGCCCTATAGTCTCCTCACATGCACGCCAGCCCGTCTCCATGACCGGACAGCCGAACGCGTTCTGGCCGGTGCTCACCGCCGCCCCTCACCGGCCGCTCTTCGCCGCCGGCGGCGTCCAGCTGGTCGCGACAATGCTTTTCTGGGCGCTGGAGCTCGCCGCCCGCCTGCCCGTCGGTGTTCCGGCCATGACCTACGCCGTGCCGGCGCCCTGGGTGCATGCGGCGCTCATGCTCTACGGGATCTTCCCCTTCTTCATTTTCGGCTTCCTGCTCACCGTCTATCCCCGCTGGCTCGGGCTCGCCCCGGTGCCGCGGGGCGGGTACGTGCGGGTCTTCCTCCTCATGGCGCCCGGCGCGGCGCTGCTCTATGTCGGGGCCTATGCTCACGCGGCCGTGCTCGGTCTCGCGCTCGGGCTCATGGCGGCGGGCTGGGCGTCCGGCCTCGCCTCGCTCCTCGCCGTCGCCCGGCAATCGCGCGATCCGGGCCCGCACGTGCGCACGCTCAACCTCGCGCTCGCGGCCGGCCTGCTCGGGTTGCTCGCCCTGCTGGGCGCCGTCCTCGCCGGCGGGCCGGTGCTCTACCTGGTCGCGCGCGAGGCCGGACTCTGGCTCTTCCTCGTGCCGGTGATCTTCGTCGTGAGTCACCGGATGATCCCGTTCTTCAGCCAGAGCGCCCTTGCCGGCTACGAGGCCGTGCGGCCGGCTTTCAGCCTTCCCGTCATGGGAGTGTGCGTGCTCGGTCACTTCCTTGCCGAGGTGGCGGGCCTCCCGGCCTGGCGATTCCTCTTCGATGCGCCGCTCGCGGCGCTCGCGCTGCACCACACGTGGAGGTGGAACTTCCGGCGCAGCTTCGAGGTGGGCCTGCTCGCCATGCTCCACATCGCCTTCCTCTGGCTCGGGATCGCGATGACGCTCTACACGGCGCAGAGCATCGCGCTGCTCGTCGGCGTCGACGGGCTGGGCCGCACGCCGCTGCACGCGCTCGGCATCGGCTTCATCGCGGGCATGGCGATCGCCATGGCCTCGCGCGTCACCCTCGGTCACTCGGGGCGGCCCCTGGCCGCGGACAACGTCACCTGGGCGGTGTTGCTCGGTCTGAACGTCGTGGCGCTCGTACGGATCGCGGCGGAGTTCCTGCCCGCGACGCCGCTCAATCTCGTCGCCGCCCTCGGCTGGCTGGCCGCCATGGGTGTCTGGGCGCTGCGCTACACGCCGATGTACGCGCGCCGGCGCCTCGACGGGAAACCAGGGTAATTCAAGAACAATTTTGAATGTTGAATGTTTAATTTTGAATTAATGACGCGCGCTTCGCGCGCTCATCAATTCAACATTCAAAATTAAGAATTCAACATTGCATTAGTGATCAAGTTCGTCCACGTCACCGCCGTCGTCCTGTCCTTCGCCGGTTTTCAGCTCCGCGCGATCTGGATGATGGCCGGCTCGCCGCTCCTCACCGCGCGCGTGACGCGGATCCTTCCGCACGTGATCGACACCGTGCTCCTCGCCTCGGCGCTCTGGCTCGCCTGGAACATCCACCAGTGGCCGTTCGTGCACGGCTGGCTCACCGCCAAGGTCGTCGGCCTCCTCGCCTACATCGTCCTCGGCAGCATCGCCTTGAAGCGCGGCCGCACGAAGTCCGTCCGCGTCGCCGCCTGGATCGCCGCGAGCGCGGTCTTCCTCTACGTCGTCGCCGTCGCCATGACCCGCAGCGCGGCCCTTGCGCTCGCTTGATCCGACCCGGAGGCAAGACATTGAGCATCAAAGGAATCGGTTTGGGCCTCCTGGCGGCGTTCGTACTTGCGATCCCGCTCGATCTGCTTTTCGGCTACTACCTCTCGGCGGTATACGACGAACTGGCGCCCGGCGTGAACTTCGCGAATCAGGCCGAGGCCGATGCGTTTGCCGCGCGCGTCATGGGCCACCCGTTGATGATCGCATTCGCCATCCTGGCGACTCTGCTGACGTCGGGCTCCCCGGATACATCGCGGCGCTTGTCGCCAACCGCGCCTTCGTTCTCCATTCGACGGTCGTCGGCGCGATTCTTTCGTCGTTCGCATTCCTGGAATGGGACTTCGCGGCGCAATTTCCGTATCTGTTCAGCTCGCTGATCGGGTTCGGGATGCTGGTCGCCGTCGCCGCCGGCTACGTCCGAAAAAGACAGGTCGGTGCCCGGGGCGGCTGATCGCCCCCTCTGAACGCGCGTTGGGCGCTCTTTCCGAGTTGACGTGGATCAAGTCCGGGCGGCCGCGCATCGGTTAGCGTGACCGGTCCGTGATCCGAAGCCTCTTTCCCCCGCTCGTCATCCGTGGACGCGAGCTGCTGCCCGTCGTGCAGGGCGGCATGGGCGTGGGCGTGTCCGGCCACCGCCTCGCGAGCGCGGTGGCGAAGGAAGGCGCGGTCGGGACCGTGGCGAGCGTCGACCTGCGACGGCTGCACCCCGACCTGATGCAGCGGCTGCGCAAGTGCCGCGATCCGCAGGAACACAGCGCCGCCAACGTCGAGGCGCTCGACCGCGAGATCCGTGCGGCGCGCGAGGTCGCGGGACCGGACGGCTTCATCGCGGTCAACGTCATGCGCGCCCTCTCGAACTACGCCGAGCTCGTGGTGCAGGCGTGCAAGAGCGGGGCGAACGCGATCGTCTCCGGCGCGGGCCTGCCCTTCGACCTGCCGGACCTCACGGCGAAATTCAGGAACGTCGCGCTGATCCCGATCCTCTCCGAGGAGCGCGGCGTGCGCGCGGTCCTCAAGAAATGGGCGCGCAAGGGCCGGCTGCCCGACGCCATCGTGATCGAGCACCCGCGCTACGCGGGCGGGCACCTCGGTGCGACGCGCCTCGAGGAGGTGAACGACCCGAAGTTCGACTTCCGGCGCGTGCTCGAAGAGGTGCGGAAGGTCGTCCGCGAGCTCGGGCTCGCGCTCGAGAAGATCCCGCTGATCCCGGCCGGGGGCATCGACTCCTTCCAGAAGCTGAAGGAGATGTTCGATCTCGGCGCGAGCGGCGTGCAGATCGGCACGCCGTTCGCCGTCACCGAGGAGTGCGACGCGCACCCGAACTTCAAGAAGGTGCTTGCCGAAGCGCGGCCCGACGACGTGGTGACGTTCATGAGCGCGGCCGGGCTGCCGGCGCGCGCCGTGCTCACCCCCTGGCTGAAGCGTTATCTGGCGAAAGAGGAAAAGCTCCGGGCCGAGGCGGCGCCGGGCTGCCGCGAGTGCCCGAGCAGGCTTCAGTGCCTCTCCTACTGCGGCTTCAAGGACGGCGACCCGCGCGCCGGGCAGTTCTGCATCGAGACGCAGCTCGCCGCCGCGCAGCGCGGCAACGTCGAGCAGGGGCTCTTCTTCCGCGGCGCCGCCGGCTTGCCCTTCGGGACCGAGATCCGGAAGGTCGCGGAGCTCCTCGACTACCTGCTGACGGGCACGCGCCCGGCACCCCTCGCCGGCTCAGGGGCGTGAGCCCCGCGCGCCGGCCGCCGCAAAGTTGACCTGTCGCAAGGCGGCGTTGAAGGCAATGTTGAATGCTTGATGTTGGATGTTGAATTGATGAGCGCGCGAAGCGCGCACCGAAATCAAGCATTCCGAATTAAACATTAGCTTTGCTGGACGCAATGCCGAACAACGCCTCCATTCCCTATCCCGGCACGCCGACCACGGCCGACGGGTCCGCCGTCGTCGTCTGGCTCGAGTCGCATGTCTCGGACGGTGCCTGCGCCTACCCGATCACGCCCTCGACCAACATGGGCAGCGGCTTCCAGCTCGCCGCCGCCAACGGGCAGCAGAACCTGTGGGGCGATATGCTCTTCTTCCTCGAACCGGAGTCCGAGCACAGCTCCGCCTCGGCGTGCGAGGGCTTCGCGCTCGCCGGCGGGCGCGTGACCAACTTCACCTCCGGGCAAGGCCTCGTGCTGATGAAGGAGGTGCTCTATACGATTTCCGGCAAGCGCCTGCCGGTCGTGTTCCACATTGGCGCCCGCGCGCTCACCTCGCACGCGCTCAACGTCCACGCCGGCCACGACGACGTGATGGCGGTCGCCGACTGCGGCTGGGGGATGCTGTTCGCGCGCAACGCCCAGGAGGCGCAGGACCTGGGACTCATCGCGCGGCGCGCGGCCGAGGCCTCGCACACGCCGTTCATGAGCATCCAGGACGGCTTCCTCACGACGCATACGATCGAGCGCGTGCGCCTGGCCGAGCCCGAGCTCATGCGCGAGTTCGTCGGCCACCCGCGCGAGCGGCTAGCGAGCCTGTTCGATCCGGCGAAGCCTCTCCAGACGGGCACCGTGCAGAACCAGGACGCCTACATGAAGGGCAAGATCGCGCAGCGCGAGTTCACCGACCGGGTGCCGGCGCACCTGACCGAAGCCTTCGCGGAGTTCGCGCGGCTCACCGGGCGGCGCTACGGCGTCGTCGACGCCTACCGCCTCGAGGACGCCGAGTACGCGATCGTCGGCCTCGGCTCCGTGATGGAGACGGCGATTCCGGCGGTCGACTGGATGCGCGAGCGCCTGGGCTGGAAGGTCGGCCTCCTGCACGTCACGTGCTTTCGACCTTTCCCGGCCGACGAGGTCGTGACCGCGCTCAAGGACTGCCGGGCCGTTTCCATCATCGAGCGCATGGACAACCCGCTCGCACGCGACAACCCGCTCGCGCTCGAGGTGAAGGCGGCGTTCGCGACCGCGGCGACCCGCGGGGAGGTCGCGCGCATGCCGCGCTTCCACGCCGGCGTCTACGGGCTCGGCAGCCGCGACACGCGCGTCGGCGACCTGATTGCCGTGGCGCAGAACATGGTCGACGGCGGCAAGCCCGTCTTCGCCCTCAACGTGCGCCACCCGCTCGCCCTCGAGCGGCTCCACGACCCCGATGTGCGCCCGGCCGGGGCCTACTCGATGCGCGGACACTCGGTCGGGGGCTACGGCTCGGTGACCACGAACAAGGTGATCGCCTCGCTGATCGAGGAAATCTTCGGCCTCGAAGTCCAGGCCTACCCCAAGTACGGGTCCGACAAGAAGGGGCTGCCGACGACCTATTACCTGACCGCCGCGGCGACGCCGATCCGCGAGCACGCCGAGCTCGAGCACGTCGACTTCGTCGCGATCCACGACATCAACGCCTTCGCCGCCGCCGATCCCCTGAGCGGCGTGGTCGAAGGCGGGACCGTCTTCATCCAGAGCCGCGCGCCCACCGACGCCGAGGTGTGGCGCCAGATCCCGCCCGCGCCGCGGGAAACGATCCGGAGCAAGAACCTGACCGTGCTCTACCTCGACGCGGTGCGGATCGCGCGCGGCCTCGCCGCGACCGCCGACCTGCAGCTGCGCATGCAGGGGATCGTGCTGCTCGGGGTGTTCCTGCGCGCCGCGCCCTTCGTGCGCCACGCCGGCGTCGCCGAGGAGGCGCTGTTCCAGGGGATCGAGAAGGCGCTGCGCAAGTACTTCGGCCGCCGCGGCGAGAAGGTGATCGAGGCGAACCTCTCGGCCGTCCGCCAAGGCTATTTCGATGCCCGAACGCTGGACGTCGGCGCGCTCGCCGATCATGCGGACGCGAAAGAGAGCGTCACCGCGGATCGGTGAGAATGTTGAATACTTAATGTTGAATTCTGACTTAATGAACGCGAATTGCGCACCGAAATTAAGCATTCAAAATTCAACATTCAAAATTCGCTAAGGCCATGGCTTCGTTCACGGAGCAGTTCATCGACGTCGACCTCTTCGCGCGCGAGGTGGTGAAGCGCTACGGCGACGGCAGCGCGGACGCCTGCCTCGCCGCCGACCGGGCCATGGCGCTTTCCCGGGTGCCGCCCGCGACCGGGATGCACCGGGACTTCTCGACCATCGCGCCGGACCTGCCGCTGCTTCACGCCGAGAAGTGCGTCGGCTGCATGGAGTGCGTGACCGTCTGTCCCGACACCGCGATCCTCGCCAAGGTGGTGCCGGCCTCGACGCACGCGCAGCTCCTGAAGCAGCTCGAAGGGCGGGAGCACGGCGCGTACGTCGCGCGCCAGTTCGCCAAGACGACCAAGTACTTCGACGTGCCCGCGCGCAAGGGGCACGAGGGCGGGATGTTCTACCTCGCCGTCGATCCGACCAAGTGCAAGGGGTGCGGGGAGTGCGTGCAGGCGTGCGGCAGCCACGAGGCGCTGTCGATGACGCCGAAGACCGAAGCCGTCCTCGACGGGCACCGCGCGGCGGCGAAGCTCCTGCGCGAGCTGCCCGATACCCCGCGCGCGTACATCCAGGACAAGGTGCTCGCCGACATGATGCTCGCGGAGGCGACGCACCTGTACTGCGGCGGCGCCGCCTCGTGCATGGGCTGCGGCGAGGCGACGGCGATCCGCATGATGCTCGCGGCGACCGCGTTCGTGCACGGCGAGCATGCGGTCGGGATCGTCGCCGCGACCGGCTGCAACACGGTGTTCGGCTCGACCTATCCCTACAACCCCTACCGCGTGCCCTGGACCAACTCGCTCTTCGAGAACGCGCCGGCGGTGGCGATGGGCGTGCGCGCCATGTGGGACCGCGCCGGGCTCCGGGACAAGCGCCTGTGGGTCCTGGGCGGCGACGGGGCGATGCTCGACATCGGCTTCCAGTCGCTCTCGCGCATGCTGATGAGCGGGATGGACATCAAGGTGCTCGTGCTCGACACGCAGGTGTACTCGAACACCGGCGGGCAGGCCTCCACCTCGACCTTCACCGCGCAGGACTCGAAAATGTCGGCCTACGGGCGCGCGCAGCACGGCAAGAGCGAGCGGCGCAAGGAGCTCGCGCCGATCGTGATGATGCATCCGGATGTTTACGTCGCGCAGACGACCGTCGCGCACGTGAACCATTTCTATCGGGCGGTCATCTCCGCGAACGCATACCCGGGCCCCGCGGTCGTCATCGTCTACGCGCCGTGCATGCCGGAGCACGGTATCGGCGACGACGCGGGCTTCGGGCAGTCGAAGCTCGCGGTCGACGCGCGCGCGTTCCCGCTTCTCGTCTACGACCCCCGCGCGGGGGAGAGCGTGAAGGAGCGCCTGAGCCTGCAGGGCAACCCGGCACGCAAGGACGACTGGTACGTGACACCGAAGGGCGAGACGATCGACTTCGTCACCTTCGCCCGGAGCGAAGGCCGGTTCGCGCGCCACTTCGACGCCGGCGGCAACCCCTCGCCGGAGCTGCTCAAAGCCCGCGACGACCGCCTGAAGAACTGGCGGCTCCTGCAGGAGCTGGCCGGGCTGCGTTAGGCCTTCTCTCCCTCTCCCGCGATCGCGGGAGAGGGATGGGGCGAGGGTACTGAGAGGCGCCCACCCTCACCTTACCCCTTTTCTGCTGCGCTTCCTGCTCCGCATAAAAGCCCGGGGCGGCCGTCCCTGGTCGCCCGCTCGCCGGGCAACCGGTCCACCGGGACCGTTTGCACTTCTCCGGCTCGCCCCTCAAGGGAGAGGGAATATAGAGGTGTCTTGAAGTCGCACGCCCCGGGAGACATGATCGTCCGTCCATGGATCGACCCATTCAGCATGAGCTCTCTGCCCCCGCCCGCCGTGCGCTGATCGACGCGCTCGGCGAATCGCGCGTGCACACCGACCCGGAGACCATCGAGCTTTACGCCGCCGACCAGGGCCCGCGGCGCTGCCCACCGATCGCGGTCGTCTTCCCGTCCGATCACGAGCAGACCGCGGCGCTCGTGCGCGTGGCCAACGAGCACCGGCTTCCCCTCGTCGCCCGCGGCGCCGGGTCGGGCAATGTCGGGGGCGCGCTGCCGGTGCCCGGGAGCGTCGTCGCGAGCTTCGAGTGCATGCGGCGCGTCCTCGAGTTCGCGCCCGAGGAGCGCGTGATGGTGGTCGAGGCGGGCGTCACCACGTCCGAGATCGACGCGCTCGCCCGTTCGCGCGGGCTCTTCTACCCGCCCGACCCGGGCAGCGCGCCGTACTGCCGCATCGGCGGCAACCTCGCGATGAACGCCGCCGGACCGCGCGCCGTGAAGTACGGGGGCACGCGCGACTACGTGCTGGGGCTGCGCGCGGTCGCCGGCGACGGCCGCACCCTCGTCACCGGCGGGCGCGTGACCAAGAACGTGACCGGCTACGACCTCACGCGGCTGCTGATCGGGAGCGAAGGCACGCTCGCGCTCGTCACCGAGGCCACGCTCAAGCTCGTCCCGGCGCCGCCGCGGGTCGGCACGCTGCGCGCCTGCTACGAGAGCATGCCGCAGGCCGCCGACGCGGTCGCGCGCGTGATGAACCAGCCGGCCGTGCCGTGCGCCCTCGAGTTCATGGACCCGTCCGCGATCGCGGCGATCCAACAGGCCGGCGCGGCGGGCGAATTGCCCAGGGGCACGCGCGCGCTCCTGATGGTCGAGGCCGACGGCGACCCCGCCGACGTCGAGCGCGCGCTCGCGCGGCTCCGGACCGCGCTCGAAGGTCCCGGCCTGCTCGAGCTGCGCGAAGCGGCCGACCCGGCCGAGGTCGCGGACCTCTGGCGCGCCCGGCGCTCGCTCTCGCACGCCGTGAAGAAGATCGCGCCGCTCAAGATCAACGAGGACGTGGTCGTTCCGGTGCCTCGGCTCGCCCAGTTCGTGGCCGTGATCGAGGCGCTGGCCGACGAGTATCGCCTGCCGATCGTGAGCTTCGGCCACGCCGGCAACGGCAACCTGCACGTGAACCTGATGGTGCACCCGGACGACGCCGACGAGATGCGCCGCGCGCACGAGGCGCTCGAGCGGCTGTTCGAAACCGTGCTCGACATGAAGGGCACGCTCTCGGGCGAGCACGGCATCGGCTACGAGAAGCGCAACTTCGTGCCGCTCGAGATCCCGCCCGACACCCTCGCGATGATGCGCGCGCTCAAGCACGTGTTCGATCCGAACGGCATTTTGAACCCGGGGAAGAAGTTTCCGGAGGCGTAGAAGCTCGGTTTACGAAGTGGGGGCTAGCCCCTCTACTCTCTGTCGACCGCCCTTCGGGCGGCTGGTCGAGGTAAGAAATCGAACTTGTGGGTGGGTGACCCACAAGTATGGTTAGTACATCGACAAGCCGCCCGGAGGGCGGTCGAGCAGTTGTATTACACCCTCATTTTTCCGGCTCGCCCCGCAAGCGGGAAAGGGAAAGCGTTTGGTCGGCTAGGCGACGTATCCGAGCACGGCGACGAAGTGCGTACCGCTGCCGCCCAGCACGAACAGGTGCCAGATGCCGTGGGCCGGACGCCAGCGCTCGCTGAGCGCGTAGAAAACGATGCCCACGGTGTAGAAAATGCCGCCCGAGACGACCCAGGACAGGCCCGCGGCGCCGAGCGCCCGCGCGAGCGGCGCGAGAGCGATGAGCGCGAGCCAACCCATCAGCAGGTAGATCGCGATGGAGAGGATGCGCCGGCCGCGCCCCCAAGCGAGCTCCTGGACGATCCCGATGATCGCGAGCGCCCAGACGACGCCGAACAACGACCAGCCCCAGCCGCCGCGCAACGTGACCAGTGCGAACGGCGTGTAGGTGCCGGCGATCAGGAGATAGATGGCGCCATGATCGAGCTTGCGCAGGATGTCCTTCGCCCGACCGCGCAGGCTGTGGTACAGCGTCGAGGACACGTAAAGCAGCAGCAGGGTCGCGCCATAGACGGCGAAGCTGACGACCTTCCAGGCGTCGCCCTGTTGGCTCGCGACGACGAGGAGGCACACCAGCCCGGCGAGCGCGAGCGCCGCGCCGAGCAGGTGCGAGACGGCGTTGAAGCGTTCGCCGGCGTACAAGCTAGAGGCTCGGCGTCTGATCGCGCCCGCCGAACCGCGCCGACTCGTGCTTTCGCTGACACGGGACGCAGCGCTTCGCCGTGGGATAAGCGTCGAGCCGTTCGCGCGGAACCTCGCCGCCGCAGTCCTGGCACTGGCCGTACACGCCGTCGCGGATGCGCTGCAAGGCCGCCTCGACGTCGCGGAGCTCGTCCACCTCGCGGTCGAGCATCGTGAGATTCATCGTCGCCACGGCGTCGGCGACGGATTCCTCGCCGGCGTCGCGCACCCGGCCGGCGATCTCGCTCAGGTCGCTGCGCTCGGTGCGCACCAGCGCGTCGTGGATGCTCCAGCGCAGCTCCTCGCGCCGCTGCTTGAGCCGCTGCTCGAAATGGGCGACATCGTCGGGGGTGAGCGTGGGCATCGACCGTCTCCTTCTCGCTTCGAGCTATGGTAATCCCAAGCCGCTTGCGGCGCCAAAGCGTGCGTTCAGCCTGGATTCAGCCGCCGGGGCTAGAGTCGCCTCCTGTCGCAATCCGGGGTTTCTCGCATGCCGCACGCCGTCTCGGTCTCCGAAAGCCGCACCCGTGTCTGGGATCCGTTCGTTCGGGTCTTTCACTGGTCCCTCGTCGGTCTCTTCGCGATCGCCTACCTCTCCGGCGACGAGGAGTCGTTCCTGCACGTTTACGCGGGCTACGTCGTCATCGGGCTCATCGCCCTGCGGGTCGTCTGGGGCTTCGTCGGACCCCGGCACGCCCGTTTCGCCGACTTCGTGCGAAGCCCCGCGACGGTCCGCGCGTACGCGCGGCACTATCTGCGCGGGCGCGCCAGACGGTACCTCGGCCACAATCCGCTCGGCGGCGCGATGGTGATCGCGCTGCTCGCGAGCGTCCTGCTCACCGCGCTGACCGGGTTCGGCATGCGGCAGATGGAGAACGAGGGATACCTCGCGGGTCTTTCCCTGCCGACGCTCGTCGCCGAGGCGCGCGCGGACGACGACCGCGAGGGCGGGCCGGCGCGCGAGGCGCTCGAGGAAACGCACGAGTTCTTCGCCAACTTCACGCTGCTGCTGATCGCCCTGCACGTCGCCGGCGTGCTGGCCGGGAGCCTCCTGCATCGGGAAAATCTGATCCGTTCCATGGTGAACGGAGACAAACGTCCACTGACGGAAGGAGAACACTGATGAAACGCCTGATTGCGGCGGCGCTCGGCGCCGTCGTCTTCGCCCTCGGCGCGTCCAGCCTGATCGCGTCCGACGACCACGAGCGGGCCCGCGCGCTGCGCGAGCAGGGCGAGGTGCTGCCGCTCGAGCGGATACTCGAGAAGGTGCGGGAGCGCCACCCGAACGTCCGCATCATCGAGACCGAGCTGGAGCGCAAGGACGGCCGCTACGTCTACGAGATCGAGGTCGCCGGGGACAACGGCGTCGTGCATGAGCTAAAGTACGACGCCCGTACGGCCGAGCTTCTCAAGGAGAAGCGGGAGAAGTAATTGCGCCTGCTCGTCGCCGAGGACGACGCGATGCTGCGCGAGCGCCTCAAGCAGGCGCTCGCGCACGCCGGTTACGCGGTCGACACCGCCGACAACGGCATCGACGCGCAGCACCTCGGCGAGGTCGAGCCTTACGACGCCGCCGTGCTCGACCTCGGGCTCCCCGGCCGTCCCGGCCTCGACGTGCTCCGCCACTGGCGCAGCCGCGGCAGCCGCCTGCCGGTGATCGTGCTCACCGCGCGCGGCGCCTGGCACGAGAAGGTCGAGGGCTTCCGCGCCGGGGCCGACGACTACCTCGCCAAGCCCTTTCACATGGAGGAGCTCCTCGCGCGGGTCGGCGCGATCGTCCGGCGCCGCCACGACCGGCCGGGCGGAGCGCTGCGCTACGGCGACCTGACGCTCGACGAGGCGCGCCAGGTCGCGCGCCGCGGCGAGCACGGCATCGACCTCACCGGCACGGAATTCCGCCTGCTGCGCTACTTCATGCTGCATCCGGGCAAGATCCTCTCGAAGACCGAGCTCACCGAGCACGTCTACGACGCCGACAGCGACAAGGACAGCAACGTGATCGAGGTGTACGTGAAGCGGCTGCGGGACAAGCTCGGCGCGGAGCTGATCGAGACGCGGCGCGGTCAGGGCTACGTCTTCGGGAAGCGGCAGTGACCACGCTCAAGACCCGCCTCGGGCTCGGCCTCGCGGCGAGCCTGCTCCTCATGTTCGTGCTGCAGTGGCTCGCCGTCGCCGGTGCGCTGCGCCACCTGGCGGAGGGGCATCTGCGCGCGCGGCTGGAGCACGACGTCGAGGCGGTGCTCGCCGGCCTCAAGCCCGGCCCGGACGGCCGGTTCGTCCTCGATCCCGCGCGCCTCGGCCCGATCTACGCGCAGCCGTTTTCGGGCCACTACTACCGCGTCGGCGCGCCCGGTCAGGTCCTGCGCTCCCGCTCGCTCTGGGACGAGGACCTGGCGGTGCCCGCGCCCGCGCCGGGCGAGACGGTGCTCCGGCGCGCCGCGGGCCCGCAGGACCAGTCGCTCCTCGTGCTCGCGCGCGGATACGAGATCGACGGGCGCGTGATCACCGTGGCGGTGACCGAGGATCTGGGGCCGCTCGAGCGGGAGCTCGCGCGGTTTCGCGTCGCCTACGCCGTCATCTCGGCGGTCGCGCTCGCGGTGCTGCTCCTGGTGCAGGGCGGCATCGTCGAGCTGACGCTGCGGCCGCTGCGCCGCACGCGCGAGGACGTCGGCCGGCTGGAGCGCGGCGAGATCGACGCGCTCGACGACCGCGTGCCCGGCGAGCTCGTGCCCCTCGTGCGCGAGCTCAATCGCCTGCTCGCGGCGCTGCGCGCGCGCCTCGTGCGCTCGCGCCAGGCGCTCGGCAACATGGCGCACGCGCTCAAGACCCCGCTCACGCTGCTGACCGATCTCGCCGATCATCCCGCCGTGCGGGCATCGCCCGAGGCGCGGCAGACGCTGACCGCGCAGACCGCCGCGCTCGGCCGCCTCGTCGAACGCGAGCTGTCGTACGCCCGCCTCGCCGGCCCCGGCGCCGGGACCCGATCGGTCGATCTCGCGACGGAGCTGCCGGCGCTCGTCGGCGTCCTCCGGTTGCTGCATCGCGAGCGCACGCTCGACATCGAGACCGTCCTGCCCGAACGCACCCGCCTCGCCGTCGACCGCGAGGACCTGCTCGAGCTGCTCGGCAACCTGCTCGACAACGCCTGCAAGTGGGCGGCCTCGCGGGTGCGGATCGAGGTCGGGCGCGATCACGCGGCGTCGGCCGTGGGCCGCGGAAAGGCGGCGCTTCGGATCACCGTCGAGGACGACGGCCCGGGTCTGCCCGAAGTCGAAGCGACGGCCGCCCTCGAGCGCGGCACGCGGCTCGACGAGTCCGTCCCGGGGCACGGCCTCGGCCTCGCGATCGTGCGCGGCATCGTCGAGTCCTACGCGGGCGCGCTCACTCTCGACCGCTCGCCGCTCGGCGGCCTGCGGGTGCGCGTCGAGCTGCCCGCGGTATAGAAAAGGAGGACGATACCGGGCACGCAGATGCCCGAAATGTCGTACGAAGCCGGTAACACTCCCCCTCACTACAGGGTCCCCTCTCCCCTCGCGGGAGAAGGACAGGGAGAGGGGGCCAGAGAGCGCTGCTATACCCCCACCCTCTCCCCAGCCCTCTTCCATCAAGGGAGAGGGAGAAGAAACGACGTGGACACGGCCAGCGGCGGGCGAGCATAAAGAGTCGCCAGCGCTCTACGCGCGCGACGCGTCTGTCGTTCCCCGACGAGTGGCCGGTTCGATCTCAGGCCGGCATCACTTCCAGGCGCGAGAGCGCCCCCTGTGCGGAGCTCCGGAAACGCACGGGCAGGAACTGCTCGAGCAGCCAGCACACGGTCTGCACGTGCAGCGACAGCGTCCGCGCGAGGAACACGGAGGGACCGGCGGCCCGCGCGAGGTACACGAGGAGCTGGTCGGCGGCGTGCACGTCGAGGGTCGCGCCGCTCTCGATCTCCGGACGCAGCTCGTCGGCCGCGAGCTCGCCGAGGCGCTCCGCCGGCACGCCGCGCTCGGCGACCGCCAGCGCGCCGAGAAGCGCGTGCGCCGTCCGCGCCGCGAGCACGATCGCGCCGCCCGGGCCGAATGCCTCCGTCCGTCCGAGCACGCGGGTGTCGATGCGCACCCGCAGGCCGGCGAGGCGGGCGGTCGCGGCGTTCGCCATGCGCGCGGCGATGTGGCCCGGAAGATTCGCGCAGTACGCGAACCCTTCGATGAGCTCGAGCGCGCCGGCCTGCTCGAGCCGCAGCGGCGCGAAACGCCCGCACGGCTCGATCGTCAGCTCCACCTCGCCGCCGCCGCGCGGGTAGTAGCCGCGCCGCACGATCCGCAAGGACGCGCGGGCGCCGGTGCGCGCGAGGAGCGGAAGAAAGACGCGCTGGAAGTAATCGACGGTCGGTGTGGCGCGCACGTCCGTGCCCCCGGTGACGGTGACGCGCACGGGCCCGGGCGCGCACAGCGCCGCGGGCAGCAGGGCCTGGAGCACCAGCGTCACCGAGCCGGCGGTGCCGACGTCGAAGCGGAATTCCCCGGGCTTGATCCGCCCGGGCAGGAACACGATCTCCCGCGCGCCGAGCGCGAGGCCCGCGACCTCGGCGTCGCAGAGCGCGGCGACCGCCCTCACGGCCGTGAGGTGCTGCGCCGCGAGCCCGGGCGGCCGGCGGCCGGCCCGCATGTTGACGAGCCGGACGCCCTCGCCGGTCATTGCCGCCAGCGCGCACGCCGTGCGCACGACCTGCCCGCCGCCCTCGCCGTGGGAGGCGTCGATGGTCTTCACGCCCGCGGATCCAGATTCACTGGCCTGCTTTGCGCTCCTTGCGCCGCGAGTGCGCGTGAGATCGTGAGGTCGTCAGGTCGTAAGATGCAGGACGTTTCGCTCTCCCGCTCTCCCGACCTCACGACCTCCCGGCCTTACGTCACCCGGGCTAGACGATCGCGCGGCCCCAGCCTTCGAGCGTCAGCGGAAGGACGCGCAGCGACTCGCCCGCTGCGAAGCCCTCGCTCTCCGCCTCGATGCGGATCAGGCCGTTGGTGTGCCGGAGGGCGCCGATCATGTGCGAGCCCTGACCCTTGAGCGCCTCGGCGTGGAGCACCCCGTTCTCGACATAGAGACGGGCGCGCAGGAACTCGGTGCGATCGGGACGGCGCCGGTATGCCGCCGCGGCGCGGGCCGTGAGCTCGACGCAGGCGGCGGTGCCGTGGTGCCACACGCGCACGGCCGGCTCCACGAACAGCTTGAACGTGACGAGGCTCGACACCGGGTTGCCGGGCAGCGCGAAGAAGTGGGCGCGCGAGCCGATCCGCCCGAACGCGACGGGCTTGCCCGGCTTCACCCGCACCTTCCACAGCCGGATCTCGCCGAGCTCGCCGATGACGTCGCGCACGATATCGTGCTCGCCGACCGACGCGCCGCCGCTCGTGACGACGAAGTCGTACTCCCCGGCGGCGATGAGCGCATCGCGCAGGGAGCGCGCGTCGTCGCGCGCGATGCCGCCGTCGACCGCGTCGACGCCGAGCGCCCGGAGCTGCACCAGGGTCGCGAGCCGGTTCGACTCGTAGATCCGGCCGGGCGCGAGCGCCGCGCCCGGCTCGGTCAGCTCGTTCCCGGTGGAGATCACGAGGGCGCGGGCGGGCGCGCAGACCTGCACCCGGTCCACGCCCGCCGTCGCGAGGACGGACAGGTCGGCGGGCATGAGCCGGCGACCCGGCTCGTAGAGCGTCTCGCCGGCGCGGAAGTCCTCGCCGGCGCGCCGCAGGTGCTGAAGCGACTTCGTCGTCTCCGGCACGCGCACGCGATCGCCTTCGCGCACCGCGTTCTCCTGAATGACGATCGTGTCCGCGCCCTCGGGCAGCGGCGCGCCGGTGAAGATGCGCATGGCGGCGCCGGGATCGAGCCGCCCGGGGGCATCGCCGCAGCTCGACGCGCCCCTGACCGGCAGGACGAAGCCGGCGCCCGCCAGGTCGGCCGCGCGCAGCGCGTAGCCGTCCATCGCGGAGTTGTCGAAGGCGGGATGGTCGACCCGCGCGCGGGCGGCCTCGGCGAGGTAGCGTCCGGACGCGCGGTCGAGGGTCACGGTCTCGCGGGCGTCGGCGCGGCGGATCGCGCCGAGGATCTCGGCCTGCGCCTGTTCCAGCGTGAGCATGGCGGCCATGGTAGCACGCGGATTTTCGGCCGGACCGCCGGGAGCCGGGCGGCCGTGGCCGCGCGATGCCGCGCGCGACCCGGAATCCTTTATATAGAAGAGTCGCCGCCGTCGATCAGGGCGAGCGCGTCCGCCCGGCTCTGCACGCCGATGCCCCGGAGCACGCCGTCGACGACCACGGCGGGAATGGTCTTGAGGTGCAGGCGCTCGGTCAGGGCCTGGCCGTCGGGGTCCGCCAGCTTCACGACGGTCAGCTCGATGCCGCGCTCGGCCGCCACGGCGCGCCACACCTTCTCGGCCTGCTGGCACGGCACGCACGAATCGCTGACGAGCAGCTCGATCTTCACGCGAATGGCGCTCGGTGCGGCGCGCGGGCGGCGACCGGCGGGAACGGAATCGGACGGGGGCAGGACGGCATGCCGGCACGATAGGCACGCCGCTTCCGCGACTCATTGACCTTGGTCAACGCACCCGCGCAAGGGGTATTATGGCGCCATGAATCACGCCCACGATCCGCTTCCCGAGCTCCGCCGCGCCTACCTGTTCGCCGACATGACCGATGAGCACCTGAAGCGGCTCACGTCGGGCATGCACGAGATCCACCTCGCGACCGGCGACTCGCTCTTCCGCCACGGCGAGCCGGCCGACCGTTTCTACTTCATTCGCTCCGGCCTCGTGAAGCTCTTCCGTCTGTCGCCCGAGGGCGACGAGAAGATCATCGAGCTCATGCACGCGGGCCAGACCTTCGCCGAGGCGGTGATGTTCATGGGGACGCAGGGGCGCTACCCCGTGAACGCGGCCGCCGTGACCGACGCGCAGCTCTATGCCTTCGAGCAGAAGGGCTTCATCGGCCTGCTGCGCGAGTCGACCGAGGCGACGTTCGGCCTGCTCGCCTCGATGAGCCGGCGCCTCCACATGCTGGTCAACCAGATCGAGAGCCTCACGCTGCAGAACGCCACCTATCGCCTGGTCGCGTACCTGCTCGAGCAGATTCCGCGCGAGGTCCAGACCTCGCCGCAGGTGCAGCTCACCACGCCGAAGGGCGTGATCGCCGCGCACCTCGCGATCCAGCCGGAGACGCTCTCGCGCATCCTCGCCAAGCTGCGCCAGGGCGGCTTCATCGAGGTGCACGGCCACCATATCACCGTCCGCGACGTCGGGGCCCTGCGCAAGCTCGTCCAGCTTCCGCCGGCCGAGTAACGGGCGCCCGCGTGCCTCCGCGTACCGCCCGCCCGCGCCGCCGCGCCACGCGCGACCGCACCCGGGGCCGCGCCGCCGGGCTCACGCATTTCAACGCGGCCGGCGAGGCGCACATGGTCGACGTGGGCGGGAAGCACGTCACGACGCGCGAAGCGGTCGCCGAGGGCGTGATCCGCATGCGGCCCGAGACGCTCGAGCGGATCCTCGCCGGCGGCCACAAGAAGGGCGACGTGCTCGGCGTCGCCCGGCTCGCCGGGATCATGGCGGCCAAGCGCACGGCGGAGCTGGTGCCGCTGTGCCACCCGATCCCGCTCAGCGCCGTGGAGATCGAGCTCGCGCCGGAGAAGGCGGCGGTGCGCTGCCGCGCGACCGTGCGCACGTCCGGGCAGACCGGCGTCGAGATGGAGGCCCTGACCGCGGTCGAGATCGCGCTCCTCACGATCTACGACATGTGCAAGGCGGTGGACCGCGGCATGGTGCTCACCGACATTCGCCTGCTCGCGAAATCCGGCGGCCGGTCCGGGACCTGGGTGCGCGAGGAATAGCGGTCCCCGCCGCCATGAAATTGGCGCTCCAACCCCGTACAATACGCGCCGCCGCGCGGCGCCTCTGATGTAAATCAAGGCCGGCAACCGCCTGTCGCGCCCATACTGGACGGGCCAATCACCCGCTTCCCGCGTGCCTTTGATGTCCAAAGCCGAACTCAAGCTGGCGAACGGATTCACCTTCACGCAGCTCCAGGAGATCGAGACGCTTCGCAAGCTCGATCGGGAGTTCCTCGCGCGCGTGCGCGCGCAGGACGCGGCGCTGCACGAGCGGCTGCTGCGCTACCGCCAGTCCGAACAGGCGCTCGGTCCGATCGAGCGCAGCGAGCTGCTGCTCGCGCTCGGCCCCCTGCTCGAACGGATGGTCGTCGAGCTCTTCGGGGTCGAGGACGCGGTCGCCACGCTGCGCGCGGCGACGCTCGGGCACGACCCGATCTTTGCGTTCAAGAAGAACGTGGTCCTCAAGCGCGCCCGCCGCCGGCTCCTCAAGAAGGACGAGTTCGAGCCGTTCGCGGAGCTGGACCGCTGGCTCACCGGCGCGCTTGCCGCCGCGAAGCTCGACAGCCCCGACCGCGAGCTCGCCACCGCCCGCTACGGGCTCGCGCTGCTCCGAGATGAGAAGGCGAACGCCGACGCGCTCGAAAAGCTCACGCGCTGGTGCGTGCGCGCCATGACCTCCGACGAGGGCGGGCGCGCGACCGCCGGCTGGGTGAGCCTCAAGCTCCCGCACGGCATCGAGCACGACCACCTCGTGCCGTTCGAACCGCTGCCGGACGACCCGGCCGGCCGCGTCGAGGGACCGGCCGGGCACATGCGCCGGCGCGACGGCTTCAAGCTCACCGACCCGCGCATGTCGGGGCGTGAGGTACAGCACCAGGTCAACTACTGCATCTACTGCCACGACCACGACGGCGACTTCTGCTCCAAGGGCTTCCCCGAGAAGAAGGGCGAGCCCGAGCGCGGCCTCAAGGTGAACCCGCTCGGCGTGACGCTCACCGGCTGCCCGCTCGAGGAGAAGATCTCCGAGATGCACGTGATGAAGCGCGACGGCCTCGGGATCGCCGCGCTCGCGATGATCACGATCGACAACCCGATGTGCGCCGCGACCGGGCACCGCATCTGCAACGACTGCATGAAGGCGTGCGTCTACCAGAAGCAGGACCCCGTCGACATCCCGCAGTCCGAGACCGGCATCCTGACGGACGTGCTCGCGCTGCCGTGGGGCGTCGAGATCTACGACCTCCTCATCCGCTGGAATCCGCTGCGCCCGCGCCAGTGGCTGCCCAAGCCCTACAACGGGCTCAAGGCGCTCATCATCGGCATGGGCCCGGCCGGGTTCACGCTCGCGCACCATCTATTGATGGAGGGCTTCGCGGTCGTCGGGACCGAGGGCCTCAAGATCGAGCCGCTGCCGGAGGAGTACGTGCGCCTCCCGGTGCGCAACTACGGCGATCTCAAGGAAGAGCTCGACGAGCGTGTGATGGCGGGCTTCGGCGGCGTGGCCGAGTACGGCATCACGAACCGGTGGGACAAGAACTTCCTGAAGCTCATTTATCTCTCCCTCTCGCGGCGGCCCTACTTCCAGGTCTACGGCGGCGTGCGCTTCGGCGGCACCGTCACCGTCGAGGACGCCTGGGCGATGGGCTTCGATCACGTCGCGATCGCGGTCGGCGCGGGCCTGCCGCAGGCGCTGCCGATCCCGGGCAGCCTCGCCCCGGGCATGCGCCAGGCGAACGACTTCCTCATGGCGCTACAGCTCACCGGCGCCGCGAAGCGCGCGAGCCTCGCGAACCTCCAGGTGCGCCTGCCCGCCGTCGTCATCGGCGGCGGCCTCACCGGCATCGACACCGCGACCGAGGCGCAGGCGTACTACATCGCCCAGGTCGAGAAGACGCTCGACCGCTACGACACGCTCGTCGCGGCGCGCGGCGAGACGGTCGTGCGCGGTCGCCTCGACGAGGAGTCGCGCCTCATCCTCGACGAATTCCTCGAGCACGGCCGCGCGGTGCGCGCCGAGCGGGCGCGGGCAAAGGCCGCGGGCGAGGCGCCGGACTTCCTGCCGCTGCTGAAGCAATGGGGCGGCGTGACCGTCGCCTACCGGCGCGGCATGACCGAGTCGCCGGCCTACACGCGCAACCACGAGGAAATCGTCAAGGCCTTCGAGGAGGGCGTGATGTACGCCGAGGGCCTCGCCCCCGTCCGGGCGGAGCTCGATCGGTTCGGGCACGTCGCCGCCCTCGTGTGCCAGCGGCAGGCCAAGGCCGACACGGGCGCGTGGCGCCCGACCGAGGAAGAGGTGAGGCTCCCCGCCCGCTCGATCTTTGTCGCGACCGGCGCGCGTCCGAACGTCGCCTACGAGTTCGAGCACAAGGGCCACTTCGCCAAGGAGCGCGGGCACTACCAGACCTTCGAGGCGAAGGACGACGCGAACGTCGCCGTCCCCGTCGCGTCGCACGCGAAGCTGCCGGAGTTCGGCCCGTTCACCTCCTACGTGCACGACGGCCGGCGCGTGAGCTTCGTCGGCGACACGCACCCGGTCTTCCACGGAAGCGTCGTGAAGGCGATCGCCTCCGGCAAGCGCATCTACCCGAAGATCGTCGAGACCTTCGGCAGCCGCGCCGACGCCGTCGGCGACGACGAGGAATACGACGCCTTCCGGGCGCACATCGACGCGGCGTTCGCCGTGAAGGTGAAGCGGCTCCGCCGGCTGGCGAAGGACGTCGTCGAGCTGACGGTCCACGCGCCCCAGGCCGCGCTCAAGTTCAAGCCCGGCCAGTTCTTCCGGCTCCAGAACTACGAGACGCATTCGCCCTTCGTCGACGGCACGCGGCTCCAGACCGAGGCGCTCGCGCTCTCGGGCGCGCACGTCGACCCGAAGGCGGGCGACGTCTCGCTGATCGTCGTCGAGCAGGGCGCGAGCTCGCGCCTGATCTCCACGCTCAAGCCCGGCGACCCGGTCGCCCTCATGGGCCCGGCCGGCGTGCGCGCGAAGATCCCGAGCGCGGAAACCGTGATGATCGTCGGCGACCGCCTCGGCGTCGCCCACCTCCTCGCGACCGGCCCGGCGCTCCGCGCCGCCGGCAACCGCGTGCTCTACGTCGGGCACTTCAAAACGGCCGACCAAGTGTTCCTGCGCGAGGAGATCGAGCAGGCCGCCGACGTCGTCGTCTGGTCGGTCGAGGAAGGCCCGCCGGTGAAGCCGTCGCGGCCGGACGATCACTATTCGGTCGGCAGCGCGATCGAGGCGATCCAGCGCTACGCCGACGGCGCGCTCGGCCCGAGCCCGAAGCGCCCGCCGATCCCCGTCGAGGAGGTCGACCGCCTCATGATCGTCGGCAGCAACCGCCTGGTGCGCGCCGTCCGCGACGCCAAGCACGGCCTCCTCGCGCCGCGCTTCTGCAAGGCGGAGCACACGGTCGCCTCCGTCAGCACGCCGATGCAGTGCATGCTGAAGGGCGTGTGCTCGCAGTGCCTCCAGTGGCAGATCGACCCCAAGACCGGCCACCGCACCAAGGCCGTGTTCGGCTGCTCCTGGCAGGACCAGCCCCTCGACATCGTCGACCTCGACAACCTCGACGAGCGCCTCGGCCAGAACCGCCTGCAGGAACGCCTCACCGACCTCTGGCTCGAACACCTCCTCGACCGCAACGCCGTCCCGCGCGTGTAGAAGCGGTCCGAAGTACTCCCTCTCCCTTATTAGTAATTCTCCCTCTCCCCTCCGGGGAGAGGGCCGGGGTGAGGGGCAAATATGCCCCACCCTTCCCAAATCCCCCGCCGTCAGCGATTCTTCTTTTATGCGTCAACGCCGGCACACCGCCGCGCGTTCGAGCTCCGAATAACGATACGAGGACTTACACCATGCTTCGCCACGCCATCCTGGCCGTCACCGTCCTGCTCCTTCCCGCCTGCGCCTCGAGCATGTCCGGCAGCGCCTACGAACGCTCCCAGGCACGCACCGCCTACGACGTCCAGATGGGCATCGTCGAGCACATCCGCGAAGTCCAGATCGAAGGCACCAAGTCCGGCGTCGGCGCCGTGGCGGGCGGCGCCGCCGGCAGCGTCGTCGGTCGCGAGGCCGGCAGCAGCCCGGTCGGCCGCGCCGTCGGCGGGATCGCCGGCGCCGTCATCGGTGGCGTCGCCGGTGCCGCCGCCGAGGAAGGCGTCACCCGCCAGAAGGGCTACGAGATCACCGTGAAGCTCGACAGCGGCCGCCTCCTCGCCGTCGTCCAGGCGGCCGACGAGGAGTTCCGGGTCGGGGAGCGGGTGCGGATCATTCAGGGTGGGCGGGGCGGGACGCGGGTGACGCATTAGCGCTAGACGCGCCCGAAGTTGCTAAGGACACTATCGCCGGATATTGCATATTTCGCAGAGGGGTCCATACGTTCACGCAGCAGTATGTCGCGTACCGCGGCGAACCTCGCCAGCGGAGTACGCGCGCGACGTCAACTTCTGGATTTAGAACGCCGACTTCGAGAGTTCAGCTTGGCGGCAGATTAAGCCTTGCGCGACCCAGTATCGACAGAAGCGAGTCAATGAATCCACAAAAGCGAAGCGCCTCTTCGCGAGTCGACTGGTCGTTCAATGAGTGATGGGCCGGGTTGCGAAAGGCCGCCATGAGGCCCTTAACGAGTTCGAAAAATCCCTGCTGCTCGTCTCGATGCTCACTTACCACCAACAGAGCTCGATCGGGATGGAGCACCCTCGCCACTAGATCCGCAGGATTCATCTTGCCCTTTATCTGCGCCAGCCGCTTGAGACGATTATCGAGAACCACTGTTGCCTCGCGAAAGACACGGTCAAAGCTTTTTCGAGCCGTAAGCAGATCCGCGCAGCGCCTTTTCAGCTCTTCATCACTAAGCAGGAAATCTATTGACGCCCGTAACGGGGACGGTCCTCGGGGATCGCGCGGGACCTTGGCTTCAGTCCGTCGCGGAATAGCGTCGTTGGAGAGCTTGACGAATCGAGCGGCCCCAATTTGTTGCTGTATGTGAGGGTCAAGCCGTCGCTGAAAGGCGGCCGTGCCGATCCCGAATTCTCGTGCCCAGAGGACCATTGCGGCTTCCGACGCAATACTTAGGCGGGCAGCACGGCGGCTGATCTGCTCTCGGATGTACTGAGGACTCTTTTTAGTCTTCGTTGCGAGCTTCTCGAGCAGGACGGGGTCAAGTCGGGTTCGAGGCATTACTCAACCTCGTTCTTAGCCCGCCGAACGTGTTTCATTACTCGGCTCACCCGGTTCGTGTCGACTGAAACGATTCGCCTGAGATCGTCTCTCTTGATCCCCGCCTTCGCGCCCTGCAAGATCAGCAGGTCCTGAAGAACCGACAGGATCGAGTCCAGCTTCCGTTCAATTGGATCGATCTTCTCTGGATTACGCGTCATACCTAGCCCTCCTCATCTGACTTATTTGCTTTAAGGTGTCTCGCAATTCGGCTGACGCGGTTTATGTCGCAGCCGACAATGTTGCGGATCGCGCGTTGTTGAACACCAGCCAGCGCGAGTTGAACAATCAGCATGTTCTTTAGGACTTCTGCTGTCTCGTTGACCTCCTGTATCTTCTTGGCTGCCATAGATCATTCCTCCGATAGTGGAGCGTAGTTTGTGCGTGCGTTTCCCCGCTCCGTGTTCGCTTCCTGGAGCGACTTCATGAGACTTCGAGCCACGCTCTCGGCGGACAAAGGACCGCCGTTGCTTCAGACTGCGTTAGATCGCTCGTCCTCTCTTTCTCGTCCTGACTAGGGCGTTCGAAACTGTCGGGGCCGTTGTGCCGAGTATGTCCGCTATCTCCTGATTGCTAGCCCCGGCTGACGCAAGGAGCACGATCAAATCCGCCTGTTTCATGGTGGACTTGAGCTGCGCGACAAGGAGTCTGTTTGTTAACTTCAGCTGTACCACTACGTCTGCTAGTGTTGCGTGATTGATCTCTCTCGCCATCGATTAAACTCCTTCCATATCGGTAGTCGGCCGTCCTTTTCGTGGCGCCGACCGTGCTCGACTGATCGCCTTGGCGACGGCTGCGTACGATTTGCCAAGTATTTCTGCGATCTCGTTGATATCTAGCCCCGCCCGACGAAGTAGGACCTCGGTCGAAGGACGTCCTTCCTCATCAGCTAGTGCCGCTGCCTGCAGCACCACGACAGCCTTCATATACCGCACCATTTCGTCCACTTTCGCTTCTCCGCGCCTCACCCGGCGCCCATGTCACGCGGACACTAATGGCAATCTGACATAAAGTCAAGTAGCTGCTGTAGACTTAGTTGTAACGTGTATTATTTTACGTGCGTACAAACAAGGTGTTGTAGGATAACTCATTAACATATTTGTCAATATGTGCTTCTTGGTTGACATGCTGAAGTTGCCGGATTGTGCCACATGATGTGGCCGCCGGCTGAGGCGAGGAGAACCGCAGGCGGATGAAGGAAACGATGACAGATTCATTTTCCCCTCCTATCGCCCCCAGCCGGGTAAAACCTCGCCTCTTGCCAGATAGCTTGCGAGAAAGAACGAATGCGGGTCAGATGCGAGTAGAGACGCTCAATGGCTTACGCAATGTCTAGTGCGCCGCAATCCGAGCGAGCGTCGGAGAGAGAGAGCGGAGAGAGAGAGGGTCAGGTCTTGCCTTTTGCCTATCGCGCGTCGCCTCTAATTTGTGAAGCATAAAGAGTCGGGAGTTTCTTGTTCGCCCGGGCGGGAAGATATATCGATCGCGTCTGCTAGCTGCGCGACCCTCCCTTCAATTCCCGCGAGCAGTATCGGATGCCGTGATGACCTTGGCGCACTTGAGTCCGAGGCCGGTAAAGTAACCGCCCTTGCTGCCGCCCTTGTAGTACGCGTAGACGGCGTTGGCGATGTGGCCTGACGGGCAGTAGACGGCCGGGTGCCACTTGGCGCAGTTCGTGTGCTCGTTCTTCTCGAAGGCGTTCAGTGCGATGACCTTGCCGTCCGGTTCGACTTCGGCGGCGTAGAGCCTGATGCCCTTGAGGCGGTTGTCGCTGCTGTCCTTCCTGTCGGTGGTGCAGACCGCGATCCCGCGCGCGTAATGGTCGTCGACGGTCAGCTCGACGATCTTCTTGTTCCCCGCGCCACCCTTGCAGATGCTGATCTCGGCCACTTTGCCCTCCGGGGAGCTCAGCTTTTTCGCCTGAACGTTCAGGTAGCACGGTTTGTCGTTGTCTTCCTCCCACAGGATCTGCTTCACGCCATAGAAGGCGTCGGCGACCTTCTTGTCGCCCGTGTACCCGGAGATCCTGTTCGGGACCGTGGCAGTGCCGAGGGTCAGTGTTTCCCCGGCGTGGCCGGGAGTGGTGACGAGCAGGACGAGTCCGAACAGCGCGGAAAGCGTGGTGGGGTTGGATTTCATGCTTTCTTCCTTGACGATTGTTGTTGAGAAAATGGGACGGTAGGGCGGAACTGCTTCTGATGTCTGTCGGTTCTTTTTTTCCGTGGCGCTTGATCGCGCCGGCGGTGATCCTTCTAATTCCGTTCTCCTGCCATGCTTCCGAGGCATGGTAGGCGGGGGCCCGATCGACGGCAAGCGATCCGCCTTTGGGAGAGCGATTCCACCTGAAGGCGAATCGCCGGCGGCGATGGCGACGCAAGGTTCGAAACGGGGAGGCAACCATGAGCGACGAGGCCGAATACTTCGACGGCGGCTGCACCTGCCGCTTCGTGCGCTACCGCATGACTCGCCGGCCGCTCTTCGTGCACTGCTGCCACTGCCGCTGGTGCCAGCGGGAAACCGGGTCGGCCTTTGTCCTGAACGCGCTCGTCGAGGCCGACTGCGTGCAGGTGCTCTCGGGCGAGGTCGAGGTGATCGATACGCCCTCGTACAGCGGGAAGGGGCAGAAGATTTCCCGCTGCCCGCGGTGCCGCATCGCGGTCTGGAGCAACTACGCGGGCGCGGCCGAGGCGATCCGGTTCGTTCGCGTGGGCACGCTCGACAAGCCCGACCGCTTCCCGCCGGACATCCACATCTACACGTCCTCGAAGCAGCCGTGGGTCGTCATCCCGCCCGGCGTGCCCGCCGTCGCCGAGTATTACCGGGCGTCGGAACGATGGCCGAAGGAAAGCCTCGAACGGCGCGCGAGGCTGTTGGGACGGTAACGGCCGCGCGTTAAAAGGCGCCCGGGCCGATGCGCGGGCAGGCGGTAGAGCCCCGGCGGCCGAGCCGGTTTCGTGATCCCGATCAATTTCCGAAGGGCATCCTGGCTCTAGGATGGACGATCGAATCGACTGCGATCCTCTCCGATGACCCTTCAAATACCCGTCGCCGACTTCTCCGAGGAGCAGCGTGAGCTGTGGCGGCGCGTCCTGGAGCTGTGGGCTCTGTCCCGAAGCCGGGACGCGTCCGGGATCCGCTCCGCGCTTCACCCCGATTACGTCGGGTGGGACATGACCGCCCCGCTCCCGCACGACCGCGAGTCCGCCGTTCGCTCGGTATCGGGCGACTCGCCGGCACTCCTGAGCTACGACCTCCGGCCGCTGAGCGTCCAGATCTACGGCGGGCAGGTCGGTGTGGTCCACTACGCCTATTCCGCCCAGGTCGCGTCGAACGGAACAGCGCCCATTGACGTGAGCGGGAAGTGGAGCGAGGTCTACTTCAGGCAGGACGGGGTGTGGCGGATGATCGCCGTGAGCGGCAGGCCGGATCGGAGCAAAGAGGCATGACGAAAGAAATCGACGATTACACCAAAGGCGTGGAAACGCTCGCCCGGCTGGTCGGGAAAGAGCAGGCTGAACTGGTTGTCGAGCGTTTCCGGAAACTCAGTCCGGCGTTCGAGGGCGAGGCGATCTCGGTCGTGTTCGGGCGCACCTGGTCCCGGGAAGCGCTCGAGCCGAAGGCGCGCGCGCTGTGCAGCGTGGGGATCCTCGCCGCGCTCGGACGTCCGGCCGCGCTGCGGATCGTGCTGGGCATCGCGCTCGAGAGCGGCGCGACGATCGAGGAGATCACCGAAGCGCTGTTGCAGGTCGCGATCTACGCGGGCTATCCGGCCGCCCTCGATGCCCTGCCCGTTCTGGCCGCAGTGCTCGAGGAGCGCGAAGCGAAGCGCTGAGGGGCGACCCCCTTATGGCCGCTCCCTTTCAGCCCGTCAGCGGACGCCGGTTTTCCCTGCCACGGCCGGCTGCTCCGGCAACAGCGTCACGTTCAGCTCCAGCACCTCGCAGTCGCCTTCCCGGTCGAGCTGCATCTTCACGCCGTCCTGGTCGATGGGGACGTACTTGCGGATGACGTTCAGGAGCTCTTCCTTCAGGCGCGGCAGGTAGTCGGGGCCCCCGCGCGGGCTGCGCTCGCGGGCGACGATGATCTGCAGGCGTTCCTTCGCGACCCTGGCGCTCTTCTTCTGCGATCGGAAGTAGTCGAGGAAGCTCATGGTTCAGGTCCCGAACAGGCGGCCGAGGATGCCCCTCTTCTCGGTCATGAAGCGGTGCGGCCGTTCCTCGCCGAGGTAGCGGGCGACGGCGTCCTCGTAGGCCTGGCCGGCGTCGCTCTCCTCGTCGAGGATCACGGGCACGCCGGAGTTCGAGGCCTGGAGCACGGACTTCGACTCGGGGATGACGCCGAGCAGGTCGATCGAGAGGATCTCCCGCACGTCGTCCACGCTCAGCATCTCGCCCTTCTTGACCCGCGCCGGGGAGTAGCGCGTCAGCAGCAGGTACTCCCGCACCCGCGCCTCGTTGCGCTCCGCGCGCCGGGTCTTGCTCGCGAGGATGCCGAGGATGCGGTCGGAATCGCGCACCGACGAGACCTCGGGGTTCGTGACGACGATGGCGTCGTCGGCGAAGTAGGCGGCGAGCAGCGCGCCGCGCTCGATGCCGGCCGGGGAGTCGCACACGATGCAGTCGAAGTGCTTCGAAAGCTCGTCGAGCACCCGCTCGACGCCGTCCTTGGTGAGCGCGTCCTTGTCGCGCGTCTGCGAGGCGGGCAGGATCGCGAGGCCCTCCACGCGCTTGTCCTTGATCAGCGCCTGGTGCAGGTTCGCCTCGCCGTTGATGACGTTGACGAAGTCGTACACGACCCGGCGTTCGCAACCCATGATCAGGTCCAGGTTGCGCAGGCCCACGTCGAAGTCGATCACGACGGTCTTCTTGCCCGCCTGCGCCAGACCGGTCGCGAGCGCGGCGCTGGTGGTGGTCTTGCCCACCCCTCCCTTACCCGAGGTGACGACGATGGTGCGTGCCACGGCTTTCCTCCAGAGACTAGTTTTGGTCGAGCGGCGCTGGTGACCGCTACAACGGTTCAATCATCAGTCGTTCCCCGTTCAGAAAGATCTGAACCGGGCGTTTGCGGATCGTTTCCTTGAACTTCTCGCTGATCTGGTAGCGCCCGGAGATGGAGATGAGCTCGGCGTCCAGGTCCTGGCAGAAGATCCGCGCTTCGGCGTTGCCGCGCACGCCGGCGAGGGCCCGGCCGCGCAGCGAGCCGTATATATGGATGTTCCCGTCCGCCATGATCTCCGCCCCCGGGCTCACGGTCGCGAGGACGGTCAGGTCGCCGCCGCGGGCGTACACCTGCTGGCCCGAGCGCACGGGCTCCTTGATGAGCAGGCTGGTGAGGCGCGGCTGGGCGGCGGCCTCCTTCGGCGGCTGCCGCGGGGGCGCGGCCAGGCCCGGGGAGATCGTCCCGATCCCGACGCCGCCGGCGATCCCGCGCAGCACGTCCCCCGCCCCGCACATGCCCACCGGGACGAAGCTCCGCTCGCGCAGCAGCCGGTCGAACCGCCCGATGTCGAACGCCTCCTGCAGCTCCTGGGGCAGCGCCTCGAAGTCGAGGAGGACGGGGAAGTTCTGGAACAGATGGGGGGCGGTGGCGATCTTGGCGTCCAGCTGCTGGGCGAGGAACCGGAGGTCCGGGGTCAGCACCCGCAGCACCGAGAACGCCATCATGCGCCCCTTGAGTTCGAACGCCCTCGGCGGTTCCTTCGGGAGATTCTGGATGAGGGCCATTCGCACCTGGGCGCGTTGTTCTTTGTCCGGTCAGCGATGCCGGTCGTCCGCGGATGCTACCGCTTACGCCACGCGACTCAACGCACCACGTCGTCTTACGTGCCCCGTTCGTCGCACGCCGAATCGGTCTATTCACCTTCGGGTCGTCGACGGGCTGCTCGCGCAACGTCGATCGGCCGGCAGCCCCGAGACGGCCCGATGCCTCGGCGCGCGATCGACTTCCTCCGACAGCGTGCCTGTCCGTCACGGCGCTCTCGTCTTTTTCGCAAAGGAAGCGGCGAGTGCAGGTGACGTGTAACTGGCTGATACGACGCGCTTTTCCTTTTCGTAGCAGGCGCCCGCCACTTGCCAGTACACGGCGAAGTTGGCGAAGCGCCAGCTGCGGTGGTTCGAGTTCACGCAATACGACGCGTTCTGTCCCCATTGCAATGCCAAAGTCGAGGTCGATCGTAAGACGCAATGGTGGGCGTCTCTGATGTTGCCTGCATTGCTCCTGCTTCCGTGGCATGTCGCGCTCACGAAACACGGCGTCGAAGCGTATGTGTTGTGGGGCGCTTACGGCAGCGGGCTTTTCGGCCTGGTGATGGCGTTCGCAAAGCGTCGCCTGGTCGCGGCCAATGACGACTGAGGCATCGAAGGCGCTCTGTTCGCGGCTCGAGATACGCGGAGAAACCCGAAGCGAGGGACCATGGCTGCCTGCCCGAAATGCGGTATCACGCTCGATTGGTGGAAGGTGCTTCGGCTCGACCGGACGGCTGCGCTGCTGTCGTGCGAGCGATGCGGCACGCTGTTGAAGCTGGATCCGCGGCGCGTCACGGAGCTGATGGGCCTTTTCGCGATTGCGTTATTCCTGCCCGCGACTAACCTCTTTCCGTTCGAGTGGGGGATACCGTGGATCGTTGCGGTTGGGCTCGTCTTCACGCTCGTCTGGGTCGCCCTCTCGCGATTTCAGATCGTCGGCGAAAACGAACTGGCCGTGACGCCGGAACAGGAACAGAGGTTCCGCCGCTATGCGGTGAAGCGAAGACGACTCAACGTTGCTGGCCACGCGCTGCTGTGGGGAGGGCTTCTGCTCGCGTTCTCGCATTTTTATTCGCCGCCCGAGCCAGGCGAGCTCCTTTCGGTTCTTGGCATGGCCGCGGCAATCGTCGGAATGGTGCTTCTGCTGACCACGCGATGCCCGTACTGCTTGAGCATTACCGTCAAGACGACACCGTGGGGCCCCGCGCGGTGCATCAACTGTAATCGCGAGCTCAACGTCGACTAGCGCATCTCTTGTCTGCTCCGGAAGAGGGTCAGAGCATGCCGATTTGCCCGAGTTGCGGTAAGCGCGAGATTCCCGCTCTCGCGTGGCTGGTGAACGACTTCGCCGCCTGCCGTACATGCCTCCGGATCGCGGAGAAATCCCGATTTGTCCGAAAAGCGGCTCTTGTGGGGGTTCGACTCGGCGTTCTGTCTTTCCTCGCGCTTCTCGTCGCGTATCCGGAACTGTTCGCCCGACCGATCGTCGCGGCAGCGATCGCGCTGGGCGCGGTCGTTGTGCTGCTCGTACCGTACTTTTCCCGCCCTTTGCCGTATTCGGGCGACTTTCTGATCAGACGAAGCCGTTTGGACCGCATGTTGCTTCCGTTCTTCTTCCTCCTCGTCGTCGCCTATGCGACGTACCGACTGCTTGAAGTGCTTTGACTTTGTTTCTTTCATCGGGCTGCATTCATTCATATGGATTCTGTCTTGCCTGGCAAAGGCTTTGGTTCGATCGTCTTCCGAAATGGAGTGGACGGGAGGGCACCAAAGCCGAGCCTTGCTCACCGACCTGAAACCGCGGAACGACAATGAATAACCGTCGGTGGCATAAGTTCGAATCTGTCATCATCGCGGCCGTCCTGCTTGCGGCCGCCGCTTACTTTTTCGCTCGAATACCCGAGATCATTCGGGAGGTGGACCGCAGGTATACCGACCTGGGCGTCGTCGGTTGGTCTCTGGCTGTGATCTGGATTCTCGGTTGCTTCGTCCTGATGGAGTCGGTGACCCGCGTTTGCGCGAAAAGGAAGTGGAGCCGGTTTTGCCACATGGAGGGCATGGCCGCCGCCGCTCTTTATATTTTTTTCAGTGCCGTGGTGCTTTTGTGGGTTGTGAAGGGATTCTGAACTGTCCCTCACCCTGATTTGCCCGCGCCATTCCATCGTCGTGCGAGGATATACTGCGGCGGCTAAACGCGACCGCGTCTCTCGATCGCAGCTCATGGACGACGCATGGCCACGTATCAGGACCCCACGAACCTGGAACAGCTGCTCGATCGCGTCGGGGAGACGGCGCGGAAGGGCGACCGCGTTTCCCTGGACGCGATCCTCAAAGTGGTGGGTCGCCGGTCGTACGGGCCCCTGTTGCTTCTGGCGGGGCTGGCGACCCTGGCGCCCGTCATCGGGGACATACCGGGCGTGCCCACGATCATCGGAACGATCGTGCTCCTGTTCGCCGTGCAACTGCTGTTCGGGCGGGAGTGCTTCTGGCTGCCCCGCTGGCTGCTCCGGCGATCGGTGGCGGGGGACAAGCTCGGCAAGGCGACGGGGTGGCTGCGACGCCCGGCGCGATTCGTCGATCGCCTCCTGCGTCCGCGCCTCACGGTCTTCGCGCAGGGACCCGCGATCTACGTCGTCGCCGTCGTCTGCATCGTCATCGCCCTGGCGATGCCCGTGATGGAAATCGTGCCCTTCAGCGCCAACGGCGCCGGGGTCGCGCTCACCGCGTTCGGCCTCTCCCTGATCGCCCGCGACGGCCTGCTGGCGCTGCTCGCCTTCGTCTTCACGGCCGCCACCGCCGGGGCGGTCGTTTACAATCTCCTCTGATCCACAACGGAGCCGGGCGATGATCTTCAGAGGCAGCTGCCATTGCGGTCAGGTCGCGTTCGAAGTCGAAGGCGAGCTCGCGCGGGTCACGGAGTGCAACTGCTCCATCTGCTCCCGCAAGGGAGCGCTGCTCTGGTTCGTTCCCCGGGAGAAGTTCCGGCTGATTTCGGGAGAGCAAAGCCTCGGCACCTACGCATTCGGCTCCCGGACGGTCAGCCATCGGTTCTGCTCGACGTGCGGAATCCATCCCTTCGGCGAAGGCGTGGACCCGTCCGGTAACCGGATCACCGCCGTCAACGCGCGCTGCCTGGACGATGTCGACCTGTCGTCGCTCGTCGTCGAGCATTTCGACGGGCGGGCGCTTTGAATGGACGATTCGCGCGGATCGCGGAGCACGAACATGCAGAGCGATGAGCAGGAGATACGGCAGCTCGTCGACACCTGGATGAGGGCGACGAAGGCCGGCGACATCGACACGGTCCTCGGCCTGATGGCGGACGACGTCGTTTTTCTCGTCGCCGGCCAGCCGCCCATGATCGGGAGATCGGCGTTCGCCGCGGCCGCCAAAGCCCACCCGGGCGGCGAACGGCCGACGTTCGAGGGGACGAGCGAGATTCAGGAGATCACGGTGCTCGGAGAGTGGGCGTTCATGTGGACCCGGCTCTCGGTCGTCGTGACGCCGCCGGGCGGCGCGCCGCCGATGAAGCGGGCCGGGCACACGCTTCCCGTCCTGAAGAAGCAGAACGGGAAGTGGGTGCTGGCGCGGGATGCGAACCTGCTCGCCCCCGTCCCGTCCCAGCCGCGCGGCGGGGTTATTTCCGGAACAGCCAGAGGATGAGCGAGATCACCACGCTGATGATGATCATCGTGGTGATCGGGAAGTAGAAACGGAAATTTTCGCGCTCGATGGCGATGTCGCCGGGGAGGCGGAAGAGGCCGAGCTTGGTGAGCCAGGGCCAGGCGAGGCCGACGACCACGAGCAGGATGCCGATGGCGATGAGCGTGCGACTCATGCCGGTTCGCGCCCTTCCGTGTTCAGGAAATCCAGGATCTCGTCGCGCCGCACCATCGCGTCGGCGTAGCCGAGCGCCATGAGCGCGTTGGTGTAGGGCCTCTCGAAGAGCAGGTAGCTCGCCAGGTTCGAGCCGCCTCGCTTGAACACCCCGGCGCGGCGGAAGAGGAAGCGCAGCGTGCGCGGCAGATGCTCCACGTAGCGGGCGGCGATCTGCTCCAGGTCCTGGCTCGGCGCGATCACGAGGACCTGCACGTGGCGCAGCGTCACCCCGCCCTCCTGCAGCGTATCCTGCGGGATCAGGCTGATGGTCCTGTTGATGCGCTGGAGACGCTCGAGGTCGGCCGACAGCGCGTCGAGGAAGATGCTGTCCAGCACGTGGCCGGCGATCTGCGCGAGCGAGGGATACCCGGCCGAGTGCGGGCGCGGGGTGCGCGGGGCGGTCGAATCCTCGCGTACGCCGATCACGAGCACGCGGTCGGCCCCGAGGTGCAGCGCCGGGCTGATGGGCGCGGCGTGGCGCATCGAGCCGTCCCCGAAGTACTCGCGATTGATCGGCACGGCGGCGAAGAGGAACGGGATCGCCGAGGAGGCGAGCAGGTGATCGACCGTGATCCGCTCCGGCACCCCGAACCGGTTGGCCCGCTTCCAGGGCGCGATCGTGTCCGCGCCCTGATAGAAGATGACGGAGTCGCCGGACTCGTAGCCCGAGCAGGTGACGGAGAGCGCCCGCAGGGCGCCGGCCTCGATCGAGGCCTGGATCTCCTCGCAGGGCATGTGCCGCACCAGCAGCTCCTTGAGCGGCGCGCGGTCGAGGAGCGCGTGCGGGTTGCGCCGGCCGAGGCCGCCGAACATCAGGGCGACGAGCCAGTGCAGCCCCGTCCCGAGCAGGCCGAGCGTGTCCGCGCGATAGACGTGGTGCACGCGGAAGTTGCGCCAGACGTAGTGGAGCCGGCGCACGCCGGAATGGAAGCGCCGGGCCCAGATCGCGAGGGCGGCGGCGTTGATCGCTCCCGCCGACACGCCGGAAAGGACCGGGAAGGGATTGGGGCAGCCTTCGGGCAGCATCTCGGCGATGGCCTTGAGCACGCCCACCTGATACGCCGCCCGGGCGCCCCCGCCCGCCATCACCAGGCCGACCACCGGCTTTTTTTTCGCCTGCGCGCTCACCGTGCGTTTCCGCTCCCTTGCCTTCGTTTACCCGCTCGACCCGGCGCCGTCAAATCCCTGCGGCACTCGCGGTGACGCCGCCGCGACGCGCAAGCTACAATCGAACGCAAAGCGACGCAACGCACAACGACGATACTCGGAATCACGGCGTGAGCAACGCGCAGGACAAGGTACTCGCGCTCGCGGGGATGTTTCAGGCGGCGCGACTGGTGCAGAAGCTCGCGCGGGACGGCCGGACGGAAACGCGGCCTTTCGCGGCCAGCGTGCGCTCGGTGCTCATGATCGACGCCGAGAACGCGGCCGAGGTGTACGGCGGCGTGGGCGGTGTCGCCCTCGGCCTCAAGCTGCTGCGGGACAAGCTTTCCGGCAGCGCCGAGCCGAGCGACCTCGAGCTCGCCAAGTACGTGATCTCCATGCTCCAGCTCGAGGCGGCGCTGCGGCGCCGGCCCGAGGTCGCGGAGGCGATACGCGCCGGCGTCCGCGCGGCGGAGACGCAGATGAGCCTCTTTCACGGGGAGAGCGAGGACGAGGAGGAAGAGGACGACGCAGACACCGTGCACCCGCGCCTCGTCGACCTGCTGGCCGAGCTCTACACGCAGACGCTGAGCACGCTCAACCCGCGGATCATGGTGAGCGGGGAGCACGGCCACCTCTCCAACCCGGAGATCGCCGCGCGCGTGCGGGCGGGACTCTTCGCCGGCATCCGCTCCGCGGTGCTGTGGCGCCAGCTCGGCGGCAACCGCTGGCAGCTCGTGCTCCAGCGCCGCGCGATCGCGCAGGAAGCGGAGCGGCTGCTGAAAAGCGCAGAACGGCAGTGATAAGTGCTAAGCGATAAGTGACAAGTTGAAGTGCGCGCTTCGCGCGCTCATTGACTCAGCACTCATCACTTATCGCTCGCGTCAGCGCTTCACCGGCCGCTTCGCGAGCTTGCGCTGCAGCGTGCGCCGGTGCATCCCGAGCCGGCGCGCGGTTTCCGAGATGTTTCCCTCGCATTCGAGCAGGATCTTCTGGATGTGCTCCCATTCCAGGCGCGCGACCGAGAGCGGGCGCGCTTCGACCGGCGCCCGCGCGTCTCCCTCGAGCCTGTCGAACGCCGCCACCACCTGATCGGCGTCGGCCGGCTTCGCCAGGTACTGCACCGCTCCGAGCTTGATCGCCTCGACCGCGGTCGCGATGCTCGCGTAGCCGGTGAGCACGACGATGCGGGTGTGCGGATCGAGCGCGTGCAGGCGCGCCACGAGCTCGAGCCCGCTCGGGCCCGGCATCTTGAGGTCGATGACCGCGTACTCGGGCGGCTCGGACTCGGCGGCCGCGAGCCCTTGCGGCACGTCGTGGGCGGTGCGCACCGCGAACCCCCGCGACTCCAGGGCGCCGGCGAGCACCCGGCAGAACGTCTCGTCGTCGTCGACGAGGAGCAGCGTCGGCCGGTCGTCGGCGAGCGGCGTGCTCATGCCGCGATCCTGAGCGGCGCGAGCGGCAGCGACAGCCGGCAGCATGCGCCGCCCCCTTCGCGGTTGTAGAGCACCACGCGCCCGCCGAGGCGCTCGATCGTGGTGTGCGCGAGAAAGAGGCCGAGCCCCAGCCCTTCGCCTTCGGCCTTGGTCGTGAACGGCTCCTTGCCGGCGCGCCCTCGTGCCGCCGCGGAAAGCCCGGGGCCGCGGTCGCAGACCTCCAGCACGAGCTCCGCGTCGGACCAGCGCGCATGCACGGCGACCTCGTCGGGCGAGGCGTCGGCCGCGTTGTTGAGGATGCTCAGGACCGTCTGGCTCAGCGTCTGCTCGGCGACGATCTGCGGCGCCGGTCGCGTGCCGTCCGCCTGATAGTTGATCCCCGCCGTCGGGCGCATCGCCCGCCAGCGCGCGAGCAGCTCCTCGAGATAGGCGTCGAGCCCCAGGCGCCGGCCCGACTCCGCGCGCGTGTGGCCGGCGGCGGCCGACAGGGTCGAGAGGATCTGACGGCACCGTTCGATCTGCGCGCGCAGCGTCTGCAGCCGCTCGCGCCCGACCGGCGCGTCGGGAGCGATGTCGTTGACCACAACGGCCATGGTGGAGAGCGGCGTGCCGAGCTCGTGCGCCGCGCCGGCGGCCAGCGCGCCGAGCGCGACGACGCGCTCGTGCTTGAGCTCGCGCTCGCGCATCTCGGCGCGCAGGCGGTCGCGCTCGCGCAGCGTGTTCGCCATGTTCACGGCGAAGAAGGCGATGAGCGTCGCGCTCACGAGGAAGCCCAGCCACATCCCGAGCACGTGCAGGCCGAAGTCGTCGACGTCGGCGTGCGCGGTGTGCATGGCGGGCAGCGGCAGGTACCAGGCCAGCAGCAGCGAGTACGTGCCGACGGTGAGCGCGAGCATCGCCGCGGTGTAGCGGCCCGGGAGCGCGGCGGCCGTGAGCGTGAGCGGCAGCAGAAAGAGCACGGTGAACGGGTTGGTCGAGCCGCCGGTGTAATAGAGGAACACCGTGAGCGCGACCACGTCGAGCACCAGGTGCGCGAACAGCTCGGGGTCGGTCACCGGCGAGTCGACGTACAGGCGCACCCAGCTCGCGAAGTGCACGGCCAGCACGACCGTGAGAAGCATGGCGAGCGGCTCGAGCGGAAGCGGCAGGTGCAGCCGGGCGCGGGCGATCCAGACGGCGAGCACCAGCCCCGCGAGCACGATCGCGCGCAGCCCGATCAGGCGCTTGAGATTGATGCCGGCGGAGGAGAGCACGGACACGGAACGCTCGCGGTAGGCCTGCCCGGATTGTATGCCCGGGCAGGAGGGCCGCAAACAAGAGCCCGGGGTGCGGCCCGATGCCGGGGGAGCAAGGGCGGGTGGCCGAAGCCCGCCCCGAGCGATGTGCCGCGGGATCGCACGCAGAGCGAGACGGGATGGGGTGCGACAACTTGTCGCGCGACACTCGACCGCATTCTGACTCCCGGCTTTCCCGATTAGCATCGCGCGCAGGTCAACTTTACGCCTCGCGCCGTGCGCTCGTTCGCCGCCGACCGCCGCCTGCCACCCGCCCTCGGCTTCTCGCTGCTCGCGCACGTCGCGTTCTTCCTCGCCTTCCGCCCGCCGGTTCCCGATCAACTCGCCCGGCACGTCTCGCAGATCGTGGACGTGCACTTCGCCGCGATCGCGCCGCTCCCCGAGGTCGCGCCGCAACCGGCCGCACGCCCGCGGCATGCCAAAAAGCCGCCGACCGCCAGGCCGGCCCCGCCGCCCGAGCCGCGGTCGGTGCGAACGGCGGAAGCGGCGCCCGAGCCCGCCCCGGCGACCGAGCCGGCGGCACAGGAAGAGACGACCCCGACCTCCGCGGAGCCCGTCCCGGAACCGGCCCACGTCCCGAGCGAAACCCCGTCGACCTCGTCTGCGCCGCCGGCCGCACCCATCGCCGAGGCACGCTACGAAGTCCGGGGGCTCGACAACCCGAAACCCCCGTACCCGCTTGCCGCACGCCGGCAAGGGATCGAAGGCCGCGTGCTGCTCACCGCGCACGTGCGCGCCGACGGCTCGTGCCGCGACGTGCGCCTCAAGCAGTCGAGCGGGCACTCGCTCCTCGATCGCGCCGCGCTCGACACCGTGAAGCGCTGGCGCTTCCTGCCCGCAAGCCGCGCGGGCAACGCGATCGATTCCTGGGTCGACGTGCCGATCCGCTTCCGGCTCGAAGACCGCGCCTGACCCTCCCTGCAATCCGGAACCACTGCCGATGCACGCATCCATACCCACGATTCGCCTGTTGTCTTGCGCCGTCGCCGCCCTGCTCGCCGGGCCGGCCAACGTGCTTCACGCCGCCGAGGAGGCCCCCGCGCTCGAAGAGCTGAGCGTCACCGCGACGCGCGAGGCGCGTCCGACGCGCGACGTCCCGCAGGCGATCTCGGTCATCTCGAGCGAGCGGATCGAGGACGCGAAGATGGTGAACGTCAAGGACGCGCTCCAGGGCACGCCGGGCGTGCTCGTCGACAGCAAGAACGGCGGCTACGACGCGCGCCTGATCGTGCGCGGCGCGGGCTTGAAGGCCCCCTACGGCATCCACGAGATCATGGTGCTGCGCGACGGCGTGCCGATGACCGATCCCGATTCGTTCACGCGCCTCGACTTCATCGACACGCAGGACATCGAGCGCATCGAGATCGCCAAGGGCCCGGGCAACCTGTACAGCACGGGCTCGGCCGGCGGGGCGATCCACATCATTTCGAGATCGGTGTTCGACGAGCGCCCCGACAGCGTGCGCGTGGGCGCCGGCAACTTCGGCGCCGAGAACCTGCACCTGCGCGCCAGCACGAAGCTCGCGGAGAGCCAGGCGCTCGCCCTCACATTCTCGCGCCGCATCCAGGACAACGACTGGCGCGTCTGGAACCGCTTCGACACCACCCAGCTCGGCGTGAAGCACGGCGCGGCCATCGGCGCCGATGCGACGCTCGAGACCGAGGTGAGCTACTCGGAGGCAGACCTCCAGCTCCCCGGCTCGATGAGCGCGGCGCAGTTCTCGACCTTCGAGCGCACCGGCGAGCAGACCGCGACGCAGGACCCGTGGAAGCACTCCGGGCGCTACTCGAAGATCTGGTTTTTCAACACGAAGTACGAGAAGGAAGCCGGCGCGATCACCTGGAAGCCCCGCTTCTATTACACGCAGTGGACCCACTACCACCCCGTGACGGGTCTCATCAACGAGACCGAGGACTGGGTGCAGACCTACGGCACCGATCTCGAAGGCCATTATCGCCACGCGCTCGGCGGGCGCCCCGCGACCCTCGTCGCCGGCATCACCGTGCGCGAGGACATCGCCGACGACTCGCGCAAGTACCAGTACCGCGACGTGCAGATCGCCGGCGGGCGCATCGTCGCGACCTTCTCCGACGAAAAGGGCGCGCTCGCGAGCGTGACGAGCAGCCGCAACACCCTGACCGGCGTGTTCGTGCAGGAATCCATCACCCTGAGCGACCGCTGGCTTATCGACGCGGGCATGCGGATCGACCGCTCGCGGTTTCGCATCGAGGAGAACGAGATCACGCAGTTCAACTACGCGAGCGGCACCTACACGGCGGGCGCCGGCGAAAGCACGATCCGCAGGGACTACACGCTGCCGGCGCCGAAGCTGGGCGTCAGTTACCGGCTGAGCGAGACGACGAGCCTGTTCGCGGTCGTCGCCGAGGCGCGCCAGGTGCCGTCCGAGTCTGAGATCACGAGCAACCCGGCGCTCGACGCCGCGCGCTCGCGCAACTACGAGATCGGCGTGAAGGCGCGCGCCGAGCGCTACGCCTACGATGTCTCGGCCTACCTCAACCCGGTGAAGGACGAGATCATCACCGTCCGCCAGCCGGACGGTCAGTCGGTGTATCTCAACGCCGGCGAGACCGACAAGCGGGGCCTCGAGGCGAGCGGGGCGCTGCGGCTGCCGCGCGGCTTCGAGCTCGGCGCCGCCTACGCCTACAGCCGCTACCGCTACGAGGAGTTCACCGAGCCCGTGCGCGTCGGCTTCGCGACCACGAACGTGGATCGCAGCGGGAACTACCTGCCCTACATCCCCAAGCACCAGTACAGCGTCTTCACCGCCTGGCGCCACGCGAGCGGCTTTCGCGCGCGCATCGAGGCGAACACCTGGGGCGAGTACTACGTGGACAACGCGAACAGCGAGACCTACGAGGGCTACGACTGGGTGACCAATCTGCTGCTCGGCTACGAGACGGGGGCCCACGTGGTCGCGCTCAACGTCGACAACGTGTTCGACGAGCACTACGCGATGGAGGTGAAGAAGGACACGAGCGGCAAGCTCTCGTACTACGCGGCGAGCCCGCGCAGCTACCTCCTCACGTACCGCTACAACTTCTGAGACGGCCATGCGAGCACTCCTCTTACTGCTGTCACTCGCCACACCGAGCGCGATCCTGGCGCAACAGGAACCGGGTCACGAGCATCATGACCATGCCTCGCATGGCGCGCCCCCGGCCGGCGTCGACGCGATCGCCTGGACGAAAGACCCCCTCCTCGTGCCCGCCCGAGGCGAGCGCGGCGACCGGCAGCTGCTGCGCCTCGTTCCGCGGAATTTCGAGCCGGCGGCGATTTCGGTCCTCGGGCCGGCCGAGGACAGCCGCCCCGAGCACGTCGCGGTGCGCGCCAACGGCGTCGAGTTCCGCGCCCCGCGCGGAAACGGCAACTATTACTGGGCGTCGGCCCGGACGGAGAGCGGGGACGAGGTGCTCACGGCGTCGACGGTGCACTACTTCAGCAACCCCGGGCCGGCGCCCAGGGCGCTGCTGGCGAGGCCCAAGGGCGAGCTCGAGCTCATCCCGCAGCGGCTGCCGCGCGAGCACGCGCAGTACCGCGAGGGCGAGGAGTGGCCGTTTGTCGTGCGCTTTCGCGGCCAGCCGCTCGCGGGCGCGGTCGTCGCTCTTCGGAGCGAGCACGGAACGATGGACGCGTTTCGCACCGACGAGGCGGGCGTCGCGCGGGTGCGATTTCCGCGCGACATGACGCGGACGGCGCCCGCGGCCGCCGGGCACGCGCACCACGGGCGCCCGCGCGCCGCGTTCGTGGTTTCGGTCGATCACCGCGTCGACGGGCGCCGTTACCTCACCGCCTTCAACTACACCTACGCCCCGCACGCCTACGACGGCAAGCATCTCGGCGCCGGCATCGGTTTTGCCCTGCTCGGCGGCCTGCTCGCCGCCCCGATCGTGCGCCACGCGCGCAAGAGGAGCTGAGGCATGATGACCACGCTCAAGCGACTCGTCCCGACCCTGTCGCGGCTGCGCCTCCTCGTGCAGCTCGCGATGCTCTGGTTCACGGTCTACGGCTCGGCGGTCGTCGGGCACTACATGGCCGACAAGGTCTCGAACGCGCTCCCGGCGCTCTCGTGCGCCTACGACCAGAGCAACGGCGCCTACTGCGTGCTGATCCCGCTGCAGCACCAGATGCACCACCGCATCGGCGAGTCGATCGTGCGCGCGCAGCAGATCACGTTCGAGATGGTCATGCCGCTGCTCTTCACGCTGCTCACCTTCCTCGCCTTCTTTCTGGTGCTCAACAAGGCGTTCTGCGGCTGGGTGTGCCCGCTCGGCACCGTGCAGGAGCTCATCGGCAAGCTCGGCCGGCGGCTGCGCCTCACGACGCGCCGGCTCGAGGGCAATGAGCTCAAGCGCGTGCGGCCGGCGAAGTGGATCGTCCTGCTCGCGCTCGTGCTCGTCTTCCCGCTGCTCGCCGGTCTCGGCGTCGCGCCGCACTCGCTCGGCAATCCGTACTGCGACGTCTGCCCCTCGCGCCTCGCGACCACGCTGCTCACCGCCGATCCCGAGCAGGTGGCGCTGCGCACCGGCGGGTGGGTCGAGATGGGACTGAGCGCGACGGCGAACCTGCTCTTCGGCTTCATCGTGATCGGAGCGCTCGCGATCCGACAGCCCTTCTGCCGCATCTGCCCGATGCTCGCGCTGCACGCGGTCTTCCGCCGGCTCGCGCCGTTGCGCCTCGTGAAGCGGCGGCACGACCGCTGCGAGCAGTGCGGGATCTGCACGAAGGCCTGCCCGATGGACATCCCCGAGATCGCGCGCGAGCACGGCCCCAAGGCGTTTCACGACGACTGCACGCTCTGCGGGCGGTGCGTGGAGTTCTGCCCGGACGACGACGTGCTCCAGCTCAGGTTCGGTCCGTTCGCGCTGTTCCGGTCTTCGCGCGCGTACTACAAGCGACGCATCAAGGTCGACGCGCCCGACGGCCGGCTGAAGGGCATCCCGATCGTCGCGGCGAAGGGAGAAAAAAAGAATGCCTGAGGCGCTGATCGGCAACCTGCCGACGCAGCTCGACTGGTTCGGGGTGTGGCTCCTCGGCCTGTCGATGGGGCTCACCGCGTGCACCATCACCTGCCTGCCGTTTCTCGGGAGCTGGGTGCTGGGACGCGGGCTTTCGGCGCGCGCGGCGTTCGTCGACACGACCGTCTTCCTGCTCGGGCGGGTGAGCGCCTACACGGTGCTCGGCGGAATCGCCGGCGCCCTCGGCGGCTGGCTCGCCGCGGCCCTCGAGGCGCACGCCGGCCAGATCGCGATCGGCGTGGCCGCGGCCCTCGCCGGCCTCTGGCTGCTACGCCCGACCACGGCACACGCGCCCTGCGGCCCCGCGAAACGCGGCGACCGCCTGCCCCCTTTCGCCCTCGGCTTCGCGTTGAGCCTTGCGCCGTGCGCGCCGCTCGCGGCCCTGCTCGCCGCCTGCGCGCTCTCGGGCGAGATGCTTGCCGGCGCGGCGTACGGCGCGTGGTTCGGCGTCGGCGCGGCGGTGACGCCGCTCGTCTTCGTCGTGCCGCTCGTGGGACTGAGCGGGCGCAAGCTCCTCGTCGGCCGCCCGCGGCTCGCGGCCTGGCTGCGGCGCGGCGCGGGCGCCCTGCTGATCGCGCTGGGATTGCGCCGGCTGCTGCTGCTCGTTTAGGCGCGACGAGGCCAGCCCGACGACACGGGACGTTTGTCTGGCTGAGCCCGGGCCCGGGCCACGCGGTCGGGAACGCGACCCGGCTCGAAGGCTTCGTCCGGCTACCGCTCTATCGGCGGGTCAACGGAGTGCAGCTCACCGCGGACCGGACCGCGGCCGTCGACGAGGGTTGGTGCTTCCGGGGGTGCATCCGTCGCTCCGTCACGACGCAGAAACCGTCGGCGAATTATGCACTTGCATGAGGTGGCACCCGGACATGTAAAAAGCCCCGACATGCCATCGGTCGCCGTTCCCTTGCCGCTCGGCGTGTTTTGCCGAATCATGCGTTACCCATCTTTGGGGGAGGGAGTCGAGAGGCAGTTCCGGAACGCAAGAGTCCGGACGGGAGACAAATCCGGGGCGCCGGCTCCGGTTTGTCTCCCGGACAACAAATCAGGGGGTCGTCAAAAGATGCGAAAGGGGTTCCGGTTACTGGTCACATCCGCCGTGCTCTGGGCGGCGCTGAGCGCCAGCGCGTGGGGCGCGCTCGTCAGCACGTCCTTCACGGGCACGATTACCGACATCGACCCCGCCTATGACGGTGCCCTGACGTACTCCTCGCTCGTTTACGGCTCGTTCGTGTACGACGACGCGCTCGCGTCCGGCAGCGGGGAGGTGTCGATCCTGCTCGGCGCGAATCCCTCGTTCGGGCTCACGGTTCATCTCGGTCCCTATGTCTTCGACGAGGGGGACGACAAGGACGCCGCGCTCGGTTACCCGAGCGTGAGCTTCTACAACGGAAACCTGCAGGGGCTCGACCTGATCGTCAAAGAGGTCGAGGACCCGCTTTGGAACTTCGTGATCGCCGACAAGAGCTTTCACATCACCCAGGAGACACCGTACCACCGGTTCGTCGCGGGCACGCTGAGCTACGGTGCTCCCGTACCGGTTGCCGTGCCCTTGCCCGCCGCCTCCGTTCTCTTCGCAACGGGCCTGCTCACGCTGCTCGGCGTCCGCCGGAGAGCCGCGCGCCGGGGCTGATTACCCGCCCGTTCGCAGGCCGCCCGCCTCGTCCTGCGTCGCTCCATGCGTCTCCGAAACCGGCCGCGGTCGTTGACCTGCCGATCCGGCAATCGGTATCCGGTTGCATATGGCAGCCGGCGGATGTCGTAGGGCGGATGCCCCTGAAAAGCCGACGGGTCCACGCGACGATATGTCGCACCCCGCAGCGTCAACGTCTGGTGCCCTTGAAACGCTGTTCCCTTCGAACTTCCACTAACGCAGGTCCGCGAGCGTCAACCTTGACGGGCGTCAAAGAACCGCGCGGTGGTTGTCGAATAATGGGATCGATTAATGGGATCAATACCAACGAAACTGGACAGGAGCGCACCATGAACAGATCAAGGCTATCGCTACTCGCATTGAGCGCCGTAACCATGCTCGCCGTCGGCGCCGTTCAGGCGCAGGACCAGGACCGCGACCGGGTGCAAACGCAGGATCGTACCCAGGAGCAGATCCGGGATCGCGACATCTACGGGTCGCAGCTCATGACGCAGCAGGAGAGGAACGCGTACCGCGCGAAGATGCGCGCGGCCAAGACGCAGGAGGAGCGTCAACAGATCCGTGCCGAACATCACGCGCAGATGCAGGCGCGCGCGAAGGAGCGCGGCGTCACGCTCCCCGATCAACCGCCGGCGCGCGGCGGCGGCATGGGCCCCGGCATGGGTGGCGGAATGGGTCCTGGAGGCGGAATGGGTCCCGGCGGTGGAGGCATGGGTCCGGGCGGAGGCGGTCGTCGCTAACGCCGTGGACGACGGACAGGCCCGCGCAAAGCGGGCCTGTTTCTTTCGTACGACCCCCTGTACGCCGTCGGCTCGTTCGGCGCGCGACGCATCTCGAAGCGGCGGTTGCCCCCCCTCGCTATAATCCCGGCATCGCAAACAGCCGGTCGATCGCCATGCGTCACCCTCGCCCCACGGTCCCGCGCCGCCTGACTCTGCTGCTTTTCTGCGTCGCCGCGCTGGTCGCCGCCCCGACCCTGGCCGAGGAGGAAGGCACGGTCAGGAAAACCGCCAAGCAGCTCGAACGGGGCGTGGGATCGCTGCTCGGTGCCATGGGCAAGGAGATCAAGAAAGCGGGCGACCACGTGCGCGACTCCGGCAAGAGCGAGAAGAAGGAGCAGGAACGGAAGGACGACGCCCCCGAGGACAAGAAGAACGACCGTTAGCGGCCTGAGGAACACCGGCCGGTGCGCCGCCGGATCGGGCGGCTACACTCCACTCATACCATCCGATCGGAAAGGGAGAGCTCCCATGCGGAAAGCGGTCGTCGTCCTGCTCGCTTGCCTGACCGTCCTGTCGGCCGGCCCGCTGGCCGCCGAAGACCTGACGCGCGCCAAACGGGCGGACACCCGGAAGCTGCTCGAGGCCACGGGTGCGCTCAAGGTCGGACAGGCGATGTCCGAAGCGGTCGTGAGGCAGATGTCGGAGGCCATCAAGCAGGCCCGGCCCGACATTCCGCCGCAGATGTTCGACGTTCTCGCCGAAGAGGTGAACCAGGCGATCGCGGAGGAGATGAACGCGAAGGACGGCCTCGTCGATCTGATGGTCGTGCTCTACCACAAGTACTTCACTCACCGCGAGATCAGGGAGCTGCTTGCGTTCTACGAATCCCCGGTCGGCCGGAAGGCCGGTTCGCTCGCGCCGGTCATGAGCAAGGAAGGCTTCGCGATCGGACAGCGCTGGGGCGAGAGCCTCGGTCCGAGGATCAACCGACGGGTGCAGGCCCGCTTCAAGCAGCAGGGTTACGAGATCTAGCGGGTCGTCGGCTGCGCGCGGTCTTTCGCTTCGACCCGGCCTTCGGCGGCCGGCCGTAGAGCTTGCGCAGTTCGTCCTTGGCCTGCTCGAGCGTGCGCCTGCGGGAGGCGCTGAGACCCCCGCCTGCCCTGTTGATGTAGAAGGTCAGCATGGACATCGCCGACCGGTAGGGCGGGGACTTGCGCCGGCGGCTGCGCTCCGCGGAGCGCTTGAGCGACGCGGCCACGGCCCGCGCACCCTTCTTGAAGATCCCCGGCTCGAGATCGAGAGCGTTGCTGCGCGCCATCACGTCGCGCGACCAGCGCCGCGGCGATCCTTTCCTGCCCTGCTTCGTCCTGCCGGCCATGCCATCCTCCGGCGATTCAGCGCACTACCCCGCGAGCTTTTTCTTCAGCAGCTCGTTCACGGCCGCGGGGTTGGCCTTGCCGCCGCTCGCGCGCATCACCTGGCCGACGAAGTAGCCGAAGAGCTTCTCCTGACCGGCGCGGTACTGCTCGAGCTGCTTCGGGTTCTTCGCCATCACCTCGTCGATGACTTGCTCGATCGCCGAGGTGTCGGTGATCTGCTTCAGGCCCTTCTTCTCGATGACCGCGTCGGCGTCGCCTTCGCCGTCCCACATCGCCGCGAGCACGTCCTTGGCGATCTTGCCGGAAATCGTGTCGTCGGCGATGCGCGCGACGAGCCCGGCGAGCATCTGCGCCGTGACCGGCGACTCGCCGATGTCCCTGTTGTCGCGGTTCAGGTAGCCCGAGAGCTCGGAGGCGATCCAGTTGGCGACGAGCTTCGGGTCGGCCTTCGAGGCCGCGAGCGCGTCCTCGTAGTACTGCGCCATCGCGCGCGTGCTCGTGAGCACGCCGGCGTCGTAGGGCGAAAGGCCGAACTCCTTCATGAATCGCGCGCGCTTGGCGTCGGGCAGCTCGGGGAGCGTCGCTGCGACGTCGGCCACGAACGGCTCGTCGATCACGAGCGGCGGCAGATCGGGATCGGGGAAGTAGCGGTAATCCATCGCCTCTTCCTTGCCGCGCATCGAACGCGTGACGTTCTTGTCGGAATCGTACAGGCGCGTCTCCTGCACCACCGTCTTGCCCGACTCGAGCAGGTCGATCTGCCGCTCGATCTCGTACTCGATGGCCTTCTCGACGAAACGGAAGGAGTTCACGTTCTTGATCTCGGCGCGCGTGCCGAACTTCTCCGACCCCTTCGGGCGCACCGACACGTTCGCGTCGCAGCGGAACGAGCCCTCCTGCATGTTGCCGTCGCAGATGCCGAGGTACACGACGAGCTGGTGCAGCTTCTTCATGTACGCGACGGCCTCCTTCGCCGAGCGCAGGTCGGGCTCGGAGACGATCTCGAGGAGCGGCGTGCCGGCGCGGTTGAGGTCGATCCCGGTCATCCCGTGGAAGTCCTCGTGCAGGGACTTGCCCGCGTCCTCTTCCAGATGCGCGCGCGTGATGCCGATCACCTTTTCCTGCCCGTCGATCTCGATCGTGACCTTGCCTTGCGCGACCACCGGGATCTCGTACTGGCTGATCTGGTAGCCCTTGGGAAGATCGGGATAGAAATAGTTCTTGCGCGCGAACACCGAGTGGTGGTTGATGTGCGCGCCGATGGCGAGGCCGAACTTCACCGCCATCCGCGCCGCTTCCCTGTTGAAGACGGGCAGCACGCCCGGCAGCGCGATGTCGACGGCGCACGCCTGCGTGTTCGGAACCGCGCCGTACGTGGCGGACGCGCCGGAGAACGCCTTGCTCTTGGTGAGCAGCTGCGTGTGAATCTCGAGACCGATGACCGGTTCCCAGTCCATTACTCGAACCCCCTGGGCGCGCGCGCGTGCCAGTCGGTCGCCTGCTGATAACGCTGCGCCACGTTGAGCAGCCGCGCCTCGTCAAAGTACTGCCCGATGAGCTGCATGCCGATGGGCAGGCCCTGGCTGTCGAAGCCCGCCGGTATCGAGATCCCCGGCAGGCCCGCGAGGTTCACCGAGATCGTGTAGATGTCGGAGAGATACATGGCGACCGGGTCGTCGGTCTTGGCGCCGATCCTGAACGCCGTCGTCGGGCTCGTCGGCCCGAGGATCACGTCGCACTGCTCGAACGCCTGGCGGAAGTCCTCGGCGATGAGTCGCCGGAGCTTCTGGGCCTTGAGGTAATAGGCATCGTAGTAGCCGGCGGAGAGCGCGTAGGTACCGATCATGATGCGCCGCTTCACCTCCGGCCCGAAGCCCTCGGCGCGCGTGCGCTCGTACATGTCGATCAGGTCGGTGTACTCCCGGGCCCGGTAGCCGTAGCGGACGCCGTCGTAGCGCGAGAGATTGCTCGACGCCTCCGCGGGCGCGAGCACGTAGTAGCACGGCACGGCGAGCCCGGAGTTGGGCAGGCTCACGTCGACGAGCTCCGCGCCGAGCCGCTTGTACTCGGCGACGGCGACCTCGATCGCCTTCGCCACCTCCGCGTTCAGTCCCTCGCCGAAGTACTCCTTGGGCAACCCGATGCGCACGCCCTTCAGGTCGCGGTCGAGGTGCGCGGTGTAGTCGGGCACCGGCCGGTCGAGCGACGTCGAGTCCCGCGGGTCGAAGCCGGCCATGACGTTGAGAAGCAGGGCCGCGTCCTCGACGGTGCGCGTCATCGGCCCGCCCTGGTCGAGCGACGAGGCGAAAGCGATCATCCCGTAGCGCGAGACGCGCCCGTAGGAGGGCTTGAGCCCGGTCAGGTTCGTGAGGGCCGCCGGCTGGCGGATCGAGCCGCCGGTGTCGGTGCCCGTCGCCGCCGGCGCGAGCGCCGCCGCCACGGCGGCGGCGGACCCGCCGGAGCTTCCGCCGGGCACGGTGTCGGTGTTCCACGGGTTCCGCACCGGGCCGTAGTGCGAGGTCTCGTTGGAGGACCCCATGGCGAACTCGTCCATGTTGGTCTTGCCGAGCAGCACGGCGCCCGCGGCGTCGAATTTCGCGATGACGGTCGCGTCGTAGGGCGCGGTGAAGTTCGACAGGATCTTCGAGCCGCAGGTGGTGAGCCAGCCGTCGGCGCAGAAGATGTCCTTTTGCGCGACCGGCACGCCCAAAAGCGGCGCGTTCTCACCGCGCGCGAGACGCTCGTCGGCCTTCCGCGCCCGGGTCAGCGAGCGTTCGGGATCGACCGTGATGAAGGCGTTGAGGTTCCTGTGCTTTTCGATGCGCTCGAGGAACGCCTGCGTCAGCTCGACGCTCGTGATCTCGCGGGCCCGCAGCAGCCGGGCGAGCTCCGTGACGGTTTTGCGGTGCATGGCGCTACTCGATGACCTTCGGCACCAGGTAGAGACCCGCCTCCACCGCCGGCGCGATCGCCTGGAACTTGTCGCGCTCGTCGGCTTCGGACACGGCGTCCTCCCGCAGCCGCAGCGCCGCTTCGGAGGGATGCGCCATGGGCGTGACGCCGGACGTATCGACCGCGTTCATCTGCTCGATCAGCCCGAGTATCCGAGAGAGCGATTCCGCATAGGTTTTCGCTTCCTCGTCGGTGATCCGCAGACGAGCGAGATGTGCTATTTTCCTGACCTGAGCTGTATCGAGAGACATGTGTTCCTTCGCCGCGCGCGCTCCACTCCGAAGCGCGGCAACTTATCATAACCCCTTGATTGGTTGAACCCGCCGAGTGCGGTTGATACAGTTAGGCGCCCGCGCCGGCAACCACTACTACTAGGTAGGCCTGCTCACCATGTTCAAAGGCATCCGCGGCTTCTTCTCCAGCGATCTCGCCATCGACCTGGGGACCGCCAACACGCTCATTTTCGTCCGCGACAAGGGCATCGTCCTCAACGAGCCCTCGGTCGTCGCCATCCGCCAGAGCAACGGCGCGCGCAATAACCGCTCGATCCTCGCCGTCGGCCACGAGGCCAAGAAGATGCTCGGGCGCACGCCGGGCTCGATCCAGGCCATCCGCCCGATGAAGGACGGCGTGATCGCCGACTTCACCGTGACCGGCGAGATGCTCAAGTTCTTCATCCGCAAGGTCCACGAGAACCGGCTGTTCCAGCCGAGTCCGCGCATCATTATATGTGTACCCTGCGGCTCCACCCAGGTGGAGCGGCGGGCGATCCGCGAGTCGGCCCTCGGCGCCGGCGCGCGCGAGGTCTACCTGATCGAGGAGCCGATGGCGGCCGCGATCGGCGCGGACCTTCCGATCATGGACCCGACCGGCTCGATGGTGCTCGACATCGGCGGCGGCACGAGCGAGGTGGGCGTGATCTCGCTGGGCGGCATCGTCTACGCCCACAGCCTGCGCATTGCCGGCGACAAGATGGATGAGGCGATCATCAACTACGTGCGCCGCAAGTACGGCCTGCTCATCGGCGACGCCACCGCGGAGCAGGTGAAGAAGAGCATCGGCACCGCCTGGGAGGGCAGCGAGGTGCGCGAGATGGAGATCAAGGGCCGCCACATCGCCGACGGCGTGCCGCGCAGCCAGGAGATCAACAGCACCGAGGTGTACCAGGCGCTGTCGGAATGCCTCACGGGCATCGTCTCGGCCATCAAGATCGCCCTCGAGCAGACGCCGCCCGAGCTCGGCGCCGACATCGCCGAGAAAGGCATGGTGGTCACGGGCGGCGGCGCGCTGCTGCGCGACATCGACCGCATGCTCGCGGAGAAGACCGGACTGCCGATCATCATCACCGAGGATCCCCTCACCTGCGTGGTGCGCGGCTGCGGCCGGGCGCTCATGGAGTCCGAAAAGCTGAGCGATGTCTTCGTGCACGAATAAGCCCGCGCACGCGTTGACCGCCTTCTTCTACTACACGTCTTTCTTTTCACCGCCTGCGGCGCCTGCCGCGCCGCCCCCCGGGGTCGCATGATCACCGTTTTCGGCAAGCCGCTCCGGGGGCCGTCCAGCCTGACGCGGCTGGTGCTGCTCCTGCTGCTCTCGCTCGCGCTGATGACGCTCGATCACCGCGGGCAGCACCTCGAGCAGATCCGGGCGGCGCTCAAGGTGGTCGTGTATCCGCTTCAGGTCGTGGCCAGCATCCCCGTCGTCGTGTACCAGCACAGCCGCGAGGCGTTCGCGACCGAGCGCACGCTGCGGGAGCAGAACGAGGCGCTGACCGCCGAGCACCAGGCGATCCTCGCGCGACTGCAGCAGTTCGAGGCGCTCGAGGCCGAGAACGCCCGCCTGCGCGACATGCTCGGCAGCGCGGCGCGCGTCGCCGACCGGGCGCTCGCCGCCGAGCTGCTGGAAGTCAGCCTCGAGCCCTTTTCCCGGCGCATCGTGGTGACCCGCGGCACGCGCGACGGCGTGTACGTGGGACAGCCGGTGATCGACGCGCACGGCATCATGGGCCAGATCACCGAAGTCGCGCCGCACCTCGCCACCGCCACCCTGATCACCGATCCCAGTCACGCGATTCCGGTGCTGGTCTCGCGCAGCGGCCTGCGCGCGGTGGTGTTCGGCACGGGGAACCAGGACACCGTGACCGTCCCCTACCTCACCGCCTCCGCCGACATCCGCGAGGGCGATCTGCTGGTGAGCAGCGGCATGGGCGGGACGTTTCCGGCCGGTTACCCGGTGGCCACCGTCACCGCGATAGAAACCGATCCGAACGAGGCGTTCCTCTCGATCAGCGCGCGTCCCGCGGCGCTCCTGAACCACGGGAAACAGGTCCTGCTGGTGTGGCCCGGCCAGGGCCAGACGAAACCGCTCGGGCCGACCTCGGCGAAGGCGGCCCCGTGAGCGCGACGCCCGAGGTCCGCGGCCGCTTCACGATCCTCGCGACGTTCCTCGTCGCGATCGTGCTCAACATCCTCCCCGGCCCGACGTGGGCCGAGCCATTCCTGCCGGACTGGGTCGCGCTCACGCTCGTCTACTGGTGCATGGCGGCGCCGCAGCGCGTCTCGGTCGGCACGGGCTGGCTGCTGGGTCTCACGCTGGACGTGCTCTACGGCTCGCTTCTCGGACAGCACGCGCTCGCGAAATCCGCAATCGCCTTCATCACCGTGCGGCTGCATCCGCAGCTGCGGATGTTTCCCCGCTGGCAGCAGGCGGTGAGCGTGCTCATGCTGCTCTTCTTCAATCAGCTCCTGGTCGCGTGGATCCGGGGGATGACCGGCCACGCGCCGGGAACCGCCGCCTACTGGACGCCGAGTATCGTGGGCGCGCTGCTCTGGCCGTGGCTCTTCGTGATCCTGCGCGACGTGCGCCGGCGCGCGCGCGTGAGCTGAAGGACGGCAGACAGCCGAAGGCCGCCGGCCACGCCCGCCATGCTCAACATCCCGCTGAAGGACTACCTGCGCGAGACCCGCCTGTTCAACACCCGCCTCGCGTTCGCCGGCGCGGTGATGCTGATCCTCACCCTGCTCCTCCTCGCGCGCACGGTGTATCTCCAGGTGATCAACCACCGCCATTACGCCACGCTCTCACAGGCGAACCGGGTCAAGCCGCTGCCGATCCCCCCGCCGCGCGGCCTGATCCTCGATCGTAACGGCGTGATCCTCGCGCAGAACTACCCGGTCTACACGCTGGAGATCATTCCGGAGCAGGTCGACGACATGGACGAGCTGCTCGCCGATCTGGGCGAGCTGGTGCGCGTGACCGAGGGCGATCTCAAGGCCTTCCGCAAGCAGCTGCGCGAGCGGCCGCGGTTCGAAAACCTGACGCTGCGCACGCACCTGAACGACGAGGAGGCCGGCCGCATCGCCGTGCGCCTGCCGTTCTTCAACGGCGTCGAGCTGCAGGCGCGCCTGCAGCGCCACTACCCGCTGGGCAGCGTCGCGGTGCACGCGCTCGGCTACGTGTCGCGCATCAGCGAGGCCGACCTCGAGCGCATCGACAGGTCCGCCTACCGCGGGATGCGCCACATCGGGAAGCTCGGCGTGGAGTCGACCTACGAGCAGAGCCTGCTCGGACGCGTGGGGCTCGAGAAGGTCGAGACCAATGCCCACGGCCGTGCGCTGCGCACGCTCGAGCGCGTGGCGCCCGCGGCCGGCCGGAACCTCCACCTGAACCTCGACGCCAGGCTCCAGGTGGTCGCCGAGCAGGCGCTCGCGGGAAAGCGGGGGGCGGTGGTCGCCATCGAGCCCTCGACCGGCGGCGTGCTCGCCTTCGCCAGCACGCCGACCTACGACCCGAACGCCTTCGTCAACGGCATCGACACGGCCTCCTACAAGGCGCTGCTCGAGAACCCGGACAAGCCGCTGATCAACCGGGCGCTGAACGGACAGTACGCGCCGGGATCGACGATCAAGGTCTTCTTCGGACTCATGGCCCTCGAAGCCGGACAGGCCTTCAACGCGCACGAGCCGGTCTTCTGTCCGGGCCACTTCAACCTCCCGGGCAGCTCGCACCTGTTCCGCGACTGGAAGAAGGCGGGGCACGGCGTGGTGACGCTGCGCGACGCGATCGCGCAGTCCTGCGACGTGTACTTCTACAAGCTCGCTACCGCCGTCGGCCCGGACCGGATGAAGAGCTTTCTCGCGCCGTTCGGCTTCGGCAAGGCGACGGGCATCGACCTGCCGTCCGAATCCTCGGGCCTCGTGCCGTCCCCGGAATGGAAGAAGTCGCGCGGTCAGCCCTGGTATCCCGGCGAGACCGTGATCACGGGCATCGGCCAGGGCTCGCTCCTCGCGACGCCGCTGCAGCTCGCCACGGCGACGGCGACGATCGCCACGCGCGGCGAGCGCATGCGACCGGTGCTGATGCGCGCCTACGAGGACGCGAAGACCAGGGAGCGGATCGACTTCATCCCGGAGGTCAGCAGCCGGGTGCTGCTGCGCGACAAGAGGCACTGGGACGAGCTGAAGAGCCACATGACCGCGGTCGCGCACACGAACCGCGGAACCGCCTACGGGATCGGACACAATGCGCCCTACCAGATCGCCGGCAAGACCGGCACGGCGCAGGTCAGGGGTATCGCGCAGGGCGCGCGCTACGACGAGCACGGAACGCCCGAGCGGCTGCGCGACCACGCGCTGTTCGTGTCCTTCGCCCCGGCCGATCACCCGCGCGTCGCCGTGGCGGTGATCGTGGAGAACGGGGGACACGGCAGCTCGGCGGCCGCGCCCATCGCGCGCAAGGTGATGGATCACGTGATCCTGGGCCATGCGATCAGCACGCCGGTCAAACCGGCCACGGAGGACGACGAATAGCCATGTGGCAGCAGCGCCTGCACCTCGACAAGCCGCTCTTCTTCGCCCTCGTGACGCTGGCCGCGCTTTCGGTCGCGATCGTGTACAGCGCGAGCGCCAAGGACGAGGCCGTCACGATCGCCCACGTGATGCGGCTCGGCCTCGGTTTCGCGGTGCTCCTCGGGGTCGCCCAGATCCGGCCGGAGCTCTTGGAGCGCTGGGCGCCGCACCTCTTCGGCGCCGGGCTCGTTCTGCTCGCGGTGGTGCTCGGCGTGGGCGCGATCAGCAAGGGCGCGCAGCGCTGGCTGTCGCTCGGCATCGTGCGCTTCCAGCCTTCCGAGATCATGAAGCTCGCGGTGCCGATGATGGCCGCCTGGTACCTCGCGCGGGACAGCCTGCCGCCGTCGTACCCCCGCATCGCCGTGGGCTTCGCGATCGCGCTCGTACCCGCGGTCCTCATCCTGAAGCAGCCGGACCTCGGGACGGCGATCCTCGTCGCGGCATCGGGCTTCTTCGTCCTGTTCCTCGCGGGCCTGCGCAAGCGGATCATGTGGACCGGCATCGGGCTCCTCGCCGCCGCCGCGCCGATCCTCTGGAACCACCTGCACGACTATCAGCGCAACCGCATTCTCACGCTGTTCGATCCGGCGGCCGACCCGCTCGGCACGGGGTACCACACGATCCAGTCCATGATCGCGATCGGCTCCGGGGGGTTCTATGGCAAGGGCTGGCTCAACTCGTCGCAGGCGCATCTCGAATACCTGCCCGAGTCGCAGACCGACTTCATCTTCGCGGTCTTCGGCGAGGAATTCGGCCTCATCGGCATTCTCGTCGCGCTCGCGCTGTACGCCTTCATCGCGCTGCGCATGCTCCTGATCGCCTTCTACGCGCAGGACACCTTCGCGCGGCTCCTCGCCGGCGCGCTCGGCCTCGCGTTCTTCGTGCAGTTCTTCGTCAACATCGGCATGGTGTCGGGCATCCTGCCGGTGGTCGGGGTTCCGCTGCCGATGATGAGCTACGGCGGCAGCTCGATCCTGACGCTCATGGCGGGCTTCGGCATGCTGATGAGCATCCAGACCCATCGCAAGCTCGTCGAGTTCTAGAGATGCGCCTCCGGTATCTGCCCATCGGGCTGCTGGCCCTGCTTGCCGCCTCGCCGGCGACCGCCACGCCGCTCCTGGAGCACCCCGACGTGCCGGTCTTCATCGAGCACATGCGCGCGACGCACCGCTTCGACGCGAGCGCGCTCGAACGGCTGTTCGCGCGGGGGACGATGCGACCCGAGATCATCGCCGCGATGGAGCGGCCGGCCGAGGGCCTGCCGTGGCACGAGTACCGCCGGCGCTTCGTGACCGACCGGCACGCGCGCCTCGGCTCGCGTTACTGGCGGACCCACGCGCAGGCGCTCGCGCGAGCGCAACGGGAGTACGGCGTGCCGCCCGAGATCGTCGTCGCGATTATCGGCGTCGAGACGAACTATGGGGAGAACACCGGGGGGTTCCCCGCCCTGGAGGCGCTCGCCACGCTCGCCTTCGGCTATCCGCGGCGCGCGGAGTTTTTCCGCCGCGAGCTCGAGGAGTACCTGCTGCTGGCACGCGAGCTCAAGGTCGACGCGTTCGAGGTCAAGGGCTCCTACGCGGGGGCGCTCGGCATCCCGCAGTTCATGCCCTCGAGCTACCGGCAGTACGCGGTCGACTTCACCGGCGACCGCAAACCCGATCTGCTCGGCTCGAACGCCGACGCCATCGGGAGCGTCGCCAATTTCCTGCGGCGCCACGGCTGGGTGCCGGGCGCGCCGATCGTCGACGAGGTCGAGGTGGAGGGGGACCTGTACGAGTGGCTCGGGGACCTCGGCCTGAAGCCCACCCTGACGCTACGCCAGCTCTTCGGCCATGGGATCTTCCCGCGACCGCGGCCGGCGACGGCGGCCGGGCCCGACGACGACCGCCGAGCGGCGGTGATCGTCCTCGAAGGGGAATCGGGTCCGGTCTACCGCCTTGGCTACGACAACTTCTACGCGATCAGCCGGTATAATCGCAGCAAGCGCTACGCCATGGCCGTCTACGAGCTGGGCCGGGCGATTCGGGAACTATACGAAGAGGGCGCATGATCGTTCGTCTCCCGCTGTTCGCGCTCGCGCTGCTGCTCGCGGCCTGTGGAACCGTGCCGCAGCGCGACGGCTATTACCAGGACGACGGCCCGCACGAGCGCGCGCCGGTGGACCTCGCGGCCGTACCCGATGCCGTCCCGCGCGCCGAGCCCCTGAGCGAGTCGGGCAACCGGCCCTACACGGTCTTCGGCGTCGGCTACACGCCGCTCGCCGAGGCGCGCGGCTACCGCGAGCGCGGCGTCGCCTCCTGGTACGGGAAGAAATTCCACGGACGCCGCACCTCGAGCGGGGAGCCTTACGACATGTACGCGATGACCGCGGCCCACAAGACCCTGCCCCTGCCTTCCTACGCGCGCGTACGCAATCTCGAGAACGGCCGCTCCGTCGTCGTGCGGGTAAACGACCGCGGGCCGTTCCTGCACAACCGGCTGATCGATCTCTCCTACGCGGCCGCCTGGAAGCTCGGAATCGCGGGAAGCGGGACCGGGATCGTCGAGGTCGAAACGCTCGACCCGCACGCGCCGCCCGCGCCCGCCACCACCGTCGCGAGCCGTCCTCGCCTGTCGGTCGTCTCCGCCGCGCAGGCGGGTACCGAGCCGCATGCCGGGCCCCGGCTCTCGGTCCAGGTCGGGGCCTTCACCCGGCACGCCAACGCGGTCGCGCTGCGAGACCGCCTCGAGCGGGCCGGGCTCGCGCCGATCTACATCCAGGCCGCCGGCGACGCTGCGGGCGGCGCGACACCCCTCTACCGGGTCCGCATCGGCCCGGTCGCGAGCGTCGAACAGGGCGATCGCCTCGTCGAGGAGGCCGGGCGCCAGGGCGTGCCCGACGCCCTGATCGTGGTCGACTGATGCGCCGCCTGCACATCATCGTCGGCCTGCTCCTCCTGACTCTGCTGGCGCCGGCGCACGCCGCCCTGGAGAAGGCGCCCGAGGTACCCGCCCGGGCGTGGTTGCTCGTGGACCACCACAGCGGGTCCGTGCTCGCGGAGCACGACGCCGACGAGCCCATGCCGCCCGCGAGCCTGACGAAGCTCATGACCGCGTACCTCGTTTTGGAGAAGCTGCGCGCCGGCGAGGTGAGCCTGCGCGAGCGGGTGACGGTCAGCGACCGCGCGGCGGGCACGCCCGGCGCGAACATCTTCTTGCGTCCGGGCGGCACGCCGATCCTGGAGGACCTGCTCAAGAGCGCGATCGTGCGGTCGGCGAACGACGCGACCGTCGCGCTCGCGGAACACGTCGCAGGCAGCGAGTCCCGCTTCGTCGAGCTCATGAACGTCCGGGCGCGCAGCTGGGGCCTCGCCGGCACCCGCTTCGTCAACAGCACCGGACTCGATGCCCCCGGCCACGTCTCGACGGCGCGCGATCTCAGCCGCCTGGCGGTCGCGATGATCCGCGACTTCCCGGAGCACTACGAATGGTTCGGGCTGCGCGAGATCAGCGTGAACGAGCTGAAGTACTACAACAACAACGCGCTCCTCTGGCGCGATACCACGGTCGACGGGTTGAAGACCGGGTTCACGCATGCCGCCGGCTGGTGCCTGGTCGGATCCGCGCGTCGCGAGAACATGCGCCTCATCGCCACCGTCCTCGGCGCGCCCAGCGAGGCGGCGCGCGTCGACGCCGCACAGCGCCTCCTCGATTACGGCTTTCGCAACTTCGAGACGAAGCTCCTCTACGCCGCGGACCGGCCGACGACGGAGGTGCGCGTGTGGATGGGCGAACAGGCGACGCTGCCGCTGGGCGTGCGACAGAACCTCTACGTCACGCTTCCGCGCGGGTGGTACTCCCGCCTGCGCGCGCGCCTGACGATCAAGGAGATGCTCGAGGCGCCCGTGCGCCAGGGCCAGCGCATCGGAGTACTCGCGCTCCAGCTCGACGACAAGGTGTTCGCCGAGTATCCGCTGGTCGCTCTCCGGGACGTCGGCACGGGGGGCTGGACGACGCGGGCGATGGACAGTCTGCGACTCTGGTTCCGATAGACGAGGGCCGCGCGTTCCCGACCGGGCTTGCGCGCACGCGGCCCGATCCTTGAGTCCCCATCTTTATTCCCAGAACTTCAACGGCGGCGACGACATGATCGACACTCCCTTCGTTTACCTGAACGGCGAATTCCTGCCGCCCGGACGCGCCAGCGTCTCGGTGTTCGACCGGGGATTCGTCTTCGGCGACGGCGTCTACGAGGTCATTCCGGTGTTCGGCGGTCGCCTCTTCCGCCTCGCGCACCATCTCGCCCGGCTGGAGCGCAGCCTCGCCGCGATCCGCCTCGAGAACCCGCTGACCGCCGGGGAGTGGGAAACGGTGTTCTCCCGGCTCGTGCGCGAGAACGGCGACGGCGACCAGTCGGTGTATCTCCAGGTCACGCGCGGCGTGGCGCCCCGCGATCACGCGTTTCCGGCGGGCGTGAAGCCGACCGTATTCGCGTACGCGCAGCCGCTCAAGTATCCGCCGGCGGCCGCCGTCGCGGAGGGCGTGGCCGCCGTGACGGCCGCCGACATCCGGTGGCTGCGCTGCGACATCAAGGCGATCGCGCTGCTCGCGAACGCGCTCCTGCGCCAGCAGGCCATCGATCGCGGCGCGGCGGAGGCGATCCTGATCCGCGACGGGTTGGTGACCGAGGGTGCGGCGAGTAACATCTTCGTCGTGAACCGGGGCACGCTCGTCACACCGCCGAACGGCCCCTTCATCCTGCCCGGCGTCACGCGCGACCTCGTGCTCGAGCTGGCTCACGCGAACGGGGTCCCGGCGCGCGAGGAGCCGTTGCCGGAGTCCGCCCTCTACACGGCCGAGGAGATCTGGATGACGAGCTCGACCCGCGAGATCCTTTCCATCACGCGCCTCAACGACCGGCCGGTCGGCACCGGGCGGCCCGGTCCGTTGCACGCGAAGCTCTTCGCGCTCTACAAGGCGTACAAGCAGGCCTTCTGCGAAGGCAAGGTCGAGTAGTGCAACCGCTGCCCTGCGTGGTGCGCCGCCTGGGCCTCGTGGACTACGCCGCGACGGTCGAGGCGATGCGTGCCTACACCGAGGGCCGCGACGGCGACTCCGCCGACGAGATCTGGCTGCTCGAGCACCCGCCCGTGTACACGCTCGGGCTCAAGGCCAACGCGCGCACCGTGCGGCCGGGGAACGACGTGCCGGTGATTCCCACCGATCGCGGCGGCGACATCACCTACCACGGCCCGGGGCAATCCGTGGTCTACGTGCTCATCGAGCTGGCGCGGCGCGGCATCGGCATCAGGACCCTCGTCGGCACGCTCGAGCAGGCGGTGATCGACCTGCTCAGGGATCGCGGAATCGCGGCCGAGCGGCGCGCGGGCGCGCCGGGGGTTTACGTGGAGGGGCGCAAGATCGCCTCCCTCGGCCTGCGGGTGCGGCGCGGCTGCACCTACCACGGATTGTCGTTCAACGCTCGCATGGACCTGGCGCCGTTCCGCGTGATCGAGCCGTGCGGCTACTCCGGCCTGCAGGTCGCCCAGCTCGCCGATTTCATCCCGGACGCGGAGAGCGGCGCGGCCGGCGAGGCGCTCGCGCAACGGGTGCTCGCCCTGCTGGGATATACTGAGACCCGACCGGAGGCCGCCGCCCCCGGCGCACACAGGCCGTCATCGCTCAATGGCTGAATCAGGACGGGACGACATCCGGGCGCTCAAGGGCGCCGCGAAGACCGCGCGCATCCCGATCAAGGTGGTCCCGAGGGCCCCGCTGCGCAAGCCGCCCTGGATCCGCGCCCAGGCACCCACGCATCCCGAGGTCGGAAGGCTCAAGGCGCTGCTGCGGGAGCACAAACTGAACACCGTGTGCGAGGAGGCGTCGTGCCCCAACCTGGGCGAGTGCTTCCGCCACGGCACCGCTACCTTCATGATCATGGGGCGGCTGTGCACCCGTCGCTGTCCGTTCTGCGACGTGGCCCACGGCCGACCGGACGCGCTCGATCCCGACGAGCCCGATCACCTGGCGCGCGCGATTGCGGCGATGGGGCTGCGGTTCGTGGTGATCACGTCGGTCGATCGCGACGATCTCCGCGACGGCGGGGCGGCCCACTTCGTGGCCTGCATCCGCGCCGTGCGCGCGCACACGCCGGCGACGTCGGTGGAGATCCTCGTGCCCGATTTCCGCGGGCGCCTGGAGGTCGCGCTCGGGACGCTCGGGCAGGCGTTGCCGAACGTCTTCAACCACAACCTCGAGACGGTGCCGCGGCTCTACAAGGCCGCGCGCCCCGGCGCCGATTACCGCCATTCGCTCGAGCTCCTGCGCCGCTTCAAGGAGCGCCACCCGGACGTCCCGACCAAGTCGGGTCTCATGGTGGGCCTCGGGGAAACGAACGAGGAGATCGAAGGCGTGATGCGCGAGCTGCGCGCGGCCGGGTGCGACATGCTGACGATCGGGCAGTACCTGCAGCCGAGCCGGCACCACCTGCCGGTCGAGCGTTTCGTGACGCCCGAGGAGTTTGCGGCCTTCGCGCGACTGGGCGAGGCGCTCGGGTTCCATAATGTGGCGAGCGGTCCGATGGTCCGGTCGTCCTACCACGCCGAACAGCAGGCCGCCCGCGCGTACTAGCTGGATGCTGGTCGCGACCAAGGCGCTGGGCCTGCTTCTCACCCCGCCCGCCCTGCTGATCCTGCTCGCTCTGCTCGGGCTACTCATCCAGATTCGCTGGCGGCACGTCGGGCTGACGGTGACCGGCCTCGCGCTCGCGCTCCTCGCGCTGCTCAGCTCGCCCCCGGTGGGTACCGCGCTCATTCACGGCCTCGAAGCGGATTCCGAGCCGCTCGCGCTCGCAAGCGTGAACGGGCACGGCGACGCGCATACCGCCATCGTCGTGCTCGGCGGAGGGCGGGAAGCCGACGCCCCCGAGTACGGGACGGACACCGTCAGCATCCACACGCTGCAGCGACTGCGCTACGCGGCCCGGCTGCACCGCACCACCGGGTGGCCGCTGCTGGTCTCCGGCGGAAGCGTGTACGGCGAGGAGCAGCCGGAAGCCGAGCTCATGCGGGAAGCGCTCGTCCGGGACTTCGCCGTTACGCCGCGGTGGCTGGAGCGCCGCTCCCGGACGACCTTCGAGAACGCCCTCCATACGCGGACCATCCTCGAAGCCGAGGGCATCGTGACGGTCTACCTCGTCACGCATGCCTGGCACATGCCCCGCGCCCGCTGGGCGTTCGCCGAAGCCGGGCTCCGCGTGATCCCGGCCCCGACCGGCTTCAACCGCGTGGAACCCGACAGGCCGCGTCTCCTGCGCTATCTCCCTTCGGCTCAAGGTCTGCAGCTCAGCAGCCGCGCGCTGAGCGAACGCCTGGGACTGATCTGGTATCGGTGGAGCCAGCGGGCGGGGGACTCGACTCGAGCCACCGAGGCAAGCTGAGTCTCGCCGAAAGGACAGCACGAGGCGGCGCCCCAGTCCCCGATCGGCTCCCTTCCGGAATCGCGCCTACCCGACTTCTCTGGGAGGCAAATGGATGGCTAGATCGCCTCGAGCGCGCCCATGGTCGAGGGCACCGCGCGCTCCACGCCGGCGAGATCCCGCCCCGCAATCGAGCCGTCATCCGAAAAGCCGGCGCCGTCCCCACCGCCCGAGCCCCCGCCTCCACCACCGCATGCGGCGAGGAGGCACAGCGAGAATGCAAGAGAAACGATGCGAAACCGATACATGACGGAAGCCCTCGGAGTGTTGTGCGGCCAGACGGCCTTCGTGGAGAGAGGCGCTTCGATCGAGCGCCGGGGGCTATTCAACACAGGCCAAGCGCTTGACGAAAGCCCTTATTGTTCCAGCGGTTGCGGAAAGCCGATGTGCGGAAAGTGCGGCACCGCGTGAGCGACACGCGGCCGCCAACCGGCAGCGGTGTCTGGCGGCGAGCGCCCGGTAACGTCAGCCGCGGAGCATCGACGGCGTGAGGTACAGGATGGCGGGCTGATGGGTCGGCAAGGGCGGGTCGTCGCGTTGGCGAAGACAATCGACGTGTCTTCGCCCGTCAAGCGCCGCTCCAACGATGGCGAGGCCGAGGCACAAGCGAGGCCGTGCTGCTCTCTTGCCACCGACGGCTAGATGGTGGGCCCGGTAGGACTCGAACCTACGACCAAGGGATTCACTCTGCCCCGCCGTTTCCCGCGGGAGTGGACTATCTCACCGCCCTCGACGACTTCCGCCATCGTTAGGGCGCGGGACGCTCGAGCCTGTCATTAAGGGCACTGGAGCCCTCAGGTAGTCTCTGCACCTTCCGGGAGTGCACCCCCGGCTTGGCTCAGGGTCGCCGGCGTAACCGATCGAACCGACCGGGCGCTACGGGTTCCCTGAATTCATCCCGTTCATCTCACACCTTTCGATGTGAGCGCACCGCTGTGATGAGTCCCCTGCTCTAACCGACTGAGCTACAGGCCCAACGCGGCGAATTCTAGCAGCTATCGCCTGTACTCTCTTCTTGAGCGCACGGCACCCGATTAGTATACGGATTAGGCAACCTACAAGAATCCGATGTCAACGCAGGGCACCCATAAGAAATGCGCGATCTGCCGAAAGCCGCTCAAAGGGCTACAACGTAGATTCTGTTCTCGACGCTGCAAGAATGTCGATACCAACAACCGGCATCAATCCTACCAGGCGCAACAGCGTCGGGGTCGCGAACGGAAGCTTGCGTTGATCCGCATGAAAGGCGCTCGCTGCGCGCGCTGCGGTTACAAAGACAATTATGCCGCCTTGCAGTTGCATCATCCCGACCCGTCTGCCAAGGACTTTCAGCTCGATCTCAGAACGCTTTCCAACCGACGATGGCAGGCGGTCGTTGCCGAAGCAGAGAAATGCGTGTTGCTTTGTGCGAACTGCCATGCAGAAGCGCACAACCCGGAGTGCGCCATGTGAATCGGCGGGAACGGTCGAGCCGCTGAACAGAAGGGCCCTTACGGGCCCTTCTGCCATGGCGGATCGCGCTACTTCTAGTCGAGAAAGCTGCGCAGGTGTTCCGAGCGCGAGGGATGGCGGAGCTTCCGCAGCGCCTTGGCCTCGATCTGGCGGATGCGCTCGCGCGTGACGTCGAACTGCTTCCCGACCTCTTCCAGCGTGTGGTCGGTGTTCATGCCGATGCCGAAGCGCATGCGCAGCACCTTGGCCTCGCGCGCCGTGAGCGTGCCGAGGATGTCCATGGTCGCCTGCTTGAGGCCCGAACCGAGTGCCGCTTCGGGCGGCGCCACCGTGTTCTGGTCCTCGACGAAGTCCCCGAGGTGCGAGTCCTCGTCGTCGCCGATCGGCGTCTCCATCGAGATCGGCTCCTTGGCGATCTTCAAGACCTTGCGGATCTTGTCCTCGGGCATGTCCATGCGCTCGGCGAGCTCCTCGGGCGTGGCCTCGCGGCCCATCTCCTGCAGCATCTGCCGGCTGATGCGGTTCAGCTTGTTGATCGTCTCGATCATGTGCACCGGGATGCGGATGGTGCGCGCCTGGTCGGCGATCGAGCGCGTGATGGCCTGCCGGATCCACCAGGTCGCGTAGGTCGAGAACTTGTAGCCGCGACGGTACTCGAACTTGTCCACCGCCTTCATCAGGCCGATGTTGCCCTCCTGGATCAGATCCAGGAACTGCAGGCCGCGGTTCGTGTACTTCTTGGCGATCGAGATCACGAGGCGCAGGTTGGCCTCGACCATCTCCTTCTTCGCCCGGCGCGCCTTGGCCTCGCCGATCGACATGCGGCGATTGACCTCCTTCAGAGCCCCGATGGGAAGGCCCGCACGCTCCTCGATCTGCTTCAGCTTGTCCTGCGCCCCCAGCACCTCATCGGCGTGCGATTCGAGGACAGCAGCATTCACGCCGTCGGCCTTGATCGCGCGCTTGACCCAGCGCTTGTTGGTCTCGTTCCCCGGGAAGATCTTGAGGAAGGTCTTGCGCGGCATGCGCGACTTCGCGACGCACACGTCCATGATGACCTTTTCCTGCCCGCGCGCCTGATCCACGAGCGAGCGCACGTACTCGACCAGGCGGTTCACCTGCTTCGAGACGAACTTGATCTGCATGAACTCGTCCGCGAGCTTCTTCTGGACGCGCTTCGCCTCGGGGCTGTCGTACTCCTTCTTGGCGATGGTCTTGATGAGGCTCGTGTGGAGCTTGCGGATGCGCGCGAAGCGGGCGAACGCCTCCTCGCGGTTCGGTCCACCCTCCTCCTCGCTGTCTCCGCCGCCCCCGCCGGACTCGGACTCCTCCTCTTCGGACTCGTCGGAGGCCGCCTTCGGCGTCACCTCGGGCAGCGGCATGTCGGGCGCGTTCGGGTCGACGAAGTCGACCACGAGATCGGTGAGGCGCATCTGGTCGGCTTCGACCAGATCCATCATCCGCACGACCTCCGCGATCGCCGCGGGGCACGCCGCGATGGCCTCGGTCGTCTGGCGCACACCGTCCTCGATGCGCTTGGCGAGCTCGATCTCGCCCTCGCGCGTGAGGAGCTCCACCGTGCCCATCTCGCGCATGTACATGCGAACGGGATCGGTCGTGCGGCCGAACTCGCTGTCCACGGCGGAAGCGAGCACCTGCTCGGCTTCCTCGGCTGCCTCTTCTTCGTCGTCCGCGGGCGCGGGTTCGGTCTTGAGCAGCAGCGCATCGGGATCCGGCGCCTCGTCGAACACCTGGATCCCCATGTCGTTGATCATACTGACCACCGCCTCGATCTGGTCGGTGTCATGGACGTCCTCGGGCAGGTGATCGTTGATTTCCCGATACGTCAGAAAGCCCTGCTCCTTGCCCTGGATGATGAGCTTGCGGAGCTGGGAACGCTGGGTTTCTTGATCCATGTGTAATTCCGGTGCTGGATTCGTGGGTGTTAAGTAAAACGCGAAAGTATAGCTTAGATGGGCATTAACCCCAAGAAATTCAATGAGTCGGAGCCGTTTGTCGGATCTCCTGCTTCGCGGTGAGCAGCCGGTTCAGCTCGGTCTTTTCGGCCTCGCTGAGCCCGAACACTTTTCCCTTCTGCACCAGCCGGTCCGTCACGGTTTCTATCGCCTTTAGCCTCAGCTGGGAAAGAGCACCCTGAAACTCCGCGCGCACGTCCTGAGCGAGACTCGAATGACTCCAGGTCGCAAGTCGCGCGAGCACAGGTTCGTGCTCGCTCTCCCTGAAATGTTCGATGAGGGCCGCGGTATTGAGCCTGGGCTGCTCCCTCAGGAGCTGCACGATCTTCTGGAAGACCTCCATTCCGGGAAGGTCCGCCTCCCCGAGCAGCTCGGGGTCGTCGATCTCCGCGATTAGAGCGGGATTCTGCACGAGCAACGCGGCCGCGACGCGTACGACGGATGGCGGCGGCTTCGGTCCGGCGTAATTCCTGCGGAAATCTCTACTGCTGGGCCCGGCGGCTGTCTTTCTTTCCGCCGCGGCGGTCGACGGAATGCGACTGATATCGGCCAACCGGTCCAGCATCATCTGCTGAAAAGCGCCCGCGGGCATCTTAGACAATAGGGGGGTCGCGAGTTCCACCAGACGCGCGCGCCCATCCAGCCGTCCGAGGTCCACTTTTGCACCGAGCGTCTGGAAGAAGTATTCCGGCAGCGAAAGTCCGCTTCCCAGGCGGTCCTGAAGGGCCTGTGCACCTTCGACCCTGACGAGCGAATCGGGGTCTTCGCCTTCCGGCAGAAACGCAAAGCTGATCTGCCGGCCTTCGTGCAGAATCGGCAGCGCCGCCTCGAGGGCGCGCCAGGCCGCCTCCCGGCCGGCCCGGTCGCCGTCGAAACAAAAGACGACCTCCTGGGCGAACCGAAACAACCGTTCCAGATGCTCACGCGTGGTGGCGGTCCCCAGCGTGGCCACGGCGTTGTCGATCCCGAACTGCGCGAGCCCGACGACGTCCATGTATCCCTCCACCACGATGACCCGTCCCGCCGACCGGATCGCGTCCCGGGCGCGGTAGAGGCCGTAAAGCTCCTTGCCCTTATGAAAAAGCGGGGTCTCCGGCGAGTTCAGGTACTTCGGCTCGCCTTTCCCGATCACGCGCCCGCCGAAGCCGATGATGCGTCCCCGGTAATCGTGGATCGGAAACATCACCCGGTCGCGGAACCGGTCGTAACAGCCGCCCCCCTCCTTGCGGACGGCCAGTCCCGCCTGAATCAGCAGCTCCCGCTGGGGCGCCTCCTTGCCGAGGACGCGGACGAGGTGGTCCCATCCGTCGGGCGCGTAGCCAAGGCCGAATGCGGCGGCGATTTCGCCGCTGATCCCCCGCCGTTTGAGGTACTCGATGGCGGGCGCATGAGCCCGCAGCTGACTTCGGTAATAGCGGGCCGCGTCCTCCAGGACTCGAAATAAGTTAGCGCTCGCTTCTGTTTTTTCGCTTGAAACGAGCGATTCTCTTGGCAACTGGAGCCCAACGCGCCCGGCCAGCTCTTCCACCGCCTCCGGGAAGCTCTGATGCTCGTACTCCATGAGAAAGCCGATCGCGGTGCCGTGCGCCCCGCAGCCGAAACAGTGGTAGAACTGCTTGGCCGGACTGACCGTGAAGGAAGGGGTCTTTTCGTCGTGGAAGGGGCAGCAGGCCTTGTAGTCCTTGCCGGCCTTCTTGAGGGGTACCCGGGCGTCGATCACCTCGACGATGTCGACCCGAAGCAGCAGCTCGTCGATGAACTCCTTCGGGATGCGGCCGGGCATGACGACAGATTAAGCCACAAGCCCGGTACGCCAGCGAGAGCCGTCCGAAATCCGATTCGTTTGGGGCGCTTAGCGAGGAGTGGCCGGCGATCTACCCGCCGAGCCGGGCGCGGACCTTGGCCCCGACCTGGGCCATGTCGGCCCTGCCCTGGAGTTTGGGTTTGAGGATCGCCATGATCTTTCCCATGTCCTTGACCGACGCGGCGCCGGTCGCCTGGACGGCGTCGGCGATGAGGCGGTCGATTTCGACATCGGAAAGGGGTTGCGGCAAATAGGCCTGCCAGAGGGCAAGGTCGGCCTGCTCTTTCGCGACGAGGTCGGCGCGGCCGCCCTTATGGTACTGCTCGATCGACTCGCGGGCCTGCTTGATCTGCTTGTCGATCACCGAGAGCGTCTGCGCGTCGTCGAGCGTGATGCGCTCGTCGACTTCGCGCCGCTGGATTGCCGCAGCCAGCATCCGGAGGGCATCGATGCGCGGCTGGTCCCGATCGCGCATCGCCTGCTTGAGATCGTCCTTGATCCGGTCCTTGAGGGTCATTGCGCCCGGTCGGGCCTACGGGGTGCGCGCGATACGCGGCGCGTTCATGCGCGCAATCTTCTTGAGCTCCCGCTTGCGGGCAGCGGCCGCCTTGCGCTTGCGGATCTCGGTGGGCTTCTCATAGTGCTCGCGGCGGCGCATTTCGGTGAAGATGCCCGCCTTCTCGCAGGAGCGGCGGAAGCGGCGCAGCGCGAGCTCAAACGGCTCGTTGTCTTTGACGCGTACGGACGGCATCGAGACTGGTCACCTCGCTCTGAAAGGGTTAAAAGACGGAACTGCCGCCGGAAAATCGGGCCTAACGGCGGCGATCTGCCGGAAGGGGCGCGATTCTAATGGCTCCCCGGTCTTTTGTACATCTGGCCGCCGCTTTCCCCCAATGCGCGTACTCGGCATCGAAACCTCCTGTGACGACACCGGCATCGCCGTCTACGACGGAGATCGCGGCCTGCTCGCCCACCGCCGGTACTCCCAGATCGCCCTGCATCTCGAGTACGGGGGGGTGGTTCCCGAGCTCGCCTCCCGGGACCACATCCGCAAGACCCTCCCGATGGTTCGCCGGGTCCTGGAGGAGGCAGGGACCGGGCCGGGGGAAATCGGCGGGGTCGCTTACACCTCCGGACCGGGGCTTGCCGGGGCGCTCCTCGTCGGGGCCGCCCTGGGGCGCGCGCTCGCATTCGCCTGGGGCGTACCTGCCGTGGGCGTGCATCATATGGAAGGCCATTTGCTCTCGCCCCTGCTCGAGCCGGGCGGGCCGGCTTTTCCGTTCCTCGCCCTACTCGTCTCGGGCGGCCACACGCTCCTCGCCGACGTTCGCGGCGTGGGCGATTACGCGATCCTGGGCGAGTCGATCGACGATGCCGCGGGCGAGGCGTTCGACAAGACGGCGAAGCTCCTGGGGCTCGGGTACCCGGGCGGCCCGGCAATCGAGAAGGCGGCCCTCGACGGGCGACCCGGCCGCTTTCATTTTCCCCGCCCGATGACCGACCGCCCCGGCCTCGATTTCTCCTTCTCCGGCCTCAAGACGGCCTGCGTCCATGCGGTCTCGGGGCAGGAGGGGGTGCTCGACTCCCGGACGATCGCCGATATCGCGGCGGCCTTCCAGGAGGCGGTCATCGACACGCTGACGATCAAGTGCGATCGCGCGCTCGAGACGACCGGCCATGAGCGGCTGGTTGTCGCCGGCGGCGTGAGCGCAAACGCCCTGTTGCGGCGACGCCTGAAAGACCTCGGGGATCGCCGCCGGGTCGCCGTCCACTATCCACGGCTCGAGCTTTGCACGGACAACGGCGCGATGATCGCGTACGCAGGCTACCTTCGGCTCACGGCCGGACAGCATGAGCCGCTCGGCTTCGGCGCGCGCCCCCGCTGGCGCCTGACCGACCTCCCCGCCGTTTCCGGCTAGTGCGGTCTCCGTCGCGCGACGGGCGCCGCCGGAGATCTCAGCCGCTCCGGCTCGCGCCGATGCGCGACTCCTGGCCGGTGGCGAGCTTCTGGATGTTGGTGCGGTGACGCCAGACGAGAAGGGCGCTCATGAGCAGGCTCAGCAGGACGTACGCGTCGATCGGCGCGAGCCACCAGACGTAAAGCGGAGCGGCGAGCGCCGCGACGAGGGCCGAGAGCGAGGAATACCGGAAGACCGCCGCGACAACGACCCACGTCGCGATCAGCAGCCCGGCGACGGCGGGGGCGATCACGAGCCATACGCCCAGCGCCGTCGCCACGCCCTTGCCGCCCTTGAAGCCGAAGAAGACCGGGTAGAGGTGACCCAGAAACGCCAGCAAGCCGCAGCCGGCGACGATCAACGGGTCGGCGTCGAGCCCGCGCGCGAGCCCGACCGGGATCACCGCCTTCAGCACGTCGCCCGCGAGCGTCAGCGCGGCCGCGGCCTTTCCGCCGTAACGCAGCACGTTCGTCGCCCCGGGGTTGCGCGAGCCGGTCGTGCGCGGATCGGGCAGGCCGAGCACGCGGGCGACGAGGATCGCCATCGGCAGGGAGCCAAGGAGGTAAGCCAGCGGAAGGGTGAGGTAAAGCACGGGCGCTCATTGGACGGTCGCCGCGCCCGGCCGTCAAGACACCGCCCGCCCTTTTTGGTTATAGTCCGGCGCCTGCCATGACGCCCGCCCCGCACGACATCGTCTTTGTCCGCGACCTCAGGGCCGAGTGCGTGATCGGTATTTACGCCTGGGAGCGCCGCGTCCGCCAGACGGTGCTGATCGATCTCGACCTCGCCGCCGATAACCGCCGCGCCGCGGCGAGCGACCAAATCGCCGACGCGCTCAACTACAAGGCCGTCACCAGGCGCGTGCTCGAGTACGCCGCGGCCTCGGAGTTCCAGCTCGTGGAGACACTCGCCGAGCGGATCGCCGCGCTCCTGCTCGAGGAGTTCGGCCTGCCGTGGGTGCGGGTGCGCATCAACAAGCGCGGCGCCCTGCGGGCCGCCGGCGACGTGGGCGTGGTGATCGAGCGCGAGAGGCGCTGATGGCGCGCGCCTATGTCTCCATCGGAAGCAACATCGATCGGGAGCGAAACGTGCGGAGCGCGACCGCCGAGCTGCGGGCGCGCTACGGCCGCCTCGTCCTCTCGCCGGTTTACGAATCACCCGCCGAGGGCTTCGAGGGAGACGACTTCTACAATCTGGTCGCCGCCTTCGACAGCGACGCGCCGCCGCGCGCCATCGCGCAGGCACTGCTCGACATCGAGCGCGCGCACGGGCGGGAGCGCCGTGCGGACGGCATGCATTCGCGCACGCTCGATCTGGACCTGCTGCTCTACGGCGACCTCGTGCTGAACGAGCCCGGGCTGCGGCTGCCCCGCGAGGACATCACCCGCTACGCCTTCGTGCTCAAGCCCCTCGCCGACATCGAACCCGAAGGAAGACACCCCGAAACGGGTCAAAGCTTCGCGGCCTTGTGGCGCCGGTTCGAGGGGTACCGCTCGCTCCGGCCGGTCGCGCTCGACCTGCGCTAGCTAGACCGCGACCGACCGCCCGCCGTCCACGACGAGCACCTGCCCGGTCACGTAGCCGGCGTCGCGGATCAGGTAGAGCGCGGCGCGCGCGATGTCGGCGGGATCGCCCGACCGCTTCAGCGGCGTGCGCGAGATGATCCGCTGCTTCGACATCTCGTCGAGCCCGCCTTCCGGCCAGAGGATCGCTCCGGGCGCGATCCCGTTCGCGCGCACCTCGGGGCCCGCCTCGCGCGCGAGCGCCTTAGTGAGCATGACCACGCCGGCCTTGGCGATGCTGTAGATCGGGAAGTTGGGCAGCGGGCGCTCGGCGTAGATGTCCGCGATGTTGATGATTACGCCGCCGGTCTTGCGCAGGTGGGGCAGCGCCGCCTGGGCCAGGAAGAACGGCGCCTTGAGATTGGTGTCGAGGATCTCGTCCCATTGCGCCTCGGTGGCGGCCGCGAGCGGCGTGGCGTAAAAGCGGGCGGCGTTGTTGACGAGCACGTCGAGCCGGCCGAACGCCTCGACCGTCTCGTACACCAGGTTCTTCGCCAGCCGCTCGCCGTTCGCGAGGTCCCCGCGCACCAGCATGACGGAGTCCGGCCGCGCCTCGTGCAGCTCGCGCTGCAGGGCGTGCGCCCGGGCCTCGGAGGAAAGATAGTGAATAACGAGCCGCATGCCCTCGGCATGCAGAGAGCGGGCGAGCGTCGCGCCGATCCGTTGCGCGCCGCCGGTGATGAGCGCGACCTTGTCTTGGAGTGAGTTGTCTGGCATCCGGCGCGGCCTTCCCGCGCGAGGGCAATTGGTCCACGATACCCGCCTTGCCCTTGGCGCGCCAATACCCGTGACTTTCCGACCCCGATCCTCTCCGGCGTTGCCGCCGCCTGCCGCGGAAGCACGAGCACGGAGCGAGGCGTTGGCGGACCGGATACGGGCGGAAATCGCCGGCGCCGGCGGGGCGATCGGTTTCGACCGCTTCATGGAGCTCGCGCTCTACAGCCCCGGGTTCGGCTACTACAGCGCGCCCACCGAGCGCTTCGGGGAGAGCGGCGATTTCGTCACCGCACCGGAGATTTCCCCGCTCTTCGGGCGTTGTCTCGCGCATCCCGTCGCCGAAGTGCTGAATCACCTGAAGGGTGGCGACGTGCTCGAAGCCGGCGCGGGCAGCGGCAATCTGGCGGCCGATCTGCTGTCCCAGCTCGCCGCGACGGGCGCCCTGCCCGGGCGATACCTCATCCTGGAGGTGAGCGGCGAGCTGCGCGCGCGCCAGGAGGCGACGCTGCGGGAGCGGGTCCCGGAGATCCTGCCGCATGTCGCCTGGCTGGATCGGCTGCCCGGGCCCGGCTTTCGCGGCGTCGTCCTCGCGAACGAGTTGATCGACGCCCTGCCCGTCGTCCGCTTCATCGCCGGAGCGGACGGCGCGGGCGAGCTTCACGTCGGCGTCGAGGGGTCCCGGTTCGCGTGGCGGGAGGCACCCGCACGAGCGGCAGTGGCCGAACGGGTGGACGGGCTCGATCTCCCCGCGGGCTACGTCTCGGAAGTGAATCTTGCCGGCGAAGGCTGGGTGCGAAGCCTTGCCGAGCGGCTGGAGCAAGGGCTGATCCTCCTCATCGATTACGGCTTCCCGCGCAGCGAGTACTACCACCCCGAGCGCGCGACGGGCACGCTGGTATGCCACTACCGGCATCGCGTGCACGACGATCCGCTGGTGCTGGTGGGCCTTCAGGACATCACGGCGCACGTGGACTTCACGGCGATCGCGGAGGCGGGGCGCGCCGCGGGGCTTTCCGTCGTCGGCTACACCTCGCAGGCGGCTTTCCTGCTGGGAAGCGGCCTCGACCGCCTGCTCGCCGATTCCGATCCGAATGACGTGCGCGCGCATCTCGCGCTGACCCAGCAGGTGAAGAAGCTGACTCTGCCGAGCGAAATGGGAGAGCTCTTCAAGGTGATCGGCCTGGCGCGCGGCCCGGTGCCGGCGCTCGCCGGTTTCGCAATGCAGGACCGGCGGAGCCGACTGTGAACGGCAATTTTGAATTCTTAATGTCGAATGTTGAATTCACGAGCGCGCGAAGCGCGCACCTTAACTATGCACCAAGAATTGAACATTCAACATTTGTCCGTGGTTGCCCAGAGGTCATGCTCGCCGGCGCGGGTAACGCGCACCTTGATGAAGTCGCCGGCGGCGACGCCGCCTGAATTCTCCAGGTAGACCCGTCCGTCGATCTCGGGAGCGTCCGCCGGCGACCTCGCGATCGCCTCGCCTTCAGGTCCCGCTTCGTCGACCAGCACCGTCATCTCCCGCCCGACGCGGCGTTGCAGCCGCTCCGCGGAGATGCGCGCCTGCAGCGCCATGAGCCGGGCGCGTCGCTCCTCCTTCACGTCTTCGGGGACCGGATCGGGCAGGGCATTGGCGGGGGCGCCGTCCACCGGCGAGTAGCTGAAGCAGCCGACCCGGTCGAGCTGCGCCTCCTCCAGAAAGTCGAGCAGCCGCCGGAAATCGGCCTCCGTCTCTCCCGGGAAACCGACGATGAAGGTGCTGCGCACGGCGAGGTCCGGGCAGGCCTGGCGCCAGCGCTTGAGGCGCGCAAGCACGTCCGCGGCCGCGGCCGGACGCTTCATCCGTTTCAGGATCGCGGGGCTCGCGTGCTGAAACGGGGCGTCGAGGTAGGGAAGCAGGCGCCCTTCCGCCATCAGCGGGATGAGCTCGTCGACGTGGGGATAGGGATAGATGTAATGCAGCCGGACCCACGCGCCCAGACCTCCGAGGGCATGGGCCAGCTCCGTCAGGCGCGTCTTCACCGGGCGGCCCTGCCAGAAGCCGGTGCGGTATTTCACGTCGACGCCGTACGCGCTCGTATCCTGCGAGACCACGAGCAGCTCCTTCACGCCGGCATGCACCAGCGCCTCGGCTTCGCTCAGCACCTCGCCGACCGGACGGCTGACCAGATCGCCGCGCAGCTGCGGGATCACGCAGAACGTGCAGCGATGGTTGCACCCCTCCGAAATCTTGAGGTAGGCGTAGTGACGCGGCGTGAGCTTGATGCCGGCGGGCGGAACGAGATCCGTGAACGGATCGTGCGGGCGCGCGAGCTCGGCGTGCACGGCCCGCATGACCTCGTCGTAGGCGTGCGGACCGGTGACCGCCAGCACCTGCGGGTGCCGCGCGCGGATGAGCTCGGCGCGCGCGCCGAGGCATCCGGTGACCACGACCCGGCCGTTCTTGGCCACGGCCTCGCCGATCGCCTCGAGGGACTCCTCGACCGCGTCCTCGATGAAGCCGCACGTGTTCACGACCACGAGGTCCGCGCCCTCGTAGGACGGCGACAGCGCATACCCCTCGGCGCGCAGCTGGGTGAGGATGCGCTCGCTGTCGACGAGCGCCTTGGGGCAGCCGAGGCTGACGAAGCCGATGCGCGGCGCGGCCTGCGCCGACGGCGCCCGCCGATTGTTCTCGAGTGAGGTTGGTTTCATTTTGGGGCTTCTTTTGTCATTGCGAGCGCAGCGAAGAAGCTCCGTCTCGTGCGATGCGAGATTGCTTCGTCGCTTCGCTCCTCGCAGTGACAAACTATTCAGGGAGTTCCGAAAACGGGCGCGCAGACCAAGCGGACCGACGACTCGTGATTCGTGACGGGCTCGCCCATCACCCGTCACGGATCACCATTCACCGTCTGATTCATTCAATCTTCAGATAAGCAAATCCCTGGCTCTGCAGCTCGGCGATGCGCACCACGCCCGATCGCACCGGCTCGACGCCTTCGATCACCTTCTCCTTGCGCAGTCCGATCGCCTCGCGGGTGATCTCGCACAGCTCGAGCTTCACGTTGTGCAGCTGGCGCAGCTGCTGTAGCCGCTGTATCAGCTCGCCCCGGCGCGCCTTGAGCGCCTTGTCCTCGGCGAACGGCGTTTTGGCGAGCGGATCCTCGGTGACGAAGCGGATGCCGGCCGCGAGGAACACGATGCGGACGTCGTAGTCCTGCAGGTTCTCCTGGTAGGTCGTCACCATGTTGTTCACGTTCTGGATCATGGCGCTCAGGCGCCGTGGACTGCCGAAGTCCACGTGCCAGACGACCTTGGCGGCCCCCGGCTCTCCGCCTTCCGCTGCCGCGGCGGCGCGCAGGCCGACCAGGACGGCGGAAATCACGAGAAAGAGCGGAAACACGAAAGCGGCGGTGCGGTTTCTCATGATCCTGCTCCTGTCGACCGGGCATCCAATAATACCGCGTTGATCGCTTCGGTTCTGCGCGCGCGGATCCGCTCGCCCACGGCCGGCCCCGTGAGGCCCTGTTCGGCCGCCTTCCGTGCGATTTCCGCGGTGTCGACCCCGCGCGCGGCCGCCGCCGCACGCCGGAAAAGCTCCGCCTGCGGATACTCCGCGTCCTCGTGCCCGGTGCGCCCGCGCGCGTCGGCCTCGCAGGCGAGCAGGAACTGTTCCACGCGCTCGGGCCGGCGAAAGGCGTCGAGCGCCTCGATGACCTCGAGCACGGTTCCGGGACGCAGCTCCTGAACGCGGTGGCAGTGTGCGTGATAGCGGGCGACGAGCACCGCGAGGTCGCGGTACTCGTTCGGCACGCGGAAGCGGGCGCAGAAATCGACGATCAGCCGCGCGCCGCGCGACTCGTGATCGATGTGGCGCGGCCATTCGTCCGGCGGCGTGGTGCCCTTGCCCACGTCGTGCAGCAGGGCGGCGAAACGCACGCGCGTGTCCGCCGAGAGCTTCGCGGCCTGCTCGAGCACGAGCATCGCGTGCACCCCGGTATCGATCTCCGGGTGATGCCGCTCGGGCTGCGGGACACCGTACAGCGCATCGATCTCCGGAAAGAGCCGGGCGAGCGCGCCGCAGCTCCTGAGCACGGCAAAAAAGCGCGATGGCCGGTCCTCGCCGAGAGCGCGCTCGAGCTCCGACCACACCCGCTCGGGCACGAGATGATCGACCTCACCCGCATCCACGATCCCGCGCATCAGCTTGATCGTCCCGTGCGCCACGCGGAAGCCCCACTTCGCGTAGCGCGCGGCGAAGCGCGCGACGCGCAGGACCCGCACGGGGTCTTCGGCGAAGGCCGGCGAGACGTGCCTCAGAATGCCGTCGCGCAGATCGCGCTCGCCGCCGAAGGGATCGATGAGCTCGCCTTCGGGGGTCTCCGCCATCGCGTTGATGGTGAGGTCGCGGCGGCGCAGGTCCTCTTCGAGCGTGACGTCGGGCGCCGCATACACCGTGAAGCCCTTGTAGCCGTGACCGGACTTGCGCTCCGTGCGGGCGAGCGCGTACTCCTCCTTCGTTTCGGGGTGCAGGAACACGGGGAAGTCGGCGCCGACGGGACGGAACCCCCTGGCGACCATTTCCTCCGGCGTGGCGCCGACCACGACGTAGTCGCGGTCGGTCACCGGCAGGCCGAGGAGCCGGTCGCGCACGGCGCCGCCGACGAGATAGATCTGCATGGGCTCCTCGAGGAAGGCCGGCCCGCGGCGCGCCCGTCGGGACAGAGGCCACGATGTTCGGGCGGCCATGTTGCGGCGGCGGCCATTGTGGCATAGTGCCGCGGCCAAGGGGAATTCATGCGCCTTCTACGAGTCCTCTTCACGACCCTCGCGGTCCTCTCGCTCCTCGGCTGCGCCAACCTGAGCTACTACGCGCAGGCGGTCAACGGCCAGGTGGAGATCCTTTCCAAGGCTCGCCCGATCGACAAGGTGATTGCCGATCCCGAGACCGGCCCGGATCTCAAGGAGAAGCTCGCCACCGTGCTCACGCTGCGCGATTACGCCTCGCGCGAGCTCGGGCTGCCCGACAATTCCAGCTACCGCGCTTATGCCGACGTCGGGCGCCAGTACGTGCTCTGGAACGTCTTCGCGACCCCGGAGCTCTCGCTCAAGCCGCGCGAGTGGTGCTTCCTCGTGACCGGGTGCGTCGCCTACCGCGGTTACTTCGCGCGCGAGGACGCCGAGGCGTTCGCGGCGAAGCTGCGGGCGGAAGGGCACGACGTCTACGTAGGCGGCGTGACCGCCTACTCCACGCTGGGGTGGCTGCGCGATCCCATGCTGAACACGATCGTCCACCGCCCGACGGTCGAGATCGCGGGGCTCATGTTCCACGAGCTCGCGCACCAGCGGCTCTACGTGCGGGGCGACACCGCCTTCAGCGAGTCCTTCGCGATGACCATCGAGCTCGAGGGCATCCGTCGCTGGCTCCGGCAGACGGCGGACGACGACGCCTACGCGCGCTACGAAGAGCGGCTGAAGCGGCGCGAGGAGTTCGTCGCGCTCGTGCTCAAGCACCGCGACCGGCTCGAGCAGCTGTACGATTCCGGCGTCACGGTCGAGGAGAAGCGTGCCGGCAAAACGCAGATCTTCGCCGAGATGCGCGAGGACTACGCGCGCCTCAAGGAACGCTGGGGCGGCCACGCGGCTTACGATGCCTGGTTCGCCCAGGACCTGAACAACGCCCACCTGCTCTCGCTCGGGACCTACCATCGCCACGTCCCGGCATTGCAGGCGCTGCTGCGGACGCACAAGGGCGATCTTTCGGCGTTCTATGCGGCCGTGACCGAGCTCGGGCAGCTGCCGGAGATCGAGCGTACGGCGGCGCTCGGAAGCATCCTCACCACCGCGACGCTGCCGGCGCGGCTCGAGGAGCGTTAACGGGGCGCGGTCCGGCCCCGCGTCAGCCAGCCGGGTGCGACCCGCTCGAGCGGCGTCGGCATCACGCCGAAGACGCCCCGCAAGGCATTGGCTCCCTCGGCGCAGACGCTGTCCACGGTCAGCGAGCGGTAATTGTCCCGTGAGAAGGGCTTGCCCGGCGCCAGCTCGAGCACGGCCGCCTGCAGCCGCGACAGACGATCGCCGAGACCGAGGATGCGCACCCGCTTGCCCTGGAGCTCGGCGACGTAAGCCACGATCTCGCGCAGCGTGTAGATCCTCGGCCCGCAGAGGTCGTAGCGACGCCCGAAGGTCCGGTGCTCGGGAATCGCGGCCACGAAGGCCTGCGCGACGTCCTCGACGTAGACCGGCTGGAAGCGCGAGTCGGGGCAGGCGAGCGGGAAGACGCCGGGCGCGAGGCGAAGCAGCCCGGCGAAACGGTTCGTGAACCCGTCGCGCGACCCGAAAATCACCGACGGCCGAAAACTGGTGACGCGCAGCTCGGGCGAGGCCGCGTGCGCCGCCTCCTCTCCCGCCGCCTTCGTCCTCAGGTACCGGCTGGGCGCGTCGCGCGTCGCGTGCAACGCGCTCATGTGAAGCAGCCGCTTCACGCCGGCCTGCTCGCACGCCTGCGCCACCTTGCCCGGAAGCTCGACGTGCACGCGCTCGAACTGCCGTCCCGCGCGGTCGCGCGAGTTCAGAATGCCGACGAGGTTGATCACGACGTCCATGCCCTCGAACTGCCGGCGCAGGAAGGACGGCTCGTGCACGTCGCCTTCGACGAGCACGAGCCCCGGATGCACGAGCAGGTCGCGGTGATTCGCGTGGCGGCGGGTGGGTACGCGCTGGCGGTGCCCGCCCTGCGCGAGGCGCGCGGCGATCGCCCGGCCGACAAAGCCGGTGCCTCCGAGCAGGCAGACGTTGAGAGCGGGCATGCGCGCGTCGCGGTGGGAGCCGACCGCGTTGTACAAACCGGCTACGGGCAAGTCAAGGCGCGGCCGGCGCCACCGCCGGCATGCGCGAAGCGAGGCGAGTGGGCGTGAGGCCCAGGCGGTAATCGTAGACCGCGGCGAAGGCGAGCACGTTCTTCACGTAGCCGCGCGTCTCGTTATAGGGAATGGTCTCTACCCACACGTCGGCATCGAGCTCCGATTCCGGAACCCAGCTCGCGACCCGGTTCGGACCGGCGTTGTACGACGCGGTGGCGAGCACCTGGTGACCGCCGTAGCGCTCGAGCACGCCCTTGAGATACGTCACGCCGAGGCGCACGTTGTGCTCCACGGACAGCAGCGCCTCGGCCGTGCGGGCGCCGAGCTTCAGCTTGCGCAGCGTCTCGCGCCCGGTCGACGGCATGAGCTGCATGAGGCCGACGGCGCCGGCCGGCGAGCGGGCGTCCACGACGAAGCCGCTCTCCTGGCGCACGACACCGTAGATCCAGCCCGGGTCGAGACCGTAGCGCTGCGCGTTCGCCTCGATGACGTCGCGGTAGAGGACCGGAAAGCGCAGCTCGAGGTCGTCCGGATGATCGGAGAGCGCGACCGTCTGGAGCGCGCGGTCGTACCAGCCCCACTCCCGCGCCACCACCGCCGCGACCTGGAGCTCGCGGTTGTTCAGGTCGCGGATCACCCAGTTCCATTGCCGGCGCGCGTCGACGACCTGCCCCAGCGCGTAAAGCTCCTGCGCGGCGCGCACGCTCGGGCGCGCCAGCATGGCGTCCACCTCCTCGGGCCCCGCCTCGATGGCGACGTGCTGCATGGAATAGTCGACCCCCAGGCGGTCCGCGGCGAGAAAGCCGTAATAGTCGCGCTCGCGGGCGAGCGGCGCGTACAGCTCCCGCGCCTGCGCCCGCTCGCCCTTGAGCTCGTGCACCCGCGCGCTCCAGTAGCGCCAGCGGGGGGTATTCCGCTCGGCCTCGGGCAGCGCGGCAATGAAGCGCTGTGCCGTCTCCCACTCGCCGGCGCGCAGCGCCGCCTGCACGCGCCAGAGCTGCAACGACACGTCGTCCGTGCGCGCCGAGACCTCGGAGAGCCATTTGAGCGCGGAGGGGAGATGGTGCTGCGCGGCGAGGATTCCGATGTAGCGCAGCACGTAGTCTTCGTCCTCTCCGAAGAACTGGTGCTGCCGCTTCAGCCGTTCCCAGTGGCGCATCGCCTCCTCCGGGTCGCGGTACGCGAGCCGCACGATGCCGTGCTTCACGATCATGCGGGCGACCGGGGTGTCGATGGGGTAGCCCAGGCGCTCGAGCTGCGACACGGGGTCCCGGTACATGTGCTGCCAGCGGCTCACCCAGACCCGTTCGCGGGCCGGCAGGTGCGCCGCAAGGTCGGACGCCAGGCTCAGGTTTCGCGCTTCCATGGCCAGCCCGATGCGCTCCCAGAGCTTCTCGTTCGTCATGTGGCCGGCCTGGCGCCATGCATTGAAGACCGGTTCGCACGCGGCCGGAAGCCGCCGGCCGGTCAGCCACAGCTGCTCGATCCTCGCCATGGTCGCGGCGTCGCGCTTGCCCGTCGCGACCAGCCTGCCGAGCCGCAGGCACAAAAGCTCCGGATCGTCGCCGATCTCGACGTACTCCTGCTCGAAGGTCGTCCAGTCCTTGCGCGCCGCCAGCGTTCGCAACCACCTCTGGCGCATCTGTTCGGCGAGCGGTGTATGAGCGTTTCGCTGGAGGAAAGCCCGGATCGTCTTCGCGGGGACCTGGTTCAACCGGTCCTTGAGGTACTCGTACTCGACGTAACCCTGGAGCACGTACCCGTCGAGGCGACCGAGGAGCGCCTTGTAGCGGGCGACCTCGCCCTTGCGGGCGGCGTCGAGTGCGGCCGGGTAGTTGCGCCGGAAGGACTCGGAATCCGGCGAGGCGGGAGCCGCGCCCGCGACGGAGCCGACGAGAAACGCCGCGACAATGAAACCGGCGAGGAGCCGAGGCATCATACGAACGATAATAGCCGATTCCCTCCATCCTCTTTGAAGCGAGCCGACCAATGGAATCGATCAATCCCGCAACCGGAGAGCGGATAGCCGACATCCCGGCGTGGGACGACGCGGGGCTCGACCGTGCGCTCGAGGCCGTCGCTCGTGCGACTCCCGCCTGGCGGGACACGGGCTTCGGCGAGCGCGCGCGACTCGTCCGCCGGGCGGCCGCGGAGCTGCGCGCGCGGCTCGACGAGTACGCGGCGCTCATCACGCGCGAGATGGGCAAGCTCCTGCGCGAGTCCCGGGCCGAGATCGAGAAGTGCGCGTGGGGCTGCGAGTACTATGCGGACCACGCCGAGGAGTTTCTGCGCGACGAGCGGATCGCGACGGACGCGGGCACGAGCTACGTGGCCTGCCAGCCGCTCGGGACGGTACTGGCCATCATGCCGTGGAACTTCCCCTTCTGGCAGGTGTTTCGCTTCGCCGCCACGGCGCTGATGGCGGGAAACACCGCGGTGCTCAAGCACGCATCCAACGTGCCCGGGTGCGCGCTGGCTATCGAGGACGTGTTTCGGCGGGCCGGCTTTCCGCCCGACGTCTTCCGCGCTCTCCTCATCCCGACGGCGCTCGTCGAACGCGTGATTGCGGACCGGCGCATCAGCGCGGTGACGCTGACCGGGAGCGATGGGGCGGGCCGGCATGTGGCGGCGGCGGCAGGGAAGCATCTCAAGAAGACGGTGCTCGAGCTCGGCGGCTCCGATGCCTTCGTCGTGCTCGAGGACGCGGATCTCGAGGAGGCCGCGACCGTCGGCGCGGCGGCGCGCATGCAGAACGCCGGGCAGAGCTGCATCGCCGCCAAGCGGTTCGTGCTGGTCGAGGCCGTCGCGGAGCCTTTTCTTGCTCGGTTCAAGGAGCGGATCCGGAGGCTGAAGCCGGGCGATCCGATGCGCGAGGAGACCACCCTGGCCCCGCTCGCGCGCGAGGACCTTCGCCGGCAGCTGCACGCGCAGGTGACGGACTCCATTGCGGCGGGCGCGAAACCGCTGCTCGGCTGCGAGCCGCTGCCCGGTCCCGGGTTTTACTACGCCCCCTCGATCCTCGACCGGGTACGCCCGGGAATGCGGGCGTACGAGGAGGAGCTCTTCGGCCCGGTGGCGATCGTCCTGCGCGCCCGGGACGAGGCGGATGCCCTGCGCCTCGCCAACGACAGCCGCTTCGGGCTCGGCGCGTCCGTCTGGACCCGAGACCCGGCCAAGGGCGAGCGCCTTGCACGCGCGTTCGAAGCCGGATCCTGTTTCGTCAACGGAATGGTCAAGAGCGATCCCCGGCTGCCGTTCGGCGGCGTGAAGGACTCCGGGTACGGCCGCGAGCTCTCCGCCCACGGCATCCGCGAGTTCGTGAACGTCAAAACAGTATGGGTCAGGTAGTCACGCGCGCCCGGAAAAGACAAGGCCGGGGTGAACCCGGCCTTGTCCCATGAGTGAGTTAGCGACTACCGAAACCGGTAGGCAAAGCTGGCCGACAACAGGTCCACATCGCTTTCCCCGGTCACATTCTCGTCACCCACATTCCCAAAGCGCTCCCACTCCAAACGCACCGCCGCGTTCCTAGTGACATCGACCGAAACACCGAAGCCGAACATCAAATCAATCCCGGTCTCGCTTTCCGATCCGGAGCCAAAGAAGCTGGCACTCGCACGGGCATCCACGTCCCATCGAAAGAGCCCGATCTTCCCCATGAGGCTGGTCGAGCCGCCCACTGGCAGAAATCCGGTCAGCGCGGCGTTAAAGCCCTGGGCTTCGATACTCAGTTTCGTCACCCCCAGGAAACTGTCCTCCCCTTCAAACGTCACTTCTCCGAGGTCCACGTAACCGAATTCGATGGCCGCATTGGGGCTGAACCGATAGCCGCCAAAAACCTTCCAACCGGTGTCCGTGTCGTCTGCGCTGCACGTGATATCGAGGTCGCACACGATGTCCTGCGCCTTGGTTTGACCGAAACCCAGTCCGGCGTACCAATCTGGACTTTCGGCGGCGGCGACCGTCGTGGTGGCGACGATCGCTACCGCGATCACCACAAATATACGAGAAAGGACGCTAGCGAAACCCTTGTTGTCGTGCATGTTTGCTTCCCCTAGTTGTTGTGAGGCTATCCGATTACGGTGGTAAATAGACAAGAGAACGGCCAACTTACCTACCGGCAAATATTCCAGTCAACACGAGGGAATATCGCCGGGCGACATCGCAACGCAAGTGGCGCTCTATCGGCGTAGCCGTGACAGATGATCCGAGACTGCCTCCATCTCCGGCTCGGTGTACGGCTTCACCACCTGCACCATCTCCGGGTTGGCGTTGCGGCGTTTGCCGTCGCGGATGTCGTGGAGCTCGCGCAGCAGGAAGCGGTAGTGCTGGCCGGCGAGCGCCGGGTAGAACCTAGCGGCGTCGCCCGCGCCATCCTTGCCGTGGCAGCTCGCGCAGTCCCGCTCGTAGAGCCGGCGGCCCCGCTCGAGGTCGGTTCCTTCCCCCCGGCCGTTCGCCTCGGGAGCCGGCAGACCTTCGAGGTAGGCCGCCAGATCGGCGATGCCCTGCACGTCGAGCACGTGCCGGCTCGCGAAGGGATACATCTTCTGGTTGTCGCGCCGGCCTGCGCGGATATCGGCGAGCTGCTTGATCAGTACGGTCGCGTGCTGCCCGGCGAGCCGCGGGTACGAACCGTCCGGCCGGCCGGCCGCGTCGGCGCCGTGGCAGCCGCGGCACACCTCGTAGGCCTCGCGCCCGCGCGCGGCGTTCCCCTCGCGCCTGAGCGCCTCCACCTCCTCGCGCACCGGCGCATCCCAGGCGTAATCCGGGGACTCGATGCCCGGCGCCTTCGGTTGCGCCGGCGGACGCTCGGCGAAGGCGGCCGCCCCGAGCGCCGACAGAAAGAGCAGGACCGAAATCCGTGCCAATGCCATGCGTTGCCCCTCCCCGGTCGGACCGGATCGCGCGGACGCCCTCACTCGAGGCCCGCGAGATATTCCGAGACCGCTTTCATCTCCTCGTCCGTCATGCGCGCGGCGACCGCCTGCATGACCAGGCCCCGATCGTTGTCCCGCTCGCCGCTCGCGAACTTCCTGAGCTCGGCGTACGTGTACGGCGCGTGCTGTCCGGCGAGATGCGGGTAACGCATGTTCCCGCTCGCGTCGGGCAGATGGCATCCGGCACAGGCCGGCACCCCGCTCTCGACGTTGCCGTCGACGTACACCTTCTTGCCCGTCGCGAGCAGCGCGCTCTGCGTGACGGTCGCGGGCCGGCTCGTCTGTTCCGCGTAATGCGCGCTCACCGCCTCGATCTGCTCCGGGCTCAGCGCCGCCGCGAGCGGCGCCATGACCGGGCTCTTGCGCTTGCCGGTCTGGTAATCCTTGAGCTGCTTCCGGAGATAGGCCGACTGCTTGCCCGCGAGCTTGGGGAACTCGGCAGAGGTCGGGTTGCCGCCGTTGCCGTCGGCGCCATGGCACCCGGCGCACACGCTTCGCACGACCTCGGGCGCGTCGCTCGTCCCCGCGCGCGCGACGTGCGGGCCCATCGCGACGACCGCCGTCAGGGCGAGCGTCAACATCATCGGGGTGTGATCGTGCGCCATGGTCGTCTCACTGCTGTCCGGTAACTCGCGCTCGGGGCCTCGCGCAACGGCGGACAGAGCGGCGGAAGTCGACGGCGTCGCATCTTAAAGTCGGGCGCCGCGAAGAGGAAGTGCGCGGGCTCGATCGAGACCGCGTCTAAACAAAGAGCCGAGGTCGGGTATTGGGGACGGGTATCAGCGCGGCGAGGACTGCGCGCGCATGCGATGGGCCCACGCCATCAGCGCTGCGCCGACGAGCACCATGGGCACGCTCAGGATCTGGCCCATCGTCACCCAGCCGAAGGCGACGTAGCCGATATGCGCATCGGGGACGCGCACGAACTCGACGAGAAAACGGAACACGCCATAGCCGATCAGGAACAGCCCCGAGATGGCGCCGGTCGGCCGCGGGCGGGCGGAGTAGAGCCACAGGATTGCGAACAGCGCGACGCCTTCGAGCGCGAATTCGTACAGCTGCGTCGGATGGCGCGGCAGGGATCCGGCGTCGCGAAACACCATGCCCCACGGCACGTCCGTCACCCTTCCCCAGAGCTCCTGATTGATGAAGTTTCCGATGCGCCCGGCCCCGAGGCCGACCGGCACGAGCGGCGCGAGGAAGTCGGTCACCGCGAGCCAGTGGCGGCGCGTGCGGCGGGCGTAGAGCCACATCGCCACGATGACGCCGATGAGGCCGCCGTGGAACGACATGCCTCCGGTCCAGATGTAGGCGATCTCGAGCGGATGGCGCAGGTAGTGTCCGAAGTTGTAGAAGAGCACGTAGCCCAGGCGCCCGCCGAGGATCACGCCGAGCGCGACGTAGAAGAGCAGGTCCGCCACCTCGTTCGCATGCCATCCGGATCCGGCGCGCTTCGCCCGGTGCACGCCGAGCGCCCAGCCGCCGGCGAAGCCGATCAGGTACATGAGCCCGTACCAGTGGACCTTCACCGGCCCGAGCTGGATGGCGACGGGGTCGATATCGGGGGCGATGAGCATGGCGCGGCATTATGACGAAGGCCGCCCGTGCGAGCCAACGGCGGCGGGCACGGATGTACGCGTCGTCGGGGCGATCGCGTATAGTTGAGCGACTCACTGGGATTAATCGCATGGCGGCTCCCGCGCACACGAACCGTCTCGTCAACGAGACGAGCCCCTATCTCCTGCAGCACGCGCACAACCCGGTCGACTGGTATCCCTGGGGAGAGGAGGCGCTCGAACGGGCGCAGCGCGAGGACAGGCCGATCCTGCTCTCGATCGGCTACTCCGCCTGCCACTGGTGCCATGTCATGGAGCACGAGTCGTTCGAGGACGAGGCGGTGGCGACGCTCATGAACGCGCTTTTCGTCAACATCAAGGTCGACCGCGAGGAACGACCGGACCTCGACAAGATATACCAGACGGCGCACCAGCTCCTGACGCAACGGCCGGGCGGGTGGCCGCTCAACGTGTTCCTGACGCCCGACGACCGGATGCCCTTTTTCGCGGGCACGTACTTTCCGAAGACGGCGAAGTACGGCATGGCGGCCTTTCCCGACATCCTGAAGCGCATCGCCGAGGTGTATCGCGCACAGCGCGAGGCGATCCGCGGCCAGAACGAATCGCTGCGCGACATTTTCGCGCGGCTCACTCCCGCCGGCGCGCCGGCGGCGGCGATCGAAGCGGGGCTGCTCGATCGCGCGCGCGGCGAGCTGGGCACCCAGTACGACGCGCGACACGGCGGCTTCGGCCGCGCGCCGAAGTTTCCGCATCCGACCTCGCTCGAGTTCCTCCTGAATCGCGCCGCGCGAGGCGGCCGCGTGCGGGAGCCGGACCCCGATGCACTGGAGATGGTGCGCCACACCTTGACCCGAATGGCCTGGGGCGGACTGTACGACCAGATCGGGGGCGGCTTCTGTCGCTACTCGGTCGACGAGCAGTGGACGATCCCGCACTTCGAAAAGATGCTGTACGACAACGCGCAGCTGCTGCCGCTCTATGCGGACGCCGCTCTCCTCACCGGCGACTCGCTCTTCCGGCGTATCGCCCGAGAGACGGGCGAGTGGGTGATGGGCGAGATGCAGGCGGACACCGGCGGCTACTACAGCACGCTCGATGCCGACTCGGAGGGCCACGAAGGGACGTTCTATCTCTGGGAGGCGGACGAGCTCGAGCGCCTCCTGGGTCCGGGAGAATGGGACGCGGTCGAGACGCGCTTCGGGCTGCGCGGGTCGCCGAACTTCGAGGGTCGCTGGCACCTGAACGTGCGGGCGGACACGGCGGCGGTCGCCGATCGCCTGCAGATCACGGAAGCCGAGGTGTGCGCGCGCCTCGCGAGCGCGCGCGCGAAGCTTTTGGCGGCGCGCGCGCGGCGCGCGCGTCCGGCCCGGGACGAAAAAGTCCTGACCTCGTGGAACGGTCTCATGATCAAGGGTATGGCGCGCGCCGGGCGGCAGCTCGCCCACGCCGGGTTCGTGGAATCGGCCGAACGGGCGTTCGCATTCGCGCGCGGGACGCTCTGGCGGGACGGACGGCTTTTTGCCGTCACGAAGGACGGCCGCACGACGCTCAACGCCTACCTCGACGACTACGCCTTCCTGATCGACGGCGGCCTCGAGCTCGTGCAGGCGAGGTTTCGGGCGGACGACCTCGAGTTCGTCATCGCGCTCGCGGACGCGCTCCTGGCCCGGTTCGAGGACCGTGCGAACGGCGCCTTCTACTTTACCAGCGAAGACCACGAGCGGCTCGTCTACCGGCCGAAGCCGGCGACCGACGACGCCACCCCCTCGGGCAACGGCGTTGCGGCGCGGGCGTTGCTGCGGCTGGGACACCTGCTCGGCGAAGCGCGCTACCTCGATGCCGCCGAGCGCGCGCTCCGCGCGCTGAGTCCCGCCGTCGAGAACTACCCGTCCGCGCACGGCGCGCTGCTGCTCGCGATCGAGGACTACCTCGACCCGCCTCAGACGATCGTGCTGCGGGGCGCGCCGGACGCCGCACTCCCGTGGATCGAGCGGCTGAGCGCCCGGTACGCTCCCGGCCGCATCGTTGTCGCGGTGCCTTCCGACGCCGTTGGACTGCCGGGAGAGCTCGCCGCGCGCGTGCCGCGAGGCGAGGTGACCGCGTATGTCTGCACGGGCCGTGCCTGTCAGGCACCGGTGACGGCCCTCGCCGAGCTGGAACCGCTCGCGAGCATCGCCGAAGCGCCTGGCTGAACCGTCGGCAGCGGATCGGTCGGCCCGCGCGCAGAACTCAGCGGTATCGAAGGCCCCGCACGTCGACATCGCCGATAGGAGAGGAGGGAACGGCCGAGCACGGGCCTAACCAGGCGGGGAAAAACCGCGTACAATGCCGCTTTTTGCGCCGATGGCCCGTACCACTCCGATCCTCGACGTCCCCGCGGCACAGTGCAGCGTCTTCTGGTCGCGGATTTTCCCGTTCCTGCGCTGGTGGCCCCTCGTCCAGCGAGACACCCTCAAGGCCGACCTGATCGCCGGGCTCACCGGCGCGGTGATCGTGCTGCCGCAGGGCATCGCCTTCGCCATGATCGCCGGGCTGCCCCCGGTCTACGGCCTCTACACGGCGATGGTCCCGCCGGTCATCGCGGCACTTTTCGGCTCCTCGCGCCACCTGATTTCCGGACCGACGACGGCCATCTCGATCGTCGTCTTCGCCACCGTCTCGAAGTTCGCCGAGCCGGGCAGCGCGCAGTTCATCCAGATGGCGCTGACTCTCACGTTCCTCGCCGGCGTGTACCAGCTCGCCCTCGGCGTCGCCCGCATGGGGGCGCTCGTCAACTTCATCTCGCATTCGGTCGTCGTCGGTTTCACGGCCGGGGCGGCGATCCTGATCGCGACGAGCCAGCTCAAGCACTTCCTCGGCATCCACATTCCCGCCGGGGAGTCCTTCCTGCACACCTGGCAGGATATCTTCCGACAGTTCCACGAGATCAACCCGTACGTCACGGGCATCGCGGTGGTCACGCTCGCGACGGTCGTCGGATTCATGATCTACCGCCCCCGCTGGCCGGGCCTCCTGATCGCGATGGTGGTCGGAAGCCTGCTCGCCATGGCGCTCGGCGCGCCGACCCACGGCATCGCCCTCGTCGGCGAGTTTCCCGCCAGCCTGCCGCCGCTCTCCCTGCCCGACTTCTCCCTCGGGTCGCTCAAGGCGCTGGGCTCGGGGGCGCTCGCGGTCGCCATGCTGGGCCTCATGGAGGCGGTGTCGATCGCGCGCTCGGTCGCGCTCAAATCCCACCAGCGGATCGACGGCAACCAGGAGTTCATCGGCCAGGGGCTGGCCAACATGGTCGGCAGCTTCTTCTCGAGCTACGCCTCGTCCGGGTCCTTCAACCGCACCGGCCTCAACTACGACGCCGGCGCCGTGACGCCGCTCGCCGGGATCTTCGCGGCCATCGCCCTCGCCGCGATCGTGCTCGTCTTTGCGCCGCTGGCCGCCCATCTGCCCACCGCCGCGATGGCGGCCGTGCTGGTGGTCGTCGCCTGGCGCCTGATCGACTTCCACCACATCGCGAACATCGTTCGCACGAGCAAGCGCGAGACCGCGGTGCTGGCCGTGACCTTCTTCGCGACCCTGTTCGTCGAGCTCGAGTTCGCGATCTACGCCGGCGTGATGCTCTCGCTCGTGATCTACCTCATGCGTACCTCGCGCCCGGGCATCGTCTCGCGGGTGCCCGATCCCGCGGCGCCCAACCGGCATCTCGTCACCGATCCGAAGCTGCCCGAGTGCCCGCAGCTCAAGATCGTGCGCGTGGACGGCTCGCTCTTCTTCGGCGCGGTCGACCACGTCCAGGGCGCGTTCCAGCGCTTCGCCGAGCAGAACCCGGGGCAGAAGCACCTGCTCGTGATCGGCAACGGGATCAACTTCATCGACATCGCGGGCGCGGAAATGCTGGTGCAGGAGGCGAAGCGCCGCGAGGCCCAGGGCGGGGGTCTTTATCTCGCCAAGGTGAAGGACGAGGCGTGCCACATCCTCAAGCGCGGCGGCTACGCCGACACCTTCGGTCGCGAGCACATCTACGCGACCAAGGGCGATGCGATCGAGAGCATCTTCAAGAAGCTCGACCGCTCGATCTGCGAGCGCTGCGACCGACGCATCTTCCTCGAGTGCGGATCGGTGCCGCATGCCGAGAAGGCGCCGGAGGCCAAGGCGACCGCCTGACGCGGTCGTCGTCCACGGCATTCCGGCTTCATCGGGTCCGGGCCAGGCCCGATCCTATCGCGGCGTCCGGCGCGCGCGACCCCTGACGGATCGCACCCGGACGCCGGCCACCAGCGCGTCGCGGAATTCGGCTCCCGTCTGGAACCGGTCGGACGGATCCTTCCTCAGCGCCTTGTCGAGAAAACTCTTCAGCCGCGGCGGGAGAGCGGGCCGGATCGCCAGGATGTCCGGATGCGGCTCGTTGGCGATCTGGTACATCAGGGCCGCCATGGAGTCCCCGCGGAACGGCTGTACGCCGGCCAGAAGCTCGAACAGCGTGACGCCGAGGGAGAAGAGATCGGATCGCCCGTCGACCGGTTTCCCGGCAAGCTGCTCGGGCGACATGTAGAACGGGCTGCCCATGATGACGCCGGTCCGGGTGTTGTTCGAATCGGTGATGCGGGCGATGCCGAAATCCGTGACCTTCACGCTCTGCTTCGCGTCGTCGTGCATGATGTTGGCGGGCTTGATGTCCCGGTGCACGACGTCGCAGCGGTGCGCGTAGTCGAGCGCATCGGCGACCTGCGTCACCACGTCCACGACCCATTCGAGCGGCAGCTCCTTGCCGGGCTGCACGTAGTGCGTCAGGTCCTTGCCTTCCAGCAGTTCCATGGCGATGAACCCGAGGTCCTGCTCCTCGCCGGCGTCGTAGATGGTGACGATGTTCGGATGGTTGAGCCGCCCGGCGGCTTCCGCCTCGCGGAAGAACCGCTCGCGCACCTGCGGCCGTTCGGCTTCCTCGAACTGGGAAAGCGCGATGGTCTTGATGGCGACCACCCGGCCGATGCGCGGATCGCGACCGAGGTACACCGTTCCCATGGCGCCTCGCCCCAGCTCCTTCTCCACTTCGTAGCGACCCAGACGCGGCTTCTCCATGGCGTCCAGCACGATGGTGCCGCTGCCCGCGACCGGGCCCAGCATCACGGCCCGCTCGGCCGCCGCGGCACGCTGCTTGCGCTCGGCCGCATCGCGGAAGCCGGGGGCGCGGCGCAGGATGTGGTCGTAGCAACCGGCGGCCTTGCTGAACTGGCGCTTGCGCTCGAAATCGAGCGCCAGGTTATAGAAGAGCTCGAGTACGGAATCGTCCGCGGGCAGCTTGCGAAACTTGTCGAGCGCCATGTCGAGCTGTCCCTGGCCCTGGAACGCGAGGCCGAGCAGACGGTTCGTTTGGGCCGAGTCCGCGTCGGCTTCCCGCTTGACGCGGGCGGCCCCGAACAGACGCCGGGTCGCGAGGAGCAGGTGGCCCGACACCAGAAACAGAGCCGGGGTGGCGGTCTGCAACCAGAGTCGCTCGCTGAGGAGCAGGTAGTGTCCGGCGAGCAGCAGGGCGACCAGGAGCGTCGCCGAAACGGTCGTCGCCCGCCGCCCGGCGAGGCGCGGCATGACGAACGCGAGATACAGGAAGACCAGACCGAACAGGGCGGCTTCGATCCACCGGCTCCAGTCCGGTCGCTCGTAGTAGTCCTGGTTGAGCATGCTCGCAACGACGTTCGCGGCAACCTCCGGGGCGCTCATGGGCCCCAACGGCGTCGCGTACAGTCGACCCGCGTCGGTGGTTGCCATGCCGACAAGGACGATCTTGTTCCTGAATGCGCCTGCCGGCACGCGACCGGCGCGCACGTCGCGAAAGGAGTAACCGGCGAACGCCGGCTCGCCTTCGCGCGAGGGGTAGAAGCCCGGGTACATCCGCATCTCGCTGTCGGTGCGAATCTCGACCTTCGCGATCCGCACGCCGTCGCCGAGCTCGATCTCCACCCGCGCCGGACGGACATACAGGCTGCGCGCCGCAAGCAACAGCGGCAGCGAAGCGTAATGCTCGCCCGCGTACTCGAGCACCAGACGATGACTGCGCGCGTCCTTGCCGGCTTCGCCATCGAGCGGCATATGGCCGATGCCGCGGGCGCGCCGTGCGAACACCTCCAGCGGCAGTCGGGCAGCGGCCGAGGACGCGGCGCCGGTATCCTCGTTGAGGCTGACCTTGGTCAGGCGGTGTCGGCGCACGTGTTCGGGGAGCGGTGGAACCGGATCGCCGGACGGAACGCCCGGCACGAGCGCCATGGGGATAAAAACCGGACCGGTGGGCGACATGACCTTGGCGAGCTGTGCATCGGTGTCGAGCCGATATTCCGCTTCCGCCAAGAGCCGGGAAATGTGCCGGCGTTGCCTCAGATTCCTCGGCAGCGGGTTCGCATCGAGGTAGGCGCGCAGCGAGCGAAAGTGCTCCAGGCCCCGGTCGGTCCGGGGCTCGTCCAGCGGAACCAGCAGACCGACCGCCTTCGCCTTCCCGCGCACGAGCCGGTCGGTCGCCTCGGCCAGCACGTCCCGCGGCCACGGCCACGGGCCGATCTCCTCGATGCTCGGGTCGTCGATGGCGACGATAACGATGTCCTCGCTCGCGCCCGGGACCCGGCTCGTCATGCGGACGCCGGCGTCGTAGACGAGCAGCTCGAGTCGCCGGAGGGCGTGGGAATCGGTCAGGGCGGCCGCCGCGAGGGCCGAACCGAGAAGAAGGGCGGCGAACCAGTCTTTCCCGTAGAACCGCGCAGCGCCGTGCATGTCACCCGTCCCATGACCGTATGGTGATTATAGCGGCGCCACTTCGGCGCCCCGGCCGGCGAAACGGGGCAGCATGGCGAGCCGGGGCGGACAGGCCCTGGAAAGAGCCCACGTGCCGCGCACCGACCAGGGACCGGAACGGGCGGAATCCGGGCTGCGCGGCGCGCGCAGCCGGCGCACCGCCGCGGCGGCGTCTCCTATTCGGCCTTTTCGACGGGTTCCTGCGCGCGGGTGCTCGGCGGCCCGAGAGCCGCTAGGCGTCCCGGCGCCCGCCCCAGGTCAAGTCGAGCTCGCGCGCCGCGCGTACGTCGTCGAGTCGGCGGACGGGCGTGCTATGCGGCGCCCCTTTCACGAGCTCCGGATCGCCGCGCGCCTCTTTCAGGATCTCCTGCATCGCCTCGACGAACCGGTCCAGCTCTTCTTTCGCCTCGGTTTCGGTCGGCTCGATCAGGAAGCACTCGGGCACGAGCAATGGGAAATAGGTCGTCGGCGCGTGGAAGCCTTTGTCCAGGAGACGCTTGGCAAAATCCATCGCCGACACGCCGGTTTCGTCCTTGAGCTTCTTCAGCGTCACGATGAACTCGTGGGTGGCGCGGCGCTTCGGATAGGCCAGCTCGAAGCCCGCGTCGCGCAGGCGGGCGAGCAGATAGTTCGCGTTGAGGGTCGAGAACTCGGCCACGCGGTGCATTCCTTCGCGTCCGAGCAGCCGCGCGTACACGTAGGCGCGCAGCAGCACACCCGCGTTGCCCATGTTGGCGGAGAGCCGCCCGATCGTCTGCGGCCGCGTCTTCTCGGTCTCCCAGAAGTACTTGTCCTGCAGCTTCCCGACGATCGGCACCGGCAGGAACGGCTCCAGCCGCCCGGACACGCCGACCGGCCCCGCGCCCGGCCCCCCGCCGCCGTGCGGCGTCGAGAAGGTCTTGTGCAGGTTCATGTGGATCACGTCGAAGCCCATGTCGCCCGGCTTCACGCGTCCGAGAATGGCGTTCAGGTTCGCGCCGTCGTAGTAGAGGAGCCCGCCCGCCTCGTGCACGATCTTCGCGATCTCGGTGATGCGCCGCTCGAAGACGCCGAGCGTCGAGGGGTTGGTGAGCATGAGACCCGCGGTCTGCGGGCCGACCGCGGCCTTCAGCGCCTCCAGATCGACGTCCCCCTCGGCGTCGGTCGGGATCTCGCGCACCGTGTAGCCGCACATTGTCGCGGTCGCCGGGTTCGTGCCGTGGGCGGCGTCGGGCACCAGGATCTCGGTGCGGGCCGCGTCGCCGCGCGACTCGTGGTAGGCGCGGATCATCGCCACGCCCGCGAACTCGCCCTGCGCGCCGGCGAGCGGCGTGAGCGAGACCGCCTTCATGCCGGTGACGTCCTTCAGCATCTCCTGCAGCTCGTGCATGCAGGCGAGGAATCCCTGTCCGGTCGACTCGGGCGCGTGCGGATGGCGCGCGAGGAACGGCGGCAGCATGGCGAGCGTGTTGCACGCGCGCGGGTTGTACTTCATCGTGCACGAGCCGAGCGGGTAGAAGTGCGTGTCGATCGAGAAGTTTTTCTGCGACAGGCGCGTGTAGTGCCGCACCACCTGCATCTCGGAGACTTCGGGAAGCAGCGGGCGCCGCGTGCGCCGGAGCGTCTTCGGAATATCGTCCGCCGGCTCCTTGGTCAGCGGTGCCTGCGGGGGATTGCGGCGGCCGGGCTGGGACTGCTCGAAGATCAACATCGCTCGAAACCTTTCTCGTTAGCTGCAATGGGTCATTTGAGGGCCGCAATCGCCTTCTCGTAGTCCGGCTCCTGCCTGATCTCCGGAACCAGCTGCGTGTAGACGACCGTGTCGTTCTCGTCGAGCACCACGACGGCACGGGCGGTGATACCCCGATACAGGCCGTCGAGCAGCAGGACGCCGTAATCCTTGGCGAAGTTGCGATCGCGCATCATCGAGAGCGTCCTCACGTTGTGCGTGTTCTCGACGCTGCAGAAGTGCTGCTGCGCGAACGGCAGATCGGCCGATACCATGATGATCACCGCGTCCGGGTGCCCGGCCGCGTACTCATTGAACTTTCGCGTCGACATCGCGCAGGTCGGGGTGTCGATGCTGGGAAAGATGTTGAGCAGCTTTTTCTTGCCGCGGAAATCGGCGAGCGTCACGTCGTTCAGATTCGCGTCGGTTAGCCGGAAATCCGGCGCCCGGCTGCCGACGGCCGGCAGTTCGCCGATCGTGTGAACGGGGTGCCCGCGGTGCGTGATGTTCGCCATGGCAATCCTCGCTGCGCGGCCGGTTACTTGAGCGCGGCAAACGCCCTGTCGTAGTCGGGCTCGTCGGTGATCTCGGGTCCCATCTGGGTGTACAGCACCGTGTCGTTCTCATCGAGCACCAGCGTCGAGCGCGCCGTGAGGCCGGCGATCGGGCTGTCGGTCAGCAGCACCCCGTAGTCCTTCGCGAAGTGGCGGTCGCGCATCATCGAGAGCGTCACCACGTTCGTCAGGCCCTCGCCGGCGCAAAAGCGGCTCTGCGCGAACGGCAGGTCGGCGGTCACGATCAGCACGACTACATCGGGGTGATTCTTCGCAAACTCGTTGAAGCGCTTGGTGGCGGCCGCGCAGGTCCCCGTATCGAGGGAATGCGCGATGCTCAGGATCTTCTTCTTGCCCTTGAAGTTCGCAAGCGTGACATCCGACAGATCCCCGGCGGTGAGCTTGAAGTCCGGCGCTCGGCTGCCGACCTTCGGCAGCTCGCCGCTGGTGTGGGCGGGGGTCCCTTTGAACAGAACGTTTGCCATGACGCGCCTCCGTGTTGCGTTCAGGTGGTGCTGACCTTCACCGCGCACGGCGGATCCAGTCGCCGCTTGCTCACGATGCGCTCCAGATGGAACGCGTACTGCTCGATGTCCTGCGCCGTGCGGGTTTCGGTTGCGCAGGCGAGCACCGCCGGGCCGAGCTCCGGGTAGTAGCCCGTGAGATCGTAGCCGCCGAGAATCCCCTGCGCTTCGAGCGCGCGCAGCGTGTCGCCCACCGGGGCGTCGAGCCGGAGCACGACTTCGTGGAACACCGGCCGGTCGAACACGCGCGACACGCCCTGGATGGCGGTGAGCCGCTCGGTCAGCGCCCGGGTGTTCGCGTGGCAGGCCGCGGCGACGCGCTCGAGCCCGTCCGGCCCGAGCAGACTCATATAAATGGTCGCGGCGGTGACGACCAGGCCCTGGTTGGTGCAGATGTTCGACGTGGCCTTGGAGCGGCGGATGTGCTGCTCGCGCGCCTGGAGCGTCAGCGTGAATCCGCGCCTGCCGTCCCTGTCCACCGTGCGACCCACGATGCGACCCGGCATCTGGCGCACGAGCGCCTCCTTGCAGCACATGAAACCGAAGTACGGCCCGCCCGAGGACAGCGGCGCGCCGAGCGGCTGACCCTCGCCGACCGCGATGTCCGCGCCTTTCGTGCCCCACTGACCGGGCGGCTTGAGCAGCGCGAGCGAGGTCGGATTGACCAGGCCGATCACGATCATGCCGCGCGCATGCGCCGCGTCGGTCAGCGCGTCCACGTCCTCGAGCACGCCGAAGAAGTTCGGCTGCGGGACGACGAGCGCGGCGCAGTCGCCGGCGGGAAGCGCGCTCTCCGGCGTATGGCCGCCCTCCGGGTCGTAGGGCACCTCGACGAGCTCGATTCCCTGGTTCTTCACGATCGCCTGCACCACCTGGCGATAGATCGGGTGCACGGTCCTCGGCACGAGGATGCGGCGCGCGCTCTTGTGGGCGCGCACCGCCATGAGCACCGCCTCGGCGAGCGCCGACGCCCCTTCGTAGAGCGAGGCGTTCGCGACGTCCATGCCGGTCAGGCTCGCGATCATCGTCTGGTACTCGTAGAGGAGCTGGAGGGTCCCCTGCGACGCCTCCGCCTGGTACGGCGTGTAGGCGCTGTAGAACTCGCCGCGCGTGGTGATCTCCCACACGGCGGCCGGGATGTGGTGCTCGTACGCGCCCGCGCCGATGAAGTTGAGGTAGAAGCCGTCCTGGCTCGCGCGCTCCTGCATCAGGCGCGCGACCTGCATCTCGTTCAGGCTTTCGGGGACTCGTGCGAGCCTGCCCGCGCGCAGCTTCTCGGGAATCTCGTCGAACAGCTTGTCGATGCTGCCCACCCCGATGGCGGCGAGCATCGCCTCGATGTCGGCGTCGGTATGCGGATTGAACGGCATATCGGTCCTGGAAAAAATCTTGAATGTTGAATTTTGAATGCTTAATCGAGGTGCGCGCTAAGCGCGCTCTTTAATTCAACATTCGACATTAAGCATTCAGCATTCGCGTCAGTGCTTCTCTGACGCGACCAAAGCGTCGTAGGCCGCGGCGTCGAGCAGGGCGTCCACCGACGCGGCGTTAGCCGGACGCAGGCGGAACATCCAGCCGGAGCCGTAGGGATCCTTGTTGACGGTCTCCGGCGCGCCCGCGAGGGCCTCGTTGACCGCGGTGACTTCGCCTTCGACCGGGGCGTAGACGTCGGAAGCGGCCTTCACCGACTCGACGACCGCGCACTCCTTCCCGGCCGCGACCTTGCGCCCGACCTGGGGGAGCTCGACGTAGACCATGTCGCCCATCAGGTCCTGCGCGTGGTCGGTGATGCCGACCGTCACGGTGCCGTCCGGCTCGCGGCGCACCCATTCGTGGGACTTGGTGTACTTGAGGTTGCTCGGTGTCTTGCTCATGAGAGAGGTCCTTTAGGAAAGGCAGCTCTTGCCGTGGCGGACGAAGGGATATTTGACGACGCGGGCGTTCGCCATTTTACCGCGGATGTCGACCTGCGCCCGCGCGCCCGTCGGCACGGACGCGGGCACGCGCGCGAGCGCGATCGAGAGACCGAGCGTGGGAGAAAAACTGCCGCTGGTGATCTCGCCCATGCCGTAGCCCTCGCACAGCACCTTCTGGTGCCCGCGCAGCACGCCCTTGTCCTCGAGCACGAGCCCGACGAGGCCGCGCGGAATGCCCGCGGCCTTCTGCTTTTCGAGCGCCTCGCGGCCGATGAACTTGCGCGTCGACGGTTCGAGCGCCACCGTCCACGCGAGCCCCGATTCGAGCGGAGTCGTCGTCTCGTCCATGTCCGCGCCGTAGAGATTCATCCCGGCCTCGAGCCGCAGCGTATCGCGCGCGCCGAGGCCGATGGGTTTCACGCCCGCCTCGGCCAGCATCTGCCAGGTGAACGGCGCGGCCTTCGCCGGGAGGATGATCTCGAAACCGTCCTCGCCGGTATAGCCGGTGGTCGCGACGAAGAGCTCGCCGACGGTCGTCGCCACGAACGGCTTGAGATCGGCCGTCGCCGATCGCAGCGACTCGCCGAGCGCCGCGTACACCTTCTCGCGCGCGTTCGGGCCCTGCACGGCGATCATGGCCAGGTCCGGGCGCTCGGTCACCTCCACGCCGCCGAACTGCTGCGCCGCGCTGTTGATCCAGGCGAGGTCCTTCTCGCGCGTCCCCGCGTTCGCGACCATGCGAAACCACGTCTCGTCGAGGTAGTACACGATGACGTCGTCGATGACGCCGCCCTGGCTGTTGAGCATGCAGCTGTAGAGCGCCTTGCCCCGCGTCTTGAGCTTCTCGACGTTGTTCGCGAGCAGCAGGCGCAGGAAGTCGCGCGTCTCGCCGCCCTTGAGGTCGACGACGTTCATGTGCGAGACGTCGAACATGCCGGCGTCGCGACGGACCTGGTGGTGCTCCTCGAGCTGGGAGCCGTAATGCAGCGGCATGTCCCAGCCGCTGAAATCGACCATCTTCGCACCGCTCTTCAGGTGCGTTTCGTACAACGGCGTTCGGTTGGCCATGGGAATAAAACCAGTGATAAGTGATAAGTGCTGAGTGCCACGTTCAGGTGCGCGCGAAACGCGCTCCTCAACTAGTCACTTATCACTTTGCACTTGACACTGAAGTCCTCGGTTTGTCGACGTTTCCGGTAACAGAAAAGATAAAAGGGCGATGGCTTACGCCATCGCCCCTCTGTCCGGTGACCTGAGAGTCTTTAAGCCCCTTCGGTGGGCCGGCTGGAACCGGCCGCTCTCCAGAGTCGACGTGTGCTTGCGCCTGCGGTCCTTCTGCCTGAGCGATTCCGGGCGGGTTGCGCCTTCGGCGCCCGCGATGAAGCGGGTCTCTCCCACAGGGCGTTCGTCGGGCGGCCACTATAGCGCAGCCGCAACGACGCCGGAAGCCTGCGTCAGTGCATGCGCGCCGAACGGCGCACGAGCATCACGACCGGAATGAGCCCGACGGCGACGAGCGTCACCGCGGGAAGGGCCGCCTGCTCCCACTGGCCTTCGGACGTCCACTCGAAGATGCGCGTCGCGAGCGTGTCCCAGCCGAACGGGCGCAGCAGCAGGGTCGCCGGCATTTCCTTCATGACCTCCACGAAGACGAGCAGGCCCGCCGTCAGGAGCCCCGCGCGCAGCATGGGGATGGAGATGCGCCAGAGGATCTCGAGATTGCTGGCGCCGAGGCTGCGCGCCGCCTGCCACAGCGACGGCTTGATGCGCTCGAAGCTGCTGTCGATCGGGCCGTGCGCCACCGCCATGAAGCGCACGCCGTAGGCGAGAATCAGGGCGAGGAGGCTCCCGGCCAGCACGGGGCCCGCCATCCCCTCGCCGAGGAAGGCGGCCAGGCGTGCGTCGAGCCACACGAACGACACCATGATGCCGACCGCGAGCACGGAGCCGGGCAGCGCGTACCCCAGGGTCGCGAAGCGCACCATGGCGCGCACGAACCGGTCCGGTTTGAGGCGATACGTGTAGGCCAGCAGGAGCGCGCAGAACGTGGTGACCAGGGCGGCGGTCGCACCCAGGAGGAGCGTGTTCGCCAGAAATCGCAGGTAGCGCCCGTCGAAGGACTCGCCCGCCACCTCGACCGTCCAGAGCACGAGCTGGAAAACCGGTATGACGAACGCCGCGAGCAGGACGACGGCCGATACCGCCGACGCCCCCGCGGCCGCCAGGCCTCCGAGCCGGTAGCGCCCGTCGCGGCCCCGCTTGAGCCCCAGGTGATAGCGCGCCCGCCCCCGCATGGCGCGCTCGGTCACGAGCGCGACGGCGACGAAAAGCAGGAGCAGGGAGGCGAGCTGGGCCGCGGCCTCGAGACTGAAAAGCCCGAGCCACGCCTTGTAGATCGCGGTCGTGAACGTGTCGTAGTTGAAGATCGACACCGCGCCGAAATCCGCGAGGGCCTCCATCAGCGCCAGGGCGACGCCGGCCGCGATCGCCGGCCGCGCCATGGGAACCGCGACCCGCAGGAAGGCCGCCCACGGCGAGAGCCCGAGCAGACGCGCCGTCTCGAAGAGACTGCGCCCCTGCGAAAGAAAGGCGGCGCGCGCCAGCATGTACACGTAGGGGTAGAAGGCGAGCGTCATGACCAGCACGACCCCGCCGCTCGAGCGGATCGGCGGCAGCCATTCCCCCGGCCCGAACGCGGCCCGAAGCACGGTTTGGACCGGGCCGCTGAAATCGAGCAATCCGACCAGCACGAACGCGAGCACGTAGGCCGGCATCGCGAGAGGCAGCATCAGCGCCCAGTCGAAGAAGCGACGCCCCGGGAACTCGCACATCGCCGTCAGCCATGCCAGACCCACGCCGACGGCGAACACGCCGATGCCGACACCGACGACGAGCACCACGGTGTTCAGCAGCAGATCGGGCAGGACGGTCTCGGCGAGGTGCGCCCACACGTCGCCGGCGGGCTGCAACCAGGCGGCGGCAACCACGAGGATCGGCGCGGCCACGGTGAGCGCCACCGCGAGGCTCGCGAGCTGCCACAGCCGTACGTTGACGTTCAGCCAGGCCGAGATCCCGCTCTCGACCCCGGGCCGTTCGTTGCCCGCGGATAGGGCGCTCATCCTCGGTACCGCCCGTTACCGGTAACCCGCCCGGTCCATGAGCTTCACGGCTGCGGCCTGAAGGCGGCCGGCTTCGGAGACGTTGATCGTGTCCTGCTTGAACGCGCCCCAGGCCGCGACGTCCGGATGGGGCTTCACGCGCGGGTTGGCCGGATACTCCATGTTCTCGTCGGCGAAGAGGTTCTGGGCCTTCTCCGACGACAGCCACTCGATGAGCCGGATCGCGGCGTCGCGGTGCTTCGCGTGCGCCGTGACGCCGGCACCCGAGACGTTCACGTGCACGCCGCGATCGTTCTGGTTCGGCCAGTAGATCGCGAGCGGGAGCGCCGGCTTCTTTTTCATCAGGCGGCCGAAGTAGTACGTGTTGACGATGCCCACGTCGCACTGACCGGCGGCGATCGCCTCCAGCACCTTCGTGTCGTCGGACATCGGCGACGCCGCCAGATTGGCCACCCATGCGCGCACGATCTCCTCCGTCTTCGCTTCGCCCATGCGCGCGATCATCATCGCCACCAGCGACTGGTTATAGACCTTCTTCGACGTGCGCAGGCACAGCCGGTCCTTCCACTTCGGGTCGCCCAGCGCTTCGTAGGTCGAGAGCTCCGAGCGCTGGACGCGCCCGGGGTTGTACACGATCGTCCGTGCCCGGACCGACAGCCCGTACCAGCGCCCTTCGGGATCGCGCAGGTGCGCGGGGACATTCTCCGTGAGCGTCTTCGAGTCGACCCTGGCGAGCACGCCCTGCTCGGCGGCATACCAGAGATTGCCGGCATCGACGGTCAGGAGGATATCGGCCGGTGTCTTCGCGCCCTCCGCCTTCAGGCGCTCGAGCAGCGGCCCTTCCTTGTCGGTAATGAAGCGCACGGCGGTGCCCGTCTGCTTCGTGTAGGCGTCGAACAGGGGGCGGATGAGCTGCTCGTTGCGCGCCGAGTAGACGACGACTTCCTCCGCGGCGGCGGCGGAAAGGGGGTGCGACACGCCCAGCAGGGACAGGGCTACCAACAGGAACCGGACCTTCATTTCGGAACTCCTTGATCTCGCGCTCGTGCGCTTGGGGAGGCGCTATTATCCGGAGTTCTCTCCGTAATGCAAATCGTTCTCATTTGCGTCTCGGAAAATCCCGTACGCTCAGTACCAATTTTGTATGGCGTCTAGACTGGACAGACAGCCTCACACAAAGGGTGCGCCATGCTTTCCACCGCCAGGTCTCGCAGTCTGTTCTTCGTCGCCGCGCTGTCCCTTTCCGCCCCCGCCGCTGCCGACTACGTCTTCTCGGCGCCTCCGAGGGGCGAAGGCGGTGACGAAAGCGACGTGTACCAGCCGATTGCCGAGTATCTCTCCGCCGCCATCGGCAAGAAGATCGTCTACCGCCACTCGGACAACTGGCTCACGTATCAGAACGAGATGCGCAAGGGAACCTACGATCTCGTGTTCGACGGCCCGCACTTCCTCTCGTGGCGCATCGAGAAGCTGCAGCACGAGCCGCTGGTGAAGTTTCCCGGCAAGCTCGCGTTCGTGGTCATCACCCGGAAGGACAACGACCGGATCCAGTCGGTCTCGAACCTCGCCGGCCGCACGGTGTGCGGCATGCCGGCTCCCAACCTCGCGACGCTGACGCTGTATTCGCTGTTCGACAATCCCGCGCGGCAGCCGCTCGTCAGGGAGGCGAAGACGTTCAAGCAGGCCTACGAGGACATGATCGCGGGCAAGTGTGTCGGCGCGGCGTTGCGCGACGCCGCCTTCAACAAGCTGGACAAGGGCAAGAACGCCGCCAACGTACTGTTTCACAGCAAGGGCGTTCCGAACCAGGCTTTTTCGGCCGGCCCCCGCTTCACGGCGGAGGACAAGCAGAAGATCGTCAATGCGATGCTCGCCCCCGAGGCGAAGGTGAAACTCGCCCTGTTTCTCGATCGCTTCAACATGAAGGACAAGGATCTCCTCCCGGCCAGCCGGGCCGAGTTCGAAGGCGTGGCACTGCTGCTCAAGGACACGTTCGGCTTCGACCTGGCGGCGAACGAAGACCCGGCGCGGCCCTGATCAGTCGGTGTCGAGGTCGGCGACGACCGGCGCGTGGTCGGACGGCCTCTCCCGACCGCGCGGCTCCCGGTCGATGAAGCACGCTTTCGCCCGCGCCGCTAGCGCGGGGCTGGCGAGAATGTGGTCGATCCGCAGCCCCTGGTTGCGCCGGAACGCACCCGCGCGGTAATCCCACCAGGTGTAGTGCCCCGCTTCCGACGTGAAGCGCCGGAAGAGATCGACGAGCCCGAGGCCGACCAGACTCCGCAGCGCGTCGCGCTCGGGCTCGCTGAAGAGGACCTGGTTGCGCCAGAGCTTCGGCTCGTACACGTCGCGGTCCTCCGGCGCGATGTTGAAATCCCCGACGATGACGAGGCGCTCGTGGCGCGCGAGCTCGCCGGCGAGCCATGCCCGCAGCGCCTCCAGCCATTCGAGCTTGTACGCGTACTTGGGGGAGCCCACCCGTTCGCCGTTCGGCACGTACACGTTCAGCACGCGCACGCCCGCGATCGTCGCGGCAAGGAATCGCTTCTGACCGGAATCGAGGCCCGGCGCTTCGGTCAGCACCTCGGTCGCCGAATGCCGCACGAGCGTCGCCACGCCGTTGTAGCCTTTCTGTCCCGCGTGCAGCACGACGTAGCCGGCCGCCTGCAGCTCCAGCTTCGGGAACTCTTCGTCGGGGACCTTGGTTTCCTGCAGACAGGCGACATCCGGGCGCTGCCGGTCCAGCCAGTCCAGGACGTGGGGCAGGCGCGCGCGGATGGAGTTGACGTTCCAGGTGGCGAGCTTCACGGCGGGAGGAGTGTACCGCTCGCCGGGTTACTGATCGGCCTTTGCGGCCTCCTGCGTTTCGGCGGCGTCGGCCGCGTCGGCCTTTTCGGGCTCTTCCGGGCGCGGATACCCGGCCTGGTCGAGCTCGCCCTCGAGCAGCGACTCGAGGTACCCGCGCATGACCTTGGAGCCGACGGTGATGGTCGGGACGGCGAGGCCGCCCGCCTGCTTGATGAGCTCTTCCTGCAGCTTGCGATCGCCCTCGACGTTCTTCTCGGTGAAGGGAATGCCGCGCTTCTGCAGGTAGGTGCGTGCGGTGTCGCAGCTTCCGCAGCGGGGGGCCGCGTAGAGCACGACCGGGCTCTTCTCGGCCGCGGCCGCCATGGCCTCGTTGTCCACCGCCACGCGCGCGCGCCCGCCGAGCTGCTTCTCCTCGACGCGGTAGTCGTCCGTGGGGGGCGGCTGGTCGTGGTACGAGACGCGCCCCTCCTTGTCGACCCACTTGTAGAGCTTCTGGCCGTGCGCGGCCGAGGCCGCGCCCAGCGCGGCGAGCAGGATCAGCAATGCTCGCAGGTGCATGCCTCAGACCCTCAGGTACATGCCGCCCATGCGGCGGCGTATCGACTCGCGAACCCAGACGATGCCGGCGACGAAACCCACCAGAAGCATAGCAAAGCTGACCAGAACCCAAAGGACGGGAGAGGCGCTTTCGTCGCCCGGGGGCGCCGTTTCGGCCACTCCCGGGGGCGGTTCGGGGGCGGGCGCCGGTCGCGCCCGTGCCTCCGCGAGCGCGGCCTGGGTGCGGGCAAGCTCCGCCCGGGTCTCGGCGAGCTCGGCCTCGACCTTTTTCGCGTCGGCCGGAGCCTCTGCCGGGGCGGCCTTGGCCCGGTCGAGCTGGGTCTGGAGCTGAACGATTTGGGCGCGAGTGCGGTCCAGGTCGGTCTTGAGCGAGCGGACCTGCTCGCGCGCCGGCGGCTGGGCGGTCAGGTAGCGCCCGTCCACCCAGCCCTCCGCGCCGTCCTTGTCGCGCACGCGCGCCTGGTTGCCGTAGCGCTCGAGCACCTCGAGACCCGTCCCGCTCTCGAGCACCTTGACCGTCGCCGCGTTCTCGGTGAAGTCGGCGCGCAGCGGAATCTCGAGGCGATCGGTCAGGAAGACGCTTTCGGCGAAGCCCGCACCGGGGGTCAGCAGCGCAGCCGCCAGGAGCCAGACGCGGGCGCGCATCAGGCGGCGAGCCCCGAATGGCGCAGCAGCGGTTCGATCGAGGGTTCCCGACCGCGGAACGCCACGAACAGCTCCATCGGCTCGCGGGTGCCGCCCTGCTCGAGGATATGCTGCAGGAATTCCCGCCCCGTGCCGGAATCGAACACGCCCCGCTCCTCGAACTTGCTGAAGGCGTCCGCCGACAGGACCTCGGCCCACTTGTAGCTGTAGTAGCCGGCGGCGTAGCCGCCCGCGAAAATGTGGCTGAAGCTGTTCTGGAATCGGTTGAACGCGGGCGGGACGACGACGGCCACCTCCTCCCGCACCTCGTCGAGGAGCTGCTGCACCGACTTGGAACCGTCCGGGTCGTAATCGCTGTGCAGCCGCATGTCGAAGAGCGCGAACTCGAGCTGGCGCACGAACTGCATGCCCGACTGGAAGTTCCGGGCCGCGTGCATCTTCCGGTAGAGCGCCTCGGGCAGCTTCTCGCCGGTCTCGTAGTGCCCGCTGATGAGATCGAGCGACTCGCGCTCCCAGCACCAGTTCTCCATGAACTGCGACGGCAGCTCCACCGCGTCCCACGCGACGCCGTTGATGCCGGCGACGCCCAGGTAGTCGACGCGGGTCAGCATGTGATGCAGGCCGTGGCCGAACTCGTGGAACAGCGTGTTCACCTCCTCGTGGGTGAAGAGTGCCGGGCGCCCGTCCACCGGCGACGAAAAGTTGCAGGTGAGGTAGGCGACCGGGACCTGCACGTCGCCGTTGCGGCGCCGGCGGCTCAGGCAGTCGTCCATCCAGGCGCCGCCGCGCTTGTTGGGCCGCGCATAAAGGTCGACGTAGAAGCGCCCGCGCACCTCGCCCGCGTCGTCGCGGATCTCGTAAAAGCGTACGTCCGGGTGCCAGGTCTCGACACCCTGTACCGGCCGGATATCGAGCCCGTAAAGCCGCTTCACGACCTCGAACATCCCCGGCACCACGCGCGTTTCCGGGAAGTAGGGTCGCAGCTCCTCCTGGGAGAAGGCGTAGCGGCTCTGCCGCAGCTTCTCGGAGTAATACGCGAGATCCCAGGCCTCCAGCCGCTCCACGTTGTGCTCGGCGCGGGCATAGTCCTTCAGCATCTCCAGATCGCGCCGCGCCGCCGGCCTGGCCTTCGCCGCGAGGTCGTGCAGGAAATCGAGCACCTGCGGCACGGTCTTCGCCATGCGCGTCTGCAGCGCGTACTGCGCGTAGTTCTCGTAATCGAGCAACGCGGCGGCCTCCTTGCGCAGCTTCACGATGCGCACCATCAGCTCGCCGTTGTCGAAGCGGCCGGCGTTCGGCCCCTGGTCGCTCGCGCGCGTGACGAAGGCCTCGTACATCCGCTGCCGGAGCTCGCGGCGGTCCGCGTACGTCATGAACGCGATGTACGACGGCGCCTCGAGCGTGAACTTCCAGCCCTTCTTGCCCTCGCGCTCGGCCGTCTGCCTCGCCATGGCGAGCGCGCTCGGCGGCAGGCCCGCGACGTCGGCCGAATCGGTGAGCACGAGCTCCCACGCCTGGGTGGCGTCGAGCACGTTCTCGGAGTACCCGGCGGCGAGCGTCGAAAGCTCCTTCTGGATCTCCTTGAAGCGCGCCTTCCTGTCGGGCGGCAGCTCGGCCCCGCCGAGGCGAAAGTCCCGCAGCGTGTTCTCGATGATCTTCTTCTGCGCGGGCGAGAGGCTCGCGTAGTCGGCCCGGGCGGCGATGGCCTTGTAAGCGGCGTAGAGCCGCTCGTCCTGCGCGATCTCCGCGGAATACTCCGCGATCCGCGGCACGCCGGCGTTGTACGCGGCGCGCAGCGGCTCGCTGTTCACCACGGCGTTGAGGTGCGACACGGGCCCCCACACACGCTGCAGGCGCTCCTGGAGATCCTCCATGGGGCCGGCGAGGTTGTCCCAGCTGTAGTCGCGGGTGGCCGCGAGGAGCGCGTCGCGGCGTTTGCGGTTGTCCGCGAGGATATAATCGAGCGCGGGAGCGATGTGCTCCGGGCGGATCGCGGCGAAGGGCGGCAGGCCGGCGCGGCCGGGTTCGGCAAAATCGAGCAGCGGATTGGGCAGCGGCATATCCATGTCGGGGAATCGGGTGATCCTGGGAAGGCCGCTAATTTAGCACGCCGGCGAGACGCGATGCAGACGAGCCACCCCTACGACGACCTGACCCCCGAGACCATCCTCGAGGCCGTGGAGACCACGGGCGTGCGCTGCACGGGCGCGCTGCTCGCGCTGAACAGCTACGAGAACCGCGTCTATCGGGTGGATACCGAGGCGGACGGGTTTCAGGTCGCCAAGTTCTACCGGCCGGCGCGCTGGTCCGACGAGGCGATCCTCGAGGAGCACGCCTTCACGCACGAGCTCGCCGAGCACGAGATTCCGGTGGTCCCGCCGCTCACCCACGCCGGCCGCACGCTCCACGAGTACCGCGGTTTTCGCTTCGCGCTCTTCGCCTGGCGCCCGGCGCGCATGGCCGAGCTCAACACCGCCGACGACTTTCGCGTGCTCGGGCGCTACGTAGGGCGGCTGCACGCGGTCGGACGCGCCACGCGGTTCCGCCATCGCATCACGCTGACGGCGGCGAACTACGGCGAGGCCGCCGTCCAGCGCCTCGCGGGCTGCGCGCTCCTGCCCGACGAGCTGCGCGACTCGTTCGCGGCGATCACGCGCCTCGTCCTCGATCGCCTGCGCGACGCCTATCCTCCCGACGCCGCGCCGACCATCCGGCTGCACGGCGACCTGCACCTCGGCAACGTGCTCTGGGGCGCGCAGGGCCCGATCCTCGTCGACCTCGACGATTGCCTCATGGGCCCGCGCGTGCAAGATTTGTGGATGCTGCTGTCGGGCGAACGCGCGGAGCGCGAGCGCCAGCTGGAGGACATCCTGTCGGGCTACACGCAGTTCGCCTCGTTCGATTCCGCCGAGCTCGCGCTCGTCGAGCCGCTGCGCACGCTCCGGCTCCTGCACTACAACGCCTGGATCGCGGCGCGCTGGGACGACCCCGCATTCCCGCGCAGCTTTCCCTGGTTCGCGACCGGCCGGCACTGGCAGGACCTGATCCTCACCCTGCGCGAGCAGCTCGCGGCGCTCGATGAGCCGCCGCTGTCGTGGAGCGGCTGAGTGGGCCGCCGGTTCGACCTCGTCGTGATCGGCGGCGGCAGCGGCGGCATCGCCACCGCCCGGCGCGCGGCCGGGCACGGCGCGAAGGTCGCGCTGATCGAGAGGGACCGCATCGGCGGCACCTGCGTGAACCGCGGCTGCGTGCCGAAGAAGGTCATGTGGCACGCGGCCTCGGTCGCCGAGACGATCGAGGACGCGCGCGACTACGGCTTCGACGTCGAGGCGAAGGGATTCGACTGGGCAAGGCTGCGCGCGGCGCGCGAGGCGTACCTCGAACGGCTGAACGGCATCTATCACCGGGGCCTCGACGCCTCGGGCGTCACCGAGATCGCGGGCACGGCGCGTTTCGTCGATGCGCACACCGTGGAGGTGAATGGCGAGCGGCTCGAAGGGAACCACGTGCTGATCGCGACCGGGTCGCGCCCGGAGGTCCCCGACGTCGCGGGCGCCGAGCTCGGCATCACGAGCGACGGTTTCTTCGAGCTGACACGGCAGCCGCGGCGGGTCGTCGTGATCGGCGGCGGCTACATCGCGGTCGAGCTCGCCGGGCTGCTCGACAGCCTGGGTTCGGAGGTCTCGCTCCTGTTGAGAGGCGAGACGCTGCTCACGCGCTTCGATGCCAGCCTGCGCGACACGCTCATGGAGGAGATGCAGAAGCACGGGATCAGCATTCTGACTTCCGTGCGGCTGCAAGGCGTCGAGCGCGACGGCGACGCGCTCGCGCTCTGCATCGGCAGCGGCGAGCGGGTGACCGGCTACGACACGGTGATCTGGGCGACCGGTCGGAAACCGAACACCGAGGGGTTGAACCTCGAGGGGACCGGCGTGCGCACGAACGAGCGGGGCGAGATCGTGGTCGATGGCTACCAGAACACCAATGTGCCGAACGTCTATGCCGTCGGCGACGTGACCGGCCGCCTCCCGCTCACGCCGGTCGCGATCGCCGCCGGCCGCCGCCTCGCCGATCGCGTGTTCGGCGGCAAGCCCGAGTCGCGCCTCGACTACGCCAACGTGCCCACCGTGGTCTTCTCGCATCCGCCGATCGGCACCGTCGGCATGACCGAAGAGGAGGCGCGCGAGCTTTACGGCGAGGCGGGCGTGAAGGTCTACCAGACGCGTTTCACGCCGATGTACCATGCCCTCACGCGCCGCCGCGTGCCGACCGTGATGAAGCTCGTCACGATCGGCGAGCGGGAGAAGATCGTCGGCTGCCACGTGATCGGGCTCTTTGCCGACGAGATCATCCAGGGCTTCGCGGTCGCGGTGAAGATGGGCGCGACGAAGAGCGACTTCGACAACACCGTGGCGATCCACCCGACGAGCGCGGAAGAGTTCGTGACGATGCGCTAGAGCCGCGAGCTATAGAGTTCGTCGCGCATTTTCGACCCCCTCTCCCCGCTTGCGGGGAGAGGGAAGGGGTGAGGGGCCTCGCGAAGAATGGCGCTGTTTCAGGCGCCCCCTCACCCCGCCCTCTCCCCCACACGTGGGGGAGAGGGAGCTACTGTGTTGTGCGAACCTCCGACTCAGGACACGCGATGCCGACCCGAACCTACAAAGGAATCGAACCCAACCTCGGTGCGAACGTGTACATCGCGCCGGAGTCCGTCGTCATCGGCGACGTGGTGCTCGGCGACGACGTCTCCGTGTGGCCGATGTCGTCGATCCGGGGCGACGTGAACCGAATCCGCATCGGCGCGCGCACCAACATCCAGGACGGCACGGTGATCCACGTGACGGCGCCGAACCGCGAGCTCCCCGAGGGCCGCGCGACGATCGTCGGCGAGGACGTCACGGTCGGCCACAACTGCATCCTCCACGCCTGCACCATCGAGTCCGGCTGCCTGATCGGCATGGGCTCGATCGTCCTCGACGGCGCCGTGCTGCGCTCCGGCGTGTTTCTGGGGGCCGGCAGCCTCGTGACGGAAGGGAAGGAGCTCGAAGGCGGCTACCTCTGGATCGGCCGCCCGGCCAAGAAGGCGCGCGAGCTGACCGACGCCGAGCGCGCCTGGTTCGAACAGTCGGCGCGCCACTACGTGAAGCTCAAGAACGACTATTTGAAGTAGTGACCGAAGATTAAGTTATTAAGGAGCGATACCCAAGATCAGCAACGGCACGGGCGGGCTATTTCGGCCATGCCTGAGTATGTTGTACACCTCTCCTTCGTAGTAGGCGATGCCAGTGGACATCAATCGGCCCCCTTTTGGGTCACTGGCCATCGCTTTCACCGGAAGAACTTCGACACCGACGTTTATGATGCCCCCAGAATAGAACAGCAAATGTTTAACAAACAGATCAAAAGCGACAAAAGCATATTTTCCGAACTGAACTTCGATCGCGATCTTGTCCTTTACAAAGTCTGTTTGTTTGTAGGACTTGATAGGTTCTTTGATTCCTTTGCTTATAAGAAACGCTTTCTGTTCTTTCGGTGAAAGCGTAATCATCTCTTGAAGATAATCGCGCTTCGTTGTTACGTAGTAGTGGTAACGCGATTCCGCCCAACCCTTAGCGCGAAACAGCTTGGCGAACTCGTTATTCAGCCTTTTCGGGCCGTAAAGTCTCTTTCCGTGCATCGTCTTTTCCTTGCTCTCCTTAACCAGGCAAGCCGATGCATCTACTGCCGCTATAACCTGCTTTATCTCTTTGTAGACCTTTGGATGATGAACGATTAAGTACTCTTCGCCATTCAGGTGGGAATACGACTCGACTATTCGCATTGTTCCTCTACTTCATAGCGCGCAGAGGTTTCTAATAGCGCTAGCTGCTTCTTCTTGTACTCGAGTTTGTCCCAAGGATTTTGCGTAAGGCTGTGACCAGCATCCTTCGGGTCATAGACGGGGCGATGCATGGGCCGGTAACGAAGCGATCCCTTATACGCCTGACGGACGCGTTCGTCCGCAATTCGCACGTAATCGGTTGAAATCTCAGATCCTGCACCGCGTCGTCCGTGCAGGACTGCTGCTACAACGCTTGTACCTACGCCGAGAAAAGGATCGAGAACCCAATCGTTTCGTCTCGTCATCGAGAGGATCAGGCGCGCAACGAGCTCGATAGGGAACTGACATGGATGCTCCGTTTTCTCGACGTGGTTGTTCTTAACATTTGGAAACACCCAGACATCACCGGGATTCTTTCCCAGCGGGTTGCACGAATACTGTCCCGCTCGAGGGCCTTTGAAATGTTTCTTTCCCGGGTACTTCTGGGGTACACGAACAGCGTCTAGATCGAAGACATAGTCATCTGACTTTGTGAACCAAATAATTGTCTCGTACCGCCCCGAGAAGCGCTTCGTACAGTGAAGCCCGTGCTCGAAATGCCAAACGATGCGGTTGCGCATTTTGAGCCCGTTTTGTGTGAAGAGCGGATATAGGATCGTATCGAGGGGGATGATCGACCCATTGTCGACATAATTCCCAACCTGCCAACAAATGCTTCCTGTCCTTTTCAGTACGCGAGCGGACTCGCGTATAACAGCGGCCTGCTGCTCAATGTACTGTTCGAGCTTTAGTTTCTTTTCGTATTTCTTACCGATGTTGTACGGAGGAGATGTGACGACGAGTTGTACCGTCTCGTCGGCAATCGTTCCGAGAAAGTCTAGACAATCGCCTTTAAAGATTACGGCCCGTTCGTTTTTTCCGAACCGTCGTGCAACGTTGCGCGTCTTCTCCATAAGTTGCTGATTTGGCGGTTGTTATCTGAAACTGGGGGCGTGGTTAAACCGAGCTAATAGTCAGGGACTTGGCCTCCCCTGGTCAAGCCAAAAATCCGGTCCCACTTTGTTCATTAAGATCAGAGTGAACCGCGGCGCAGCCCTTCGATCACCGGCGCCGTCTTCGGCCGCACGCCGCGCCACACGAAGTACGACTCGGCGGCCTGCTCGACGAGCATGCCGAGGCCGTCGACCACCTTCTCCGCGCCGTGCAGCACCGCCCAGTCCATGAACGCCGTCGGCTTGTCGCCGTACATCATGTCGTAGGCAAGCGCGCCGCGCGCGAAGAGCGTCTCGGGCAGGGCCGGGACCTCGCCCTTCAGGCTCGCGCTCGTGCCGTTGATGACGACGTCGAAGTGCTTTCCCTTGAGGGCGTCGAAGCCGCAGGCCTCGACCTGACCGTGGGCGGCGAAGGCCTCGGCAATGTCGCGCGCCTTCGACACGGTGCGGTTCGCGATCATGACGTTGGCAGGGTGGTGCTTCAGGATCGGGCCGAGCACACCGCGCACGGCGCCGCCCGCCCCGAGGATGAGCACGCGCCGTCCCTTGAGCGCCACGCCGAGGTTGTGCTGGATGTCGTGCACGAGGCCGGTGCCGTCGGTGTTGTCGCCGAAGAGCCGCCCGTCGGGCTCGAACCTCAGCGTGTTCACCGCACCGGCCTGCTTCGCGCGGTCGCTCAGATGATCCGCGAGGCGAAAGGCCTCGAGCTTGTAGGGCAGGGTGACGTTGAGGCCCTTGCCGCCGCCCGCGCGAAACTGGTCCACCGCCTGGGGGAAGCCGCCGGGGTCCACCTGGATCGCGATGTACTCGATCGCGTGGCGGAACTGGCGCGCGAACTGCTGGTGGATGAGCGGCGACTTGCTGTGGGCGACGGGGTTTCCCATCACCGCGTAGCGGTCGGGCTTCTCGAAGTCGAAGGGGTCGGCCATGCGCCTATTCTACCCCCGGCCGGTCTCGCCTAGCGGTCGCCGAGCAGGACCGCCTTCACCACGTCGGCCTTGTGCTGGAGGTGCTCCTTGAGCAGCCGCGCGAGGCGCGCCCCGTCGCGCGCGGCGAGCGCGGCGAGGATATGCTCGTGCTCGGCGACCGCCTGGTCCCAGCGCGGCGGCGACAGGTTCGCCATGTAGCGCGCGCGGCGCAGGCGCATGTTGAGGCTGCGGTAGATCTGCGCGAGGAGCGCGTTGCCGGCGGCGTTCACGATCGCCTCGTGGATCCGCTGGTTGATCTTGAAGTACTCGGACAGGTCGCGCCGCGCATGGTGGCTCAGCATCTGCTCGTGCAGCGCGCTGATGGCGGCGATGTCGCCGTCGGTCGCGTGGGTGCAGGCGAGCTCGCCCGCGAGGGCCTCGAGCGCCTCCATCACCTGGAACATCTCGTCGACGGATTCGGACGTGAGCTGGGAGATCACCGCGCCGCGATGGTGCTGCAGATCGACGAGCCCCTCCGAGGCCAGGATCTTCAGCGCCTCGCGCAGCGGCGTGCGCGAGATGCCGAAGCGCTCGCACAGCTCGCGCTCGGGGACGCGCGCCCCGGGCGCGAGCTCGCCCTCGACAATGAGGTCGCGAATGCGGCGCGCGACCTCGTCATGGAGCGGCGTGCGGTGGATGGGCCGGGCCGGTGCCGTCTCGCTCATGTCACGATCCCTCTTTCGTGTTCTCGCTCAGGGCCGCGGCGAGCACGCGCGCGACGTGGCGAGCGTCGCGGGCCGCGCCGTCGCGGATCTGCTGGCGGCAGCTCGTGCCGTCGGCGACGAGGATCGTCTCCTTGCCGGCCGCGCGTACGGCGGGCAGGAGCGCGGCCTCGCCCATGCGCATCGAGACGTCGTAGTGCCCGGCGTCATAACCGAAGGCGCCGGCCATGCCGCAGCAGCTCGATTCGATGGCCTGTACCTCGAGATCCGGAATCAGGCCGAGCGCCTGTTGCACGGCGCCCATCGCGCCGAACGCCTTCTGGTGGCAGTGACCGTGGAGCAGCGCGCGCCGCGGGAGCGGCTGGAGCGGAAGCCGCAGGCGGCCGGCCTTGTGCTCGGCGGCCAGAAACTCCTCGAACAGCATCGCCTGGCGCGCCAGGGACTCGGTCTCGGCGCCGGGGAGCATCGCCAGGTATTCGTCGCGCAGCGTGAGCAGGCACGACGGCTCGAGCCCGACGAACGGCACCCCGCGCTCGAGCCAGGGCGCGAGTGCGCTGAGGAGCCGGCGCGCCTCGGCGCGCGCCTCCTCGACGAGGCCCACGGACAGGAACGTGCGCCCGCAGCAGAGCGGGCGCCCGCCGTCGGCGGGGCGGGGGAAGCGCACGGCGTAGCCTCCGGCGCGCAGCACGGCCACGGCGTCGTCGAGGTTCTCGCGCTCGAACCAGCGGTTGAACGTGTCGGCGAACAGGACCACCTCGCGATCGGCCGTCAGATGCTCGACCGGCTCCTTGAACGCGTCGAAGCGCCAGCGCGGCAGGGGGCGCCGGCGGCTGAAACCGAGCAGCCGTTCGCCGAGCGCGGGGAGGCCCGGCAGGCGGTCGCGGAGATTCAGGAGCGGCGCCGCGAACCGCGCCCACGGCGCGTAACGCGGCAGGTAGGCAACGAGCCGCTCCCGGAGACCGGGCGGGTGGTCGCGCCGCCAGTGATGCAGGAACTCGATCTTCATGCGCGCCATGTCCACCCCGGTCGGGCACTCGCGCCTGCAGCCCTTGCACGAGACACAGAGATCGAGCGTGCGGTACATCTCCTCGGACGTGAACGCATCCGGGCCGAGCTGGCCGGAGAGCGCGAGTCGCAGGGTGTTGGCGCGCCCGCGCGTCAGATGCTGCTCGTCGTGGGTCGCGCGGTACGACGGGCACATGACGCCGGGATCGGCTTTGCGGCACGCGCCGTTGTTGTTGCACATCTCGACCGCGCCACCGAGACCGCCCCACGCCGACCAGTCGAGCGCGGTGTCGAACGGCGCGACGCCATAGCCCGGCTTGTAGCGAAAGAGCGCGCGGTCGTCGAAGCGCGGGGCGCGCACGATCTTGCCCGGGTTGAACACGCCGTGCGGGTCGAACGTGTCCTTCACCTCCTCGAACGCGCGCACGAGGCGCGACCCGAACATCGGTTCGTGGAACTCCGAGCGCGCGAGCCCGTCGCCGTGCTCGCCGGAGTGCGAGCCCTTGTACTCGCGCACGATCGCGAGCGCCTCCTCCATGATCGCGCGCATGCGCCGCGCGCCGTCCTCGGTCTTCATGTTGAGCACGGGGCGCACGTGCAGGCAGCCGACCGAGGCGTGGGCGTACCAGGTGCCCGTCGTGCCGTGCTTCTCGAAGATGCGCGTGAGACGGTCCGTGTAGTCGGCGAGGTCCTCGAGCCGCACCGCGCAGTCCTCGATGAAGGAGACCGGTTTTCCGTCGCCCTTCATCGACATCATGATGTTGAGCCCCGCCTTGCGGACCTCCCAGATGGCGGCCTGGAAGGCCGGCTCCACGGCCTCGACGACGCCGCCCGGGAAGCCGAGCGTGCCCATGAGGTCGCCGAGCGCGCGCAGGCTTTTCAGCTGCTCGGCGTGGTCTTCGCCCGCGAACTCGACGAGGAGCAGCGCCTGCGGCTCGCCCCGGACGCACTTGTCGACGGTCGCGCGGAACATCGCGATCTCGCGCGAGAGGTCGATCATCGTGCGGTCGACGAGCTCGACCGCCGACGGGCCGAGCTTCACGATGTGCCGGGTCGCATCCATTGCCTGATAAAAGGTCGGGAAGTGGCACACGCCGAGCACGCGATGGGGCGGAATGGGCTGCAGCTCGAGCTCGAGGGCCGTGAAGAACGCGAGCGTGCCTTCGCTCCCCACGAGGAAGCGGGCGAGGTTCGGCTCGGGCTTGATCAGCTCGTCGAGGTTGTAGCCGCCGACGCGGCGCAGGAGCTTCGGGAAACGCCGTTCGACCTCGTCGGCCTCGCGCGCGGCGATGGCGCGCAGGCGGTGCGCGAGCGCGACGTAGCGAGGCGGGCCCTCCGCGGTGTCGGCGAAGCGCGCGACCGTGCCGTCGGCGAGCACCGCCTCGATCGCGCGCACGTTGTGCACCATGTTGCCGTAACGGATCGAGCGCGAGCCGCAGCTGTTGTTGCCGGCCATCCCGCCGAGGGTCGCGCGGTTCGCGGTCGAGACGTCGACGGGGAAGAAGAGCCCGGCGGACTTGAGACGCCGGTTGAGCTGGTCGAGCACTAGCCCGGGCTGCACGGTCACGCGCCGCCCCTCGGCGTCGAGCGCCAGAACCCGGTTCAGGAATTTGCTGGTGTCAATGACGAGGGCGTGCCCGACGGTCTGGCCGATCTGCGACGTGCCCCCGCCGCGCGGCAGCACCGGCACCCCCTCATCGCGCGCGATGGCGATCGTACGGGCGATGTCCTCGGGCGTCCGGGCGACGACGACCCCCACGGGCTCGACCTGGTAGATGGAGGCGTCGGTGCTGTAGCGACCGCGGGACGCCGCGTCGAAAAACACCTCGCCTTCGATCTCGCGTCGCAGGCGCGCCGCCAGCCGCGGGTCGCCGATGCGATCGGCGGCACCCAGGACCGGCCGGGTAGCAGCGGCGCTCGCAGTGGCAATCGCGCCCTTTACGCCGGGCGCTTTCGGGGCAGCGGTTTGCAAGGCTCCGGGTTCTCCAGTTTTCAACGGTGTCCCGACCGTGCATCGGCCGGGAACGAATGAGCGGTTATCAGGCTTGCCAAAACCGAATGCAATATACAATATTCAAACCTCGTCGCGCCTGACAAATCACCGACTGCCTGTCCGTCGGCCTCCGGGCGCATCACTACGGGGAACCATCATGTCTGTCCATCGCGGGCGTCATTTTCTTCAGATTCCCGGCCCCACCAACGTGCCCGACCGCGTGCTGCGGGCCATGGATACCCCGGTCATCGACCACCGGGGTCCCGAGTTCGCGCGCCTGGGCCAGGAGGTGCTCGAGGGCCTGAAGGCGATCTTCCAGACGCGCAGCCCGGTCATCGTCTTTCCGTCCTCCGGCACCGGCGCCTGGGAGGCCGCGCTCGTCAACACGCTCTCGCCCGGCGACAAGGTGCTGATGTTCGAGACCGGCCACTTCGCGACGCTCTGGCACCGGATGGCGAAGGGTATCGGCATCGAGGCCGAGCTCGTACCGGGCGACTGGCGCCACGGCGTCGATCCCGCCGCCGTCGAGGCGCGCCTGGCCGACGACCGGAGCCATGCGATCAAGGCCGTGGCGGTCGTGCACAACGAAACGTCGACGGGCGTCGCCAGCCGCATCGGGGAGATCCGCAACGCCATCGACCGCGCCAATCACCCCGCGCTCTTTTTCGTCGACACCATCTCCTCGCTCGCCTCGATCGACTACCGTCACGACGAGTGGGGCGTCGACGTCACCGTCGGCGGATCCCAGAAGGGGCTGATGCTCCCGCCCGGGATCGCGTTCAACGCGGTCAGCGAGAAGGCGCTCGCCGCGGCGAAGAGCGCGCGGCTGCCGCGCTCGTACTGGCGGTGGGAAGACATGCTTGCGAACAACCAGTCCGGCTTCTTTCCGTACACCCCGGCGACCAATCTGCTCTATGGGCTGCGGGAGGCGATCCACATGCTCCTGGAGGAAGGTCTGCCGGCGGTCTTCGCCCGCCACGCCCGCCTCGCGGAAGCGACCCGGCGCGCGGTGCGCGCCTGGGGGCTCGAGATCCTGTGCCTGGAGCCGCGCGAGTACAGCAACAGTCTCACCGCCGTCCTCCTGCCGGACGGTCACGATGCCGACCGGCTCCGCCGCATCATCCTCGAGCGCTACGACATGTCGCTCGGCACCGGGCTCGGCAAGGTCCAGGGGAAGGTCTTTCGCATCGGCCACCTCGGCGACTTCAACGAGCTCATGCTGGCGGGCACGCTCGCCGGCGTGGAGATGGGCCTCCGGCTCGCCGGCGTCCCGCACAAAAGCGGCATCGGCGCCGCCCTCGCGTACCTGAGCGAGGAGGCGACTGCGGACGCACGGGAAACACGAGCAATGCGGGCATGACTCGCCGAATGTTTATCGGGAATTTCGAGTGTTGAATTTCGGTGCGCGCTTCGCGCGCCTCATACATTCAACATGGAGCATTCAGCATTAAGAATTGGTTTTGAGAGGAGGAGAGAGCACCACCACGCAGTTCAACCCGTCACAACAAACCGGAGGATGGAGAGATGAAACTCACCAGACTGATCGCCGCGCTCGTGCTCGCCGCGGGCTTCGCGGCGGGCGCACAGGCACAGATGGAGCTCAAGTTCGGTCACGTCGGCGGGCCCGGCTCGCTGTTCGAGCTCTCGGCCCAGGAGTTCGCCAAGCGCGCGAACGAGAAGCTCAAGGGCAAGGCCACGGTCGTCGTCTACGGCTCGAGCCAGCTCGGCGGCGACAAGGAGCTGCTGCAGAAGCTCAAGCTCGGCACGGTCGACTTCGCGCTTCCCTCCACCGTGATGTCCTCGGAAAGCGACCTCTTCGGCGTGTTCGAGATGCCCTACCTGGTCAAGGATCGCGACCACATGAAGCGCATCGAGAAGGAGGTCTTCTGGTCGAAGCTCGCGCCCGCGGCCGAGGCCAAGGGGCTCAGGATCCTCGCCGTGTGGGAGAACGGGTACCGCCACATCACGAACAACAAGCAGCCGATCAAGACGCCCCAGGACCTGCAGGGCATCAAGCTGCGGGTGCCCGAGGGCAAGTGGCGCGTGAAGATGTTCCAGACCTACGGGGCCAACCCGAGCCCGATGAAGCTCTCCGAGGTGTTCGTCGCGCTCCAGACCGGCGTGATGGACGGCCAGGAGAACCCCTTCACCCAGATCTTCTCCTCCAAGTTCCAGGAAGTGCAGAAGTACCTCTCGCTCACCGGCCACGTGTACACGCCCGCGTACATCACCACCGGCAAGAAGCGCTGGGAGAAGCTGCCGGCCGACGTGCGCAAGGTCCTCGAGGAGACCGCCAAGGAGACGCAGGCCTACGTGTACGAGACCGCCGCGCGGCTCGACGGCGAGCTGCTCGACAAGATGAAGGCCGCCGGCATGCAGGTGAACGAGGCCGACAAGGACGCGTTCGTGAAGGCGAGCAAGCCGGTGTACGACGAGTTCGGCAAGGAAGTGAAAGGCGCGAAGGAGCTCATCGACCGCTCGCTCGCGCTCGCCAAGAAATAGGCCGGTATCACCCCACCCCCGCACACCGGGGGTGGGATCGCCACGAGGAGGAGGGCCCCATGGCGCGCGCGCGTGCCGGATTCGAACGCCTGCTCGAAATCATCGTCATCGTGCTCATGGTCGCGCTCGCCGTGGAGGTACTCCTCGGCGTGAGCTTCCGCAAGTTCGGCTCGGCGCTCGTCTGGTACGACGAGATCGCCTCCGTGACTCTCGCCTGGCTCACTTATTACGGCGCGGCGCTCGCCGCGCTCAAGGGCGCCCACATCGGCGTGCCCGAGCTGCTGCGCCTGCTGCCCCCGGCCGCGCGCATTCCGCTCATCTTTGTCTCCGAGGCGATCGTGCTCGCGTTCTTCGCCGTGCTCGGCTGGTACGGCTGGGTCGTGCTCGAGGTGCTCGCGACCGACAACCTGGTGAGCGTGCCCGAGATCTCGGTGATGTACACCCAGTCGGTGATCCCGATCGGCGCGGCGCTCTTCATCGTCGCCGAGCTGCTGCGCCTGCCCGAGCTGCTCGCCGAGGCGCGCGAGACGGACACGCACCTGGGCGAGGCCGAGGAGAGGGGCATCTAGATGCAGGCGCTGCTGATCCTCCTGGGCCTCATCGCGCTCATCTTCATCAACGTGCCGATCGCGATCGCGCTCGGCATCGTCGCGATCGTCGCCATGGTGGCGGCGGGCGGCTGGGACATGCTCGTGAACCTGCCGATCATCATGTTCCAGGGCGCGACCAACTTCCCGCTCATCGCCATCCCGCTGTTCGTGCTCGCCGGCGCCATCATGAACACCGGCGGCATCTCGCGCCGCCTGATCGCCTTCGCCTCGGCGCTCCTCGGCTTCATCCGCGGGGGGCTCGCGATGGTCAACATCGGCGCCTCGCTCTTCTTTGCGGAAATTTCCGGCTCCGCCGTGGCCGACGTGGCGGCGCTCGGCTCGATCCTCATGCCGGCGATGAAGAAGAAGGGCTACCCGCGCGCGTTCACCGCCGCCGTCACCTCCTCGTCGGCGTCGCTCGCGATTATCATCCCGCCGTCGATCCCGATGATCCTCTACGCGGCGATGGCCGACACGTCGGTGGTGCAGCTCTTCGTCGCCGGCATCGTCCCCGGGGTCCTCGGCGGGGTCCTGATGATGGGCCTGTCGTACTGGTTTGCGGTGCGCTACCACTACCCGGTCGAGGAGGTGTTCCAGCTCCGGCGCCTGTGGACCACGTTCAAGGACGCCGGCCTCGCGTTTCTCCTCCCGATCATCATCCTGGGCGGGATCTTCGGCGGGGTGGTCACGGCGACCGAGGGCGCGGGCCTCGCCGTGGTCGCCGCGCTCGGCATCGGCTTCGCCTACCGGGAGCTCGACTGGAAGCTGCTCCGGAACGCGATCGTGGACGGAGGCGTGCAAACGGCGGTGGTGATGCTGCTCGTGGCCGCCTCGGCCCTGCTCGGCACCTACCTGACCGAGTCGCAGATGCCCCAGAAGCTCGCGCTCGCGATGGTCCAGTGGACCCAGAACCAGTACGCGGTCCTCGCCATTCTCAACGTGTTCTTCCTGGTCGCCGGCCTGTTTCTGCACTCCGCCGCCGCCATCATTCTCGTGGTGCCGATCGTGATGCCCATCGTGCATGCGGTGGGCATCGACCCGGTTCACTTCGGTCTGATCGTGACGCTAAACCTCGCGATCGGGCAGCAGACGCCGCCGGTCGCGAGCGTGCTGATGACGGCCTGCTCGATCGCCAAGGCGAACATCTGGGAGGTGACGCGGGTGAACGTCTGGTTCATCGGCGTCCTGCTGCTGGTGCTCATGCTGGTGACCTACGTGCCGGTGATCCCGATGGGGCTCGTCGAGTACTTCTATCGCTAGACACTTCGGCGGGAAAGCTGGCCTCGAATGTTGAACGTTGAATTCTTGATGTTGAATTAATGAGCGCGCCAAGCGCGCACCTCAATTCAACATTCAACATTAAGCATTCAAAATTTTGGAGCTCGTGCCATGTCGGAGATCCTCCTCCAGCCCGACGGCGACATCGTCACCGTCGTCCTCAACCGTCCCGAAAAGCTGAACGCGCTGACGCGCCCCATGTGGCAGCGCCTGGGCGAGGTCATGCGCGAGCTCTCCGCGAGCGAGACGGTGCGCTGCATCGTGATCCGCGGCGCGGGCGACAAGGCGTTCGCGCCGGGCAACGACATCTCCGAGTTCGAGAAGACGCGCTCGACCAGCGCCCAGGCGCGCGACTACGGCAAGGTGCACCACGAAGCGCTCGCGGCGCTCTACGAGTGCCGCCACCCGATCGTCGCTCTGATCAAGGGCATATGCGTCGGCGGCGGCCTCGAGATCGCCTCGCTCTGCGACCTGCGCATCTGCGGGACCTCGAGCCGCTTCGGCATCCCGATCAACAAGCTCGGCCTGAGCGCCGGCGTCGCCGAGATTCAGGCGCTGGTGCGGATGAGCAGCCGCGCGGTCGCGCTCGAATTGCTGCTGGAGGGCCGGATCCTCGGCGCCGAGGAGGCGTATCAGAAGGGAATGGTCACGCGCGTCGTCGCCGACGAGAAGGTCGAGGAGGAGGCGTATGCGACGGCGCGACGCATCGCCGACGGCGCGCCGCTCGTCGCGCGGCTGCACAAGCGGTTCATGCGCCGCCTCGACGAGGATCGCCCGATCACGCAGGAAGACATCGACCTCGCCTATCCCTGCTACGACACCGAGGACTTCAGGACCGGCTACCGCGCGTTCCTCGCGAAGACCAAGCCCGCGTTCAAGGGGCGCTAGCCATGGCACACGGAGCGCTCGCGGGCGTGAAGGTCATCGAGCTCTCGCACATCATGGCAGGGCCGATGTGCGGGGTGCTGCTCGCCGACCTCGGCGCCGACGTGATCAAGGTGGAGAAGTACCCGGACGGCGACGACTCGCGCCGCATGATCCCGCCCACGATCGACGGCGAGTCGGCCGCGTTCATGATGCTGAACCGCAACAAGCGCGGGACCTCCATCAACCTCAAGCATCCCGCGGGGAAGGAAATACTCGCCCGGATGCTGCGCACCGCCGACGTCGTCGTCGAGAACTACCGCCCGGGCACGATGGAGCGCTTCGGTTTCGGGTACGAAAGCCTTAAGAAGGAGAACCCCGGCCTCATCTACTGCCAGCTCACCGGCTTCGGCACGACCGGCCCCTACGCCGACCGCGCCGGTTTCGACCTGATCGCACAGGGCATGAGCGGCCTCATGAGCATCACCGGCGAAGGCCCGGGCCGACCGCCGGTGAAGGTGGGCGTGCCGATCACCGACATCACCGCCGGCATCCTCGGCGCGGTGGGCATCCTCGCGGCGTACACCCACCGCCTGAAGACCGGAGAGGGTCAGCGCGTCGACACGTCGTTGCTGGAAGCCGGCATCGTGCACACCGGCTGGCAGACCGCCATCGCCCTCGCGACCGGCGCCTCGCCCGGCCCGCTCGGAAGCGCGCATCCCCTGAGCGCCCCCTACCAGGCGATCCAGACCGCCGACGGCTGGATCAACGTCGGCGCGGCGAACCAGGCCAACTGGCTGCGCCTCGTCGAGGTGATCGGCGAGCCCGAGCTCGCGCAGGATCCCCGCTTCAAGGACAACGCCGCGCGCATGCAGAACCTCCCGCCGCTGGTCGAGCGGCTGACCGCGCGCTTTCGCGCCGCGACCACCGCCGAGTGGCTCGAGCGCCTCGAGCGCGCCGGCGTCCCCGCCGGCCCGGTGCTTTCGATCAACGAGATGCTGCAAGACCCGCAGGTGAACGCCCGCGAGATGGTGGTCGAGGTCGAGCACGCGCGCCTGGGCTCCGTGAAGACGCTGGGCGCGCCCGTGAAGCTCTCGGCCACGCCGGCCCGCGTCGCGCGCGCTGCCCCGGTGCTCGGCCAGCATACGCGCGAGATCCTGAAGGAGTACGGGTACGACGACGCGGCGATCGAACGTTTTGCCGCGGAAGGCGCGGTCGTGGTCGCCAAGTAGTCCGCAGCCGTTATCCCCGAGCCGCATCGCACCCGCGGCGGTGTTTCGCGTCGCGAGCGCCCGCTTTCGGCCAGAAGCGGATTCAACACTCGAACTCAGCGACGGGCCTAAAGCGCAGTTCTTGTGGAGCCCGTTGGAACGAATTGTTCGCTCTTGGACCGATACACAGCCGCAATTAACGGACTGATGATTGCGTACTGAACCAGAATAAACGCGGTTTCGATCGTCAAGAAGCCCGGCACGGAGGACATTTGATGCTTTGCGCTGACGGCAAGAACCATGAAGCTCCAAGCAAGGGGGCACGCCAGCAATGCGAACTTGAATGCCCCTTTCAGGATCGGTTCACCCGAAAACATGCGCTCGTAAACCACGGACCAGATGACACCCTGGATAAGCATTGAAGCGATCCCAAAAGGAATGATGACGTCCTCCCGATACACGTTAAGTGACTTGTAGTAATCGGCAAAGATCGTCAAATGCCAGAAGAAGCCAAGCGGAAACGTGGGGAGCACGTAGGCCAGTAAGGCCAAGATTCTTTTCTTCATATCGGTGATTTCTCTTTTGATGAAAAAGCTAACGCTCGGCATTAGGGCCGCGTAACGGCAAGCGCAGCGCCGCTATTGCGGCGTCCCTGCAGGCCGTTGTTGGACGTCAATTCTGTTTCACTGGTCCGCTGCCCGAATTCGGCCAGAAGCGGGCCCTTGATGCGGTTCAAACAAGCGGCCATTCGAACGTGCTCAACCGAAGCTCCCGATCCGGAGCCGTCGCCGCAAAAGCTCTTTCACTGCCGGGGTCGGAGCTGATCTCAACGCTGCCTCGCGGTAGCGGTCCGCCGTATCGGCGTGTCCGCAACGGCGATGCAAGTCGGCCAAAACCGCAGCCCACAGGTACGAGCCGACCAACCAGGCCGGTGGCTCAAAGCCCCGGAGCACGGCGAGCCCTGCGTCCGGTCCTTGCCACTCTGCAACCGCTACGGCACGGTTCAGCTTGTGTAGCGGAGACGGGGCGATCCGCTCCAGGAGCGAGTAGCACTCCACGACTTTTTCCCAACGGGTCTCCTGAAACGAGGGGGCGAGGCAGTGTTCCGCCGCGATCCCGGCCTCCGCGTGATACCTGGAGAAGCGATTTCCCTGTGCGGATCTGGCCAGCCACTCCAACCCGATCTGAATTCGGTGCCAATCCCAAAGCGCCCGGTCCTGCTCCTTCAGCAGGAGCAGGCCGCCCGATGGGTCCTGGCGAGCGGTCATCCGCGCCGCGTGCAGATGCATCAGAGCCAACAGGGCAAACGTTTCCGGAGTCTGGCCTGCCGGATGTTCCGCGAGGATGGCAGCCAATCGGATCGCTTCGTTACAAAGCTCCGCGCGAATCGCCATTTCGGCGTGGGAAGAAAGGTAGCCTTCCGTGAATAGGAGGTAGAGGACTTGGTGCACGGCCGGCAGGCGCGACGAATGTTGATCGGCCGTAAGCCCGTCCAGTCGAGGCCGGATCTCCTGCAAGCGGCGGCGAGCTCGACTCAGGCGTTTGTATACGTTGGCCTCGCTCAAAAATAACCGAAGCGCAATTTCACGAATATCGAAACCGCAGAGAGTCTTCAGCGCCAGCACCAGCTGTGACTCGACGGGGATTTTTTCGTCGCAGCAGTGGAACAGCATCCCCAGCAGGTCGTCGCGCACCTCTCCCGCCAGGAAGATCTCCGAACCGTTCTCCGGAGTACCGATATCTTCTATTGCGTTTTGCTCCAGGATGCGACGGCGCCGCGTTCGTTGGCGCAACTCCCCGATGAGGTTGTTGTGCGCTACACGAAATAGCCAAGCCGACGGATTGTCCGGCAGGCCAGCAAGCGTCCATTTCTCAAGAGCAGCCATCAAGGCGGACTGAACGGCGTCCTCCACGACCTCGATGTGCTTCACTCCCACACGGCACGACAGCATGGCAACAAGCCTGCCGTACTCGTGCCGGAAGAAGTGCTCAACGAGCCTGGGTGCGGTCAAGGAGTGCTGATCTCCCTGATCTCGAGGCTCGATCCGGGAGTCACGACGCCGGGGCACTGACGGGCGATCTCCATTGCCTCTTCCACGTCCTTCGCCGAGAGAATCATGAAACCGCCGACCACCTCCTTGGCTTCCACGAACGGCCCGTCCGTTGCGCCATCCGAGGTAAGCACTTTTCCGCCGCTGCCCAGTTTTCCGCCCAAATCGACGATGTTCTGCTGGAACTTCGCTTTCCAGGCATTGAATTTGGCGTACATCTCTTCCATTTGGGCCGGAGACGGTTTCCCGCCTGTCCCGGTCTGGCGTGGCTGGCTTCTTCGGATGCACAGATATTTGGGCATGGTGTCTCCTTTTCTTGGCTCCCCGCGGTCGACTGAATCAACTATCCGTCATGACGCGTTGGCGCGCCCATTTTGGACACTTCTCTTCAGGCGGCTCCGTAGTCATAGATTGAAATCGGACGACCGCCTAGTTCCTCCGCATCCATTCCGAGATCGCAAGACCAATGGCGTGCGGATTGTCCTCCTGAATGAAGTGCAAGCCTTGTCCCACAAACGCCGTCTCCAGCTGCGGGATGTTCTGCCTGTACCAGGAGACGACAGAGGACGGGACGAGAACGCCCGGTTCTGCGTAGAGAAGGAGTATCGGTTTGTTCGTGCCCACCATGAACTGCCGGATGGCATCCATGCGCTCCACGACATAGCGCGGCTCGCCCGCAATCGGCACTTCCCGCGGCCAGGCCAGCAACGGTTCGCGGTCCGTGCTGCGGACGTAGGGCCGGCGGTATTCCGCCATCGCGACCGGACCGAGGGAGCGGTTCACGAAGTTCGGCAGTATCTGTTCGACAAACATGTGGTTCGCGATAACCATCTGTCTTCCCTGAACGGGGTCCTTGAACGCCCTGAACATGCCGCCCATCTCCGGGCCCATGGCCTCGAAGCTCGGCTGCGGAAAGATCGGCGGCAGCACACCCTCCATGAAAGCGATCCGCTTCACCCGGTCAGGATGACGGCTGGCGTAATCGAAGCCAAGCGCCGCTCCCCAGTCGTGCACCACGAACGTGATGTTCTTCAGCTTGAGCTCATCGATGAAGCCTTCCAGATAGCCGTAGTGATCCTTGTACCGGTAGCCGGTCGTCGACTTCCCGGATCGACCCATGCCGGCGAGATCGATGGCGATGGCTCTACCCTGTCCCGACACCGCCGGCATGACGTTGCGCCATAGATATGAGGACGTGGGGTTGCCGTGGACAAACAGGATGGGGTCACCCTTTCCCTGCTCGACGTAGTGAATGCGGGTGCCGTTGACCTGTACGTACCGTCCTTCCGGCGCCGGTGCTTCCGGTACCTCCGCGCGTGGCAGCTTGTGGTTTTCCGATGGACCATGTGCACACGCCGCCAGTAGACCGGCGGCAACGCCAAGCACGAGCACCATGCCCGGCCGGCGAAGCCACCGGTGGGCTGTCAATGCTGATCGGTTCATGATTGTTTCCTCGGTTGGGCGGCGAGGGACGCTCACCGCGTGGATGGGTCCGGCCCGAGGCCGGCAACAAATGGACATATGTGTCCAAAAGTGGACCGGAGCATAGTAGTTTTGTACACTACTGTCCAGTAGTACCGACCGGGGGCCGTCATGGGCAAAAAGGACGACGATCCGCAGACCGCGAGAATGGGCCGGCCAGCGGGCTTTGCGCGCGCGGATGCCGTGAAGGCGGCAATGAACTACGTCTGGAAGAAAGGATTCCTCGCCGCCTCCGCGACGGAACTGGCCGAGGCGATGGAGATTCAGCGGTCGAGTTTTTACAACAGCTTCGGCGATCGCGAGGCGTTGTTCCGGGAGGTTCTGGCCCTGTACGGTGCCCAGGCGCCGGATGCGCCGCTGCGCCAGATCCAACCGGGCGATTCCGTCATTCCGGCCGTGGTCTCGGTGCTGCGCAACGTTTGCCACATCCGCGCCACGGATGCCGAGGCGCGCGGCTGTCTCGTGTGCAACGGGGTCGCGGAGCTGGCCGGGATCGATGACAGGATTGGCGCGCTCCTCGAAAAAGCCGTCAAACAGCAAGTAGCGCTGATGGAGCGGTTGTTCTCGCAGGCCGTCCGGCAGAGGGAACTCCCGGCGGTGGACGACATCGCGGGCACGGCGAAGTCATTCGTCGCGTTCCTGATCGGTCTCAATATCCTGTCGAAGGTGGTTCGCAGCGAGAAGCAGCTGTGGGCGTCCTGCCGACAGTTCCTGCTTGGATTGGGAGTGTCGAAGGCCTTCGTGAAGTAACTCGTGTGTGACTGAATCGGGAGAGGCGAAAATGAAAAAAGGATGCCCGGACGCGGGTCTGCCGCCGACCAACGTGAAGTGTCCGCAGTGCCGAAAGGGCACACTCGAAGTGGCGCGCGGCCGATTCGGCCCGATCTACAAGTGCACGGACGGCTGCGGCTATTGGCTGGAATCGCGGCCCACCGGCGCCAAGTGCACCTACCTGCGAGGCAGAACGAAGTGCGGCGCGCTCATGGTTCGGGGCACCAAGACCATCCCCGACCGGTGCAGCGACAAATCGTGCCCCAACCGCAATCCGCACAAGCTGAAGAACAAGGTCGCCTGATGACGGACGCGCGGACCATGGCCGGCTGCGACGTACGCGCTTCAATCGGTTGATGTGTCAGCGCTGCGTTGGTTAATGCCTGTCGCGCGCCGCATCGCTTAGGCCGCCAGCTCGGGAACAAAGAATAAGTAGGCGTTGAGCAGGTAGAGCCCGGAGAGGATCAGCACCAGGCCGCCGGCGATCTGCAACCCGCGCTCGCAACGCGTCCAGCCCGCGCGGCCTTCGAGCCAGCCCATCGCCGACGCACCGAGGACGACCGGGATGGCGCGGCCCACCCCGAACGCGAGCATCAGCAGCACGCCGAAGAGCGGCGAGCCGACGCCGGCCGCAATGCCCAGCAGCACGACGAGCGCGGGGGTGCAGACCGGACACACCGCCACCGAAAACGAGGCCCCAAGCGCCGCCGCGCCCCACAGGCCGGCGGTCCATCGCGCGCGAAACGGTATGCGCGGAACGGGCAGCCGGATCCACCCCGGCCACGCCAGCCCCATCGCGATGGCCGCCGGCCCGAGCACCAACCCCCACTCGCGACCGATGACGCGCTGGATCCAGCCGCCTCCCAGGCCGACGACGAGCCCGAGCAGCGCGTGCGTCGCGATCATGCCCAGCACGAACATCGACCCCAGCAGCACCGCCCGTCGCGGTGACGCGGCCTTGGTCACGCAGGCGAGCGAAACGGGGATGGCGGCGAGCGCGATCGGGTTGAAGCTGAAGAGGAAACCGATCGCGACGCCGACGGCGAGCGACGCGAGGCTCGCCTGCTCGAGCGTGCTGCGTACCGCCTCGATGTCCATCGCGAAACCCTGCCCGCCTCAGCGTGTGCCCGCGCCGTCGTCGGCGTACTCGTCGTGGCGGCGCCACCAGACGCCGGTCTCGTTGCGCCCCCGGGGGGCGCGGTCGAGCCACTGGTACATGCCCCAGAGCCCGTCCAGTCCGCGCGCGTAGGTGGAATAGGCGTGGTAGACGACGCCGTCCTCGAGGACGAACGCGCTCATGCCCGGCCGCTCGCGCACGTACGTGGCCACGTCGGTTCCGCTCATGGCCGCGAACGTCGCGGGCCCGTCGGGTGTCGAGCGCGAAGGGATGTCGGCGGTGGGCGCCTCGCGCCGGTAGTTGTATTCGATACCGCCCTCACGTTGCTGCGCCTCGGTGAACCCGACGCTGAAGTCGAAGTTGAAGTCGCCGCCGAACGAGGACGCCCAGGGGAAGGTCCACCCCATCCGCCGCTTGTACGCCTTAAGCTTCGCGAGCGGCGCCCGCGACACCGCGCACAGCGTGACGTCGTGGTTCGCGAGGTGGACGATGAAGCCGTTGAAGCCGTCCGCGATCGCCGAGCAGGACGGACACCCCGCCTTGTAGTCGGGCCCGAACATGAAGTGGTAGACGAGGAGCTGCGAGCGTCCCCGGAAGAGATCGGCGAGGGAGGCCGCGCCCTCGTCGGTTTCGAAGCGGTACGGCTTGTCGATTCGAACCCACGGCAGCTCCTGCCGCCGCCGCGCCAGCTCGTCGCTGCGCCGCGTCAGCTCCTTCTCGGCCTCGAGTAGCTCGAGCCGGGCGGCCAGCCACTCCTCGCGTGTTCCGGTCTTGTGGTCGGTCATCGCTTGTCTCCTTTCGGACGTCGCACGGCGCGGACCTTCCCGCTCGGTCCGCCGCCGCAATAGAAAAGGTTTTCTCCGTCGGACTCGAGCCCGCTGACGCCGGTGCCGCGCGGCATCTCGAGCCGCTCGAGCACGGTGCCCGTCTCCGGATCGATCCGGCGGATTTCGCTCTCGTCGCCTTCCCACGTGCCGTGCCACATCTCGCCGTCGACCCAGGTCACGCCGGTGACGAAGCGGTTGGACTCGATGGTGCGCAGGATGGCGCCGGTCTCGGGATCGATCCGGTGGATCTTGCGATCGCGGTACTGGCCCACCCACAGGCTGCCCTCGGCCCACGTGAGGCCCGAGTCGCCGCCCTTGCCGGGCGCCGGGATCGACGCGACGACGTCGCCGGTGGCGGGATCGATCTTGTCGATCCGCCCCTCGACGATCTGATAGAGGTGCGTGCCGTCGAAGGCGGTGCCGGCGTCGCCCGCGCACTCGAGCGTGCGCGCGATCTGGCCGCTCTCGGGGTCGAATGCGACCAGCTTCGGGCCGGTGGCGGCCCAGACACGGCGGCCGTCGTGGGAGACGCCGTGGATGACGTCGGCGCCGGCAAACGGGCCGTACTCGCGCACTATCGCGGCCGCGCGCGCGGGTGGCTGCGATTTCGTCTCGTCCGTCTTGGTTCGGGTACGGGTCATCGATTGTCTCCTCGCGGCGTTCGGAATGGCGCCGCAGGAGCAATCTACCCGGGCGGCAGCGCGGCGGGGAGTAACAAGATCGTCGTGAATCCGGCGAGCGGCGGCGACAGCCAGCGCCGCGCGCGAGCGCGCCCGATCGAGCGCACCCGCCCTTCGGTCTCCAACTGGACGAGCGCGCGCTGGACCGTGCGCTGGCTGGCCCCGAGAGCGAGCGCGAGGGCGGAGGTGGACCAGGGCGCGCCGTCGGCGAGGAGCGCCAGCAGCGATGCCTGATCGCCGTCGATGGGCGGCACGAGGACGACGACGTCGCGCTTGCCCCGCGGCGCGAGCGCGAAGCCGCGCGCGCTGGCCTCGATGCGCGCCAGCTTGGTTACGAGCGCGCGCAGACGGCCGATCTCGACGCGCAGGCGCGCCCGGTGCGACTCGTCCGGGCGGCGGGCGCGAAACGCGCGCGCGATGAGCGCGTTCCGATCGACGTCGCCGGGCCAGGCCTCGGCGAGCGCGCGCGCCAGCGCGAACAGCACCGGCCGGCGCGCCAGCGACCGCCACTCGCGGCCCGCGCGCAGACCGCGACGGCAGGCGTCGACCACCAGCGCGCCCGAGGCGAGGAGCGCCTCGACCTCGTCGAGGCGGAGCACCTGCTCGTGGCCGGCGTCGATGCGCCGCGCGGCGGGACGATCGACCGCGGCGCGCGCCTCGGTCACCTCGGCAAGAAGCGCGGGCACGGCGGCGCGTTCGGCCGCATCGAAGGCACGCGCGAGCGCCGCCTGCGCCTGCGCCGTGCGCAGCGAACGCAGCGCCACCTCGGCCGCGGCCATCTCGGCCACCGCCGCGAGCGGCGGCGGCATCCCGCGCGCGTCGAGGCGGTCCAGGGCGGCTGCCGCCTCGTCGAGACGGCCGAGCAGGAGTAGCCGGCGCACCGCGATCAGACGCGCGTGCAGCGCGTTGGCACGATCGGCGCGCGCCTCGAGCGCGTCCGCTGCCGCCGAAAGCAGGCGCGGCGAGCCGCGGAGATCGCGCATGGCGAGCGCCACCTCGGCCTCCGCCACGACACACCGGGCGCGCGCCAGCGCTTCGTGGGACCCGAAGCCGCGAGCAGCGCGCCGCAAGAGTTCCCGGGCGCGCGGGTGCTCCCCGAGCTGCGCCATGGCGATGCCGCGAAGCGCAAGCGCCGGCGGATCCTCGCGCAGCGCGACGCGCTTCAAGGCGCCGAGCGCGTCCCCGACGGCAAGGGCCCGCGCGGCGGCGGCGATCAGGGAGTCCATCGGGGCAGGCTGGTGGGGAAACTCGCGATCGAGAAGCTGATCTCAGAAGGCGCCGGGGCTGTAGTCGAGTCGCCCACGACGGCCTGACTGGCACGGTCCCGTCCGCGCCCGCCTCGGCTGTTCACGCGTCGTTGACTGGCTCGAAGTCTTCGCGTTTGAGGCCGTACTCAAACGCCGCCTGGTCCAGCGCGTACTCGAACGTTTCGTGCCAGGTATCGCCGCAGAATTCGTCATCCTCCGTGTAGCGATACATCTTGCACGGTTCGGTTTCGGAACCATCCAATTCGATTTCTACTCGATCAGGAAGAGGAAGAGGCCCGATGACTTTCACTTCGCCGTCCTCTATTGTCGCCAGCTTGTGAATGTCCTTGCGAAGAACCTGTCTCACTTTCGCGATGTACTTCACGGTATGCCCTCACCGTTGAACCGCGCTACGCCGCCACAGCGACAACCGGATACGAAACGTTGCTCGTCGGCGGGAGCGACGTGTCATGATCTCTTGTGCGTGTTCGCACCACGACCCTCGTGAAAGCCTAGCCCTGCGGCTAGAGCCAAGAGACTGAACCATGTTTCGGTCCAATGGGTACCAGCGAATCCCTTAAAGGCCCAAAATCCTGCCACGAACAGAACGGTACCGGTGCCGATCAGGATTAGAGATGCGCGTTGTCTAAAGGGAATCTGTGTAGTGCTCATAACGCTTTGTTGTGCCGTGCCCGCCATGGAGGCATGAGAACCATGACCCGCTGTCCCGGGCGTCGACACGAGCAAAAAGTTAGATGACTACACGTTCTCATCCAGCTCAAGAATGAACGTCTTCTTAAGAACCAACACCAATGCAACAAGAGCTATCGGAGCAGCAAACCACGCCGGAAAAAAAATCCGAGGACGAGGGAGATCACGAAGAGAACGGGCAGGACGAAAGTGAATGTCTTACTTTCACCTCGCCACACCAAGCTGGCGCCACAGCCGGCACACTGGTAATAAGACACACCCTTTCGATAGGTCGCGCCCCTGAGCAACGGAACAGTCCCGCCACATTTTGGGCATTTTCATGATGTTCTCGCGATTAGTGATCAACCCCCTCTGACTCTGATTTCCGTATTTCCGCAATAATTTCCCGCATGGGTTTATGCGTACACGGCCTACCAGGCGCCACCCTGTCGATGATTGCTTGAATGGAAGCGCCATTCTCGAGTATCTCCGGAAACAGCTTCGAGATGCCGAGCGTGAAGCTTCTTATTGCCGAAATCGATCTGTGTCAGACTTTCTCGGTTCGTTTCAATACGCCATCCCAGTCTGCGTGCCACTGTCACTACATCATTAACGAACTGAGTCTTGTTGTTCATGCGTGGCCACCTTCCGCTAAGTCAACACGCGGAAGTGTAGACACGAGGCGGGCGCAAAAACTAGTTCAGTACCATCAAAATTACTCTCCACCGTTGGCACCAGCCCCTTCTATGAGCCGTCATGCGCCTGTTGGCGCCCGGAACATGAAGTACGCCGCGCCGACGAGACACAGTCCCGCCCAAAGAAAATCGAGCTTGAGCGGCTCGCGCATGTAGAGGATCGCGAACGGGACGAATACCGTGAGCGCGATGATCTCCTGGATCACCTTGAGCTGCCCCAGATCGAACTGCCCGTAGCCGGCGCGGTTCGCGGGGACCTGGAGCAGGTACTCGAAGAACGCGACGCCCCAGCTCACGAGCGCGGCGATGATCCAGGGCTTGTCTCGCAGATCCTTGAGATGGGCGTACCACGCGAACGTCATGAAGATGTTCGAGAGGGAGAGCAGGACGATGGTCTTCATCGAAACTCGCGACGCGGTGTCGCACGGGCAGCTCGGGCCGAGCCGCGGCGGATTCTAGCAGCGGGCGGGCGTTTCAGCGCCGGGGGACGTGGGGCGCGAGCCGATCCGCCAGACGATCGTGCAGGTCGGTCAGGCGCTGGTGGAAGAAGTGGCCGGTGTCGGGGAGCTTGAGATAGTCGGGGCGCGGCGCGAGCCGCTCGATCCAGGCCTCGACCGCCGAGACGGGCACGATCTCGTCCCGGTCGCCCTGGACGATGAGCCACGGCGCGGCGGGGGCGTCGAGCGTCGCGAGCTCGGGATAGAGGGTGATCGCCGGGGCGACGGTGACGAGCCGCGCGACGGGGAAGCGCAGCGCTGCGCGGATGGCGACGAAGGCCCCGAACGAGAAGCCGGCGAGCCACAGGGCGTCGTCCGGCCGCCGCGACCGAAGCCACTCGAGGGCCGCGAGGACGTCGTCGGTCTCGCCGACGGCGTCGGCGAACTCGCCTTCGCTCTGGCCGACTCCCCGGAAGTTGAAGCGCAGCGTGTGCAGGCCGAGCTCGTTCAGCGTGCGCGCGAGGATGTGCACCACCTTGTTCTGCATCGTGCCGCCGTGCAGCGGGTGCGGGTGGCACACGACCGCGGAGGCGGCCGCCGCCCGTTCGGGTTCCGGGCACCCGCCGAGCGCCTCGAGCCGGCCGGCGGGCCCATCGATGAAGAAGCGCTCGGGGCCGCAGGGGTAGACGTCGGACATGGCGTGATTCTAGGCGAAGGCGGGAAGGCAAAAAAAAAGGCCCGCCGGGCGGCGGGCCTTTCGCGGGCGGGACGGTCAGACGATCGGGGTGTTGTAGAAGTACCCGAGCGCGCCGGCCGCGCCGGCGAGCACGATCCCGATGATGCTCAGGAAGCGCTGCTGCGGGGCGGCGATGGTGAGGCCGAGGAGGCCCAGAAAGAATCCCCCGAGGCTGAAGTACGTCGGGCTGACGAGCAGCGCGCCGGGGCTCATCGCGATGGCGAGAATCCCCATCAGCCGGCCGTCGGTCGGCGAGCCGTTGTGGGCGGCGGTCGGGGTAGCGGAATCGTTACTCAAGGCATCTCCTCCTGCGTGGTCGGTGTGTCGGTGTTATTAGGACGTGGCCTCCGGGAACGGAGGCCGCGGCACTATGACCAAACGCGGGGGCGGGCGGAAATACAATCGCCCGATGGGCTGATAAGGCGGCTCGATCGAGTCTAAATCGTCACGCTGGCGATATAAGCGATATAGCAGGCGCCGTTGAACAGGAGATGGTAGGGCCGCAGCGTCCCGCGGCGCATCATGAAGAACAGGTAGGCGCTGGCGACCAGCGTGAGGATCACCCCGGTCACGACCTCCGGGCGCGGTTCCCAGGGCGTCAGCATGATGCCGAGCGCCGGCAGCAGGCTCCCCTGGAACACCATGGCGCCGGTGACGTTGCCGAAGGCGAGCGTGTCCCGGCGCCGGCGGATCCACAGGACGCTGTTGATCTTCTCCGGCAGCTCGGTCGCGATGGGAATAATAAGGAGCGAGAGCACCAGGGCCGAGACCCCGAGCAGCTCCGACAGCGCCTCCACGCCGTGCACGAAGCCGTGGGCGCCGAGGAAGATGCAGCCGAAGGCGAGCGCCAGCTGGAACAGGATCACCGCCATGTGCTCGCCCAGCCCGAAACGCCCGAACGCGCGCACGACGTAGAGCGGCGCCTCGGCCTCGGTCCCGTGCCCGTCCTGCACGAGCTTCGCGGACGCGCGGATCGTGAGCATCAGGTACACGAAGTAGGTCAGCACGAGCACGATCGCGATGATGCCGCGCACCGGCGACCAGGTGTGGGGCACGAAGATCGCGACCGTCGACAGGCCGAACGCGAACAGGAACCAGCTGAGATCGCGCGCGAGCCCACTGCGCTCCGGGTGCAGCTCGCCCGGCCATCCGCGCTTGTGGGCGGCGAAGATCGCCATCAGCAGCATCGCCACCGTCGAGAGCATGAGCGGCGCGCCGAGGATCGCGCCCACGCCCACCTCCTCGCGCACCTCCTGCGTGCTCGCGGTGGAGAGGATCGCGATCACCGGGATCATGGTCTCGGGCAGCGCCGTGCCGACGGCCGCGAAGATCGAGCCGGTCACGCCCTCGGATATCTTGAGCCGCTCGCCGAGGTGCTCGAGCGCGTTGGTGAAGCCCTCGGCGCCGATCAGGATGATGACGAGGGCGCCGAGCAGAAGCAGTACGCTCATGGGACGGGAATCAGCGCTTGGCGCCGGCCGGGCGCTCCAGGCCCGGCGGCAGCGTTTCCATGAAGGACGGGCGCGCGCCGATCCGGGCGTGCCACTCGGCGAGGCGGGCGTGCCGCTCGCGCCAGGGATGCGCGTAGCGAAAATCGACGTAATCGAGCGCGACGCCGAGCGCGAGGTCGGCGTAGCCGAAGCGGTCGCCGACCAGGAACTCGCGCGCGACGGCGCGATCCGCGTACGCGAGCGCCCGGGCGATCTTCGCCTCCTGGCGCGCGATCTGGTCGGCCGACTGGCGCTCGGGCGGCCGGCGGGACTCGAGCAGGCGCGTGACAGTCGCATCCAGCATCCCCTGCGCGAGCGAGTGCCACTGCAGGGTCTGCCAGCGCGCGTCGCCCTTCTCGGGGATCAGCGCCGGGCCCTTCCGGACATCGAGGTACTCGCAGATGAGCGGCGAGTCGAAGAGGAACGTCCCGTCGTCGCGCTCGAACACGGGCACGGTGCCGAGCGGGTTCATCCCGGGGACGGGGCTGTCCGCGGCCCAGGCGTCCACAATGACGAACTCGCACGCGATGTCCTTTTCCTTGAGCAGGACGCGCACCTTGCGCACGTAGGGCGACGTGAGTGAACCGTAGAGTTTCATGATGACCTCACTTCAAACTCAATTTGGAATGTGGAATGGTTGATGTTGAATTGATGAAGCGCGCGCAGCGCGCATGGCAATTCAAAATTCAGCATTCGACATTTCTTTCACAGGTAGTCCACGAACAGCCCGGCGAACACCGCGGCGCCGAGCCAGTTGTTGTTGAGGAAGGCGCGAAAGCAACCGGCCCGCTCGCGCCCCGCGATCAGCCGCTGCTGGTAGAGCGCCGTCCCGGCCGCACCCGCGAGGCCGACATAATAAGGTATGCCCAGGTCCCCGAGGACGCCGACGAGGGCGAGCAGGCCGAGGGTCCCGGCATGGGCAACGCCGACCATCAGGCGGTCGAGGCTCCCGAACAGGATCGCGGTCGACTTCACGCCGATCCGCAGGTCGTCGTCGCGGTCGACCATGGCGTACTCGGTGTCGTAGGCGACGGACCAGAAGATGTTGGCGGCGAACAGGAGCCAGCCGAGCGGCGGCACGGTGCCGGTCTGCGCGGCGAAGGCCATCGGGACGCCCCAGCCGAACGCCGCCCCGAGGTAGAACTGCGGCAGATGGGTATAGCGCTTGAGAAACGGATACGTGATCGCGAGAAACGCGCCGACGAAGGCGAGCGCGATCGTGAGCGCGTTGAGCAGCAGCACCAGGCCGAAGGCGACGAGCGCGAGCACCGCGAAGAGCGCGAGCGCCTCGTTGGGGCTGACGCGCCCGGCGGCGATCGGCCGGTCGCGCGTGCGCTCGACGTGGGGATCGAAGTCGCGGTCCGCGTAGTCGTTGATCACGCAGCCGGCCGAGCGCATGAGCGCGATGCCGGCGAGAAACACCGCGAGCACCTTCGCGTCGGGACGGCCTTCGCCGGCTATCCACAGCGCCCACAGCGTCGGCCACGCGAGCAGCAGTATCCCGATGGGGCGGTGCAGCCGCATGAGGAGCGCGTACTCGCGCAGGCGGTGCACGAGGCTCACGCGCGGTACTCCCCGATCGGCGGCAGGAAGACCTCGCTCACGAGCAGCGGCTTCCCGCTCAGCGCAAAGCGCGTGCGCCGGCCCCAGAGCTCCGCCGGCGGCCGATCGAGCGCCGCGGCGATATCGGCGTAAAGGATGTCGCCCGGGACAAGCCGCGCGAGCTCGGTCTCGGCGCGTTCCAGGGTCGGATCGGCGAAAAGGACCGCGCCGAGCGACCGGCTGCCCAGGTGCGCGAGCCGGCGCTCGCGCCCGCTCAGCGTCGCGCGCGGGATCACCGTGCGCGCGTGGACCCAGGCAACCTCCTGGCAGAGCAGCTGGACCTCGCGCACGAGCGCGCGCCCTTGCGGCCGCAATCCGAGCGCCAGGGCCTCGTTGCGCATCGGCCGGCGCCAGCGCTGGCTCACGACGCGCACGCGAAACGGTCCGGGGCAGGCGTCGACGACCCGCCGGGTGAGCGAGCCTTCGTCGAGCAACCAGGGGAGCAACGACGCGGGAATACGGGCGAGCGGGACGCGGCGCCGGGGTTGCCAGAGCGGCTCGCGCCCCGGGGCGGCGTTCTCACCATGCGGAACCATGCCCAACCAGCTCGAATCCAATCGGAGCGAGCGCACTCGCGCAGCCTCAGGAAGGGGGTGGATCGTAGCAGAATCACCGCGAAGGGTCAGCGCGCGCCGGCGCGCCCCGCGCGCTGCCGCCGCCGCTGCCGGACTGTGCGCGAACGTTCTGGCGATCCCGCCGGCGGACGCCGACGCGCTTTCGCTGGAGCTCGGCGGGGGCAATCTCCGATCCCACGGCGACGCGCTCTTTCTCTCGTGGCGCCGGCCGGCGCCCGTGCTCTTCGGGCGAGCGAGCCACTACGAGCTCGCGCTCGCCGCGTGGTCGGGCCCCGACGCGAACGAGGCGTTCACCCTTTCGCGCGGCATGCGCTTTTGCCCCGGAGGCTACGCGCTCGCGGCGAGCGCCGGGATCGGATACGTGGCGGAACGCACGAGCACGCATCTCCAGTTCGTCGTGCGCCTGGCGCTCGGCCGCGCGTACGGCGATTACGAGCTTGCGTTGGCGCAGCGGCACTACTCGAATGGCCAACTCCTGTTCGGCTGGTCCGGGCCGAACCGGGGCGAGAATTTCCTCGGCATCGAGCTCGCCCGGAGGTTCTGAAACCCCGGTGAAGCACGAAGAGCGCCGCCGGGGCACGAGCTAGGACTTCCTTGATTCTCCCTCTCCCTGTCCCCTTTTTCGCTACGCCTCCTGCTCCGCGGAAAAGCCCAGGGCAACCTTCCCTGGTTGCCCGCTCGCCGGGCAAACGGTCCACCGGACCGTTTGCACTTCTCCGGATCGCCCCGCGAGGGGAGAGGGGGGCCCGGTAGCCGGCCTTCGATCTAACGGGTGGTACAGCGCCTACCCGCAGCCGGTGCCATTCAGTGGGTTGCGCGCTTCGCGCGCTCATTCACTTGTCACTTGTCACTTTGCACTTATCACTGTTTTCCTCACACCGCGCCGTACTCCTCGCGGCCGCCCATCCAGCGGCGGATGACGGCGGCAACGGCGTCGGGATGATCGGCGAGCAGCCGCTCCGCCGCCCGCTGCACGCGCGGAAGGAGCGCGCGGTCGCGCACGATGTCGGCGATGTGGAACGCCGCCTCGCCGGTCTGGCGCGTCCCGAGGAGCTCGCCCGGGCCACGCATCTCGAGGTCGCGGCGCGCGATCTCGAAGCCGTCGCTGGTCTCGCGCAACGCCGCGAGCCGGGCGCGGGCGAGCTCGGAGAGCGGCGGCTGGTAGAGCAGCACGCACGCGCTCTGCGCGCTCCCGCGGCCGACGCGTCCGCGCAGCTGATGGAGCTGCGAGAGGCCGAGACGCTCCGCGTTCTCGATGATCATGAGCGATGCGTTCGGCACGTCGACGCCGACCTCGATCACGGTGGTGGCGACGAGAAGCTGGATCTCGCCGCGCGCGAACGCCGTCATGACGCGCTCCTTCTCACGCGGCTTCACGCGCCCGTGCACGAGCGCGATCGTAATCTCGGACAGCGCTTCCTTCAGCGTCTCGGCGGTGCGCACCGCCGTCTCGAGGTCGAGCGCCTCGCTCTCCTCGATCAGCGGGCACACCCAGTACGCCTGCCTCCCGGCGGCGCAGGCGGCGCGCACGCGCGCCACGACCTCCGCGCGCCGCGTCGCCGGAACCGCGACCGTGTCGACCGGCTGGCGCCCGGGGGGCAGCTCGTCGATCACGGACACGTCGAGGTCGGCGTAGAGGCTCTGCGCGAGCGTGCGCGGGATGGGCGTGGCGCTCATGATGAGCTGGTGCGGGCGCTCGCCGTCGCGCTCGCCCTTGGCCCGCAGCGCGAGGCGCTGGCCGACGCCGAAACGATGCTGCTCGTCCACGACGACGAGGCCGAGATGCCCGAAGCGCACTTCCTCCTGGAAGAGGGCGTGGGTGCCGATGACGACCGCGGCGCGCCCGCTCGCGATGGCGTCGAGCGCGGCGGCCCGCGCGCTGTTCGCGATACGGCCGGAGAGCGCCGCGACGTCGATGCCGAGGGGCGCGAGCCAGCCGGCGAAGTTGCGGCCGTGCTGCTCCGCGAGCAGCTCGGTCGGCGCCATCACCGCGACCTGGAAACCGGCCTCCACGGCGGCGGCGGCCGCGCACGCCGCGACCACGGTCTTGCCGGAACCCACGTCGCCCTGGACCAGCCGCTGCATCGGATGCGGTTCATGGAGGTCGTGCACGATCTCGCCGAGCACGCGCTGCTGCGCCTTGGTCAGCTGAAACGACAACCCCGCGAGCAGCTTCGTCACCAGGCGGGTCGAGGCCGGAATGCGCGGCGCGCGCTCGGCGCGCACCCGTTCGCGCACGCGCTTGAGGCTCAGGTAGTAGGCGAGCAGCTCTTCGAACGCGAGGCGTTGCTGCGCCGGGTGCCGGCCCGTGAGGAGCGCGTCGGTGTCCTCGCCGGGCGGCGGCCGGTGCACGAGCGCGAGCGCGTCCTGAAGCGCCGGGAGCGCGAGCTCCGCGAGCAGGCTCTCGGGCAGCCACTCCTCGACGCGCCGCAGATAATGTTCGAGCGCGTCGTTCACCATGCGCCGCAGCAAGGTCTGTCCGACGCCCGCCGTCGCCGGGTACACCGGCGTCAGGTGCTGCTCCGGCAGCGGCGCTTCGTCCTCGCGCAGCAGGCTGTATTCCGGGTGTGCCATCTCGAGACCGGCCGGGCCGAAGCGGACCTCGCCGTAGCAGCGCAGCCTGCGCCCGCGCACGAGGCCGTCGCGCTGCGCGGCAGTGAAATGAAAGAAGCGCAGGTGCAGGTGGCCGGTGCCGTCGGCGATGCGCACGACGAGCGAGCGGCGGCCGCGGTAGGCGACGTCGGCGAGCTCGATCGTCCCGGCGACCAGCGTCTCCATGCCGGGACGCAGCGCGCCGAGCGGCGTGAGGCGGGTGCGGTCCTGATAGCGCAGCGGCAGGTGGAACAGGACGTCCTGTACGGTCGCGAGCCCGAGCCGCGCGAGCTTCTCCGCGAGCCGCGGGCCGACGCCCTTCAGGCGCGTGACGGGCAGCGAGGCGGGATCCATTCAACTCGATTTTGAAGGCTTGATGTTGAATGCTGAATTAATTGATGACGCGCGCGCAGCGCGCACCTCAATTCAACATTTCGAATTCAACATTCAGCACTCTCGTTATTCGAGCACCATGACCGCATCCATCTCGACGGCGGCGCCCTTGGGCAGGGCGGCGACGCCGATCGCCGCGCGGGCGGGATACGGTTCGGTGAAGTAACGCGCCATGATTTCGTTCACGAGCGGGAAGTGAGTGAGATCGGTCAGGAAGACGTTGAGCTTCACCACGTCCTTCAGGTCGCCGCCCGCGGCGCGCGCGACGGCGCGGAGGTTCTCGAACACGCGCGTGATCTGCGCGCGCATGTCGCCCGATTCGAGCTCCATGGTGGCCGGCACGAGCGGGATCTGACCGGAGAGGTAGACGGTGTTCCCGACCCGGACGGCCTGAGAGTAGGTGCCGATGGCTTTGGGCGCTTCGTTCGTGGTTATCGTTTGGCGCTTCATGTCGATACGGCAATGTTGAATGCTTGATGGTGAATGTTTGATTGATGAGCGCGCGCAGCGCGCACCTCAATTCAACATTAAGCATTCAACATTCAAGATTGGTATTCACGACTAGCCCTTCTTGCGATTGATGCGGACGACCGCCTCGTTCTGGCGGATGCCGCGCATGATGCGGGCGAGGTGGGCGCGGTCCTTCACCTCGACGGTGAACTCCATGCTGGTGTACTGGCCGTCCCGGTCGTCGAACGAGACGGCGTCGATGTTCGCCTCCTGCTCGGCGATGGCGCTCGCGACCTGCGCCAGCACGCCGCGCTGGTTGCGCACTTCCACCCGCATGGCGACCGGGAACACGCCCTCGATCTGCTGCTCCCAGCGCACGTCGATCCACTGCTCGGGGTGCTTGCGGTACTTGGCGACGTTCGGGCAGTCGGTGGTGTGGACCACGATCCCGCGTCCCGCCGAAAGAAAACCGAGGATGGGGTCGCCCGGGATGGGGCGGCAGCAGCGCGCGTACGTGACGACGACGCCCTCGGTGCCGCGGATCGCGAGCGTCGGGCGCTTCTCGCCGGCGCTGCGCCTGCGGCGGAAGAGCTTGAGGAAACCGCCTTCCTCCTCCTCGGTCTTCACCGGGACGAGCTGGCGCGCGACCACGGCCGCAAGCCGGTTCCCCAGGCCGATCTCGCCCAGGAGATCGTTCCAGGTCTTGAGCTTGAGCGTCTTCAGCAGCGCCGTCTTCTGCGCGTCGGTGATCGCCGACAGGCTTCCGCCGAGATCGGAAAGCGCCTTCTCGAGCAACCGGCTGCCGAGGCTCATCGCGCCGCCGACCTGCTGGTTCTTGAGGTAGCTGCGGATGTGCGCCCGGGCCTTGCTCGTGACCACGTAGTCGAGCCAGGACGGATTGGGGTGGCCGACCGCGGAGGTGATGATCTCGACGTGGTCGCCGTTCTTGAGCGTCGTGCGCAGCGGCACGAGCTCGTGGTTCACCTTGGCGCCGACGCAGCGGTTGCCGATGTCGGTGTGCACGTCGTAGGCGAAGTCGATGACGGTCGCGCCGCGCGGCAGCTTCTTGATCTCGCCGTTCGGCGTGAACACGTAGACCTCGTCGGGGAAGAGGTCGATCTTGAGGTGCTCGAGGAACTCGTGCGGGTTGCCGGCCTTCTGCTGGATCTCGAGCAGGTCCTTGAGCCACTGCAGCGCCCGCTCGCGCATGGTGTCGCCGCCGTCGCCCGTCTTGTAGAGCCAGTGCGACGCGACGCCGGCCTCGGCGACCCGGTGCATCTCGCGCGTGCGGATCTGGAGCTCGATCGAGACGCCGAAGGGGCCGAACACCACCGTGTGCAGCGACTGGTAGCCGTTCGCCTTGGGGATCGCGATGTAGTCCTTGAAGCGCCCGGGGATGGGCTTGTAGAGGCTGTGCAGCATGCCGAGCACGCGGTAGCAGGTGTCGGCCTTGTCGACGATCACGCGGAAGCCGTAGATGTCGTAGACCTGCTCGAAGGAGAGCTTCTTCGTCTCCATCTTGCGGTAGATGCTGTAGACATTCTTCTCGCGCCCCGTGACCTCCGCCTGCACGCCCTCCTGCTCGAGCTGCTTCACGATCGCCGTGCGCACCTTCTCGACGATGGCCTTGCGGTTCGCGCGGCGCTTGCGGATGGCCTCCGAGAGGATGCGATAGCGCAGCGGGTAGAGTGTCGCCATCGACAGGTCTTCGAGCTCGGTCGCCCATTGGCGCACGCCCAGGCGGTTCGCGATCGGGGCATAGATGTCGAGGGTCTCGCGCGCGATCGCGCGCTGGCGCGCGCGGCTGAGGTAGCCGATCGTGCGCATGTTGTGCAGCCGGTCGGCGAGCTTGATGAGGATGACGCGGATGTCGCTCGCCATCGCGAGCAGCATCTTGCGGAAGTTCTCCGCCTGCGCCTCCTCCTGCGACTGGAACTCGATCCGGGTGATCTTGGACACGCCGTCCACGAGCTCCGCGACGTCCTTGCCGAAGTCGTCGGCGAGCAGGTCCTTCGCGGTGCGCGTGTCCTCGATCACGTCGTGCAGGATCGCGGCCATGAGGCTGCGGGCGTCCATGTGCATGGACGCCAGGATGTGCGCGACTTCGAGGGGGTGGGAGATGTACGGCTCGCCGCTGCGCCGCTGCTGGCCGTCGTGAACCTCGGCGCTGAAGAGGTAGGCGCGGTAGACCTCGGCGACGTCCTTGGGCTCTAGGTAGCTCTCGAGCAGCGGACAGAGGTCGCTGATGCGAAACCGGACGGGCGGAGTACGGGTCCCCCCCGACCGCTCGCGCCGGCCGGTGTCGGCCGTCGCGGCGTCCGCGGGGACCGCCGACTCACGCCTGGGGGAGCTCTCCCGTCCCGCCGGCGGCGTCGGCGGCGGGGTTTTGCTCGGCTGTATCGTCATCGGCCTCGAGTCCGGCTTGCACCTGCTCCTCGTCCAGAATGGCGCTCGTCACGAAACCGTCCGCGATCTCGCGCAGGGCGAGCACGGTCGGCTTGTCGTTTTCGCGCGCGACGCACGCCTCGGCCCCCGAAGAGAGCTGGCGGGCGCGCTTGGCCGCGACCAGCACCAGCTGGAAGCGGTTCTCCACGTTTTCGAGGCAATCTTCGACGGTGATGCGGGCCATTACGTAATAACCTCAGGTAATTAGTTCAAGTATCGACGAAAACCGGCGCGGGACAAGCGCCGGCCGGCTGCGCGGGAAGCGGTTATCTTACTGACCGGACGGGATTAGTGCCAGCTACGGCGCGAGGAGCCGGTCGATGTCGACCCACACCGGCCGCGCGTCCTCCGGCCTCCCGCGCAGAATGGCCCTGATGTCGGCGAGGGCGGCCTGGAAGTCGTCGTTCACGACGAGGTGATCGAATTCGCGGCAATGGGCCATTTCGTCCACCGCCACGCTCATGCGCCGGGCGATGACCTCAGGGTCGTCCTGGCCCCGCCGGGTGAGCCGCTCGAGCAGCGCCTCGCGCGACGGGGGGAGGATGAAGACCGAAACGGCCTCGGGCAGCTGGCGCTTTACCGCCCGCGCCCCCTGCCAGTCGATATCGAGGATCACGCTCTTCCCCTGCGCCAGCCGCTGTTCGATCTCCTGGCGCGAGGTCCCGTAGCGATTTCCGAAGACCTGCGCGTGCTCGAGGAAGTCGCCCCGGGCCACCATCGCCTCGAACTCCTCGGGGCTCACGAAGTAGTAGTGCCGCCCGTGCACCTCGCCGGGTCGCGGTGCGCGCGTCGTATGCGAGACCGAGAACACGACGTCGGGCTCGCTCTCGATAAGCGCGTGCGCGAGGCTGGTCTTGCCGGTCCCGGAGGCGGCGGAGAGGATGAGGAGATTACCCATGGGACGGCAATTTTGAATGTTTGATGTTGAATTTTGAATTGAGGTGCGCACTGCGCGCGCTCATTAATTCAACATTCAACATTAAGCATTCAACATTTCATTCTATGTTCTGCACCTGCTCGCGCATCTGCTCGATCAGGACCTTGAGCTCGACCGCGGCGTTGGTCAGGCGGATGTCGACCGATTTCGACGCGAGCGTGTTGGTCTCGCGGTTCAGCTCCTGCATCAGGAAGTCGAGGCGCCTGCCGATCTGACCGCCGCCGGCGAGCACGCGCTCGACCTCGCCGATGTGCGTCTGCAGGCGGTCCATCTCCTCGGTCACGTCCGCGCGGTTCGTGTAGAGCACCATCTCCTGTTCGAGGCGGGCGGGATCGAGCTGCGCGCGGACCTCGCCGAGGCGGGCTTCGACGCGGGCGCGGTAGTCGCGCATGACCTCGGGGAGGATGGCGGCGAGGTTCGCGACGATCGCGCGCATGGCCGCGAGCCGCTCTTCGAGCAGCTGCTGGAGGCGCCCGCCCTCGCGCTCGCGGGTGGCGACCAGCTCGTCGAGAGCGGCGTTCAGGGCGGCGAGCGCCGCCCGGGCCACCGACTCCGGATCCGGCGCGGGCGCGCGCAGCACGCCCGGCCAGCGGAGCACGTCCGCGACCGAGAGGGGCGCGAGGCCGCTCGCCAGGGCCGTCGCCTCGCCGGCCGCGGCGAGCACGGCGCGGGCGGCGGCGGCGTCGAAGTGGAGCGTCGGGCCCTGCTCGGCGGCCTGCAGCTTGAGGTTCGCCTCGACCTTTCCCCGTTCGAGGCGGCTCGCGATTCTCTCCCGGACGGGGTTCTCGATCGCGCGCAGCTCTTCGGGCAGCCGCAGGCTCATGTCGAGGTAGCGGTGGTTCACCGACCGCAGCTCCCAGACGAGGGCGCCGGCGGGCGTTTCCACGCCCTGCCGGGCGAAGGCGGTCATGCTGCGGGTCATGGGGCGATGGTAAACGGATTTCCGGAGCGACAAAACCGACCACCGGCGCACCCGTGCGGGCTTCCTATACTTAGGGTAGCGCCACGGACGTCCGGCGCGGATCACCCATGGAAATCGACATCACAAACGCACTTCCGGCGGGGCACGAGCTTCGCCAGTACCGCATCGTCCGCCCGCTCGGCGGCGGCGGTTTCAGCATCGTCTATCTCGCCCACGACACGGCGCAGAACCGCCCCGTCGTGATCAAGGAGTACCTGCCCGGCAACCAGGCCAAGCGCGCGGAGGACGTCAGCGTGCAGAGCCTGTCGGCGGAGACCAACGCGACGTTCAGGCAGGGCATCAAGCGCTTCTTCGAGGAGGCCGCGGTGCTCGCCAAGATCCGGCACGAGAGCATCGTGCAGGTGATCGATTTCTTCCGCGACAACAACACGGTCTACATCGTGATGCAGCACGAGGAGGGCAAGGACCTGCGCTGGTACGTCAAGCGCTACGGCCGGCTGCCCGAAAAATTCATCCGCTCGGTGTTCACGGGGGTGCTGCTCGGGCTGCGCGAGCTGCACGCGCACCACCTGCTGCACCTCGACATTAAACCGGCGAACATCTTTCTGCGTCCCGGCGGCAAGCCGCTGCTGCTCGACTTCGGCGCGGCGCAGCCGGCGTACCGCGAGAACCGCGTGCAGGCGCCGCACACCCTCACCCTCGGCTACGCGCCGATCGAGCAGCATCGGCGCGGGCACCTGGGACCCTGGACCGACCTCTACGCCATCGGCGCGTCGATCTGGACCTGCATGAGCGGCAAGGCGCCGCTGCCGGCGACCAGGCGCGCCGAGCGCGACGCGCTCAAGCCCGCCGCGAAGAAGTTCGCGCGCCACTACTCGCGCCCCCTGCTCGAGGCCGTGGACTGGTGCCTGCGCGTCGACCAGCTCGAGCGGCCCCAGAACGTGCAGCAGCTCCTCGATTTCCTGGCCCGGGAACCGGCGCCGGAGACCGAGCCGCCGGCGGGCCTGCTCGGCCGCCTGGGGCTGTCGTGGCTCGCGAAGCGGGCGGGATGAAGTACCAGCTCGCGCAGCTCTCCGTCGGCGGCGGCCGCGCGGCCAACGAGGACCGGGTGGGCACGGCCGAACGCGACAACGCGGTGCTCCTCGTCGTCGCGGACGGACTCGGGGGCCACAGCGGCGGCGAGCTCGCCTCGCAGACGCTGGTCGAGACGGTGCTGCGGGTCTTCCAGGGCGTGAAGCAGCCGCGACTGTCCGATCCCTTCTCCTTCCTCGCGCTCACGATTCTCAAGGCGCACGGCTCGGTGGCCGCGCGCGCGAAGATGCACGTCCCGCCGCTCGAGGCGCGCACCACCTGCGTCGTCTGCCTCGTGCAGGACGGCTACGCCTACTGGGCGCACGTCGGCGACAGCCGCCTGTATCACTTCCGGGACGGCAAGCTGCTCGTGCGGACCGAGGATCACACGACCATCGAGGAGCTGCGGCGCGACGGCGTGATCACGGAAGAGGAGATGGCCAACCATCCGCGCAAGAGCCTGCTGCTGCGCTCGGTCGGCGGGCCGTCGCCGCCGCGCATCAGCCTGGGCGACGAGGTCGCGCTGCACACGGGCGACGTGCTGCTCCTGTGCAGCGACGGGTTGTGGGAGGCGCTGCGCGCCGAGGAGATCGCCGCGGCGCTGCGCCGGCCGCGCGTGGACGAGGCGGTCGAGGAGATGGTGCTCGCCGCGGAGAAGCGCATGGGGGACGCGTGCGACAACGTGAGCGCCGTCTGCCTGCGCTGGGAGGACCGCCTCACGAAAAGCCTGCCGCTCCAGCCGCCGCGGCCCGCGCAGGTCGACGCCGCGCAGCTCTGGCGCGGCGCGGCCGCCAAGGTCGCCGCGCAGCGCTCCCCGCGCCCGGCCGCGCCGGCGGGCGCCAAGCGCCAGGACCGCATCGAAAGCGAGATCCAGGAGCTCGAGGAATACCTGCGACGCCTGGAGTCCAAGGGCTGACCGGGCACGGCCGACGGCCGTGCGCTAGAATCCGCCCCGTCCAACCCAGCAGGTAACCCCCATGCGACCGAGCGGACGCGCGAGCGACGAGCTGCGCCCCATACGCATTACCCGCCGATTCACGCGCCACGCCGAGGGATCGGTGCTGATCGAGTTCGGCGAGACGCGCGTCGTATGCAACGTGAGCGTCGAGGAAAAGGTGCCGCCCTTCCTCAAGGGCAAGGGCCAGGGATGGATCACGGCCGAGTACGGCATGCTCCCGCGCGCCACCAAGGAGCGCACCCAGCGCGAGGCCGCGAAGGGCAAGCAGGGCGGGCGCACCATGGAGATCCAGCGGCTGATCGGCCGGAGCCTGCGCGCCATGGTCGATCTCACGAAGCTCGGCGAGCGCACCTTCACGGTCGACTGCGACGTGATCCAGGCCGACGGCGGCACGCGCACCGCCTCGATCACGGGCGGGTGCGTCGCGCTCGTCGACGCGCTCGACCACCTGCGCGGCGCGAAGGGACTCGCGGCGAACCCGCTGCTGCACCTGGTGGCCTCCGTCTCCGTCGGCATCCGCGAGGGCGCGCCGATCCTCGATCTCGACTACATCGAGGACTCGAGCGCCGACACGGACTCGAACTACGTGATGAGCGAAGGCGGCGGGTTCATCGAGGTCCAGGGCACCGCCGAGCGCGGCACGTTCTCGCGCGCGCAGCTCGAGGCGATGACCGCGCTCGCGGAGAAGGGCATCCGCGAACTGTTCGCGCATCAGCGGCAGGCGCTGGGGCAAAAATGATGTCGAAAAAGGCCGGTCCTCGCGCTGTTTCAGCTCGCACATCCCGGTGCGACGAGCCGTGACCCGCCGGATCGTGCTCGCGAGCAGCAACGCGGGCAAGGTGCGCGAGATCAACCAGATGCTCGCCGGTCACGACCTCGAGGTCGTCCCGCAGTCGCAGTTCGCCGTGACCGACGTCGAGGAGACCGGCCTCACCTTCGTCGAGAACGCGATCCTCAAGGCCCGCCATGCCGCGCGCCACGCGCGGCTGCCGGCCGTCGCCGACGACTCCGGGCTCGAGGTCGATGCGCTCGAGGGCGCCCCGGGCATCTATTCGGCGCGCTACGCCGGACCGGGCGCCGGCGACGCGGCCAACCTGCGCAAGCTGCTCGAGCAGCTCGAACAGGTGCCGGACGCCCGGCGCACCGCGCGCTTCCAGTGCCTGATGGTGTACCTGCGCCACGCCGACGATCCCACTCCGCTCATCGTCCAGGGCACGTGGGAGGGCCGGATCACCCGCGCCCCGCGCGGCGCGAACGGTTTCGGCTACGATCCCGTGTTCTTCGTCCCCACGCACGGGTGCACGGCCGCCGAGCTCGCGCCCGAAGAGAAGAACCGGCTTTCGCACCGCGGCCAGGCGCTGCGCCAGCTCGTCGCTGTCCTGGCGCCGGGACGCGAGTGACCCACGACCGGTCCTGGCGACTCAAGGTCGCCGCCGCCTTTGCGATCGTCTACCTCGTCTGGGGCTCGACCTATCTCGCGATCCGCGTCGGCGTGGCCGAGCTGCCTCCGGCGCTCTTCGCCGGCGCGCGCTTTCTCGCGGCGGGCGCGCTGCTGCTCGCCTATGCGCGCCTGACCGGCCAGGCATGGCCGTCGGGTGCGCGCGAGTGGCGCACGATCGCGATCGTCGCCGTGCTCCTCCTCGTCACCGCCAACGGGCTCGTCGTCTGGGGCGAACAATGGGTGGCCTCGAACCAGGCGGCGCTCATCGTCGCGACCACGGCGCTGTGGATCGCGGCGCTCGGCGCCCTCGGCCCGCGCGGCGAACCGCTCGGGGGTCGCACGATCACGGGCCTCGCCATCGGCCTGCTCGGCGTGGCGGTGCTGCTCGACCCGCCGAGCGAGTTCGGGCGCGGGCTCTTCCTCGGTCAGCTCGCCATCCTCGGCGCATCGGTCGCCTGGGCGAGCGGCTCGATCTATGCGCGCCGCGTGCGCCCGCGCACGGCCCCGCTCATGTCGGCGGCGTGGCAGTCGCTCCTGGCGGGGCTCATCCTGATCGCCCTCGGTCTCGCGCAGGGCGAGGCGGCGCACTGGCGGTGGACGCCGGCGAGCGCCGCTTCGCTCCTCTACCTCATCGTCTTCGGCTCCTGCCTGGCGTACGCGGCCTACGTCTGGCTGCTGCACGAGGTGACGCCGGCCTCGCTCGGCACGTACGCCTACGTCAATCCGGCGGTCGCGGTCGTCCTCGGCTGGTGGCTCCTCGACGAACGCCTCGACGCCCGGCAGCTGCTCGGCATGATCGTCATCCTGGCCGGGGTGGTGCTCGTGTCGACCGCCCGCCCGCGCGCCGTGGTCACGGCCGAGGAGCGCGTCTGAAACAGCAATCTTGAATGCTTAATGTTGAATGTTGAATTGATGAGCGCGCGCGGTGCGCACCGAATCAAGCATTACGCGTTCAACATTCAGAATTGATTCGCGCGTGCCGCCTCCCAGGCGAGCAGCGCCCTCTTGCGGGTGTCGCCCCAGCGGTACTCGCCGAACGCCCCGGTCTTGCGGATGACGCGATGACAGGGAATCAGCACGGCGACGGGGTTCGCGCCCACGGCGGTGCCGACGGCGCGCGCCGCGCCGGGGCGGCCGGCGCGGCGCGCCAGCTCGTCATAGGAGACGAGCCGCCCGGCCGGTACCGTGAGCAGCGCCTCCCATACCTTGATCTGGAAGTTGCTTCCGCCCACGTGCAGCGCGAGCGGCTCCCCGCCGGAGCCGAAGACGCGCCGCGCGATCGCCCGCGCCTCGCCCGGGCGCTCGACAAACCGCGCCCGCGGCCACTGTGCGCGCAGCCCGTCGAGAGAGGCCTGGCTCGGGTCGGGGGCGAAATGCAGCGCGCAGATGCCGCGGTCAGTCGCGGCGACCAGGCATTCGCCGAAGCGCGTGGGCGCGTACCCGTAGCGGATGACGAGACCCTCACCTTCCGACTTCCACTCGCCGGGCGTGACGGCGTGGAGCGTGACGAGGAGCTCGTGCACCCGGCCGCCGCTCGAGAGACCGGCGCCGTCGGCGGCCTCCAGCACGGTCGCCGCGTCGCGCAGGCGCGCCTTCACGTAGTCGGCGGTGAGGTACTGCAGGAACCGCTTCGGGCTGACGCCCGCCCAGCGCCGGAACAGGCGCTGAAAGTGGTACTCGCTCAGGTGGACCTGGGCCGCGAGCTCGGCGAGGCCCGGCTGCCGGTGGAAGTGGCGGTCGAGGTAGCGGATGGTCTGTTCGACGCGCGCGTAATCGGTCGGATTCATGGCGGCATCTTAGAAAGGCGCACGGGCGCGTCTCAACCCGGTTCTTGCGCAGTTGCGCGCGGTCGCGCACGCAGCGGACCGGTGGTGCCGGCGACGGCGCGTCCCGCCGCCGCGATATAATCGCTTTTTCCCGGTCCCGGTCCCATGCCCGCGCCCCTTCCGCCGCTCTCGCTGTACGTGCACCTGCCCTGGTGCGTGCGCAAGTGTCCGTACTGCGACTTCAACTCGCACGCGCTGCGCGGCGAGCTCGAGGAGGACGCTTACGTCGACGCGCTGCTGCGCGACCTCGCGCACGCGGCGACGCTCGCCGGCGGCCGCGAGGTGCGGACGATCTTCATCGGCGGCGGGACGCCGAGCCTGTTCCACCCCTCCTCGATTGCGCGCCTGCTCGCGGGCATCGGGGACCGCGTCCCGCTCGCGGCGGCCGCCGAAATCACGCTCGAGGCGAACCCCGGTACGGTCGAGCTCGATCGCTTCCGCGGATTCCGGGAGGCGGGCGTGAACCGGCTCTCGATCGGCATCCAAAGTTTCGAGGAGGGAAAGCTCCGGGCACTCGGGCGCATTCACGGCCCGGAGGAGGCGCGGCGCGCGGCCGAAGCGGCCGGCGCGGCCGGATTTCGGAACCTCAACCTGGACCTGATGTACGGGCTGCCCGGCCAAACGGCCGGGCAGGCCCTGGCGGACATCGAGATCGCGCTCGCGTACGGACCGGCCCACCTGTCCGCGTACCAGCTCACGCTCGAGCCCCATACGTACTTCCACGCGCACCCGCCTCCGCTTCCGGACGACGAGGCGGTCGCGAGCATGCACCAGGCGATCGAGGAGCGCCTGCGCGACGCCGGCTATCGGCATTACGAGGTGTCGGCGTACGCCCGGCACGGAAGCGAATGCCGGCACAACCTGAACTACTGGGAATTCGGCGACTACCTCGGGATCGGCGCCGGTGCGCACGCCAAGATCACCGGGGCGGGCGGTACGTGGCGCTACGCGAATGCCAGGCACCCGGCGGCGTACATGCGGCACGCCGGCACGGACGCGGCGCGCGCGAGCACCCAACGCCTCGAGGAGCCGGACCTCGTTTTCGAGTTCATGCTCAATGCGCTGCGCCTGCACGCGGGGTTCGCGCCGGCGCTCTTTGAAGAGCGGACCGGCCTGCCGTTCGACCGCCTGGACCGCGGCCTGGAGACGGGGCGGCGACGGGGGCTGATCGAGCCGGGCACCGACCGCGTCGTGCCGAGCGAGCTCGGGCGTCGCTTCCTGAACGACCTGCTGCTGGCCTTCGTCCCGGACCGGTCCTCCCCTGCCGCGACTGCGGTGATTTGACCGCAATGGCGCTCCTCGACCTGCTTTGTTAGCTTAGGACGAAGCAGCCAGTCCCCACGCACGGAAGCCAAATCAGGAAAAGGAGATCGCCATGAAGAGATCAGCGGTAGCACTGCTCCTCGCCCTTTGCGGTTTGACGGCATACGCGCCCGCGCAGGCGCAGCAGCCGGGCAACCCGCTTTATTTCGGCGCGAAGATCGGCCTCATGGATCCCGACCGCGGCGACGAGGCAACGAACCTGGGGGCGCTGGTCGGTTACACCCTGATGGAGGACACGAACGGCTCCCTCGCTGTCGAGGGCGAATACACGCGCACGTTCGATGACGGCGAGATCGGGGGAAACGACTGGGACGTGGAGACGCTTGCCGGGTACCTCGCCTACCGTACCGCCGGCAACGTGTTTCTGAAGGCGAAGGCCGGCTACGGCTGGTGGGACGTCAACGTGGACGGCGCCACCGGATTCGAAGGCGACGACTGGGACTTCACGTTCGGCGCCGGGGTGGGGTTCCGGCTCTCACGCAAGTCCGGGCTCGAGCTCGAGTATGCCGTCGTGCAGGAGGATCTCAATTTCATCAGCCTCGGGTTCTTCACCCACTTCTAAACCGACCCGGAAACCCGGCGGCGCGCGCGCGTTCCTCCGTGAGCGTGCATCGCCGCTGGCCGTCTTCGCCCTCGTCGCGGCGCTCGCGACGCTGATCGCCTGGCTGCTCCCGAGCCACGCCGTCCGCACCGCACCGGAGACACCGCTTCCTCTGCTCGACGGGCGGACGATCAGCCTCGGTGAGCTCCGCGGTCGCCCGCTCGTGATCGCGTTCTGGTCGCCGACGTGCGTGCCGTGCGTGGAGGAGCTGCCCGACCTGGTCCGGCTCTACCGGGAGCTCGGGCCCCGCGGTCTGGAGCTGGTCGCCGTCGCGATGCCCTACGACCCGCCGCTCGCGGTGCAAACCTTCGTGCGCGAACGCGGGGTGCCGTACCCCGTCGCGCTCGACGTCGACGGCCGTGTCGCGGGCGCGTTCGCGGGCATCAAGGTGATCCCGACCACGCTGCTCATCGACCCGGAAGGGCATATCGTCTACCGCGAGACCGGCAAGCTGGACATCGCGCGGGCCCGCCGTATCATGGCGCCGTTTCTCGAGAACGGACCTCCCCGATGAAGGCTTTTTTCGTTGAACAGGCCGACTACCAGCGATGGGCGTCGGCAGAGCTGTTTCGCTCGCTCGATACCCTCACCGAGGAACAGCGCCAGGCGGACCTCGGGCTCTTCTTTCGCAACATCCACCGCACTGTCGATCACATCCTCGTCGTGACGCGCAACTGGCGCGCCCGGCTCGCCGGCGACTCCGGAAAGTCCGTTCCCTACGACGTCGTGCTCTTCGAGGAGTGGGAGGGGCTCAAGCGCGCCACGCTCGAGGAGTTCGCCGGCATCGCGTCGTGGCTCGGCAAACAGCCGCCCGAGTGGTTCGCGGGGCAGGTGGCATACACGGCCACGAACGGCGCGCACCGAAAGGCGGCGGTGGCCGACGGGCTCACGCACATCATGACGCACGCGGTGCACCACCGCGGGCAGGTGAGCGCGATCTGCACGCGCCTGGGGGTCGGCAGCCCCGAGATGGATTTCGTGTTCTACCGGCAGCGCGGCGCGCGCTGATGCTCTGGATCAAGGCGTTCCACGTCGTCTTCATGGTGACGTGGTTCGCCGGCCTGTTCTACCTCCCCAGACTCTTCGTCTACCACGCCATGACCGCCGACGCCGCCGGCGTCGAGCGCTTCAAGCTCATGGAGCGCAAGCTCTACTACGGCATCATGACGCCCGGCGCGGTCGTCACCGTCGCGCTCGGTCTGTGGCTCTGGCTGGGGTACGGCTTCACCGGCGGCTGGCTGCACGCCAAGCTGGCGCTGGTCATCCTGCTGATCGCGTACCACCTCTACTGCGGCCGGCTTCTCAAGGACTTTCGGCACGACCGCAACCGGCGCAGCCACGTGTGGTACCGCTGGTTCAACGAGCTGCCCGTGCTCGTCCTGATCGCCGTCGTTCTTCTGGTCGTCCTCAAGCCCTTCTAGAAACACCGGCCGGGGTCATCGCGTTGAAATGCGCGGCCCGGGAGCGCATTAGCACCCGGAATCCGCGTTGCGGCTCCTGCCGACGCGTTGCCGCCATCCGGGAGGAAAGCGCCATGAGCATCGACCGTGTGGTCCTCGCCTTCGCCGGCGCCATGATCCTGCTGAGTCTCGCGCTCGCGCAGGTGCACAGTCCGTACTGGTTGTGGCTGACCGCGCTCGTCGGCGCCAACCTGCTGCAGTCGGCCTACACGGGCTTTTGCCCCCTGGCCAAGATCCTGAAAGCGGTGGGGACACCGCCGGGCGCCGCGTTCCGGTAGGCGATTTTGATCTGCATCAGGGTTTGGACGCCCCCCTGATCCTATAAGGAAACGCATGGGCCCCCGTTTGCCGCTGCTGCTGATCCTGCTCGCTCCCGCGCTCGCCGGGGCGCAGCCGCTCTCGGTGGAACAGGCCGTGGCCCACGCGCTCGAGCGCAATCCGGAGCTCCGGGCGGTGGCGGCCGGCCGGCGGGCCGCGGCCGCGCAGGCCGCGGCCGCGGAGAGCGGGCGGCAGCCGGAGATCAATCTGCGCTACATGGCGCGGCGCAGCGACAACCCGCTCGACGCCTTCGCCGACAAGCTCAATACGCGCACCGTCACGGCACCCGATTTCGACCCCGCGAGCCTCAACGACCCCGATCCGAGCACGCTGCACGCGACCGAGCTCTCGCTCATGTGGCCGGTCTACACCGGGGGGCGCGTTCAGGCCGGCATCGCCGGAGCGGCGGCCCAGGAGTCGGCGGCCGAGCTCCAGCTCCGCCGGGCCCGCGAGACGGTCGCCACGCAGGCGCGGAACGCCGTTTACGCGGCGCAGGCCGCGGCCGAGGCGGTGCGCATCATGGACGACGCCGTGCGCGCCGCCGAGCGCCACGCGCAGACTACCGCGCGCCTGCTGCGCGAGCGGCGCATCGTGCAGTCCGACAAGCTGAGCGCGGACGTGAACCTCGCGCTGGTTCAGTCGAACCGCGAGCAGGCCGTGGCCCGCGCGCGCAACGCGCTGACGCAGCTTCGCCGCGTCATGGGCCTGCCGCCGGACGAGGCGATCGAGCTCGCGCCCCTCGCGGATGCCGCCGAGATCCGGCCGGGCGATGCGGCCGCGCTCGAGCGGCAGTCGCAGGAGCGGCGCGCGGACGTGCGCGCGGCGGCCGCCGTGCGGGACGCCGCCCGCACGGAGGTCGACTCGGCCCGCGCCGCCTACCGGCCGCAGGTGAGCGTCGGCGCGGCGCAGTCCTGGTACGACGATTCGCCCGCGCTCGCCAACTCCGCGACGAGCGTGATGGGCGTCGTGAGCATGAATCTCTACAACGGGCGCCGCACCGGTCACCAGATATCGGCGGCCGAGGCCGGGCAGGCCGCGGCCGAGGCGCGGCTCGACGCCGTGAAGCAGCAGGCGGCCGCCGAGGTGCGCGCGGCGCTGCACGCGCTCGAGGAGGCGCGCCGGCGCGTCGAGATCTGCGCGGACAACGTGGGCAAGGCGCGGCGCACGGCCGATCTCGTGCGCGGGCGCTACGGCGAGGGCCGCACCATCCTGATCGACCTGCTCCAGGCCGAGCGGGTGCTGGTCGAGGCGCGCATGGAGAAACTCAACGCCTCGGCGGGACTCCTCGCCGCGCAGGCCAATCTCGCCCTCGCGACCGGCGCCGTAGAGCTGCCCGAATGACCGGTTCGCGACTCGCGTTGCTGCTCGCGCTGGCCGGCATCGCCGGCGCCTGCACGCGCGCGCCGGCGCCGACCCCGCCGGTCGAGCGGCCGGCGCTCGAGCGCCCGACCGCAACCGTCGCGAAGCCCGCCCGGGGCAACGCCCAGGTTCCCCGGGGCGCGGTCGTCGAGATCGGCGGCGTCCCCGGCGTATACGTGCTCGAGGGAGGGCATGCGCGTTTCCGGATGGTGCGCGTCGGCACGACGACGCGCGACCGTGCCGAGGTGATCAGCGGCCTCGAAGGCGGAGAGGTGGTCGTCCTCGGCGATCTCGCCGCGTTGCACGACGGCAGCCCGGTTACGAGCAAGTGAAGGAATGTTGAGTGCTGAATTCCGAATGTTGGATCGACGAGGCGCGCGACGCGCACCTCAATTCGACATCAAGCGTTAAAGATTTCTTTTCGCTGACACGTCATGGTTGACCGGCAGCCCGACCAAGCGCCGAACCTCGCCGGACGGGTCGCGCGCTACTTCATCGACAGCAAGCTGACGCTGCTGATCGTCGTCGTCGCGCTGCTCGCGGGCCTGCTCGCGCTGCTCACCACGCCGCGCGAGGAGAATCCGCAGATCGTGGTGCCGGCGGCCAACATCATCGTCGCGAAGCCCGGCGCCTCGCCCAGGGAGGTCGAGCAGCTCATCGTCAAGCCGCTCGAGGCCATCCTGCAGGGACTGACGGGGGTCGAGCACACCTACGGCGTCGCGATGGACTCGCTCGGCGTCGTGTCCGTGCAGTTCTTCGTGGGCGAAAACAAGGAGGACGCGCTGGTCAAGCTGTACGACCGGATCATGTCCAACCTCGACCGCATGCCGCCCGGCACGCGGCAACCGCTCGTCAAGCCGGTCGATGTCGACGACGTGCCGATTCTCACCATCTCGCTCGCCTCGAACCGCATGGACGACCGGCAGCTGCGCCGCATCGCGACCGATGCGCTCGAGCACCTGCGGCGGGCGGACGGCGTGTCGGCGTCCTTCATCCACGGCGGACGCGCGCGCCGCATCAACGTCGACCTCGATCTCGAGCGCATGCGCCGGTACAACGTGACGCTGCTCGACATCCGTCGCGTCCTCGAGGCGACGAACGTCGACATCCCGTCCGGCACGCTGGTCTCCGGGAATACCGTGAGCACGGTGGCCGCCGGCGGCTTTCTGCGCTCGGCCGAGGACGTGGGCAACCTGGTGGTGGCGCTTCAACAGCACCGGCCCGTCTATTTGCGGCAGGTCGCGACGATCGTCGACGGCCCCGGCGAGATCGAGCGGGTGCACCGCATCGGCTTCGGACCCGCGCACACCGGCGCCCGGCTTCCCGATCTGGAGACAAACGCGGTCGTGATCGCGCTCGCCAAGCGCCAGGGCACGAACGCCGTGCGCGTCGCGGACGCGGCGCTCGCGGAGCTCGAGGCGCTGAAGGGAACGGTGATTCCCGATTCCGTCGCGGTCAACGTCACGCGCAACGACGGCGAGCGCGCGAACGCCGCGGTCGACTTCCTCATGCAGAAGCTCGCCATCGCCATCGCCACGGTGGTGCTCCTGCTCGTGATCTTTCTCGGCTGGCGGGCGGCGTCGATCGTCACGATCACCATTCCGCTGATCCTGTTCATCACGCTCGTGGTCGGCATGCTCGCGGGGCAGAGCATCAACCGCATCACGCTGTTCGCGCTCATCCTGTCGCTTGGGCTCCTCGTCGACGACTCGATCGTCGTGATCGAGAACATCTTCCGGCACTACGCGCAGAAGGGCGCGGACCGGCTGAAGAGCGCGGTGGCGGCGGTCAACGAGATCGGCCATCCCACGAACCTCGCGACCTTCACGGTGATCCTCGCGTTCCTGCCGATGCTCTGGGTCACGGGGATGATGGGGCCGTACATGCGCCCGATACCGTTCAACGTGCCGGTCGCGATGATCACCTCGCTCTTCATCGCCTACACGGTGGCGCCGTGGCTCGCGTACCGCTGGTTGCGCGTGACCGGGGGGCCGCACGCCGCGGAGGCCCACGAGCACGCCCCCGGCTGGCTCGAGCGCGGCTACGGCGCGGCGCTCGCGGGGCTCCTCGCCAGCCGGCTCGCGCGCAACGGTTTCTTCGCCGCCGTCGCCGTCCTGATGGCGGCGGTGCTGGCGATGCCGGCGTTCGACCTCGTGCTCTTCAGGATGCTGCCGAAGAACGACACCAATACGTTCAACATCACGGTCGACCTGCCCGAGGGCACGGCGCTGGAGGAAACCGACCGGGTCGCACGGCTCGTGGGCGACGTGGTGCGCGCGCACCCGCAGGTCTGGAGCTACGAGACCACCGTGGGCGAGTCGGGCGTGATCGACTTCAACGGGCTGCTGCGCGGCGCCGGCCTGAAGCGCGGGCCGCACGTCGCCGAGGTGCGCGTGAACCTGCGCGACAAGGCGCTGCGCCACGCGTCCTCGATCGACATCGTGCTCGGGCTCCGCGAGCCGATCGCCCGGGTCGCGGCCTTGACCGGCGCGAACATCAAGCTGGTCGAGGACCCGCCGGGCCCGCCCGTGCGGGCGACGATTTTGGCCGAGCTCTACGGGCCCGACTACGAGCGCCTGCGCGCGATCGCCGAAGAGCTCCGGCGCGAGGTGTACGCGCGGACCGCCGATGTCGTCGACATCGACGACTCGAACGCCGCCGCGACCACCGAGTACCGCATCGACGTGAACCGCGAGCGCGCCGCGCTCGCCGGCATCCTCCCGGCGCAGGTCGCCGAGGCGCTCGCCGCCTTCCTCGGCGGCTACGACGCGGGCACGGTGCATCTCGAGGAGGAAAAGGAGCCGGTCGCGATCCGTTTCCAGATCCCGCAAAGCGACCGGGTCGAGCCCTCGGACCTGCGCAAGATCTTCTTCGTCAATCCCCAGGGGGCGCGCGTGCCGATCACGGAGATCGCGGAGATCCGCAAGACGACCGCGGGGCAACCGATCCACCACAAGGACCAGCGGCCGGTCGTGTACGTGACGGGCGAGCTCGCGCGGACCAGTCAGGTCTACGCGGTGCTCGACATGTGGAACTACCTGCGCAAGCAACCGCTTCCGTCGGGCGTGACGCTCACCCAGTACTTCATGGCCGATCCCGACACGCAGGGTTACGCCTTGCGCTGGGACGGCGAGATGCGGCTCACGCTCGACGTCTTCCGCGATCTCGGCGCGGCGTTCGCCGTGGCGATCGTGCTGATCTACCTCGTGCTCGTCGGCTACTACCGCTCGTTCGCGATTCCGCTGATCGTGATGGGCGCGATCCCGCTCACGGTCGTCGGCGTGCTCCCCGGCCACGCGATCATGGGCCAGCATTTCACCGCAACCTCCATGATCGGCGTCATCGCGCTCGCCGGCATCGTGGTGCGCAACTCGCTGCTCCTCATCGACTTCATCCTCGAGCACGAGCGTGCGGGGCAACCGGTCAAGGAGGCCGTGCTCGCCGCCGGGCGCACGCGGCTGCGGCCCATCCTGCTCACGGCGCTCGCGATCATCCTCGGCACCGCCATCATCATCACCGACCCGGTGTTCGGCGGGCTCGCGATCTCGCTCATCTTCGGCACCTTCGCGTCGACGGCGCTCACGCTGTTCGTGATCCCGCTGATCTACTTCCTCTACGCCCGCCGTCAGGGCGCCGCCGCCTGAGCGGCTGCCTCAGGCCCACAGGCGCCGCCACCAGCGACGGCGACTGTTCGGGACCGGCACGCCGTTCTCGAGGGGGCGCGGGGGAATGCGGCTCAGCACCCGGCCGGGCAAGGGCGGGTTGTCGCTGAAGCCGCATTGCATGCCGGGACGGTGCGGATCGAAGATCTTGACGAAGGCGGGCGCGGCCTTGTCGTCCACGTACACGATTCCGCAATAGTCCTCGTCGTGCTCGCGCCGCAGCAGCACGTCGATCTCGGCGATGAACCGCCGGAACGCCTCCGCCGCCGCGGGCGCGTGAGGCACCGGTTCGCCGACGGCATAGACGAACCAGCCGGCACCCGCGTTCGCGCACAGGCGCTGCCACAGTTCGTCCAGGTCCCGCCAAGTGAGTACGCCCGTGAAGCGGCCGCGAAACGCCGCATGGAACGCTCGGGCGGCCGGTTCGTCGGGGTCCGACTCGGCGCTGCTCGTGGCTATGCCTCCGACGCGTTGCCGTTCAAGGATGGCGCTCATCCCCAGCGGTTTTTCTTCGCGCGTGTCACGCGTGCAGGCGCGCCAGCCCGAGAAGTCGATCCACCGACCACTGATCGTCGGCATGCACGCCGTAGTGACATGCGCGCACGCGGCCGTCGCTGCCGATCAGGAAGTCGGCCGGCAGGCCGAGCATCGCCGCCCCGTTGGCCGGGAGCGCCGGCAACCGGGGCCACATCACGGCCACGCCCCGCGCGGCCGCGGCCCAGGCGCGCGGATCGAGCACCGCCCGCGCGCCCGAGCCGACGCCAAAGGCGTCGTACAGCTCTCCGCCCGGGTCCGCGATAACCGCAAACGGCGCGTCCTCGTAATGTCGTCGCAGAGGCGTCGCCGGCGAACGGAACACGACCACTTCCCGAACGCCGGCCGCGACGATGGCGTCATGGTCCCGCGCGACCGACCGCAGATGCAGGCTGCAGAAGGGGCAGCCCGCGAACCGTCGGAACTGAAGATGGACGAGCCGGGCGGGATCGGGAATCGCGACCGTCTGCGAGCGGATCGAGACCACGGCCCGCTGTCCCACCTGCACTCCGACGTCGAGGCGACCCAAGCGCGATTCTCCAGCGTCAGGCGGGCTGGGCGAGGCGAACCCAGGGATAGCCTGCGCTCATCAGATCGGCGAGATGCTCGCGCACCGCCGTGCGCCAGTCCTTGCGGGGAACGTAGCCGAGCTTGGCGCGCGCGTAGTCGTTCGGGCACACCCAGCTCTCGCACAAATGCACGATCGAGCGCGTCAGGAACGGCGACGACCCGGGCAGCACGGGATGAAGTTTTTCCATCAGCCACCCGAAGGCGTAACCGGCGACGTACGGCACGCTGTAGAGCGGCCTGGGAAAACCGGTTTCGGCCGCGACGAGCTCGATCACCTCGCGCAAGGTGGGAAACTCCGTTCCGCAGACATTGAACGACTCGTACGGATCCAGACCGTCGGCCACCGCCGCCAGCGCGAAGGCATTGCCGAGATCCGTGTCGGCGACGATCGGGAAGCGCTTGCGTCCGCCCGCGAGCCAGGGAACGAGATAGGTGCGCAGGCGGGGCACGAGCGCGGGGAGCGTGCCCAGGCGATTCCCGACGCCGACGAAATGCCCCAGGCGCAAGGTCACCATCTGCGTGCCGCGCTGCGCCTGCTCGCGCATGTAACGGTCGAGGTCGATCAATCGATCGAGATGCGGCCAGAATCCGGTGTGGTGCGTGGGGGCGAAGTCGTCCCGGGGCGCGCCGTCCTTCGCGACGGCGGCGATGGCGACGGTGCTCGCCTGAATGAACCGCCCCACCCCGTTCCCGATCGCCTGCTCGATCAGGTCCCGCGTGGGCTCGAAGAAGCGCTCCCGCTCGAGGGCGTCATGGTTCCACATGGACGCCCACGAGGCCGCGTGGCAGATCGCGTCGACGTCGCGCGTCACCGCGCGTCGGTATGTCGCGTCGAGCAAATCGCCCGGTCGGATCTCTCCATGGAATACCGGCGGCAGCCGTTCCGGATGACGGCAGGCCGCGATCGGCTCGATGTCGGGATTCGCCATGAGCGCCACGAGCACATTGCGGCCGAGAAAGCCGTTGGCGCCGGTGACCAGTACCCTGCGTCTTCGCCCGCTCATGGGCTCTCCCTTCTCGTCGACGGTTCCGTTACAGCGCTTCGATCCAGGCCTTCAACCGCCGCGCCTCGCTCTCGATATAGCGGGGCGACCGGAAGCTGTGCGTCAGGAGCGTCGCCCCCTGCAGCGCCGACATCACGTGGACGGCGAGCTCGCGCGACTCCGCCCCCTTCCCCAGCGCGCGAAACTGCATCTCGAGCCAGTCCAGGAACTCGGCGAACATCCCGCTGGCCGCCTCGGCGAGCGGCCCGCCCTGCTTGTGCAGCTCCTGGCACAGGCTGCCGATCGGGCAGCCGCTGCGGGCGAGGAGTGTGCTGTTCTCGACCGTCATCTCCACGAACGCGCGGAGACGCGTCTTGGGATCCGGCTCGCGGTCCCAGGTCGCGCGGCGCGCGCGGTAATGTTCGCCGCGCTGCCCGATAAGGGCGTCGCCGAGCGCCTCCTTGCTGCGGAAGTAGTAGTAGACGTTGCCGAGCGGGACGCCCGCGGCCGCCGCGATGTCGGCGAGCGAGGTGGCGTGGTACCCCTGCCGCTGAACCAGCTTGTCGGCCGCTTTCACCAGCCGGGTGCGTTTGTCGCCGCGGGTCGCCATCGTATGTTAGTTGACCAACTAACACGCAGGATGGGCGCCGTCGCCGGATTTGTCAAACGGGACGGCCGGCGCCTCGCGACCCTGCTGCGACTCGCGAAGGTGCAGTGGAGGCAGGCGGGGGATGCGAGCGCTTATACTCCAACGGCAATGGACACGCTGACGCATGCGCTCTCCGGCGCGCTCCTCGCGCGCGCCACGGAGCCGCGCTCCCCGACGCCCGGGCAGCTGCCGCGCCGGCTGCGGCAGTGGGTCGGTTTCTGGGCGGCGGCGTTCCCCGACAGCGATTTCGTCCTGCGCTTCATCGATCCGCTGATGTACCTCACGACCCACCGGGGCATCACGCACTCGATCCTCCTGCTGCCGGTCTGGGCGCTTGGACTCGCGTACGCGTTCATGCTCATCACGAGGCGACGCTACGACTGGCGCGCGTTCCTGGCCGTCTGCGCGCTCGGGATCGCGATCCACATCCTCGGGGACGTCATCACGGCCTTCGGCACCATGGTGTTCGCGCCGGTCTCGGACGCACGCGTGGCGCTCCCCTTCACGTTCATCATCGATCCGTACTTCACCGGGATCCTCGCCGCGGGGCTTCTCGCCTCGGCGCTCTCGCGGCGCGGGCGGCGCGCCGCCGTCGCCGGGCTCTCGGTGCTCGTGGCCTACGTCGGATCTCAGGCGATGCTGCACGAGCGGGCCGTGCGGGCGGCCGAAGCGTACGCCACCGCGCGCGGCGTCGACGGAACCGCGCACGCCCTGCCACAGCCGTTTTCGCCGTTCAACTGGATGCTCGTGATCGAGCAGGAGCGGACCTACCACCTCGCCTACGTCAACCTGCTGCGACGCGAGCCGGCCGCCCGTGCGCCGGACGCGGGCTGGTTCACCCGGGTCTACTCGTCCTACGCGCCGGTAAATCGGGCCGAATGGTTGCAGGTACCCCGGTTCGGGACGAGCCCGATGGAAGCCGCGCTCGCCGAACGGGTCTGGCACCTCGATCTGCTCGACCGCTATCGCCACTTCGCGCGCTTTCCCGCCCTTTACCGCATCGACCGGGGCGACGGACGCACGTGCGTCTGGTTCAACGACCTGCGCTTCGCCCTCGTCGGCCGGACCATGCCGTTTCGCTACGGGGCATGCGAGGAAGCGGGGACATGGCGGCTCCGCCGCCTCGTCGGCGACGGCCCGGGGACCTTCGACCCCCGCGCCGGACTATTCCGCGAATACCGCGCCGCCGAAGTCCGGGGGTAGCGGTTTGAGCGGCATCCGGGGCAGCCGGGCGCTTCTTCAAAGGGTGCGATCGGCCCCTTTTGGAGGACTACGTCAGGTCGGGCGGACCGCCCTCAGTACAAGTCCGCGGGGTCCACGTCCAGCGACCAGCGCACGCGCCGCGCCTCCCTTGCCTCCTCCAGAAGGGACAACCACTCGCGCAGAAACGCGTGCAGCGGCGCCCGCCTGCGGGACTGCACCAGAAGCTGCGCGCGATGGCGCCCGGCCCGGCGCTCCATCGGCGAGGGCACGGGATCCATGATCTCGAGCTCGGCGCGCGGGCAACGTTCGGCGAGCGAGCGCGCCAGGCCCAGGAACTTGAGTGCGCCCCCCGGCGAGGACGACTCGGCCCGCAGGAGCGCGAGGAAGCTGAACGGCGGGTAGCCCGCTTCGCGCCGCTCCAAGAGGGCGTCGTCCGCGAACTGCCGGTAATCACCCAGCCGAAGCGCGCCGAAGAGCCCGTGGTCGGGATGGTAGGTCTGGATGAGCACCCGTCCCGGCTTTTCGGCCCGACCCGCGCGCCCGCTGACCTGGACGATCTGCTGGAACAGCCGCTCACCCGCGCGGAAATCGACGCTGTAGAGGCCCTGGTCGGCGTTGATGACGCCGACCAGCGTGACGTTCGGAAAATCGTGACCCTTGGCGAGCATCTGGGTCCCCACCAGGATGTCGGCCTCGCCGGCACGCACGCGCGCAAACGCCGATTCGAGCGAACCCTTGCGTCGCGTGGTGTCGCGATCGATGCGCACGATGCGCGCCTCGGGGAACATCCGTTGCAGCGCACCCTCCACCCGCTCCGTGCCCTCGCCGAGCGCCCGGAGTCGTTCGCTCCCGCAAGCCGGGCAGTGCTTCGGCACGGGCCCTTCCGCCCCGCAGTGATGACAGCGCAGCCGTGCGCTCGCGCGATGCAGGGTCAGGCGCGCGTCGCATCGCGAGCAGGGCGCGAGCCAACCGCAGTCGGGACAGAACCAGACGGGCGCGAAGCCGCGGCGGTTGAGGAAGAGCATCGCCTGCTCCCTTCGAGCCAGGCATTCGCCGATCGCCTGGCGAAGGGGGCGGGAAAGGCTCTCGTCGGGCGCGAGGCGTCGCATGTCGAGGAGATCCAGCGCCGGGGGGTTCGCCGCCCCGGCACGGTCCGGCAGCGACAGGTACGCATAGCGGCCCCGCTGCACCTGGTAAAGGCTTTCCAGCGAGGGCGTCGCGGACCCGAGGACGATGGGCACCCCCGATCGGCGGGCGCGCATGACCGCGACGTCGCGCCCCGAGTAACGGAACCCGTCCTGCTGTTTGTACGAGCCGTCGTGCTCTTCGTCCACCACGATGAGCCCCAGTCGCGGCAGGGGCGTGAAAACGGCCGAACGCGTGCCGAGCACGATCGCGGCTTTGCCTGCCCGCGCGCTGAGCCAGCCACACGCCCGTTCGCCATCCGATAGCCCCGAGTGCAGCACCGCGATCGCTACGCCGAACCGGGAGCGGAAGCGGTCCACGAGCTGCGGTGTCAGCGCGATTTCCGGGACCAGAACGAGCGTCTGGCGGCCCGTCGCCAGGACCGCTTCGATGGCGCGCAGGTAAACCTCGGTCTTGCCGCTCCCGGTGACCCCGTGCAGCAGGAAAACCCGAAATGCCCGCGATGCGAGAACGGCCCGGACGGCATCGGCCTGCGCGGCATTCAGGGCCGGTGGAGGCAGGAGGGTGCGCGGAACGGGAGCGAGGCAGTCGCGCTCGCGGCGTGCTACCCATCCGGCGGCGACGAGGGCCTTCATGCCTGCCTGCCACCGCGCGGAGATCCGGACGAGTTCGTCTGCAGTGAGTCCTTGCTCTTCCTTTTTCAGTGCGGAGAGAAGCCGCAGGCGAAGCGGTGTGCGGTTGAGGCTCGCCTCGTTCACTGCGCGGCCGGCTGCGGTAATCGCCCACACGCTATCCCCCGCGGCGCTCGCAGGCCGGTCGCCCCTCAGGCGGACCGGCAGGGCGGATTGCATGACCTCGCCGATCGGGTGGTGGTAGTAATCGGCGGCCCAGGTCAGGAGATCCATCACTTCCGGAGGCAGCAGCGGTTCCTCATCGAGGACGCCCAACACCGCTTTGAGACGGGCCGTCGGTACTGATGACGCGGTGGCAGTGCCCGTCACGACGCCCACGACTGCCCGGCCGCGCCCGAGGGGCACACGCACGCGCACGCCCGGGCGGGGGTCGCCGGAAGACGGAGGGAGATAGTCGAAGGTACGTCGAAGCGGCGCGGGCACTGCCACCTGCACAATGCGCGGCGTCTCGGACATGCGGCGACTTTATCACAGGCCCTTGCCGGTGCCGGGGCATGTGAAACACATGATCCACGTTATGGCTTTCGGTAGCTTCAGCGGCTAACTGGTTGTTGAACAAGAACACCGTGGTTATCAACAAAAACTGTGGATAAGGCTGTTGATGATCTTCTCCGAAAACCAGGATGTGCCGGAAAGCGTCGTACCGCCGCTTCTTTGACTAAAAGATAATCGCGTTGGATAGCTGAGTTAAAACATGGACATAGGATGTCCGCCGCGAAGATTGAAGACGTGCGCAGGGAAAGTTCCGGCCAGATCTGCGTTTTTTGACACGTGTGCATAAATCCGAAAGGGAACTCGGATGCAATGTCAATGGGTTTTCGGACGCACGGGGAGGGTAACGCGGGGTTGGCGTGTCCGGCTGCCGCGCCAGCCCGAAGATCGGGGCCGCCCGGTGCTTCAGGAGGAACCGACGGCGTCCGGGCTGAGGCCCCATGTGGACTTCGCCAGCCATTCGATCAGCTCATCGGCCAGCAGCGGCCGGCTGATGTAAATGCCCTGCACGCAGTCGCACGCGCGGTTGCGCAACCGCGCCAGCGCGTCCCCGTCGTCGACCCCTTCGGCCACGACCTCGAGGCCGAGGTTGTGCGCGAGGTCTATGCTGGTCCGGACGATCGTCGCGTCATTCTCGTCGCGAAGCAGGCCGGCGATGAAGGAACGGTCGACCTTGATCGCGGCAAACGGCAGTTTCTTGAGCGAGGCGAGCGATGAATAGCCCGTGCCGAAGTCGTCGATCAGAATGCGAAAGCCCATCGCCGACAGCCTCGGCAGCAGCTCGAGCGAGGTGCGCGCCTCCGCGAGCAGCGCGCTCTCGGTCACTTCGAGCTCGATCCAGGACGGCGAGGCCTGGTGTACGGCGAGCTGCTCCGCGAACTCCTCGGCGAGATACGGGTCCTGGAGGTCGCGCACCGAGAGGTTGATGCCGATGGGCACCGCAAGCCCCCGGGCGCGGAGGTCGGCGGCCGTTCGCAGCGTCTCGTGGACCACCCACCGGGTCAGGCTGCGCACGAGGCCGGTCTGCTCCAGCAGCGGCAGAAAACGCTCCGGCAGCATCAGCTCGCCGCTCGGGTGGCGCCAGCGCACGAGCGCCTCGACGCTGGTTACGCGGTCGGTTTCGAGACGCACGATCGGCTGGTAGTACAGCACGAACTGTTCCTGCTCGACCGCCTGGCGCAGCTCGCCCATGAGCGCAAGGCGTGTCGGATGATGGTGATCCATGCGCGAGTCGTAGAACGCGTGCCCGCAGCCCGCGTTCTTTGCGGCATACATCGCGACGTCCGCACGCTGCGTGAGCGTGTGCGCATCGATCCCGTGGTCGGGGTACAGCGCGATGCCGATGCTGGTGCCGACATCGAGGTTGTGGTCGTCGATCTGGAACGGGGCGCGCAGCGTCTGCAGCAGCATGCGCGCCGCCATGTCCGCGTGCTTGCCGTTCACGGTCGGCAGAAGGATCGCGAACTCGTCCCCGCCCATGCGCGCCACGGTGTCCGATTCACGCAGCTTTCCGCGCAAGCGCAGCGCGACCTGCTGGAGCAGCCGGTCGCCGATGTGGTGCCCCAGCGTGTCGTTGATGTCCTTGAAGCGGTCCAGGTCCATGATGAACAGGGCGAAGGACTTGGCTTCGCGGCGGGCGGCGTTGATCGTCTGCTGCAGCCGGTCGTGAAACAGGGTGCGGTTCGGGAGTTGGGTGAGCGGATCCGTAAAGGCCATGCGCTCGAGGTTGGCGTAGAGCTCCTCGAGCTTCGTGGTCATTTCGTTGAAATCCCGCGCGAGCTCGACGACCTCGGCGTTGCCGCTCACCTCGACCCGTTTGCCGAGGTGGCTTTCGTCCTGGCGCACGAGCCGCAGCTGGTCGGTCAAGGCGCGCAGCGGCGCGATCGCCGTCTTCTCGAGGAGCGCGAGGGCGACGAGGACGAAGAGCAGCATCACGCTCGCGGCGACGCCGATCACGGCATTGCGCGTCTGCGCGAGCGTGGCGTAGAAGTCCTGCTCGTCGCGCGCCATGGCCACGACCACGTAGGTCTTGCTGTCGGTGTAGGCGTTGAGCGCGTACTGTGCGACGAGCGTGCGCTCCATCGCGTTCGGGTCCGGCCAACGGGGCGACTCGTACAGCGACGTGCCGTCGGTCATCGACAGCCGAAGCGGCATCCCGGTCGCCGACTCCATGTCCACGAGGTTCTTGAACAGATCGACCACGACCTGAAGGTAACCGGCCGTCGGCTGCCCCAGCGGCAAGATGGCACTGTAGTAGATTCGATCCTGGACGAGGCAGTTGCCCGACAGCAGCCTGCCCGCGCCCTGACGGCGCCGGGCGACGCCGACCAGGTGCTCGCAGAGCGCGGCGCGGGCCGGCGCGACGCCTCCGGGCAGCCGGCCGGCAATCGGTTTCAGGTCGGCGTCGTAGACGTGGAGCTCGACAGGGCGGATCTCGCCGTTGAGAACCGCGTTGTAACGGAAGACACCGGCCAGCACTTCGCCGAGCACGCTCGCGTCCCGGGACGCGAGCGCCTTGGCCAGACGGGGGTGGTCGGCCGCGGACATGGCCAGGCCCCGGGATTCGTTGTCGAGATGGGTGCGCGTGTCGTTGAGGCGGATGCGGATCTGCTCGACCAGCGCGGCGCGCTCGTTTTCAATGGCGTGCTCGCGGTAGATGCTGGCGGTGACGAGCACGAGGCCGATGGCGAGCGCGCCCATGGCCACGATCGTGACCACCATGCTGAACCGCATGGAGAACCGGTTGAGGAGCATTTCTTGGCGTGCGGGGGCCGTTTTCGACCCCGCTTCTGGGTCCCCTGCGAGTCGTGGGCTCGTCTGTCCTTCGTAACTATGTGCAAATGGGATGCCAGCCTCGCGCGGAGATCGTAAGCAGAGACAGGCGATGCGCCCGCATTTTCAAAGGTTTGCGGATCGACCTGCCTTGATCTGGCCGGACTGGCGGGTGCGCCTTACCATTCGTGCTCCGGTCCAGAAGCCATTGCAGCAATGCCAGACGACTGGGCGGCGGTAGCCGCCGCGATTTCCCGGGCCACGGGCGCCCCTTTCCAGGTTCGGTCGTCCCAGGCGGTAGGGGGCGGCTGCATCAACAGCGCGGTCCTTCTCGCCGACAAGGACCGGCGCTTTTTCGTGAAGACGAATAACGCCGCAAGATCGGCGATGTTCGCCGCGGAAGCCGAGGCGTTGGAAGAACTTCGCCGCGCTCGAGCGGTTCGGGTTCCGGAACCCGTCTGCCACGGTGTCGACGGGGACCGGTCTTTTCTCGTTCTCGAGTACCTGGACCTCGAGCCCCTGGAGGGGGCTGCGCCGGAACGCCTGGGGCGAGCGCTCGCGGCCCTCCATCGGGTCACCCGATCGCAATTCGGCTGGAACCGCGACAACACCCTCGGCTCGACCCCGCAGCCGAATACGCCGACGGACGACTGGGTCGAGTTCTGGCGCGTCCGGCGACTCGGCTTCCAGCTCGAGCTCGCCGGCCGAAATAGCTATGGACCTCGCGTTACGGCCAAGGGGGAAAGGCTGGCACACCGCCTCGACCGCCTGCTCGGCGGTCATCGGCCGGCCGCCTCCCTGCTCCATGGCGACCTGTGGGCGGGCAACGCGGCGGCGACGGGGGGTGAGCCCGTGATCTTCGATCCCGCCGTGTACTTCGGCGATCGCGAGACGGATCTGGCCATGACCGAGCTGTTCGGCGGCTTCCCGACCGTCTTCTATGACGCCTATCGCGAGGCCTGGCCGCTCGACCCCGGCTACGCGGTGCGCCGGGTGCTCTACAACCTGTATCACGTGCTCAATCACGTGAACCTCTTTGGCGGCGGTTATCTCGGCCAGGCCGAGCGCATGCTCGATCGCCTCTTGGCCGAGGTGCGCTGACGAACCTGGCCGCGCTCGCCCTCATCGCGCTCTTTCTCGTCCTCGCGGGAGCCCTGCCGCTCCTCGGTGCGTGGCTCGCCGGCCGGCCCCTCGAGCCCTATCTCCGGTTTCCGCCGCAGACGGAGCCGGCCGGGCCGGGGGACTTCCACTGGCCTGCTTTCGTGCTCCTCGGCGTCTTCGTGCTGGCCGTGATTTCGCCCTTCGCCCTGCGCGCGTTTCGGGCGCCCGCCCGGGAGAGCGCGCGACCCGAACGCCCCTTCCCGTGGTGGGGTTGGCTCGGGGTGGCCATCACGGCGATCGCATGGGTACTCGCGTGGAACCGGTTTGCGTGGTTCTCCGGCCTGCAGCCCTACACGTTCACTCCGCTCTGGATCGGCTACATCCTTACCGTCAACGCCCTCACGTACCGGCGCACCGGACATTGCATCATGCGGGACCGGCCCGGCTGCTTCCTCGCCCTCTTTCCCGTCAGTGCGGCGTTCTGGTGGTACTTCGAATACCTGAACCGGTACGTTCGCAACTGGCATTACGCCGGTGTCGGGGCACTCGAGCCGCTCGAATATCTCGTACAGGCGACACTCCCGTTCGCGACCGTCCTTCCGGCCGTGCTCGGGACCTCGGAGTGGCTCGCGTCGTTTTCCCGTCTCGACGCGGCCTTCGTCGGATTGCCGCGCATGCGATTACCCGCAGCCCGGATCCTCGCCCCGTCCGGGCTCGCGCTCGGGTGTTTCGGTCTCCTCGGCGTCGGCCTCTGGCCGCAGTATCTCTACCCCGTGGTCTGGATGGCGCCGGTGCTGGTACTGAGCTCGCTGCAGGCCCTGAAGCACGAACCGCACGTACTCTCGGGCGTGGCCCGCGGCGACTGGCGAGCGGTATGGCAGCCGGCGCTCGCCGCACTGCTCTGCGGGTTCTTCTGGGAGATGTGGAACTGGCGCAGCCTGGCGCATTGGGTCTACAGCGTGCCCCTCGTGCATGGTCTGCCCGTCTTCGAAATGCCGCTTCTCGGGTATGCCGGCTACCTGCCGTTCGGCCTCACGTGCGCGGCGGTCGGCTTTCTCGTCTGCCGGTACGGAGGAACCCCCGCGTTGGCGCCACCGCGTCGTCGCGATGCGTGACGCAAAACCCGGCGACCGCGCTTGCCGGTCCGCCGGCAAAGGAGTTAGATAGCGGACGTCATTCTGCAGCGCGCCCGGTAGCCGCAATGTCGGCGAGGCAATAACGGGTCGTACAACAATCAATAACGGAGCACCACTTCACGCGAGGAGGTGTCGCATGCAGTTCGTCACCCGGCCCCTGGTGGGCCTCACGCTACTCTGTCTCGTCCCGCTCGCCGTTCAAGCCCAACAGGACGGCGGCATCAGCAACGAAGCCGCCGCGAACATGGCGCGCAACTGTTTCGCGTGCCATGGCCCGCAGGGACGCAGCCCCGGAACGATCCCCAGTCTTCATCAGCACTCCGCGGACAAGATCGTCGCGCTCATGAAGGGGTTCAAATCGGGCGACGAGCCGTCGACCGTGATGGGCCGTCACGCCAAGGGATACTCCGAGCCCGAGATCGAGGCGATCGCGCGGTACATCGCCGGCCTGAACAAACGCTGAAGGGGACGCACATGAGCGGAATCACACGCAGAGGCTTCATCAAGCTCGTCGGCGGCGCGGGCGCGGCATCGGCGCTTGGCCTGCTCGGATACGCCGGCGCGAGCCGGGGCGCGCAGGGCGCACGGGTGATCGTGATCGGCGGAGGATTCGGCGGCGCAACGTGCGCCAAGTACATCCGCATGATCGATCCGGGCGTCAATGTCACCCTCGTCGAAAAGAACAAGGCGTTCGTCACCTGCCCGTTCAGCAACCTCGTCCTCGGCGGCCTGCGCTCGATGAGTTCCATCACGCACGGCTTCGACGCGCTGCGCAAGGATCACGGCGTCCAGGTGATCCACGACACCGTGACCAAGATCGATCCGTCCGCGAAGCGTCTGACGCTCAAGGGCGGCAAATCGCTGAGCTACGACCGGCTGGTGGTGTCGCCCGGCATCAGCCTCAAGTGGAACGCGATCAAGGGCTACGACGAGAAGGCGGCCGAGGTCATGCCGCACGCCTGGAAAGCCGGCCCGCAGACGGTGCTCCTCAAGAAGAAGCTCGACGCGATGAAGGACGGGGGCGTCGTCGTGATCGCCTCGCCGCCCAATCCCTTCCGCTGCCCCCCGGGACCGTACGAGCGCGCCAGCATGATCGCGCACTACCTCAAGCAGCACAAACCCAAGTCGAAGGTCCTCATCCTCGACAGCAAGGACCAGTTCTCCAAGCAGGGCTTGTTCATGGAGGGGTGGAACAAGATTTACCCGGGGATGATCGAGTGGGTGGCGGCGGGCAAGGGCGGCGCGGTGCGGAGCGTGGACCCGAAGAAGATGATCGTCGATACCGAGCTCGACAAGCACAAGGCGGCGGTCGCGAACATCATCCCGCCGCAGGCGGCGGGAAAGATCGCGCTCGATGCCGGCCTGGCCGACGAAAAGGGGTTCTGCCCGATCGACTTCAAGACGTTCGAGTCCAAGATGCACCCGGGCATCCACGTCATCGGCGACAGCGCGATCGCCGGCGGCCTTCCGAAATCGGGCTTTGCGGCGAACAGCGAAGGCAAGATCGCGGCCGCCGCCGTCGTGGCGGCCCTGCGCGGCCAGCCCGTCGCCGACAGCTCGTACGTCAACACGTGCTACAGCCTGATCGGACCGAAGTACGGGATCTCGGTCGCGGGCGTCTACAAGATCACCGAAAAGGGGATCACCGAGGTGGAAGGTGCGGGGGGCGTCAGCCCGAAAGACGCCGACGCCGGCTTTCGGCAGGATGAGGCGAAGTACGCCATGGGGTGGTACGACAGCATCACGGCCGATACCTGGGGTTGAAATCGCGGGCAGCGAGCGTGCGGGGCGGCGCGCCGCCCCGTTTTTTTGGTGAGGCGCAGAACGCAACCCAGGCTCTCGGCCGGTGCCGTCGTCGTGCACGGCCAGGGCGAGCATCGCCGGTACCTGCTGCTGCGCGCGTACAACTACTGGGACTTCCCGAAAGGCCGCGTCGAAGAGGGCGAAACGCCCTGGGAGGCCGCCCGCCGCGAGGTGGCGGAAGAGGCCGGTCTTGCGACCCTCGAGTGGCCCTGGGGCGAGCGCTACGTCGAGACCGAACCGTACGCCGGCGGGAAGATCGCCCGCTACTACGTGGCGCTTTCGCCGTCGACCGACGTTCGCCTCGGCATCAATCCGGTTCTGCGCCGGCCCGAGCACCATGAGTTCCGCTGGCTCCCGTATCCCGCGGCGCACGCCCTGCTGGGGGACCGGTTGCGCGCGGTGCTGGACTGGGCCCGCCGCGTGATGGACGAAAACGTGCCGGGCTGAACCGCGCGAACGCCGCGCCGACGCGCCCTAGGGAGGAAGGGTATCGCCGGCGCGGCCGGGCGCTGGCGCTGCGCTCTCGGCGGCCAATTCCACCTCGATGCGATTACGGCCGAGGCGCTTGGCGCGATAGAGCGCGCGGTCGGCGCGGTCGATCAGGGTCGTATACGGGTCCCCGTGAACGTAAAGCGTGAGGCCCGCGGAGAACGTGGGCACGCGCAGCGGCTTGCCGTCGAACGTGCAGCTCACCTCCTGGGCCCGGGCCTTGGCCTTGCTCAGCGCGGCGATCGCGCCCTGAAGCGCGGTATTGGGCAGGAGCACCGCGAACTCCTCTCCGCCGTAGCGCGCGACCAGATCGTGATGCCGCAGTATGGACAGCACGTTCGCGGCGTAGGCGCGCAACACCTCGTCGCCGGCGGCGTGGCCGTAGACGTCGTTGACCGCCTTGAATTCGTCCAGGTCGAGGAGCGCGAGCGCGAGCGGCGAGCCGTAGCGCTGCGCGCGGCCGATTTCGTCCTGCAGGCGCCGCATGAACGCGCGCCTGTTCGGGAGCCCGGTGAATTCGTCCGTCAGCGAAAGGAGCCTGACCTTGTTCAGCTCGTCGCGCAGCCGTTCGCTGTCGGACTTGATGAGGTCGAGGTAGCCACTGGTGCGGTGCAGCTTCGTGTCCAGCGCGCGCTGGCCCTGGATCAGCTCTTCGATGCCGCCGATGAGGATTTGCCGCAGCGTTTCGATCTCCTGCGCCCCGTCCGCCTGCTGCAGGGCATTGAGCTCGATCTGCAGCAGCGCGCCGAACTCGCGGTTCTGCGTGATCGCCTCGGACACGTTCTGCGCGAAAGCCTCCTGCAGCTTCGCGATCTCGTCGCGCTTGCGGTCGAGGTGCAGCCGGTAGGCGGAGTTGACGCGCCGCTCGGCCTGTCCGATCGCGGGCGGTTCGGGAAGACCCCCGTCCGGAATGGTCGCCGGCAACGGCGAGCGCGCCGTCGCCTGCCCGGCCGCATCCTCGGGGACCGTTGGCGGCGCCGCGGCTTCCGCCCGGCCGGCGTCCGGGGCCCCGGCATCCTGTGGAAGCCCGCGAAGCAGCTGCTCGAGCACCTGGTTGAGATCGAGCTCCAAGTCCGCGTTTCCCGGCTCTTCCGGGTGCCGCGACGTTTCCGGTCGCCCGTAAACGGGAGCCGGTTCCTCCACGGCCGGCGGCAGGGACGGCGCCGGCGAGGGGACGCTCAGCACCGCGCGCAGTTCGCCGAGCGTGCTGTTGATCCGATTGACCTGTTCGAGGCTCGGGTTGCGTGCGTACGTGTCGAGCAGCACCCGCAGCAGCATGGTGTACGCGCGATCGATCGAGCGCTGCGCCGACTCCTGCTCCTCGAGCAGCCGGCTGAGCTGGTCGTAGATCACCGCGCCGAGAGGCGTGTCTTTGAGCCCGGCGAGAACGGAAAGCAGCGCGGAATCCGTGCGACCTGGTTCCACGTCGGTCGTGCGCGTCAAACCTCTATCCTCCCCGATCGCACGACAAGTGACGTGCGATACCCGGTGGGATCGCTTGGTTGTTGTCTTCCTCGGAATTGACCACCTGCGCCGAGGGGGCGGCGCGGGTACTCTCCTTTGTTGCGGCAATTTATCGCGCGACCCCTCAAATAACAACCGGAGCCCGGCGCAGCGCGCCGCGAGAGGCGGCCGATCAGTGGCTTACCGGTGGAATCGCAGCCGTTGTCTCACTACCCGTTACCCGCGTGGCCTGTGTCGCCGGGACTGGAACGCGGCGATGGACTTCACGATCTCGTGAAACGGCAGTTGCGCGAGGCCGCCGTAGCGCGACTGCGCGTCCTGCACGAGGCGGTGCACGTCGGCAACCACCGTCCGATCGCCCGAGTCGCCGTGAATCGCCTCCTGGAGTCCGGTCAGGCCGCCGACCATGAGCCGCATTTCCTTGCCGAACGGAATCGGGGCGAACGGATCGGGGAGCTTCAGGGCGAAGCGGGCGCGTTCGCGCAGGAGCGCCAGCAGAGTCTGGCAGTTCGTGCAGGCGAGCGCCGAGCGGCAGCGGACCCGAAGCTGCTCGCCGAAGGTCGAGCGCGCGGCGAGCTCGCAGGCGCATTGGCCGGAGAGGATCGGCTTCTCGAACGGGCAGTCGGCCTCGCCACGCACCGATTCAGCCCGTCGCCTTGAGCTCGAGCACCATCCGCTCGCAGACCTTCTTCGCGTCTCCGAAGACGAGCGAACAGTTGTCCTGGTAGAAGAGCTGATTTTCCACGCCGGAGTACCCCGGCCGCATGCTGCGCTTGATGAAGAACACGTGCCGCGCCTTGTGCACCTCGAGAATCGGCATCCCGTAGATCGGACTGCTACGGTCGTTTTTCGCCGCCGGATTGGTCACGTCGTTGGCGCCGACGACGAGCACGACGTCCGTCGTGGCGAAGTCCGGATTGATCTCGTCCATTTCGACGACCCGCTCGTAAGGCACATCGGCCTCGGCGAGCAGGACGTTCATGTGGCCCGGCATGCGCCCGGCCACCGGGTGAATCGCGAAGCGCACGTTGACGCCGCGCGCGACGAGGATTTCCATCAGCTCCTTCAGCGCGTGCTGCGCCTGCGCGACCGCCATCCCGTAGCCCGGCACGACGACCACGCCCGACGCGTTGTTCATCAGGAACACGGCGTCTTCGACGGCCGCTGTCTTGATGTTCCGGTCGCCGGCCGCCGCCGTCGCCTCCGCTTCGGCTCCGCCGCCGAAACCGCCGAGCACGATGCTGACGATGGAACGGTTCATCGCGCGAGACATGATGTACGACAGGATCGCTCCGGAGAAGCCGACGAGGGCGCCCGTGATGATGAGAAGGCTGTTGCCGAGCGTGAAGCCGGTCGCGGCGGCGGCCCAGCCGGAGTAGGAGTTGAGCATCGAGACGACCACCGGCATGTCGGCGCCACCGATCGGCACGATCAGGAGCACGCCCAGCAGCAACGCGACGACGGCCACGGCGACGAGCGCCGGCAGCCAACCCTGCCAGACGAAGTAGGCTCCGATGGCGAGCATCGCGAGCGCAAGACCCAGATTGAGCGAGTGCTGACCCGCGAACACGAGCGGTCGACCGCTCACGAGCGCCTGGAGCTTGGCGAACGCGACGAGCGAGCCGGTGAACGTGACCGCGCCGATGAAGACTCCCGCGAACAGCTCGAGGCGCAGGACACGATCGACACCCGGGCCGCCGTGGGTGAGGAACGTCCCGAAGGCGACGAGCACGGCGGTGAGACCGACGAAGCTGTGCAGCAGCGCGACCAGCTGCGGCATCGCCGTCATCCGGATCCTGAGCGCGACCGGAATACCGATGACCGCGCCGACCGCGACGCCCGCCGCGATCGGCGCGTAGGAGCGCACCGCCGGGCTCAGCACGGTCGCCCCGATCGCGATCGCCATTCCGGCGATCGCATAGAAGTTGCCGCGCCAGGCGGAGGCCGGGTGCGTCAGCCCCTTCAGGCCGAGAATGAACAGCACCGCCGACACCAGGTACGCGGCCGCGAGGAGGTCGGGTGACAGCCTCATTCGCGCGGCTTCTTTTTCTTGCGGAACATCTCGAGCATCCGGGTGGTGACGACGAAGCCGCCGAAGATGTTGATCGAGGCCAGCGCGACGGCGACGAAGCCGAGCGCCTCCACGCCCGTGCCGGCGCCCTCGAAACCGGCCACCAGGATCGCACCGACGACGACGATCCCGGAGATCGCGTTGGTGAGCGAGATGAGCGGCGTGTGCAGCGACGGCGTGACGCCCCAGATGACCCAGTAGCCGACGAAGCAGGCGAGGACGAAGACGTACAACGCGAACATCAGCTCGCTCACGCCGACGCCCCCGCGGGCCGCTTCTTCGCCATCTTGGTCGTCTCGAAGCGCACCGTCCCCTGGAAAGTGATCAACGTCATGCTCGTCACGTCGTCGGCGAGGAAGTCCTTGAATCGCACGCCCTCCGCCCCGGGCTCGAGCATGAACTCGAGGAAATTGTAGACGTTGCGCGCGAAGAAGTTGCTGGCGTCGCTCGGCATGAGCGCGGGGAAGTTCGTGATTCCGCAGAGGATCACGCCATGGCGCGTGACGATCCGGTCCGGCTCGGTGAGGGGGCAGTTGCCGCCGGAGGCGGCCGCCATGTCCACGACGACCGCACCCTCGTGCATACCCCTGATCGCGTCCTCGGTGATGAGCACCGGAGCCGGGCGGCACGGTATGAGCGCGGTCGAGACGATGATGTCGGCCTTCTTGAGCTCCTCGGTGAGCAGCGCCTGCTCCTTGCGCTGCGCCTCTTCGGAGAGCGGCTTGGCGTAGCCGCCATGACCGGCGCCCGACTCGCCCACGTCGAGCTCGATGAAACGGGCGCCGAGCGACTGCACCTGCTCCTTCACCTCAGGCCTCACGTCGTAGGCCCACACCTGCGCGCCGAGCCGCCGCGCCGTGGCGATCGCCTGCAACCCCGCGACGCCGGCGCCGAGCACGACGACGCGCGCGGGCTTCGCGGAGCCGGCCGAGGTCATCATGAGCGGAAAGAATCGACCATAGAGCCGCGCCGCCTCCAGCACCGCGCGGTAGCCCGCGATGTTCGCCTGCGAGGACAGCACGTCCATGGTCTGGGCGCGCGAGATCCGCGGCATCATCTCGAGCGCGAAGCTGTCCACACCCTGTGCGGCGAGCGTGTCGAACGTGCCGTCGTCGTAGCACATGTCCAGCAGGCAGATGAGCGTCGCTCCGCGGCGCATGCCCCGGATCTGTTCGAACGTGGGCTTGTGCACCTTGAAGACGATGTCCGCCGCGAGGGTCTCGCTGGCGGAAACGAGCTCGGCGCCGGCGTCGCGGTAAGCCGCGTCGGTGAAATGCGAGGCGAGCCCCGCCTCCCGCTCGACGACCACGTCGAGCCCGAGCGCCCTGAGCTTTTTTACCGTCTCGGGCGTGCCCGCAACGCGGGTCTCGCCGACGGCCGTCTCGCGTGGAATGCCGATTCGCATGTGCTCCGGCCCGAGGAGGAGGACCCGGGCAATGTTAAGAGGAGGGTAGTCGCGGGTCTATCGGCCGGCCGACGGAACGGGGCAATCGCCCACAAAGCGTCGGGGCTCAGGCGACGTGATACGACCGGCTGAGCTCGTGCACGGCCGCGACGAGCGTCGCGACCCGTTCGGGATCGACGTCCGGCGTGACGCCGTGCCCCAGGTTGAAGACGTGGCCGCTTCCCTTGCCGAAGCGTTCGAGGAGGAACGCCACCTCTTCCCGGATGCGCGCCGGGGAAGCGTAGAGCAGCATCGGATCCATGTTGCCCTGCAGCGCCACGCGCTTGCCCACGCGCGCGCGTGCCTCGCCCAGATCGATGGTCCAGTCGAGGCCCACGGCGTCGGGACCGGCGTCGGCGATCGCCTCGAGCCACAGGCCCCCGTTCTTCGTGAAGAGGATTGCGGGCACCCGCCGGCCTTCGCGCTCGCGCGTGAGCGCCGCCACGATCCGCGTCATGTAGGCGAGGGAGAACGCCCGGTACGCGTGCGCGGAAAGCACGCCGCCCCAGGTATCGAACAGCATGACGGCCTGCGCGCCGGCCGCGATCTGCGCATTCAGATACAGCGCCACCGCGGTCGCGACCTTGTCGAGGAGACGATGCAACAGCGCCGGATCCTGGTAGAGCATGCGCCGGATGCGCCCGAAGTCGCGGCTGCTCCCGCCCTCTACCATATAAGTGGCGAGCGTCCACGGGCTGCCGGCGAAGCCGATCAGGGGTACCGCGCCGGCGAGCTCCCGCCGGATGAGGCGCACCGCGTCGATCACGTACTTCAGCTCGCCCTCGGGATCGGGAATCCCCAGACGGTCGACGTCGGCCTCGGTGCGCACGGGATGCCGGAAGCCCGGGCCCTCGCCCTCGGTGAAATAGAGCCCGAGCCCCATGGCGTCGGGCACCGTGAGAATATCGGAGAAGAGGATCGCGGCATCGAGCGGGAAGCGCCGGAGCGGCTGCAGCGTGACTTCGCAGGCGAGTTCGGGCGTCATGCACAGCGCGCGGAAGTCGCCGGCCTTTTCCCGGGTGGCCCGGTACTCCGGCAGGTAGCGCCCCGCCTGGCGCATGATCCAGACCGGCGTGACGTCGACGGGGTCGCGGGCCAGGGCCCGCAGGAAGCGATCGTTCTTGAGCCCGGCCACCGGCTCAGAGGCCGAGATAGCGGAGAATGCCTTCCGCCGCCTCGCGGCCCTCGAACACGGCGGTGACCACGAGATCGCTCCCGCGCACCATGTCCCCGCCCGCAAACACCTTCGGGTGACCGGTCTGGAAGCGGGTCTCGGCGTCCTTGGCGACCCGCACCCGGCCGCGCTCGTCCGTGCCGATTCCGAACTCCGCGAACCACGACGAGGGGCTGGGCCGGAAGCCGAAGGCGACGATCACGCGGTCCGCGGGGATGAGCTCCTCGCTCCCGGGAATCGGCTGCGGCGTGCGGCGTCCGCGGGCATCGGGCGGACCGAGCTCGGTGGTCACCACCTTCACGCCTTCGACCTTCCCGCTCCCCACGATCTCGATCGGCTGGCGGTTCCACAGGAACTGGACGCCTTCCTCCTTGGCGTTCCACACCTCGCGCCGGGAACCGGGCATGTTCGCCTCGTCGCGGCGGTAGGCGCACGTGACCGAGGCCGCACCCTGTCGGATCGCCGTACGGTTGCAGTCCATCGCGGTATCGCCGCCGCCGAGGACCACGACCCGCTGGCCTTTCATGTCGATGTACTCGGAAGCCGATGACTCGAAACCGAGCAGCCGCCGGATGTTGGCGATGAGATAGGGCAGCGCCTCGTGCACGCCGGGCAGGTCCTCGCCCGGAAAACCACCCTTCATATAGGTGTAGGCGCCCATGCCGAGGAACACCGCGTCGTACTCGTCGACGAGCTGCTTGAAAGCGATGTCCCGGCCGATCTCCGTATTCAGCATGAACCGAACACCCATCTCCTCCATGAGCGCGCGCCGCGTGCGCACGATCTCCTTTTCGAGCTTGAAGGGCGGGATGCCGAAGGTGAGCAGGCCTCCGATCTCCGGGTAGCGGTCGTACACGACCGGCTGCACGCCGTTTCGCACCAGCACGTCGGCGCAGCCGAGGCCGGCGGGTCCCGCGCCGACGACGGCGACGCGCTTGTCCGTCTTCACGACGTGGGAGAGATCCGGGCGCCAGCCCTGCTTCAGCGCCTCGTCGGTGATGTAGCGCTCGATCGCGCCGATGGTGACCGCGCCGAACCCGTCGTTCAGCGTGCACGCCCCCTCGCACAGCCGGTCCTGCGGGCACACGCGCCCGCACACCTCGGGCAGCGAGTTGGTCCGGTGGGACAGCTCGGCGGCCTCGAACAGGTTGCCCTCGCTGACGAGCTTCAGCCAGTTCGGTATGTAGTTGTGCACCGGGCACTTCCACTCGCAGTAGGGATTGCCGCAATGCAGGCAGCGCGCCGCCTGTGCGGCAGCGGCCTGCGGGTCGAAGTGCCCGTAGATCTCCTTGTGCTCGCGGATGCGGATGTTCGCCGGTTTCTTCTCCGGATCCTGGCGCGGCACCTCGATGAACTGAAAAACGTTCGGCATGAGCGTGAGTGGGGCCCGGCCGTGCGCCGGGCGCAAGTGGGTTACGCCGCCTGGCGCAGGGTCTCCAGGAGGCTCTCGAGGTCGGTCGCCTTGGGCTTGATCAGCCAGAACCGGCCCTCGTGGTCCGGGAAGTTCTCGAGAATCGTGCGTCCCCAGCGGCTGCCGGTCTCCTGCACGAACTCGCCGATCAGCGTGCGCAGGTAGTTGCGGTGCGCCTCCATCGCCTCGGTATGGATGCGATGGATGTCGATCAGCTCGTGGTTGTAGCGATCGACGAAGGTGTTCTCAGAATCGAGCACGTAGGCGAAGCCGCCGGTCATGCCGGCGCCGAAGTTGAGGCCGGTCTGGCCGAGGACGACGACGACGCCACCCGTCATGTACTCGCAGCCGTGGTCGCCGACGCCCTCGACGACCGCCAGTGCCCCGGAGTTGCGCACGCCGAAGCGCTCGCCCGCCTGGCCGGCCGCGAAGAGCTTGCCGCCCGTCGCCCCGTAGAGGCAGGTGTTGCCGATGATGGTCGTTTCCTGGCTCTTGAAGCGCGAGGCCTTGGGCGGATGGATCACGATCTTGCCGCCCGCCATGCCCTTGCCGACGTAGTCGTTCGCGTCGCCTTCCAGATAGAGGTGCAGGCCGCCGGCGTTCCAGACGCCGAAGCTCTGGCCGGCCGTTCCGGTCAGGCGGATCGAAATCGGCGCCTGTGCCATCCCGTGGTCGCCGTGGCGCCGGGCGATCTCGCCCGAAACGCGCGCGCCGATCGAGCGGTTGAAGTTTCGGACCTCGTAGCGGAACTCGCCGCCCGTCATCGCCTCGATGGCGGGCAGCGCGTCCTTCACCATCTGCTCGGCGAGCTCGCCCTTGTCGAACGAAACGTTGAACGGCACGCGGCAATGCTGCGGCTTGTCGCGCGGCACGCCGGCGTCGGACAGGATGGATTCCAGATCGAGTCGCCGCTGCTTGTCCGTGTCGCCCGGCAGCGTCTCGAGGAGATCGGTGCGCCCGATCAGCGCCTCGAGGCTCCGGACGCCGAGACGCGCGAGCCACTCGCGCGTCTCGCGCGCCACGAAGCGGAAGTAGTTCATGACCATCTGCGCTTCGCCGATGAAGTGCCTGTCGCGCAGCACGTTGTTCTGTGTCGCGACGCCCGTGGCGCAGTTGTTGAGGTGGCAGATGCGCAGGTACTTGCAGCCGAGCGCGATCATCGGGGCGGTGCCGAAGCCGAAGCTCTCCGCGCCGAGGATCGCCGCCTTGACGACGTCGAGCCCCGTCTTCAGGCCCCCGTCCGTCTGCAGCCGCACGCGCTCGCGCAAGTCGTTCATGCGCAGCGTCTGGTGCGTCTCCGGAAGGCCGAGCTCCCAGGGCGTGCCCGCGTATTTCACGGAGGTGAGCGGGCTCGCGCCGGTGCCGCCGTCGTAGCCGGCGATCGTGATGAGGTCGGCGTACGCCTTGGCGACGCCCGCGGCCACCGTGCCCACGCCCGGACCGGAGACGAGCTTCACCGACACCAGCGCCTTCGGGTTCACCTGCTTGAGATCGAAGATGAGCTGCGCGAGGTCCTCGATCGAGTAGATGTCGTGGTGCGGCGGCGGCGAGATGAGCGCGACGCCCGGCCGCGCGTAGCGCAGCTTCGCGATCATCTCGTTGACCTTGTGGCCGGGGAGCTGGCCGCCCTCGCCGGGCTTCGCGCCCTGGGAGATCTTGATCTGCAGCACCTCGGCATTCACGAGGTACGCGGGCGTCACGCCGAACCGGCCCGAGGCCACCTGCTTGATCTTCGACGTCTTCTCCGTGCCGTACCGCCTCGGGTCCTCGCCGCCCTCGCCGGAGTTCGAGCGACCGCCGAGCCGGTTCATGGCGGTGGCGAGCGCCTCGTGCGCCTCGGGCGAGAGCGCGCCGAGCGACATGCCGGCCGAGTCGAAGCGCTTGGTGATGGCTTCGATCGGCTCGACCTCGTCGACCGGAATCGGCTTCACGTCCTTGCGCAGCGTGAACAGATCGCGCAACACCATGGGCTTGCGCTCGTTCACCAGGCGGGCGAACTCGAGGTACTTCCCGTATTCGCCCGTCCGCACGGCGTCGTGCAGGGTGCGGATCACGTCCGGGTTGTACGCGTGGTACTCGCCGCCGTGCACGTATTTGAGCAGTCCGCCCTGTGCGTTCGCGCGACGGGGATTCCAGGCGTCGTCGGCGAGCCGCTTCTGATCCCGCTCGAGGTCGTCGAAGTGGGCGCCCTCGATGCGGCTCGTCGTACCCTCGAAGCAGAGCGCGACCACGTCGCGGTGCAGGCCGACGGCCTCGAACAGCTGCGCCCCGCGATAGCTGGCGATGGTCGAGATGCCCATCTTCGAGATGATCTTGAAGAGCCCCTTGATGATGCCCTTGCGGTAGTTCTGACAGAGCTTGGCGACGTCGCCCTTCGGTATCTCGCCCGTGCGCACGAGGTCGCGCACGCATTCGTAGGCGAGGTACGGAAACACGGCGGTCGCGCCGTAGCCGATCAGGCAGGCGTAGTGATGCGGATCGCGCGCGGTGGCCGTCTCGATCACGATATTCGCGTCGCAGCGCAGGCCCTCGCGGATCAGCCGGTGGTGGACCGCGCCGACCGCGAGCAGCGCATGGATCGGAAGCTTTCCGGGCTCGACGGCGCGGTCGGAGAGCACCATGATCACCTTGCCCGCGCGCACGGCCGCGACCGCGCGTTCGCACACGGCCTCGATCGCGGCCCGGAGCCCGATCGCGGCCTCGTAGTTCAGCCCGATCCATTCGTGCGCGTATCCGGGATCCTCGATCGCGAGCAGCCGGCGGAACTTGCCCTCCGAAAGCACGGGGGAGTCGACCACCACGCGCCGGGCGTGCGATTCGGTCTCCTCGAAGAGGTTCTTCTCGCGCCCGAAGCAGGTCTCGAGCGACATCACGATCTGCTCGCGCAGCGGGTCGATCGGCGGGTTCGTCACCTGGGCGAACTGCTGCCGGAAGTAGTCGTAGGGCGAGCGCACGTGGTGCGAGAGGACCGCCATCGGCGTGTCGTCCCCCATCGAACCCACCGCCTCCTGGCCGGATTCGGCGAGCACGCGCAGAATCTGGTCGCGCTCCTCGAAACTGACGTTGTACATCTTCTGGTACGCGTGAAACCGGTCCGGCTCGATCGCCGGGCTCGTCGGCCCGCCGTCGTCGAGACTCGATTCCAGGTGGACCGTGTGCTCATTGAGCCAGCGCCTGTACGGCTTGCGGGCCTTGAGCAGGTTGTCGATGTCGGCCGGCAGCAGCAGGGTGCCGGTCGCCGTATCGGCGGCGATCATCTGGCCGGGCTTGAGACGCCCCTTCGCGATCACTTCCTCGGGGGCGTAGGGGAAGACGCCGATTTCGGAGGCCAGCGTGATCACGCAATTCGCGAAGTCGCCGTCGGCGGGCTCACCCAGCGCCGGGTCGCGCGTGATCACGTAGCGGGCGGGGCGCAGCCCGTTCCGGTCCATGACGCATGCCGCATGGCGGCCGTCGGTCAACACGATGCCCGCCGGCCCGTCCCAGGGCTCCATGTGCTTGGAATGGTACTTGTAGAACGCCTGCAGATCCCGGTCCATCTTGTCCACGTTCTGCCAAGCGGGCGGGATGAGCACCCGCATCGCCCGGAACACGTCCATGCCGCCGGCGAGCAGCGCCTCGAGCATGTTGTCGAGACTCATCGAATCGGAGCCGGTCATCGACACGAGCGGGCGGACGTCCGCCATGTCGGGCAGGAGCGGCGTCTGGAACTTGTGACCGCGGGCGAGCGACCAGTAGCGATTTCCCTGCACCGTGTTGATTTCGCCGTTGTGCGCCAGGTAGCGGAACGGCTGGGCGAGGCGCCACTGCGGCCAGGTGTTGGTCGAAAAGCGCTGATGGAACACGCACAGCGTCGAATCCAGCCGCGGGTCCTCGAGGTCGGGATAGAACACCGGCAGGTTCGCCGGCATGATCAACCCCTTGTAGCTCAGGACGCGGGCCGAGAGGCTCGGGATGTAGAACACCGGGTCCGAGGCCTCGAGGGCCTTCTCCGCCCGTCGCCGCGCGACGTAGAGCCGCCGCTCGAAGGCGGCCTCGTCCATCGTCGGGGGGGCGTTGACGAACACCTGCGCGATGTGCGGCAGGGTCTTGAGCGCCTCTGCGCCGCAGGCCTTGGGGTCGGTCGGAACCGCGCGCCAGCCGGCGACCTCGAGCCCTTCCCGCTTCAGCTCGGTCTCCACCCGGCGGCGCGCGGACGCGCCGAGCTTGGCGTTCGGATTGAGGAAAACCATGCCGACCGCGTAGCTGTCGGCGAGTTGCAGACCCTGCTGGCCGGCGACGGCGCGCAGGAATCCGTCCGGTTTCTTCAGGAGAAGGCCGCAGCCGTCGCCGGTCTTGCCGTCGGCCGCGACCGCTCCCCGATGGGTGAGGCGGGCGAGCGAGGCGATGGCGGTCTGCACCAGCCAATGGCTCGCGCGGCCGTCCATGTGGGCGATGAGCCCGAAGCCGCAGCTGGCCTTCTCGAAGTCCGGCCGGTAGAGGCCGTTCGGCCCCGTGTCGTATCTATAGTTCACGCCGCTTGGTCCCCGTCGGGCGGGAGGTTGAAACGCGCGGAAATCGCGGGCAAAGGGCGGAAAAGTATACAGCCGCGCTTCCGGTGCGTTCAATCGCGCAGTGTGGGTATGCCGATGCGCTCGATGACGCCTGCCGCGGCGTTCATCCCCCGGGAGTCAGGACCAGTCGCGCGAGTTGAGGAGCCGCGCGTGTTCCCGGATGGCGTAGCGGTCGGTCATTCCGGCGATGTAGTCGGCAATGACCCGCGCCCGATAAGCCTCGTCGTTCGTAAGGTCGGATTGGACGATACGGTCCTGGTACTGGGGCGGCAGCAGCCGAATATCGTGACGGTACGCATTGAAGAGGTCCTGCACGGTCTTTGCCGCCTTCGCGCTGACCTCCTTCACCCGCGGATGCGCGTAGAGGTTCTGGCGCAGAAAGCGCTTGAGCCCGAGCGTCAGCTCGCCGACGTCGTGGCCATAACCGATGAGCGGCGCCGGCTGACACCGTACCTCCTCGATGCTCGCCACGCCGGCGGCGCCGATGCGCCGCCGGCTCTCCTCGATGAGATCCGTCACGACGACATCGATCATGCGCCGTATCGTCTCGTAGATCCGCCGGCGGGGCGGCAGCGCGGGGTAACGTCGGTCAACCGCCTCGTAGTGTTCGTTGAAGCTTCGCACCTCGCGCAGCTGTTCGACCGTCAGCAGCCCCGAGCGCAGGCCGTCGTCGACGTCGTGGTTGTTGTAGGCGATTTCGTCCGCCACGTTCGCGAGTTGTGCCTCGAGCCCCGGCTGGCGCTTTTCCAGAAACCGCCGGCCCAGTTCGCCCAGGTCCCGGGCGTGCTTGACGGAGCAGTGCTTGAGGATGCCCTCGCGCGCCTCGAACGTCAGGTTCAGGCCCGGAAACTCGGCATAGCGTTCTTCCAGGAGATCGACCACCCGCAGCGACTGCAGGTTGTGCTCGAAGCCGCCGAAATCGCGCATGCATTCGTTGAGCGCGTCCTGTCCCGTATGGCCGAACGGCGTGTGCCCGAGGTCGTGCGCCAGAGAGATGGCCTCGGTGAGATCTTCGTTCAGCCCCAGCGCCCGGGCGATCGAGCGCCCGATCTGCGCGACCTCGATCGAGTGCGTGAGGCGGGTGCGGAAGAGATCGCCCTCGTGGTTCACGAAGACCTGGGTCTTGTACTCGAGTCGCCGGAACGCGGCGCAATGGATGATGCGGTCACGGTCCCGCTGGTACTCGCTGCGGAAGCGCGGCGGCGGCTCGGCGTGCTGTCGCCCGCGCGACGTCGCTTCGGTGGCGGCGTAGGGCGCGAGTCCGCCCGGCGTCTCGGTCATCGCCGCGCCTCAGGCCGCTCGGCGTTCGGCGAGGGTGCGGCCGAGCTGCCCGGGTGGCACGTCCGCCGTGATCACCGCCTCCCCGATCCGCTTGAGCAGCACGAATCGAAGTCGGGCGTCCAGGACTTTCTTGTCGACGTTCATCAGCTCGCGCATGCGCTCGGGGGTGAGCCGGGCCGGGGCCGCGACCGGCAGGCGCGCGCGGGCGATCAGGCGTTCGACGCGGGCGACATCCCCCCCGGAAAGCCAGCCGAGCCGCTGCGAAAGATCGGCCGCCATGACCATCCCGGCGGCCACGGCCTCGCCGTGGAGCCAGGCACCGTACCCCATCCCGGTTTCGATGGCGTGGCCGAACGTGTGGCCGAGGTTGAGAATGGCGCGCACGCCGCCTTCGCGCTCGTCGGCCGCCACCACCTCGGCCTTGTTGCGACAAGAGCACTCGATCGCGCAGGACAGGACCTCGGGGTCGCGATCCAGCAGCCGGTCGATGTTCGCCTCGAGCCAGTCGAAGAACTCGGGATCGCGGATAAGGCCGTACTTGATGACCTCGGCGAGTCCGGCCGAGAGCTCCCTGTCCGGGAGCGACGCGAGCGTGTCCGTATCGATAATGACGGCACGCGGCTGGTAGAAGGCGCCGATCATGTTCTTTCCGAGGGGGTGATTCACGCCCGTCTTGCCCCCGACGGACGAGTCGACCTGGGCCAGCAGGGTCGTCGGCACCTGAATGAAAGGCACTCCGCGCTGATAGCAGGCGGCGGCGAACCCGGCCATGTCACCGACCACGCCGCCCCCGAGCGCGACGATCGTCGTGCGCCGGTCACAGCGTGCCGTCAGGAGCGCATCGAAGACGCGGTTGAGCGTCTCCAGCGTCTTGAACTCCTCGCCGTCGGGAAGCGTGATGACCAGCGGATCGTGGCCCGCGAGCGCGGCACGCAGCGTTTCGAGGTAAAGGGGACCCACGGTCGTGTTCGTCACGATCGCGGCCCGTCGTCCGGCGACGTGAGGCGTGATCAGGTCCGGGCGCGCGAGCAGGCCCGGGCCGATGTGGATCGGGTAGCTGCGCTCACCCAGCTCAAGCTGTAGCGTTCTCATGCGCTCTCGGTTCACGAAGCTTGGCGGCAATCTCCTGCGCGATCACGGCCGGCGCCCGGTGGTCGGTGGCGACGACCAGATGCGCCGTGGCGCGGTAGAGCGGCTCCCGGACACGCAGGATTTCCTCCAGCCTGCCTCGCCGGTCCCCGTCCTGCAGGAGTGGCCGGTTCTTGTCCCGGTGAGTGCGCGCCAGGAGGGTGTCGAGCGGCGCCTCCAGATACACGACCGTGCCGCGCGCGCGCAGCGTTTCGCGGTTGTCCTCGGCCAGCACGGCTCCGCCGCCGGTCGCGAGGACGATGTCGGCGCGCGCCGTGAGCTCCTCCAGCACGGCGGATTCCCGCCGGCGAAAACCCGGCTCGCCCTCGATTTCGAAGATGAGCGGGATGCTCGCACCGGTGCGGCGCTCGATCTCGTGATCCGAGTCGACGAACTCCTTGCGCAGAAGTTCCGCCAGATGCCGGCCGATGGTGGATTTGCCCGCGCCCATCGGGCCGATCAGAAAGACGCTGCCCGATCCGCTCATGCGAGCGGTATGCCAGCCCGGATTGAATAAATCAAGCGGACGCGCCCCGGCCGGGCCGGGCGCGCGTCTAGCGGAGGCTGGTGTTGTGGGAGAGCAGCTTCGGTGTAAGGAAGATCAACAGCTCCGTCTTGCTGTCCTTGATTTCCTTGCTCTTGAAGAGCCACCCGATCAGCGGGAGGTCGCCGAAGAACGGTATCTGCGTGACCGTCGTCCCGTTGTCTTGCTCGAAAATGCCCCCGATCACAACCGTCTCGCCGTTGTCGAGCAGGACCTGGGTGTTGATTTGCTTGACGTTTAATAGGCCCTGAACCGCATCCGCAAAGTTGTCCTTGCTGATATTCACCTCGAGATTGATCCGCTCGTCGGGGGTGATCTGCGGCGTGACCTCGAGCTTGAGGGTCGCCTTCTTCGTGATCACCTGGCCGACGCCGAGTACCGAGGTGGTGAACACACGCTCCTGACCCTGCTCGATGGTCGCCTTCTTCTGATTTGCCGTGATGACGCGCGGACTCGAGATGATCTTGCCTTTGCCGTCCTGCTCAAGCGCAGACAACTCCAGCTCGAGAATCCTTCCGTTCTTGAAGAACGCGAAGGTGAAGGCACCGGCAACCGAGTTGCCGATGCCCGGTGAGGGAAGATTGACGTTCAGGCCGCTCGGAACGAACTCGAATTCGCCATCGTTCACCCAGGGCTCGAGCGTCTCCAGCTTGCCAGTCGTGAGCGTGGCCTTATTGCTGTCAATATTCTCATTGATGTGCCCGAGTCGCGCCCCGAGGGACCGGGCGTAGCTGTCAGTCGCTTCGACTAGTCTCGTCTCAACCATCACTTGGCGCACCGGCTGGTCGAGCTTGGCGATCAGCTTGCGTATCTCCCTCAGCTTGCCGGGCGTGTCCTGGATCAGAAGCGAGTTGGTCCGCGTGTCGACCGTAACCTGTCCACGCGGCGAGAGCAGCGTGTTCGAATCGGTGCTCTCTTTGGTAATGGCGACAGACTCGTGGAAGACGGGATGCGATCCGGCCGAAGTCGTGATCGCCTTGATCGACTTGAGAAGGTTGGCGATGTCTGCCGCCTTGGCATAATTGATCTGGATGAGCTCGGACACCAGAGGCTCGAGCTCAATGACGGCCTTGGTCGCTTCTAGCGCCGCCTTCTCCTTGGCCGCGACTTCCGCGGCGGGCGCCACGGTGATCACGTTACCCTTGCGCCGGACTGCCAGGCTCTTGGCGTCCACGATGAGATCGAGCGCCTGGTCCCAAGGCACGTCCTTCAAGCGAAGGGTCAGGCTGCCCTTGACGGTGTCACTCACGACGAAGTTGAGACCGGTGAAGTCGGCAAGCACCTGCAATGCCGCCCGCACGTCAATGTTCTGGAAGTTCAGCGACAGCTTTTCACCCGAGTAGCCGAACTCGTCGACCTGCTTCTCGTCGGGCTTCTCGATGATCGGCTTCACGCTGACGGTGAACACGTCGCCCGTCTGGTACGCCACGTGCTCGTAACGTCCCTTGGGCGTAATCACCATGCGCGTCTTGCTTCCCTGCACGAACGTGTCGATCGTCTGGACCGGGGTGGCAAAATCGACGACGTCGAGGCGGCGCTGCAGTTCGGCCGGAGCGCTTGTATCGAGAAAGTCGAGGATGATTTCGCCAGCTTGCTCGCGGATGTCGACACCCACCGCCGGATCGGAGAGCTTGACCGCGATCTTCGCGTCCGCCTGTGGACCGCGCCTGAAGTCTATGTTCTTCAGGCTGAACTTTCCGCCTTTGCGTGCGCTCGTGAAGCGGGTGGTCTTTGGCTGCTCGGTGCCAGCGATGGCGGACACGGGAGGATCGAGCGTCACGACGTAGCCCGTCTCATCGATCGCCGTCGTATAGGCGACGGACTTCAGGAGATTCAGCACCACGCGTGATCGTCCCTCTGCCTCTATGGCTGTCACGCTGAGCACGGCCCCCTGCTTGACCGGCACGGTCTTCGTCGGCATGGCCACGCGGGTGTCGGCAAAATCGAGCGAGATCCGCGCCGGATTGGTGATTGAAAAGCTCTGCGGCTCCGCCGGCCGTTTGGCCGTCCGAATCACGATCTGAACCCGATCGCCGGGCAACTTGGCGTGAACGATCTCCCGGATTTCGTTCTGGTCGGCGGCGGGCACGGTCTCGGCAGGCGCATCCGCGCTGCCAGCACCGAGGACGACCGCGTCGTAACCCTGCGCTGTCGCGCGGACATCAAGGCGCCCGGGACCGACCAGCAGCAGATCGATATTGACCGCGCGGCCCGCGTCCGCCAGATAGGGGTACGCGCCTTTTACGTATTTCTGCCCCCGAACCTCGACCACCGAGCTGCCCAAACGGGCGTCCGGGAACCGCAAACGGAGCCGCTCACCGCCCTCCAGCGACTCGACCTGGTAGGGCGCCTCGCCAGACACACGTATTCTCAAGGTCGGCTTCTCGGCGTCCGGGACCCAGTCAAGGGACTGGATCTCGCCGGCGTTCGCGGCAACGCTCACGGCAAGCAGGCCCGCCAACAGGACAAAGCGACCAACGGATCGGCCGCCTGTGCGAATGCAGTCTCTCATATGCGTACCTTTCGCCATGTTCTTATTCCGCGAGCGCAAGGCTCGACTCCCGCTCGATCCAGTCACCCAGCGGCCCCTGAACGAGCTCGATGAGGTTGATCTTGTCCTCGGTGATTCGCGTTATTGCGCCGAAGTTTTGTCCTAGATGATTTCCAACAGTCGCTCTGTGCACCGATCCGTCCGGCGCCTGGATTACCACCCAGGCCTGCTTGCCCTGTTGAAGTGTTCCGACCATCTTGAGGGCATCAAGCGGGAATTCCTCGAGGGCCTCGCGTCGTCGGTTCATGTCCGGTCGAGGTCCTCCGCCGCTCTGACCCGCCTGGGCCTTCAGGTTGCGAGGCGTGAAAGGGTCGCGCAAGTTGACCGCCCCGTACGAAAACTGCTCCTGCGTCTTTATTTCCGGGAGAGGCTCGATTCGCGGCTGTTTGCCTTGGTGAGCCGTTTCCACGAAATGCCGCAGGTCGTCCATGCCGTCGTCGGCGCAAGCGCTTAGGAGCAGCAGAATGAGGGACGCCGCCAGAAATCGGGGGTCGACGAATCTCATCGCTTTGCCTTGGAATTCTTCTTGGACTTGGCCTTCGGCGTGGGTGGGGCTGCACCTTCGCCTGGATCCAGATATCGATAGGTCCGCGCTGTCGCGACTACGTTCAAAATTGCACTCTTGCCGTCTTTTGCCCCGCTAACAGTGACATCGCCAAAGGTCACTATGCGCGGAAGTGCCGCCACATCGCTCACGAATGATGCGAATTCATGATAGCTGCCGGTAACCTGAAGGCTGATCGGAAGCTCAGCGTAAAAGTCCCGCTTTTGCTCGGCTTCAGGTCGAAACAGCACGAATTCAAGCCCGCGCCCGAGGCCGGCCTGCGTGATATCGACCAGGAGGTCCGGCACTTCGGTTGTGTTCGGGAGCTGTCGGAGAAGGCTGCCGAAGGTACGCTCGATTTCCTCCAACTGCGCCTTGTACGCCGGGAGGTTTATCGCCTGAAGTTTCTTGTTGAGATAGGTGTCGCGAAGCTGCACTTCCTTCAGTTGAGCCCTTTCGTGTTCCAGTATCTCGTCGGCGATCACGAAGTGGTACCCGCCGCCAAGAATCAGGGCACAGATCGCAAGGACGCCGGCGATCTTGACCGGCAGAGGCCAAGACGAAGGGTCGTTGACATTCAGGTTGCGAAGTTCATCGAGCGTCATGTGCCGGCCTCCGGCGCACTCGCTTTCTTCACCAAGTTCTTTACCTTGAGCGAGAACTCGCTCACACGATCACTTCCCTTCTGTTTTACGTTAATGACATCGAGCGACGGATCCGCGAACCAGTCTGACGTGGCGAGATTGCGCATGAGGGCCGACACACGCGCATTGGACTGAGCAACGCCGGAAAGGGCCAGGTTGTCGCCGGTCCGCTTGAGGCCGCTGAAGTGCACGCCCTCTGGAAGTCGGCGGACCAGTTCATCGAAGATCCGGACCACGCGAGTGCGATCCGTCTGCAATTGCTGGATCACGTTCATGCGGGCGATGAGATCGGCGCGCTTTTTCTTGAGCTGCGCGATTTGCTTGATCTGCTCGTCGAGCTTCGCGATCTCCTTCTGCAGAAAATCGTTGCGGTGGTTCTGGGCTTCGATCAGGTCGCTCATCCGGAAGTGGGCAAAGGCGACGATCAGGCCCATGAGCAGCCAGGCGCCGATGGCGATGGTGAGGAGCTGTCGATCCTGCTCCCGCCGGCGCATTTCGCGCCAGGGGAGGAGATTGAGGCGCGTGGTCATGCGTCGAAGCTCCGAAGCGCGAGTCCGCAGGAGATCATGAGCGAAGGAGCGTCGTTGCCGAGCAGCTGCGGTTTTACCCGTGAAGCGAGCGACATGCTGGCGAAGGGATTGGCGACCATCGCCGGCACGCCGATGCGGGCCGCGACCAGCTCATCGATACCCGGTATCTGCGCGCATCCGCCGGCGAGCAGGAGCTGATCGACGCTGTTGAATGGACTCGACGAGTAGAAGAACTGGAGCGCGCGCATGATTTCCTGGCACATCGCCTCCATGAAGGGCCGCAGTACGTCGGTCTGGTAGTTGTCCGGGAGGCCGCCCTGCTTCTTGGCGAGGCCGGCCTCTTCGTAGGATAGTCCGTAGCGGCGCTGGATCTCCTCCGTCAGCTGGCGCCCGCCGAACGTATGGTCGCGGGTGTAGACCGAGCGGTTGTTGTGCATGACGTTGATCGTGGTCGCCATGGCGCCGATGTCCACGACGGCCACCGTCTTTTCCTGTCCGGCCCCCGGCATCTGGCTGGCGATCAGCGCGTAGGCGTTCTCCATCGCGTAGGTCTCGACGTCGACGACGGTCGGCGTCAGGCCCGGTCCCTGGATGACCGCCACGTAATCATCGACCACCTCCTTGCGGCAGGCGGCCATCAGCACGTCGGTCTCGGTCGCGCTCGGATCAGCGACCGGCAGGACGCAGTAATCCAGGTTGACCTCATCGAGCGGGTAGGGAATGTAGTGGTCGGCCTCCATCTCGATCTGCGCCTGGCGTTCCTGGTCGGTCATCTTCGCCGGCATCTTGAGCAGCTTGGTGATGACGTGGGCGGCGGGCACCGCGACCGCGGCGTGCTTGCAGCGCGTGCCCGAGCGCTTGACCGCCCGCTCCACGGCCTGCGCCACCTGCTCGACCTCGGCGATGGCGTGCTCGACGACGGCGTTTTGCGGCAACGGCTCGACCGCGTACCGCTCGACGCGGAAGTGCTCGCCGTCCTTGGCGAGCTCGAGGACCTTGACCGCCGAGGAACTGATGTCGATGCCGACGAGCGGCTGACGTCTCTTCTTGAAGAGGACGTCCGCAAGCCCGCGCACGGATTTCGCTTTAGCTAACAAGCAGTTGCGCCGGATATTAAGATTGTGGGTGAATAGTACTTTGAACTATAGTCCATGGATTTTTGAAATGACAAACGAACTCCGAGTGCGCTCCTTTTCGTTATATACTGCGTGCCCGCGCCCCGCGCGCCCGCTGATCCGTTAATCCCCGCCACGCTTCATGGATCGTTCCGGGAGTCCGCACGCCAGGATCGCTTCCTGGCTGCCACATAAGCCCTGGCAGGTCGCCGTCCTCGCGCTCCTCGGCCTGTTCGTGACCGGGGTCATCGTCCTCGCCGTCGTCGCCGCGGTGCTGCTGCCCACGCTCCCGCCGGTGCGCGATCTCTCCGAGGTCGAGCTCAAGGTTCCGCTGCGTGTCTACACCGCGGACGGTCAGCTGATCGCCGAGTTCGGCGAGGAAAAGCGCATCCCGGTGAAGATCGAGAACGTCCCGCCGCGCCTGATCCAGGCCATCCTGTCGGCGGAGGACCATTCCTTTTATAGCCACCACGGCGTCGACTTTCTCGGCATCGCGCGCGCCGCCTGGCGCAACTTCCGTGCGGGCGGTACCAGCCAGGGCGCGAGCACCATCACGATGCAGGTGGCACGCAACTTCTTCCTCAGCCCGGAGAAGACCTATACCCGCAAGCTCAGGGAGATCCTGCTCGCGTTCAAGATCGAGCGCGAGCTGAGCAAGGACGAAATCCTCGAGCTCTACATCAACAAGATCTTTCTCGGACATCGGGCCTACGGCTTCGCGGCGGCCGCCCAGATTTACTACGGGACCACGCTCGACAAGCTGAGCCTCGCCGAGGTGGCGCTGCTCGCCGGTCTGCCCAAGGCGCCGTCGCGCGATAACCCGTTGACCAACCCGCAAAGTGCGCTCGAGCGCCGCAATTACGTGCTGCGGCATATGCACGGCCTCGGGTACATCGACCAGGAGGCGCTCGACCGGGCGGTGAGCGCGCCGATCACGGCGAGCCGCCACGCGCTTCGCTACGAAGCGGACGCCCCTTACGTCGCGGAGATGGTGCGGCAGTACATGTTCGAGGCGTACGACGAAAAGACCTATGCCGGCGGCTTTCACGTCTACACGACGATCGACAGCCGCCATCAGCGGGCGGCCGACCGTGCATTGCGGCGGGCGCTGCTGGAGTACGACCGCCGTCACGGATACCGTGGACCGGCCGGCCACGTGACCCTGAACGAACCGGTCGAAGCGGACCGGCTGGACGATGCGCTCAAGGACTACCGCATTGTCGGTGACTTGGTGCCGGGCGTCGTCGTTGCGACCGAGGAGCAGTCGGCCGCCATCTACACGCAGGACGGCGTCACGGTGAACCTCGACTGGGAAGCGCTTTCCTGGGCGCGACCCCACGTCGACGAGAACACCGTGGGCGCCGCCCCGAAAGTGGCCGCGCAGATCGTGAAACCCGGGGACATCGTCTACGTCGAGCCGCCGGAAGGAGCGCAGCCCGGCGCCGCGAACGGCGGATGGCGCCTGGCACAGATCCCGCAGGTCGCCGGCGCGCTGGTCTCGCTTCGTCCGCGGGACGGGGCGATCCTCGCGCTCGCCGGCGGCTTCGACTTCTATCAGAGCAGCTTCAACCGGGCGACGCAGGCCGAGCGCCAGCCGGGATCCAGTCTGAAACCGTTCGTCTACACCGCCGCGCTCGAAAAGGGCTTCACGCCGGCGAGCACCGTGAGCGGGGCGCCCATCGTGATCGAGGACGCCAATCTCGAGGACGAATGGCGCCCGGAAAACTACAGTCGCCGGTTCTTCGGCCCGACGCGACTGCGCAAGGCGCTCGCGCTGTCGCTCAATACCGTGTCGATCCGCCTTGTTCGCGCCATCGGCCCGTCCTATGCCGCGGATTACCTCACCCGCTTCGGCTTCGCCCGGGACAAGTTGCCCCGAAACCTTTCGCTGGCGCTCGGGAACGCGTCGGCGACGCCGCTGCAGATGGCCTCGGCCTTCGCCGTGTACGCGAACGGCGGCTTTCGCGTCGAACCGTACTTCATCGCGCGCGTCGAGGATGCGCGGCATAACGTCCTCGAACAGGCCAGGCCGCTGGTTGCGTGCGGCGACTGCCCCGGCTCGGCAGTGGGCGCCCGGACCCCGGGCACGGCGCGCGCCGTGCCGACGGCCGGCGGCCAGGAGAGCACAGCAGCCGAGCCGCCACAGCCGGCGCCGCGCGTGCTGACGCCGGAGGTCAACTTTCTCATGACGAGCATGATGCAGGACGTGATCCGCGAGGGAACCGGCTCGGGTGCCAAAGTGCTCGGCCGCCGCGACATCGCCGGCAAGACCGGCACGACGGACGATTACAGGGACGCCTGGTTCAGCGGTTACAACCACGAAGTCGCCGCCACGGCGTGGGTGGGGTTCGACCAGGCGAGCTCTCTCGGGCGCGGGGAAGCCGGCGGGCGTACGGCCCTGCCGATGTGGGTCGACTACATGCGCGTGGCGCTCGAGGGCATCGCCGAGAACCCCGTGGCGACACCCGACGGCATCACCAAGTCCTACGTTCACGCCGAGACGGGAGAGCCGGTAGCAGCGGGCGATCCCGACGCGATCGAGGAGTACTTCGCACGCGGGCCGGCCGCGGCCGAAGGTCCCCGGACGGCCGAGGCCGGAACGGCGGAAATGCCCGAGACCGGGGCGCCGCCGGTACCCCCGCCGTCGGACAACATTCGCGAGAAGCTGTTCTGATGACCGGCCGGCAACGTCCCCGCGCGCGCTCGCGCGCCGAGGACCAGAAGCGACAGCGCGTTACCTTCGAGGCCGCCCGAATCATGGCCGAGGAGGGCGTGCGCGACTTCCAGACGGCGAAGCGCAAGGCCGCGGAACGGCTGAACCTCGCCGACAACCGCTACCTGCCGCGCAACGAGGAAATTCAGGCCGCGCTCGAGGAGCGGCTGCGGCTTTTCCACGGCGAGCGGCTGGCTCGCGATTTGCGTCGGTTGCGCGAGCTCGCGCTGGAAGCGATGCGCTTCCTCGCGCCGTTCGAGCCACGCCTCGTCGGCCCGGTCCTGATCGGGGCGGTGACGCCCGAATCGGAAATTCAGCTCCACGTGGCGGCGGACACGCCCGAACAGGTGGGGCTGCATCTGCAGGAGCATCGCATCCCTTACGAGCAGGGAGAGCGGCGCATGCGCTTCGGCGGCGACCGGCAGGAAGTGTTGCCCACTTACCGGCTGATCGCCGGGGACGCGGCCGTCGAGTTGAGCGTGTTCGACGTGCGCGCCATCCGCGAACCGCCGCTCAGTCCGGTCGACGGGCGACCCATGAAGCGGGCGAGCGTGAGAGAGCTGGAAGCGATGCTGTACGAATCCGACTGAGCGGCCGTTCAACGGGTTGCGAGCTTCTCGCCTCGATCCCGGGCCGGTAGAATCGTTGCATCTCGTCTCTGTTCCGCGCTTCCCGGGGAAACCACCTTGAAGCATCACCTCGAGAGTCTGCTCAGGCAGGCCGTGGCCGGTTTGCAGGCCGGCGGCGTGCTGCCGGACGGACCCCTTCCCTCCTTCGAGATCGAACGCACGCGGACGAAGGAGCACGGCGATTTCGCCAGCAATATCGCGTTGGCGCACGCGAAGACGGCACGGGCGAAACCGCGCGAGCTCGCGGAAAGGCTGATTCGGGCACTGCCTGCTTCCGCCCACGTCGCGAAGGTCGAGATCGCGGGCCCGGGATTCATCAACTTTTTTCTGAGCCCCGCCGCCTATCACGACGTGGTCCGCGAGGTGCTGGCCAGACGGGACGGCTTCGGACGCTCGAACGCCGGCGCCGGCAAGCGGGTGCAGGTCGAGTTCGTCTCCGCCAATCCGACGGGTCCGCTGCACGTGGGGCACGGGCGCGGGGCGGCCTACGGCGCGACGGTCGCCAACCTGCTGGAAGCCGGGGGCTTTGCGGTGCATCGCGAGTACTACATCAACGACGCCGGACGCCAGATGGACATCCTGGCCACGAGCGTCTGGCTCCGCTACCTGGAGCTGTGCGGCGAGAAGTTCGCGTTTCCCGCCAACGGCTACAAGGGAGACTACGTCTATGACATCGCCGCGACGCTGCACCGCGAAAGCGGCGACGCCTACCGGCGGGCCGCGGCCGACGTATTTGCGGAGGTGCCGCCGGACGAAGCCGAAGGGGGCGACAAGGAGAGACACATCGACGCCCTCATCGAACGCGCGAAGGCCTCGCTCGGTGCGGACGACTACCGCAGGGTCTTCGATCTCGGGCTCACGGTCATCCTGGACGACATCCGCCAGGATCTCGAGGAGTTCGGCGTCGTCTATGACGAGTGGTACTCGGAACGCGCCCTGGTCGAGACCGGCGCGGCCGATCGGGTGATCGAGCGGCTGCAGCAGAGCGGTCACACCTACGGGAAGGACGGGGCGCTTTGGTTTCGGTCGACCGATTACGGTGACGAAAAGGACCGGGTCCTCGTGCGCGAAAACGGCCAGAAGACCTACTTCGCACACGACATCGCCTACCACGTGAACAAGATGGAGCGCGGGTTCACGCGCGTCATCGACATCTGGGGAGCCGATCACCACGGCTACGTGCCGCGGGTCAAGGCGGCGCTCGCCGCCGTCGGCGACGACCCGGGCAAGCTCGACGTGCTGCTGGTGCAGTTTGCGGTGCTCTACCGCGGCGGCGAAAAGGTGCAGATGTCCACGCGCTCGGGCGAGTTCGTCACCCTGCGCGAGCTGCGGCGCGAGGTCGGTAACGACGCGGCGCGCTTCTTTTACGTACTGCGCAAGTGCGAACAGCACATGGACTTCGACCTCGACCTCGCGCGGTCGCAGTCGGCGGACAACCCCGTGTACTACGTGCAGTACGCGCACGCGCGCGTGCGCAGCGTGTTCAAGCAGCTCAAGGAGAAGGGCCTCGCGCACGATGCCGCCAACGGCGAGCGCCACCTGCATCTCCTGACCGAGACGCACGAGCAGGCATTGATCGGGCGTCTCGCGCGGTACCCGGAAGTGGTCGAGACCGCCGCGCTCGCCCACGAGCCGCATCAGCTCGCCCATTTCCTGCGCGAGCTCGCGTACGACTTCCACACTTATTACAACTCGCACACCTTTCTGGTCGACGCGCCGGAACTGCGCGACGCGCGCCTCGTGCTCGTCGAGGCGACGCGCCAGGTCATCGCCAACGGGCTGCGTCTGCTCGGCGTGTCAGCGCCGGAGACGATGTAGCCGTGCGAACGCGCCGGCGGCGCCGCCCGGCCGGCGCCTTGCGGGGTCGGGTGGGGCGTTTTCCGCCCTGGCTGCTGCTTCTGCTCGGGCTCGCGCTCGGGGTCAGCGCGGTGCTCGTGACGCAACTGATCTCGAAACGGTGGGGATCCCGGGACGGTCTGGCGGGCCTCGTCCAGAGCGCCGCCAGGCCGAAACCCGCGGAGGAGAAGAAACCCGAGCCGCCCGCTGCGCCCGCCGCCAGACCGAAGCTCGACTTCTACACGGTCCTGCCGGAGATGGAGACGGTGCTGCCCGACCGCTCGCCGCGGGACACGAGGACCGCGAAGGCCGAGAAGGCGGAGGACGGGGTGCGGTACGTGCTGCAGGCCGGGTCGTTCGCGAGCTTCACCGACGCGGACCAGCTCAAGGCCCGCCTGGCTCTGCAAGGCCTCGTCGCCCGCATCCAAAAGGTGACGATCGAGGGGCGCGGCGACTTCCACCGCGTCCGGCTCGGCCCGTACAGCCGGGTGGAGCAGCTCGACGCCGCGGACCAGCAGTTGCGCACGCTCGGGCTGAAGCCGATCCGCCTCAAGCTCAAACCCGAGGCGGCCGGGTGATTACTCCTCGAGGTAGGTGTAGCCCTTGAGACCCTGAGCGAGGGCATCGAGATAGCTCTCCCGCTCGGCCGGTGTCAGGCCGCGCGCCCCGTCGATCTTGCGCCGGTAGGCGGCGAGCAGCTCCGTTGGATCGAAGTGGACGTAACGGAGCACGTCGTCGACCGTATCCCCGCGCAACGCTTGCGTGAGGCGCGCGCTGCCATCCGGACCGAGATCCACGTGCACCGAATCGGTGTCTCCGAAAAGGTTGTGCATGTCGCCCAGGATCTCCTGGTAGGCGCCAACGAGGAAGATGCCGACGAGATACGGCTCGCCCGGTTTGAGCTCGTGCAGCGGGAGACTGGTTTCGACGCCGTCGCCGTCCACGTACCAGTCCAGACGCCCGTCCGAATCGCAGGTGATGTCCTGCAGAACCGTGCGCCGCGTCGGCGGCTCGTCCAGGCGATGCAGAGGGACGACCGGGAAGATCTGCTCGATCGCCCAGTGATCGGGGACCGACTGGAACAGGGAGAAGTTGAGAAAGTACTTGTCCGCGAGCTTCTCGTTCAGCTCGTCCAGCACCTCGCGGTGGGCCCGGGCACCGGGCTGCAGACGCTCGCGCACCCGCCTGCAGATCGCGAAGTACATGCGCTCGGCGCGCGCGCGGCCGGCGAGATCGAGTACGCCGTGCGCGAACATCCCCTGCGCCTCGTTCAGCCAGTAGGCCGCGTCGTGGTAGGCCTCGAGCGGCGAGCGCTGCGCGACGTTCTCGAGCACCTCGCTGAGGTTGCGCAGCGCGACCGGCTCGTCGGCGCCGGCCGGCTCGACGCGGTCCAGTCCCGGCGCCTGCTCGAGGTCGATGACGTTCGTGACGAGCACGGCATGGTGGGCCGTCATGGCTCGACCCGACTCCGTCACGACATCGGGGTGGGGCAGATGCAGCTCGGCGCAGACGTCGGCGAGCGCATGCACGATGTTGTGCGCATACTCGTCGATCGAGTAGTTCATCGAGCAGAAGCTGCGCGAGCGCGTGCCCTCGTAATCGACCCCGAGGCCGCCGCCGACGTTCACCACGTCCACCGGCGCGCCCGCGCGGCGCAGCTCGGCGTAGTACCGACCCGCTTCCCGCACGCCCGCCTGCACGTGCCGGATGTTCGCGATCTGGGAGCCCATGTGGAAATGCATCATGCGCAGCGCGTCGATCATTCCCGCGGCGCGCAGGCGTTCGATGACGCGCAGGAGCTCGGCGGCGGAAAGGCCGAACTTCGACTTCTCGCCGCCCGTGTTCTGCCACTTGCCGGCGCCGAGAGAGGCGAGCCGCACGCGAACGCCGAGCAGCGGCTCGACCGAAAGCGCACGCGCCTCCTCGATCACGAGCTCGATCTCGGAAAGCTTCTCGACCACGATGTAGACCCGGTGCCCCAGGCGCCGGCCGATCAGGGCGAGGCGGATGTATTCGCGATCCTTGTAGCCGTTGCAGACGACGATTCCGCCTTCGTGCGAGCGGGCCAGCACCGCCAGGAGCTCCGGCTTGCTCCCCGCCTCGAGCCCGATGCGGTCGCCGCCCTGCGCGAGCAGCGCCTCGACCACGCTCGACTGCTGGTTCACCTTGATCGGATATACCGCGGTGTAGCGGCCCCGGTAGCCGAGCGCGGCTGTCGCGCGGTCGAAGGCCGCGCAGAGTGCGCGCACGCGGTGCTGCAGGATGCCGGAGAAGCGCACCAGCACGGGAAGCGTGAGGTCGTGCGCAGGCAGGGATCGAGCGAGCTCGTAGAGATCGATGGTTCCCGCCGCCCCGGGATCGGGCCGTGCGACGACGTGTCCCTGAGCGCTCACGTCGAAGTAGCCGCTGCCCCAGTAAGGGATGTTGTACGTCTCGCGGGCCTTGTCGCTGCTCCAGCTCATCGGGGCGGGCGGGTTGCGGGAGGGCCGCATTATGGAGGAAAGCCGAACCGTTGAAAACGAAGCGGACGCTTTTTCCCGCGGCGCGGCTTCGGTATCGTTCGCGCTCTCACGAAAGCGGAGCACCCCATGGCGCTGGACGACGGCTGGTACACCGAGGAATGGGCCGGGCAGGGATCCGCGATCTCCCTCAAGATCGCGCGCAAGCTGCACGAGGAGCGGTCGCCCTATCAGACGATCGAGATCTACGAGACCGAGAGTTTCGGCCGCCTGATGACGCTCGACGGCCTGGTCATGGTCACCGACCGGGACAACTTCATCTATCACGAGATGATGTCGCACCCCGCGCTCTTCACGCACCCGCACCCCCGGCGCGTGCTCATCATCGGCGGCGGCGACTGCGGCACGCTCAGGGAGGTGCTCAAGCACGCGAGCGTGGAGGTCGCGGAGCAGGTCGAGCTCGACGAGCGCGTGACGCGCGTCGCGGAGCAGTACTTTCCGCAGCTCTGCGCGTCGAACGGCGATCCGCGGGCGCGGTTCCACTTCGAGGACGGCATCGCCTTCGTGGCGCGCGCTGCGCCGGACAGCTACGACGTCGTCATCGTCGATTCGACGGATCCCGTGGGGCCCGCGGCCGGGCTCTTCTCCGAAGACTTCTACCGCAACTGCCTGCGGGCCCTGGCACCGCAGGGCCTGCTCGTCGGTCAGAGCGAATCGCCCCTGTTCCACCCGGATCTCATCGAAGCCGTTCACCGCGCCATGCGGACGGCCGGCTTCCGCGAAGTCGCCATGCTGCACTTTCCGCAGTGCACCTATCCCTCGGGATGGTGGAGTGCGACCCTCGCCGCAAAGGATGCGAAACTGCCCCGTTTCCGCGAAACGGCGGCGGCGGACCGGCCGTTTCCCACCCGCTACTACAACGCTGCCGTGCACGCGGGAGCCCTCGCCGTCCCGGAGTATCTGCGCAAAAGCCTCGCCTGACCGGGCGGGCCTGGAGGGCGACACCCGGCTGAACTATAAACCCCTAAGCCCCGGCAGAATCGGGGCCTGAGGGGCAAGCAAGCGCCTTCGGCCCCGTACCAAGGAGGCGGCATGAAGAAGAAAGCACTCTACGGGTTCCTGATCCTGGTCGCTCTCGCGCTCGCCGCGCCGTTCGCCGCCGCCTATTGGTACGGGCGGGAAGCGGAGAGCGCGTTGCAGACGCTCGCGACCGACCTGGGCCGGCGCGTCGGCGCGCGGGTCACGGTAAAGCGTTACGAGCGCGGCGCGCTGCGCTCCCGGGCCGAGATCGAGCTGGCGTTGCAGGGCACGCCGGCAACCGTGACGACGACGCACGACATCGTCCATGGCCCCCTCGGCCTGGATCGCTGGCTTGAGGGCGAGATCGACCTCGATGTCTTTCGCGCGCGCGTGCGCTCGGAGCTGACGGGCCTGCGGGTGCCGGGACAAAGCGTGAACCTCGCGTTTCCCCGGCCGCCGGTCGTCGCCGATACCGTCGTCAAGTCGGACGGGACGCTCGAGAGCCGTCTGCGGCTGGCATCGTCAAAGGAGATGGCGCCGGGACAGCGGACGGTCGATTGGGCGGCGGGCTCGGGGACGCTCATCGCGTCGGCGGATCTAAAGCGTTACGAGGTGGAAGCCACGCTTCCCTCCCTGCGCGTCGCAGGGGAAGCGCCCATGCCCGGCCCGCTGGAGATCACGAACCTGCGCCTCGGTTCGCAGATGGCCGAAGGCGCACAAGGCGTGAGCTTCGGCACGACGACCGTCGATCTGGCGCGCGTCGCCCTCGGCGAACAGACGCACGTCGCGGGGCTCTCGATCAAGGCGACCACTCGACCCTCGGGTCCGCACCTCGAGCTCGTTACGGATTACCGTATCGGCGAGGTCCAGGCAGGCGGTCAGAAGGTCGGGCCCGGGCAGGTGACGCTCCAGGTGCGCAAGCTCGATCTCGCGTCGCTTGCGCGTTTCAGCAACGAGGTCAAGGAGATCTACGCCCGAAACCTGCCGGAGCAGCAGTCCTCGCTCATGGTCGTCGGCAAGCTGCTCGCGCTGGCGACGTCGCTGGCCGAGGGTTCGCCGGAACTCGAGGTCACGCGGCTCTCGCTGAAGACGGCCAACGGCGAAATCACCGGGAAGGCGAGCATGGTGCTCGACGGCAGTCATTCGGACGTGCGTACGAATCCGATGCGCCTGCTTACGGCCCTGCGGGGCGAGGCAGAGTTGAATATACCGGGGCGGCTGCTGCGGCCGCTCGTCGCGCCGCTGGTTCAACAGGACCTCGCCGGATATCGGGCGCGAGGCGCGCTCAGCGATGGCGAAATGGCGGCGCTGCGCGGCGAGGCGCTCATGCGCGTCGTCGATCGCGCCATGCCCCTGTACCTGGCGCGCCACGAGCTCGGCCGCTGGCTGCAGCCCGACGGTGACCGGTATCGCATCAAAGCAGCGATCCGCCGGGGGCAGTTCCTCGTCAACGATCGCCTCTGGACGGCCCAGACGGCCCACTTGCCATGAAAAAAAGCGGGCGCTTGCGCGCCCGCTTCGCCTTGCCTGCCTGGAGGGTCAGAGGTTGTACCCGCGCTCGTCGTGCAGCGCGAGGTCGAGCCCTTCGGTTTCCTGTTCCTCGCTGACGCGCAGTCCCACGATCGCATCCACGATCTTGAGCAGGATGTAGCTCCCGATCGCGCAGTAGACGACGGTGAAGCCGACGCCGAGGAGCTGCGTCCACACCTGGGCCCCGATCGTGATGCCTTCCTTGAGGCCGCCCAGGCTCGTCGCCGCGAAGACGCCGGTCAGGATGGCGCCGACGATGCCCCCGACCGCGTGCACGCCGAAGACGTCGAGCGAGTCGTCGTAACCGAGCGCGCGCTTCACCTTGACGGAGGCGATGAAGCACCCCACCCCGGAGGCGGCGCCGATCGCGAGCGCCCCCATGGGACCGACGAAGCCCGAGGCCGGCGTGATGGCGACGAGCCCCGCGACCGCGCCCGAAGCGATGCCGAGCACCGAGGGCTTGCCGTGCGAAACCCACTCCGAAAACATCCACGCGAGCGCGGCGGCAGCCGTCGCGATCTGGGTCACGGCCATGGCCATGCCGGCTGCCCCGTTGGCGGCGACCGCGCTGCCCGCGTTGAAGCCGAACCAGCCCACCCAGAGCATCGAAGCCCCGATCAGCGTGTAGCCGAGGTTGTGCGGCATCATCGGCACCTTGGGATAGCCCTTGCGCCGCCCGAGCACGAGCGCGGCGACGAGGCCCGCGATCCCGGCGTTGATGTGCACCACCGTGCCGCCGGCGAAGTCGAGCACGCCCCAGTCCCACATGAGCGCGCCGTCGCCGCTCCACACCATGTGCGCGATGGGCGCGTAGACGAGCGTGACCCAGAGCGCCGTGAAGAGCAGCATGGCCGAGAACTTCATGCGCTCGGCGAAGGCGCCGACGATGAGCGCCGGGGTGATGATGGCGAAGGTCATCTGAAACGTGAAGAACACGGTCTCGGGCACCGCGACCGTCAGGCTCTCCACGGAGACGCCGCGCAGGAAGGCCTTGTCGAGGTTGCCGACGAACGAGAAGAAGTTGGTCACCCCCTTCTCCATGCCGCCCGTCGAGAACGCCAGGCTGTAGCCGTAGAGCGCCCAGAGCACGGAAACAAGCGCGGTGATGGCGAAGCACTGCATCATGACCGAGAGCACGTTCTTGGCGCGCACCATGCCCGAGTAGAAGAGCGCGAGCCCCGGGATGGTCATGAAGAGCACGAGCGCCGTCGCCGTGAGCATCCAGGCGGTGTCGCCGGGATTCAGAACGGGGGCGGCCGGCGCGGCCGCCTCGGCCGGCGCCGGTGCGTCCTGGCCGAACGCGAGCAGCGGCAGCGCACCGAGCAGCAGCGCCGCCAGGACGCCCCAGAGCCGTTTTGGATCGAATCGCATCAACATGGTCTTATCCTCTAAAGCGCCGCCGGGCCGGTCTCGCCGGTCCGGATGCGTACGACGTGTTCCAGGTCGAAGACGAAGATCTTGCCGTCGCCGATCTTGTCGGTGCGCGCGGCCCGGGTGATCGCCTCGATCACCCGGTCGAGCATCTTCGCGTCGATCGCCACCTCGAGCTTCACCTTCGGGAGGAAGTCGACGACGTACTCCGCCCCGCGGTAGAGCTCGGTGTGGCCCTTCTGCCGCCCGAAGCCCTTGACCTCGGTGACCGTGACGCCCTGCACGCCCACCTCCGACAGCGCTTCGCGCACGTCGTCGAGCTTGAAGGGCTTGATGATGGCCGTAACGAATTTCATTTTTCCTTCTCCTCGGTTCGGGGCGGCGGCCGATGTCCGGGCGCCGCCCGTCGCGCTAGAACACCTTCGACACCGTCAGGACGACCGTTCCTTCGCTGTTGAACACGTCGTCCTCGATCTCCGGGTCGATGTCGGTGTCGACGTAGGCCAGGTTGAAGCCGAATCCGGCGAACTCCTTCGAGACGCCGAGCTTGTAGTCGACGTAGCTGTCGCCGAACGACTCGTCCACGCCGTCACCGGCCGACTGGCCAAGGGAGATCCCCAGGCTGTAGCCACCGCCCAGCTCGAAGTTGGCGCCCGCCGTCAGGTAGTACGCCGCCTCGTCGGTCGGGCCGGTGTAGTCGTTCGTGTAGTAATACTTTGCGAAGACCGGACCGTAGGTGCCGCCGAAGTAGATTTCGGTAAAGGGCAGATCGTTATCGCTGTCCGAGCCCGGGTAGGCGTAGTGCAGGAGACCGACGTCCCAGTCCACACCGGCGCCGCTCCACTTGTAGCCGCCGTACAGGTCGACTTCGAGGTTGGCGTCGTCGTCGAATCCCTCAAAGTCGATCGTGGAGCCCCAGGCCCCGAGATAGAGGCCGCTCGGATGCGCGTAATCGACGCCGCCCTGAAGGGCCGGGTCCTTGGCGCTCTGCGAGACGCCGCGGAAGCGGTAGTCGGACGTCACCGCCACGTTGGCGCTGAAGGGGGAGTCCTCCGCGGCGAGGGCAGGCGCACACGCGCACCCCGCGAGTCCGATCGCCAACATTCGGGTTGCAAACTGATTCATCGTTCGTCTCCAGTCGCGGGATCGCTCGCCGCGTTGCATGTTGTTGGAAAAAGCTGAAACCGCCCTGTCGCCAAGCTCCGCTGCGCCTGCCCTCAGCAGTTCCCGTGCCATGTGCTTTTTCCGTTGGTTTGCAATGGCTTAACTGGTTCAATGGCCGTTCGTCCCGGTGCGCGTGCACCAGCATGGCGTTTGGATTCCGGGTGCCTGCACCGCTGCGGTGCGGCCGCTCCGTTGGCGAGCGCTGGTATACTCGCGCGCGGTACGTCGTACCTCGCACAGATCACCGGTGCTTTGGCGACGACAGCCCCTATGCTTGCGCGGAGGACCCGATGGACGCCCGTAAGATCGACGACATCCTGTCGGCCGTGGCCCGCACGCTGCCGCGCGGTTCGGAGGAGCTCGACCGCAACGTGCGCGCGGCGCTCGCCTCGGTGCTCGACCGGATGGATCTCGTTACGCGCGAGGAGCTCGAGGTGCAGGAGGCCGTGCTCGCGCGCACGCGCGCGCAGCTGAAGGAAATGGAAGAGCGGATAGCGATGCTCGAGCGCCGACTCGCCGCACGCTAGAGTAAAAGAAACATCAGGGAGGAGGGAGAAGGATGGGACTCGCCGTCGTGCACAGCCGCGCGCAGGTCGGCATCGAAGCGCCGGCGGTAACGGTGGAAGTCCACCTCGCGAACGGGCTGCCGAGTCTCTCCATCGTCGGACTGCCCGAGGCGGCCGTGAAAGAGGCCAAGGATCGGGTGCGGGCGGCGCTGCTCAATGCACGCTTCGAGTTTCCGGCGAGGCGCATCACCATCAATCTGGCGCCCGCCGATCTGCCCAAGGAAGGCGCGCGCTTCGATCTACCCATCGCCCTCGGCATCCTCGCCGCCTCGGAGCAGATACCCGGTTCGGCCCTTGCAGGCCACGAGTTCATCGGCGAGCTGGCGTTGACGGGCGAGCTGCGCCCGGTACGGGGCGCGCTGAGCGCGAGCCTGGCCGCGCGATCAGAGCCGCGTGCGCTGGTCGTGCCCGAGCCGAACGCCCCGGAAGCGGCACTGGTGGACGGCGTCCGGGTGCTCGGCGCGCGTCACCTGCTCGAGGTCACCGCCCACTTCGCCGCGGAGCGCCACCTGGTTGCGTCTCAGGCGACGAAACCCCCGGCCAGCCGTGGGGAGGCTGCCGATCTGGGCGACATCCGGGGTCAGCATCAGGCGAAGCGCGCGCTCGAGATCGCGGCGGCAGGTGCCCACAGCCTGCTGCTCGTCGGACCTCCCGGGACGGGGAAGACCATGCTCGCCAGTCGCCTGCCCGGGATCCTCCCGCCTCTTACTGACCACGAGGCGCTCGAAGTGGCCGCGATCCATTCCGCGTACAAGGGGTTTACGGTGGCGCAGTGGAAGGAGCGGCCGTTTCGCGCGCCGCACCACACGGCCTCCGGAGTCGCTCTCGTAGGCGGCGGCAGCCACCCCCGGCCAGGCGAAATCTCGCTCGCGCACCACGGCGTTCTGTTTCTCGACGAGCTTCCGGAGTTCGATCGATCCGTGCTCGAGGTGCTGCGCGAGCCGCTCGAGTCGGGCACGATTACGATTTCGCGGGCCGCGCGCCAAGCGGAGTTCCCCGCGCGGTTCCAGCTCGTCGCCGCGATGAACCCCTGCCCGTGCGGGCACCACGGCGACACCTCGGGCCGCTGTCGCTGCACCGAGGAACGCATCCGCACGTACCGCGCAAGGGTCTCGGGCCCGCTGCTTGATCGCATCGACATGCACGTGGAGGTGCCCTCGGTCCCGAGGGACGTCCTCCTTTCGCGCACGGCGGCGGCCGCCGAGGGATCGCAGTCGGTGCAGGCGCGCGTGACGGCCGCGCGCGAGCGTCAGCTCGCGCGCAGCGGCTGCGCCAACCAGACGCTGAGCAACAAGCAAGTGGACGAGTTCTGCCGCATCGATACGGCGTGTCAGCAGCTGCTCGAGCAGGCGATGCTGCGGTTGCGGCTGAGTGCGCGCGCCTACCACCGCATCCTGAAGGTCGCGCGCACCATCGCGGACCTTGCCGGTGAGGAGAACATTCGCCCCGAGCACCTGGCTGAAGCAATCCAGTACCGGGCCATGGACCGGCCCGGCGTGTGAGGCAAGGAGAAAACCGGAAAAGAAAAAGCGGCCTTTCGGCCGCTTTTTCTCTCGTCGCCGCCCCGCCTTACTTGGATTGGGCAACCATGAAGTCGACCGCCGCCTTCACGTCGGCGTCAGCCAGGCTCGCGTTGCCGCCCTTGGGTGGCATGAACCCGGTCTTCCCCTGGAAACCCTTAATCGCGTGCGTGTACAGCGTATCGTTGCCCTGCGCGATCCGGGGCTTCCACGCCGACTTGTCGCCGAGCTTTGGTGCGCCGGCCACGCCCGCGGCGTGGCACGCGGCACAGGCAGTGTCGTAAACCTGCTTGCCCTTGTCGCCGGCCGCGGCGTTCGCCGTGGCGATCAGGCTCATTCCCGAGGGCTGCGGTGCCTGTCCGACCGCGACCTCGCCGATCGGGCGGATGCGCTCCGCTACCGCCTGCGCTTCGGCCGTGGCAGCGTCCTGCTCGGCACCCCCGCCGATGATCCGGGCGAGCACGAACAGCACGACGGTCAGCACGACCAGCGCACCCATCAGCCCGGAGAAAAACTTCAGAAACTCGCGATCGCTCATTGCTTGAACCTTCTTCGATGTCTGTAAAGCCGAATTTGTCCGCTCCGCCCCAAGGGCGGACCCCAAAAAACGCGGCTTAGTATAGCCGAACTCCATGATCGGAAAAGAACGTCCAAGATCATGGACGGTGCGGGCCGACGCGGGTATCCTTGCGGCCCGGCCTTGCCCCGGTCTCGGCCCGGAAAGCGGGGAAATCCCCGTTCACCGTCCCCACGGGCGCCAGGTTCCGTTCAGGCTCTGACCAATGAGCCGCCGCCCAAGAAACCCGCGCGGGGGATTGTCAGAACTACGCGCCCTTAGCTCAGCTGGATAGAGCGTCGGCCTCCGGAGCCGAAGGTCAGAGGTTCGAATCCTCTAGGGCGCGCCAACCCTCTTCTGCCCGCTCGCCCGAGATTCGACTCAGGATCGCCGGGAGCGACGTTGGGCCAGGCGCCTGGGCACGCTCGCCCCGAAGTGCCATCCGCGCCGGCGGCCAGTCCCATCGCGGGCGTCATCGCGAACGTGCGGCGGCGCACCGATTCGTCGGGTGTCTTTCGCGACAAAACCCCTCCGCCTACCCCGCCCGCGCCGATCTCCTCACCGGTCGCGCCACGTGGATCGGCTGCCCCCCGACCGCGAGCGCGGCCTCATGGAAGACCTCCGAAAGGCTCGGGTGCGCGAAGATGGTCAGCGCGAGGTCCTCGCTGCTCGCGCCGAACTCGAGCGCCATGACCCCGAGCGCGATGAGCTCCGAGCAGTGCGGTCCAACCATGTGCACGCCGAGCACGCGATCGGTCTCGGCGTCGGCGAGTATCTTCACCAGCCCGGCGGTGGCGCTCATCGCCTTCGCTCGTCCGTTTGCGGCGAACGGGAAGCTGCCCACGCGGTAGCCGATTCCCTCGCTCTTCAGGCGTTCCTCCGTCTTCCCCGCCCAGGCGATTTCGGGAGCGGTGTAGATGACCGACGGAATCACCTCGTAGTTGACCTGCGCCGCGTGCCCGGCGATCGCCTCGGCGACCATGATCCCTTCCTCCATACCCTTGTGCGCGAGCATCGGTCCGCGTACCACGTCGCCGATTGCGTAGACGCCCGGCAAGTTGGTACGGCACTGCTCGTCTACATGCACGAAGCCCCACTCGTCGAGCAGCAGCGTCACGTCCTCCGCGCAGAGCCCCCTTGTGTTCGGCCGCCTCCCGACGGCGACCACCAGGCGGTCGACCTCGAGTGTGTGGTCCCCGTTCGCGTCCTGATAGTCGACGACGACGCTCTTGGTTTCGGTGCGCGAGCCGCGCACTCGCGCACCGAGCCGTATGTCGAGGCCCTGGGCGGTGAACTGTTTCATCGCCTCGCGCGCGATCTGGCCGTCGACCATCGTCAGGAAACGCTCTTGGGCCTCCAGCAGCACGACCTCGCTCCCGAGGCGCCGCCACACGCTGCCGAGCTCGAGGCCGATGACGCCCGCGCCGATGACGCCGAGCCGCGGCGGCACGGAATCGAACGCGAGAGCGCCCGTCGAATCGACCACGCGATCGGCAGACAGAGGAGCGACGCCGATCGAGGTCGGCGACGAACCGCTCGCGAGGATCACGTGCTCGGCGGCCAGCACGCGCTTCGCGTCGTCGTGGCCCGTTACTTCCACCTGCCGGTGCGCGAGCAGCCGTCCGGTCCCGGGCACCCACGCGATGTCGTGTGCACGGAACAGCGTCGCCACGCCGGATGTGAGATCACGCGTGACCCGTTCCTTGTGCGCCATCATCGCGGGAAGGTCCAGTTCCACGCCCGCTAGCCTGACGCCGTGCCCGGCCATCTGCGTGCGCGCCAACGCATAGAGCTCCGAGGACTCAAGCAGCGCCTTGGAGGGGATGCAGCCGACGTTGAGGCACGTACCGCCGAGGACCGGTTGGTCCTTTCCGTCGCGCCAGTTGTCGACGCAGGCGACCCGCATGCCGAGCTGTGCGCAGCGAATCGCGGCGACGTAACCCGCCGGCCCCCCGCCGATTACCACCACGTCAAAACGGTCTGCCATGGTATTCCCCCTTCGGAGCCGCCCCGGTTCGGCGCGATCCGTGATGCGCAGCCGGCGGAAGGCGCGGCCTGGCGCGCGGGCGCTGCGCGTTGCCTACACGCCGAGGAGCAGGCGCGCGGGATCTTCGATGAGCTCTTTGATCGTGATGAGAAAGCGCACCGCCTCTCGGCCGTCGATCAACCGATGGTCGTAGGAGAGCGCGACATACATCATGGGGCGGATCACAACCTGTCCGTTCTCCGCGACCGGCCGCTCCTGCACGCGGTGCATGCCGAGGATCGCGCTTTGCGGCGGGTTGAGGATCGGCGTGGACAGCAGCGACCCGAACACGCCGCCGTTGGTGATGGTGAACGTGCCGCCCGTGATCTCGTCGATAGCGAGCGTTCCCGCCTGCGCCTTGTCGGCATACTCCTTGATGCGCGCCTCGATGCCGGCCATGTCCAGACGATCGGCGTCACGCAGCACCGGCACTACGAGCCCGCGCGGCGAGGCGACCGCGATGCCGACGTCGTAGTAGCCGTGGTAAACGATATCCCGTCCGTCGATCGAGGCGTTCACCTCGGGAAAGCGCTTCAGCGCCTCGACGGCGGCGGTGACGAAGAACGACATGAAGCCGAGCCGGATCCCGTGCTGCTTCTCGAAGCGCTCGCGATAGCGATTGCGCAGATCGGTGACGGGCTGCATGTTGACCTCGTTGAAGGTCGTCAGCATCGCCGCGGTGCGTTGCGCTTCGACGAGGCGCTCGGCGATGCGCGCGCGCAGGCGCGTCATCGCGACCCGGCGCTCGGGGCGCTCGCCCGGATGCAGCCCGCGCAATTCGGCGACGGCTGCCGTGGCCTCGGGCTCGAGCGGCGCCACCCGCTCCGGCGCTTTCACCGCCTCGGGACGAGGGGCCTCGGCGGACACCGTCTGCCGCAGCACGTCATCCTTCAGCACGCGCCCGCCTCGGCCGCTGCCGCTTACGGTGTCGAGGCTGACACCGCGCTCGGCGGCGAGCCGGCGGGCGGCGGGCATGGCGGCGGGGGCGGGCTTCTCGGCGGGCGCTGGCTTCCTCGCGGCGTCGGGAACGCGGACGGGAGTCGGTTTAGGGGCCGGCGCCGCAGCCGGTTTGGCGGTCTTCGGTGCCGTTTCCGCCGTGATGCGCCCGATGACCTGACCGGACGCCACGGTCGATCCTTCCGCGACGGCTATGTCCGCGAGCACGCCGTCATCCGGCGCGGGTACCTCGAACACGACCTTGTCGGTTTCGATGTCGGCGAGTATGTCGCCGCGCTTCACGGCGTCGCCCGCGCGCTTGCGCCATGTCACCAGCGTCCCGTCACTCACCGATTCGGGGAACGCAGGAACCGTCACTTCGCCCGCCATGTTTCGCCTCCTGTGATCGGCGCCTGGTTGCTCACGCGAGCGGCTTGAAGGCGTCGTCGAGCAACTCGTGGAGCTGCTTCAAGTGTAGGTGGTAGTCGCCGACGGCAGGGGCGGCCGAAGTCGGTCTTCCGGCGTACTGCACCTCCCTGCCTTTGGGCAACGCGGCGCGCAGCCGGTGCTGGGTCGTGTACCAGGCGCCCTGATTGCGCGGCTCCTCCTGGCACCACACGAATTCCGTCGCGCGGGGGTAGCGTTTCAGCTCGCGGGCGAGCGACTCGGCCGGAAAGGGATAGAGCTGCTCGACGCGAACGATCGCCACGTCATTGCGACCCGTCTCCCGGCGGCGTTCCGCCAAATCGTAATAGACCTTGCCGGCGCAGAGGAGCACCCGCCGTATCGCGTCCGCCTCGATGCCCTCGGGCTCCCCCAGGATCTTTTCGAACCCGCCCTGGGTGACGTCGTCCAGCGCGCTGAAAGAGTGGCGCAATCGAAGCAGGCTCTTCGGGGTGAACACCACGAGCGGCTTGCGGCACTCCTGGATCATCTGCCGGCGGAGAAGATGAAACAGTTGCGCGGGAGTCGTCGGAATGCAGACGGTCATGTTCTGCTGCGCGCAGAGCTGCAGATAGCGCTCCGGGCGCCCGGACGAGTGCTCCGGGCCCTGGCCTTCGTAGCCGTGCGGCAAAAACATCACCAGACCGGAAAGTCGCTCCCATTTCTGCTCGCCGGCGCTGATGAACTGGTCGATCACGACCTGCGCGTTGTTCGCGAAATCCCCGAACTGCGCCTCCCACACGGTGATCGTTTTCGGGTCCGTCGTGGCGTAGCCGTACTCGAAGGCGAGCACCGCCTCCTCGGAGAGCAGCGAGTTGATGACGAGGAAGCGAGGCTGCTCGTCATACAGGTTGCGCAGCGGCACGTACGCCGTGCCGTCCTTCTGGTTGTACACGATCGCGTGCCGGTGAAAGAAGGTGCCTCTGCCGGAATCCTGGCCCGAGATGCGGACGGCGTAGCCGTCGCGAAGCAGGCTTGCGTAGGCCAGGTTTTCGGCGAATCCCCAATCCAGCGGCAGCGCGCCCGCCGCCATCTTGCCGCGGTTCTCGTACACCTTCGCGACGTTCGGATGGAGCTCGAAACCCTCCGGCAGGCGGCTCATGCGCTCAACGAGCTCGCGGACGGTCTCCCGCGGGACCCGGGTTTCCACCGCGTCCGGGCAGGCCTTTCCCACATACCGCGCCCAGTCGGCGCCGTAGGTGTAGCGGGAGCGCTCGCGCGGCACCATGTTCGGCGCGACCGAGGCGCCGGCGTCGAGGGCGTTCCGATAGGAGCTCACCTGGGCCTCCACGCCCGCCTCGTCGAGCACGCCCTGCGCCACGAGCTCGGACGCGTAGCGCTCCCGCGCGGTCGGCAGGCTGCGGATGCGACGGTACATGGCCGGCTGGGTGACGGAGGGTTCGTCCGCTTCGCTGTGCCCGTGCCGCCGGTAACCGATCAGATCGATGATCACGTCCTTGTGGAAGGTCATGCGGTAATCGAGTGCGATCTCCGCAACGAACAGCACCGCCTCCGGGTCGTCGGCGTTCACGTGCAGGATCGGCGCGTTGACCATCTTCGCGACGTCCGAGGCGTAAAGCGTCGAGCGTGCGTCCTGCTGGAGGCTGGTGGTGAAGCCGATCTGGTTGTTCACGATCACGTGGACCGTGCCCTTGGCCGAGTACCCGCGCAGCTGGGACATGTTGAAGGTTTCCATCACCACGCCCTGGCCCGCGAACGCCGCGTCGCCGTGGATCACGATCGGCAGCACGCGCACGCCGTACTTGTCCCTGAGCCGCTCCTGGCGCGCGCGTACGGAACCTTGCACCACGGGCCCGACGATCTCGAGGTGCGACGGATTGAAGGCGAGGGCGAGGTGCACCTGGCCTCCGGGGGTCTGGACGTCGGACGAGAAACCCAGATGGTACTTCACGTCCCCGGTGCCGTTGCCGCTGCCACGGGCCTTGCCCTCGAACTCGAGGAACAGTTCCGCGGGTGTCTTGCCCATGAGGTTGACCAGCACGTTCAGCCGGCCGCGATGGGCCATTCCCATCACCACCTCTTTCATGCCGTAGGAGCCGCTGCGCTGTACCAGCTCCTCGAGCAGGGCAATCAGGCTCTCCGCGCCCTCGAGCGAAAAGCGCTTCTGGCCGACATACTTGGCGTGCAGGTAGCGCTCGAGCCCCTCGGCCGCGGTCAGCCGCTCGAGCAGGCGTCGCTTCACCTCGGCCGGATAGGCGGGCACGCCCCGGACGCTCTCCAGGCAGCTCTGCAACCAGCGCTTCTCGGCGGTGTCGGTAATGTGCATGTACTCCGCGCCGATCGTCCCGCAGTACGTGCGCGTGAGGATGTCCAGGATTTCGCGAAGCGGTGCCCGCCGCGGGCCGACCAGCGAACCGGTTTCGAAGACCGTGTCGAGGTCGCCGGCCGTCAGCCCGTGGTAGTGCAAATCGAGATCGGGTGCCTTCGGGCGCTCCCAGAGCTCGAGCGGATCGAGCCGGGCACGCTGGTGCCCGCGGAACCGATAGGCGTTGATGAGCTGCAGGACCCGGACCTGCTTGCGTTCCTGGTCGGCGGCAACCGGTGCTGGCACGGCGGCAGGCGCGGGCGCCGCCTCCCTTCCGATGCGCCGGAAGGCATCCCGCACGATCGAATGGGAGACCTCGGTCGTCTGGCCGTCGACACGCGGCAGGCCGTCGAAGTAGGCGCGCCAGGCCGGGTCGATCGCGGTGGGGTCGTTCAGGTAGAGATCGTAAAGCGCTTCGAGGTACGCGGCATTGGCACCCCCGAGATGCGAGGTGCTCCACAGCGCGCGGAAACTCCTGTCCTTCGCGAGATCGTGCATGACTCCGCAGAAATGCGGGTGGTGGGCCTTGAATTAAAGTATATCCGCCCCGCGGAGCACCTTAAACGCGACCGCGGGTGGGGATAAAACGGCGGGATCAGGGCCGGGCGGAGCCTCGGGCGGACGCTCTCTCGCGGGCGGCCTTCTGGACGAGGAACTCGATGACCTTGAAGACCGCCTCCTCGCCGCCGGCCAGCGAGGGGCTCGTCACGTATTTGCCGTCCACCGTGATCGTCGGGACGGAATTGATGCCGTACGCCTCGTTGAGGCGCTTTGCCTTTTCAACGTTCAGGCGCACCCCGAAGGAAGCGAACGCCTCGCGGAACTTGGCCGGATCGACCCCGTGCTCCTTCACGAACTGCACCAGGCTTTGCTCGTCGTCCAGCCGTGGCTTGCCACGCTGGACGGCTTCGAAGAAAGCCGGGTGCAGCCGTTCGGTCACGCCGAGGGCCTCGAAGGCATAGAAGGCCTGGGCATGGGTCAGCCAGCGCTGGGCCGTGCCGGGGGTGCGGACGAAGGCGACGTTGGCGGGTTTCCTGCTCAGCCATCTGTTCAGCGCGGGCTCGAGCGTGTAGCAGTGCGGACAGCCGTACCAGAAGAACTCCCGGACCTCGATCTGCTTGCCCGTCTCGACCGGCTGCGGGAAGGGCACCTCCGCGTAGTGTCTGCCTTCCTCGAAACCGCCGAAGGCCAGAACGGGGGCCAGCACGAGCAGCGATACCGTCAAGGCGAGAAGTCTCTTCATGCGCGAGCTCTGGGGAGGTCAGCGGCGGGGAGCCTAGTGCAGAATCGGCAGCGGCGCAACGACCTACGCGTTTCCGCCCGGCGGGGTCGGAAACAACTCGGCGAGCACGTCCAGGCGGGCCACCGGGTCGTCGAGCTCGAGCAGCGCCTGCTTGAGGCCGAGCGGCAGCGGGAGAAGCTCCGTCAGCCGACCCGCCAGCCAGCCGGCGTCGTCGAATCGCGCCGGTGGAAACCACGCCTCGTCGCCCACCTGCTTCAGCACCTGCTTCAGCACCTCGACGAGCCGCCCGTGCCGTTCCGGAACAGGAACCTCGCCCTCCGGCAGCGTCTCGACCTCCGCGAGCACGAGCTGGTCGGGCTGGGTGTGCGTGCCGTTTAAGCGAATGCGCCCGGTGCCTCGCGCGACGACCTCGAGGATGCCCGGCTGGTCCATGTCGCAATGCGCCACCTGTACGAGCGTGCCGATGGGATGCGGCTCCGCGGCCGCCCCGACCTCCTCGCCCTTCTTGATCAGGCACACGCCGAACGGTCGGTCGCTTTTCATGCAGCGGGTCACCATGTCGACGTAACGCTTCTCGAACACCCGCACGGCCAGGCGTCCGCCCGGAAACAGCACCGCATTCAGCGGGAAAATGGGCAGCTCGGACGTCACGAGCCCCCCAGGCGGTCGAGCAGCCGGGCGTGCAGGTTCTCGAACCCGCCGTTGCTCATGACGAGCACATGATCGCCGGGCCGCAGTTCGGCAGCGAGCGCATCGATGATCGCGGCGACCGAATCGAGCACGCGCCCGCGTCCGTCGAGCGTCCTGGTGACGCGCTCCAGGTTCCAGGTGAGATCGTTCGGCCGGAAGAGATAGACCCGGTCGGCGAGCACGAGCGCCGGACCGAGCGTATCGCGGTGTACGCCGAGCCGCATCGTGTTGGAGCGCGGTTCGAGCACCGCTATCAGTCGCGCGTCGCCCACCCGCTGGCGCAGTGCCTCGAGGGTCAGGCGGATCGCGGTCGGATGGTGCGCAAAGTCGTCGTACACCGTGACGCCGTTCGCCTCTCCGCGAACCTCGAGCCGTCGGCGCGCGTTCTGGAACGCGGTCAGCGCCGCGCAGCCGCGATCGACCGGCACGCCCGCGTGGTGGGCGGCAGCGAGTGCCGCGAGGGCGTTGTCCACGTTGTAGGCACCGTAAAGCCGCCAACGCACTTCGCCCGCCGGGTTACCGCGATGCACCACCCGAAAGCGCGAGCCGTCCGCTTCGATGAGCTCCGCACGCCATTCGCTCTCCCCTCCGAAGCGCTCGACGGGCGTCCAGCATCCCGCTTCGAGCACGTCGCGGAGGTTCGCGTCGGCCGCGTTCACGACAAGCCGCCCGCTCGGCGGAACGGTGCGGACCAAATGATGGAACTGACGCTTGATCGAATCGAGGTCGGGAAAGATATCCGCATGGTCGTACTCGAGATTGTTGAGCACGGCCGTGCGCGGACGGTAATGCACGAACTTCGAACGCTTGTCGAAAAACGCGGTGTCGTACTCATCGGCCTCGATGACGAAGTGGCGTCCCTCGCCGAGGCGCGCCGAGATACCGAAGTTCGTTGGCACACCGCCGATCAGGAAGCCGGGCTTCAAGCCCGCGTACTCGAGGATCCAGGCGAGCATCGCCGAGGTCGTGGTCTTGCCGTGCGTGCCGGCGACGGCAAGCGTCCAGCGTCCGGCCAGCGCGTGCTCGGCGACCCACTGCGCGCCGGACGTGTAGGGGATGTCCGCGTCGAGCACCGCTTCCACCAGGGCATTGCCGCGCGACAGCGCATTGCCGATGACGACCGAATCCGGGCGCGGATCGAGGTGCGAGGGCTCGTAACCCTCCCGCACCTCGACGCCCTGCTCCTGGAGCTGCGTGCTCATCGGCGGGTAGAGACCCTTGTCCGAACCGGTCACGCGATGCCCCAGGGCGCGTGCGAGCAGCGCGACGCCGGCCATGAACGTGCCGCCGATACCGAGAATATGGACGTGCATCACACTGGCTCCGGCGGGGGAATCGGCAGGAACGCGCTCGTCACGAGAACAGAGACGAAAAGGTACGCGAGGCCGAAACCCGCAGCGAGACCGAAGCCGATGGACAGGGCGTGGCGCAGGATATGGCCGTACACCAGCACGAACCAGACGATGAAGGGCAGCGCAGTCACCGGCGGTGCGACGATCGGCTGCGCCAGCGTGACCGCGGCGTGCGACAGCAGCGTGAGCAGCGCTCCGCAGCCGGCCAGGGCGGTCAGCGTCTGGCGGGCACGGTCGGGGTGGTTGCGAAGGAGCAGTGCCGTGTGGGCAAGCGCGACGAGCAGGACGGTGTCGACCACCCCCGCCTGCAGTGCGGCTCGCAGATCGACCATGCCACGCAAGCTCAGCACGTCGGCCGCCACGTGGGCGAGCAGGGCGAGCGCGAGCAGGCCGTTCGACGCGGGGAGGTCCTGCGGGTTGGCGCGGAGCAGACAGATTCGGAGGAAAGTTGCGAGCATGGGCGGCGGATGCGAAGGCGCCGGCATTGTAGCAGCGGCCCGCTGCGACGCGCACTCGATCGGCCATTGGGAATGCGCCGCGTAGGCCCTACACTGTGTCGGTGCAAACTAGCCTCATCACCGAACCGGCGGCGCTCGCGGATCTGACAGCCAAAGTCGCGGAAGCCCCGTGGATCGCATTGGATACGGAGTTCACGCGGGTGCGCACCTATTACGCACGCCTCGGACTCGTGCAGATCGCAACGACCGGCGAAATCGCCTGCGTGGATCCGCTCGCCCTCGACATCGAGCCGCTGCTCGAGGCGCTTTATGCGCCGCGCTCGCTCAAGATACTCCATGCCGCTCGCCAGGATCTCGAAGTGTTCTACGACCGTCGCGGGTCGGTGCCCGTCCCGCTGTTCGACACCCAGATTGCGGCGGCGCTCGTCGGTCATCCCGAGCAGATCGCCTACGCGTCGCTGGTCGAGGCGTTGGCGGGCGTGAAGCTTCCGAAGCTGCACACGCGCACGGATTGGGAGGCCCGGCCGTTGAGCACCGAGCAGCTGCATTACGCGCAGGACGACGTCCGCTTCCTCGGCGCGTTGTACGAGGAGCTGGCCGCCGAGCTCGACCGGCGCGGGCGGGCTGCCTGGCTCGAGGAGGAATGCAGGGCGCTCGCCGATGCGGCGCTCTACGCCAACGACCCGGCCGTCGCCTATCAGCGCATCAAGGGCGGGCATATGCTGACGCCGGCCGGACAGGCGCGCCTCAAACGACTCGCGGAGTGGCGTGAGCGCACGGCCAAGTCGCGCGATCTGCCGCGCGGCTGGGTGGCACCCGACAACGTGCTGATCGACCTGGCGCGGAGCGCGCCGACGGACCGCGCCGCGCTCGCCCGCGTGCGGGGCGTCACGCCCGCGGTGGTCCGCACTCACGGCGAGGCCTTGCTCGACCTCCTGCACGCCGACGGCAAAGAGCCCGGGGAGAAGCTTTGGAGTGACCCGCGGCCGCCAACCGCCGAGGAACAGGCGCTCCTGCGCCGCCTGCAGGCGCGCGTGGAGGAGGCCGCGACCGACGCCGGTGTCGCCCCTGCCGTGGTCGGCGGGCGACGGGCCGTACTCGAGCTGATGCGGGGAGGAGGGGGACCGCTCGCGCGCGGCTGGCGTCGTACGCTGGTGGGTCACGAGCTGATCGGGATCCTGGCCGGCACGGCCGCCTAGAACGACGGACGCTGCGCCGGAAGCAGCACGTAAATCCGGCCGGGCTGCTTCATGCGGCCGGCCAGACGCTCCGCCTGTGCACCCTGGCCGAAGAAAAGATCGGCGCGCACGGGACCGCGTATCGCGCCGCCCGTGTCGTGCGCGAAGACAAGCCTGCGATAGGGGGCCGGGTCGTCCGGAAGCGTCGTGTCCAGCCAGACCGGCGATCCGAGCGCCACGTGGCGGGGATCGACCGCGATCGCGCGCTCGCGCTGCAGCGGGACACCGAGCGAGCCGAGCGGGCCGGGCAGGGCCGGGTCGCGCAGCGCGAAAAAAACATAGCTCGGGTTGGCGTTCATGATGTGGGAAGCCTTCTCGGGATTCGCCTTGAGCCAGTCGCGAATCGTCGCGAGCTCGACCTCTTCCGGCTTGAGGACACCGAGCTCCACGAGCCTGCGGCCGATGGCCACGTAAGGATGCCCGTTCTGGTCCGCGTAACCGACGTGAAGCTGTTCGCCCGTATCCAGCCGCACCCGCCCGGATCCCTGGATCTGAAGAAAGAACAGCGCGACCGGGTCGTCCACCCACAGCAGCTCGTTGCCGGCGAGGGGGGCATGGCCGTTGTCGATCTGGGCGCGTTCAAAGTACGGGACCACCCGCCGGCCGAGCAGACGGCCGCGCACCCGGCGGTTTTTCAGCTCGGGGTAAAGCGCGCCGAGGTCGACGCTCACCAGGTCCTCGGGCGGCCGATAGACGGGGTAACGGTAGCGTGCGCTGCGTGCCAGGCTGCCGCGGAGCAGCGGCTCGTAGTAGCCGGTGACGAGTCCCTCGCGGCCGCCGTCCTCGTTCCGCATGGCGAAGGGCACGAACCGGGTCTCGAAGAAGGCGCGCGCGATGTCGTCGTCGACCTCCCCGAGGAGCGCCGCGTCCTCGCAGATCGCGGCCCAGCTCGTATCCCGCTCGGGCAGGCGCGTGCAACCGGCCATGAAGGCCGGCCACGCGGAGGCGAGTCCCGGTTCCGGCCAGCCGGGCAGCTCGGACCAGGAGAGGGCGCGAGCGCGATCCGGCTCGCTCGTCGGTGCCGACGTGCAGGCACCGAGCGCCAGCAGGGAGGCTGCGACCCACAACCTGGCGGTCCCGACACGGCGCCGCGCGGACGGCGCCCGCTCGTGCCATCGCTCACACGAGGGACGGGCTTCGGCTTCGACCCTGGGGAGGCATGGCCGCTCGGCGTATGCGCTCATGCCACAAGTATATCGCCACACCGAGAAGGGCCAGCGGTGCTGGTCGGAGGAGTCGCGCCGCCGGGCGACGCCGGCGATCAGTTCGGGGTCGCCTCGTCGTGCGGCTCGCTGAAGCCGCACTCCTTCTGGGGACAGACCTTCTCGGTGCCGCGACGCTTGGTGGTCTTGATCGTGAGGATCGGCCAGCCGCACTTGGGGCAGGGCTCGGCGAGGGGCAGGTTCCAGACGGCGTACTTGCAGTCCGGGTAGCGGGCGCAGGAGTAGAAGATCTTGCCGTAGCGCGACTTGCGCTTGAGCATGGTCGCCTGCTTGCACTCGGGACACTGCACGCCGGTGTCCTCGGGTTTCTCGAGCGGCTCCATGTGGCGGCACTTCGGGTAACCGCTGCAGCCGATAAACTTGCCGTAGCGCCCGCGCTTGACGATGAGCTGCGAGCCGCACTTGGGGCACATGCGCCCTTCGAGGATTTCGGGCTCGTTGGACGCACCGGCGGCCTCATCGACGTTGCGGGTGTAGTCGCAGTCCGGGTAACCCGTACAGCCGATGAAGTAGCCGTTGCGGCCGAGCCGCTTCGCGAGCTTCTTGCCGCACTTCGGACAGTTCTCTTCCAGCATCTCCACTCCGGGGCGCTCCACCGTTTCCTTCTCGCTCACCTGGCCCTTGAACTCGACCCAGAAGTCCTTGAGCAACGGGCGCCACTCCTTCTCGCCGCGCGAGATCGCGTCGAGGTCGTCCTCCATGCGCGCCGTGAACTCGTAGTCGACGTAGTTGTGGAAGTGCTCGGACAGGAACTTGTTCACCACGCGTCCGACGTCGGTCGGCGTGAAGCGGCGCTTGTCGAGGGTGACGTAACCGCGCTTCTCGAGCGTGTCGATGATGGTCGCGTAGGTCGAGGGGCGCCCGATGCCGTAGGCCTCGAGCGCCTTCACGAGGCTCGCCTCGGTGTAGCGCGGCGGCGGCTCGGTGAAGTGCTGCTCCTTGCGGATCTGCTTGAGGTCGACCGTGTCGCCCGCTTCGAGCGGCGGCAGCATTTTCTCGTCCTCGTCCTCGGGGGCCTCGTCGGTCCCCTCCTGGTATACCGCCATGAATCCCGGCTTCACGATGTGCGAGCCCGTAGCCCGGAAGACGTTGCCCGCTCCCGCCTCGAGATCGACCGAAACCGTGTCGAGCAGCGCCGGGACCATCTGGCAGGCGACGGTGCGCTTCCAGATGAGCTCATAGAGCTTGTACTGCTCGGGCTTGAGATGTTTTTTGATGCTCTCCGGCGTGCGCGCGGCCGAGGTCGGGCGGATGGCCTCGTGCGCCTCCTGCGCGTTCTTCGACTTGCTCTTGTACAGCTGCGGCTCGTCCGGCAGGTTGTCCACGCCAAAGCGATCCTTGATGACGTCGCGGATCTCGATCACCGCCTCGTTCGCCAGGTTCACCGAGTCCGTGCGCATGTAGCTGATGAGACCCACGACCTCCCCGCCGATGTCGACGCCTTCGTACAGGCTCTGGGCGGTGCGCATGGTGCGCTGCGCCGAGAAGCCGAGCTTGCGCGAGGCCTCCTGCTGCAGCGTGGAGGTCGTGAACGGCGGCGCCGGGTTGCGCCGGCGCTGTTTCTTCTCGACGGTCGCGACCTTGAGTCGTCCCTGCGCCGCGCGGTTCAGTTCGGCCTCGACCCGGTCGGCGTGCCCGGCCTCCCCGATCGTGAACTGCTCGAGCTTCTCGCCCTGAAAGTGCGTCAGGCGCGCCGCAAAGTCCTTGCCGCGCGCGGCGAGATCGGACTCGATGGTCCAGTACTCGCGCGGCACGAAGCGTTCGATCTCCTCCTCGCGCTCGACGATGAGGCGCAGGGCCGGGCTTTGCACGCGACCGGCGGAGAGGCCACGGCGCACCTTCTTCCACAGGAGCGGCGACAGGTTGAAGCCGACGAGGTAATCGAGCGCGCGCCGCGCCTGCTGCGCGTTGATCAGGTTCTGCGACAGCTCGCGCGGTTCGCGGATCGCCTGCTGGATCGCGTTCTTCGTGATTTCGTAGAACTCGACGCGGTGCACGGGCTTGCTGTCGAGCACGCCGCGCTCCTTGAGGATCTCGTAGAGATGCCAGGAGATCGCCTCGCCCTCGCGGTCCGGGTCGGTCGCGAGGTAGAGCGCCTCGGCGTTCTTCACCGCCTTCTCGATCGCATCGACGTGCTTCTTGTTCTTCTCGATCAGCGCGTACTTCATCGCGAAGGCGTTTTCCGTGTCGATCGCGCCCTGCTTGGGCACGAGGTCGCGCACGTGTCCGTACGACGCGAGAGCGACGAACTCCTTGCCCAGGTACTTGGACATGGTCTTCGCCTTCGCGGGCGATTCCACAACGATCAGGTTCTTCGACATCTCCGGCCTTTACCCGAAATCTGCAATCGGATGCCCCGCACCGATCCGGTGCCACCACTTGCCAGGCGGGGAAGGAGGACTGGGATCCGGCTGTGCCGCCGCGGGCGGGGTGCCCGGGGCGCATTGTTGACGATAGATGCCGGGGCGTGTCAAGTCGACCCCGGGCGGCGGGGCTCGACGCTAGTGCAGGTAGCCCTGCACGCCGTCGAACACCAGGTCCTCGAGCAGCGCCTGCGCGTGCTCCTGGCCGGTCTGGTTTCCGAGCACCATGAGCAGGACCCACTTCAGCTGCTCGACCGAGATTTCCTCGAGATCCAGGGCCATGACGCGCTCGATCACGAGCTCTCTGGCGTGGGCGTCGAGCACGCCGCTCGCCTCGATGAACAGCAGGAAACCGCGGCACTCGGCGTTGAGCTTGCGCGCCTCGGCGCCCGTGTAGTGCCGCAGCGCGGCGGGGTGCGCACGCACGGGGTCCGTCTCCTGACGGCTGCGGCTCGCAGCGAGCCCTTCCAGCCAGCGAAAGGCCTTGCGGATCTCGCCCTTGCGAAAACCCGCCTCGGCGAGCTCGACCGTGAGCTGCTTTTGATCGGTACTGAGTTCGGGGCCACCGTCCATGTAGTTTTCGAACAGGTACATCAGCACGTCGAACACGTTTTCTTTCATCAGTCGCTCTGCGTCAGCGGTGCTGCGCGCTGATAGGTGGCGCCCGGCCCGGCCGTCACCAATCCACGCAACTCGAGTGTCAACAGGATGGAGGAAACGATATCGGGCGTCAATCCGCTGTGCTCGATGAGCGCATCGATCGACAACGGATCGTGAGAAAGGAGACGAAGCAACCGTCTGGCATCGTCATCGAGATTCGAAGCCTCGTGCGTCGAGCGCGACGAGACGCTCGGTACCGAGGGCAAGAGCGCGCCCAATTCCTCGAGGACGTGTCCCGCGTCCTCGACGAGCTTCGCGCCCTGGCGGATAAGCGCGTGACACCCGCGTGCCAGGGGCGAGTGGATCGATCCGGGCAGCGCGAACACCTCGCGCCCCTGTTCCGCGGCCAGCCGCGCGGTGATGAGCGATCCGCTGCGCAGGGCAGCTTCGACGACGAGCACACCCGTCGCAAGCCCGCTGATGATCCGGTTGCGCACCGGAAAATTTCCGGCGTGCGGGGGCGTGCCGATCGGAAACTCCGAAACGAGCGCGCCGCGGCGGGCGATCGCTTCCGCCAGCTCGCGATGGCGAGCGGGATAGACGAGATCGAGCCCGTGGCCGGCGACGGCCACGGTCCGGCCGCCCGCCTCCAGCGCGCCGCGGTGCGCGGCCGCGTCGACGCCCATCGCAAGACCGCTCGTGATCGTCAATCCGGCCCGTGCGAGGGCCCGCGCGAACGCGGCCGCGTTCTGCTGACCGACGAGGCTGGCGTTCCGGCTCCCCACGATGGCGAGCTGGGGTTCCGCGAGGGCGGCTCGTTCTCCCCGGACATACAGCGCGACGGGCGCGTCAGCGATCTCGCGCAGCAGTGGCGGATAGTCGGGATCGGTCCACGTCACGAGGCAACGATCGGGCTCCGCGAGCCAGGCGAGATCCGGTCCGACGCGCGAGGCGTCCGGACCCGCGAGGAGCGTGTCGATCGCCTCCGGCCGTGGCGCTTCGCCGGTTGCGGCTTCGAAAGCCGAAGCGAGGCCGACTCGACTGGCGGCGAAGACCGCCTCGATGGTTCCCAGTTGCTCCAGCAACGCGCGGCGTCCGCGCGTGCCCAGCCCGGGAACGCGAACGAGGGTCAACCAGAGCGCGAGGCGATCGGCGTCCATGCCGGTTGCTGCTCAGCGCCGCCCGTGCGCCACGTGGAGCATGGCCGTCTTAAGGCGTGACGACCGCGTCGAGGATGTGGATCGGCCGGTTCGCGTTCATCACCAGCCCGTAGCTCACCTTGTCGAAGATCCTGAAGACCAGGACGAGGCCCGATTCCTCGTCGGGCAGCGGGTAATCGCGGCGGGTCACCGGATCGTTGTGCTTGCCGACGTGTCGCATGACACGTAGCACATGGCCCTCCTCGAGGCCTTCGCGCCTGCCGAGACTCAGCGCAACGACGGTGTACGGGCCGACCTCCGACACCGCGTTGAGCGCGGAGATGACGCGACCCTCGACGCGGTTGGCCGGAGGCCGCGGGTAGTAATAAGGCAGCGCCGCGCGCGGGGGCGCGACGAGCAGCCGGTCGGTCGGCAGAATTTCCTGCTTCACGGCGGTCACGACCAGCTTGGTCGGATCGCCGGACTCCAGGCGGCGCGCATCGCCGAGGTAGATCGCCTCGTAGCCCAGCAGCTCTCCGGTTTCGGGGTGCTTCAGCGGCTTTCCGGGCCGGAAGACCTGAAAGTATTCCGCATCCCGATTGGACACCCCGCGCGCGTAGAACTCGCTGTGATCGCCCAGCGCGATGCGGCTGTCGAGGCCGATCGTCACGTAACCCGCCTCTTCGAGCTCGCGCTCGCCGACGGCAAGCGGTTGCGTGAGAAAGGGCACGATCGCGCCCGGTGGAATCGTCGGGATCGCCTGGTCGAGGGCCTCGCTGTGGACGCGGGGTTGCAGCTTGAAGACGTTACCGCCGGGCGCCCCGACCGCCATCGTGGCGCTTCCGTCCGCGTTCAGTTTCTCGGCGCGCAGGAGCGTGAGCTCCGGCTGCCCGTCTACATAGCGCAGCACGATCACGTCCCCGGGGTAGATGAGGTGCGGGTTCCTGATCGCCTGGTTGATCTTCCAGATGCGCGGCCAGTGCCAGGGGCTCTTCAGGAATCGCGAGGCGATATCCCAAAGCGTGTCGCCGCGAACAACCGTATAGCGTTCGGGATGATCCGGCCGCAGCTGGACGTCGTCCGCGAAGGCGAGCAGTGGAGCGAGGGCAAGGACTATTATAAGTGTGCGTAGTCGGCGGGGCCGCACGGCATTCACAGGCGGTCGACTCCCTTTTGATATAATCCGCCCTGAGTGTAGTTGATGTCTTTTCGGAACGCCAAGGCGCGAACCAGGTCAAAAGCACTTGCCGATCAGTGATCTTCGCGAAAATTCTTCAACCGTTTTGGAGCTAGCCGCAAGCCGATGGCGCTGCGCAAAATCCTTCACTATCCGGATCCTCGCCTGCGGCGCAAGGCGGAGCCCGTCGCGGAGGTCGACGGCGAGATACGTGCGCTCGTGGACGACATGGCGGAGACCATGTACGACGCTCCCGGCATCGGACTCGCCGCGATCCAGATTGGGGTCGCGAAGCGCGTCGTGGTCATGGATCTGTCCGAGGAACGGAACCGGCTCCAGGTATTCATTAACCCGGAGATCATCGCCCGGGATGGCGAACAGATCATGGAAGAGGGGTGCCTCTCGGTACCCGGCATCTTCGAGCCGGTGACCCGGGCCGGGTTCGTGCGGGTCCGCGCGCTGGACCGGGAGGGACGAACCTACGAGCTCGAAGCGAGCGGGCTGCTCGCCACGTGCATCCAGCACGAGATCGACCACCTCGACGGCAAGGTGTTCGTGGACTACCTCTCGCGCCTTAAACAGGAACGCATCCGCAAGAAGCTCGAGAAGCATCAGCGGCTCGCCATGTAGACCGTTCCGTGCGCCTCGTCTTCGCCGGAACGCCTGCTTTCGCCCTACCCACCCTCGAGGCGCTGCTCGCTGCCGGACACGACATCAGGGCCGTTTACACGCAACCGGATCGGCCGGCGGGCCGGGGGCGGCGGTTGTCAGAGAGCCCGATCAAGAAGTTTGCGCTCACTCACAGTTTACCCCTATACCAGCCCCCCACTCTGACAGGGATCGACCGCCATTTGGCACCCTTGGAACCCGATGTAGCGATCGTGGTGGCTTATGGCCTGATACTTCCTCCGGCGATGCTCGCGCTCCCGCGCTTCGGGTGTGTGAACGTCCATGCCTCGCTGTTGCCCCGGTGGCGCGGGGCCGCACCTGTTGCGCGTGCGATCGAGGCGGGAGATCGCGTGACCGGGGTCACGATCATGCAGATGGAGGCGGGCCTGGACACCGGACCGATGCTGGCCCAGGCCGAAGTCCCCATCCTCGATTCGGACACGTCCGCATCGCTCGAGTCGCGGCTTGCGCCACTGGGCGCGGAACTCATGGTTCACACGCTGAACCTGCTCGGGCGGGGCGGAGTCCGCGCGCGCGCGCAGGACGACGCCGCGGCCACCTACGCCCCCAAGCTGCGAAAGTCCGAAGCGACTGTGGACTGGACGCGATCCGCGGAATCGCTCCATCGCAAGATTCGCGCTTTCAACCCTTACCCGGTCGCCAGCACACTCCTTCGCGGTGAGCCGCTTCGCCTGTGGGAGGTCGGGCCGCTCGATGACGGTGAGGAGGCGACACCGCCCACCGAACCAGGCACCGTCCTCGATACCGGCGCCGCAGGCATCCGGGTACAGACCGGCGGCGGGTCGTTGCTCCTCACGCGGCTGCAGGTCGCGGGCGGAAAGGTCCTCGAGGCGCGCGATTTCCTGAATGGGACCCGGCTCGCACCCGGTGACCGTCTCGGAAGCTGACCGGTTCGCCCGCATGTCGGGGACCGCCAACCCGCGCGCCGCCGCCGCACGCGTGATATTCCAGGTGACCGAGGAACGCCGCTATTTGGACGCGGCGCTGGACGAGGTCACGGGAGCGACCGCCCAAGTCGATCGTCCGCTCGTGCAGGAGCTCGCCTACGGCACGCTGCGCTGGTACCAGCAGCTGGACGGCATTGCCCACCTGTTTCTCGCCCGACCGTTGAAGGCGCGCGACCGGGACGTGCACGCGCTCATCCTGGTCGGTCTCTACCAGCTGCGCCATCTGCGCGTACCGGCGCACGCGGCCGTGGACCAGACCGTGGAGGCGACGGCCGCCCTCGGAAAGTCCTGGGCGAAAGGGCTCGTCAACGCCTGCCTGCGGGCGAGCCTGCGCGAGGCGAACCGTGTCGCGGCCGCCGTCTCGGCGTCCGATGAGATGCGCTTCAGCCACCCCGCATGGCTCATCGCGCGCCTCCGCGCCGACTATCCCCGGGATTGGCAACGCATCCTCGAGGCCGGAAATGCCCGCCCGCCGATGGCCTTGCGCGTGAATCTCGGACGCCTCTCGCGCGAGGACTACCTTGCGCTCCTGGAACGCCAAGGCGCCCTTGCCCACGCCCACGCGGCTTCCGACGCCGCGCTGGTGCTGGACAAGCCGCTGCCTGTCGATCGTCTCCCCGGGTTCAGCGAAGGCCTGGTTTCGGTGCAGGACGTGGCGGCGCAGATCGCCGCCGCGCTCCTCGATGCGCAAAACGGCGAACGGGTGCTCGACGCCTGTGCGGCGCCGGGTGGCAAGGCCGCGCATATCCTGGAACGCGCTCCTGAAGTCGAGCTCCTCGCCCTCGACATCGACCCCGGGCGCCTCGCCAGAACCCGGGCCGGTCTCGATCGCCTGGGGCTCGCCGCCCGTCTCCTTGCTGCCGACGCGTCCAAGCCGACCGAGTGGTGGGACGGCCGACTTTTCGACCGGGCGCTCGTCGACGCGCCCTGCTCTGCGACCGGCGTTATCCGTCGCCATCCGGATATCAAGGTCCGTCGCCGTCCGGACGATCTGCCTAAACTCACCGAGACCCAAGCGGGCATCCTGGAGGCCGTGTGGCCCTGCCTACGCCCCGGGGGTAAGCTTTTGTATGTCACCTGCTCCGTCCTTGGGGAAGAGAACGAACAACAAATGCGCGGCTTTCTCCGGCGACATGCGGACGCCATGCCGGAACCGGCAGGGTGCGCCGGCGCACGGATCGGCCGCCAGATACTGCCGGGCGAGGACGAGATGGACGGCTTCTATTATGCATGCCTGCTCAAGCGCTGAAGCGCGCCCCGAGACACGGCGCGCCGCGCCGCGGGCGGCGGGCGCGTTGCTGCTGAGTCTCCTGACCCTGGCGCCGGCCGGAGGGGCCAGCTTTCGGGCGGAGCTCGTGCAGGCGCGGCTCAGCGGGCAGGTCCTGCTGCTCGGCGGGCGCCTCGACCTGGCGCTCACCCCGCAAGTCGAGGACGCCCTCAACAACGGTATCCCGCTCGATTTCGTCATCGACGTTCGGTTGCATCGGCGGCGGGCGCTGCTCTGGGACGATGCCGTGGACGGGTGGACACTGCGCCGGCAGCTTCGCTTTCACGCCCTGTCGGGGCAGTACCTGCTGAGCGGGGAGCCGGCGCTGCCCCCGAACCGGGAGAGCTTCGCGTCGCTGCCCGAGGCTCTGGCGCAGGTCGGCTCACTCGAGGAAGTGAACCTGCCCATCGAAGTTCCCGTTCAGCCGGACGCCGATTACCACACGCGGGTGCGCGTCGCGCTCGACATCGAGGCGCTGCCGCCGCTCTTGCGTCCCGTGGCGTACACCTCGCGCGCATGGGACCTGAACAGCGGCTGGAGCTCCTGGAAGGTGGAGCGGTGAAACGCTATCTGACCGGCATTCTCCCGCTCGCTGTGCTGTCGCTGCTCCTGGTCGGCGCCCTCTTCATGATGAGCGCCGCAGCGCAGAACTCCGCGATCTTCGGACGGATGTACTCGCTGCTTCTGGTCGTCAACATCCTCGGTATCGCGCTGCTCCTCGGTCTCATCCTCCTCAATCTCTGGCACCTGGTGCGGCAGTACCGGGCTGGCGTCATGGGCTCGCGGCTGACGCTGCGCCTGCTGGCCATGTTCGTCGCACTCGCGGTGCTTCCGGTCTCGGTCGTGTTCTTCTTCTCCATCCAGACGCTGAACCGGGGTATCGACAACTGGTTCGACGTGAAGATCGAGCAGGCCCTCGACGATGCGCTGCTGCTCGGGCGCACTTCGCTCGATGCGATCAAGCAGGACCTCGTGAAGAGCGCGCACGAGATGGCGATGGAGCTCGAATCGTCGTCGGCGCGGACCGCCCTGCCCACGCTCAACTACCTCCGCGAGGTTCACGGCATCACCGAGCTCACGCTCTTCTCGCAGGACGGGCGAATCATCGCGGCGAGCAGCGGCGAGTGGCCGGAGAGCGCGACCCTCCTGCCGGACCGGCCAAGCGACGCGATCCTCGGGCGCGTGCGTCAGGGACAGGACTACGCGAACCTCGACGCCAGCCCGAGCGCGGGCCTGCGCATGCGGGTGCTCGTGCCCGTTTACTCGCGCGACGTGGGCGCGCCGATCCGGATCCTGCAATTGCTGCAGGCGCTGCCGTCCCGGTACGCCAAACTGGGCGAGAGCGTGCAGACGGCTTACGCCGAGTACGAAAAACTCGTTTATCTTCGCGGGCCGCTCAAGTTCAGCTTCACGCTCACGCTCTCGCTCGTCGCGCTCCTTACGATGCTGATCGCGCTGTGGGCCGCGATCTTTTCGGCAAGGCGCGTGGTCGCGCCGATCCGCGAGCTGGCGGCCGGCACGCGCGCGGTCGCGCTCGGCGACTACAAGAAGCGCATTCCGGTCACGTCGCACGACGAGATCGGTATTCTGGTCGAGTCGTTCAACGAGATGACGCGCCAGATCTACCGCGCCCAGTCGCAGATCAAGCGCGCGAGCCGCGAGGCGGAGATGCAGCGCACGTACCTCGAGACGGTGCTCACGCATCTTTCGTCCGGAGTGCTTTCGTTCGATCACCGCCATATACTGCGCGCGCACAATGCGGCGGCCGGGCACGTGCTTGCCGCCGATATACGAACCGGCGACGGCAGCTCCCTCACCTCGCTCGCCGCGGCGTACGCTCATCTCGGGCCGTTCGTCGAGGCCGTCGAGGACGCGGTCCGCGCGGGAAAGCGGGAATGGCAGGCGGAGGTCGTCATCACACCGGAGCCGGGCGGGCGGCGCACGCTCATCCTGAGGGGCACCTTGCTCCCGGGGGCGAAGGGCCGGCACGGGGGTTATGTGGTGGTGTTCGACGACGTTACGGCCCTGATCCAGGCGCAGCGCGCCGCGGCGTGGGGCGAAGTCGCGCGGCGGATGGCGCACGAGATCAAGAACCCGCTGACGCCGATCCAGCTCTCTGCCGAGCGCATACGGCACAAATACCTTCGCGTGCTGCCCGAAGACAGCCGCGAGACGCTCAACCGCGCGACGCAAACCATCGTGGAGCAGGTGGAAGCGCTGAAGGCGCTGGTGAACGCCTTCGCGGACTACGCCCGTCCCACCCAGATCCAGACGAGCCCCGTCGACCTCAACGGACTGGTCCGCGACGTCGTCGAGCTCTATCGAGCCGAACGCGGGCCGAGCGGGCTCGACGTGGTACCGCTGCGCGGCGCCGAGCGGGAGAGCGGTCGGGCGGAAAACGTGACGCTCAAGCTCGAGCTCGCGAAGGACCTTCCTTCCATTCCGGCGGACCCGGGCCGACTGCGGCAGGTATTGCATAACCTGCTGCTCAATGCGCGCGACGCTCTTGCGGGGCACGCCAGGCCGGTGATTCGGATCGCGACGCATGTCGCAGGCGAGGGCGACCGCGCCCAGGTCGAGCTGGTCGTGCGCGACAACGGCCCCGGATTTCCCGAGGAACTCATGGAACGGCTGTTCGAGCCTTACGTCACGACCAAGAACAAGGGAACCGGTCTGGGGCTCGCCATCGTCAAGCGCATCGTCGAGGAGCACAACGGTCACATCACCGCCGGGCGCAGTGCGGACGGGGGCGCGACGGTCACGATCCGGCTGCCGCTCTCCCAGCCTGCCCTCCACGGAGCGCCGGAGGCGAGCGCCGCGCACCCGGCCCCGGCACGACGGGCACGTGGGGACCAGGGCGCATGAACCTGGGCTACATCCTCGTCGTCGACGACGAGCCGGAGATCAGGCGGCTCGTCCAGGAGATCCTCGAGGACGAGCACTACAAGGTGGCCGTCGCCGACGGCGCCGAGCCGGCGCGCGCGCTGTACCAGAAGCAGCGTCCCGACCTCGTGCTGCTGGACATCTGGATGCCGGGAACCGACGGCATCAGCCTGCTCAAGGAGTGGAGCTCGGGCGGACGGCCCGAGGTGCCGGTCATCATGATGTCCGGGCATGGCACGGTGGAGACGGCGGTCGAGGCGACCCGGCTCGGGGCTTACGACTTCATCGAAAAACCGCTTTCCATGGGCAAGCTCCTCGTCACCGTGGAACGCGCCCTCGCCGCTGAGCGCATGCGTCGGGAAAACGTGCGCCTGAAGCGGGCCGCCGAGCCGGACACGTTCCTCATCGGCAAGAGCGCGCTCATGCAGCGGCTGCGCGAGGACGTGGAGCGGATTGCGCTGAGCGAGTCCTGGGTGCTGATCGTCGGCGAGCCCGGCACCGGGCGCGCAGGCGCGGCGCGGTACGTGCACTACCACAGCGCGCGGAGCGACCGGCCGCTGGTCGAGGTGAGCCTCGGTGCCGTACCGCCGCCCAACGTCGCGGTCAAGCTCTTCGGCGCCGAGCAGGGAGAAGCGATAACGCCGGGCAGTTTCGAGCAGGCGGACGATGGCACCCTGGTGCTGAACGACGTCGTCGAGCTCGCCGCCGCGACGCAGCTGCAACTCCTGCACGCCTTCCAGGAGCGTCGCTTCATGCGTGTCGGCGGGCGTGAGCCCGTGCCGCTGGACGCGCGCATCATCGCGATCAGCGATCTTTCGCTGCCCGATGCGGTAGCCGAGGGACGCTTTCGCGAGGACCTGTACTATCGCCTCAACGTGGTCCCGCTCCGGCTGCCGCCGTTGCGCGACCACCGCGAGGACGTGCCAGAGCTGCTGAACCTCTACGTCGACTGGCTCGTGGACAACGAGCGGCTTGCGTACCGCCGCTTCACGACCGGCGCGGTCAACGCGCTGCGCCATCATCCCTGGCCAGGCAACATCCGGGAGCTGAAGAACGTCGTGCAGCGGCTTCTGATACTGAATCGCGGCGACGAGATCACCGAGGCCGAAGTCGAGCAGGCGCTGGGCGGCCGTCCGCGTGCGGTCGACAGTGCTCCGCAGACGCTCTTCAACCTGCCGCTGAGGGAGGCCCGCGACCTGTTCGAAAAGGCCTACCTCGAGCACCATCTCGGACGAACCGGCGGAAACGTCGCCGAGGTGGCGCGCCTCTCCGAGATGGAGCGCACTCACCTCTACCGCAAGCTTAAGAACCTGGGCATCAATCCGAAGGCGGTCAAGGAACCATGAAGGTGATCATCCTCGGGGCGGGCCAGGTGGGCTCGAGCGTGGCCGAGAATCTCGTGCGCGAGAACTACGACATCACCGTCGTCGACACCAACGGCGAGCGTCTTCAGGATCTTCAGGACCGGTTCGATCTGCGCACGGTCACGGGCGGTGCGGCGTTTCCCGCCGTGCTCGAACAGGCCGGGGCGGAGGATGCGGACATGATCCTGGCCGTGACCAACAGCGACGAGGTGAACATGGTCGCGTGCAAGGTCGCTTACGCGCTGTTCCACACCCCGACCAAGATCGCGCGGATCCGCGCCGCCGACTACCTCTCGCACCCGGAACTGTTCAGCCAGGAAACGGTGCCCATCGACGTCATTATCAGCCCGGAGCAGATCGTCACCGACTACATCCTGCGCCTGATCGAATACCCGGCGGCGCTTCAAGTGCTCGACTTCGCCGGCGGTCTCGTGCGGCTCGCGGCCGTGCGCGCGGTCCAGGGCGGTCCGCTCGTGGGACAGCAGCTGCGGGAGCTGCGCAAACACCTCCCGAAGATCGACACGCGTGTCGCCGCGATCTACCGGCGCGACCGCCCGATCATCCCGACCGGCGACACCGTCATTGAAGTCGACGACGAGGTGTTCTTCATCGCGGCGGCCAGGGACATCCGCTCGGTGCTGAGCGAGCTGCGGCGCGCGGTCAAGCCGGTGAAGCGCGTGCTGATCGCCGGCGGCGGCAACATCGGCCGACGGCTCGCGCGCGCGCTCGAGCGGCGGGGCTACGTGCCGAAGATCATCGAGCGGGATCCGGCGCGCGCGCGGTTGCTCTCGGAAGAGCTGAATCAAAGCGTCGTGCTGCTGGGTGACGCGGCCGACGGCGAGCTGCTCGTGCGCGAGGGCATCGAGGACATCGACACCTTCTGCGCGCTGACGAACGACGACGAAGCCAACATTCTCTCGGCCCTCCTCGCGAAGCGCCTCGGCGCCTACCGAGTGATGTCGCTCATCAATCGCGCCGCCTATGTCGATCTCGTCCAGGGCGGCGGGAACATCGACATCGCCATCTCGCCGCAGCAGGCGACGATCGGCAGCCTCCTCACGCACCTGCGCCGCGGTGATGTCGTGGCGGTGCACTCACTGCGACGTGGCGCGGCCGAGGCGATCGAGGCGGTGGCCCACGGCGATCCTTCTAACTCGCGCGTGGTCGGTCGCGCGATCGAGAACATTCCGCTGCCGCACGGCACCACCATCGGCGCCATCGTGCGCGACAGCGAGGTGCTCATGGCGCACCACGACACGGTGATCCAGCCGAACGACCACGTGATCCTTTTCATCGTGGACAAGAAGCAGCTCCCCGAGGTGGAGCGCCTCTTCCAGGTGGCATTCACGTTCGTGTAGCCGATGCGGCTCGCCGTCATCGCGCGCGTGATGGGTCTGCTGCTGATCGTGTTCAGCAGCGTGATGCTCCCCTCGCTCGCGCTTGCGTGGTTCGAGCCCCGCGATACTTTCGGCGCCTTCCTCCTGGCGGCCATCGTCACCGTCGTCACCGGATTGGCGCTCTACGCGCCTGCCCGCGGCGCCCGGCAGGAGCTCAGGCTGCGCGACGGCTTCGTCATCGTGACGCTCTTCTGGGCGCTGCTCGCGCTTTTCGGCGCCCTTCCGTTCGTGTTCGCCGGGCTCGCCGGCTTTGCCGACGCGTACTTCGAGAGCATGTCCGGCCTCACGACGACGGGCTCCACGGTCCTCACCGGGCTGGACCGGCTACCGGCTTCGGTGAACCTGTGGCGCGGCGTCATGCACTTCCTCGGCGGGGGCGGCATCATCGTGCTTGCCGTCGCCGTCCTGCCGCTCCTCGGTGTGGGCGGCATGCAGCTGATCAAGGCCGAAACCCCGGGGCCGATGAAAGAGAACAAGCTGACGCCCCGCATCCGCGAGACCGCGAAGGGTCTGTGGACGATCTATCTCGGCCTCAACGTCGTCTGCGTCACCAGCCTCTGGGTCGCCGGGATGACGCCGCTCGACGCCTTCGTGCACAGCTTTTCGGCGGTCGCAACCGGCGGGTTCTCCAGTCACGACGCTTCGATCGCCTTTTTCCAGAACCCCGTCATCGAACTGATCCTGACCCTGTTCATGTTTCTCGGCGGAATCAACTTTGCGCTTCACTTCGTCGCCTTCCGCCAGCGGGATCCGCGGCCTTATCTCTTCGACGGCGAGTTCCGCGTGTACACGGCGATCATGGTGGGCGCTACGCTGGTCATGGCGTTCGCGCTGCTCGCCAGCCGTACCTATCCGGACTTCGCCGACGCGCTGCGGTTCTCGCTGTTCCAGGTCGTTTCCATGGCAACGACCACCGGCTTCGCGACGGCGGATTTCGCGGCGTGGCCGGCGGCACTCGGGGGGCTGCTGATGATCCTGGGCTTCTTTGCCGGGTCGGCCGGGTCTACCGCCGGCGGGATCAAGCTGATGCGGATCATGCTGCTCTTCAAGCAGGGTGCGTGCGAGCTCCGGCGGCTCGTGCATCCCAACTCGATCGTGACCCTGAAGCTCGGCGGCAAGACGGTTCCCGAGCGCACGATCTCGGCGGTGACGACCTTCTTCACGGCCTATCTCGCCATCTTCGCCGTGATCGGCCTCATCGTCGCGGCGATGGGCGTCGATCTCGTCACGGCATTCACTGCGGCCGCGGCATGCCTCAACAACGTCGGCCCCGGGCTCGGTCAAGTCGGGCCCGCGACGACCTTCGCGAGCCTGCCCGACGCCGCGAAGTGGGTGCTCTCCTTCGCGATGCTCCTCGGGCGCCTGGAACTCTTCACGCTGCTCGTGCTCTTCACCCGCGTGTTCTGGAGGAGCTGATGGCGCTTGTCGACAACCTCGAGGCGATGCTCGCGCGCGGTCAGGAAAGCGCGCTCCTGCGTTACGGGCTCGGAAGCGAGTATGTGAAACTTGGCGAGCCGGGCCGGGCGATCGAACATCTGCGCCGGGCAGTCGAGCTCGACCCGGCATATTCGGCGGCCTGGAAGGCACTCGGTCAGGCGTTGGCCGCGGCGGGCCGAGGTGAAGACGCGATCGAAGCCTACCAGCAGGGCATCCGCGCCGCCGAGGGCAGGGGTGACAAGCAGGCGGCGAAGGAGATGGGCGTGTTCCTGAAGCGACTGCGCAGGGCTCAGTCCGAATAGAACTTCGGCTCGCCCCTGGGGCGCGTCTTGAAGCGCTTGTGGATCCAGAAGTACTGCTCGGGCGCCGCGCGCACGGCCTCCTCGATCGCGACATTCATGCGGCGCGTGTCCTCGACCGGATCGCCGGTCGGAAAATCGGCGAGCGGGGGCGCAAAGACAATCTCGTAGCCGGCGCCGCGCGCGAGTTGCCGGCTGTAGCACGGAACCACGACCGCCTCGCCGAGCGCGGCAAGCCGCCCGAGTGCGCTGAACGTGGCGGCCTGCACGCCGAAGAAGGGCACGAACACGGAACGTTTGCGGCCGGTGCTCTGGTCGGGCAGGTAGTAGAGCGGGACGCCTTTGCGCAGCTGGCGCACCATCGCCGTGAGGTTCTGGTTGCGTTCCACGAGCTTGGCGCCAAACCGGCGACGCGCGCGCGACACGGACTGCCGGAAGACAGCGTTGTCCGGATCGCGAAAGACGGCTACGAGCGGCCAGTCGAGCGAGATGCGCGTGCCTGCGACCTCGAGCGCCAGGAAGTGTGGCGCGAGCAAGATGAGGTTTCGCCCCTCCGCGAGCGCGCGGTCAACGTGCTCGCGCCCGGTCAGGCGCACGAGTCGGCGCAGGCGCGCCGGGGAGCTCCACCAGGCCAGACCGAGATCGAGCAGCGCCTGGCCGAAGCCGCGGAAGTGAGCGCGCACCAGCAGTGCCTGCGCCCGGCGGTCGAGCTCCGGGAAGCAGCGGGCGATATTGGTCTCCGCCACCCGACGCCGGCTCCGCAAGAGGTAATAGAACAGATCGCCCAACCGGTGACCGAGCCACGCGATCACTGGCAGCGGTAGCGCGCCGACCGCGCGGAGCAGGCCGAGACCGATCCACGCCGGCCAGTGTCGAGGACCCGTGATTCGCGCGGTCGAGTCAGGCATACGGCGACGGAACTCCGGGGGGGCGCGTCTTGAAGAGCTTGAACGTCCAGAGATACTGCTCGGGCATCCCCCGCACGGCGCGCTCGATCTCGGCGTTCATGCGGGCGGCGTCGGGGACCGCGTCGCCCACGGGGAAATCGGCGAGCGCCGGTTCCAGGCGGACCTCGTAACCCCCGGGCACCAGCCGCGTATAGCAGGGAATCACGACGGCATCGGCGGCCGCCGCGAGACGGCCTAGCGTCGGCAGCGTCGCCGCCGGCACGCCGAAAAAAGGCGCGAAGACGGAATGCTTCGGCCCGAGGTCCTCGTCCGGCAGAAAATAGAAGCTCATGCCTTCTCCCAGACCCCGCAGCACCGGGCGCAAACCGCGTTTGCGCGCAATGAGGGGGGAGGCGTAGCGCGAGCGGGTCTTGTGCAGGAGCCAGTCGACGATCGGGTTTCGCTGGGGGTTGTACATGGAGAACGTCGGGACATGACCGGCGACCGCGATGCCCCCCACGTTCATTCCTACGAAGTGCGGTGCGAGGAGAATGACGCGCCGACCGCGGGAAAGCGCCTCATCAAGGTGAGGAAGACCGACGAGGTGCACGGCGCCGAGGAAGCGGCGCTCGCTCGCCCAGGCAAGAAAGCCCAGGTCGAGATAGGCCTGCCCCGAGGCCCTGAAATGCCGACGGACCAACTCGGCGCGTGCCTGAGGACTCATGTCGGGAAAGCAAAGATCGACGTTCACGTGAGCGATGCGCCGGCGCTTGCCGTTGACCCGGTACATGAGCGCACCAAGACCCGCGCCCAACCGGCGGCTCGCACTCAGCGGCAATCGCCCGATGATCCACAGGAGCCCGAGCGCCACCAAAGTGCCCCAATGCTTCGGCAGCATCGCCGCGCGGAACGGGAAGTGGGCCGGTTTCGCCGAAGGATTGGATGTGACGCTCACAACGAGTAAAGGCCGAGGTTAAGGCGGGCTTATCCGGGGGAGGAGTGCGATTCAGCGACTTTGAGACACATTTAACATAATGATAGCCAATGTGTGCCAAAAGCGTGCTTCAGACCTCCGCCGTCCGCTCTTGGGTCATCAGCGGACGCATTGCAGTCAGCAGACTGGGGAACAGGCGCTTGTTCAACTTCTCCTGCTCGCCCAAAAGCGCCTTGTAGTGGGCACGACGTGTAGGCATACGGAAGCAGGCCGGGCAGTTGTCCGTGACGACGGGCAGAGCGGCCCGGCGCGCGAAGGACGCCGTCTCGCGCTCCCGGACGTATACCAGGGGCCGGATAACTCGCAGGTCTCCGGCGTCGTTGCGGTAGTGCGCCTTCATCGTGCGCAGCTGACCGCCATGGAAGGCGCTCATGAGAAAGGACTCGGCCAGATCGTCCAGATGCTGGGCCAGCACCAGGACGTTGTAGTCCTCGCGGCGCGCCACATCGTACAGGATCCCGCGACGCATCCGTGCACAGTAGGCACAGAAGGACGACCCGCGCATCGTCTTGAGGGCGCGCTCGACGATTTCCTGGCGCATGTAGTGGTAAGGGATGCCGAGCGCAGGCACGTACTCCTTGAGGGAAGACGGATCGAAGCCGTCGATGCAGGGATCGACCGTCGCCGCGCCGAGTTCGAACCGGACAGGGGACTTCGACCGCAGATGCAGGAGCACATGGAGCAGGGTCAGGCTGTCCTTCCCGCCAGACAGGGCGAGCAGCAGACGGTCGCTCGGCCGGATCATGCCGTAGTCCGCGATCGCACGTCCGACGCGGCGCAACATGGGGCGCGGGGGCTCGAGGGGGGGCGCGTTCATGCCGCGTAATGGTAAGCGGTGCACGCCTCCGCGTCAGGCACCGGATCGCGTTTTCCCTGTCCGCGGGGCCGTCGCGTGTAAATCACGGACCGTTCTTGTTAGACTTCTGCGCCTGTTTGCGAGGCGGTAAGGAGCAAATAACGAATGCCTGACAGCTATCTCTTCACTTCCGAGTCGGTCTCGGAGGGTCACCCGGACAAGGTCTGCGACCAGATTTCGGACGCGGTGCTCGACACCTTGCTGCGTCAGGATCCCCGTTCCCGGGTCGCGTGCGAGACGCTCGTCAAGAACAACCTGGTCATGCTCGCCGGCGAGATCACCACGGCCGTTTCGATCGACTTCGACCAGGTCGCCCGCGACGTCATCCGCTCCATCGGCTACACCGCCGAGATGGGTTTCGACCCGATTACCTGCACCGTACTGACGGCCATCGGGCGCCAGTCTCCCGATATCGCCGCCGGTGTCGACGAGGGCAAGGGCCTGGATCTCGACCAGGGGGCCGGGGACCAGGGCCTGATGTTCGGTTACGCGACCGATGAGACGGACGTGCTGATGCCGATGCCGATCACGCTCGCGCACCGCCTGGTGAAGCGCCAGGCCGAGGTTCGCAAGTCGGGCACGCTGTCCTGGCTGCGGCCGGACGCGAAGTCGCAGGTCACGGTGAAGTACGTGGACAACAAGCCCGCCGGGATCGATGCCGTCGTCCTGTCCACCCAGCACGCGCCGGGCATCAAGCACGCGGAGCTCAAGGAAGCGGTCATCGAAGAGATCGTCAAGCCGGTGCTGCCGAGAGAGTGGCTCGGAAAGGGTACGGAGTACCACATCAACCCCACGGGCAGCTTCGAGATCGGCGGGCCGGTGGGAGACGCGGGACTGACCGGCCGCAAGATCATCGTCGACACCTACGGCGGCATGGCCCGGCACGGCGGCGGGGCCTTCTCGGGCAAGGATCCGTCGAAGGTCGACCGGTCCGCCGCCTATGCGGGGCGCTATGTCGCCAAGAACGTCGTCGCCGCGGGCCTCGCCGCCCGCTGCGAGATCCAGATTGCCTACGCGATCGGCGTCGCCAAGCCGGTTTCGATTCATGTCGACACCTTCGGCACGGGGCGCATCCCGGACGCGAAGATCGCCGAACTGGTGCGCGCGCACTTCGACCTGCGGCCGAAGGGCATTATCCAGATGCTCGATCTGCTGCGCCCGGTCTATCTTCCGACCGCCGCCTACGGACACTTCGGTCGGACCGAACCGGGCTTCACCTGGGAGCGCACCGACAAGGCCGAGACGCTTCGGGCAGCCGCCGGCGTCAAAGCGCGCGAGGCCCGAACCGCTTGACAGACGGAGGATCGCCGCCGAAACGGCGAAGCTCGGCCCCCGAGGAGCGTTGCAACAGGAGCCATCCTGCCAGGCTCGGGGGTTGCGAGGGACCATTGCAACGGCGCTCGTTCATCTTGGAGACTTCAACATGAACGCTGTCGTCCACCCCAACCCCAAATTCACCGATTATAAGGTCGCCGATATCGGTCTTGCCGCCTGGGGGCGCAAGGAGATCGAGATCGCCGAGACCGAGATGCCCGGCCTGATGGCGCTGCGAGAGGAGTACGGCGCGAAGCAGCCGCTCAAGGGCGCGCGCGTGTCCGGCAGTCTGCACATGACCATTCAGACGGCGGTGCTGATCGAGACGCTCGCTGCGCTCGGCGCCGAGGTGCGCTGGGCGTCGTGCAACATCTTTTCAACGCAAGACCATGCGGCGGCCGCGATCGCCGCGCGCGGCATCCCGGTGTTCGCCTGGAAGGGCGAGACACTCGAGGAGTACTGGTGGTGCACCGAACAGGCGCTCACCTGGCCGGACGGAAAAGGGCCCAACATGATCCTCGACGACGGCGGCGACGCGACGCTGCTGCTGCACAAAGGGGTCGAATTCGAAAAGGCGGGCAAGGTGCCCGAACCGGACCCGGGCGCGAACGAGGAGTGGAAGGTCTTCCTCGGTCTGCTCAAAAGGAGCCTCGCGGCGCACCCGAAAAAATGGACGGAGATGGCGAAAGGCGTGCGCGGCGTGACGGAAGAGACAACGACGGGGGTGCACCGGCTGTACGAGATGCAGAAGCGCGGCGAGCTGCTCTTCCCGGCGATGAACGTGAACGACTCGGTCACCAAGTCGAAATTCGACAACCTCTACGGCTGCCGCGAGTCGCTCATCGACGGCATCAAGCGTGCGACCGACGTCATGATCGCCGGCAAGATCTGCGTAGTGTGCGGTTACGGCGACGTCGGCAAGGGCTGCGCGCAGGCGTTCCGCGGCATGGGCGCGACCGTCTGGGTCACCGAGATCGACCCCATCTGCGCGCTGCAGGCGGCGATGGAAGGCTACCGCGTGGTGACCATGGAGAACGCGGCGCCGGTCGCCGACATCTTCGTCACCGCCACGGGTAACGTGCACGTGATCAACCACGAGCACATGAAGGCGATGAAGCACGAGGCCATCGTGTGCAACATCGGCCACTTCGACTCCGAGATCGATATTGCTTCGCTCGAGCGATACACGTGGGAGGAAATCAAGCCGCAGGTCGACCACGTCGTCTTCCCCGACGGCAAGAAGCTGATCGTGCTCGCCCGCGGCCGGCTCGTGAACCTCGGCTGCGCGACCGGGCACCCATCGTTCGTGATGTCCGCCTCGTTCAGCAACCAGACGATCGCGCAGATCGAGTTGTACAATCATCACGAGAACTACGAGAAGAAGGTCTACGTGCTGCCGAAGCAGCTCGACGAAAAGGTCGCGCGCCTGCACCTCAAGAAGCTCGGCGCGAAGCTCACGCGAATGAACGAGGCGCAGTCGAGCTACATCGGGGTGCCGGTCGACGGGCCCTACAAGTCCGAGCACTATCGGTACTGACCCGGGCGCGCGTGCGTCGCGCGGCTTCGAACGAATGGAATCCCAGCGAAAGCATGCTCGAAGCTTCAGCTTCGAGTTCTTTCCGCCGCGCGACGAAGCGGGGCGGACCAAGCTGCGCGAAACGGTCGCGCAGCTTCGTCAGCTCCGGCCGAGATTCTTTTCATGCACGTTCGGCGCCGGAGGAAGCACCCGAGAGGGCACGTACGATACCGTCAAGGAGCTTCAGGACCAGGGGCTCAAGGCCGCACCGCATCTCACGTGCATCGGCACGAGTCGGGAGTTCATTCGGGAATTGCTGCAGGCTTACGCCGCACTGGGCATCGACCGACTGGTCGCGCTGCGCGGGGATCTGCCTTCCGGCCTCCCGAATACGGGCGGCGACTTCCGGTACGCGACGGAACTCGTCGAGTTCGTCCGCTCGGAAACCGGCGATCGCTTCGCGATCGAGGTTGCGGCGTATCCGGAGTTCCATCCGGAGGCCGCGAGCGCAGAAGACGATCTGGAACACTTTGCGTCCAAGGTCCGGGCCGGAGCCGACTCCGCGCTCACGCAGTACTTCTACAACGCGGACGCCTACTTTCGCTTTGTCGACGAGTGCGAGTCGCGGGGGATCGACATCCCGATCGTGCCCGGCATCATGCCGATCACGAACTACAAGCAGCTCGCGCGCTTCTCCGACCGGTGCGGAGCGGAGATCCCGCGCTGGATCCGCAAACGGCTCGAGTCCTACGGGGATGACCTGGAGTCCGTGCGCGCCTTCGGTCTCGATGTGACGACGGAACTCTGCGATCGGCTGCTTCGCGCAGGGGCCCCGGGCCTGCACTTCTATACGCTCAACCGAGCGGGACCGAGCTGTATCGTGTGGGAGCGGCTAGGCCTGTAGCGGTCTATTCCGGATTCGAGCGGGCATGAAGGTGGCTGGACCCCCATGACTGTCTATCCCGACATCCAACCGTACGCGACGCATCGGCTGGCGGTGGACCCGCCGCACGAGCTGTACGTCGAGGAATGCGGAAATTCGCGAGGGCTCCCCGTCGTATTCGTGCATGGCGGGCCCGGCGCCGGATTCGAGCCTTACCACCGGCAGTTCTTTGATCCGGCACGCTACCGGATCGTGCTCTACGATCAGCGCGGCGCCGGCCGTTCGACGCCGCACGCGAGCCTGGAGCGCAACACGACGCCCGATCTCGTCGCGGATCTCGAGAGGATTCGCGAGTTCCTTGGGATCGAGCGGTGGGTTCTTTTTGGCGGATCCTGGGGTTCGACCCTGGCGCTCGTCTACGCAGAGACGCACCCGGAGCGGGCGATCGCGCTCATCCTGAGGGGCATCTTTCTCTGCCGCCCGTGGGAGATCCGCTGGTTCTACCAGGAAGGTGCGAATCATGTCTTTCCGGATTACTGGGAAGAGTTCGTCGCACCGATCCCCCTCGAGGAGCGTCACGATCTGCTCCACGCCCACTATCGACGCCTCACGAGTGATGACGAAGCCGTTCGGCTCGCGAGCGCGAAGGCCTGGTCGGTATGGGAAGGCCGGACCGCGACCCTGAAGCCGAACGAGGCGGTCGTGAGTTTCTTCAGCCACCCGCATACGGCCCTGTCGCTCGCTCGCATTGAGGCGCACTATTTCGTACACGACAGTTTTCTCGATCCCGATCAGATCCTGCGAGACGCTGATCGTATCCACGGCATCCCGGGCGTCATCGTGCAGGGACGCTACGACATCGTCTGTCCGTTCCAGAGCGCGTACGACCTGCATCGGCGCTGGCCCCAGGCCCGGCTCGAAATCGTTCCCGATGCCGGCCACTCGGCCGCCGAGCCCGGCATCACGCAGGCGCTCCGGCGCGCGACCGACGAGATGGCCCAGCGCTTCGGCTGATGGCGCGATACGCGATTGGCGACGTACAGGGGTGTTTCGACTCCCTGCGGGCCCTGCTTGAGCAGATCGGTTTCGACCGGGCGCGCGACGAGCTGTGGTTCACCGGCGACCTGGTAAACCGCGGGCCACGTTCGGCCGACGTGGTGCGCTTCGTCAAGGGTCTCGGCGAGAGAGCCGTGTGTGTGCTCGGGAATCATGATCTTCATCTCCTCGCCATCGCGAGCGGGGCGACGACCCGCGGCCCCCGCGATACGCTGACCGATCTGCTGGAGGCGACGGACCGGGAGGAGCTGCTTGCGTGGTTGGCGTCGCGCCCCCTGTTTCATCGCGACGCCGTTTCCGGTCACGCGCTCGTCCACGCCGGCCTGCCGCCCCAATGGGATCCGGATCGGGCGACGGCGCTCGCTGCCGAGGCGCAGGCCGTTCTCGCGGGATCGGGCGTGCGGGAGCTCTTTCAACACATGTACGGCGACGAACCGCGGTGCTGGGACGAGAGACTGACCGGGTGGGAGCGTTTACGGTTCATCGTCAACGCGTTCACCCGCATTCGCTTCTGCGAACCGGCAACCGGCGCGCTCGATTTCGCCAACAAAGGTCCCCCTGGCTCGCAGCCGGAGCCGTTGTGCCCCTGGTTCGAGATTCCCTGGCGGAAGAGCCGTGGAGCGCACCTTGTTTTCGGGCATTGGTCGATGCTGGACCTCTACTGGTCCGACGATGTCACGGCGATCGACACGGGGTGCGCGTGGGGTCGGAGACTGACCGCGGTCCGCCTTTCGGGAGACGAACGGCGTTTTTACAGCGTTCCCTGCCCCGGGAACCCCTGGATCGACCCGTGAAAAACGGAGCAGACCGGTGCAAAATTGGGTCGTCATGATGCAGCCCGATCGACACCGAATCGACATCACCGTCAGGACGACCTACGTCCCGGGACAGTCCGCTCCCGACCGTAATCGGTATGTCTTCGCGTACACGATCACCATTACAAATGCGGGATCCGTGCCGGCGCGACTCGTTACCCGTCACTGGGTGATCACGGACGCCAACGAGAAAACACAGGAGGTGCGCGGCGAGGGTGTCGTCGGGGAACAGCCCTATCTCGAGCCCGGGATGAGCTTCGAGTACACGAGCGGGACCATCCTGGAGACGCCCGTGGGTGTCATGCGGGGAAGCTACCAAATGGTGGCCGACGACGGCACGCGGTTCGACGCGGACATCCCTGCCTTCACGCTCAGCGTGCCGCGCACGCTGCACTGAGCGACCCGAGGAACGGGTGCCTACACGTCGAGATTGCTCACCAGGAGCGCGTTCTTCTCGATGAAGTCTCGCCTCGGCTCCACCTGATCGCCCATGAGCATGCTGAACACCTCGCCGGCCGCCACGTCGTCGTCGGCGCTCACCTTGAGCAGCCGGCGGGTGGCGGGATCCATGGTGGTCTCCCAGAGCTGCTCGGGGTTCATCTCGCCGAGGCCTTTGTAGCGCTGAATGGTTTGGCCGCGGCGGGCTTCGGCGAACAGCCAGTCGACCGCCGCGTCGAATCCGGGAACGGTTTCGCTGCGCTCTCCGCGCGTCACACCGAGTCCACCGGCAAGCAGCGTTCCGAGGCGCGCGCCCATGTCCCGAATCGTCTGATAGTCGGACGAGGAAAAGAACTCGGCGTCGAACCTCAGCCGACTCAACGCCCCGTGTTCGGTGCGTCCGATGCGCAGCTCGTACACCTGCAGGCGGTCGTTCAGCACCGCGGCGACCTCATAACGCGTGCCGTTCGGATCGTCGTTGAGCCGGCTCTCGAGTTCCGTCGCGTACGTGCGCACAACCGCCTCATCCTTCATCGTGGCGGGGTCCAGGGTCTGCAGATAGAGCATCTTGTTCAGGATCTTGGGGTCGTAGCGTCGTGCGAGCCGCTTGATGAGTTCGCGAACGTTCACATATTGGCGACAGAGACCTTCCAGCTCTTTGCCTTCCAGGCGCCGGCCTTCCGCTGCTTCCAGTGCCGCACCGTCGATGGCTGTCTCGAGCAGGTATTCCTGCAGCTCGCTGTCGTCCTTGAGATAGCGTTCCTGCTTTCCGTGTTTGACCTTGTAGAGCGGCGGCTGAGCGATGTAGATATGGCCGCGGGTCACCAGGTCGGGCATCTGACGATAGAAGAAAGTGAGCAGGAGCGTACGGATGTGCGAGCCGTCGACGTCCGCATCCGTCATGATGATGATGCGATGGTAACGCAACTTGCTGATATCAAACTCGTTTTCACCGATTCCTGTCCCGAGCGCAGTAATCAACGTTGCGACCTCCTGGGACGAAAGCATCCGGTCGAACCGAGCGCGCTCGACGTTGAGAATCTTTCCCTTGAGTGGAAGCACTGCCTGGAACCGTCGGTCGCGCGCTTGTTTGGCCGAACCTCCGGCCGAGTCGCCCTCCACGATGTAGAGTTCGGACCGCGCAGCGTCGCGTTCCTGACAGTCGGCCAGCTTGCCGGGCAAACCGGCGAGATCGAGGGCGCCCTTGCGTCGAGTCATCTCGCGCGCTTTCCTGGCCGCCTCGCGGGCGCGCGCCGCTTCGAGAATCTTCAGCGCGATCGCCTTGGCATCGTTCGGATTCTCGAGCAGGAATTCTTCGAGCTTCTCGTTGACGATCGATTCGACGACACCCTTGACCTCGGATGAGACCAGCTTGTCTTTGGTCTGAGAGGAGAACTTGGGATCCGGCAGCTTTACGGACAGGACCGCCGTCAGGCCCTCGCGCGCGTCGTCCCCCGTCGTCAGTATCTTTTCCTTCTTGGCAACCGCGGAGTGCTCGATGTAGTGGTTGAGTGTTCGGGTCATCGCGGCCCTGAGGCCTGCGAGGTGAGTGCCGCCGTCGCGCTGAGGAATGTTGTTCGTATAGCAGTAGATGTTCTCCTGGTAGGAGTCGTTCCACTGCATACATACCTCGACCAGGATCGGGCCGCGCGCCGCCGAGATGTGAATAGGTTTCGGGTGCAACACCGTCTTGCTTCGGTTCAGGTGCTCGACAAACGCAGAGATGCCGCCCTTGTACTCAAACACGTCCTCCTTGCCGACGCGCTCGTCCCGAAGTGTGATGCACACCCCGGGGTTCAGGAACGAAAGCTCGCGCAGGCGTTTGGCGAGGACGTCGTACTGGAAGGTCGTATTGCTGAAGATTTTCGGGCTGGGTGTAAAGCGAACGTCGGTGCCGGTGGTGGTGGCGTCCCCCACCGCGGCCAAGGGCGCCCGGGGTTCGCCGAGCTCGTAGTGTTGCTGGTAAACCTTGCCGTCCCGGCGGATGGTAAGATCAAGCGTCTCGGACAGGGCGTTCACGACCGAGATGCCGACGCCGTGAAGACCGCCCGAAACCTTGTAGGAGTTCTGATCGAATTTTCCGCCAGCGTGCAGGACGGTCATGATGACCTCCGCCGCCGAGCGGCCCTCCTCGGGGATGATTCCCGTCGGGATGCCCCGACCGTTATCGGAAACGGTTACGCTACCCTCGGGGTGGAGAATTACCTTTATGTCGGTACAGTGGCCAGCCAGGGCCTCGTCGATAGAGTTATCGACGGCTTCGAACACCATGTGGTGAAGTCCGGTGCCGTCATCGGTATCACCGATATACATGCCCGGGCGCTTACGAACGGCCTCCAAGCCCTTAAGGACTTGAATGCTGGTCGAATCGTAGGCTTCGTTCTTGCGAGCGGCGGGGTCCATTTCCGGCAGTTATTCTACCATTTCTCGCTCAATGCGGCCTTAGCCGGAGCGACAAATTTTTTGCGCTACATGAGCTTAGTGAAAGTTCCACGTGAAACAAAAGGCTCTCGTTTCACGTGGAACACCTAGAGCCGCATCGGCATGATGATGTAGCGCGTCGCTTCGTCTCCCGGGGCGTGCAGCACGCAGCTGCTATTGGAGTCATTTCCGCCAATTACGACCTCCGAAGCATTTATCGCCCCGACGGCCTCCATCAGGTAAGTGACGTTGAAGCCGATCTCCAGCGCTTCCCCACGAAACTCTACTTCGAGCTCTTCCACAGCTTCTTCCTGCTCCGGGTTGTGCGCGCTCATGGCGAGACGTCCGGGCTGAAAGGCAAGTCTCACGCCCCGGTACTTCTCGTTAGCTAGGATCGCGACACGGCCAAGGGCTTCTCTGAATGCATCCCGAGGTATCGTTGCTGACTTGGTTTGCGAGGACGGAATCACCTTTGTGTAGTCCGGAAATTTCCCGTCGATCAATTTCGATGTAAACGTAACGTCGGCACAACGGGCTCTCAGATGGCTCGCGCCGATCTCGATCTTCACCTCGTCTTCGGTGTAGGAAAGCAACCGGGAGAGTTCCTGTATGCCTTTCCTCGGTACGATGACCTGACGCTCGCCGCCCGCTTCCTTCTCCAGGGCCAAGTCACTCATGGCCATCCGGTGTCCGTCCGTTGCGACGGCTCGGATGCGTTTACCGCCCATCTCAAGGTAAAGCCCGTTCAGGTAGTACCTGACATCTTGTTGGGCCATACAAAACGCTGTCCGGTCAAGTAGCCGTTTTGCCTCGTCCTGAGAGAGAGTGAGCGCTTGCTCGAACGATCCTGCCTCGACGGCGGGAAAATCGGTCGCGGGAAGCGTGAGCAAGGTAAACCGGCTCTTTCCCGCTTTGGTAACCACCTTTTCGCCTTGCTTCGCGATCGTGATGTCCGTCCCTTCCGGAAGCGCCCGGCAGATATCGAACAGCTTGCGGGCCGGCAACGTCAGCGCAACTTCGCCCTTTATGCGGGCCGGCACGTGGGCGACGACCTCGACTTCCAGATCCGTTCCCGTCAGGGTCAGGTCCTGACCGGCGCTCCTCAGCAGCACGTACGAGAGGATGGGCAGGGTCTGCCTGCGTTCCACGACCCCGGCCACGACTCCCATGGGCTTCAGCAAATCTTCACGCGCGAGTTCGATCTGCATAATCGTATTAGAGGTAGTTCCTTTACTTGTTGTACTAGTTACTTGGTCCGCCCCTAACGGTTGATAGGTGGCTTTGGGCCTAGTCTGGACGGTATCGCCGCTTTCCCCAACCCTGTGGACAACCCCCCGTATTGCTGTGCAAGTGTGCTGGATAAGTCCGTGAACTCCCGCACCGCGACTCAGCCGCCGGGCTCATTCACAATTTGCCCACAGCTTATGTCGTCAATATCCGCAGCAAGTTGCCGTAATCCTCCTGAACCCGGGCGTCCTTGGAAGACAGCTCCGCGATCTTCCGGCACGCGTGCAGGACGGTGGTGTGGTCCCGCCCGCCGAACGCCTCGCCGATTTCCGGGAGGCTGTGGTCGGTCAGTTCCTTGGCCAGGGCCATTGCGATCTGACGGGGCCGGGCTACCTGTCGCGACCTGCTCTTTGCGTGCAGATCCGAGATTCGGATCTTGAAATACTCAGCGACGGTTTTCTGGATATTGTTGATCGTGACCAATCGTTCCTGGAAGCTCAACAGGTCCTTCAAGCTGTCGGTTGCGACTCCGATATCGACGGGCCTCCCGGTAAACGACGCGCTGGCGAGAATGCGGCGGAGCGCGCCCTCCAACTCGCGTACATTCGATCGCACACGCTTCGCCACGAAGAACGCGACATCCTCCGGCAGATCCGTGCCTTCCTGTTTCGCCTTGTTGATCAGGATGGCGACGCGCGTCTCGAGCTCGGGCGGCTCGATGGACACGGTGAGTCCCGACGCGAAACGCGACACCAATCGCTCTTCGACCCCCGTCAGTTCCTTCGGGAACCGGTCCGCGGTAATGATGACTTGATGCCCGGCTTCCACCAAGGCATTGAATGTATGGAAGAATTCCTCTTGGGAGCGCTCCTTGCCGACGAAAAACTGGATATCGTCTATCAGCAGGGCATCCAGACTGCGGTAAAACCGCTTGAAGTCGTTGATGGCGTTGTGCTGCAAGGCCTTCACCATGTCGGCGACGAAGCGTTCAGAGTGGACATAAGCCACGTTTGCGTCCGGGCGTCGCCTGAGTATCAGATTTCCCGCCGCCTGCATCAGGTGCGTCTTCCCGAGACCGACGCCGCCGTAAATGAACAGTGGGTTATAGGCCGCGCCCGGGTTCTCGCCGACCTGGCGGGCCGCCGCCCGCGCCACCTGGTTGGACTTGCCTTCCACGTGGCTCTCGAAGGTGAACTCCGGATTGAGCCGGCCTACGGACCCGGCGCGCCGTGTGCTTTCGCGACCGCTCGGCGCCTGGCCGAGATCCACGGCGCGCCGTATCTGGCTGCCGACCTCGACGATCACCCTCGTACCGCCACCGTTGGAATACTCTGCCACCAGTTCGCCGATCCGGTGCATGAAACGCTCGCGCACCCACTCCATCACGAAGCGGTTCGGGGCGAGCAGCCGCAATCCGCGCGCCTCTTGGACCGGCTGCAACGGGCGGATCCAGGTGTTGAACTGCTGCGGAGGAAGCTCCTCTTCGAGGCGCCCCAGGCACTTGTCCCAAACGCGTTCTGCGGTCACGGCGCTCATGGTGGTGGTGCGCGGGAAGGGGTTCGGAGTCTAGCCGGTTAGTGTTATCCAATCCACACGCGCCCGGGCACCGGGGAGTTAACGCGCTGCGGCCGCGTCGCGGTTGACAAAGCCGCG